>NZ_JAHWUS010000010.1 GCF_019455445.1 Pseudaquidulcibacter saccharophilus
TTTGAGCGTACCAAGCCGCATTGTAACATTGGTACTATTGGACACGTTGACCACGGTAAGACAACATTGACTGCTGCTATCACCATGACATTGGCGAAAGCTGGTGGTGCAAAAGCAATGGCTTATGCGGATATTGACGCGGCTCCAGAAGAAAAAGCACGTGGTATCACCATTAACACTGCACACGTTGAGTATGAAACAGCGAAACGTCACTATGCGCACGTTGACTGCCCAGGACACGCTGACTACGTTAAAAACATGATCACTGGTGCGGCGCAAATGGACGGCGCGATTTTGGTTGTGTCTTCAGCTGATGGTCCAATGCCACAAACACGTGAGCACATTTTGCTTGCACGTCAGGTAGGTGTTCCTGCGTTGGTTGTGTTCATGAACAAAGTGGACATGGTAGACGACGAAGAATTGTTGGAATTGGTTGAGATGGAAATTCGTGAACTTCTATCTTCATACAACTTCCCTGGTGATGACATTCCAATCACTAAAGGTTCTGCATTGGCAGCTGTTGAAGGCCGTGATCCAGAAATTGGCGAGAAAGCAATTCTTGCACTTATGGACACAGTTGACAGCTACATCCCACAACCAGAGCGTCCGGTTGACCAAGCATTCTTGATGCCAATCGAAGACGTGTTCTCAATTTCAGGCCGTGGTACAGTTGTTACCGGTCGTGTTGAAACTGGTATCGTTAAAGTTGGTGAAGAAGTTGAGATCGTTGGTATCCGCGACACACAAAAATCAACTGTAACTGGTGTTGAAATGTTCCGTAAATTGTTGGATTCAGGACAAGCTGGCGACAACATTGGTGCGCTTCTTCGTGGTGTTGGCCGTGAAGACGTTGAGCGTGGTCAGGTTCTTTGCAAACCAGGTTCAATCAAACCACACAAAAAGTTTGAAGCAGAGGCATATATTCTTACTAAAGAAGAAGGTGGTCGTCACACTCCATTCTTTACTAACTACCGTCCTCAATTCTACTTCCGTACAACTGACGTGACTGGTATCTGCATGCTTCCAGAAGGCACAGAGATGGTTATGCCTGGTGATAACATCAAAATCACTGTTGAGCTAATCACCCCAATCGCAATGGACCAAGGTCTTCGCTTCGCAATCCGCGAAGGTGG
>NZ_JAHWUS010000011.1 GCF_019455445.1 Pseudaquidulcibacter saccharophilus
CCGGCACCGCGCTCTTGGGTTTCCAAAATTTCAAATATTTCTGGCTGAAGGATATAACGACCAGTAATTTTCAAATTGCTTGGCGCTTCTTCTTGTTTTGGTTTCTCAACCATATTGGTGATTGGCATTAAATTGCCATTACGCTCACCATGCGCGATAACGCCGTATGATGAAACCTGATCCATCGGAACTTGGTCAACCGCGATAATATTGCCGCCAACCTGGTCATAGGCATCAATCATTTGTTTTAGGCACGAAGGCTCTGATTGAATTAAAACGTCTGGCAAAAGAACGGCAAACGGCTCATCACCAATAATGTGGCGCGCGCACCAAACCGCATGACCAAGGCCAAGTGGCGATTGTTGGCGGACAAAGCTTTTTGAACCGGCAACCGGAAGCATATTCTGCAACATCTCAAGCAATTTGGTTTTACCAGCTTTTGCCAAAGTTTCTTCTAATTCAAAGGCCCGGTCAAAATAATCGGAAATCGAGGTTTTGTTGCGGCCAGTAACAAATACAAAGTGTTCAATCCCAGCTTCTAATGCCTCATCAACAACCCAGTGAACCGCAGGTCTATCAAATACCGGAAGCATTTCTTTTGGTAAGCTCTTGGTCGCCGGCAATACTCTTGTCCCAAATCCCGCCACTGGCAATATCGCCTTACGAATCTTTTT
>NZ_JAHWUS010000012.1 GCF_019455445.1 Pseudaquidulcibacter saccharophilus
TGTGCCTTCGCCGCATCATGGACAAAGCCCTTTGCACCATTCCAACTTTCATCACCTTCCGCATCTGAAAGCGCAGGGATATAAGTAAAATTTGGATGCTTTGACGCAAGCTCGCTGAATTCTTCAAATCCATAAAGATCATTGCGGGTACGTACACCATGAACCAAAGTAATTGGCTCTCCATAACCTTCGGATAATAATTCCAATATCATTGAACGCGGGCTAGAAACGCCTGTGCCACCTGCCAGAAATAATTTCGGGCCACCGCGTGATTTACGGGTGATGAAACGACCATAGGGACCAGATATCTTAATCTTATCACCCACTTTCAGGGTTTCATGAATATAGGTCGTGCCTTTGCCACCCTTTACCAACCTTACCTGAAGCTCAATCTTATCATTCTCGCTTGGGGGGTTAGCAATTGAAAAGGCGCGCGTACCTTCAACCCCAGGCAAATTGACATTCACATATTGTCCAGCCTGAAAATCAATTGTATCGCCATTTATCTTAAATGTAATACCCTTAACATCATGGGTTAGATTAGTGATTGCGGTGACTTCACAATCAAAGTCTTTCACCGCAATCCTTCTTGCATCATCATCCTCGTCAATGTCCGCTTCAATCGTTACATCCGATTGTAGGCGGCATTCACAAGC
>NZ_JAHWUS010000001.1 GCF_019455445.1 Pseudaquidulcibacter saccharophilus
GCAAATGAGCGCAAAAATTACCGTCGAGACCTATCACTAAATCCCGCCATATTGTCTTCACTCATTGCTTGAGGTCGGCTTAACTAGTCGCTTCAACCAACCATGTCAACTACCATCTGCAGTCAACTAGCAGCGAAAATTTCTTCTGATTAAATTGCTCGCAAAAGCACGAAAATCAAAGGGTTTTCACCATTTCTCGAAGGTCTTTCAACCACCCCGTCAAACCGTCTTTCGAAGGATTTCAGAGCCGCGTTGCCGCGCCGAGGTGGGCTATCTAGTGGGCGGCAAAAAACTTTGCAACCCCCTTTTGCAGCGCAATATCAGCAATCATCACGCATGGCGTTACCGCGTTTTTTCATATCGTATAGGGCATAGGGATTCTATGACTGATTCATGACACTGAATTAAGTGCAGCTTATGATGTGATATATGTTTTTATGGCATCAGCCTCGGCAAGTATCATATCTATTTGCGCTTTTACGAGATCGCCAATGGATACAATTCCCACTAAATGCCCAGAATCTACAACTGGCAAATGGCGAATCCTACGGTCTGTCATACGGGCAAGTGCACTTTCGACAGAATTTTCAGAGGTTGCCAGCTCAAGATTCCTTGTCATTGCCTCCTGAACTTTATAATCAAGTGGATTATTTGCCGCCAATGCACAAATTCTTACAATATCGCGCTCTGACAATATACCGATAAGCGCCCCGTTGGTATCAACAACAGGCAAAGCCCCGATTTTACGCGCATTCAACGTCTCGGCAGCAGAGCGCAACGTAGCATCAGGCGTAATGCTTATCATTATTGCGCCCTTGGCTTTATGATTTTCCAATATGTGTTTTATAAGCATGCGGCTCTCCCTTACAATATAATGTTCAAGCACCTTAGAATGGTGCCATTATTCTTGCCGGTTAATCCGACATATATTGGGAGAGGTTTTTAATAGAATGAAAGGTTTTTATATTTTTGCAAGCTGATTCTTTTAATAGCCCGCAAATCTTTCGGATATTTTCATAAAAACTGGATAAAGAATCATTCCAGCCACAAATCCGGCAAGGTGCGCCTCCCAGGCAATTGGAATCATTCCCGATGCCCGCAGTAAATATGCACCAAGAACGTTAACCAGCAAAAATACAATTCCAGAGCTTACGACTGGTTTAAAGACATACCGGCCCTCTGGTGCCATTTTAAATGCCGCAATAAGGTAGCCGCCGAAAATACCACTAATCGAACCAGAGGCACCAACAAGATACCCCTGTGAATTCATATTAAGCAGATAATAGCCAATGCCAGCCGCAACCCCACACACTAAGAAATAAATTATAAACAGGATTGCCGCCGCAATCTTTGCCCCCTGCACTTGCGGCAAATATTTAATATGGCGATAATTAACAATATTCGCACCCTTTATAAAAGAGATTTCGGTAAATGGCCCAACCTGCATAAGCATTGCCGCATTCATAACCAAATGGAAAACCCCACTATGGATGAATTGATAACCTATTAATGGCCAATAGCGTTGCACAAACCCCATGCCATCATATTCAGAGGTGCCTTTTAATATGTTGGTATCAAATACAGAATCTGCCGCCCAGTTAAACTCATAACCCTGCGGTGCAAATTGTCTAACGATATGAACAAGCACCATAATGCCAAGCAGGATAACCGTTCCATAATTTAAATTATTAAACATAGGCTCGTGCTTATTGCCTTGTTCAATTAATTCGGGCGGTTGGTTTTCTTGTGACATATCAGATGGTTCGGACATATATAACCCTAATGTGGTAATTTATCATTATATATAATGACGCGATGACCAAAGTTACAAGTCGCATATACATACGCGATTTATAATAAAGATTACTTTTAATTATAGAAAACAAAATAAAATTGCAGTTTTGTTTACCATATATAAATCTCACTATAATAGTTTTAAGTAATATTAGAGATTTATTAACTTTTGAAAGAAAAGAGCCAAATAAAGAAATACAATTAATAACATTTAATCAAACATTACAATCCGATGTGTGGTTAATTATTTTCATTGATACTGTCCCATTTTGGGAATTTTGGCACAGCACTTGCATGGTTAACAAAGAATAAAAAAATATAGGACTTTTTTGCCTAGCCCAAAGCAAAGATAAAAGCGTCCGAATAAGGAGTTAAATATGATGGAAGCCGATTACGAGCCGACAGAATCATTAGAAGACAATGATTTAGCCGTGCCATACGATGGCTTGAAGTTTAAAAGGCGTGCTGGTGCAGCATTCAGTCTTGCCGTAATTGTTTTATCGGGGGCGGCATTTCTTGCCGTATCAGATGCCAATGCGCAGACCGTTCCTAGCTATGCTAATGAATTTACACAACCATATGGCTCCAACTCATATAATATGATGACACCATATGATGCCACAACGCGCGATAGTGCGGCAAACCGTGTAATCATTGATGGCGTTATTATGTATGGTGACAATATCGCACAAAGTCTTGCCAATAAAGCAATTGGTGGCGACGGAACATCATATTCAGGCACAGGATACGCAATCGGCAACCAATTAAATGTAAGCGTATCTGGCTCTTATAACAACGTAATCGTCGATTCGACACAAATTAATAATGGCGATCAAACGGTCATAATCAATAATGGCTCAGCCAGCACATCAACAAATTCCAATTCTTCTAGCATTCTGAATGGGGGGCTAAACTTCTAATGTTAAAGGTAACTCAAAAATCATTTGCAACAATCGCTTTAGCCTCTTGTGTGGCTTTAACTGGTTGTATTTCACCCGTTCCAGCCTACAAAGGCAATTATGCAAAACCAATTGGCTCTTCGCCAGTTACTGCAAACCCAACGCCATATTCAAATGCGCTGGTATGTCTTGGTAACTATGCACGCGCGAACGGAATTCGCGGGCCAAAAATCACGGTTGGTCGTATCCTTGACTTTACTGGTAAAGCAGATGCCGAAGGCGGTCGCCAAATTACGCAAGGTGGATCTTTGATGGCAATGTCGGCATTCGGAAAAGCCGGTGCAAGACTTGTAGAACGCTTTGACACTTCGGTTTCAGAACTTGAATTAAAATATGCCAACAACCGCCTTATTGGTGACGAAGGTACGGATTACCGCAAAATCATGGCAGGACAAGTTCCGGGATCTGATTTCTACCTTGTCGGTGGTATTACGGAATTAAACTATAACATCCGTTCTATTGGTTCTGACAACTATGTTGGTGACAAACGTTCCGACAAAGCAAAAGGCATTGTTAATGGCAAGCTATATGTGATGAACGTTGGTCTTGACCTTCGCCTTGTTGATACACGCACTCTAGAAGTGGTTGACGTTATTTCATACCAAAAACAAATTATTGGCCGTGAAGTTGGTCTTGGCTATTTCCGCTTCTTTGACAATCTTGTGGTTGACCTTGGTGCAGGTGAACGTTCACTAGAACCAATTCAGCTTGCGGTTCGCTCTGTTATCGAGCGCGCGGTTGTTGAAATGATGTCAAACATTTACGGTGTTCCGGGCGCATCAGTATGCCAAGGCTCTTTTGGCCCAGGTGGCGACCCAATGGGCCCAATTGGCGTAACCGGCGCGTATGTTCCACGCTCACAGGCAACTGCTTCTGGCGCTGATGAACGCGCAGACCCTAGCAATTGGAAAAATGTTGGCGGCACCACCATTCTTGGTGAACCATTGCGCGGACGCAAAAACTAATCAGATAAAGGGCAGGCATTATAGTGACTGCCCTTATTCCGTTTATGGCGGGTAATTTTAAAATAGTGCGGTGGCAAATGACAAATAGAAGCAATAAATTTTTAAATGGTGGCATCAGTCCACTATTATTTGTTGGTGCCAGATTATTTGTTGGTGTCAGTATTATTGTTGGTTCTAATGCTTTTTTTGCAACAGCAGCAAGCGCACAATCTTCTATACCTTGTGACCAGATTTTACCCTCTTGCCAAACTGGTAATCAAACCAATGACATTACCCAAGATCAAGTCGGCAATGTCGCCGCAAGTATCGTTATAAATGGTGAAACCGTAACGATTGACGTTCCCAATAATAATGGCGGTACATCGCCGGTAGAAATTACTGCAACCGATATTTCAAGCGTTTCTAGTGCTGCGGGTAATGTGATTTCTGCTACGGCCGCCAATAATACAAATCTTGATTATAAATCTTTACAAAACTTGTCAGGCAATGTCTCTGCATCCAATAGTGTAACCACAACAGGCCATGTACCTGGAATGGTTTATATGGTTACTTCAGCAAGCGGTAACTCATCACAAGCAGAGACCAATAGTGGTGATATGAGTTATGTTGCAACACAAAACGTTGCCTCATCATCACAAATTACGGCCACTGCTGCGGCAGATACTGCACCCGATATGGGTAGTCTACTTATAAACACGCAAGCAAGCGCCAATACCGCCGCAATTAATAAGAATAATGGCTTGGTCAGCCTTGAAGCAAATCAGACAAATTATGGCACGGTTAATGCCAACACCAACGAAGTGAATTGCTGTAACGTTGATACAATGAACACCAATTCAATCGCGACCGGCAATACAACCAGCAGCGTTTCGGTAAATTCGACATCATATAATTATGTCTTGCAAAATAATTACGGCGATATCACTTCAAACACGCGCCAAACAGTTACTAATGACAATAGTGATACAACAGTAACGGCACAAACCGCGGGCAATAGCGCATTTAATTACAATCAGTTTGGTTATACTGAAATGAATGCCGCACAATATTCTGGTGGCAATATTAGCTCTAATGCCAGACTTGATAGCGCATATTTCGATGGAACTGTTGTTGTTGGTTCGGCATCACAAGGCAACTCGACCGTAATGTCATCAATCGGTACAAGTGGTGCACTTTATGCAACCCAAGAAACAGGCGCAGGAAGTGTGATTTCGGCAAATACGATTTTTGACACCTTTACAGAATATGGCGTGGGTTATGGCACAGCTTCGGCAAGCGGTAACGCATTGGCAGGGTTTATCTGCGCGGGCTGTTCAACTGATTCTGTTTCTATGAACGGAACTATTTATCAAGAGAATAACGCGGCCGAAGTTGCAACCATTGGAATGAGTGCGTCTGGAAATGGCCGTCTGCATTCATATGGCGTTGCCGCAGGTAATAGCGCGACAATAATAACCCAAAACGGTCAAAGCTATTAATAAAGCCGCTACATCAATTAATAAAATAAAAAAAGCCGGAAATTAATCCGGCTTTTTTATTATACTATTCAAGACACTTAATTAGTAACGGTCATAACAAGGCCTGTTTCTTTTGATGTTGCATCTTTTGCAAATAATCTTGTAATCTTTACAGGCTGCTCAGGATTGAATTTAAAGCTGATAGAGCCACCCTTTTCAATGAATTGTCCGAATGATGCCGCAAATTCGCGTGCAAGCGGGCTATTATTCTTGTCTTTTGATTGTTTCACAAAAGATTGCGCCCAGTCTTTACGAACCGCTTTTGCAGTTTTGCCTTTGCTTGCCGCTTCGGACAAGGCAAGGCGGTTTAAGAAGCCGAATTCTTTTAAGTTCAGATTTAAGTCGATGATGGTAATGTCTTTATATAACGACAATCCTTTGTCCATCGCCTTGACTTGCATTTCAAGCAATTTTTTACTGTCTTCTTTGCCATTTTTATTTTTTGCGGCTTCTGCCTCAATAGATTTACTATAATCAGTAAGATCTTTTAATTTGGTGTTTTTCATGAAGTCATTCATGCCGCCCATTCTGCCCGCTGCAGTTAATTCACCAATATCGGCTGCGGTAATAACATTGTTATTATTAGAAACAACGCCTGTAGCAGGATCATAGACGCCGTCACCGGCCATACTCAAACGCAGGCTTTTCAAACCAAATTCAGATAAGAACTCGCCGAATTCAGATGCGGTTTTACGGGATTTATCAGTAACCGATGCTTCAAAAGTTGCTTTTGGCATTGAAATAGCGGTCACGATATTTTGCGCATTAATGGTTGGCAAATAGCTCATATCATCGAGGGTGAACTTCATGCCATCAACCGCAAGCAAAATGTCCGCAAAACGCGCTTTGGTTATTACCATGCCATAAGGGCCAAACGGCGCAATATCAGCCAAGGTTTTATCGCCAATTGCTTGGTTTTTGCTGCCCTCTAAAGATTGAATGATAGTTTTGAAATACAAAAGGTTCAGATTATCAAAGCTAAACTCACCAACTTTAATATTAATTGGGGCTTTCTCCGCGGTTCCACCAGTTTCAAAGCCATTAATAGTAAAATGTTTCAGAATATTTTTCTCAAGCCCTGAAATTTCAAAATTTGCAAGTTTTAAACCATCAAATGAATTACCGCTATCTTTGTTTTTACCCATCATTTCTGATGTAACTTCGACACCGCCAATTCTGAATAAATCAAGGCCGACATTATCCCAATCTTTCTCTAGGCTTTTGCCGTTTGAATTTATAATGTTAAATAATGCATCATTAAGGCCCGCAACGTCGATTTCTTTCATTTTCACACGCGCAACCATAAAGTCTGCGTCAACGTCGCGAACATGAATATCATTGAACTTCACATTCTTATCTTTGGCTTTAAGGCCATTGATAGAAAATTTGCCAAGTTTAATCGGCATTGAACCTGCATCAATTACCAAATTTTCGGCCGCAATATCGCCGTTCAAATCAGTTTTATCAAGATTATTCGGGTTGAATAAATCGCTTGTCGCACTTGCGTTTGGTAACTCATCGAAAACCATGACGAATTTATCGCCATTAAGCGACATATCATCTTCACTAATGGCGACACCGTCCATTGTAATCCGAATCCGTCCGGTTTCCTCTTGATTATCAACCGTCATTTTCTCAACGGTTAGGCCTTCGGGTGTTTTAACATTATAGAAAATAATTGCGCCGTTTTTCTTTTCCTGCTTGGCAAATTTAAAGTCTTTATTTTTAGGGGTAAGGTTTAATTTTTGAACTGCCACTTCGGCTCTTAGAGGGGCACTTGCAGGAACCGCATTTGAAAGATTAGGAATAAGCACCGCAGAAATTGCAATTGCCGATACCATCATAGGGAAAATTTTAGATGGGAAAATTTTTGTTTTTGAAAATTTATTTTCGGACGTTACAAACATACTCATTTATTTCCCCATTTTATGTGGTTTAACGAATTAATTTTTCACAGTTTTTACAGATTGGCAAATAATGTCAAATCAAATTTTCAAAAATGAAACTTTTAATAGCAATCAGCAAAGTTTTTGCTTATTTGCCTTTTTTATCAACTTCGCGCACCAATTGATCAATTGATTTAACCTCGCCCTGTGGCTGATTATTTGGTGAGCTTGCCTCAGGATTAACAGGTGCTGTCCCATTGCCTTTTGGCGCAGGTCTATTTGGGGCAGGTTTATTATCAGGCGAAGTTGCAATATTTGGCGTGGTCTGTGCCGCAGTTCCATCAACCGCTGCCACACCATCTGAACCATAATCATCCATTGGCGCATCAACAGGTGCAACCTGATTAGAAGAGGCGTCAACATCTTGAATAGCCTGTGTCACACTTGAAAGCGGAAGCAAGAAGTCTTTGCGCGGTATATCTGCTGAGGCTTGGGTCATAAATGCACGCCAAATACGCGCCGGCGCAGAACCACCAGTAACCTTGTTCATACGCTTACCAAAGTCATCATTACCAACCCATACACCTGCGGTATAACCACCGGTAAAGCCAATGAACCAAGCATCACGATAATCAGATGTTGTGCCGGTTTTTCCGCCCACCATTCTATCTGGCAACGCAGCAGAACGTGCGGTTCCCGCCAATACCACTTGGCGCAGCATTAAATTCATATTGCGTAGAACTGAATCTTCGATTGCGCGTTGTGGCTGTGGATTTGGTTTTTCCCACAAAATTTTACCAGAACGGGTACGAATTCTTTTAAAGCCATAAGGCGTTACCGCAGCACCACCATTGGAGAATGGTACATAAGCGCCGGTTAATTCCATTGGTGTCACCACCTCTGTGCCCAATGCCAAAGTTACCTCGGGGTCAAGGCGGGAACGAATACCAAGGCGGCGGGCAACACGCACAACCGCATCACGCCCAGCTTCTTCACCTAATTGAACCGCAATTGTATTCACAGATAATGCAAAAGCATTAAGCAAGGTCATAGGGCCACGATAGCCACCATCATAGTTTTGCGGCTGCCAATTTCCAATTTTAATTGGTCGGTCAACGCGCACACTATATGGGGTTTCACCCTTTTCAAATGCCGCTAGATAAACAAATGGTTTGAACGAAGAGCCTGGCTGCCGCTTTGCATCGGTTACGCGGTTAAATTCACTTTCGTTATAATTACGACCACCAACCATGGCACGCACGCCGCCGTCACCCGCAATTGCCACCAATGCCGATTGTGACATATTAAGTGCCTTGGCATTTGCATTAAATTCATTGTCAATTGCCGCCTGTGCCGCAACCTGATCCCGAAGGCTAAGCGTGGTTTCAACGATGATATCTTCTTTTGGCTCATCAATGATGGCACCAACTGATGGCTCGATCCAATCAAGGAAATAACCATTGTTATTGGTTTTCCCAGTTGCCGAGAAACGCAATGGTTCTTTTACTGCGGCAAGGCGTTGTGCATGGGTAATAACGCCTTCTTTTTCCATGATATCAAGCACCACTGTTGCCCGCTCTGCCGCGCGCTTGGTGGATGAAACCGGATTATATTTTGATGGGGCCTTTAACATACCCGCCAAAAGTGCCGCCTCAGAAATTGTAAGGTTTGATGGCGATTTATTAAAATAACGTTCTGATGCTTCGGTGATGCCATATGTACCCGCGCCGAAATAAACCCGTGCAAGATATAATGACATAATTTCATCTTTTGAAAATTTACGTTCAAGCCAAAGGGCAAGCAAAACCTCTTGTGCTTTACGTTTTAAATTTTGATCCGATGAAAGAAATAGGTTTTTTGCAAGCTGTTGGGTCAAGGTTGAGCCACCCTGCACCACGTGCCCAGCTTTTAGGTTTACCACCATCGCCCGCATCAAGCCAAATGGGTCAATACCAAAGTGATGGTAAAACTTGCGGTCTTCAACCGCCATTACCGCCTCGGGGACATATTTTGGCAAGGTTTTTAAATCAACCGGTGGCGCATCTGCGGCCCCCCTACGGTCAATAACTTGTCCATTAATATCAACATAGGTGATTGATGGCCTATCAGTTTTTTTCCATAATTCTTCGGGATTTGGTAAATCGGATGCCACATAAATAAATAATATTACGCCCGCAACCGCCGCCCAAAGGCCAAGCACCGCACCCCAATAAAAGATAGTTCCCCAAAAGCCACGCCCCCTTTTTTGCGGGCGGCGCGGTGGCGGCGGATAATTCCCACCACCATATTCATGACCATAAGAACCATTTCTCGCACCACGTTTAGCCAAGGGCGTACTCCATATAATTATTAACCTTTTAAACACATTTTTGGTTAATAGGCGGTTACTCACTTATGAATTAGGCAAAATTGAGGTGATGCGCTGTTATTTGCATATTTTGGTTATAATTAATCGCTAGATGGTGCACAATAATCATCCATTTTTGTTTCTAACCAATTGAAAAACACAATTGTCCTCGACGGCAAGTTACGCCTTTGTGGGGTTAAAAAATTTATAGGCATTGGCAAAGGTTTATAATGCGGCAATATTTCAATTATATCACCACTATTAATTAAATCTCTAACCCCAATAAACGGTATTTGTATGATGCCGAAACCCGACATACAAGCGGCATGATAGGCCACTGAATTATTAACACTAATCATATGCTTCATTGGGGCTTCAATTGTTTTATTGCCGTCAAAATACTCAAAACATGGGTTCTTTTCGGTGAAATTCAGTGCGTAATCAACCACATAATGACTATCTAAATCTTCAAGGCTTTTGGGAATACCGTATTTCTCTGCATAGGTTCTGCTGATACAATTTATAACGGGCTTTTTACCTAATTCACGTATTCCGGCGTTATTATCATTGTTCTTGCCTACCCTGATTACACAATCGAAACCTTCATAGATAATATCAACATTTCTATCCGTGCTTGATATTTCAACATTTAGTCGTGGGTATTTATCAATAAACTCCCATAATGATGGGATTACTAATTTTTGGGCCATTCCAATTGGCATATCAACTCGTAAAGTCCCGCTTATTTTATCAATATTGGCACGGAACATATTTTCCAATTCGTGGGCGTCATATAGAATTTTTTCTGCGCGTTCATAAAATGAACTGCCGTCTGGTGTTAATTGCACCTGTCGTGTTGTGCGCAGCAAAAGCCGTGTACCCAGTTTTTGTTCAAGGCGCGCAATCGCCGCCGAAACAGCACTCTTTGGTAATTCTAAATCATCGGCTGCATTGGTGAATGATTTTAAATCTGCAACCTTTTTAAATATCATTAGCGATTTTTGAAAATCCATTGTTCAATATATCCGAACACATTAATCATAATTACTAACTTTATACATCAAAATAAATACAATAAATAGGTGCAATTATTACCTAGGAGAGATAAATGACCAACAAAACAGCAATTATTACAGGCGGAAGTCGTGGCATTGGCAAAGCAACGGCTTTAAAACTTGCCGATAATGGTATCAATGTAATTATTACATATAATTCAAAAGTCGATGAAGCACACGAAGTAGTGGCGGCAATCAAAGCAAAGGGGCTTAAGGCAAACGCATTCCAACTTGATGTCAGCAATCGGGAATCGTTCATGGATATTGCCAATAAAGTTCAGTATTCATTGAAAGAAATTGGCGAATGCAAATTTGACTTTCTTATTAATAATGCGGGAATAGGTCTTACAAGCCCATTTACCGAAACCAGCGAGGAAGATTTTGACATACTTGCCAATGTTCACCTCAAATCAGTATATTTTATCACCCAAAAATTATTACCGATAATCAATGATGGCGGTGAAATTGTTAATATCTCAAGTGGTTTAACACGCATTGTTTATAATGATTATGCACTTTATGCCTCTTTAAAATCTGCCATAGAAACCCTTACACGTTACCAAGCAAAAGAACTTGGGGCACGTAAAATTAGGGTGAATGTCGTTGCACCAGGCGCCATTGAAACAGACTTTCGTGGTGGCGCTGTTCGTGATAATGCCCAGATTAATGCAGCAATTGCAGGGCTTACCGCGCTTGGTCGCGTTGGACAAGTGGCCGATGTCGCAGGTGCAATTGCTAATTTGCTTCGCGATGATTCTTATTGGATTAATGCCCAAAGAATTGAGGTTTCGGGTGGGCAGGCGATTTAAACCCATTTGACAAACCGCATTATTCATAAATATGGTGGAGGTTCGCAAACGGACTTCCACCATGAATGAATTTAAAATAACCCCCGACCCTTTAACATCTGATGCCATCAAACATTTATTGCAAACGCATTTGAATTTGATGCATTCGCAAAGCCCGGCATGTTCGGTTCATGCATTACCGCTTGAAAAACTACGGGCAAAAGATGTGAGTTTTTGGTCCATTTGGAATGGCGAAGAATTACTTGGTTGTGGCGCATTAAAAGAAATAAATCCCACACATGGCGAAATTAAATCAATGCATGTCTATAAAAAATACCGTGGTCGCGGAATTTCAAAGATAATGCTTGAACATATTATTAAAACCGCCAAATCGCGCGGTTATAATAAACTTTTCCTCGAAACCGGCTCGCAAATTGAATTTGCCCCAGCACGCGCACTTTATAAAAATGCAGGTTTTAGCGAATGCCCACCTTTTGAAGGCTATAATGAAGACCCTAACAGCACTTTTATGACCCGTGAAATCTAATTTTAAAATAAAATAACCGGTGCGCTGGGGACGCACCGGTTTAGTTAAGCTCTATCATGGGTAGACAGGCGACCAATGGCCGCCTGCCCTACTGGGGAGGAAGAATTACCACTTATATTTCAAACCAATTTGGTAAGAACGTGCAGGGCCAGTTGTGTTATTTTCGCCAGCACGTGTTGCACCTGAACCAGTGTCACGACCACTAGTCCAACCGCCATAAGTGTGGTTGACCCAATCAAATACGTTGATTGCCTGACCTTCTACGGTAAACACATTTCCATTTGGAAGGGTAAAGTCTTTACCAATTTTCAAATCAAGCTGTTTGTATCCGATTTTGTCTTTCGGGAAGTAATAAGCATCAATGATTTGTAATGCAGTTGTATTAGGCGCAACGGTCACATCCGCAATACGGGCAAACGGTGTGCCAGATGACAAGGTCAATAAGCCTGAAAGCTGGGTATCCCAAGGGCCATCAACGATTGCCGAACCAACAAAGCGCCACTTTTCAACATCTTCGGCATGGTGCCAACCAGTTGCAGAAGCATTGGCATAATCAAAGATAAATGGGTCGTTGTGACCGGTGCTTTCGGCATTGTTCAAATCAAGTTTCGCAGTCCAGCCATATTTGTCTTCTTTGGAATATGCTTTTTCCGCAGTGATAAATAATGAGGTTGAACGTGCCTTGCGGTCATTGGTTGACACAATTACCGCACCATAGCCAGGCGCACCAAAGCCCCATGGTTGGCAAGCATATTGTGAACCATACTGACACCAGCCACCATTTAGTGATGGGTCGCGGTTACCCAATACCCAGTTGAACAAATCACGTGCTTCGGTATGCGATAAAGTTACAGAAGTTTGGATTTTGCCAAATTTCTGACGAACACCAAGGTTGAATTGATCTGAATAAGGTACTTTTTGGTTATTATTCAGAACAATAATCTCACCCTTGATATTTTTCGCAATAGCAAGTGAAGTTAGCTGCGAAGGATCGGTCGCATATGATGAGTTCCAAGGTGTTGTGCTATCAAAATAGATTGTTGCATTGTGTAATGTTGCACGACGTTGCTCAAGTTGAACAATATCAAAGATGTTACGGTCATAATAACGTCCATAGCCAGCAAAGAATACTGTTTCCCTATCACCGTTCAAGTCATATGAAACGCCAAGACGTGGCTGAATTGCACCTTTAAAGCTTTTACGATTTGAACCATTTGAAATATAATCTTCTGGGTTAAATACGTCATTAAAGCCGTTAAGGTTACGAAGGGCAGTTGCAACATCCGCAGGGGTTTGGAAATTATTGTTAAACATATTTGATTCCCAATCCCAACGAATGCCGAGGTTGAAGGTCAAATGCTGGTTAACTGTCCAATCATCCTGCACAAAAAGACCAACCTGGGTGTTTTTGCTTTTAATGGTTGGGTCGCCATCCACAATAGTTGCCGCAAATGGGGTATTATTTCCGCCAACAACATAAGTTGCAGCGTCATAATATAATTGCGGATTTGTTGTTGGAATGGATTCCATTGCAGTATAGTCATAAACCGCAAGTTTAAAGCCAGCTTTCACAATATGGTCACCATGCCAATTAAGGCCAGTGAATGTCATATTATTTTTGAATGAAATGCTATCCTGTGCTTTTTCTTGGGCATACGGCAGACCACCAAATGAAAAAAGAGTGGGATTATATGAATATAGGTCATACGTTGCATATCTTATATCATTAGGATGATTAGGGTCATATATAATATTAGTTGGCTTAACAAGCTGCGTACCCGGACCCGTTGTTAATGGTGAGTTGCGCCAGTGTGCAGATTGCCAATCAAGAGAAGCTTCGTTCAAGAAGTTGTTGTCGCGGTGTTTCCATTGCAATGAACCTTCACGAACATATTGGTCAAGGTTGTTGCCACGTTCATATGCGGTGCTAGCATTAAATCCACGGATATCACTTTCATCACGGTTACGATAGGTCAAATCAACACTATCAACCTCATTGATGAACCATGTTAATTTACCAAAATAGCTTTCTTGTGAGAAGTCTTTTGGATAATTGCCATCATATTTTGTCGCTAATGCGTTTGCAGCAGCTGGATTGATAGCAACCAAATCAGCGCTGTTTTTAACATTAACTGTATCGCCAGGGCGGGTATCTTCACGTTTTTCATAGGTGAACATATAGAACAATTTATCTTTGATAATTGGTCCATCTAGCTCAACACCATATTCCTTATTCTCATACTTATCATGGCTTGGGCGAGAATAATAAGGAACACCAATCATGTCATTTGATTGATAGTTTACAAAGGCTTCACCATGATGCTCATTAGTACCAGATTTTGTAACCGCAGTAATAATTGCCGAAGCAGATTGTTCATATTCCGCCTTAAAGTTCTGTGTTGAAACTTTATATTCCTTGATAGCAGATTGCGGGAACGGGTTACCGCGTGACGCATCCTGACCAGCAACACCACCTTGAAGAACTTGGTTTTTCTGTGAAATACCGTCAATGAACACGTTCACGGCATTGGCATTCAACGCACCACCTTGGAAAGTTTTACGTTCATCATTGGTTGAAACCGATACGCCCGGCGCAAGTGTTGCAAAGCTTAAGAAGTTACGACCTTGTTGTGGAAGGGCATCAATCTGCACCCTTGAAATAGAGGTTGATACTTCAGATGATTTGATGTTTGCACTGCCGCGACGGCCAATAACAACAACTGCTTTGGTTGCTTCTTTCATATCACCATCAAGATATGAAGTTTCACCAACTGATAATGTGATTGTTTGCACCAACACATTGCCATCCGGTGCCAAGAAGGTAACTTCATAATTACCTGGGCGCAGGCCAACAACATCATAAGTACCATCGGCACGCACAGCAACAGTCGCTTTTGCACCGTTTTCAACGTTGCGTGCAGTAACTTTTGTGCCTTGTGGCGCATCGGCAACTTTACCCTGTAAGGTCGCGGTTGTTTCAACTGCGGCTGCTGGGGTAGCTACTAGCGCGACCAAGCCAAATGCAACACCAATTGCAAGTGCCGATGCGCTGCTAACCCCTTTAAATTTACTGAAACCCTTCATGCTAGTTCCTCCCCTAAACGGTTTCCAAACCAAAAATCCAAACCTTCCGCAAAATATTAAACTTTGCGGACCTTTTGCGTAGAAGCACGAATTATCAACTCCGGTAAAAAGACAATTCCACTTCGCTTGTCGGTGCTTTGAAACTCTTTGTCTTCAAGCATTGAATACAAATAGTTTAAGCCCCTTTTCCCAACCTCAAATATTCCGACGCGAATTGTCGAAATAGTCGGGCTGGTGAAACGTGTAATCGGAATGTCGTCAAAGCCGATAATGGCAACATCATCGGGAACTTTGATTCCAATTTCCTGTAATCTTGTAAGCGCACCCACCGCCATCATATCATTGGCGGCAAAAATACCGTCTGGCGGGGTGCCATTTTTAAAAAACTCATCAATTGCGGCGCGACCGGCTTCTTCGGTAAAATCGCCCTCAAATACAAGTGGTTCTTGACCTATGAAACAGGTCTCTAAACCTTTTAAGAAACCATTTTCACGCTCATTGGCCTCAAAGTTTGATTGTGGGCCACTTATGTGGGCAATACGTTTGCAGCCGACATCATATAAATGACGAACCGCCTTTAAAGCGCCACCACAATTATCAACCGATATAACACCGCCATTGTCATCATTAAGCTGGCTAGAAATTGCAACAATAGGAAAATCATTCGGCAATATTTCGCGCAAACTATTTGGGCTGGCAAATGGCAACATTACAAGCATACCATCAACACGGCCGGCCATAGAACGAATTGCGCCAACCGTCTCATTCAAATCACCATGTGAACCCGAAACCATAATATGAAGGCCACATTCACGGGCACTTTGATCAATGCCACGAATAATTTCCGAAAAGAATTCGCCGTAAATATCTGGTAAAAGTACGCCAATTGTATTGTTGCGACTGGTGGCAAGTGAGCGCGCGCCACCATGTGGAATATATTTTAATTTAGAAGCGGCAGAAAGAACACGCGAACGAACGTCATCGGTCACATTATCAAGGCCATTTATGACCCGTGACACAGACGCGACAGAGACCAAAGCCTCTCTGGCAACATCTTTTAGCGTTGCACCCTTCATCCTTGCGTTTCCCTTTGTATACCTTTTCGGCATCCCTGCTGTTTCAACCCTTTTATTTAGGCCTAAAACATTGGCTTTTTTGGTTTGTTACCAATTTTTAAAATTGTGTAAACGTTTACAATAATCTTGTCAATAAAATTATGTAATCGTTTACGCAAATAAATATAATTACGCTTTTGGCGTATTATTTATGAAACCAAATCAATAAATTAAAGGAAATTGTGGGAAGCTACGCTACCTGAGAGCTTTCGTCTTCATCGGTCAATAACGCCAATAATGCCGCCGCAGAACGTGCCGAACGCAAAGAAGAACGGTTCTTTGGCTCACGCATGATGCGGGTTACTTTGGCAAGTGCCTTAAGATGGCTTGCGCCCGAATCTTCAGGAGACAAAATAAGGAATACCAAATCGGCAGCGATATTATCAGGCCCTTCGAAATCGGTAGGCTTTTCAAGCAAAGCAAAAACACCAACCGATTTAGCAAGACCTTTTATACGAGCATGCGGAACCGCAACACCTTCGCCAACGCCGGTGCCGCCAAGTGCCTCACGCTTCATTGCATTTTCGAATGCTTCATCGGCGTCAACGCCATAAGCATCGTGTGCAGTCGTGCAAAGACGTTTCAAAACCTCACGGCGGTTTGCACCCTTTGCACGATATAAAACGCTGTGCGCATTAACTAAATCGCCTAATTTAGGCATCGCAATCCTCACACATAATTTGCAAAATCGAACCGACATAAAGGTCGAAAAACACACAATTTTTGCAATTATGTAAAACTTATAAAAACCCACTGTAATACAGTGGGCGCACCAGCACAATAATCACGAACGAAATTCACAATTATCAGGCGCGCCCAAATAGCCTAAAGTGTTATTTCCCGCAAGTCATTATTCAGTGACTTCTCTAGGGGCTTGTCCATGTGGGTGATGGTCTTTTAATTTTCTTTTATTTCTTCTTACCCGTTTTTCGATTTTATCAAGGGCAACGGCAAATGCGGCATGCGGATCATCCGCATCGGCACTAGCCTCCATTTTGACCTTCGAATCGAGGTGGAGATGAATATCGACCGTGTAAAGATGTCGTTCCTTGCTTATAATGACGTTTGCTTCACCATCACGAGAGCTTGCATATTTTGCAATGCCTTTGCTCAAATCTTCTTCGATTTTGCCGCGTAGAGCATCACCAACATCAAGATTTTTTCCAGTAACACGTGTGCGTAGTTCGGTCATATAAGCCTCCTTTTGTTGTTATTCTTCAAACTGTAACACAAAAATGGCAAATTTAAGATTTGATTACATATTGCAGCGCATCAAATCAGAATGACTTTTGGCGTTTTCTCGTTACAGATGACGGGATACGCATTGCTTCGCGGTATTTTGCCACAGTCCGGCGGGCAATATCTATACCGGTCTGTTTTAGAATATCCACAATGGCATCATCCGATAATGGGGCAAGAACCGGTTCTTCGTCAATAAGTGTTTTAATTTGATAACGCACAGATTCGCTTGAATGTGCCTCACCACCATATGAAGAAGAAATTGATGTTGTAAAAAAGTATTTTAATTCAAAGACACCGCGTGGGGTCGAAATATATTTATTTGATGTAACGCGACTTACAGTCGATTCGTGCATATCAATCACATTTGCCACATCTTTAAGCACAAGCGGGCGCAAGTGCGACACACCATAAGTCAAAAAGCCGTCTTGTTGACGAACTATTTCGCGGGCAACTTTTAAAATTGTGCGCGCACGCTGATCAAGGCTTTTTACCAGCCAGCTCGCCTCATTTTGGCATTCAGTGATATATGACTTTTCATCTTCGGTGCGGGCATGGCGTGAAACCATTTCACAATATGAATTATTAACCAAAACTTTTGGCAAGTTTTCAGTGTTCAATTCGACAACCCACAAACCATTTGGCGCCTCGCGCACAAAAACATCCGGTGTTATGGCATCGCTAGAGGTACTTCCAAATGAAGCACCAGGTTTTGGGGTTAGAGAGCGGATTTTACCAATCATCCCCGCCAAATCCTCACCATCTACCTCAAGAATATGGCACAAAGAGCGCAAATCATGTTTGGCTAGCATATCAAGATTATCAAGCAAAAGCGCCATTTTTTCATCCAATTGCTTTTTCTCGTGCAATTGGGCCGCAAGACATTCCTTCACATTGCGCGCACAAACGCCAATCGGGTCAAAGGTTTGCAGAACCGCAATGATGTCTTCTAGTTTTTCTTCATCAATACCAAGATTGCGGGCAACCTCTTCGCCATCAATTCGCAAATAGCCACCATCATCAATCGAATCTATCAAATAGGCGGCAATCATTTTGTCTTGTGGATTTTCAAAAGCGAGATTTGCCTGTGTCTCAAGGTGGTCGCGCAGACTTACTTCCTGCGCCAATGTTGATTCGAGAGAATCAAGTTCGTCATACGAACGCCCCGAACCCGCGCTTGACCAATCGGTTTGCGAACCATAACTTTCAGCTGCAGGAATATCCGCATCATTATAAACATCTTCGTATGATGCATCGATAGAATCAGAAGCGCCCGGTTCATCGCCTTCGGCGGAAACACCCAATTCGGTAACATCATCGGATTTTGCAAATTCGTCTGAAGCTTCTTCGGAAAACTCTTCTTCTTCACGCTCTAGCGCAGGATTACGTTCAAGTTCTTGATTTATATAGTCATTCAGCTCAAGGTTTGACAATTGCAGGATTTTAATTGCCTGTTGCAATTGTGGGGTCATTACCAGACCCTGTCCCTGCTTTATTTCCAACCTATTGGCAATTGCCATATAATTTTCCCTCTTGAACCAGAGGAAAAATTAAAATTCCTTCCCCTGACTAAAAATCTTTTCCAAGATAGTATCGTCTTACTAAATCATTGTTAAGAACTTCTTGTGATGTCCCTTCGAACAGCACACGCCCCTCAGCAATAATTGCAGTTCTGTCCACAATTTGCAGAGTTTCGCGCACGTTGTGATCAGTTATAAGAACACCAATACCGCGTTCTTTTAAATAATTTACTAACGCGCGAATATCGGCAATCGCAAGTGGGTCAACACCGGCAAAAGGTTCATCCAAAAGGATATATTTAGGGTCGGTAGCAAGCGCGCGCGCAATCTCTAATCGCCGTCTTTCACCACCAGAGAGGGTTGGTGAGGGCTGATTCTTAAGTCGTTCGATATTTAATTCGCGCAATAATTCTTCCATTTTGTCTTGGCGAACTGATTCGTTGCTTTCAACGGTTTCCAAAACCGCAAGAATATTGTCCTTTACACTAAGGCCACGGAAAATTGATGGCTCTTGTGGCAAATAACCAAGACCAAGGCGGGCACGAACATACATTGGTAAATCGGAAACATCGGTTCCATCGATTTCAATATAACCAAAGTCAGCCTGAATAAGGCCGGTAATCATATAAAAGCACGTAGTTTTACCCGCACCATTCGGCCCCAAAAGCCCCAAAACTTCACCGCGATCGAGGCGCAGTGAAACGTCGGAAACCACCTCACGCCCCTTAAAGCTCTTGCCCAGATTACGGGCAACCAAACCAGATTTATCTTTTTTCGCAGAGCTATTCATCATATTTCCGATTATTTTTTTGCTTTTGGTTTAGTGGCGGTTTGATCATTAGGGAACATTACCGCTTTTACCCGCCCAGAACTCGACTTTAACTGGGATTGATTGGTGATGGTATTTACGCGCAATTCATCGCCTTGGGCAACGCTTTGCCCCTGTACCAAAATAACATTGCCGGTAAAAATAATGATATTGTTTACCGCATCATAGAATGCCTTATCGGCACGAACTTTTTGCGTTGGGGAAACAAGGAAAGTTTCGCCATCTGAATAAACTTTTTGAATTTTACCAGCCTGTGCAGTTCCCTCTGCCCCACTAATGATACGGAAAGAAGGCGCACGCAACACCTTGTCTTTGTTTACAACTTCGGCATGGCCACTAATAACGGTTGTATTATTCTGCGGTTGAAAATCAACGCTATCGGCGCTTATGCTTATTGGGCCATTGGCGGTTTGTTGTGCAAAAGCAAGTATTGGACAACCCAAAACAGCAAGGCCAGTTATAAAAAATGCCGATACGGAATTGGCAAATTTCTTTTTAACCGCATTGCAATCAATCGCTTCCATTTTAGTTTTCCTTCACCATCAAGCCGTTTACCTGGCCCTTAAGAACCACGCGCTTGGTATCAAGATTATATTCATAACTTTTCGCGCTAGCAGAATTTCCGCCTGAAGTAATTACAATATTGCCAAAGCCATACATAGTTTTGGTTTTATTATCATAATCAAGCGTTTCCGATTGCGCAGTAACATTTTTTGACGTTACTGTAACGCCACCCGCTGCATAGGCATGGCTACCAAGCCTATCGAATTTTATGCTATTTGCAGTAACACGATTTTCTTCCGAGGTTAATACAACGCTTCCTTGTGTATCCAATATTTGCGTTTTGTCATTCCATATTGCCAAGGTCGAGGTTAAATTTTCACCGCTTTCACGGAAAAGCCTTACATTACCCATTAACCAGATTAATGGCTGGCCCATTGGTTTTTTCATTGCATTTTTGGGTGCGGGCGCTTTTACATCATGGGTGCGCGGGTCGTCCGCCATCCAATACGCTTTATCAGACGTTGAATTATCACCATTGGTGTTTTTATATACCACATTATCAATAAGCTCTAACTCTTGGGTTTCTTGGTTCCAATTACCGGTTTTAGCAACCAAATCAGCGCCCGATGCAGATGTAACATGCGGATTAACCAATGAAACCACCGCAGCATTACCATTTATAGAGCGTAATGCCTTTTCAGCAACAATCGTTATTTTGCCACCAGATTCAGAATGCCCAATGAAACGTGGGTTGGAAATAACCAAATCATTGCCAACAATTAATTGCTTTTGCAAATCTTGCTTTGGCAATAATAGTGACAACCCAAGGAATCCACCAAACAAACCCGCACTTATGGCTGCCGCAAGCAATAAGCCACGACGCAGCAAATTAATCCGCATATTGCGCAAAGTGAATTGCGGTAGCGAAAATACATTATTCTTTGGTGATACAGGGGCTTCGGTTGTCATTAGTGGGAGAATATATCAGTTTCTCCAAAACCAAGCAAATCAATATCTGCCTGTGTATTGAGAAAATTAAAACATGATTTTGCAATTTCTAAACGCTCATGACGTTTTAGCATCATGACCAATTTTTCCTTGGCGGCATGTAAATATAATACATCAGAAGCAGCATAATTTTGCTGCGCCTCGGTAAGTTCGTCTTGCCCCCAATCTGAAGATTGCTGCGCCTTATTCAATTCAACGCTAACCAATTCACGCAATAAATCTTTTAGACCGTGACGGTCAGTATAGGTACGAACCAGTTTTGATGCAATTTTTGTACAAAATACAGGGCGACACTCTACGCCAAGGTATTTTTTTATCATCGCCACGTCAAAGCGCGCAAAGTGAAACAGCTTTTCAATCTTTTCATCGCCAAGCAGTTTTTTAAGATTTGGGCAATCATAGTTTTTACGGTCAAGCTGCACAACATGGGCATTACCATCACCCGCCGAAAGCTGAACAACACATAATTGATCACGAACTAGGGAAAGCCCCATGGTTTCGGTATCAATGGCAACACAATCGCCAAAATTGATACCTTCTGGCAAATCGCCTTTATGGTAAAAAACGGTCAAAATATTATTCCTTTAGAATAGCCTTCTTTAACCAATACCGCCGCAATTGCCAAGTGCGTTGTTTGCTTTATGTCAATGCCATATTTTTTGGCATAAGTTGCTAATTTTCATAGTATTTATGCATAAATTACATGCCCGCAATCGATTTCTTACCTCCAGTAGTAATTTAATTAACCTGTCGGTAACTGTTTTGCGTGAACATTTAATTTAGCAAATGCTAATTTAGATAACTTATCTGGGACTGGGGACGGTATATGCGTAAGTTGAGCGCGATTTTCTCAAATTTCAACATGCCTACAAAAATTAATCTTATGATAGGCTTTTCTCTAATCGTTATGCTGTTCCTTGCGATGATGTCGTTAGCGCAAACACAGAACACATTGATGCGCGAAAAGAGCATTCTGATAAAACAACATGTTGAAATGGTCGATAATATCGTCCAGCAATATTATTCAAAGCAACAAGCCGGCACCATTACCGAAGCACAAGCCGAAGCAGGGGCAAAAGAAGCAATCCAGAAATTGCGTTATGACGGCAATAATTATTTTTGGATTATGGATAAAAATGCCAAAATTATTCTTCACCCTATAAAACCAGAATTAAACAACAGCGATGGCAATAAAATAAAAGATCCAAAAGGAAAGCACCTTTTCACCGAAATGGCGCAAGTTATCGCAAAGGATGGCAGTGGTTTTATTCGCTATGAATGGTCAAAACCAACAGCAGATCCTAAAAAGTCTTTTGCCAAAATGGCTTATGTGCAGGATTTGAAAAAATGGGGTTGGACCGTTGGAACCGGTATTTATATTGATGATGTAAATCGTGAAATACTAGCTGCATTTTCACGCATCGCAATTGGTATCTTTTTCACAATGATAATATTTGGCTTTGTTGCCTATCTATTCTCAATCGATACAGTTGGCGCAGTAAAAAATATTATTGCAAACCTTGAACTGCTTTCGCATGGCAAAAGATGCCAAGATCTTCCGGTTTCAAGACGTGATGAATTTGGCAATATGGCGAAGAACATTTCTGATGCTGATGAAAAGTTACATATCGCCCGCCAAAGCGAAGCACAAAGAATGGAAAATGCGCAAAATGAAATCAAGAAAAAAGAAACTCTTGAAAAATTAATTTCCGAATTTGAGGCGCGCTCAGGAACTATTCTTACATCTGTTGATAATGCTGCGGATGTTATGTTTGAAACCTTTGAAAATATGACATCACTTGCAGAAGAAGTAAAAACCCGCGCAACCAGCGTTGCGCACGCATCTTCTGAAACTTCTGAAAATGTGCAAATGGTGGCATCGGCAACCGAAGAAATGTCAAGCTCTGTACAAGAAATATCTACGCAAACCCAAATCTTTACCGACACAATGGTTAGCAGTGTTGTACAAATGCAAAAAGCGGATCAAACTTCGGTATTGTTAAATGCGGCAACCACCAAAATTGATGAGATTACAGGCGTAATTCAATCTATTGCCGGACAGATTAACATGTTGGCACTTAATGCCACAATTGAATCTGCACGCGCTGGTGAAGCCGGTCGTGGTTTTGCCGTTGTTGCCAATGAGGTTAAACAACTTGCCGGACAAACCGAAAAGGCAACAATAGAAATTTCGGAACATATCCAAAATATCAAAGATGCGTCATCACAAGTTATTGAGACCATTGGCCAGATTAAAACAACAATTGAATCGGTTGATGGAATTTCAGGCTCAATCTCTTCTGCGGTTGAAGAGCAATCCGCAGTGACCCGCGAAATTGCGCAAAATATGGCAAATGCATCAAGCGGAACTTCCACAATTGATGCCCATATCAATGAAGTTAGCCAGTTCTCAGCGGATGTGGCACAAGCCGCAACGCAAACCGGACAAAGCGCGCATAATATGGTGGATCAAACCAGAATTCTGGGCAATGAAATCAATAAATTCTTGCAGGCAGTTCGCGCCGCATAATTTCGGCATATAAACAAAAACACCGCCCAAAAGGCGGTGTTTTTTTGTGCGATTAAAAAACTTATTTTGCTTCTTCGGATGACATTTTTACCAAGAATGCACCGCGCAAATCACCTTCTTTAAAGCCTGTTGCATCGTCATGCGGATAAAGGCTTTTAATCTTTGCATTTAATGCAGGGTCAATATTTGTTCCGTGGCAAGTTGTGCAAGGCTTATCCTTTAGCGTAATTGCGCGCATGAAATATACATAGTTTTTGCCATCTTCTTTGGCGGTGAAAATCGCTTCTTTTGGGGTTTTGTCTTCATTTAATGGTGCGGCAACCCATTCGGTTAGATATTTCTTTTCAACCTCATTGGGCATAGCAATTGGATTACGTGCCTTTAGGCTAATCCGTTTTATACTTATGCCATTTTCTTGTGAAACATCTTGGGCAATTGCTGGTGCTGCTTGTTGGCAAACTTCAACCGCACCCACAGGTCCACCCGCCTTAAGCGCAGCACCAAGGGCAGCTTGCAATTTTGATGAATATTGTTTGATTACAATATCCGATTTTGCACTTACTTTTGCTTTATCGTATTTAACGGCCTCATCGGCGGCACATGATGCAACCAATGCCATAAAGGGTAATATTAAAATTTTAAGATTTTTCATAACAATCCTCACTCGCTCAGCCCTTATTAGTCATCACTAATATATTGTGCAAGTGGGATTATTATTTATTCTGAAACTTTAACCCGTCCGCTTCTTTCTAACTGCCCCCAACCGGCCCAAAGACCAGAAATAGCAGTGAAAATTGCTTTGATGCTTACTATATACATAATTTGGCGATAGGCGAATTTTTGAATAATCATCAAAAGCCATGGGAAATTACTTTTACGGGTTTCAATTGAATAGGCAATGAAACCACCGCCAACATCAATCGTTACAAAGCATAACCAATAGACAAGCATACGCAATAAATCGGTATGGGTCGCCATAAAGCCGTGCTGATGCACTTTGATAATTGTATTGATGATACTTATGACCAATGCCAAATCAATCAATGGCGAAATTAGCGCAAAGAAAATTTGGAATACCCATGCTTGTGTCATACCAATGAAGGCAAGGCCATTTGGGCGGGTCTTTGGATTATCAAAGAATATACCACGGTGTTTCCACAAACATTGCAAAGTACCATATGACCAGCGGAACCGTTGTTTTGAAAGCGCCTTAAAGGTTTCTGGCGCTTCTGTCCACGCAACAGCATCATCATCATAGACAACTTTCCAGCCATTACGCTGGATGGCGATGGTTAAGTCTTGATCTTCGGCAAGGGTGTTTTCTGGATATAGGCCCGCTTGTTCAAGTGCCGCACGACGCCATGCACCAACCGCACCCGGAACAACCGTAATCGCGTCAAAATTTGCAAGGGCGCGGCGTTCAATATTTTGTGCCACAACATATTCAATACCCTGCCAACGGGTTACGAGGTTTACCTCATTACCCACGCGGGCATTTCCTGCCACCGCACCAACTTTCTCATCAATAAACCAACGCACCAATTTTGAAATTGTGTCGGGTTCAAATTGGGTATCGGCATCAAGGGCAATGATAATATCGCCTTTTGCAAGCTCGATAGCCTTGTTAAGGGCGCGGGCTTTGCCACCATTTTCAAGATTTAATAATGTAACTTTTGGATTGGCTCCGAAATTTTCTTCAACAATTTTGGCGGTATTATCTTTTGAGCCATCATTGGCAATGATTATTTCAAAGCTTGCGTTGCGCGTCATTAACACACGCTCAATCGCGTCTTTAATCACCATTTCTTCGTTATAGGCAGGGATGATAACCGAAACAAATTCTTGCGCATTAATTGGTGGCGGGGTTGATTTTTCAACCTTTATTTTTTGCCATACGCCCAAAATAGTCATGCTTAGGGCTTTGACAATTCCAAGGAAGATTGCAATCGCAAACAGCCATGCCAATATTGCCTTTAAAACCGCCATTGAAATAAAGATTGCAACATCGGCATCAACTGCGGCCCTATCTTTGCCGCTGATTTCAGGCATAGTGAACCCTTTGGGTTTACCCAAAAATTCTGACAGTGTAACAAATTGATAGCCTTTGGCTTTTAGAGTTTGAATAATAACCGGAAGTGCTTTTAAAGTCTGCTCACGGTTACCACCGCTATCGTGAAGCAAAATTATTTGTTCTGAACGGTCGGAATTCGCACCCTCTACTTGAGCGATTGTGGTCTTGATAATATTATCAACGCCAGGGGTTTTCCAATCGTTCGGGTCAACGTGCAGACCAACATTCACATAGCCAAGTTTTTGCGCATTAAGGGCGGGAATTAATTCGTCTGGTGTTGTTGGTTCCGCATCACCAAAATATGGCGCGCGAAATAGACGCATTGAGTGTTTTGTATATGCCTCGACTAGGCGCTGGGTTGTGTTTAGCTCAATCTCTGTGCCTTGCTGGTTATCGCGGGCAAGATTGGGGTGGGTATAAGAATGGTTGCCGATTTCATTTCCTTCGGAAATTACACGGTTTAAAAGACTTGGGTGCGAAAGTGCATTTTCACCAATTACAAAAAAGGTCGCGTTGACCCCTTCTTTTTTCAAAACGTCAAGAATTTTTGGCGTCCATGTAGCATCGGGGCCATCATCAAATGTTAATGCCAACATATTTGGCTTGGCAGCAGAAATTCGGTTTACAACAAATGGTGTTGGAAGCGTTACAAAATCCTGATTGCTGATTAATTGATTTTGGTCAAATATAATGTTCCTGAAACCATCTTTTGGGGTTTCGGTAATGTAAAACACCTCCCCATTGCCTTCGACATCCACATCACCAATTGTTTTAAGGTTATTTAACTGTGGCAGGGTGTTAGTAATGATTGCGCTTTGCGCTTTCCAATAATTACTGTCCTCTGAACCAAGGCGCCAAAGTGCTATGCCATAGGTATTTTCAACCTGCACCGCCTTCATTTCATTCCATGCACTTGCGGCATCAAGAAGCCAAACAGTATGGTTCACGCCATTTTCTTGATAGTTAAAATAGCTATTGCCGCTTTTGGGGTCGAATGTAATCTTGGCACTACTATCATGGGCAATAAGCCATGCTTCTTCTATCGATAGCGCCTCGGCATTTTGCCCATTATCGGCCCAATCATAAGCATAATTGCCGATGGCAATAATGGTTTTATCGGCGCCAATTTTCGCTGTAACTTCGCTTATATTTTTTACAAACCACGCTTGAGACGCTATTGGCCCTGGCGCGCCGCCAACCCAATTTTCATCATATGCCATTAAAAAGATTTTATCGCTTACAGCCGCATATTTTTTGAAATCCCACGACGCATCAGCAGCCGGCGCAGTTATTGTAACAATAATATTATTTTGATTTAGAACAGACTTTGCAGATTTTAAAAATTGCAAATATTTGTCGTGGTCGCCATTATCAAGGTTTTCAAAGTCAAATACCACACCGCTATAAGATGAGTTTTTCGCGGTTTGAATAATTTGATTCAAAAGGTTTTGCTGCCGCATTGGGTTGGCGATAAGCTTTTTCAGAACATCTTTGTCCCATTGATCATTGGCAATATTTTGCACCATCAATAATTTTGCAGGATTCTTTGGCTGTGCCGATAAAAATGCGTTTAACTTACGGTCATTAACCACATTAAGGCTTTGATCTGTTGGCGATAGTGTTCCCGAACCTACAACCAGCCAGTCAATATCATTATAATGGTGCTTTAACGAGGCAAAACTTGCGTCATCCCACGGCACATAGAACGCAACACGCACCGGATTAAAATGTTCATTGGCGGCTTTGCCCTTTTGCTCTTTTGGCAACCAATTACCAATTTTGGTCAAGGTTCGGTTAAATTTGCCAACTTGATGCGAAATTGGAACCGATGACGGATGCTCAAAATTCAATTTAATTGCATCGGGAACCCGCGCCGAAAGAATGGTTATTACAAAAACCACGCTTGCTGCAAGAATTATGAAAATGCCTATGCCAAGGCTAAGATATGAGATGTGCAAACGTTTGCGCGAAGGGTCATAGAAAACTGGTTTATGGGCACTCATTAATTATTGTCCCTGATATTTTTCACCCATATAGCAAATGCGTGGGGCGGCTAATAATGAATTTTCTGTATAGTTTGTTAAAATAGCTATTCATCAAACTGTGTCAATGCCATTGCGGCTTTGACAGTATGCACTTCTATTTCATATTTTTTTAGCATCGCCATAGCGTGATCCAGCATTTCAGGGGTCGCACCCCACGGTGTCGGGTTTTCACATATGTCATGGGTAAATAAGCAAAGCCACGAATTAGTTTCTTTTGCATGACGCACCCAATTTTCAATAAATTCCGGCGTCCATAAACGCGCCTCGATTGGCACTGCCTTTAGCTGTGCCATATCAAACCACTTGCCATTCAAACCTTGGCGAATGCCACGTGAAAGCGGGTAAAGTTCGGAATAAAGTTTTTTGGTACGCGGTGAAATATCACCAAATGGATAGGCAAAGGTTGAAACTTGATAATCGCCCAAGACTTCGTTGAAGAATGCCTTATTATCGGCCTCTTCCTTGCGTAACGCCGCATCGGATGCGGTATAGACCGATGTATGTTTATTGGTATGCGAGCCTAATTCATGCCCCTGGGCCACCAATTCACGAAGATCATCCTCGTCATATTGCTGAACACCCTCTGCAACCTTACCGCAAAAGCCGCCAACAGCATAATAAGTTCCTTTTACGCCATATTTATCAAGGATTTTGCCGCCGACTTGCCATGCAGACTTGGCAAAATCGTCAAATGAAATACTTGCAAGAGGTCGGTTTGCCTTGTTTTTCACAATTTTCACTGGAAGATGTGCAGTAATTTTCAAATTTAGTGAATTAAGAATATTCATTATGCCACTTTCCAATCCAAATTATCGGTCAAAACAACAATTTCTGATGATGCAAACTTTGTGCCATTATCATAAATATAACTATTTTTGTCTTGTTGTTTAAAGCCAAGTTCATCAAGCATGTCGCGTGATGCCTTGTTTTTTGGTGTTTCATGATATGAAACCATTATTTTATCGTGTCCCGATGCCTGCAACTTCTGGCGTAGCCATTCATAAAACGCATTTTCGACACGTTTCTTTTGCGCGCGGCAAGACATAAAAAATTGGTCGATTTTTCCCGCCGCTTTGTCAATAACTACAAAGCCAATCAACCCATATTCGCCAAAATTATCACGACAGGTAAGGGTAACACAAACATGGCTCTCATCGTCTTTTAATGCCAATAATTCATCAAGCGGATATTTATAGCCATTATAATTAAGTTGGTTGGTTCTTTGCGATAATTCATGAACCCGCGCCATATTTTTATCGTTAAGGCGGTCGATTATAAGGCTCATATTAGCTTTGCGCAAAAACTCTTCATAATCATCTCCACCGGAAACAAGTGCCTGATTACGCACCTCATCGGCCTTATACATTGCGCGGCGGTTTTTGCTTTCTTCGGTTACAGACGTTGGAAAGAAATCAAATTCCGGCAATTTACCAACATCTTCATGCGTTAAAATTCGCATTTGCGGGTGGGCATTGCCCACTTCGGCGCGTTCAAACGGTTGGTCATCAACAAAAACAAAGCTATCAATCCCAAGGCTGATTTGCTCTGCAAGGTTTTTAATAGAAATTGATTTTGGCCCCCACCCAATTTGCGGATAAAGGAAATATTCATCAAGCCCGAAATGTTTCAGCGCCTTTTCAACCAAATCTGGATCATTTTTTGAGGCGATTGAATGAACAATGCCGCGTTCATCAAGGGTTTGGATTGCCTTAACCGCTTCGGGGCGAACTTTGACCCCCTCTATGCCATCTTCAACCAAAATCCCATGCCACAGGGTTTCATCCAAATCCCAGACCACAAGTTTCGCCGCTTTTGCCGGTTTGGTTGCGGCGGGTTTTGCAACAATCGCTTTTGGCTTTAATTCCGCAGCCTCTTTAAACGTCACAAAATCACATAGACCAAAAACAATTGCCCGCCCCTCGGCCTCATTCATTGGTTCAATTTGGATTAGGAATTTTTGGTTTAAATCAACATGCTTTTTAATATCATCAAGATTGATAACAAGACACCCATATTCAGGCGTAACTGCAACCTGCCCCAAATACATTTTGCCATTTGCGGCAACGTCAACATTAAAAATCGACACCGTAATTGCGTGGGTTTCACCATCCCCACTTATGGCCTCCAATACAAAGGCATCGGCCGCAAGTTCAAGGTGTGCATCGGCCTTTTGTTGTTGATTTAAATTATAGGCAAAATTTCGCTTTACAAAATATGGAACAATTGGAAGCCGGTTTGCAACCTCCATAATAATCACTTTGGCATCATTTGTGCCGTGTGGTTTTTCACCGCCCACAGCCTCGATTTTTCCCCATTTGCGAAAGCGAACAAGTTTACATTCTTTTGAATTTTCAAATGCCTCAAACCCCGCAACAAAGCGGCGGCAATGCAAATCTTCACGCGGCGAATAAAAGCTACAAGTTGCATAACAAGACGGATATGAGCATTCCGAACAATGTTCCTCAAACACAAGACCCATTTTGGCGCCTATTTGCGCCTTTAATGCCTGATGCTTTGCGGTAAAATCTTCGGGAATGGCAAAATTTGTATAGGATTTTTTGCCTTGCTGCTTCTCTGTAATCATTGTCCACCAGTTATTTTTAATAAAACTATCACCTTGGGCTTAAAATGGGGTTAAGCCTACTGTCACTGGTTTTTTACTGCCCTTTAAAATTTCACAATTTTAGGCTAAACGAGGCGCAATCAGTTTTAACAACAATTGGGGCATTAAATTGGCACAACAATATATTTTCCAGATGCAGGGTCTTTCTAAAACTTATGCGGGCGGTAAAAAAGTTTTTGAAAACATCTGGCTTAGCTTTTATCCAGATGCGAAAATCGGCGTGGTGGGTGTAAACGGTTCGGGTAAATCAACCCTTCTTAAAATCATGGCCGGCCTTGATAAGGATTTTAGCGGTGAAGCAATGGCCGCCAAAGACGTTAAAATGGGCTATTTGCCCCAAGAGCCAGTGCTTGACCCAACCAAAAGCGTTTGGGAAAACGTAATTTCAGAATGCCCTGAAAAAATCTTGCTTGATAAATATAACGAAGTTTCCATGAAAATGGCGGAAGATTATTCCGACGAATTAATGGAAGAAATGACCGCATTGCAAGAGCAAATCGACGCCGCCGATGCATGGGATATTGATTCAAAAATTGAAATGGCAATGGGCGCATTGCGTTGCCCCGACAATGATGCGGATGTCGCCAAACTTTCAGGTGGTGAAAAACGCCGTGTTGCGCTTTGCCGCCTACTTTTATCTAAACCAGATATGATTTTACTCGATGAGCCGACCAACCACTTGGACGCGGAATCTGTTGCGTGGCTTCAACACCACCTTGAAGAATTCCCTGGTTGCGTAATTCTTGTAACCCACGATCGTTACTTCCTTGACCAAGTAACCAAATGGACACTTGAGCTTGATCGCGGCAAAGGCATCCCATACGAGGGTAATTATTCCGCATGGCTTGAACAAAAAGCCAAACGTATGGTTCAAGAAGAACGTGAGTCAGACAGCCGTAAACGCGCCATCGACCGCGAACTTGAATGGGTGCGCCAATCACCAAAGGCGCGCCAAGCCAAATCAAAAGCCCGTCTTGCGCGCTATGAAGAATTGGTCAACGCGGCGGAGCGTGAAAAACAAACCTTTGCCACCATCCAAATCCCACCTGGTCCACGCCTTGGTAACAAGGTTATCGAGGTTGAAAACCTTGTTAAGGCCTATGGTGATAAATTATTGGTCGATGGTATTTCGTTCAAACTTCCACCGGCAGGCATTGTTGGGGTTATTGGTCCGAACGGTGCGGGTAAATCAACCCTGTTTAATATGATTACCGGCAAGGCCCAGCCCGATAGTGGCACAATCACCCTTGGCGACACCGTGAAACTTGGCTTTGTTGACCAATCACGTGATGCACTTGATGATAATAAAAACATCTGGGAAGAAATTTCAGACGGCCTTGATATTATCGAGGTTGGCGGTCGTGAAATCAACTCCCGCGCTTATGTTTCATCATTCAATTTCAAAGGTGGAGATCAACAGAAAAAAGTCGGTCTTTTATCAGGCGGTGAAAGAAACCGTGTTCACCTTGCCAAAACCCTTCGTATGGGTGCGAACGTATTACTTCTCGATGAGCCGACCAACGATTTAGACGTTGAAACCTTGCAGGCATTAGAAGCGGCACTGGATGATTATCCGGGTTGTGCCGTGGTTATTTCCCACGATCGCTGGTTCCTTGACCGTGTGGCAACCCACATTTTGGCATTCGAAGGCAATTCACATGTTGAATGGTTTGAAGGCAACTTTGAAGCCTATGAAGAAGACAAAAAACGTAGATTGGGCGTGGATAATCTAATCCCTGAAAAGATTAAATTCCAAAAATTTGCGCGGTAGTTTTACCCACCAACCACAATTGTTTTATCAAATAACAAAGCCCCCGAAAGTAATTTTGGGGGCTTTTGTTTTCTACAAATTCAATATAAAATTGCTTTGGTGAAAATGATTACTATGTGGAATAAAGAAAATGACTCCACCCTTTTTATATAAATACAAACCAGCTATAAATTTTGCGGACAAAAACAGGCACCCAGATTTTCTTGAGAGTGGACTGTTAAGGATGACCCCACCATCTGAATTCAACGACCCTTTTGAGGGGCTTTTTAATATATCTGATTCTAATGAATATGCTGAAGAATTTGTTTGCGATTATTTAAAAGAAAACAAAGCATCCCAAGCTTTTGATATAAGAATACAAAAAATAGAAATGGGTATCAAAAAAGGCACCTCAAATCGTCATGAAAGAAGAAAGTCTATAAAAGTTATTAAAAGTCCAAAAATTAAAAAAAGCTTCATTAAAAAAATAAATAGCAACCTTAAATCCTTTACTCCAGTCGTTGCAGAAAGCATAGATAATGCAAGTAGTAGTTTCGCAACGACAAGAGATAAATTTGGTGTATTATGTCTTACTGAAAATTGTTTCGATACGACAATGTGGGCTCATTATGCAGAAGAAGGAAAGGGATATTTAGTTGAATTTGATAATTCAAAACACATTATAAATGATGAGTTTTATAGGGAAGGCATACTTTATGAACCGCAAAAAGTTTTTTACTTAAAATCCAAGTCAATATCTCTGTCAAAAAATAATATTGAAAGTTCTCAAAACCCTTTGCTTTCCAAACATGATAATTGGATATACGAAAACGAATGGCGTATAATTGGCGAAACAGAAAAAATTAACCTTCATAAAAATTCGCTTGGAATTGGATTAGTTGAAATTAAACAGGATTCTGTAAAAAGCATAACTTTGGGATATAATATTAACAACGCCGACCTAAAGCAGTATCGTGAAGTGATAAAAAGTGGTCCATTCAAGAATGTTAATTTACGGCAAGCAACAGTGAATAAGGAAAAATTAGAATTAGAGTATATTGAAATATAATCTAATGCTTTTATACAAATAAATAAGTTTAAAATTAATTACATAGCAAAGCATTACCCCGTATTTATTGCGGGGTCTTATTTTTCCAAAATCCCGCAATAAGTGCGGGATGATAGATGGATAGCTTTACGACACCCTACCGTCCGCTTAGCGTCCACCTTCCCTAAAGGGAAGGATTTATAGAAAGTGCGCCTTTTGCTTCGCCCGTTGCTAATGAAGCTGTCGCTATGATGAGCCCCGAAAAGTTTTTAACTTTTTGAATAAGGCAAAGAAAAAAATAATGTGGGTGAAGGGTGAGCCGTAATTAAAAATTTGTTGTCATCCCGGAATTTTATGAAATAAAATGTCCGGGATCTCATTGTAATAATTACCAAGATACCGGACAAATCCTTTGGATTTTCCGGCACGACAAGGCTTAAGTATCTCACCCGTGACTTATCCACCATGTTAACTTCCCGTGATAAAATCAAATCTTACAAACGGCTTGTAAAAAGCCTTGTGCAAGCAAATTATATCAGGAAATGTCAGGTTTTTTGGTGGTGACAAATTTTGGAGGAAGAAAATATATTTAAAAAAATGTAGGATTACAGGGGTTTTATTCCGCCACCCATTTCATCGCAACATCGGCGCGTTCATATTCATGCCCGTATTTATCCATAATCTCTCCCGAATGAACAAACCCCAATTTTTCATATAAATGGATGCTTGAACGTTGTTGGTGGTTGGTCAAAAGGAATAGGGATTTTAAACCCATTTCGCGGGCGCGGGCGAATGCGGCGTAAATAAGTTTTTCCCCAATCTTAAGGCCGCGGTAATGGCGCGAAACCCCAAGTTTGGTAAATTCATACTCAGGTTCCTCCCCATTTTGGGCATCCATTTTCATAAGCGCACAAGTGCCAACAATTTCGCCATTCGACAAACGCGCCAAAAGGATAATGCCGCCCTTGTCCAAAATGGCCTCATTAGGGTGGGAAAGGACGTATTTATCAATATCTTCGACCACAAAGTTTTCGGAAATCCAATCAATATTGATTTTGTAAAAATCACCGGCGTATTCGTCCGAATATTCGATAATTTCAACATCTTGGGGCGTTAATTTTGCCTGTTTTTCAAGGAGGGTTTTAAAGCGCGTGTCAAAACTTTGGTCATCTAATGCCGCCTCGATTTTATTTAGGTTTGAGCAGAAATCGGGCGCAACCTCAAGCAATAAGTCGCGGATAACCCCGTCAACACGTGGCCAAATTTTGCCGCGCAACCCCGCCAAAAGCCCCTGCCCGTCATGGGTTAATGACACCATACGAACCCGACTATCCGCCTTGACGGTGACGGTTTCGATAAGGCCCATATCGCGAAGGTTGTTAAGGTTGCGGGTTATTGCCGGCTGGCTTTGCCCCAAAATTTCGGCAAGCTGGGCAACAGATATTTCGCCCGCATCACCAATTTGCGCAAGCAAAACTGATTGCGATGGAAACATTTCAAAACCCAAATCATGATGGATTTTGGCGGCATCGGTTAAAAAACGATCGGACAGGCGTTTAAGGCGGCTTCCAAGGAAAATATATGGGTTTTTTAAGATTATATCATTTTGCATAACGTGTTATATAACATGTTATATTATTTATGCAATACAAAAATCCCCGCATTATTTAAAAATGCGGGGATAAATGTTTTAACCAATCACCGCGCGGGCGACAAAGTCTTTTAATTGCGTATTGGCAATGGTTAGTTTTGCAAAACTCCAACCACCGGCTGCTTTAAGGTCTTTGATTGCGCTGGTTGCCCTTGAAGCCTCAAGTGAATTTAGCGCAAACCATTGTTTCACAATACCATCAGACCATTTTTTATCTGCCTTATCAGGGATTGCGCCTTTTGACTTGGCAAATTCGATGATTTTTCCGGTTAATTGCGCCTGCTCACCCATGAAATCTTCGATGATGCGGCGGGTTGCAACCTTGTCCCAATGATCTTGACCAGTAACCATGCCTGCGGCGTGGCGCATTTCGTCAAAGCCGATTTCCGCGCCAATTGCATGATAAATTCGTGCCGCACCCAAAAGCGGTGCATCAGAATTTTTGGCAATATCAACAATATCGGTCGATGAAATCATAACCCGAAGGTTGGCGATTTCATGCGCCAAATCAGATGGCGCCCCTTCATTGATAAATTCCTGCGCCAATGCTTCGATACGTGAATATTCATAAGGCGATACCACATTATCAATAACAGGTTTTAGTTGCGCGATTTCAGGGCTGTATGAATTAATCATATCTGTAACCTGATCATTTACGCCAATGCTTGCGTGCGGGGTGCGGCGCGCCAACCAATAGGTTTGACGACGGATTACATTCTGCACCTCTAGCATCATTTTATATTGAAGCGCGGCCGGAATTTTTAAATCTTGACCATTGATTTTTTCAATCGCTTTATCAAGTTCAAAGATTTTACGTGCCGCCGCATATGCCTTTACAATTGCGCCAGTGTCGGCAATCGCGCTTTCACGAACCCTATCCATAAAGGTGATGCCACCAATATCAACAATTCGGTTTGCCAAAACTGTTGCAATGATTTCACGGCGCAGGCGGTGACCACGCATTGCGGTTTCAAACTGATGGCAGCCTTCAGGGAAATAATTGACAAGTGTTTTTTCAAACCATTCATCATCAGGGGCATGTGATGCCACAATCTCACCGAAAAGCTGTATCTTGCTATATGCCATCAAAACCGCAAGTTCAGGACGGGTTAGCCCTTCGCCACGTTCAATTTTGGTGCGCATTTCATCATGAGCCGGCAAGAATTCCACCGCACGATTTAGCTGCCCCAATTCTTCTAGTTGCACCATAAATCTTTCATGGGCATCGGCATCTTGTGCGGCATTTATCTGCTGCAATGATAATGCAAGAGTTTGGTTATAATTATGCTCAAGAACATGGTGCGCGACATCATCGGTCATTGAAACCAATAATGCGTCGCGTGCCTCTTCGGTCATTGCGCCACTACGCACCAAGGCATTAAGCAGAATTTTGATATTAACCTCGTGGTCGGATGAATCCACACCTGCAGAGTTATCAATCGCATCGGTATTAAGACGAATGCCGGCCTTTGCCGCCTCAATACGACCCAATTGGGTTACGCCAAGGTTTGCCCCCTCGCCAATCACTTTAACCCGAAGGTCAGAACCATTGATGCGAATTGCGTCATTGGCCTTGTCACCAACATCTGAATTAGCCTCAGTTTTAGATTTGATATATGTACCAATACCACCAAACCACAATAAATCAGCATTCGCCTTAAGAATTGCGGTCATCAATTCAAATGGTGTTACCTCATCATTGGCAATATCAAGCAATTCCTTGATTTCCGGTGTAAGTGTGATTGATTTTAAAGAGCGTGGGAAAATGCCACCGCCCTTTGAAATCAACTCTTTATTATAATCCTGCCAAGAAGAACGTGGCAATTCAAACAAACGCTTACGTTCGGCAAAGGATTTCGCACAATCAGGATTTGGATCAATGAAAATATCGCGGTGGTCAAACGCCGCCACAAGACGGATTTTCTCTGATAATAGCATACCATTACCAAACACATCGCCCGACATGTCACCGACACCAACCACATTAAACTCTTCGGATTGTGTATCATGGCCCATTTCGCGGAAGTGGCGTTTTACCGCTTCCCAGCCACCTTTTGCGGTGATACCCATCTTTTTGTGGTCATAACCATTTGAACCACCAGATGCAAAAGCGTCACCAAGCCAATGCCCGTATTGAAGTGAAATCGAGTTCGCAATATCAGAGAATGTTGCAGTGCCCTTATCGGCGGCAACCACCAAATATGGGTCATCACTATCAAGGCGAACCACATCTTTTGGTGCAATAATTTTACCCGCCGCATCGATATTATCGGTTATATCCAACAAGCCGCAAAGGAAGATTTTATATGCCGCAATACCCGCCGCCATAAATTCTTCACGCGTTCCACCCTTTGGCAAAGCTTTGGGGAAGAATGCACCCTTTGAACCCACGGGAACAATAACCGCGTTTTTAACCTGCTGCGCCTTTACAAGCCCCAACACCTCGGTGCGGAAATCATCACGGCGATCTGACCAACGCAAACCACCACGCGCCACCGGGCCAAAACGCAGATGCGCGCCTTCAACAATTGGTGAATAAACCCAAATCTCACGGAATGGTTTTGGATTTGGAACTTCGGCAATTTGCGAAGTCGCAATTTTGAATGAAATATATGGCTTGTTTTTGCCATCGGCATCTTTTTGGTAATAATTGGTGCGAACCATATTATTAATCAAATTGGTGATGCGGCGTAATACGCGGTCGGCATCAAGACTTGGAACCTCATTCAACAATGTTGAGATTTCAGTATTGATTGCCTCACATTTTTTACCACTTTCTTTGCCCAAAGCCGGGTCAAAGCGAGTTTCAAAAAGCTCGATAATTTTTTGGGCGATTAATGGATAATCGGCAAGTGCTTGCTCTTGCACCGCTTGTGACGGATCAAGACCTGTCTGACCACGCCAACGTGCAAAGGCCCGAATGAGGCTTGCTTGGCGCCAAGTAATACCAAGTTTCAATATAAGGCGGTTAAAGCCATCATTTTCCGAAGTTCCGCCAAAAATCGCGGCAAAGGCATCTTCAAATGAATTTTCCACCGCCGCAAAATCAAGCGGTGCGCCATCTGATGAACGCATTTCAACATCATGCACCCAAAGAACTTGCGTTTCTTCATCTTGTGACGCAGTTTTCGGTTTGATTTTGAATTGCGCCTCGGATTCAACATAAAGACCCATGCTTTCAAAAATCGGCATTGCTTCGGATAAGGCAACTGGATTATCACGCTTATAAAGTTTACAGCGTAAAATATTATCCTTGTCACCATCCATGCGATAAGCACGAACCCAAACATCAACTTCTTTTAAAATCAGCAATTCCTGAATATCTAAAAGCGCTTCGGATGGGGAGAATTTTTCTTTATAGCCCGCAGGAAAAGCACCAATGAATGGTGCGGCACGAACATTGTTTTTACCCGCACAAACGTCAAGGTCATCATCCCAAGTACGTGTGATTTCGATAATATCACTTTCGAGCTTTTCTAAATCAGGCTCAAGATGATTATAAGGATTAATGCCGATAATATAATGGATGCGTGCCAATGGCGCGTCACCAAATAATGGGTAATAAGATGATAAACGCCCGCCATAGCTTTCGGCAAGTTTCTCACCAACCCGCATTCTTACCGCAGTATTATATTTATCACGTGGCACAAAAACCAAAATTGATAAAAAGCGATTGAATTGATCGCGGCGCGCAAACATTGCGGTGCGCGGCCTGTCCATCAAATGTTGCACACCCATTGCGATACGCAATAGATCATCTTCTTCGATTTGGAATAATTCATCACGTGGATAGTTTTCCACAATATTGCGAAATTTCTTATCATTGTGCGAACCAGGGTCAAAACCAGCTCGTTTGATAACCTTGTCAATCTTGCGGCGCAAAAGCGGAACGTCACGCACCATTGAATCATAGGCCTCAGCAGTGAAAAGGCCAACGAACCGCTCTTCACCAATTAATTTGCCTTTTTCATCGTATTTTTTAATGCCGATATAGTCCAAAACTGCGCGGCGATGCACTTTTGAACGAAGGTTGGATTTTGCAACCACAAGCGGGCTGCCATCCTCAAGATAGGCAACCAATTTATCAGTTAGCATGGTTGGCTCTGAAGAGCGGCGCAAAATACTACGTAATGGGTCACGCAAAATACCAAGATTGCGGTCTTCGACAATATCCGGCTCTTCTTTTGAAAGAGTGCCATCTTCATTGCGTAAATAATTATAAGAACGCGCACCAATGAAAATAAAATGCTCATCCTCAATCCATTTAAGGAAGGCGATATATTCACTTATTTCGTCAGCATTAAGGCCAACATTGGCAACCGCAAGACCCGCAATACATTCTTTCATGCGTGCCTTCATTGCGCGGAAATCTTTTACCGACATTGAAACATCATTCAATGTTTCACGTACGCCCATTAGAATTGCATCGCGTTTTGCCTGTGGCAAAGACGGTAAATGAACCTGAATCATGCTTTCGCGGATGATATGCCCATTATCTTTGGTAACATCATCGATACGTTGCCCATCATCGTCACGTATAACGTCAACAATCGGGTGGAACATGGCGCGGACTTCAACGCCTTGCGCACCGATTTCGCCCATAATGGAATCAACCAAAAACGGTGCATCTGGGCCAACAATTTCTAAAATATCGCGCCCTAATGGCTGCTTGTTTTCGCCTACGCCCTCGATAAGGCGGATTTCTTTCTTTTGCGGGTGCTTGCTTGATGCCCAACTCCAAAAATCATAGGCAAGGTGAGCCAAATCACCAAGTGATAATGCACCAACATCATCAATTGTCGCGTCGCGACCAAACTGGCCTAAAAACTCATTAGCAGCATGGGTTAGCACACCTCCTTGAGTAAAACCATCATATTTTTTTGCAATTTTTAAAAACTCAGCAACATTAATGCGCTCATCAGTGGCATCAACAGACATTCTTCCCCTCCGCAATTTGGTTTCGCGAAAATTTTTCTTTTATCTTACAGAAACCATAATTCTGTTTCAAGCAAAGTATCTTTACACCAATAGATTGCCAAAAGATTATGATTTTAAGAAGTTTTTCCATCCGTTGCCGTAACGTCACTATCAGGACGACCATTTGCACTCATAAGAATAGCTAGGGCGCGGGTTTGTTTAAACTGCGCAAATATAATCATAATCATTACAGTAAGTGGAACGGCAAGGAACATTCCAGATCCACCCCAAATTTTGCCCCAAAATGCCAATGATAGAAACACCATTAACACTGATAAATTAAGGCTATCACCGGTCATACGGGGTTGAATGATGTTTCCAACCACAAACTGAATGCCCTGTGTAATGGCAAGAATCAAAATTGCTGGGATTGGAGTTGTAAATTGCACCAATGCAAAAAGCGCAGGAAAAACAGATGCAAGCGCCCCGCCCAATGCCGGAATATAACTTAGGATAAAGGTGACAAGCGCCCAAAACATTGCATTTTTAAGCCCCATAATCAAAAAGACTACATAACACGCAACCGAGAGCATTATTCCAGTTATGGTTTGCACCCACAAATAATCTTCCATTGATTTGCGAATTTTCGCCGAAAGCGCAACAACACGATCTCTTTCTTCTTTTTCTTGGAAAATATAGATGATTTTTTTCGGCAAAGTTGACTGCATGGCGAAAAGGCAAAGCACATAAATAACAACAAACAATGCCTCGCCGCCAAAACCTTTTAAAACCTCACCGACCTGATTTAATAAGCTGGATGGGTTTATTTTGCCAAATAATTGCACAAGTGTTGGCGCGGGGGCGTTAATATGCAACATGGTATAAATCTGTATAATCACATCATTAATGCGATTGTTATAAAGATTTATGTCTTTTGCAAAAGCTGATGCGTAATCTGCAACAAAAGCAACTAGACCTGCAAGGCAGGCAAAAACCAAAATAAATACAATCGGCAATGCCAGTTTGCGTGATATATTTGGAATTTTTTTATGAATTAAGTCTGCAAAACCATCAATCATAAGCCAAAGGAAGATTGCCAAGGCCAATGGGGTTAAAAGATCGGCAAAATATATAAGACCAAGCACAACAACGGCAGTTGCAGTTATTGATAAAGATGCGGATGTGATTTTTTCCGGGTTCACTTTTTTGAGCGTAGTTTTTTCAGACGTAGTGTTTTTATTCATTACGCCAAAATACCGCGATTTTTGCCTTAATCAAGGTTTAGTTTTATCGCAGCAGCAATTGCAAGCGGGCAGAGAACAATTGCAAACAAAACAATTGCCGACAAAAGGAAAAAGCCTTGGGTAAAAACCCCGTTGCCCATCATTATCTGCCCTGCGGTTGATGAGCCAAAAATCACAATCGGAGTATAAAGTGGCAACGCCAAAAGCGCCACCAAAAGGCCGCCACGCTTTACACTTGCGCCCAATGCCGCACCAACCGAGCCAAGCAAAAACATCGCCAAGGCCCCAATAAAAAGCGTAAATGTCATTGGCATAACATATTCAGATGGAATGTTTAGCATTAATCCAGCGACCGGCATCGCCACCAAAAGCGGTAAGATTATTGCCACAAATTGCCCTAAAATTTTGCCAAGCATTGCGATTGAAAATGGCAACCCAGATAAGGACAATTGTTCCATTGTGCCATCATCAATATCGCCCTGAAACAACCGTTCCAGTGAAACAAGCGAGGCAAGCGCCAAGGCAAGCCATAAATAACCACCGCCAATTTTGGCAAGTAACTCCCGATCTGGCCCCACCGCGAATGGCAATAATAACATTGCACCGGCAAAGAATGCGGTTGGCAATAATGCGCCGCCACCTGTTCCAAGGTTTAATTTAACCTCACGCGTGATGATTGATAAAAAGGTTCTTAGCTCTTTCATAAATCATCCCCCGCATATTCAGGGACATAATCCATCAAATTAAGTAATTGCATGGGTTTACAATTTGGTGTGTCATGAACGGCGGCAATGATTATGCCACCATTTGCCCGATGTTCATCAATAATTTCGCCCAATTGCGCACGACCCTTTTCATCCAATGGGGCAAAAGGTTCATCAAGCAGCCAAACAGGACGGTTGGCAATTAAAATTCGCGCCAAAGAAATACGCCGCTTTTGCCCAGCACTTAAAGAAGCGCCCATTAGGGGCAAAAGATGCGGAATATTAAGGCGGGTAACAATTTTTTGGATATTGGCGCGGTCACCGCCAAATAAATCGCACCAAAACTCAAGCTGTGCCTTTATGGTTTGGTTGGCTTTTATCGCGTCAAGATGCCCCAAAAAACATAGGCTTTCGGTAAGCTCGCGACCGCCATGACCGTTAAAAACAATCTTACCAGCAAGTGGTTTATGCATATTGGTTATGGCGCGCAAAAGCGTTGATTTGCCCGCGCCATTCACACCGCGCAATTCAACCGCATCCCCAGATTTAAGCGCAAGATTAAGACCAGAGATTAACAATCTCTCGCCCCGTTTTAGCGCTATTTCATTTAATTCAAGGGTGCAATCAAACATTTATTTTTCTTGTGGCTTTTTACCATTAATTACAAGTGCGGCATTATCATCAAGTTCACGGTAAAAGCAATTTGCAAATCCAACATGGCAACATCCGCCATCACCCCCAACCTCAACCAAAAGCAAAACCACATCCTGATCACAGTCGGTTTTAATTGCCTTCACACTTTGGATTTGACCAGAAGTTTCACCTTTTAACCACAATGATTTGCGAGAACGTGAATAATAATGCGCCTGTTTCGTTTCAATGGTTTTCTTTAGTGCTTCTTCATTCATATAGGCAAGCATGAGAACTTCACGGGTTTCAAAATGCTGGGCAATCACTGGAATCAAGCCGTTTTCATCAAATTTTGGGGTAAATTTCGACCCCAATTCCAATTCTTCTTTACCCATAATTTCTAATCCTTTTATCCAAAAAGCTTTAGAAGATTTAGGAATAATGGTCAAATTATAAGTATCTGTTACCAATCCACATTTATAAAGGTGTGACTTTTAATTTTCACCAACCAATGCTATGCGCACCCTATGTCAGAGAAATTAAAACCATGGAAAGACGAATTTACGGCAACATTTTTGTTGGCGCTGCCGATTATATTGTCAAATCTTTCCAACACTTTGATAAATGCAACCGATGTATTTTTATTGGGGCGCTTGGGCAAAGATGCCTTGGCGGCATCGGCAATTGGTGTGGGGCTTGTGATTTCACCGTTGGTCTTTGGCATTGGTGTAATTTCGGCATCTTCGGCAATGATTGCCAAAGAATTGGGGGCAAAGGCACATTCGGTGCGTGATGTTCGGCGCACAGTGCGCGCATCATTCTGGGTCGCATTTCAATTTTCATTGCCGGTGATGGTTGCACTTTGGTTTACGGGTGATTTTGCCCGCTTTGCAGGTCTTGAGGAACATCTTGCCAATAATATCGGCCTATTTGTTCGCGGGTTGGAGTTTGAAATCCTTCCGGTTTTGTTGATTGTGGCATTACGAAACTTTGTGGTGGCACTACATAAACCGATGTGGTCCATGATAATTGGTTTTATAAATGTCGGTTTTAATGCGTTTATCAATTCTGGCTTAATTTTAGGATATTGGGGTTTTCCCCAAATGGGGCTTTTGGGCGCGGGGATTGGTTCATCATTTACGGCATTATTCTCATTATCATTATTCATTTTTATCATAAGCACGCAAAAACCATTTAGACGCTATTCCATTTTTGGACGGTTTTGGCGCATCGATAAAGTTCGCCTCAAAGAATTATGGAATTTGGGTATGCCAATTGGCTTCCAAGTTGGTTTTGAGGTTTCAGTTTTTGCCGCCGCAGTTTTTCTTATGGGCTTTATTAGTACCAATGCAACGGCGGCCCATTCAATCGCGTTACAGATTGCATCAATAAGCTTTATGGTGCCGATGGGAATTGCCCAGGCGGCAACGGTTCGGGTCGGTAACGCGCTGGGTCGTGGCGATGAAATGGGGATTGCCCGTGCCGGTTGGGCATCATATATTATTGGGGTTGGCTTTATGGCAATGATGGCATTGGTCATGTGGAACATTCCATACACACTTGCCGGACTATTCATTGAAAAAGACGCCGCCGATGCCGCAACCGTTATTATGATTGCCGTAAGCTTTATAAAAATTGCCGCCATTTTCCAAATTTTCGATGGCGCGCAAGTGGTTGGTGCAGGTATGTTGCGCGGGCTTCATGATACCAAGGCTCCAATGATTTTTGCACTTATTGGCTATTGGGTTATCGGCCTTGGGGTTGGCGCATATTTGGCGTTTTACACACCATTACAAGGTGTTGGCATCTGGATTGGTCTTGCCACTGGTCTTGGTGTGGTTGCAATATTAATGATTATCCGTTGGCAGTTTAGACGACAATACGGTCTTTTGCCATAATTACCGATATTGCTGTGCCAATATACGGGCATATTCTATGCTTTTTTGGCGCGCCGTTCCGGCCGCAACAAACCAGTCAATCATGACCCAAATCCCCAAACCACCAAAAGTTATTAACTTTAGAAAACCTAATAAAAAATCCCCTAAATAAAATTTGTCAGCCCCAAAATTACCCAGCCACATATTCCAACCATAAGCCAAAACGGGGTTCTTTTCATTTTCCAAATATGTTGAAATAAAAGATTCACGACGATCAATTGGTATTGAATCATAAATTGAAAAAAGTTCACGCATATAAGTTTTTCTATTCATAATATCCCCCAAAACATAGAAATACTTATGGGTGAAACAAGCACCATGTCAACCAAAAAAATCCCGCCAATAAAGGCGGGATAGTTGATCAGTGTATGAGTGGGATAATTTGTTTCTATGCCGCGTCAGTAGAAGTTTCTTCCATCGCTTGTGCCAAATCCAAAAGACGGCGGCGTGTACGTTCACCAAGGCGGTAGTAAGTGCGAATAAGTTCGCGTGTTTCTTTTTGACGCAAGATTTCAGGGCTAATATCATCATGATCATTCGCAACAGGTGCATTTGCAGGCGTTACATTAAGGCCATCATAGAAATATTGTACTGGCACAGATAATGCAGAAGATAATTCAAACAAGCGGCTTGCAGTGATGCGGTTTGCGCCACATTCATATTTTTGAATTTGTTGGAAACGAATGCCAACAATATTTGCAAGCTGTTGTTGGGTCATACCCATTAGCCTTCTGCGGCGGCGAAGTCTGCGTCCTACATGAAGGTCAATTGAAGTAGCCATTAAAAAATCTCCTTAAGTATCATTTTGAAACAAAATTTTTCTTCAAAAGGAGTAATTGCAACCGTTGTGCCATTCCCAATTGGGGAATTTTGAAACACCAAATCAAATTTGCCACCAAAAACTCGACCAAAGCATATGAAAATTTGCAACTTTTGCATTGCACAATTCTCTTGAACCTTTATTTTATTGCGCCTAAGTTCACGCAAATTTTGCAAAGGTATATTTATGAGCCAGATTACGACTGTTGGGGTTATTGGTGCAGGACAAATGGGAAATGGTATTGCCCATGTTGCCGCACTAGCAGGTTATAATGTTGTTCTTTCCGATATCAGTCAGGAAAGCCTTGATAAAGCACTAAAAACAATTGAGAAAAACCTTGGCCGTCAGGTTTCAAAAGCCCTTATTACAGATCAAGAATCCAAAGACGCATTCGCAAAAATTACTATTTCTACTGACCTTGCTGCAATGAAAGACGCTGATATTATCATCGAAGCAGCAAGTGAAAATATCGAAATCAAAAAAGCAATTTTCAAAAACCTTTTGCAACACATTAAACCAGAGGCAATTCTGGCTTCTAATACTTCATCAATTTCTATTACCCGCCTTGGGGCATCAACCGACCGTCCGGAAAAATTCATTGGTCTTCACTTTATGAATCCGGTTCCAGTTATGAAATTGGTTGAGATTATTCGCGGCCTTGCAACCGATGAAACCACTTATGCGGCGGCGCTTGAAGTTGTTACCCGTATGGGAAAAATTACAACCAATGCCGAAGATTTCCCTGCATTCATCGTAAATCGTATTCTTGTGCCAATGATTAACGAAGCAATTTACACCCTTTATGAAGGTGTTGGCACGGTTGAATCAATCGATAAAGGCATGCGCATGGGGGCAAATCACCCGATGGGTCCACTTGAATTAGGTGACTTTATTGGTCTTGATACCGTTTTGGCAATTATGCAGGTTCTTAACGAAGGTCTTGCCGATACCAAATATCGCCCTTGCCCACTTTTGGTTAAATATGTTGAGGCAGGGTGGCTAGGCCGTAAAACTAACCGCGGTTTCTATGATTACCGTGGTGAAACACCGGTTCCAACCAGATAATAAAACAAAACCCGCCAAATTAGGCGGGTTTTTTATTCTTCAAATTCAAAACGACCACTTCGGGCAAAGGCGGTTTCTATCGCCTCCAATAATTTATTCACGTCAAATGGCTTGACCACAATTGCGTCCGCACCACGGGTCAAAGTATTGAATAATTTGTCATCAACATTGCCCGACATGGCAATGATACCAACATCCGGAAACTTCTCACGTAGTTTGGGAATAGTATCAATCGGCACAATCCCCGGCATATTCATATCGCTAAGGATAACATCAACATCTAGCAAATCCACTGAATCAAGGGCATCATTCATTGATTCCGCCAATGTTACCCGATAGCCAATTTCATTGAGGATTTTATAGCATATTGTGCGTATTGATTTTGAATCATCAATAACAAGTACATGTGGCGGATGTTCGCCATTTTCCATGTAATATTCAAGGCCTTCAAGAATTGAGGTAAGTCGTTCTTTATTAAATGGCTTGGCAAGCAGAAATTCCGCGCCCACCATTTTGGCATGCATCAGATGGGAATCCATTTCGTTTATTTCATCGGTCGCACTCATCGCGATGACAATAATATCTGGATCAGTGGCTTTTAGTTTTTTTACGTTGATGCTGCCCTCAGAATCCGGAAGCCCCAAATCCAAAAACGCCACCTTTGGATTGGTTGCCTTAACAAGCTCGATACCTGATGCGAGATCAAAAGCAATTTGTGCTTCCCAGCCCTTTTCATCGAGCATTTTGGCAATAAGCTTTGCTTGTATTTTTCCGTCTTCAATAATGACACAAAAATTGTTTGGCACAAAAGGCTCCAGCTATTTTAATAAGCTAATTTAAATTTTCAAATCATATACATCAAACATCTAAATATATTACCAACAGATGTTTCAAATTTTATGGGTCTGATCAAACCTTGAATACTCAAATTCAATGCATTGGGTGATTAATAAACGCCATACAGGCTCGGCAATATTGGGGGATAAACCAACCACCTCGGCTGATTTAAGAACTTTTTGGATTACATCCTCAATACGTGGTGCATCATAAACCATATCGCGGCTTTCTTTTATGCGTGCAGCCGCACCCATAAATGATTGTCTTTCGGCAACCAATTCCACCAAAATCCTATCAATACGGTCAACTTCATGTCTAACATCGGTCATCGTCTGACATTCATCAGCGGTTTTTAATTTCGGTAAATGTTCCAATTTCGTCATATCGCTTAAGTATCGGATGAAAAAATAAATTACAATAAGGTTTGGCAATAAATCACGCCAAAATAAAAGGCACTTTGCCAAGTGCCTTTTAAAAAATTAAATATCAATCTCTTCTGCGTATTTCGCATTTTGGGTAATCCAATTAAAACGGAGTTCCGCCTTTTTACCCATCAAAGTTTCCACCAAATCAGAAACCATTTCTTCATCCTCTTTGGCGATTTGTAATCGTGCCAAAGTACGGGTGACAGGGTTCATAGTAGTTTCTTTTAGCTGGGCCGGCATCATTTCGCCCAAGCCCTTAAATCGTCCGATTTCCACCTTGGCATTGGCACGGAATTCGGTGCGCAAAATTTCTTCTTTATGGGCATCATCACGCGCATAAAAACTTTTTGAACCGTGCGAAATTCTATATAGCGGCGGCATCGCAAGATATACTTTGCCCGCTTCAACCAGTTTTGGCATTGCACGATAAAAGAATGTCGCCAAGAGTGCGGCAATATGCGCACCGTCAACGTCCGCATCGGTCATGATGATAATGCGTTCATAGCGCAAATCAGCAAGATTGAATTTGGACCCCATGCCAACACCAAGGGCAAGTGCCAAATCATTCAATTCCTGATTCCCAGTAAGTTTATCGCCGCTTGCCGAAGCAATGTTCAAAATTTTACCACGCAATGGTAAAATTGCCTGTGTCATACGGTTACGCGCCTGTTTAGCAGAACCACCCGCAGAATCACCCTCTACGATAAATAACTCGGTTCCTTCGGCATCTTGTTTGGTGCAATCGGCAAGTTTACCAGGAAGGCGAAGTTTACGAGTTGCAGATGCGCGTGAAACCTCTTTTTCCTTACGACGCTTAAGACGTTCATCACAGCGGGCAATAACCCAATCAAGAAGCGCACGTGCCTCTTTTGAATTACCAGCTAACCAGTGATCAAATTTATCACGAACCGCATTTTCAACAATACGTATTGCCTCTGTGGTTGCCAATCTGTCTTTGGTTTGCCCTACAAATTCAGGCTCTTTAATAAATACCGAAATCAAAGAAGCCGCAGAATCAAACACGTCATCCGCAGTAATATTTGCGGCCTTTTTATCATTTAACAATTCACCATAGGCACGAAGCCCCTTGGTAATTGCCGCCCTAAGGCCTTGTTCATGCGTGCCGCCTTCTGGGGTTGGAATGGTGTTACAATAGCTTCTCATAAAGCTATCGGCATCGCCAAAGCCGCGCATCCCCCACGCCACCGCCCATTCAACCGAGCCATGCCCCTGTTGTTTATCGGTGCGCCCGGTAAAGGCGTTTTGGGTTACGGTTGGTGAGCTTTCGACAACGGTCTGTAAATAATCGGCAAGACCATTTGGGAAGCAGAACACCTCCTCGGTTGGGATGTTTGACCCTGGCTTAATACGCTCTGGCGCGCATTTAAAACGGATTTCAACCCCGGCAAAAAGATAGGCTTTTGAGCGCGCCATATTAAACACGCGCGCCGGATCAAATTGCAAATTTTCACCAAAAATTTCGGCATCGGGATGGAAACGTGTTAATGTACCACGGCGGTTTTGAACAGCACCCAATTCCTTAATCGGACCTTGGGGAATACCGCGTGAAAACTCCATAGCATAAAGTTTTCTGTCGCGTGCCACCTCGACATAAAGCCTATCGGAAAGGGCGTTTACCACAGAAACACCAACCCCGTGCAAACCGCCCGAAGTTTGATAAGATTTATCAGAGAATTTACCACCGGCGTGAAGCACGGTTAGAACAACTTCTAATGCTGATTTCCCCTCATATTTCGGGTGGGGGTCAACCGGAATACCACGACCATTATCAATAACCACCAATGATCCGTCTTCTTCAAGGCTTACCTCAATTCGGTTGGCATGCCCTGCGACCGCCTCATCCATTGAGTTATCGAGAACTTCGGCAAAAAGGTGGTGTAATGCGCGGCTATCGGTACCGCCAATATACATGCCCGGGCGTTTGCGCACGGGTTCAAGCCCTTCGAGAACCTCAATCGAAGATGCCGAATAATCAGAAGAACTGCTTGGTTGTGTGTTGTTTGTTGCTTTTGGCTGTGGTTTTTGTTCTGGTAACTCGCCGCCAAATAGACTTTCCGCACTTTGCGTCATTATTCTTTGCCAAACCTTCTTTAATTACATTAACCCCTATCCCAAAAGCTATTTCGCGCATTTGGTCAAGATTTACGGCTGCTTTGGGCGGGGGATAGTTTATTTAGGCTCGCATGAAGGGGTTGCATCACGACCCCATTCGTTATAACAAATCACCACTTGATTTAAGGCAGGCAAATTGCCAAGTTAAATAATAACCCAGATTGAATAATAACTAAGGGACAGATCATGCTTGATAAACGCAAATTCTATATCAATGGCGAATGGGTAAACCCGACAAAACCAAATGACCATTTCATCATCAACCCCGCCAATGAAGAGCAAATCGCCGTTATTTCGCTTGGCACAGAAGACGATGTCAACAAAGCAATCGCCGCCGCCAAAGCCGCATTTGAAACATTCCAATTTTCATCAATTGATGAACGCATTGCGATTTTGGAAAAAATCACCAACCTTTTAAAAGAACGCAATGAAGAAGTTGCACAAGCAATCAGTGATGAAATGGGTGCGCCTTTATGGCTTGCACGCTCATCCCAAGCACCTTCTGGTTATGCACATTTTGCCGAAACTTTGCGGGTTTTAAAAGAATATAGCTTTGAACGTAAAATGGGGCCGTCACAAGTATTGCGTGAACCAATTGGCGTTTGTGGCCTTATTACCCCTTGGAATTGGCCAATTAATCAGGTGGCGTGTAAAGTTGCCCCTGCGCTTGCGGTTGGCTGTACTATGGTTTTAAAACCATCCGAACTTGCACCACTTGATGCCATGATTCTTGCCGAAGTTATTGACGCGTCAGGGGTTCCAAAAGGTGTGTTCAACCTAGTAAATGGTGACGGTATGGGCGTTGGCGTTCCATTGTCTTCGCACCCTGATATTGATTTTGTTTCATTTACTGGTTCAACCCGCGCAGGGATTGAGATTTCAAAAAATGCCGCGCCAACCGTTAAAAAAGTCGCCCTAGAACTTGGTGGCAAATCACCAAACATCGTGCTTGAGGATGCCGATATTGAAAAGGCAGTCCGCCAAGGTGTAAGAATTTGTTTTGGCAACTCTGGTCAATCGTGCAACTCTCCAACCCGTATGTTTGTGCCGCGCGCCAAATTGGAACAAGCCAAAGAAGTCGCAAAGGCAACTGCGGAATCGGTTGTGGTTTCCAATCCTTCTGATGAAAACGCGCCAAAAGGCGCAATTGGCCCGCTTTCAAATGCCCGCCAATTCACCAAAGTCACTGGCATGATTGAAGATGCTATCAAAGAGGGCAATGAATTAATCGCCGGAGGTACTGGTCGTGCCGATGGTTTTGACAAAGGCTATTTTGTCAAGCCAACCGTTTTTGTTTCCAAAGATAATAATTCAACCATCGCCCGCGAAGAAGTATTTGGTCCAGTTTTAACCATTATCCCTTATGATAATGAAGAACATGCAATTCAAATGGCAAATGATACCGTTTATGGTTTATCGGCCTATGTTCAATCATCGGATAATGACCATGCACGTGCGGTTGCCCGTAAACTTCGGGCGGGTATGGTGCATCTAAACGGCATCCCAACCCAAATCGAAGCGCCATTCGGCGGATATAAACAATCCGGCAATGGGCGGGAATGGGGTGAATTCGGCCTAGAAGAGTTCACAGAAGTTAAGGCAATTATGGGATAGGGTTTTCCCTACCCCATTCCCTATATTTTGTTGTTCTTCGCCCTATCCGAAAAGTCTCCAACTTTTCGGGGCTCATCAATGAATGGGGTGAATTCGGCCTCGAAGAATTCACCGAGGTTAAGGCGATTATGGGATAGGGTTTTCCCTACCCCATTCCCTATATTTTGTTGTTCTTCGCCCTATCCGAAAAGTCTCCAACTTTTCGGGGCTCATCAATGAATGGGATGAATTCGGCCTCGAAGAATTCACCGAGGTTAAGGCTATTATGGGATAGACACTCAAGTTGCCACCCTCCTCGCTTCGCTCGTCACTCAGCGACTTGGAGCATAAAGAGAAATAAAATCCAAAAGCTTGGTTTTCGATTTTATTTCACATATTTTTAAAGGCCCTGCATCGCAGGGCTTTTATTTTTACGGCTTCTTTATTTTTTTTACGACCTTAATTATCGCGCCTTTAGTTTGCATCGGCTAGTTTGTACTTGTCACGGGGAATGTGCGCGCCAAGACCTTCCAACTGCCCCCAACAGTAAGCGCTGCCCCGTGACAATAATTTATATGTGACAATAATTTTCAATTAAATTTATTATTTTCTACCAAATAATTTTTCAATATCATTCAGGCTGAGCTTAACGAATGTTGGTCGCCCGTGATTGCATTGCCCCGAACGTGGGGTAACTTCCATTTCACGCAAAAGGGCGTTCATTTCAACTGGCCCCAATTGGCGCCCCGCCCGCACCGAGCCATGACATGCCATACGCGACAAAATCTCGTCAATTCTTTCTTTAAGACGCATGGCATTATCAAAACCAGCGATTTCATCGGCAAGGTCTTTTAATAATTCTTTGGCGTTTATCTTACCCAAAATAGCCGGGGTTTCGCGCACCAAAATGGCACCATCGCCAAACCCTTCGATAACCAAGCCAAATTGTGCCAATTCATCGGCCTTGGCCAACAGATTATCGCAATCAACCGCATCCATTTCGACAACATCGGGTATAAGTGATAATTGGCGCGGAATTCCGGTTTCGTTCATTGCCGCCTTCATTCTTTCAAGCACAAGGCGTTCATGCGCGGCATGTTGATCAACAATTACGATGCCCTCATCAGTTTGGGCAACAACATATGTATTATGAAGCTGTGCCTTGGCTGCACCCAATGGGAAATTTTGTGGCGAAGATTGTGGCTGTACTTCTTCGGTTTGTGGTTCTTCAAATGCCCTTGCCATTGGTGCGGGGGCTTGTTGCGGCGTAAATTCACGCGGCATGCCTTCATAAAAACCTGTCTGAACAGGTTTTGGCGCGGGAGTATAATTATAATTACCCTGATAAAATTTCGGCGCATCAGTTTGTTGCAATGACTTCCCAAGTGCGCCAATGGTTTGGCTCGCAAGGCTAGTGCTGGCACGAACCGAAACTTCGCCAATTGCGTGCCGTAATGCACCAATTATAAGACCACGAATTAAGGCAGGGTCACGAAACCGCACTTCTGTCTTTGCGGGGTGAACATTGACATCAACCAATTTGGGTTCAAGTTCCAAAAATAGTGCCAAAATCGGATGGCGATCTTTTGCCAAAACATCCTGATATGCCGCGCGCGCCACACCTTTCAGCATTGGATCTTTTACAGGGCGATTGTTCACAAATAAAAACTGAAAACGCGAATCTGAACGCGATGCCGTTGGTAATGATGCAAGCCCATATAGCCTCACCCCCTCGCGCTCGACATCAATTACAAGGCAATCATCCGCCAAATCTGCACCAATAATATCGCGTATTCGTGCGGCAGGTTCGGTTTCATCGTGATTTTTGGTACGAAAAGAAATCTTGCCATCAAGATAAAGCGAAAAACCAATTTCCGGGCGTGACAAAGCAAGGCGTTTTACAACATCAATAATGGCGATATTTTCACTGCGCACGCTTTTCATGAATTTAAGACGAGCCGGTGTCGCAAAAAACAAATCCCGCACCTCAATACGTGTACCAGAATTCAACCCAGCCCAAGCACAAGGTTTTATTGGTGAAACCTGCCCACCTTCAATATTTATTTCCCATGCTTCGGAAGATAAATAATGGCGTGATTGAATTTTCATGCGTGCGACCGCGCCAATTGATGGCAAGGCCTCACCGCGAAAGCCGAGGGTATTGATATTGGTTAAGTCAGCCGTATTACCATCATCTTTTAATTTTGATGTCGCGTGGCGCAAAATCGCAATTGGTAACTCATCCTTGGTTATGCCACTGCCGTCGTCTTCGATTAAAATACGTGCCAAGCCGCCTTCATCGCACCAGATATTAACACTCTGGGCGCCCGCATCAAGTGAGTTTTCAATAAGCTCTTTTAAGGCAGATGCGGGTCTTTCAATAACCTCGCCGGCAGCAATCTGGTTTATAACCTGTTGTGAAAGCTGTCGAATACTTCCCATATTATCCGGCCATTATAATCCCGGAAGTTTAAAGCCTTTTGGGGCGTTCTGCTGGATTTTAACGTCTTTGCCGCCAGTTGTGTTTTCAATTGCGCCTTTTTCTTCGAGGCGTTCCACCTCAGAAGTCGCATCAAGCGGAGCCGAACCATTAACATCAACCGGAGTTTTACCAAAGTTCAAAATCTTATCAGCAAACTTTTCTGGCTTATGGGCAATTTTTCCAGTTTCTTCGTCAAGAATCGCACGAATACGCGGATCGGCATTTTGTGCGCCCATTTTATAGATAAGTTCTTTTTCGCCAGAGCTTGCATCAGTACCAAGCTGCACACCAAAAATCGCAGATTTCGCCTGCATATCAGCACGAAGTTCCAGAGGTCTTGCCTCACCTGGACGAGGTGGGCGAAGATTATATTCAGGTGGAATAACCAATGGTGCCTTTGTAACCACACGGAATTCATCAGGTGTAACTTTTTCGCCACCGGCAGCACGTCTTAAGCTTTCACAGCCAGAAAGACCAATCGCGCCCGCGCAAAGCAGGACAAGCGGAATAATTTTTGCGATTTTATTTGTATTAATCAAGGTTACACTCCAATATTCCGATTTTATAAACTTTAAATTCTTTCTGGTCTAGCGGCTTCATACATCTTTATTTTTTAAGTTTTTGTCATTTTCGGGCGTAATAAGCATATCAATCAACAAAATTGCAGCGCCAAGCACCACACCACTGTCGGCGATATTGAAAACCCACGGGAAGTAAAGCCCTGAAAAATCAAGAAAATCAGCAACTGCACCAAATCTAATACGGTCAATCATATTACCCAATGCGCCGCCAATTACCAAACCAAGGGCAAGAATAGTAATTTTACGTTCTGATTTCAAAAGCCAGTTTAAAAACAAACCTGAAATAACCAATGATAAAACTACAAGCCCCCAACGACCAATTGGAGAATCGGCACGCAATGCACCAAAACTTACGCCATAATTCCAAACCATTGTTAAATCAAAAATTGGTGAAATTTCGATTTTTTGAATCTCACCAAGTTTTACAACATTCAAAATCAGATATTTTGAAATCTGGTCCAATGTCACAACCAATAAAATTGGCAAAATCGCGAGAAACTTGTTTAGTTTTGGTTTGTTCATATCAGATGATTGGGTTTGAATTAAAAGTACGCTTTATTTAGGGAATTAATGTTTTTGTGTAAACCATCAAAATGTAATCTACAGACAAACATCAAATCCATTGTTTTGCCCGTGCTTTATACTTTATGGCATGTTTAATGCGGCATGCTTGAATTATTGTAATAATTCGTTCTATACAAAATAATATGCGGGGGGCCATGAACAAAACAATTCAATATAATAATGACGAAATTTCACCAGAAAAATTGCGCCTTGTGGTTTTTGCCTCAAGCCTTGGGACAATGTTTGAATGGTATGATTTTTTTATCTTTGGGCTTTTGACACAAATTCTTGCCGACCACTTTTTTGCAGGCATTAACCCAACAGCAAGCTTTATCTTTGGGCTTCTTGCCTTTGGCGCCGGTTTTATGTTCCGCCCACTAGGTGCATTGGTTTTTGGTGCGATTGGTGACAAAGAAGGGCGTAAAGGCGCTTTTTTGATAACCGTAAGCCTCATGGGAATGTCAACATTTTTGGTATCCGTATTGCCGTCTTATTCCACGATTGGTATTTGGGCGCCAATTTTATTAATGGCACTCCGTATTATTCAAGGGTTTGCTTTGGGTGGTGAATATGGCGGCGCAGTTATTTATGTTGCCGAACATTCACCGCATGATAAGCGCGGATTTAATACATCTTTGGTACAATCATCAGCGGTCGCAGGTTTATTGACCGCGCTATTGGTTGTTTATAGTACACGTACAATTTTGGGCGAGGCTGCATTCCATGAATGGGCATGGCGTATTCCGTTTGCGGTTTCATTGTTTCTTTTGGCAATTGCAATTTATATTCGTATGCAACTTGAAGAAAGCCCAAGCTTTAAACGGATGCAGGATGAAGATAACCATGCCAAGGCGCCTTTAAAAGAAGTTTTTGGCAATAAAAAATACCTTGGCCTTATGCTTGTGGCATTATTTGGCCTAATGATTGCCCAAGGGGTTACATGGTTTACGTCACATTTTTATTCGCAAGTATTCCTTGGGAAGCAATTAAAAATCCCCGAAGCCACGATTAATTTCATGCTTATGATTATTTCGTTTGTATCAGGGTTTTTATACGTATTTTTTGGGTGGCTATCTGATAAAATTGGGCGCAAACCGGTGATGTTATTTGGTATTACGCTTGCGCTTATTAGTTTTTATCCCGGTTTTAATGGCTTTGTAAAATTTGGAAACCCGGATTTTGCCACCGCAATTAAAAATGCGCCAATAAAAGTAATTGCCGATCAAAAAGAATGTTCGATACAATTTAACCCGATAGGCAAAACACCCGATGGGCGTGATGCCTTTGCCACCTCATGCGATGTGGCCAAATCATATTTGGCGGGAAAAGGAATACCATATCAAAATATTAGCGCCACAAAGGGAACAGTTGCCAAAGTGATTATTGGTGACACAACCATCAACAGCATTGATATTTCCAAACTTGATTTAAAAGCACAAAAAACGACCAAAGAAGCATTTGGCAAGGAAATGGCGGCCGCATTGGCAAAAGCTAATTATCCTGAAAAAGCAAATCCAAAAAAGATTAATTTCTACGGTATTCTTGGCATATTATTTGTGTTCATTATTGCCGCCACCGCACTTTATGGCCCATTGGCAGCCAGCCTTGTGGAATTATTCCCGATGCGTATTCGCTATACTGCACTTTCAATACCTTATAATATTGGCACAGGGATTTTTGGTGGCTTTGTACCCGCGATTGGTTTTGCGATTGTTGCCACAACGGGCAATATGTTTTCGGGGCTTTATTACCCAATGATAGTTGCAGTGATTTCAATTATTGTAACACTGATATTTTTACCGGAAACCAAAGACCGCGATATTCATATATAAATGCAATAAAAAAGGGGGCAAACGCCCCCTTTAAAATTTCTAGCTATGATAAATCTTAGTAAGATTTTTTCAAAGCGATATATGCGCGACCTTTAACGTCGTCATATTTGCCGTTCAAAGCCCAATAAGAAGTTGCAGCTTCTGCTTTTTTGATGTCGGTGTCAGTGTAACCAACTTCAAGAGCGATACCGTTTTCAGTTGTACCAGTTACAGCAGCTTTCCAGTTTGCAAAATCGTCAGTTGCGTTTTTGATACCGATAGTTTTACCATAAGTAGCAGCACCAGTAAGTGCAAATGGACCAACTTTTGCGCCGAATAGAGGAGCAGAAACACCAACTTCAGTGTAGTTGTAAGTGTCAGTGTTGTAATAGTTAGTCAAAGAAAGAGCAACGTCTTTAGCAACAACTGCGCTTACGCCAGTTTTGTATTCAACGAAGTTTGCACCAGTTGCATTTGGATAGTTTGCAGTTGCAACACCAAGGTCAAAAGTCAAAGGACCAACAGAAGGCTTCCAACCAGCATAAAGGTCAGCTTCGATGTTTGCAGAACCGAAGTCAACATTTGACAACCAAGTACCTGCATACAAAGTGCCAGCAGTTAGGTCAGCACCAGCAGAGATTGCTGCTTTGCTGTCAGTTTGTGAAGTACCACGCCACAAATAGTCAGAAGCAACCGCAGCGTTATAAGAAACAGTTGTGTCGCCAGCAGTTGCTAAAGCGGGAGCAGCAACAGCCAATGCAAGAATAGATAGAGCTAATTTTTTCATAATTTTGAATCCCCTCAAATTAAGGTGCGGTCATAATGCCGCACCCTGATAGATAAGTCACAAAGGTTAATAATTCAATGACATTTATGCAACACATGTTTTCCAAACATCACATAAATTTTATAACATACTGTTTATATTGAATATTTTATCTTGAACATTAAATTGATTTAACAAAGCAAGGTGATGCAAAATAAGCACATTGCATAAAATGTGGTCATAATTAATCGTACATTAACCGTATCTTATGGAAAACAAGGGGCCTTTAGAATGTGGCGCGCGCAAAAATAGCGGTTGGTAATGCCCTATCAATTTGCGAAAAAGGCAAGGCCATTTCACCGGATTCAATATTTGCATTTACAAAACCATTCGCGCTTAGCGAATCTTCCATTGTGTTTTTAAGCGCCATAAAAGACAAACGAACCGCATAAACAGTTGCTACAAGAAATAATGGTTTCTCACTTAAGATTTGTGCGCAGCTTGATAAAAGCTCATATAGGCTTTCTTCTAGTTTGAAAATTTCACCATTTGGTCCACGACCGTGTTTTGGTGGATCAAGAATAATGCCATCATATTTATTACCGCGCCTTATTTCACGCTCAACAAACTTGATTGCATCCTCAACAATCCAACGAATTGGCGCATCCTGCATGCCACCCAACGCCTGATTTTCGCGGGCAAAACCAATTGCCTTTTTCGAGGCGTCAATATGCGTTACCTGTGCCCCGGCTTTTGCACAAACCAATGACGCAAGACCGGTATAACCAAACAAGTTTAAAACTTTGGGCGCAGATTTTGCCGCCTTAATCCTATCAGAACAAAATGCCCAATGTGTCGATTGTTCTGGAAATAACCCAAGGTGACGAAACGGGGTGCAGCGGGCATAAAATTCAACATCGCGCCACTTCATTTCCCATTTTTCCGGGACACGATTTTTAAAGTTCCAACGCCCCATTTCTTCGCCATCGCGCCCCGTGAAAGAGGCATCAGCACGCCATTCACTAACTGGATTTTTTGGCTTCCAATAAGCTTGTGAATCTGGGCGGATAAAGCGATATTTACCAAACCGCTCTAATTTAAAGCCATCGCCAGCATCAATTAGCTCATAATCACTCCAATCATCTGCAAGCAATAAAGGAAATTGGTTTTGGTTTTTATTCATTGATTTTTCCATATAAATTAGGAATTTTTTCCATTAAAGTCGCGTTGACGCCAAATTTCATAAAGGCTTATACCTGTGGCAATTGCCAAATTCAAACTATCGGCGCGACCTTTCATAGGAAGTTTAATTAACTCATCACAACTATCGGCAAGGTCGTCATCAATACCAGATTGTTCATTACCCATCAAAAGAATTGTTCGCGCGCCCATATTGGTTTTGGTGTGCAAATCATGTGCCTTAAGCGATGTACCAACAAGCGTGAAATCGTTTTGCTTTTCCCAAGCCAAAAATTCTTTAATTGGTGATTTTACGATTTTTACACTAAACAAAGAACCCATTGTAGAGCGTACGGCCTCTACGGAAAATGGATCGCACGCATCCTCAAGTAAAATAATTGACTTCCCGCCAACACTATCCAAAGTTCTAATAATTGTGCCAAGATTGCCGGGATCTTTTGGCCGTTCCAAGGCAACAATCAAGTCTTCGCCAATAATTGCATCAAGGGTTGAGAATTGTTGATAGAAAATTCCGACCACGCTTTGGGCATTATCGCGATGGGTTATGGATTCCAAAATTCGGTCATTAACCCGCCCAATCTTTATTTCTGGATCTTGGCATGATGCAAGCAAATCCTTGACATGCGGCCGGCTTTCGACCGCGCCCGAAAACAATAGCGCATGAAGACGCCACCCAAGGTCCACCCCCTCTTTAACAAGACGCGCACCTTCGGCACGAAAAAGCCCCGTTTCTTTACGTTCTTTTTTGCGATCAAGTGCACGGGCAAGTTTTACCAAAGGATTTTGAGGACTAGTTATATCATTTATGATAATTGTCATCTTTTCAATTCTATATAATTAAAGACATCATTTTTATAATGATTTCGCGAATATGGCATAATACCACAAGGCAACTGCAATTTTATGCCCTAATTAAGCGAGTTGAGTTGCAAATCCTTTAAAATATCGCAAATTGCAAGAACTAACTTAAAGTCGGATAATTCCCATTTTACCGGGGGTTTAATTCTTTTGCCAATGAAAATACCCAATAGGGCATTACCAATGGCGCTGAGGATGGCTTAATATATTGGGGAAAAATATGGAAGAGGTTAAAAAGAGAAATTGTATGCCGTGGCTGCTGCTAGGTTTACTTTTGTTCGGATTATTAGCTCTTTTATCTAATTGCGTTGGTGCCTCTAATTATAAAATCATGGCCGATAAGGCAAAAACCACCGCACAAGACGGCCTTACAAAAGCTGGCTTTGCCTATGCCACTGCAAAACTTGAAGGCGCAAATGTTGCTATTGAAGGCAATGCCGAAACCCAAGATGCCAAACTAGCGACATGTGAAGCCGCCAAAACCGCGCTTGAAGCAAAAAGAATGGTTGGGCTTCCTGGCGTTGTGCGCGATGTAATATGTAAAGTTAAAGCCCCAGGTGACGATGCCAATGGGGCAAGTGGATTTAATATGGGCGCAGGTTATGGTGGAAGCTCTAATAACATTCCTTCCCCTAAACTAAGCGCTGCCGCACAAGCATGTCAGACAGAATTATTAAATACAGCCAAAACTGGAAAAGTAACCTTTGTAAAAGGTAGCCCAAATATTCAAAATGGCAAACCATTATTAAACGATATTGCCAAAGTAGCCATTAAATGCAGTGACTTTAAAATTGAAGTTGCGGGCCATACCGATACTGGCGGCGATGCCGCAATGAACCTTAGCTTGTCACAATTGCGCGCCGATGCAGTCAGAAGTTATTTGATTGGTAAAGGGGCACGACCAGAACAAATTATCGCACGTGGTTATGGCGAAACCAAGCCATTGGTTGATGACCATGCGGTAGTTGGTGTTGACAACCCAGACCGCGAGAAAAACCGTCGTATTGAATTCAGTATTTTAGCGCAATAGTGCAAATTAAAATTAGTGTGAGATTGAAATATGCCTTATATAATTGCTCAAAACTTATTATATCTGCTTCTGGCAATGCTTTTGGGTGCATTGATTGCGTGGTTATTCGGACTATGCAAATGCAAAAGTGACGACCTTCAAATAGAGCTTGATGGTGCAAGAGCGGAACGTGACGCACTCGCAGAAAGGCTTGCAAGAGTTGGCACCAATAATGGCGTTGCCAATAATAGCGTAACAACAGAAAACAACGAAGCGGACGCGGCAAAACTTAAATCTCTACAAGCACAACTTGATGCAGCAAATGAAAAAATTGCATCACTTGAGGCAAATGGTGGCATGTCTAATACTGCGGCTGGCCTTGTTGATGCTGGCGCCATATCTGCATTAAAGAGCAATGAGGTTGCAATTGATAGCGATGAATTGGCTACAATAAAGTCTCGCAACAAGTTTTTGGAAACTAGGCTTAAATTTATTGAAGAGGCACAAGCAACCAAAGAACCTTCAAAAGAGAGTTTTGCGCCATCTGATGCTGTAAATATGTCACCTGATCAATTGGAAGAATTGGTGGTTGCAGCAGGAGAAGGCACAAAACCAAAAGCCGTAAAGCGTGGCGATGATGCCGATGATTTATTGCTAATTGAAGGCGTGGGGCCTAAAAATAATAAATGGCTTAATGAGAATGGAATCCATTACTTCTGGCAAATTGCGACAATGAATCCTGCGGAATTGGCGTGGATTTCAAACAATCTTCCGAAATTTGGAACACGCGTCTATCGCGAAAACTGGGTCAAGCAAAGTGCAAACCTTGCCAAAGGTTTGGCGGCAAGAACTGGTTTTTAAACCCTAAAAATAAGCAAATAATTACAATGCCCCGAAACTCGGGGCATTTTTGTGTTATGAATTCGCAACAGTCTGTGACTTTTTTGTCATTGTTTAAAAACTAAATATAAATTATAGAAAGCTGTTTGTGTTTTCACAACACAGCTCTATTAGGAGATGGGAATAATGAAATTAAAAACTGTATTGTTGGCTGCTGCATTGATTGCTGCTCCTGCATTTGCTCAAGCTGAAGGCGTTACAACATCTGTTAAAGCAGGCGTAAGCACTGATTATATTTGGCGTGGTCAATCACAATCAAACAACCAAGCAAGCGCTTTTGCTGGTGTTGATATTGGCACTGACCTTGTTTATCTAGGTGCATGGGCTGGTCAAGTTAAATTTGACACTGCTGATCTTGAAACCGATCTTTATGCTGGCGTTAAACCTGCTATCGGTCCTGTTACTTTTGATTTGGGCGCACTTGCTTATATGTATCCTCAAGATACCGACCTAAATATGTATGAAGGTAAATTGGGCGCGACCTATAATTTCACAAACGGCATCACTGCTGGTCTAGCTGCTTACTACACTCCTCATGTTGGTAAAGATGGCCCTAAAAACACCTATACTGAACTTACTGTTGGTGTTCCTTTCAAAAACAAAATTGGTCCATTTGATGTTGCTATGAACACTTCTGTTGGTTACAACGACCCAGAAGAAGGTGACACATATTACAATGCAAAAGTTGCTTTCGCTGGTGTTACTGAAGCTGGTTGGGGCGTTGAAATTGGTGCAACTACCACCGATATCGACAAAACAAACCTTAGCGTTCACCAAGCTAAATTCAGCGCAAACAAAGGTTATTTGACCCTTTCTAAAGCTTTCTAATTTAATTGAAAGTTTTAAATATAAGGCCGCCCCAAAAGGGTGGCCTTTTTATTTTGGCGCATCGTCTTTGCCAACATTTGGCAGATATTGATATGTGCCATCCTCATTACGCTTCAATGCATTAGTGTCAAATTCAAACGCTCTTTGATAAAAACTACGAAGGCTTCCAACAGGCGCATCAAGCCCAATACGGAATAAAAACCCTTTGCCTGATAATAAGTCTGGGTTATTACCCTCTAGCAAAATTTGAAAGTTCATATCGCCTGTTATGCGACCATTAATTTCCATCGCCAAAACTTTGTAATGGAGATTTCGCAATGCCTGAATTGCCAAATCCGCACCTTGAGGCGCAGGCTTGCCAGTAAATTTTTCTTTTAGTTTTTCAACATTGGTTTCTTTAACTGGCTGCTTTCCAGAAACATCGGGCCCGATGTAGCGTAAAATACCACCTTCATCAGCACTTAATTTACCCGAGACAATTTCAACGTCATTATCTATCATACGTACAGGTAATGTACCACTCATCCGACCTTCTACTTCAATGTTTGGTACTTTTGTAAGCAATAATAATTTTGCGATATCAATATTCTCTGCCGATACCGTAAGATTCTTCTCACCTTGGCTAAAATCAATTTTCGCGGGATCAAGGCGTAGAATACCGTCCGCAAAAGGCCATTGGGCATTAATTACATTTATTGAATTGTCGCCATCCAAAGAAAACGTAAGAACGCCATTTTCAATCGGAAGGCCACCTGGGTTTAATTCTTTTATTCTTATTTCTTGATGCGGTGCGGTTTTAAGGCTCAATAAATCATCAAGAACCAAATTACCCGCCACACCATAAAACTGTGCCGGAACGGTATTAAAATCCAAACCATCTGTATTTATATTGGCATTTGATTTCAAGGCCTTGCCGCGCCCCCATTCAAAACGGGCATCGCCATTTATTATGCCAGATGTATCAACCAAAGTACCGCGCAAAATTGGCACCAAATCTTCGATGCCAAATTTCGGCTTTTTGTCCGCATTATTATATGGATAGAATTGAAGTGCGGTGGCGTTTATATCGGCCGAACCTTCACCACTTGCCAATTCATGATTAACATAAAAAGTCGCAATTTGGTTGGCGCTGGCTTCATGATTTATAACGCCTTGCAAGAATAAATGATTGTTTTTAAGGTTTCCACTACCGCTAAGGATTAAGTCGCCAAAACGTTTTTCTTTTTCAGCATCTTTGACACGCAAATCTTTAAAAGCAAATTTGCCATTCATTCCATCTTTTTGCGAAATATTAATGGTGGCATCGGCGCTTCCATCAATGGTCATTGGCATATTTTGCGCACTAATTTGCGATAAAGTGCCTGATATTGTCGTATTGCCGCCTTTTACTTTCAGTGCAATTTTTGCGTTTTCTGCGTTGAAGTTTCCAAATTGGTTTTCACCAGTTTTAATACGCAAATCAAGATTACGAACATTGCCATTATAAAGGATTTCACCATTTTTGCCGCCAGAAAATGCGCCATCAACACCCGTAAAACCAATGGTTTGGGCATCAGCACCACTTCCCATACGAATTACTGCGCCATCAATTGCCGTGCGCGCATATAAATATGTTTGACCATCATTTATTAACGCAAGACGACCCGCATTATCGGGGCATAGGCGCCCCTTGGCATTCGGAAGGTAATAATCATTGGCGGTGAAATCTTGCAAATTGATGCCAAGACATTTGGGCGAATTAAACGCCATACGACCGCCGGCAATATCGGCAACCATTGCACCATTTATTGATAATGCCTTTGATTTAATGCTGTTTGAATTTAAAGACGCCGCCGTAAGCGATAAATTATTACTTGATAGCTTTATTCCATTTTTGCCAAAACTGGCATTAAACGGCATATTGGCATTAACACCCGATAGCGCATATTCACGATTTAAAACCATTTGCGCACTTTTGGCCAGGAAATTACCAACCAAAGCACCGCCATTGCCAGAGGTGGCATTCAATACGACGTCCGAATTGGCAAGGCGCAAACCACCAGTATCAAGGCTCTTAATTTTTGCATTTGCCTTTAGGCTTATTTTTTTACCAACAATTTGCCCACTAAAATTAATTAAAGATGGGCTAAGCCCATATTTAGAACTTTGGGCAACAATTCTACCAGAAATATTGCCTTGGGTATTTTGTTTAGGTGCGGATATATATTTTGCGCTATCAACCGCGCCATTCAATATCAAATCTGCAATTTGCAAATTGTGCAAAGAGGTTTTACCAAATTCAACCCCGATATTTTCAGAAGAGATGTTAAGGCCTTTTAATTCTGCAACGGCATTTCCTAATTTAGAAATTAGATTAACTTGCCCTTTGGCAATTAATTCACCCGACCATTCATCACCACTTTTTTCAAAATTATAAGCAGTGATATGTGCGGTATTGTCGGCATCCTTAAAAACAAGACGGGTTCCACGATTGTCATGAACTTCAAGCGCATCATCAAGATATATTGCGATTTTATCGCCTTTTTTTGAAAGCAATAATTTTGAATTAAGCCCAAGATTATTACCAATATTAAATCCTGTCGAACGCGTTTGGTTTAAAATCTTTTCAATCGCGCCCCCATTTATTCCATTCCCATTAACGGCAATTTGTGAAGACAAATTATCGGGGTTAAACTTCTGCAAATCTGCAAGATCAAAATCGCTTAGCGATTTAATAATTACATTACCATTGCCAAATTTACTTCTAATTCCACCGGCAACCAGCGATGCCTCAAGTTTTGACTTGCCATTTTTTTCACGCTTAAAGGCGAACCCAAGGTTAGATGCGCCGAAACCATTCCCTGCAAGATTAGCGGATGCAAAGTTAAACTTGCCATTGGCATCAATCACGGCATCTTTGAATAAATTATTACCGCCATTAATGTTGGTGGCATCAATGTTTGCCAAAGCACCATTAATCACCATATTTTGCGAAGCAAATTTTTCGGCAAATATTTGCGATGGTTTTAGTTCTATCTTTACATTCTCAAATTTACCATTCGTCGTTATATTCGCCGATAAATTTGTATTTAAGCCTTTGAGGTTAAGGCCCTTGATAATCTCATCGGCCGTAAAATCATTACCATTTGTTTTTAATGCCGCGCCAATTGTAAAGCGATTGCCGGTCATTTTGCTTGTGGTTATTCCAATGCCGATTGGGGAATGTTTGGCATCAATTTTTTCTGGCAAAAGGCTTTTGATACTAATTATAAAGCCGGAATTCCTATCGCCCTTGGCAAAACCATGATTGGTAATAATGCCATAAGATGTGGCAAGATTTACATTGATATTATCCGCATTAATCGCATCAATCGCGACAGGGGATCCTTGGCTTTTGCTGGTTGGGCCACCGGTAAATTTTTTAAAATCCCGAAGATCTATGCCGTTTTTATCAAGCCCAAGATTAATAGTAACATCTTTGGCGCGGAAATCATCGATAATAAGTTTTTGAGTACCCCATGAATAATGCCACTTTAAAAAGCCATTGTGCGCAACCAGCGTCTCTTTACCCTTTTCACCAAGTGTAAGGGTTGTAAATTTTGCGCCACCAAGACCAAGCTGATCAATTTTGACATCCGAAGAAACACCTTTGGAATTTGTAATGTTCTTTATTACTGCTTGAGAAAGCGCGACACGATTAAGGTATAAAATACCACCGCCAACCAGAATCAACGATAGAATCCCAACCGAGCCAATCTTTAAGGCTGTGGCTGATACAGATTTCAGCAGCGATTTTTTTACGGTTTCACCCGTCGCTGCATCTTCATTATTTTTCTGATTGAAACTATCTGAATCCATATTTTTTATAAGCTTGTGATTAAAACTCGGTCTTCATTTATGCCATAAATGTCAGTCATGTTTCATAAATAAAACATTAAATTTACACTTCGCGCTATTTTAACGCAGTCCCAAAGGCTTGTGAAAGGTGTAAATTTGTGCAAATTTGGCACATTCGTAAAAAAAATTCAGGTTTTTGGGGCGAATTGCCAAGAAAAACTTAACTTTTCTGTGGATAAGTTAGTTTGTTTTAGCAAAGGGGCAAGTATTGTCAAAAATTTGCAGAATGCGTGATGGGCGGATGCCTATGATATCCGTTACGTCCACAGATGCGGTAAAGACCTTGTCAAAAGGCGGAAAACCGTTAGCTGATTTACAATATGGTTCATACCAATTGGTTAAAAGAAGCAACTCTTCGGTGTGGCAATCAGGATGGCTTTATGCCGGTATGGTTGCTTTGTGTGCGGCTATGTCTCCGCTCGCTAATAATATTGCACATGCGCAATCCGCGTCTCAATCATATGCTTCTGGCAATAATGAGGTTGAGCGTCGCACTATTTCTGTCAATGGCAATGAAGGCATCGGCGGTGCGTTGAACCGTATTGGTGCAAATTCAAGTGACGTTAGACTTGCAGTTCGCGCTTTGGGAAAAGTCGTTAATACAGATGACGTAAAGCGCGATGACCAATTAACAGTTTTCATGCGTAATGATAGTGGCACAAAGCGCCTTTTGGGCTTTAACCTTGCTAGTGGTGCCGATCGTTCAATTACCGTAACTCGCACAATTGATGGTGATTATAAAGCGCGCGAGCTTACCACCAAAATGCAAAAACGCTCATTGCGCGTTGCTGGCGTAATTGGTGAAAATGGCCTTTTGGCAAGCGTGCGTGAACAAGGCGCACCAGACCGCGTCGCAGATTCTCTTGCAGATGCATTTGCTTATGACGTTGACTTCCAACGTGAGATTGGCCCTGGTTCAAGTTTTGAATTAATGTTTGACCGCGTATCAGATTCACGCGGTGCCGTTGTCCGTGAAGGCGAACCAACCTATGCCCGCATCACGACATTAAGTGGCCGCTCCATCGAGCTTTACCGTTTCCAAGCATCAGGTGAATCATCATCTGAATGGTATGATGAAAACGGTCGTTCAGCACGTAAATTTCTTATGAGAACCCCAATCAACGGCGCACGCCTAACCTCCAACTTTGGTTATCGCGTACATCCGATTTCTGGCTATACCAAATTGCACGAAGGCGTGGACTTTGGCGCCCCAACTGGCACACCGGTTTATTCGGCTGGTGATGGTGTTGTTACACGTGCGGGTATTATGGGTGGTTATGGTAACGTTGTTGACATTGACCATGGCAATGGTTGGTCAACCCGTTATGGTCACCTTTCACGTTTTGCATCTGGTCTAAGCGTTGGTGATCGGGTTAAGCAGGGGCAAACCATCGCCCTAAGCGGCAATACGGGTCGTTCAACTGGTCCACATTTGCACTTTGAAATTCGTAAAAATGGCTCTCCATTAAACCCAATGTCAGCGCAGGTTCCAAATGGAAAAACCCTTGCCGGAACTGATTATCGCAATTTTCAGGCACAGGTTTCACGGGTTGATAATTTGAGAAGAAGTGCAATGAACGGTGTTAATGTCGCCAATAGCGGCATTAGCGTTCGCGCCGCAAACTAGGCGGAAAGCATATCGGTAAAATTATTTTTGGCATTCATTTTTGACATTCGGGGCAAAAGAATGTTGAACGTCCACCCTGTACGATACGGGTGATTTTACCGTTGCATTCCGGCGTGGTGCAATCTTTACCTTCGCAATCATATGCTAAAAAGTGGTTTTGAAACCCACCAAGATTACCATCCGCATGCTGAAAATCACGCAGGGTTGAGCCACCCTGCTCGATCGCACGCAGCAAAATATTCTTGCTGCTTTCAACCAATAAATCAGCCTCTTTGACGCTTAATGAATTTGCCGGTCGCTCGGGATGGATGTGGGACATAAACAATGCCTCACAAACATAAATATTGCCAAGCCCAACCACAATTTCTTGATTTAATAGTGCAAGTTTAATTGGTGCCGCCTTTTTACCAATTTGTGCCAAAAGTTTTTTGCCGTTAAAATCACTCGCCAATGGCTCTGGCCCCAGGTGGGCAAAATGCTTGCTCGTGTCAATATCCGCCTTTTGCGCAATGTCCCAAAGCCCAAAACGGCGCGGATCGTTATAAACAAGCTGAAAGGTTTTTCCATCTTTGGACAAATCAAGCTTAACATGGTCATGCTTGGCTTTTTCACCGGTTTGATAAAGATAAGAATCAAATGAAAGCGCCTGCCCATCGCCGACCAATGTGATGCGACCAGACATGCCAAGGTGAATAATCGCACTTTGATCGCTATCAAGTTCGGCAATTATATATTTCGCACGCCGCCTAACAGCAGTAATCGTGCGCCCAATCAGGCTTTGAACAAAACCTTGCGGATATTCAAAACGCAGTCGATGCGCGCTCAAGGTGACATTATCAATCCTTGCACCAACAAGATATGGGGCAAGGCCACGGCAAACAGTTTCAACTTCTGGCAATTCAGGCATATTTATTTGTGGAATTAAATTGCCAGTTTTTCAATATCAATGTTGCAGAAAACCTTATTTTTAAAGCATGACCCTATGCTTTAGTAGTAAAATCACTTTGTTTTCCGCCAGTTACCAGCAAAATTTTCTACCTGCGACCATATTAGCACTAGCTAAAGTGAATTTAAATAGTATTTTCGGCGCAACAATAAGGTCGAGGTATATTATGATAGCCAAATTAGGTAAAGGTAGACCCAGAAAATTTAACAAGGATGAAGCGCTCTTGACGGCCATGCAATTGTTTTGGAAACATGGTTTTGAAGGGGTATCAATTAATATGTTGGCGGGGACAATAGGTATTAATGTCCCTTCACTTTATGCTGCTTTTGGGAATAAAGAAGAATTATTCTACAAAGCAGTAAGCCTATATAATGAAATTTTCGGGCAGCAATATGATAAAATTCTTGAATTGCCCACTGCGCGCGCGGCGGCAAAGGCACTTTTAATCAATCAAATTGATTTGATTGGTGATGATAAATTGCCGGAAGGTTGCTTTTTGGTGCAGACGGCATTGGTGACAAGCCCGAACGCGGAAAAACAATCGGCATTTATGGCAAATTTGCGCAAAGCAAATCAGGATAAATTAGTCAAACGTTTTGAACGCGCAATAATTGACGGTGATTTGCCGGCGGGCACAGATTCAACAACTTTGGCGATTTACATTATAACGATAAAGCATGGCATTGCTGTTCAGGCCAAAACTGGTGCCAACCGTGATGAATTATACAAATTGGTTGATACTGCGTTGGCAGTATTTCCATAATTTATGGAATTTTTATTCCATGTATATAAAAATAAATTTATTTAATATTCCAATAACGCCATACTTTGGGCATGGAGTATGCGATGAATAAATTTATTATGGCATTTTTTGCCTTGGCAATGCCATTGGTTTACACTGGCTGTTCCAAGGTAAAAGGCGCAGATTCAAGTGACGCAAAACCCGTTTATATAAACCTAATCCCACCCGCATTCCAAGGAAGATGGGTAAGAGATTTATTAAATTGTTCAGATAAATTCGATGATTATCAAGTTAATATTCTTGAAAATCAGCTCGTTTTTAAAAGCAAATTAGCACACCCAAGCCAATTACAGCTTGCAGGTCGCGCGCTTTATATCGATGCCGATGTTCATACAGAAAATGGCGAAAAAAAAGAAAAATATGAATTTATTCTTTCCGCCAACGGAAAGACACTCGTATCATCCGATGGGGTAGAGCGTTATAAATGCACGCTAAGTTAGGCGGCTTTACGCTGTTCGTGTGCCGTCTTTAGCTGGCTGGCAAAAATTTGCGCAACCAATTCCCCATCAACTGGTTCATTAATATCCGCCAAAGCCTTGTCGGCAAAATCCTCTGGGAAGCGCGTACCGCGCCTAGAGGCAATTAATTCATGGGCGAATGATGGCGTAAATTCTGGGTGGGCTTGGCATGAAATTATATTGTGCGCCTCATAATGAAGGACCGCATTTGGTGTAAATTCAGAACCCGCGACCACTTTTGCGTCCCTTGGTTTTTCAAGCACCTGATCTTGATGCGAAACCAAAAGATTTAATGCTTTTTTGCTTTTACAAACCACAGGACAGATTTCACCAATATTTTCATGGGCAATTTCATATGAATGCCGACCAATTCCCCAGCCTTGCGGTGCTTTTGCAACATGACCACCCATTGCCTTGGCAATTAATTGGTGCCCAAAGCAAATACCGATTTGTGGGATTTTATGCTTGGCGGCATTTTGCACAAACCCCACCAGCTCATTAATCCACGGTAAATCCTCATAAACGGAGTGCGGCGAACCCAAAATAACCACGCCATCATATTGAACAGCATCAGGAAGGCAATCGCCACAAATTACCGAACAAACATCAAAATGCGCACCTTTTATTTCGCTAGAGACAAGGCGTTTAAACATTGCTGGATAAAATCCGCTTTCAGCTTTTAACGGTGCAGGCGGTAAGCCGGGTTCAATAATCAAAATTTTCATCATGCTATTCATATCATTAAATTCTTTAATTTTGGTAATCAATCAGTCAGCTATCATTAATGGCTTTGGCGAATGTGTAAACGATTTCACTTGTTTAACTATGTACTATTTCTTGCTAATAAATTGTTCTTATCCTTTTTAAGGGATTGACCAATCCCAAAAAAATATTAATAGGGGTAACGTTCAGGGATTTTATAGTCAAAAGTGCCGCATTTTCTTTGTTCCTAATGCTTTAAACTGAACCAAAATAAGATTAAGGTCTAATTTAAAGGGCATTGGATTTTGTGGTCAAAGTATGTAAAGGCAAAATGCGTTTCAAACGTATATTTGAACAATCTTTGTTATCTTTGACTAAAATTCCGGCATATAAGACTAGGATTAAAACTGGGGTTTAAAACTGGGGTATCACCTAATGACCGAAGTACTAAAATCACAAAAAAACACGCGACCCGTTTCGCCGCACCTGCAAATTTGGCGTTGGCACGTCACAATGACCAGCTCAATTTTGCACCGTGTAACCGGTGTTGGTAACACTGTTGGCATGATTCTTCTAATTGCTTGGGTTTGCTGTTTGTCAAACGGCCCAGAGGCATATGCAAAATTCACCGGACTTATTGGTTCTCCATTAGGGCTTTTGGTGGTTTTAGGAAGTGCACTTGCAATTTCATATCACATAATTAATGGCATCCGCCATTTGTTGTTCAACCTTGGTGTTGGCCTTACCAAAGAAGTGGCAAGTAAAACCGCATGGGCGGCAATTATTCTTGGCATTTTGGGTGGCATTGGCATGTTCTTGCTGGCACTTCAGGCATTGGCGAAATAGGGGGCATATATGAATAGCGCAAAAAACCTTCGTACCCCGATGAAAAAAGCCCTTGGTAAAGGTGCATCTGGTCACGGGACCGAACATGTTATCCAACAACGCGCACTTGCGGTTGGACTTTTAGTTGGCTTTGTATTTTGTTTTTCTTCTTTGGTATTCACTACCAATCTTTCATATGAAAGCTTGAGAGTTTGGTTCCGCAACCCACTTAATGCCGCGACAATGGCGGTTGTTATTGCTGCGGGTGCTGGTCACTTCCGTCTTGGGGTGCAGGTGGTAATCGAAGATTATATCCATAAAGGCAGCACTAAATTATTGCTTATGCTTGCATCTACATTGTTTGCGGCATTGGTTGCGATGTTTGGTGTTTTCGTAATTTTAAAATTATATTTGGGGGCATAGGTCAATGAGCACGGCTTATAAATGGAATGACCATACTTATGACGTTGTTGTAGTTGGGGCTGGTGGCTCTGGTCTTCGTGCGGCTTTGGGCTGCGCGCAAGAGGGTCTAAAAACTGCTTGTATCACAAAAGTATTCCCAACCCGTTCGCACACTGTTGCGGCACAAGGCGGCGTTGCGGCATCTTTGGCAAATATGGGTCCTGATAATTGGCAATGGCACATGTATGACACCGTAAAAGGTTCAGACTGGCTTGGTGACCAAGATTCAATTGAATATCTTACCCGTAACGCACCGGCTGCGGTTTATGAGTTAGAGCATTGGGGCGTTCCTTTCTCTCGTACCGAAGAAGGCAAAATTTATCAGCGTCCATTCGGTGGTATGACCACTGATTTCGGTAATGGCCCTCCTGCACAGCGTACTTGTGCGGCGGCTGACCGTACTGGTCACGCGATGTTGCACACTCTTTACGGCAACTCATTGAAATATGATGTTGATTTCTTCATCGAATATTTCGCTCTTGATCTTATTAAAGATGAAGACGGCGTTATTCGTGGTGTAACCGCATGGGAACTTGCAACCGGTAAACTTCACCGTTTCCGCGCGCAACGCACCGTATTGGCAACTGGCGGCTATGGTCGTGCTTATTTCTCTTGTACATCTGCACATACTTGTACTGGTGACGGTAACGCAATGGTTCTTCGTGCCGGCCTTCCACTTCAAGATATGGAATTCGTACAATTCCACCCAACTGGTATTTATGGTGCAGGTTGCCTAATCACAGAGGGTGCACGCGGTGAAGGTGGCTACCTTACCAACGCAAATGGTGAGCGTTTCATGGAACGTTACGCACCATCGGTAAAAGACCTTGCCCCACGTGACATGGTTTCACGCGCGATGACAATGGAAATTCGTGAAGGTCGTGGTGTTGGTAAAAATAAAGACCACATCTTCCTTCACCTTGATCACCTTGACCCTGCAATCCTTCATGAACGCTTGCCTGGTATTTCTGAATCTGCAAAAGTATTTGCTGGTGTTGACCTTACAAAAGAACCAATTCCGGTATTGCCGACCGTTCACTATAACATGGGCGGTATCCAAACCAACTTCTTTGGTGAAGTGGTTATCAAAGACGGCAACAACCCTGATAAAGTTGTTGAAGGCCTTATGGCAGTTGGTGAAGCGGCATGCGTTTCGGTTCACGGCGCAAACCGCCTTGGTTCAAACTCATTGATTGACCTTGTGGTATTCGGTCGTGCGATTGGTCTTCGTTGCGGTGAAACACTTAAAGCCGGTGCAAAACAACCGGAAATTAAAGATAACCAAACCGATGCCCACCTTGCACGTCTTGATGCGGCGCGTCATGCAAAAGGTTCTATCCCTACTGCTAAGCTTCGCCTTGAAATGCAAAAAATTATGCAAAACCATTGTGCGGTTTATCGTACTTCTGAATCACTTGCCGAAGGTAAGGTTAAAATTGATGCTGCCTATGGCAAAATGGGCGACATCGGCACAACCGACCGCACAATGATTTGGAACTCCGACCTTATGGAAACCCTTGAATTGCAAAACTTGTTGCCGCAAGCGGTTGTTACCATGCATGGTGCGGAAAACCGTCATGAATCACGTGGCGCACACGCCCATGAGGATTTCCCAAATCGTGATGACGAAAATTGGATGAAGCATACACTTGCATCAATCGACATCCCAACTGGCAAGGTTTCAATCGATTATCGTCCGGTTCATATGAACACCATGACCGACGAAATCAAAACCATTCCGCCAAAGGCACGGGTATATTAATTCACCGCTTCCGCCTTCGCGCATTCGCGCTCACTTGGTCGGGTGGAACAAGGTTGAAAGGAATTTTTGAAAAGCGCCGTTTACAAAAATTCCTTGCATAAAAGTTTTAAAAGGCACTTCGATTGAAGTGCCTTTTTATTTTTCATATTTTCATAAAAATTCAAAAATGCCACATCGATAAAATGCGCCATCTCACCTCGGTCTTTTGCCCGTCCAAGTTAATAAGGCGTCAAGTGCGGGGCATAAATCTTGCCCCCATTGGGTAAGGGAATATTCAACACGGGGCGGAACCTCGGGATATGCCGTGCGCTTTATTATGCCATCCTTTTCAAGTTGCTTAAGCTGTTGTCCAAGCATTTTTTGGGTAATACCGGGAATTGCGCGCTCTAATTCTGAAAAACGCATTATTTGTCCACCAAAAAGCTGGAACAAAATAAGCAATTTCCAACGCCCTTCAAGGAATTTTAATGCCTCGGTAACGCTTTGCGCACCTGAATAACGTGTATATTTCTCGTGATTATTCATAATTTTCCATACATACTTTTTTGTATGTACTTGTCAATTAGTATTTAAAGATTTACCTATTAAATATAAATTATGAGGATAAAATGGAACATAAATCACTAATCGAAAATTATTTCATTGCAGCTGATAGCCATGATATAAAAAAAACCATCAAATATTTCTCAACATCTGCTGTGGTTTATGATGAGGGTAAAGAATATCATGGTCATGATGAAATTGAAAAATGGCTAAAAGAAACCAATGCCAAATATGACACACATTATAAATTTCTAGAATTAAATCAAAATACCGCCCGCGCCCAAGTTTCCGGAACATTCGCAGGTAGCCCAATTGTTTTAAGTTCTGAATTTACCATAAAAAACAACCAAATAACAAAATTAAGATGTGGAATCTAATGTGATCTGCTTCATCAAACAAAGTGCGGGCAATGAAATATTATCCCGCAACAAAAAATTGCGTTGCCACATCTAGCAGCACACATATGACGATTAAATTCTTATTAGATTAATTAACCCTGACTTTCAGGAATGGTTACAACCAAGCCTTCAAGGTCTTCGTTAACAACAATCTGGCATGAAAGGCGGCTGTTCGGCTGCACATTTTCGGCGAAATCAAGCATAGATTCTTCCATTGAACCCATAGGGTTGATTTTATCCAGCCATTTTTCGTCAACATAAACATGGCAAGTCGCACATGCACATGCACCACCACAATCGGCATCAATACCAGGGATATTGTTTTTGACCGCAGCCTCCATAACCGAGCCACCACCAGCAGCGTCAACCTTATGCTCTTTGCCATTATGTTCGATGAAGGTAATCTCGGTCATGATAAAATCCGTATTAAACTATATTCTTTAAAAACTCTTTTGCAGGAATTGCAATATCACTAATTATTTCCGGCGCAAGTGCTGTTTTATTAAATACCAATTGTTTTCCCACCAAAAAATCAGGTGGTGAATTAATGGCATCAACCGCCAAAACATGGTTTTCAGAATCAAGGTGATAAATGGCAAATTTATTTTGCGTCATATCACCACGAACAATTGATTGTGTGGCATCATTCCAAAGCCCAACAATTTGCAATTTAATTTCATATTGATCCGACCAAAACCACGGGCTTTCCAGTTTTGGCATTGGCGCACCCATAATGTGTGCGGCGGCAATTTTACCTTGTTCAATTGCGTTATGCACGCTTTCGATACGCATTCTTTTATCGCCCATTTCACGATTTGCACAATCGCCACAGGCATAGATATCTGGGTCCGAAGTTTGTGCAAAGCTATTGGTATTTATCCCGTTTTCACAAACAAGACCTGCATCCTTGGCAAGTTCGTCATTCGGCAAGATACCAATCCCCACCAGTGCAACATCACATTCGATTTTCGTGCCATCGCCCAAAAGCACGGCATTTAATTTATCGTCACCCTCAAAACCTGCAACCTGCACATTTGTATGAATATGCACGCCGCGTTCTGTATGCAGGCGTTCAAAAAAGCCTGATAATTCAGGGCTGGCAACGCGGGCCAAAACCCGTGGTGCAAGTTCCAAAACATGAACTTCCAAACCAAATTTTCTGGCAATTGCCGCCGCCTCAAGCCCGATATAGCCGGCACCAATAATGGCGATTCGTTTACCCGCAACCATATGCCCCTTAATGGCATCCGAATCCTTTAGGGTTTTTAGATAAAAGATATTTTCAAGATTTGAGCCAGCGATATTTAATTTTCGCACTCGTGAACCGGTAGCAATTATAAGTTTATCATAATTATGGAAATTGCCATCAATGTCGGAAATGAATTTTTCCTTTGCATTGATTTTTACAATTTCAGTGTCGGGTAGGATTTCAATATCATCACCTTGCCATTGCTCCAAAGAGCGGAATTGCAAACGCTCCACATTTGTGTCGCCCAACATATATGCCTTTGACAATGGCGGTCGTTGATATGGCGCAAGATTTTCATTCCCAAAAATCTTTATCCCACCCGTAAAACCATTTTGTCTTAAGCTATTTGCCGCAGATGTCGCCGCCTGACCTGCGCCGATGATAATTATTTGACTATTGTCGTTCATTGAAATGCCTTTGATTGCAGCCCTATATCACAGGGCTTATAAAAATTTTTGCATTATGAGAACCAATTTGCTGCAAAAATTATTGAATTTTTAAAATACAACGTATATACGCCACAGTTCCGGCGGACCTGGAAACAGCAATCCAGTCCACTAACACCTAAATAACTTGTTTTTTAGGTGGACCTGACAACATTTTGGAGGTTTTTATACCTCTGGCATGTCCGACTAACGCCGCAAATTCGTTGTCCGATTTAATTCGGGCTTTTAGTTTGATAGTGCAGGCGTGGGTCGTCAACCCCCAATTGCGCATTTGCTTTTAAGGGGGGTTCAGCGATGAATCACTTTAACAACGCTATTGATATTGTTGCAAAATTGCGACCTGATGTTCCTGTGGCGGCAAACCGTCCACATGTTGTGAAACGTGCTGCAAAATGGTTTTTGCGTAATTTCGCGGGCGACATTTTATATGCCGTAAAAGCAAACCCTTCCGTTTGGGTACTTGATACCCTTTGGGAAGCAGGTGTGCGTAATTTTGACGTTGCATCTATCAACGAAATTCAGTTGATTTATAACCGTTTCAAGGGTGCAAATCTTGCATTCATGCATCCGGTTAAAAACCGTAATGCAATTGCGCGCGCCTATCATGAATTTGGGGTTCGCACCTTTTCACTTGATTCGATGGCAGAGCTTGAAAAAATCCGTGAAGCAACTGGCTATGCAAATGATTTGAACCTTTTAATCCGCCTATCTGTTTCAAATACTTCGTCTTCAATTTCTTTGGACGGAAAATTTGGCATCAAGGGTGACGAAGCGGTCGAATTGCTGCGCGCCGCGCGTGCGGTAACCCGTGAAGATTTGGGGATTTGTTTCCACGTTGGTTCACAATGTATGGATCCACATGCCTATGTCCGCGCAATGGATGCCGCCAAATCATTGATTATTCAGGCCGGTGTTGTGATTGATATTTTGGATGTTGGTGGTGGTTTCCCCGTGAATTACCGTGGTATCAACCCACCTGACATGAAACAATATATGTCATTAATCGCGCAAAAATTTGAATCGATGCCGGTTACTGAAAACTGCTCACTTTGGTGTGAGCCTGGCCGCGCATTGGTTGCCGAGGCCACAAGCATCATCACCCGTGTTGAACTTGTAAAAGGCGATATGGTTTATCTGAATGATGGCGCATATGGCAATTTGTTTGACGCAACCCATGTTCAATGGCCGTTTGAAACCAGACACATCCGTGCCGATGAAACACTTCAAGGCAAAATGAAGCCATTCAAGCTTTATGGCCCAACCTGTGATTCGATTGATGCATTGCAAACCGAATATTACCTTCATGAAGATGTAAAAGAGGGTGATTATATTGAATTTATGATGCTTGGCGCATATGGTGTTGCCATGACAACCGGCTTCAACGGCTTTGGTGAAACTTTGGAAGTTATTTCAAACGATCTTCCACATGTCTCCATGTTTGATGAGGCTGATAAAATTATACTAACAACCGAAGCATAATTTGCCAGCAAAAGCATAATTTATATTGAAAGGTTAAACCCCAAATGACTGATAACCGTAAAGCCGAACTTTTGGCAACAAAAGTCGAGCATGTTGATATTACCTCATATGATGCGCGTCCAATTATCGATGCCATGAGCAAAATGTCATTCACTTCACGCGATACTGCACGCGCCGCAAGCATTTTTAACCAAGCATTAGAAGACAAAACCTGCTCTATCTGGCTTACTTTGGCGGGTTCAACCTCTGCCGGTGGCTGTATGCACGTTTACCGTGACATGGTGAAAAATGGCATGGTTGACGCAATCGTTTCAACCGGTGCATCAATCATTGATATGGACTTTTTTGAAGCATTGGGCTTTAGCCACTATCAAGCGCTTGAAATCCCTGATGATGAAACCCTGCGTTCACTTTATATTGACCGTATTTACGATACCTATATCGATGAAGAAGAGCTTCAAGCATGTGATTCAACCATTTATGAAATTGCTGAATCACTTGAACCACGCCCATATTCTTCACGTGAGTTCATCAAAGAAATGGGTAAATGGCTTGCAAATGGCAATGCCAAAAAAGCCGGTTCATTAATCCAAACTTGTTATGAAATGGGCGTTCCAATTTTCTGCCCTGCGTTTACCGATTCTTCTGCGGGCTTTGGTCTTGTAAAACACCAAGTTGAACGCATGAAAGCGGGCAAGCCATATATGACAATCGATTCAATCGCTGATTTCCGCGAATTGACCGACATTAAGATTAAAGCAGGTCGTACCGGTCTGTTTATGGTTGGCGGCGGCGTGCCGAAAAACTTTGCACAAGACACTGTTGTATGCGCAGAAATCCTTGGTATCGAGGCTGAAATGCACGCTTATGCGGTGCAAATCACTGTTGCCGATGTTCGTGATGGCGCGTGTTCATCTTCAACCCTTAAAGAAGCTTGCTCTTGGGGCAAAGTTTCTGTGGCGTTGGAACAAATGGTTTATGCCGAAGCAACCACTGTTGTGCCGCTAATCATGTCTGATGCATATCACCGCGGTCATTGGAAAACCCGCAAATTACCACGCTATGGCGATATGTTTGAGAAATAAGATACAAAGAAGCCGCCTTAACGGGCGGCTTTTTTAATAATTTGCGGCAAATCTTTTGCGATATTCCATCGGGCTATAATTGGTTTCACGCCGGAAGGCGAATGAAAAGGGTGCCGCGCCAACATAATTAAGGAATTTTGCAATATGCTCAATCGGTAAATTGGTTGTGCATAATAATTCTTTTGCCTTTTCGACCCTTACAAAAAGAAAGAGATCCTTGAAATTATTCCCCTCTGTCGCCAAAAGCCTTTGCAATGTCTTTGGCTGAACATTAAGCATCGAAGCAACATTAACAAAGTTGCAGCCATCCGTTCCAAAGAAATTGGGAATTGCACTTAAAACCATTCTTGTGGCACTTGATTCAAAGTGATTGGAATCATCAAAGCGCTTTTGTACGAATTTACGTAAAAACCCACTAAAGACCGAGATATTACCCGCAATTTTCCAATCCATCATTTCTTTATGGAAAATTATCTGGTCAAATTCCATATCAAAATAAACGGGGCAATCAAATAATTTCTTTGTTACTTCTTCAAAACCGTCAACATTTTGTTTGGTGTGGGCCAAATGAATTTCAAGCGGGCTGGCATCGGGTCGGCGCAAAACACTTCGGCATAGGCGCATCCCCTGCCCCAACGCACTTTGCGATTCTTGGCGCGATCTATAAATATATGGCGGCATGATAGATCGCAAACAAACCTTATCTGGCGCATAATCTTCGTTTAATATTCCATATGATGCCGTGGAATGTAGTGACCAATATTCCATCGCCGCTTTACCAAATGAGCGAAAATCAGGATAAAGCCGCGCCGCCAAAACCGCCCCCGGAAGGGTTGGGATAGAATCATCAAGCGAAAGCGCAAACTCAAAACCAAGCCATGGTTTTTCCCATTCAATCGCCGCAAGCTCCAATAGCTCGCAAAACCTTTGATATGAAATAAACATGTCGGGTTTTTTAAGGCTTTCAGCGGCCAAACCAACAGTTTGCATAAGTTCAATTACGCTTGGCTTCCCTGCGACTTGTAATTTATCAAGCCCAATTAGGGACGACGATCTTATATAGGATTCATATTTGCGCATATTCAAACTTTTTTGAAAGAATTAATATAATAGTTTGAAACGCTTGCGGTATTCAAGTGGGCTAAAACCAGTAGATTTACGAAAAGCAAAACTAAAAGGGGCCGAACCAGAATAGGCAAGAAACTGTGCGATTAATTCAACTGATAATTCGGTGCTTGCCAACATTTCTTTGGCTTTTTCACCCCGAACATAACTTAGCAATTCTTTGAAATTTGTATTTTCTGCCGCAAGCATTCGTTGCAAAGTTTTGGGATGAATTCCCAGCATTTCGGCAACCGAATTAAAATTACAAAATTCTGTACCAAAGAAATTGGGAATTGCGTGAATAACCATATCGGCGGCTTTTGAACTATAATTACCAACCTCATCAACGCGAATTTGTATAAGGCGGCGCAAAATCCCGTTAAACAAAGAAAGCGCACCATGGATTTTATATTCATAGAATTCAGTAGGGAATAAAATCTGGTTCCGGTCACGACTAAAATATACGGGGCAACCAAATGCTTGTTCCGCTAGTTCATCAAAGCCATCTGCCTTTTGTTTTTCATGCATGAAATGCACCTCAATAGGGCGCATATCGTGCTGATTAGTGATGATGCGGATTAGTTTGCAAATATTTGCCGCACCATGTTGTATCATTTGGCGGGGCGGCGTTAAAAACGAATTATTTTTAATAATAAGCGTACTAAGCCCCGGGGAAATTTCCTCTTTTAATTCAACGTTGAATCCATTGGTGTGAATTTCCCAATATTCAAGCGCGTCAGTCATAAAAGAGCGTAAGGTTTTATGAAATTTTGCCAGTAAAACCAAACTTCCAGCCGTTGGAAATGACTCATCTGTCGCGATTGTAAATTCAATCCCCAAATAGGGTCTTTCCCATTCAATTGATGCAATTTCAAGCAAAGTACACAAACGGAGATATGGGATGAATGAATCTGGATTGTTTATTGCGTCTGGGTTGATGCCAACTTCTACAATTAATTCCTTAAGTGATCTTCGCCCCGCAGGTTGAAGCTTCTCCAAGCCTATTAAGGCGCTAGAGCGACCATATAATTCGTATTTATACAAACCCCAAACCCCAAGTGTCGTTTAATAATACAAACAAAAGACGAAATATTCATTCAAATTGAATGAAAAATAAGAAGAGAAATATTAAGCATATACTTAAATATATCTAACTGAAATTACTCATAATTTATGTCAAATTAAATGTAAATTACCGCAATTTACGTAGGGTCATATATACAACTTATTTATAGTTAAAATCGGTTGTCTTTGCTTAAAAACATACCAATAATATTCTCAATATAGAGCAAAAATATTTAATACCGAAAAATTCAACAAAAAAAGACACGCATTTGTCCTCTATTATAGATGTTTTGGGTTTAATTCATAATTTTTTGCCTTTTAATGTGATATTTCATGATTGAAAATGTCTCGATAAATGCTTTTTATTCCAAACCTTGCCAAATTTTCGTTATATTACAATAGCTTATAAACATGGCTCTTTGTTGGCAAATCTTAATTTATAGCTGCAATTGCTAAATCTAAACTTGAAATTTTCAATCAATTGGCGGATTAGAAGCCATAATTTGAATTAGGGCATCTAATTTTCTGATTCTTATTATATTTCCCTCTCTCAATCATTTCCCGATTACAACCTAGGAATTGAGAGATTCTTTAATGCGGCGTCTATATGGCGTCGCATTTTTTTACCCACAATAACTTGTATAACTAGGTTTTATATCAAAAGCAGCAAAAACAGTGATTTTTATGTTATTATTTGACATATTAAGACTTATTTATAATACCCTAAAGCACCTTTTCTGCTAAAGAGAAACGGCAAAATTTGCACAACTTTTTTAAAATATTGATATGAGCACACAAGTGAAATCTACATTTGCCCCAGATACCGCGCACAATTCAGTAGGTGTCGAAGAATGGAAAGTCGAAGCCACCAAAGCCCTAAAAGGAAAAGAATGGGAAACATTGGAAAAGCAATCATCTGATGGTGTTGCGGTTCACCCATTATATTTCGATTGCCCAGAAGCGTTCACGCTTGCAACAAAGCCACAAGATTTTAAGGGCACTTGGGACATTCGCCAAATCGTCAATATTGTTGATGCAAAAGCCGCCAATAAAACTGCTTTGGTTGATCTTGAAAACGGCGTAAATTCAATCGAATTTACGGGCAAAGTTGGCGAATGTGATTTCAAACCCCTGCTTGAAAATATTCATTATGATTTGGCATCAATCGCAATTGATGGATGCGACATTGAAACCGCCAAATCATTATTTGCGGCAATCCCTGATGCAAAACAAAAAGATGCATTGTTGGTTTTAAACCTAAAAGCCGACGCGGCATCAATTGCATTATTCAAAGAATTTAAAGACAAATTTGCCAAGACCACTTTTTTCGTTGCCGATGCAAAATGCGAAAATAAAACCCGCGCCGAACAGGTTGCTGCGGCAATTATCGAAGGCATCAAGGCATTAAAGGCGGGCGAAGAAAATGGCCTAGCCCCACAAGAAATCGCCAAATCATTACTTTTCAAAGTGGCAGTAAACCAAGAAAACGTGGTGGAAATTGCCAAATTGCGCGCCCTGCGTAACCTTTGGGCCAAAGTATGCGCAAAGGCGGGGATTGATGCGCCAATGTCGGTTCATGCTTATAGTTCAAAAGCAATGATGACCGAAACCGACCCATATTCCAACGTATTGCGCAACTCGGTTGCGGTATTTGCGGCGGCAATTGGTGGGGCAAATATTATCACCACACTTTCCCATGAAATTGGTAAAGAGGATGATTTTTCACGCCGACTTGCCCGTAACACGCAAATCGTTCTTGCCAATGAATCAAATCTGGCGCGGGTTAATGACCCCGCGGGCGGTGCTTATGGCTTTGAAACCCTTACCGGTGAAATCGCCAAAAGCGCATGGCAATTAGTTCAAGAAGCTGGCTTATAGGGGATAGATGATGAGCAAATTACCAAACTTTTCCGAAATAAGCTTTGACGATTTAGAAGCACCCGCAACACCTGTCCAAAGTGGCGAAAGCTGGCTTACCCCTGAAGAAATTGCGGTAAAGCCACAATATTCGGCCGCCGATATTCAATCGCAAGAATATATCCACACATTCCCTGGGCTTGCGCCATTTATTCGTGGCCCATACCCAACCATGTATGTTGGCCAACCTTGGACAATCCGCCAATATGCGGGCTTTTCAACCGCAGAAGAATCCAACGCATTTTATAAACGCAACCTTGCACAAGGGCAAAAAGGTCTTTCAATCGCATTCGACCTTGCAACCCACCGTGGTTATGATTCAGATCACCCACGGGTTTCTGGTGACGTTGGCATGGCGGGTGTGGCGATTGATTCAATTTATGACATGCGCACCCTTTTTGACGGTATCCCACTAGATCAAATGTCGGTTTCCATGACCATGAATGGTGCGGTTTTACCAATTCTGGCATTGTTTGTGGTTGCGGGTGAAGAGCAAGGTGTTGAACCTGCAAAACTAACCGGAACCATTCAAAACGACATTTTAAAAGAATTTATGGTGCGTAATACCTATATTTACCCACCTGCACCATCAATGAAAATCATTGCCGATATTTTTGAATATACATCCAAAAATATGCCGAAGTTCAATTCCATTTCAATTTCTGGCTACCACATGCAAGAAGCGGGTGCGACAGCGGATCTTGAACTTGCCTATACTTTGGCAGACGGCATGGAATATCTGCGCGCCGGTATTAATGCGGGCATGGATATTGATACATTTGCACCGCGTCTTTCATTCTTCTGGTCGATTGGTATGAACTTCTTTATGGAAGTTGCCAAAATGCGTGCGGCACGTGGGCTTTGGGCAAAAATCGTCAAAAACATGGGCGCAAAAAATCCAAAATCATTGCCGCTTCGCACCCACTCACAAACTTCTGGTTGGTCACTAACTGCGCAGGATGTTTATAACAACATCACCCGCACCGCGATTGAGGCCATGGCAGCCGCCAACGGACACACCCAATCACTTCATACCAACTCACTTGATGAAGCAATCGCACTTCCGACCGACTTCTCGGCGAAGATTGCGCGTGATACCCAAATTATTCTGCAAAAAGAAGCTGGTTTCACCACGCCAATCGACCCATGGGGTGGCTCTTATTATGTTGAGGCACTAACCCAAGAACTTGCCGACAAAGCATGGGGTTATATTGAAGAAGTTGAAAAAGCCGGCGGCATGGCAAAAGCCATCGAAGCCGGTATTCCAAAAATGCGCATTGAAGAAGCCGCGGCAAGAACCCAAGCCCGCATCGATTCAGGTGAGCAAATGGTGGTTGGTGTTAATATCTTCCAACCAGAAATCCCAGATGAGCTTCCGGTTCTTAAGGTTGACAATACCGCCGTTAAAATGGCGCAATTTGAAAAACTTGCCCGCCTAAAGGCCGAGCGTGACAATGCAAAAGTTACCGAATGTTTGGCGGCATTAACCGATGCGGCAAAAACCGGAAAAGGCAATTTGCTTGCGTTGGCAATTGACGCGGCACGCGCCAAGGCAACCGTGGGCGAAATTTCCTATGCCTTGGAAAAAATCTATGGTCGCCACGAGGCAGTGCCACAATTAGCACGTGGCATTTATGAAAAAACCATTGGCGCAAACGAGCAAACATTTGCTGCCGCCAAAGAAAAAGTTGCTGCATTCACCCAAAAATACGGTCGCGCACCAAAAGTTATGGTCGCCAAAATGGGGCAAGATGGGCACGATCGCGGTCAAAAAGTTATCGGAACCGCCTATGCCGATTTGGGTTTTGAAGTCGTGCTTGGGCCATTGTTCCAAACCCCGGAAGAAGCCGCAAAAATGGCGGTTGAAAACGATGTTCATGTGGTTGGTGCATCGTCCTTGGCGGCTGGTCACTTAACACTTGTTCCTGAATTACGCTCCGAGCTTGCAAAACTAAACCGTTCTGACATTATCATTGTTGTGGGCGGCGTTATTCCACCGGATGACATCCCTGTCCTTAAACAAATGGGTGCAGCAAGCGTTTATCCACCTGGTACAATCATTTCTACATCAGCATTGGATTTGATTGATATTTTGAATAATCGATTAGGATAACTAAAAAGGCAAAGTTTTTAGATTTTGCTAGGGTTAAATAATGCCCCCTTTCCACAATGTGGGGAGGGGGCAAATAATTTGCGCCATAATATGTTTAAATTTACCATGTAGGATAATCGATAATTAAAACATAGGCGTTATAAAAACTGCTATGTTTTATGCTTTAATATATTTCATTGGCATCAATGTTTTTACCGTCTTTAACTATTATGCCGACAAACAAGCGGCAATTAATGGCGGCTGGCGCATACCAGAAGCAAACCTTTTATTCTTTGCCTTAATTGGTGGAAGCCCAGGCGCACTTCTTAGCACGCACCTATTTCGCCATAAAAGACGCAAAAACTCCTTTATGGATGTGCTTTATATAATTATTGGCCTGCAGATAGTTTTAGCAAGTTTTGAATTAACCGGCATCTTGTCAATAAAATCATTTTTTGCCTAAATCTGGCAATCCTAATGCTTCATACCGTCTAATGTTCCCATCAAGCTACCATTATAACGCGCCATTGTCGCTTGGTTAAAGCTTAGGATTGATAGTGTATATTTAAGGGCAAATTTCACAACATCGGCAAGGGGTTTGGTTTTAATACCATATTTTCGTGCCACATAGGCGCGGGAATACGCCATATGATAGCGAACTTTGTAGATATTGTCGGGATTAGGTTTACTAGACTTTCCGCGCCCATGCTTTGCTTGCCAACCGTCACAGTGAATTAGTGGAAGTTTTGCATCCCACAGGCGGCGGCATAAATCATCATCCTCATAAAATAGGAAAATATTTTTATCAAAACCGCCCAGTTTTTCAAAAACTGCTTTGCGCATCAAAAAACATGCACCCGATAAAAATGGATAACACGCATCACCATTCGGCAATGGCATGGATTTTACGTTTAAATTAGCGGGTGATAATAATGACCGTGGTTGCAGAAAAACCCGCCCATCATCTTCAACAATTTTGGGCGCAATCATCCCAAAATCAGGATAATTTTTAACCGCTGCCGCAAGGTTTTTGATACTTTCATCAATTTCAATATCGGGATTTAAGAATAATAAATATTCGGCACTTGCCGCACTTGCGCCAATATTATTGGCAACGCCAAACCCAAGGTTTTCACCATTTTCAATGGTTTTTGCGCCGAATGATGCGGCAACTTCCAAAGTATTATCGCTTGAGGCATTATCAACAACAATTGCAGATACCCCTTGCGCTTGTAGGGCTGCAAGGCATTTATCGATTATATGCCCACTATTAAACGTGACAATTATTGCCTGAATATCCATTTCTCATGAATGGAACGAAAGCGGCATAAGGGCAAGCAAATTTTGCTTATAGCGCCCCATCAAGTGCTGCTTTGACGTCTTCAAGCAAATCATCAATATCTTCGATACCAACTGAAAGCCTTATTAAACCTGGGGTAACACCCAATTCCAATTGCGCCGCCACTTCTAATGAACGGTGGGTGGTGGTTGCCGGATGGGTGGCAAGTGATTTTGCATCACCAAGATTGTTAGAAATATCAACAATCTCAAGACCATTCAGGAATTTAAACGCGCCCTCTTGCCCGCCCTTTACCTCAAAAGCGATAATTGTGCCGCCTTTTTTCATTTGCGACATCGCAAGCGCTTTTTGCGGGTGATCATCACGTGATGGATAACGAACAAATGATGCCGCAGGGTGTGAACCAATTAAATCGGCAAGACGCGCCGCATTATCGCACATTCTATCAACCCGTAGCGATAGGGTTTCCATGCCCTTTAACACCACCCATGCCACAAATGGCGACATCGCAGGGCCAGTATGGCGAAGATATGGGTCAAGTTCTTCGGTAACCCATTTTTCATCGCCAATGATTGCGCCCGCAAGAACGCGCCCTTGCCCATCGCAATGTTTGGTCAATGAATAAACCACAACATCCGCACCAAGCTCAAACGGTTTTTGTAAAAGCGGTGTTGCAAATACGTTATCAAGGATTAGGCGCGCACCCGCATTATGCGCAATTTCGGAAATTGCCTTAATGTCGGTGACTTCTAATGTTGGGTTGGCAGGGGTTTCGGCAAAGAAAACCTTGGTATTTGGTTTTACTGCATCCGCCCATTCTTGTGTGTTTGAGCCAGTAACAAGCGTGAATTCAACCCCATATTTTGGTAAAAGAGTTTCAATTATATAGCGGCAAGACGAAAACAATGCCTTGCCCGCAACAATATGATCCCCCGCTTTTACACTTGCCATAAGTGCGGCATTAACCGCCGCCATACCAGACGCCGCAAGACGGCAAACGCCACCGCCACCTTCTAATGCCGCAAGGCGTTGTTCAAGCATTGTATTGGTTGGGTTGGCGTAACGACCGTATAAATACCCCTCAACCTCGCCCTTGAAACGCGCTTCGGCTTCTTCGGCACTATCATAAACAAAGCCAGAGGTTAGGAAGATCGCCTCGGAGGTTTCTTTATGTCCCGAACGACGCGTTCCACCACGCACCAATAATGTGTTTTGGCGTCTTTGGTTTTGTTTGGGGTCTTTGTTGGTCATTGGAATTCTCTTTCGCACTTTTATATCTCTGGCTTTATGCCTTTAAAATTAGTGTTTCAACCTTATTATGCAAAGCTAATGTCAAAAAAATACCCCCCGATTTTGTCGGAGGGTATTTTTATTTATTTGAACATAATGCCAAGCGCATTCGACGCACTAATTCGCCACCATTCATCAATTTTGTTAGTTTGTGCGAAGTAGCAGGAGAAAAGCGACGGCTGTATTGGACATACAGCCAAGCGCATTCGACGCACTAATTCGCCAAAATAACTAAATTTAGAATTTTAGAACTTTGGCGTAGCGCACATTCTCGATAGAGTTTAGCTCATCAACAATGTTTTGCGGCAAATCAGAATCGATACCTACAAGTGCGATTGCGTCTGCACCTTCTGCCTCACGGCCAAGGTTGAAGGTTGCGATATTCACACCTGCTTTACCAAGCATGGTTCCAAGTGCGCCGATAAAGCCTGGTTTGTCGTTGTTGTTGATGAAAAGCATATATGGGTGGAAGTGTGCTTCAAGATCCATGCCTTTAACTTCAACGATTTTTGGCTGACCAGCGACCATAGTACCGGCAAGAGTTCTCCATTTGCCTTCGGTTTTAACTTTTACACGAACCAATGAATCATAGGTTGGTGAAGTTTCGCGTTTTGCTTCAAGGAAGCTTGTGCCACGCTCTTTAAGAATAGCAGGGGCCGCAACCATATTAATATCTGCCATCATTGGGCGAAGGATTTCCGCAATAATTGCCGCAGTTAATGGCGCGGTTTTCAATTTATTGATTTCGCCTTCATATTCGATTTCAACGGCTTCAAGGTCTTTATCAACCACTTGACCCGCAAAAGCGCCAAGTTTTTTCGCAAGTTCAACAAGCGGTTTTAATTTTGGTGCTTCTTCGGCTGTGATTGATGGGGTGTTCAAAGAGTTTGTAACCGCGCCGGTGGTCAAATAATCGGCGATTTGTTCGGCAACTTGAAGGGCAACGTTTTCTTGTGCTTCTGTGGTTGATGCACCAAGGTGTGGGGTTGCGGTAAAGTTCGGGCAACCGAAAAGCGGGTTTTCTTTTGCTGGTTCGGTGGTGAATACGTCAAACGCCGCGCCGCCAACATGACCAGATTTTAGGGCTTCCGCCAATGCTTCTTCGTCAACCAAACCACCACGGGCACAGTTTACAATCAACACGCCTTTTTTAAGTTTTGCGATAACGTCTTTTGAAATGATGTTACGGGTTTTGTCGGTCAATGGCACGTGAAGGGTGATGGCATCGGCACGTTTGAACAATTCTTCTAGTTCAACTTTTTCAACGCCAATTTCAACCGCACGCTCTGCACTCAAGAACGGATCGTATGCAACCACTTTCATTTTCAAGCCAAGTGCGCGATCGGCAACGATTGAACCGATGTTACCACAACCAATAAGGCCAAGGGTTTTGTTATAAAGCTCAACACCGTTGAAACGGTTCTTTTCCCATTTGCCGGCTTGGGTTGAAACGTCCGCCGCACCGATTTGACGGGCAGCAGCGAATAAAAGCGCGATTGCATGTTCCGCAGTGGTGATTGCGTTACCAAATGGGGTATTTTCAACGATAACACCGCGTTTTGTTGCTTCTGGAATATTGACGTTATCAACACCAATACCTGCACGACCAATAACTTTAAGGTTTTTTGCCGCCGCCAAAACATCGGCGTCAACTTTGGTTGCAGAACGAATTGCAAGACCGGCATATTCACCGATACATGCGATTAATTCTTCTTTGGTCATGCCTGGTTTGTAATCAACCGCAACATTACGATTTTTGAAAATGTCGATAGCAGCTTGTGAAATTTTATCTGAAATAAGAACTTTGTTTGTCATAATGGAATCTCTTTTTAGGAAAAAAATTTGGAAACTGTCACCCTTCCGCCTCGCTTCGCGAGCCACCTTCCCTCAAGGGAAGGAATTAACTGCTTCCCTTGAGGGAAGCTGTCGCTAAAAGCGACTGAAGGGTGTCAGGAATTAGCCTAATTTTGCAACTTCGGTTGCGAACGCCCAATCAAGCCACGGTAAAAGTGCCTCAACATCGCTGGTTTCAACGGTTGCACCGCACCAAACGCGTAGTCCCGGAGGGGCATCACGATAGCCACCGATATCCAAGGCTGCACCTTCTTTTTCCAAAACAGATGATAATGCTTTGGCGAATGCTGCTTGACCGTCGGCGTCAAGTTTGGTGACGCGTTCATCAACCACTTTTAGGCATACAGATGTATTTGATTTGGTTTCATTAACCGCAGCAAGGTTTTCAACCCACGGAGTTTTGGCAATCCATTTTTCAACCGCCGCCAAATTGGCATCGGCACGCGCCATAAGACCTTTAAAGCCGCCCAAAGATTGCGCCCATTCAAGTGCGTCAATATAATCTTCGACCGCAAGCATTGACGGGGTGTTGATGGTTTCGCCTTTAAAAATACCTTCGATTAATTTTCCGCCTTTTGTCATGCGGAAGATTTTTGGCATTGGCCAAGCAGGTGTATAGGTTTCAAGACGTTCAACAGCACGCGGTGAAAGGATTAAAATCCCGTGACCACCTTCACCACCCAAGGCTTTTTGCCAAGATAGTGTAACAACGTCTAATTTTTTATAGTCCAAATCCTGTGCAAATGCCGCAGAAGTCGCGTCACAGATAATAAGACCTTCGCGGTCGTCTGCAATCCAATCTGCATTTGGAACTTTTACGCCCGAAGTTGTGCCATTCCATGTGAAAACAACGTCATGGGTTTTGGTCGGAATTTCCGCCAAATTTGGCAATTCACCATAAGGGGCTTTGAAAACTTTATTTTCGACTTTTAACTGTTTTACAACATCGGTAACCCAACCCGCACCAAATGATTCAAAATCAAGCAAAGCCACTGGCTTTGGTCCAAGCATTGACCAAAGTGACATTTCAACCGCACCAGTGTCTGATGCAGGAACGATACCAATGCGATAATCGGCGGGAACACCCAAAACCTCACGGGTCAAATCAATCGCAAGTGCAAGGCGGTTTTTGCCAAGTTTTGAACGGTGCGAACGACCAAGTGATTCGGTTTTAAGATTGGTGGCTGACCAGTTTGGACGTTTTTTAGTTGGTCCAGAAGAAAAATGTGCGTCAGCAGGTAATTCAGCGGGCTTTGCCGCATTCAATGTTTCAGTCATGTAAATCATCCTTTCAGATGAGCGTCCTACGGTGGGATAGGATGGCCCGCCGCCTCTATAACAGATGAAAAGTTAATTGCAAATGAAAATTTAGAGAGGGATGTGAATTGCTGCTATGCGGGAATGGGGCAAGGCACATTTTGTGCCCTGCCCAATAATTCATATGAATTTACAACAAAAGAGTTCTCAAATTCGAGGCCATAATGGATTTGAAATGGTTAATAATTTCAAGCGTACCATCATCATCAAGGTTTTGAGTAAGCTCTGCGGTTGCCATGCTATAAACAAGATAGTCAATTCCTGCCACCAAACTTCTATCATTCTCCCCTATGCCTGAAATGAATTTCCTATAAAAAGGATGGTCCACATTATAAGTAATAACGATAGTCCTTCCCTTTTGGTCAACCTCGTAAATATCACCACTAACTCCCATACTTGATTGTTTAAACTCACATTTCGCAGTTAAACCATCTTGAATATTATCTTTTGGCTCTCGAGTAGATGAGTTTTTCGTGATGTCTTGAGATTGTTTATCAGAAAAAATAGGCGACGCTCTTTTTTCAATATTTGCTTTAGGGCGAATTAATAATTTCGATTTTTTACTAATTTCTTTGGCAGCATTTTCATGTATTTCGTTTATTTCATCAGGAACATCTTTTGCTGTTTCTCGTGATAGTTTTTTTGAAATTGAAGCTAATTGGCCTTTTAAGAATTGTGCTAACTTGTCCTGCAAAGCTTGGTTAATTGAGATATTTTTTTTGGTAAAGTTAATACCAAAAACTTTATCTAGATTGCCGCTAAAAGAAATTTCACCCCTCATTCTGTTAAGAGAGTTATGTTTAGCTGTCAAATCTAACATTGTATGAGGCAAAATTTCACGATTATTTCTCATTATATAAAAGCCTTGATTTACCATATTTCGGGCAGTTTCATTTTCACCCTTTTCATAATCTGGCTTGATTATCGCAATTTTAATTTTCAAACTTTCTGTTATTTTAGCACCTAAATCATTTTGGTATTCGAATTCTAATGTTTCATCACAATACTTTTCAGTTTTATTACTTTCCCATTCTAGCGGATCTACTGGCGCTAATACATCATCATTAACCCAGATTTCCTTACCAGCAATAATGTAGTGTCTAAATATTCTTGACAATTCTCTCTTTAGAGTATTAGTAAAAACTGTTATATTTGAGTTGGTTAAATTATCACAGTTTTGCAAATAAACTATTGTCCCAGATGAACTATAACTACCATCTTCATAACACAACATTTCGTGAAAAAGGTCTTCATCTGAGGAATCGCCTTCTTCAAATACACTTACAAACTTGTTGCTTTTAATAACCTCGTCAACGTCATTAATAGCCTTCAACAACTTGCCTGTTTCTGTTTTAGTTAAAACTGTTGTTCTGCGACATATTGATAATGTTGCCGTACAAAGCCCCATACCAAACTTTCCTAAATCGCTTTGGCTATCTTTTGTAGTGTCTGAGCCAAGTCTAATTGCTTGGCTCAAAATATCTTTGGACATACCATTTCCGTCATCCGAAATAATAATTTCAGTTAGCTTTCCTTTATTCCTGATGGTAACACCAACAAATGATGCCTCTGCATCTAATGAGTTATCAATGATATCAGCAATAGCTGAATAATTGTCATATCCAAGGTATCTTAAAGAATCAATTAGTTTAGCTGGATTGGGCGAAGTATCGTAATTAAATGTACTTTGAGTATTCATAAGTTATATCTCCATGATAAAAAATTTTCACAAAGATAAAATTCCCCAGAGTTGGGCGCTTGAAACAATATCATATATAATTATGACTCAATCTATACGACTAAATCAGGAGCAATTTTACCATTTTCAAAAACTAATGTTTCTAAAAACGTTGTAACTCTATCACAGATTGTTTTTTTGTCAACATGTTTTTTTGATTAATAATTAACAAATTTATCCCCACGTGTCTAAACAGCGCTAAAATTCATATTGAGTTAGTTTTGGTCTGGTTGATTTGTGCGGTTTTGTGATGTCAGGAAATGTCAGGGTTTTTGGGCGCTGTTAATTTGGGGAATGTCAACAAATGTCAACATTTTGGGCGATGCAAAAATATGCATCAATAATCGACTTAACCAATTGATTTATATTTATTTTTATAAAAATAATCGCTGTTACACATTGTCAATAATGGATTTGAATGGGGGTATTGATAAAAATACTTTACACCCATAAAGAATCGTTAATCACTATAACCACTTATAATTATTGGAGTGGAATATGGGCTTATCATACCTAAACTTAGATACAGAAACTCGTAATTTGATGCTGTCCGAAATTGATTTGGATATTTCTGATATGAGTATATATATTAGTAGTTATTTAAATGAGCACGGCGTCCATGAATGGCCGAATTTGACTAGATTGGCAGCAGAACTTCATAACGACGACTGGCTAGCAATGCAATTGAATAATCAAGGTTTATTACTTACGCAGCACAAAAGAAGAAATCCAAGAGGTGGTGGGTTTACTTTAGCTAAAGTTCCGATAACAGCCGCAAATACATTGTCCGAAGCTCAGTTTAATTTATATTATATAAGAGCTCTAGCTATAAGAGCATCTAAAGAAGGGGCTAAGTTAATAGTATACAGAGCAAAAGAAGTTGAAAGACCTAGGCCTGAATCAGAATTATTAATTGGCTCTTCTTTTGATGCAGTAAAATTACTTGATGAGTTGAGAATCACGAAAGGGGTTAATCCAGCTAGTAACATCCCTTTACCTAATAGTGGTTTAACGTTTAAGCTTGGGTAGCCAATAAGTAAATATTCCAATTAAATAACGTTCTCAAAATTGGAAATTTTGTTTGTAGCAATTTATCTATCGTAATTAAGATACATTCAAACAAAAAACGACCCCCGCAAGTTGCCTCACGGGGGTTAATTAGCTTGCTTAGCTTAAACTTTTGGGTAAAAAACTAGATTTCGAGTAAGATACGTTCAGGGTTTTCCAAACATTCTTTTACACGAACCAAGAATGTAACCGCCTCTTTACCGTCAACGATGCGGTGATCGTATGAAAGCGCAAGATACATCATTGGGCGAATTACCATTTGACCGTTTTCAACCATTACGCGGTCTTGGATTTTGTGCATGCCCAAAATACCTGATTGCGGTGCATTCAAAATTGGTGATGACATCAAAGAGCCATACACACCACCGTTTGAAATGGTGAACGTGCCGCCTTGCATATCTTCCATAGTAAGTGCGCCGTCACGTGCCTTTTTGCCGTAACCCGCGATTGCTTTTTCGATGCCGGCCAATGAAAGCTCATCACAATTGCGAACCACAGGAACAACAAGACCCTTGTCAGTACCAACCGCAACGCCGATGTCATAATAGTTTTTATAGATGATGTCGGTGCCGTCGATTTCCGCATTAACCGCAGGAACGTCTTTAAGCGCGGTAACAACCGCCTTCACAAAGAATGACATGAAGCCAAGTTTTGTGCCGTGTTTTTTCTCAAAGATGTCTTTGTATTTGTTGCGTGCGCCCATAACGCCAGACATGTCCACCTCATTATAGGTGGTAAGCATTGCAGCGGTGTTTTGCGCATCTTTAAGGCGTTTTGCAATGGTTTGGCGAAGGCGAGTCATTTTCACGCGCTCTTCACGAGGACCAGTTGCACGTGGTGCAGCAGCCGGCGCAGCAGGTGCAGCCGGTGCAGATGCCGCCGCCAAAGCGTCACCCTTGGTCACACGACCGTCTTTACCAGTGCCAGAAACCGATGCAGGGTTAATGCCCGCACCTTCAAGAATAACTGCCGCAGATGGCATAGGTGCATGACCAGCAGCAGGTGCAGGTGCAGCCGCCTTTGGTGCTTCTGCAACTGGTGCAGCAGCAGGCGCAGCCGATGCAGATGCCGCAGCGCCCGCCTCGATTTGACCCAAAACATCACCCGGAACCACGTTTTCACCTTCTGGCTTAAGGATGGCAGATAAAACACCATCAGCCTCAGCAAAAACTTCTAGGGTTACTTTATCGGTTTCAAGTTCAACCAATAATTCGTTTTTCTTTACAGCTTCACCAGCTTTTTTAGACCATTTTGCAATTGTTGCCTCGGAAACTGATTCACCAAGTGCAGGGGTAAGAATATCAACCATTTTATCCTCTTAATCCAATGCTTCCGAAAGGAAATTTTCTAATTCTTTTGTGTGTTTAGACATTAAGCCCGCCGCAGTCGATGCAGATGCAGGACGACCGGCATAACGGGCGCGACCATATTTCGCTTCGACCTTATTCAAGACCCATTCAAGATTTGGTTCCATAAATGACCAGCCGCCCATATTTTTCGGCTCTTCTTGGCACCAAACCATTTCCGCGTTTTTAAAGCGTGATAATTCATTAATTAATGAACGCGCAGGGAATGGATAGAATTGCTCAACGCGAAGGATATAAATATCATCGCGACCGCGTGCTTCACGGGCATCAAGCAAGTCATAATAAACTTTACCAGAGCATAGAACAACGCGTTTAATATCTTTGTCCGCTTTTAATGCGATGGTTGAGCCTTTTTTGATTTCGGCATCATCCCACAATACGCGGTGGAAAGAAGAACCAGGGCCAAAGTCCGCAATTGATGAAACGCACTTTTTATGGCGCAATAATGATTTTGGCGTCATAATAACAAGTGGTTTACGGAATTTACGGTGAATTTGGCGACGCAATACGTGGAAATAGTTTGCCGGGGTTGTACAATTTACAACCTGCATATTATCTTCCGCGCATAGTTGCAGATAACGTTCAAGGCGTGCTGATGAGTGTTCAGGACCCTGACCCTCATAGCCGTGTGGCAATAACATTACCAAGCCCGACATACGCAACCATTTGCGTTCACCCGATGAAATAAATTGGTCAATCACCACCTGTGCACCGTTGGCAAAGTCACCAAACTGACCTTCCCAAAGGGAAAGAGTATTTGGCGAACCAAGTGAGAAACCGTATTCATAGCCAAGAACCGCTTCTTCAGATAATGCCGAATCGATAACTTCGTATTCCGCCTGCCCTGCACCAATGTTATTTAGCGGGGTATAGCGGTTTTCAGTTACCTGATCGATAAAGTGGCTGTGACGTTGTGAGAATGTACCACGGCAAGAATCCTGACCCGCAAGGCGGATTGGGAAACCTTCGTCAAGAAGTGATGCAAATGCAAGGTGTTCACCCAATGCCCAATCGATATTCTCACCGGTTTCAATTGCGTCACGGCGGGCTTTTACCACGCGTTCAACAGTTTTATGGATGTTGAAATCTTTTGGAATTTCAGTGATTTTTAGACCAAGCTCTTTTACTTTTTCCGCAGAAACTTCTTTTTCGCCTTTGCGATCTTCGTCTTCTGGAAGGCCAAGACCTTGCCACACGCCGTCAAGCCAATCGGCTTTTTGCGGTTTATAGGTTTTGCCAGCCTCAAATTCAGCATCAAGGAAGGTTGCAAAATCGGCATACATTTTGTCAACTTCTTCTTGGGTTACAAGACCCTCAGCAATCAGGCGTTTGGCATAAATATCCAATGTTGGCGGCTGATCTTTGATGCGATTATACATAATCGGGTTGGTCATTGTTGGGTCATCACCCTCATTGTGACCATAACGACGGTAACAGAACATATCGATTACCACGTCCTTTGCGAATTTTTGGCGATATTCGGTTGCAACCTTTGCCGCATAAACCACCGCCTCTGGATCATCACCATTAACGTGGAAAATTGGCGCCTGCACCATCAATGCCACATCAGAAGGATAAGGCGTTGAACGTGAGAAGCGCGGCGCAGTGGTGAAACCAATTTGGTTGTTCACGATAAAGTGAAGTGTACCACCTGTACGGTGACCTTTAATCATTGTGATTGCAAAACATTCGGCAACCACACCTTGACCCGCGAATGCCGCATCACCGTGAAGCAATACCGGCATAACTTTGCGGAATTGTTCAGGACGATCGACCGGCTTTTGCATCATTTTTGCACGCACCTTGCCAAGAACCACAGGGTTCACGATTTCAAGGTGTGAAGGGTTTGGCGCAAGTGAAAGGTGAACATTATTGCCATCAAACGAACGGTCAGAAGATGCACCCATGTGATATTTAACGTCACCCGAACCCGCAACATCATCAGGTGTCGCAGAACCGCCACGGAATTCGTGGAAAATAACGTGATATGGCTTACCCATAACCGCAGAAAGAACGTTCAAACGACCACGGTGCGGCATACCAAGAACCATATCTTCCATGCCAAGATTGCCACCGCGCTTGATGATTTGTTCCATCGCAGGGATTAACGCCTCACCGCCATCAAGGCCGAAACGTTTTGTACCCGGATAGCGTTTGTGAACAAATTGCTCAAAGCCTTGGGCTTCGATAATTTTTTGCAAAATTGCCTTTTTACCCTCTGGGGTAAATGAAACACCCTTATCAGGGCCTTCCATACGCTCTTGCAGCCATGCGCGTTCCTCAGGATTGGAAATGTGCATATATTCAAGACCAAGGGTAGAGCAATAAGTACGACCCAAAATGTCAAGCATTTGGCGAACTGTTGCATATTCCATCGAGCCAATGATTTTATCGATGAAAATTGGGCGATCATAATCCGCCGCAGTGAAGCCATAAGTTGCCGGATCAAGTTCTGGCTGTGGCTCACGGAAATCGTTTAGACCAAGTGGGTCAAGATTTGCCGCCAAGTGACCACGGGCGCGATATGCTCGGATCATCATAAGCGCTTTTAATGAATCTTTGGTTGCCTGCAACACTTCTTCTGTCGAAGGTGCGGCGCCATTTTTCGCAGGCTTTGCAGCAATTTTCTTGGCAATCTTATCTTCAATTGCCGCCCAATTACCGTCAAGCATTGCAAGGTTTTCTGTCGCCTGAATAACTGGCCAGTCCTTACGCGCCCACGAAGGTGAAGTTTTATGAGGCGTGTCCTTGAGACCGTTAAAATAATCCGCCCACGATTTATCTACGCTATTAGGGTTCTCTAGCCATTGTTCATATTGGCTTTCTAAATAAAGGCTGCTTCCTGCATCTAAAAAGGAAGTTGCCAGAAGTGCCTGATTTTGCGCACTTCGACCCGCATCACTCATAAAATTCTTCCCTGAATTCCTAATATTAATTAATGGCGCAGGTTTTAACACCTGCGCCTTAATAATTATTTACCTAATACTTCAAGAAGGGTTGAGCCCAAAGCCGCAGGAGATGGTGCAACTTTGATACCCGCTTCTTCCATTGCCGCGATTTTATCTTCTGCACCGCCTTTGCCGCCAGAAATAATCGCACCCGCATGGCCCATACGACGTCCCGGAGGAGCAGTACGACCAGCGATAAAGCCAGCCATTGGCTTTTTACGGCCTTTTTTCGCTTCATCGATAAGGAATTGTGCCGCATCTTCTTCCGCAGAACCGCCGATTTCACCAATCATGATGATAGATTCGGTTGCAGGGTCAGCAAGGAACATTTCCAAAATGTCGATAAATTCGGTTCCCTTTACAGGGTCACCACCAATACCAACCGCAGTTGTTTGGCCAAGACCAGCATTAGAAGTTTGGAACACTGCTTCATAAGTAAGTGTACCAGAACGTGAAAGCACGCCCACAGAACCTTTTTTGAAGATTGAACCAGGCATAATGCCGATTTTGCATTCATCAGGGGTCAAAACGCCAGGGCAGTTTGGACCAATCAAACGAGATTTTGACTTTTCCAATTTCGCCTTAACTTTCACCATATCAAGAACAGGAATACCCTCTGTGATACAGGTGATTAGCGGGATTTCCGCGTCAATCGCCTCGATGATAGCAGCCGCTGCACCAGGAGGTGGAACGTAAATCACGGTTGCATCAGCACCAGTTGCGTCTTTTGCTTCGGCAACAGAATTGAATACAGGCAAACCAAGATGGGTTTGACCACCTTTACCAGGGCTTACGCCGCCAACCATTTGTGTGCCATAAGCAATCGCTTGCTCAGAGTGGAAAGTACCGTTTTTGCCAGTGAAACCTTGGCAGATAACTTTGGTGTCTTTGTTAATTAAGATAGACATTATTATACACCTTTCACAGCTTTAACGATTTTCTGTGCCGCGTCTGCAAGGTCATCCGCAGGGATAACATTTAGACCAGATTCAGAAATGATTTTCTTGCCGGCTTCAACATTTGTACCTTCAAGACGAACCACCAAAGGAACTTTAAGGCCAACATCTTTAACCGCTGCAACAACACCCTCTGCGATAATATCGCAACGCATGATGCCACCAAAGATATTTACCAAAATACCTTTTACAGCAGGGTCAGAAGTAATGATTTTGAATGCAGCAGTAACTTTTTCGCGCGATGCACCGCCACCAACGTCAAGGAAGTTAGCAGGCTCTTCGCCATAAAGTTTGATGATGTCCATGGTTGCCATCGCAAGACCTGCACCATTTACCATACAACCAATTGTGCCATCCAAAGCGATATAAGCAAGGTCATATTTTGACGCTTCGATTTCTTTTTCGTCTTCTTCGGTTAAGTCGCGCATTTCGTTCCATTCAGGGTGACGGAAATGTGCGTTCGGGTCGAATGAAACTTTTGCATCAAGGCAAACCAGCGCATTTTTATCTTTGTCGATAATCAACGGGTTGATTTCGAGCATTGACATATCTGTGCCAACAAATGCAGCATAAAGATTTTCTGCAAGCGGCTTAACTTGTGCAGCTAAATCACCAGTTAAATCAAGACATTTAACAATTGCAGCAACATCATCAGCAGTAACACCAGTATCAGGATCAACCACAACAGTTGTGATTGCTTCAGGTGTATCGTGCGCAACTTGTTCAATTTCCATACCGCCGGCTTGTGAAACCACAAATGCCACGCGACCAGTGCCACGATCTACAAGTAATGAAAGATAGAATTCTTTGTCAATATTTGCACCTTCTGAAATATAAAGGCGCTTTACCTCTTTACCAGCAGGGCCAGTTTGGACAGTAACCAATGTATTGCCAAGCATTTCTGTGGCATTTGGTCCAACCATTTCAATTTTTGGGCAAAGGCGAACACCACCTTTGGCATCGGCAGGCAATTCTTTGAATTTACCTTTACCGCGACCACCAGCGTGAATTTGCGCTTTTACAACCCAGAAATCACACCCTTGTTCTTTGGCAAGCTTTTCAGCGGCCTGAATAGCTTCTTCGACGGAGAATGCGGGGTAACCCTTAGGAACCGGCACCCCATATTTTGCCAGCACTTCTTTGGCTTGATACTCGTGAATATTCATGGAACCATTCTTTATTTTTAGTTTTCAAAAACAAATGCCGCAGAGCGCAAACAATGTCGGCACAATTAAACCCTCGCGACACTTTGCCACAAGACTTAATTACGGGGCTTATAAGATTGAACTGTCTCATTATCAATACTTAATCGCGCTTACTTTGGTCGAAACTGCACATAGTTTGCAAAAAAATTGCAACAACTGCCTAATGCGCAAAGCGAAACTTTATTTTTGCCTATTATCATGTCAAAAGAACTTACGGATAACACAAATACCTTATAATTATTGGGGTTTTTATTGCAATTTTTAAACGTCAAAAGTCTTTCACTTAAAAACAGCGTTGCACAATATTTGCTTGTCGGATTTGCAATAATCATGCTGCTTGGATTTTCGGGGGCATTTGGAACTTCTTACTTTCCACTAATGAAACGAATTGCATATTGGTTTGTTTCAATTACCCTTGGCTATATTATTGCAATTTTGGTCGGCTTTGCCCTTGATAGGGTTAAATTCCTTATTAATCGACCTATCGCTTATCACATTATATATATTGCGATTATGACCCTTTTGATTGACGCCTGCATTAGTCTTTCAACATCATATTTTCAAAGAAAGGCTTTTGATTTCAATAATTATTTTTACCTGTTAATGCCGGTTTTTATAGTCTCACTTTTTATTACCATTATCCATGTTTTGCTTTATCAAAAACCTATGCAAAGCCATGGCTTAAACAATATTTTGGAAGTTTCAGAAAATAAGAGACCGGAGATTTATAATCGCTTTGAACCAAAATTCCGCAATGCCGAGATTTATGCAATAAAATCCGAAGATCACTATTTACGTTTTTACACTTCTAGCGGTGAGTTTTTGTTATTAATGCGGCTTTATGATGCCATAAAAGAATTAGAGGGTATCGAGGGTACGCAATGCCACCGATCTTGGTGGGTTGCCAAAATGGCAGTAGAGAGTAACGAAAACGAATATGGCAAAAAATATTTTATTCTTAAAAATCAAGTCAAAGCCCCAATAAGCCGCAGCTTTGTAAAAAGCCTAAAAGACATGAACTGGTTTTAATTTGCCAAAATATGTTTTGATGGCACAATATGCTTCAACCAATGGAGAATACGATGAAAAAAATTCCTACTTTGGCAACAGCTTCATTTGTTTTTGGTGCAATTGCTTTCGGATCTTTTAGCGTGGCAATGGCTGAACCGGTTGCACAAAATAACGAGATAAAAGCGAAATATAATTTCACATATTCAAAAGATATGCAAAAGAAAATCGATGACCGCTACGGTAATCGCGAAAAAGAAACTTTGGAAGATTTAATCATCAAAGAAACCTATCCACTCGTGGGCAAAGATGCGGCAAAGATTGATGTTGAAATTGTTGACGCGACAGCAAATAGACCAACATTCGAAGAAATGGGTAAAGTTGGCGGCCTTTCATTCCAAAGCTTTGGCATTGGCGGCGCAAACCTTAAAGGTACGCTTTATGACAATAGCGGAAAAGTAATTAAAACTGTTGATTATCAATATTATTCAACAATGGATCCAATGACCAGATATAAATGGACATGGGATGATGCCGAATATGCATTCGAAAATTTCGCCAAAAAACTTGCAAACAAATAATATGCGGTCAATTTGAATAAGCATATTGTCGCAGCTAAAGTCATTATAAACAAAGGATTCACCGAAATTATAAGTACATTATAATTTGCGGGTTGGACAAAATGTCCAATTTAACGTCCCACCCAGAAGATTAAAGCACCCATTAAATCTAGTTCTTTGGGTTCTTCTGGAGGGGAATTATGAAATCCAAACTTTTATATAGTGTTTCGTTTGCATTGATGCTTATGCCAGCCTTAAGTTTTGCAGATGATTTAGCAAATACAGACAAAGATACGACCGTGGTTGTGGTCACCGCGTCAAAACCTGTTTTACCGACACTTAATGTAGTTGCCGGTAATCCGATTGAAAATGACGGCGCACGCGATGCGGGGGCATTAATTGAAAACCAAAAAGGCGTTGCAATTATTCGCCATGGTGCACAAACTGGTTTGATACAGCTTCGTGGCCTTTCACAAGACCGTGTAAAGGTTCGTATTGATGGTGTGGAAATTGTTCCTGCCTGCCCTAACCATATGGACCCACCATTCCATTATGTTGGAACAAATGACATTGGCGCAATTTCAATTGCCAATGGCGCGACCTCTATTGCGGACAGCGGTGATTCAATTGCCGGAACCATTACCGTTAATACAAAGTCTCCTGAATTTGCCTCAGGCGATAAAGAAGAATTATCAGGCGATTTAAACTTTAATTATTCTGATGCCAATCGCGGCACAAATGGCGACCTTGGCCTAAACCTTGGTTTTGCAAAAGCGGCATTCCGCCTATCTGGTGGTTTTCAAAATGGCGGCGACCTTGAATATAAAGGCGGCACCGCCAGCGTAACTGGTTATAAAATGAACCATTACAAATTCGAAGGCGAGTTTTTGACACCAATCGGTCAAATCGGCTTTGGCGCAGGTGGTGATGATTCCCGAAATGTTGGCACACCTGCACTTGCAATGGATATGGTATATGACCACGCCGAAACTTACCGTATTGGCTTAATCGGAGACTATTCATTTGGCAAACTAACTGCCCGCATTTTCCATAATGACATTGATCACATTATGGATAATTATGGCATGCGCACATATAACACTACAAGCCGCATGAATGCACCGGCAACCAGTACCGATAACGGCTATTTCGTAAGCCTAGATATGCCGCTTTCTGCCTTTAACCTAAAAATTGGCTCTGATGGGCACTTGAATGATTTTGATGTTTATATGCAAAACATTGCCAATGGCATGATTTCACAATCTTTCAACGAAGCATCACGTGACCGTTATGGGGTTTTTGCCGAACTTGATGGTAAATTAAACCAACACATTCACGCAAAATTCGGCGTTCGTTATGATAATATCAAAGCCGACACTCATGATATTACTAAAAGCATGATGTCGGACGCCCCATACCTTCCGGCTTTCAATGGCACTAATCACGAGCGTACTTTTGACAATTATGAACTAAGTGCGGGTCTAAGATGGCATGTGGTCGATGCACTGGTATTCGAATTTATGGCAGCACAAAAAATGCGTGCGCCAAGTATCGTCGAACTATATCTTTATAAGCCATCTGCAACATACGGCTCTGCTGATGGAAGAAACTATATGGGTAATCAGGATTTAGATTCTGAAACTTCGCGCCAAATTTCTGCGGATGCTTATATCACGCTTGGCAATTTAAAACTAAATCCAAGCGTATTCTACAATAAAGTAAGTGATTATATTCAAGGTGTTGCCATGACTGCTACACCTGGTGCAACACTTAAATTCCAGAATATTGACGCCGAAATTTATGGTGCTGAATTCTCTGCTGATTATGCCTTAACTGATAATTGGGCATTATTTGGTGCGGCATCATACGTTCATGGTGAAGATACCACCCATAACGACAACCTTTACCGTCTGTCACCACTTCGTGGGATTGCAGGGGTAAAATATGACAGCAAACATATAGAAGCAATGCTAGAAACCAAAATGGTCGCAAAACAAGACAAGGTTTCGGCATATAATGGCGAACAAGTTACCCCATCTTATACTTTGGTAAATCTGCGCGGTCGTTTGAAATTAAATGAAAATGCAGGTTTAAACTTTGGTGTCGAGAACGTGTTTGACAAATTCTATTATGACCATTTGTCTGGCATTAACCGCGTTAATGACGCTGCATTGGGTGGCAATCTTGCAATCGGGCAGAAAATCCCAGGCGCAGGCCGCACATTCTACATGGGCGTTAATTACAAATTCTAAAATATAAATTCCCCTTCTAAAAAACTGACCCCGCATGAATAATGCGGGGTCTTCCTCTTTTTTTCCTGCAGATTGTGCATAAATTTTTTTGCAATAGCTTTTGATTGGCACTATATGGGCTCTTGAGGTATCAAAATGTCAGAAGCAAATAAAATAGTAAAAATCGGTGATGGTGCAGCACAAATTGCGGTTGGTAATGACCTTCCCATCAGTTTTATCTGTGGCCCATGCCAAATGGAAAGCCGTGAACATGCGCTTGAAACCGCGCAATTCCTAAAAGAAATGTTCGCAAAAATCGGCGCTGATTTCATCTATAAAACCAGTTTTGACAAAGCGAACCGTTCTTCAATCGGTGGAAAACGTGGTCTTGGGCTTGAGAAATCTCTCGAAGTTTTTGATGAAATTCGTGAAAAGCTTGGCCTTTTAACCCTTACTGATATCCATAATGAGGAGCAGTGCCAAATCGTTGCCCCACATGTCGATGTTATGCAAATTCCGGCGTTTTTGTGCCGCCAAACAGACTTGTTGGTTGCGGCGGCAAAAACCGGCAAAACCATCAATGTTAAAAAGGGTCAATTCCTTGCCCCTTGGGACATGGCAAATGTGGTAAAAAAAATCACCGATAGCGGCAACCCAAATGTTTTGGTTACTGAACGTGGCGTTAGTTTTGGCTACAACACTCTTGTTACCGATTTCCGCGCTTTACCAATAATGGGTAAAATTGGCGCGCCAGTTGTTTTTGATGCCACCCACAGCGTGCAACAACCAGGCGGCAAAGGTGATTCCTCTGGCGGTGATCGTACAATGGTTCCATATCTTGCACGCGCAGCAGCAGCAGTTGGCGTGGCAATGATATTTATCGAATCGCATCCAGATCCTGACAATGCGCCATCAGACGGGCCAAATATGGTTCGTTTTGATGAACTTGAAGAATTGGTGCAATCAATCCGTGCCCACGACAAACTTACAAAATCAATGATTAAATAAGAGATAAAAATGGAAGCCTTTACCCATCTTTCAACCCATGCCGCACCTCTTAATTTGGCGAATATTGATACCGACCAAATTATTCCAAAACAATTCCTCACCACTATTGAGCGTAAGGGGTTGGGCAATGGCTTGTTTTATGATTTTCGCTTTGACGAAAATGGCAATCCAAAACCTGATTTCGTTCTTAATCAAGAACGTTATAAAGGCACAAAAATGATTGTGGCGGGCGATAATTTTGGCTGTGGCTCTTCACGCGAACACGCCCCTTGGGCATTGTTGGATTTTGGCATTCGTTGCGTTATTGCACCATCTTTTGCCGATATTTTTTATAATAATTGCTTTAAAAACGGCATTTTGCCAATCAAATTGCCACAAGCCCAAGTTGATGAATTAATGCAAGATGCCAAAGGGCACAATTTCCGTTTTGACGTCGATTTGGAAACCCAAACCGTTACCGCGCCATCTGGCAAAGAATATCATTTTGAAATTGAGCCAAGCATGAAGCGCGCGCTTTTACTTGGTCTTGATGATATTGCCGATAGCCTGACACACAAAGTAGAAATTGAACGCTATCAAGAAAAGCGCAAAACCCTTACACCTTGGTTATAATTTAAACTAACCTTCACGACTATCTTTTATTCTTCGCATCCGCTCTGACGGCGTGGTTGAGGTTGCGGCATCCAAAATCTCATCACGTAATTCGGCACGCTTGGTATGGATTGCCACCAAAATGTGCGCCATTGGCACACCGGCCTCAACCATGATGGATTCTGCAAGTTGCAAACTTGATTCCAAGGTTGCCGGCACAGCCTCACTGACACCTAATTCATAAAGCTTGCGAGCATGTTGTGTATCGCGCGCGCGGGCAACAATTGGAATATCAGGGCGAACTTTGCGAATGGCATTTACGATTGTGACTGTATTCAAATAGTTTTGAATAGAAATAACCACCGCCTTGGCGCGATCAATTGCACAAGCATGAAGAAATTCAGGCCGCGAAACATCGCCATAATAAGCACGAATTCCATTATCCCGTGCCTGTGTCACCATATTAATATCAATATCGGTGGCGATATAGTTTACATTTTGCGCCCGTAAGAGATTTGATATCAACTCACCAGAACGTCCAAGCCCCGCAACAATTACATGCCCATCATCGCCAAGTGTTTCACTAGAGGCTTTTTCAATTTCACTTCCGGGGCTTTTAGGTTTTGGTTTAATTGCTTCCAAAATTTCAGAAAGAACGGGAACAATACACATTGATAAAGCCGCCACCGTAAGCGCAAAGTCACTAGAACGTGGACCAACAATATAATAGGTTTTTGCGATGCCAATCAAAACGAACGCGAATTCCCCTGCGCCACCTAGCAAAAGACCGGCATAAATCGCATTGCGGGTTTTTAACCCCATATATGGGCCGATGGCCGCAATAATTGCCGCCTTTACGCCAATCAAAAGTAGCGCAGAACCAATAGTTAAAAATGGTGATTCAATAATTTTTGCGACATTTACCCCCATACCGACAGAAACCAAGAACACCCCAAGCAATAAACCTTTGAACGGTTGTATGGTTGCCTCAACCTCACGTCGATATTCTGTTTCGGCAAGCAATAATCCCGCCAAAAAAGCACCCAATGTCATCGATAACCCTGCCGCAGATGTCGCAAGACCAGTTAGGATAACCACCAGAATACTTGCTGCCATGAAAACTTCGGTGCTTTCGATGGCCGAAGCCATTTTGAAAATGGGGCGCAAAATAATCCGACCAATAAAAATCACCGCTACGATTGCAACAGTTGATATTGCCAAAGCCTTTATTAATGGAAAAAATCCAAGACCCAATTTAGTTGGCGCCAAAAATGGCAAAGCGAACATTAACGGGATTACGATAATATCTTGAAACAACAATATGCCAAAACCGGCCCGCCCCTCTGGGGTATTTAAGCGCTTTTTATCAGACAAAACCTGCATCACGATTGCAGTTGAAGACATTGAAAGCGCAACGCCCAAAATAGCCGATGCAGTTGCAGAAACCCCAAAAACTTGCCACGAAATTAGGAATATGCCCAAGGCGCAGCCAAAAACCTGCAGACCACCCAAAGTAAAAATCAGTTTGCGCATTTTTTTCAAACGCTCAAATGATAATTCAAGGCCAATGGCAAAGAGCAGGAACATAACCCCCAATTCCGCCATGGTATGGATTGTATTTGGGTCTTTGATTGTTAGAGGCGCTAAAAAAGGATAGTCTTTTGAATAAGAGCCAAGACCATATGGTCCAAGCATAATCCCGCACAAAATATAACCAATAATCGGTGAAATTTTAAAGCGGTAAAATAGTGGCACAATAATCGCCGCCGCCGAGAGGATAATCATCACCTCGCGCAAGCTAATTGTCGTGGCTATGTGGCTGGTATTTTCCATATCATCTAACTATTATGGTTTCACCTTCAATTACAAGAGGGTATTTCCGCAATGGCTTACCTTTTCCAGGACCACCCAAAAAACTTCCATCTTTCCCTGAAAATGCCGCACAATGCCCCGAACAAATGATGTCGCCGGCATCATCAAAAAGAAGAACTCCATCATCCGTATCAAGACGCCAACCGGCGTGCGAGCAAATATTATGAAACCCACTTATCTGTTCCCCCACCCGGGTTATAATCACAGAAATCAGACGGTCTTCTGGATAAATATCAACCACAATACCCTTTCCATCAGGAATATCTGAAATTTTTAATTCCTTATACTCAGGCTTAATATTTTTGGTGCTATTCATTTTATGTTATTCCTACCACGAGTAATTAAGTTATATTTTAGGAATTAAGCGGGCAAGTCGAAAACATGTCAATAGCGGGCTTTGATAATATCTATAATCACCCATCTGGCTATGCACTGGTGTGGCTATTAATTTGTCTGGTTGTTTTCGGAAGCCTTGAAAAACTATTTCCCTATGAACGCGCGAAAAAAAAATTGCGAAAAGATGCCTATATTGATGTTATATATTGGGTTGTTGCGCCATTACTTTATTCATCAACTGCTTGGATTATGCTTGTCGCAGGTTTTTACTTGTTATTTGCAGGCAATATGGATGCCGCATGGCAATTTTTGAATGACGGTGCAAATTGGGCTAATAAAACCCCAATCTGGTTACAGGCAATAATGGTGCTTATAATCAGTGATTTTTCATTATATTGGACACACCGACTATTTCATCACGCAAAATTATGGAAGTTTCATGCCGTGCATCACGGTGCGCAGCAAATGGACTTTTTAACCGCAGCGCGGTTTCACCCAATAAACATTATCTTCCATACTTTGATTGCCAATTCGATTTGTTTATGGATAGGGTTTTCGCCATTATCAATTACCATGTTTGCACCGCTTAACACACTTTATTCGTGTTTTGTGCATTCAAATCTGAATTTAAAATTTGACGGAATTTTAAAATATATTTTGGTTTCACCTATATATCACCGCTGGCACCATACCGGCCCTGATGAGGGTGGCAATATGAATTTTGCCGCAACCTTTCCGATATTTGATCTTCTATTCGGGACCTATTTCCTTCCCGAAGACAAACTTCCGGGCAAGACTGGAATTCACGAAGATTATGTTCCCAAGACACTATTGGGGCAATTAATTTACCCCTATACTCCAGAACCCAAGTCTAAACCCAAGACGTTGGATATCAAGCGCCAAGCCCCAAATAAATATATTTAAGCTCGACATATTCTTCGATGCCATGCGAAGATCCTTCACGTCCCAGTCCTGATTGTTTAATGCCGCCAAACGGCGCAAGCTCATTTGATGCAAGGCCAGAATTAACCGCAACAATCCCTGCCTCTATCGCCTCAGCAACACGGAAAACCCGCCCCAAATCACGTGCATAAAAATATGATGACAGACCAAATGGTGTATCATTCACCATTTTTAAAACGTCTTCTTCGGTTGTGAACTTAAACACAGGGGCAAGTGGGCCAAAGGTTTCCTCCTGCGCACAAAGCATTTCGGTTGTGACGCCGGTTAATAGTGTTGGCTCAAAAAAAGTTCCACCGAGCGCATGGGGCTTGCCGCCCAATTCCAACTTTGCACCTTTTGAAAGCGCATCATCAATATGGGATTGCACTTTTTTGACTGCCTTCTCATCAATCAAAGGCCCTTGTGTAACGCCATCATCAGTTCCGACACCAACTTTTAAGGCCGCAATTTTTCCACGCAAAATGCCAACAAATTCATCATAGATGCTATCTTGAACAAATACCCGATTAGCACAGACACATGTTTGCCCAGTGTTACGGAATTTGGATGCCATTAAACCTTCTGCGGCCGCCTCTAAATCAGCATCATCAAACACTATGAATGCTGCATTGCCGCCAAGTTCAAGCGCTAATTTTTTAACCGTATCGGCGCATTGCTTCATCAATATTTTCCCAACCGCCGTAGAGCCGGTAAATGAAAGCCCGCGCACAATTTCGCTATCGCACCAAACCTTGCCAATTTCCTGCGCATTACCGTTTACAATATTCAAAACGCCATTGGGAATACCCGCGCGAATTGCCAACTCGCCAAGTGCAAAGGCGGTTAATGGGGTTTCCGACGCCGGCTTACAAACCACTGTGCAACCAGCCGCCAATGCAGGTGAAACTTTGCGGGTTATCATTGCCGCAGGAAAATTCCATGGAGTTATAGCCGCAACAACCCCAAGTGGTTGACGCAAAACCAAAATTCTTGCGTCCGCTTTTGGCGAAGGTATAGTTTCACCATAAATGCGCTTTGCCTCTTCGGCAAAAAATTCAACAAAACTTGCAGCGTAAAGGATTTCCCCCTTGGCTTCGGCCAATGGTTTTCCTTGTTCAGTAGTTAGGATAAGTGCCAAATCATCCAAATTGGCAATCATTAAATCATACCAATTTCTAAGGATTGTTGCGCGTTCTTTAGCTGTCTTTGCACCCCATGCCTTAAGGGCAGAATTTGCGGCATTCAAAGCATCTTGAGCGGCATCGCCACCTTCGAAAGCCACATCTGCGATTTTCTCACCCGTACCAGGATTAGTTACAATACCACCGATTTTGCCGCACCATTCGCCATTAATAAGGTTTTGGGTTTTAAAAAGGGTTTTATCTTTTAAATTCATCTTTTTGCCCTTATGGTAATTTATCAAGCACTGAATAATATGAAAGTGCCGCAGTTAATAGCGGAAAGCGTAAAAAACGACCGCCAGGGAAATCAGGGATTTTTAAGGCACTTAGAGTTTTGAAATATTTATCATCCCCCAATAATGCGATTCCCAAAATTTTACCAAAAAAAGGTGCAAGTAAAACACCCTGCCCCGAATATCCAGCGCTAATGAATGTATTTTTCCCAACCTTATTAACAAATGGAAGTCTGGTTGGGGTTATGCCAACACGCCCACCCCATGCAAAATCAATTTTGGTATTTGCAAGGTTAGGATAAATTTTAACAAGATTATTGCGCACAAATCCCGCAATATCCCTTGGCATGGCATCGGAATATTTTTCGCCGCCACCGAAAAGCAGCCGACTATCCGCGGTTTTGTGAAAATAATTAACGACAAATCGTGTATCCATACCACCCGCAGCATTTGGCAAAATTTCATCACCCAATGGTTCAGTGGCAATAACGAAATTACCAATCGGCATTATTTTGGCGTCAATTTTTTTATTGATCCCCTCAATATAGCCATCGCCACATAAAAGGATTTTATCGGCCCTTATTTGTGCTTTAGTGGTTTTTATAATATTACCTTCAACACTTAAAACCCGTGTATTTTCATAGATTTTCGCACCATTTTTAACTGCCGCAGAGGCAATGCCATACAATAATTTCAACGGGTGAATTTTTCCCGCACCATTATCTTTTATACCGCCATAATAAACATCACTGCCCAAGGCATTGGCACATTCATTTTTGTCCAAGATTTCAAATTTATCATAATCATATTGCGCGGCCATAAATTCGGCATCGCTTTTAAGCCATTCAAGTAATGAGGGGCGATGCGCCGCAAATACCAAACCGTTTTTATAATCGGCATTAATTTCATATTTCGCCATAAGCGCATGAAGGTTGGTTTTTGCGGCCTCGGCAATATTCCATAAATCATGGGCAGCTGTTACACCAATTTTTTCTTCAAACCATTTTTGATCATGTCTATAACCGCTACAAACCAGCCCGCCATTACGGCCAGACGCGCCATAACCAATTTCATTGGCCTCCAATAAGCAGACATTCACACCATTTTCCGCCAATGCAAGTGCGGCACCAAGTCCGGTTAGCCCACCGCCAACAACAGCAACTGAAAAATCAGCATTTTCACCCAATTCTTGCACAGCAAATGGGCGTTTGGCACTATTATGATAATAAGTCATAGGTGCTTTAAAAGTTTTTTCAGATAGATTATTTTGTAATACCATTTTAGCTATTGTAAGGTTGCATATTCTGTTTCATAAATAAAAATGTAATGTAAAATTCGTTATAACAATCATTTATTTCCGCAAAGATGTCAATGATTGTTCTTTATGATTTATTTTGAAGACGCAATCACTGGAAATAATTAATGACGGAAACAATTGAAGACGTTGAAAATAAGCCTCCACTGCACGAAGCAATTTATAAAAAATTGCGCTTACTATTGGAAACGGGTGCATTAGCCCCCGGGCAGGCATTGTCATTACGAAATTTGGCGCATTCGTTTGAAGGCTCGGTTACGCCGGTTCGCGATGCGGTTTGGCGTCTTGCCGCAGAGGGGGCATTATATATTGGCCCAACCCGCCGTATTTCTGTTCCAACTCTAAGCAGGAATCAGGTGCGTGAATTAATGCGTGTTCGTGCACTGCTTGAACCAGAAGCGGCGATTTTAGCGCTTGATAATATTACGCCTGAAATTATATCGCAAATGCGCGCCTATGATGCCGAACTTAACAAGGCGGCAATGGAAGGCAATGTGCAGGAATATATGGCAAATAACCATGCATTCCATTTTACACTTTATGCGGCATCAAATTCAGATGTTTTAATACCTCTTATTGAAAGTATTTGGGTGCGCTTTGGTCCTTATATGCGCCATGCTTATCCAGATGTTGCAGGTATGGAAGGCGTTGAAGATCATCATGCGCAAGCATTAGATGCATTGGAAAAGCGCGATGCAATTGCCCTTAAACGCGCTATTAAAGCCGATATTGGCGATGGTGAACAATTTTTGTTACATGAAATGGAATAAATTCTGTCCCCACTTGACAGTGACAGAATTAACGCCTTATATTTGTTATAACAAATACAAAGAACATCAGGGTGTTTTGTGAGTGGAATTAGCGATAGTATAACCGAATCTAATAAGCCCTTGGTAAAAAGGGTAAATCGCGACTTATTGAAAAAATTCATTGCCTCGGCACGTGCTGATTATATTGCCGCCCGCCCCAAATGCTTTGCCGCCCATGAAATAACTGGCAAATCTGGCAATGCAACCGGATTTTTGGGTGGGGTCCCGCAACATTGGATGCTTGATTGGTCCACCCCATTCCCGCTTCAGATAAAATCGGCCAAAGGCTGTAAAGTCACTGATATTGATGACAATGAATTAATTGATTTATGCCTTGGCGATACGGGGGCAATGTTTGGGCATTCGCCGGAAATTATCGCAAGTGCATTAAAAGATGCGGCAGAAAATGGCCTTACCACCATGTTGCCAAGCCAGTATTGCGCCGAAGTTGGGCAGAAATTGGTAGAGATTTTTGGCCTTCCATATTGGCAATTGGCGCTTTCGGCTTCGGATGCCAACCGCTTTGCACTTCGTGTGGCGCGCCTTGCCACCGGCCGCCAAAAAATACTTGTTTTTGATGGTTGCTACCATGGTGCGGTTGATGAAACCACCGTCTATCTTGATGGGCGCGGCAAAACCAGCGCCAAGCCGTCTTTATGGGGGTCTGCGTTTGATCCCGCAATAAATACCTATTGTGTTCCTTTTAATGACAAAGAAGAAATCTATGCCACATTAATGGGTGAAGATGTTGCATGTGTAATTATGGAACCTGCACTTACCAATTGTGGCATTGTGCCACCAAAGCCAGGCTTTTTGGAATTTGTGGTGGAAACTGCACACAAATTTGGAACCTATGTCTTATTTGATGAGACACATACATTATCAAGTGGTTATGGCGGCTATTGCCGAATTAACAATCTTGGCCCTGATTTATTTGTTGCCGGCAAGGCGGTGGCGGGCGGTGTTCCCACCGCAATTTGGGGCATAAGCGAAGACGTAAAACAACGTCTTGATGATGCACGCGCGGTTTTGCCAATTGGTCATTCGGGAATTGGCACAACATTGGGCGGATCATTGTTACAATTGTCTGCACTTTATGGCTCATTAAACCAACTTGTCACCCCAGAAACCTATGACAAGATGCTTGCCACCGCGCAAATACTTGAAGATGAACTAAACAAAATAATTTCTGAATTCTCGCTTGATTGGTCGGTTATTCGCATTGGCGCGCGAATGGAAATTATATTCTCAAAAACAATCCCGCAAAATGCCGAAGAAATGCGGGCTCTATTCGACCATGAACTTGAGGAGGCGTTGCACCTTGGGTTACTTAATCTCGGCTTTTTGGTTACGCCATTTCACAACATGCTTTTGGCAGGACCAGATTTAACCAAAGAAAACATTTTGAATTATGCCCAATCTGTGCGACAAATAATCGGGCAAATTTGCGATTAACAGGGATATCATGACTGAATATCAGGACGACCATAAAATCCTAGAAAACTTCATCCGCGAAAAGGGTGTTAGTGAGATTGAATTAATTTTGCCCGATATGAACGGAATTGTGCGTGGTAAAGTTGTTCCGGCATCACGCTTTTTGCACGGGGTTTCACGGCGCACCTTGCGAATTGCTTCATCAATTTTGACCGTTACGATGACGGGTGATTACCCAACCTTACCAAACGGCGAAGATGAGTCGGTACAAGACCCCGATTGCGTATTGCAACCCGACCCAATTTCAATTCGTGTTGCCCCTGGTTATTCGACCCCCACCGCCTTTGTTATGACTGATGCATTAAAAAATGACGGCACACCAATTGATATTGCGCCACGCCAAGTTTTACGCCGTGTTCTTGCACTTTATGAAGCAAAAGGATGGGAACCAATTGTTGCACCAGAGCTTGAGTTCTTTTTAACCGCCCGAAATATTGACCCCGATTTACCACTTGAAACACCAATCGGACGTTCAGGGCGCGCCGAAACCGTTTCTCAACCATATGGGCTAGAGGCAATCAACGAATATGAAGACCTAATTGAACAGGTTTACGAGTATTGCGAAGTCGCCGATATTGACATCGACACCATGATTCACGAAGCGGGCGCAGCGCAGCTTGAGGTGAACTTTAATCACGGTGGCTCGATGATGCTTGCCGACCAAGTGTTAATGTTCAAACGTATTTTCCGCCAAGTGGCGATGCAAAACGGCGTTTATGGAACATTCATGGCAAAGCCGATGGATAACCAACCGGGTTCCGCAATGCATATCCACCAATCGTTAGTGGATATGGAAAGCGGCAAAAACCTGTTCGCACTTGAAAATGGCGAGGATTCGCCGATTTTCCGCTCTTTTATAGCCGGATTGCAGCGGTTCTTACCTGAATGCGCACCATTATTTGCACCAAACGTAAATAGTTTCCGCAGGATGCGCCCGCAATATGATGCGCCAATTAACGTTCAATGGGGTCGCGATAACCGTTCATGTGGATTACGGGTTCCTTTATCTGATGGGCAAAACCGCCGTGTTGAAAACCGCCTTCCTGGGGCGGATTGTAACCCATATTTGGCAATTGCCGCTTCGCTTGCATGTGGTTATGTTGGTATTGAAATGGGTCTTGAGCCCACCGCACCATTACAAGGTTCGGCGTATAAATTACCACGATCTTTACCGCGCACCCTTGATGAGGCATTAGACAGATTTGCAATTTGCGGCCCAGTGCGCGAAGTTTTGGGCGAAGATTTCTGCAAAACTTTCTTTGCGGTCAAAGAAATGGAATTGGATCATTTTGAAGGTGTGGTTTCGGCATGGGAACGTGAACACCTGTTATTAAAAGTGTAGGGGAAGATTGATTGACTAAAGGTCACACAGCGCAAATCGCAAACTGGGCAGAAGCGGAAAGCTTTTTAAACGCCAATCCACAAATTAAATATATTGACATTATTTATTCCCCCCTTACCGATGTTCCACGCGGTAAACGTATCCGCGCGCATGAACTGAAATCGGTTTATAATCACGGTCGCTATTTACCGGGCTCTATTGCCGTGGTTGATACAATGGGCGCAGATTGTGAAGATACCGGTCTTGTTTGGGAAGATGGTGACGCCGACCGCCTTGGTAAACCTGCAACCAACACCATTTTCAAAGCACCTTGGCTTGGGGACGATGTCGCACAATGTGTTTTGTCGCTTTATGAGCTTGATGGCAAACAAAACGACCTTGACCCACGTTATATCCTGCAACACGTGATTGATTTATTCGCCGCCGAAGGCCTGACACCCGATGTCGCATGCGAATTTGAATTTTTCCTTTGCGCAAAGCGTGAATATGGTGAACGACCACGAATTGGTAAATCAACTGTAACCAACCATACACCAATCGGTCACGAGGTTTATGGCCTGCGCGAGCTTGATGATTATATGGATTTTTTGCGCGACATTAATGATGCCGCAGAAGCCCAAGGATTACCGATTGAGGCGGCAATTTCCGAATTCTCTCCTGGGCAACTTGAAATCGGTCTTGAACATCGCGCAGATGCTTTGCGGGTTGCCGATGAGGCAATGATGTTTAAAAGACTTGTTAAAGGGGTTGCCGTTAAACATGGTTTTGAGGCCACCTTTATGGCAAAACCTTTTGCTGGGCTTGCCGGCAACGGACAACACCTTCACGTTAGTCTTTTGAATGAAAAAGGTGAAAATGTTTTTGCTTCAGAAGATGTTACCGGCTCACCTCTTGTGAAACATGCAATTGCCGGGATGCAGGCAATGATGCCATCATCAATGGCGATTTTTGCGCCAAATGCCAATTCATATCGCCGCTTTGTTGGCAATTCATATGCGCCAATTGCCTCAACATGGGGGGTAAATAATCGCACAGTTGGTTTAAGAATCACTGCGGGCGCACCAAATACTCGCCATATTGAACACCGAATTTCTGGCGCCGATGCCAGCCCCTATTTAGGTTTAGCAGCAATGTTAGCAGGGGTTTATCATGGCATTAAAAATAAACTCGAACCAAGTGAAATGGTGGTCGGTGATGGCTATTCGCAAATGGAAAAAGCGCCAAACCAACTGCCATTAAATTGGTTTAGCGCGGTTGATAAATTTGAAAACTGTCCACTTGTGGGACAATATCTGGGTCAAAGATTCCAGAAAATGTATTCAATTATCAAACATACAGAGCAAAATAGATTCTTTAGCGCCATCTCACTTGAAGATTATGACTGGTATTTTCGCAACGCCTGATATAAAGGGCAAATAATTTTATTATTTTTGCGAATATGGGGTTATATCATGAGCGAGATAAAGCTTTCGGCACAAGAAGTTGCGCGTTTCTTGAATGGTAATGCGCGTTCAAGACGCGCATTTATGGCGGCATTTGGTGCGACTGCGGCGGCATTTACGGTTTCTGCATGTTCAAAAGGCGGCGCAAAGAGTGGTGAAACTGCCAAAATTGTAATTCCAAATTCGGAAAAGCAACCGCTTAAATTCTATAATTGGGATACTTATATAGGTGAAACCACACTTGATGATTTTAAAGCCGCATCTGATGTTCCGGTTGAAATGACGCTTTTTGCCAATAATGACGAATTATTTGCGAAATTTCGTGCCGGCAACCCTGGTTATGACGTAATTATGCCATCAAACGAATATGTTACCCGCATGGCACAGGCCGGCTTGTTAGAGCCATTGGATCATTCAAAAATTCCAAACCTTAAAAACCTTGCACCACAATTCTTTGACCCTGAATATGACCGTGGCAGCAAATATTCAGCAACATATACATGGCTTGTGGTTGGGGTTGGTTATCGTAAGTCGGCAATGAAAAATGGGGTTGCACCGGATTCATGGAAAACCATTTTTGATTCTGATGAATATAAAGGACGAATTTCACTTCCTGGGGAATCAATGGATTTATTCCGCCTTACATTTAAATATCTTGGTCACTCCGTGAATGATTATACGCCGGAACTTATTAAGCAGGCAGAAGAAATTCTTATCAAACAAAAAGCCAACATCAAAAACTTCCATGATGATAATGGACAGGATTTATTGCTTTCTAAAGAAGTTGATTTGGTTGTCGAATTGAATGGCGATATTGCACAGGTTCGAAATGAAGATGATGATATTGATTTCATCGTTCCCAAAGAAGGCTCACTATTAAACACTGATTGCATGTGTATTCCTAAAGGCGCACCAAGCCCAAACAATGCCCATGCCTTCATTAATTATATTCTTGATGGCAAAGTTGGTGCCGAAATCACCAAAACCATCCTTTATCCAACCCCGAACGATGCCGCAAAAGCATTGATGGATGACGGTTATAAAACCAATACTATCATCTTCCCACCAGCTGATCAGATGAAGAATTGTGAATATGGCAAATATCTCGGTGATAAATATGCACAAGATATTGAAGCGGCAATGAACCGTGTGCGTGCCAGCTAATTAAGCAAAATTTGTTGTAACACTTATTGCTAATACTAATGCGCGGTGATTTTTTGCCGCGCATTAGTGTTTTTGTGTGTTAAATACTGCTGAAATCGTGTTTTTCATTTGACAAATTGCCAATTTGCACAATGATTAAGCATAAAAGGGCAAAAGAACCCAAATTTTGGATGGAAACGTCAAACATTGCAAATAGAATCGTTTCTCCCCATCGATTCTAGTTAAAGTTTGTGGTTGATATTTCATTACGCACAGAATTGTTATGACAATTTTTGAAGTATGAGTAAGGGTGAGACAATGGCTGAAATTAAATTAACACCGGAAGAAACCGCATTATTTCTTAAGGGCAATTCGCGCTCAAGGCGCGCATTCATGGCGGCATTTGGTGCAACCGCTGCGGCATTCTCTATTGCGGCATGTTCAAAAGGTTCTGCGCCGGCAGCAAAAGATGACGGCAAGATTGTAATTGAAGGATCAGAAAAAGCGCCTTTGAAGTTTTATAATTGGGACACCTATATTGGTGAAACTACATTGGACGACTTTAAGGCCGCATCCGATGTTCCGGTTGAAATGACGCTTTTTGCCTCTAATGACGAATTATTTGCGAAATTCCGTGCTGGCAACCCTGGTTATGATGTTATCATGCCATCAAACGAATACGTTACCCGCATGGCAGAAGCCGGCATGTTGCAACCACTAGACCACTCAAAAATTCCAAATATGAAAAATATTGCGCCAGAGTTTTTGGATCCTGATTTTGACAAGGGTCGTAAATTCTCTATGCCATATACATGGTTGGTGCTTGGCATCGGCTATCGTAAATCAGCGATGAAAGATGGCGCTGCACCTGATTCTTGGAAATATGTCCTTGATTCAGACCAATATAAAGGCAAGATTTCGCTTTTGGGTGAATCGATGGATTTATTCCGTCTTACATTTAAATATCTTGGTCATTCAGTAAATGACTATACCCCAGAACTTTTAAAACAGGCCGAGGCGATTTTGGTTAAACAAAAAGCCTTTGTTAAAAACTTCCATGACGATAACGGTCAAGATTTGTTATTATCCAAAGAAGTTGACATCGTTATTGAATACAATGGTGATATTGCCCAAGTGAAAAAAGAAGATGACGATCTTGATTTCCTAATCCCTAAAGAAGGTTCTTTGCTAAACTCTGATTGTATGTGTATTCCAAAAGGTGCACCAAGTCCGAATAACGCACACGCTTTCATAAACTATATTCTTGATGCAAAGGTTGGCGCGGCGATTTCCAAAACCATTCTTTACCCAACTCCAAATGCTGCGGCAAAGGCACTTATGGATGATGCCTATAAAAATAACCCAATTATTTTCCCACCTGCTGATAAACTTGCGAAGTGTGAATATGGTAAATTCTTGGGGCAGGAGTATGCGCAGTCAATTGAATCTGCAATGAACCGTGTCCGTGCGGCAAAATAAAATATTAAGCAGTCAAGGGGGGTGATTTTCGCCTCCCTTTCTTTATAAATAATGCCAAAATAAAATCAGGGAAGAATATGCAAAACTGGTTCGAAAATAAGCGTTTCTTTTGGGCAACAATGCTTGCGCCCACCGTTTGGTTTCTTGCGTTTTTTGTTGCCCCAATGGCGTTGGTTTGGGCATATTCTTTTGGTGAGAACGCGGGGCCAGTAAATATCGCCATAACTGGCACTTTTGGGAATTATGCCAAGGCATTTCGCCCAGAAATTCTTCAAGTTTTAAGCGACAGTGTGGTTTTGGCACTCATTGCCACGTTAATATGTTTGGTTTTGGCATTTCCGGTGGCGATTGCAATGACATTTGCCGATGACAAAACAAAGTCATGGCTTTTGCTTTTAATAATGCTACCGTTTTGGACGAATTTGCTTATTCGAACTTATGCCCTTATTGCGATGATGCGCACCGAAGGCTTTATCAATTTCACCTTTGCATTTTTCCATAATATCGCGGTCTCACTTGGGTTTAATCTTGGCGATTATGTACCGATGGAATTGCTTTACAATAAATCGGCGATTGTAATCGGTCTTGTATATGTGCATTTACCGTTTATGGTTTTGCCCCTTTATGCCGCGCTTGATAAACTTGATCGCTCTTTAATCGAGGCATCACTTGATTTAGGCGCAGGGCATTTAACAACCATGTGGAAGATTGTGGTTCCACTTGCATTGCCGGGAATTGCGGCGGGGTTGGTTATTACCTTTATTCCGGCAATGGGTGCATACCTTACCCCAGATTTGCTTGGCGGTCCAAATGACTTAATGATTGCCACATTAATCGAGAGACAGTTTAAACGTGCCAATGACTGGCCATTTGGTTCGGCATTGTCGTTTATTTTGATGTATGTAACCCTTATATTCTTTGCGCTTAGAACCTTCTTTGAGGCTCGTGGCGGTAAAGTTTCGGCGCATTAGGGGGAATATGATGAGCAAGAAACCACAGCGCGCGCCTTTAGAATATTCAAAATCGTTCCGCCTTCGGGCCTGGATTTTTGGCGTATTATTATTTCTTTATGCACCATTATTAATTCTGATTGCTTTTAGCTTCAACGATTCCAAACGCAACATCGTGTGGAAGGGCTTTACTTTTAAATGGTATGTCAAAGTTTTTGAAAATGATGCCCTGCGTGAGGCATTGTTCAACTCTTTGATAATCGCGGTGCTTTGCACTATCTTCTCGGTAATACTTGGTGCATTGGCGGCATTTGTTTTGTGGCGATTTAAATTCCCAATGAAGGGATTATTAGAAAGCGGCCTTAACTTACCGATAGTTGTGCCAGAAATTTGCATGGGTGTTGGGGTTTTGATGTTTTTCAACAAAATCCATTGGCCAAATGATTTACCTTGGCCCATCTCATTATCACAGATTATTATTGCCCATATCACCTTCTCTTTCCCATTTGTTGCGGTTGTAGTTCGGGCAAGGCTTGAAAGCTTTAATAAAGAGCTTGAGGCAGCGGCACTTGATTTGGGTGCATCACAATGGCGTGCCTTTACCGATGTAATCGTTCCACATATGACACCGGGTCTGATTGCGGGTGCATTATTGGCGTTCACACTATCGCTTGATGACTTTGTGATTACTTTCTTTGCCTCTGGTCCAGGGACAATCACATTCCCGATTAAGGTTTATTCAATGGTGCGCTTCTCGGTTACACCAGAAGTTAATGCCGCATCGACCATCATTATCGTTTTAACCCTGATTGCAACCGCGGTTGCCATGAAGTTTCAGGATACCTCCCCGAACAAGGAGAATGCTTAGTGCCAGATAATTCAACAGTAAATAAGAAATCATCTGTCGTAAAAGATGAAACCATTATCAAAATTGAAAACCTAACCAAACGTTTTGGCAAGGTTGCGGCGGTGGATGACATAAACCTTGAAATCAAGCGGGGGGAGTTTTTTGCACTTCTTGGCCCATCTGGTTGTGGTAAAACCACACTTTTGCGCATGATTGCGGGTTTTGAAGTTCCAACAGAGGGCAAAATATTTTTGGATGGCGTTGATGTTTCCAACATCCCACCCAATAAAAGACCAGTAAACACGGTGTTTCAATCATATGCGGTTTTTCCGCACCTTAGTGTTTTTGATAATGTTGCTTATGGTCTGCAATTTGACAATGTTTCAAAATCCGAACAGCGCGAACGCGTTATGGCGGCATTAGAAGATGTTAAACTTGAACACCTTGCCGAGCGCAAACCTGACCAAATGTCTGGCGGTCAAAGACAACGCGTTGCCTTGGCACGTGCATTGGTAAAACGCCCCAAAGTTCTTTTACTTGATGAGCCATTGTCCGCACTTGATGCAAAATTGCGTGAGGCAATGCGATTTGAGCTTACCGAACTTCAAGACCGTGTTGGTGTAACCTTTATCATGGTTACACATGACCAAGACGAGGCATTGGCGATGGCGTGCCGTTGTGCGGTTATGGATCGTGGTCGTTTGATGCAGCTTGCGACACCGTCAACGCTTTATGAATTCCCCGCCAATAAATTCGTTGCTGACTTCATTGGCTCGGTAAACATGTTTGAAGGCAAACTAATCCTTGATGAGCCAGACAAAGCAATTGTTGAAGTTGAGGAATTAGGCGGAAAAGTATTCTTTGATCACGGTGTTTTGGGTGCAGAAGGCGGTCAAATTTTTGTTGGCATTCGCCCTGAAAAAATCGAACTTATTAAACGCACCAAGGATATGAAGAAACCACAAATGGAAGACAGCCCAGAAGACTGCAATGTTTTTGCCGGCGTCATTGATAATATTTCATATCTTGGGTCAGAATCCATTTATGAAATCACGCTTGAAAATGGTCGCCGCATGCAGGTTTCGCGCCCTAATTTATCGCGTTGGGATCAAGAAGACTTCACCTTTAATGACGAAGTTTGGCTTGGCTTCCATGGCGACAGCCCGGTATTATTGCAAAATTAAAGTTATTTATCATACCTGCCATCAAAAGCCTGTCACCCCACATCGAATTGTGGGGTCTGGTTTATTTGCATCAGGAAAAGGCAATATGGTGGCAAGATAACCCGCTAAATCAAATCCACCATCGCATATTTGGCATGAAGCCCACGTGACGACAAGAATGCGGCGGTGCGTTCTTCATCAAGACCATTAGGACCACTTAGTTCCGCCATATGAATACCACCAGTTATGAATAGACAATCAAGTTTTTGATGGAACGCCCCTTCAACATCGGTTTGAATACCATCGCCAATACATAAAACGCGGGAAGGGTAAAAATCACCGCGAATTTGACGGATTTTATCAAAGGCCAGTTCGTAAATTGGCGGATTTGGTTTGCCGGCCATAATAACTTCGCCGCCCAATTCTTCATAAATATCTGCCAATGCACCAGCGCAGGTTATAAGCCTGCCACCAAATTGCACCACACGGTCAGGGTTGGCACAGAAAAATGGCAGGCCAACATCCGCAAGCATCTCAAGCTCTTTACGATAATCCTCTGCGGTTTCAACCAAATCATTACGCGGGCCAGTACAAATAATGAAATCTGCATCTTTTGGATTATCAACCAATGAGGCATTCATTTTCTCAATTAAGCTGTTATCTTTACCGGTAAGAATTGGATAGGCTTTTGATCCACGTTTTTCCATGGCGTCAAGTATCGCGTCGCCAGAGGTTACGATTGCATCATAAAAATCATTTTCAATGCCGATTGAGGCCATCTGTGGGCCAATCTGTTCACATGGGCGTGGTGAGTTTGAAATCAGAACTATTGTAAGCCCTTTTGCCTTTGCCGCACGTAACGCATCAAGCGCAGGGCCAAATCCTTCGCGGCCATTATGAATAACACCCCATACATCGCACAAGAGTACGTCATAATTTGAGGAAATTTCGGAAAATTTTTGAATAATTGTGGTTTTCATAAGCCCCTATTAACGTCTATATGCTAAATTTAAAAGACTTAAATCTGAAGAAGTTTTAAGCAATTGTTTTCTGTTTAAAAATGCGCTAATAGCCGCCACGAAATAAGGCTTGCTGTATAAAGCAGTTTAAATCACGGGGTGCGACAATATCAAACTTGATTTTGTTGTATTTTTGATGCAACAAGCCAACGTTCATTTCTTGTAGGGAATCTAAGTAAATATGACCTATATCGTTACTGATAATTGCATCAAGTGCAAATATATGGATTGCGTAGAAGTTTGTCCGGTTGATTGCTTCTATGAAGGTGAGAATTTTCTCGTAATTCACCCCGATGAATGTATTGATTGCGGTGTTTGCGAACCTGAATGCCCGGCGGATGCAATTCGCCCTGATACCGACGACGAGCCAGATGGCAAATGGTTGGAAGTAAACACCAAATATGCAAAAATTTGGCCTAACATTAGTGTTAAAGGTACTCCGCCTGCTGACCGTGAAAAATTTGACGGTGAAAAAGACAAATATGAAAAATACTTTTCACCAAACCCTGGAAAAGGTGAATAATCAAATTTGATTAATTGCATTTAAGTAAATGGGGGCTATGCCCCCTTTTTATTATGTTGGTGTAATCTAAAAATTTGCCTGAAAACAAATAATAAGCCATAATATTGGCAAATATGTTCAAAAAATATCATTTTTGGCTTAGTTAAATTATAATTTACCCTTAAACAAAGCAAAATTGATTCAAACACTTTATTTTTTGCAAAATTTATGTTATAGATACATTTAACTAGAGGGCATTTTGGAAAAAGATGCCCTATTTTGTGGAAATTGTTGGGACATTGGTTTTTCATCTCTAAATAATATTTATTATTTGTTCATTACGCGTCCGTAATGGCGGGGTGCTTCTTTTGTCCTTTTTAACATTTTCAGAGTTGTTTCCGACACTTCCGCCGGAATAATTAGAACAGGAAATAAATGATGAGCGCAACAAAAACTCTTGATATTGGCACTCTTGAAATTAACACAATCGAAAAATTTAGTGTTGAAGATTTTGTGGTATATCCTGCGCATGGGGTTGGTAAAATTATCGGTATCGAAACCCAAACAGTCGTTGGCATGAAATTAGAAGTATATGTAATTTCCTTTACTCAAGATAAAATGACTTTGCGTGTCCCAACACAAAAAGCGAAATCTTGTGGTCTTCGCGGACTTTCTGGCCCAAGAATTGTTGAAGAATCTTTGCGTACATTAACGGGTCGCGCACGTATTAAACGCGCAATGTGGTCACGCCGCGCCCAAGAATATGAAGCAAAAATCAATTCTGGCGACCTTATCTCAATTGCAGAAGTTGTTCGCGACCTTCACCGCAATACCGACCAGCCTGAACAAAGCTATTCAGAGCGTCAACTTTATGAAGCGGCACTTGATCGTATGGCACGTGAGTTTGCGGCAATCGACAATTGCGATAAAGATAAAGCAGTTGAAAAGCTTTCTGCAACTTTGGCAAAGCGCGCCGCATAATTTGATAAAACAAATTATATAAACAAAAGACCGGTATTTTACCGGTCTTTTTTTATTACCACCAAGCTATTGGCGGTTACAATTGCAATCAATGACATTGCCGCACACAAAGTTGCAACCGATGCCCAGCCACCATTGTGCCACAATATTCCACCTAGCGATCCAACAATACTTGAACCAAAATAATAAAATAACAAATATAACGATGAAGCATGCCCTTTGTTTTCTTTGGCAATGAAACCAATTGAAGAGCTTGCGGCCGCATGGGCAATGAAAAATCCAGTTGTTACCAATATAATCGCAAAAATAATTGTAACTATTGATGATAAGAATGAAACCAAAACACCAGCCAGCATCAATGTAAAGCCGCCAATCATAACAGGTTTACGCCCAATCTTATCGGAAAGTCCGCCCGCTAATGATGATGAAATCACGCCGAAGCCAAATGCCAAAAACAGCATGGCAATCATAAACTGACTAAGGTTAAATGGTGGGGCGCTAAGGCGGAATGTTGTATAATTAAATATGGTTACGAATATACCGGTAAGCAAAAACCCAAGTAGGTAAACTCGTAATAGGTTTTTATTCGACAAATGGCTTTTCCATGCATTAAAATGGAACCCAATGTCCAATTTATTAGTTCGCACAGAATTACGCGGGGCAGGTAATAAAACATAAAATGCAAATGCCGATAATATACAAATTATTCCCATCAATGCCATTGCAAGATGCCATGATGTAAATTCGGTCAAGGCCCCCATTCCGACGCGGCCAACCATCGCGCCAAAGCCGTTACCAGCAATATAAAGCCCCATGGATCTCCCAAGATTTTTTGGATTAATCTCTTCTGATATATATGCCATTGCCACGGCAGGAACACCGCCAAGAACAAAGCCTTCTAATGCCCTTGCCAATAAAAGCTGATGCCAATGCGGTACAAAGGCGGCGATAAAATTTAATATCGCTCCCGATAACATCGAAACATATATCATTTTTTTGCGGTCAAAAATTTGTGAGATTGCGCCCATCAAGAAAATTGAAATCGCCAAGAAAAATGTCGTTAATGATAGCGCAAGCGAACTATTTGCAGGGCTTACGCCAAAGCTTTTTGCAAATGCAGGCAATAATGGCTGCACACAATAAATCATGGAAAAACTGGCAAAGCCAACAAAAAATAACGCAATCCCGGTATTATTATATTCCTTGGTTCCAGCACTTATATATTTATCGAGCGTCACCGCACCATTAGCGCCAGCGCTATAGTTCGCGTAATTATCTATTATTTTTTCCTGATAAGCCATTTTTATCTCTTTTTTTGGCATTATATGGAAAATTATATATAGTTCTAATATATTGCTCAGGCATTATCCATATGTTATAAATATATCATGGAGCTTAGACATATCAGATATTTTCTTAAAATTGCAGAAGAAGGCAATTTTACACGCGCTGCCGCACAATTAGGGATTGGGCAACCACCATTAAGCCAACAGATACATAATCTTGAAGCTGAAATTGGTTATCCATTATTTCATCGGCTTTCACATGGTGTCGAATTAACGCCGGCAGGACAAGCATTTTATGAAAAAGTACAGGATTTCCCGCAACGGGCATTTAATTCAATTCTTGCGGCACAAAAGGCGGCCCGCGGTGAAACCGGAACGCTTGCACTTGGGATTACGGGTGCAACCGCACTAAACCCACATGTACCGCATACAATACGTGATTTTAGACATAAGTTCCCTGACGTAGAATTAAAAATTGAAGAGGCAAACGGGTTAGAACTTATCAAGCATCTATATGATGGCAGGCTTGATGTCGCTATTTTTAGGTCGTCTTCAAAAGATCCTGATGACTTGCACATTGTAAAATTAGGGCAAGAAGAATTGATGGCGGCATTGCCTGCTAATCACCCTCTGGCGCAAAATAATCATGAAATAAATATCAATGATTTATGTGATGAGCCATTAATCCTTACTCCACGTGATCTTGGCACAAGTTTGCATGACGCAACAATTAAGGCGTTTAAGGATGCGGGAATAGAACCAAAATTAGGGCCACCCGCACCACATATTGCTTCAATAATGTCATTGGTTTCGGCGGAATTGGGTGTTGCCTTGGTTCCAAAATCAACCCGTCAATTGGCATTGGATGGGGTTAAATTTATCCCGTTAATAGCACCCGCCCCGAAAATCACGCTAATCATTGGCAGCCATAAAACAAAATCATCGCCAATTGCACAAAATTTCATTGCACTGGCAACAAAAGTTTTCGCGAGTTAAAAATAGAAAAGGCCGCAAATTGCGACCTTTCCAATCAACGATCTTAAATTAATTAAGCGACTTCTTTGGCTTGCTTACTGTCGTTATTTGCCGTTTTTTCAATTGTTGGCAAATTTTCAACATTGCCGATTGAAATTTTGCGCGGCTTTGCCGCTTCTGGAATTTCACGTTTGAGGTCGATTACCAAAAGACCGTTTTCAAGATTTGCACCAACAACTTTCACATGGTCTGCAAGCTGGAAACGGCGTTCAAACGCGCGTTCAGCGATACCACGATGAAGATATTTGGTTTCTTCAACATTTGTTGTTTTGTCACCTTTAACGGTTAAAAGACCTTCTTTAATTTCAATATCAAGGTCGTTTTGGGCAAAACCTGCGACCGCAATTTCAATGCGATACTGGTCTTCGTCAAACTGCATCACATTATAAGGCGGCCAATTTGGTGCCTGTTCCTGACGAGCAGCAGTTTCGATAAGGTTTGCCATACGGTCAAAACCAACAATTGTTCTGTAAAGTGGTGATAAATCAATATTTCTCATAAGATTCTCCATTCTTAAGCAATCAAATGTGTCCAAAAGCCGCAAACGCGGGATTTGAACGGGCTTCACTTTGTCGTCATCCCAATAAGGCAATGATTTAAAAGTGTTTTTTCGCATCCAAAACCATTCTGCAATGCGAATAAATTAAATAAAGGTATTAAAAATGAGGCTTTCAAGAGGCTGTTCATCAATTTGCTGAAAAATTTAATGTTTGTTTGCTTGAACCAATTCTCCAAAAAAGATAAACCATAACAGAAGGTTTTGAAAAATTATTTTATTTGGCGAATTTTACCGCTTTATAGTCGGCGGCAAATCACGGGAGAATGCGTTTGCGTAAATATAAGGTTTCACATAACGCGAAGAAGAGTCTTCTGGCATCTTGTGCTTTGTTTATTTTGCCATTGTTTGCTTCTAATATGGCATTCGCACAAAATGAAGATGAGCGGATGGCTTCGATTCCTGCTGATAATATTGCACAAGCAGCGCCACGTGTTACGCTTAATGAAACCGATAAAATAAAACTTCGCGCCGCCGTCAACAGTAGTGTACGCGTTGAAATAAACCGCGATAAATACCGGCACCCCGAACAAACCATCGAATTTTTTGGGATTAAGCCAGACGCCACTGTTATCGAGATCTGGCCTGGTCAAGGTTGGTACACCTCAATTCTTGGTCCCTATTTGAAAAGTGGCGGCGGGCATTTGGTTGCCGCAAATTTTGATACCGCAACGACAAATTCTGATTTGGTTCAAAAAGTTGTCGATAGCTTTAGGGACAAATTTTCATCCCATCCAGAGGTTTATGGCGATGTGCAAATTGTTCCATTTGGTCCACGTTCTGGGGCAATGGTTCCCGATGGAACAGCCGATGCAGTATTAACATTCCGCAACATCCATAATTGGATGGCGCAAGGCTGGTCCGATAAAGCATTTGACGATTTTTACCGCGCCTTAAAACCCGGTGGTATTTTGGGCATCGAAGAACATCGTGCAGATGAAGATACGCCCCAAGACCCTATGGCTGCGGACGGTTATGTTCGCCAAGATTATGTCATTAGCCTTGCCAAGGACGCAGGTTTTGAACTGGTAGATGCATCAGAAATTAATGCGAATGCCAAAGACACCAAAGACCATCCGTTTGGGGTTTGGACATTGCCACCAGTTTTGCGCACGGCACCAATGGGGCAAGCACCAAATCCGAAATTTGATTCAAACCGATATAATGCAATTGGTGAAAGCGATCGCATGACGCTTTTATTCCGCAAACCTTTGAAAGTTGATAAACCGCCGGTAATGGCGGAAAAATCTGGTCCGATTCCTATTCCAGTATTTTTTGGCGATAAGAAACCGAAAAAAGGTAAGGCCGATACTAAAACTGCATTGGCAAAAAACCCAACAATCGCAAGCCTAAATCCGTTTGATAAAAAGCCTCAAGAAACCACAGTAACACCAAATACTGTCGTAAGTTCGCCAGTTATAGAAAAGACAGAAACCAAAGCTGTGGCGCTTAATGAAGCCGCCAAGTCAGAAGAGGCAAAGGCCAAAGCAGTTATTTTAACCAAGCCACCTAGCTGGGACAAAGGCGCACCAAAGCAAGAGACTGTAAAAGCTGATGCCAATGTTAAGGCACCAATTGTTACAGAACCGCCAAAAGAAACCGCAATTGTGAAAACTGAAGCAGATGTGGAAAAAACAATTGTTGATACAGCAAAAACGACAAATGAAACCCCGGTTAATAACACAACAGTTAACACCACAGAGGTTAAACCAGAAATTCCAGTATTGCCGGAAAATATTATAACTAATGACAAGCCGGCAGAAATTACAAAAGAAGCAAAACCAACAGAAACCAAGGCTGATTTGACCAATCCTGCAAAAGTTGAAGCACCAGCAGTTCACAAAAAACCTGAAACCAAGGCTCCTGCTAAAGCTTCGGCAAAAGCTAAAACAGATACAAAAGAAAAAGCCACAAAAACCGAACCAGCATCAAAAAATGCTACAAAGGATACAAAAGGTAAAATCACTAAAAAAGTTGATAGCAAGGAAGATGCAAAAACCACGTCAAAAGGTGCAAAGGCAACAAATAATAAAACATCTTCTAAAACGTCTGCCAAGAACACCGATAAGGCAGATGTAAAATCTAAAACATCTTCAAAAACTGGTACTAAAACCACTAAGCCTGAGGAAAAAACGACTAAAACCGGTTCCAAAGCTACAAGCAAATCTGGCACAAAAGCCGATAGCAAGACCACAGACAAAAAGACAAATTCAAAAACGGCTTCTAAACCTGCGGTAAGCAGCGAAAAGAAACCAGCCAGTAAAACTGATACAAAAGCAAAAACCACAGCAAAACCAGCGACAAAAACAAGCACTAAATCAAAGAATGCTAATGTTCCTGATTGGTCTGCACCAAAGAAACATAAATAATTATTTTTTCTTTAGCAGGTTTTCGTAATAATCACGCTCGTCACTATCGCTGTCGGGGTTCGATAATTTTTCGCGAAGGGTTTTGATAATATCGCGTACGCGGTTTTTATCCTGATTGGGCGGTATTTTTGTCTTTTCGCCTTTGCCATTTTCACTGTTACCGCGATTATTATCATCGGTTGCACGTCCTAATGGATCTTTATTATCGCTGTTATCCTGATTTTGATCTGCACTTTGTTTTAGATTTTGCAATGCTTGCGCCTGTTCCTTCAACGCGCCCTGCAAATCACCGTTTTTAAGTGCCTGCTCTGCATTTTTCATATTTTGCTGGGCTGCATTAAGGGCATCGTCATTTTTGCCCTGTTTCAACATTTCTAGGTTTTGTTCGAGCGCTTTTTGCTTTTGCGCCAATTCTTCGTTGGATTTTGGATTTTTACCATTTGCCGAAGCAGCATTGTTGGTATCGTCCATTAAATCTCGTTGTTGATTTACCAGATCTGATGGGTTGGCATTTTCTTCGCCACCGCTTTGTTTACTAACGCTTAGATTCTGCATTAATTCATCAAGCTGATCTAGTTGTGAAAGGGCGTCGTCACTATTGCCATTTTTGGCATTTTCCTCAATGTCATCCATCATTTTTTGCAAATTATCACCGCTTAGGTTTGATTTGTCTTCAACCTCCATATCACCGCTATCGCCTTGTTGTTGAGATAACTCGGCAATATGTTGCGCAATTGCATTGTTTAACTCTTGACGTAATTGGCTTAACTCCTCTTGGCTTGCGCCATTTTGAATTGCTTGTTTAAGTTTTTGGATTGCATCACTAACTTTTGACTTGGTGTCTTGGGAATCTGCTATTGATTGCTGTAATATTTCCCATAATATGTTTGCAGCTTTGTGGGCTTCTTTTGTGCTTCTTGCCCCGTCCAAAGACGCAAGTGCATAAGAAATACCATTCAGATAAGAAACCGGTAATTCAAGATTTTTGGCATTATTAATCCCATTCAAAAGCGCATATGCTTTTTTAATATTTTTTGGTGCGGCGGATAAATAATCGCTAGCATCAATATTATCACCATTAATATTGGCGTAATTAAACAAAACAGATTTATACGGGTGCGTTTCACGCAAAATCATAAGCCTTATTTCCGCAATCGCACGCGAAAAATCATTTGAAAAAACTGGTAGCGGAACATTTATTAATTTAATTTGTGAACGGGCGGGTTTATCGTCGCTATTGGCAATTTCAATCCAGGCCTGCGCATCATAACCAACAAGCGGGCTTTCGGCGGTTGGTATTATGATATTATTTTCACCGCTATTTATATCTTTGATATTTATTTCATGGGTTGAAAGTAATTCATTACCATCAACTTTACCCTTTAGAACCAATTGTGCGCGCGAAACCGCATTTTTGTCATTAATGGTAAAATGGGCGGCAATTGAAGTTGTTCCAACCGGATTAAAATCAACCTTGCCTTTAAATCTTGGTACCGGCGGCCTAATAATTTCAATATTCCACTTTTTTCGCGTGCCGAAATAATTTAATTTCAAAGTACCTGAATTATGCAATATAATACGGGTTTGAAATTTGCCATCCGTTACCTTATCCAATTTTTTTGTTATTCCGCCGATGGTGATTTTGGGTGCAAACTTCGCACCATTAACTTCAATTTCAATTTCACTACCGTCTTTTATCTCATTATCCTTGGCCTCTAAAGGAATTATCGCGCCTTGGTTATCTTTTGCTACCACCCAAGCATTAATTGATTTTGGTGCACCGCCAAAATATACCGCAAAATCTGGCTTCAACACTGGTAATGAGTGTTTATAATCAATCCCAACAATCATAAAAACTAATGAAAACGCGGTAAGCAATAATTTATCCGCCGCAATTAATCGTGGAAAATATATGCGCGGCTTTATTTTTATTTGTCCAAGACGTTCAACCTCATAAAGCCATAAATTTTTATCACCATTTAGCGGTCGACTTCCTAGAATAGATAATGGCGAAAGTGCAGTTAAATTATAATGCTTTTCAAAAATGGTTTCGGCAACTTCATACTTAAATGGGTTAATTTTTCTCAAGCTTTTAATTAAAAAATATATTGCGGCTGCGTATCCAACGACCATAATTGTCGTAGATAAAATTGAATATAAATTTTCAGAAATCGGTAACAATTTAATAATTGGTACAAGGCAAGTTATTGAAAAAATAATTGTTAATGGCAAAAGTGCAGCGCTGATTATAGACCAAAGGTTTTCGGTGAAAATAATCTTGTTTATCTCTTTGCGCGCAAGGGTTTCAAAAGTTTTTACCCCGTTAAATTCATCATTGTTGGCAATTTGGTTCATCGCAATTTTTCCGCAATATATTCACCAATTGCCATTGATGAAGTAAGGCCCGGGCTATCTATACCAAATAAACAAACCAAGCCATCAAGCGAATGCGTATCACTAAATAAAATACGAAAATCTTCAAAATCATGAAGAGAGTTTCCAATTTTTGGCCTTATGCCCGCATAATCTGGTGATAAAAGTTTTTCATCAACTTGCGACCAATATTGTCGTATTGAATTTGCAAACTTATCTCGTTTATTTTCATCAACTTGATAGTCGATAGTTTGGCTTTCTTCCATATCCGGCCCAAAACGCGCATGCCCTGCCGCATCGGGGGTTAAATGTATGCCAAGCGCCGTTGATGTTGGTAAAGGGTATATAAGACGGCTAAAAGGTGCCTTGCCCATATAGCGGAAATAATTCCCTTTGCCATAGCGCATTTTGGGGACAAAATTTTCCAAGCCAACAACACGCTTTGCCACCTCTTCAGACCATAGCCCAGCACTAAGAATTAGTGTATTTGCGGTGATTTCGGTTGGGCTTTCACCACCTGTTTTAATGTGCCATACCCCATCTTTACGCTCGGCATGTTCAAAGGGCGTGCCTTTAACCAAAAACCCGCCACTATCCTCAATATCACCCAAAAACCCCAGCATCATGGAATGGGAATCAACGATGCCTGATGTAGGTGAATAAATTGCCGCCACCGCATTCAATGCCGGTTCAAGAGTTTTAACGCGCGCACCGTCCCAAATTTCTAAATCAGGCACACCATTATCATTGCCCTTTTGCAAAATGGCTTCAAGACCCTTTATTTCATTATCATTTGTGGCAACAATGAATTTGGTGATTGGGTTTGCCATTATACCGCGCGGTGCACAATATTCATAAATCATGCGATTGCCGCGCACGCAAAAGCGGGCTTTTAATGTATCTTTGGGATAATACATTCCAGCATGAATAACTTCGGAATTACGCGAAGAGGTTTCTTCGCCAAAGCCGTGATTTTTTTCAAGCACAATAACGCTTTGCCCGCCTAGCGCCAATGCACGACCAACGCCAAGCCCGACAATACCCGCACCAATTATGCAAACGTCAATATCTGCCATAAGGCACGCTACCAATTAATAATCATCAATTCAATTATTAATTACCAATATAATTAGCCATGCGCACCAAAATAATTGGCTATTGAAACTGATATCCGCACACATAAGCGATAGGCGGTTTCAATTTGATCAAAATAAAGTCGGTTAATTTCCTCATAGGCCTGTTCATTGTCTTTGGGATAATCGGATGGCGCATTAATTGAAAAATCACTTAAAGACGGTGCATGCAGCGGGAACGCGGCACGCAGAAGCCGTAAAGCATCATCAATCCGTAGTGTGAAAATCATTTCCAAAATATCATCACGACTTATGTCATTGCGTCTTGAGAATTGCGGTATTTGCACGGCACGAAGAAACATATGCTGCATTAATGCCAAACGAAGCGCATGCAAAACGCCCATCGAACGGCGCGTATCTTCGCGCCCCTTTTCAACACGATCGCCATCAACCAATGCAAAGATTTGATGAAGCCTGAGCGCATCAACCCGTAAAGACGACGCAAGGCGGCGGAATTCACCGGGGCGATCATCTTTTTCAAGTTGTTCAGACAAGGCAAGGAATGCGTTTTCAAGCTCTTTTTCTTGCCCGCGATATGGGCGGGTTGCCCAATAAGCACAGTTGAACAATTCACCATATGCCGCAAGCGATTTAATACTGGCCAGAGTATTTGATGCCTGCAACATTCGCAAAATTGCCTGACCGCGTTCGGATTTTTTCAACAAATCAGCAATTGATTCGAGATCAAATTTGGCTGCGGTGCCAACACCCGCAAGCAAATTGACGGGATATCCCAATTGTTGCAACACCGCATTATGGGGAATTGCGCGAATTTGGCGTAGGCTCATATCCCTATCGGCAGCAATATCAGATTGGCGGCGTGATTTGCGCGAACCGGTTTCTTTCAAAAGCCCAAGCCCGAATGAAGTAATAGCCCGTGAATAATGGCTGGTTTCCATAAATTCACGTTGTACGCGCCTTATGCCACGATAAAAATCAAGGCTTAGATCCGTACGAGTATAGAATGGGTCATTAACTTTTTCTATTGGTTTGGTTTCAACCTCGGCAATGCGAACCAAGGTTGCAAGCGCAAGTTCTGGTGTGCGGAAGAATAAATAACCATCCCCACCTTGGAAACTTACCTCAAGTCTTGTGCCAATGTTGCGCGATGCAAATTGATAACGTGCCCAATGCGACATGTTATAATAAAGCCTGTCGTACATTGAAACAGGGTGCGCACCACGCCCCATGGATTCACCATGCGTATTGAAAATTAATGCCTCAACCTCGTCCAAATCATGTTTTGCCATGATGCGGGCAAGGCGACCGTGCAGACGCTCGATTGCAAGGCTTGCCGGAATTTGCCCAACAAAACGACCAGCATCAGAAAAACCGGTTTGGATTGCCACAAGACCACGCTTAATCGCATAATGACGATAGTTTACATCACCCAGAAGCGCATCAAGGAAACGCGCACCGTGTTCCATTGCGGTTTCGGTTTCAAATAATGGTGAGATGTCGATTTTTTCTTCAATTCCAAAAAGGCGCGCGAAATAAAGGGCAATTAAAACGGTTTGCGGCTGTTCGCACTCGGCAATTAAAAGCCGGATTGGATTATCGGCATCAATATGGTTGAAAATTTGCACCATTGCCAAAAATTGACGTAATGCAGTTGTCGTTTCAATTGCCAATGACGCAAAATTGGTACGAAGTGGTTTTAAGTTTCTTATCATCTCATCAAGTTGTTTGATGGTTGATTGTGATGATAATTCGCCGGTTTCTTCTTGTGGGAAATGGCGGCGGATTGCGTTGTTTAATTGCGCGGCATTAAGGCGGAAATGAATTTGCCCAACCCCAAGCCCCTCTGAGCGCATAGTCGAGGCAAATGCCAAAAGTTTAACCGCATCTTTTTGATTTTTATCGCGTGCCAATTTTTCAATTTCCACGATAATCTCTTTGAGGCTAAGAATTTTATTGGCGTTTTCTTCATCAATTTTATTGGCAACATCAGAAAGAACTGCCGGATCTGTAAGGTTTTGTTTGAAAAGCAATAAAATCTCATCATTATATTGCAATGCAGCCTCTAGCCGTGCCGCGATTTCATCAAGATTAAGCCCCTTTGCCTTGGCAACATAATTTGCCAATTTGATTGATTTTTCTTTTAGGCGATACGAAAACGAGGTTGACCACGAAATATCGGTGCGCCCATCCATATCATAACCAACCCAAGTTGCGAATTTAAATGGCTTGGCACAAAGTTTGTGAAACTCTTCTGGATAATGTTTGGCGGCAATTTCATAAATAATTTCGGTTAATGCATCGCGGGCATCATGTGCCTTTGACAAGGTTGCCATTGCCTCATCATGTTCGTAATCAAGGGTAATATTGTCATTTTCAGTGGCGAAAATACAAACGGCCTTATCAACCTCACCAGAGCTTGCGGCATGGGCAACCGAATCGGCCTCTAATTTATTTAAAAGAAATGTTGGGTGTGCCGTGAAAACATTGGTTAAAAGCGGGCGTGACCAAAATTTCGCAAATTGGGCAAAATCACGATCATTGGTGGAATTAATGACCAATTCCTTGAAATGGGCAAGGTTGCTTTTGATATCAATGGGGGCAATAAGATTTTGCAAACGGTGCGCACGGTTCTGCAAAGCCTCACACTCAAGCTCCCGAATATAGGTTTCAATGGTTTTTAAATCGGTTTCCCCAACCTCGATTTTGCGCGATAGTTCCAACGATAATTGAAATACCGGATTAAACAGCGGGGTCGCAGTGGTAAGTTTGTGCAATTCCTTGAGGCGGGTTTTGAAACCATCAATCATGTTGTGTCTCTCACAATATTATAATTAATTATCAATTCCCCAGTAATCATGCTTATAGAGGATAATTTTATAAACTAAATATTTTTATCAGTTTATTTCAGTGATACTTATTTCTTTTTTAACAACAATGCCTAAATTATACACACATCAAGGAGTTATTTATGCAACCACCTATTCAATGGTTAGTTTCGAATATTTTGGGTTTATATTGGTATGTTATTTTAATTGATGTCATCCTTAGCTGGCTCATTGCATTTGACGTTGTAAATACACGCAATAAATTTATTGGCACAATTGCCGATGTTACCAACCGCTTGACCGCACCGGTTCTAAACCCACTTCGCAGAATTATTCCACCAGTTGGTGGCCTTGATTTATCGCCATTGGTGTTGATTTTTGGAATGAGATTCTTGCAAATATATGTTGTACCGCTTATTCCTATTTAATGGCATTTTATCGGCAAATTAGTAACGATATTGAAATCCGCGTTCGCGTTATCCCCAACGCCAAGCAAGAAGGCATAATGGGCGTTGAGGTACGCGATGACGGTAATGAATATCTGAAAATTAAAACCCGCGCCGTTCCTGAAGACGGCAAGGCGAATGATGCAATTATTAAAACCCTTGCCAAGGCTCTAAAAACCTCAAAAAGTAATATCACACTCTTAAGCGGCGCAACGAACCGTACCAAATGCTTTTTGATTAATGAAATGAAAATCAACGAGATATTAGCACTTAAAGAAGGCTAATAGTGAAAATACTTTGGAACAATGATGTAATTTGGGGTTTGCACTTTTGATACAAGTGCCAACTCATTGGCACCGTAATTTCTAACCATTTCTCTTATTAATAGTTCACGTTTTTTCTCTGTACTTACAAGAAAGCGGGATTGGTTTGCAATTTCATCAACCGTTTTTAAAACCCCACACACTGTGCTTATATCTGAATTACATTCAGAATAGATTTCGTATAATTTTCCATACTGATGAATATAATTTATGTCCGGTTTGGCGGTTACAGGGTATTTATAGGCAATTTGGAAATCTTCGTTCAAAACGTCAAAACGACGATTAAAAATATTATCGATTTTACTTTTGGCACCTTTGTCGTCAAGAACCAATATTTTTGTAGAACAATTATAACCACCACCACTGGCCACAACGCCATTTATTGCCACGGTGGCCATAATCGAACTGCCATCAATTGAGCCAGATCTGACCTGATAAATACCGTCTTTAAACGGGCAAATAGGCTTTGTAGCATTGGCAATTTCATTTACTGCCTTTGGTGTAGTGCGATAACAGCCACCCAGAATTAGCATCATTGCCAAAAAACATAAGCGCACCTTTACGCCCATTTAGCACCCCATAATTTAAAACTGCTGGAAAATGCCACAAGATTTATAAAATGCAATGACTTTTGGTGGTTGGCTCTTGGTATTTTTCGCAATTTGTTATAGAGAAGCCGCACATTCGGTAAATAGTGATTTAGTGGGGGCATTTTACATGAGCGCAACATTAATCGACGGCAAACATCAGGCACAATTACTTAACCAAGCAACCCGCGAAGGGGTTTTGAAACTGTCTGAAACCGCTGGCTTTGTGCCAACATTGGCGGTTATTTTGGTTGGTGAAGATCCCGCTTCCCAAGTATATGTTCGTAACAAAGTTCGTACAGCCGGCGAAATTGGCATAAAATCACTTGAATTTGTTTTACCTGCGGATGCCACCCAAGAAACCCTTGAAGCTAAAATCAAAGAATTATCAGATGACGAAGGCGTTGATGGCATTTTGGTGCAACTACCGCTACCGAAACACCTTAATGAAGATGCCGCAATCGAGCTTATTGCGCCACTAAAAGACGTTGACGGCCTAACCGAAAAATCGGCAGGTCGTTTGTCATTGGGTAAAGTCGGCCTGCGCCCTTGCACGCCAAAGGGTTCGGTTATTCTTGCCAAATCGGCATTGGGTGATGATTTATCTGGTAAAAACGTTGTGGTTATTGGGCGTTCTATACTGGTTGGCAAACCGGCGGCATTCTTATTTTTAGAAGAAAACTGCACCGTAACCATCGCCCATTCACGCACCAAAAACCTACCTGAAATCTGTAAAAATGCCGATATTTTGGTAGCTGCGGTTGGTCGCCCGTTAATGGTAAAAGCCGATTGGGTTAAAGAAGGTGCATGCGTTATTGACGTTGGTATTAACCGCGTACCAAACGACAACCCTAATTCAGAAAAGAAAACCAAACTTGTTGGTGATGTTGATTTTGATGGCGCAAAAACGGTTGCGGGGCAAATTACTCCGGTTCCCGGTGGCGTTGGTCCAATGACAATTGCGTGCTTGATGCAAAACACCTTAGAGGCATCAAAATTAAGACGCGGCTTGGTTTAGGGTTTTAAACCAAGCTTTTCTTTGATTTCCCGCCACGAAACAAGTTTAAAGTTTTGTGTTGCATCAGGCATGGTATTAATATCATCCTGAACGACAACTAATCCTTCTGGATAGTTTGGGCCAAAATTATGGGCGGAAATATCAATTCCGTCTGTTGTTGTAACACCGTCAATTTTTTCTGATGCAACAACCCTAAAGCTACCAATATATTGATGTTGTTGATTAATATCATAGATATTGAATCTTGAATCACCTTGCACAGAAACCACCAAATAACGGTGTTTTCCATCATCCCAGATACTTACTCCTTCCACATCGGCAACAAGGCGACCATTCCCAATTTTTTCAACCAGATTTGTAGAATTATCTTTTAAATTAATATCCCAAAGGCCAACCAATTCTTGAGAAACATATAAATGACCAGTTTTGTCATCAATCACACATCCTTCTGCAATTGAGCCAAGACTTTTTTCAAAGACTTTTTCCGAAATAATACCGCTATCACCGGCCTTGATTTTAAATGCCTTTATATCACCAACTTTTGAGGTTGCGACGGCGTAAAAATCATCACCAATTTGCCCAAGGCAAAAACCATAAACCTCGGTAAAATCAGTTTTAATACGGGCAATAGGATTAGGAATAAGGTATGCATCTTTTTGTATAAACCGCCAAAGGACAATTGAATTGTCAATTCGGTCACTGGCCCCAACAATTACATCTTTTCCGTCTGTGAAAGAAAAATCCTTGCGCAAATCGGCATTATTGGGTTTGCCGCCTATAATCTCCTGCGCAATTGTGCCGTCAAGATTATAAACATATATTCCACCCTTTTTTTGCGTTCCGATAATTTTGGAGTTTATAGGATTGGCGGCATTATACCAAATTGCCGGATCATCGGCAGCATCACCATTTGAATTAACAGGGGTAGTTTCCGCCGTGGCATGAACCTCGACAAGATTAATATTGCTTGGCATTTGGTGGGCACATGAAATTATGCCCAATAATGGCAAAAATAAAAAAAACTTTTTAAATAACATATCAAACCTCAAACCAGTGTTTAAAGCCGAGTTTTTTGTCACTGATGTGACAATGTTACTTATGATTATCTTTTACTTTAGCTTCGCCAGTTCTTGAACTTGTTCAAGCGCGTTTTTAACGTGATTGCGATAATCGGAATTTTCGTAAATCATACTTATGGTTCCGTCTTGGGCAATTACGAATGTTGTGCGCTTGGTTATACCCTGCATCATTTCAACATGATACGCCTTGGCAATTTCTGGGGTTGCGGTAGCAACTGCGAATTTATCACGACATTCTTCGGTCGAGAATTTTTTCAACGCATCAATATTATCACCAGACATACCAATTACATTTGCGCCCATTTTCTTAAATTCTTCTGTTGTGTCTGAGAAGTCGTGGGCTTCTAATGTGCAGCCTGGTGTAAACGCCTTGGGAAAGAAATATAAAACCAAAGGGCCTTCTTTTAATTTAGCGGCCAAGGTAAATGAAAAATCTTTGCCAGCCAATGCACCCTTGGCACTGAAATCCGGTGCTTTTTGCCCAACTTTTAGGGTGTTTTCAGCATCTTTTTGGGCTTGGGCGATTGCCTTGTCTAATTGTGCGTCTTTTTTCTCATTTGCTTTGCCACACGCACCAAGTACCGCAAGTGACAGCAATAGTAATGTTAATTTGGTTTTTCTCATCATTAGTCCCTTTTTGATAATTATTATTAATAGGAACCTAAACTATTTTTCACTCTTTTTCAATTTCCCGCAAAATACTTTTACGCAGCAATAAATCAATCGGTGAAAAAGACATGGCTTTAAGGATTTTTAATATGCTTGCAGACCTTTGTTTTTGGATTTCGTTTCGCATCCGAAACGATTGCCCAAGCCCCTTAATTCCTGCCAAAATACCGCTCCAATATGCGCCACCCGCACCATGCATTGAGCTTTGCAACAACAATAATAGTGTCGCCAAAATATGCACCGGAAGCATCACCCACATTACCCAAGACGGCATAAGGCGGATATAGGCCCAAAGGCGATTTCTTGTGCCATGAAATACCGCATATTCTGAATAACGTGATGACGAGCCAGATGCCCGGTGGCGAACCACCGCATTGGCAAGCTGAATACATTTCCCACCCAAAAGACGGTGACGAAAACCCAAATCAACATCTTCAAAATATGAATTAAAGCTTTCCTCAAAACCGTTCAATTTCTCGAAAACCGATTTTTTCCAAACCGCAGCCGCCGCACACGGTGAAAAACATTCGCCATCCTTTATGATTTCTGGCTTTGGTTTGCGATGACCACCGCGCCACGCAATGCCAGATATTGAATAATTATCGCCCATGCCGTCAAGCAATTCAGGGTTATCATCCAATAATTGCAACGATCCAAACGCCTCGGCGTCATATTTACCCGTGGCAATTTCAATTTCTTCTAGCCAATTGTTTTCAGGAAAGGCATCAGGGTTTAATAAAACCAACCATTCACCGTGCGCTAACTTTGCCGCCATGTTGTTTGCCCGTGCAAATCCAATGTTTTCGGTATTTTGCACAAAAATATCGGCACGGTTTGCTAATGCCGCATCCACACCATTGGTTGGCGAGGCATTATCAAGCAATATTGTTTCAAAATCGCGAAACGATTGATTATCAAGACAATCAAATAATCGATTTAGATCATCACCGCTTTTATAGGAGACAATTAATATCGAATATTTGGGGATTGATTTATTTGTGGCAGGCATCATCAACAAGACGTGCGATTTTCACCGCCTTGGCAGCATCAATACCCGAAACTTGAACCGGAATTTCGCCCAAAATTGCCGAAATGAAGTCACTGGTTGCCTGTTGCATTGGGTCTTTTATACGTTCTGCAAAATCCTGATGCAGACCAAAGCCGGTAGTATCGTTAAAGGTACGCGCAATATAGTCAATTTCGATTTTGCCGTTTTCATATTCAATCAAAGTCGTACGTTTACGCTCATCAGCGGCACGTGACGCCATTAATTTTGCCTTGCCACCGTTTTTATAAGTGATTTCAGCAATAATCGCATCAGGGCGATTAATCGGCCCCGCCAAACAATCAGACTTAATGCTTTCTGGTTCAGAACGGAATAAAAGGCCCGCAAGGTCAATGTCATGCACCATAAGATCAAAAGTTGCCGAAACGTCTGCACCACGTTGCGACGGAAGGCCAATTCGATACGCTTCAAGATATTTTGGAACTTCTTTAACATCCAAAAGCCCCATGGCTTTAAAAATGTAGCGTTCTTGGTGACCAGCTTGTAAAACAAGGTTTTTGCTATTGGCAATTGCAACCAAATTATCCGCACTTTCAGGGGTCGCAGACAATGGTTTTTCAACAAGGCAATGTTTGCCCGCCTCTAATGCCGCAAGCGCAACACCGCCGTGCGCGCTTGCCGGAGTTGCAACAACAAGTGCATCAACAAGTGGTAATAATTCATCAAGGGAGCCAAATGCCTGACAATCATGCTTGGCGGCAAGTTCTTGTGCGCGATTAAGGTCAAGGTCAAAAATCCCGACAAGCTCGGCACGATTATCACCTTTTACTTTATTTGAGTGATTGTTACCGAAAACGCCTGCCCCTGCGACACCAATTTTAACTTTTGTCATTTTATTCCCTAAAAAGTTTTATGACGGATTAGCTTAAAATCATGAATTTTACAACATATTGCATTGCAAAAAAACTTATGACAAATTGCACTCTAGGGGATCAATAATGAACGAAAACAGCGATTTCATATGGCAAAACCAAAATATGTATAATGCCTGGGCCAAAGCCTATGATAATTATACCAATTCAACCGTGTTTTGCGATGAATTGCATTTCCCAAAACACTGGGCATTGTTGCCACCGTCGAAAATTCTTGAAATTGGCTGCGGCACAGGGCGACATACAAAAAAACTTGTTGATTTTGGGCATGAATTAACCGCGATTGATATTTCAGAAGGCATGCTGGAAATTGCCAAAAGCAAAATAAAAAGCGCGCAATTCATCCATGGTAATTTTCTTGAATATAATTTTAATGGGCAAAAATTCGATTTCATTATTATGGCATTGGTGCTTGAACATTTGCCGGATAAAGAAATTGTTTTTGCCAAGATTGCCGAACTTTTGACTTCGGGTGGGAAATTATTTTTATCAGAAATCCACCACAGCCGCATGGAAAATGGTTCGGGGGCGCGTTTTACCGATGAAAATGGAAGCGAAATTCGCGCCGCTTCATTCACGCATAATAATGACGATGTAATCAATTCCGCCACCAATCATGGCTTTGAGCTTGTTGCCAATGAAGTGGTTTACGGCACAAAAACCCTTGTTGAACATAATAAGGGTTGGGAAAAATATTCAGGCAAACCAATGATTGAGATTTTTGAGTTTTTAAAACCATAATAATTCCGTCTCATCTGCCCCGATTATTTGCATTTTCTGTGACTGCTGCTAATAGGTTTTTGCTGATTTAATCCACAAAACCATAAGTGACGAAAATTGACCAATCAAGAAACTGAACAACGCGATTACCGCCCGACCATCTTTTTACCAGATACCCCGTTTCCAATGCGTGCGGGCTTGCCGGTAAAAGAAAAAGAAATCCTTGAAAAATGGGGTGTTACCACACTTTATAAGGAAATTCGTGCGGCATCTAAAACCAAACCAAAATGGGTTTTGCATGATGGCCCTCCGTATGCCAACGGTGGCATGCATATTGGGCACGCGCTAAATAATATCTTGAAAGATTTTATGATACGTTCACGCCAAATGGTTGGTTATGACGTTGATTATATCCCGGGTTGGGATTGTCATGGTCTGCCGATTGAATGGAAAGTTGAAGAAGAATTCCGCGCCCAAGGCCGTGATAAAAAAGATATTTCCCCATTAGAATTCCGCAAGGCATGCCGCGTTTACGCCAAAAAATGGGTCGAGATACAAAAGGCGGATCGTATCCGTATGGGTGTTGTTGGCGATTGGGACAATCCATATTTGACCATGAATTTCTCATCAGAGGCGGTGATTGCATCTGAATTTTTAAAAGTTGTGAAAAACGAATTGGTGTTCCGTGGTTCTAAACCAATTATGTGGTCACCGGTTGAGCGCACCTCTTTGGCAGAGGCCGAGGTTGAATATCAAGAAAAAACCAGCCCGATGATTTGGGTGAAGTTTCCGGTTGCTAAAGGTCTTGAAGATGCTTTTGTAATAATCTGGACCACAACCCCTTGGACGATTCCTGCAAACCGCGCGGTTTCATATTCCAAAAAGATTTCATATGGTCTTTATCAAATCGATGCAATCGAAGAAGGTCTTGAATTCACGCCATTTGCAATTGTTGGCGAAAAAATCGTGGTTGCCGATAAATTGGCCGAAGATATTTTCAAAAATGCCAAGGTTGCCAAATTTACCCGTCTTTCTGATGTGAACCCTGAAGGCATTACTTGCGACCACCCACTTAAAAATTGGGAAGGGGCAAATGGTGGCTATCAATTCCCTGTCCCACTGATTGCAGGCGAACACGTTACCGATGATGCAGGTACAGGTTTTGTGCATACCGCGCCATCGCATGGTGTAGATGACTATTTGGTTTGGTTAAAGCATGGCCTGCCACAATCTGAAATCCCATTCACCGTTGATGAAGAAGGTCGATTAACCAAAGAAGCCCCAGGCTTTGAAGGTGCATTAATCATGCAAATCGAAGGCAAGGCAAAAGACATCGGCAAAGAGGGTGATGCCAACCCACGCGTTCTTGATGCCCTTAAGGCAACCGGCAATCTACTTGCTATGGGTCGCCTTAAACACCAATATCCACATTCTTGGCGTTCACGCGCACCGCTTATTTATCGCAACACACCGCAATGGTTTATCGCAATGGATAAGGCGGTTGATGCATTGGGCGGCAAAACCCTTCGTGAGGTTGCGCTTTCTGAAATTGATAAAACCGATTGGGGTAATGCAGCCGCCAAAGGGCGGATTGAAACCATGGTTCGCGAACGCCCAGATTGGTTGATTTCGCGTCAACGCGCATGGGGCGTGCCAATTGCATTATTTGTAAACAAGGCAACCCAAGAAGTCCTTATGGATGATGAGGTTAACGCCCGCATTATCACCGCAATGGAAGTTGACGGTGCGGATGCGTGGTATGACAAGCCAGCACAATATTTCCTTGGCGATAAATATAAGGCAGAAGATTTTGAACAAATCCACGATATTCTTGATGTGTGGTTTGATTCAGGCTCTACCCATGCTTTCGTTCTTGAAAGCCGTGATACGTTACCGCGCCCTGCGAATATGTATCTTGAAGGTACGGATCAGCACCGTGGTTGGTTCCAATCATCATTGTTGGAATCATGCGCAACCCGTGGCGTTGCACCATATAAACAAGTGCGCACACACGGTATGACGGTTGACGACAAGGGTCGTAAAATGTCCAAATCATTGGGCAATGGTATCGAGCCACAGGATATTGCCAACCAAAACGGTATTGAAATTTTGCGTGTTTTATTTGCAAGCGCCGATTACACCCAAGAGCTTGCACTTGGTAAAACCATGATTTCACAAGCATCGGAAACTTATCGTAAATTACGCAACACAATTCGTTATATCCTTGCATCCACCAAAGATTTTAATGAAAAAGATTTGGTTGCCTATGGTGATTTGCCATTCCTTGAACAATGGGTTTTGGCTCGTACCGCACAAGTTGATGAAGAAGTGCGCAAAGCATATGATACCTATGACTTTAAAGAGGCGCTTTCGGCAATTTCCGATTTTGCCAACCTTGATTTATCAGCATTCTTTGTGGATGTGCGTAAAGATGCACTTTATTGCGACCCACTAAACAGCAAGAAGCGCCGTGCGGCACAAACCGTTCTTAGCATTCTATTCAAACGCTTCTTAACTTGGCTTGCGCCAATCTGTCCATTCACCACAGAAGAGGCATGGGGCATTGCCAAACCAGAGGCGGGCTCGGTGCATTTATTGGTGCTTGAAGATGTACCAAGTGAATGGAATGACGCTGCGGTATTAGAACGCATGGAAAAATTGCGGGAATTCCGTAAAGCGGTAACTGGTCTACTTGAATTACGTCGTGCTGACAAAGTAATTAGTTCTTCTCTAGAGGCAACACTAGATATTTACTCTAAAGATGGAGGTTTTTTAAATAGCTTATCAAGCTACCTACAAACTGAAGATATTGGCTTAATGCAAGAAACTCTTGAAGAACTTCTAATAGTTTCCAATGTAAAAATTCATACTAGTGAGTTTAATTTTAAAGGCAATGAAGATAAAGATTCGGTGGGGTTTGATATTAATCATTTCATGCACGGGATAGTTCTGGTTTTTGGAACTGCGGTTAGTAGAAATCTTGTTAAATGCCGCCGTTCATGGAAATATTTTGACCCTAAAACTGCACATCCAAACTTCCCCGACATTACCCCACGTGATGCCGAGGCGGTTTTATATTGGGAATCAATTCAATAGGAAAAACATAAGTGTTCAATTATCTTGCCAACCCAGAAAGATTTAGTCGCTTTGCCAAATGGGCATATCCATTGCTGTTGGTATTGGGTATTGTTACCTTGGCTGTTGGCACGGTTTGGTCGCTTTTATATGCCCCTGCGGATTATCAGCAATCGCAAAGTGCACGTATTATGTTTATCCACGTGCCGGCGGCATGGATTGCCACTTTTGCCTATGCCACAATGGCGGTGGCAAGTGTGATTTTTCTTGTTTGGCGGCATAATTTGGCGGACTTGGGCGCACGTGCGGCGGCAGAAATTGGTGCGGCATTCACTTTCCTTTGCCTTGTAACCGGATCAATTTGGGGTCGCCCAACCTGGGGAACATGGTGGGAATGGGATGGACGCTTAACATCCGTATTGGTGTTGTTTTTCCTATATCTTGGCTATCTTGCCCTTAGAAGTTCAATTGATGATGAGCAAAAGGCAGGAAGAGCGGCCGCAATTCTTTGCCTTGTAGGTTCAATCAATATTCCAATCATTCGTTATTCAGTTGTATGGTGGAACACATTGCACCAACCGGCCGCAATTATTCGCAAAGGTGGGCCATCAATTCACCCTGAATTATTATACCCGCTTTTGGTAATGGGTATTGCCTTTATGCTTTTGTTTGGGGCATCATTAATTGGGCGAACCAAAGCATTATTAATGGCGAAACGCGCCAAGAACCTAGAAGCCAAATTAGTTTATTCAGGTGAAAATCAATGACGCCGCAATTCCATAATTTACAAGAATTAATCGCAATGGATGGCTATGGCGGCTATGTATGGACTGCATGGGGTCTGTCGTTTTTGGTCGTTATTTTCTCACTTGTTTTTCCATATCTTGCGCAAAAGAAATGGCAAAAAAGGGTTTCCGAACTAGAGGCATTATTGGCGGCAAAGAGAAAAAATGAAAAAAATTAATCCAATTGCATTCCTTCCATTTTTGGTTTTCGTTGCCATCGGTGCAATGTTTGTTTATGGCATGTGGGGCAAGCGGGTCGATAAAAATATTAGCCCGTTAATTGGCAAGCCACTGCCAACCATTACTAGTTTTACCATTGATAATAAAGAATATGCCATAAAGGCCGATGGCAAGCCGAAAATTATAAACTTTTTTGCTTCTTGGTGCGTTCCTTGTCGGGCCGAGCATAAACAATTATTACAAATGTCTGCCGAACAAGGGTTTGATCTTATTGGCGTTGCCTATGAGGACAAGCCACAAAATATCGCCAATTATCTTGATGAACTTGGCAACCCTTATCATATCGTATTGATTGATTTGCACGGTGCGGCGGGTTCAACCCTTGGGCTTTCTGGCGTTCCTGAAACTTATGTTGTCGGCTCTGACGGTATTATTAAATACAAGCATAAGGGTGAAATTACCCCCGCTGATGCGCCAAAGCTAATTGGTATGGCAAAATAATAATTTACATCCCAAAAAACGTTAGCGCGCGAACTTTGGTGGTTCGCGCGCATGACGTATTTAGCGTCCTTACCGGGAGGGGAAACCGGTTAGTGAGAACTATAAAAGCCGGAGAATGTGGTCGATATTGCCAAGCTTTTTGTTAGCTCCCTAACTGGTACAAATATGACACAGCAAAATATTTAATGCAAGTAAAAAATAATTAATTACTGCATGTGACAGATTTGTCACGTTTTGACGTGTTTTACGGCTCTTTATTTGCCATTGCCGCTTTTTATCTGGTTGTTGCGTGGGTCTGGGATTACAAATAATTTGTCCGATAGGCCACTTGCCACTTTAACATCGCTTAATTTAACGTATGTCATCTGATTCTGTTGGTTAATAACCGCCCATTCACGCAATTGCATATCGCCATTAAAAACGATTCGTAATTCGCCTTGGGTTTTTTTCTTTTTATCGCGCAAACTAACGACATAAGAATCGCCAACTTTTACAACATCGGTAACGTTCAATTCTTTACCAATATCAACCTTGGACTTAAGCAAGAAATATAATGGGGTCGATTGCAAAGGATATTGATTGAGGTTTTTAAGACGACGATTAGTAACCCCAACATTTGTGCCATTTGAAACCATCAATAGTGCAGATGGCGCATTATATTCAAACCGCATTTTGCCAGGGCGGGAGATATAGAACTTACCACTAGAGATAGACAAATCAGGATTTCTTTGGGTGAAATTGCCCTCTAATTTGCCGATTGAATTAATTGCCTTATTGACGTCATCAATCACTTTCTGGCGTGCCGCGCCCTGAACATCTTGTACAGTTGGTGCCGCAACCACATTATTAGTGACCATAGATGCAAAGCCGCACAGAATTAGCGCGCCATATCCAATAATTTTTTTATTCATTATAACCTCTGTTCACCTGAAACATTACATATTGTGGTCTGGTAACAGAATTTGCCGCCTTCCCACATGGTCCGCAGCTGAAATCATGCCTTCGCGTTCAAGCCTGTCAACCAAATCTGCGGCGCGGTTATAGCCAATGCTTAACTTACGCTGCAAATATGATGTCGAGACTTTACGGTCACGCGCAATAATTTCAACCGCCTTATCAAACAACTCATCACCTGAATTAGATGAGAATGTTGGGTTCATGTCCCCTTCATCATCATCAATATTGGTGATATCATCAAAATATTGCGGCTTTCCTTGCGCTTTTAATGCGGCAACAATTTGTCCAACTTCCTTATCAGATACGAAAGGTCCGTGAAGACGCGTAGTTTTTCCACCATTTTCAACAAACAACAAATCACCTTGGCCAAGCAATTGTTCGGCCCCGCCATCAAAACCAAGAATAACACGACTGTCGGTTTTTGAGGTTACCATATAAGAAATACGGGTTGGGAAGTTTGCCTTGATTGTACCAGTGATAACGTCAACCGATGGCCTTTGGGTTGCGGTAATAAGGTGGATGCCAACCGCCCGCGCCATTTGCGCAAGACGTTGTACAAGACCCTCAATTTCCTTGCCGGCAATCATCATCAAATCGGCCATCTCGTCGATTACTACAACGATGAACGGCATATGGCGAAGTTCAAGCACGTGTTTTTCGTAAATAATCTGTCCAGTTTCACGGTCGAAGCCGGTTTTTTGCATAATTTCGATTACTTCGCCATTCTTATTGGCCTGTGCCGCACGTTCATTATAATTATTAATGTTACGAACCCCAAGTTCAGACATAAGGCGATAGCGGTTTTCCATTTCGCGCACCGCCCATTTAAGTGCGGCAACTGCCTTCTTCGGATCGGTCACAACTGGCGTTAAAAGATGCGGAATATCATTATAAACCGACAATTCAACCATTTTGGGGTCAATCATGATAAAGCGGCATTGATCGGGTGTAAGACGATAAAGCATTGAAAGAATCATTGCGTTAATACCAACCGACTTACCAGAACCAGTAGTACCCGCAATCAACAAATGCGGCATCTTTGTAAGGTCGGCAACCCATGGTTCGCCGCCAATTGTTTCACCAAGCGCCATTGGCAATTGTGCCTTACCACTTAGATAGCCTTCAGAAGTTAGAAGGCTTCTTAAATATACCGCTTCACGGGTTGAGTTTGGTAATTCAATACCAATCGCATTCTTACCTTTTACCACCGCAACACGGGCAGAAATCGCAGACATTGAACGCGCAATATCATCGGCAAGGCTGATAACACTTTGTGATTTTATACCCGCAGCAGGCTCTAATTCATAAAGCGTAACCACAGGACCAGGGCGCACATTAATAATTTCACCCTTTACCTTATATTGCTCTAAAACGTTCATCAAAAGGTGGGCATTTTGACGAAGCGCCGCCGGATCATGCGATTGTTTTCTTATTTCTGGCTTTTGCAATAAATCAAGACGTGGCAATTCAAACTCACCGCTGCTTCCAAAAGGAAGGCTTTGCTGAATTTCAATATCCGGCGCAGCCGCCTTACCTTTTTTAGGCATCTCAACCGCAAACTTACCCAATTTTGCATTTTCAGTTTTTGGGATAGCAATATTTATATCTTTGTTTTCTGCTTTATTACGGCGAGTATTAATAGGCTCATCCGATTTTGGTGCAGCCTCTGGCGCAGTTTTTTTCATTTTTTTGCGCGGCGCAGGACTAAATAAATTGTCCCATGCAACCCTAAGGCCAGCCCAGTAATATCCCGCACTATCAACCGCGCCATCAATATCACGAAGCCTTAGATTAAAGACAAAATAGGCACAAACCAAAAATCCCGCAAAGGCCAAAATTCCAAAAACCGCTTTTGACCACCAAACACCGCCAAATGCAAAGGTAAACAAGCCCAAAATACCATCACCGACAAGTCCGCCAAAACCACTTGCAAATGGCCAATTTGCACTTGGTGGCATAGCAGAAAACACCGCAGATAATAATAAAAGCCCAATTACACCAAGCACCAAACGAAGATTACCGCTCTTGATATTATTAGGGCCTTTTATAAGGGCAAAAATAGATGCACCAGCAGCAAGAATAATGAATGGGACCGAGCTAAGGCCAAAAAATTGCATCATAATATCGGCAAAATTTGCGCCAATCGCGCCCAACCAATTTTTGATTATGCCTTCTGATGCCACATTAAAGCTAGGGTCAGTTGAAGAATAAGAAATATTTGCCAATAAACCGCAAATAGACAAGAGGAAAAACAAACCCAAACCAAAATCACGGATAAGCCTGTCCTTTAACGGCATTGCACCGAATTTCGAACCTGTATCTTTTGACTTTGCCCAACTAGCCATTATTTTTCCTTTAAAAACACCAAAAGCCCGCAAAAACGGGTATGCTAATCCTAGCTAAACATGGTTTACCAGAGGTTAAGACCTGTAAATTCAAGCGACATTTTCTTGTTTTATTTTTTGAAAATCTGCTAAAAGGAAAATATGAAAAGTGATGAAGTATTTGACGTTTTAATTGCCGGCGGCGGTCTTGCGGGTTTATCATTGGCTCTTGCCCTTGATAGCGCTGGCTTTAAGGTCGCGGTAATTGATAAATTGCCGCCTGTCGAAATGCTTGAAGAAAAATATGACGGCCGCTCTAGCGCGATTGCCTATGCTAATATGCGTATGTTAGAGGTTTTGGGCATTAAAGATAAATTGCTTGAATTTGGCGAGATCAAAGAAATTCTTGTTTGCGATGGCAAGGTAAAAGATGGTGCACAAAAAGGCGGTGCGCGTGGCTTTACCCTTCATTTTGATGAAGCCGAAATTTCCGATAGCGAACCACTTGGCTATATGATTGAAAACCGCCATACACGCCTTGCCCTAGATAAGGCTGCAAGCCTACGTGAAAATATTACTCGTATAACTGGGCAATCATATATTACACACCGTGAATTAGGCGATATTGTCGAAGTTGAAATTTCAGACGGGCGCAAATTACAAGCTAAATTATTGGTTGGCTGCGATGGGCGGGGCTCAAAAGTGCGTAATAATGCCGGAATTAAAACCAATAAATTTGGCTATAACCAAACCGGTATTGTAACAACCGTAAAGCTTGAAAAGCCACATAATTCTGTCGCCTATGAATATTTTTTACCATCTGGCCCATTTGCTATTCTGCCACTACCTGAAAATCGCGCCTCAATTGTCTGGTGCGAACCACATGCCAAGGCGCAAACAATAGTAAAACAAAGCAAAGAATTCATCGAAGCAGAACTACAAAAACGCTTTGGTGATATTTTGGGCAAGGTTGAAATTTGCGCCCCTGTTTTTGCATACCCATTATCAATGGAATTGGCGGCCGATTGGTATCGCCCGCGCGTGGCATTATGCGGTGATGCCGCACACGGCATTCACCCCGTTGCCGGACAAGGTTTTAATTTAGGCCTTAAAGATGTTGCCGCATTAGCAGAGGTTTTGATTAATTCACGCGATGTCGGCCTTGATATTGGTGATGAAATTGTTCTTGAAGAATATGCAAAATGGCGTCGTACCGATACCATGATGGTCGCACTTGCGTGTGATGCCTTTGTACGATTATTTTCAAATGACTTTGCACCGCTTCGCCTTATACGCAACATCGGAATTGGTGTTGTTGACAACATCTCACCGATGCGGAAATTCTTCTGCCGTCATGCAGGTGGTGATGTTGGCGATTTGCCGAAATTATTACGTGGCGAAGAATTGGTATAATTAAAGAATTTCGCCGCCACGTCCTTCACGGGTTTTTTGAACTTCAACCGCGACCCTGCATTCTTCGAATAGGGTTGCAAGCTCTGTGTCATTGTCAGCAGTTTCAGACATCGCAATATTTGCCGCAACTGATAAATCAGTAATTAAAGCGGCATTGGGGCGAAAGTTTTCATCGGCATCATTAAGATAATTACAAATAAGATCCCCAAAACGACCCAATAATTTTCGGTTTGCACTTCCCGCCATGCCACGAATTTCATGTGCTTTTCGCCAAATTTGCGGCGCAACGCCACGTGGTCGTACCCTTGCCAATGTTGAAATATCATGCAGCATAACATTCAACGCATTAATAATTGTTGGCTTTAATGCCTGCATGCATTTTTCTGCGATTTTGAGCTGGTCTGCACCAATAAGCCGCTGTGCCGAAGTACCAATTTTTTCTTGAATAAAAAAGTCAGGCGGCAGCACTTCGTACGAAGCGCCGTTTTCAATATCATTTTCATTCTCAGCCACGATACTTATGATCCCCGATATGATGTTTATGATCCCCCAATTTGTTAACTGGTGGATTTTCTTTTTCGGCTTCTTCGCGCTCTTTTAATTTGCGCATTTCTTCTTCAGGATCATCAGTACTTCTACGCCACGGCCCTGCATAATCCTTGTGGATAGTGCGACGGCGACATGGGCCAGTATAGTTTGCTGATTTAATAAATGGTCTTGGGCGATCAATTACCGACACAATACGGTCTAGCAAAGTGCGCGCAGAAATTGGTTTTGCCAAAAGCTCGTTAACGCCGGCATCACGCGAGGCAATTACCTTTGATCGTTCGGTATGGCCTGTCATCATAATGATTGGAACAAATGGAAAAGGGCTATCGGGTGCAGTGCGCACCATGCGCGCAAAATCAAGCCCATCAATCGGATCCATATTAAGATCTGTGATTACAATGTCGGGAACACCGGCGCGCATTACTTCAAATGCATCTGCACCATCAGCAGCCTCTTTTACTGTGCCGATACCTATACCGCGCAAAATCGCGACAACAATTGAACGCATATGCGCATTGTCATCCACAACCAGCACATGAAGACTATTAAGTCCAGACATAATACAACCCTTGTGTGCAATTATTTTCGCACACATTACGTTAATTAAAAGTATATTTATTCTGTTCTAATGACAATGGTCTAATGACAATAAGTTGTGCGCAAAAAGCCGATAAGTTATTATAATTAAACTACTTTAAATCAGCCATTTGCTGGCCTGCTTCGCTAATTCTTATAAAACGTTGTTCTAATTCATTTAATAATTTATCTTTTTCAATTCTCGCCTCAAGAGCAGTTCTTTTTTTCGGATGCATTCTTCGTTTTTCAGCAAATTCCATGAATGATTTTTTTAACTTTACCAGTCGCTCTAAAATATCAATTTCTTTTCGCGCCTTGTCAGCATCATCAGCAACAATTGCCGCGCCTATTTTGTGGTTCTGTATTGCGAATAGTTTATTATAGGTGGGAGGACGATTTGCCATTAATATTTCCATCAATCTTGTTTTACTTGAATAATATTAAATCTGCATTTTTTATTGTTAATAAAGATAAATTATCCACTCTATTATGCCCTTGAATCTGTGCCTTATAAATTGTTTCATATCGAGAACAAAACCCCAAATAATTGAATATCGCAATTTCATTTCGGGCATAAGTTGTAAATAATGGTAAATATTTGACTCCTGATTACTTTGTGATTTTAAGTAATTCCGTAAAAGTTTCGAATGCTGTTTTAAAGTTTTATTATTTTTGAAACAGCAAAATTATGGTGGTCAAAATGAAAAATAATATATCTGCAATGATGTTTGGATTTGTAGCGGCGGCAATCTTGCCTAATCTTGCATTTGCGGGCGGTTATAATGCGCCAAACGGCTTGCCACCTGGCCCACCAGCAACAGCAAAACCAGGTCAATGTTATGCACGCGTATTGGTTCCTGCGGTTTATAAAAACGTTCCGATGGATGTTGTTACCCAAGAGGGTTATGAAAACTTTGAAACCCGTGATCCTGTTTTCCGTTCACGTCCTGAAACCATTGTTACACGTGATGGCTATACACGTTACATCACCACCGAGCCTGTTTTCCGCACTGAGCAAGTGACCAAAACCACTCGCCCACAATATGAAAGATTGGTTGCGGTTCCTGCGCAATTGGCATCAAAAACAGAAACCGTTGTAATCCGTGAACCAAGAATGGTTTGGCGTTCTGGTCAAAATCTTTCTGGTGTCCGTCGCCTTGATTCAAGCACTGGTGAAGTTTACTGCCTTGTTGAAGAACGTGGCGTTACCCAAGCCGTTACCCGTCAAGTAGTTATAAAACCATCTGATGTTAAACGTGTTATGGTTCCTGCTGAGGTTAAAACTTTCAACACACAAGTTCTTGTGACCCCTGCAACCGTTAAAGAAGTAAAAGTTGCGCCCGAAGTTGCAAGCTATGAAGTTAAAGACATTGTGCAACCTGCTATGGAGCGTAAAGTTTCTGTTCCTGAACAACGCGGCACAATCAATCGTCAAGAACTCGTGACCCCAGAACACTATGAATGGGTACAAGTTGATTGTGATCAAGTTGCAAAACAACCAATGCCAGATATGCGCCCCGCACCTATGCCTGCACCTATGCCAATGAATGAAATGGGTAATGGTGGTCAGGTTGCACCGGCTGCACCAATGGTAAATGCAAACCCACAAGTGTTGCGCGGTCATACTGTTGCATATTCTGTAACAAGCCTACAAACTGCATTGGCAAAACGTGGTTATTACCGTGGTCCGATTGATGGCATCTATGGCCCATTAACCCGCGATGCAGTTGCCAAATTCCAAAAAGCACAGGGTTTTGAAGTTAATGGTCGCGCGGATGGCAAAATCGCCGAAGCACTTGAGCTATAATACGAAATAAAGATTAAAAATTAAAAGGCTTGGCAATGCCAAGCCTTTTTTATATTTTATCTTTTGGGTTTTTATTGCCCGCTTAAACCAAAACCCTGTGTAAGGCACAAAATACCGAAGGTGGGGTTACCATTCCCCTACATTTGGCATAGATGCCCATGGTTCTTGAGGCGGAAGGGGTTTTCCCTTTTGCAAGAATTCAATTGAAATATTATCTGGAGAACGAACAAACGCCATATTGCCATCACGCGGCGGTCGATTAATTACCACCCCCATATCCATCAAATGTTGGCAAAGGGCATAAATATCATCAACCTCATAGGCAAGGTGTCCAAAATTACGACCACCGCCATAATCCTCAACATTGCCATTCTCATCAGGCCAATTATAAGTTAATTCAACATGCGGCGCACCGCGACCTGGCGCTGGTTCACCACCCAAATCATGCTCCGCAGCGAGAAAAATAAGACTGTAACGCCCCGCTTCACTATCCATTCGGCGCACTTGTTTAAGGCCCAAGCCGTCGCAGTAAAATTTTAAAGATGCGTCCAAATCATGAACCCGAACCATTGTGTGTAAATAACGCATTTTAATTACCTCTTCTGTAAAGCCATGGTGGAATTTGCTTTTTGTCCGACCATAACGCTTTTTTGTTTCGTCTTGCTTGTTGTTCAAGGGCGACTAATTGACTGTCGCGCAAATATTTCCGATATGCCCACGCACACCCATCGCCAACTATTTCACGATTAATATTGCGATTTTCAAGATAAACCACTGCAACAACACGTCCATAGCGGTCAGTATCTGTTTGCCGAAATCTTATTTTGCGGTTTAGAATTTTTGCTTCAAGACCTGACTTGCAATATTGCCCATAACTTTGGGAATGCTCTGGGGCATCGACCGAATCCATTCGTATTTCTATCGTGTGCCTTCCAGATTTAACCAAAAAGGAATCGCCATCAAAAACTTTTGTAACTGTCCCAAAGCTATTTATATCTTTTGAATACGCAGATTGCGTAAGCATTAAAGCAAACAAAAATACAAAGAATCTAGTGAAACGACTTATCATCGGAAATCTTTACGCCATCTTATCGACAGTTTTGCGTCACCCATTGTGCCAATGGTGGAAACAATCGCTGTTGATGTAAACGGACGCCATTCAACCGATGTATCAACACCCTTTGTGCCTTGGGAAATGACCTCTAGATAAACATCGCGACCTAGATATTTTCCACCCGCAATAGAGATTTCACCATCATTAGTATTGCCAAATACCAACCGATCAAGGCGGGCAAATTCGCGCAAGTTTGCCATAACGTCAAAGCCACCACCGCCCGCAAGTGCCGCCAATGATGATGCAAGTTGCACCGCCTCGAATGAGGACAATTGCGATTTGGAGCGCCCGAATAAAACCTGTGCCAAAACTTCGTCTGGTGGCAAACTTGGGGTTGATGACAGGGTTATTTCTGGCTTTTGTGCGGTTCCACCAATATTAATATAAGCGTTTAGATTGGTGGTTTCACGTTTCGCACTTAGGTTAAGGCGAATATTTTCCGGCCGTTCATCCAAAGTGATTGTGCCGCGATCTTCAAATTCAAATGCACGACCACCATATTCATATTCACCACGGAATACTTTGGCGGTGCCGTTAATTTTTGGCTTTTGTAATGTGCCACCAATTCCAGCATCTACCGATAATTCAAGATTCAAGCCACGACCACGGATAAACACACCGCGCGCCGCCGAAAGTTTTACATCAAGTAGAATATTATTATTTACCGCGAGCGGTTTAGGTGGTTTTATCGCCTGACCATTTTCATATTGGGTTTTTACCAAATCACTCGGCACATTGATTTCTTCAACATCCAAAGAAGTTACTTTTGAACCAGAAAGCGAACGTGGTGAAAATTCTGCGAAATCAATCCGCAATTGACCTTTTAAGCGCGATTGACGGTTATCAATGTGTTCTAATACTGTGTCGCCGGTCGCATCAATCACCGCAATATCGTTATCAACAAGACGGAATTTATGGGTATTTATATGGAAACTACGTTCGGAATTACCACGCAAGCCAACTTCACCCTCACCTTTAATTTCGCCGTGTTTTCCGTCTTTGGCGTTAAAATTAACAATATCGAGCTTTTGGCTATCAATAGTGCCGTTTAAATTAAGCTCATTGAGGGTTAGACCAAGTTCCGGTTCACGGTATTTTCCGTTTGAAAGTGCAAAGTCACCGTTTACAATTGGGTCGTTAATGCTTCCGCTTAGGCTACCTTGTCCCTTAAACTTGCCTGATAAATAACGTTGTCCGGCAAAAATTAAATCGGCAAGCGGCCGAACTTCGCCATCAATTGTGAAATTGCCGTTTATTGGTTCATTACGAGCAATGGCAACTCGTAGCGGGCTAACCGATGTTACGGCTGCAACATTCACATCAGAATTGGCGTTAAGCCCCTCGTTATTATAAGCATGGGTTTTTATTGCGATGCGCTCATTTTCTAATTTTGCATTAATGTCGCCATTAATTGCCATGTTTTTATTTAAACCACGTGCGCGGGCATCATTTAATTTTCCGTCAACCACACCCTCTATATGGTTGCCCATATTGTGCAATTTCATTGTGCCACTAAATGTGCCAACAAAATCCTGATTAACAGCAGAAATGCTAAGCTTATCCACATCGGCAGCAACTTTTAATGATTCACCCTTTTGTTGGGCATCAAAGTAAATCATTGCATTTTCAGCAGCATTAGCCGCAGTAAAATTAATTCTTCCGGTTGCCGATTTTTCATTATCTCCAAAGCGAATTTGCAATGGCTCGGTGAAAGTATAATTTTTTGTCCCAATGTGTCCGCCACCATTTAGGCGCACCATAGTATTGTCACGGCCAGAATTTATATAGGTTTTACCATTAAAACTAAGTACTTGATAAGAACGCATTGAAAAATTGGTATCAAGGATTAAATTCTTTAAATCACCTGAACCATTTACCGCGAAATTATCAAACGCCATGTTGGTGCCACGGAATGTAAATTTTTGCCCCTGAAAATTGATATTGGCAAAAGTTTTTTTCCCATTCTGCTCAATTTTAACGTTTCCAGACAATGCGCCATTTTGTAAAAACAAGCCCTTTTGAACTGATATTGCAAAATTAGCGCTGGGATTTTGGTTTTCTATAAAACTGGCTGAGCCCAATGCCCGCACGCCCGCACCATTAATATCAATATTGCGCACCGCAAAACCATTTTCGACACCAAGTAATTGTGCAACGCCATTAATGTCGCCAAATTCACTTTTGCCATTTAGTTTGAGATTGGTCACAAACGGCTTTTGCCCAGACAAGAATTCAGCGGTCAAAACCGCAGGTGAAATACTAGAACCACCAATATCAATCCTGCTTAGGTTTGTGGTAAAACTACCCTTGAAATTATCGTATGGCCCAACAATGAGACCATTGCCATATAAATTACCGCTGGCCTCTAATGGTCCAAAATACAAAGGTCGGTTTAATTTCCACTGGGTCTTTAAAGAAAAATCACCCGGGCCAACCAATTGTCCAGAAAGTGTGATATTGGCATCTTTTCCAGTTAAGACCAACTCATCTGACAATACGCGTTTAAGGCCAATCAAAACTTTGCCTTTTACATTTGGTGTGGCACCAATATATTCATCAAGCTTTGAAATTTTTGAAGTAAATTTTGCGGCGTTTACATTCAGATTCAAAAGCGCGAAACCATTATCGCCATTAATATTGGTTAACCCCGAAAGCGTGAATTTGCCTGCCAGAGTGCCGTTTAATTTGAATAGTTTTAAGGTGTCATTTCCCGCCTTTACATCGCCACCAATAACGCCGAATAAATTATTACGGTCAAACGAAGTTGCGTTTGCCTCAATATCTTTAGTTTTGACATTGAATGCAGTGAAATAAACCGCATTACCCAAATTAACAACAGTATGCGCGCGTGGGGCATTACCCAGCACTTCATTGATAAAGTCCCCCTTTCCTTTTAGGTTTTTACCAATTGCATCAATTGTAAGCGTAGTGTTTTCAGCACCTTTTGCATGGAGTGCCTCAAAATTACCTTCTAAATTGCCGGTTAAAACACCGCCTGTTAGATTGGGTGCATCAACCATTGCTTTGCCCGCAAGATATGTCGCCCCGCCAAAACGTACACCGCCATTTGAAGACATTTTTACACCGCGACCATTTACGGTTAGACTATCAACAAATACATTCCCATCACGGTCATGCACGACGTTAACGCCGCCTGTAACCTCATTACCAACAATACGTGCTATGATATTGCTACCACTATTGCCAAGGCCGTGGAATTTAACATCGACAACTAATTTTCCTTTTTGGAATGTAATATCAAGGTTGCCATTTGCCCGCGCGAAATGATTATCAAGCAGGGCGTAATCGCGTGCGCTTACTGGCCCCCAGACGCGGAAATCATCAATAGAGCCCTGTGCCTTGCCCACCAAGCCACCAACACCGGCATTAAGAAAAACTGTATCAAGCAAGTTGCGCATTTGGCGGGTGGTTAATACCACATCAAGCGCACCAATGGTTTTACGTTTTTCATAATTTAAATTACCAGATGCGCTTATGTTAGTATCGGGACCACGAACATCGAGGGTGAAAAAATGCTCATCTTCTTTTGCACCCGCAAGATGGGACCAATTTGATTTAACATCAACCGGCCCACCAAATTTTTTATTAAAGTCGCGCGTGTATAATGACGAATTGAAATTAATAAAGCCCGCAAAGCCGCCAATATCTTTGTCCCAATTACCGCGCACGTCGGCAATGCGGTTACCGCCATTTTGGGCAAATAAAGTTATAACGCCAAGTTTTTTGTCGCCTTCTAATTGCGCCTTAATGAACAAGGGTGAATTGGCATCAAACCCAAGCATTCCGGCAATTGGCCCGCCACCTTGTTCGGTCGCGCGAATATTGGCATGAATTGGAAGGGTTTTGCGGGTCTCAAAATCAATATCAACCCGATCAAATTGGCGACGTGCATTAATAATTTGGGCAAAAATTTTAATGTCTTTGTTACGCTTTAAATAAAGGCTAGTGCCGACACCAAGTATGCCTTCGCGTGTCGAAAACTCCTTGTGCGGGATAACCACCGCACCAAGTTTATCAATCGCAATGGCAACAGGTAAGTCTTTTTTTGATTCCGGCTCTTTGGTTAAAATCGGGCGACGATAGATATTAAGGCGGTTGATATTGGCATTTTCAATATGCACTTTACCGATTGCCAAATCAGCAGGAGCCCATTCTATTTCAATGCCGCTTGCATCAAGCCAAACGCCTTTTTCATCCTTTATCATTACATAATCGGCGTTAAGGTCGGTAAGCAAATCACCATGCAGACCTTTTACATAAAGCGTGCCAATTGGACCAAGCTTTAGGCCATTTAATGCTTTTTCAATGCCGGCACGCCCGCTATCGGTCGCGGTTCCAAAGCGAATAAGTGCAAGTCCTCCAACGACTAACATTATCAAAAACATTAAAAAAGCATTTGCCGAACCCAAGGCCTGAAAAAAATGCCAACGCACCATATGCTTTTCAGACTTGTGCCGTTTAAAGCGGCGGATTTTACGCTTCTTTTTTTCGACTATATCTTCTTCGGAATCGGCATTTGCAACATCGCTTTCAGACGCAACATTTTCGCTGCCTTCATTTACAGCATCGGCTTTTGGTATTTCTATGTCAGCATCTTTTTTCGTCAAAAGCTTTGCCCCACGCCGATGTAAATCTGGTAAGAAGGATCACCCTTTGGTTTATCAAACGGGACAGCAAGGTCAATCCTTAAAGGCGCAAAACCAAGATCATAGCGGAAACCAACACCACCACCGGCTTTGAATTCTTTAAAACTAGGTGATGAGTGGATGCCCAATGTTCCGCTATCAACAAAGGCAACAAAACCCATTTTATTATCAAATTGATGGCGCAGTTCAACACTCATCTCAACCAATGAAAGACCTCCAATTGGGGTTTCACTTGTATCAGAATAGCGCGGACCAATGCCTTGATATTTATAACCGCGAACCGACCCCCCGCCGCCAACATAAAGACGTTTTGCGGCCGGAATTTCAGGGATAGTTCCCCCAAAAATCGAACCGACACGCGCGCGCGTGGCAAATATCGTTTTTTCTGCTTTATCAAGACCTTTGTAATACGATGCTTGTCCGATGACTTTAACATAAGAAAGATTGGCATCACCGGTTATTAATGTTGGCTCTAATGTGGCATCGGCCTTAAAGCCACTTTTCGGGTTTAGAATATTATCGGTTTTATCAAGCAAATATGTGCCAATTGCACTAAATGCCCAATAGTTGCGGTCGATATTGGTGTTGGTTTGATAATAAGACGGTTCACGGTTTTTGGCATAATTTGCATCAGCACCAACAGACCAATAAGACGTTCGGGTGAATTTACGGGTCACGTCTGCTTTTAAATCAATACCTTGCTCACGATATGCGTCCGTATCATCGCGAAATGCACCGAAAGACAGTGATAATGTCTGATCTGGCTTATGAAAGTGTGGCAGTTTTAATGTGGTTTCCACGCGGCTTTCAATTTGACCCAAAAGAATCCGATTAATGAAACTGTCGCCACGGCCAAACATATTATAACGTCCAACCCTTACCTCACCAGAGAAACTTTCAGTATTTGAATAGCTGATAAGGGTTTCCAATGTGGTTTTCGCCCTATCTTCCAATGTTATATTAATCGTGCGAATATTAGAGCCAGGGGCTTTGTCACCAAGGCGGATATTCACAGAATCATATGCGCCGGTATCAATAATGCGTCTTTGCAATTCAGAAATTTTTTCGGTTGAATACGTATCGCCAACTTGCCACGGCACAAAATGCTTTACCCATTTTATTTTGGTTTTGGTTTTGCCCAAAAGCATGATTTCGCCCAAACGCGCCCGCTCACCGGTATTAATGCGGTAAATTGGATGAACCGAATAATCCGCATGATCAACAATTACCCGTCTTTGTCCAAGTGTGGCATCGGCATAACCGTCATCTAATACTTTACCTAATGCGCGACTTTCGCCAGCAATAACAAAATCTGCGCGCCCCGCATCGCCATTATTAAGGCCAATTGCTTTTAATGAATCAATACGAGTAGCAGCGTCAGGAGGGGTTTCAAGCCACTCAATATCGGGATCTTTTATTTTAAACTGCGTGCCCTGATCTATTTTTAGTGTTGGGTAGGTAACTTCATCATCATTGATTTCAATCGTGATATTAGATTGATAATAGCCAAGTGATCGTAAAGCCTCTTGGGCATATTCTGCGGCAACCTCACCACTTCTTCTTGCTTCATATGCGCTTTGTGGTCTTGATGATGTTTCGCCAATTGCGCCTTTTATATAATCAATGGTTTCCCTATCGGCATCAATCGCAACCTTGGCACGCGGATCGGCAAGCGCCGACGAATAAACAAAATTCGCAGAAATTAATAATGCCGCAAAAGCACAAGAGCCGCGCAATTTTTTTTGCATTCTTTTTCCGTTTTTTATTATTAATGCCTGCGACATATAAAAGCCGTTCTGAAATTTGTGTTCCAAACCATTTATATTAATATTCGCAACAATATTAGTCTCTTGGACATATTTATGGCAAATATTTTCATCTTTTAAATAAAAAAGCAGTTATGAATAGAATATGTATAAATTTGTAATATGCAGTTTGTATAAAAATTAAAAACGTCATATAAGGCAAAATTACTGGGGCAGTTTTAATATTATTTTTGTCAGGGAGACTTTATGGCAGAATTTGTGCCCGTACCAACGTTTGAATTAATTGTGTTTGGTGCATCAGGTGATTTAGCATTACGGAAACTGTTTCCATCTCTTTTCCACCGTTTCTGTGATGGTCAAATTCCAAAAGAATCAAAAATTGTTGGTATCGCGCGTCATGCCTTGAGCCGTGAAGAATTTCATGAGGCTGTTACCAATGGTTACATTAACCTTGCCCAAGGTGAAAAAGACCATCCGCGCCTAAAAGAGTTTTTGGAATTAATTGATTATGTTGCACTTGATGCTGCGGATGAAAACGCGGAATGGAATTTAGTGCATGACGCATTAAAACATGACGGTGAGGAACGCGTAAGGGTGTTTTACCTTTCAACGCCGCCTGCGGTTTTTGTTCCAATTTGCCACTCATTAAAGACTTCTGGCCTTGCCACACAAACCTCGCGCGTGGTTCTTGAGAAGCCATTAGGTCGTGATTTGCATTCTGCCAAAGCCATTAATGACGGTGTTGGTGAAGTTTTTTCAGAAGATCGCGTTTACCGTATCGACCATTATTTAGGCAAAGAAACCGTACAAAACCTTTTGGTTTTGCGCTTTGCCAATGCGCTATTTGAACCAGTTTGGTCGCGCCATGCAATTGATCACGTCCAAATCACGGTTTCCGAGGATATTGGCGTGGGTTCACGTGGTGGTTATTACGATAAATCAGGCGCAATGCGCGATATGGTGCAAAACCATATGTTGCAACTTTTGTGCCTTGTGGCGATGGAGCCACCTGCATCGATGGATGCCGATGCAATTCGTACTGAAAAAATCAAGGTTTTGCGTTCATTGGAACCAATCACCGCCGACACAATCGCCGAAGATACGGTGCGCGGTCAATATAAAGCAGGTTTGGTTGGCGATGAAGCGGCCCCAGGATATCTAGAAGAATTAAAAAAATATGATGACAGTTTAAATTCTTCTTCAACCGAAACTTTTGTTGCGCTTAAAACCCACATTCATAATTGGCGTTGGAGCGGCGTGCCATTTTATTTGCGCACCGGAAAACGCCTTGCAAGCAGACGTTCTGAAATCGTGGTACAATTTACGCCACCGCCTCATGTTTTATTTGAAGGCGAATCAAAACCCAATCAGCTTGTAATGCGACTTCAGCCTGATGAAGGGGTTGAGATGTGGTTACAAATCAAGGAACCGGGCCCTGGTGGTCTTCGTATGAAATCGGTTCCGCTTGATTTGTCCTATGCTGAGACTTTTACCCTACGCTATCCTGATGCTTACGAGCGGCTTTTGATGGATGTGGTGCGGGGCAATCTTTCACTATTCATGCGCCGTGACGAGGTTGAGGCAGCGTGGATTTGGGTTGATCGCATCATCAAGGCATGGGAAGATAAAAAGATTGAACCCCATATTTATACTGCTGGCTCTGACGGTCCACTTGCTTCGGCGCTGATGATGGATCGTGATGGTCGGGCATGGAAAGAATTATAGTTTAATTTCTTGCATATAAATATTCACCCCGCAGTGCGCGGGGTGGCAGGGTTTTTAAAATGCTTAAAATAAATAAATTTGAAAATCGTGATGCTGCATTTGCTGCACTTGCTGCGGCATTAAAAGATGCAACAAAAAATGCGATTGCGAAGAATGGCCATGCCAATATTGCATTATCTGGCGGCTCAACCCCTGAACCAGCATATAAAGACTATGCAGAAGGGGGTTTTAACTGGAATGATGTTAATATCATTTTGGTTGATGAGCGTTGGGTCGATATTGATGATGATGGCTCAAACGAGAAAATGCTGCACCGTGCCTTTACCGCAGCAAAGGGCGTAAATATCATTGGCATGAAGCAGAAAAATGCCGACCTATATGATGCCATTCCTGTTGTTGAGGCGATTTATAATAGATATCTTCCTGCGGATGCTATTGTTTTGGGCATGGGTGAAGATGCCCATACTGCATCATGGTTTGCGGGGGCTGATAATCTTGATGAAATTTTAAAGCCTGATTATCCGCATAATATTGCGCCAATGAATGCCGCCCATTCAGAGGTTGGAAAAAAATATCCGTTAAGAATAACATTAACTTTGCCTGCTATTGCATCTTGCGATATGGTAATGCTACTCATATTTGGTATAAAAAAATTAGAAGTGTTTGAGCGTGCAATAACTGGGGACGCAAGCTCAGGCCCAATCAAGGCAGCAGTTGATGCCGCCAAAAAAGGTTTTGTCGTTTTCTGGGCGGAATGAAATAATTATTCCGCATAGTAAATTGCAATTTAAGTTCGCTTTTTGCGGGCTACCAAAAGAAGGATAAAATAATTGCGTCCCGAAATTAATGCTGTGACCGACAGGATAATTGCGCGTTCTCAAAAGACACGTGAAGAATATCTTGCACTTATCGAAAGCCATAATTCAAAAACCCCAAGCCGTGAACGGTTGGCCGCTGCAAATCAGGCGCATACTTATGCCGCCTGCCCTGCGCTTGATAAATCTGAATTAATTGGTGGCAAATGGCCGAATATCGGTATTGTAACTGCTTATAATGACATGCTTTCGGCGCATGAACCCTTAAAGGATTATCCCGATATCATCAAAACAGCAGTTCGCAAATATGGCGCAATTGCACAGGTTGCAGGCGGTGTTCCGGCAATGTGTGATGGGGTAACACAAGGTTTTGAAGGCATGGAATTATCGCTGTTTTCGCGCGATATTATTGCAATGTCCACCGCAATTGCGATGTCGCACGATGTATTTGATGCAGGGATATGCCTTGGGGTTTGCGATAAAATCGTCCCAGGGCTTATGATTGGTGCATTGCGTTTCGGCTGGTTGCCGTTCATTTTCTGTCCATCTGGTCCAATGACTTCTGGCATTTCCAATAGTGAAAAAGCGAAAACCCGCCAATTATATGCCGAAGGCAAAGTTGGACGCAAAGAATTGCTTGAGTCCGAATCAAAGGCCTATCACGAAGAAGGAACTTGCACATTCTATGGAACCGCCAATTCCAATCAGATGATGATGGAATTTATGGGCGTTCATATGCCAAATTCCGCCTTTATTAATCCACGTAATCCATTGCGTGCAGCATTGGTAAAAGCAACCGGCGTTCGCGCCAGCAAAATCACACATTTGGGTGATGAATATTTGCCACTTGGAAAAGTTATCAGTGAAAAGGCAATTGTAAACGCAATGGTTGGTCTTTGTGCCACTGGCGGTTCTACTAACCATATGCTGCACCTTCCAGCGATGGCACGTGCCGCAGGGATTATTATCAATTGGCAGGATTTTGAAGACATCTCAGAAGCTACGCCGCTTTTGGCGCGCGTCTATCCAAATGGACCGGCCGATGTAAATCATTTCCACGCGGCTGGCGGCATTGCCTTTTTGATTGATCAATTACTTGAAGGTGGATTGTTGCATGATGATGTATTAACCGTCATGGGCAAAGGGCTTTCAAATTATACGCAAGAGCCGTTTTTGGATGGTGACCTTGCTGTATGGCAGGCGGGCACCAAAAAAAGCCATGATGAAGATATCTTGCGCCCACTATCAAACCCATTTGCACCAACTGGTGGCTTGCGTCTTGTTAAGGGTAATATTGGTCGTGGTTGCGTCAAAATTTCTGCGGTCTCACAAGATCACCACGAAATCAAAGCACCGGCACGGGTTTTCACGTCCCAAGCAGACTTTCATGAAGCGTTCAAAGCAGGCGAACTTGATAAGGATGTCGTGGTTGTGGTTCGCGGACAAGGACCACGTGCGAATGGGATGCCTGAATTACACAAACTAACACCTGCACTTGGCGTATTGCAAGATAAGGGTTTCAAGGTTGCACTTTTAACCGATGGACGCATGTCGGGTGCATCGGGTAAAATTTTGGCGGCAATCCATGTTACACCAGAGGCATTGAACGGCGGCGCAATCGCCAAAATTCGCGACGGTGACATAATTCATATCAATGCCAACGGAATCATTGAGGCGTTGGTCAATGAAAAAGAGTGGGAAGAACGCACTGCAACACTTCCCGATATGTCATATTCACATAACGACATTGGGCGCGAATTATTTACCGTATTCCGCAATAATGCGGGCGCGGCCGAAGATGGCGCATCACAATTCGAATATTAAAGAATTGAATATTTAACAGGGGAAAGCAAATAAAAATGGATAAACCGGTTATAGTTGGCGATGTTGGCGGCACAAATGCAAGGCTTGCGATTGCAAAACGTCTTAGTAACGGCAAAATTGACCTCACTCATGTCGGCATAAAACCGGTTGAAGAATTTCGTTCATTAGAGGCCGCGCTTGAAAATTGGTTGGTAGATATTGAAGAGAAGCCAAAAAATGCGGTATTTGCGCTTGCAGGTGTAACAGGTTCTGATGAGGTTCGCTTTACCAATTCAGATTGGGTGGTTTCGGCATCAAAAATTAAAGAAATTTTTGGGCTTGATAGCGTGCTTTTGGTAAATGACTTTGCGGCACAAGCGATGGCAATTCCCGCCACCAAAGACAATGCCTTTGAAGTTATTAACAAAGGCAAACCGATTGACGGAGCACCCAAAGTTATTTTGGGCCCTGGAACTGGTCTTGGTATGGCAGGTCTTGTCCAAACCAATGATGGCTACCGTGTTATGCCTACCGAAGGCGGCCATCAGGCATTTGCACCACGTTCTGATATAGAGCGTGAGATTTTGAAAATCCTTGCAAGTGCATTTGACAATGTCACTTTTGAACACGTGGTTTCCGGCCCCGGCCTATTAAGAATTTACAAATGTTTGGGAACAATTCGCGGCGAACATACACCGTTTGATACGCCACCAGAAATTGGCGAAGCGGCGGCGAATTTATCATCCCAATTAGCGGTTGATGCTGCTAAAACCCTTTCACTTATGCTTGCAACTTTCTGCGCCAATGCAGTTTTGGCATTAGGCGCACAAGGTGGTTGTGTAATTGCCGGCGGGGTCGCGGAACAATTGTCAAAATTCATTGCTACTGATGATTTTCTGGAACGTTTCAAAAATATTGGCGTGATGTCAAATTATGTGCGCGACGTTCCACTTTTAAGAAATACCGATAAATATGCTGCACTTCGTGGTGCAGCAATGTTTGCACAATGAGGATTATGAAATGACTGCCTTTGCTTCACGTTTAAGATTAAACCCAATCATTCCAGTTTTGGAAATTCCAAAAATCGAATATGCTGCACCTTTGGCTGTTGCCCTTGAAAAGGGTGGCGTTAAATATGCCGAAGTAACACTTCGTACAGAATGCGGCATTGATTCAATTCGCGAAATGAAACAGGCCGCGCCATCATTGGTAGTTGGTGCAGGCACAATTTTGACCGAAGGTGATGTTGAAGCCTGTGTTAAGGTTGGCGCTGACTTCATCGTAACCCCGGGTTCAAGCCCGCAATTGCGTGAAGCTCTTTTGAAACTTGATATGGATGTTATGGTTGGCGTAACCACCGCCACAGAAGTTATGAGCCGCCTTGAAGAAGGCTTTGGGGTTTTAAAATTCTTCCCAGCTGAATCATTTGGTGGTGCGGGAACTTTAAAATCATTCCAAGGACCATTTAAACATGCGCAATTCTGCCCAACTGGCGGCATTAGCCTTGATAAAATACCAAATTACCTTGCGCTTTCTAATGTGGTTGCCGTGGGCGGAAGCTGGATTGCAACCAAACAATTATTAGAGGCTGAAGATTTCGCAACCATCGAAGCCAACGCCCGTCTTGCTGCACAATTTAATCAATAAAGGTTCAATATGATAAGAAACCGCCGCACCAGAATCGTTGCCACACTTGGCCCAAGAAGCCGCGACCCAGATACCACTTTGGCGCTTGCACAGGCGGGGGTTGATGTTTTCCGCCTGAACTTTTCGCACGGGTCATTTGATGACCATCGCCTTGCCTATGAATCCGTACGCTCTGCTGAACTTGCTGTGCAACGACCGCTTGGTGTTCTTGCGGATTTACAAGGACCAAAACTTCGCCTTGGAACCTTTAAGGATGGAAAAAAAATCAAGCTAGAGGCAGGTGATAAATTCCGCCTCGTTCTTGAAAAAATTGAAGGTGATGAGAAACAATGTTCACTGCCGCATAAGGAAATTTTTGCGGTTATGAAAAAAGGGCTGAATCTTTTGGTTGATGATGGCAAGGTCCGCCTTGAAGTAACCGACCATGGTGAAGATTGGGCCGAAGTTGTTTGTATTCGCGCGGGCTTTTTATCGGACCGTAAAGGCGTAAACGTTCCCGAAGCTGTATTACCATTGTCGGCAATTTCCGAAAAAGATCGCAAAGACGTTAATTTTGCACTTGAGCTTGGCGTTGATTGGGTTGCATTATCATTTGTGCAACGCGCTGCCGATATGGCGGAACTTCGCTCTATTGTAAAAGGGCGCGCGGCGGTTTTGGCAAAAATTGAAAAACCGGCGGCATTAAAATCACTAAATGAAATTCTTGATTATTGTGATGGCGTTATGGTGGCGCGTGGTGACTTGGGTGTTGAACTTGCGCCCGAAGAAGTGCCGATTGCACAAAAAACCATACTTCGCGCGGCACGGCAACGCGGTGTGCCAACCATTGTTGCCACCCAAATGCTTGAAAGCATGATTACATCATCAACACCAACCCGTGCCGAAGCTTCAGACGTTGCCAATGCGGTCTATGAAGGTACAGACGCACTTATGCTTTCGGCGGAAACCGCATCCGGTGACTTCCCGCTTGAGGCCGTTGAAGTAATGAGCCGTATTGCCGAACGTGTGGAAAAAGACCCACGTTGGGCCGGTTTAATGGATGCCGAACATTCCAACCCTGAACATGAAATTTCCGATGCAATTTCTGCGGCGGCAAGAGTTGCGGCAGATGTTTCCAACGCAAAATGTCTGGTTGCCTTTTCGGCACGCGGCACAACCGCATTACGGATTTCACGCGAAAGACCGCTGCAACCCATCCTTACCCTTACGCCAAATATTCAATCGGCGCGTAAATTGGCACTGGCATGGGGCATGGAAACCCGCATCATCTATGATCCAAAAGACATTGAAGAAATGGCAGAGCTTGCATCAATTTATTCAAGTGGCATCGGGCTTGCCAAATCAGGCGACAGGATTGTTGTGGTTGCTGGTGTGCCATTTGGTACCCCTGGTGCAACCAATTTATTGCGCATCGCAAGGGCAAAATAAATAGTTTCAAAATAAAACCAGAATAAATTTATTCTGGTTTTATTAAACTTAATCTGTTATCCAAATGGCGTGTGGTTTTGGGCTTGAATTTTGTCGCCCAAAGCCCCAAATAGTTTTTTTGCAAAGAAATTGAGTTATGGGTAACAACCTCGTTAAAAATAATCCGCCTTTAAAAATCATTGATAACCATACAAATGGCAACATTTGGGATGTTATGCGCTTTGAGGCCGGACAGGCGGCAAATGATGAGCCGGCACTTGGTTCATTGCTGCATGCAACGATTTTAAACCACAAATCATTATCACGCGCCCTCGCCTATCAATTGGCACAAAAAATTGGTGGCGCGGATTTAAACTCTTTGCAAATTCGCGAAGTTTGTGCCGAGGCGTATATAAATAATCCGCAGATTGTTGAATATGCCGAAATTGATATGGATGCCGTAATGCAACGTGACCCCGCTTGTCATTCATATTTGCAACCATTTTTATATTTCAAAGGCTTTCAAGCGCTTCAGGCGCACCGCATTGCGCATTATTTGTGGCAAAATGGGCGGCAATTATTGGCGCTGCACCTACAAAGCCGAGTAAGCGAATTGTTTCAGGTTGATATTCACCCCGCCGCAAAAATCGGCAAAGGCGTTTTCATTGACCATGCAACAGGGATTGTCGTAGGCGAAACCGCCGTTATCGGTGATAATGTTTCTATCCTCCATAATGTTACCCTTGGCGGAACTGGCAAAGAGGGCGGTGACCGCCATCCAAAAATTGGTGACGGCGTTTTGATTGGCGCGGGCGCAAAGGTACTTGGCAATATTCACATCGGTGAAAATGCGCGCATTGCGGCCGGTTCATTGGTGCTTAAAGATGTTGTGCGCGGGGCAACGGTTGCGGGCATCCCGGCCAAAGTTGTGAAGGTTGCACCGTCTGAATGTTGCGCCCAATCAATGGATCAGATTTTTGATTGCGCCGATATTGCCACTTTTGACCCCGGCCTCTAAGTTTTCAGGCTGCTAATTATTGGCTTATAAACCATTTGTTAAGCATAAATTCCTAATGTTTGCGAATGGCTAATATTTCCGACGCACCAAAATTTAATAATCCGGCCCTTGCCGCTTTTGCCCAAAAGATGGCACAGTCACGCGCCATTAATATTCCACAGGCGCAAGTCGCGGCACAAGCACCCAAAAGCGCGCCAATTGCGGAAAAAGAAAATATTACAACAACCGCAATTAATAATAATGCGGCGGTAAATGCGGTCGAAGAAGCCCCCCAAAAGCCCGAGGGCGCATTCGTGCGAAAAGGCATGTTCCTCGATATTAGGGTTTAATTTACGCGGATGCTCTAATATGCTAAAATCTTCTGTTCATAATAAAAAAATTGATCAAGAGAACCAGATGCAAAACGGGTTGAAACGCATAAATAAAAAAGAGCTTGGGGATTTGAAAATTATCCTTTTATCCGAAGGTTTGCCTGTGCAAACCATTGGCTCTGCCCCAATTAGTTTCTTTTCAATCAATGCCGAAAATGGCGCGCCGCTTGGTTGGGGCGGAATTGAAATTTATAATGACGCGGGTGTCTTGCGCTCTGTGGTAATAAAAAATGCATTGCGTGGCATGGGGTCTGGCAAAAAGCTCGTTAAAGCCCTGATTAATGAGGCGCGGGATTTGGGCCTGAAAAAACTTTGGCTTTTAACAATTAATGCCGAAACCTTTTTCTCCCGCCTTGGGTTTCAACACGCCATAAGATCCGAAGCGCCCAAGGCAATCCAACAATGCGAAGAATTTACTTGGGGCTATAATGATACCGCCCATTGCATGTGCCTTAAACTAAAACCCGCGTGCGAATAGTTTATTCAAGCCAAGTGTGCAAACATCTTGCATTTATTTCGTAAAAATATATTCAGACTTTCTCAATTTAAGACCCGTAACCAAGGTCTTTTTGTTAAATTTGTACTCAAATCAAATTTAAATTAATGTTTGGGGCAGGTGGCCCGGAAGTGAAGCGAAAGCGAAACGACCAAACAAACCAACGAGGTCACATAACCAGTGACCTCGGATCAATGGTGAGATGGGCAGGTGGCCGAGTGGTTGAAGGCGCACGCCTGGAACGCGTGTATAGGTGAAAGTCTATCGAGGGTTCGAATCCCTCTCTGTCCGCCATTTATTTGATGTAATTTGTTGATTTTATTTAATTAATCAAAAATCCACTTCATTCCTTACCCATATTTTTACCCATATTTGCGTTCAGATACTTTTGATTGTGATGGCAATCCACTCTAATTCTTTTCATTAACTCTTGAATATTTTATTTTTCGCCTCGAAAATACGGATTATCCATTTCCGCAAAGTTCATATATACGCTAGTAACTTCATGCATCTGACAACTCCTTAGGATATAATCTACCATTTTCTGGATGATTTCTAGGAGCTCAGGTCAACTGGATACATCGTTTAGATCTTTGAGTTGCGAGCTTCCAATGCCTTAAGGCTAGGGCGGTCTCCACTTTTTTTGGGCAGTCTAATTTCTAATTTATCGTATTTACCATATTCTGAATCTAGCAATTGATCAGATATTTTGATTTCATATTTTTGATTTATTTCAATCAAACGGAGATCGAAAAGAGCATGCACATCTGCTCGCAACAATATTCCATTTTGGATATGATTTGTAAGTTCACCATTGTAAGGAACAATATGAGCAGCTTCCAAAACCTCCGTAACGTCACAACCAGTAATTGCGCATTTGAAATCATATGCTTGCAATAGCTGGTTTCGAAAACCTGCCTGCCCCCTTCTTAATACAATACTTCTTAAAGTCTTTTTGCGAGCGTCCTCATAGCTACCAAGCTCAAAATAGTTTTCTGTTTCCAGTTCACTCTCTACGCTAATGAGCTTAAGCTTAGTTGCGAGATAGGTTGAGTCGCTATTAGTTTTTCTAAGTGCTTTCATCAACGGCAGGAAAATCGAAAACGTTTCATTTACAGTAGACGATAAGCTAAATGTCGAGTTTTCATCAAAAATATCGTCAATGCTATAAAATCTCCCAATCGTACCTCCACCGTTTGAACCAGCGTCTCTTGACTTAAGATGCGCCAGTAGGTCGCTCAGACTATCAAAATCTGATTTACCTGATAGACGGTTTTTTTTAGCAAAAAACCAATTTCCAACTTGACGCAATTGTGTTTCGAGTTTTCGCGTAAAATCACTGTCAGGTCTTGGTAATTTCGCGTTAATTAGTGGGACAATTTCTCTATTTTTAAGTTTTAGATCGGCATTATAGTAGTCATCTTCATGAATAGACACAGAAAACCCAATTTCCAGCCCGCGCTCATTTGCAATGACATAAACTTGAGGAAATCGCTCAAAAGAATCTGCTGTGTCATTGATTATCGAGGCCCATAAATCTGTCGGTCTCTGTCCTTGAATACCTCCATCTCGATAAAATCTGCAGTTCCAAGATTTAAACTCATTATTAAAAGAATTTTTCGCTATAGCAAATTCAACTGAATTAACTAGTTCCGCAAAAATTCTCTGATAAGAATCTTTGTCTTGTTCAGTGACAATGTTGTTTGAAAAAGCATGTCCTGGTGCATGCTTATATCTTTGGAAAACCTCCCAGTCTGTGCGTTCCATCAGCTATGCCCCTTGTTAAACCTTGCTTTATTTATTTCATGCTTTTCTACCACTGCTTGCAACAAGTCAATCTTCAGTACATCTGACAAATAAATTAGATAAATCATCACATCAGCAATCTCATCTGAAATTTCTTTTAGATAAATTTCATCATTAATCTTTATGCTAATTTCAACATTGGATAACCATTGGAATTTCTCTAGTAACTCAGATGCTTCGAGAACGATAGAGAGAGATAAATCTTTGGGGTTATGAAATTTTTCCCATCCCATCTCTTGCCTTAAACTGAATAACTCCAACCTAATTTTCTCAAGATTGTTCACTTCTTATCCTCACAACTTCGGCGTGATAGCCTGTTTATAAATGCATCAAGCGCCCTTACAGGGCGAGGCGTAGCCCAAACATGGTACAGCGAGCATGGGCATACTCGGTTTTGTCCGTCGTCATAAAAAATCGTCTCTAATATTTTTCATTATTTTTTGCGCGCCAAATTCAAATTTTCAAAATTAATAGACATTTAGGGTTATTAACAAGATTATTGTAATATTATTTGCAGATTCGTTTTAACCGCAAAATCAAACTATACTAAATTTGACCAGAACCCCCTGAAGAAATGCTAAAAATGCTCCAAGAAACGATACCACCACATCGCCAAGATGACATTTCAATAGTCGTTTTGGATTTGGAAAAATAAGGCTCTCTAACTTAAAATACCTCCAAATCTATCTTGGAATTTAGCCTCCAGAAGTTTTACAAGATCAGCATTAGCCTTTTCTTCCGAGATTGTTTGCGAGTATATAAGTCGGATTTGTTTAGATACGTTCTCAAAAATTTGCTTTAAAATACTAAGTTCTTTTGAGGACTCTATCGCCTTATTCACAGCATTTGCTGCCCAATTTGCTATCACTAAGTACTCTATTACACGGTTTTGCTCGTCTTCATTTGGCTCAAGAACCAAATTATTCCAAACCTGAAATCTCCCGAAATGGCAAAATAATATGCGGCAAATAAGCCTGGGCCAATCGAAACCCTCCCTGGTATAAAGAGGCAATATTTGAGGCTTTCGTGGTTTTCCCCTGATAGGCTGTGCGTAATTCAATATAATTTGAATCATTGCTCTGAATCTTACTAGCTCTGTTGTTCTGAAAGTGCTGCCAATCATGTGCTGACCGCGCTTTTCAAATTCGTTCACCAAACTAAGTATTTGTCTTGCATTAGTTTTATCCATTTCTTTCCGTCGATAGTTTTCAATAATCTCTGCGCTATTTGTGGCATTTTCTATTAATAGAGGAGGTTCATTGCTTTTTACTTCATCGCATACATCGACTGGTTCACTGATTGTAAAATCGAGACTTTCTGCTTTCAATATTTCTTGGGTTTCCATCGAGTCAAAATCATCCGACATAATGCCGATGAGACGGTTTAAGACTGTCGATAGCTGATTTGCAGCACTATTAATTCGCCCAACCGAAAACTCTGCCAATGACTTTGGGTCTTTTTGGGCTTCAATGCGCGCTTTTTCAAAGTCGTTCCTCTTAAGCAATTTATATGAAACATTTCCTGAGTCTTCGTTAGTATCTTGTTGCGCAGCTTTGATTGTAGGCTCAGTTTTCTCTAAGCTGTTAAGCTCGATCATTTCGAGTTCGTTTAATATTTCTATCAAACATAAATCCTCATCGTTGATACCCGATAACGTTTCAGACAATTTGCCAGCACGTCCAAGTTGCGGCGGCAGGGTCGCTTGAGAAATTGCGTTTAGGTCGGTAACAATAATCGGCGCCGAATAGGCATAATCTTCAAATTGTATAAGGCCATATTTTGGACGCGTGCCGTCTGCTTCTAAATCAATAGCCCAAACTTTACTTGGTTCGCCGTGTAAATCAAAAGGCTGTCCATATGAAATATCTTCGCGCGAAAAAAGTTGTAATTTTATCCAATTATTTGTTTTGACTTCAGGCGCCTTCCAAATAAGGCGGCTATTGCTAAGAGTTAATTGTCCACCGTCTCTTACGATATTTTCAACTACTCCTTTTGAAATTTGCAATTCTAAATCAGGTAGGTCTTCTTCTCGGATTGGCAGATTTAGATAATTTTGAAGATCTAATCTCTCTAGTGCTGTCTTTGTCTCAACTCGCGTGTATATACCCGCTTCCGCATTGCCTTGGTGCTTTGGGCCCATCAAAGCAGGAAAACTACAATTTATACTTCCAGATATGACATGATCCCATTCTTTGCCAATTGCTATAAACAACTTAGCATGAAGAAAACGACCTTTTGCATCTTCGTCCACCTCAAATAACTTTACACTAGACAATGAGGAAAGGGCTAATTTCGGAAAGTTTTGAGTGTTTTTCTCAACAAGTATATGCAACTCAGGGTTTCCAAGTGCCTCCCCTAGCCTGCCTAGCCCGCTTAACCGTTCATCCCAATACGGTGACATAATTATCAGCTTTTCAATTTTATCAGAGCCAACACATTCGACAATTTGTTCAATTAATGTCTTTTCCGGACGATCTGTCAAAAGCCTGATATGTTCCATTTCAGAAATATTATTTAGTTTTGAAACTGCATCAGATAACCAGGGTGCTGATTGAATTGCTCGATTATATGCCGCCTCAAACCAAGGGTCGTCATTAGGAACGTAACCTCTAATGTACTCGATAGCTTTTGCAAAAAATACTGAGTTTTCAGGAAGGTTTTTGTCATAGGAAATTGTTGCAAGCAATTCCCGATTTCCGCCTAACCCAAGTGCTGTTAAATTTGCCGAGCCCACATAAAGCTTCCCAATATTATTTCCTATAAGCATTGTAATTTTTGGATGGAATGCACCTGGTGCAGAAGTCTTTATTAGGTGATACCCACTTCCTGCAGACTTTGCTGCGCCAAAATCTGACAAGCTTTGATTTGTCATTTGTCTGTCCGCAAGAACAATAATATTCCTGCATCCCGAACGTCGAAGCTTTGGGTAAGGTATATCTTCGAAAGCTTGCGCTCCAAAGGCAAAAGTTGTCATAAAGGCAGAATGAAAGCCATGTTTGCCAAATTCCTCGAAGTATTTCATGCTTTTTCAAGCTCCGCTCTTCCCAGTTCTGTAATGCCGCTTTCATCTATAAGATCAATGTCTTTTAAGAATCGAATTGCTTGCTCTAACCTCGGGCTACTTGGAGTAACAGTAAAATCAGTTCTGTACCTTAAGAAGCCGTCATCCGGTTCCATAAGATATGTATAGGCCCTCTGGTTTCTAAACTTGCGTGAAGCAACCCAAAGGTGGCGCTTTAATACACGTTCGCCAATTACTTCTGCTATTACATTTCGGGCATTTTTGTTATCTTTATCGGATAAAAATTTCATTTCCGTATCAATTGATCTAAAATGCTCTAAGCCTCTTGGCACTTTTTCGATTGTTTCAATTAATGCATCATATCGCGAGGAAAGCGCAATGATTAACGCAAAGGAAGCACGAATCTGTAGCTCTACTGTCCCAGTTGCGTGGGCATCGCTTAATTCTTCATAAATTCTTTTGATTGTTGATCCAAATTCTTCATTTTCAATCATTGCAGATTTGAAAGATTTCCAAGACTGATTTTCAGAAAAAGTAAAATTGGACATCATTTCCGCTATTAATACGTTTAATGATAGCCTTCTATTTTCTGCACCTTCCAATATCGCAAGAGCCGCATACAACAGGTTTTCATACGCCAACCTCATCAAATCGAAAGCTTGATAGGCGGCCCAAAATTTAATGACGTCATTTTCTTCAAAATCAATGATTTGTGAACTTATTTTAGAAGAAGGCTCAAACCAGCTCCACTTCAACTCCTCGGATTTGGGTGTTTTCTTTAATAAGCTGGCAAGACTTAGGATTGCGAGCATAGTTTGCTTTCGCATTTGATCCGCAGGCAAAGGGTTAGACACCTTTCCGAGCAAAATATCCTTTAGTATTTTGTGCTCAGTTGACTGTGGGTTTAGCGAAGCGGGCTTCAGTACATTTAATTTATCAAGCAGAGATAACGAGACTTCTGCACTCTTAGCCGCTTGAAAAAAATCTTCGCACAAGCTCCCAATGTTTTTTTCAAAAGCCTCGGCAAGTGGTAATGCTCTTTCGCTGCAAAAAGGAATTGGACGTTTATCAAGATGCACCAAACCCATTTCAGACATTTGCGTGGAGTAGATTGCGAAAAATGCGCCACCATTGTTTCTCAGATATTTATGTTCTGGTTCCGATTTCAGGTCAGCACCAACACTAAAATCAATTTTAGTAGATTTGTCGTCTTGGTGTGAAACTTTGCCAATTTCTCTACCTGCCCACTCTATACCCGCAATTCCTAGTTCATAGTCGCCATAAAAACAAGCTAAAGCAAAAAGTGCTTCACATCTGCGTTGGAAAACACGAAATTGATGAGGATCACTATTTTCCTTTGTGTCCTCAATATGGTCTTCATAATATTTTAATATCCACGCGAAGAATGAGTAATACCTATAGCGCAGTGTGATTGTGCTTATTCCGGGAAGCAATGATTGGTAAATCAACTCAATCGGACGCTGCATACCCAACGGATCAAGGCCACTGTCCTGGCCAAGTTCTGTCCATTCGGGGAAGCCTTGATCTATTATATCCATAACAACTCCGCTTAATACATCTAAAGGTCCAAAACCCTATTTACCTTTGATTGAATTACGTTATTCATATTTGTTGATTACTTTCAAAACAAGTATTTTTATTTGTCAGTTATGTTCAAATATTTAGGGAAATGAATTGGTATTTTTGAACCATGCCCAAGCCGAAATCAGCATTAGACTTTGCAGAAAAGGTATAGTCTCATCTCGGCTTGTCAGTTATTGTAAAGGTAAAAACGGAGTGTCGAAGAATATGTGTGTTTTATCAAATGTGCGGAGGGGAAATTGTCCCGACTAACTGATTTAATAGCACAGGCAAAAGCAAAAGACCCTAAACTTGGACAAGAATTGGAGAGGGAGTTTAAAACTCTATCCTCCCGTCGCTCGTTCGGTCTAAATTTTGAAAGACATAAGCCCGAAAATGTTGAGCTTCCAGGGCGACCGGTTCGCAAGGGTGACAAGGTTCGAATATTGCCACCTCGCGGCACCACCGGCAAAGGCGATCAACGACTTTGGAAGGTTACAAAAATTGAAAACTTAGATGGTCAAAAGTTTGGCCAAATTGAATTGCTTGAAGGGCCTGAAAAGGAAAGCCAAAGGGTGAACACCTTGGACTTGGTGGTTGTCGCTGAATTTATGGATTATATTTACCCTGGTCTTGTAAGCACTGGAAAAGTTGAGCGTGGCGGGGAAAAACCTTATCACACGGTTATTAATGGTGAAAACTTCCATGCTTTAGAGGCACTTACTTTCACGCATCGCGGCAAAATTGACGTCATCTATATTGATCCGCCATATAATACAGGTGCGAAGGATTGGAAATATAATAACGATTACGTCGAATCTGAAGATATTTACAGACATTCTAAATGGTTAGCCTTTATGGAGCGCCGTTTGCAAATCTCACGCCAACTAATTAATCATACTAACGGAGTATTATTAGTAACTATTGACGAAAAGGAATACTTGCGCCTTGGAATGCTGCTTGAACAAATTTTTACTGACGCAAGAATTCAAATGATTTCCACGGTAATCAAACCCGGCGGAGTGAGTAGGGATGGATTTTTTGCTAGGTCTGTAGAGTATATTTTTATAGTTATGTTTGGAACAGCTTCACCTGTGGGATTACAGCTTAGCGAAGAATGGGGGGCAAAAAAGCAGAAAACGTCTGGGGATGTATTATATTGGAATACACTTTGGCGAAGCGGCTCTAGCCCTCAAAGAGAAGGCCATGCAGATACTTTCTATCCAATTTTTGTAGATTTAAGAGACGGAACTATTTCAAGTATAGGTGACCCAATTGGGGAAGGAACAGATAGAAAATCTATTAATCCACCCAACGGAACAATTTCAGTGTGGCCAATAAGAAATGATGGATCTGAAGGACGATGGCAACTTGCATCTCCAACAGCTAGGATCGCTTTAAGCAAAGGTTATATTAGGATTGGTAAATTAACAGGTGAGAAGACTAGAATTTACTATTTGGCTAGGGGTGAGCAGAGAAGAATAGAAGAAGGAACGATTTCGATAGTTGGTAGGCGTCACGATGGTTCAGTAATTGGGGGTTTTGAAAACAAAAGCAGGGATTTTATTCCGACTGACTCATGGTCAATAGCAAGTCATGATGCAACTCGCCATGGCTCTATTATGCTAAATTCGCTATTACCCAAGAGAGCATTTCCATTTCCGAAATCGCTGTATGCGGTTGAAGATGTTTTAAGGTTTTTTGTCGCTCAACATTATACCTCAACTATCTTAGATTTTTTTGCTGGGTCAGGAACAACGGCGCATGCTGTAATGAGATTAAATAAACAGGATGGCGGCAAGAGAAAAAGTATTTTAATCACTAATAACGAAGTTGCCTCAACTGAACAAAGAAATTTGCGCGAACTTGGCTTAAGACCTGGAGACCCAGAATGGGAAAAGTGGGGAATTTGCGACTATATCACTAAGCCCCGAATTGAGGCCGCGATAAAAGGAAGAACCCCAGAAGGTGATGAAATAAAAGGGGATTACAAATTCACAGATGAATTCCCAATGTCTGATGGCTTTGAAGAAAATGCCGAGTTTTTCACATTAGCCTATGAAACCCCAGTTTCGGTTAGCCACAACCGAGCATTTGAAAGAATAGCGCCGCTTCTTTGGATGCGCGCCGGAAGCGAAGGAAGACGAATTCAAAAAATTCCACCAAATGGTTGGGACTTAGCCGATACTTACGGTCTACTTATAGATTTGGACAAGTCTTCTCAATTCTGTGAAGCTATTGAAAGCAAAAATACAATTCGAATTGCATATGTGGTTACAGATGATGAAAGACGCTTCCAATCAATCGTGCGCCAATTACCCAAGAATGTTGAGCCAGTTAGGCTTTATGAATCCTATTTAACCAACTTCCGCTTCTCGATGGGGCGTTAAAATATGAAATTTACACTAAAAGATTACCAAGAAGATGCCGTTAAAGAAGTACTTGAAAGATTGCGAAAAGCAAAAAAGAGATGGCACGAAGACAATGACAAAAGCGCATTCTCTTTAACCGCAACCACCGGTGCCGGTAAAACTGTTATGGCCGCCGCTGTCTTTGAAGCTCTCTTCTTTGGAAGCGATGATTATAATTTTGAGCCGGACCCAGGCGCGGTGGTGATTTGGTTCAGTGATGATCCATCACTAAATGTTCAATCATTGTGGCGTTTACAAGAAGCTTCGGACAAACTAACTGTTTCGGATCTTGTGACAATTGAAAACTCCTTTAATCGGGATAGCCTTGAACCTGGCAAAGTTTATTTCTTGAATACCCAAAAACTGGGAAAGAATAGCTTGTTAGTTCGTGGCCATAATTCTGGAGAAGATTTAGATGATCCACAAATGCGCATTATGCCAGATATGCGCGCCTATACAATTTGGGACATAATTCAAAATACTATTGAAGACCCTTCTCTAACTTTGTATCTGGTACTAGACGAAGCGCATCGCGGTATGAAAGATGGCAAGTCAAGCAGTGTTGACGGAAAGCAGACAATTGTTAAGCAATTAATTAACGGCTCTGGCTCGGTGCCAGGAATTCCAATCGTTTGGGGTGTCTCTGCCACAGTTGATAGGTTTAATAAAGCAATGGACGGGGCCAAGAATAGGGACACTCTTTCAAATGTAGTTGTAGATTCGAAGAAAGTTCAAGATTCAGGCCTTTTGAAGGATACGATAATCTTGGATGTTCCAGATGAAGTCGGCGATTTTTCAACTGTTCTTTTGCGTCGTGGGACAGACAAATTGCGGGAAATTTCTGAAGCGTGGGAATCTTATGCCAAAGAACAAAATGAAGCATCAATCGTTCAGCCCTTGATGGTCTTACAGGTACCAAATTCGCCAGATAGCAAACAAATTGGGGAAGCACTTGACATTATTTTTGATCGCTGGCCAGTATTAAATACTGATTGCGTAGCAAATGTTTTTGGCGAACATAAAACAGAGATTTTTGGCGGCCATTCTGTAAGATATATTTCACCTGAACGCGTACAAGAATCAAACTGGATAAGGATTCTAATTGCCAAAGACGCAATTAGCACCGGCTGGGATTGTCCGCGTGCGGAGGTAATGGTTTCGTTTAGACCAGCAAACGACAAAACTCATATAACACAATTGCTAGGCCGTATGGTTAGGACACCGCTTGCGCGGAGGATCCCGGGCAATGAACGGTTGAACTCTGTTGATTGCTTGCTGCCACGTTTCAACAAACAAACCGTTGAGGAAGTTGTTAATTCACTTATGGTTGGTGGCGAAAGCGGCGATGATCTTCAAATTCGTCGAGTTTTGGTAAATCCGCAAGAAATGAAACCAAATCCAAATGTACCTGAAGCCGTTTGGGAAAAGCTATTGTCATTGCCTTCCCAAACTTTGCCTAAAAAGCTTTCTCGTCCGGTGAAGAGGTTAACTATTCTCGCTCACGAACTTGCCGCCGATAAATTGCTTGAGGATGCTGGCAAAAAGGCACATAAATTATTGCATGAATTCTTAGACAACGCGAGGCGCATATATGCTGAAGATTTAACCGTTGCGCGCAAATCTGTATTAATAGTGGAGGGAAAAGCCTTAAGAACTGATCTTCAGTCTAATAAAAAGACATTTGATGATTTTGTTGAAGAAGCAGACTATGTTGTAATTGAAGACGCATATAAGCGCGCAGGTCGAATTATCAGCCCGGATCTTGCCCTTACATACAGTGATCATTTGGCATCCGAGCTTTCCATTGACGACGAAGAAGCACTAATTGAAGCACATACAATTGTTGCAGCGGTGGGTCTTGTACCGAAAATTGCTGATTTATTAGACAAAGAAGCGGAAACGATAGCAAATACATGGCTGTCTAAATATAAGGATGCGATCAAAAAGCTAAAAGATGACCGACAAGAAATTTATAGACAAATCAGGGAAATGAGCGCCCAGCCTTTGGACGTAGATATTGCAAAGCCTAATATTTGGATACAACCGACAAAAGCAATTGAACCAGGTGGCATTGAACGCGAACTTACCAAGTTTGAAAGGCACTTAATGTGCGACGAAAGCGGACTATTCCCGGCGATAATGAATGGCTGGGAGGAAAAAGTAATTTTATCTGAGCTAAAAAAACCAGGAACAATTGCTTGGTATCGAAACCCAGACAGGGCAAGTCAAGATTCTCTGGGTATCGTTTATGAAGAAGATGACGGTCAGAAAATTATGCGACCTGACTTTGTTTTCTTTAGCAAGCTTTCAGATGGTAGTATTGTTGCCGATATAATAGATCCGCATGGCGTTCACCTAGCTGACGCGCTTCCCAAATTACGAGGGTTTGCTAATTATGCTTCAATTAATTTTGATTTGTTCCGTAAGCTCGAGGCTGTCGCAGAAGTTGATGGTAAGTTTCGTTCTTTGGATATGAAATGCGAAAGCACTAGAGAAGCGATAAAGAATTCTAAATCTGCAAAGGTATTATTCTCTTGTGAATTGGCTAAGTATTATAATACTAACTAATAATTGGAGTACCGAAATGGAGCAATCTTTGTTAAACTGGCTGCGTTTCATCACACCGGGCATTATCATTTTATTATATTGGGCCCTTACAGGACAGTTTTTGCAGACTTGGCAACCTTCCTGGCCGCAGACAATGGAACAATGGAAGGCTCCCCCCATACACATTTTTATTGCGATGGCATACTATGCCTTTTCACCGAGAAACGAAGCTAATAAGGCGTATTTCAATAAAGTTACCGAAAATCTAAGAGCGGGTTTGATTAAAATTTCTGGACGCAAACTAGCAGACGAAGGCTATGAATGGAATAAGGTTAGAAGCATATTTTTTCATTTCATTGACGAAGATAAGTCACTTTCAAATAAGGCGAAGAACGCATACTTCAATGGCTGGGTTTGGACCAGCCTCGCGGATCTTAGAGCGATATCAGCGATATATGCATTCTTATTCTTCATCGCAATGTTAATACTACAGTCAAAGGAGACCATTGAATTATTTGCAATATCAATTTTAACAGCCTTATTTTCTATTCCAGCCTCTAGATCAGTGACAGAAAGGCACATTGAAATCGGTATTCAACAGCTGGAAATAATTGAACTCAAATATTCAGACAAATTGAAAGAACTATTTAAGAAGCTAGAAGAAAAGAATGGTAATTAACGCCATCGAAATGACAAGGGATGCCCTCGAAAGAAACTCTAACTCTCACTGGGTAATTGGATTTTCTGGAGGGAAGGATTCTTCCGCCCTGTTGAAAATATTTACTGCAGCGATGAAGACGGCTAAATCATTGCCAAGTCAAATAGATATTATATACTGCGACACGGGTGTGGAAAATCCCGTTTTGGACATTTACGTTAAGTCCTTATTCAAGAACCTTGTTGATGAATTCGATACCCTTAATTTCCCCGTAAAATTCCACATATTAAAATCAAACATAAATGAGCGGTTCTTTGTACGCGTTATTGGGCGCGGTTACCCAACACCTACAAATAATTTCAGATGGTGCACTAAGGGCCTTAGAATAAATCCAGTTTCACGTCACATTAAGGCGGCGGCTAAAGATGATGCAATTGTGTTGATTGGACTGAGAAAAGGTGAAAGTAAGCAAAGGGATAGGTCTCTAAAGAATTCTGAAGAGGGTAATTGGCAATTTCAAAGAGAAGGAAATACGAGGTATCGAATTTTCCTTCCGATATTAGACTTTAGCGTTGAAGACGTATGGGATGTAATTTTCATGCCAGGCTTTCCAAAATCTCTAGATGCAAAAAAACTTGAGTTGATCTACAGAGGAGCTTCGGGCGAGTGTCCTATAATAAAAGCTCCGAATTCTGCTCCTTGCGGTTCTGGCAGATTCGGATGTTGGGTTTGCACAGTTGTTAGGAAAGATAAATCAGCAATTTCTTTGATTGAGTCCGGCCACATTGAGCTCCTACCATTTTTAAGTTTTCGAAACTGGATATCTGAATTTAGAAACGATTTGAGTATGAGGTGGGGTGTAAGGAGAAATGGATCTATAGGTCCTGGGCCTTTTTCAATTGAGGCTCGAAAACTAATTTTTAAAAAAGTAAGAGAGTTAGAAGAATTAACTGGTAATATTATTATTGATAAAGAAGAAACCCAAGAAATACATAGACTGTGGGCGTTAGATGACGAAGTGAATAATAATAGTAAATATCAAATTCTGCCCTGATTTTCAATTTTATATTGCCCCAAGAATAAAAGAAAAACATACAGTGTTAAGCATTGTAATAGACGCTTATAGAGCAAAAACGAAATAGTTGTTTATCGGGGGTCTCCGCGCCCGCCCCTCGAACGAAAAATTCGGGGAAGTACCTTAAGCCAAATACCTTATTCAGATATATATATTAACAGATAAAGTGCGCCGCGCCACTGCCACACCCTTATATAAATAAGGGGGTGTGGCGCAGTGTCGGCATTTGGATTTGCGCCATTGCGCCACCATTTGCGCCACTTGCTAAACTATGCTTGGCGCATTTTTAACCCTTACAAATTCCTTTTCATGTCGGCGGTGGTCAATTTCATTATATTTTTCCAAAATTTCTGAATTAATTGCCTCATCTATGAGCTTTCGAATGAAATGTTTATCGTCCCTGTTACCTAATTCCTTTTTTAATAATTCAGAAATTGGGATTCCAATCCAATCTTTGGCTTGGCTATTATATCGCCATTTTCCATTTTTCAGAATGGGGATTAATTCCACCCATTGTTCATCTGACATGATTTCTTGAAATACATCTATTGCTTCAAAGTTTTGAGCAACCGCCACTCCCATGCTTTCAATCTCCTGATTTGCGTTTTCAAAAAATTCAGATTCCAATTTGAAATATTTCTTCTTTGATGATTTAGCCGCAAAATTCGACTTCACTTCTGTAATTGTTACATATTGTGCAATCTCTTCATATTTGATTCCAAATCTTTCACCATCCGCATTTGATAAATTATTCAGAACCCACGCCGCGCGAACCGCCCCAATAAAGGAACTCGCCCCTCGCGCACCTTCAAAGCCAACCGCTTCGCCGCGCGACTTTCCCGAATGATGTACAAGCAACACAGCGCAATTTGCTTCTACCGCAATTTTTGCAAATAGTTTTACGACAATATCAATTGCATTATTGTCATTCTCATTCACTCTATGAAACGAAATGAACGGATCGAATATTGCCACATCAATCTTCATTTCTTTCAATTGGCTAATTATGCTTTGAATCTCTGTTTCATTTTCAACAAATTTCGAACCAGATTCAGACCATGCGCATTTAAGACTGTTTTCCAATCCCGAATTTATGAAAAATTGTCCTTCTAATTCTTTTGGATTTAATTCATTCTTCTTGCAAAAGGCATGAATCCGCCTTTGCAGATTATCCTTTGAATCTTCGCCATTAAATAGCCAAACCCTTGATTTCTGCTTCACCGTGTCAAAATAAAAGCTCTCACCAAAGGCTAAGCAAATGCCCATTCCAAGCGCAATCATTGACTTGCCCTGTCCAGCCGCGCCAATTAATGCAGAAACCGTCCCACGTTGCAAGAAATTCCCATAAACCCATTGAATTGGCGGCAATTCGCAATATTCAGAATGTAAAAAGCCCTCAATCTTAATTGGCAACTTTTGCGCTTCGCCCGATAAGGTAAACAATGGCAATTTCTGCAATCCATCAAGCGTAATTGAATCAAATGTCATAAGGATTTTCCCCTATTCTTTGAATAAAATCGTTCAAATCTTCTTTCTGAATTGGTGAAATTAGTGAATTCACATTCACGCCTCTCGCTTTCATTTTTATTGCAAGTTTTGTGAAAGCGCGAATTCCTGCGACATCATTATCCACCGCCACTATAATATCTTTAATTTGGGGCGGTGGGGTAAAGTTTGCTAGATTCCCAGCATCGCCACACGCCCAAACAGGCAGCCTCTCCAGCCCCTTTAAACGCCTTATAGAAAGCGTTGTTTCAATCCCTTCACCAATACCAAGGAAAGTGTCATTTGGTGCAAGCATTGTGATTTGAATTGCCGAATTTGCCTTATTCGAACCTTTCACATAAACCTTCCCCAATTCGCCCTTTTTGAAGCGAACTAAATGGGTGAACATGATTGCAGAGATATTATTTGACCCTAATTGCCTAAACGCCGCCCCGATAGCTGGAACTTGTTTGCCTTTGATATTTGCGTTTTCAAAGAATTTAATTGAATCGCAATTTGTCGGCAATTCAATTCCCCTCATTTTGAAATAATAATCGCCTTGGCTATTCAATTCAATTTTTCTGCCACTATCCCATAATTTATCAAAATCAACTACTGGAATTTCTTCCGCTTCTTCATTAATTTTATCGTCTTGAGCCTCTAGCAAAGCGGCATAGGAAATAGCTTCATTAAGTTCCTCAACAATTCCGGCCTTAATTAATAATTGTGGAAGCCCACCGCCTTCTTGCAATTCATGGTCAAACCACTCACAAGTCGCCGTATTTAGAACTTTTGAACCTTTAGAGCCAAATCTAAGCTCACGACGATTTGATTGGCGGTGGTTTACTTCCCCAAGAGCCAATTGGGCGATTTCTTCGACATAATTTAGATTTAAACAGGGCATTCGCTCCCCCAAACATGATGAGGAAGAGGAATAAAATCTCCAGCTTTACGGATTTCAAAATTGTAATCGGGCTTGGAGTGGTTTCGTGATTTTTTTACCCATTCGAAGCACGACAATCCCATGAGCATTTCGCAATTCAACCAGTTCTTTACCAAATGAACAATTTGAAACCCATTTCCGTCCAATTCAAAACATGATACTTTGCCATCCAAGCCAAGACAACTAATTGAGCTAAGAATGTCATATTTGAGATCTTTGACTTCAAAGTTAAAGTTGTTTGATTCAATTGTAAGAACAAATGCGCACTCGTTTTTGCGTAATTTCATCCCTATGATTGCGGATTTCGAAATCGGTTCTTTGGCAAAGTCATAATTTTCATTTTTCCAATTGTCAGAACTAGGCTTTAAATCGTATCTTCGAAGCCATAAGAGCGGCAATTCGGACTTCGCCAAAGAAATCAAGCGTGAAGTTTCGTTTTCTAAAGAATCTACAAACATTAGTTTCCTCCCTTAACAGGAAAGGAATTCAACCAATTTGTAAGCTCAGATTCTCTGACCCTTGAAGCTTTTCCGATTTTATGAATTTTAATTTCGCCACGCTTGGCAGCGCGATAAATTGTCGAACGTGAAATTTGAAACAGGCTACAAACCTGATTTATTTGAAGTAAGTTTTCCATATTGTTCTCCTCAGAGCTTTCAAGAAGCTAAGAAGAACATAAAGCCTCAAATTATTCGACTTTCGAAGTCGTGACGATTTCGGATAATTACTCGCCTCTTTTCAATGCTTTAATTAGATTTATTTTTGCAGTCTCAAGATTAATTTCTTTAGCCGCTTTACTCAATCCAATCCGCTCATTTTCATCAAATTTTTTAATATGGTCATTAATCGTGCTAGTAGGAATCATGTACCACTTCTTCTTTTTACCAGAAGCACTAGGCTTTTGAGGCGTGAAAATTTCGCGCAATCTATTCTTTAAATTGGAATCGTTTTTACACAATTCCGCAAAATTAAAATCAATCTGCTTTGCCAAGTCATTATCTGATTTGAATTTTATGCCGGAAGAGTAAGCATAAATCATGGCCGCTCTCATTAGGCTCTTTTGCTTTTCTTCTTTGTCCAACTTAGCCTGATCCATACCTGATTTTCGCGCAAAATTTGCTTTTGCATTTGTAACAGCATTTGCAATCAATTCTACTTTGGACTTACCCATGTAAATTTTTTGAGATTTATTTTCAATTTTGGCTATCAATTGCCCCAGCAACATCCAATCACGACCTGAGAATTTTCCGTAATTATTTTTTATGAATCTCAATTGTTGTTTTGCGCTTGTAACATCATAGGTTATTCCCTCATCAAATTGCGAATTCAAGAAGCTCTCTACTTCTTCCATCTCGTCCAAATCTGACATTAAATTCCTCTTATTAAAGGGGAAATTCACAAAGTACTGCCATATAGTCAATTCTTCAAAATTTGAAGAAGGCGCATTATTGTCATTAGACAACATGGGAGTATCAAAAATTGGATCGTATTCACAACAAACTAATGCCGCTTTCCACCTTGTTTCATCTTCTATATCGAAGAATATTTTGTAATTTAGCGATATTACATGCCCTTTAAAAACCTTTTCAATTTTAAAATCTTTTGATTGTTCTACACTAGATTTGCATTCAGTGTGACTATCAAGTTCTTTTTCCAAATCCCCCAATACAGTATCCCAAAAATCTGACTTTTCCCTCCAAGTTGCAGATTTTAATTCTTTTGCCGTAGCTTTATAGTTATTATTTTCCATTGGCTTTCTTTCTTACCAACTTAACAACATTTGCACCCTTACCTTCGCAATAGCTCGCCCATGCGTTCATCATTTCTCGCCGCTTCTCAAGCATATTGCCGCGCCGATACGCCCTTTCGGCGTGGTTCTTGATTGTGTGAGCAAGTGCCATTTCTGCCAAATCGCCGTCAAATTGGGTTTCGTTTGCAATCCAATCTCTAAATGTAGATCGGAAGCCATGAATGGTTACATCAAAGCCCCATTCTTGAATTGAATCGGTTAGGATATTGTCGCTTAGCTCCAAATTTGCACTATTACCATGAAACACTAGATCGCAGTCTTTATGAATTTGCATTTTCTTCGCTTCTTCAAAAGCCGCCTTTGCTTGCTTTGATAAAGGAACTTTATGTTCTGTTTTGGCTTTCATTCTTTCGGCTGGAATTGTCCAAACATCATTTTCAAAATCAAATTCAGACCACCGCGCTCCACGAATTTCGCCACTCCTTGCGGCGGTTAGGATTAAGGCTTGAATAGCCAATGCAGCTACACCTCTCTTAGACTTTACAACTTTCAAGCATTTTGAAATTTCAGAATATTGTAAAGCCGCGTGATGCTTTGGCTTATGCGATACTTTTGGCAAAGCCTTATCAATTGCGCCCATTGGCAAAGCGTGTTCACGATAACCACGCCCCACCGCCCAATCAACAATAGCTTTAATTCTTTGCTTAATGCGCTTTGCGGTGACGTGCTTTTCAACCCAAAGGCTTGCCAATGCATCAACAACATATTCATGCTTTAATTGGTCAATTTTTGTATTGCCAATTTTAGGGAAAATATATCGCTTTAAGTCGTTAATCCATTGGTTCTTATGTTTGTCATTCTTAAAAGTTGGCGAAAGTTGTTCAAATGTTTTGTAAGCCGCTTCCTCAAAAGTTAGCATTTGGTGTTTTTTGCGTTTTTCCAATATCGGATCGAGGCCATTCAAGATTTCTTTCTTCTTTTGAATAACCAAAGCCCTTGCATCGCTTAAAGTTACAATTGGATAGCTACCAAGGCCGATATTATACTCCCTGCCATCCTTTACGGTACGCAAAACCCACGAAGCCTTACCCTTTGCCCCAAAAACCAATCTGAGGCCGTCACCGTCTATTAAAACACGTTTCCCTTTGGAAGTTTCAATTTGCCTTGTGCTTAATTTACCCACCGCAAAACCTTTACCCATATTTTTACCCATATATGAGTGAGATTTAGGGCAATGTCAAGACACAAAATGACACACAAAATCCAGCAATATTCCTTTATTTATAGTTATTATACGAAACAAAGAGACACCATGAAAGACAAACTCTTCCCAGACTCTCTGTCCGCCATTTATTTGATGCAAGTTATTGAATTTCCTTGATATTATAAAACTTAGCCCAAAGCGTTCCAGCTTTTATTCCATCCTATAGTTAGTAAAGAGCTTTGGCTTTTAAAACCAAATAGTTTGCCTTTTGTTTTCTTATATTCTAGAAAAATAATAGTACAGGAAATATGCGAATGGCTTTAAAAAGAATAATTACAACTGATAGATGGAATAATGACCCAACCTCAAGGGAGATAGTTGATTACTTAAGCGATAATCAAAATATCCTTAACCTCGAGAATGCGTTAGTATATTATGATTTCCCATCTTATTCAGATTATGAATCAAGCGTATTTAGACCAGACTTATTGATATTTTCACCTGAACATGGAATATTGGCAATTAGATGCTATGATCCGGGGATTTTCCAAAGATCAAACGAAACAATTGTTCAAGTTGATGAGTCTTTGGATGACTTTATCAGTAGCCTATACTCTAAATTCATTAAGAGCAGAATACTTAAGAAATCAAGCCAAACCATTATTTTTAATATTCTGCCAATTATTTTCGCTAAAAACACTACAAATGATGTGGTTGCTGCACAAGATATAACCTCAAAAATCTGTTCTAGTTTTGAAAACATTAAATCCATATTAGATGAATTACATGCTGTTGAACTTTCACCGGAGGTATGCAAGGAAGTTAGATCAATTGTTGAAGGCGCGAAGGCGCTCGGAAAGCCCAATAAGAGAGTTATAGAAAACCCGGCGAATTCACCTTTTGCTGTTGCAGTCGATAAAATTGAACAAGAAATTGCTAACTTTGACGAAAAACAACGGCATATTGCTTTAATTGATATCAAAGGCCCAGCACGAATTCGCGGATTAGCCGGTTCAGGAAAAACCGTGATTTTGGCAATGAAGGCGGCTCATCTTCATCTAGTTTACCCTGAAAAAAAAATACTTTTTACCTTCTACACTAAAAGCCTTAGAAGCACGATCAAGTCTTTCATTACAAAATTTTTCCGAATATACTCGGATAGCGACCCAAATTGGAAGAAAATTGAAATAAGACACGGCTGGGGTGGCTCCAACATAGCGGGCGTTTATTCAGATGCATGCAGACGCGCGGGAATTCAAATTCTGAACTTGGATATGGCTCGAAGAATAGCAAAAGTGGGTGAATCAGAATTCGCAGCAGCATGTAAAAACCTTTTAAGCTCTAATAAAGTTGAAGAATATTATGACTATGTACTTATTGATGAAGGGCAAGATTTCCCCGATGCATTCTATCAACTTGCTTACAAACTTACAAAAGGGGAAAGGGACAAAAAAAATATTATTTGGGCTTATGATGAACTTCAAGATATTTTAAATGTAAAAATTCGCCAGCCTAGCGAATTATTCGGTAGAGATCCCAATGGTCAGCCAATAGTAGATCTAGATAGATCGAGGGGCAACTTGCCACCAGGTGCGACTAATGACGCAGTGCTAAGCAAATCATACAGAAACCAAAAAGATGTCTTAGTCTCATCTCATGCATTAGGTTTTGGAGTTTATGGTGAAATTGTTCAGATGCTTGAAAGTTCTGAACATTGGGAAGATGTGGGCTATAATGTTCTGACTGGTCCATTAAAAATAGGTAAACCAGTCGATGTTTTCAGGCCAGATGAAAATAGCCCAACTAATATTGGTAAAATTGGTGACGCAGAAATAATAGAAACATATACAGCAGCTAATATCGGAGATGAAATTAATTATGTTACCGAACAGATTAAAAAATTCGTCTCAGGCGGCCTTTATGCCCACGAAATAATCGTTATTTGCTTGGACGATCGCCATGCTAAACATTACCTATCAGGAGTCTCCGCGAGTTTGGCTAAAAATGGAATAGCCTCTAACAATATTATTGCCGATCCTTATAACGAGCCACCATTTATAATAAACGAAAAAGTCACGCTCTCCACGGTTTATCGAGCAAAAGGCAATGAGGCAGCACTAGTATTTGCAGTAGGAATTGACGCGATAAACGGTAAAGCCAGATCTGGACGGAACAAACTATTCACTGCATTTACAAGAACAAAAGGATGGTTAAGAGCGTCAGGAATAGGATTGCCAGCGAATAAATTGCTTGATGAACTTAAACAAGCATTATTGAACTCACCAAATATAAGGTTTGTGATGCCTGATCCAAGTGCAATTGATACTATTCAGCGAGGTCTAAGCAAAAAGGAAATAACCGCAAAAAAAGCAATTGAGCGCATGATAAACGATTTAAGAACTGCCGGTTTTACAGAAGCCGAAATATCTGAGCAATTCACTAAAGGTATGAAAAATGAATAGGCAAGATTTAATTGCTGAAATTAGATACGTTTGGGATGTAATAAGCCAAATGAAGATTGACTTAAGTTTTTCCAATCCCATCCCTTTAGTCGCCAGCGAAAAATTTAAAGAAGTTTCTCGGGATCGATCAAGCAGCTATGAGAGAATATACTTAGTAGGTTTAAAAAATTCAGAGTATAATATCTTGCTTGCGGATCACTCTTATTTCCAGTTTGGATTTGCTGGCCAAAACTCCCTAAGATTCGCATACTACCCAAATCCTTTTTTTAGCCTGTCGGAAGCCAATTCGGAAATGCTAAAAGAGCTCGAATACTATCTTGAAGAAGGCATTGTTTCTTATGAAGATTATTTAATGAAACTTAGCGAGCTTCGAAATGGTAATCATGCTCCGTACCTTAGATTTGATTATTCGGCCGCAGAGTATAAAAAATTGTCACATCCCGCAGCACATTTGCACCTTGGAAATCATTTTGAAAATAGGTGGCCAACACGGAAAATCCTTACTCCAAAGGCATTCGCATTAATAATTCTCAAGCACTTCTACTCCAATTATTGGGAAGACATTAAAACTGTTTCAATCTTAGGAGTTCCTCATGAGCTAAATGCTCTTTTAGCAAGGTGCAAAATGGACTGTTCGATTGTTCCTATTGAATTCTTCGACGCAGATGAGGAAAACCAATTTCATTTAGCTTAGGTTACTAGAAAATGGTTACGCATAAAATTTTACGCAAATCGCCTTTAATTGGCTGCATATAAATAGCGAATTGGTTATGCACCGAGTTACACAAATTATATTAAACTGAGCAGCTTAACTTCCAGCTTCGCTAATTCTTCATCACTTATGAGTTCTAAAATTCTTAAATCATCCACTGATTTTTCGTCCGAGCATGCAACCTTCTTTTCAAGATACCCCAATAATTTAGCCTTGCCCATAATAGCTGATATAGCAGCATTAAAATGAATAATTTTATTATACATGGCCTTAACTCTGGTTTCTTCAAGTTGATCGGCAATGTCTCCAATTGTTATACCGACCAATTCCACTAACCCTACCTGAATTTTCACCACTCAACACCATTTGGTTATATTTTTGATAATCTACTTGTCAACTCTCTGTCCGCCATTAATTAATAACGCAATTTAATTGCTAAGCCTGCATTTTGCGGCAGAATATATAATTACCTTCTTCCCCGCTTTTGCAAATCCTTGTAAAGCCCTCATTATGACAAAAACCCCAATACTTTCTATTATCGTTGCGCGCACCAAAAACCATTGCATTGGCATTAATGGTGATTTGCCGTTTCATTTGCGTTCGGATTTGCAAAATTTCAAAAAGCTAACTTCTGGCAAGCCAATAATTATGGGGCGCAAGACGTTTCAATCATTGCCAAAATTATTGCCAAATCGCACCCATATTGTGATAAGTCGAGACTATAATTTTAAGGCAGCTTCGGGTGTCAATAGCGCGGTTTTGGTATTCTCAAACCTTGTTACCGCCACCGCAGCCGCACGCGCCATTGCCAGTGAAAATGGCCTTGATGAGGTTTTTGTAATTGGCGGTGGTGAAATTTATAATCAGGCGCAATCACTTGCCGATAAAATCTACCTTACCGAGGCAGATTGCGAAATTGGCGGCGATACGTTTTTTGAAATCAATGATGAAAGCGCATGGGAAACCATAGAAACCACGCACTTTGCTGCCACAGAGCATGATCAATTCCCATTTGACATTAAAATTATGGTTCGCAAACCAATCAATGGCGGAAAAACCACTTAAAAACTTGAACTTTGTGCAAAAAGTCCCTTTATATAAAAGAATTGAAAAGAATTATGGCGTAGGCACATAATTAATTTTTTAAATAAGGGAAAAATAATGTCTGATGACAATGGTTCGGATGATAAGAATCCGAATAGTGAAAAGCCAAACAGCCCCCCGAAGCCATCAAGCCCTTGGGGTAAGCCACAAGACACAAGCAATAATGGGAATGAACCCGTAAAGGGTCCTTGGGGGCAATACCCAAATAACCGTCCAAATAATTCGCAAAACAACCCAAACAATCCTTGGGGCAATGGCGGAAATGGCCAACAATCACAAAATCTTGATGACCTTGCTAAACGCGTAGAAGATAAAATTCGCGGCATGTTTGGCAATGGCGCAGGTGGTGGTGGCAATAATCCGCCGCAATCATATTCAAGTGGTGGCAATGTTGATGGTCGCGTGTTTGGCTATATTGGCATTGGTATTTTCGCATTATGGCTGGCATCAGGTATTTATAAGGTTGACGCCGGTGAACAGGCGATCGTTACCCGATTTGGGCAATATGTTCGTATCGCTGGTGATGGTCTTAATTACCGTCTTCCATCCCCGATTGAGCGGCACACAATTGTTAATGTGCAAAAGGTAAACACCCTTACAGTTGGTGCAGATGGTGATGAAAATTCCACCAATGGCCTTATGCTTACGGGTGATGAAAATATCGTCAATGTTGGTTTCCAAGTTTTCTGGCGCGTAAATAATGCACCAGATTTTGTGTTTAATGTTGCACACGGCCCCGACAATAATGGCAATGCCGACCAAACCATTAACGCAGTTGCCGAAGCGGCAATGCGCGAGGTTGTTGGTCGTTCGCAGCTTGAAAAAGTTTTGACAACAGGCCGTTCACAGGTTGAACAACAAACCAAAGAACTAATTCAAAAAACGCTTGATCAATATCAATCAGGTATTGTGATTACACAGGTGAATTTGCGCCGTTCCGAGCCGCCTTCATCGGTTGTTGATGCTTTCCGACAAGTTGCGGCGGCATCACAAGAGGCCGAAACCAAGGTTAACCAAGCCACAACCTATCGCAACTCTGTTGTGCCACAGGCACAAGGTGAGGCGGCACGGTTTAACCAGCTTTATCAGGAATATAAATTGGCGCCCGATGTGACACGCCAAAGGATTTATCTTGAAACCATGGAAAAAATTTACGAGCGGGCAAATAAAATCATTATCGATGAAAAGGCCGGCAACGGCACGATGATGGTTTTACCGCAAGATCTTCTTAAACCTGCGGCACCAAAAGATGCACAAAATGCAAACAATGGAGGGAATAAATAATGAATAAATCTTCTTTATTATTTGCGCTTCCGATTGCGGCAATTGCGGCGGCAACCTCGCTTTTTGTTGTGCCACAAACAAAACAGGCCTTGGTTTTGCAATTCGGGCAACCAAAACGCATCATCAACCAAGATGGTCTTGACCCCGGTCTAAAAATTCGGGTGCCAATCACCGAAAACGTTGTTCTATTTGAACGCCGCATTCTTGACTTGCAGCCTAATAGCAAATCAGAAATCGTAACAGCCGACCAAGAACGTCTTGAAGTTAATTCATTCGTGCGCTGGCGCATTACCGATCCGTTGCGCTTTTATCAACGTGTAAGAACTGAAACCGTGGCACGCGCACGACTTGAAAGTTTGCTTGAGGCATCAATGCGTAATGTTTTGGGCTCATCGTCTTCAAGTGATATTATCTCTGGTCGTCGTGCGGCATTAATGGCGGAAATCAAACGCGTAATGAATGTTGAGGCGCGTGATTGGGGCCTTGTGATTGTGGATGTTAAAATCCGTGCTGCCGATTTGCCACAAGCAAACGAAGAACGTGTATTCCAACGTATGCGTTCTGAACGTGAACAGGCCGCAGCACAAGTTCGTGCCAATGGTGACCGTAAGGCACAAGAGGTTCGCGGTGCCGCCGACCAAGAACGTGCAAAAATCCTTGCCGATGCCTATAATCAAGACCCTGATTTTGCGGCATTCTACCGTTCTATGCAGGCATATGATAAGGCATTCCCAGAAGGCACAAATATTGTCATAAGCCCAGATAGCGATTTCTTTAGATATTTTAAATCGCGCAAAGGGCAATAGGTTTGCCAAAATTTCAATGAATAAAGGCTCGCACCATCTGCGGGCCTTTTTTCTAGAAAGCATACCCTCAACATGTTATAACTTAATGGGTGCAATTGTGGCTGCGGGAAAAATCTGAATGACGGATTTAAAAGACATATTTTTTACTCTTGATTTGGTGGGCACATTTATTTTTGCGGCAACCGGTGCATTGGTTGCGGCGCGAAAAAAGCACGACATAATAACCTTTGGCTTCTTTGCTTGTGTTACTGGTATCGGTGGCGGCACACTTCGCGATTTGCTGATTGATGTACCAGTTTTTTGGATTCACCAACCCGCCTATATTGCCACATGTTTAATTTCAGCATTATTGGTCTGGCTGTTTGGTAGTGGCGTATTTAAGTTTGATATTATTATTTGGCTTGATGCGGCTGGTATGGCGGCATTTTCGGTCGTTGGCGCATCAAAGGCACTGGCAAATGGGGTATCACCACTTAATGCAGTAATAATGGGCGTCATCACCTGCGTCTTTGGTGGGGTAATACGTGACGTATTGGCAGGGCAGCAAAACATGCTTTTGCGCCGCGAGATTTATATTACCGCCGCATTATTGGGATCGACCGTTTTTGTTGGGCTTTATTCATTGCATATTGGGTTCTGGCTTGCCGCAATTCCAGCAGTATTATTGGCATTCTGGTTGCGCGGCTCGGCAATTGTATTTGGTTGGCAATTACCAGGCTTTGGCAAAAAACACGAATAAAATAAAAGGCTTGGATATTTTTACATCCAAGCCTTTTGAAATATGTGCTAATAAAATGCCTATCTCATTACTACATATCAGTATATGACCGCGATGAGATAGGAAAAGTGTGAAGCGGTTTTCCGCAAATCGAAGAGCAAATTTGCCCGAACGAAGCGAGGAATCGCAAATTTTTAATCACTTATAGCGCGCCCATCAATTCAGGAACGGCATCTTTATAATCAGCAACCAAACCAAAATCCGCAACCGCGAAAATTGGTGCATCTGGATCTTTGTTAATTGCCACGATGGTTTTTGAATCTTTCATACCAGCAAGGTGTTGAATTGCGCCAGAAATACCAACCGCAACATACAATTCAGGGGCAACAACTTTACCAGTTTGGCCAACCTGATAATCGTTTGGCGCATAGCCGGCGTCAACCGCCGCACGTGATGCACCAACAGCGGCACCAAGTTTATCAGCCAATGGCACGATAACTTTGTTGAATTCTTCTTCTGAACCCAATGCACGACCACCCGAAACCACACGTTTCGCACCCTGAAGCTCAGGACGGTCTGATTTCACCATTTCTTCAGAAACAAAGGTTGCGCTATGTGCAGGTGCAGCCGGTGTAATAGTTTCCACCGCAGCCGAACCACCATTTTCTGCCGCCGCAAATGAAGTGGTACGAACAGTGATGATTTTTTTTGCATCAGAGGTTTCAACGCTTTCCAACGCATTGCCCGCATAGATTGGGCGGGTGAAAGCATTTGGTGCATTTACCGCAATTACATCTGAAATAAAGGCGCAATCAAGTTTTGCCGCAAGACGAGGTGCCGCATTTTTGCCCGCCGCACCCGCAATGAAGATAATTGCTTCATACGCATCAGCAAGCGGTAGGATTGTTGCCTCAATCGCTTCGGCGATATCTTTTGAAAGGGCTTCAGAAGACGCACTCAAAACCTTGGTTACGCCAGTGATTTTTGCCGCACCTTCTGCATCAGCAGTTGTTAAAACATGAACATCAGAAGAAATTGCCAATGCCGCAGTAACCGCTTTATTGGTTGAATCTTTTACATGAACGCCATCAGTTTCCGCATATACTAAAACAGTCATTAGATTACCCCTGCGTCTTTAAGTTTTGCCACTAATTCACCCACTGATTCCACCTTGATACCGGCAGAGCGTTTAGGAGGTTCGGTTACTTTGGTAACTTTCAAATGTGGCGCAAGGTCAACACCGTATGCAGATGCTTCTTTGATATCAATCGGCTTTTTCTTGGCTTTCATGATGTTTGGCAACGATGCAAAACGTGGCTCGTTAAGGCGAAGGTCAACCGTAATGATTGCAGGAAGTGCAACTTCGAGGGTTTGCAAACCGCCGTCAACTTCACGGGTTACTTTGGCCTTGCCGCCTTCAACCACAACTTCTGACGCAAATGTTGCTTGTGGAAGGTCAAGAAGTGCTGCAAGCATTTGACCTGTTGCGTTATTATCGCCGTCAATTGCCTGTTTACCCATAATAACCGCATCTGGTTTTTCTTCTTCAAAAACCGCTTTAAGCAATTTCGCAACTGCCAAAGGTTCAGGATCAACATCGGTAGTTAGAAGAATTGCGCGATCTGCACCCATTGCAAGAGCAGTCCTTAAGGTTTCTTGCGCTGGGGTAACACCAATAGAAACAGCCACAACCTCGGTCGCGATGCCTTTTTCTTTTAGGCGAACCGCCTCTTCAACCGCGATTTCGCAAAATGGGTTCATGCTCATTTTAACATTGGCAAGATCAACACCGGTTTCATCGGTTTTAACCCTAACTTTAACATTATAGTCGATAACCCTTTTGACGGGCACTAAAATTTTCATCCTCAACTCCCGAGTTTTGATACGTTAGTACCGTTTTAATAACAATTAAAAGCCATTTGGCAATGTTTTTTTTTGTTGCGGTGCATAAATTATACAAAACAGCGTTTTATCTGGTGCTAACATGTTAAATCGACGTAATTTATTGAAAATCAGCATTTCAGCCGTGGGGCTTATTCCTGGTGTCACTCTTGCTGCGGGTGCGAATAAACCAAGCGAAAGTAATTATGTCGGGACGGCACAAATCACTGGTTCGTTAATGAACGGCACACGAACCACGGGTATCATGCAGGTTGACGCAACGGTTTACACGGTTGATCCGGCATTAAAACAGCGGCTTTTGGCATCGCAACCACTTATCCAATCAAAATGGCGAAATGCATTACAATATTATATCGCCAATTATTATATGGTTGGCAATGTACCCGATGCCAGCCTGATTGCCGCATTGTTTCAACGGGCAATTAGTGCCGAAATTGGCAATTCACGTGGGCGCGTTCTTATCATTGCGGTTATTGCCCGCTAAATCTAACACCCCCAAAAGTCTTACGATTTTTTGACTTTTAATTTTATAAATTTTGTGCAATGCAAAATGTCATTTAAAAGCATTACTGATGGGTGAGGATATGAGCAATAAAACCAATTCAGGTCATTTTTTTGAAGATTTCAAGGTTGGGCAATCAATACAGCACGCCACACCGCGCACTATTACAGAGGGTGACGTCGCACTTTATATTGCATTAACAGGTTCGCGTTATGCGCAATTTTCATCACAAAAATTTGCGTTTGATGTTGGTTTTGAAGTCGCGCCTGTTGATTCTCTTTTATTGTTCCACATTGTTTTCGGAAAATCGGTTCCTGATATTTCATTGAATGCAGTTGCCAATCTTGGCTATGCGGAATGTAAATTTTTACGCACCGTAAAAGCCGGCGACACCATAAACTCACAATCAGAAATTATCGGCGTTAAAGAAAATTCCAATGGTAAAACCGGCGTTGTTTATGTTCGCACCCGTGGTTTTAACCAATTTGGCAAAGAGGTTTTATCATATTGCCGCTGGGTGATGGTGAATAAGCGTGATGCAAACCATCCTGCGCCGCGTGCCGAATTACCAAACCTTGCACCATTTGTTGCCCCAACCGATCTTGTTGCACCATGTGAATTAAAGCCAGAGGCATGGGATTGCGATTTATCGGGTTCAAAATATTCCTACGAAGATTATGAAATTGGCGAAAAAATTGACCATAAAGACGGTATGACCGTTGAAGAAGCCGAACACCAAATTGCCACCCGTCTTTATCAAAACACTGCAAAGGTGCATTTTGATGGCTTTGGCATGAAGGCATCACGCTTTGGAAAGCGCCTTATTTACGGTGGCGTAGTTATTTCAACCGCGCGCGCAATTGCTTTTAACGGCCTTGAAAATGCGGGGCAAATTATTGCAATTAATGCCGGACGCCACGTAAACCCGCTATTTGCAGGTGATACGATTTATGCTTGGTCCGAAGTGCTGGACAAGGTGGAAATTGGCGGCGGTTGGGGTGCGTTGCGCCTTCGCCTTATTGCGACCAAGGATTTACCATGCGATCACTTCCCGCTAAAAACCGAAAGCGGCGATTATCTTCCTGATGTCTTGCTTGATTTGGATTATTGGGTGGCAATTCCTTTGCGCCGTTTTATGCAAATTGGGGTTTAATTAATGTTTGAACTTCACCCGCGCCTTATGGCGGATACATTTGAAATCTGTGAATTGGGGCAATCAAAATTGCTTTTGATGAATGATGCACGTTACCTTTGGTGCATCATTGTCCCACGGGTTGCGGGTGCGGTTGAATGGCATGATTTGGATGACGCCACCGCGAATGCGGTTTTCAAAGAAACTATGGAAGTTTCAAAAGCCATAAAATCCATTGGTGGCATTGATAAAATTAATATTGGTGCAATTGGCAATGTGGTGTCACAGCTTCATATCCATGTCATTGGGCGCAAAAATGGTGATGCGGTTTGGCCCGCACCGGTTTGGGGCAATGGTACGGCCGAAAGCTATACGGAAATTGGTGCAAAAAATATTATTGAAAAAATAAAAACTGCACTACAAAAACCTCTTTAATGGGGGTTAATTTGAAAACGCTTGGTTCGAAAACTTTGGCGGCATTTGATGTTGACGGCACATTAACATGGACCGATAGTTTCATGTTGTTTTTGCGTTATTATTCGGGGCGCACAAAATTCTTTTTAAACCTCATACGTCTTGTACCAACATTTTTGCTTTATGGCTTAAAACTTATTGGCCGCGACACCGCCAAAAACCACCTATTAACAGTGTTTTTTGCAGGTGATGATTTTGAACATTACCGCGCAAAGGCACAAGAATTTGCAAAAAAAGTCTATCCCATAATTTACCGCAAAGATGGGCTTTCTGCCGTAAGTGGGCATAAAAATATTGGTGACGAGGTGGCGTTGGTATCGGCATCATTGGCTGATTATCTTGAATTTTGGGCAGTTGATCTGGGCGTTAAACACGTTCTTGCCACACGGCTTGAAGTGGTGGGCGGTAAATTAACCGGAAAAATGGCGGGCCCAAATTGTCGTGCCGAAATTAAATTGCAAGAAATCCGCAAACATTTCCCTGATTATGAACTTGTGGCCGCCTATGGTGACAGTCGCGGGGATAAAGAAATGCTGGAGGCCGCCAAAACACCATTTTACCGTAAATTAGTTTCCGAACCGCGATTTGCCAAAAAAGCCCGCAATGATCTTTATTTTGGTAATTTGATGGAAACAACGTAAAATATTTTCATTTCAGGTTCATCTAAAGAGTGATAGAATCGTAACCTCTTATAAATTCGGGCAGGAGGGCGCGATATGGAAATTGATAAACGCAAACTAATTATGGGCATTGGCGCAGGGTTTCCATTATTTTTGTTTGAAACGGCGCGCGCACAAAACGTTGATTTAAATTCCATATTGGGCGTTATTACCAAAACAAACACCCAAAGCACGGGTGGTTTACCACTTGGCGTATCCGAGGCCGACGCAAATTCCGGCATGAAAGAAGCATTGATAAACGGTGCGGCGGCGGCGGTTTTACGCCTTGGCAAACTTGATGGCTATTGGCAGGATGGCAAAGTTCGCATTCCATTGCCGAAACCATTTAATCAAATTCAAAAAAATCTTCAGCCGCTTGGGCTTTCAAGCAAGTTTGACGATTTGCAATTAAAAATCAACCGTGCCGCAGAAACCGCCGCACCAAAGGCCAAGGCAATTTTTGTAAACACTATTAAATCGGTAACGCTTGAAGACATTACCGGTATTATTCGCGGCGGCGATACTGCGGGAACGGAATTTTTAAAGGCAAAAACCAAACCCGCATTAATGACCGAATTCCGCCCACCAATGTTGACGGCGGTTAATTCATCGGGTGCAGCGAAGTCGTTGGCGAATGTTAATGCCAAATATGGTTCACAAATTCAGATGCTTGGCGGGCTTTCTAATTTGCGTGGTCAAAACAATGTCGAAACCACAAGGGGCGCAAAAGGCGATCTTACCAGCCAATTTGTTGACTTTGCTTGTTCCAAAGCATTGGACGGCTTGTTTTACTATATCGCTCAAGAAGAAGCATCAATCCGCAAAGACCCACTAAAACAAACCAGCAGTTTGCTGAAAAAGGTATTTGGTGGGCTTTAATTCCTTCTAAAGTGTCTGAATTATTTAATTTTGAAATAGTTCCTGATTGCCAAACCAAACAAGAAAATAAGTATTCCTACAAAAATATTTTGGAATACTAAAAAGACATCATAGCCACTTGGGGGTAAGCATAAACTACTATCATTAGGAATATACCCACAAAATAGAACCCTTTTCATCTGTGAATCTAGTGCTAATTGGCCAACAATTGGAATATGGTTCGCTAAATTGGCTGAGCTTGCAATTTGATTGTATACTTCAGGACTAATAACTAGATTAGTTTCTATATTTTTGGGTCTATTTTCCCATATTTTTTTAAACACGAATAAATTGTTGTGCCCAGAAAATAATATGAAGCTTATAAAATACCAAAATGCTGGCAAGAAAATTGAACGTCCATAATTTGATAGAATTCCATACGCCGCGCTAAAAAATATTATCAATAATGTTGCCGGTAGTTTATAGAATAAGCAGTGAAGTTTTTCCCAAATTGTGTTTTCGCCTTTAGTGAGAAAATTCAAATTATATAATAGTGATAACCCCTGTTCTACACGTCTTTCTTCAATATATAGGTCGCGTTCCAAATCATGGTTTTTTGTTTCTTCGGCAATTTTTCTTAATAGCCGAATATTAATTAATTCTTTTTCATCTAATTTAATAAATGGCCATGAACCACTCGTAATTTTTAGCTTTACATTATGGAAATTCGCAGCACTGTGATTTTCACATCTTAACAATTTAGGCAATGAGTGAAATATACTACCCGTAAAATCGCAATCCAAATCCCTTCCGGATATATCCAATGTTTTCTCAAATACACACGATTGAAATTTAGGTAGTGATTTCTGCGCAACAAACGTAACAAAGTTTACAGCTTCGACAAAATGGCATTTATAGAAACGAGTTGCATTAAATAAGACGCAAATATAAAAATCTGTGGCAACAAATTTACAATTAATAAACGTTCCGGTTCCACCAATATGCGCCTGTTTAAAATTTGCATTTTCAATTTTCGAATTATGACACTCTATATTTTGAAAACTTGTATTTTCAAAAATAGCTGATTTGTAATTTACGCCATTAAATTTTGTTTCAGATGAAAATTTAGAACTTGAAAATGAAATATATTCATCGCTTGTAGATTCGGAAAAATCTGTACCATTACCAAAACCACAGCTTACAAAACTAACAATATGCTTTCCAAATTTTGCCCCCTTAAAATTTGCAAATTCTCCAAAATTAAAGTGGCTGAAATTAGGGATACTTTCCAAAGAACTAAAATCAAAGTTTTCAAAATTTACATAATTTGTACAAATTCCGTTTTCTTTGTGCTCTTGAGCGTTTCTATTGCGCCAAGAATTCCAAGAGCTCTCCCCTCTTTTAGCTAACTCAAGGAAAAATTCTGGCGATTCTGTAATTTTTTCTGCGGCTTCACTAGAGGCATTCATTCAAAATATAAACCTAGAAAGATATAATCATAGGTTTAATATATTACATAAAAACCATTGCCAACAGAAAAATTAGTGGCAGAGAAAATAAAACCAGAAATCGCTGTTTATTGTTTATATTACGCTTTTCCCCAAGTCGCTGAGTGAGGAGCGGAGCGCCGAAGGTGGCGACTTGAGACCTTTAATTTTCGTCCATCTTAAGTGCAGCAATAAACGCCTCTTGCGGGATTTCCACTTTCCCGAACTGCCGCATTTTCTTTTTACCTTCTTTTTGTTTATCAAGAAGTTTGCGTTTACGCGAAATATCGCCGCCATAACATTTTGCGGTTACGTCTTTACGAAGTGCAGAGATGGTTTCGCGCGCAATAATACGCCCGCCAAGTGCCGCCTGAATTGGGATTTTAAACAAATGTTGTGGAATAAGTTCTTTTAGCTTTTCGCACATTGCACGCCCGCGCCCTTCGGCACGACCGGCATGGACAAGCATTGAAAGGGCGTCCACCGGCTCATCATTTACCAAAATCTGCATTTTCACAAGATTGCCAGAACGATAATCAATTAATTGATAGTCAAATGACGCATAGCCTTTGGAAATTGATTTAAGGCGATCATAAAAATCGAACACAACTTCATTAAGTGGCAATTCATAAACCACCATCGCGCGCGTACCAATATAGGAAATATCAAGCTGATTACCGCGTCTGTCTTGGCAAAGTTTGATGATTGAACCCAAATATTCATCGGGTGTAAGGATGGTTGCCTTAATCCACGGCTCGTCAATGGTTTCAATTGACATCACATCAGGCATGTCGGCGGGGTTGTGAAGCTCTAATTGTTCGCCATTTTTAAGGTTGATGTGGTAAACCACGCTTGGGGCGGTGGCAATCAAATCAAGATTGAATTCACGGCTTAGGCGTTCTTGAATGATTTCAAGGTGAAGTAGGCCCAAGAAACCGCAACGGAAACCAAAACCAAGTGCCGCAGATGTTTCCATCTCAAAGCTAAAAGATGCATCATTAAGGCGAAGTTTGCCCATTGCGGCGCGTAAATCCTCGAATGAGGCGGCATCAACCGGAAACAGGCCGCAGAAAACCACAGGCTGCGCAGGTTTAAATCCAGGTAACGCCACGGCATCACGCAGTTTTTCATCAACAATTGTATCGCCCACCAATGCGTCCGCAACTTCTTTGATTGATGCGGTTAAAAAGCCAATTTCACCCGGACCAAGTTCGGCAATATCGGTGATTTTTGGTTTGAATACACCAACCTTGTCCACGCCATAGCTTGCACCAGTTTGCAGCATTTTAACCCGCATACCTTTTTTAAGTGTGCCTTGGATAATGCGCACCAAAACCACAACCCCAAGATATGGGTCATAATAAGCGTCCATCAAAAGCGCTTTTAACGGTTGGGTTGGATCACCTTCTTTGGGTGCGGGAAGGCGCTCAACAATTGCATCAAGCACCTTGTCCATGCCAATGCCGGTTTTGGCCGAAATTTCGATTGCATCACTGGCATCAATGCCGATTACTTCTTCGATTTGTGCCTTGATACGCTCTGGCTCGGCGGCAGGAAGGTCAATTTTATTTAAAACCGGAAGAATTTCCAAATCGGCGTCGATTGCCTGATAAACGTTGGCAAGTGTTTGTGCCTCTACCCCTTGGGAGGCGTCAACCACCAAAAGCGCACCTTCGCACGCCGCCAAAGAGCGTGAAACTTCGTATGCAAAGTCAACGTGCCCCGGGGTGTCGATAAGGTTTAAAACATAATCTTCGCCGTCTTTGTGATAATCAAGACGGACAGTTTGTGCCTTGATGGTAATGCCGCGTTCGCGTTCAATATCCATATTATCAAGGACTTGTTCTTTCATTTCACGTTGGGTCAAGCCACCTGTCATTTGGATAAGGCGGTCAGAAAGCGTGGACTTGCCGTGGTCAATATGGGCAACAATAGAAAAATTGCGGATATTTTGTTGTTTAGTCATGCTTTCCCATAGCTTATTTTAATAAAAACTCAAATGTTACTGGCATTAAACCAACTGCAAGACGGGAATTAATTAACATTATGAAAATTTAATCATCTTGTTAACCTAATTTAAGCCATATTAATCCAAAATAATCCGTACAGGGGCGAATAACCTTTATTTATCCGGAGTTTATAATGAAAAAATCAATCACTATCCTATCACTGCTAGCAGGTTCTATGTTGGCTGTTCTGGCGATTGGTTCACCAGCATCCGCACAAGAAATTTCCGAGGCACAGATTTCACAAGCATCAACCGATGCATCAACCTATTCTAAAGATGAAGTTTTAAAGGCCGCAGTTGACTTTTTCGGCACTTCTTCGGGTGCATTGGCACAGGTTGTTGAAAAAGTATTCAAAGACCAAGGTGAGCCTGTGGGCTATATCGTTGGCCAAGAAGGCAGCGCATCATTGGGTGTTGGCCTTAAATATGGTCATGGCGAATTGATTATGAAAGATGGCACAAAACGCAAAGTTTACTGGCGTGGCCCATCAATCGGTTTTGATACCGGCGCAAATGGATCAAAAGTATTCACACTTGTTTATAACCTTGGCAACCCAGATGGCATTTATCGCCGTTATCCGGGTGTTGAAGGTTCGGCATTCTTTATTGCCGGCGTTGCCGCAACCTATCAGCAAGCAGAAGGTGTAACCCTTGCACCAATTAGAACTGGTGTTGGTCTGCGTCTTGGTGCGAATGTTGGCTATACCGCATATTCTGCAAAAAGCCACATTAACCCATTCTAAGGTTTTTTGAATTTAGAGAAGCAAAAAGCCGGAAATTGCTTTCCGGCTTTTTTGTTTGTATTTTGGTTTAATGAACTACCAATGGTCTTTCATTTTCGGGTTCAAAAACCATATGTGCCACGCCAATTTTACGGGCGGCCTTGATTAATGCGGCAACCTCCGGCTCCCAACCATCGTCTTTATTGGCGATTGGCAATGCATTGCGCACCTTTATATCAATCCAACCATATTGACCCAATGTGGCATCCAAAAGCGCACCGGCATTTAACCCCTCATCATGCATATAATCATAAAGATGGCCAGTTTCGGCAAGTTTGTCACAATCCACAACGCTAATCATGGCGCATTTGCACCCTTTTGCGACCTTGGGGTGATAATTTTCGGCAACCACGGTTCCGATAAGGATAATTTGTCCTGAAATAATACTGTCTTCTTGCATATTCATCATTGACGCAAATTCCATACCGGCTAAATTTTATAGATGGTTAATAATTTCTTAATAGGCATAAGCGGTGGATCTTGTTCTGGCAAGACCACTTTTGCAAAAAAACTTGCATCCCTAATATGCAACAACAGTCCGGCGCTTGGGGTACGTATAATTTCCGAAGATGATTATTACCACGATCGTGAAACCCTAAATGACATTGAATTTTACGACGGGATATTCGATGACCCAATAATTCGTGACCATGATTTATTATTGGCAAACCTTGCGCAATTGGCACGTGGTCAAAGTGTTGAAATTCCGCAATATGATTTTGTTCACCATCGGCGTGGCGATAGTTTACAAACCATTCACCCCGCAAATATCATTATATTAGAGGGGCTTCACCTTTTTTGTAATGATGCACTTGTCGAAAAAATTGATTTCAAGGTTTTTATCGAACTAGAAGATGAGACAAGACTTTCGCGCCGCCTTACACGCGATATTAATGAGCGCGGGCGCGATGAAGCATCGGTACTTTCACAATATAATGGGGTTCGCCGTGCCTATAATAAATTTATTGAACCCATTAAAACCCGTGCCGATATAATCACAAGGGGTGATTTTAATGATGAAATGCTGCAAAATATTTATCAATTAATTCAAAATCGAATTAATAAAGCGGAAAACCATTTATAGTAAATGGTGGCATAAAAAGTTATTCAACTGAAACTTAAATAAAATATATGAAACTTGTTATGTTTCATTCAGATTTTATATGTATAATTAAACCATGTAGTTCAGTAATAACTATTAAAAGAGATTGAGATGAAAAATAACGGTTTTAAAATTCTATCACTTGCGGCAATTGGCATTGGTCTATTTGGCATTGGTGCGGCGGCATACGCACAAGCGCAGGCGGCAAATCGCCCGCTTCCCGGGCGCTGGGAATTTAAGACTGTTGCCGCGGGTATTTATAATGATTCCGATGATTATTGCTTGTCACAAGCCGAAATCGATCGGTTTTATAATAACCCTTGTAAACGCAATAGCGTTTGCGTTTATTCGGTTAAGAAATTTAATCCAGACGGAAGCGCAACCTTTAAAGGCACATGGACCGATCGCAAAAAACGCGTAACCAAACTTAATGTTAATGGCGTTTTCCAGCCGGCTAAACTTACATTAAAAGGAACTGCAAGCATTTATAATGTCCCAGTTCCGATAAATTTCACCGCAACCAGAATTGCGGCGACCTGTAAAAAATAGCTCTAAAATTTAATTTTAATAAATGGCGGCGCAAAATGCCGCCATTTTTGTCATTTAAGCCTTTAATATTGCGTGATTTTATTTCACCACGCATAATTAATGAGATTTACTGCCCTAATGACGTAAAAATGTCGGATTCTGTTAGTAGTTTGTCTTGACCTATGATAAAATTCCTTTAACCCATAAATCACATTTTTGTGGAGCAATTGGTTTGAGCGAAGAAGAAAACACTGAAACCCAGATGGAACAGCAACCCGAAACTACTGAAACCGCATCTCAACTCGCGGCAGAAGCAACGAGTAATGATATAGAATCTTCTGCTGCCTCTGAAACAGATGCAAAAGAAGCCAATTCGGAATCCACAAGCGAAGCGCCAAAAGAGACTTTAATTCTGGGCGACTTTGGTGAAATCATCTGGAATGATGAAACAATTGCAAAAGTTACCACCGGTAACGCGCATCTTGAACCAAAATTTGAAATCACACGTGAAGAGCTAAACCGTGATGAAACCCGTGATGTGGTTACAGAACGTCTTAGCAATTGGCTTGAAGACATGCTTCACACTGATTTGTTTCCTCTATTCCGTTTAAAATCAGCAATTGAACATGTTGCGCCGGAGGCAAATGCCGAAGTTGCCGCCACAACAGAAGCTGTTGCAGAAACCACAGAAGCGCCTGCCGAAGCGGAAACTGCCGCTGCTGCACCGGTTGTTCATACCGTCCTAAGTGATGAGGCAAAAGTTCTTGCGCAAAAATTGCTTGATTCACATGGTATTTTAAACCGCGCCTATGTTGAAAAAGAGGTTGCGGCATTATCACAAGAAGTTCGTAAAAGCCTGCGCGTACTTGGTATAAGATTTGGTCGCTCTGCGGTTTATTTCCCACTACTTCTAAAACCAAAAGCAGTTCGATTGAATGCAATTCTTGGTTATTTATCCGATGGTGCCAAATCTGAAAAACCATTCTTGCCACCAATTGGCGTTACCTCTTTTGAAGCGGATGAAACCCGCACTGAAAAAGAATACGATTTAATCGGTTTCCGTAATATTGCCGGTCGTTCAATTCGTATTGATATTCTTGACCGCGTTTTGGACGTTTTATATGAGGCACAAAAAGAGGCAAAGGGCGCAATTCCAATGCCACAATCTGTTGTGTCATTCCTTGGTGTATCCAATGAAATCGCCGAAAAAGTTGTTGAGACATTGGGTTGGGTAAAAAGCACCGATGAAGAAGGCAAGGTATTATGGCAATTTAAACGCCCTAAACCACCGCAAAAACCCTTTAAACCACGTCCACAAACTTCTGAGGGTGGTAATCGCGAATTTAAGCGTCCTGATCAAAACTTTGGTGGTAAAAAACGCAAAGATAACAAAGGCGGCGGCAAACCAAAAGGCGGCCGTGATTATTCATCTGGCCCTAAACGCAACGATGGCGATAGCCCGTTTGCAATTCTTGCCAGCCTTAAATTAGGCGATAAAAAAGAATAATTCAAAATATGGGTTTTAAAAACACCGGATATTTCAAATGAAATGTCCGGTTTTTTTATGCGCGTTTACGCAAAATATCACCATCAGTATCGGGCGCGATAACTTCACCCAATGGGCGCGGCGCACCGAAAAGATTACCTTGGGCAAAGCCTAAATCAAGTTCCAATGCTTCGATAATTACGCGCTCATCTTCTACGCGGTCGGCAATTAAATCAACGCCATAACGGGCAAATAATGATGCAACATCTTGTGGTTCAAATTCGCGCGCAAGGCCAGTAATTGGGCGAACCCCATCGCGTAACAATTGTTGCACCAATTTGTTGCCGGCGATTTTAACGTAGCGCACGCCCATTCTTTCAAGTTTACGCAAATCAACATCAATTGAATCACAGCGATCAATTGAAAAACGATAACCAAGGTCAAATAAACGACCCATATTACGTTCAGCGGTTAGACCCAATCTTTCAAATGCATCGCGCGGTAATTCAAAAATTAATGAGCCAACCAAATCACGGTTTTGTTTTAAATAATCAATAAATTGCGCAAAGAAGGTTTCATCACCCAATGAAGTCGGTGAAATATTGCAAAATAATGAAATGCGGCGGTCACGGCGAATGGTTTGCCGCGCAAGCTGGACACATTTTAACAATAACATATTGTCGATTTCGGCAACCAAGCCAGAATTTTCAGCAACCTTTAAAAACTCACCAGGCATAATTAATTGGCCAGTGCTGTCACGAAGGCGGGTAAAACATTCGTAAAAGGAAACCCGTCTTTGCGGAAGGGTTACGATTGGCTGCAAATGAATTTCAACACGGCTTGCGTCGATTGCCTCTTGAACAGCCGCAAGCAATGAACGCTCTGTACGCTTAGGGCGTGTTGAAAGCGGTGTAATATTATCAACACGCGCCTGCTTTTGTGCGGCAAAGGCGGCAATACTATGGGCAAGGTCTTTTAATTCATCGACAATTTTTTCTTCGCGCTGGCGGCTTTCTTCAAGGATTTGTTCTTTGAACTCTTCAAATTCGGCGCGGGTCTTTTCGTTTTCAAGACGTAATTGTTCAATCTCACCATTTAATTGATTGGTGAATTGGCGTGGTAGGCGGATTTTTTTTGGCAAAAACACTGAATGCAACAAACCGCAGGCAAGCGTGAACATTCCACCAAGGCACATTGCAACCGCATTTGTGTATTGAAAATAAATACTGGCAACCATGCCAATACCAACACCAAGTGCGATATAAACAATTGTTAGAATAATATTAATAGCCGCCGCGTACAAATTAACCACCATTTTCTATGATGAACCGAAAAAATCTTTTAAATATAGCGGTTAATTTGGTTAACACATGGTTAATTTATTCATTTCTTAACAATTCATCAACATATGCTGGAACGGTTTCTGTGGCTTTGCCAATGCGGGTTTCGTCAAACAAACTATTGCCAACACTTGGTTCAATATTGAATTCAACAGTATGCGCACCAGAACGTTTTGCAATTTCAACAAAGCTAGAAGCAGGGTGAACGTTTCCCGATGTTCCGATTGATAAAAACAAGCTTGATTTCAAAAGCGCCTTATAAATTTCATCCATATCAAACGGCATTTCGCCAAACCATACAATATGCGGACGCAATGTTGCGGTTTTGTCAAATGGTGAAACCGTATCGGGTAAAATATCCCCATGCCATTCGGTTGGAAAATTGGTTTTGGTGCAACGTGCTTTTAATAATTCACCATGCAAGTGGATAAGATGCCCAGGAACGCCATATTCCTTGGCGGCACGGTCGTGTAAGTCGTCAACATTCTGGGTAACAATTAAAACTTCGCCGCGATGCCAATTTTTAACAAGCTTCGCAAGTGCTAGGTGTGCCTCATTTGGCTTCACCTCGGACAGTTGGCGACGACGGGCATTGTAAAACTCATTAACAAGATTGGGGTCGCGGGCATAGGCTTCGGGCGTTGCCACATCGTCAATTTTATGGCCATGCCAAAGCCCATCCGCAGCGCGAAAAGTCTGAAGACCAGATTCCGCAGAGATACCAGCACCAGTAAGAATAACAATGTTTTTCATTTCAAATCTCCCACCGCAATATGTTTTGCACTTCATATGGCGTAATTATGCCATATTAAAGGCGACATCATTTTAATCAGGCGGGAATATTTTTATAATTCCCGCTGCTTTGCCATATTGGCAAGGCTTTGTTCAGGGCGTGGTCCATAATGAGAAATAATCTCATAGGCACACAAAGATCCTAGCTTGCCACAGGCTTCTAGTTCGCGACCCGATGCAACACCATATAAAACACCGGCGGCATATAAATCACCGGCACCCGTTGTATCGACAACTTTTTCAATTGGAATTGCTGGAACCCGAACCAATTCATCACCACGCGCCAGAACCGAGCCATGTTCCGAACGTGTCAGGCAGACCATTTCACAATCGCCACGTGCATATTGTAATGCCACCTCAAAATCATCGGTATCATAAAGGGCAAGTATTTCATTTTCATTGGCAAACAAAATATCAATATGGTTTTCTACCAAATTACGGAATGATTCCTTGTGACGCTCAACACAGAAAATATCAGACAATGTAAGTGCGGTTAAACGATTGTATTTCTTTGCAAATTCTGCCGCCTTTACAAAGGCCAATTTGGCTTCTTCGCGGTCAAATAAATATCCTTCAAGGAAAACGATTTTAGAAGCACCAATTTTCGCCTCATCCAAATCGGTTTCGCTCATAAGTGGGGAGCAGCCAAGATAGGTGCACATTGAACGCTGCCCATCTGGGGTAACATTTATTAAACAACGTGCGGTTGATGGACCATCTTCTAGTGGTTCGGTATTAAACGCCACACCGATTTCGTTAATTTCTTCGATAAAATAAGATCCCAAAGTATCATAAGCAACTTTGCCAATATATGCCGCTTTGCCGCCAAGTGACGCAATGCCAGCCATAGTGTTTGCCGCAGAGCCACCAGAAACCATTTTTCCAGCCGACATTGTTGCATAAAGTTTTTCAACCTGCCCCTCATCAAATAAAAGGGTCATTGCACCTTTTGTAATTGAATTTTTTTGCAAAAATTCATCACTTGCTGGGGCAATTACGTCAACAATTGCGTTACCCACGCCACAAACATCGTATTTAATTTCCATTCGTCACTTTCCTATTGTTGAATTCTCAACAGTCTTATAGCTTTATTTTACCAATTAAAAGCAATATTAAAATGTGACAAATACACATTAAAAGATTCAGGCTAAAATTGGGGATTGCCATTTGAAATTCGCATTAATGGTTACGCATAAATATTTTGATACAAATTCAACAGAGTTTTATGCACCAATGGTGAAAAAACAATTTTCACTTCTTGCCGCTGCTTTACAAAAATATGCGATAGAACTTGTGCCAATTTTTTGGGAAGATGCGCCCATTGATTTTAGTGAGTTTGCCGCAATAACCCCCATTAATTCGTGGTCATACCCTGAAAAAACCGACATTTTTAAAAACTATATTGCGGCAATTGAACAAAGTAATACCCGACTTATTAATCCATTGTGGGTACTGCGCGATAATATGAATAAATCATATCTTGAACGCCTTTATAAAGCGGGTGCGCCAGTGCCACCAACCAAAATTGTTGATGTCAAAGAACATGAAAAAATCTATGCCGCTTTTGATGATTTTTCCTGTGATGAAATTATCATTAAACCCATAATTGGTGCCGGGGCATGGCGACAAGTTCGCATGAAAAAAGGTGACATTTTGCCAAGTGCTGATTTATTACCGCCAGATTTGGCACTAATTCAGCCATTCTTGCCAAAAGTTGCCGAAATTGGTGAATTGTCAATGTTGTTTTTTGGCAATGAATTTTCACACGCACTTATGAAAACCCCAAAGGCGGGTGATTACCGTTCGCAAACAAAATATGGCGCAGTTGAAACCAATATCACCCCACCACCTGAAGCAATGGAGGCCGGAAAAAAAATTCTGCAATCTTATGACCCCAATAATGAGCTTGGCTACGCCCGTATTGATATGGTGCAAAATGCCGATGGACAATGGCTTTTGATGGAAATGGAAATGATAGAGCCATATTTATATCTACCATATGATGGCAATGATGGTCTTTTGGGTGCGGCAAATTTTGCCAAAGCAATTGCGGCAAAAATCCTGTAACTTATTGAAAATATTTTTTGGTAATATTTTTATCTTTTTCGTCTATATAGGCAAAATTGAAATTATGGGACGGCACAACCCGCAGGAGTTAACATGAAAAAACGTTTTTTTGGTACAGATGGTATTCGTGGTGAAGCAAACAAACACCCGATGACATCAGAAACTGCACTATATCTTGGGATGGCTGCGGGAACGTATTTCAAAAAGGCAAACAGCCAAAATATGGTAATTATCGGTAAAGATACACGCCGCTCTGGTTATATGCTTGAATTTGCACTTGTGTCCGGTTTTGCTGCGGTTGGTATGGATGTTAAAATCCTTGGCCCAATCCCAACGCCTGCAATTGGTATTCTGACCCGCTCTTTACGTGCCGAACTTGGCGTTATGATTTCGGCATCACACAATGGATATGCTGATAATGGCATTAAATTATTTGGCTCTGATGGCTTTAAACTAAGCGATAAAGAAGAATTGGAAATTGAGGCATTACTTGCCGAACCTGAAAAAATCAAACGCGCAGGCCCAAAAGATATTGGTCTTGTGAAATCATTTGAAGATTCACGCGGCCGATATGTTGAAGTTGTTAAGGCATGTTTGCCACGTGGTCTTCGCCTTGATGGATTGCGCATTGTTATCGATTGCGCGAATGGCGCGGCCTATAAAACCGCCCCTTGGGCATTATGGGAATTGGGTGCCGAAGTAGTTGAAATCGGCGTAAACCCGAACGGTATGAACATTAATGATGGATGCGGTTCAACCAATTTAACGCAATTGCGTGAAAAAGTAATTGAACGCCGTGCTGACCTTGGTATTGCCCTTGATGGTGACGCCGACCGTATCGCGATTATTGACGAAAAAGGCAATGAAATTGACGGCGATCAAATCATCGCCTCAATCGCAAGCAATATGTTGGCATCGGGCAATTTGCGCGGGCCAGTTGTTACCACTGTTATGTCTAATTTGGGTCTTGAGAATTTTATTAAATCACGTGGCGCAGAATTCATTCGTACTGATGTTGGTGATCGTAACGTTGTTATGGCAATGCGTGAACATGGTTCAAATCTTGGTGGTGAACAATCAGGACACGTTGTCGCCCTTGATTATGCGACAACTGGTGATGGTTTGATTTCGGCATTATTGGTTCTTGGTGCAATGGTTGAACAAGAGAAAAAGGCGTCCGAAGTTTTAAATTGCTTCACGCCAATGCCGCAAATTCTTAAAAACATTCGTTATACTGGTAAATCACCTCTGTTGGTTGATAAAAACGCAAAATTGGTTGAGCAAGTCAAGCAAGATATGGCGGCAAAAGGTGCGCGTCTTGTTGTCCGCACATCTGGTACAGAACCATTGGTAAGGCTTATGGCAGAGGGTGAAGACGAAGATATGATTCGCAAAACCATTGATGAACTTGCGGCGGCAATTGCATAAAATTTAAACCAACCATCCCCGCAATAATTGCGGGGTAGCGGGTTTTTATTTCACTGGTTGCTTTTGCAGCTTTCTGGCAAGCGTACGGCGGTGCATCCCCAATCTGCGTGCGGTTTCCGATATATTATAATTGGTCTCTTCCAAAGTTGATTGGATTGTTTCCCATTCAAGGTTTTTTATCGAACTTGGGCGGGCAGTAATTGGCGCGGAAATATCGCCGTCACCTTTTTCAAAGGCTTTGATAATTTCATCACTATTCGCTGGTTTGGCAAGATAATGACAGGCCCCAAGTTTTATCGCCTCAACCGCAGTGGAAATGCTGGCATAACCGGTTAAAACCACGATTTTTAATTCGGGTTGCAGATCCAATAATTCTTTTACACATTCAAGACCAGAACGGTTTTTAAGGCGGAGGTCAACCACCGCATTATCGAACTTTTCTTTTTGGGCAAGTAAAATTGCGTCTTCATATGAGTTTACGGTTCGCGCATTAAAGCCGCGCTTTTGGAAGGATTTTCCAAGCGTTTCGGCCAATGGCACATCATCATCAATGATTAAAATCCGCCTCATATCATAATTGCCTTTAACGGAAAATGCATGGTTACGATAACACCGCCATTATTCGGTTTATTATCAAGGTGCAAACCACCGCCCAATGCCTTCATTGTTCCTTGTGCTAAAAACAGACCAACGCCAAAACCATTTTCATTTTTGGTTGAATAATTTTCTTTTCGGATTTTTTCCATAAGATTAACAGGCGCGCCTTTTCCAAAGTCCTCAATTTTAATTATGACACTCTCATCATCCAAATAGGCCTGCAATGCGATTTGTTTTGCCTTATTTTCAATACTGGCATCTTTCGCATTATTAAGAATTGTCACAATTGCCTGTTCAAGAATTAAATCACAGGCGGCATTTATGTTTTCAAAATTTATTTCATGCAACAATTGGACATTTTGTCCATTATGGCTTTCCCAATCTTTGCAAATGCCAACCAAAAAATTGCCAAAATCATCATGCCGCGCCCCTTGACCACGAATTTGCCCCGATGATGCAAGGATACGGGTTAGGATATTTTTCGCGCGTTCAAGCTGTGACAAAAGGGTTTTAACCTCTTCGTCCCGTTCTGCCTTTTTTGATGGTGGGTTTAAAACCAACCAATCATTCAAAATTATTGACATGGTCGCAAGCGGGCCACCAAGTTCATGCGCCGCACCCGCACTCATAAGACCAAGGCGTAGAATATTTTGTTGTTCGGTGGCATTTTGCTGTAATTCAAAAATTGCCTTGTCGCGCTCTTTTAAATTCTGCATGGCCTTGGTAACAAAATACACCAAAATCAGGCTCGATAATGCAAAGCTAAGCATCATGCCCTGTGCCTGCACTTCAAAAAAGGCTGTATGACGAGATTTACCAACCACAAAGGGGCTTTCAACAAATTCGATAAATAAAAACCCAATTATGCCAACCACATAAATTGACCAAGCATAACGTTTTGATAACAGCAAAGAGCCAAGAATAATTGGAATAATTAATGCAAGCAAAAATGGGTTAGATGGCCCACCGGTTTGCAGCATTACAACAATCAAAAAAATCGTATCAAGCAATAGCCAAACAAAGGTTTCGGCATCGTTGATGGGATTTTTTGATTTTAATCGCATAACCGCAAGAAATTGCATCAATATCATCAATTGCAATTCAATCATCAAAGTGCGAATTGGGATAAATATCGACAAGACATTATAGGCAACCATGAAAACAGCGCCATAAATAATAATCGCCAACAATCGAAGCATGACCAAAAGTCGGAAATTTTTACGGCTGGTAATTGCCTCTAATTGCTGCGGATAAGAAGAGCTCATTATGCCGCCCCTTTTGGTACATTTGCCGCCGGAAGCTCCATAATAAAGCGTGCACCCTTTATTTCATCACCAACTTTACGGTTTTGCGCCCATAATTTACCGTTGTGATTCTGCACAATTTGCCGCGCAATCGCAAGACCAAGGCCAGAATGCGTGCCAAATGCCGCCATTTCTTTTGGTCTTTGGGTATAGAAACGTTCAAAAACGCGGGACAATGCCTCTTCTGGAATACCCGGGCCTTCATCTTCAACAAAAATACGGATTTTTTTCTTTTTCACTTGTGCAAGCACCCTTACCCTTGCCCCTTCTGAAGAAAAGCTAATGGCGTTATCAAGCAAATTAATCAAAACCCGCTCAATCGCTTCGTAGCGGATATTAGCAAAAAGCAAATCTGTATCATTTTCAAAAACCGCACTTATTTTTAAGTTTTTGTCATGCGCAACAGATTGATAATTGGCGACAAGATTTTCAATCATTTGGCGCATATTGCGGGTTTCACGATTTTCACGGGCAAGTTCGGCATCAAGGCGTGATGCATTGGAAATATCGGTTACAAGGCGATCGATGCGACCTAAATCAGACAAAAGGATTTTTTCCAATTTTTCTTTTTGTTCGGGTTTAAGATTGCCGCGTAACAATTCCGCCGCATTTTTCACCGCTGCCAATGGGTTTTTAATTTCATGGGCAACGTCGGCGGCAAACCTTTCATTGGCCTCAATCTTGTCTTGAAGGCTATTGGTCATGCGGGACAACGCCTCGGCAAGTTCGCCAATTTCATCGGGACGCGCCAATAATTCCTTGTCAGTAATAAACGAAGACCGCCCTGAACTAACGGCATCTGCGGCATTTGAAAGCTGCTGCAATGGGCGCGCAATCACCCATGCAAGTGTTGATGCCGACAAAAGGTTTGCCAAAACCGCAGCAACAATAAAAGGGATAAGGGCGCGCCGTTCATTGGCAATAATATCCGAAACATCAGAACTTTCGAGGGTTAAAACACCCACCACTGAATTCACCCTTTGAACCGGAATTGAGACGGAAACCACACGTTTCCCCTCTTCATCAAAGCGTTCATGGGCAACAATATTCCCCTGTATAGCGGCGGCAATTTCATCATTCAATGCAATTGCGGGGTCGTTTTGCGAACCTTGGGCGCGGATGCGCACTTTTTCCACCGCATCATTAGTTGCTTTTTTGAAATCAGGAATTTTTTGATCAAGTGGTGGCAATTCACGCACCGAAACTTCATCATATAAAACATCAGAATCGGTTATTAATTGGCGGTTTTTATCAAAAAGCCTCAGCCTGCCACCTGGTTCACGAAAAAGACGCTTTAGCACCACACGCGCGCTTTCGCCATCAAGATAAAGCCCTGTATCATCTTCGCCAACTGCAGCCTCGGCAAGAACGCTGGCGATTGTCATGCCTTGGGCACGCAATGTATCTGCACGCGCTTGTGTAAGACCTGCCCGCAACTCGTTCAAAATAAGTGAACCAAGTACCAATACCGCAAGACCAGCAAAAGAGCCGATAAAAATTACGCCCGCAATGCCGCCACGCCGACTTTTCTTGGGGTCCGTTACAAAGTCAGAGAAAAACTTCCGCTTTTGCTTCTTCTCTTGTTTAATATCCGCATTAGCGGTGATTTCGTCACCACTTGCGTCCAGAGAGGAAGAATTTCGCGGTGGCGATTGCATTACCCCTCCATATATCTGTAACCGACACCATAAAGGGTTTCAATTTTGTCAAATTCATTGTCGATTTCACGGAATTTACGGCGAATACGTTTTACGTGGCTGTCGATTGTGCGGTCATCAACATAGATGCTTTCGTCATAGGCGGCATCCATAAGCTGATCACGACTTTTTACAAAACCTGGGCGCTGCGCCAAGGCATTAATCAGCAGGAATTCAGTTACCGTTAGTTTTACCGGCTTACCCTTCCATGCGCAAATATGACGATTTGGATCAAGGGTAAGATTGCCGCGTGAAACCACCTTTTTATCACTACCCGGGGTCGGGGTTTCAATAACATTGCCAAGGCGCGCGCGGCGCAAAACCGCTTTTACCCGTTCACTTAAAAGGCGGGCCGAAAATGGCTTTGTGATATAATCATCGGCGCCAACCGAAAGCCCCACCACCTCGTCAATTTCATCATCTTTTGAAGTTAGAAAAATCACCGGAACATCAGAGGTTTCGCGTAAACGGCGCAATAATTCTACACCATCCATACGCGGCATTTTAATATCAAGAATTGCAATATCAGGTGGCGAAGATGTTAAAGCCGGTAAAGCGGCCGCACCATCGCAAAAAGTGACTACATCATAACCTTCGTTTTGGAATAAAATCTCCAGTGAAGTACGAATATTGTCATCATCATCAACCAGCGCAATTTTAGTCATATTCAATTTTGCCTTTTTACAATATTAGTTTTGTATTTTAACTTTTGCCATTAATTCGCGGAAATCTTTGTCATTTTGAAGGCGTGTAAAGATTACATCACCTGTAACACGGCCTAAATTAACATCAGACGGGTAATGCGCGCCACATACCACACGGCTTTCGCCATATTCACGACCACGCGCAATAATTTCATCTGATTTATTTGGGTAAACACGTGCCAAAATCATTGCCGTTTCCCAACCCCACGCCGAATGACCAGAAGGATAAGATGAGCCATAAGGCTCATCACCCTTAGCACAGAAAACCACATTCTTTTTATCATAATATAATGGGCGAACGCGGTCATAGGTTTTTTTCGCATCACCGCTTAATTTAAGGTGATATTTAAGCGCATAAGTAAAAACCGCCGCGAGTTCAGGGTTATTTTGTGCAGTAAAGTCTTTGCCCAAAACCTGTTGATACATTGCGAATGGCTCAAACTTATTGTCAAATTCCGCTTGGTTCCAGCGCTCACCGCTATGGTTTCCTTGCGCTTCGATAACTTTGCCGATTTCGGTTTCATTATCGGGTGGGGGCGGTAATATAATTTTCCAATTTACAGATTGAACATTGGTTGGCGTTAATGCCACCTGTGCAACCGCACCAGTTGTTTTTATAGTTTGGCATGCCCCAAGGCCAACGCCAGCAAAAATAATAAAAGAAGTTAAAAGAATTTTTTTCATATCAGACGCATTTTGTTTTTTTGAATCTTGCAATAATTTATTGTTTAAATCAAGAAGAATGCACCTTTAATAAAAAAACCCTGCCACACGGGGTTTAGGGTGCGGCAGGGTCAACACAAGCGAAATGCTTCGGTTGTATGTTTTAATCGCGGTGATTTTCGCCTTTTTCATCACCATCATCATCGCCACCGGCTTTACCTTTGCCGTTGCCTTTTTCAGATGCAAAAACCGCATTTAAAACGGCTGTGCTTTTCTCTTTACCACCGGCAACTGATGCCAAAGTTTGTTCTGTTGTGGTTACATTAAAGCCTTTTGCGCGCAAATCACTAACTAGCTGATCTGGTGTTTTGCCAACAATCGGTGCAACTTGAGAAATCGGTGCCGACTGAATTGTGCTTGAGATTGCTTCAAAAGGTGGTCTTCCACCTTTGCCTTCTTTTTCGCCGCCCAAAAAGAAACTAGCGGTCAAAATTGCGGCAAATACCCCAATAATGGCAAGTGCCAATGGCTTTTTAAGATAAACTTGGAATGGTTTGAAATTTATAAATACATGTAGACCGACCCCAAGCAAAAAAGCCCAAGATAGCCACTCATGCGCAGGCTTGTTAAGGCCAACTGCTTTGTGGAAAAATATTAAAACGCCTGTAACCGCCATTAGCAAGAATGCGCCAATGGTTAACGGTGTTGCGATTTGTCTTAAAAATTTAGTCATCATCTGCCCCTTTATATTAACTCTAACGTTTACGTAAAAAAATTCCGTCGATAAATTTCATCTTTTGGTACTTGTTTTATTGTACAAAAAATCCAAATATTGGAATGAATGGGTAACAGGGACACAATAAAGGCACAAAATGACACCAAAAACCAATGCAGAAGCCGTTAAAAATCTTCTCGATTTGCTTAAATTAAAGAAAAATGGCGAAGACATTTTTACTGGTCCAATAAACCAAGAAGATTGGGCACGAGTATTTGGTGGGCAAGTTATTGCCCAAGCACTTTTGAGCGCGTGTGAAACCATTGATGATGGCCGTATGCCGCATTCACTTCATGCCTATTTTATTCGCCCAGGTCGCCCAGAATTGGCGATTGATTTTAATGTTTCGCGTGACCGCGATGGCAAGAGTTTTTCTGTTCGCCGTATTGCGGCATCACAAAATGGCGGGGATGGCGATAAAATCATTCTTAATATGGCATGTTCATTTCAAACCCCAGAAGATGGTTTGGATTATCAAAAACCTATGCCAAAAGTGGCGTCACCCGATGAATTACAAAACGAAACCACACTTTATACGCAATTGTTCGAAAATCACCCTGACTTAACGGGCAATATTCCAGAACGTTATAAAAACCATCTTTTGCGACCACGCGCCATAGAATTTCGCCCGATTAATCAAGATCGATATGTTGGCACACAATCAACCGAAGCGGCGCAATCATTTTGGTTCCGGCTTGCAGCACCATTGTCTAAAGAAGATACCAATAATCAAATTTTACAACGTGCTATTCTTGCCTATACAACAGATTTAATGTTGTTATCGACATGCCTTTTGCCGCATGGAATTAAATTTTATGACGGGCGTATTCAAGTTGCCAGCCTTGATCACGCTCTTTGGTTTCATGAAGATATTAATCTGAATGAATGGCATTTATATGAGCAATCATCGCCATGGTCCGGTGGCGGGCGGGGCATGAACCACGGCCTGATTTATAAACAAGATGGAAAACTGGTCGCCAGCGTTGCCCAAGAAGCACTTATAAGAATGCGAAAGGGGCAGGAAAACCCCGCCCCTTCACATATTCAATCTAATATAATTTCTTTATTAGAGTAATTTATTAGTGACCTTTGCCACCACGGAATGAGCCCATGTTACCGGCCGCAAATGATGAGTTGTTGATGCTTCCTGCGCGTCCTGCATTTACGTTGGCAAAGCTTGAAACATTGCCGTAATTTGCTTGACGGAAGCCACCAACGCCACCACCAACACTTGTGCCGCAGCTACCACAGCCAGCGCTTGAACCTTTGTTCCAGCCACCGCGAGATGAATAAGAACCATAGTTACCCGCTGCAAAGCTGCTGTTATTGATGTGGCCCGCACGACCAGCATTTACATTGGCAACGCTATTGATGTTGCCATAGTTGGTTTGATGGAAACCACCATTGCCGCCAATTGTACCGCCGCAACCGCTTGTGCCACCGCAACCACCGTTGCTGCCACCATTGTTCCAACCACCACGGCCAGAATAAGAGCCATAATTACCGATTGCGGTGCTGCTGTTGTTGATGTGACCCGCACGACCAGCATTTACATTGGCAACGCTATTGATATTGCCATAGTTGGTTTGACGGAAGCTACCGCCGTGACCAGCATATGAGCCATAATTACCCATTGCAGTGCTGTCATTATTGATACGTCCGCCATAATTTACGTTAACATTGGCGTGGCTATTAATATTGCCGTAATTGACTTGGTGGAAATTTCCACTGGCGCCGTTACCGCCCCAGCCACCATGTCCGCCGTTGCCACCATGGCCACCATGTCCGCCGTTGCCGCCGTTGCCGCCGTTGCCACCATGGCCACCATGTCCGCCGTTGCCGCCGTTGCCACCATGGCCACCATGTCCGCCGTTGCCGCCATTACCGCCATTACCGCCGTTGCCACCATTGCCGCCATTACCGCCGTTACCACCATGGCCACCCCAGCCGCCATGGCCACCCCAATGGCCGCCGCCATTGTTGTTGTTGTTGTTGTTGTTGTTGTTGTTGTTGTTGTTGTTGTTGTTGTTGTTGTTGTTGTTGTTGTTGTTGGAATTATTGTTCCAATTTCCGTTGTTAATCCAACCGTTATTTGTCCAACTACCGTTATTTATCCAACCATTATTGGTCCAGCTTCCGCCGTTATAAATGTTGCCATTGTTATTCCAGCTACCGCCGTTATTGGTGTTATTGGTTGTATTGTTGTTGGTATTGCCATTCCAAGTTCCACCATTGTTGGTGTTATTGGTCCATGATCCACCATTATTGATGTTGTTGTTCCAGGTACCGTTGTTAACATTATTGTTCCAAGTACCACCATTGTTGTTATTGGTGGTGTTGTTGGTTGTATTGTTCCAAGTACCGCCATTATTGTTGTTGGTAGTATTGTTAGTGGTGTTGTTGCTGTTGTTAACACTATTATCAACGCTGTTATCGTAATTATAAGTGTTACCACCATTGATAACCATACCGCCAAAACGGCTGCCACCATTGTTTACAACAACCATGCCGCCGCCACCGCCGCCGCCGCCGCCGCCATCTACACCATAGCCAACGCCATCGTTAAACATATTACCGTTTAATTCGATTGATGGTTCAGTATATGGGATTGGTTGCACTTCATAATTTGAAAGTGGAATGACTTGGCACATGCCAGTTTGCTGAAATTGTTGAACTTCGGTAACCGCATGGCAACCGTGTGATGCCGCAACCGCTGTAACGTTTGTTTCATCAACAACCGCAACAGAATTGCTATAAGCAGATGCATATGCTTGTGATGCGTTTTGCGCAGGTACAAACGGTGTTGCACCAGTTACTTGCCAACCAGAATCATAAGTAACCGCACCGCCGCTTTCAGAAGAAGTTTCTGAATAAGTATATGAACCGTTATTTGCCGCGTAACCATATGAAGGCGCAAAGTTTGCCGCCATGGTTTGCATTGGAATAACGTCATTTTGAACGGTTAATTGAGGCACAACCTTCATTGCACCGGCACAAGGGGCAGGGGCGCCGACATTCATCATGCAACCATCACCCGCAAGAGCATTTGAAGCAGCAAAAAGTGCAATACCTAAAGCTGATGCACTAAAGAAAAATTTGTTTTTAGACATACGACACCCATTCGTTAATAAAAGGTAAATGTAAATTTCATATGCCTAAAAGCACTTATAGTAATGCGTTTTCAACCCTTTGCACCTATTAGGGGAATCTTAATATTTACGATTCTTTTACTATAAGAATTGTGATTATAAATGATGCAGGGGCAAATTTGATGCCAAAATTTTCTTGGTCTTTATTGTGAAATTGCGGGAGAATTAACCATAATATTTAGGTTAGAATCACAAATTATTATAGTTTTACTGTAAAAAAATGCAGGAAATATGTGATTATTTTTATCGTCGAATAATTTTATCACAATATTTGGACGTGATTTCATAAAAATCGCGCATATTTTTGAAGGTATCAATCGCGCCAACACTTCGTAATGCTTCATCATGACCTTGGGCAATGTGACCGCCACCCAAAAAGCCGATAACTTTCATATTTGCAGCACGCGCACCCATTACACCAGAAATGGAATCTTCGATAACCAGACAATCTTCCGGATCATAACCCATATTTTGTGCGGCAAATAGGAACACATCGGGCGCCGGTTTTGGTCTTTCAACCTGTGAGGCCGAAAATACATTTTCGCCAAAAAAGTCGATAAGCCCAACATTTATAAGATTGGTTTTCAATTGACCTAAGCGCGTTGTGGACGCCACACAAAACTTGTTACCAAGACTTTGTAATACTTCATCAATACCATCGATTATTTTAAGTTCAGTTTTATATGCCTCATGGACAAGGTGTTGCATTTGGCGAAAGTCATCTTCTTTGAACTCTATACCAAGTTCTTCGCAAATGGTTTCCCATACAATACGCGATTGTTTTCCAGAAAAACGGGTTGCCGATTCTTCGGCTGTTATGGGATGGCCAAATGAATTTGCGTAATCAGCGCCTATTTTTGCGGCAATTACTTCGCTATCGATTAAAACCCCGTCACAGTCAAAAATAACCAACATTTTTCTTTTTTTCCTAAATTACCAAAGCCTTTTGCCGTGATAATGCAAAAACACAAGATATAATTTTATTTAATCCCTGCAATACAGCAAATATTTAAGGCATTAATACATGGTTAACCATGGTTTGTAACATCTTGTGATATGACAGTTTTATGAAACCGTGTTTCCTTATTCATGCTCGCAACTTCATGCGGGCAACCCTTTGATTAGGGTTTAGTCATCATAAGGAGGTAAACTCAATGGCTTTAGAATCACATATCCGCGAATTAACTGACAAACATTCAAAACTTGATGCTTTGATTCAAAGAGAAACTAAAAGCCCCTCAGTCGATGATACGCAGCTTAAAGCCATGAAGCTACAAAAACTGCGGCTTAAACAAGAATTAGAAGGCCTAAGAAATAAATTAAACTAGGCGAATATATTTCAGGGAAAATGGGGGCGGGTTTCGCCCCCTTTTTAGTTTAAAAATTTGCATGGCAAATTTTGCTCTTCGTTCAAATATAAAAAACCCCGCAGAGTGTGCGGGGTCTTTTTTTAAATAATCATCACAAAAGATAATTATTGTTCTTTTGCACGCTCTACGTATGAGCCGTCTTCAGTCATAACCACGATTTTTGTACCAGCAGTCAAATATGGTGGAACCAAAGTGCGAACACCATTTTCAAGTGTTGCCGGTTTATATGATGATGACGCTGTTTGACCTTTAACCGTTGGTTCAGTGTCGGTGATTTCAAGAACAACGCGGGTCGGAAGCGTGCATGCAAGCGCAACTTCGTTGAAAATTGTAAGCCAAACTTCCATATTTTCTTGAAGATAAACCGCATCATTGCCCAAAACGTCTTTTGGAACGCTCATTTGTTCGTAGTTTTCAGGGTTCATGAATACGAAATTGTCACCATCGTCATAAAGATAGTTGAATTTGATTTCTTCAACGAATGCTTTTTCAACGCTGTCGGTAGTTTTGTAACGTTCAGTAATTTTGATACCATCGACAATACGGCGCATCTCAACCTGTGTAACAGGGGTGCCTTTACCAGGGTGAATATTCTGAGAATTCATAACGACATATAATTTGCCGTCTTCATGCTCAATAACGTTGCCTTTGCGGATAGATGAAGCAATAACTTTTACCATAAAAATCTCTTTTTAATTGAGGAAGTGGAATTATGCGCTGCCATAAGCTAAAATAAGCAATATTTCAATTGCTTTAGTGTGATTGGTGGCAATTGGACGGATTTGGGCGAATGACAAAGTGGAATAAAGATAAATTACAAGACAAATTACCGTTTTTACACGCCCGCAATATTGCCAAGAACGCGATTCGCAATTGGTTTATTTCCCAAAATTTTTATGAGGTTGAAACCGCCCAATTACAAACATCGCCCGGTAATGAGGTTCATCTTTTGGGGCTTTCAACCATTTGGACAGCACCCGATTTACAAAACCAAGAAATGTTTTTCGCCACATCACCCGAATTTTCGTGCAAAAAACTTATTGCCGGCGGCATGGAAAGAATATTTGAATTTGCACGCGTTTTTCGTAATCGCGATCTGTCGCCAATTCATACCCCCGAATTCACCATGCTTGAATGGTATCGCACCAATGAGGATTGGAATAAAGTTATTGAAGACACATTGGCAATTTGCAAGAATGCGGCAATTGCAAATGGTGCTGAAAATTATCGCTTTGGTCAAATTTCAATTCCGATTTCAGAACCAACCGAACGCATAACATTGCAACAAGCATTTTTGAAATATGCGGGGGTTGATATGCTTTCAACCATTACAGAAAATTGCACAACAAATCGCGATGAGTTTGCGCGCCTGTCACTATTATCTGGTGTTAATGTCGATGATAATGATAATTGGTCCGATATTTTTACCAAAATTTTAGTGGCAAAAATTGAACCCCATCTTGGCATTAGTGCCCCAACAATATTATGCGAATATCCATTGCCAGAGGGGGCATTGGCGCAAAAATGCCGCCACGATCCCCGCGTAGTTGAACGGTTTGAGCTTTATATTTGCGGCGTTGAAATTGCCAATGGTTTTGGCGAATTAATCGATAGTATTGAACAACGTAATCGCTTTGAGGATGCCATGCGCCAACAAAAAGAAATTTATGGCAAATCATATCCCATTGATGAAGAATTATTAGAGGCACTAAAACATATGCCACCTACATCAGGCGTCGCATTGGGTTTTGAACGCCTTGTAATGCTTATAAGTGGGGCAAGAAGAATTTCAGATGTGCAATGGGATGAATTTAAAGGGGGATAATATTTTGGCGTGCAAGGGACACTGTCTGAGGAATAATTAATCCCCAAATTTCACGGAATATTATTAATTCCTATCCTTCTTTCGCGCTTGGGCACACAAAAATATAACCCGCAGCACCGTAACAAGTTTTGCTTCCAACACCGTATTTTACATCAAAACGCGAAAATAATTTATAATCTTCACGCGAAATCGGTAAATATGATGCCACATCAGTCATTAGGCGTTTTTGCGCGCGCATTACTTCGCGAAAATGTTGGGTCGTCGGATTGGTCGCATATAGGCCAACCACCGCCACAAACGTCAGTAGAAAAAGGCCACCCATATTTGCACTTCGTTTAGTCATATTTGATCCCCTGCAAATTAAAACTATTCGTAAGTTCTTGAATCATTTGATGGCGATAATTGGGCAAACAAGCTTACAATTTCACCATTTTTTCAATATCTGTGATATTCATTACATTATTGTTAATTTGCCCAAGCTGTAAAGCCTTTAAATTGAACACATTGTCGCAGATTGCCCATATTTTTCTTGAACAATTTATTAACATTAAGGCGATTATAAATATTGTAATCATTGGTGATTCTTTCTGTCTTAAGTTGGTTTCACAATGACGACAAAATAAAAGTTTCACCCGGAGATGTGGATATGAATACTCGTATGATGTTTTTATTGCTTGCCGCAAGTTCATCACTTCTTTTGGGTGCATGCGCCGGTGGTGGCGGTGGCGGTGGCGGTAATACAACACCAATAATTGTTTCGCCACCTCCTCCCCCTCCACCACCTCCTCCACCGCCCCCTCCTCCGCCACCACCACCACCGCCGCCGCCAGTTGTCGCAGGGGTTGATTATCCCTTAAGCACATCATCGGAATTCAAGCGTAATTACGCATTATCAACTATAAAGGTGCAATCGGCGTGGGCACGTGGTGCAACCGGCGAAGGAATAAAAGTTGCAGTGATTGATACGGGCGTTGATAAGGCCCAAACCGATTTGGATGCCAATGTTATCGTAAATGAAGATATTGAAACCGCGCCACGCGCCGCAGATGATTTTGATCGCCACGGAACAATGGTTTCTGGATTTATTGCCAACGAGTTTAATAATATTGGAACTGTTGGGGTTGCCTTTAAATCAAGCATTTTAGCTTATAGGGTTGATGAGGCCGGAAGCTGTCAATCGGCTGATGATTGTTCATTACTTGAATCATATATTACAACCGCCATTGACCGCGCAATTTCCAAAGGCACAAAAATTATAAACCTATCACTAGGTTCAGGTGCAGATAAAACAGGCGCGGCATTTGAATATGCGCTTTTGCGGGCGACAAATGCAGGAATTGTTGTGGTTATTTCATCTGGCAATGATGGCGATATTCAGGTTGATTGGCCGGGACGTTTTGCGTCAGATGCACGCTTTAAAGGGCGTTTGGTTGTTGTTGGCGCAACAAATTATGATAACACAATGGCGTCTTTTTCCAATAAAGCCGGTGAATATAAGGATTATTATTTGGTTGCACCCGGTGCAACATCATTTGATGCCAACGACAAATATATTCCTGGTCAAACTCTTGCGACCGATTGCGATGAGCAGAATTCTTGTTATCTGGTTTCTGGCACATCATTTTCCGCACCACAAGTTTCGGGTGCCCTGGCATTATTATTTCAGGCATTTCCCAATTTAACAGTTGATCAGGCAATTAAAATTATCCTTGATAGCGCAACCGACCTCGGAACCACAGGAATAGATGATGTTTATGGACACGGTCTATTAAATCTTGACGCAGCATTTTCGCCAATTGGTAACACCACTTCAAGCACAATAAGTGGTACGCGGGTTTCATTAAATTCATTCAACGCAACCTCAAGCCCTGCATTTGGTGACGCATTGGGCCGCGCCAATCTGGTTACAGGTATTCGTGATAAATATGACCGTAGCTTTAATCTTGATATTGGTTCGCGTATTAATGCGCCATTATCGCCAATATTTGCCAATAGTTTTGGAAATGAGCTTGCGCCACAACGAATAGAAACCAAGAATGGTTTCATATCATTTGTTCCACAACTTGCGCCCAATATGGGTTTAAATAGCTTTGTAAGCGACACCAAAAACCAAAAAGTTTCAGGTGGTGGCCGGTTTGCATTAAATGGGTTTGATGTTGAATATGGTTTTGCCTCTGGTGGCATGTCGTTATTTAATCAAACTGCCGATAATCCCGTGGGGGATGGGCAGAAATTTGGTCTTTATGCCCTTAGTCAGGCTGAAAATAGCCTAAGCATTGGTTTACACAAAGATAATTGGGGCTTTGGTTTTATTTCATCACAAAATACAAGATCAAAGTCTTTGCATTATGATGATGCCCGACAGGTAATTAATCAATTTGATTTTAATTATGCAAACGAAAATAATAAAATTAATTTTGGCATCGGTAATTATTATGAAAATGGCTCGGTTTTAGGGATGCAAATGACTGGCATTAACGAAACCCCGCGGGCCGCAACCGGATATTTCAATATTGGTTATTCCCATATTTTTGGAAATCGTTTCTTGTTTAATGCGCGTGCACAATATGCAAAATTGAGCAATGCAAATTATGGTGAAATTTTCAACGTCTATAAAACCCCATATGCCAACGCATTTGGCCTTGAAATGACGGCCTTTGACAATGCTGGAAATATTGTTTTTGGAATTGAACAACCGATGCGCGCCTATTCAGGGTCATTGCAATATAATCTTGCAAATGCCTACACCGATTGGAATGTCGATAGCGGTAATAGCGTAAGAATTATCGGAATTGAGCCAAGCGGACGCGAAATTCGGTATAGTTTGGTACGAAATCAACAAATTTTCCAAACGGGCTATTTTTCATATGGAATTGGGGGTATAAACGAACGTGGAAATTCCGCCTATTCCAAGCCGGAAGCACATATTTTTATTGGAACTGGTTTTAAATTTTAATTTTGGGAGAATTTGTTTTGAGAAAACTTTCCATTTTATCAGTGGCATTTTTAGCAATTCTTGGGGCCTGTTCACCAAAAGCTGAAAAGAAAATCCAGGTTACAAATCCTGAAACCGGCGAAAAAACCGAAGTTGCGGTTAGCAAATCTTTGATGGGCGATAAAGAAACCACCATTACCAATAAAGAAAATGGGGCGACCCTTACGGTTAAAGAAGGTTCTTTGCCAGCCGAATTCCCGTCTTATATAACGCTTTATCAAGGCGCAAAAAATGTTGCCACCTTACAAGCAAATGATGGCAAAGGCACTGATAACAAAGTGGTTATGGTAAATTTCACCACCAATGACGATGCCAATAAAGTTATCGAATTTTATAGCAAACAATTGGCGGCAAATGGTTATACTGCAAAAGGAACCGCAAATATGGGTTCTATGGCAATGACATCGCTTATCAACGAAAAAACCGAAGAAGCATTGCAAATTGTCGCCAGTAAAGCAGATAATAAGGATGAAACCGCCGTTCAGCTTATATTTGCGAAACAACCAAAAAAATAATTATTGCTCTTGTAAATCTGCAATTAAATCTTCAAGCGATTGTTTAAGTGTGGCTAATTTACTATCTGGCATACATAGGCTTTTTGACATTTCCTGTGGCACATGTTTGCATTGCGTTTTGGTATTTTTTCCCTTTTCAGTAAGTGTGATTTCAACCGCCCGCTCATCAATTTTTGAGCGGGTGCGCACCACAAAGCCATCATTTTCAAGACGTTTTAATAATGGCGTCAAAGTGTTGGTATTTAAAAGTGCGCGGTCACAAATATGGGAAACCGAACATGGGGCATCTTCCCACAAAATCATCAAAACAATATATTGCGGATAAGTAAGCCCCAAGGGTTCAAGTAATGGCTGGTAAAGGCGCGTTACCAGACGTGATGCCGCATAAAGTGGAAAGCAAAGTTGTTTATCAAGTAAAAGCAAATCTTCTTGTTCTTGTTTTTTTGTTTGCGTCATCTTTATTCCTATGAATTTAGCATGCTTATAATATCTGGCTCAATTTCATTGGGTGGGGTAATCGGGGCATAGCGGCGAATTGGTTGCCCATTGCGCCCCAAAAGGAATTTTGTAAAATTCCATTTAATTGCATCCCCCAAACTGCCACCCAATTCGTGTTTAAGCCATTTAAACAACGGATGGGCATTTTTACCATTAACTTCAATTTTGGCAAACATTGGAAAAGTAACACCGTAATTAATACTGCAAACCTCATTAATTGCATCGGCATCTCCGGGCTCTTGATTGCCAAATTGATTACATGGAAACCCAAGAATAACCAGACCATCATCCTTATATTTTTTATAAAGTGTCTCAAGTTCGGTAAATTGTGGGGTAAAACCGCAATTGCTTGCAGTATTCACAATTAAAACAACCTTGTCCGCAAAATCGCGCATTGAAACTTCTTCGCCGCGTAAAGTCTTTGCCGTAAAATCATAAAACATGGTCTGGCGCCTTCGCTAATTATAATAAAACTAAATCAACATCCACATTACCACGTATGGCATTGGAATATGGGCAGAATTTATGGGTCTCTTTTACCAATTCCCACCCAAGTTCGCGATCTATCCATGGAATAGAAATCTCAAGAGTGACTTTTAAGCCAAATCCAACCGGCTCTATTGCGCCAATTCCCACTTTTGCCGTAACTTGAGAACCAGAAATTTTAATTTTTTTCGTTCCGGCAATATAGTTTAATGCACCGTCAAAACATGCAGCATAACCAGAAGCAAACAATTGCTCAGGATTGGATTTTTCACCACCCGGGCCACCCATACTTTTGGGAACAGCAAGTTGTAAATCAATTAGACCATCATCACTGCGAACGTGGCCATTACGACCACCTTGAACAGTTGCTTTTGCTTCGTATAAAATTTTCATAATTTATTCCTTTTAGATAATATAAGGCTTTTGCGATTATATCGCGTGCGATATATAATTAATTATATCGATGCAATTTGTCAAATTAAAAACCACGAAAAAAATAAAAATATAATGATGATTACAATTTCTTGCCAAACCTAGTTATATAAGACAGTCATAATTTTTGTTCATCAAGCCAAATAAAACCCTTACAAATTCGGACTAAGACCAAAATCGAATTAAAAAATTTCATATTCCTACATTTTTGATATTTACAAATCCTAACTCTTGGCTCATTAAGGCGATAGCTAGGGAATATAACAATGGTTGAACTAACTTTACCTGCAAATTCACGCGTCAAACAGGGTAAACACTGGCCCGCTCCTGAAGGTTCTAAAGATATCCGCACCTTCCGCATCTATCGCTTCGATCCAGACAGCGGTGAAAACCCACGTTGGGACACTTTTGAAGTTCCAAAAGATGCATGTGGCCCAATGGTTTTGGACGCACTTATCTGGATTAAAGATAATGTCGATTCCACACTTACTTTCCGCCGCTCTTGCCGCGAGGGGGTTTGTGGTTCTTGTGCAATGAATATCGATGGAAATAACACTCTTGCCTGCACCAAAGGGCATGAAGAGTGCAAAGGTTCTACGGTTTCAATTTCTCCACTTCCGCATATGGACGTTGTAAAGGATTTGATCCCTGATTTAACCAATTTCTATTCACAATACGCAATTGTTGAACCGCATTTGCAACACGTTACTGTTGCACCAGAAAAAGAATGGCTACAAAGCCCGCAAGATCGTGCGAAACTTGACGGTCTTTATGAATGTATTCTTTGTGCGTGTTGTTCAACTTCTTGCCCATCATATTGGTGGAATGGCGATCGTTATCTCGGCCCTGCTGCTCTATTGGCGGCATATCGTTGGGTTATTGATTCGCGCGATGAAGAAACCGGCAAACGTCTTGATAATCTTGAAGATCCGTTCCGCCTATACCGTTGCCACACTATTATGAACTGTGCGCAGGTTTGCCCTAAAGGTCTTAACCCTGCCAAGGCAATTGCTGAATTGAAAAAGATTATGGTTGAACGCCAAACCTAATTAATGGCAAAAATCAAAAAACAAAGCCCCGATTTTCGGGGCTTTTTTGTTATTTAACATCCATCACTGTGGTTGATTGGGGGCCAAAGGTTCTATCCGTTGGCTTAATTGGCATTTCAGTTCCAGTTGGGGAAACCCGATTCCGGTAATCATTGGTTCCAAGTTCATCGCCGCAATATGTTGCATAAACTTTTCTGGCATTACCATCTGCATCGCGACGAATAGTTTCAATCATTTGACAAGTTGCCTGACCACCGCCGGCAGAAAGCCCAAAAATATCATTATTGACCATAATCGGTTGACCGGCGGCAACTGGTGCCTCACCACATGCGGCAGATGCCTGACCATTAGTTATTATGCAAAGATTTGGCTCGGTATAAAGTGTTTTTGCGGGGTCAAAATTGCGAACATTTTCATCCGCACCAATACGGGCATTGGTAGGGTTTTCAACAAGATCCGCAGGCAATGCACCATCTTCCGCATTTTCGGATTTTTTAATATCAGCAGTAATCGAGGCATTGTGCGCGGCAATGACATTACCATTATCAACCGGTTCTTGCATCATCAATAATAACGCCAACATAATTTAATTCCCTCAACGAATTTTCGCCTATATTATGCGGCAATAATATTACTCAAATACTAATTCCTTTTATTTTGGGTTCTGCCATATCTTTTGCTAAATGGCTGGCGATTATTGGGTTATAATCATTGGCGCTTTTAAAACACGGCTTGCCCGCACTCTTGGTTTCAATCAAATAAATAACATCGTCATCTTTTTTGGGTCTTATGATATTATTTGCCAATGCCTTGGCGACGGTTTGAATACGATTAATTGCCCCAAGCTTATTCTGGCAATTAGTGATATGAAACTGCACGGTTCGCGGTGATATTCCCATCAAAACCCCAATTTCCCAATTGGTCTTGCCATCAATTACCCAACGCAAACATTCAACCTCCCTCCCACTTAGCTGCACAGTACGACGGGTTTTAAAAAGCGATTTTGCAAGAAATTGTTTAATTCGTTGATATGCCATAACGGCAACCAATAGTAATGCCTCATCATCATCAATTGTTAAATCAAGAAAATTTACTGATCCATAATTCAAAATCGCCAGGCACCCTTCTGGCCCATATACTGGAAGGCTAAGACCGTCTTTAATACCGTTTTCACGCATTTTGATAATAAATTCACGCTCTTTAACGCCGCGTGCCGCCGCAAAAACCTTGCGCCAACTAATTAACTCAGGCCTAAATATCGCAATATTGCGACATGGGTCTGATAATGCACTTTGCTCATTGGCATAATATTCCAAAATATCGGCCGGATAATTTCCAAACCCCAACAAATTATTTGCATTATTCATTGGGTTTTTTGGCCCTGGAATCGCTTGAAAATATTGCGCGCCAATCATTGCGCCCAAACGTGCCAAGGCTTCGGATAATTCAAAATGGGTGCCAGCTTTTCTTAGCTGTTGAATTGCTTCGCTTGCCGCCATTTGCACTCTTGTCATTTTGCGCTCCAAATTAAATGTTCTTGTTTTGTTCTTTTTATAGCATAATAATTGCTTAGTCGAATAGAATTTATTGCGACTTGTTAAAAGTACGTCCGTTTATGGCATATGCAAATGCCCCACCTATATAGGCGGGGCATTAACTTTCGGGAGGAAACTTTTAGGTGTCGCAATAAATTATTATTATATTATAGCGACATTAAATTTGATTGGCGGCTAATTAATAGCCCGCCATTCTTGCTGCCATAAGACCGATTGGTCCAAACAATGCGGCAACAATAAGCGCACCTGCGATCAATGACTGAATATGAGGGACAGGTGCAGTATCAACATCATAATTTCTAAATAAGTTTGACATATCTATGCCCTTTCTTTTTGTTTTGAAATCACGCCTATTTTTCTATTAAAACGTAATTCCATTTTTGGGGCGCAAAGTATCCATCTGGATTATCTCTTTATTACCCCAAGATTTGGTTAGTTGTTTAAGCCACCTAACCTATTGTTTATGCCGGAATTAAAGTCGCCGGCGTTTCGGCTGTGCATATAGTCACCCATTTAGCACAAGTCAATGAACACTTTGTTAATTATTCACTGTTCATTGGCAAGGCAGTCATGCGTTTACGCATAGTATTGCGCGAACACTTATGCAATTATGAATGAAGTTTTAATGAAATAGATAAAATTTTATGGTTTACTCAAGACCACGAAATATAAGGTGCAGAACTTCATCAAGCTCAAGCGCCAATTCTTCCATATCTTTTTCCACCTCAAGATCAGGATTGGTGAAATATAATGTTGCATGAAGCATAGCCTGCATGGTTTTTTCACGATTGTGCGGCTCGGAAAATTCACCGTTTTTAATGCCTTCATCATAAATTTTAAGAAGGTATTCAAGCTTGCGTTTGCGGCGCTCTTTTACAAAAAGCGGCTTTTCCTTACTTAGGGCAAGGATAAAATCACGCGAACGGTCGGTTGGGTTATTAATATCAAACGCTTCCTTTAATCTAAGGAAGAAAATCTTTTCAAATTTTTGCTTTGCGCTTATGTTTTGGTCAATAATATTTGCGACCTTGTGATATTCATCACGCTCATGGTTTATGGCAATATGTTCTGCAATATCAACTTTTGAAGGAAAATAACGATAGAGATTGCCGGTGGACATATTCAAATCGCGCGCAATTTCGGCCATTGTGGTTTTTTGATAGCCATAGTGCATAAAACGTTTACGAGCAGCGTCAATAATTAGCTGACTTGTTTCTTGCATTTGTTCCATGAAACGCGCTAATCCTTTTAGAAGAGACTTATTAGAAATGTATCATAGTGAAATATACATTAAAAAATGAATGGTCAATAAATGATTCATTTATTAGACTAAAGATGCGGGGGTAGCGATGACAAAAATTGGTGTTTTGGGTGCTGGTGCATGGGGAAGTGCTTTGGCACAGGTATGTGCAGCGGCAAATGATGTGGTTTTATGGGCTTTTGAAAAAGAAGTTGTTGACGAGATCAATCAAAATCACACTAATGAAAACTTTTTGCCAAACACAAAACTCGATGCAAAAATTCATGCCACATCGGATTTGGCACAAATGGGTGATTGTGACATGTTACTTGCGGTTATTCCCGCACAATTTATGCGCCGCTCTTTTGCCAATCTTGCCCCACATATAAAGGCTGGCACACCAATTATCCTTTGTTCCAAGGGTATTGAACGCGGAACACATTCTTTGATGACCGATGTTTTAAAAGAAACAATACCCCAAGCTGTTCCGTGTGTTTTATCGGGCCCTAGCTTTGCCAAAGACGTGGCGGTTGGTAAGCCAACCGCAGTAACCCTTGCATGTGAAAACCGTGAGTTGGGCGAAAAGATACAGGCGGCAATTTCAATCCCAACCTTCCGCCCATATCTTGCGGATGATTTAATTGGCGCAGAAATTGGCGGCGCGGTTAAAAACGTTCTTGCGATTGCGTGCGGCGTTGCCGAAGGGCGCAAACTTGGTGAAAGTGCGCGCTCGGCACTTATTACACGCGGCTTTGCCGAATTGGCGCGCCTTGGCGTGATTATGGGTGCAAAAACCGAAACCCTTATGGGATTATGCGGACTTGGTGATTTGGTTCTGACTTGTTCGTCAACAACTTCGCGTAATTTTTCTTTAGGCAAAGCATTGGGCGAAGGACAAAGCCTTGAAGACGCTTTAAAGGGTAAATTATCGGTTGCTGAAGGTGCCGCCACCGCACCCGCCCTTTTGGAATTATCACTTAAACATGGTGTTGAGATGCCAATTTCAACCGCCGTTGCACAAATTTTATCGGGTGAAAAATCGGTTGAAACCGCAATCATTGAGCTTTTGAATCGCCCATTAAAACAGGAGAAAAATTAATGCCAATCTATCATCTTACGGCAATTGATATTGAAAATGGTTTTGCATTGCGCGCAGATACCCGCCCAACCCATCTTGAATACCTAAAAGATTTGGGTGATGATTTATTGATGGCAGGTCCAATTTTAAATAATGAACAAAAAGCAGTCGGCACAATTGCAATAATCACCGCAGAAAATGAAATTATTGCAAAACAAATTTTTGATAAAGATCCATATGCAAAGGCAGGTTTATTTGCATCTACTGAAATAAAAAATATAAATCCATTATTTGGTAAATGGTGTGGATAAGTATTTAATTAAACACTATTTTTAATCTTCATTAACCAAAGCGCGGCATAGAGCAAGTTTTTAAATTAACCAAATTTGCATTCTTTGAGACGCTTTATATGAACCTAAATCTCGCAAACACAAAAATAAGTAAAAAACTACCGCTTGTGATCACTTCATTGGCGATGATGTCATCAATTATTTCAGGCGGTGCAGGTTTCGTGGTTTCATTATTGGAACGTAGCAGCGCCGCCGGCAATGAAATTGGCAATCAAGCGATTGCCGCAATTATCACAACCCTTATTGCCGGGGCAATTGCAACATTTTTCGGGTTAAAATTTTCAAAAACCATTACCACACCCATTGATACACTTAATGAAAGCATGCGCAGGCTTGCGGATGGTGATGCAAATTCAAAAATTCCAAACCAAGAGCGCGGCGATGAAATTGGCACAATGGCTCAAGCGGTTGAGGTTTTTCGCAAAAATGCCATTGAGCGTGCCCGAATGGAAAAACTATCGCAAGAAGATGCAATGTTACAAATTCGTCGTGGCGAAGCAATAAAGACCGCCACCGCAAATTTTGAACGTACTGCCGGCGATATGTTAAAAGCCGTTGCCGCCGCCGCCAGCGAGCTTAACGCCACCGCAAATGCCATGACCAACGCAGCAGAACGTACTAACCAAATGGCGTCATCAGTTGCCGCGGCCGCAGAAGAATCAAGCGTAAACGCCAATGTTGCCTCATCATCTGCACAAGAGCTAACGGGGGCAATTGCACAAATTGAACATGCATCAAACGAATCGAATACTGTTGCCACCGAAGCGGTTGAAACCGCCAATGAGGCACAAGCAGCCGTTGGCGAACTTGTGAATGCGGCACAAAGTATTTCAGAAGTTGTTGATCTTATTCGCGGCATTGCCGAACAAACCAACCTTCTTGCCCTTAATGCGACCATAGAGGCGGCACGTGCCGGTGCGGCGGGTGCGGGTTTTGCCGTTGTTGCACAAGAGGTTAAAAACCTTGCGGGTCAAACTGCAATTGCAACCGATGAAATCGGTAGCCATATTAATTCAATCCAGAGCGTTGTTTCATCGGCAAGTGATGCAATGATTAGAATTACCGATGTTATATCAAAAATTTCGACATTATCGGGAACGATTGGCCATTCGGTGCAAGAACAATCAGTTGTTACCGATGAAATCGCGCGCTCAATTACCGAGGTGGCAAGTGCGGCGCAATCAGTAACCACCGATGTTATCAAGGTAACAGAAACCGCATCTGAAACCGGTGTTGCCGCCGCCCAAGTGCTTTCCGCTAGTGAAGAACTGACAATTCAGGCCACCCGCCTTGAACAAGAAACCAATAAATTCCTTGCGGCTGTACGCGCGGCATAATTTATACCTCACGGCTAATTCGGGGCATTTAACTCCTTCCCTTGAGGGAAGGTGGATTTTGACCAAGGGTCTAAAGACGGAAAGGCGTTTGCCACGCAGACGCACACTTGCGCGCTCGCGCTCCCCGTATTCGTTTGAACCAATTTTTATTTTAAATATTCGCAAAATAAAATCGGAAACCACGTTTTTCGATTTTATTTTTCCTTTGGTTTCCACTTTGCTAAGTGAGCGAAGCGAGGGCGGCAAAGTGATGCTAAAGTGGTGGAACCATCTTTCCCGTAGAATGTTGAACTTCCCCATACGACCTGAAGATACAGGTGGGTGCCAGGTGAAAGGAACCACGATTCCAGCCAGCGCCAGCTCCCGATGGATTAGTTAGGTCAGAAGGAATGTTTAATTCCACAAAGAGGACAGAACCACCAATTACAAATTAGGTACTAAAGCCAATTTACGCAAGGGTGCAAAGCATATGTTAATTTATACTTGTATCTTTTTTTGGGTTGGCAAGAGGCGGAATTGGGGCGATATTTATCCCCTCCTCTATTAATTCGCGCGCTTCCTGTGGCGTGGTTTCACCGTAGATTGGGCGTTCTGGTGCTATGCCGTCATTTATATCGCGTGCCTCGCGGGCAAATGTATCACCCACATAGTCAAAATTCTTTTCAATGGTTTCACGCATGTCTTCATAGATCTTACGCATCTCTGGCGGCACTATGTTACCACTGGTAACGGGAATATTTGCGCTTACTTTTGGCGGTGTCTTTGCAATTGATGGCGCCATTGGTGCTTTTTCAATATTCTTGCTCTCACAAAATGGGCACGCCAAAAGACCGCGTTCCTTTTGGGCATCATAATCACCGCCTGACGGGAACCACGCTTCAAAAATATGATCATTATCGCATTTAAGGCTATATTTAATCATAAATATCAAAACTCTTGTTTAAACCCCATGCCGGGATTTTTTTGCGCGCCGCACTTACCTCATCAAGATTGATTTCGGCAAGAGCAAAACCTGTGCTTTTTCCATCTAATTCGGCAATAATCTCACCCCATGGGTTAATAATCATTGAATGGCCATAGGTTTTACGACCATCGGCATGCAAACCGGCTTGTGCCGGGGCAATAACATAAGCGCCATTTTCAATTGCCCGCGCACGCAAAAGCACTTCCCAATGCGCTTTTCCAGTAGGGACAGTGAATGATGCCGGCATCGTTAAAATCTCGGCACCCTTTTGGCAAAGCATGCGGTAAAGATGGGCAAAGCGCATATCATAACAAATAGAAAGCCCAAACTTACCAATTTCTGTGTTGGCAAGAACCGCAGTTGTACCGGCCTCATAGGCATCACTTTCGCGCGCCTCCTGCCCCATTCCAAGATTAACATCAAACAAATGTATCTTGTCATAATGGGCAATCAATTTACCGTCTGGCGCAAAAAACAAGCTACGGTTTACCGCCTTTTTGCCAATTTGTTGAAATAGCGCCGAGCCAATCAAAAGATATATGTTTAATTCCCGTGCCAATTCAGAATATTGGCTAAAGCCATCTTCTAGTTTTGGGCAGATTTGTTTAAACTTTTCACGGTCACGCTCTAATAAATTGCTTCCTTCTGGGGTTGCAACGAAATATGCCCCTCTTCCCGCCGCTGCGCGCACCAATCTTTCCAATTCAGACCAAGCTTGCGCGGGGTCATTTGATGTATTGGTTTGAATGATTGCGGCGGTAAATTTGCTCATCTTATGCCGCCAATAATTCGTCTAGCTTGCCTGCACGCTCTAGTGCATAAATATCATCGCAACCGCCAACATGTTTTTCACCAATGAAAATTTGTGGGTATGTAGTGCGACCTGATTTTTGCATCATTTCTTGGCGCAATGTGGGGTCAAACGCTGCCACGATTTCATTTACGTCCGCCTTTTTTTCTTCGAGTAGCATCATAGCACGAACGCAATATGGGCAACCGGGTTTGGTATAGATTGTAACTTTTGGCATTTAATACTCCTGTGTATAATAGATAAATGTATTTTTTGGGTTTTAAAGCCCCCAATTTCGATATAAATGCACTATGCGCATTATTTCAGGGCTTTTACGCGGCAAAAACCTTTTAACCCCCGTGGATTGGGATACACGCCCAACATCCGACAAAGCACGTCAGGGTGTTTTTAACATTTTGGAACATGCGCCATGGTCCGAAGGGATTATCGGGAAAAATGTGCTTGATATCTTTGCCGGAACCGGTGCAATGGGCCTTGAGGCGGCATCACGAGGTGCTGAATTTGTGGGTTTTGTGGAAAATAACCCCAAGGCAATAAAAATCTTGGAACAAAACATCAAATCCTGCCGCCTAGAAAATTCAAGTAAATTGTTAAAAACCGATGCCCGCAAAATCGGGGTAATACCAAAAACACTACCAAAATTTGATTTGGTAATACTTGATCCACCTTATGGCAAAGATTTGGTATTACCCGCAATTGATGCCCTTATAAAAGGTGGCTGGTTGGTAGAAAATGCAATAATAATCGCCGAAACCAAAAAGGGCGAAGAATTAACCCCGCCCCCAGAAGCCGAAATCTTACGCGAAGTAAGCTATGGCATAAATGGTTTTAAAATTATGCGCCTTGGCAACAAGCCCTAAACAAGCCAACTTTGTGGATTTGGGATTTCTTGTTTTTTAAAATACAAATTAAGCCCCACAATGGTGCGTACCAAAAATAATATCATGGACGCAATCAATACTGGAATTCCCACCAACACAAAAATAAGCAAAATCCCAATAAAGCTATATAATAATGTTATCCAAAAAGTGCGGATAAGATATGTATAATGGCTTTGCATCCAATATTCATCTGCCTCAGGCTTTTTAACATATGCAATGATAAGACCGATAATAGAGGTTATGCCAAACACAAACGATGCAAGATACAAAAAATAACAAATTGAAATTGAATTTTCTGTATCCATCACAAGGTTTGATTTTGGTGTGGTTTCAGGTGTTGGGTCTTCCATATATTCCCCCATTAATCCATAAGTTTTTCAGTCAGATATGTGAATTCTAATGCACGACGTTTTGCGGTTTCAATCAAGTTTGCCGCCGCGGCATGTCCACCATCAGTGTTTTCATAATAAAGGAATGGCATGCCAAGCTCTTCCATTTTTGCTGCATATTTACGTGCATGACCAGGGTGAACCCTATCATCCTTGGTTGAAGTTACAAAGAATGGCTCTGGGAAATCGGCGCGTTTATGCAAGTTTTGATATGGCGTAAGTTTTTCAAGCCATGCGCGTTCTTCTGGAACGTCTGGGCTGCCATATTCGCCAACCCATGATGCGCCCGCAAGCAATTTATGGAACCGAAGCATATCAAGCAACGGTACCTGTACCACAACGGCGTTGAATAATTCAGGGCGCTGCGTAAGCATTACGCCCATCAACAGACCACCATTTGAACCACCCATAATTCCCAAATGGCGTGGGCTTGTAAGTTTGTGATTTATTGCCCATTCAGCAATGGCGATAAAGTCATCGTAAACCACCTGTCTTTTGGTTTTTAGTCCGGCATCATGCCATTTCGGGCCATATTCACCACCGCCACGGATATTGGCAAGAATATAAACCCCACCGCGCTCAAGCCACATTTTCCCAATATAAGCGGAATAATTTGGCTGCATTGAAATTTCAAAACCACCATAGCCGTATAAAAGCGTTGGGTTTGTGCCATCGTGCTTGATGCCCTTTTTATGCACCACGAAAAACGGTACCTTGGTTCCGTCTTTGGAAGTTGCAAATTTCTGCTCAACCACAAGGTTTGAGGCATCAAATTTTGCGGGTTGCGACTGCACCACAACTGGTTTTGCAGTTTCATTTGCAGCATAGAAAACCGATGGCGGGGTCAAAAGATCATTATACGAATAGAAAACTTCGGTTTCTTTCATATTGGTGTCGGCAATTGATGCCACACCATTTTCTGGTAGTGCCACCACACTATAAGTCCATTTGCCGTCCGATGCCGTTGGATAGAAACGAACCTGTGATTTTACATCTTTGGTAAGTTCAACCATCAAACCATTTTTGGTGAATGAAACACCCTGTAATGCCTCTGATGGATCGGGGGTATAAATTGCCACCGCATTAATTGCCCCATCTTTGGCAATCATCTCACTTAAAGGCGCACAAATTAATGACCCTGAAGCAAAGTTTTGGGTCGTGCCACGTGGTATCCAATCTTGTTGTAATGTGAAATATAACAAGCCCCCGCGAATGCCAGTAATTGAATTCTTCTCTGGCAATGCTACTTCGATAATTTCACCGCTTTCAGATTGGTAGAAGGTTTTTGAAGTAAAGAAGGTAACGCCGCGATTATACAAAGTATGGTATTTTTCACCATCATATACGCGGTATGCGCCGGCGGAGACATCGGTCTTTTCACCACGGAAAACTTCTACTGCGTCTTCAAGTTTTTGACCGCGTTTTAGTTTTTTCACAATGTATGGATAACCGCTTTCGGTTAATGTGCCATCGCCCCAATTGGTTCCAATCAAAAGCGTGTCTTTATCAAGCCAAGTTACGTCTGATTTTGCTTCAGGGATTGTAAAACCGCCATCAACAAAGCTGCGGGTTTTCATATTAAATTCGCGCTTGATATTTGCATCTTTACCGCCATTAGAAAGCGATAATAGTGCAATGGTATTCCAAATATCATATGGGTCAAGCATTGAAGAACCCTTATAGACCCAGTTTTTCCCCTCATCTTTTGAGAGTTTGTCAAAGTCTAGAATAGTTTCCCATTTTGGGTTGCCTGATTTCCATGATGCAAAATCGGCGCGACGCCAAAGACCACGAATTTGCACATCATCTTGCCAGAAATTGCTTATATAACCATCCGAATAGCCGCCAAAGGTTAGGCGGTCTTTAGATTTAACGATTGCCAAGGCGTCGTTTTCAAGCCCCTTGTAACGTGGATCGGCCTGAAGTTTTTTAAGGCTGCGATCATTCTGCCCCTTTACCCATGAAAGTGCTTTTTCACCTTCAACATCTTCGAGCCATAAATATTTATCGGGACCTAAATCAGCTTTAATTGTATCGTTCATTACTATGTTTTCAGCAGATGCTTTTACACTGCGATCAGCGCTTGCGCAGGCGGTTAATGCGATTGTCGCGGAAGAAATTGCGAGAAAGTTACGTTTAGATATAGTCTTACTATTCACTTCATGCTCCGTATTTTTGGGGCATGATTGCATGGATTTTAAATTATGAAAAGTGTGAAAACACTATTTTTCATTTTCAAGCAATGGATTACCATTTTCATCGGTGAAATATTTGGAAAGCAAGATTATATTAATAATCCAGAATAGGGCATTAATAGAGAAATCGCCCCACATGTTATATATAACCCAAGTTTTTTCCGGTAAATTACGCCAAACAAGCTCATTAACAATGGCAAGAAAAATATTCCAAACACCAACCCGCAAGGCAAGTGTGCGCCAAATGGCCTCTGGCATGTGAATCATGCCATCAAAAATTGTTTTTAAAACATTCCGATTAAATGCAACCGAAACCAAAAGTATTGACCCAATTGCAGTATAAAGCGCGGTCGGACGCATTTTGATGAATAATTCATTTTTCAAGAAAATTCCCAAAAGTGAAAATCCGCCAACTACAATAAATGTGAATATACCGATTGGTGAAAGTTTTTTTTCCTTTATCCATGAATAAACAAATCCCACGACAGCCGCCGGTAAAAACGCCATGGTCGAAAATATTAATGGTTGGGGATGTTTAATTTTTTGCGCAATAAAATAAGCGATAAAAAACACCAATGCCGGCCCAAGGTCGGAGATAAGGCGTGTTAAAGATGGCCCAGCAGGCATCTTTGCAGTGGTATTATTATCAGGCGCTTCGGTCTGTTGGGTTTCTTCTGTCATCTGCACTTAAATAGGGTAAAGAAAATAAATTAACAATTAAATTTCGGATAAAAATAATAAACAGGTAAAATTCAAAATTACGCTACGCATTTAGTATAAAAAGTTATTTATTAAATCATGGGCAAGGATTTGGGCAAGAGCGGTGCAAATCATTGACCGCATTTTCCATTTCTTCTGTCCAATCAATATCAAATGCTTTTAAATCTTCTTCTAGCTGCACCATTTTGGTGGCACCAATAATAACCGAAGTCATGAATGGGCGCGTAGCACAAAATTTAAGTGCAAGGCCCGCAGATGTAACCCCAAATTCTTTGGCCAATGCCACATATTTTGTAACCATATCCTCCGCGGCCGGGGTTTGGTATCTTTGCCCGCGATCAAAAAGTGTAAGGCGGGCATCCGCAGGACGTGCACCATTTAAATATTTTCCGGTTAAAAAGCCTTGTGCTAATGGCGAATATGCCAAAAGGCCAACTTTTTCTTCTATTGCGACTTCTGCCAAATATGGTTCAAAAGTTCGGTTTACCAATGAATAGGCGTTTTGTATTGAAACCACACGCGGCAAACCATTTTTTTGGGCCGCATTCACAAATTTCATAACACCCCAAGGCGTTTCATTTGAAAGGCCAACATGGCGGATATTACCTTTTTTGATATGCTTTGCCATTACTTCAAGAATTTTTTCAAAATCCTCATATTCATCGGCATTAGGTGCATAAGTAAATGAGCCAAAATTACCAATTAACCTATCAGGCCAATGGATTTGATAAATATCAATATAGTCCGTTTGCAGACGTTTTAATGAATGTTCAACGGCATAATCAATTTGTGTTTCGGTAACGCGGCACGGTTGTTTGGGGTCACGAAACCAGTTCATTTGTGAACGACCGCAAACCTTGGAAGCAATTGTAATTTTATCGCGGTTGCCGCGCGCCTTTAACCAGTTTCCAATAATAGTCTCGGTTGAGCCTTGTGTTTCTGGCTTTGGCGGGATTGAATATAATTCAGCCGTATCAAAAAAATTAACGCCATTCGCAAGCGCATAATCCATTTGTTCAAAACCCTGTTGTTCAGTGTTTTGTTCGCCAAATGTCATTGTGCCAAGGCAGATAAGTGGAACTTTTATGTCTGTATTGCCGAGCTGTTTATATATCATTTTAAAATTCCAATTTCTTTTAGTGCGATTTCAAGACCGCCGTCATTTTTAAACAAATGGGTTTTGAAACCCATATTTGCCGCCGCCGCAATATTTGCGGGGTTATCATCGGTAAAAAAAACTTGATTTGCCTCTAAACCCATGCGCGAAAGTGCGATTTCATAAATTTTGGCATCTGGCTTTACACATTTTTCCGCGCCCGAAACGATAATATCTTTAAAATATTGGCGAAGGTTAAAGGGATTAAAACAAACATCCTCTACTTCCTCGGCCATATTGGTAAGGCAATATTGGGGTATGTTTTGGGCGTGAATTTGTTTTAAAATCGCAACCGATGACGTTATTTCACCTGCCAATGTATCGCCAAAATTGCTTTGCCACATTGCAATTTCGCGGGCAAATTCAGGAAACTCTTTTTGACGACGAGCAATATTTTCCGCCATGCCAATTCCGGCATCATTTAATGTATGCCATTCCATTGAACAGACGTTTTCAAGAAAATAATCAAGGCGCGCCACATCGTGGATTATGGTTTGATAAAATTGGCGTGGCGACCAACCAACCAAAACATTACCATAATCCCACAAAAGTGCTTTTATTACGGTATCCATCATCAATTAAAACGGCATTTTAAACCCAGGAGGCAAAGGAAGGCCGCCCATGATGTCACCTTCCATGCTTTTGCGGGCATCTTCGGCTTTTTTGCGGGCATCTTCAAAGGCCGCTTTGATTAAGTCTTCAAGAATTTCAACTTCTTCAGGATCACAAAGGCTTTTATCAATTGAAATACCGCTTAGTTTTTCGCCGGTCAATGTAACTTTCACCATTCCGGCGCCGGCTTGACCTTCTGCTTGAATGGATTCCATTTTCTTTTGTGCTTCTGCAAGTTTGACCTGCATTTGCTGCATAGATTTCATCAATCCGCCAAGATCTTTCATTCTCTAAATCCTTTTATTTCTCATTACTGCGTTTTTCGGCCGGATTAAAATTCACCAATTTTATTTTCGCACCTGGAAACGCGGTTAATATCGAACTTATTTGTGGCATTTGTTTGGTTTTTGCAAGTTGTTGATTGTATGCCGCTTCATTTTTTTCGGCAATTGTTGCACCGCCATTATCCTCTAGATAGACACGCCATCTTTTAAAGGTAATTTTTTGCAAGGCCGCAGAAATGCGCAAATGGAAATCGCGCGGTGCACCCGGCGTTGGTTCAAATGTGAATAGACCATCTTTTAACTGAACCGGTCTTAGATAGCGTTCAATATCACTTGAAAGTGCTTTGTCACCAAGGTTTTCCTCAATATAAAAGCACATATCTTCAACGGTTTCGATTTTAATTTCTGGGCGCGCGGCAGCGGTCGCATCATTATTTACATTATTTTTTTTTTGATCGGTGGCGGACGTATCGCCACTTGGTGCGCCATCTTTGATAATGCGCATCAATTCCTCTGGGCCCGGCATATTTTGTGCCGCCGCAATCCGAATAATGCACATATCAATTGCTTGAAGCGCATCGGGTGCGCGTTTTATTTCATCAAGGCCTTGCAATAACATTTGCCAAATTCGTGAAAGTTGAAGTGGGCTTGTGGCCTTTGCCATTTCACTTATTTTTGTAAAGCCATCGCCAGATTGAATTTTGCGATATTCATCACCAAGATAATGAAACTTTGAAACCTCGTGAGAGAGTTCCATAAGGCTTTGAATAATATTTAATGGCGTTGCGCCAAAATCATATTGTTCGTGCAATTCATCGATGGCGGCCTTGGTATTTGCCGCCAAAATATGCGCAAAAAGCGCATGGGTGCGGTTTTTATCCGATAGCCCAAGCATATCACGAATTTGGTTTGCCTTGATGACATCACCACCGGTTTCCTGCACAATTGCCTGATCAAGCAGAGAAAGCGCATCGCGCACCGAGCCATCGGCGGCAATTGCAATTAATTCCAAACCTTCCCGCTCAATTGAAACATTTTCTTTGGTGCAAATATTACCAAGGTGATTGGTCAATGCCTCGCGCGAAAGGCGGCGCAAATCAAACCTTTGGCAGCGTGAAAGAATCGTAACCGGAACCTTGTGAGTTTCGGTTGTGGCAAAAATAAACTTTGTATGTGGTGGCGGCTCTTCAAGGGTTTTCAACAGCGCGTTAAACGCCGCCGTTGAAAGCATGTGAACCTCATCGATGATATAGACTTTATGGCGTGATTGGGTCGGCCCATAACGTACATTGTCCAACAATTCGCGCATATTATCGACACCAGAACGTGACGCGGCGTCAAGCTCTAATACATCGGGGTGGCGGCCTTGGGTAATCGCATCACAATGAAGACCACGGATTGATAAATCCATGCTTGGTGCATCATGCCCGGGGCTAGAATAATTTAATGCCCGCGCAATAAGGCGGGCAGTGGTGGTTTTACCAATCCCACGAACGCCAGTAAGCATAAAGGCATGGGCAATGCGGTTTTGCTTGAATGCATTGGTAAGGGTTTTAACCATTGCTTCTTGGCCAACCAAATCCTCAAACACCTGTGGGCGATATTTGCGCGCCAAAACCAAATAAGGTGAATTGGGGATTATTGTTTCGCCAACAAATTTTTCTTTTTCAGGAAGGGCAGGGGCAGAAGAACCAAACATATCATTTGTTTGGTCATCATGATTATATTCGGCGTCAACTTCGCCAAATTCATCATCTTCAATTTCGTCATCATCGAAACCGTCTGCCAAATGAAACCCCGAAGTAAAAGACGAAATTTAAGGAATAGGGTGGAGACCGAACAAGCGACCCGCAAAGAAATCGTTACGGCTGCTTTCTTCCGAACCTGACCGGGTTGGCGAAAATTACGTCCACCGCCGATCTCCACAATCTATATCGCTTTTTTATGGTAATTTTTCAAGGGGCGCAGGTGAAAATAATTTTTATGTTTGCTGTTGAGTAGCATTTAAACAGTTTTAAAATCGACATAACATAATGCCAAATTGAAATGAATAAACTGGGTTTTAAAATGACTTTACCACTATTGGGAATAATTTGTTGCCGCCGTATTGTTGGGGATGCACCAAATCATGGCGTTGTTGAAAGATATATCACAAATACCGCCCCATATATGAATGTTACGCCGGTATTAATTCCCGCAACTTTTGAAGTTATTGATTTTAAGGCTCTTGCCTCACGTCTTGATGGTGTATTACTTACTGGGTCGGCATCCAATATTTACCCGACTTTTTATGGCGACGGGGAAGAAGATGCGGTTGGTCCGTTAGATTTTGATCGCGATAAAACCGCAATGGCACTTTGCGATGCCTTTATAGACGCACAAAAACCAGTATTTGGAATTTGTCGCGGGTTTCAAGAATTAAACGTTCATTTTGGCGGCACGCTTTCACGCGATCTTGTTAATCACCATGCCCCAGTAGAGGCGGGTTATAATGAAATGTTTGACTTCTCACACGAGATATTGCTTGAAAAAACCTCCCCGCTATTTAATGTATATAATCGTGATAGAATTTTGGTAAATTCCGTTCATTTTCAAGGTGTTAAACGCCTTGGTGACGGATTAGACGTTTATGCCAAAGCCGATGATGGCATTATTGAGGCCTTTGGCGGCGATGTTAATGGTGCAAAGGTCAATGCCGTACAATGGCACCCCGAATGGGAAACCGCAAACAATCAAGATTATCAAAGCCTGTTTAAATATTGGGGCGAAGTTATTCGCGGTTAAGCATTTTATTGCATTAATCGGCGGCAAAGCTCATCCAATTGTTCAAGTGTTTTATAGTCTATCACAAGGCTTCCACTATTATTTGCATTGTGTTTTAACTTCACGCCCATTCCCAAAACTGCGCTTAGATCATTTTCTAATGCCACGACATCTGCACTTTCCGGTGTTTCACGTGAAACTTTTTTAGGCTTATTGACCGGCTTGGTGACTAATTTTTCGGCATCGCGCACACTCAGATTTTTTGCGACCATTTCTTTTGCCGCCGCCACCGGATCATCAGAAGACAATGCCGCACGCGCGTGGCCAGCGGATAGTTGCCCACCCTTTACCAATTCTTGTACTTCGTTTGGCAACGCCAATAGGCGCAAAGTATTGGTAACATAAACGCGTGATTTACCAATAGTTCCGGCGATTGCCTGTTGATTATAGCCAAAACGATCCATCAATTGACTAAACGCCAATGCTTCCTCTATGGCATTAAGGTTTTGACGTTGAAGGTTTTCAACAATCGCCACTTTTAATGTTTCAAGGTCGTCATAGTCTTTCTCAACTGTTGGCACTTCGTGTAAACCTGCGATTTGGGCGGCGCGCCAACGTCTTTCACCAGCGATAATTTCATATTCGCCTTGATTGGTTGGGCTTGGGCGCACCACGATTGGCTGCACAATGCCATGTTCTTTTATTGTTTCGGCAAGCGCATTTAATTCTTCTTGTTCAAAAGTTCGGCGTGGCTGATTAGGGTTAGGGCGGATTAAACCAACCGATATTTCACGCGCGCTTCCCGCACGTTGGCGCGGGGCAGGGGCTTCTTCACCCAAAAGTGCAGATAATCCGCGACCAAGACCACGACCTGATTTTGCTTTGTCGAGCTCACTCATGCAACTTTCAACCTTTCCCTTTGTATCAACTCACCAGCAAGCCTTATATATGCGCGGCTGCCTTGGCAATTATAATCATAGATTAACACCGGTTTACCGTGTGATGGGGCTTCAGAAACACGGACATTACGCGGAATCATGGTTGTATAAACCTTGTCACCAAAATGCCCGCGAACATCGGCGGCAACTTGTTCGGATAATTTATTGCGGTTATCATACATGGTTAGAACCACACCCTGTATCTCAAGATCAGGATTAAGCGAGCCTTTCACCAGATTTACTGTGCGCATCAATTGTGACAGCCCTTCAAGCGCAAAGAATTCACATTGCAATGGAACAAGTATTGAATTTGCCGCAGTTAGGGCATTTATCGTCACCACATTTAATGATGGTGGACAATCAATAATTACATAATCAATATCAACGCCACCACTTTGTTCATTGCGGACAAAGGCTTCTTTAAGGCGGAAGGCGCGGTTTGAAACATTGGCAAGCTCAATTTCGGCCCCTGCCAAATCAACACTTGATGGTAATACCATAAGGTTTGGAATTTTGGTTTTTGTTATGGCTTCTTTAATTGTGGCTTCACCCATCATTACTTCGTATGATGTAACTTTGCGTGACAGGCTATCAACACCCAAACCAGTTGAAGCATTGCCCTGCGCATCCATATCAAGCACCAAAACTTTTTGCCCAATAGCCGCCAAAGCAGTGCCAAGATTTATCGCGGTAGTGGTCTTACCGACACCACCTTTTTGGTTGGCAATTGCAATAATTCTCGGTTTCATTCAATAACCTTTGTCAAAGACTTTATTTCAATTATGCACCCACGATTATCACTTAAACTTGGATGAATTTCATAATCGAAATTCCAGTTTTGTTTTGCCTCTTTAATTTCTTTATCGACTTCTTCGCCTTTTAGAAATAACATTCGTGCATTTAATTGTGCAAAACCATAAGAATAGTGCAATAAGTTATCAAGCGAAGTAAAAGCACGGGCAGTTATAACATCCGCTTTAAACGTTTTTATGTCTTCAACTTTTTTATTTTCAATTTTTACATTAGCACCGAGAATCCGTGCTCCTTCACGTAAAAAGGCACATCTTTTTGCGCTTGTATCAACCAATGTAACAAGTGAATTAGGGTTTTTAGAACTTAAAAGTGCCGCCACAACAAGCCCAGGAAAGCCCGCACCACTTCCAAAGTCAACCCAATTAATTTCATCGTCATTGGTATATTTAAGGATTTGGGCACAATCAATTATATGGCGGTTCCAAAAATCATCAATTGTGGTCTTTGATACCAAATTTATTCGCTTTCCCCACAGGATTAATGCTTCACGGTAGTGCTCAAACCGTTCTAATGTTTCACGTGAAACATCGAACTCCTCAGTAAAGCGGCTTTTGGTATTACTTTCAGAAAACGAGCCAGTTTCTTTAGGCGACATTCTTATTATCCCGGCGTTTAACATATGCCAAAAGTGCGGTTATGGCACTTGGTGTAATTCCCTCTATACGCGCCGCCTGCCCAATTGTTGCGGGACGGATTTTTTCAAGGCGATCACGAATTTCAATAGAGAACCCGCCAACTTTTGCATAATCAAAGTTTTTAGGAATCAATAGGTTTTCATCACGATTAAAGGCGGCAATGTCATTTTCTTGTCGTGCCATATAACCAGAATAGATTGCATCAATCTCAAGCTGTTCACGGGTTTCTGGTGTATATTCCCGAAGCTGCGGATAAATATCGGCAATTGTTTCAAACTCTACGCCTTTTAATGCCAAAAGCTCGGTAATATTTCTTTTGCGTCCATCTTGTTTAACCGGAAGCCCTAGCTTTACACCTTGGGCCGGTGTTGTAAGTGTATTTTGTACAAATTCACGCGCGGCATTAATTTCTGCCATTTTATTATTAAATGCGTCAACCCGTTCTTTAGACAATATTCCAAGCTCGATGCCAAGTGGGGTTAGGCGCTGATCAGCATTATCGGAACGCAGTGTAAGACGATACTCGGCGCGTGATGTAAACATACGATATGGTTCACTAACACCCTTGGTAACAAGGTCATCAATCATCACACCAATATATGAATTTGCCCGAGAGAAAATTACGTTATCTTGACCACCCGCAAAGCGCGCGGCGTTAAGGCCGGCCACAAGACCTTGTGCACCCGCCTCTTCATAGCCAGTTGTACCATTAATCTGACCGGCAAGGTAAAGACCATTATATTTTCGAACCGCTAAATCAAAACCTAATTCGGTTGGATCGACAAAATCATATTCAATGGCATATGCCCAGCGAAAAATTTCAACATTCTCAAACCCAGGTATAGAGCGTAAAAATGCATCTTGAACTTCTTCAGGGAATGACGTTGAAATACCATTTGGATAAACCCAATTTGTATCAAGCCCTTCGGGTTCAATAAAAATTTGATGGCGATCTTTATCTGCAAAACGGGTAATTTTATCTTCGATGGATGGGCAATATCTTGGACCCCGTCCTTTTATCGCGCCGGTATTAATTGCGGCAAGATGAAGATTATCACGAATTATTTGATGTGTCTTTTCACTAGTCCAAGTTATGTGGCATGGAACTTGTGGGTTTTTAATTTCCTTGGTGATGAAAGAAAATGGTTTTGGATTGTCATCGCCCGGTTGAAAATCACAAACAGAATAATCAATCGTTTCGCCATTAAGACGGGCAGGGGTTCCGGTTTTTAATCGCCCCATCCGAAGACCAAGTGAATATAAACTGTTTGCAAGACCAATTGATGGCTGTTCATCGATCCGCCCAGCGGGCCAAGTTTTCTGACCCAAATGAATTACGCCGTTTAAAAAAGTTCCAGCAGTAATAACAACTGCGGCGCATGAAATAATTTCACCGCCCGCAATTTCAACGCCAGTAATTTTATTATCTTTATGAATTAATTTTTCGGCCGATGCCTCAAGCACCGTAAGGTTTTCAATTTCAGATACAATCTTTTGAACTGCGGCACGAAATAATTTTCTGTCTGCTTGTGCGCGTGGCCCACGAACCGCAGGTCCTTTAGAAGCATTAAGAATTCGGAATTGAATGCCACCCATATCGGTCGCCAAACCCATAACGCCACCAAGTGCGTCAATCTCACGAACCAAATGCCCTTTGCCAAGACCGCCAATTGCAGGGTTGCAAGACATTTCACCAATTGTATTTTTATTATGGGTAATCAGAATTGTTTTTGCGCCCGCGCGTGCCGAGGCGCTTGCCGCCTCTACGCCCGCATGTCCACCACCGATTACGATTACATCTGTCTGCATTTTCTGTCCTGTTAAGAGGCGGGCTTAATATAATATTTTTGCCATTAAGTCGAGGTTTTGTTTTTGGCAATGACAGGGGCAGGGAGTATGCAAATTATAATATCAATTTAGTTCTTAAAGAAATTGTCCGCAATTATAGAGGCACGCGTCCGGCACTACCAAAATGTTTCACGTGAAACATAAGTAGTGCCAAAAAGTATTACTTCCCGATGCAGAAGCTAGAAAAGATTTTATCAAGGATATCATCGACGCCAACTTCACCAGTAATTTCACCCAAAGCCCGCGCGGCAATGCGTAAATCTTCGCACGCTAATTCCAAGGCTTCAGATGGGGCATCAAGTGCAGCCTCCAACGCCTTAATGGCTTCTGAAACCGCAAATACATGGCGCGCACGGGTAAGCGGGGCAGAAACAGGCGCAAGTCCAGTGTTAATTTTCATAAGAATTAAGTCTTCTAATTCTTTGATACCACTATTATTTTTTGTGGAAATAGCAATTTCATCAATACCATCTATTTTCAAATAATCTGGGCTTTGTAAATCAGATTTTGACCAAACCAAAATATCTCCCGCCGCCAAATGGCTTGCAATTTCTTTTGCCGAAGCCGCATCTGGTGCAAGCCCAATCCGAAGATCTGAATGTTCGGCACGTTCAAGCGCAATTTTAACGCCCTGTTCCTCAATTTCATCAGATGTCTCGCGCAGCCCCGCAGTATCTGCAACAAAGACCAAATTCCCACCAATATTAAGCGATATTTCAACCACATCGCGCGTTGTTCCGGCAATTGAGGAAACAATTGCGGCTTGACGACGGGCAAGGGCGTTTAAAAGGCTTGATTTTCCTGCATTTGGTTCACCCAAAATGATAATTGAAAAACCATCACGAATTCTTTGGGCGGATTTGGAATCTTCGATATGTTGTTTAAGCGATTTTATAAGGTTTTTTACGGTGCTTGACGCGCGTGCACTTAATCCATCTGGTAAATCTTCATCGGGAAAATCTATATATGCCTCGGATTCAGAGAGGGCAGATATTATTTCCTCGCGCCATTCGCGCGCCAATGCCCCAAGTTCGCCACGCATTTGTTTTTGCGCTTGTTTTAATTGCGCGTTGGTTTCAGCATCAATTAAGTCGGCAATTGCCTCAGCCTCGGTTAAATCCATACGCGAATTTTCAAAGGCTTGGCGCGAAAATTCACCCGGATTAGCAGGGTAACAAAGCCCTGTCTCAAGTGCAGTTTCAAGGAAATTTTTTAAAATTGCCATGCCACCATGCAGGTGAAATTCAACAACATTTTCACCGGTAAAGGAGTTTGGTGCGTTAAACGCAATCACAAGCGCATTATCAATTAAATCGCCCTTGGCATCAAAAAGGTTTCGCAAAACTGCATGACGCGGGCTTGGCGTGGATTTACCAGATAATTTTTCCAAAAGTTCAAAGCTATTTGGGCCCGAAGCACGAACCACAATCACACCCGATTTAACCGCCGCCGAAGCTGGCGCAATAATTGTACGCATTTAAATAATTACTTATCAGTTTTTTTGGGTTTTGATTTTGTATCAACTTCGGATGCCGCCGCATTTACCGCAGTGAAAAATGTATTGATTGCATCGGTCGCAATCCCGCCCATTGAATTTCCCATCGATGTCCATGCCTTTAACATCGGTTCAATATCGGCATTTGGTGCGGTTTCTTCAACCTTGGACTTGACGGCATTAAGCCATGTTTCGTGCATTTGTGAATAATTCGGCAGGCCCAAAAATGCGCGCGCCTCTTCTGGCGTTAGGTCGATTTCAATATTAACTTTCATCACAACCCCTTTTGGGAAAACCGTTAAACAGGGGTCAACGCTACCAAATTATTTCTCACACCGCAAGAATATAGACGTATCAATATTGTCATATGAAATATCGGCGCTTTGGTCGGTAATATTGCTAAAAGTTAGGTTAAATTTGCTTTCGGTACCATTTGCGGCAACTACATCAATTCCATCACCATTGCTTGTCATTGATATTACCCTTTGGGTAATAATCCCTGATGGGCGCAAACTATCAAAAAATACGCCGCCATTTTCGATTTTAAAAACATAGCCTTGTTCAGCATTTTTAAAATCGCAACCAATACGACCATTCACAGGCTTGCCCAAAAAGGCAACCCTGCCATTTCCAAAAATAAACGTTTTATGTTCTGGCGTTAATTCCGCCATTGGATCTTTCGGCTCACTTTTGCCACATGCGGCAATCACGCCGCAAAAAAAGACTAATAAAAGCTGATTTCTTATCCGCATTCATTCACCTCCCCCGTTTGGGAAGGCATATATTTGCATATAAAGATTAAATAATTGTTTTTATAAAACAAAGGGCGGGAAAACCCGCCCTAATTCGTTTTAGTTATTCATGCTGGTGAAAAACTCATCATTGGTTTTTGTACCTTTGAGCTTATCAAGCAAGAATTCCATCGCATCCATTGTGCCCATTGGCGACAAGATACGGCGAAGCATATACATTTTTGGAAGATCTTCGCGCGGAACAAGCAATTCTTCTTTCCGTGTACCAGATTTGATAATATCAATCGCAGGGAAGATACGTTTATCAGAAACTTTACGGTCAAGAATAAGCTCGGAGTTGCCGGTACCTTTGAACTCTTCAAAGATAACCTCATCCATTCTTGAACCGGTTTCGATCAATGCGGTTGCGATAATTGTTAATGAACCACCTTCTTCAAGGTTACGCGCCGCACCAAAGAAGCGTTTTGGGCGTTGTAATGCGTTGGCATCCACACCACCGGTAAGAACTTTACCAGAAGATGGAACAACGGTGTTATATGCACGACCAAGACGGGTGATTGAATCAAGCAAAATAACAACATCACGGCCATGTTCGGCAAGGCGTTTTGCCTTTTCAATAACCATTTCCGAAACTTGAACGTGGCGGGTTGCCGGCTCGTCAAATGTTGATGAAATAACTTCACCCTTAACCGAACGTTTCATATCGGTTACTTCTTCTGGGCGCTCGTCAATCAAAAGCACTATTAAGAAGCATTCAGGGTGATTAGTTTCAATCGATTTTGCAATATTCTGCAAAATAACGGTTTTACCGGTGCGCGGCGGCGCAACAATCAATGAACGCTGTCCCTTACCAATTGGGGCAACAATATCAATAACCCGACCAGTTTTATCTTTTAATGTTGGGTCATCAATTTCCATTTTGAACCGCTCATTCGGGTAAAGCGGGGTAAGGTTATCAAAATTCACCTTGTGTTTTGCGACATCGGGGTCGGTGAAATTAATGCTTTCAACGCGGGCAAGGGCAAAATAACGCTCCCCCTCACGTGGTGATTTTACCGGACCTTCAACAGTATCACCAGTGCGCAGGCCAAAACGGCGGATTTGCTGTGGCGATACATAAATATCATCAGGGCCAGGGAGGTAGTTTGATTCCGGAGAACGAAGGAAACCAAAACCATCTGGCAAAACTTCTAATACGCCAGAACCACCAATTTCGGCGCCATTTTCCGCTTGCTCTTTTAAAATTGCAAAAAGCAAATCTTGGGTGCGCATTGATGCCGCGCCGTCAATCTCAAGACCTTCAGCCATGGTTACAAGTTCGGCAGGTTTTTTAAGTTTTAATTCTTTTAATGTTGTGCGAACCACTGGGCCGGTTGGTTTTTCATATTCGGCATCTTCTGCGCCAGTTGATGCTTCAACCACTTCGTTACCACTGGTAACTTCTTCGGTTGTTTCTTCTGCAACCACTTCTTCTTGGGCTGGTTCTTCGGTTTTGGCAGAAAGTCTAAGGCTTAGTTTACGTTTTGGTTTTACCGCCTCGTTATTTTCTGGGGCTTCTGGTGTTTGTTCGCTCTCTTGAATATCGTCTGACATTTGCAATTCTTTTATTTAGATTGTTGGGAATTTTAAATTCGGCAAAGAACATGCCGAACGAGAAAGTGTGAAATGACAATAATATGAAACAATACCAATTTCAAGATGGGCGATGGAAAATAAAAACTTATACTAATTACCCAATAAGTGGGTATTCGGCTTCGATATTATAATGGCTTGGGCCATTGCCCATGTGTGATGAATAAAGATAAAACCTATCAACCAAAAAAGGTTCTGATTTATATGTTGTATGGCGTGCCTGCCACTCCAACACATCGCGCAAATTCACTTCACGCTTTAAATAGGCAAGGGTGACATGCGGGGTATATTTGCGGGTTTCTGGTTCATGCCCCAATTTACGACATGCCGCTTCGCAACGCCCCGCAAGAATATTTAATTCTTCACTATTTGCGACAAGTGCATGAATTGAATGGGGTTTTTCTTTGCCAAAAAAGCCAACGGAATTAAGCGATAATTCAATTGGCTTTTGCTTAATTTTTTCAACCATCGCGTCAAGTTCGGCGGTTTCTTTTGCTTCTAAATCGCCGATGAAGCGCAATGTAATATGAAAATTTTCACGCGGGCTAAAATTCGCGCCATCAAGCCCGCATTGCATCGGCAAAAGTGTGCTGGCAATTTCATCGGGGATTTCAATGCCAAGGAATAAACGAAGTGTCATTCCCGCACCTTTATTTCTTATCTAATGCCCAAAGCATGAATGCCTGATAACGGGCAATCTCGTGAAGCCTGTCAAAACGACCTGGTGCTCCGCCGTGCCCCGCCTCCATATTTACATCTAGTAAAAATGGACCGGCATTTGGCGAAGTATCACGAAGTTTGGCAATCCATTTTGTCGGCTCCCAATAGGTTACTTGGGAATCAGAAAGTGCGGTTTGCGCATAAATCGGCGGATAGGCACGGGTAGCAACGTTATCATAGGGTGAATATGCCGCCATAGTGTCATAATCATCCTTGTTGCGGATTGGGTCGCCCCATTCCGTCCATTCTGGTGGGGTAAGTGGAAGGGTTTCATCGGAAATTGTGTTCATCATATCGACAAAGGCAACTTGGGCAACAATTCCTGCCCATAAATCCGGCCGTTGATTAACCACAACACCCATTAATAACCCGCCCGCAGAACCACCATGGGCAACAATTTTACCTTTTTTAGTATAACCCGCGGCAATCAATGCCTCAGCAGAGTTTATGAAATCACTAAAGGTATGTTGTTTATTGCGTAACTTACCGTCCAAATACCAATTATATCCACGTTCCATACCACCACGAATATGGGCAATTGCGGTTATAAAACCACGGTTTACAAGGTTTAAAACATTGGTGTTAAAACCATCGGGCATGGAAATACCATACGAACCATAGCCGTAAAGATATAATGGCGCGCTGCCATCAATCTTCGTGGTCTTTTTATAAAGCAATGTTACCGGAACTTTTGCGCCATCGGTTGAATCAGCAAAAATACGTTTAACAACATAATCTTGTGCGTTGTGGCCCGATGGGATTTCTTGGGTTTTTAATAATTTCCGCTCTCGCGTTGCCATATTATAATCAAACACCTGTGCCGGAGTGGTCGGTGATGAATAGCTAAAACGTGTGATTTCTGTATCAAATTCAAAACCGCCCGAAATATTTAGATCATAGGCTTCTTCGGAAAAATCAATCGAATGCTCTTTGTTCGTAGAAAGATCAAACACCACAATACGCGGTAGGGCATCATACATTTCTTGGCGAATTAGATAGTTTTTATAAAGACCAAAATCTTCAATCAACGTGCCGGTATTGTATGGTATAAAATCTTCCCATTCAACGATTTCCGGGTTGGTAATTGGTGCGCGCATGATTTTATAATCAATTGCTTTATCTTTATTGGTGCGGAAATAAAAATATTCACCGGCTTGATCAGGGTGGTATTCAAACCCCGCTTTGCGCGCGGCAATAAGTTTTGGTGATGCCGTTGGATTGTCAAGCGGTAAAAAGCGAACCTCATTATTATCTGATGCACTACTGATAAGGAAAATATAATCACCCGCCGAAGATTCACCAATTCCAAGGAAATAGGCATGATCTTTTTCTTCATAAACCAAAATGTCTTTTGCAGGGTCATCACCAATTTTATGGCGCATAACTTTTATTGGGCGGACATTTTCATCATTTTTAACATAGAAAACCGTGCGGTTATCTTTTGCGAAAACAACTTCGCCAGTGGTATCTTCAATTTTATAGTCCAAATCATCGCCGGTTTCAGGGTTTCTAAAACGAATATCGCAATTTCTTGCACCCTCATAATCGACCGCATAGGCAATGATATCTTGTGCTTTATTTTGCTGCCAATTATTTAATTTCCAGAATGGTAAACCCTTGGCCTCTTTATCGCCATCAATAATGGCTTTTTCACCCAAAACCACACCATTATCAGCAAGTGATTGGCGCATAATAATTGGGAATTGTCCACCTTCACGATATTTGCGGTAATATGCAAACTTTCCGTCTTTGGTTGGCGGTGATGAATCATCCTCTTTAATACGCCCTTTCATTTCCTCAAAAAGTTTGGTGCGCAAATCGGCGGTTTTGTCCAAAAACATTGCCTTGGTATAGGCGTTTTCCGCGTCAATATGTTGTTTGATTTCTGGAGTTAGAGTTTTTGGATCATTCAAAACATCTTGCCAATGTTCATCACGCATCCATGCATAATCATCATGGCGAACACGACCTAATTGTTTGATTGTAGTTGGGATTTTTTTTGCAATTGGGGCTTTGATATTGGTCATTTCTTTGGCGAATACTGATGTTGAGTTTAAAAAGGTCGCGATTGTCAAAACACTCGTACCAAGTAGGACTTGTCTGCGGGAAAAAGGATTATTCATACCTTAAACTTGGCGCGTTTTTAAAAGATGTCAAGGCAAGGAAATTAAAAAAGCCCCCAAAGGGGCTTTAAAAAATCTGTGCAAAATAAAACCGGAAACCGCGTTTTTGAATATTTATACCTCACGCCTCCGGTGGGGCGGCGGACTCCCGCCGGCACTCAGTCGTGCTTGCGCTTCGCTTATAATTTAGTTCCATAAAAATCTTTACTTCTGGCGATTTGCTAAGAGTCTAACCCATACGCCGTATGAAGCGCACGAACCGCAAGTTCGGTATATGACGCATCAATAAGCACCGAAATTTTGATTTCAGAAGTAGAAATGTTTTCGATATTGATGCCTTTTGATGACAATGCTTCGAACATGATTTTTGCAACACCAACATGTGAACGCATACCAACACCAATAACCGAAACTTTAGAAACATCTTTTTTCACGATAATATCGCGGAAGCCAATGGTTTCTTTGATTGAATTCATAAGATCTTGGGTACGGTCGGCATCGCGTTCAGGGATGGTGAATGTCATATTCACTTTGCCTTCGGTGCGGCTAGGTGCCTGTACAATCATATCAACGTTAACATTGGCATCGGCAAGCGCACCAAAAATACGACCTGCAACACCTGGATTATCAACAACGCCAAGAATTGAAACTTTTGCTTCATCGCGGCTATAGGCAATACCTGAAACGATTTGTTTTTCCACGATTTCTTCCTCATCACAAACTATTGTACCTGGGTTTGGTTCACCCGGCTCTAAAAATGAACTTAAAACTCTAACTGGCACTTTTTTCGCCATTGCCAATTCAACTGAACGGGTTTGCAATACTTTTGCACCCAAAGACGCCATTTCTAGCATTTCTTCGTATGAGATTGCTTTCATACGCTGCGCCTTGGAGGTAATGCGTGGATCGGTTGTATAAACACCGTCAACATCGGTATAAATATCACATAAATCGGCCTTAACCGCCGCCGCAACTGCAACCGCAGAAGTATCAGAACCACCACGACCAAGTGTGGTAATACGTTCTTCTGGCGTAATGCCTTGGAAGCCCGGAATAACCGCAATCACACCATTTTTCATGGAATCGATAATTGCATCTGATTTAATATCAGCAATACGGGCAGAGGCGTGAACATCAGAAGTTTCAATTGGAAACTGCCAACCCTGCCAAGAGCGGGCCTTTAAACCCAAATTCCGCAGGCAAAGAGACAAAAGACCAGTGGTAACTTGTTCGCCAGTGGCAACAACAACGTCATATTCATCATCAAAGTCTTTTGGCGAAAGCCCTGTTCCAGCCTCATTTGCCAAGGCAACCAAACGATTGGTTTCCCCCGACATTGCCGAAACGACAACCGCAACCTCATTACCCTGCGCCTGTTCATGGGCAACAAGGCGGGCAACACGTCTGATACGCTCTATGTCGCCAACCGAAGTCCCGCCGAATTTCATCACTATGCGTGCCATTTTTTACCTTTAATACAGAACCGCAAAATAATGCGCAAAAAACCGATTTTAGGGCAAAGGTCAACTATATATCACACATAAATACCGATTTTTTAGGAAAAGATTGCGCTATTGCATCATTTTTTGGGTTAAAAGAAATTATTATTGGTAATATTATCAATTTTGTGGCAAATGTTTTGCTATGACTGATACCAAAATTAATTCCGTGAATGATGATGAAATCGCAAAATTTGCCGCAATGGCAGAGGATTGGTGGAATCCAAACGGAAAGTTTAAACCGCTTCATAAATTTAATCCCACACGCCTTGCCTTTATTCGCGATAATGTAAAGCGTCATTTTGGGATTGATGATAATTCACAACCTTTAAAAGGTTTGAAATTGTTGGATGTTGGTTGTGGCGGCGGTCTTTTAAGTGAACCAATGGCAAGAATGGGCGCAAATGTTACCGCCATCGATGCCACTGAAAAAAATATAAAAACCGCATCAGTACATCGTGATAAAATGGGGCTTGAAATTGATTACCGTTTTACCACCGCCGAAGAATTACTAAAAACCCACAAAGGCGCATTCGATGTGGTGCTTAATATGGAAGTTATTGAGCACGTCAATAATCCAAAGGAATTTTTGCAAACATCACTCCAATTATTATCTCCTAATGGAATAATGTTTATTGCCACCATAAACCGTACGCCAAAGGCGCGCGCCTTGGCACTTTTTGCGGCGGAAAATATTTTGCGCTGGCTGCCACCCGGAACCCATGATTATGATAAATTGGTAACGCCAAATGAAATTATGGATGCTTTATCAATTGAAAAATCGTTGAAAATAACTGGTCCAATTGGGGTTTCATATAATCCGTTGTTTGATAAATGGTCATTGGGTAATGACACATCAATGAATTATATGGTTGTTGCAGAACGTTAATTATCCAAATTGTTCGCGGTTTCTAGTTTCCACAAGGTTTAAAACTGCTGCGGCGGTTTCTTCAATAGAGCGGCGTGTAACATCAATCACCGGCCAACCTTGTCGTTCAAATAGGCGATTGGCAAAAATAACTTCTTCACGAACCGCATCTTCGGAAACATAATCTGTATTTGCCTCGGCATTTAAAGATAAAAGACGATTTGTACGAATTGCAATCAATCTGTCGGGCGAAACTTTTAAACCAACCACAAGCGGCTTTTTCAATTCCAATAATACTTCTGGAATTGGGCCACCATGCACAAGAGGATAGTTTGCGGTTTTATATCCACGGTTTGCAAGATAAATTGAAGTTGGGGTTTTTGAAGTTCGTGAAATACCAACCAAAACAATATCCGCATCATCATATTCATTAACAATCTGCCCATCATCGTGGGACATTGTATAATTCATCGCCTCGATACGACGGAAATAATTGGAATCGAGGGTTTGTTTCATACCCGTCTGTACTTTTGGCACAATTCCTAGGTGGCGTGAAAACAAATCCAATGTTGAATCAAGTAATGATTGGCAAGGAATATTCCATGCCTTGCATTTTTCTTCGAGAATTAAACGTAATTCCTGTGATGCAATAGTAAATAAAACTACGCCAGGTCGCGATTCAATTTCTTCCAATACTTTATCAAGCTGACGACGTGATCGCACAAGATAATACGATCTTTCAAGTGCCGTAACATGTTCAAACAATGGGGCAACAGCACGTAATACCGCATTTAAAGTTTCACCGGTGGAATCCGAAATCAAATGAACATTAAGGAAAATATTGGTTTGCATCTATCTATAAATTAACCTGTTGTTAATAAGTTTTAATAAGCTGTGAATAAGTATGGTAAACAAATCATTAAGAAAAATTTTCATCCCCTTTGTCCCAAAATTGCACACATTTGTCCACAGTTTTTCAACAGCATGGGGAAAAGATAAAGGTTAATAAAATCTTAATCACACATTAACCGTTAATCTTTCATTAACTTTTAAAATAGGCAGGTTTTAGGGGATATTATTTGAATAAGTTGTGGATATTTTTCCTATAAAAGTGGTTTTCATGTGAATAAGACCAAAATTCTTGATTTTATCCACCTTACTAATTACTACATACTTCTTTTAATTAATAAAGAAGACAGATTTTGAAAAAAGTTCTTATAGAGACCCTTGAGGGAAACAAAACTAAACGTGTTCCAATCTGGATGATGCGCCAAGCAGGACGACATTTACCAGAATATAAGGAATTAAGGGCAAGGAATAAATCGTTTCTTGATTTTTGCTATGCGCCCGCAGCAGCAGCAGAGGCAACCTTACAACCAGTAAGGCGTTACGATATTGATGCGGCAATTATATTCTCTGATATTTTGGTTATTCCACATGCCTTGGGTCAATTTGTTGATTTCAAAGAAGGCATTGGACCAATTCTTGAACCGATTAATACTTTAGAAGGTTTAAAAACTTTAGAAGGTTCAAAATTCGCTGCACGTCTTGCGCCTGTCTATGAGGCTATTGAAAGAGTTCGTGGTACTCTTGATGCTGAAAAGACACTTCTTGGCTTCTGTGGCGCGCCCTGGACCTTGGCGACATATATTATTCAGGGAAAAGGCGGCAATCGTGATGTTGCAAAAATTCATGCTTTGCAAAACCCAGAATTTATGAATGAATTATTTGATATGTTAATCGAATATTGCGCATTGCACCTTGCTGCACAGCTTGATGCCGGTGCCGATGCGGTTCAGATATTTGAATCATGGGCAGAAGATTTGAATGATGAGTGTTTCCAAAATCTTGTAATCGAGCCAAATCGTAAATTGGTTGCACGCCTACGTGAACTTCGCCCAAATGCAAAAATAATTGGTTTTCCACGTGGCGCATCGCATCGCGCAAAATATTATTATCCACAAACCGGTGTAAATGCGGTCGGTCTTGATATTTCTGCTGATTTGAAAACAATTCGTTCTGAACTTGGTAATGAAGCATGTATTCAGGGCAATCTTGATCCATTGGTTTTGGTTGCAGGTGGTGACGGTCTTAAACGTGCTGTTGAAAATATTATGGAAACCGCTGCACTCGGTCCGCATATATTCAATCTTGGTCATGGAATTGTGCCACAAACACCAATAGATAATGTTATTGAAATGATTAAAACAGTAAGAAGTTTTGAAGGTAAATAATGAAAAAAAAATTGGCGGTTGTATTATTTAATCTTGGTGGTCCAAATGCGCCCGAAGATATTCGCCCGTTTTTGAAAAACCTATTTTCAGACAAAGCAATTATCGAACTGCCGGCAATTTTTCGAATGCCGCTTGCATATCTTATTTCGACAACACGTGCGCCAAAGGCAAAGCCACTTTATGATTTGATGGGCGGTTTTTCACCACTTTTGAAAAATACCAAACAACAATCAGAAGCGATTTTAAACTCACTAACCAAAAAACTTGAAAATTATGAAATTAAAACCATAATTTCAATGCGTTATTGGAATCCATTAAGCAAAGAAGCCGCCACAGAGCTTGTTGAATTTAACCCTGATGAAGTTGTTTTATTGCCGCTTTATCCACATTATTCAAAAACTACTACTGGATCTTCGGTAAAAGAATTTCAAAAATATTATAAGGGTAAGGCACGTTTGGTACGTGAATATCCGGTTTTGGATGGTTTTGTAAAAGCCAATGTTAAATCAATCATGGCAGAATATGAAAAATTAGGAAAACCAGAACGGGTTCGTATTTTATTTTCTGCGCATGGTTTGCCACAAAAAGTTATTGATAGTGGTGATGTTTACGAAAAACAAATTAAACAAAGTGCGGCCGCCATAACAAATGAATTACCATCAAATTTTGAAACTGTGGTTTGTTTCCAATCAAAAGTTGGCCCATTAAAATGGCTTGAGCCATCAACACCAAACGAAGTTAAACGCGCAGGCAAAGATAATATTGCAATTATTATATGCCCTATTGCTTTTGTAAGCGACCATATCGAAACACTTGTCGAACTTGATGTTGAATATAAAGAATTGGCTCATGAATTAAAAGTTCCACAATTTGGTCGCGCCTCAGTTGTTGGTTGTGATGAAGATTTTATTGATGGTTTAACTGATTTGGTAATTGAACATCTGGAGAAATCTTAATGGAATGGTTTTCTGCGCATTATGATTTTTTTCGTGCCTTGCATATTATTGCGGTAATTGCGTGGATGGCGGGTCTTTTATATCTTCCGCGACTTTATGTTTATCATTCCCCAGTTGAAGTTGGGACGGATCTTGATAAAACCCTTATTATAATGGAAAAAAAGCTATTTCGTTATATTATGGAACCATCAATGTATGTGGTTTGGGCGCTTGGGATTTGTCTAATAATGGCGCGGGGCATGGATTTGTTTAAAATGCCATTTTTTCATGTGAAACTTTTGTGTGTTTCATTAATAAGCATTATCCATATGTTTTACGGAAAGTGGCAAAAGGACTTTGCCAATGGCAAACGTCCTTTAAACCACGTCTTTTTCCGCGTCATAAATGAAATGCCATTCATTTTGATGATTATTGCGGTATTTATGGTCGTTCTTGAACCAAGTTTTGGCTAATTACGCCGCCTTTAATGAGTTTATAAAGTTTTGAACTTCGGTTTTAAGTGCTTCTGATTGTTTACTCAATTCCTCAGCAGCAGAAACTACCTGTGATGCCGAACGTGCAGTTTCACTGGCATTTGTTTGAATGTCGGTAATTTCGACTGTAACACTTCTTGATCCGGTTGATGCTTCTTGTGTGTTGCGTGCAATTTCAGAAGTAACTGCTGATTGTTCTTCAATAGCGGCATTTACCGAAACCGTAATGTTGTTAATGCTGTTGATTGTATCACGTATAGAACCAATGGCATCAACGGCGGATTGCGTACTTGCCTGAATTTCACCGATTTGTTTTGAAATATCATCGGTTGCACGTGACGTTTGACCTGCAAGGTTTTTAACCTCTGATGCAACAACGGCAAAACCTTTACCTGCTTCACCAGCACGCGCACTTTCAATAGTTGCGTTCAGTGCAAGGAGATTAGTTTGGCTTGCAATTTCGCTAATCATTGAAACAACTTCACCAATTTTATCAGCAGCAGTTGAAAGATTTCTAACGGTTTCAACCGAATTTTCTGCTAATGAAACAGCTTCAGATGAAATTTTTGCCGAAGATGAAACTTGGTGCGAAATTTCGCGAATTGATGCCGACATTTCTTCCGATGATGCCGCAACCACGGTAACGTTTGCAGTGGCTTGTTCTGCGGCGGCGGCAACAGTATTTGATTTATAACTTACGTTTTCAACCAATTCGTCCATTAATCTGGCAGTCGAGCTAAGTTCTGCGGCGGCACCGGCAACGGTATTAATCATGCCAAAAACACTAGTTTCAAGGAAATCTTGCGATTTTTTTGCAAGTGCCTCAACTTTATCATGTTCAATTTGAATATAGGTACCAATTGCAAAGTCCATGTCCAAAAGCGCGGCTTTAACAAAAGCCGAAACCTCTTTTTTAACTTCTTCAACCGTATCACTATTATTAACCATCATTCCTTGTGCTTTGGTTTTTTCAATGAAAAGATTAATAACTTCGGTAATGATGAATGAATAGCCGCCGATATAAAAACCTGGCTCAAGACCAATTCTTGCGTGGGTTTGACCAATTTTGGTTACGCTATTTATATAATTATCGGAAAAGCTACCCTCAAGAATTGATGACCAGTGGCGAACCTGCGCACTTTTCGCGGCATCCATATGGCCGTCACCGGAAAAGAATTTATTGGTATCCTTGAATTTTTTTACAATCTTATAAAAGTCAGTAAGCACGTGCGGCAAAGCTGATTCGATTGTTGGTTTTATATCATTTAGGCTACTTTTGGTTGCGCTATCAATATTATAAAAGTCAAGCTTTTCAGCTATATCTTCGTGTTTCATTTACTTACCCCTAAGCCTGATATAATTTGGTTTTATATTTTTATTTAAATAAGGTTACTCAGGGGTTATAATATTCTAAAAGATTAATAAAATTCTAAATGAAAACAAAAAAACAATATATTATTGTTAATAACTGCCATTTATAATTGCATGAGACTTTTGAAAACGTTTGCGCCATCATCAGAGCCTAATTCTTTTGCAAAGGCACGGTCAGGGTGGGGCATCATACCCAAAACATTACCCTTTTTATTAATGATTCCCGCAATATCACCTTTAGAACCATTTGGATTTTCAAGATATTTGAAAACTATTCGATTTTCATCTTCCAAAAGTTTTATGGTATCATCATCGGCAAAATAATTACCTTCGCCGTTGCCAACAGTCATCATTGCCTTGGTTTGATTACCATATGCTTTGGTAAATCTGGTGTTGTTATTGGTAACATCAAGCATAACATCTTTGCAGATATATTTCAGACTGTTGTTACGTAATAAAGTGCCTTCTAAAAGTCCGGCTTCACACAAAATTTGGAAACCGTTACAAATGCCAAGGATTGATGTACCGCGTTCGGCATGGCGTAAAATTTCGGCATTAATTGGTGAAACAGATGCCATGGCGCCACAGCGCAAATAATCGCCGTATGAAAAGCCACCAGGGATAATAATTAAATCCAAATCATCGGAAAGATGGGTTTCTTTGTGCCAAACCATCTTAACATCGGCATTAACAGCAGTTTCCGCAGCAACTTTACAGTCGCGGTCACAATTTGATCCAGGATATACAATAACAGCAGCTTTCATAACGCCCGCTTTAAAACAATTCTCAACAAAACAAAAGTGCTTGTTTGTAAGAATTTTGCCGATTTGGGTGGAAAATTCACAAAACCAAGAAAATTCAGTGAAAAAACTATCTGACTAATTGCTTGAAATTACCCACTTTCCCCTTTAATCAATTGGTATGTCTTTAAATACAAAAGAAAAAGCCCCAACACCGTTCATGGCGCAATATCTTGCTGCCAAAGAGAAGCATCCCAGCTCTTTATTATTTTTTCGTATGGGCGATTTTTATGAAATGTTCTTTGAAGACGCCAAAACAGCGGCGGCGGCACTTGATATTGCCTTAACTAAACGTGGGCAGCATCAGGGTGATGAAATACCAATGTGTGGGGTTCCTGCCCATTCGGTTGAACCATATATTGCCAAATTGGTACGCCAAGGTTTCAAAATCGCAATTTGTGAGCAATTGGAAACCCCAGAGGAAGCAAAAAAACGTGGTTATAAAGCCGTTGTTCACCGCGATATTACCCGCATTATAACCCCGGGAACATTGACCGAAGAATCATTACTTGAGGCAAAAAAATCAAACCGTCTTGCGGCAATTGTGTTTTCGGTTTCTGGTCTTGAAGCCGCAATTTCATGGGCCGATGTTTCAACCGGTGAATTTGCGGTAATTTCGGGAAGCAATGCGCGGGTAATGGATGAAATATCTGGGCTTTCAATCGGTGAAATCTTATTGCTTGATAAGGATTTTAACCGCGAAGAAAGTAAATTCATTGCCAAATTAATTCCCGCAATGTCACCGCGCCCAACAATTAAGGGCGACGTTAAATCATGTGAAAACCTTTTGCTTGATGGCTTTGGCGTCAAAACCCTGTCTGGTTTTGGTGATTTTTCAAAAATTGAAATTCAGGCACTTGGCTTGATTTATGACTATGTATTAACAACACAGGCCGGCGTTGCCCCAAAATTGGTAATTCCACAAAAGCATGAGGTTTCGGGATTTTTGGCAATTGATGCCGCCACCCGCAATAGCCTTGAGATTGAAAAATCAACCAAGGGCGCACGCAAAGGCTCACTTCTTGGCACAATAGACAAAACCAAAACCCCACAAGGTGGGCGGCAAATTTTGGAAGATATTTCACGGCCATTACTTGATATAAATGCAATTAATGCGCGTCTTGATGCCATTGGTTTTATGCTTGAAAATCAAAAGCTTGGTTCGCAAATTTCGGATGTATTGTCACAAATGCCGGATATGGTGCGCCCACTTTCACGGGTTGAATTAAACCGGGCATCACCACGTGATTTAAAGGCAATTGGAAAGTCACTAGAGCTTGCCAATATGGTTTGTGCAATCCTTCCCGCCGAAGTACCGGAGATTTTGGCAAATGCCGCTAATGCCATTAATTTGATGCGCCATAATGAATTGGGCGAACTTGCAACATATTTAAAAGAAGCATTAGACGATGAATTACCATTTTTGGCACGCGATGGCGGTTTTATAAAGCGCGGGTTTGATAGCGTTTTGGATGAATATGTGACGCTTCGTGATGAAAGCCGCCGCCTTATTGCGTCATTATCTGCCAAAGTTTCTGAACAAGCAGGGCAACCATTAAAAATCAAATTTAACAATGTTTTGGGCTATTTTATCGAGGCAACACCAAAACAAGCACCACCACTTCTTGAAGCACCACTAAATGAAGTTTTCATTCACCGCCAGACATTATCGGGCATGGTGCGCTTTACCACAAATGAATTAATTGAATTAAATTCCAAAACCGCACGTGCCGCTGATTTAGCATTAAATCGTGAGTTGGAATTATTTGATCTTGCATGTCAAAAGGTGGCCACACTTGGCGCACAAATTCGTTATGCCAATGATGCAATTGCCCGCATTGACGTAACGCTTTCTGCAGCAGAAATTGCGGGTGAAAATAATTATTGCCGCCCAAATATTAATGAAAACAAGGCATTAAAAATTATCCAAGGTCGTCATCCAGTTGTTGAAGACAGTCTAAAAAAGGATGGTGGGGTTTTTACCGCCAATGATTGCACGCTTGATGCCGAAATTCTGGACGGTGCGCGGCTTTCATTAATTACCGGCCCGAACATGGCGGGTAAATCAACATATCTACGGCAAAATGCAATTTTGGTTATTATGGCCCAAGCGGGGTTTTATGTTCCCGCGACCACAATGGAATTGGGCCTTGTGGACCGCGTGTTTTCAAGGGTTGGCGCGTCCGATGATTTATTTGCGGGGCAATCAACCTTTATGGTCGAAATGGTTGAAACCGCCAATATTTTAAACCGTGCAACCGACATGTCATTGGTAATTTTGGATGAAATTGGGCGCGGTACAGCAACTTATGACGGCCTTGCAATTGCCTGGGCGGTAAGTGAATATTTACATGAAATCAATAAATCACGCGCGCTTTTTGCCACCCATTATCATGAATTAACCGACCTATCTAAACAATATGATGGTATTAATAATTTATCGCTTTCTGCCAAGGAATGGAATGGTGATTTAATATTCTTGCATAAAGTTATAGAGGGGGCGGCAGATCGTTCTTATGGCGTGCAGGTGGCAAAGATTGCTGGCTTGCCAAAAACTGCGGTGGAGCGTGCCAAAGAAGTTCTTAAAACCCTCGAAAACACCCACCATGTTGGGAAAAAGGGGCAAAAGCCTATTGATGACCTTCCATTATTTTCGGAATTTATTCCACAGGTCGCAGTTGTGCAGGAAAAAAGTGAGGCAGAAAAGATACTTGCGGCACTTGATATTAATGATTTATCACCACGCCAAGCACTTGATTTATTATATGAATTAAAGGGAAAATTATAATCTATATTAATTCAATTTGAACTTTAATTTCATCGCCGGCCTTGATATTTTCGGCTTTGCGGACACTTGCTTTGATTGGCAAAATATAGGTTTTATCTTTGGAGTTTGGAAATATTGACGTGGTGAAAATGGTTTCGCCGACAATTGCCCGCACTTTTACCGCGCCAAACCCACGCTTAAGGCCAAGTGTTTTTAATGAAGTGGCAAAATAAATTTCATTGGCAATTTTTTCGGTAATTGTAAAAAAATGCCAAGAGCCTTTTTCACTATTCCAAAGCCAAACATTACCTATGCAATCATATATTTCGTTGTCTTCACTCATTCTTTTAGACCAGAAAACGCATCAGAAATAACATCAATAACCGCACGAATCCTTGGCATATGACGCAGATCGCTATGAACGCCCAACCAAACATCACGCCGTGGCAATTCTTTTATTTCATTTAATTCAATCAATTCCGGTTCAATACTTGCACGGAATTTAGGGATGCAGGCAATGCCAATCCCTTGTTTACATCCCATAATCATGGCTTCGCGGCTATTGGTGCGCAGGGCGATTTTGGCATTTGAAAAATTTTGACCTAAAGCACGGGCTTCTTCAAGATGTGACTGATCTTCTAAAACTTGAATAATTTTATGATTGTCTGTGTTTTGCGGATGACCATGTTTTTCAATATATTTTTGTGAAACATAAAATCCCGCGGTCATGGTGCCGATTTTTTTGGTAACTAAGTCCATATTTTCAAAGCGGGTGAAACGCACCGCAATATCTGCTTCACGCCGTGAAAGACTAAGGAGGCGGGCATCAGGTATAAGTTCGACAACAATATTGGGGTGTGTAGATTGCAAATTGGCAATTGCCGGAATGATAATTCGTGATGCAACAACATCAACAGCCGTAACTTTTACAATACCTTCAAGGGCAATATCGCGCCCTTTTATTACGCGCTCGGTGGCAATTACTTCAGCTTCGATGCGTTCAGCATTTCCCAAAACCTGCTCGCCCAATGATGTGAGGGCAAAGCCACGTGGATGACGCTCCAAAAGGCGTGCGCCAACTTTTTGCTCTAATTTAGTAAGGCGTCGCCCCATTGTCGGCTGGGTGGTATTAAGTGCCTTGGCCGCAGCAGATAAAGAGCCTTCGCGCGCAATAACTAGGAATGTTTGTAAATCGTCCCAATCCATGAGATGCTCCATACAAAAGCGCATACATCACCAAAGATATTACGCAATTGCATACGGGTATAATGGATTTATAATTTTGGCAAGAGGATTAGAGATGCAAAAAAGATTACCTTCACTATTTATATCGCATGGCTCACCAACTTTATATTTTGATGATGTACCTGCGCGTGATTTCTTGCGGGATTTGGGCGCAAAAATTGATCGTCCAAAAGCCATTTTGGCTGTATCTGCGCATTGGGAAACCGAAACCCCAACCGTAAATATTGTCGATACCAATTCAACAATTCATGACTTTTATGGCTTTCCAAAGCAAATGTATGAATTGCAATATCCTGCTAAAGGTTCCAAAGAACTTGCGTTAAGGGTGCAGGAATTGTTGGGTGAACATGGCGTTCGCACCGAAAGCGATTTAAACCGTGGTCTTGATCACGGTGCATATATTCCATTGATGTTAATGTATCCGGATGCCGATATTCCAGTGGTTCAATTATCAATCCAGCCGCATTTGGGAACTGGTCACCACCTTGAAATTGGTCGTGCCTTGCAAAAACTACGTGACGAAGGGGTTTTAATTGTTGCCACCGGTTCATTTACCCATAATTTGCGGGCAATTAAATGGGATGGTGGACAAGAGGACGATTGGTCCAAAGAATTTGCTGCATGGTTTAATGATGCACTTAAAACTGGGCGTACTTGCGACTTGCTTGCTTACCGTAGGCTGGCACCATTTGCGCAAATGGCACATCCAAAAGATGAGCATCTATTACCAATTTATGTGGCAATGGGTGCGGCATATCCTGATTATAAAGCAACACAAATCCATAACAGCGTTACCTTTGGTAACTTACATATGGATTCTTATAGGTTCGATTGATAATTACGTGCCCCAAATAGTGCGGTTCCAACCCGCACATGGGTTGCGCCAAATTTGATAGCGGTCTCAAAATCTGAACTCATACCCATTGAAAGTGTTTTTAAATCATGGGTTTTGGCAAGTTTTTGGAGCAATGCAAAATATGGCGCAGGCGGCAATTCGGCAGGCGGAATACACATTAAACCTGTAACCTCTAGCCTATAATGTTCGCGTGCCAAATCCAAAAGGCGTGGGAATTCATTTATGGCGACCCCTGCCTTTTGCTCCTCATTGCCGATATTAATTTGCATCAGAATTTTAGGCGCTTTTCCAATTTTTTGAATTGATTTCTGAAGCGATGCGCACAAATGTTCGCGGTCCAGTGTCTCAATAACATCAAATAATTTTACTGCTTCGTCCGATTTATTGGTTTGTAATGGGCCAATAAGTCGTAGTTCAAGATCTGAACAATCACGCTCACCCCAATGACTATATGCCTCTTGAACACGGTTTTCGCCAAAAATCTTCTGCCCATCTGATAGCGCTTCATCAAGCTTTTCAGGTGTTTGGGTTTTACTTACGGCAACCAGTGTAATATCATCGGGGTTGCGGCCGGCCTCTTTGGCGGTGGTGGCAATTTTTTGAAGTATTTCAAGACGGTTTTGGGAAAAATCACTTTGCATAAAGCTGATATAAAAAAAATCTCACAAAAAGCAAAGAACTTGTTCGGTAATGGGCAGGTTTTTGTTTTATCAGATCCCATTAGAAACCCAAATTTGAATGAAATAATTACCAATAGTCCAAAGGATACATTAATAATTTATCGTAATTATGGCGCACCAATTCCAAAATTAAAAAAACAATCGAAAAAACAAATTTTGGCAAGTGTTTCGCCAAAACAAGCCTTCAAACATAAATTATTGGGAATCCATATTCCAAATAAATCCCTTAAACATCATCATTTATCAAAGGCAAAGGGGCTTATGACGACTGGTTCGGCGCATAATTTACGTGAAATTACGCGGGCGATAAACTGCGGTATTGAAAATGTTATTATATCGGCAATTTTTCAATCAAAAAGCAAAAGCGCAGGCAATCCAAAGGGAAATATCAAACTTGCGCAATTGATTCGCCTTTTTCCAAAACAAAAATTTATTGCCTTGGGCGGAATAAATCACAAAAGCCTAAAACGACTAAGAGGGATTAAATTAAAGGGGATAGCCGGAGTTAGTTTTAATTAAAAACGGAAAGCAGATTCGATTTTGATGCTTGGGCTACGTTTATTTTTATCCTGATTGATATTGTCATCAGGGATTACAACGCCGCCGCCAACACGAAGGTTGCGGTTAACGTCATAAAATGCGCCCGCAGATGTTTGACCATTACGATTGTCAACCGGGCTTTGTCTTGAAGGTTGCATGCCAAAGCTAACACCCCAGCGAGATTTAGGCGAAACTTTAACGTTTGCCTTGGTTTCACCGCGTGGTGTCCACGCATTCACACCAGAATTAAATTCAGAACCAAAGGTAAATCTTTCATACCAAGGTGCGGTCGGTGTTGTGTTGCGACCCTCGGCACAAGCGGTACCGGCCGCGAAAAACGCAGCGAGACCAATTGCAAATGCCAATGTCTTTTTCACCACAAAACCCCCAATTTAATATAGAGTGTTGCAAACAATATAGCTTAGCTAAACCTAAAAAAATCGTTAAGTCAATTATATTAAATGAATAACAATTCCCATAGGGACTACGCCTAGACGAGAATATAGCTATTTTAAACACAATTTGAAACAGTTTTATGGCAATAAATTTTTTTGTTGCAATTGTATCACAATATTGTTTGCATTTTGTGCAGTTTATTAAGCAAAAATTCAGCTAAACTCAATGTTATTTAATTTTAAAGCTACACAAAGTCGCTTGATAAACTGTCTCAAACATTGTTAATAGCAATAAATATGCTTTAAATAGCCCTTTATTGTTATTATTGGCACAAAGTGATATAGCCTTGTGCCAACCTTATTGTCGGAGTTTCAATATGCGCCGTATTGCGCCAATTCTTTTAGCTACATCGTTTGCGATTGTTCTTGGCGGCTGCGCCCATAAACCGGCTACTGATGCCCAAGCTGGCAGCCCAATGAAATTTAATTTCGGTAAAAAGAAAGATACCCAAGCAGGTATTGGCGTGAACGGTTATTTGTGGCGCGCCACTTTGGACACATTAAATTTTATGCCGGTTGCAAGTGCCGACCCGTTTGGCGGTACCTTTATCACCGATTGGCATTCAAATGATGCTACGCCTAATGAACGTTTCAAAGTTCAGGTTTTCATCCTTGATAATCGTCTTCGTGCCGATGGTATCGCGGTTCAGGTTTTCCGTCAGGTTAATAACGGCTCTGGTTGGACCGATGCATCTGTAAGCCCTGACACAACTTTGCAGATTGAAAACGCAATTTTGACCCGCGCACGTCAATTGCGCATCGCAAACATTGAATCTGAAAAATAGTTTCAATTAAGCCAAAAATGATACCCCGCACGTGTTGCGGGGTCTTTTTGTTTATGAGACCACCAACCCAAAACCCCTTGATTTTCCCGACATTTCAGAATAGTTGAAACGCATTATGGCTTTGGTCGAAATAATTGGCCAGAAATTGGCTAGATTAAGATTTTCACACATTTGGTAAAACATGACTGATAATAATAAAATTGCTGAAAACATTAAATATGACGCAATAAAAACCGAACAGAAACAACGCAAAATTTGGGATGATAGTAAATTATTCTTTACTGGCGAAATTAATAAAGATGCCAAAAAATCCTATGTTTTGGAAATGTTTCCTTATCCTTCAGGTCGGATTCATATGGGGCACGTTCGTAATTATGCGCTAGGCGATGTAATTGCACGTAAAAACCATGCCCAAGGCTATCAGGTTTTGCACCCAATGGGTTGGGATGCCTTTGGTTTGCCGGCGGAAAACGCGGCGATGGAACGGGGCGAACATCCTGGCAAATGGACCTATGAAAATATCAATGTGATGAAAGAGCAATTGAAGCTTTTGGGCTTTTCAATTGATTGGTCACGTGAATTTGCGACTTGTGACCAAACGTATTATCAACATCAACAGCGTCTTTTCATTGAAATGTTTGAAAAAGGCCTTGTTTACCGCAAAATGTCAAAAGTAAATTGGGATCCGGTTGAAAATACCGTTCTTGCCAATGAACAGGTGGTTGATGGTCGTGGCTGGCGTTCTGGTGCCTTGGTTGAACAGCGCGAATTAAACCAATGGTTCTTTAAAACCACCTATTTTGCCGATGATTTGATTGATGCACTAGAAGGCTTAAATGAATGGCCAGAACGCGTTATTTCGCAGCAATTCAATTGGATTGGTCGTTCTGAAGGCTTAAAATTTAAATTTGATTTAACCCAAAAATTTGGTGATTTTAATGGGTTAGAGGTTTATACAACCCGCCCCGATACATTATTTGGCGCATCATTTGTGGCAATTGCCGCCGATCACCCAATTGCCAAAGAGCTTGCTAAAAATAATGCGGATTTAGAAGCCTTTATTAATGAATGCAAACAATCCGCGGTCACTGCCGAGGCATTGGATACCCAAGAGAAAAAGGGCTTCAATACCGGCCTGAAGGTTAAACACCCATTTGACGACAATTGGGAAATTGATATTTGGGTCGCAAACTTTGTATTGATGGAATATGGTACGGGCGCTATTTTCGGCTGTCCGGCGCATGACCAGCGCGATTTGGATTTTGCCCGTAAATATGACCTAAAAGTTACCCCTGTTATTTTGCCAAAAGATGCCGATGCGGCAACTTTTAATGTTGAAAATGAAGCATATTCAGGTGATGGTAGCATTTTTAACTCTGATTTCTTAAATGGCCTATCTATTGAGGCCGGCAAACGTGCCGCAATTGATAAAATGGTGGCATTGGGACGTGGTGAAGCAACCAAGGTTTTCCGTCTTCGTGATTGGGGTGTGTCACGTCAACGTTATTGGGGTTGCCCAATTCCGATGATTCATTGCGATACTTGTGGCGCGGTTCCAGAGAAAATTGAAAATCTACCGATTGCCTTGCCAGAAGATGTTACTTTCGACAAACCTGGTAATCCGCTTGATCGCCATCCAACATTTAAACAAACCAAATGCCCAAAATGTGGTGGTGATGCCCGCCGCGAAACCGATACATTGGATACTTTTGTTGATTCATCATGGTATTGGGCGCGTTTCTGTGGCCTTAATCCTGATGCGCCAACCGATTTGGAAGGGGTTAATCACTGGCTATCTGTTGACCATTATATTGGCGGTATTGAACATGCGGTTCTTCACCTCCTTTATGCTCGTTTCTTTGCCCGCGCGATGAAATTAACTGGTCATGTCAATGTTTCAGAGCCGTTCAAGCATTTGTTTACCCAGGGCATGGTTACACACGCCACTTTTAAATCCGAAGATGGAAAATGGGTTAACCCTGCGGATGTAACAATTGACGGGAAAAATATTTTTGAAACCGCAACCGGTAAAGCTGTTACCATGGGTGCGGTCGAAAAAATGTCCAAGTCCAAGAAAAACACCATTGACCCCGAATATATTGTTTCGACCTATGGTGCGGATGTGGCACGCTTGTTTGTATTATCCGATTCCCCGCCTGAGCGTGATGTTGAATGGTCACAAGCGGGTGTTGAGGGGGCAAGCCGTTTCGTAAACCGTGTTTATGCACTATTTGCCAAACATGCATTGCAATCTAAAACCCCGGTCAATGAAACCCCAAATGATTTGGACGGTGATGCACTGGCCATTGTTAAGGCTGCACACAAAGCGGCACTTAATGTTACCAATGCAATTGATCGTTTTGCCTTTAATGCGGCAATTGCCAACATGTATGAATTGCTTAACTTCCTTCGCAATTTTGATGGCAAGGATGATGCAAAAATTATTAATGCACGTGGATTTGCGCTTTCGGTATTTGCGCGGCTTTTACAACCATTTACCCCGCATTTGGCCGAAGAAGTTTGGACGTTATTGGGTAATGATGGTTTCTGTGTCAAAGCACCATGGTTTGAGGCCGATTTGAAATATGCAATTGATGATGAGGTGGTAATTCCGCTTCAGATTAATGGTAAAAAACGTGATGAATTAAAAGTTCCAAAAGGCTCTGAACAGGATTACGTTTTGGAACTTGCAAATTCTTCAAAAGCGGCGGATATCTATCTTAATGGAAAAACCATCCGCAAGGTGATTTTCGTAAAAGACCGTATCCTTAACATTGTGGTGAGTGATTAATGAATAAAAAACCCGCGTCCCGTCGTTTGGTTCTTGCTCTAATGGGGCTTGGTTTGCTGGTTGGCGGATGTGGGTTTTCGCCGGTTTATTCGCAAAATGGTGCAGGCATTGGGCCAGTAAATATTGCGCCAATTGATGGACGAACCGGATATTTTCTTGAACAAGAATTGCACCAATTGGCGGTTCTTGAAAAACAAGACACTACACCGCGTAATTTAAAAATCAAACTTACCCGTGATTTTTCAAATATCGCATTGGGTCAGGATTCTTTTTATAAAAGAATTAAAATTAATTATTCGGTTGAATACACCCTTGAAGCTGGCAACAATAGACCAGAAATAAAAGGTAATTTTGCTGATTCAATTGCTTTTTCCGGCAGCGCCAACCCATATTCCGAAGTTAGTCTTCAAAAAGATGCCGAACAAAAGGCCGCCAAAGAAATTGCCGACCGTATTTGGCGTGAGTTGTTGATAAAAACCAACGCCACCAAATAAAGGGGGGCGGCCCAAATGGTAAAAATTGCCAAACTTGTTGACGCGATAAAAGATGCGCAAGCGGGGCGGGCGCCGCGCTTTGTCATTATACATGGGCCAGACCGGGGGATTTGCGCCAAAAATCTTGGAATAATTGCGGATAATCTTAAATCACGCCATCCCAATCTTGAAATGCGGAGTTTTAACGAGGATGATTTGGCGCGCGATTTCACCAAACTAGAAGAAGCTATTATGGGTTCATCGCTATTTGGTGGGGCGTCAATTGCCCGCCTTAATATCAAAACTGATGGACAAGGTTCAAAATTAATCCCGCTTTTGCAAAATTACGGTGAGGTAGGGAATATTGATGGCGCATTATTAATTAATGGTGCAGGGTTGGCCGCCAATTCAAAACTTGTGGCAGCGTTTGAAAAGGCCCAATCGGCATGGGCAATCCGCACCTATGAACCCAATGCCGCCGAATTTGCAGGCCTAATTCGTGAAAAAGCCAATCAAGAGGGTGTTAAAATTTCCAATGAGGCGGTTTCATATTTAATTGAAATCACGGTTCAGGATTCCGAAATTCTATTGAACGAGATTGAAAACCTTTCGCTTTATGTCGGTAAAGGCAATGAGATAACAATTGATGCCATAAATGAACTTTCGGTTGGTGGTCGTGAAGGCAAGGTTGACGAGATTTTAAACGCCGCATTTTCTGGGCTTGCCAAGGCAACAATTATCAAAAACTATCAATCGCGTGTTGCAGGTTTAAACCAAATTCAAATTCTTAATGCACTTGTGCGTCGTTTGCGGCAATTAATGTTTTTACGCGCCGATTTCGATAAAGGGCAAACCGCCGAAGCAATTGTAAAAGATCGCCGACATAATATTTTTTGGAAAGATCAGGAAAACTTTAAAAAGCAAATTGCAATTTGGACAATTCCTGCACTTGAAAGTGTTTATTCGCGTGCGGTACAAACCGATATTTTATTAAAACAATCTAATTATCCAATCCAAGAAACTTTGGAAAAATTATTTATTTCGATTGCTGACTTTGCCGCCCGTAAAAGAGGGCGATAAATTTAATTTGATAATTGGTGGCAATATTAACGCTTTAAATTAAACCTTAATTCTGATAATGGCGTGTTCATGAAATATTTGAAAATGAACGGTTTGGGTAATGAGTTTGTGGTTCTAAAAAGCCATGAACGTCTGCACCTTGGTGAAAATCAGGTTACGGCATTGCATCGCCCGCAAGATTCTCTTGGCTTTGATCAGCTTTTGTCAATCGAACCTTCTGATTATGCCGATTGTTTCATGGGTATTTGGAATCAGGATGGCTCAAAAGTGGCCGCTTGTGGTAATGGCACGCGCGCTGTGGCGTGGGCAATGATGGAAGAAACCGGCAAAGACGAAATTTCAATTGAGACCGAGGCGGGAATTTTATACGCCAAAAAAGCTGGCGACAAATTCGTTTCGGTCGATATGGGTGAACCGCGCCTAAAATGGGATCAAATCCCACTTTCTGAAGATATGCAAACCATCCGTATGGAATTACAGATTGGCCCAATTGATAACCCGATTTTGTGGGGGCCTTCTGCCGTTTCAATGGGTAATCCACATTGCGTTTTCTTTGTTGAGAATGCCGAAACCGCACCAGTTAAAGAAATTGGACCGATGATTGAATATCACCCACTTTTTCCAGAAAGAACCAATGTGGGCTTTGCGCAAATTATCGATCGTCAAACCATAAGATTACGGGTTTGGGAGCGTGGTGTGGGTGAAACCCTTGCCTGCGGCACCGGTGCATGCGCGGCGCTTGTGGCGGCAGTGCGCCGAAAATTGGTTGATAATAAAGCGCGAATGAAACTTAATGGCGGTGATTTATTCATTGAATGGCGTCAAAGCGATAATCACGTCTATATGACGGGGGCGGTGGAAACCACTGGCTCTGGTGATTTGAAGATTTAGTTTCATTTTGGGGCATTTATAGACCCAAAATTTGCATCAATTTATAACAATTCCGTATTTAACCCGCAAAATATATGATTTTTGCGGGTTTTGTTTTGGCATACGCTTTGCATCAGTAGAATTACCGCGGGTTCTCCTATCCGCATCCAATTATTGTTTTCAATATTTTGGATCCCTACACATACTTTACTATACCCACCCTATCCCACAGGGTGGGTTTTATTTTGGGTGGGTTTTATTTTGCCCCAAAATACCGCAAAAAAACTTGGTCACAAAATTTTTAATTTTAATTCCTGACAATTTGCGCTAACCAGATAATAGGGAATTAAATTATCTATGAAACCAATAAATGATATTGCATTTTGCCTTAATGACCTTGATAGATGTGGCGAAATTCGTGGTGATAAAGACAAATTATTTGAACTATTCAATTCACCAACGGCAAAAATAATTTTATTTAAACAAATTATGCCATTGATGGGTAATGATGGTGATACGCTTTTTCCAATTTATTTAGCTTCAGGCAAGCTGCCGCCATTTGAAAAATCTATATTCTTGGGAATTGATGGCGAAGACACCCCATATTTTGCCGTACAAAATATGGATGAAGACCTTGAACCACTTTTGAATGGTGAGTTTTTGGAAATAAGACAAAATATGCTTAAAATTGATGTCCGCGATATAAGTATATTGGGGACGGCACGTTCATTACTCATGTGGCATGATGCGCATGGCTTCTGCCCCAAATGCGGACATAAAAGCATTATTTTAGACGCAGGTTGGAAAAGATATTGTGAAAATTGCCATACAGAACATTTCCCACGCATTGACCCCGTGGCAATCATGTTGGTGCTTTACGGCGATAAATGTCTTTTGGCGCGATCGATAAATTTCCCCGAAGGGCTTTATTCCAATCTTGCTGGTTTTATTGAGCCAGGTGAAACATTAGAACAAGGATGCGCGCGCGAAGTTTTGGAAGAAGTTGGTATAAAAGTGGAAAATATCCAAATTATCGGCAACCAACCTTGGCCAAATCCGTCGCAATTAATGATTGGCATGGTTGCACACGCCCAAAGCGATAAAATAGAAATAAACCCAACTGAGGTATTGGACGCCGGCTGGTTTACCAAAGAAGAAGTTAGGGCATTGTTATCGGGTGGTATGGAAATAAAGGGCAACCATTGTTATGGGCCACGCGTCACGGCGATTGCCTATCATTTATTGCAATATTGGTTGAACGAGTAATTAAAGAACCGATAATATTTGCAATCATTTATTAGGCTTTTTGCGCTATATTTTACCCATTGGTAAGGTATATGTGGAAGCAAATAATTGAAAAATTAAGAGGTTTTTTTCCGCGCAGCAGTAAAGAGGGCGCGCGGTATGGCCTGTTGCAAACTTTATCATATTCAAAAGATTTAGGAAAAAATCTTTTTATAGCCAGAATATTAATTGCTTTAGCGATATTTCATTTCATTAATGCCTATCTTGCGATTGCATTTTTTGTAACGCTAAACATAATATCTTCCTTTGAGATTAAAACCATTAATTTGGTCTCAGATGAGTTTGATAAAGGCGAAATAGATATTGAAACGGCTGAAAATCGGCTGTTTAAATTTATTTTTGTTCGCTTAATGGTTGCCAGTTCTTTATATACTGCTTATCAGTTTGGGGCGATTGGTTATAATTATAACCGCTTTTTTGCCGAGGGTGTAACATTCTATATCGCCGGACTATCTGCAATATCGATATATCAAACCGCCTCTAGTCCACGGTTATTGTTTTCAACTTTATTGCCAACGCTTTTTATTGTTTTAATCGCCGCAATTGGTGCAGCCGTAAGAATGAACACCATCATTCCCGTAATTGCGCCCGTAACATTTGTTTTTGGTTCAATAGTTGTAGCAATATCAACATGTTCAGACAGAATTAAAATTAGCGAGATATTCCTTGAGAATATTAAAAAAGCCAAAGAGTTCTCGGCCCACGAAAAACAAAAACAACGTGATTCAAAAATCCGTGACAGTGTTGAGAGAATTGCCTCCCTTGGTACATATCAAATTTATTTTAATGGTGAAGAAAATATATGGTCACCTGGTGCATGTCGTATTTTTGGTTATGACGAAAACACCCACGTTCCAAACCGTATCGAAATCATAAAATTGGTTCTTAATGAAAGTCGCCACACATTTATTAAATCATTCTTTCAATGTGCCCAATATGGCACCCCATTTGAGATTTCTATTAAAATTAAAGACTATTCTAGCAAGCTCAAATATATATTGATTAATGGCGTACCGATTTATAGCGATGAAGGAAAGATCGTTGGCATAGATGGCATCGTGTTGGATGAAACCCGCCATTACAAAGCAATTTCAGAGGCAAAGAACGCCGAAGACCTGTTAAACCTCGCTCTTAGAAATGGCCGCGCGGCGGTGCTTGAACATAATTTTGCAACTGGAAAAATGCGTGGTTTTGGCGCGCTTGATATTTTTGGTTTTAATAGCGAAACCAAAAGTGCGGGTCTTGAAAAAGCGGTTATGAAAACTTTTGGCCGCTCTAATACTAATGTGATATTTGGTGCAATGTCGGAAGCAATGCGTACCGGCGAAATTCAAATCCGCGAACACAGAATTATTCTTGATAATGGCAAAGATATTCATGCACGCTTTGCAATGGCGGTAACAGGTAACATTATGCAACGCCAAGGGCGTATGATAACCATCACAACAGATATTGGCGATGAAATCCGTCACCGTGAAGAATTATCTGATGCACTTGTAGAGGCGGGGCGTGCCACCCGTGCAAAATCTGAATTCCTTGCCAATATGAGCCATGAAATCCGCACACCGTTAAATGGCGTTATTGCAATTGCCGGAATTTTGGCAAAGTCAAAATTAAACAAAAAACAGAAAGAAATGGTCGAGCTTATAGAATCATCGGGCGAGACATTAAAATCATTGCTTAACGATATTCTTGACTTGGCGCGCGTTGAATCGGGTCGTCTTGAGATTGAAAACATTAAATTCAATCTTGATAGTGCTTTAAAAACCTGTGTCGCCTTATTTACCGCCAAAGCAGAGGAAAAGGGGCTTGATTTTGTTTCAAACTTTGACGATGCGGTCGATAAAATTTATGAAGGCGATCCAAATCGTATCAAGCAAATCATAAATAATTTGCTTTCAAATGCGATAAAGTTCACCCCATCTGGTCAGGTTGCCCTCAATGCTTATTATTCACGCAGCTCTGATAATCCGAAAAGGTTTAATTGGGTTTTTGAAGTTTGCGACACAGGCAAAGGCTTAACCAAAGACGAAATTGGAAGTCTTTTTGGTCGATTTGAACAATTAGATGGCTCAATAACCCGTGAACATGGTGGATCTGGGCTTGGTCTTTCAATTTCAAAATCACTTGCAGGATTAATGGGCGGAACAATTGCGGTTGAATCGGTTGTTGGAAAAGGCTCAAAATTCAAATTATGCCTGCCGTTGTATGAGTGTGTAGCAGAACAACAGACACAACGCCCAACCCAAGACAATCAAGAAATTGAAAATGATGCCGAAAATGAAGAGGTAAATCTATCAATCCTTGCCGTTGACGATAATGCAACCAATCGCAAAGTAATTGAAATGATACTTGCCCAATCTGGCGTAGATTTATTCTTATGTACCAATGGACAAGAGGCATTGGATGCCTATAAAACCAATAATTTTGATTTAATCCTTATGGATTTACAAATGCCGATTATGGATGGTTTAACCGCCACCAAAAAAATTCGCGAATTTGAAAGAGAAAATCATTTGCCACATGTGCCATTGGTTGCGGTTTCGGCAAATGCAATGTCGCATCATATTAAGGACGCAATTGATGCAGGCGCCGATGCCCATCTTGCAAAGCCATTTACACCTAATCTATTGCTTGAATGTATTGAAACCACTTTGGAAAATGCGCAAAATCAACAGCAACAGAATAATATGGCGGTGCAATAACCATTTTTTAAATGTGGGCGTTTATAACGCATTGAAATAAACAAAAATATTCCTATCTAGGTACTATGGATTACGAACATACAAATCAGGCCCGCGAAGCACAAATTGCGTATGCCAATTCAATCGGGATTGACGGTGAGTTGATAAACACGCTTGTTGAAGAGTTCTACGCGCGCACCAGAAAGCACCCAAGTCTTGGACCGATATTTGAACAACGCGTCAAAGATTGGGATGAGCATTTGTATAAATTAAAACACTTTTGGGCATCAGTCTGCCTAAGTTCGGGAACTTATACCGGCAGACCAATGCCGGTGCATTTGCAAATCACCGAGGTGCAGCAATACCATTTTTCACAATGGTTAGAGCTGTTTGAACAAACTTTAAACGATGTAAGCCCAACAAAAGAAGCAACCCAATATTTTATGGAGCGGGCAAACCGCATCGCACATTCTTTTATGTTGGGAATGTTTTATCGTCCAAAATAATATTTGATTAGGCTTTTTTTGGTTTTCCGTGCCAGCGTGTGTACAACCACGCCGCTAAACCGATTTGAAGAACAATAATAACAACTAGCCAACCGATAGCAATCATTGCTAAAGGATCCATGCTTGCCAATTTTGCAATAACCATAATTAACCTCCTCATTTATATAGTGAGAGGTAAAGAATTATTATAAAAATTGGAAAGCATAATATGACTGCGTGCCGCGCGACAACATGCCGCGCAATGCCTCAATCAGCGTATTAATAACGCTGATTTTATATTTTTCCGCAGTTTTATAACCCAAAACGAAGGTAATTTAATATTTTTACCCGCGCGTTTTGCCATCAAGGCAAATATTCAGGCTATTAAGCTTTTTTCTGTTTACCCATATGTCCCACAAGCCATACGCCCAAGCCAAGGGTAATGCCAAGTGTGATAACCAAGAAAGCAATCGCAATCCATGCCAACGGGTCAATTGTAACCATTCTTGCAAGTAACATAATATTCTCCTCATCCATTATGGAAGGGCTAATGGTTATTCCTAATATTATGATGGGATAATATGACCACGTGCCGCGCGACATCGTGCCGCTTTATTGTAGTGCCCGTAACATAAATGTTTTTGTCGGATTTGTGATCAAATTCTTAGTCTGATTTAAGGCTATAACCACCCTCTTCGGTGATTAATAAATCGTCTTTTCCAAGCGCGTCATTAAGTTTTTGGCGCAGGCGATAAATGTGGGTTTCAAGCGTATGGGTTGTTACCCCTTCATTATAGCGCCAGACTTCGCGCAATAATTCCTCCCGCGAAACCTTGCCCTCTGCTTGGTTAAGATAGGTCAGAATTTCGATTTCTTTGTCCGTAAGTTTTAAGACCTCTTGATTGCCAAGCATAAAGGCACGTTTAAGGGGGCTAAATTCAAAGCCATTTAATTTCAATGCCGCCATTTTACTGGCTTCGCGCGTGCGGATTAGGTTGTATATCGCTGCTTCCAGCTCGGCAAAGCGGAACGGCATGGCAATGGCAATCAAATCTTTGCCAGAAGCAAACCTATTTGCATCAACAATATGCGGAATTGCGCCTTTAAAGATTAAAATTGATGGAATATTAATCTGCGAAATTTCTGGTTTAAGGCTATTATAGAATAATATTTGCAAATCGGGTTCAAAGTCATCATCATTCGAAATGTTGAAATTATTCTGTGCTGCAAGCCATTCATAAATGGCAGCACTTATTAACTCATCAAAACCCTTTATTAGAATCTTAGTTTTATATATCATATTCATTACAAATCTTTGGGATATTAAAAATGATTTTTGAAGTCCAGTCAATCGATGGTGGTCATAAAGGCAAAATCAAGGTTGGTGATCAGGTTTTTGATTGCGCACTTGGTAAAAAAGGTGTGCTTGCCGCCGCCGAAAAGCGTGAGGGGGATAATAAAACCCCCGCCGGTAAATGGGCTTTTCGTAAAATCTTTTACCGCAAAGATAAAATTCCGCTTTTGGTCGCGCCACTTGAACCGGTTGCTCTAGAGGAAAACTTTGGCTGGTGTGACGCCGCCGATGATGCGAATTATAATAAATTTGTTCTTCACCCATATCCAAAGTCTGCTGAACATTTGTGGCGCAAAGATGATGTTTACGACATTATCGTGATTTTGGGTCATAATGACGATCCTGTGGTTCCGGGATACGGCTCTGCAATTTTTATGCACGTTGCCCGCCCGGATTATTCAGGAACCGAAGGCTGTGTCGCCCTTAAAAAAGAAGATTTAATCACGCTTTTGGCACTTGCTGCCAAGGATGCTGATGCTGATTTTATTGAAGTAGTGGCATAATTTCATTCGGCTTTCGTTCAGGTTCATATGGTAAATTCACTATATGAAAATACGATACCTTGCCCCCATTCTTGCCATTTCAACCCTGTTCTCAATTCCTGCACAGGCTGAAACAACTTTGGATTCTGCACAAAATTTGGTTGAAAATTATTATTCCGCCATAAATGCGCATAATTACAAAACTGCATTTGATCTTTGGCAAAAGGACGACAAGGGCAAAAATGCCAATGGGCAGAATTTAAAAAAATTCTCCCACGGGTTCGACAAAACCAAAAATGTAAGTGTGCAAATCCTTAATATCGAGCCAATCGATGCCGGCATGGGTCATGTTTACACTACGGTAAATGTGCAAATAACCGCCACCGATAAAAAGGGTAAAGTAAAAAACTTTGGCGGTTATTATAATCTAATCGCGTTGAACAATACTTTTGCGCCAACCGATTGGAAAATTATGACCGCCAAGCTAAGCGAGTATTAACCCGCCGCCTCAATTGCTTCGGCGATGGTGATGGTTTTTAATGCCATATCACGGTGCAGGATTTCCGCCATTTTCCCCTCAACCTTTAAAACGCCTTTACCAGCATTGGCAGGGTCGGCGAATGCGGCAACCACCGCACGGGCATAGGCGATTTCTTCTGGTTTTGGCGCAAAAATATTGTTGCAAACCTCAATTTGTGAAGGGTGAATAAGGGTTTTTCCATCAAAACCAAAATTTTTGCCCTGTATACATTGGCTTTCAAAACCCTCTGTGTTTTGGATTTCGTTAAATACGCCGTCAATCACGCTAAGGCCGAAACATTTACCACCATTAACCGCCGCCGATAATGCATAAAGGAATGGCGCACGCTCCACATCCAAAAGAGCACCGGTTTCTTTGGCAAGGTCGTTTGTGCCCATAACCAATGCTTTAAACGGCACGGTTTCCGCCGCCGAGCAGATGGAGAATATATCCAAAATTGCACGTGGAGTTTCAATCATTGCCCAAATATCAATTGGGTTGCCGCCGTTTAATTCGCGGATTTTGGCATCAATTTTCAAAACCTGATCTTTTGATGAAACTTTGGGAACAAGAATAGCGTCGGGTTTTGCCGCCACCGCACATTTCAAATCATCGTCAAAATATTCTGTATCTGTGCCATTGGTGCGGATGATAATTTCGCGTTTGCCATAGCCACCGCCAGCCAGTGCGGCAGTGATACAATCGCGCGCCTCTTGCTTCATTTCGGGGGCGACCGCATCTTCCATATCCATAATGATGGCATCACAAGCAAGGGTTTTTGCTTTTTCCAAAACTTTGGCATTTGCACCCGGCATATAAAGAACGGAACGGCGCGGTTTGATGGTCATAAAATCCCCCAATTATTAAAATTATGCTGCATGTGCTAATAAAATTTATTGGTGGCTTTATCAATAGGAATAATACCATTGTTTAATAGAAAATAATGAAAATCTTTGTCCCAATCGGGCTTAAAGGCATTGCGAAACTTTTGCAAAAGGTCTATTGCAACCGCAAATAAAATTTTAAAAGCACCTGTTTATTTCGGAGGTTTATTATGGCTCGTAAAAAAATCGCGCTTATAGGCGCAGGTATGATTGGTGGCACGCTTGCACACATTTGCGCACGCGAAGAATTGGGCGACGTTATTTTGTTCGACATCGCAGAAGGCACACCACAAGGTAAAGCGCTTGACCTTGCCGAAGCGTCAACCACTTTTGACAAAGACGTAAGCCTTAAAGGCGCAAATTCTTATGCCGATATCGCGGGCGCAGATGTTTGCATCGTAACCGCGGGCGTTCCTCGTAAACCTGGCATGAGCCGTGATGACCTTATTGGCATCAACCTAAAAGTTATGAAAGCCGTTGGCGAAGGCATCAAACAATATGCACCAAACGCATTTGTAATCTGCATCACCAACCCGCTTGACGCAATGGTTTGGGCACTTCGTGAATTCTCTGGCCTTCCACACAATATGGTGTGCGGTATGGCTGGCGTTCTTGATAGCGCGCGTTTCAACTGGTTCTTGGCTGAACATTTCGGCGTTTCTGTTGAAGATGTTCACGCATGGACCCTTGGCGGTCACGGCGATGACATGGTTCCAATGGTTCGTTATTCAACTGTTGGCGGTTTGCCGCTTCCTGTGCTTGTTGAAAAAGGCGAAATCACCCAAGAGAAACTTGACGCAATCGTTCAACGTACCCGTGGCGGTGGCGGCGAAATCGTTGCCCTTCTAAAAACTGGTTCTGCATTCTATGCACCTGCTGAATCTGCGGTTGTTATGGCAAAATCTTATTTGCAAGACAAAAAACGCGCGCTTCCGGTTGCGGCATATAACAAAGGCACTTATGGCCTTGACGGTCTTTATGTTGGCGTTCCGGTTGTTATCGGTGCGGGCGGCGTTGAGAAAATCATCGAATTCCCAATGGATGACGGCGAAAAAGCAATGTTCGCAAAATCTGTTGCGGCGGTTGAAGGTCTTCTTGTTGCTTGTAAAGAAATCGACCCAAGCCTTAAATAATTAAATCCCCTTTATTCCTCCCCAGTAAAACTGGGGGAGGTGTCACCGAAGGTGACGGAGGGGGCGTTTAAAACGAACAAATCAAAACAAAACCCCGTCACAATGTGGCGGGGTTTTTCTGTTTGCAATTTAAATTTGTTTCAATAATACTAAAATCATAATGATTTTTATGTTTTGAAATGGTTTAACATGGCTGAAATACCCGATGTGTTTTATTATTTTACCACAGTCGATAGTGCAAAAGATGATATAAAAAATCGACATATAAAAATTTCAGAAATAAGCAAATTAAATGACCCCTTTGAGTTTTATTGTGAAGACTTTTCTGATGAGAGAGTAAAAAACGGCTCATTATATTTAAAAAAATCCGTTAGTGAAAAATATGGAATAATTTGCTTCTCAGAGGATTGGCAACATCCTTTAATGTGGGCACACTATGCAAATAGAAGTACAGGAATTTGTTTAGGCTTTAAGTTTCAAGATAATTTAAAGCCTAGAAAAGTAAAATATGTTAAATCCAGAACTAGAGATACCATAGAAAGAATAAATAAAGGACAAAAGACAAAGCCAGAAGATCTTATAAAAATTTATTCTACAAAATTTGATGGTTGGTCATATGAAAAAGAATATCGCAGCTTAATTGAACTAGACCACAGTGACAAAAATGAAAACGGTTTATATTTTGTTGAATTTGGGACAGCAATTAAATTAGTTGAAGTAATCCTAGGTTTGGCTTGCAATATAACGCCTAGTGAGGTGCAAATTTGGCTAAATGATTATGAAGACCACATTAAGATAAGCGAGACTACAATTTCATTGAATGAATTTAAAATAATCAAAAAAAAACACTAACCCCTAACATCCCCCCAATGCCTTAATCCCGCCGATAAACCATCGACCGTCTTTTTGTGTGATGTTTACCTCTGCCTTGCCGTTGCATGTGCTTTTGGTGCCAGAATAATTATAGGTTACGCGGTATTTTGTGTCGGTGATTTTTTCTAAATTTTGAAGCAATATCGGGGTTTTAAGATTGCCGTAAAATTTATTCATACTGGTAATGCCAAATGCGCCCTTGTCACGCTTTTCGGGGGTTATGAATTCTTGTGCCAAATCCCCGCGCCCGACCTTAAGCGAATAATAAAAGGCGCGTATTAATGGCATTGGGGTTTCATATTCTTCGGTTATGTCATTGCCTTCGTCAAAAACCTTGCGTTTTTCGACATAATTTTTTGGTTTTATTGTCGTGCCATTTTGTGTGATGTTGACGATTGTTCCCAAAACCGGTGCGTGGTGGTGCCCGTTAAAACCAGCAAAAAGCCCGTCCAACTTTACCTTAACCACTGCCCCTTTAAACAAGGCATTGTTATAATCATAACCGTTCATAAGCTGAATATCGCTAAAACCCGTGCCATCAAAATCGCCACCCGTAAAACAAATGGGTTTTTCGAGTGATAAAAAATAGCCCCCTTCGTACCAATCGCCCTTATTAATATCCTCATAATTCGGTTGTGCCGGAAGAATGTGGAAAGATAATTTTCCCGTAAGCTCGATTTGGCTGTTGTCGGAAATTTGGGTGCAGGTAGCGGCATTGGCACTTGCCCCAAAAAACATCAAGAAAAACAATGGCGCAAATAGGTATTTTTTATTCATGGTGGCAGTTTCCTCAAATTCACCTACATATTACATGGAATTTTATAAGACATAAGCCCCATATTGATGTTTTTTTTGTGGCTTGGGGCAAATGTCCGATGAAACTATTTGTCAAAAACATTATCCGAACATCGATCGGAGGTTTTTATGACACAAAACGACCCTACCCCTAATAATGAATCAACAGAGATTAAAGTATTCGATATCCCAACGCGCATGTTCCATTGGGCATTTGCGATTTCAATTGTAATGGCGTTTTCAATCGGTAAATTTGCCGATGATGACAGCCCAATTTATCCATTCCACATGTTTTTTGGCGCAATGGCAATTACCGCAGTATTGTTCCGCATCGTTTGGGGCATAATTGGCACCAAATATGCACGTTTTTCAGCGTTTAATTTAAACCCGTTTGCGCTTCCTGCTTATTTGAAAAGTGCGTTTGATAAAAATGCCCCTTCAAGTGCGAAACGTAATCCGGCGTCATCAATTGCGGCAATTGCCATGATGATTTTCGGCATTATGATTCCGTTAAGCGGCTTTAAAATGCTTACTGCTGCAACCCGTGAACAGGGGCACCAATTCCACGAAATTCACGAAACTTTTGCAACCCTTATTATTCTTATCGCGCTTGTGCATATTGCGGGCGTAATTGTTTATAAAGTTGTAAAAGGTGAAAACCTTGGCCTTGCGATGCTTACTGGTAATAAAAAGGCCGCTGCGGGCGAAACCGGAATTTCCAATATTGCACCGGTTGCGGGCGTATTGCTTTTGACCCTTCTTGGTGGATCTGCATTTGCACTTGCATCAAATTATAATGCACAGGCTGGCACTGTGAACGTATTTGGTAAAACCCTTCAGGTTGCTGAAAACGAAAAAGGCGAAGGCGAAGAAGGTGACGAGGCCGAAGAAGCCGGCGAAAAAGGCGAACGCGGCGAATCCAAAGCCGAGGAAGCCCGTGAACGTGGCGAAAAAGGCTCAAACGAAGCCGAAGAAGCACGCGAACATGAAGGTAAATCTGCCGCCAGCAATGCCGTTGTTATCGACACACTTTCTGGTCCGGTAACACTAGATTCAAAAAATACTAAAGCTTATAAAGAATCAGAAGCCGAAGAGCGCGAAGAACGCGAACGCGGCGAAAAAGATGAACGTAATGAGAAAAAATCAAAATAGGCTTTGTAATGCAATTTAAAGAACGTATGGCAATTATTCTGGCACTTGCGATAATTGCCATATCGCTCTCCCTTGATATCTTTAGTGATGTCAAAATGGGGGCGGCATGGTGGCACGTCGCCACAGAGGTTGTGGTGGCAATTATTGCGATAGGCGGAATTTTTCTTTTGCTTCGTAATAGTTTGCTTCTTAAAAATCGCCTCGATAAAGCGAGCGTTGAACTTGCCGCCGAAAAAAAGGATGCCGCCATTTGGCGTGAACGCGCAAGCCTCCATATCGAGGGTTTGTCAAAGGCAATCGATGCGCAATTGAATGATTGGCAATTAACCCCAGCCGAAAAGGAAATCGCGCTTTTATTGCTAAAAGGTCTTAGCCTTAAAGAAATTGCTGGCATCCGCCATACAAATGAGAAAACCGTCCGCTCACAGGCGACGATTATTTATCAGAAATCAGGTCTTGGTGGTCGTGCCGATTTATCGGCATTTTTCCTAGAGGACCTATTGAAATAAACCCAAACTTTAACCCCCTCTTTGGTGTAGCGTTGAGGGGGATTTTTTTGTAAAAAAGCCCTGCAATGCAGGGCTTTTTATTTATACGTTGCAGGCAAGCTGATGGTGTTATCCGTGCAAATATTGCGTGCCGTTTACCGAAATGGTTGCACCATTAATAAAGCCCTGATCTTCGACCAAGAACACCACAACGCGTCCGATTTCTTCGGCTTCACCCAAACGGCCAACCGGAATTTGCGAAACGATTTTTTGCAAAACCTCGGGGGCAATTGCGGTTACCATATCGGTGGCAATATAGCCGGGGGCGATACAATTAACCGTAATGCCTTTGTTTGCACCCTCTTGTGCCAATGCTTTGGTAAAGCCAATAACACCTGCTTTGGCTGCGGAATAATTTACTTGTCCCGCTTGTCCTTTTTGCCCATTAATCGATGAAATATTGACAATGCGCCCAAACCCACGTTCGCGCATACCCTCGATAACCGGGCGGGTGCAGTTGAAAAGGCTGTCTAAATCTGTGGCGATAACTTCGCGCCATTGTTCAGGCTTCATTTTGTGAAAGAAGCTATCACGGGTTATGCCGGCATTATTCACCAACACCTCAACCGCACCGTGCTCTTCTGTGATTTTTGCCACCGCTTCGGCGCAAGATTGATGATCGGCAACGTCAAATTTAATAATATCGATGCCGGTTTTTTCTTTAAATGCTGCAGCTGCGTCATCGTTGCCGCCATAATTAGCGACCACTTTATAACCCGCATCACGCAGTGAGATTGATATTGCTTCCCCGATTCCACGGGTTCCGCCCGTTACCAGTGCCACTTTTGCCATTTTTTCCTCCAAGTTATTATTGTTGAAAAAATTGTGCAGTAGCGAAATAAAAAAATCAATTCGCCTAAAGTATGATTACGATACTTTTTAGGTAAGATTGATATTTAATATAATAGGTGTGTTATTTTGGTAACTTTTTTGCTAACCTTGCGTCAACGGATTTTTGGCTTTCAAGACCAAACACAACGGTTTGTTGTGGATTTAGTTCTTTTAGGCTTGTGACAAAGCATTCATTTTTGCCGCCCCCGCCCAAAAGGTAAAAGCGTGAAAACTTATCAATGCCCATACCATCGGTTTTAGTAGCAAGTGAAACTGCCGATTGTGGATCACCCATGCCAAAACAATTTAGCGGGCCACGATACCATTTTCCAAAGCCCTTGTTTAAATATAGAACATCCTGTCTGTCTTCACGGGTTACACGAAAACTATCAACCTGGCTTTCAAAAATTATGCGCGCTTCTGGTTGCTTATCAAGCTCTGCAACCGCCGCTTGGCGTTGGGCGATTGTTTCTGGTGTGGGCGGGGTTTGCGTTGTTGCGCATCCCGCACTTAATAATGCCAATGAAATAATTGCAAATGTACCGAATTTAAAAGATTGTTTCATTTTAAAATCTCTTTATTAAAACCATAAATTAAACTTAGTGGTTTTTGATAAAAAATCCATATGTAAACCAATATATTGCAAATATTTAATTGCACACCATATTGTGGCAAAGGGTTATCATGAGCGTGAATATACAAGGTTTTGTTGCAAACGGGTTTGAGGCGGTTTTAGAGCAATTTAAAGCCAATTTTGATCAGGGCCTTGAACATGGTGCAAGCCTTTGTGTGCAGCGGGCAGGCGAAACAATAGTTAACCTTTGGGGTGGTTATGCCGACCGTGCCAAAACCAATTTATGGCAAGAAAACTCGCTTGTACAATTCTTTTCGGCGACCAAGCCAATGTCGGCACTTGTACTTGGAATGCTGCAAGATAGGGGGTTCTTGAATTTTGACGACCCTATTTCCGATTTATGGTCAGAATTTACCCAACACGGTAAAGATATTACAATAGCCGAAGCTTTATCACATCAGTCTGGTGTTTGTGGTTTGGCAAAGCCAATGGAACAAACGGAATGGTTTGACCTTCACAAAATTGCCGAAAAAATCGCGGATGCCGAACCATTATGGGAACCAAAGACCGCATCTGGTTATCACCCTATGACGCATGGTTATATTGCCAACGAATTAGTTTATCGGGTTTTAGGGCAGGATTTAGCAGATGTTTTCGCGGCAGATATTGCCAGACCGCTTGATATTGAATTTTATATTGGCCTACCAGAAGAATTGCAAAACCGCTATGTACAATTCTTGCCGCCGCGCGAATTACCAGAAATGGGAAAAATAACCGAAATAAAGAAAATTGCCTTCCTTAAGAAATGGTCTGTTCCGCCACGTGTTGGTGTGGAGGCACTATCGGCAAAGATTCCATCCAACAATGGTTGCGGCACGACCAAGGCATTAGCAAGCCTTTACGGTGTTTATGCCAATGACGGCTATATAGAAGGGCAAGAAATTATTTCCAAATCAACCATGCAGGATATGACTAAAACCCGCATTCGTGGCGAAGATTTGGTTTTAAATCGCGAAATAGATTGGGCGGCCGGTGTAATGCGTAACACGACATTGACCTTTGGGCCTGAACCAAAAACGCTTGGTCATGCGGGGCGCGGTGGTGCTTGTGGATTTGGTGATCCGGTGCGCAATATCTCTTTTGCCTACGCCCCATCACAGCACTCAAACGCAATCGTTGGCGATGTGCGCGCTAATGCCCTTATTACGGCTTTATATGGCTGCTTGTAATAAAGCGCGCCAGTAATTTATCAAAGCAATATGGAAATTTAAAAACCCGCAAAACATGGCGGGTTTTGTTACCTATTAGTAAATCATAATTTCGCCATATTTATTACCAAAAATTAACACATTTACGCCAAAAATGGACGTAGTATTTTAAAAAATTAACGATTTAGCCCTTTATTTATTAAATTTCTCTTGAAAAAATTAACCAATTGTTCTATATACGTTCATAGAAATGACAAAATTGTAGTTTACTCTTCATTCAAGAATCAGGGAGTTCGTTATGAAAGCAGTGATCAACCCAAAATTTCCGCCAACGGATAAACAAATTTCATATCTTGGAAAATTGACCGGCATTCGCGGCAAGATGCAGCTTGGTCGCTTTGTTGCCCGTCGTCTTGGCAAAATCAGCCCTGAGATTGGTGGCCCACTTTTGACTAAATTCGACTTTTCGCGGGCGATTGATGCCGAATTAAAAGAACGTACTTTGGTCAATTAATAATCTAAACTCATATTGCCAAATTTTGTGTTCAAATTGGCAATTTGCGCTATAAAAAACTATGGGCGCAGCAAATTCAGAAAACCCCCACATAATCCGTGTTAAAGCCGGAACCGTATTATTTAGCCCTGGGCAAGAATGTCAGGGCTTTGTAAAGGTGCATTCTGGGCGTATAAAAGTGTTCTTAACTGCTGAAAACGGGCGTGAAATAATTCTCTATCGGGTTGAACGAGGTGATATTTGCCTGCAAACCTTTGGGTGTTTGGTAAATCAACAGCTATATTCCGCAGAAGGTCGTGCCGAAAATGATGTGGAAATTGAAATCATACCCCGTCCAGAATTTAATCGCCTTATTGTAAGCGATACGGCTTTTCGTGATCAGGTCTTTTCCGCTGTTGCCGCAAGGTTTAAATATTTTGAATTTTTGATTGAAACCGTCGCTTTATCATCGGTTGAGGTGCGTTTGGCGCGCATTTTACTTCGTCTTATGGATGATAATAAAAACGTACATGCCACACAAGAAATGCTGGCAAGTGAAATAGGCTCTGCGCGGGAGGTGGTAAGCCGACAATTAAATGTTTTTGCCGCCAAAGGGTTGGTAAAAATTATGCGCGGAAAAATTTTGCTAATTGCCCTTGAGAAAATTGAAAAAATCGCAAAGCAATCAGTTTGATTAATTATGTGTGACAAAGTCACAGACGGCGCGCTTTTTAATGTGTATCTTTATAACAGATTAAACGACATGAAAGGGAAATGTCATGAAGTGCAATGAAGGAACAATTGACCGCGCATTAAGAGTGATTGTTGGTTTGGCTTTAATTTCTTTGGTTTTTGTTGGCCCAAAAACCATGTGGGGATTAATCGGTATTGTGCCATTGTTAACCGGTGCAATTGGTTTTTGCCCAGCATATACACTTATAGGTTTGAATACTTGTAAGAAAAAATAATCTTGGATTGGCGGTTATTTTTTTGGTAAAATGACCGCCTGTGCCACGATATTGCAGCAAAGTGCCTGATTATAGGTTATAGATGGGCTTCCATAAAGTTCATAACCATCTTTAAGGGCTTGTGATACACGTTCACAAAAGTTTTTGTCGTCTTTTCCGGTTAAAAGGCGATATTGTAATTTTTCATCACTCATAATTAATGCCCCTTAAATTGTTGGAATGGTTTCAACCAAACCTGTTCCAAATCTGATAGGTTCAATGCGGGTACAAAGACCGGTTTTATTATCAATTTCGGCATAAACCCCACATGCCATACCGCGCCCCGTTGCAGGTTCATGACGCATAAAGGGAAGGCGCACTGATTGTCGTCTTACCGAAATTTCTTTGTTCATACCCAAAACACTATCATAATCGCCACACATGCCAAGATCGGTAATATACCCAGTGCCATGTTCCAAAATTCTTTGGTCTGCGGTGGGGACGTGGGTATGCGTACCTACTACAAGGCTAACGCGGCCATCAAGGAAATGACCAATGCCTTGTTTTTCACCAGTAGCTTCAGCATGGACATCAACAATAATGCAATCGGCGGCATCTTTTAACGGGCAGGCGGAAACTTCGCGTTCAAGCGCCGAATATGGGCAATCAAGGCTATCCATATAAAGGCGCCCCATGACGGAAACCACAAGGATGTTAAAGCCAGCGACATTAAATAATTGTGCGCCGCGTCCTGGTGGCTGGGTAAGTGGTGGGTAATTACATGCCCGAAGCATTCGGGTTTCGCGTTCAATCAAAGTAAGGTTTTCACGTTGATCCCATTCGTGATTGCCCAAAGTGATGCAATCAGCGCCGGCATCAAACAATTCGGTCGCAACTTTTTCATTGATACCAAAGCCGCCGGCAGAATTTTCGCCATTAATACAAACAAAATCGAGTTTTAAATTATCGCGGATGTTCTTTAGGCGGGATGATAAAATTTCCCGCCCCGAACGTCCAACAACATCACCAAAAAATGCAATCCGCAAAACTAAACACCAAATTTGAAACAGTTTTTGTCCGTAAGAACATAATCGAGTTTCTTATCATGCGCTTCAAACGGAATATTATCAATACTTTGTCCCGCAAAGCCCAAGCCAATTGTAATCAATTTACCTTTTTCTTTGCCAACGCTTATCGCCTTGTCATAATATCCGCCGCCATAGCCAAGACGATAACCATTTTTATCAAATGCCAAAAGCGGAACTAACATAATATTTGGGCGCACAATTTTGGCATCAAAGAGAGGTTCAAGCACCCCAAGAGAACCACTTTTTAATTCATCACCGAAATTATATTCATGGAAGTTAATTGAATTAGTAACCGTATTGAGGCGCGGCAAACAAAGCTGCGCCCCTTTTTCTTCTAAGAAACGCATAAGCGGTAAGGGGTCGATTTCGTTTTGAATTGGCAGATAGCCCGCAACCACGCACGACGAACCGATGAAAACCGGAAAGTTTTCAATCAAATTTTCGCCAGCTTTAGGCATTTCTTTATGTAAATCAGCACGCTTCTGTTTGTATAATTTACGCAGACCGGCTTTAAGTGTTTTTTGAGACATTAATAAAGTATTCATTTTTTATCGCCCGCTTAATAGGCTTTTTAAAATGATTAGTAAACCATTATATGCTTTTCTAGACTAAAAGATGAAACAAAACCCCGCAAATTGCTTGCGGGGTTTATTTGAAGTTGAATTTATTGATTAGGCTTTGGTATTCATCCCTTTACCGTCATCGCGTAGCGCGACATAAATTGCCGGAATAACCAAAACGGTCAAAAGGGTCGAAGACATCAAGCCAAACAATAATGAAATTGCAAGACCTTGGAAGATTGGGTCGGTCAAAATAACCGCTGCACCAATCATTGCCGCCACCGCAGTAAGCAAGATAGGTTTAAAACGAATTGCCCCTGCTTCTAACAATACTTCACGCAATGGTCGATGTTCATCGCTGGCATTACGGATAAAGTCGATAAGCAATATTGAGTTTCGCACAATAATACCCGCCAATGCGATAAAACCAATCATTGATGTTGCCGAGAATGGCGCACCAAATAATGCGTGGCCCAAGACAATACCGATTAATGTTAATGGAATTGGCGTTAAAACCACTAATGGAAGTTTGAACGACTTAAATTGTGCCACCACAAGGATATAAATCCCGATAATTGCCACGCCAAATGCCGCGCCCATATCACGGAATGTTACATAGGTAATTTCCCATTCACCATCCCATAAAAGAGTTGGTGTTGATTCAACGCTTGGTTGCCCGTGCCAACTAATATTTGGTTTTGGCAGATTGCCCCAATCATGATTTTTAATAGCATTGTTAGTATCAAAAATCCCGTAAATTGGCGCTTCATATTGCCCCGCAAGGTCGGCAGTTACCATTTCCGCCTCATGACCATCGCGACGGAAAATTGGATATGACGCTTTGGTTTCTTTGGCATTTACCACTTCGCCAAGGTCGACAAGGCGACCACCTGTTGGGGTTTGCACCATTGCCACCGGCATTGATGATAAGATACCACTCCAACTTCTGTCTTCCGTAGGTAGGCGAACATTTATTGAAAGTGGGTCACGGTTGCCATCGCGTTGCAATGTGCCAACTTCGGTTCCTGAAAGGGTTGCACCGATTGATTGCAATACCATGCCTTCATTGACACCCAAATAGTCCATCTGTTCACGGTTAGGAACAAGCAATGTATTAGGGCGCGGCACGCCATAATAATCGTCTATATCAACGACATATGGAATTTTTGCCATAAGTTTTTTTACTTCATCGGCAACCGCGCGACGGGTCTGCTGGTCTGGGCCGTAAATTTCTGCAAGAAGGGTCGAAATAACTGGCGGGCCAGGGGGAACTTCAACAACTTTTAAAGAGCCGCCTTGCGGAATTTGAATACCGCCAATTAATTTACGTGCCTCAAGCGCAATTTCATGACTTGCGCGTTTGCGATGTGATTTTTCTGATAAATTAACCTGTAAATCACCCATTTCGGCACGGTCACGCATGAAATAATGGCGAACCAAGCCATTAAAGTTAAATGGTGCAGAGGTTCCGGCATAGATTTCCATGCTTTCAACTTCTTTGATTGTGCCTAATTTATCTGCTGCTTCAATCAAAACCCGTTGTGTGGTTTCCAAAGAAGTACCTTCGGGTAAATCGGCAACCACTTGAAACTCTGATTTATTGTCAAATGGCAAAAGTTTTACGGTCACGGTTTTGGTATAGAAAAGCACACAGGCAAGAATAGTTGCCACACCAACCGCCAAAAGGAATGTCCATGCCGATTTTTTGGTGGCAATAATTGGGGTCGCAACCTTGCGATAAATTCGCCCCAATACACCTTCATCATGATCATTATGGGCATGAAGTGGGCCGTTTTTCGGTGCAAATTTAACCATCAACCACGGCGCAATTATCACTGCCACAAAGAATGAGAACAACATTGCCGCCGATGCGTTTGCTGGGATTGGTGCCATATATGGCCCCATTAAACCCGATACGAACATCATTGGCAAAAGTGCTACCACAACGGTAAGGGTTGCAACAATTGTTGGGTTGCCAACCTCTGCTACGGCCTCGATTGCGGTTTCTGTTTTTGGGCGATTGGGCGACATGGACCAATGTCGCGCGATATTTTCAATCATCACAATCGCATCATCCACCAAAATACCGATGGAGAAAATTAGCGCAAACAAGCTTACACGGTTAATTGTATAACCCATTGAATTTGACGCAAACATAGTAAGCAAAATCGTGGTTGGAATAACCACAAGGGTCACAAAACTTTCACGACGCCCGATGGTAAAGAATATCAATGCCACGATTGAAATTGTTGCCAATCCAAGGTGAAACAATAATTCATTGGCTTTTTCGTTTGCGGTTGCGCCATAATCACGAACCACATCGGCCCTAATACCAGTTGGGATAAGGTTTCCTTGTAGGCTTTCTAGTTTGGTATGTACTGCTTTGGTAAGGACAACGGCATTAACGCCAGGGCGCTTTGCAATTGCGATTGCAACGGTTGGGGTTTTATAGAAATTACCATTGTCATCGCGCTCGTAATGATAGGCGGCTGATTGATCATTTCGTGGCGCAAGGGTTACATCGGCAACATCCTGCACAAATACTTGTGAGCCAGAAATTGAGCGAACGACAAGTTTTTTAACATCCTCAACGCTTGAAAACTCGCGTCCGGCAATAACATCGCGTGATACCCCGCCTTGACGAATTGTGCCAAGTGGCATTGATGATGCACCAGACTTCAGGGTTTCAATCAATGAGCCAAGCGGCACGCCATATGATTTTAGTTTTGCCGGATTTGGTGTAATGCGCACCTCATTCGGGCGCCCACCAACCAAGAAGGTTGTACCGATATCTTTAACTTGGGTAAGTTCTGCTTGAACATCGACTGCAAGGTCATATAGCGCAGCGTCTGACCACCTGTCGGCAACCGCTTTTTCCGGTGACAATGTAACAACCACAATTGGCACATCATCAATCCCGCGTGCGGTGATAATCGGATCCATGGTGCCTGATTTTGGCAAAACATTTGGTTCACGCATTTTTTGTTGCACGCGTAAAATTGCGTCATCGCGCTTTGTGCCAACATAAAAACGTGCGGTAAGCATAACGCCATTGTCTTGTGTTTGTGAATAAACGTGTTCAACCCCATCAAGGCCGCGTAAAGAGGTTTCAACCGGATCTGTAACCTTGCGCTCAATGTCATAAGCGCTAAGACCAGGGGCGGGGATTTGCACCGTTACCATCGGTACAGAAATTTGCGGTTCTTCTTCGCGTGGAATTGCCAAAAGCGCCATAATGCCAACTGCAAACGCCGCCAAAAGCATCAAAAGTGTCAATGGGGAATTGATTGTTGCCTTGGTTAAAGCACCGGCAATTCCCAAATTTGTTTTTTTATCTTCTGTTTTATTGTCGTCTTGCATCATTTGCCACCAGAAGCCGGTTTAACATTTTGTGGGGCAACGATGATGTCACCTGCCTGAAGACCTGAAAGCACTTCAACAGCATTTGCGATTTTGTCGGTAGAGGTTTGAATCCCGCGCTGAATTGGAACTTCCAACGGTTTATTGTCTTTTAGAAGACGAACAAAATCAACGCCCTGACGGGTTATGACATAGCTTTGTGGAATAACTACCGCATCGCGGCGACCAAGTGGAACAATAAGATTAGTTCTTTCGCCAACAAAATGATCGCTGCTTGATGAGGTTAATTCAACTTCAACCTGTCCATTAACAACTTGCGGAAAAATTTTACTTATATTGGCAACACCAACCGCATTACCGGCATCATCGGTCATGGTCATTGATTGACCAATTTGTAATGATTTTGCGTCACGCTCTGGAACATATAGTTTTAAAACTGGTTGCCCAGCGGCGATAAATGCCACCACTTCACCCGGCATTAAAACTGCGCCTTGGGTAACTGGAACCGATACGACCCTACCAGAACGAGGGGCAACAATGCGTCCTTGATTTCGTACTGCAACCGCGACTTGCGCCTGTGATTGTGCGGCAACGCTTGCGGCTTGTGCCGCTTTGACTTGGGCATTTGTTGCCGCCATTTGTGCCTGCATGGCGTCAAGACGTGCTTTTGAATAAACACCCTGATCATAAAGGATTTTGGTGCGGTTATAATCGGCCATTGATTTATTGGCCATGGCACGCGCCGCTTCTAATTGTGCGGGACCCTGTTGTGCGTTTGCCATACCCGCCGCAACTTCGGCATTGTAACGGGCTTCGCTAATAACGCCAATGGTTTGCCCTTGGGAAACATAAGAACCTTCGGTAACATTCAGACTTACTAAAGTGCCGCCGATACGGGCGCGGGCATTGGTATCGTCTTTTGAGGTATAGGTTGCGCCCATTGGCTTGCTGTCAACAATGTTTACAACGCCAACCGCAAATTTGGTTGCCGGATCATATTGCGCAGCGGCGTTTTGTTCTTGTTTGCCCTTTTCATGTCCTGCTTCTTTTTTAGAGCAAGACACAAGCGGAAGCATTGCAACACCAATCAAAGCACCAAATACAAGTATGTTTTTATGTTTCATATTCTTATTGGATAAATCCAACCCCATTTTCCCAAGTTTTAAAGGCTTATAATCCTCTTATCTTCCAGATTTTATTGGTAAGCCGCTTTGCGACCAACCCATAATACCGCCTGAAAGGTTAGCAACATTTTCAATACCGGCTTTTTGCGCAATTTTTGCCGCCTGTGCCGAGCGCATTCCGCTTTGGCATTGGAATACGATGGTTTTACCCGCATCAACTTTTGGAAGGCTTGCAACATTGAATGAAGAAAGCGGAATATGTTTAGAGCCAGGGATGTGTGCAGCGGCGTATTCATGGTTCTCTCTTACGTCAATAAGAACAACATCACCTTGTTCTAAACCAACACTAACCTCACGTGGCGACATATTTTTTAATGGTTTTCCAAAAAACATTGGTAATCTCTTTCAATAGGTATTAATTGTAATATTAGGATTCACTGAACCTTACAAACAAATTGTGTAAATAATTACTTGCATATATGCAAATTTACTAATATATAGTTTATGCAAGGATTAAAAGTCAAGTGGGGCGCATGATTATTAAATATAATCTGCAGTTTCCACCCGCCAAAAGATTTTGAATTTTGGCGTGACATATAAAGGAGAGATATATGACGATTGATACAGCCGTTTTCCGTTTCGCGGGTGTTGTGGTTTTGGTTTCAGTTTTGCTTGGAATGTTTGTAAGCCCGCTTTTCTTCTGGTTAACCGCATTTGCCGGCGTGAATATGCTACAAGCGTCATTTACCGGTTTTTGTCCTGCGGCGATTGTTTTCAAAAAAATGGGCCTTAAAGAAGGAACACATTTTAAATGATCCGCGCATCTGTTTCCGGTCTTTTATCATTATTGATATTGGCGGCGGTTTCTCCGGCCACGGCAGGTGATGTAAGTGCGGACGAGGTTTCAATTGCAACCTATCAAGCAGCTATAAAAGTAAATTCACTTGATGAGGCCATTGCCGCAGCACTTGCCAATGAGCCACAATTACTTGCCAAGGATTCTATGGTTGGTCTTGCAGAGGCGCGTTTAAAGTCTGCAAAGGCTGATGGAAGATCACAAATTGGCATCAACGGTACATATGGCATTTCGCATGCGAAAATTGGCGTTGATGGCATGATACCATTCAAAGATTTTTCTGATATTTACCCACGTTCATTGGCGATTGCATGGGAACGGCGTCTTTACGATGGTGGCGCATCATTGGCCAAAGTTTCAGAGGCTGACTTTAATTTGGCTGCTGAAAATGGTGAGTATAAAAACGCCCGTAATCAATTGGTTGTTGATGTTGTTTCTGCTTATAGCGACGTTGCCGTTGCCTATCAGGGGCTTCAATTTGCCAAGGATAATCTAACCGCGGTTGAACGTTTTGCCCACGATGCAGGATTAATGTTTAAAGCCGGCGAAATTCCAGTTTCAGAAAAAGCGGGTGCCGATGCCCGCCTTGCACAAGCACAGGCACAATATGCAGGCGCCGAAGCCCAAGCATCTATGGCAAATGCCAATTTATTGCGCCTTACCAATCGTGCAATTGAAAACCCAGTTTTTGTGAACAAAGCCCCACAATTACCGGCATCTGAACAACATGCCCGTGAATTTGCGCTGGAAAACCATCCGCTTCTTGCGGCAGGTCGCGCACGTGTCGAGGCGGCAAAAGCAATGGTAAAGGCTGCAAACGCCAATTATTTACCGCAAGTTTCGGCGCAGGTACGTGGTGCAACAATCCGCGATCAATTCCTTCCTGGTTACAAACAGGATGAGGTTGGGGCGTATCTAAACTTCTCAATGCCTCTTTATACCAGTGGGAAAATTTCTTCTGGCGTCTCACAGGCAAGATATGGATTAGAAGCGGCAACAAGAGCCAATCAGGCAACGGAACGTGCCATTAATATGGGCATCTCGCAAAGTTATGCCGGTTTTTATGGTGCGATGGCACAGGTAAAGGCGGCAAATGCTGCGCTTGATGCCCGCCTTGTTGCAATGAAAAGCGTCGAAGCAGAAATGCGCGTTGGGGAGCGCCCAATGGCAGATGTGCTTGATGCACAAAAAAACCTTACCGAGGCAAAAATGGAAGTTGCCAAGGCCAATGCGGCACTTTTGGTCGCAAAATACAGAATAGTTGCCGCGATGGGTGGCGATATAATTAATTAATAGGGAAGGGAGTTAAATATGGCACATGTAGTTATTTTAGGTGCTGGTTTGGGCGGTGTTGTTGCCGCATATGAAATTAAGGATAAATTACGTTCACAGGATAAAATCACGGTTATTAACAAGGGCTCAGTTTACCACTTTGTACCTTCAAACCCGTGGGTTGCCGTAAAATGGCGCACGCGTGAAGATATTGAAATTAATTTGCCGCCAATTTTCAAAAAGCGTGGCATCGAATTTGAAGATGGTGGTGCAAAACGGGTTCATCCTGAAACCAATCAGGTTGAATTAAACGATGGTCGTATGATTGATTACGATTATCTTGTAATCGCAACCGGCCCAGAATTGGCATTTGACGAAATCGAAGGTCTTGGCCCACATGGTGGCTTTACACAATCGGTTTGCCACGTTGATCACGCAATTCCAGCTTCAGATGAATTTGAAGAGTTCTGCAAAAACCCTGGTCCAGTAATTATTGGTGCGGTGCAGGGTGCTTCTTGCTATGGTCCGGCATATGAATTTTTGATGATTGTTGAGACCGAGCTTAGAAAACGTAAAATTCGTGACAAAGTTCCAATGACATTTGTCACTTCTGAGCCATATGTTGGCCACCTTGGTCTTGATGGCGTGGGCGATACCAAAGGCTTGCTTGAAAGCGCAATGCGTGAACGCCACATCAAATGGGAAACCAATGCCAAAGTTCAAAAAGTTGAAAAAGGCAAAATGACCATTGAAGTCGTGAACGATGATGGCACGACCAAAGCGGTAAAAGAATTACCGTTTGGTTTCTCTATGATGCTTCCGGCATTCCGTGGTGTTGAAGCGGTGCGCGGTATTGAAAAACTTACCAACCCACGTGGCTTTATCATTGTTGATAAAAACCAACGTAACCCAACATATCAAAATATTTTTGCAATCGGCGTTTGCGTGGCAATTGCCCCACAAGCACCAACCCCGGTTCCATGTGGCGTGCCAAAAACGGGCTTCATGATTGAATCGATGGTTACTGCCACTGCCCACAATATTGGTGAGCTTTTGCGCGGTGGTGTTGCTGATGCCGAAGGTACATGGAATGCAGTTTGTCTTGCCGACTTTGGTGATAGTGGTGTTGCATTCATTGCCCAACCACAAATCCCGCCACGTAACCGTAACTGGTCAAGCTCTGGTAAATGGGTTCACATGGCGAAAATCGGCTTTGAAAAATATTTCATGAGCAAAATGAGATCTGGGGAATCTGAGCCATTCTATGAAAAAATGGTTATGGATATTTTCGGGATTAATAAATTAAAAGATTAATCCTTGGGCTGTTAGGCATCTTAAAACAAAAAGACCTTTGTGGATTTTCTGCAAAGGTCTTTTTTTGATTTTAGGCGATGATATCAGGTCGTAATTGGTCTTCAAAAAACTTGATTTGATCTTTTAATTGAAGTTTGCGACGTTTAAGACGCCCTAAAGAAATTTGGTCATTTGGGCTGGTTTGTGTTAAAGCATCAATGGCGGCATCAAGCGCGCGATGCTCTTCACGAAGTTCAAATAATTTTTTTCTGATTTCTAAATCCGCAACTTCTTCGGCAGGCGGTTGATAATCATTATCCATTTTGTAACCCAAACCCTTTTTGGAATTATTATAATTCAAATTATGTTTTTTTCATTAATTTTGTTGTTTTAATCTTTATATCTTCGCAATGCCTGTACATCTATATCAAATAGATCAAGTACGCGGGCAATTGATTGGGTAACCATATCATCAATATCTTTTAGATTGGAATAAAAATGGGGAACCGGTGGGTTAATTATCGCCCCCATTTGGGTAAGGTGGGTCATGGTGGTAAGATGACCATAATGTAGCGGGGTTTCACGCACCATTAGTACCAATTTACGTCGCTCTTTAAGGCAAACGTCTGCGGCGCGGCTCATTAAGCTTGAAGTTACACCCGTTGCAATTTCGCCCATGGTTTTAACCGAACATGGCGCAATTATCATACCCATTGTTTTAAAAGAACCGGAGGCAATAGATGCCCCAATATCTGAAACCTTGTGTGTAACATCGGCAAGGGCGGCAATATCCTTAGAGCTACCGATATTTTCACTTTGCATAGTTAGTTCGGCGGCTTTGGAAACCACTAGATGGGTTTCAATGTCGGTATCTTGCAAAAGTTCTAGCGCGCGTTTGCCATAAATCGCACCAGATGCCCCGCTTATACCGATGATAATTCTTTTTTTCATGAGTTTTGTTTAGCATTACGAAAAGAATTGGGGAAGTGGCTTATCATCACTTCCCCATTTAATTTAGTTTCTAATCAAATAATCAAATGCACCGAGTGATGCGGTTGCACCGGATCCCATTGCAATGATGATTTGTTTATAGGCTGAATTGGTGCAATCGCCGGCGGCAAAAATACCCGCGACATTGGTTGCGCCATGTCTATCAACCACAATTTCACCGAATTTGGTTTTTTCGACCAAATCGCCAAGGAATTCAGTATTTGGTACAAGCCCGATTTGTACGAAAACACCTTGTAATTCTATATGTTGCTCAGTGTTGGTGTCGCGCTCAATATAGGTCAAACCATTTACAACATCCGTGCCATGAATTTCTTTGGTGGCAACATTTTTAAGAACGGTAACATTTTTCAATGAATATAAACGTTCTTGCAAAACTGCATCCGCCTTTAATTCCGGCAAAAATTCAAGCACGGTTACATGACCAACAATTCCTGCAAGATCAATCGCCGCCTCAATACCGGAATTACCGCCACCAATAACCGCAACATGTTTCCCTTTGAAAAGTGGGCCATCACAATGCGGGCAATATGCAACACCCTTATTTTTGAATTCTTTTTCACCAGGGACGTTGATATTGCGCCAGCGCGCACCGGTTGAAACAATCAGGGTTTTTGATTTTAATTTTGCGCCATTTTCTAATTCGACTTCGATTAAATCACCCTTGGTAACACTTACCGCTTTTTGAAGGTTCATAACATCGACATCATAATCTTTGACGTGTTCTTCAAGACCCGCCACAAGTTTTGGACCTTCGGTCTTTTTAACCGAAATGAAGTTTTCAATTCCCAAAGTATCCATCACCTGCCCGCCAAAGCGTTCGGCAACCAAACCAGTTCTAATACCTTTGCGTGCCGCATAAATTGCCGCCGCAGAGCCAGCAGGACCACCACCTAAAACCAATACATCAAACGCATCTTTGGCGTTTAAATGTGCTGCTTCACGTGTGGCCGCACCGGTATCGATCTTGGAAATGATTTCTTCAATTGTCATGCGTCCTGCGCCAAATTCCTTACCATTAAGGAAAATGGTTGGAACCGCCATAATCTGTTTGGCATCAATTTCGGATTTAAATGCGCCACCTTCAATCATAACATGGCTGATACGTGGGTTTAAAACCGACATTGTATTTAACGCCTGCACCACGTCTGGACAATTGTGGCAGGTTAATGAGACATAGGTTTCAAAATGAAAATCACCTTGGATATTACGAATATTTTCAATTGCTTCGGCGCTTATTTTTGGCGCTCTCCCTGATACTTGCAATAATGCCAATACTAATGAGGTGAATTCATGCCCAAGTGGTACGCCCGCAAAAGTAACGCGCGGCGCTTCGCCTTTTTTGGCGATGGTAAAGCTTGGGGTGCGTTCCAATGTTTTGTGTTCAATCGCAACTTTGGACGAAATTTGTGCAAGCTCTTGAACCAATTCCACCATTTGTTTGGAGGTTTCATCATCACCAGCGCTTAGGCTAATGACGATGTCGTTTTCCATAAGGGTCATATATTGGCTTAATTGTGCGCGTGTGTCTGCGTCTAATGCCATGGTAATTCCTCCGATAAAGGTAATAAAAATCCTAAAGCGCATAGCAACCTTTGCACCTTGGGGTATTTATTATGTTGTACGGTGATTCTTGGGTGAAAAAGATGTGACGAAGTGGCGGGTGTTATTGGGGGGCAGGTGCCCACCACTTCGTCATCAAGTGTCATCCACTAAACGTGGATGTTCTTTTGGAAAGATTAGATTTTGCCAACCAAATCAAGGCTTGGTTTAAGGGTTTCTGAACCTTCTTGCCATTTTGCAGGGCAAACTTCACCAGGGTGAGAAGCAACATATTGTGCCGCTTTTACTTTGCGAAGAAGTTCTTTTGCATCGCGGCCAATACCACCAGCGTTGATTTCGATGATTTGGATTTTGCCATCTGGATCGATTACAAATGTACCACGTTCTGCAAGACCTGCTTCTTCAATCATAACGCCAAAGTTACGAGTGATTGTGCCGGTTGGGTCGCCAATCATTGGATATTTGATTTTACCAATAGCCGCAGAAGTATCAGCCCATGCTTTGTGGGTGAAATGAGTGTCAGTAGAAACAGAATAAATTTCTACGCCCAATTTTTGGAATTCAGCATATTCATCAGCCAAATCTTCAAGTTCGGTTGGGCAAACAAATGTGAAGTCAGCAGGGTAAAAGAATACAACAGACCATTTGCCTTTAAGGTCGGCATCGGTAACTTCAAAGAAGTCTTTACCAGCTTGGAAAGCGGTTGCTTTGAAAGGTTCAACTTCTGAACCGATAAGTGACATTGGTGTATAAACTACATCGCCAAAATTATTGAATGACATCTTGTTTCCTTTTCTGTGTTAAAAACATTCTCATCGACTTATGCCATTAGCCCGTGTCAGGGTTGTGACTGCAACGACAAAAAACCTTCTAAAGATTAAATGTATAAATGTCTAATCAATTGTTTTTGACTTTTGTATAGATTTTATCTATAATAGCGACATTAAAGAGGTTTTCATGCAATTACCATCAATGCGCCAATTACAATTTCTTGTTGCTCTTGCAGATAAAGGCAGTTTTGTTGCCGCCGCCGATTCGGTTTTTGTTACCCAACCATCATTATCGGCTGGTTTAAAAGAGCTTGAATATATTCTTGGCACGCAATTAGTGGAACGTGGACGCAAAGGCGGCGAATTTACACCGGCTGGCAAAGAGGCTGTGGCGCGCGCGCGGGTTATTCTATCCGAAGCGATAAATTTAAAAGAACAGGTTCGCGCCGCTTCAGAACCATTAACTGGCTCATTCCGTCTTGGCATAATTCCAACCATTGCGCCGTTTTTGCCGCCCGAAGCTGTGCCTATGGTTAAAAAGAAATACCCAAGCCTAAAACTTTATTTGCGCGAAGAACAAACCGCGAGGGTTATCGAGGGCATTAAAAACCATGAATTAGATGCGGGGCTTATCGCACTTCCCTATGAGGCATCTGGTATTGAATCCGAAGTTCTATTTGATGACGAATTCCTATTTATTTGTCCAAAGGGGCATGAATTATCTTATAAGAGAAATCTTACCCCCGCCGATATTGATTTGAATGAACTATTATTGCTCGAAGATGGTCATTGTTTACGCGATCACGCCCTTAGTGTTTGTGGATCTAGTGGAACAGGGGCGGAGGAAGTGCGCGCAACCTCATTATTCACAATGACACAAATGGTGGCGGGTGGTCTTGGGGTTTCATTGATTCCAAAATTGGCGATTGATGCGGGGCTGCCACTTGATGGGGTGACAATACGTGAATTTAACCCACCAATTTCGGGTCGCCAAATTGGTCTTGTTTGGCGCAAAGGCTCAAGCAGGATAAAAGAAGCCCGTATTTTGGCGGGGATTTTATGCCCGAAACCAGATTAATATTTTTTCCCCAATAATTGTTTTGAATTACCGGACATTTTATTTCACGAAATTCAGGTAAGACCCCAGTAAGACAATGGGATGCAAATCCACTATCACCAATCGATACTTTGCCCTTATAATAAATATGTCAGACATATTTGGTGAACTGATGCTTGGTTAATTGTCAGGAAATGTCAGGGTTTTGGGGCGGTATGTTAATTCACTTTTGAATTTTGCAAGCTTTGGAATGTCAACAAATGTCAACATTTCGCGGGAATTCGCGAAAATAAGTGCCTGTGATTAATATAACCAATTGATTAACAATGGTTTTATTGAAAAGGGCTTGTTGTTACACATTGTAAATATTGGTTAAAAGTGGTTACATTAAGCGCATTTTAGGCTTGAGCGATTTTCAAAAAAACGATGCTGGTGAAGGATCAAGAACCCTAATCTGTCTTACGTTCACTTGCACGTTTTTTCACGCTTTCTGAGCGTAATTGACCACAAGCCGCCAAAATATCCTGCCCACGTGTGCGGCGGATGGGGGCGGAATAGCCATTCGCAAATAAAAATTCCGAAAATGCTTTTACCTTGGCGCGGTCCGAACAAACATAATCCGAACCCGGCCACGGATTAAACGGAATAAGATTTACCTTGGACGGGATGCCTTTGATAAGTTTCAATAAATCTTTGGCGTCATCAATGCTGTCATTCACGTCCTTCAACATCACATATTCAAATGTAACGCGATTGGAATTTGACAAATCAGGATAGGCGCGAATTGCCGCAAATAATTCTTCTAATGGATATTTTTTATTAATCGGCACAAGTACATCACGTAATTTATCGTTACATGCGTGCAAAGACACCGCAAGCATTACCCCAATTTGCCCCAATCGGTTCATTTCCGGTACGATACCTGATGTTGAAACCGTAATACGGCGGCGACCAATCGCAATACCTTCCCCATCTGACAAGATTTCAATGGCGGTTTCAACATTATCGAAATTATATAATGGTTCACCCATACCCATAAAAACGATATTGGTAATTTGGCGGTTTTCAAACGGGGTTGGCCATTCGCCCAAATCATCACGTGCGACCATTAACTGCATTACAATTTCTTGGGCGGTCAAATTGCGCACCAAAACCTGTGTGCCAGTGTGGCAGAATGAACAATTTAGTGTGCAGCCAACTTGTGATGAAATGCACAATGCACCCGAACGCGCCACATCTGGAATATAAACAATCTCAACCTCAATGCCACGTTCCGGTCGGATAAGCCATTTGCGTGTGCCATCTTTGGAAACCAGACGTTCAACCACTTCGCAGCGTTCAAGTGTGAAGTTCTCTTTTAATTTGGCACGCAAATCCTTTGCCATGTCGGTAATGACGTCAAAATCCTTGATGCCATAATGATAAATCCAACGCCAAAGCTGTTTGGCGCGCATATTGCGCATTTTTTCAGGCACGCCAATTTCGCCCATTTTTTCTTTTAATTCAGAAAGCGAAAGCCCAACCAAAGACGGTTTATTATCAACCATCATTACTGGTTTTGATGTCGGCGTATTGTCAATTAATGTGTTCATTGCCGCGCAATATCAGAAAAACAGGAAAAATGTAAGGGGTGGGGATTTATTTACCCCCACTCGGCAAACAGTTTTGATAATTTAAGGCCTTGCCCTTGGTAATTATTACCCGATTGCCCGTATAATTTATCAGGCTTACCCGCAAGTTCTTCATAAACAAGTCGTGCCACCGGTTGCCCATGTTCCAAAACAAATGGCACATCGCGCCCGCGAACTTCCAACACGCCGCGCGCACCAGTTTTGCCATCTTTTGAACCAAAGCCGGGGTCAAAGAATCCCGCATAATGGGCGCGAAACTCGCCCAAATCTTCGGCACTTGCCACCATCTCGGCCGCCAAATTTTCCTCAATTGAAAGCCCCTGCTGGGAGGCAAGAATATAAAACTCACCGGGGTCGAGGATTAGTTTTTTTTCAGGCGCGTATAATGGCTCAAAAAACTTTTTGGGATCATGCCATGCAAGATTGCGAAGGTTTAAAAGTGGCGCATGGCGACGCGCACGATAGCCCACAATTTCCCCAATACTTGCAGGGTCAAGATCGAGTGCAAGATCAAGTTTTTTTACGGTTTGCGGGTTATTTTGCTTAAGGCGAAGTTGCGCCAGTTTTTCCCCTTCATGCACCAAAATTGGGAAGGTGCGCGGGCAAATTTCCATCCATAATGGGCCATGATAACCTGATTTAATGCGGTCAAATGCGGTGGCCTCATCACTTATGACGCGTACAAAAACATCAATCCGCCCTGTTGAAGATTTGGGGTTGGTGATGCCCGCAATATTTTCGGGCAATTCAAGATTTTCCATCAATGGCGCAAGGTAAACACAACCAGTTTCCAAAACCGCACCATCAGAAAGATTAACCTTGTGTAGCACAAGATCGCTGCTTTCAAGAACATTACGAACGCTTTTGCCAAGCCCCGGCAAAAAACTTGCACGCAGGCGATAGGCAAAAGAGCCAAGCCGTAAATCAAGGCTTGCGGGTTGGAATTGATTATCGCCAATCGGGCAATTGGCGGCAATGCCACCATTTTTCACCATTTGGCGCAACATATTATCAACGACTACGCCTGAGATTGCACCTGCTTGCGTATTATTATTGGACATTTAAATCACGCTTTCTGAATTCGTGGGCGGGGTAAACGCCAAGAATTTGTAAATCATCGCAAAAGAAGCTTAGTTCCTGCATCGCAAGCTGAACATTTGCTTGGTCGGTGTGTCCCTCAATATCGGCATAGAATTGGGTTGCATTGAAGCTGCCGCCGATTTGATAGGATTCCAATTTGGTCATATTCACGCTGTTGGTCGCAAAACCGCCCATTGCCTTATAAAGTGCCGCCGGAATATTGCGCACACGGAAAACAAAACTGGTGATATATTCCTTACCTTCCTCAAAAACGGCATCCATTGGTTTTGAAGAAACAATCACAAAACGGGTGGCGTTGTGTTTGGCGTCTTCGACATTTTCCATCAAAATTGGCAGGTCATAATTTTCAGCGGCAAGACGTGTGCCAAGTGCGGCATGATGCTTGTCACCTAATTCGGAAATTTCACGAACCGCACCTGCGGTATCGGCGGTTTTTATTGCTACCGCGCCCAATTTGGCGATAATTTCACGGCATTGGCCCAATGCCATTGGGTGTGAACGTATATATTTAATGTCTTCAAGCGTTGAATCTTTTGTGCCAACTAATTGGTGGGAAATTGGTGAAAAATACTCACCAACAATATAAAGATTTGATGCCGGCAAAAGATGGTGCACATCGCCAACGCGACCGGCAAGCGTGTTTTCAATTGCAATCATTCCACGTTCACATGTTCCGTCTTTTACCGCGTGGAATGCGTCTTCAAAGGTTTGGCATGGATATGGTTCATAATCAGGGCAGGCAATCAAAGATGCCATATGGGAATTTGCGCCAATTTCACCTTGAAAGGCAATTTTCTTATTAGACATTATTTTTCCTATAATATTCGCGCGCTATTTCAAGATGGTCTTGGGTATCAACCCCTTTTGGGAAGTCTTTTACCAAAGCGGCATAAATTTTCAAACCATTTTCCAAGGCGCGTAATTGTTCAAGCTTTTCACGCTTTTCAAGACTTGATGGCGGCAAAGAAACAAATTTTTCCAATGCTGCGCGGCGATAAACATAAAGACCGACATGGCGGTAAATTTCGCCATCGCCACTACCACACCATGGGGAATTGGCACGCGTGAAATATAAACATTCGCCACTTTTGTCGTCTTTTAATGAAATTATGCCTTTTACGACATTTTCATCGCGTTTTTCACCAGCATCATTCGATGGCGATAAAAGCGTTGCAATATCTGCTTGGGGGTATTTTTCCAAAACTTCTAGTGCATCATTAATTAAAGATGGTTCAAAGGTTGGCATATCACCCTGAAGGTTGATGATGGTATCGTATTTATAATCTTTATCAAAAATATCGATTGCCGCCTTTATGCGATCTGAACCAGATGGCAATGCGGGGTCGGTTAAAACCGCATCTGCGCCAAATTCTTTAACAACATCAACAATTTCTTCATCGCCGGCGGCAACCAAAACCTCATCAATGCCGCAAAGACGCGCGCGCTCTACCACGCGGACAATCATCGGTTTGCCGCCAATATCGGCAAGAGGTTTATTTGGAAGACGGGATGCCGCAAGACGGGCGGGAATCACAATAATGGGTTTCATATCAAGACCTGTTTTTGCCTTTATAAATTATGATTTAAGTGGGGCAAGTGCGGCAAATGTATTAAAGAATAACAAATTTAATGTAAGTTTCTACGATTTTAGGCTAAATGGGTAGGGTTTTTCACATTTATTACACTATTTTATTGAAATTCAATATTGCACGGGCATTAAAGCCATGCAATAAGGCGCAAATTAGCCAAACTTAATTTAGGGGAAGTTTGTCGGCATGAAAATTACAAAAATTCTAACTTTGGGCGGATTGTTCCTTGTTGGTACTGTCGCTGGTATTATTGGCATTAATTTATATTCAGGCGCATTATATGCCAGCAGTACAAAAGCTTCTGGCTTTCCGATTGACCCGAATGGTGGTTCTGCGGCGCCTGCTGCTGCAACACCTGACTTGCCACCTGATTGGGGCACATTGTTCGGCGACCCTGCTAAATTGGCGGAATTAACTACCAAAGGTGCAAATGCTGCAAAAGTTTGTGCGGCATGTCACGATATTACACCTGCTGGTGCAAATAAAACTGGTCCTGCTCTTGCGGGCGTTGTTGGTCGTACTGCTGGTACACACCCTGGCTTTGCATATTCTGATGCAATGAAAGGCTTTGGTAAACAATGGACTCTTGATGAGCTTAATACTTATCTAAAAGATCCAAAAGCAACTGTTCCTGGTAACAAAATGGCGTTTGCCGGCATCAAAAAACAAGATGACCGTGTTGCTGTTATTGCTTACCTTCGTTCAATTTCACCATCTGCACCTGCACTTCCTGCACCGGGCGCTAACGCTGCTCCTGCGGCTGATGCACCTGCTGATGCGGCGGCGAATGCAACTGCACCTGCTAAATAAGTTTATCGATATTAATATAAACAACCCCGCTTTTATGGCGGGGTTTTTTATTGCCTAATTTTCCGATACTGGCTAAAAGCTACCAAAACGCCAATAATAATCCGGAGTAAAAGATGACTTATTCTACCATTATCGCTGAAAAAGAAGATAATATCGCTATTATTACCCTTAACCGCCCCGAGGCTTTGAATGCGCTAAATTCAACCTTGATGAATGAATTAACTATGGCGGTTGAAGAATTTGAAAATGATGCCGAAATTGGTTGTATGATTATTACTGGCTCGCAAAAAGCATTTGCCGCCGGTGCGGACATTAAAGAGATGGCAGGATTTACTTTTGCCGATGCATATGGACAAGACTTTATTACCAAGAATTGGGAATCGGCAGCAAAAGCACGTAAACCAATTATTGCGGCGGTTGCTGGTTTTGCCTTGGGCGGTGGCTGTGAGCTTGCTATGATGTGCGACTATATAATTGCCGCAGACAATGCAAAATTTGGTCAGCCGGAAATTAAGCTTGGCGTAATTCCTGGTGCAGGCGGCACACAGCGCCTTGTTCGAGCTATTGGCAAGGCCAAGGCAATGGAATTAGTTTTAACTGGTGGCATGATGGATGCCGCAGAGGCCGAAAAGGCAGGGCTTGTGGCGCGTGTTGTTGCTCTTGAAGAATTGTTAGAAGTGGCAAAAAAATCGGCAAAAACAATTGCTTCTTATGGGCGGCTATCAGTGCTTGCTGCAAAAGAGGCCGTAAATAGCGCCTTTGAAAGCACCTTATCGCAAGGGCTTAAATTTGAACGCCGCCTTTTCCATGCCCTATTCGCGACCGAAGATCAAAAAGAGGGTATGGATGCTTTCGCAAATAAACGCAAAGCAGAATTTAAGGGTAAATAATATCTCGTGCTGTGCGGCTAAAGGTAAAATGTAGATTTCTTCTGATGAATCTTCACATGTTTGGGTGTTTTTGCCTTGACTATGGGCATTGTTTTAGGCATAGAGCCGCATTCAGATTAACTAGACCCCCAATGGCGGGGGCTTTTGGCGTGATTTAAACTGATGTTTTTACACTTTTGCCAAAAGACAATATTGAATGGATTATAAATGGCAAATACAACTTCGGCTAAAAAAGCAACTCGCAAAATTGCTCGCCGCACTGAAATCAATACTGCTCGTCGTTCACGCGTAAAAACTTTTGTTCGTAAACTTGAAGAAGCGGTTGCTGGCGGCGATAAAGAAGCTGCTAAAGTTGCTTTCACCAATGTTGAGCCTGAAATCATGCGTGCGGTTACCAAAGGCGTTATTGCTAAAAATACTGCTGCTCGTAAAGTTTCAAGACTTTCTGCTCGCGTAAAAGCAATGGCATAATTAAGTTTCACAAATTTGTAAAAGTTACCGCCTCAAAAGGGCGGTATTTTTTTGCCTAAAAATTATTCTGGTGGATAAGTGTGGGAATTAAGAAGTTTTTAAGACATTTTAATAGTGCTTACTATAAAAATGCGACACAATAACACTGTTTGTAACGCGCTGTTTTTATTATATTATTTTCAGTTAATATAATGGGCGGAATCTGCCGTTTTATTATGCAAAATTTTATCCACAGGTTTTATGACATTTTTTTCACAGGTGGAAAAAGCTAGAGTCTTGACGCCATTGGGATTCTTTTAGAGTCAATAAAATTTCTGCAAAAAAAGAATCATTTTAACTGTTGCAAGCGCGTTTTTAATGCGCTTAATTAAAATCGTTGCATGATGAGAGAGGCCAGTAATTGGCTTTTAAATCAGCGTTTAGCATAAATTTAAAATCTATTTGGGTGATGAATTAAGAATTTGATTTAGACTTTATCTTCTGGCGCCATAATGGTTCTGCTTAATTGATAAGTTTTCGATCTCTAAATTCTGATGCGGCAAATAGTTTTGGTTTTTGTGGGGCGCTATGGGTTTGTGAAATTATTTTGCAAACTTGTGATAGGGGGTAAGGAATTTGGGTTTTAAAATGGTTTACAAATCTCTTGTGGCCATAATTTAAAGTCCAACAATTAATTGATGTCTGAAATTTTTCTGGCAAAAATTAATTGCAAAATAGCTATTGGCGGGAAACAAAACTTCCATTGCTAATATCTAATCCAAAAATAAACATTCCTTTTGGAATGACGGGGGAATCGAAGTATCAAATATGTTTTCGACATAAGAGATACGGGCATAAGTGAATGATTTCTGATTGTTCATTATGTCTATAAATTGCAACATTCCGGATTGTAGAAATTTGATTGTTAATTCATTTTAGCAAGTAAATTTGTGCGCCCAAAATTACCATTTTTCGTTCTTATTATTAGGATAAGAAATGCGGAATGGATAATAGATTAAATTTATATGTGTGTATGTTTTGGATGCTTGGTGGGGTTAAATAATGGCAAACGATAAAGGCCAGTCAGTAGGAAAAAGACTTGTGGCAGAGTTCGTAAGTGAGAATATTGATCACGACGCACTTAATCATGATAATTTAGCTGAAAGCAATTTTTCGTCCCTGAAGAGCGGCGCCAATAATGAAACCAACCAATTGGCCGACAATCTTGCTGCGGCAAATAATATTTGGCAGAAACTTTCACCACGCCTCAGAAGTATTTTGGGCAATGGCGATTTCAAGGCATGGATTGCGCCTTTAACATTATACAAAGCAACCGAAAGCATCATTTGCTTTAATGCGCCAAATGACTTTGCGCGTTCACGTATTCGCACTGAATATTTGCATCGTTTACAGGCGGTTTGGAATGATTTTGATCCAATGCGCCGCCGTCTTGTTATAGATCACCATGCTACCAAAGAGGCAATCAGCCTTTCATATGATGAAGTGGTGAATATTACCAAAGAAGTTAAACACGAAGCGGTTGAAACAATTAATTCAACCCAACTTTTTGAACCAATAGACCTTAACCATTGTCCAAAAACTTTCGACAATTATGAAAAAGGTGCTTCAAACCAAATCGCAATTGCGGTGGCAAAGCGTATTGCCTGTGAAATGGGCGGTGGTGAAATTATTTATTTTCATGGCCTTAATGGGGTTGGTAAAACCCACCTTCTAAGCGCGATTGCCCATCATTCAATGGAATCTAATTCAAAACGCCGCGTAATTTCAATTACTGCACAGCGATTTTTAAATTTGTTCCAAAATGCTTTGCGCGATAAACAGCTTAATCCATTTAAAGAAGGATTGCGTGGTGCAGACCTTCTTTTGGTGGACGATATTCAAATGATTTGCGGCAAATCTGCCACCCAAGATGAGTTTTTTCAAACCATCATGGATTTGTTGAATATGGGTAAAACCGTGGTTTGTACTGCGGATGTTCCACCTGATGCTTTATTGGGCCTAACCTCACGGATGCAGGGTATTTTGATGGGTGGCTTCAATGTTCGTATCGAAGAACCGGACTTTGAGCTGCGACGAAAGATTGCATTGCGCAAGGCGCAAGAATTCGCAATAAAAAGACCGGACTTTAAACCACCGCAAGAGGCATTTGACATTCTTGCTGCGCGTATTATTGGTACTGGGCGTTCAATTGAAGGTGTGGTAAAGCAGATTTTTGCTTCATCGGCTTTGATTGGGCAGGAGGCAACAATGGAAGTGGTATTCGACACAATTGGCGACCGGTTCAAAGCACCGTCTAAAACTGTGCCTGTTGAAAATATCAAAAAGAAAGTTGCACAGCATTTTGATATCACCATAGAAGATTTGGTTGGTACACGCCGCCATATTTCTGTTGCGCGCCCGCGCCAGATTGCAATGTATTTCTGCAAGAAATTTACTAAACGCTCATTCCCTGATATTGCGGCGCGTATGGGTGGTCGTGATCACACAACTGTCATGCATGCAGTAAAACGTATCGAAGAATTGGCAAATAAAGACACCAAATTTGCTAATGAGCTTCAGATTATTGCCAATAAAATCTTGGGATAATCTTTTTGCAATTTAAAAATAATAAAGGCGTAATCGGTTTGGATTGCGCCTTTATTATTTTTAGTAATTTATTATGGCCTAATGAACCGCAACCGCATTGCCTTCGCGGCGTGAATCGGCAGCGCCAATAAGTTTGCCATCTTTAAACATAATCGCATGCAGGCCAGAATTTTCGGCACCGCCACCACCGGTAAATTTGTGCCCAAGTGCGGTTAAGCCGTCAAGTTTTGCCTTATCCATTCTTGAAAATTCCATGCTTACGGGTGTTGAACGGGCGATGATATTTGGTTGATCAAGCGCGTCTTGTAACGGCATGTTCCAATCTAAAATGCCAATCAATGCCTTGGTAACATATGCGATAATCGCATTGCCACCAGGTGAACCAATGCCCAATTCAAATTGCCCATCCTTGTCAAAAACAATAGTTGGTGACATTGATGAACGTGGCTTTTTGCCCGGTGCAACCGCATTAACAATTGGCACGCCATCGCTATCAACAGGAAGCATTGAAAAATCGGTCAACTGGTTATTTATGAAAAAGCCATCAACCATGGTTTGCGCACCAAAAAGATTTTCAACCGACGTGGTCATGGAAACCACGTTTCCTTCTTTATCAACGATTACGAAGTGTGATGTACCGTGTTCTTTGCCGGTTGCGTCTTTCCCGCGTTTTTGTGCGCCTTCTGGAGTTCCAGGCGATACGGTATCAAAAGAACTGCTATCAGAAAGAAGGTCCGCGCGGGACTTAAGATATTTCTTATCAAGCAAGCCTTTCACGGGAACGGCAACAAATTTATCATCGGCAACATAGGTGTCGCGGTCAATATAGCCAAGGCGTTGTGCCTCAATATAATGATGGATGCCTTCGATGCCATTGCCCATTTTTGGCATGTCAAAATTTTCAACAATGCCCATAATCATAAGCTCACCGATACCGCCTGATGATGGCATACCCATTCCGCAAATTAAATGTACACGGTAAGTTTGGCAAAGCGGTTCTTTGCGTTCAACCCGCACATTCGCCATGTCTTCCATGCTAAGGGTGCCAGGGATTGGTTTTGATTGAACTGCTTTTACAATATCTTGCGCGATATAACCTTTGTAGAAAACGTCAATGCCTTGGGTCGCAATATCATCCATAGTTTTGGCAAAAGCGGGGTTTTTCATCAATGTACCTGCCGCATATGGTTTGCCATCAGGGCCATAAAAATATTTTTTAACCCCTTCACCTGGTTCAGTCATTTTTGGAAGTACCTGCAATAATTCGGCGGTGCGCGGCGTTAATTGATAGCCATTTGTTGCAAGGGTTTTCGCATTTTGGAAACCCTGGTCCCATCCCAATTTGCCATGATCAGACCACGCAAGATGCAACATTTTTAAAACCGCAGGTGCCCCAGTTGATCTGCCAGATTTAACAGCGGTCCAAAATTCCATTGGCTTACCGGTCGCTTTATCCATAAACATATCGGGGGTTGCGCCCATTGGCGCTGCCTCACGGCCATCATAGGATTGGACATCACCTGTTTTGGCATCATAATAAAGCATGAATGCACCGCCACCGATACCCGATGATTGTGGCTCAATTAATGTTAGGACGGTTTGCACGGCAATTGCGGCATCAACCGCACTGCCACCTTTTTCCAAAATCTCAACACCAGCTTTTGTGGCAAGTGGGTTAGCAGATGCCACCATGCCGCCGCTACTCCAACTTTTTGCGGGTGCAGCCTCAAATTTGCGGGTGGTTGTGTTGGTGGCAGGTAAGGTTTGGCAAGCCACAAGTGATAGGCATGAAACAAGTGAAATTATACGGCGCATATTATTCTCCCGAGGACATAAGCTAATGTGCATATGCCAAACGGGCAATATCTTTATATGCTTTTTGCCGCTTTGAACCCCAATAGTACAATAAATATGGCAAATTGGGGTTTAATTGGTGAATTATGAATTTTCTTCGAGGTGTCGTCGTGCTTCACCGCGCGAAATAACAAATACCATTATTATTCCGAATATCCCCATAACCATAGTATAAAGGAAGAATGCACCATAACCCGCAGCTAGCGCTTGGGCGGTTACACCCATTTTTGCCGCCGCCAGCTCAAATGAACCTTTTCCAAGGTGGGTGAATTGGGGTGTCAATTTTGCCATAACGCCAGTGTGCGAAGAATGCGCCAAGCCTTCAACAATACGTCCCGAAAGCGCCATGATGATTTTACCAGGCAGGGCATAAAGCGAGGAGAACATTGCATATTGCATTGCCGTAAAGCCTTCATGTGTAAGGCGCGACATATAAACGATGAAAACTGTTCCTGCGAACGATGCCGAAATATTATCAATACCAATTGCTGCCCATAAGGATGGTTGAATTCCCATATTTGCAAAGAATGGAATATTTTGGTTGCCAAAATAGCAAATTGCCAAGAAACCAATGTGCGAAAGTGGCTGTGAAAACGCCCCGAATATAAGGCATTTGAAAATCCCAAATCGCATAATTCCCCATCCGGCAAGGCCTGCACCAACCGCATTAACAATCACACCAAAAATCTTTTGCGCATTGGCAATTTCTGCCTTGGTATAACCGGCATCAAGATACATTGCACCAGTTATATTAAGCAGGAATTCTGATAAGCGGTAAACACACATAAATACCAAAATCAGGGTTGCTGCATTTCCAAAACGTTTGAAATAATCTGCAATTGGCTCACCAAATGCGGATTTGAAATAGGCCGATGCTTTGGTTTTAAGATTTGGAAGCGGTTGGGCAATTAAATAAATAAAGAAAAGACCGGTTGCCGCAAATGCCACTTGTTGCCAAACCCCAAATGGTTTTGCCTCAAGTGATTTTTGCAATGCCTCAAGGCCACCATAAAATTCACCCAAAAACCATGCGACAGGTTCTGCACGTCCACCAAGACCCGCCGCCAAGAAACACGCCGCCAATACCAAAAGTAAAAGACGACCTCCCCATTCCAGTGCTTCAATTGCTGGATTTTGAATGGTATCATCGGGGGCACGCCAACGCGGCGCTGGTGCAACCTTTTCACGGTCGGCAACCAATGTTGCAATGATGGGAACAATCATGCACACACCCATCGTGGCATAGGCAACGCCCCAACCAAGATGTTGATAAACGTTACCGTTAAAATATTGGGCAATATACAAAGGCACCGCACCAGTTACCACAAAGGCAATACGATAGCCCCATTGATACATTGCGGTTAGAATTCCCAATTTATCATTGTTTTCAGCAACCTCAATCCGCCATGCGTCAACTGCAATGTCGTGGGTCGCACCAGTAAAGGCAAGAAAACCAGTTAATGTCGCAAATAATGCAAATTGTGAACCGGGGTCGAGCATTGATAAAATTATCAAAAACGCCATTGCCAATGATTGCGTTAGTAAGATCCAAGAACGACGTCTTCCAAGCCATTTATCAAGTATTGGCAAGGCGATTCTATCAACCAATGGTGCCCACAAAAATTTAAATGCATAAGAAAGTGTTGCAAGACCCAAAAGCGAAATAATGGTCAAAGAAACGCCTGCATCACGCATCCATGTTCCCATTGTAAAGCTGGTTCCGGCAAGTAAATTCGGCATACCTGCCGAAAATCCCAAACCAAACATAACTAATGAAGAACGCTCAAAAAATGCTTTAATATCGGTTTTCTTTTTTTCTTCTATTGTTGCTTCAGCCATCAAATGCCCCAAATAAAACCTCGAAATAAGTGGCAACCTTATTATGTTTGTGTAGCAAAGCAATATTTGAATTGTAAAAAATAACTGTCATTAAATTGAAAAATGCCCAGATTGCTATTGAAAACCCCCTGCCTTTGGGGCTAAAAGCCAACGCCAAAGCACTATTTTGCATTTGGTATAAATATTAATTTCGCATGAGAAAACGGAATCTAAATTATGGCAAATGTTGTGGTCGTGGGCGCTCAGTGGGGCGATGAAGGTAAAGGCAAGATTGTTGACTGGTTGTCCGATCGTGCTGATTTGGTTGTCCGCTTTCAAGGTGGTCACAATGCTGGTCACACCCTAGTTGTTGGCGAAAATGTTTATAAATTATCGCTTTTGCCATCTGGTGTGGTTCAAGGGAAATTATCATTAATTGGTAATGGTGTTGTGGTTGATCCCAATGCACTACTTGCCGAAATTGAACGTATTTCAAATCAAGGCGTCAAAATTGATCCGACCACTTTGGGTCTTGCCGAAAACGCGGCATTGATTTTGCCAATCCACCAAGATTTAGATGCCGCCCGTGAAAACGAAGCTGGTAAAAACAAAATCGGCACAACTGGTCGCGGTATTGGTCCTGCTTACGAAGACAAGGTTGGTCGCCGTGCAATTCGGGTTGCCGATTTATTTGACGAAGCATCATTAAAATCAAAAATCGAACGTTTAATGGCGCATCACCGCGCATTGCGTGCTGGTCTTGATTTGCCACCAATTGATGGCGAAAAATTATTTGCAGATTTAATGGCGCTTGCGCCGAAATTATTGCCTTATGTTCGTCCGGTTTGGCGTGACCTTGAACAAGCACGTAAAGATAATAAAAAAGTTTTATTCGAGGGTGCGCAAGGTATTTTGCTTGATGTTGATCATGGCACATATCCGTACGTTACTTCGTCATCAACTGTTGCAGGACAGGCGGCATCTGGTTCTGGTACTGGCCCTGGCAACCTTGACTATGTTCTTGGCATTGTAAAGGCATATACAACCCGTGTTGGCGAAGGTCCTTTCCCAACTGAATTATTTGACGATGTCGGCAAGGGCATTGGCGAACGTGGTCGCGAATTTGGTACGGTTACTGGGCGGGCGCGTCGTTGTGGTTGGTTTGATGCAATATTGGTGCATCAGGCATGTTGTGTGGGCGGTATAACTGGCCTTGCACTAACCAAATTGGATGTGCTTGATGGCGTTGAAACCATTAACATTTGCGTCGGTTATAAATTGGGCGACAAGGTTCTTGATTATTACCCATCTAATCTTCATGCCCAAGCAAATGTAGAGCCGATTTACGAAACTGTTGAAGGTTGGTCGGAAACTACATTTGGTGCGCGTTCATGGAAAGATCTTCCTGCCAATGCGATTAAATATATCCGTCGTATTGAGGAGTTGGTTGGTCGTCCAATCGCACTTGTATCAACTTCACCTGAGCGTGAGGATACAATTCTTGTAACTGACCCATTTGCAAAATAACAATATGCCACAAGATAACGATAATATCGAAGATATTGATGACGGAATGCGCACAATTTCCGATGAGGAATGGGACAATCCCAAGCCACTAGAAGGTAAGGCGTTACAAACTCACCAAGAGAATGTGATGAATGTGCGCAAACTTGTAATTTCGTTTGCGATATTCAAGGTTGGATTTCTTGTGCTTGTGGCGGCAATTCTATGGAAATTCTTTGGTCATGGCGCGCATCATTAAAACGCGTTTTTGATATGCTTTGGTAATTTCCAAGGGGCACAAGCAATTACGTCATAGCGCCATTGCTTCTGCCCTGCCCATTTGCGTGATTTACAAAAACCAATTGCCGCGTTTTTAATGCGTTCCATTTGTCTATGACTTATGGAAAATTGTGCGCTTTCGGTGGCTTTGCGTAATTTAACTTCGACAAAGACAAGTTTTTTACCACGCAATGCGATAATATCAATTTCGCCATAATTATTGCGATATCGGGTTCTTAAAACCAAATAGAATTTTAAGGTCAAAAGCAAAATTGCGGCAAATTCGGCAAGCCGTCCGTAAAATTCCGATTTTTGCCTTTTTTCACTCATTTTAGCTTTAGCGCCATTTCATATATATCGCGTGATTTTTGCCCGGTAATTTCAGCCACTTCTTTAGAAAGTGCTTTTAGAGGCATATTTTCAAGCCGCTCTTTAATCATGCTTTCAATATCTTTTTGTTCAAAACTTTGTTCGCTTTCATCGCGGGCAATGATTATAACAATTTCACCGCGTGGCGCACCGGCCTCATTATAATATTCAATCAGATTTTGAATATTACCGCGCCGCTTTTCTTCATATAATTTAGTTAGTTCACGGGTTACGGCAATTTTACGATTACCCAAAACCATTTTTAAATCTTTTAAACATTCCAAAAGCCTTGGCCCAGTTTCAAAAAAGGCGATAGCGGTTTTTAATTGTTTGAATTCGGTAAAGAATTTTTGTCTTGCCCCACTTTTATTAGGTGCAAAGCCCATGAATGAAAATTGCTTTATATCAAACCCTGATGCCACAAGCGCGGTTAAAACACTTGATGCCCCGGGGATTGCAAACACCTCATGGCCATTTTCAATTATGAAATCGGCAACCCTTTGTCCGGGGTCTGAAATGCTTGGGGTTCCAGCATCGGAAACCAAGACTACAATCTTTCCATCCTCAATTGCTGTTAGCGCAGCTTTGGCGGCATTTAATGCCACCTCTTCATCGGCACGGATAATTTTTTGCTTGATACCAAATTGTGAAAATAATTTTGCCGTAACACGTGTATCTTCGGCAAGTACTAAATCGCATTGTTTTAATATTTCGACTGCCCGATAGGTAATATCGCCAAGATTTCCAATAGGTGTTGCCACAAGATAAAGTGCGGGAATGTATTGGGATGTGCTTTTTGGATTTGTATTAATTTGCATTTTTCTAAATTCGGGCTTATCGATTTGTGTTTTTTATTTTATAGAATGTTTTATAACAATTCCAAGCCCATATTATTTGGGTAATAAAAATAACAAAAGCTGGTTGTGTTTTGGCTTAAACAAAAGAGGATTAAATGCCCCAATTTGATAAACGAACCCTTTTATTGGGTGGTTTTGCTGTTTTACTTAGTGCGTGTACAACACCAGGTGAAAATGACGGCGGTGGTGTGGTGCAAACCGGAAACACTGGTTCAAAATATTATGTTGCGCGTGGCACACCTTTTACGCCAGCAAACAAAAAGGGGCAAAAACTTGTACGTGTTGCATTGCTTGCGCCGTTTAATTCCCAAAACTCTGCAATACGTGCCGAAGCCGATACTTTAAAGGCCGCTGCCGAACTTGCGATAAATGAAAATGGTGATGGCTCAACAATTCTTATGCCGATTGATTCTGGCGATACTCCTGAAACTGCGGAAGCTAGTGCAAAACGTGCAATCTCAAGCGGCGCTGATTTCATTATGGGACCATTATTTTCAAGCGGGGTAAGTGCGGTTGCCCCTTATGCTCGTGCCAATAACGCAATGATGTTTTCATTTTCAACCGATACCCAAGACGCGGGGCGTGGTTTATTTGTAGTTTCATTCCTGCCGGAAGATGAGGCAAAGCGCATTGTAACTTATGCCGGAAAGCATGGCGTTAAAAAACTTGTCTTGCTTGTCCCGCAAAGCAAATATGGTGAGAAAATTGAATTAGCAGCAACCAAGGCCGCTGCCCGTAATGGCATTAAAATTCTTGGCACTGCGCGTTACGATTCAACCCAAAATGCTAGTGTGAATGGCGAAAATGCTGGCAAAATTGCTGCGCGCTATATTGCCGGATCAAACCGTGATGAAGTTGCGATTTTAATTCCTGAACGTGGTAATATGCTGCGCTATTTGGCAAAAGTTCTAAGCGTGAATGGTGCGTCAATGTCCAAAACCCGATATCTTGGAACCGGATTGTGGAATGATGACAATGTATTGCAAGATTCACGATTGTTGGGCGGCTGGTTCGTATCGCCCGACAATAGCGGTCGCAGTGCATTTGAAAACCGATTACAGGCAAAAAAAGGTAAAAGCGCAACCAGACTTGCCGGAATGGGATATGACACCGCGGCACTTATCGCGCGACTTGTAAAACAAGGCGATAAATCTGCAATAACCGCTCGTAGCCTTGAAAATGCGGATGGCTTTGACGGTGTTGATGGTCGTTTCCGCTTTGATGATGGTGTTATTGAACGCGGTATGAGCGTTATGGAAGTTTCACCAAATGGCGCAAAAACTCTAGAAGGCTCACAAAAAAAATTCTAAATTGGAATAATCATGAGTAAAGATAAAAACCTCCCCAATGATGCCCCACCCGCATGGATTGAAGCGGTGGGTGAACCAAAATCGGCAAAGTCTGTTACTGGTTGTCCGGTTCATAATGTTGAAAATGATGAAAAGTTTATAAAGGCCTATTCACTTGGTTATGACCCAACGCCGTCACGCCCTGCGCCGGCGCAACGCCCCTTTATGGACGAAACTTCAAGCCGTTTTGCGTACCGTTGCCTACCGCTTAATATTGCCAATCAATATGGGTGGGAGCTTTTAAGCCCATGTACTTTTGACGTGCAATGGAATGGTGGCTCGTCACCAGAAGATTTGGTGATTACAATTCTTGAAGATGGTTGGCCACAACCGGCAAGCCATTTTGGCCATGCGGTTATGACATATCATATTGCCCAGCTTTTCCGAACGCCACCGGGAATTCAACTAATGGTAACAGGCCCATTAAACCGCCCCAAAGATGGCATTTATGCCATGAGCGGGATTATCGAAACCGATTGGTCGCCTTATACGTTCACCATGAATTGGGTGGTAACACGCCCATTCTTTCCAATTCGCTTTGAAAAGGGGGAGCCATTCGCCCATATTATGCCGGTGAATTTGGCACAGATTGAACAATTCAAACCGGAATCCTTGCCGATGGCTTCGGATCCTGAGTTGAAAGAAAAGTTTGAAATGTTCCGCAATAGTCGCAATAATTTCAATGCCGAACTATATGATCCCGAATCCGAGGCATCAAAGGAGAGATGGCAAAAGGCATATTTCCGTGGCAACGCGCCGGATGGCTGCCCAGTTAATGCAACAGGCCTTGATCATTGGACAAAATTGGATGTTAAACCATTTCCAGATGGCAAAACCAAAAAAAAATAATTAAATAGTTTTTTTGTAAACCAAGAATTCAGTATCTTCGGCAACTTTATTATAAAGCGCCTGCGCGGTCTTATTGGTTTTATGGGTTTGCCAATAAACATGGCGACAATTGGTCTGTTTTGCGTATTCGGCGACTTTTTCAATCAAAGCGCGCCCAACACCTTTGCCGCGCGCCTCGGCGGCAGTGAATAAATCTTCTAGATAGCAAACTTTCTTATCCGACCAAGTATTGTCATGGATAATATAATGGACCAAACCTAATGCCACACCATTTTCATAGGCGATAAACCCACCCATTTGACCATAGTTTTTATCGCAAATACGGTCAAAAACATCGCGGGTAATTTCATCTTTCAGCGTGGTTTCATAAAAAACTAAATAGCCATCCCAAAGCGGCAACCAATCATCAAAATGTGTTGCTTCAATTGTTTTGATTTCCATTATTTTCCCCAATCATATTAAATATTTTGACATTATGGGGTTTTAGTCAAGCTATAAATTCCATACACAAAAACAAGGCATTAAATTAATTGCACAAAATTTTGTAACAATACTTACGTTTTTGTCATTTTCTGAATATTGCAATTGCAAAGTTTTTTGAAACCCTCTAAGTGTTATATTATAACATAACAAATTGAGAGAGTTTTATAATGTTTCTTTACGCCCCTCCCGAGCCTGTTGAGGCTACGCCAGAAGTCGTTGTCGTAACGGCATCATCCGTAAGCAAGAACAAAGATGCAATTAACCAAGGCGTTGTAATTATCACGCGTGATCACGCGCTTTTACATTCAATGGGTGGTGGCATTGGTGAATCATTACAAGGGCACGCTGGCATTCGTTCAAGCTTTTTTGGCCCAAATGCATCGCGTCCGATAATTCGTGGATTGGGTGAGGACAGAATTCGCCTTTTATCAAATAGCCTTGTCGGCATTGATGCATCAACAGTTTCACCGGATCATGCCCCTGCAGTTGATGGCCTAGCAGCGCAACAGATTGAGGTTTTAAAAGGTGCGGCCGCGCTTCGTTATGGTTCAAATGCAATCGGTGGGGTTGTGAACGTAATTGATGGTCGCCTTCCAACTACATTGCCAAAAAAGCCTTTGAATGCCGAAATTTTTGCTGGCTACTCAAGCGTAAATGATGGCAAAGTGGCATCAGGCAATGTTTCATATAATGTTGGCAATTTTGTTTTTCGCCTTGATGCCCTTACCCGTCAGACCGAAGATTATAAAATCCCTGGCTTTACTGAAACCGATCGCCAACGCGCAATTGATGGCAATGACACACGCGATAAAGTACCAAATTCATATGGTGATTTAAATGAATATGGTGCAGGTGTTGGCTATATTGGTGATAAGGCGCATATTGCGATTGCTTATAAAACCACGGATTCCAATTATGGTATTCCAAATGATGTAACACATATTGAACTAAATCAGGATCGTTACGACCTACAAGGTGGTTTCAAATTTGATGGCTTTGTTGAAAGCATTAATTATGCCGCATCATATGGAAAATATGAACACTCAGAAATCGAAGATGGCACAATAAACACCACTTTTAAATCTAGTGGCTATGACAGCCGTATTGAAGCCCGCCACAAGAAGATGGGTGACTGGGAAGGTGTTTGGGGTGTTGAATATACCGACAAAGACTTCTCGGCATTATCGCCAAGCGGTGAACAGGCATATATCCTTCCGGTTACTATTAAATCTGGCGGTGTATTTGCGATTGAACGTTATGAAAATGCGTTTTGGGGAACCGAATTTGGGGTTCGTTATGAAAATCACAAATATGATGGTGAGGCGGGCAACCGTGAATTTAACGGAACTTCATATTCTGCAAGTGGTTTTATTAAACCAATGGATGGTTTACGCTTTATCCTAACTTATGCCAAAACTGAACGTGCCCCAACCGAGGTTGAATTGTTTGCCAATGGTGGCCATGATGCGACCCAAACCTATGATGAAGGTAATCCAAACCTAAAAATTGAAACCGCAAATTCGCTCGAATTAGCAATGAATTATAAGCATTCTGGCGGCAATGTTGAAATTAACTTCTGGGATGCCAATTTTGATAATTTCATCAATTTTGTGCCAACTGATCGTACCCAAGACGACCTTCCAGTTTATGTAATTACCCAGAAAAACGCTGATCTTCGTGGTTTTGAAATCCAAGTTTCACAAGACCTTGGTAATATAAATGATTATTATTTTAAAGGCGATTTAGGTATTGATTATGTTCGTGGTCGTTATGAAGATGGCAATGTTGCAAAAATTCCGCCTATGAGTGCAAATTTGGGTATTGAAATGACGAAATCATTTGTTTCAACTCGCCTTGAACTTGAACTTATCGCAAAGCAAGAAAAAATTGCCGAATTTGAAACCCCAACCAATGGTGCAAATGTTGTAAACCTCGCGTTCACAATTAGCCCCCCTAAATTTGATGATAAATTGCAAATCGTCTTGAAGGGTGACAACCTCACCAATGAAGATGTTCGCGAGCATACATCACCATTAAAAGAGTTTTTGCCGCGTCCGGGCCGAAATATAAGCCTGTCAGTGCATTATCGTTATTAATAATTGAAAACATAAAATCTAAAGCCCGCCACAAGCGGGCTTTTTTTGCGGAAATTTGTGCGCATTTCGCTTTTAATCGAATAGAAATGAGACATATTGAAAAATTCAAAGCAGTGGGAATTTGATTTTTCCCTTGAAATGCTGCACCTGCGAATTAAAATGATTCCAAAAAGGGGGGGGGAATGTAATGAAGATTGCGATTCTCAAAGAAATAAGAGATGGGGAAACCCGCGTTGCCGCATCGGTTGAAAGTGTTAAAAAGCTGACCGCATTGGGGCATGAGATTGTTATTGAAAAAGATGCTGGCATTGGCGCAAGCATTAATGATTCCGATTATGAGGCGGTGGGCGCAAAAATTGCGGCAAAACCTGCTGATGTCTTAAAGGATGCGGAACTTTTGTTAAAAGTGCGCCGCCCAACCGAAGACGAATTAAAGATTATCCCAAAGGGTGCGGGTGTTGTTGCATTCTTTAACCCGCATGGCGACAAGGCGTTATTAGAGGCCTGTGCCAAAGCGGGGGTTATTGCCTTTTCAACCGAATTTACGCCACGTATTACCCGAGCGCAGTCGATGGATGCGTTGTCTTCACAGGCAAACCTTGCGGGTTATCGCACCGTTATTGAGGCAGCAGAACTTTATGGTCGTTCATTCCCGATGATGATGACTGCTGCGGGGACTGTTGCGGCGGCAAAATGCTTTGTTATGGGGGCGGGCGTTGCCGGTCTTCAAGCAATTGCGACCGCACGCCGTCTTGGCGCAATTGTAACGGCAACCGATGTTCGCCCGGCGGCAAAGGAGCAGGTTGGTTCATTGGGTGCAAAATTCATTGCCGTTGAGGATGATGAATTTAAAGCCGCAGAAACTGCCGCAGGTTATGCCAAACCAATGTCGGCCGAATATCAGGCAAAACAGGCCGAACTTGTAAAAGAACATATTGCAAAACAAGATGTTGTTATTACCACGGCCTTAATCCCTGGTCGTCCTGCACCGGTTCTTGTTACCGAAGAAATGGTGGCGGGCATGAAAACAGGATCCGTAATTATAGATATGGCGGTTGAGGCCGGTGGCAATTGCCCGCTTTCCAAAAAGGATGAAGTGGTAATTACCAAAAATGGTGTAAAAATCGCGGGCTTTAGTAATCTTCCAGGGCGCTTGGCGGCGGATTCATCAAATCTTTATGCCAAAAACCTGCTTAATTTGATGCCGCTTTTGACTGCGAAAGAAGGCAATGCCTTTGCGCCCGATTATGATGATGAAATCATCAAGGGAATGTTATTAACAAAAGATGGGGAAATTGTTCACCCCGCGCTAAATTCATAAGGGGAGGGTGATTATGGAAATGGTTGACCCGATTGTTTTTCGTCTTGCGATTTTCGTTTTGGCGATTTTTGTTGGTTATTATGTGGTGTGGTCGGTCACACCCGCACTTCATACGCCGTTGATGGCGGTAACAAATGCTATTTCATCCGTTGTTGTGGTTGGTGCCCTGGTTGCCGCAACCGCAACACTGCATGATGGTAGTGTGGACGGCAATACATGGCTTTCACGCGGCATGGGCGGCATTGCCGTTGCTTTGGCGATGGTAAATATTTTCGGTGGCTTTTTGGTAACCGAACGTATGTTGTCAATGTATAAGAAAAAAGACAAACCAGTAAATAAAGAAGGGGCAAAATAATGAACGCGTCTATTGCCTCTCTATTATATCTTGTATCGGGCGTATTGTTTATTCTTGCGCTACGTGGTCTTTCAAGCCCGGCAACTTCACGCCAAGGGAATTTCTTTGGTATCATTGGTATGGTGATTGCGATTATCACAACGCTTTTGATGGTGAAGCTTGATGGTATAAATCTATCAATTATTGCGGTTGCAACACTGATTGGCGGCGGTATTGGTGCGGTTCTTGCGCGCCGTATTGCCATGACATCAATGCCGCAATTGGTTGCGGCCTTCCACTCATTGGTTGGTTTGGCGGCGGTTTTAATTGCTGGTGCAGCCGTCTATTCGCCCGAGGCATTCCATATCGCGGTTGCCGGCGGTATTAAAACTGCATCTTGTATTGAAACTGGTCTTGGCGTTGCGATTGGTGCAATTACATTTACGGGGTCATTAATTGCCTTTGCCAAATTGAATGGGAATATGTCGGGTGCACCGATTTTATTGCCAATGCGCCACCTTTTAAACATCGCAATTTTGGTTGCAATTGTTGCGCTTATTGGTGTGATGATTGCCACACATGGTGATGCAAAATGGGCGTTTTGGGGCATTGTTGGTTTGTCACTATTGCTTGGTGTAACACTAATTATCCCAATTGGTGGTGCGGATATGCCGGTTGTGGTTTCAATGCTAAACTCCTATTCAGGATGGGCGGCGGCGGCACTTGGCTTCACGCTTGAAAATATCGCGCTTATTATCACTGGTGCATTGGTGGGTTCATCGGGTGCAATCCTTTCATATATTATGTGTAAAGGCATGAACCGTAGCTTTATTTCAGTTATTCTTGGTGGCTTTGGCGCGACAGATAGTGGCCCCGCAGCAGCCGGTGCAGTTGAGGCAAGACCAGTAAAACAAGGCTCTGCCGAAGATGCGGCATTCATTATGAAAAATGCATCCAAAGTTATCATCGTTCCTGGTTATGGTATGGCGGTGGCACAGGCACAACACGCGTTAAAAGAAATGGCTGATAAGCTTAAGGAAGAGGGCGTCGATGTTTCATACGCAATTCATCCGGTTGCAGGGCGTATGCCGGGGCATATGAACGTTTTACTTGCCGAGGCGCAGGTTCCATATGATGAAGTGTTTGAGCTTGAAGACATCAATAGTGAATTTGGGCAGGCAGATGTGGCATTCGTGATTGGTGCAAATGACGTTACCAATCCGGCGGCAAAAACCGACCCTGCGTCACCGATTTTTGGGATGCCGATTTTGGATGTTGAAAAAGCCAAAACCGTCTTGTTTATTAAACGCGGTATGAGCGCGGGCTACGCCGGCGTTGAAAACGAACTATTCTTTAGACCAAATACCATGATGCTTTTCGGCGATGCGAAGAAAGTGACTGAGGCGGTTGTGAAATCGCTTTAAAGGCATCGCGGGAGCGACCAATAATTATCCAACCAAAAAACCCGCGCAGATTTTGCGCGGGTTTTTGCTTTTGTTAGAGGGTAAATCTACGCGGCTCTTACATTTGATAAGAAGCGGCTAACCTCATTTTGTAATGCCTCAGCTTGCATAGAAAGACCATCAGAAGCACTTAACAATTGGGTTGCGGCTTCGCCGGTTTGTTCGGCGGCATTGGCAACATCAACAATATTACGTGAAACTTCATCGGTGCCTTGTGATGCTTGGCTTACTGCCTCAACAATTTCTCTGGTTGCAGAAGATTGTTGTGTGATTGCCGATGCAATTGAATTGTTAGATTCACTAACTTGCTGAATGATTTCAGTAATAGATCTAATCGCCTTTGCCGCATCTTCGGTGGCACGTTGGATTTGATTTACTTTTTCTGAAATGTCTTCGGTTGCTTTACCGGTTTGCGATGCCAATTCTTTAACTTCGGAAGCCACAACGGCAAAGCCTTTACCAGCCTCACCAGCACGTGCCGATTCGATGGTCGCATTAAGTGCCAATAGGTTGGTTTGCGCTGCAAGGTCAGAGATTAGGTAAACTACGCTTGAGATACTTTCAGCATTGGCATTAAGCTCATTAACAACGCGAACCGCATCTTCGGCTTGTTCAACCGCATTTGCCGCAATTTTGGTCGAAGTTTCAACCTGGCGGGCAATCTCATCAACCGATGCGCCAAGCTCTTCAGCAGAGGCAGCAACAGAGGTAACGTTGGTTCCGGCTTCTTCTGCTGCGGCAGCAACAGTATTAGATTGAGCCGAGGTTTCCTGCGCAGTTGAGGTCAGTTGGGTTGCCGATGCCTGCATTTCGGTTGCGGCAGAAGATACAATTGCAACAATGCCACCAACAGATTGTTCAAAACTATTTGCAAGCTCAAGCATTTGTTTTTTACGCTCTTGTTCAGCGATAATTTTTTGTTGCTCGGCATTTTTGCGGAGATCCTCGGTTTCCATAAGGCCGATGCGGAATGATTCTGTGGCACGTGCCACTTGGCCAATTTCGTCTTTGCGATCTTGTTCATTAATTGTAATATTGAACTGCCCATGAGACATTGAATTCATATTTTCAATCAATTTTTTAAGCGGGTTGGCAATTGTTTTCATGGTAAGTGTAAAGGCAACGATAATTGTTACTACACTACCGATAAGAACGGCCAAAATAGAAACTAAACGTGCAAAGTCTGCATCTTTACCAAGTTTGACTTTTTCATCTTCGAAACTCTTTAGAATTTTATTGTTTTGATCAACCATATGCTGACGAACTACATCGATTGCAGGCTGGCATTTGCCATCATATTCATCAAGTGCCTTTTGTGCATCAGCAGGATCGGTTGATTTGCCATATACAATAACCTGATCGCAACCTTGGCTAATTTTCAATTTGGCTTCATTTGATAGCGATTTATAAATATCTGCGTGAACAGGGTCATTGGAGGCGGCAAGCTCTAATTGCTTAATAACGTTATCAAATGCGTCATTGGCATCTTTTTCACGTGCCGCAATTCTTTCAGGGTTTGTTGAAAGCGCCATACGCAACATATTCGTTGAATATTCTGCTAATGCTCTGCTTGATCTAACGGTATTGGCAACCGAAATTTCGCGCTGTAACGCATCAGAATATGTAGCGTTAATTTTTTCCAATTGAAATGTTGCGAAAAAAGTTGATGCAAGACTTACTAAACCAAGTGCAACCAACAAGCTTGTTATCTTAACAAAGATAGGCCAATTTCTATAATTCATTTATGTCCCCTGCCGCGACAATATTTGCGCCCATAATTTGCGTATAAAATACACGCTTTGAAAAATTATGAACCAATGCGAATTAGCCTATGTTTATTTGGTAAATTGAGCGTTAAATAATTCCTATAACGAAAAAAAGAAACTTCAAATTATGGAACTTTTTTCTAATTATTAACCAAAAACTCGCCAATAATCCTTTAGAATAAGGTGTTCTTATACTTTATGGTAACAAGTGAAAAAAATGATTAAATATTTAAAAACAAGCCTTGTTTTTAATATTCTCAACATTTTTATTTAGAGACTTTAATGTTGAAGTTGTTTTCTTAAATGGTTTGTTGCTATAAATAGTAATTAATAAACAACAAAACCCGCGCAGATTTTGCGCGGGTTTTTGCTTTTGTTAGAGGGTAAATCTACGCGGCTCTTACATTTGATAAGAAGCGGCTAACCTCATTTTGTAATGCCTCAGCTTGCATAGAAAGACCATCAGAAGCACTTAACAATTGGGTTGCGGCCTCGCCAGTTTGTTCGGCGGCATTGGCAACATCAACAATATTACGTGAAACTTCATCGGTGCCTTGTGATGCTTGGCTTACTGCTTCAACAATTTCTCTGGTTGCAGAAGATTGTTGTGTGATTGCCGATGCAATTGAATTGTTAGATTCACTAACTTGCTGAATGATTTCAGTAATAGATCTAATCGCCTTTGCCGCATCTTCGGTGGCACGTTGGATTTGATTTACTTTTTCTGAAATGTCTTCGGTTGCTTTACCGGTTTGCGACGCCAATTCTTTAACTTCGGAAGCCACAACGGCAAAGCCTTTACCAGCCTCACCAGCACGTGCCGATTCGATGGTCGCATTAAGTGCCAATAGGTTGGTTTGTGCTGCAAGGTCAGAGATTAGGTAAACAACGCTTGAGATACTTTCAGCATTAGCATTAAGCTCATTAACAACGCGAACCGCATCTTCGGCTTGTTCAACCGCATTTGCAGTAATTTTGGTCGAAGTTTCAACCTGGCGGGCAATCTCATCAACCGATGCACCAAGCTCTTCAGCAGAGGCAGCAACAGATGTAACGTTGGTTCCGGCTTCTTCAGCTGCGGCGGCAACAGTATTAGATTGAGCCGAGGTTTCTTGGGCAGTTGAGGTCAGTTGGGTTGCCGATGCCTGCATTTCGGTTGCGGCAGAAGATACAATTGCAACAATGCCGCCAACAGATTGTTCAAAACTATTTGCAAGCTCAAGCATTTGTTTTTTACGCTCTTGTTCAGCGATGACTTTTTGTTCTTCTGCGCTTTTACGAAGACCTTCGGCCTCAATAAGTTCTTTGCGGAAGATTTCGGTTGCATCGGCAACTTGCCCGATTTCGTCTTTACGTCCTTGTTCTTCGATTACAATATCAAATTTGCCGTGCGCCATTGATCCCATATTATCAATCAATTTTTTAAGCGGGTTGGCAATTGTTTTCATGGTAAGGATGAATGCGGTGATAATTGTTACCACGCTACCGATGATAACCACCAAAATAGAAACTAAACGAGCAAAGTCTGCATCTTTACCAAGTTTGACTTTTTCATCTTCGAAACTTTTAACAATTTTATTGTTTTCATCAACAATATGTTGGCGGTATTCATCGATTGCAGGTTGGCATTTGCTATCATATTCGGCAATTGCATTTTGTGCATCAGCAGGATCGGTAGATTTACCATATTCAACAACTTTATCGCAGCCATTTTTAATCTTTACATTTGCCTCTGTTGCTAATGCTTTGAAAACTTCTGCGTGAACAGGGTCATTGGTTGCCGCTAGTTCTAATTGCTTATGCATGTTTTCTTCTGCTTGATTTACTTCTTTTTCCCTCGCAGCAATCTTTTCGGGATTTGTTGTAAGAGCTAGTCTTAACATGTTTGTTGAATATTCGCCTAGAAATCTGCTCGCCCTAACGGCATTGGCAACCGAAAGTTCACGCTCCAAGGCATAGGAATACGTATCGTTTATGTTTTTTAATTGAAATGTTGTGAACACCGTTGCAGCAAGGCTTACTAAACCAAGTGCAACCAGCAAGCTCGTTATCTTAACAAATATAGGCCAATTTCTATAATTCATATTTCATGTCCCCCGTCGTGACAATCGTTTGCGTTCACAAAGCCCCCCACAAAAGCCTATGCTTTTGGAATTATGAACTACTGTTTGGTAACGTAAATATAGAAGGTAAACCATGTGTTAATTTTATCAAAAAAATACAATGAAACGCATTGATATCATTGTGAATTTTTTTTGATGACCGGATGCATGCTGACACAAATAATTTAATATTTAGGAAGACATACTGATGAGTATTCTGCCGATGAGAAATTTATATTATTAAAAACTCGACCTGTTCGGGGTGGTCAAGCCATATTGATGGGCCATGTGCCGGAAGGTTGCGCCCTTTTTTAGTAATTCTCGCGATTTGTGGCCCATTAATTCGCCCGCGCACCCTTATATTTAGCCCTGTGAAATCATCTAAATTATTGTCACCCCACAACTTCCATGACTGTCTTGGAATTATCGCGCAAACATCCTTGGTTTCATCATTACCAAAGCATAGTTTTACAAGGGTTTCGCCATGAAGCACCTTTTCAATCTTTCCCTCAACTAATTGAAAGCTGCCCTCGCTGCCGCTTAATGCCTCTGTTGTGGCAAAGCGTGCTTGAAACATCGGATCAGACCAGACTCCGCGCCCATTGCGCCTTGCTTCGCGTTCGACAAGCCAAAAATCTTGGATATGACTTCGATTATCAATATAGGTGTGAACGCGGGCATAGCCGGCTTTTAATATTTCTCCCTGCACCCAGATTTCGTTAGCTATATATACTTGCGCCAATGCGCGCCCCATTTTATCGCGCCTTAAACCACCGTATTTTAATTTTACTTTTTTATCTTTTACAAGATTTGCCAAAAAATCGCGGGCTTTTTGCGAAATTGGCACGTCATCCCGTAATCTTGGTGCTTCGATTTGTGCAAGGCGCACCACAAGACCACTTTCAAGAATAAAACTATCGCCATCGATAATTTCTTTTACAATTCCGCTTTCGCCATCTTCCCAAAATGGCGATGCAGCCATTAATGGAAAACATAAACCGATTAAAATGGCGCGGCGATTAAGCATTATTTATTATAAATCCGCCTTGAATGGTGTGAAGTTTGTTCCTTCATCATAAACGTCTAGCCCTTCGGCAGTTTTTAGATGGTTTACAACAAAATAGGTAAGCGGGGTTAATAGTGCCTCCCACATAACTTTTAAAAACCAATTGGTTATCATCACTTGTACCACTGCTTCATTACTCCAACCTGTTGCTCCCCAAAATGCAAGTGGATAGAAAATCATACTATCAACGGCTTGACCAAAAACGGTTGAACCAATGGTGCGCGTCCATAATGCCCGGCCATTTGTGAAAATCTTCATCCTTGCGAGTACAAAGCTATTTACAAATTCACCCGCCCAAAATGCGGCAATGGATGCAAAAACAATACGTGGTACTTGTCCAAAAACTGCCTCATATGCTGCTTGCCCACTCCAGGATGCGGCGGGTGGTAATGCCACAACAACAAACGACATGATTGCCATAAAAACGAGCGCTACAAAACCTGCCCAAATTGTGCGTCGTGCGTGGGCATAGCCATAAACTTCGGTCAAGACATCGCCAATAATATATGAAAGCGGGAAAAACATTATTCCCGCACCAAATACCCATTTGCCAATGACGGGCAATTCAATAACCGCCAGTTTGCCTGCACCTATAACATTGGAAAGAACAAGGATAACAACAAATGCTGTCATTATGAAGTCATAATATTTCATAGGTTTATCGTGCAACGAATTTGCCGTTATTTTATGAATATCACTATTGTTTTTGTGTATCATTGCCCTGCTCATTAATTATAAGATTATATTTTCCCAATTGATTATCGGTTGATGAGGTGATGCGTACCAAAACCTTGCCACTAATTGGTGAAACATAATCAAGATTATTATCTTTTGTGCCGCTAACGACTGGTGGCGAAATTGGCGTGTTATCAACGCTTTGCGTAAATTTTGCATCCGACATATCAAATGGACGCACCATTATATTGGCAAAGAAATCATCGCTTTTAAGGGATAATTTGTATTTGGTGTCTTTGGTTGCCGTAAAAATATAATCGGCAAATTTCACATCATCATCGCCATAAAGCGGTGATGAATTACTTAATTCACCTTTGATTTCTTGTCCGATTGCTATTTCAATTGGTGGCGGCGGTGTTTGTGGCTCAATAGTTGGGATAATATTCAAATAAAAATTATCTTCATGTGCAATATTGGTTGCCGAGGCACGTATATAATATTCACCATTTTGTGGCGCGGTGAAACGAATTTTTGCGTTATTACCACTGCCGCTATCCTCATCTTGCGCCAGAATATTTAAATTATCAGGGCTTCCGGTACCAATTTCAAGATACGTATCAGCAGAAATATATTGGTATTCATCGGTGAAAATGGTCGCTTTTTCACCCGCCTTAAGGTTTATGCGATATATTTCATAGAGTGCATCAAGTTGATTGCGATAACCACCATCTTTTAATTGCACCAAGACTTTGTCACCTATTTTAATACTTTTGCCATTAAATGGTGTTGGCGCGCGGGTCATTTCTTTGATTGAAAATGAATATTCCGCCAAATTTTTCTTTTGATATTCCGGATACCCGTAATTGCTGAAAAGACGAATATCAAGGGGGGCATTGCTTTTACTTTGATACAAAAGCTTGGCGCCAGTTCCACCTGCATTATCATCATCCGATTGGTATAATTCAAACTCACCCAAATTGGATTTTTTACCAATCCAGATTGAGACATCTGTATCTTTGCTTTGGGCGGTTATCCAATAATTCTTCCCCGCTGTTGGCGTAAAAATATAATCCTTTGCAATCAAATTACCTCGTCGTGATGGAATTAAATCAAGATTTTTGTCAAATGTCGAATTGGTTTCATATCCGGTTTTAATATGTGGAATAATTTTAGGTGCGCGCGCCGAAGTATTGTTTACCAAAAGACTATAATTAATTTTGCCTTCAATTGTGGGGTCGGCAATTGATATGTCTTTAATCGGATTATTTGAGATATTAAAATAATATCTGCCAGCAAATGGTGTCATGAACCTTGCGCTAATGGCATCACCATCGCCCTTTGCATTTCCAATAAATTCCCAATTAAGATGGTATGGATCGTGACCGAGACGGTAAAATTTAACCTCTGGTATATCAGTGTTTGAAGCGGCATAAATTTCAATATTTTGCCCCGTTTTTAAATCGACATAATATTTGTCAATATTGCCCCAAAATGTTGCGTCATATGAAATTTCATTGGGATTTAGGCCGTCATCAGCACTTATGGAATCATTAATTTGTTTGCCAATAACCAAAGGCTTTGCCACAAGTGGTTTAGTATCAATAACTTTATAAAAGACTTTAAACTTGCCAATATCACCTGCGTGCACACTGCTGGCCCGAATTTGCAATGGCATATTTTCTTTGACATAAAAAATTGTTGCTACGCTATTTTCGTCTATTTTATGCCCCGTTGCGCATTTGCTGCACCATTTACCACCGTTAATGTATCCAACTTCAAAGGCGGGTTTGAAACCTTCACCGGTCATTTTAACAAGAGCTTTTTGCCCTACTTTGGCATTTATGGGGAAATTTTCATATAATGCGCCATCTTCATCGGTAGTTTTGTTTGTTTTGGCTATTTCGCCCTCAATAATTTGCACTCCGCTTGCTGTTGCGGTTTGGGCAAAGGCATGATTTGCAAACAAAACAGTAAAGCCAAGTGATAAACACAAAAAGTTTGAATAGTAATTTTTAGGCAAAATAACCCCACAATTTTACGGCAATATGATAATAATATCCGCAAAATATATTATTCACTTGAAAACATATTTGTCAAAACCTATCTTGCAAGCATAGTGGGCAAATTTAAGGAAATATTATGAGCGATATTCAATCCCAAATCGACAATCTGGTAAAAACCACAGATGTAGTTTTGTTTATGAAAGGCGATGCCGATCAGCCAATGTGCGGCTTTTCTGGTACTGTTGTACGAATTTTGGATTTAGTTGGCGTGCCGTTTAAAGATGTGAACGTGCTTTTAAACGGTGATGTTCGTGAAGGTATCAAGGAATATTCAAACTGGCCAACCATTCCACAGCTTTATGTTAAAGGTGAATTTATCGGCGGCTGCGACATTATTCGTGAAATGTATGAAAGCGGTGAGCTAAGCCAATTATTCAAGGATAAAGGTCTGGTTTAAGATCCAGGGCTTAATATTTAAAAATAAAGGGACGGTATTAATTTGCCGTCCCTTTATTTTTGTGATTTTGCCAGTTATTTTTTCTTTTTAAGGTATTCAGATGCCGTTCCATAAATCCGTACACGGAACGGCCCCCCCCAAAAAACTTTTCCAAGCCCACGTAATGCTTTGTCATATGCCCATGCGCGTTTTTCATGGCCAATCATCCATAAAACTGCTGCCAAGCCACCAAGTGCAACTGCCTGTACTGCGCCAAATGCCATCCGATAAAGACCGGTTAAATAACGTGGATTGCGTTTGTCAAAACATTGCGACGTTGTATTGTGACCGTAAGCAAAGGCACGCATAGTGGTATATTTAAGATTGGCGCGTGATTTTGGAACATCTTCATAAACCCACGCATCTTTTGCCCAACCAAATTTATAATTATTGGCAATTACATCGCGCCACAATAAATCATCCTCGCCACCCGTTTCATTGGTGTCTATATTAAAAGGAGCTTCTCCAGAAAGCACTTTTAAACGATGCATTAATGTATTTCCGCAACCCCATGGCTGTTCAATAATTCGGGTTTCACCGTCAAATTTGCGTGAGAAGAAATCGCTGTAATAAGATATTGGCTTGTCACAGCCTTCGTTGAATCTTGCCTCAATTGGTCCGAATATTACTTCTGCTCCAATTTCCATGTGTGCTTGATAAAGTTTAAAAAGCCAGTCTTCAAATGCCACTTCATCATCATCCAAAAACGCAACAAATTCGCCCTTTGCGAATTTCAATGATGTATTGCGGGCATTTGCAACTCCGGGGCGCGGTTCTATTTGATAAATGAAATTTATATTTTTGCTTTCCGCTTCTTTGGCAAGCTCTTTTGCAACCTCTCTTGCCGAAGCTTCTGCATCATTATCAATTAATATTATTTCAAATTCAGGCGCGTTTTTTTGCGCAAATAATGACTGCACAGCAGCCTTTGCCCCATCTGGGCGATGAAAAGTTGGAATAATTACACTTATTATTGGCGTCATATTTTTCTTTTTTTATGTCTAATCTTACTGTGCTTAATTTACATGTAACAATACAATAAAAGTTTTAACTAAAAACGAATATCGCCTGTTATTCATTGGAAATAATTTTTTTAATGCTTTAAAAGGCAGTGATTTATATTTGAAACATTACAAAAGTTTAATTTTTTGCCTCGTGTCTGCCACAATTTAGTCTTTTATGCACCATTTTACGGGGGCATAAAGACATCATTGGTTCTCGGAGATTGCTGTTGCCCAGTTTCTCTATATAGCCCCCCAGCCCCAACCAAGGCGATGGCTTCTCTTTGAACCAGTAAAATTCTCCCAAAGTGCATACAAATTGCCCGTAAAGGCGCCGCCCCTCTGGAAACAGAGGGGCTTTATTTTTCTGTAACCATCGGTGATTTAATCAAGCTTAGCATTATCTTAAATATTTTCTGCTTTATTTTCGCGAACTTAATAAGATAAATACGGGTTATATGATGTTTAAAGGGTTGGCAGAGACGACATCGGGCAAACGTAATTTGCCGAAAGAAATAATAACAAAAATTCGGGGCGCAACTGCAGTTGTATTCGCATTGGTGGTTGGCGCTTTGATACTTATTGCGGCCTCTGCCATTGAGCTTTTGCGTATTAGCGAAGTAAAATCAAGGTTGGATTCAGTTACTGATGCCGCGGCCCTTGCTGGTAAACGGGCGGAAATTGAAGCGACCGGCAGCCAGACTGACAGAAGAGCAACTGCCGAAGACGCGGCAAAGGCATCATTCGAGGTTAATAAGAAACAATTTGGTGTGACCGCAGAAAATTTTGGGGTTTCATTCTCATGGGACGCGGATGGGTCAATTCGTGTAAAAAGTAATACTGATGCCAAGCTTGTATTTGGTAGTGTTTTTAGTTTGGGCGGAATGGTTGGCCTCGATCATTTCACCATCAAAAGTGTTTCCGTGGTGGGTGCAGGTGAAAACCAATTTGTTGAAATTGCCATGGTGCTTGATAACACTGGTTCAATGTTTTCCAAAGATGGTCGCCCTGAAACCCGTTTTACTTTGTTGCGTAATGCGGCGACCAATTTCGTAAATGGTGCATTTGATAAGGCGTCACCAAGCAGTGATATTCGGGTTTCTGTTGTTCCGTGGGCCACAACGGTAAACATAAAAAGTGAAGCACCGGCAACAACCAATGCGGCCGCTGTATCTGTTGCAACACCAGAAGATTTTGGTTCACGCTCTTTGCCGTCTTCGCCAATTGATAGAAGTGCAAATGTGAATCAATCTGCAGCTCAATTAGCAAGTGATTTTGCACCAGTTGGTTGGCGCGGTTGCGTTTCGGGTGCTGGCGAAAGCCTTACTGCATCTGATGATGCAAAAGCATCAATGAAATGGGATGCGCTTTTGGTGCCTTCAAATGTCCATAAGAAAAACTATCAACAATCAAAAAATTCGCACCAAATGTGCACCTATTGCCCACCCGGCGGTGGCGGTGGCGGTGGTGGTGGCGGTGGCGGCGGAAGCCCCCCTGACCCGGGTCTTGATGGATATTGGGTTCCAAAAGATCAGCGTAACCGTGGGTATGCGAACTTTACAACGCCTATGAATCGCGGTGTGAAAAATGTTGCCAATGGTTGCTATAATTATGGTTGTACAGTTGCGATTTGTGATGCATCAAAGCCACTGCTAACCGGTACAAATTGCGATCAAAACACAATCAAATATTATGGTAGCGTTGGCCCATATCAGGCAGGTCGTAGAAATGCCTTTATGCCAATTGCGCAAGAATGCTTTAATAATGCAAGCCAGTGTCAGCCAACATTGCCAAAAGGCAATCACGTTGCGTGTGTTGCGGATCCAAATGAAATCACATGGAATAATGGTGGTGGTGCATGGTGTGCGTGGGTTCCTACATCAGATTGGCGCCAGTTTGATATTACCGTAGGTCCAAATATGAATTGCCCGATGCCAATGTTAGGCTTATCTGGCAATCGTGGTCAGGTTCTTGAAACCCTTAATCGTATGTCGCCAGTGGGCGGCGGTACGCATGCCGATGTTGGCCTTCGTTGGGGGCTTAGAACCCTTTCGCCACGTGCAGAATGGACCGGTTTCTTTAAAACTGATGCCGCAAATCCACCTGCTGCATTTGGTCTTGCCGGCGGTAAAAAGGTTATGGTTCTTATCACCGATGGGCAAAACGAGCGGGCGAACGACTTCCCTGGTTATTGGGGATGTTCAGAAACAGGTTCCCCAGGGTGTTCGGGTGCGCCTGATACTGCTGAACTGAATACAAGAATGCTAAATTGGTGTCAGTCTATCCGTGATACTTATAAGGTTGAAATTTATACGGTTGCGGTAAACGTAAGTAATGCAAGTGCAGTAAGCCTGTTGCAGCAATGTTCGGGTGATACAAGCCACTCATTCTCTGTGGATGCTTCAGAATTGAATAATGCCTTTGATGCGATTTCAAAAAGCATTTTTGCGTTGCGGGTAAAAGAATAGATTTAAAACAATCTATGCAGGTTTGATAAAGCTGGCGATAAGTTTTTTAACGCCGGCTTTTTCAAATGCAATCTCAACCTTGTCACCGTCAATAACACGGATACGGCCATAACCGAATTTATCATGAAAAATTCGTTGCCCAATTTCAAAATCATGGCTTCGGCTTTTGGTTTCGAAAACAGTGCGTGGTTTCACGTCAATTGCAGGGCGATATTTATTTTCATGGGCAAAGGTTTGCGCCCGCATAAAACCTGCACCTCGTGTACCCTGTTCATAGGCATCAAGGTTTGATGATCCACCAAAGGCAGGGCGGTTGAAATAGCCAGTATCCGAAACTGCTTCGACATGGTCTTCAGGCAATTCATCAATAAAACGTGACGGTAAAACTGATTGCCATTTGCCAAAAATTTGGCGATTAGCGGCAAAAGAAATTCGGCAAATTTCCCGCGCTCTTGTAATGCCAACATAGGCAAGGCGCCGTTCTTCTTCTAGTGATTTTAAACCACCTTCATTAATCGATTTAGGCGATGGAAAAACCTCTTCTTCCCAGCCAGGTAAGAAAACCACATTCCATTCCAACCCTTTTGCACCGTGTAACGTCATAATATTAACGGCATCGCCATCGGATGAATTATCCATATCCATAACTAATTCGATATGCTCAAGGAAGGTTTCGAGATTATCAAATTGCGCCATCGAGCGCACAAGTTCCTGCAGGTTTTCAAGACGGGTTTGTGCCTGTGGGGTTTTATCGGCCTTTAACATATCAGTGTAGCCGGATTCATCTAGAATAAGTTCCGCAAGTTCGATATGGGATATTTCTTCACGTTTCTTGCGCCAAACCTTCAAGCTTTCAGAAAAACGCAAAAGACCATTTTTTGCGGGGCCTTTAAGGGCGTCTTTGTCCAATAATGTCTCAACCATTAACCCCAAAGAAACACCGTTTTCACGTGCGGCAACCATGATTTTCTTTAATGAAGTATCGCCAACACCGCGTTTAGGCTGATTGACTACGCGCTCATATGCAAGGTCATCATCAGGTGAACGAATAAGGCGTAAATAGGCAATGGCATCACGAATTTCGGCGCGTTCAAAGAAGCGTGGGCCGCCAATAACCTTGTATGGCACGCCAATCATCATGAAACGATCTTCAAAAGCGCGCATCTGCCACGATGCCCGCACCAAAATCGCCATATCTTGGTAGTTAACGCCTTGCGCCCGTAGGCTTTCAATATCATCGGATATAAGTCTTGCTTCGGCTTCGCCGTCCCAGACGCCGCGAACTTTTACGGTTTCACCATGTTCGTCATCCGTCCAAAGGGTTTTCCCAAGGCGTTCAGAGTTTGTGGCAATAATTTTTGATGCCGCACCAAGAATATGGCGTGTTGAGCGGTAATTGCGTTCAAGACGTATTACCTTTGCATTTGGAAAATCTTTTTCAAAGCGCAGGATGTTTTCAACTTCTGCACCGCGCCAGCCATAAATTGACTGGTCATCATCACCAACCACACAAAGGTTTTTATGCGCCATTGCAAGAAGTCTCAGCCATAGATATTGCGCAATATTAGTGTCTTGATATTCGTCAACCAAAATATAGCGGAATTTATTTTGATATTGGCGCAAAATATCCGGGTTATTTTGAAATAAATCTATACAAAGCAATAATAAGTCACCAAAATCAGCGCAATTCAGTGTTTTTAGGCGATTTTGATATTCGGCATATAGTTCAATTCCCTTGCCCTCGGCAAATAAAAAGGCATCACCCTTTGGCACTGCATCAGGTTTTAAAGCGCGATTTTTCCAGCCATCAATCAAACTTGCCAAATAACGCGGTGAATGGCGTTTGGGGTCAATATTATGCGCCTCGATAATTTGTTTTAAAAGCCGAATTTGGTCATCGGTATCAATGATTGTAAAGGTTGGCTTTAGCCCAACCATTTCGGCATGCATCCGCAATATTTTGGCACTTAAAGAGTGAAAAGTTCCAAGCCATGAAAGTGCGCCACCTTCATGACCAATCAAATTTTCGGTACGTTCGCGCATTTCACGCGCTGCCTTATTGGTAAAGGTAACAGTCAAAATCTGTGACGGAAAAGCACGACGGCTAAAGACTAAATTGGCAAGTCGGGTGGTCAGAACCCGTGTTTTACCTGTACCTGCACCGGCAAGTACTAATACGGGGCCATCAAGCGCATTTACGGCCTCAAGCTGCTTATCATTTAACCCTTTTAAGAATGGTGCGTTTGCTTGTGTAGAATTGATGCCAGCCATTGCGCGCTGGGAAAGTGATAATTTATTTTGATTCTCTGATGTTTCACCCATTTGATTCGTATAGAACAATATATGAACGATTGCACCCGGCTTGTTCATAATTTTTGTTATAGAAAAAAACTATAATAAATATGCAGATTTTTAATTTTCCAATATTTTAATTGCGAGTTATTATCAATAAACATATTGGAGATAATCATGAAAAAAACAAATGATATAGATAGGGTGCTTGCATTTGGATTTGGTGTACCGTTTACAATAATTGGCTTTATGCCTGAATTGCTTGGCATTAGCGGCGGGTTACAATTTGTTTTACTCGGTGCGGGTATATTAATGCTTACAAGTGTCGCATTTGGGCAAAATGCAAAAACTTTTTAAATATTCATACTAAAGGTTTGAAAACACACTAACCAAAAGCCATATTATGTTTTTTAGGAATAATAAAATGAACTTTGCCAAATTGGATGATACTTTAACCGTTGCCCCGCAAATAACCACTGCCGAAGTTGCTGAAATTGCGGCACTTGGTTACAAAACCATTATTTGTAACCGCCCAGACTTTGAACAGGCCGAACAGCCAGAGTTTAAAGAAATTGAGGCGGCGGCAAAGCAAAATGGCATTGAAATTGTTTATCAACCAATTGTTGGCGGTAAGCTAGGCATTAAAGATGCCGAAGAATTTTTGGAAATATTACGAAACGCCCAAAAGCCAGTGTTTGCTTATTGCCGGACAGGAACCCGTTGCATCACGCTTTGGTCACTTGCCGAACGCAGCAAGGGACGTGATATAAATGAGCTTGCAAGTCTTGCGGCATCACATGGCTATGATGTCAGTGGGGCATTGGCAAACCTTTAACAGACAAAAATCCTTTAATTTTAGGCCCTAAAGATATAAAGCACGGGCATGAGTGATAAAACCTATATCCTTGGAATTGAATCGTCATGTGATGAAACTGCGGCGGCAGTTTTGGAATATGATGGTGTGCGCCCCGTGGTTTTATCAAATGTCATTGCATCGCAAATTTCCGAGCATAAGCCATATGGTGGCGTTGTGCCGGAAATTGCCGCCCGTTCGCATGTTGAAAAAATTGATGAAGTTATCGAACATGCATTGCTGCAGTCTGGCATTAAGCTCGATGAAATTGATGCGGTGGCGGCAACCTCTGGCCCTGGTCTTATTGGCGGGGTAATTGTGGGGATGCTTGCGGCAAAGGGGATATGTATTGGTGCAAACAAACCATTTGTTGCCGTAAATCATCTTGAGGGGCACGCATTATCGCCGCGCCTTAATAATGATGTGGCGTTTCCATATCTATTGCTTTTGGTATCTGGCGGTCATTGCCAGATTTTGCGGGTTGATGGTGTTGGGCAATATTCGCGCCTTGGTTCAACTATTGATGACGCCCTTGGTGAGGCATTTGACAAGGTCGCCAAAATCCTTGGGCTTGGTTATCCTGGTGGCCCATTGGTTGAGGCACGTGCAAAATTGGGAAATGCAAAAGCATTTGAACTACCGCGTCCATTGATTGGGCGTGCGGGGTGTGATTTTTCTTTTGCGGGTTTGAAAACTGCGGTTTTACGCCTTTGCGAAAAAATTTATGACGAAAAGGGCGCTTTAAGTGATGATGACATCAATGATATTTGTGCTTCTTTTCAATATACGATTATTAGGGTTTTAAAAGACCGCCTTAAAAATGCATTTGCTGCGTGCGAATTTGCCGAAAATAATCGCCGTTTGGTAATTGCTGGCGGTGTTGCTGCCAACCAAAAAATTCGCGGTGAACTAAGTGATTTTTGTGGTGATATGGGGTGGCAAATTTTTTATCCAGAATTGAAATATTGCGGTGATAATGGCGCGATGATTGCACTTGTTGGCCTTGAATATTTTAATTCAGGTATAAGCCACCCACTTGCTACCAAACCAAAACCGCGTTGGCCACTGGATGCAGATGCCGCGCCATTACAAATAAAAAATGGTTACGGAAAAAAGGGTGCAAAAGCCTAAAAAAGCCGGAGATTATGAATGTCAGGGAATACGGCAACAAAATTTATAAATAGCGAAGAAAGTAACTTTTTTGCCAAATTGGTGGTTTTTGCAATTGCGTTACCGCTCATTCTTATGACTTATGGCATCATAAGCCGTTACGATAATTTTGATGTTACACGCAGCATTCAAGCCCAAGAGATGCAGCTTCAGAATGTTAAAGATCGTCTAGAGCAAAGCAAAAATTCCAAAGGCAAATACAGCAATTCAATCAAAACCGAAATTGATGGCAAACAATTCGCGGGCGATAAGGCAATGGCAAAGGTAAGTTCCCACCTCATTGAATTGAAATTTGCCGAAATATTTCAGTTTGCGCGCGGCGTGGTTCCGCCAATTACCGCCATTGCTGGTGGTGTGTCTGCACTGATTGCACTTTTGCTTTTGGCGGGGGGAAATTTAATCGGATTATCTGGTCGTTTAAAACTCCGCAATGAGTTATTTTTAAATAATTTTTGGCTTTTAAAATTGATTTTGCCGCCGGCATTTATGGTGCAAATTGTCGGGCTTGGAATTGCTGTCATTGGTGCATTTGTGATTTTTGGCACTGGCTTTATTGCCATGAACCCTTGGGTTAATATTTATATTCAGACTGCAATAATAATTCCGTTGGTTTTTGTCTTTGCAATTTGGATGTGGCGCAGCATGTTGCGCCAGTTAAAAAGCATCAAGAACCTTTTCGTAATTGAAACCCAAACCGTAATTGGGCAATTGGTTTTGCGTGATGAGGCCCCATCGTTATGGGCAAAAATCGATGAATTTGCACAAAAACTAAATACTACAAAGCCCGAAAATATTATCATTGGCGTTGATGGCAGTTTCTTTGCCATGTCTGGTAAAATATCGATGGAACCATTAGGTGAAATTGTTACTGGGCATAGTCTATATATACCACTTACCCAATCCGCCCTTTTGAACGAGGATGAATTTTGGGCAATTATCGCCCATGAAATGGCGCATTTTTCGGGTGATGATTTGGAATATAGCCGTGATTATGTTCCACTTTACAATAGTCTGAACCATCGTTTCAATTCATTGGCGCAAAAGAAAAACTCACTATTTTTCTTGCTAAAGCCTTGCGCGTGGCTTGGGATTTATTTGCTGGAACAATTTGATGAAGCTGCGGAGAACTTTAAACAAAGCCGCGAATTTATTGCCGATAAAAATGCGGCAAAACTAACCTCAACATTGTCATTGGCACGTGGTATTTTGCGACTTTCGGCAAATATTGACCCCATTGAAACCGCTTTATCGCAGGTTAATCTTTTAAATAAAAACCTGCCACCAAATATGGTTTTAGCTGCCGCAAATATAGCAAAGCAGGACAAGGTCCAAAACCCACAAGCTTATTTGTCCGCGGTGCAAACCCATCGTTTTTATCTGCATCCAACCAATGGGGAGCGTTTGGATAATTTGCGGGTTGCGGTTTTAAATCTTGATACGGATATTGTTCCCTTTGGTGAAAAATACTTTCCGCAATATTCAATTCTTTGCCAACGTCTAAGCACGGCATTTTATAACTTTGTGCAACGGGATGCGGCGGGTTATCAAAAACACCTAATTAAACAGGCGCAAATTGTGGGTGATACGCAAAAGCGCTTTTATAATTATTCAAAATTACGTGGAATTATTTTGCTTTTATTTGGGGCAACTTGTTTGGGCGCAATTTATCCAATTCTGAAATTTATGCGTGGTCATAATGAAAAGACCATGATTATGGGTGCGGAAATTGCGGGTGGGGTTTTGATCCTGCTTGGGGTATATTATCTTTTAATGGCAATAAAACCCTTTATGGTGGTTGAACCCGATTTCATTTTTATAAAAGGCTTAAATAACAAAATAAATTGGGGTGATATTGACGATTTTAAGATTAGTAAAGGTTATGGAATTAATACCCGTTTTTATCTTAACGAGGCGGCACAATTGCCAAGCAAGAAATACAATGGCCGCATTCGGATAGATGCCAAAAAGCACATGATTTCAGTGTTTAGTAATGTTCCAAAGGGGCTAAATACCCAAAAGTTCACCGCCATTTTAAAACGATATCACAAGGCATATTTGGCGCGCAAAACGCTTGAAAAATATGATTTAAAAATAAGCGAAAATTAATTGTGCGTTTAAGGGGTGGTATTTCTTCTAATTTTGCGATATTGGCGCGTTTATTGTTGTTTTAAATTGTGAGGCTTGAAGAAAATGGTGGCGATGTCCCCCCTTTTAACTATTATGACTAATGCTGCTTTAAAAGCGGGTAAAGCAATCAAGCGCGACTTTGGCGAAGTTGAACATCTTCAGGTTTCTAAAAAAGGCCCTTCCGACTTTGTTTCGGCGGCAGATCTTAAATGTGAAGAAATCCTTTTTGAAGAATTGACCAAAGCCCGCCCTGGTTACAGCTTTTTGGGTGAAGAGCGCGGCCTTGTTGAAGGTACAGATAAGACCCATAAATTTATCGTTGACCCAATTGATGGTACAACCAATTTCATTCACGCAATTCCACATTTTGCAATTTCAATTGCTTTGGAACGTGAAGGTCGTCTTGTAGCCGGCGTGGTTTATAACCCAATTACCGAAGAATTATATCATGCAGAAACCGGAAAAGGTGCATGGCGTAATGAATTCCGCCTAAAAGTATCGGGTCGCCGCGTATTGTCGGAATCACTACTTGCAACTGGTATTCCATTCAAAGGTACGCCAGGGCATGGACAGTTTTTAAAAGAGCTTCATGGCTTTACACAAAAAGTTTCTGGCGTTCGTCGTTATGGTTCGGCATCACTTGACTTGGCATGGGTTGCCTGCGGTCGTTATGATGGCTATTGGGAACGCAATCTTAAAATTTGGGATTATGCGGCCGGCGTGGTTTTGGTTCGCGAAGCAGGTGGTTTCTGTGAAGAGATTGACGGTAAAGATTTTACCGAAACCGGAAACCTTTTGGCGGGCAACCAAAAAATTGCCCTTGAAATGAAGGCGATTTTGAAAGAAATCAAACCTTAATTCAAATCACCATTTTGGTAATAAAGAATTAAAGAAGCCCCGCATTAATTGCGGGGCTTCTTTTTATTACGCAAAAAAAGACCCCGCGAAAAACGCGGGGTGCAATTTTGTTTGAATTTAAATTTCTATTCCGCTTTTGGTTTGCGTTTACGGAATGATGCATTCAAAATTTGTTTACGTAGGCGGATGGCGTTTGGTGTTACTTCAACCAATTCGTCATCTTCAATCCAAGAGATTGCCGCCTCTAGTGTTAAACGACGTGGCGGGGTAAGGCGCATTGCCTCATCTTTACCGCTTGAACGAACGTTAGAAAGTTTTTTCTCTTTTAATGGGTTAACTTCCATATCTTCTGGTTTTGCGTTTTCGCCGATAATCATGCCTTCATAGACATCTTCACCGCCGCCAATCATCAAAACGCCACGTTCTTCAAGATACCAAAGCGCATAAGTAACAGACTTACCGGTATCAGTTGAAACCATTGCACCGTTACGACGACCCGCAATTGGACCCTTCCAAGGTGCCCAACCGTGGAAAATACGGTTCATAATACCAGAACCACGAGTATCGGTTAGGAATTCAGAGTGATAGCCAATCAAGCCACGTGATGGCGCATAGAAGGTAAGGCGGGTTTTGCCACCACCTGACGGGCGCATATCATGAAGTTCAGCTTTGCGAAGTGACATTTTCTCAACTACTGAGCCAGAGAATTCGTCATCAACATCGATGATAACTTCTTCGATAGGCTCAAGAGTTTCACCATTTTCATCTTTTTGAGTAACAACGCGCGGACGAGAGATCGAAAGTTCGAAACCTTCGCGGCGCATGTTTTCAATCAAAACACCAATTTGCAATTCGCCACGACCTTGAAGTTCGTATGCATCGCGGTCATGGGTTTCAGATACGCGGATTGCAACATCTGACTCCGCCTGTTTCCACAAACGGTCACGGATAACACGTGATTGTACTTTGTCGCCATCACGACCCGCAAGCGGTGATGAGTTAACCATCACAGTTACTGAAAGGGTTGGTGGATCAATTGGTGTTGATGGAATTGGGGTTTCAATCAACGGATCACAAATTGTGTGTGAAACTGTTGCATCGGTAAGACCAGCAATTGAAACGATATCACCTGCGATTGCCTCATCAATTGGTTGGCGTTTAAGACCACGGAATGCAAGAACTTTTGAAACGCGGCCTTTTTCAATTACTTCACCATCAAGTGAAATTGCTTTGATTGGCTGACCCGCTTTTGCAATGCCTGATTGCACGCGTCCGGTCAAAATACGACCAAGGAACGGGTCGGCATCAATCATGGTCACAAGCATAGAGAATGGCTCTTCGGTATGCTTTTCTGCTTCTGGTGCAGGAACGTGTTTAATGATGGTTTCAAAAAGCGCGTTAAGGTTTTCAGTTGGGCCGTTATTTTCATGTGATGCCCAGCCGTCACGACCAGATGCATAAACAACTGGGAAGTCGAATTGTTCTTCAGATGCGCCTAGTGCCATGAAAAGCTCATAAACTTCGTCAAGAACTTCTGCTGGGCGTGCATTTGGACGGTCAATCTTGTTCAAAACCACAATTGGTCTTAGGCCTTGTGCCAATGCTTTTGAAAGCACGAATTTGGTTTGTGGCATTGGGCCTTCCATGGCGTCAACCAATAGCAAGCAGCCGTCAACCATTGAAAGAACGCGTTCCACTTCGCCGCCGAAATCGGCGTGTCCTGGGGTGTCAACAACGTTAATACGGGTTGGGTGTTCTTCGTCCCCCCATTCAATAGAAGTACATTTGGCAAGAATGGTAATGCCGCGTTCTTTTTCTTGTGGGTTGGAATCCATTGCACGTTCGGCGCGTGCTTCGTTTTCACGGTATGCGCCGCCTTGGGCAAGCATGCCGTCCATAAGTGTGGTTTTGCCGTGGTCAACGTGGGCAATAATAGCAATATTGCGCATTGACGGCGCATGTAGATTAGTCAATTTGGTGTCCTTTAAAATGCGGGGAGCTGTTCTTTTGCGCGCCCAATATAGGTTTTGCGTTAAAAGGTCAATCCCTAACGGCGCGGGCAGCGTTTATTACTTGCTCAACTTTGATGTCTTTAAAGTCACGAGCAACCACAGAAACCGTTAATTTGCCGCGTGGTGCGACTTGTCTTATGTTCGCGGCCTCTGGATTTATTATGGAAACGGTTGGTGCACCCACAAGACCCGCCAAAACCACCAACTCACTATTTGAGCCGACAACAAGTGATGCCGCACGGGCAAGTGATAAATATTCAAAAACATCAACACGCCCGATTAAATCATCAATTCCACGTAATTGTGCGCGTATTTCATTGCCCACGGCAATGGCGCGATGTGTTCCCATCAAAACGGGCTTAATATCATGCGATATTAGTTCCCCTGCAAGTTCAACAAATCTTGCAACCGACCAAATATCACCGGGGCGCCCCACGGCGGCCTCTGGTACTAGGATGGCATAGTTACCATCAATTCCAAACTTTTCGGGAATTGTATGGTAATCATTCAGTTCCAATGCCCATTTTAAATTTGGCAAAGGCGCCGCCCCAATGGGATAGCCTTCTTTTGGACCAATACCACATAGCCACAATTGTTCGGCAATTCTATCGAGTGGGTGCATATTGGTTCGCGCGCGATCAACAAATGGGTGTGAACAGCCCATGGCAATGCCAGACCACATCGGTTTTTTAAGCCAATATTTTTTATAAATCCCTTCGGATTCTTCGGTCTGGGCCAAATCATATACCATTTCAAAAGATGCACGTTGCAAATTATTGGTAAAGTTTAACTCTTGTCGGAGGCCATTAGTTCGCCAATTTGTAACCACCTCGTCAACGAATGGGCAGGCAGACATAAAACGATTATATTCTGGCTCGGTAATTAATGTGATGTGTGCATTGGTGTGATATTTTCTTATTGCCTCTAATGCAGCAATATTGTGGGCAATATCAATCAAGCTACCCAAAGATATTACCAAAACCCGCGTCAGATCTTGTCTTACAATATCCTGTTGCATGACTTGCCCTTTATTTCATTATTTCTTTATAAACGCCCAATGTCTTTTCTTGCAACTGTGCGGCTGAAAACAAAGACTTAACACGCTTTTGGGCTAATTTGGTCAAATTTGCAATCTCCATCGGCGGCATTGCCAAAATCTGGCTGATTTTTTGTGCCAATTGTGTTGCATTGCCAACATCAATTAAAAAGCCAGTTTCATTATCAACCACAGTTTCCATTGCCCCGCCAAGACGCGATGCAATGATTGGTTTCGCCATTGCCTGCGCCTCGGCGGCGGTGCGCCCGAATGCTTCTGGTTCTATTGATGGTGTGGTAACAATATCTGCAATTGCAAAAGCGGTTGGCATATCATTACATTGCCCAACAAAATGAAAATATTCATCAAGCCCATACGAATTTACTAGTGATTTTAATTCAGAAACATATTCATCGCGTCCCTGTGCCGAGCCAACAAAAATATAATCGGCAAATATGTTTTGTGCTTTCAAAATATTTGCGGCCTCAATCAAAACCTTTTGCCCCTTCCACGCCGTAAGACGGGCAGGAAGTAGGACTTTGGGCAAAGTTTTTGCCGACAATCCCCATTTCTTAATAAGTGCATCTTTTGTGTTTTGATCAACTTTTTCTGGGGTAAATTTTTCTAAATCAACGCCACGATAAACCACACGGATTTTGACTGGGTCTGGGTGGTGTTGGTCAATAATATGTGCCTTGGTATATTCGGAATTGGCAATAACCAATTCGCCACGCGCCATAAAACCATTATACCAGCGTTTTAGTGATGACTTAGCGTTATAAATCCCGTGATAAGTGGTAACAAAATGCACACCCATTGCCTTTGCCGCAAGATATGCCGAAACCGCCGGCGCGCGTGAACGGGCGTGAACAATATCAATATTGTTTTCGGCGATAATCTTTTTGATTAGTGCCACATTGCTAACAAGGATTTTAAACGGGTTTTTGGTTTTGACGTCTGCCTTTATAAAGGTCGCCCCATGTTTCTTTAACTCACCCTCCAAAATACCGCCGTTTGACAAAACAAATGCCTTGCCGCCATCTTTTACAATCGCTTCGGCAACTTCAACAGCAGTTCGCTCTGCACCGCCAATGTCAAGTTCAGGAATTATTTGCAGGATATTATAGCTCATATAATTTCAATAGTTTATTTATAACAAAATTCAAAGTCATAAAGATTTGGAATAATGAATCATTGTAATTATTCCCAAAATTTGGAATAAGTTCGCCATGACCAATAATATTCAATTCATTACCAATCCACGTGGGCAAAATCTAGGATTTGTTAAAAACGAAATCTCGTCATTAAACTGTGTTTGGCTTTGTGGTTATCATTCAGACTTTTTTGGTTCAAAAGCGCAAACTGTTGCCGAAACCGCCAAAGAAAATGGTGCTTCATCATTATTATTCGATTATTCTGGAACTGGCGTTTCAGAAGGTGATTTTGAAGATGGCACGCTTTCAAAATGGCTTGAAGACGCCGAATTTATGATTGAACAGCAAACAAAGGGTGACTTAATCCTTTTGGGTTCGTCAATGGGTGGTTGGTTGTCATTGAGTTACGCTATTAAACATCCAGAACGGGTCAAGGCATTAATATTGCTTGCCCCTGCACCAGATTTTACCAAGGATTTGATGTGGGATAAATTTCCCCAAGAAGTAAAAGACGAAATTACCAATAATGGATTTTGGCTGCGCCCATCTGAATATGATGACAATGGTTATCGGGTAACACGTGAATTAATTGAGGATGGGGAAACGCATTTAATACTGCACAACAAAATCAAAATTAATGTGCCTGTGACCATTATACATGGTCTGAAGGATGCGGATGTGCCATTTGCCCGCTCATTAGAACTTGTGGAGAATTTAACAACACCTGATGTAAGGCTTTGCTATATTAAGGAAGGGGATCATCGCCTTTCCAGTGATGATGATCTTGCATTTTTAAAGCAAATATTGACCAATCAAATAAAAAATTTGGTCAAATAAAACGATTAGCATGAAAAAGCCCCCAATATGGGGGCTTTATAATTTATATTTGCTTTGGAATATTGTTTTTGTTCAATATTTCATGTGCATCATAGGCATTAATATATTTATCAATTAATTCCAAATAAGTTTTAAAATTAAGACCCTTTGGCAGCATCCCCATAATAGTTATGGTCTTTTTCTTTTTATTGATACGCACGCGTCCCTTACCTTTGGTTTTTTGTGGCAATGGTGCAGCATCATTTAAGTGCAAAGTTGTGATAAGTTGATGGTTGGCAAGGCTTACATCATATTTCATGACGTGCCCCCACGAAATAGGGGCATCGAGACCCGTAACACCAATTTCATGTGCCTTTAAAACCATGAATGGGTATCTGGAATGAACAAACATTATTGAGGCCGCCCAAAGTAGGAATGCTCCAAAACCAAGAAAGACCAAAGACACAATAAATAAATCTTTGTCTGCCTTTGCAGTAAAGGCAAAGAACAATGCAACACCACCGGCAAGACATAAAATGGCAAAAATACTAATTAACCACATTATAATACCAGGATTGGCGGTAAGTGGCCTATCTTCATTGCTTATTTCTGCAACCCTGCTTTCAAGTTGTTTGCGGTATTCTACTGCATTGGTGCGCACAATTTTATAAAGCTCGTCAGTGAGTGTGCGTGATAATTGCCCAAAATCTTTGAAATATTCATCCATATTCTTAATGGCATCTTGGGTTGGTGCTTCTTTGGCAATTGCAATTAAATTCGTATCCGTTTTAATCCCCATTGCTTCGATACGTTGTGAAGTTGGTGGGTGGGTATCGGTTGGGTGCGGGATTTTATCTTCAAGATGGGTTGATGGATCCCCCATGCCATCATCAATTGCCGCTTTTAAAACTTCGGCAACTAAATCATCATATTTGCTGTCCGATAGTACCGTAACTTGGGACATTACTTTGCCAAGTGGTTTATCGGTTGCAACACTGCGCAATAAGGCGCGCGCCGATGCTTCGTTTGATGTTACTTTTGCGCCGCCTTTATCGGCCTCAAACTCACGCAGTCTGCTCCAGTGTAGGACCGCAAGGTCAAATTGTTCCATCACAAACAATCCAAGATAAAGCGTTGGCTTTAGCAAGAACCTATCATAAGAATTAACACCATCATCAAGCGCATATAAAGAGCGACTAATGCTTGCATAAATCGGCACAAAACGTTGGCTATATTCGGTATCACCACCAGAAAAGTGTGATAATTCGTGGCCAATGATTGCCCTTAATTCATCTTTTTTCAAAAATGGCATTAATGGTAATGGCAAATATAATGTATGCCCGTTTAGGGTTTCCTTTGCGGGCTCAAGAGTTTTTTCACCAGAAATTACAAAAAAACCTTGCTCAATCCCTGCAACAATATGATCGGGTTTAATGGCATTAAGCTTTTCAGCAAGTTCATCAACAAAATGCCAAATGCCTGGTGCATCGTCACGCGATAATTGTCGTCCAATAATTGGATATGGATTTGGTTTAAATGCAGCAAGTGCATGACGTAATTGTACAATCGTTTTTAAAGCGACCCAAAGAATAACGCCAATTAACATTATCCCGAAAACCACCAATTTCATTTCCGAATTTGATAATGAACCGGGGTGGAAAACCGCCAAAACAAAGTATGCAATTACTGCGACACCTGCAATTGTGGTTGCCACCACCTGCACCGCCATCGCCATGGGCAACAACATTCGCAAAATTGAAAATGAATGTGCCAATGCCGCACGCGATTGCCGTCCAATCGCACTTAAAAAAATCCCAGCGCCAAGGACGATGATAGAAATAATAAGACTTATACCCGCTGAAGTTATAATAAATGGCACTGCCTTGGTGCGAACATCAGACATTTTATTGGCATTTTGTAAATCCTCAAGATCTCTTTTTGCTTGGGTAAGTGCCATTGGGCCGCCATATGTCGTGCCCCCACTTTCATATTGAATGGTAAAATCTGGCTTGCCTGCTTTTTCAAAACGCGCGCTTATTTCATCGACAATTTTCTGTTGTTCGGTAATCGCATATTGTAGTTCCGGTGATTGGGTGGTTTTATTGGCCTGTGCCCAAATACCGAATATCATAATCGCCAATGGCAATAATAATGTTATTCCAATCAGTTTTAAAAAATATTGCCCTTTTTTAGGTTGCGAATTTACCATTATATTTCCCTCTTATTTTCAAATTATAATTTGTTTTATAAGATTATTTCAGATTGCAGAATCGAAATGAATACCATGGGGAAATATAATTTCCATACTTTTTTAAAGGTTTTTTGTCGAAACACCTCTAAAGCGCTATGACATATTGTCATAGGGTTATTTGTTGTGTCGTATTAATATAATGATTTTCTATTTTTGGGGTTTTGATTTCGGCTTTACGTTGGTTTGCTTTTGATTTTGCGAATTATTGCCCTTTAATTTTTCATAATTTAAAATTTGCTGATAAAGTCTTTCTGCGTCTGGAACTTCACCTTTAGCAATTTCGGCATATTTCTTCGCCGTAGGAATATCTTGTTTTACGCCTTCGCCCTTGGCGTTAACCAGTGCCCAATAAAAAGCCCCAGTTTTATCACCCGCTTCGGCAGATTTTTTAAACCATTCTGCGGCTTGGGCAAGGTTTTTGTCGCCCCCACGTCCTTGATAAATTAATAAACCATAATCGGCCATTGCCGCCGGAATTCCGCCATCTGCCGCCTGCTTAAGTAGGGTGCGCGCCTTTGCAAAATCATCGGGAATATTTTCATCGCCATCATCAAGCAAGATTGCAAGTGAATAAGCGGCATTAACATCGCCCTTTTGTGCGCCAATATCATATTGCGCGGCAGCAAGTTGAAAACGGCTTTGCGCCATTAAAAAGTCACCATAAGGCGTATAAGCATCATTTCTTTTGGCCTTGATTGCTGATTTATAGGCGTTATCAACCTCTTCCGAGGTAACTACGTTATTATCTAGCACCCAAATACGACCCATGCCCATCATGGCGTCTGATGAGTTTTGCAATGATCCTTGGCGGTAATATTTCGCGGCCATTTCATAGGATTTTTCAACCCCCATGCCATTTTCATATAAAAAACCAACTAATGCGGCGGCATTGGCATCGCCGCGTTTTGCTAAATCATCACTAATTTTAAGGGCATTTTCATAATCACCAGCCCGATAGGCAAGAACCGCTTTATTAAGTTCACCAATGGTTGGAACCTTTAATGGTTCAACACGAATGTCTTTGTTTTCTGGTGTTGGGCCGTTTGGCATACGGGGCAAAACCTGTGCCATTGCTGAGGTGGTAATCAGGGTAAAGAATAGCGGTAGTAATTTTTTCATTTAGTTTCGCAAATTTGTTTAAGTTCATTCAATGCTGTTTTAACCCCGCCCAAATGTGACCATACACCAGAAGAAACCGCAATAAAATCCGCCCCTGCATTAATTATCGGCAAGGAATTTTCTGCTACAATGCCGCCTATTGCAACACACGGAATTTCCATTAAATCTTGCCACCATGTTAAAATCTCAGGCTCGGCCATATGTTTAACTTCTTTGGTTTGGGTCGGGTAAAATGCGCCAAAGGCAACGTAATCTGCGCCTTCTTCTGCGGCCATCATTGCGAGGTGACGCGAATTATGACAAGTGCGCCCGATAATTCTATCATTACCCAAAATTTTGCGCGCTTCGGCAATTGTGCCATCTGACTGCCCTAAATGCACGCCATCTGCCTTTACATCGCGGGCAATTTTAGGGTTATCATTTATTATACATGCAATGCCAGCATCTTGAAGCGGCGGTAAAATTTCTTTTGCCAAAAGAACGAAATCACGATTTTCAAGATTTTTTAGACGCAATTGAAAAACCGATATCGCTTTTGATGAAATTACATCATCCAACTGCTTCTGGAATGTCTTTAAATCGTCAATTTTTGGTGGGCTAATGAGATAAATTTGTGTTTTTGTCATTCATTACCAATATCATTTATTGCATTATTAAAGCAATAAGGTCACAAGAATTTATGCCTTCTTTTGTATCTATTGATGTTGAAACCGCGAATAATTCACCCGCGTCAATCTGCCAAATTGGTATGGTTAAATTTGCAGACGGTAAAGTGGTTGATAAATATAATTGCCTTATAAATCCGGATGAAGGTTTTTTACCCGCAAACATTATGGTGCATGGCATCAAGCCCGTTATGGTGAAATCTGCACCAAAATTCTTTGAAGTCTTTGAAGAAGTGAATGCTTGGCTATCTGATACAATTGTAACTTCGCATTCTTATTTTGACCGTTCAGCGATTTTTGGGGCAATAAAGCGCGATATCTTACCAGAGCCACAATATCTTTGGCTTGATGCAACAACAATTATTCGTCGTACATGGGCGCAATATCAAAAACGTGGTTATGGGCTTGCCAATTTGTCATCTGACTTTAAAATCAAGTTCAAACACCATGATGCGTGTGAAGACGCGCGCGTATCAGGGGAAATATTGGTTATGGCAATCCGTGACAGTGGCAAAACACTTGATGAATGGTTTGAAGTCCTTAAAAAGAATAAAAAGAGTTAGAAATGACAATAGACACCACTTCAGACATTGGCGAAAACTCAATCCTTACCCTTATTGATGGCTCGGGTTATATTTTTCGTGCCTTTTATGCCATCAAAGGTTTGAACCGCAAATCAGATGGTTTGCCGGTTAATGCTGTTTCTGGCTTTTGCAATATGCTTTATAAATTTTTGGCGGATGGCAAAAACAATGGTGATACCCCGACCCATTTGGCGGTGATTTTTGATGCCTCATCAAAAACTTTCCGCAATGAAATCTACCCAGAATATAAGGCACAAAGACCGCCACCACCAGAGGATCTTATTCCGCAATTCCCATTAATACGTGAGGCAACGCGGGCCTTTGGTGTTCCTGCGATTGAAATGCTTGGGTTTGAGGCCGATGATTTGATTGCCACTTATGCCAAAATGGCGACTGAAAAGGGTGCAAAGGTGCGCATTGTATCGTCTGATAAAGACTTGATGCAATTGGTTGGTGGCAATATTGAGCTTTATGACCCGATGAAAGATAAGCCTCTGGGCCTTGATGCGGTTAATGACAAATTTGGCGTCACCCCAGATAAAGTGATTGATGTTCAGGCATTGGCAGGTGACAGCTCTGATAATGTTCCTGGTGCACCAGGGATTGGCATTAAAACCGCCGCCGAACTTATCAATACTTTTGGTTCATTAGAAGAATTATTAAACCGCGCCGAAGAAATTAAACAACCAAAACGCCGCGAAACCTTGGTAAACTTCCGTGAACAAATCGAGGTTTCAAAAAAGCTTGTTACCTTAAAAGATGATGTTCCTGATGTAATTCCATTAAATGAATTCCGAGTAAAAGAACCTGATGCGGCGGTATTGATGAAATTCCTTGAAGAAATGGAGTTTTCACAGCTTACCTCACGTGTTCGTAAACATTTGGATGTTGAAGGGCATATTGCAGATAATGCAATGGTTGGTGAAATTGCGTCTGATGCACCGAAAAATAGTGTTACTCGTACAAATACTAACCCTATAAAAATCGAAAAATTTGAAACCATTTCGGATTTGGATAGACTTAAAGAAATACTCGAAATTGGTAAGTCACAGGGTTATATTGCGATTGATACGGAAACCGATGCGCTTGATAATGTTGGCGGTAATTTGGTTGGGGTTTGTTTATCAATTGGCGAAAACAAATCATATTATGTACCTTTGGCGCATGTGTCGGCGGCGGATTCACTTTTTGTCGAAAAATTAGATGGCCAACCTGATTTTGATAAAACCATAAGGCTTTTGAAACCATATTTTGAAGATGCGGCGATTTTAAAAATCGGTCATAATCTTAAATATGATTGGGCAATTTTAAAAAAATACGGCATAGAAACCGCACCAATTGATGACACAATGCTTATTAGCTTCGTTCTTGATTCTGGCAAAGAAAGACAGGGGCATGGGCTTGATGAATTATCAATTCTTCACCTTGATCACCGCGCGATTGCCTTCAAAGATGTTTGTGGAACTGGTAAAGCACAAATTACATTTGACCAAGTGCCAATACCTGATGCAACCAAATATGCCGCCGAAGATGCCGAGATTACATTGCGCCTTTGGAAAATGTTAAAACCACGCCTTGTTCACGAGCGGGTAACACGGGTTTATGAAAACATCGAGCGCCCATTGGTTGCGCCAATTGCCAAAATGGAAATGGCGGGCATAAAAGTTGATTTGAATGAATTAAACCGCCTGTCACAAGATTTTGGCGCGCGCATGGCGGAATATGAACAACAGGCATATTCACTTGCGGGTGAAACATTCAATGTTCAAAGCCCAAAGCAATTAGGCGAAATTTTCTATGAAAAGATGGGGCTTTCGGGGGGTAAAAAAACCAAAAGTGGGCAGTGGCAGGTTGATTCTGATGTTCTTGATCAGCTTGCAGCAAATGGGCAAGAATTGGCAAATGTCATTCTTGAATACCGCACACTTGCCAAGCTGAAATCAACCTATACCGATAGCTTAAAGGCGGCAATAAAACCGCAAACTGGTCGTGTACACACCTCTTTTAATATGGTTGGGGCAATTACTGGGCGCTTATCATCAACCGATCCAAATTTGCAAAACATCCCAATTCGTACAGAAGAAGGGCGTAAAATTCGCCATTGTTTTATTTCTGAAAACGGCAAGTCACTAATTTCTGCCGATTATTCGCAAATTGAATTACGCCTTTTGGCACATGTTGGCGATATTCCACAGCTTAAGCAGGCGTTTATTGATAAATTGGATATTCACGCCGCCACTGCATCGGAAATGTTTAACGTACCAATGTCGGAAATGACCTCTGAAATCAGGCGCCGTGCCAAAGCTATTAATTTCGGTATTATTTATGGTCAATCGGCATGGGCTTTTGCCCGCCAATTGGGTATTTCCCAAGCACAAGCCAAGGATTATATTGAAACCTATTTTGCTCGTTTTCCTGGCATCAAGCAATATATGGAAGAAAAAAAGGATTTTGCGCGTAAAAACGGTTATGCTGAAACTCTATTTGGGCGACGTATCTATCTTGAAGGTATTAATTCCAAGGGCGGGGCAGAGCGTGCATATGCCGAACGTCAATCAATTAACGCGCCACTTCAAGGTGCCGCAGCAGATATAATAAAACGTGCGATGGCGCGCCTTGATGAAGTTTTAAAAACTAATAATCTCGGTGTTAAAATGCTGTTACAGGTGCATGATGAATTGATTTTTGAAGTGCCAGAAAATAATGCCCAAGATGCGATTGCAATCATCAAACCAATAATGGAAAAAGCGGCACTTCCTGCGGTGGATTTATCTGTGCCATTGGTGGTTGAAGCTGGTATTGGCAAAAATTGGAATGATGCGCATTAATCGAGAATTTGTGAGACTATATAATTCGCGAATTTGCGTCCATTATCGGTGATTTTGATAATATTTCCGTCTTTGGCGATATAGCCATCATCGATAAGGGTGCTTAATTTTTCGTGGTTTAAAACCCCGTCATTCATAAGCAATGCACATCCATTGTTAAGGCGCAAACCCATAAGATAATATTCACGTGCGGCATCGCTTCCAGACAGTTTCTCATATTCTATTGTGGCGGTGGCAGTTTTATTAATTGCCGTAATATATTCATCGGGGCGAAGGTGGTTTAGGGTTGCAATGCGGTCTTCAACGCCGCCCAAGCGTCCATGAGCCCCCGGGCCAATTCCTATAAAATCCTGCGATTGCCAATAAATTAAATTATGTTTTGAAAATTTATCTGGGCTTTTGGCATGATTTGAAATTTCATATTGCTTATAGCCTAATTCATCAAGAATTTTCCCAGCAAGATCATAAAATTCACCGGCTTCATCATCGGGCTTTGGAATTAATGCGCCGCGTGCCGCCTTGCGCGCAAATGCTGTTTCGGGTTCAATAGTAAGTTGATAAGGCGATATATGGTCAACGTCAAATTCGGACGCAATGATGAAGTCTTGTTGCATTTCATCAAGGTTTTGATTGGGGCGTGCATAGATTATATCAATTGAAACATTATCAAAAATTTTGCGGGCATTTTCTGTTGCGTTAAAAGAGTCTGCAGCACTATGAAAGCGCCCCAATTCTTTTAGGCCATTGTCAGAAAAGCACTGTACCCCAAGGGATAATCGGTTGATACCAACTTTTTTAAACCATTTTAATTTATCAATTGCGGCATCATCGGGGTTGGTTTCAAGCGTGATTTCAACATCATCTTCAAACCCCCACAATTTTTCACAAAGTGTTATTATCTCACCGATTTTTGATGGCAAAAGTAATGAAGGTGTTCCGCCACCAAAAAATATTGATGTTAATTTACGTGACGGCATTTTACTATGCCATTTTAGAATTTCGGTTTTTATTGCGGCAACCAAACCATCAACATCACGCCCACGCGCGCGGTAAATATTGAAATCACAATATGGGCAGATTTTGGCGCAATAGGGCCAGTGGATATATAGCCCTAGCTTCCTCAAGATTTAAACACCGAATTTACTAGCTTTTTAAAGGCATCAGCACGGTGGGACATTTCATGTTTTTTTGCAGGATCCATTTCGCCAAAGGTTATGGTTTCACCATTTGCGACAAAGATTGGATCGTAGCCAAAGCCATTTTCACCACGTGGTGGAAATTCCAAATGCCCTCGTACTTCACCTTCAAAAATCTGTTCTTCACCATCTGGTGTTACAAGCGCCAAAACGCAAACAAAACGCGCACTATAATCACTGGTTTTTAGTGCTTCTAGGCGGTTTTTAACTTTGTTCATGGCAAAAGCAAAATCGCGGATTTTGGTTTCTGGGTTTTCTGCCCAGCGTGCCGAATATATTCCAGGTTCACCACCTAATGCAAAAACTTCAAGGCCCGAATCATCTGCAAGTGCGGTCATGCCAGAAACGGACGCAGCAGCTCGAGCTTTTAGTAATGCGTTACCCGCAAAACTATTTTCGGTTTCTTCAGGTTCTGGCAAATCCATATCCAAAGCACTTTTAACTTTAACGCCAAAAGGTGCAAGCAAATCATTAATTTCGCGGACTTTGCCTTTATTATGGGTGGCAATTACAAGGTTTTGCAAATTCATTTAGTTTATTTATCGCTTTTAATTTACTGGTCTTACGGGTTTCATGCCATATGGTGGCTCGGGTGTGCGTTTTGGAATTGGTGCACCCCATGTCCATCCTGCGGCGGCAAAAGATGCGGCGGCTGCGCGGGCGCATTCACGAATTCCGCCTGATGGCTCGCGTCCAACAAGCCAGCGTAAGCCAGCAAGAAAGGCGTCATCATCTTCGTTTTGTGCCGCAGACATAACGTTTAAAAGCGTTCTTTCATCCGGCGTGGGGTCGATTGCACCAACTTCGCCAAGGTTTAGCTTGCGACCTGCTTCAAGTAAAATTTGCGCAAACGCGCGCATTGAAAGTTGCGCTGCAATTACCCGCTCGGTATTAACTGGGCACGACGCACCGTCCTTCAGACTGGCACGTCTGATGGCATGAATTGCTAGTTGTGCTCCGGGTTCAAGGGTTTTAACCATATTTCCATTCTACGCGGAAACTGAAAAATCGCAATGTTTTATTACAAATTATTCTTATATTTTAGAACTTTTCTTTGTTGCGTATTTCAAACGGCAAGTCCTGTTTTAATGATTGATCAAGTAATTTTATATCAATATCAATCGAACGGACATCTTCACCATGCATACGCGCCGCAAAATCCCTAAATGCTGCTTCAAGGCGGGCAATCATATTGTCAATATCATGTGTTTTGGCTTCGTCATTGCCAATCATTGCCTTACCGCGTGCAGTCAAAAGATCGGCAGTGGCGGGAATATAATAGGTAAATACCCGCTGCACTTCAGATAGTTTTGAAGCATCGCGCAATAATTCATGTTGCATCATTTCGGCATTTTTAACGATAGAGCGCAAATTTTCACCAACTGCACCAGAAGCAACCGCCGCCGCTGCTCTAATTTCATTAAAATCTGGTTTGGCGTCCTCAATTACTTTTTTATGTATTGCGGGGTCTTCTGGTTCTGGCTGAATTGGCGGAACAGAAGTAGTGTTTTGGTTGTATTTATAGAGCATGAATTCTTGTTCTTGCGCGCTCCTTTTGCGGGCATAAGAGGTTGCGGCGCCAATAATACCCATAGTTAGTCCAAAAAACACCCATGGGTTTTCAATCATAATAGCAATTATGGAAAAGCCAACAATCATGCCAATGCCTTTGGGGCTAATTAGCCATTCTTTGACATATTTCCATTGACCTAAATTATGTTCGTCATCGTCCCCCTTGGCCATATTTTACCGTCTTTCCGCCTCGATAAGTGCTTGGCGTAATTCTTCGGTCATTTGTCCCATGCGCACCTCAATTTCGGCACGTTTGACGCGTCCTTCTTGTTGCTTTTGGATAACGCCATTTATGGTTTCGATAAGGTCACGATTAGCCTGTTCAAGGGTTTCAAGGTCAACAATACCGCGTTGGGATTGTTCTTCAATTGAAATTGCTTGATTCTTCATCATTGCAGAAGTTTCACGCAACATGGCATTGGTGGCATCGGTTACCGCTTTTTGCATCTCAAGCGCGTCTTGCTGACGATTAAGCCCCAAAACCAAAACCATTTTCTGCTTCCAAAGTGGAATAGTAAGGCGCGTTGATGCCTGTAATGATTCGATTAATGTCTCATCACCGGACTGCACAATACGAATTTGTGGTAATTGTTGAATACCAATCTGGCGCGCTTGCTTTAAATAAAACACTCGCTTTTCAAGGCGATCTAGCGCCTGTTCAGCGTCTTTATAATTTTGCGCCTCAATTAAGCCGTCACCATTAAGTGTAGCCTGCTCGGCAATTGTTTTAAGTTCCGGAAGGCGGGTTTGCTTCATTTCAATTGCAAATGCTTCACCGGCCTCAATATAGGTGGTTAATTGTGCAATTGATTGGGCGGTTTGTTCATGTAAATCATCTAAAACCGCAATGTCACGACGCAGACCATCTTTTCTTTTATCAAGTTCGATTGAAATTGCATCAATTTGTCCAGCAACATCATCATAACGACCCTTAAACTTTTCTACTTCGGCGCGGACGTTGCCGAACATTTTTTCAAAAAAACCTTTTTTCTGAATTGATTGCGGGTCAAGACCTTTGGCCTTTGCAATAATATCAGTAAGTAATTTTCCGGTTTCACCCAATTCCTTATTGCGGGTTTGCGCGAGAATTTTGTCGGCATATGCGACAACTTTTTTCTGTGCGGCATCACCAAATGTGGCGATTGATGCACGATCTTCCAATGAAATCTGTGCCCGTATTATATCAAGTTCTTGCTTATTGACGGTGATTTCAGGCAAAGTGCTCTTTTCTGTCACCTTGTTGTCAAGACTTGCAACCTCTTGAATATTTACTGTTTCAGCTTGCGGGGCTGCATCTTTTTCATCGCTCATTTGGGCTATTCTCCGAAAAACCGTAATTCATTTAAGATAATATCAGTTTGGAGATTTTAAAGCCAATTAAAGCAGTAACCTGCAATAAATTTTCCCCAACCTGCAAAAATTAAAGGGTTATGCCTTTACCATTGTCAGGCTGGTTGGAATATTTGGCAGTTTTTTGCCATCAAGCGCGACCAATTGTTCATAAGCCTCTTTTTGACCTTTTAATGTCCAATCAAAGAATAAATTCCCAGCCGCACATGCTGCAGCAAGAATTTCTCTTTGGTTTGGTTCACTATTCTTGCCACGCTTTTTGCCCAATAATCCACCAAAAGCCGTTGATTGGGTTGGTAATCCAAGACCTAATAGACCAGAACCCTTTGGCGGTGGTGGTAAAGTGGTCAAATCACCAGCAATAAAGCCTTGTCCATAAATTCTATCAGTATTTATAAGCGATGGTGCCATTGAAATATTCGTTATTGGCGTCGGCATCAGTGCAAAACTAGAGCTTATGCGACCGTCAGCAAATGACGAATTATTTTTAAGACCACGACCATAGCCAATTAGTTCAAGTGCCGTCCATGCGCCTTCACCATGACCGGCAACCCCAATTTTTTCACGGTCAACCATGCGCTTATCAACGCCATAAGCGTTAAGGATATCAGGAAGACGATCTAGCATGAATTGCAAATATTGCGCACGTCTAGTGCTTGTAAACATGCTGCCTTCAGATAGTTTGGCATTGGCATAAGAAAGGGTAAGTATGAGATAACCTTTTTGTGCAATTGCACCCGTCATCAAATCGTAATCGGGACCAGGGGCATCATCAGTGCAGCAGGCAATAATTGGCATTCGTGCTGACGGTGCCTCAGCAGGGGCAGCAATTCTCACATCAATGTGTGAACCATCAAATGATTGAATTTGAACGTTTTTATAAACTGCAAGCGGAACTCCCAAACAATCGCGGTAAGATGTCTCGAAGTTTTTGTTCGTGCTGCTGCCAAATAAATTTGAAAGCCCAAGTGAAAGTCCGCGCGCATTTGCACTGTTTGAACAAGCAAGAATAGGTGCGCACATGCAGGCACCCAAAATATTGCGCCGACTTAACAATGTTTTATTAATCATATCTCGCTGCATTTTTTTAATCCAGTCTGCATAATGACCCTCCCGTTTTATAAATTATGAGCCGTCATACATTTAACGCAAATTCATTAAATTGCCGTACAGCTTATAATGAATTTTGCGTTTGTCCAATTAAAAAGCAGTTTCGCTTAACACAATATGAACATTAGATACTTCTAAGGTTAAATTTATGTCACCCGTATTACAGCTATGATAAGATTTTAATCAAATTAGCAGTAGATGGGTCGCGTTTTTCACATGCGCCATTGGTTAAATCTTCATTGATTTCAAGGGCAATCACTTTTCCAAGCTCAACCCCCCATTGGTCAAATGAGTTAATGTCCCACAAAAGACCTTCAACCAACGTGCGGTGTTCGTAAAAGGCAATTAATGCACCAATTTCATATGCGCCAAGTTTTGGAAGAACTACACATATATTAGGGCGATTGCCGGTAAACACGCGGTGCGGTGCGATTTTTTCAATCTCTTCATCAGATTTACCGGCTTTGCGCATGTCTTCTTTTACCATCTCAAGGCTTTTGCCGCGCATTAGTGCTTCTGATTGGGCAAGGGCATTGGCAAGCGTTAATTGATTCGATGCCGCATATTTAGTGCCGCCATCTTTAATGATAATAAATTCAACCGGTGTGATTTGTGGGCTTTGGTGCAAGTGTTGGAAAAAGGCATGCTGTGCATTGGTTCCCTCTGCACCCCAAACCACTGGGCCAGAAATGGCAATCGGGTTATTGTTTTTGTCAATACCCTTGCCATTTGATTCCATATCAAGTTGTTGCAAAAATTGTGGTAGCAGTTTTAAGCGTGCCGCATATGGAATAATTGCCCGTGTCGTATAGCCCAAATACGTATGGTTCCAATAACCAATCAGCCCACCCAAAAGCGGAATGTTTTGCCCAATATCAGTGGTTTCAAAATGTTCGTCCATTGCTTTGGCACCATCTAAAAATGCCTTAGCGATTTCAGAACCCAAAGACATTTCCAATGATAAGCCAACGGTTGACCATACCGAATAACGACCGCCAACCCATTCATCAAAACCAAAAATTCTGTCTTCTTTGATGCCGTATTTCATTGCCTTGTCTGGGGCGGATGAAATTGCAACCAAATGTTCTTTATCATCTGTTCCAATTGCCGCCTGCAACCAGTCGCGAGCAAGCGCAAAATTGGTAAGGGTTTCAATAGTGGTAAAAGTTTTCGATACACAAACAATTAAAGTGGTCTCTGGGTCAATTCCTGCAACCGCTTGTGCAAATTCTGTTGGTTCTACATTTGCGCAAAACCGCAAAATAGGCCCAGTTGCATCGATTGGTCTTAAAGCCTCATAAACCATACGCGGACCAAGATCAGAACCGCCAATGCCAATATGCAAAATTGCCGAAAATGGCTTGCCGTTCTTTGCCTTCACACTGCCGTCAAAAACTTTTTGGGCAAATTCACTGGCGCGTTTCATAACTTCTTTATATTCGTTTGCGTCTTCACCTTTTGCATGCCAATTGCGTGAATGATTACGAAGTGCAACATGCAAGACCGCCCGATTTTCAGTGGTGTTAATGGCATCACCACTAAACATTGCCTTGATTTTATCGCCAAGGTTTTTCTCTTTTGCATATGCAATTAATGTCACAAGTTCGTCTTCAGACATTTGGGATTTTGAGAAATCAAAAAAGCATTCGCCAAACTGCAAACATAGTTTATCAAGACGGGTTCCTGTCTTGAATAATTCCTCAATCTTACGGGTTTTTGCAATTGTGGCCATTTGTTCTAATTCGTTTTTCATGGGAAAAATGCCTTAATCGATAAAATTTTAATTTAATTTTGAAATAAATTTAACTGATTTATGCGATGCTTCTAGCATGAAAAATATTACAGTTTCAATCGACGACATTCCAGAGGCAACAGTTGTTGCCGGAAAAAACAGCCGAATCCTATTTTCGAACCAACTTGCACAAAATCGGTTCAAAGAAAATGCCAAATTAGGAAGGCTTGCGCCATGGCTTGAAAGTCGTCATGGCTGGACCTGTAATGAATGTGAAGATGGCACAATTGTTGGTGTTTTCCGCCCTGATGCCGACGAAACTGCACGCGCAAAAACCATGCTTTTTGCCACCCTTAGTCATGAAATACGCACACCTTTAAACGGCATTATCGGCATGGCCGGTCTTTTGGGTATGAGTGAGCTTACATCTGCGCAGCGTTCATGGCTTGGGTCGGTTCAAGACTCTGGCCAGCACCTTTTGGGGCTTTTAAATGACATTCTCGATTATGCTAAACTTGAAAGCGGCAAAATCGATTTGGAAACCGTGAATTTTGACCCTGTTCATACATTGCAATCAATTGCTGAGATTTGCTCACCGCGCGCCCATGAAAAGGGTTTGGACATAATGGTGGCAATTGGCAAAAATATTCCCAAGAAAGTTTCTGGTGACGATGGCCGCTTACGTCAAATCATCCTAAATCTTGCGTCCAATGCGGTTAAGTTTACGCATGAAGGCGGCATTGTTTTGCGCATTGATGTCCGCAATAGTGAACACTTATGTTTTTGTGTTGAAGATAGCGGGATTGGTGTTCCACAAGACAAGATTGAAACCATTTTTGATGAGTTTGCCCAGGCAGATTCATCACACACACGCCAATATGGTGGCACGGGCCTTGGTCTTGCGATTGTGAAACGTTTATCAAAGGCAATGGGTGGCGATGTTAAAATTATGCAAAACCCAAGAGGCGGCACAATTTTCAGCGTGGAATTGCCGTTTAAAACCGTCGAACCCGCAACAAATGAATATAATTTCAAAAACAAGAAAATTGCAATCGCCACCAAGTCAGACGTTCTTTACGATGTGCTATCGTGTAATCTTGGTGTTTATGGCGCAAATGTCATTCGTTTTAACAGCACAAAAGATTTAAGAGGTGTCAAAACCATATTGCTTGATGATGGTTTTGAAAGCGATGCCATTGATACAATTTTAAAAGGCCCGCCACCATGTATCGCCATGATTGGGCAAGAAAAACGTGAATTAATCGAGACCTATCGGGAAAAGGGTGCATTTGGATATTTAATTAAACCATTGCGCCTTGGTTCATTGTTGGAACGGGTTAAACTTGCGCTTGATAATATAGTTGATGACATGATTGAAGTCAGCAATGATGAACGCGCCGATAATACTAAAAAGCTTTCTGGTGTACGGGTGCTTTTGGCCGAAGACAACCGAATTAATGCGCTTTTGGCGAAATCATTACTTGAGCGAATGGGCTGCGATGTTGTCACTGTTGGCAATGGTGAAGAAGCGGTGCAATCGGTTCAAACCACCCCATATGATCTTGTGTTCATGGATTTTCATATGCCGGTTATGGATGGGCTTGCGGCAACACAACAAATTCGTGCCTTAGGGCTTAAGGCATTACCAATAATTGCCTTAACTGCCGCCGCAATGGAAGAAGATCGTCGTGCCTGTTCAGCCGCTGGTATGGATGATTTTATAACCAAACCACTGGAATTAAATGCGCTTGAAACCATTTTACAAAAATGGGTCAGTGGTAATGCGCAAAAAACATTAAACGCGGCGTAAATATTATTTAGCGATGAGCTCCGAAAAGTGTGAAACGGTTTTCGGAACAGGCGAAGAGACAAAATTTGCTACGCAAATTTTTTATAAAAACGTTGGGCGGGTTTAATGCCCGCCGTTTACATTCTTCTTGCGCTGTAAAATATTTATCATCTCTACGCCGCGATGAGCCCCGAAAAGTGTGAAACGGTTTTCGGAACAGGCGAAGAGACAAAATTTGCTACGCAAATTTTTTATAAAAACGTTGGGCGGGTTTAATGCCCGCCGTTTACATTCTTCTTGCGTTGTAAAATATTTATCATCTCTACGCCCAACGAGAATGCGAGTGAGAAATATAAGAAGCCACGCGGAATATGTACGCCTGCACCGTCTGCAATCAATGCCACGCCAACCAGAAGGATAAAGGCAAGGGCAAGGGTTTTAACGGTTGGGTGGGCATCAACAAATGTGGTCAATGGTTTTGCCGCCACCGCCATAACAAAGGTTGATAAAATAACCGCCAAAATCATAATACCCAAAACATCAGTCATACCCACCGCTGTAATCACGCTATCCATTGAGAATACAATATTGATGGTAATAAGTTGAATAATAACCGAATTAAAGTTTGTGGCGGCTTTGCCTTCTTCATGACCAGTTCCTTCAACCGAGGCATGGATTTCTTCGGTTGCTTTGTACAAAAGAAACAATCCGCCGCCGATTAAAATTAGGTCTTTTATGGTAACTTCAACAGCTTCTTTGATTGCTTCTTCATTGCCATGTCCAACCAACTCACCATAGGCATGGGGAAGGGTGAAAAGGGCATTTGCGCCCAACGAAATAATCCAAAAAATCCCGCCAAGCATTAGAATGCGTAAAACCATTGCGCCCCAAACCCCAATATTAGAGGCAAGGTCGCGCTGTTTCCCTTGTAATTTGGAGACGCCAATTGAAATGAATAATAAATTGTCGATGCCCAAAACCACCTCAAGGAAGGTAAGGGTTATTAAAGACATCCAGTGTGCGGGATCTGCAATCCAGTGAAACAAGTTTTCCATAATATTTGAATGCCAAAATTTGAATATTAGGGCAATATTCATTCTGTAAATTTTACAAGAAACTGTATGGGTCGATATCAATTATAACCCGAACTTCGGGTGGAAGCTTAAATTTTTTGCGCCATGCCAACATAAAAGCGGAAATATCAACATTACGATCGGCACGCACCAAATAACGCCGCCGCCGCCAACCGCGTACAAGGGCAATTGGCGGTGGTGCGGGCCCCCAAACTTCCACCCCCTCGGCGGCAATCAGGGCATTTGAAACAATTTCACATGCCTTTTCAATTGCTGCATCTGACTTTGCCATTAATTGCAAATTGGCAAGCCGTCCAAATGGTGGAAAGCCGGTTGCGGCGCGCATTTCAGTTTCAATTTGTAAAAAGCCATCTCTGTCTTGGTTTAAAAGTGCTTGGAAGGCCTCATTTTCGGGGTAATAGGTTTGGATAATTGCTTTGCCACGTAATTCGGCGCGTCCGGCGCGCCCCGCAACCTGTGTCAAAAGTTGATAAGTGCGTTCTGATGCACGCGGATCGCCACCTTTTAATCCCAAATCGCCATCAACCACACCAACAAGTGTAAGGAATGGGAAATTATGACCCTTTGCGGTAATTTGTGTGCCGATTAGAATATCAATCTCATGGTTTTCCATTTTATCGATTAGCTCGCGCAGCTTTTTTGGGTCGTTTGCAGTGTCGGATGACAAAACTTCAATGACTTTTTTGGGGAAGAGTTCTTTTGCTTCTTCTGCAATGCGTTCAACGCCTGGGCCAATTGAAACAAGGGTCTGAAAACCATGACATTCGGGGCAATTATCGGGTTTCGGAATTGTATAACCCGTAAGGTGGCAAACAAGGGTATTATTATATTTATGTTCAACCAACCACGAATCGGTTTCTGGGCTGGTCATTTTATGGCCGCATCTACTGCACAAAACTACCGGTGCAAAACCACGGCGGTTTAAAAACAATAAAACCTGTTCATTGCGATGAAGGGTATTGGCAATTTCTTCACGTAAAATCGGTGAAATCCAATGGTCTTTTGGCGGCGGATAATCTTTTAAATTTACTAACTCAATATTGGGCAAAACCGCAGATCCAAAACGGTTGGCAAGTACCAAATGCCGATATTTTTGGGTAAGTGCATTATTGCGGGTTTCCAAAGATGGTGTTGCCGATGCCATAACAATTGCCGCATTTGCAAATTTGGCGCGCACAATTGCCATATCGCGTGCATGATAACGCAACCCATCTTCTTGTTTATAAGATGTATCATGTTCCTCATCAATTATGATAAGGCGTAGGTTTTTAAACGGTAAAAATACGCTTGAGCGTGCGCCAATTATTATTTGTGCATTACCGTCATTTATTCTGCGCCAGACGCGGCGCTTTTGCGATGCGCCCAAATCATGATGCCATTCGGCGGGAATAATGCCAAACCGTTCTGAAATGCGGGAAATAATAGTTTGGGTTAAAGCAATCTCGGGAAGCATAATAAGGATTTGTGCCTGTGTATCCTTGGCAAGAATATCGGCAATTGCCTCAAGATACACTTCGGTCTTGCCCGAACCCGTAACCCCATCAAGCAGAAATGGCGTAAACTTTTTTTCAATTGCCGCCGCCGCAATTTCATTCTTTGCCGCTAATTGGGCAGGGTTTAATTCAGTTTTGCTCGGCAACGCTTTTGGCGTTGCGAATGGCGCATCAACACTTACCGAAATTTCCGCCAATATTTCTTTTTTAATAAGTGTCGCGATGATTGCCACCGAAACACCGGCACATTGTGCCAATTCTGTTCGCGTTAATGGCATATAATCGTCTTGCCATAAAATTAGGACGACTTTTTCCTGACTTTCTGTAAGTCTGGTGCGCGTGATTGGGCCGCGGATAACTTTTTTGATAAACGGTCCATCGGCTTGGGCATCTTGTGGGCGCAGGACATGCCCCAAAATACTTCCACGATATGTAACCAGATATTTTGCCGCCCAATCAACAAATTTTAATACATCAGGCGCAAGTGGTGGCGTGCTGCTTTTGGAAATTATGTCTTTTAGGGCGATATCTTTTGGTGGAATATTACCCAACCCCCAAACCACGCCGATTCGTGTGGTTTTTCCAAAAGGCACATAAACAAAATCGCCAATCCCTAATTCCATGCCTTGTGGGATTTGGTAATCAAACCCTTCTGAAATTGGCATTGGAAACAAGATATTGGCGATATTTGTCATTTTCTCACAAAATTGTCGTTACGTATAATTACGCAATAACAATATTATTCCGCGCTTGCGGCAGATTCGGGCACACCAACAGCATGGAAGCCAGCGTCAACATGCACAACCTCAGCAGTGGTTGATGCACCAAGATCAGACAATAGCCATAATGCACAGCCGGCAATACCCTCCATTGTGGTATCTTCTTTTAACAATGACCATTCACGACCGGTTCCAACCAAATCACGACCACCTTTAATGCCCGCAAGGGCAAGGGTGCGCATTGGGCCCGCAGAAATTGCATTAACGCGAATGCCAGATGGACCAAGGTCACGCGCAATATAACGGGTTGATGCTTCAAGTGCTGCTTTGGCAACGCCCATAACATTATATGATGGAATGGTGCGCTCTGCACCCAAATAAGATAGGGTAATCATTGAGCCACCATCGGTCATAAGTTTTGATGCGCGTTTGGCAACCGCAACCCATGAATAAACCGAAACATCCATTGATTTAAGGAAGTTATCGCGTGATGTATTTTCAACAAATGAACCTTTAAGCTCATTTTTATCAGAGAAGGCAATCGCATGAACCAAAAAGTCAATCTTGCCCCATTTTGCCTCTAATTCGGCAAAGGTTTTGTCCATTGCTTCGTCATTTGTAACATCACATTCAAGGATAATGTTTGAACCAACGCTTTCAGCCAATGGGCGCATACGTTTTTCCAATGCCTCACCTTGATAAGTGAAGGCAAGCTCTGCACCTTGTGCCGCCAATTGTTCGGCAATGCCCCATGCGATTGATTTATCATTGGCAACGCCCATAACAAGACCGCGTTTTCCTGCCATAATGTTTCCAGTCGGATAAGCCATTTCATATTCCTTCCGTGAATTGACTGTTTATTTGTTACAATTCCCTTTCGCAATTTTACGGTCAATGGTCAAGAAAAAGCCGCAACGAAACTAGAATTAAGGATTAAAAATTAAAAATTACGGATTTTGTCCGGCATCTGGTTGAATAACCAATGCCTCGCATAGATATTTAGTTCTATTCTACTCATTTGTAACAATATTTATTCCCAATAAAACCAATATTAATCAAACCTTTGCGTATGCAAAAAAGTCACATTTTTATCATTCCTAGAAATGTTGACATTTGTTGACATTTCAACGTGTGAACAATTTCAAATGCAAAGAATGCAAACCACGCAAAACCCTGACATTTCCTGACATTGGTTTGACCACATTATGTAAAATAACGGATTTCATTTTTTGGATTTTTCGGCAAATTATTTTAAAAAAAATCTATTCTACTATTACCGATGAACATATGGATAATATGCCCCCAATCCCCTGAATGATGCAATTAATCCATATATTATAACTTATTATCACTGTGACGTAATTTTAAAGTTCCATACAATAATCCCTGAATTACCTTATAAAAATTGTGCAAATGCGACAAGCTGTCGCGTGGCAACAGGTCGCGCGACAAGGTGACTAATTGAAGAGCAGCTAAAAAAGTAACAAAAGGCAACCTTCAAATGTTGGCACGTTGGAGAGTTTGGTTCTCAAAACAATGGGGCGTGCCGCGATTTTGAGGGGATTAAAATGAAAAAAATACTTTTGGCTTCTGCTGCTTTGATTGCTTTCGGCGCTACTGCTGCTAATGCACAAGATTTGGTAACTGCTAAAGCTGGTACTATCAAATTAGACGTTCGCGTAACCGGTATCCTTCCTGATGAAGATGCTCCTTTGCGTGTTGGTAATGGTCTTAGCGGTGTTCTTGCACCAACTTTGACAACTGACAAACAAACTGGCCTAAAAGCAGAAGTTGACGATTCATATGTACCTACTATTGGTCTTGAATATTACCTAACTGATAATATTTCTGTTGAAGCAATCGCAGGTACCGGCGTTCACGAAGTTACCGTTCCTGGTGCAAAAGCTGCTCTTGGCGCACTTGTTCCAATGACAAGCGACAAAGTTGCTAAAGTTGCTCACCTTCCACCAACTGTAACTGCTAAATACCACTTCAACTCTAAAGGCAAATTCTCTCCTTATGTTGGTGCTGGTGTAACTTACATTTGGTTCTATTCTGAAGACAGCAAAAACAATGTTGACCTTAACCTAAAAGATGGTTTCGGATATGCTGTTCAACTTGGTCTTGACGTGAACACGGCTTCTAAATGGTCTTATAACGTTGACGTTAAGAAAATTTTCTTTGAAACAGACGCTTATGTTGGCGCAACTACTGCTGGTGGCGCATACGTAGCAGACGCTTTGAGATCAAAAGTAACTCTTGATCCATTGGTTGTTTCTGTAGGTTTCGGTTATAAATTCTAATTTATAGCCAAAAACTCTCCCTGATAGGCAATTTGGTGCCTCTCATAACTTTTCAGCCTAAACCGCATGGTTTAGGCTGATTTTTTATTTGGCTGTATGAAAACTATGGCACGCATAATATACGTTGCCGTGCAATATACGCCAACTTTTATGAGAAAAATAAAATAAGAAATTAGATTTTTATAAAATCAAAGAAATGCGGCGCACAATCGCCCAGGCCCTTTAATTGATAGCGGGTAGTAAAATGGTCTTGTGGTGGCGTTAACCAGTCCTCTGGGCCTTCTGCAAGCCATTTAAGCGATGGATTCTTGGTAAGTGCCAATAGCGCAGTTTCTGCATAATTTGCCCAATCGGTGGCAAACCTTAACTTCCCATCATTTTTTAAAAGCCGTGTTATTTCGTGCGCAAAGGCATCGTTTACAAGACGACGTTTACGGTGGCGAAGTTTTTGCCACGGATCAGGAAACATAATAAAAATTCTATCAATTGAATTGTCTTGAAAGTTTGCAAGGTATTTTCTGGCGTCATCATTAATCAGGCGCACATTTTCAAGCTTGTTTTCAATTATGCCATCCAGTGCTTTGGCAACGCCATCAAAGAATGGTTCAGCACCGATAATAAGTGTATCTGGATTGGCTTTTGCCTGGGCAATCAAATGCTCGCTACCACCGAAACCAATCTCAAACCAAACGGCTTTGGCATTTGGCATAAGGCCTTTTGGGTCAAAGTTATTTGAACCTTCATTTGAAATTTCAACAGGCAATAAAAAATCTGCAAGCCTTGCATCCACAAGACTTGCTTTTCTAAATGACAATGGTCTGCCACGGGTGCGACCAAAGGTTTTTATATTTTGCAATTTAACAATCCGAACAAATTAGTGATTAATTTGCCAGAACGCGCACCAATTCCACGATTTTTTTACGCTGTGCCGGCGAGGTAACTTTAGCATATTCTGTCAAAAGCTCCATAGCACCAGGTGCGGCTAGTAATTCTGCCACTTGTAAAGGTTGTGGTCCATCATTTTCTGCCAAACCGCCGCGTCCGCTTGGTTCAACACCTTCAAAGAAAAATGCAGTCGGAACGCCAAGTGCTTCACCAATTTGGAAAAGACGGCTTGCACCAACACGGTTAAATCCTCTTTCGTATTTTTGCACTTGTTGGAAGGAAATTCCTAAAAAGTCTGCTAATTTTTCTTGGCTCAATCCCAGCTCTTCACGTCTTTGTTTAAGACGACGTCCAACATAAGCGTCAATAGCTGTTGAGCTTCTTTCGTTACTCATAAATTACCTCGTTCTATTTAGTGTTTTTGTTAATAAACTACATAACAGCTTTTTTATCAATTAAAATAGCTGCAACAAAGAAACAGAGCAAAAAAGCCGCAAAGATACTGTTACCAAGCCTTGAATAAGGCGTAGATTCGATTTTTGAAGGCAGTAACGCGGAAATTAGGCGACTACCGCTTCTAAATTGTACAACAGGCTCCCCGAAAGAATCAGTAATCGATGACCAACCACCAGAGGCTGCACGAATCAAGGGCTTGCCTTGCTCAATTGCGCGCCACCTTGCTTGGTTATAATGCTGGTCTGGGCCAAGAAGATCGCCATACCATGCATCCACCGAAACATTGACTATCCAGTCTGCTTTTATACTCTCTTTATTTGTATAATTAGGGAATATTATCTCATAACAAATGCGAGGTTCTATTAACGGAATATCTGCAATTTTAATTAATTGTGGGCCAGTGCCACTATTAAAGTCTGTGCCGTATGAAACTAGGCTAGTTATTCCCAATGCGTTGAAAACAGATTTGAATGGCAAATACTCCCCAAATGGTACAAGATGCCCTTTGTCATATAGCTTTAGAAGCGCTGGTGCCTTTGGGGTTCCACCAATAAAAGCGATGGAATTATAATATATATCTTCATTGTTGAAATCGCGGCGTGGCGCACCAACAATCAATAATTTATTTTGGATATATTTGTTGATTTCAAATAAAACATAAGGTTCTTCTAATAATAAAAAAGGAAAAGTTCCTTCGGGCAAAACAATTATTTTTGATTTCTTTGCGTCTTCGCTTTGTAAAAGCCCAAGATAGGTTTCAACCACGTGTAATTCATTGCCGGTTTGGTATAATTCTTTTTGGCTAAAACCACCTTGTCCAGTGGCAATTATTGGCGGGTTGTTGCGCGCGACCAAATGGGTGAAGTTCTTATGATAAAACCCATAAGCAAAGCCAATGCCGCAAACCGCAACCATACATGCAAAAATTTGCTTGCCCCATTTTTTATCGATTACAGCAATCGCGGCAAAAACGAAAATTGTGAACAGGGTTACGCCATATGGCCCAAGCCATGCCGCATTTTGCGATATTAAACCGCCTGCATTAAAGATATAGGCCGGGAGATTCCACGGTAAACCGGTGAATAATGTGCCACGCAAATATTCAATCAGGGTAAAAGTTGCGGCGAATAATAATGATTTAGTTGCCGATTGTGGGCGGAATTTAAAATAAACCAGACCGCCAACGCCCCAAAACAATGCCAAAACCGCCGGCAATAGGGTTATCGCAAATGGCATAAGCCAAAAAAACTTTTCGGCATCAACCAAAAATGCAGCCCCAAGCCAAAACATAGATGCCGCAAACATTATAAAGGCAAAAAACCACGCCCGCCAAAATGCCGCCTTTAAACTCGGTGCGTTTTCAAGGGCGAAAAATAGTAAAATAATTCCCAAACCATAAAGCGGGGCAATAAAAAATGGCGCAAAACCAAAAACCGCACCAATCCCGCCGAGGGTAAGCCATAAATAGACAAAACGTGTCTTACCCGAAAACAAAGAATTTAGTTTTTGCAAAATTTGGTTCAATCTGCGCCTTTTTCATCTTTTTTATTGTCGGTTTTGCGAATTATAAGACGGTTGATACGGCGCGGGTCGGCATCGATAATTTCCATCTCAAACCCGTCAAGATCGCTAATAATCTCGCCACGAAGTGGAACGCGACCCAAAACCGCAAATGCAAGACCGCCCATTGTATCAACTTCTAATTCCGCATCCTCGGTATTAAAAATTATGCCGGTTTCTTCTTCAAATTCTTTAATCGGAAGCCTTGCATCAACTTCCCATTTATCTGGACCACGTTCGATTAGGGCGTTGGTGATTTCATCATCATATTCATCGTCAATCTCGCCGATAATTTCTTCGACCAAATCTTCGATTGTAACCAAACCATCGGTTCCGCCATACTCATCAATCACAAGCGCCATATGGCATCTCTGGGCGCGCATCAGAAGCAAAAGATTAGGTAGGCGCATGGATACCGGCGCATAAACCAAATCCCGCTTGATGCGGCTTATAGGCTTGTCATCAAAGCCTGCCTCAACCACACCGTCACTATTGGGGGTTAAAAGTGAAAGAATATCTTTTACGTGAACAAAACCAATCGGATTATCAAGATTTTCGCGGTAAACCGGCATGCGTGAATGTTGATTTTCGGCAAAGATTTGTGCCAATTCGCCCAATGTGGTTTCGGCCTCCACGGCCTCTATATCCGCGCGCGGAACCATAACATCGCCAACATTTAACCGGTCGAATGATGCCACTTTGAACAACATTTCGCGCTTGTTTTGGGAATAGGTGTCCTTGTTCGCCTGTTCAAGGGTTTCAATAATTTCTTGCGATTCTGAATCAATGGTCTTACGAGCCATTACCGAACGTAAACGACCGAATAAACTCTTCTTCTCACTACTGCCATCATCAGAGCTTGGCATCATCAACCCCTATTAAATCCCCTTCATTAGCGTCATAAGGGTTATTAATTCCCAATTTGGATAAAATTTCAACCTCCAAGGCTTCCATTTCCTGCGCTTCATCATCTTCAATATGGTCAAAACCAATTAAATGAAGCACACCATGCACAATCATATGCGCAATATGGTCTTTGAATGCCTTGTTTTGCGTATTTGCTTCGTTTTGGCAATAATTATGGGCAATCGCTATATTGCCCAAAATATCATCATCAACAGACTCAAAAGATAAAACATTGGTTGGCTTATCATGGCCACGCCATAATTTATTCAATTCATGGATGCGATCATCATTGCAAAGCAAAATATCGATATTGCCAAAAGGTGGCTCGAATTCATCTAAAACCGATTTTACAATTTCAATTGTAAAAGTTTCAGTATCGGGCAGGCTGGTTTCCCAAACCGTATCTTCGATTAGTATTTCAATACTCTGGTCTTCGCTATTGTCGTCATCATTAGGCATTTGCATCGGCCTTTAATAATTCACCCGCCAAAGAGTTAAGGCCCGCACCAACGGCCTTCACGCGAACGGTTTTATTAATCATGCTTTCGTCGCCAGCAAAAAATACCGATTGTTGCCAAGGTGCTTTGCCAAGCATCTGACCCGGGTTGCGGCCTTTGCCAGTTACCAAAACATCGACCTCTTGCCCGATTTTTGACGCGTTAAACGCAGTTTGTTGTTCGGCCAATAATGCCTGTAATGCCTGAAGGCGCTCATCCTTAATGTTTTCAGCAATTTGATACATCATTGCCGAAGCCGGCGTTCCCGGGCGGCGTGAGTATTTGAAACTATATGCACTTGCATATTTAATTTCACGGACAAGCGCCATGGTTTCTTCAAAATCCTTATCGCTTTCACCAGGGAAACCAACAATGAAATCAGACGCAATAGCAATATCAGGGCGCATTTTGCGAACTTGTGCAATGGTTTCGGCATAGGATTCGACCGTATGCTTACGGTTCATTGCTTTTAGAACCTTGTTAGAACCCGCCTGTACCGGAAGGTGAAGATAAGGCATTAATTTGGCAATGCTGCCGTGTGCGGCGATTAAATCATCGCGCATATCGCATGGGTGGGAAGTAGTGTAACGAATACGCTCAACCCCATTTAATTCGGCAATCTTTTCAATTAATTGCGCAAGGCCGATATTATTGCCGCCATCATAGGCATTAACATTTTGCCCCAAAAGAATGATTTCTTTTACGCCATTATCAACAAGTGATTTTGCCTCATCCATAACTTTGGCAAACGGGCGTGAGAATTCTTCGCCGCGCGTATATGGCACAACACAGAAAGAACAGAATTTGTCGCAACCTTCCTGAACCGATAAAAATGCAGAAACGCCGGTGTTTTCGCGCTTGATAGGAAGGGCATCAAATTTATCAATCGCATCAAATGAAGTGTCCAAAACTTCACCAGATTTACGGGCGGCCCGCGCAATAAGCTCTGGTAAATGGTGATATGCCTGTGGACCAACCACAAGCTCGACTACGGGCGCGCGGTTCATGATTTCCGCACCTTCGGCCTGTGCAACGCATCCGGCAACGGCAATCATCATATCGCCATTACCTGCCTTTTGCTTGGCTTCTTTTTGCATTTTAAGGCGGCCAATTTCTGAATAAACTTTTTCGGTTGCTTTTTCACGAATGTGGCAAGTGTTTAACACCACTAAATCGGCATCTTCGGGTTTTTCAACCGGCGCGTACCCAAGCGGCGCAAGGACATCGACCATACGCTCACTATCATAGACGTTCATTTGGCAACCATAAGATTGCACGAAAAGCCCTTTTTTGGCCTTTGTGTTTGTTTTATTATTTTCTGACATAAACCTTTGTTGCCTTATTTATTTAAAGGCACCCCATATAATTCTAAGCGGTGATCAACCAGCCGATAGCCAAGTTTTTCCGCGATTTTTCTTTGTAGCTCTTCAATTTCTGGATCTGAGAATTCAAGAACTTTGCCACTTTGCAAATCGATTAAATGGTCGTGATGGTCGTCGCCAATTTCTTCATAGCGTGAACGACCATTACGGAAATCATGACGCTCCACAATGCCAGATTCTTCAAGCAAAGAGACGGTGCGATAAACGGTGGCGATAGAAATACCTTTATCAATCGCCGATGCACGGCGATGTAATTCTTCGACATCTGGATGGTCTTTGGCACTTGATAAAACGCGGGCAATAATGCGGCGCTGTTCTGTCATGCGCAGACCTTTTTCAGCGCAAAGTTTCTCGATTCTATCTTCCATCATGTGTCAAATCCGTACGAATTGTGTTTTGCCCTAAATAACAGGCAACACCAGTATTTTACAAGTAATTATTTCAATTCAGCAATTCAAATTCATTGTAATTGCATCAATCAAACAATTATCATCGGTCTTATAATAGTCTTTACGGCGTCCAATTTCAATAAAGCCTGATTTTTGGTATAATTTTATTGCATTTTGGTTGTTTTCGGCGACTTCTAAAAACAGGTTTTTAATTCCATGTTTTTGTAGTTCATTAATCGCATATTCAAGCAATTTTACCCCATGCCCCATGCCGCGCATTGTGGGGGAAATCCAGATCATTATTATTTCGGCCTCATCAAGGACTTTTTGCAAAAGAATAAAGCCAGTGTTTTCCATTAAATAACAAATTTGGTTTTCACTATTTAAGGCGCTTTCAAAATCCTTTTGCCCCCATGAATGGGCTGATGCATCACCGGAAATAAGTGCCACTAGCTGCGGAATATCATCTGTGCAAATTTCCCTAATGACCTGCAAATTTGCCTCCTTGCCATAAAACAGCATCCGCACCACGCATATATTGCGGAACAGGCGGTCTTGTTTGCTGATTTTCATTTTTGGCAATTTCGCAAAGCCTTAAAGGGTGAATAAAATCATCCAATGATGCGCCCAATTCTTTGGGAATGGCGTGGCCAACTAGGGTAAAGCCTTTATAGTCATTTATTGTTGTAAAGTCTTCAAAACGGGTTGGTGGCAAAATCCAGTTATCACCGTCTTTTGCCGCCATAAAAACGCTTCCGGCGACATTTATTGCACAAATCGTTTTAGGTGCATTGGCTTGTTTAACGAATGCCTCAAAGCTATTGATGCCCAATAATTCGCTGCCCAAAGAAATTGCCAAACCTTTGGCAAATGCCAAACCAACCCTAACACCGGTGAATGAACCCGGGCCAATGGTAACGGCAATCTTTTCGATATCAGAATTTTTAATGCCGGTTTTAAGAAGCGCGTCCGACAACATTTGTGGCAAGATTTCCGCCTGATTAGACGGCGCGGGAACACATTGCTCATAATTTATTCCATCACCCAAAATGGCGATTGAGCAATGTTTCAACGCGGTATCAATGCCAATGATTGCCATTAAATTTCCATTTCAATAGTTATTGGAACATGGTCAGACGGTTTTACCCAACTGCGGGCATGGGTATGGATTTTGTAGGATTCAGGCACAAATTTATCGCCAATTGCTTTTGAAACCCAAATATGATCAAGGCGGCGACCACGGTTATTTTTTGTCCAATCCGCAGAACGATAAGACCACCATGAATAAAGCTTTTCATCCATATTATGCGCAATGCGTGCAATATCCAAAAGGTCGCCATCAATACGCAATTTTTCCAAGGTTTCGGTTTCAATTGGGGTATGTGATACCACATCCAAAAGCGCCTTGTGTGACCAAACGTCATGCTCATGCGGGGCAATGTTTAAATCGCCAACCACAATATATTGCCCCATTTTTTGTTTATAATACGCATCCATTTGCGCCAAGAAATCTAGTTTGTGGGCAAATTTATCATTTTGCGCGGCATCGGGAATATCACCACCTGCAGGGACATAAAGGTTATGAATTATAATATCACTATCGCCAATTTTTGCCGCCGCCACGCGGGCATGGTCGTGCATACAAAATTTAGGTTCTTCAACTTCGGTTAGTGGAATTTTGGAGGCAATCGCAACACCGTGCCAGCCCTTTTGCCCGCGAATTACAAAATGATTATAGCCCAAATCCTTGAAGACTTTGGATGGGAATTCAGCGGTTTGGCATTTGATTTCTTGAAGGCATAAAATATCTGGTGCGGCCTCATTGATAAAGTCCGCAACGATGGGCGCGCGCAGGCGTACCGAATTAATGTTCCAAGTGGCAATTTTAATTTTTGTCATATGCCCCGTCTAAAGATTTTAGACGGGTTTGGCAAGGTTGCTATTCTTCGTCTGAAACGCTGGTTTCGTCACCAACTTCGATGCGTGGCTCATCATATTTAACGTGAGATAGTTTGCCCAATGCCGCTTTTTCCATGCGGTTGCGGGCAATGATGTTTAGCGCCTCAAGGATGGTACAGAAAATAATAACCGCATAAATATAGGTGCGTGAAATATGGTGCCCCAAACCATCGGAAACCAAAATCCCACCAACAAATACCAAGAATGCAAGCGCGAGCATTTTTGTGGTTGGGTGTTTTTCAACAAAGTGTGAAACGATTGCGGTCGCATACATCATGATAATTACTGCAATTACAACCGCACTAATCATGATTGGTAAGTGGTTGGTCATGCCAACAGCGGTGATGATTGAATCAATTGCAAAGACAACGTCAACGACGGCAATTTGTGCCACAACCATGAAAAATGCGCTTTTGCCGGTATTGTTTTCGGCCTTCTCATGTTCTTCTTCGGGGTTTAACATTTCCCAAATTTCGGCACTGGCCTTGTAAATAAGATATAGACCACCACCAAGCAGGATTAAATCACGCTTTGAAAAACCGTGTCCAAAAACGCTAAACCAAACATCGGTAAGGCCGGCAAGCCATGTTAAGAGTGTTAAAAGCGCAATTCGCAAAAACATTGCCAGAAACAAACCAATGCGGCGCGCACTATCGCGCGTCTCAATCGGCAGTTTTGATGCCGCAATTGATACAAAGATCACATTGTCGATACCCAAAACAATTTCTAATGCCGTAAGGGTAAACAAAGAGACCCATCCCTCTACTGTATATACCCATGAGAAAAGCTCTGCCAATTTCTGCCCCGATAAATTTCGCTATTTTTTTAATTTTTGCGACTTAATTGTTGAAATGATTATTACGTTGATTTGCAGCTTTTAAAATAAAATGTCAAACGATGCACCGCAAAATCTATAAAAACTATACCAAAGATGGGTGGTTTATTCCCCACTAAAGCTGACCTTTCGTTTTTCACGAAAGGCCTTGACCCCTTCAACAAAGTCTTTGGTGCGCGACGCCGCACATTGATAGTGACGTTCGGCCTGAAGGTGTTCAAAAAAGCCATTATCAAGTGCATCCCACGCAATCTTTCTAATATAGCCCAAGGATTTAGTTGGCCCTTTTGCGATTTCGTGGGCGATTTCATTTACGCTTTTATCAAAATCGTGCTTGCGGTAAACGCGCGTAAAAAGACCATTATCAAGCGCTTCTTTCGCACCCACTTTATGCCCCATCAACATCATTTCCATTGCCCGAACTCGACCAATTGCCCGCGCCAAAAGATATGCAGAGCCACCATCGGGAACAAGTGCAATATTTTTGAATGATTGCATAATATAGGTATCATCACGGGCAAGGATTAAATCACCCATTAATGCCACAGAACAACCAATGCCAACCACTGCACCCTTTAATGCGGTGATAATTGGCGTATCCATATTTCTTAATTGCTCAATCACCGGGTTATAAGTGGTTTCAAGAATTAGACCTAAATCACGATTGTCATCCTCAAGATCAAAACCAGTATCAAGTAAATTTGCACCAGAGCAGAAGTTGTCACCCTCGGATGAAATGATGACAACCCGTGCGGCATTATCGGCATTTGTTAATGCATCAAGCAGTTCATTTGCCATATTTTGTGAAATGGCATTAAAGTTTTTCGGGCTGTTGAGATTTATGCGCGCAATATCGTCTTCGATTTTGTAGGTAATTTCACTATAAACCATTTTGTTCTCTTTTATTTTGCCGTGAATTTATTAATCTGCGCCGTTATAATTGTCATCAAGAAAAATGGGAAATAACATATTGGCGGCTTTATTTATCTCATTGTAGATATTATATTAAATTTGTCTGGTCGCACCAGACTATGGCGATAAACGCGCATATAATAAGCAGGCTTATGGGTCAAATTTCCACCCTCCTCGCTTTGCTCGTCACTCAGAAATTTGGAAATTTGCGAAAATAAAAACCCAAAAACGCGGTTTTAGGTTTTTATTTGCATTTTTGCTGCGAGATTTTCATTGTTGGCACTTTAATTCTTAAGCTTCCTTACTTATACTAATACTGTCTGGTCGCACCAGACTATGGCGATAAACGCGCATATAATAAGCAGGCTGGACCGGGGTGCGATTCCCCGCGGCTCCACCATATATCTCAACTCGCCGCCTTCGGCACTTTGTGCCTCACTTAGCGAGTTGAGGAATAAGGACAGAATTTTTACGGAAGTAAATTCCGCAAAAATTACGGCATTTATGCTTGTTCTTATTTTGTTATGGGGCCGATATAGGATCGACAGATGTCTAAAAATGTTGCTTTTGCCCGCATGGGTTACGTTAAAAACCCGTTTTTACAAATGCAAACGATAATTTTGCACAGGATTATGCTTTGGCTGCGTAAGCAGTTACGGTTAAATCCGACTAAGTCCTGACACTACGCGTCTCAGGCGGGGTTTGGCAGTTTTCCTGGCAACAGAAAAAACTGCCTCTTCATTTATCGTTTTCCCGTTTCCGTTTTTTACGGAAAACCTTTTCACACTTTTCCTAACTTGTCGCGATAATTGACTTGAAGTAGGTTATTTTCAGTAATTTACGAGCCGTATTTTTTCATCATTTGTTAAATTGTAAAAATCGATAAATTTACTCTTGCAAAATATATCATATGATATTATATAAGAGCTATCATATAGAAATAAAGGAATAAAAATATGAGATTTGGAAAAAAATTTGGTTTTGGTCGTTGTGATGACGATGATGGTTTTGGTCATCACCATAGATTTGCATTTGGCGGCCGTGGACGTGGTCGTGGAATGTTTGGCGAAGGTGGCCCTTTTGGCGGCCGCGGTTTTGGTGGCACTGATATGGGGCGGATGCGCGGCAAGCTTTTAAGCTCTGAGGAGGTGCATCTTATTATTCTTGAGTTGATGAGTGAAACTGAAATCTACGGTTATGAAATTATGAAAGCGATTGAAGCCATGACATCGGGCGTTTATACCCCATCACCTGGCATGATTTATCCGCTTTTGAACTATATTACCGAATTGGGTCATGCAACATCAGAAGCAGATGGCAACCGCAAACGCTTTAAAATCACTGATGAAGGTAAGCAATTCTTAGAAGAAAATCGCGAACAACTCGCGAAAATACTTGATAAGATCAAGGCCTTTTCGGAGCGCTTTGCAACAATGAACACCCGCTTTAATGAAGACGAATCTGCAGAAGAGGCATGGGGTCGTGAAGATGGCGGTCGCCATAATTTTGATATGCGCCGCGAATTTCACGAAATCCGCCATCAATTGCGCAAAGCATTATTTTCAAAACGTATGGCGTCTAAAGAAGAAAAAGCCCGTGTGCTTGAAATCTTGCGCCGCGCAATCGATGAGATAATAGGCGAATAATCATGAGCATTTTCATAAACCGCATTCGTCATGAAATTAAAAAACGCAAACTGGTGGTAAAGGAAAATAAAAGCCTTACCCCAAATATGCGGCGGGTTGTTTTTGAGGGGGATGATTTGGCGGATTTTCCTTTTCTGTCCCCTGATGACCATGTAAAATTATTTTTTAATACTGAAAATGGCTATGAAATGCGTGATTATACGCCGCGTGCAATTGATAAAATTGCAAAAGAATTGGTGATTGACTTTGCGATGCATGAAAATGGAATCGCTACTGATTGGGCGCGATATGCAAAAATTGGTGATACCATTGAAATTGGTGGCCCGCGCGGTTCATCGGTGGTCGAAGGTTCAGAGTGGTGGGTTTTAATTGGTGATGAAACCGCAATTCCTGCAATTGCCCGCCGTCTTGAAGAATTACCAAACGGCACGAATGTTACCGCAATTATAGCAATTACTGACCCCGCAGAGCGGCATGAGTTTAAAACCAATGCCAAACTAAATTTAAAATGGATTATCCGCCCCGAAAGTGAGAAAACCAATCCACAAGAACTGCTATTTGCCCTCGAAAATACAAATTTTCCAGAGGGGGAGGGTTATGTTTGGGTTGCGTGTGAAGCGCATGTCACCCGTAAAATCCGTGAATATCTTTTGACAACACGCAAACACCCGCCCAAAAACCTAAAGGCTAGTGGTTATTGGGTTAAAGGGCAAATGGGTGCGCATGAAAAATTTGAATAATTAACCGAATTCGTCAAAAACTTCTTTTGCCGCAAAAATGGCATTTAATGCCTTTGGAAACCCGCAATATAACGCCATTTGTATAAATATCTCGATGATTTCTTCGCGTGTTATACCGATATTAAGACTGGCGGCGATGTGGACTTTTAATTGCGGGATGGTGCCAAGCGCGCAAAGTGCCGATATAGTTGCAATCTCGCGGGCGCGTAATTCAAGCCCTTTTCGGGCATATATTTCACCAAAGCCAAACCCAATAACATATTGCGCCATATCGGGCGCAATATCTTTTAGTGCGTCAATAACTCTTTGCCCTTGTTCGCCATCAATTTTGGCAAGGTTTTCAAGACCGATTGCAAAGCGTTGTTCAAGTGTCTGATTTTGGTTCATCATCATCTATATCCTTTTCAATTTGGCGATAGATGGTGATTTTGGTTTTCAATGTGCTGATATTATCTTTGAGGCGTGCTTGCTTTTCCGTTAGTTCTTGCAAATGCTTTTCCAAAAGTATGCGGCGCAATGCGGCGGTTTCATTACCCATGGCGCGCAGTTTTGCGTATTCGATTTGCTTTTTAAGCGGCATATCAGTTTCTTTTAAACGCGCCAAAAACCCAAGCCATTGCATGATTTCGGGGTCATAAACCCGATGCCCACCACCGTCACGTAGGGGCTTTTCAAGCAAGCCAATCTTTTCATAGAAACGCAAAGTATCTATTGAAAGCCCGCATTTTTTTGATAATTCACCAATTTTCATAATTACCCATATCACGAAATCTATCGTGATAATATCATCTAAATGCTGGAGTATACTCTAGGTCAAGTGATGTTTATTGATTATGATGACTTTTTTAATGGGTTTTTGAAATTTCCTGAACAGCACGTTCAAGGATTTCGTCACGCCCTTGTTTTATGCCTTCGAGAGTTGGGTGAACGATTATATCAGGCGTAACTCCAATTCCTTCGATTGGATTTTTGTTGGCATCGAGATAATTTTCTATTGGAATATGCTGTTTTCCCCAAAAACCTAATCGATAAAACCTGGAAGCAAGGACTGAACCATTTGAATTTTCACCAATAACCACACCGCGCTTATAATGCATTATGCAAGAAGAAAAAACTTCTGATGCGCTTGCGGAGTTAGAATTAATCAAAATAATTAGTTGTCCTTCATAATGTTGAAAAATGCCATTTGTAGAAAATTTATTTGTTTTATTTCTTGAAACTCGATACCCGCAAATTGTATCGGGCGGTAAAAAAAGACTGATAAGTTTATTTTCGTATTTGATGCTCCCCCCGCGATTTTCCCGTAAATCTAAAATTATCCCGTTGGGGCTAGTTTTAGCTATTTCAAATACTTGATTAATGTTTTCTATTTTGTCGAAACTTTGCAGCTTTATGTATGAAACTGAAGGCGGTATTTGGATTAAATTAGAATATTTTGCAACACGCGGTATATTTGTTTGAAACTTTATCATTATGGGTTGGACATAGTTGATATCAGGAATTTTTTGCCTGTTATCTCCGGGCGAATTTATTACACGGTCATCATAATATTCGGTTTGTAAAATATAACCGTAATCATAAAAAACCTTATTGCCTTTTGCATCAACCTCTATTGTGGCATCTTTAACATAAAGGGGATAATTGGGTTTGACGGCAGCTTCAAATGCTGGGGTATTGGGATAAACCCAAGTAATGACCGTTCTGGGTTTACCACGGATATTTATGGATGAATATTCAATCCCTGAAATATCAATGGCGTCTTTATATTTTTCTTTGAGCTTTGATAAAACATTAGGTTGGGTGCTATTACTACTTAGCTGTTCAGCATAAAGTGGGTTTATTCGTTTTTTTAATGTTAAAGATTGGTGCGATGATTTCAAAATTTCAAAATCTTTAGCCATTATCATAGCAAGCTCAACATTGGTTTTTGCTAATTTTGCTTTTTGCCTTCCATCAAGACAGATTTTATTCCAATCATTGCCACCAAAATTGGGGTCATAATATTTTTTTCGTATGTTGTCACAAAACTTGTCGTAAATAATTACGTTCTGTTCGGCAAATGGCATTTTTTTTTGCTTTTGAAATTCCAAATATCGTGTTGTGAAAACACCCAATAATATGGCGGCGGCAAGAATAATTATTACAATTATTCCTAAGACTATTTTTCCCAAATGTTTCAGCATTTACCTACCTGTATACAACCTTTAATCAATATTTGATAAAAAATGCAATGCGTGTTTTACGCAATAATACACAAAAAAGCCCAAGCATTGCTTGGGCTTTTGAAGTTGTTATTAAAGTGGAAGATTTTATTCCGCCGGTGTTGGTGCCGGATCGCCACCTTTGGAAACGGTTGGCACGGTTGGCGTTACATCACGACCGTCGTCATTGTCCTTGTCTTCGCGAATTGGCTTGATACCTTTAATAAGGTCTTTCAATTCGTCACCAGAAAGGGTTTCATATTCCAACAAGCCTTTGGCAACCGATTCCAAATCTTCACGGCGCTCGGTTAAAATGCGTGTGGCTTCTTGATAGCCCCAATCAACCAAACGGCGCACTTCGGCATCAATGATTTGTGCGGTGGCTTCAGAGATATTTTGGGTGCGTGAAACGCTGTGACCCAAGAAAACTTCTTCTTGGTTTTCGCCATAAGCAACTTTACCGAGTTTGTCAGAGAAGCCCCAACGGGTTACCATATTTCTAGCAAGTCTTGTTCCCGCCTCGATATCAGAGCTTGCGCCCGATGTAATGGCATCTTTACCGAATACCAATTCCTCGGCAACGCGACCACCCATGATAACGGCAAGACGGCTCATCATTTGTTGGTAAGAGAACGACAATTTATCCGATTCCGGTAATTGCATCACCATACCAAGCGCGCGACCACGTGGAATAATGGTTGCTTTATGCACGGGGTCGGTGTTTGGCACGGTCAAGGCAACAAGTGCGTGACCACCTTCATGATATGCCGTAAGTTTCTTTTCTTCCTGCGACATTGCCATGGTTTTACGTTCAACGCCCATCATAACCTTGTCTTTGGCGTCTTCAAATTCTTTCATGGTTACAAGGCGCATTCCACGGCGTGCCGCCAATAATGCCGCCTCGTTCACAAGGTTCATAAGATCCGCACCCGAAAAGCCAGGGGTTCCGCGTGCGATAACTTTGGCATCAACATCTGATGCAAGTGGGGTTTTGCGCATATGAACTTTAAGGATTTTTTCGCGTCCATTAATGTCAGGAAGCCCTACAACAACTTGGCGGTCAAAACGACCTGGGCGAAGTAATGCAGGGTCAAGAACATCTGGGCGGTTAGTTGCGGCAATGATGATAATACCTTCATTGGCCTCAAAACCATCCATCTCAACAAGTAATTGGTTTAGGGTCTGTTCGCGTTCATCGTTTCCGCCGCCAAGACCTGCGCCACGGTGACGACCAACTGCGTCAATCTCATCGATAAAGATAATGCATGGCGCGTTTTTCTTGGCTTGTTCAAACATATCGCGTACGCGGGATGCACCAACACCAACAAACATTTCCACAAAGTCAGAGCCAGAAATTGTAAAGAACGGAACGTTTGCTTCGCCGGCAACGGCGCGCGCAGTTAAGGTTTTACCTGTACCCGGAGGACCAACAAGCAATGCACCTTTAGGAATTTTTCCGCCTAAACGTTGGAATTTTTGTGGATCTTTTAGGAAATCAACGATTTCTTGCAATTCTTCGCGGGCTTCATCAATACCGGCCACATCTTCAAATGTTACACGACCTTTGGCTTCGTTTAAAAGTTTGGCTTTTGACTTCCCAAAGCCCATTGCGCCGCCGCCTTTGCCGCCAGACATTTGGCGCATAACCAAAAACCAAAGCCCAAGCATAAGTAATAATGGCAATAAATTACCCAAAACAGTCATCAAGAATGATGGGCGGCCTGGTTCATCTTCAATTGAAACCTGAACCCCAGCTTTTAAAAGCATATCAGACGCAGAATCTTTGCTTGGTGCCACACTTACATATGGTGAGCCATCTTTCTTTTCACCGTGCACTTTATCGCCGGAAATAGTGGCATTTTTAATTTGCCCGCCATTAACCTCGGCAACAAAGGTTGAATAAGGTAGAGAGGTTGCGGCTTGTGGCTGGGCAACCGGATGTTTATTCAGCGAAAAAATCGTTATAAATACAAGGACAAAAAAGCCCCAAATTGCAAGATCGCGTATCTTCATTTCAAACCTTCTAGAGCATCGTGAAGTTAATCGATTTGATTAACGGCTCGCACGATGCGACAAAATAAAGGATCTAGTGCATTTTCGTCTAGTGGTTACTAAACGCAAAATGCGCTAGGCGGCAAAAACATTTAGCAACTTCTAATGTTTCGCCAGACATATATAAATAGTCCCAAATTCACAAGTTAAAAGGGGCATTGGCAAATTATTGCACAAAATATGCTATAATTATACTTAAGAAAATGGGACAATATTGCACATCACCATTGCTTTTTGAATAAGACTTTTTGCTTCAAATGGTTTTTGTTGTGCAATAATATCGCTGTCTTGCTGATTTTTCCGTTTATTTTCACGTTTAATAATCAGTGATTCCTTGCGTATTTTAACAGTGAAATGGTGTAAATTAACCCCTTTAAAATCTGGCGTTAATTTATCAATCATAGCTTCAATTTTTTTTCTTTGTGGTGGGTAATTGCTGTTACCCATTACTTGCAACAGCTTGCTAATAATAAAAATTTGCATTTCTTTGCTGTGCCAGAATAAATCCTTAAGCTTGATTGAAACATAGTCTGGCAGAACGCGAACCTTCTCTGCAATAAATGCAAAGCAAACAACCTCATAATATTCACGGATTTTTTGGCAGTTTTTAGCGATAGACAAAATTTTATTTTCATTAATATTATTGGACAAAAGCCATTTTCGTAATTTTACACGCGAAAATAAAAGGCTTTCATTGGCGGGATCGTCATAATATTCAATGTGGTGTTCGACGCATATTTTACGCAAGTCGTCACGTGTAATATCAAGAACTGGTCGTAATAAATGCCCAATTTGCCCTTTAAATCTATAAAGACTGATTTCACGCATTGCCCCAAGCCCAAAAATATCAGATTGGCGCATCATGCGAAACATAATGGTTTCGATATTATCGCCATAATTATGGGCAAGAAGAATATTGTTGGCACCAGTTTCATGCGCCGCCTGTTTCAATAATTCATAGCGAAAATGCCGCGCATTTTCTTGTATTGAGTTTTCAATTTTGTTTGTGATTTTTAGGATTTTGGCATCAAAGCCAAGGCGGCGCGCCAAAACCAATGCAACTTGGGCAACCGTATAGGAATTTTTCGCAATATTATGGTCAATAATTATGGGGTGGATTTTGGCATTAAATTCCCTCGCAAATGGGGTTTTTAACCATTCATAACATATATATAGCAGGGCAGAAGAATCCCCACCACCAGAAAGCCCAAGGACAAATTCTGCCCCGAATTCCCGTGACCACGCATTTAATTTTTCAAAAACGCCCCGAAATACAATATTATCACTGCCCATAAGTGCGTATTAGACCAAAGGCAGCCATTTAACAATTACGAATTATCCAAAAACAGAAATTTCAATAATTTGATAATATTATGGACAAGGTGCCTTTGCCATTTCGGCATCGGCGCGTGCTTTTAAGATTGCCGATGGATTTGGCGCGCGGCGTTTATACTCATTCAAGGCTTTACAACGTTGGCCATTGTCACCTAATTCGCGGAATGCACCAGCAATGCGCACCAGAACATCAGGAACTTTGGGTCCAGTTGGCGCTTTGTTTAAATAGGCAACATATGCCTGCGCCGCCGGGGCCCATGCCTGCTGGACATAGCGGGTTTCACCCAAAAGCCAGAATGCCTCCGGTGCATTGGAATCATCGGCATGATTATCGGTGAAATCGGTTAGGATAGCTTCTGCGTTTTGATATTCACCAGCTTGTATTTTGGTTTTTGCGGTTTGCAAGACTTTGTTTGCATCAAAAACTGCTGGCTTTGGCGCCGCAGACGCCGCTGGAGATATTATAGGGGCAGATGTGGCGGGCGCAGGGGTGGTGGGTGCAACGCTATTTGGTGCGGGTTGCTTAATAACACTTGCCGCCTGATTATTGGTTTGTATCGCCGGAGTTGCCTCATTTGTCTGTGCCGCTGCGGGGGCATCCATTGGCGGTTGAGATACTTCTTGTGCAACGTTGTTTGCAACGGTTGGAGCAGTATCTGGCGTTGCTTTACGCTGTTCTAATTCACCTTTTAGGGCCTGATTTTGTGCCTCAAGAATTTCGACACGATTGGTCAAATCGCGAATCTGTGTCTCTAATTCGTCAAGGCGAACCAAGGCACGTGATGCCTCGGTTTCTTTCATGCCTTGTGCATGTGCCATTAAAGGCGCAGAAAGCGCCCCAAGGCACACACCCGCCATTATCAGTGATTTTCCAATTAGTTTTGCCATATCAAGCCCTGATAATATCTGTCTCGTATTAATATAATGATTTAGTTTTGTTGTGCCGCAGTGTGGGCATTACGGTTCTTTGCCCAACCATCAGCGTTGGAGCGTTCATCAATTGGGCGTTCTTTACCATATGAAACGGTATCGATTTGGTTTGAATTAATACCCAATGAAACCAAATAATCCTTAACCGCACCGGCGCGGCGCGCACCAAGCGCAAGGTTATATTCACGGGTTCCACGTTCATCGGCGTTACCATCAACCAAAACTTTTACTTTTGGATATTTTTGTAAAACCTTGGCTTGTTTTGACAAAATAGCACGTGCATCAGTAGAAAGCGTATATGAATCAGTGTCGAAATACACGCGCTCACCGGCGATTACGATTTCGTTATTAACCTTGGCAACCAATTCCGCAGATGCCGAATAGCCACCATTCATATCACTATCGCTTGGTGCGGTAATGGGTGCAGAAGTCACAGAATCTGCCGTTGATGTAGTTGGCGCAGCAACAACTGCACTATCATTAGTTTTTGGTTTGGTCGCACAAGCGCCCAAGGCCGTCAAAAGGGCAAGGCTGATTATGGTTAGCTTTTTGGTTTCCAATATTTTCATCACAAAATTCCTTTTGATAAATATAATCTAATTCAAGGGTGACCATGCCGGATCTGAACCCGATGCCGAAAATGATAATTTCCGAAGATTTGCACCGGAAATATCTATTGTCCAAAGGCTTGGGTTTTGCCCTGGGCCTTCTTCACGTTGAAATACAATTGCGCGTCCGTTCGGGCTGAAACTTGGCCCTTCAACCAGATACGCAGAGGTTAAAAGACGTTCGTTGCCGCCATTTGCATCCATGATGCCAATATAAAATCTGCCGTCAACATATTTCGTAAAAGCAATTGTGCTTCCACTTGGTGAAAACACAGGTGTTGAATATTGCCCGCGCCCAAATGAAATGCGCTTTTCGTTACCACCATCGGCATTCATTATGTAAATTTGCGGGCTACCAGAACGGTCGGATGTAAAGACAACCTTGTCCATACCTTCTGAAAATGATGGTGATGTATCAATTGACGGATTTTGTGTAAGTTGTTTCAAGCTACCGGTGCGAAGGTTTTTCACATAAATATCGGTATTGCCGCCTTTATCGATTGAATAAATCACGCTTTGCCCATCTGGTGAAAAGCGCGGTGCGAATACAAGGTTGGAAACACCAGAAACCATTTCTTTGCGACCGGTTTCGATATCAAGAACCCAAATGCGCAAACCCTTGTCTGAAAGTGCGGTATAAACCACTTGTTTGCCATCTCTTGAAAAGCGCGGGTTCAAAATCTGTTCACTGCCATCGGTAAGATAGCTTGGGTTGGCACCATCCTGATCCATTAAAGCAAGGCGTTTTACACGTTTGGTTTTGGGGCCAGATTCCGCAACGAAAATTACACGACTGTCAAACATGCCGCCAGTTCCGGTAAGGCGTCCATAAATTGCATCAGAGATTTTATGCGCAATTCGGCGCCAGTTTTCTTGTGCCGATGAAAACTCCAAACCTAAAACTTGGCTTTCGCCATAAATATCCCATAGGCGGAATTCAACACGGATTTTATTGCCAATTGCTTGTGATTTACCGACCACAAGACCTTGTGACGCGATATAGCGCCAATCAGAAAATTTTGGCGTTAAGTTTACATCATTGTTTTTGGCAATAAATGTTGCGGGATCTTGGACAGTAAAAAGGCCAGAACGGTCAAGGTCTTCACGAACAACGCGGGCAATGTTTTCGCCCATTGGCCCTGAAAAATTGGTGATTGCAATTGGTTTTGGTTGCTTAAAGCCTTCGTTAATATCAATAACAAGATCTTTTTTATCGGTTTGTGGGGCATCGGCCTGAGCATAGGCATTTGACGAAACGCCAAAACAAAGCGCGCCCAAAAGCATCGCAAAAGCTGGTTTCAGAATTTTATCATTTTTAAGCATCAGCTCTTCCCTTTTAAATTCCTTAATTCGTAAGAATGACATTTTTTAGGCAATAAAATTAATTCCTACTTATTTTAATTGTTTGGTATTAAATTGCATCGTGCTTAGATTACCCCATTCATTAAAACGGTTTGCGGGCAAATTAAACGGTGAACAGTCACGAATGGCCTTCATGGCGTTATCAATTGCAATTTTCTGCGCGCTATTTGCGCCAACGCCATTTGGTGAAATCAATTTTGTTGATACAACGGCGCCATTCTGATTAAATTTAATTCCAACTACAACGGTAACAGATGCTGCGCCGCCTGCTGGCTCGGCCCAGCAGCGCTTCATTTGTGATTTTATTTGGGCTTGTAAATCATTTGCAAGTTTGCCACCTGATGATGAAACGCTGCTGGCAGATGTTCCTAAATTCGGTGCTTTGCGCCCTTTGGCATCAACCCCGCTTGCACTTTTCATGGCGGCAGAAAGATCAAATTCTGCACCAAAGGGTGTGCTGCTGGGCTTGGCTTGTGATGGTGCTTTAGCCGCAAGTTTGGCTTGGGCTTGGGTTGCCCTTTGCATTGGTGCAGGAGTAGGGGCGGGCGTTGGTGGCGCTTGTTTGGTTATTTGTTTTGCCGGTGCCGTTGATGGTGCGGGTGTGGGTTTTGCAACGGGTTGCGCCATTGGTTGTGTTTGTTGTGGTGCGGCTTCCATTGGTGCCGCTTGTGGTGCTTGCTGTGGTGTGGTTTCTGGTACGGGCGGTGGTGGCAATGGTATGTTGTTGCCATCTGGATTGCCGCTATCAATTTTTGAATCGGCTTTTGATTCAAGTGATGAAATCACTGCATCGCTATTGGCATCGGTGACGATATCAACAGTAATTGCTGGCGGCTCGATTTTAAATGGCCTTGCTTGCCACATGAAAATTAACGCAAGCAAAAATAGGGCATGTAGCCCAAAAGAAGAAATTATTGCAGCTGAGAATCTGCCTTTCATAATACTTCCGCTTTTAAATCCTATTTAGTGCCGTCTGTTTTGGTGGTTGGATCGGTAACAAGACCAAGATTACGGTATCCGGCGGCATTTATATTTGCCATTACCTGCATCACAATCCCATATTGCGAGGTGGAATCCCCGCGAATAAAAATTCGGCGTTCAAAATCGTTTTTAGTAATAGCGTTAAGGCGTGCCAAAACCTCTTGTTGAGAAACAGGATCTTGTTGCAAATAAATCTGCCCATTGTTTAAAATGGTTATGCTTACTGGCTCTTGCTCATTAGGTAATGATTTTGCATCGGTTTTCGGTAAATCAACTGGCACACCAACGGTTAAGAGTGGTGCGGCAACCATGAAAATAATCAAAAGCACAAGGGTTACGTCCACAAATGGCGTAACGTTTATTTCGCCCATAAGACGCCTACCGCGCCGCGCCTTTCGTCTTCCTGCTGCAATTGCCATTATTGTCCCCCATCGGTAAGGCGACGTGATGCGCGGGCAATAATTTCATCGCAAAGGGTTTCAACGCGCCCTGCATAGCGGTCAATTCCGCCAGTTAGCCAGTTGTAAAAAACAACCGCAGGAATTGCGGCAAACAAACCCATTGCAGTTGCAAACAATGCCTCGGCAATGCCGGGCGCAACTACTGCAAGGTTGGTGTCGTGTGACGCGGCGATTGAACGGAAAGAGTTCATAATGCCCCATACCGTTCCAAAAAGACCAACAAATGTTGCCGCCGAACCAATGGTGGCAAGTATTCCAAGACCTTTATCGGCACGCGCTAATTCGCGTCCGGTTTGTGCCTGCATGATTCTTTGCATGCGTTCAATAGTAAGTGAAATTAGGCCATCGCTAAGGTTGCCACCTTTTTTGGCAATGCGTGCTTCTTGCAATCCAATTGCCATAATGCGCGCAGTTGCATCACCAGAGCGGGCGGCATCTTCGATAATTGCATCCGAACGGGCATCACCCAGTGCCTGTTCGACAAATCTGGCACCTTTCTCAAGTTTTTTAAGTTGGAAAAATTTGTCGATGGTAACTGCCCATGACAAAACCGAAGTCAAGCCAAGACCAATCATCACGATTTTAACGATAATATCCGCCTTTAAGAACAATTCTACAAAAGAGAATTGATTTATTGCTTCTTGAACCTCCATGCCAATGCCTCATATATTTAAAATTTTGCGCACTTTAAAATCTGAATTTGGCGCGTTTGTGGCAAGCATGGTTAATATTCGGTTTCCATATGGTTAATTTTCGTTGCAAATTAAGAATTAATTGCATTAATCTTATTTTATATTGCGGTTAAATATCACTTTTTTACCTTGCGCGGAAAAATAATTGTGCTTAACCTCAATTATAAGAAAAATTTTCCAAAAACCTTAATTGGGGATTATGATAAATATGCAAATTACAAGACGTGATGCTTTGGCGGGTGCTTCGACACTTGCGTTTTCAACAGTTTTTGGGGCATCGGCATTTGCCGCAACTGCGGGTTATAAAACAATCAATGCACTTACCGATAAAATTGCCAATGATATGTTGCGCGATTCACCGGAAACCTGCACATCTTTTGCGCTTGATCCCAAATTGGTTGGTGGGCCATATGTTGGCAAAGTAAGTGATTTATCAATGGCGGCCGGTAAAAAACGCAATCAAATGGTTGCTGGCTGGATAAAAGAATTAAAGTCTTTCCCGAGCAAAGGGCTTTCTGAAAATGATAAATTAACCCGTGAAATTGCGCTTTCTGCGGCTAATTATGCTTATGCTGCATCAAAGTTTGGTTATGGTGATGCGGGTTATGGTTCGCCAAATCCTTATACTGTTTCACAGCTTACTGGGGCATATGTTGGTTTCCCTGATTTTATGGCATCTCAACATGCGATTAAAAACAAAGAAGATGCAGATGGCTGGATTTCACGCCTTAATGGCTTTGCCACCCAATTAAAAGATAATATCGCAACCGTAAAAGCGGATTCTGCCAAGGGCGTTATCCCGCCTGATTTCATTATTGATACCGCATTGGTACAATTAAAATCTTTTACCGATATTGCACCAAATAAATCAGTTCTTGTGACTTCGTTGGTTGAAAAAGCCAATGGCGCCAAGCTTGATGGCATGACATATGGTATGACTGCGACAGAAATTGTAAAAGAAAAAATCTATCCGCAATATGCGGCGTTAATTGCGCTCTTTACTGATTTACGCAAAAAAGCGACCCATGACGCAGGTGTTTGGAAATTGCCAAAAGGTGATGATTATTACAAAGTCGCACTTGCATATTGGACGACAACCAACAAATCACCTGATGAAGTTCATGAAACCGGCAAAAAATTGGTGATTGAACTACAAAAGCAAATGGATGCTTCATTCAAGGAAATCGGCTATACTGACGGTACAATCGCCGAGCGTATGCAAAAATTATACAAAGATCCGCAATATCTTTATCCAAATGATGATCCGGGTCGTGCAAAATTATTGTCCGACATTAATGGCATGGTAAAGGCAATTTATGATAAATTACCGCTTGCATTCGCAACCCTCCCAAAAGCTGGTTTAGAGGTTAAACGCGTTCCACCATATACCGAAGCCGGCGCACCAGGTGGTTATTATAACTCACCCGCACCAGATGGTTCACGCCCTGGCGCATATTATATCAATCTGCGTGATACTGCGGCATATCCACGTTGGACATTGCCAACACTAACTTATCACGAGGGTGTCCCTGGTCACCACTTACAAATCTCATTGGCACAAGAAGCAAAAGGCCTTCCATTCTTGCGCTCTAAAATGCTGTGGTTTGGTGCATATGGTGAAGGTTGGGCACTTTATTCCGAAACCCTTGCCGATGAATTGGGCATGTATAAAAATGACCCTGCGGGAAGAATTGGTTATTTGCAATCAATGGCATTCCGCGCATCACGCCTTGTTTGCGATACCGGTATGCACGCGAAAAAATGGTCAAAAGAACAGGCGATTGATTATATGCATCAGGCAACTGGCGATACAATCGAATCTATAACCACCGAGATTGAGCGTTATTGCGTATGGCCGGGTCAGGCATGTTGCTATATGGTTGGTCGTATTAAAATTATGGAATTGCGTGAAAAAGCCAAAGCGCAATTGGGTGATAAATTTGACCTTAAAGCCTTCCATGACAAAGTCTTGCTTGAGGGGCCAATGCCATTAGACGTTCTTGAACGTGTGATTGATGATTGGATTAAATCAGTAAAAGCATAATTTAATACCCCGCCTGTTTATTGGAAAATGAATGGGCGGGTTTATATTATTTTTTCACTTTCTTCTTGTGCCGCTTTCCAACCGATTGCGGCATTATTTATTAGCTGCTTACCGTTTTCAGTTAGCGTAAGGATACGCTTTCTTGCGTCTTCTTCATCGCTTTGTGAAAGTAATAGACCATCACGCACCAATGGGTTAAGGCCACGTGATAATGCAGACTGATTAAGGTCAAGAAAATCTGCAAGTTCTTGTACCGATATTTCTTTTTTAACAAAGATTGTGGTCATTATACCAAATTGAGTTACAGTTAAGCCATATTCGCTTAATTTATCGTCATAAATTCGGGTTATTTGCCGTGCTTTTTTTCTTATTGCCAGACAATGGCAAGAGCCAGTCATTGCCTCTTTCAGCTCTTTATTAATTTGTATTCTATGCTCTTTGTCCGCACTGCTCATGACGAAATATATACATGTAATTTAAATGTTGACAATATAGTCATATGCATACAATATCCATGCATATGACTATAAAGGAAAAAATATGGAGCAATATCAATTTCCGGTGGGGCTAACCGAGCATTCGCAGCGCTTGTCCATGACGGGTATGGAATTTGTTGGGGCAATGGGAAATAAAACCTTGCCAATGCCACCAATGGCAGAGTCTTTGCCGGTTATTCCACATTCTTTCGAACTTGGAATTGTGGAGTTTAGGGCAACTTCAGAAGATCGTTTTGCAAATCCAATGCACACGACACATGGCGGTTGGGCATTATCAATGATTGATACGGCGACCGCAATGGCGGCCTATACAACACTAAAAAGAGGTGAAAGCCTTGTGACACTCGATACTTCGGGAAAGTTTATAAGGCCAATAACCCCTAAACTCGGTGAATTGCGTATAATTGGCAAGGTGATTAGCCGTGGCAGGACAATAATAACTATTGAGGGTCGCATAGAAGATTTGAACGGCAAAATTTATGTCTATGGCAATTCAACTTGCCAAATAATTTCCTGATTAAAACCTAAGTTCAGATAAAAGTTCTTGATTTGTTCATAATTTAGCGCCATGATTGCGCCATGAGTTTTGGGCGCGCAATTACAATTATCGGCATTGACCCCGGTCTTAACCACACCGGCTGGGGCATTGTGAAAAGTGTGAATAATAAAATCTCTTGGGTGGCGCATGGCGTTATTTCCCCACCATCAAAGGCACCACTAGCCAGTCGTTTGGGAACAATCGGCAATGCGATTAATGAAATAATTGATGCCTATAACCCTGATGAAGCGGCGGTTGAGGAAACCTTTGTTGCCAATTCCAACAAATCTTCGCTTTTGCTTGGCCATGCGCGTGGTGCGGCAATTGCCGCCCTTGCCATGCGTAATCTTGATGTTGCCGAATATGCAACCCGCCTTGTTAAAAAGGCGGTTGTCGGTACGGGTACGGCGGAAAAGGAGCAGGTGGTTTTCATGGTAAAACGCCTTTTGCCAAATGCGGTTTCGGAAAATAAAGAAAAAATGGATTCTTATGACGCATTGGCGGTGGCTATTTGTCATTCTTCGATGCGTAATAATTTACGATTAATAGGTGCAAAATGATTGGTTCGCTAAAGGGCATTGTTGCCGGTCTTTATGATGATCGCGCAATTATTGAGGTTAATGGCGTTGGCTATCTTGTATTTTTGGGAACTGCATCATTGGCGCGCCTAAAAAATGGGGATGCGGTGCAATTATTTATTGAAACCTATGTCCGCGAAGATGCGTTAAAGCTCTTTGGTTTTTTTAGCGATGTTGAACGCGCATGGTTTGTAAGGTTGCAAGAAGTTTCGGGTGTGGGTGCAAAGGTTGCGCTTGCGATACTAGATATTTTATCACCATCACAAATTATTCAAGCGGTCGAAATTGGTGATAAAGGTATGGTTGGGCGTGCTTCTGGTGTTGGGCCAAAATTGGCGCAACGTATCGTTACCGAATTAAAAGGGCGTCCAATGCCGGCAACTCTTTATGGCGCAAAGTCTGACGTTATAACAAGTGCTTATACCCCACCATCCGAGGATGTTCAGACCGAAGAAATAAGGCGTGATGCATTGGGCGATATGACACTTAGGAATAGTGCAATTTCCGCTTTGCAAAATTTGGGAATTGGGCAATCTGATGCCATGAATGCGGTGGCGCATGCCTATCAAAAATTCGAAACAGACCCTGAACTTAACGCACTCGTCAAACAGGCACTAAAAGAGCTTAAATCGTGACAGAATATGATAACAGACTTTTAAATTCTGAACGCGCAACCGGCGAAGGGCATGACCGCGCTTTGCGCCCAAGTGGTTTTGACGAATTTGTTGGGCAAAAAGATTTAAAAGAAAATTTGAAAGTTTTTGTAAAAGCGGCATCATCGCGCAAAGATGCGCTTGATCACCTTTTGCTTTTTGGTCCACCCGGTCTTGGTAAAACTACCTTGGCGCAAATTGTGGCGCGCGAAATGGGGGTTGGCTTTAAATCAACCTCTGGGCCGGTGATTGCCAAGGCGGGGGATTTGGCGGCACTTTTGACCAATCTTGAACCAAATGATGTTTTGTTCATTGATGAAATTCACCGTTTGCCAGCGAATGTTGAGGAAATTTTATATCCCGCCATGGAGGATTACGCCCTTGATTTAGTTATCGGCGAAGGGCCTTCGGCGCGGTCAATCCGTATTGATTTATCGCCCTTTACCCTTGTGGGGGCAACCACGCGCTCGGGGCTTTTATCAAGCCCGCTACGTGATAGATTTGGCATTGTTTCACGCCTGGATTTTTATAATGTCGCCGAATTAATGGTTATTTTGCAACGTGCTGCACAAAAACTCGGTGCAAATTTAACCAAAGACGGTGCCGAAGAAATCGCAAAACGTTCACGTGGAACCCCGCGTATTGCCATGCGGCTTTTGCGGCGCGTGCGTGATTTTGCCGATGCGGCGGGAACCGCACTTGATGCCGCCGTTGCAGCACATGGTCTAAGTCGGCTTGATATTGACCCCGATGGTCTTGATATGCTTGATCGCCGTTATTTGAGGGCGTTGGTCGAAACCTATGGCGGTGGTCCGGTTGGGGTTGAAACCTTGGCGGCAGCATTAGCAGAGGCAAAAGACGGTGTCGAAGATGTTATCGAGCCTTATTTGCTTCAACAAGGGTTTATAATGCGCACCCCACGTGGGCGTATGGCGGCGGCGCGGGCCTATGAATTATTTGGTTTACCCCAACCAAAAATCAAAGGCAGCGATTTATTTGACGAAAATTAATGCGCGCGTGCTTTGGCGGCGGCGATTAATTCCTCCATTGAACCCACGGTTTTGATATTATATTTGGCCGCAACTGCATCGACATTACCCTTGCGCCAAAAACCATCGGGGCAATAGATTATTAATTTATCGGTGCGGGCATAAAGGCCAAGTTCCAAAAGGCTAATTGGGCTTTGGGTATTGGGTGCAAGATACATTATAATTGTGTCGGCATCTTCTAATGCGGATAATTCCCACTCGACTTGTTGTTTAAAATGTGGGTCGGAAAGTTCGGGCTTCCAATCCTTGTTCCAATCACTACGGCGCGGGTTATAAACAACGGTATTTGTGTCTTTTAAGGCATTGATAACATCGGCTTGCCAATCTGTTGCCTTGCCCATTTCAATTGAGCCGGCAAGAAATATTTTATGTTCCTTTGAATTGGTTGCAATTGGTGCGGGCGATGTAACCACCGTAAAGCCATGCGGCACGGTTGCGCAACCTGCAATAGATGCGGCATTTAACATCAAAAACAATGTTGCAAGCCGCCGCAAATAAGTTTTATAAAGAGCCAAAGAACCATCCCCCGTTTTTACACACCCTCCCATATCTGATGGTTTCTTTCAACATAGGCGATGATTTATGACTGATATTGACAATGCATATAGCGGACGTTTTGCCGAAGATGGCAAAACCCACATCCTTCCAGTTCGGATTTATTATAAAGATACGGATATGTCGGGCATTGTTTATCACGGCAATTATGTTTCGTATTTTGAGCGTGGTCGCACCGATCATATGCGCCAAATTGGCATTACACACACCGATATTGGTAAACGTGAAAAGCCACTTGCCTTTGCGGTGATTGCAATGGATCTACGCTTTAAAAAGGCGGCGCGCATTGATGATAATCTATTGGTTCATACCAAATATGTGGCGCTTAATGGTGCAAAGGTTCACATCAAACAATGGATTACCCGCAAAAATGACAAAGGCGGCGAAGACATGATTTGCACCAATGACATCACCGCAGTTACCATTGATATGAACGGTATGCCCCAACGTCCACAACCCGATATTGTTGAGGCTTTCAAGCCTTATCTGGCGGAAGAGTAGTTATCCCAAATAATCCGCGTGAAAGCGCAAATGTTCTTCTATAAATGTGCTTATGAAATAATATGAATGGTCATAGCCGTCTTGGATGCGTACATTTGCCTTTTGCCCCGAATTTTCCAATGCCTCATTGAAAAGCTGGGTTTTTAATTGCCTCTCAAGGAAGTTATCGGCACTGCCTTGATCAATAAGGCATGGGATTAATTCCGCACCATCTTCGAGTAATGCGCAGGCATCATATTCACGCCAAAAAATTTGATTTTCACCCAAATAGCCCGACAATGCTTTTTGTCCCCATGGGCAATTAATGGGCGACACAATCGGTGCAAATGCCGAAACCGATTTGAATTTATCGGGATTACGCAGTGCAATGGTCAATGCCCCATGCCCGCCCATTGAATGTCCGGTAATCGAAACCCGACCCATATCGGCGGGAAGGTTTTCACCAATTACGCCCAATAATTCTTCTTCGATATAGGTTTTCATGCGGTAATTTTCCGCCCAAGGTTCTTGTGTGGCATCAACATAAAACCCCGCACCCAAACCAAAATCATATGCCGCATCGGCATCATCAGGCACATTTTCGCCGCGTGGGCTGGTATCGGGGGCAATAAAAATTAAGCCCAATTCTGATGCAATGCGCTGTGCACCCGCTTTAACGGTTACATTCTCTTCGGTGCAAGTAAGACCAGAAAGATAAATTACCACTGGTAACTTTGTGCCCGCTTCATGCGGTGGGACATATGCGGCAAAGCGCATTTTGGTTTTGGTTTCAATGCTTTCATGGGCATAAATAAATTGCGTACCACCGAAAGCTTTATTTTGCGAAATTATTTCAAGTGTCATATTATCCCCATTTGCCAATACATAAAACTAATAATTGGTCCCATCATAAGCGATGTATGCTATAAGATTATAAATACCCGAACGAACAACCATTATCCCGCTTGTTCATATGCCATACGAATGACGTTTATAAAATTATCATCAATTTCATCTGGCTTAGAAATATGGGCGCAATATTGGCACATTCCGCCTGGCTTTTGGGCGATGAATCTTTCATCTGTAATTACACCTTTGTAGTTTAAGCCCAACTCAAATTTTTCATTATTCTTGGGACCCAATGTTGCAAATTGCTTTTTACGACGCAATGAAACATAACCCTTTTTAGGTGAAGTCTCATATTCGCCAAACAAATTTATTGCTGCAACCAATTTTTCGTGTACTGGCCGCAAATGCGCTTTCTTTGCTTGATAGATTTCACTTAAAATATCACCATTATCCGTTTCTGGCTTTGCGAATGTCCCGCCATTTTTTGCAAAATGCGCCAAAGTGTTAGCATCACCATGCCCAAGGCCAAATTCTTGCTTGAGCCACGAAACAATTTCACCATGCTTAGATTTGCCACTTGCATTGACCAATTCAACCATTTGCTCTTTCGATTTTTCGAGCTTTTTTGAAATATTTGAAATTTGGGTTTCAAGTGCTTTTTCAACCTTATCCATAACAAAATTTCCTTAGAAAGTGACAACTGATCTTATAGACTTTCCTTCATGCATCAAATCAAATGCGTCATTGATTTTTTCCAATGGCATTACGTGGGTGATAAGGTCGTCAATATTAATTTTGCCTTCCATATACCAATCCACGATTTTTGGCACATCGGTGCGCCCGCGTGCGCCACCAAAGGCCGAACCTTTCCATACGCGCCCTGTTACAAGTTGGAATGGGCGGGTAGAGATTTCTTTGCCTGCTTCGGCAACGCCGATAACAATGCTTTCGCCCCAACCACGGTGGCAGCATTCAAGCGCTTGACGCATAACATCAGTGTTTCCGGTTGCATCAAAGCTAAAATCTGCACCACCACCGGTTAAATCAACAATTGCCTGCACCACCTTGTCATTACCAATTTCTTTGGGGTTGATAAAATGTGTCATGCCGAATTTCTTCGCCATTTCCTGCTTGGCGGGGTTGATATCAACGCCGATAATTTTATCCGCGCCAACCATGCGCGCCCCTTGGATAACATTCAAACCAATGCCGCCAAGACCAAAGACAACGACATTCGCACCCGGCCAAACCTTGGCAGTGTAAATAACTGCGCCAATGCCGGTGGTAACGCCACAGCCAATATAACAAATCTTGTCAAATGGTGCGTCTTCACGAACTTTGGCAACCGCAATTTCTGGCAAAACCGTAAAATTTGAAAAGGTTGAACAGCCCATATAATGGAAAATATCTTTGCCACCCATTGAAAAACGACTTGTGCCATCGGGCATTAATCCTTGCCCTTGGGTCGCACGAATAGAGGTGCAAAGGTTTGATCTTTGCGATAAACATGTTTTGCAACCACGGCATTCAGGTGTGTAAAGCGGTATAACGTGGTCGCCCTCTTTAACACTGGTAACGCCTTTGCCGACCGCGCGCACAATGCCCGCGCCCTCATGCCCCAAAATCGCGGGGAATTTCCCCTCCGAATCTAGGCCAGAAAGTGTATAGGCATCGGTATGACAAATTCCGGTTGCCATGATTTCAACCAAAACCTCACCATCTTTTGGACCATCAAGCTTAACGGTTTCGATTGTTAATGGTTTTTTGGCTTCCCATGCGACTGCGGCGCGTGTTTCCATTTTCGTGCTCCCTGAAAATGAGTATGATTTTTAAAATGATTGTTATTTTTTGAAAATAATTAGTGAAACGGTTTTTTTATTTTTGCAAGGTTGCTATAAGAATATTTATGAGATTTGGACCGCTTATTTTTGGTGCGACTTTGTTATTTGCAACCGCGTTTGCAAATGCCAATATCCCTGTAAAACAGGAAATGTCATCCCATGCTGACAAGATTTTTAGCCAATATTCATTTGAAATTTGGCGTGGCCAAAGCACTGAAAATCGTGAAAATTTTAAAAGATTCGAGAAGTTTCTCAAGGATAGGCAGGTTCTAAATGTTATCCCAACCTATCAATTATTGCGTACGGCATCGGATGCCGGAATGTGCCGTGAAAGCGCATTTGAGGTTCCACCAATGAAGTTTTGGGACAATATTGTTACCACCCTTGTTTATATTCGTGATTATGTAAAACCCGAACTTGGCGCCTTGGAGGCAATGTCGGGGTATCGCAATCCAACGTTAAATGCCTGTGCCAGTGGTGCGCCGCGTTCGGCACATACTGAATATTATGCGCTTGATTTAGTTCCAGTTCACGATATGCCGCGCAAAGAGTTGTTTTATAAAATCTGCCGCGCCCATGAAAAGCATGGTGAAGAATATCATATTGGGCTTGGTTTTTATTCTGGTCTGCGGTTTCATGTGGATTCGCGCTCTTATAGGCGTTGGGGATTTAATGGGCGGGGAATAACGTCGCCTTGTGTTTATTATGATTTACCAAAAGATGAGAATGAAACAGCAAATGCAACCAACGCGACACAATAGAGACTTGTCTTTTTATTTGTAATAGACTTAAAATCAACATAGATATAAGCCGTTAATATAGGCAAGAAAATATTTGTAAAATCCGGCAGGGAATTTGAAAATGTCAAACATAGATAATAATGACGAAAACATTGCATCAACAGAAGCAAATGTAGAGCCAAAAAAAGTTGAAGAAATTAAAAAAGAAATACCGGATTATAAACCTTCTGCTGCGGCATCTAATACGCCTGAAACCAAAACCATTATTCAAAAGCGTGGTGGTGTTGGCTTTATGACGGCGACCTTCTTGTCATGCTGTGCTGCACTTGGTGGTGCATATTTGGCATTATTTATTCAGGCGCGTCCAGATATTGCCCAAACCCTAAAAATTACGCCATTCTTACCAAAAAGCCAAAACTTAGCCGAGCTTGATAAATTACAAAAAGATATTGCCGATTTGCAAAAATCGGTTGCGGCGGTTTCCCAGCCAATGGTTAATGTAACTGCCCCTGCTGCAGCTCCTGCACAGCCTGCTGCGGCACCAAATGCCGCACAACCTGCACAAACTGCTGATGCGAATGCGCCAAAAATTCCGCTACAAAATACCCAAGTGCCACAAGCACAGGTTCAAGCAGCACAACAGGCAATTACATTAGAACCACTTCGGGCCGACATTGCGGGTCTATCGGGTCGCCTAACGGCGATTGAAACCCGCCTTGCCGCACTTGATCCAACCGGAACTGGCGGTGCAATTATTGCGTCATTGCAAACCGAAATTGCGACCCTTAAGGTAACGGTTGCTAACTTGCAGCAGCAGGTCGCACAAACCCCATCACCGGCAACCACCTTTGCAATTATGTCATTGGCGGAGGCAGCGGGTAGAAATGGTTCATTCATGCCGGAATTTGAGGCGGTTCGTTCTGCATTGCCATATTTGCCAGAAGTTTCAGCACTAGAACCATTGGCAAAAACTGGTGCGCCGACACGTGGTCTTTTGCGTGAAGAATTTATGGATCTAAGTGCAGAAGTTAACAAAGCCCAACAACAGGCGCAAAAACAAGAAAAAGGTCTAACCGGATTTTTCCATAATCTTTTTGCCAATGCCTTCAAGGTTGAGGTTAAACAAAACAATCAAAACAATCCATCTGAAATATTGGCACGTGCCAAAACCAAACTGGATTTAGATGATCTTCAAGGTGCCATTGCTGAATTGCAAACCCTTCCAAATGCCCCGCAAAGTGTTGGTAAATGGATTGAAGAAGCAAAACGGCGCCAAGACCTCGAGGTTAAAATTTCTACCCTTCGTGCCGCAATTGAGCGCAATATGTATGCGCAAATTCAACAACCGCAATTGCAGCAACAAAACGCAAATGCACAAGCGCCAATTGGCACTATTGCACCGCCGCCAGCAAATAATAATGCAATGGTAAATGGTCAAAATGCTAATCAGGGGGCAGCAGGCAAATGAAATTAATAAGACTTATTCTGATTATTCTTTTGGTTCTGGCACTCGTTGCTGGATTTGGGTATTTGGCACTGCAAACCGGAACAATTACTTATAGTGACGGCGCGCGAACCATTACCACAAGCCCATTAATCGCGGTTGCCAGTCTTTTATTGGCGGTAATAATTTTAATGGTTGTGATTGGCTTTTTGGGTTGGCTTATTGCCTTGCCTGCAAAAATTAGCCGCGCAAATCTTGAAAACAATCGTAAGAAATCAATTGAATATATGGGCAGTGCTTTTGCGGCATTTGAAAGCGGTGATTATCTTGAAAGCCGTCGTGTTGCGCAAAAGGCATATAGCCTATTTCCGAAAAGCCCAACTTTGCAGCTTATGAATGCACGTTTTAGCTTTGCCGCAGAAGATTACGCGGCGGCAGAAAAACTATTCGGCGAATTAACCCAAGTTGCGGGTTATGAGGTTGCGGCACGTAAAGGTCTTGCTGAAATTGCGCAAAAAAATTCAAACTTTGCGGCGGCGATTTCCCATGCCGATGCGGCACTACAAGTTTCTAAGAAGGCAACTTGGCCAATTGAAATGATTTTCAAAGAACGCGTTAATAATGGTGATTGGGAAGGGGCGTTGACCACGCTTGATAATGCCGAAAAACGTGGACTTATTGGCAAGCAGACATTGGCAAGACGTCGTGCTGTGGTTTTGACTGCGGCGGCGCACCGTGCAGAAAAAGCCGGCGAATTATCTAAGGCTCTTGAATATTCAACCCGTGCGGTAAAATTATCTTCATCCTTTGCCCCGGCGGCGGTAATGGCAGCCAGATTGCAAAATATGTCTGGTAAAACTTGGGCGGCGGCATCAACAATTGAACAGGCGTGGGAACGCGAACCACACCCTGCTTTAGCGATTGCTTACCGCGACCTTAAATCAGACGAATCCAAAGAAGCCGTCGCACGCTGGGCGGAGGCATTGGTTCGCCTGAAGCCAGAACACCGCGAAAGCAAAATCCTTCAGGTTGAGGATGCGATTGCCGCCGGTGATGCAGCAACTGCGGGGGCAATTCTTGATAGATTATTGCAAGATCGGGCAACTTCACGCCTTTGGGCATTAAAGGCACAAGTGGCACAATTGCTTAAAGATGGTGTGAAATTCGATGAATTCATGCACAAAGCCGCCGCCGCACCACGCGAACCAGATTGGTCAGATCTTGACCCCGATGGCAATGCCTTTGCCTATGAGGATGAAGATTGGGCAAGAATGGTTGAATCATATGGCGACAAGGGGCAGCTTATTCACCCGCGTCTTGAGCGGTTGCAGCCATCAAAGGCCCTAAAATCGGTTGCCGAAGATGTTCCGCCGGCAATTATAACCGCACCCGATGCCGAAGTTACGCCGCCTGCAGTCGATGGTGTGGAGGCATTCAGCCATTTGGGTGAAGATATCGAAGACAGCAAAAAGAAAAACTGGCTTGGAATATAGTCATTATTGCTTGAAGATTTAAATATTACAAAAAGACCCCGCAATTTTGTGGGGTCTTTTACGTATCTGATAATTTATTTTCCTTGATATTCCTGCAATGGATGCACCATAAGAGTGGGGTCGAGCTGACGTCCGTGCCATTTCAATGACCAATGAAGGTGTGGGCCATTTGAACGACCAGTCGAGCCAACTTCACCAACCTTATCACCTTGTTTTAGGCGTTGCCCTGCGGTCACGCTAACTTTGCTCATATGCATTGAATATGAAATTAGACCCTGACCATGATCTATGCCAACAAGCCCGCCCTCGTAGAATAAATCGGGTTCGGCAATAACCACAATGCCTGATGCGGGTGCATAAATTGGGGTTCCGGTTGGTGCGCCAACATCAACCCCATAATGCGGGGTTTGCAGAGTGCCATTTAGTTTGCGTACCGCACCCCATGGTGATGTGATACGAATTTTATCAATTGGCCAACGGAAAGTTTCGAGAAAACCATGTTCATAAGGATCAAGAGAGGCCCATGCACGGGTTTTAATTTCTTTATCGGCGGCTATCTTTGCCATTGCCGAATCCGGCGGGTTTACTTTGGCCGGTGGAAGACCATTAACTTCGGTCACTTTATAGGTGCGGGTCCATATATTAAGGGTTTTTGAAATTGTCTTTCCATTAAGTGTGATTTTAAGTTCGGCAGTATTTGCGGCATCCCTATCAAGACCCAAAACAAAATTACCATCTTTATCAGCATTAAAAATCACAGGTTCTTTGCCAGGCTCACCAAAGCTAATGTTTGCAAATGGTGCGGTTTTTCCGATAATAACACCCGATTGCATAAAGTTTCCCTTCATGCTTAGCGGGATTTGCACGTCTTTATTAGCAATATTTTGGGTTGACGCCATCGCAACCGATTGATGCGACATGTAAAAAACGCCGCCCAATGCAACGCTTGATATAAGTGCGACTTTACCAAAAGTGAAAATACTTTTTACTAATTCTTGTTTCATTTTCACTTCCCCCTGTAAAATCTATTTTGAATTAATCTGCTTGAATTTCCTGTTGTTTGCCGACCATTTCCATGGGGTCAAGTTGCCGCCCGCGCCAACGCATACGCCAGCAAAGGTGTGGCCCTGTTGCCCGACCTTCTTTGCCAATTTCGCCAATCTTCTCGCCCTTTTTAACCATTTGCCCAACTTGAACCATGATTTTCTTTTGGTGCAAATACATGGAAATAAGCCCCTGACCATGATCAATTGCAACCATGCCGCCTTCTATTAGCATTCCTGATTGGGCGATTACTATTTTTCCATCCGCAGGGGCATAAATTGGCGTTCCCGCAGGCGCGGCAAGGTCAACACCATAATGAGGTTGCAGCGGGTTTCCATTAAGGCTTCTTTGTGCGCCCCATGGCGATGAAATCACATAGTTTTTAACTGGAACTTCAAATTGCTGCAAATAGCCACGAATGCCATCATCGCGCGAACTTAAACCCTCTTGCTTGACGGCTTGATCTTTATCAATTTTATCAAGCAGGTTTTGCGGTGGGTTCACTGTCGCAGGGGGCAAGCCATAAATGGCAACAACTTTGTATTTTTTTTTGGCGACGTTAAAGGTGCGCGACTTTGTATGACCATCAGGTGTTGTTATGGTTATGGTTGCGGTTTTAGGCGCATCGCGGTCAAAGCCAAAAACAAAATATCCATCACTATCGGCAGTAGCCTTTATGCCTGCGGCATCAATATTTGAATATGGCGTAGTTTTACCAATAATTGTGCCTGCTTGCTCGATTTTACCCCATAATTCGAGTGGGGCTTCAGCCTGTGGCGCATCTTCGCTATTAACAAAACCCCGCAAATTGTCTGCCTTGGCCCAATCGCAAGACGATAAAAATGGTGTGGTCATCAATAATAATGATGCGCCCAAAGCTTTATTGAAAAAACAAAAAAATGCGGGTTTATTCAAGCTACAACCATTTTATCATTATAAAGTCGAATCAAAACAAAATGTAACCTTATAGTTAATTTATTATTTCTAAATCATAATGCTTAATTATTTTCCAGCACTTTTTTAGAATAAATTACCTTGTTCAGGTTTTTGCGGCTTGATTTGTGCAATTATGCCACTATCGGCAAATATAATATTTAGTTCATGGGCTTTTTTTGCGGCTTCTGCGCTTTTGATAATTTGGTTGTTTTTATCTTGCACTAGGGCAAAGCCGCGTTTTAATACATTTTTATAGTCAAGGATATTTAAACGGTTGCCAAGACTGTCAAGTTTTACTGTTAGACTATTTGTATTTTGCTTGAATGCCAATGATAAACGACCAAAAACTTGGGTGGCGGCGTCTTTTTGCCGTTCGATTTTTATAATTTCATGGCGAAGTGTACTTTTAACCCCTTGGGCTAAGCGGTTTTCAAGGGCAGAGAGATTTTGTTTTTTAAGCCGTAAATCTTGCCCTAATAAATGCGTGCCAAATTTAGTTCCGGTTTTGGCAAATAAATTATTTGCTTTTGATATTTGGCTTTGCAGTGCCGGCAAAAGCCGCAGTTCGATATTATCAAGCTGTTGCGCCTGATAGGCAAACAAATCCTGCCCCTTCGGGAAATTGCTTTGGATGGCGTTTAATTCCAATTTTGCATTATTTAATCTGCGCAAAAGTGCTGATTTTAAACGCCCTTCAACACTACTTAAATATGCATCAAGTTCGGCACGAACCGGAACCGCCTTTTCCGCAGCGCCAGTAGGGGTTGGGGCGCGCAAATCTGCGGCATAGTCGATTAATGTCGTATCGGTCTCATGCCCGACCGCAGAAATAATCGGTATTTCAGATGCAGCAACGGCACGCACTACGCTTTCTTCGTTAAAACACCATAAATCTTCAATAGATCCGCCACCCCGTGCCACAATTAGTAAATCTGGCCGTGGGGTTTCACCATTTGGTGATAGCGCATTAAACCCCTCAACGGCATGAACTATTTGGGCGGCTGCTTTGTCGCCCTGCACCAATACCCCCCAAAGCAGGATATGTGATGGGAAACGTTCGGTAATACGGTGTAAAATATCGCGAATTACTGCACCGGTTGGCGAAGTAATGACCCCAATGGTTTTTGGTAAATAGGGGATGGCTTTTTTGCGGGTCTCATCAAAAAGACCCTCGGCGGCAAGTTTTTTGCGGCGTTCCTCAAGTTGGGCCAAGATAGCACCCATGCCTGCGGGTTCAATGGTGTCGATAATTATTTGATAGCGTGATTGCCCTTCAAAAGTGGTGATGCGTCCGGTTGCGATAACCTCCAAACCTTCTTCAGGTTTGGTTTTAAGGTTACGCGCCGTGCCCGCCCAAATAATTGCATTAATGACCGCTTTGTCGTCTTTTAAATCAAAATAAATATGCCCAGATTTGGCAATTGTAACCCGCCCACATTCGGCACGAACCCGAACTTGTGAAAAACCATTTTCCAAAGTCTTCTTAATTGCGCCCGATAGTTCGGACACAGAAAATTCAGGGATGTTGGATGGTGTTTGGTTTAAAACTGGCATTGGCGATAAGAATTACCAATATCAAATTGATTATGCAAATAGAAAGTTTAGGCTTATGAAATTATGGCTTGGTTTTGCCTGAATTTGACTGGCGGAAAATTATAAAAACTATTCCAAACACGCCGAAAATGACGGGTAGAAGAAAATCCGCATTTTTGGGCAACACTTTCCATGTCTATTTGCGATGATGCAATAAATTCTCTGGCAAGGGCAACACGGATATTATTTATATACTCATTTACGCTCATGCCAGTATGTTCTTTGAAAATGCGTGATAAATTTCGGCTGCTGGTCATTGCAATTTTAGCAACCGTATCAATATCCCAATTATTAGCTGGATTTTTAATAATCATATCCTGTGCGCGATGTATCGCGGGGTGGATGTGGTTGCGCCCGTCAAGCCAAGGCGATATTTGCGGGTCGCCACCACCACGACGCATATAAACAACCATGTTACGAGCAACTTTTATTGCAACATCGTGGGAAGTTTCTTTTGCAACCATATAAAGTGATAAATCAATTCCTGCGGTTACGCCAGCGCTGGTTAGTATTTTATCATCCTCAACAAAAAGTCGGTTATCATAAACTTTTGCCGTGGGTGCAATTTGTCTTAATTGTTCGATTTCGGCATAATGGGTTGTACATTCTACATTATCCAACAACCCTGCTTTTGCCGCCAATAATGCGCCCGAACAAATTGAAACAAGCTGTGTGTCTTTTTTTATATTGGTTTTAAGCCATTCTATAATAGAGGTTTCATGCGCTGCATCATCCTTGGTATTTTGCGCATTTTTATTAAATGGCTTGTTGGTATTGCCTGAGATTATAATTGTTGAACTTTGTGCCAATTTTTCAGGTAATGGCTCAATATTTCCAATAACGAGTCCAACAGAGGAAGCGACCATATTTTTAGGGCCTGCATAATGCAGGTTAAATAAAACCTCATTCTGTTCATTATTGGCAATACGGAAAACCTCCGCTGGCCCTGCAATATCAAGCAGCAGGGCGCGGGGTGGGATTAAGATGAAAACATCAATTATTTTCATATATTTTCTAATGCCTGTTCAACATTTACAATTTTGGCAAATCTTTGCGAAAGCACAAGTTCGGTTTTTTCTTTAATTTCTTCTGGGGAAAAGATTTTGCCATTCTTTGCTTCCATTGCGAATGTTAATGTTGCTTCGGTTACATAATCAATATCATAGCCCAAATCAGAACCGTGACGCGTTGTGGTTTCACAGCATTGTTCTGAGCGAATACCAGAAATGATTAGTTTTTTTATCCCTTTTTGGGTAAGCCAAATTGTAAGCGGGGTTCCTATAAAGGCACTATGGCGCATTTTGTGAATTATTAAATCTGGTTTGATTTGTAATTCTTCGAGCGTTTTCACATGCCCCGAAGCAATTGAAAATACGCCTTCTTCTTCAACATGGAAAATTTGAATTATTGGGATGTTTTTTAAAGTAGCACCATCAATCAGCATTTGTTGGTTTTTTATGTAATCTGCAAAATGGGTTTTAGAAAAATATGGGCGATGCTTGAATGATTCTTGGGCATCAATAACAATTAGTGCGGTACTTGCGGACATTTTTGAACTCCTTTTAAAAAGTGTTCAAATTTATAAATGCTGATAAATAATGCGAAATACCAATGTCGGACTTTTACAGGACATTTTACGCCAAATAAAAAGCCCCGCCAAAAGACGGGGCTTTGAAACTTTGGAAATCCAAAATTTATTAAGATGCGTAGTATTCCACAACCAAGTTTGGTTCCATTTGCGCGCCATAAGGAACGTCAGCAAGTTCAGGAACGCGAAGGAAAGTTGCTTTCATGTGCGGTGCGTCAAGCTCGATATAATCAGGAACATCACGTTCAGCAGATTCAAGAGCTTCAAGAACCAATGCCATTGTGCGTGAACGTTCACGAACTTCAACAACATCACCAACTTTTAAACGGTAAGAAGGAATATTTACTTTTTTGCCGTTAACCAAAACGTGACCGTGGTTTACAAACTGACGAGCAGCGAAAACAGTCGGAACGAATTTTGCACGGTAAACAACCGCGTCAAGGCGTTGCTCAAGAAGACCGATAAGGTTTTCCGCAGTGTTGCCTTTAATACGGTCAGCTTCTTCATAAAGACCAGCGAAATGTTTTTCAGAAATAGAGCCGTAATAGCCTTTAAGTTTCTGTTTTGCGCGAAGCTGTAAACCAAAGTCAGAAAGTTTGCCGCTGCGGCCGGTTGGACCGTGTTGACCAGGTTTATAAGAACGTTTGTTTACAGGAGATTTCGCACGACCCCAAATGTTTTCACCCATACGGCGGTCGATTTTGTACTTAGCATTATGACGTTTAGACATAGATAATCCTATTTGGCGGTTCGGGTGTTACCCATGCAACACTTTAAAATGGCCGAATTCGCCTGCCCATTAATGGGATAAATCCCATAAGAATTGGCGCATAGACAATCTTTGCCCGCAAATGTCAAGGGGAAAAAGCAATTATTTCCCATATGGGTTAATGGCTTTAGCCAATATGCTCTAATTCCAGATATTCATGGGAACGCATTTCATAAAGGCGTGATGCTGTGCGCTCAAATTCAAAGCTTTGGGTGCCATCAGTATATAATTTGTCGGCCTCGACTTCTGCTGTGATGATGGTTTTGCATTTATTTTCGTATAATGCGTCAATCAAATTGCGGAAGCGGGTGGCCTCATTGGCCTGATCGCGCCCAAGTTTTGGTATGTTTTCAATCATTACCGTATGATAAATGCGTGCAATTTGCAGATAGTCGCGCACACCAAGAGGGCTGGTGGATGTACCAAAATTTCCGCAAATATCCATAAATTCAAAGCGCGCACAGCCGGCGGCAACCTGTGGAATCGGAATTTCGCGCCCATCATTAATAATAATGGTTGATTGCGGTTTTGCCCCAAATGTAAGGCGTTCCCATGCGCGGTCCATGAAGCTTTTGGCACCATTATCAAGCGGGGAATAATAAACCGGCTCTGCCTCAAGCCGTTTTAGGCGATAGTCACGCTCGGAATCAAGTGAATGAATTTCCAACTCTTTGGCAAGGCGTTCAAGAAATGGCACAACCAATTGCCGATTTAGGCCGTTTTTATATAATTCTGATGGGTGGCGGTTGGAGGTTGCAACTACAACCACTTGCCTATCCCATAATGCATTAAAGAGGCGGCCCAAAACCATTGCATCGGCAATATCGGTAATTTGAAACTCGTCAAAGCAAATCAGGCTGGCTTCGTTAAAAATCTTTTGTGCAATTGGTGGAATGGGGTCGTCACCTGCACCTTTTACATAATGGGGCGCGGCGCGTCTTTGTTTTTCATCCAATTTACGCCAAGTGTTAATGTCGTCATGAACCTTTGCCATGAATTCATGAAAATGGATGCGTTTTTTTGATGCATAATTTGTGTTTTCATAAAACAAATCCATCAACATAGATTTTCCGCGCCCGACCTTGCCGTAAATATAAATGCCTTTTGGCATTGGCTCAGGCTTACCAAAAAGGAATTTAACGCGATTTGGCTTGAAATTTTTTAAACGATTTTCAAGAACAGATAAATATTCCGCTGCTTCAGCTTGTGCTGGGTCAAATTCAATAAGGCCAGCGGCGGCTTTTTCGCGATATGCGGTGATTAAGGTCATACCAATGCCTTAAAAATTAAATAGCCTCCAAGGGCAAATGCAACGCCCGCTATGAAGAAAAATAGCAATGGGTTTTTGAATGACGCGTGTTTCATGCCCTTTAAATATGAAATATAAATCAATTTGCAAATGATAATTGTGCTTATTTTTAGTGACAAAGTGATTTTTTTTCGCTATTGCCCGCACCGCCTAGTTATTAGGCGAACTTTGACAACAACAAAAATGCGAAAAAATTAAAACTCGTTTTTAATTTTACCCGTGCAAAGGACTAAAAATGACAAATATTATCGACACTCTTAACAAAGAAGAGATTGCCCGCGTTTCAGAAGGCAAAAACATCCCTGAATTTTCTCCTGGTGATACTTTACGCGTAAACGTAAAAATCAAAGAGGGTGAACGCGAACGTGTTCAGGCTTATGAAGGTGTTTGTATCGCCCGTTCTGGTGGCGGTCTTTCTGCAAACTTCACTGTTCGTAAAATTTCATTCGGCGAAGGCGTGGAACGTGTATTCCCACTTTACTCACCAAATGTTGAATCAATTCAATTGGTTCGTAAAGGTAAAGTTCGTCGTGCGAAACTTTACTATCTTCGTGAACGTCGTGGTAAATCTGCACGTATCGCAGAGCGTACAACAGGTCGTACATACGAATAATTGGCGAATAATTCCCAAATTATTTCAAAACCAAAAAGCCCGAACAAAGTTTCGGGCTTTTTTGTTGTTTAAAATTTCGGTTGGGTATGCGTATCGGCAGCGGTGCGGTAAATTTGCGCCATTTGTAGTGCAATTGCGCGACCTTGTTTGGCATATGATGCTTCACGCGTGTCTTTGTCGGATGGGCATGGGTTCTGCCCTTGGCCTAATGATTCAAAGCCAGAATTAAAGGCAACGATTAACGGGTCGCGAATATATTCGGCACTTGGTGCCTCGAGGTCAAGCATAGTCGCCATTTTGGATCGATAGGTTTGATCACCTGCACCCATACAGGAAACCCGCAAAGCATGTAATGCCCCCATAATACGTGATAGTTCCATGAGTTTTGTTTTTTTTGCCGGCTCTATCTCACGTTTGCGGTGTGGTGTGGCGGCAATAATTTGCTGATCTTCGGGGCTGTTTTGCCAATAAACTTCGCCATCATACGAACCATCGTAGCCAGCATCCTTCAAGGTTTGTTTTTTGACCTGTGGCACGGGCGGGGTGTCGTCTGGCGGTAGGTCGGGGGCAAATTCATCAGGAATTTGTGCATCCGGAGCGGCATTTTCAGTGTTGGTTTGGTTTTGTTGTGGTGTGGTGACAACTTCTGGGTTTGGTGGCAGATTGTCGGTGCTATGGGTTTCTTGGGCAATTGCGGCGGCAACGCCCAATGCACAAACCATAACTATCGAAGAAAGCAGTATTTTGCCACTCATCATAAACCTCTAATGCTGATTTTGGGCTAATTTGACCGTTTTCGTCAATATGGTAATGTAAATAATTATGTTTTTGTGGGGTTGGAATGTGCGGTCGTTTTGCATTGGCAAAGTTTTTGGAAAAACTCGCAGAAATATTTGCCGCTTCTTATGCCGGAAAATATGAGGCAAATTTCAACATTGCCCCAACCAATGATATTTTAATGGTTGCAATTGGCAAAGACGGCGGGCGAAAAATTGTAAATGCAAGATGGGGGCTGGTTCCCGATTGGATGGATATAGACGGTAATAGCGTGCTTTATAATGCACGTTCCGAAACTTTGCTTGAAAAGCCATCTTTTAAAAATGCATTTTTAAAACGCCGTTGTATAATCCCTGCCGATGGTTTTTATGAATGGGCCCGCGAAGGAAAAAACCGTATCCCATATTATATTGAACGGAATGATGAAATGCCGCTTGCCTTTGCGGGGCTTTGGGAAATGAAAAAACTTGGTGACGAAATCTTGCTTTCGGCAAGTATTATAACCACCCAAGCAAGCGAAAAGTTTTCCGAGATTCATCACCGGTTTCCAGTTACGCTTGAGCAAAAGGACTGGAACATATGGCTTGATAAAGATGCCGATGTTTCGCAATTACAATGCTTGTTCAAGGCCCCTGATGATGGCATATTAAATGTCAATAAAGTGTCATCAGAAATAAATAAGATAAAAAATAATTATGCGGCGTTGAAAGATCCCGTTTTATAGGCAGGCGGATGGAAAATAATAATGGGGCAATAACACAATCGCCAAAAATATGGCTATATTTAATAAGTATCGGCATAGCCTATATGGCAAGCCGTTATGATTTTCAGCTTTCGACACTTACTTTACCGCAATATCAGGTGTCATTAGGACTTTCAGAAAGCCTTGCGCAGAAAATCACTGCTTTCGTAAAACTTGGTGCGCTTCCTGCAATATTAATTGTGTTTTTTGCCGACAAAATCGGTCGTAAGCCTGTGTTCATCTGGTCCTTTATTGGCTTTTGTTTGTCAGCAATATTGGTTGCCAGTGCGCAAAATGCCCTAATGCTTTTGGCGGGATTATTTTCAACCCGTTTGTTTACGATGGTTGGTGAATTATTGGCGGTGGTATTGCTTGCTGAGGCAGTTGGTGCGGATCGTCGTGGCTATTTCCTTGGGCTTTTGGCGCTATTTGGAACCGCAGGTGATGCACTTGCATTAATATTATATGGTATTTTTGGTGAAGAGCATGAGGTATGGCGCAGCCTTTATTTCCTTGGCGCAAGTCCAATATTCATGGTGATATGGTGGCATTTTTCATTACGTGAATCACAGGCGTTTATTGCGGCAAAATCAAATCATGGTGCGGTAATAAACCCATTAAAAGAAATAAGGCCATATCTTAAAACGCTTGGGGTCATTTCAATATTTTTGTTTTTATTTTGGATACCGGTTTCACCAGCGCTTAGTCTTTTATCACAATATTTGCAAACTCATTTAGGGTGGAAACCATCGCAAATTACAATGCTTTATATGATTGCCGGATTACTTGGCATGCTTGGCAATATTTACGGCGGAAAACTATCCGACATTTTCGGTCGTAAGATTATAATTTATATCTCAACAATAATGGTTGGAATTGGTCTTTCGATATTATATCTAAGTGATAACAAGATTATAATTGGTATTTCATATTCGATTGGCCTTATTGGTTGGTTTGGCTTTTTAACCGCAACCCGCACCCTTATTACCGAGAGCGTTAATACAGAAGCGCGCGCCACCGCAATATCGGGAACCGACATTTTCTCAACCCTAGGATCATTTATCGGTAATTATGCTGTGGGGCATATGGTTATGATGAATATCAAAACCGATACCGCGATGATTTATCTTATGCCGGCAATGTTTATTGGGCTTTTGTTATTGTTAAAGATTGATGAGACCAAGCCCAAATTAAATTCAACTAAATAAATTCCTTGAATTAAGAATATTTTGCGGGTCTATCACTGCCTTTAACGCCTTCATTAATTCAAGGTGGGCCTTGGGTTCGCGGGCACAAAATTCGTCTTTGCGCGCAATTCCTATTCCATGTTCCGCAGATATTGAACCGCCCAAAGACACCACCACATCATTAACCGCATGGTTGATATCTTTGATAAAGTTCTGGAATTCGTCATCTGGCATATTTTCAGGGCGGGCAACATCATAATGAATGTTGCCATCACTAATATGGCCAAAGGCAACAATTCGTGCGCCATTCACTATATTTTTTGCCGCTGCTTCGGCTTGGTCAAGGAATGATGGAATTTTAGATATTGGCACAGAGACATCGTGCTTTGCTGCACGCCCTTCGGGTTTTTGTGCCGCGCTCATTCCTTCGCGTAAGTGCCAGAATGAATTCGCCTGTGCCTCATTTTGGGCGATTGTTGCATCGTTAATTTTTCCGGCTTCGATAAGTGTTGAAAGTGCGTCTTCAATATGCTCTGGAAGGTCGGGAAACGCCCCTTCAAACTCCACTAAGGCGGTGAAATTATGCAATTCTGTTAAAGGATTGCGCGCACCAAGGTTTTTAATACCGAATTGCAATGCTTGCTTATTCATAATTTCAAATGCGGTAATTGCGGCGGTCTGTTCTTCTAGTGCATGTAAACATTCAACCGCCATTTGGGCATTTTCAAGCCCCAGCATGGCATTAACACTATATTTCGGGCGCGCCGATATTTTCAAACTTGCCGCAGTAATAACCCCAAGCGTGCCTTCAGCGCCGATAAATAGCTGTTTTAAGTCATAACCAGTATTATCTTTGCGCAATGCTGAAAGTTCTGAATAAATTTCGCCATTTGGCAAAACCACCTCAAGACCCAAAACCAACTGCCGCATCATGCCGAATTTACGCACATGTACACCGCCAGCATTAGTAGAGATTAGTCCGCCAATTGTTGCCGATCCTTGAGATGCAAGCATAAGCGGGAAGCGGCGATTATTTTGCGCCGCCGCGTTTTGTAAATTCTCCAAAATCACGCCAGCTTCGGCAATTATGCAATCATCAAGCGGGTTAATCTCACGAATTTTATTTAGGCGGTGAAGTGATAATAAGATTTCGCCCATTGGGATTTGCCCACCAACTAGGCCGGTATTTCCACCTTGTGACACCAATTTTAGGTGATTTTGCGCGCAAAATTTAACAATCTTTTGAACTTGTTCGGTTGAATTGGGTGCAAGCATGAAAGGCGTATTGCCAAAATATCTATCACGCCATTCCTTTAGGTGCGGCGCGATTAAATCAACATCTGTGATTATACCTTCATCACCGAGAAAATTACGAAAATGTTGCAGCAATCCTATTTCCATTCGCTTAGCAATTCGGAAACATTTGGTCTTTCACGTTCGGTTGGTGGATTTTTTGGTTTACCAATGAAGAAAAAGCCGATGATTTTTTCACTTTCAGTCATGTTGAATAGTGGCTTGATGTCATCATCAAATGCAACCCATTCAGTAAGCCAAGTTGCTGCATAACCAAATGCATTGGCCGCCAAATTTATGGCAAATCCAAGTCCACCTGCGCTCATTAATTGTTCAAATTCTGGTGCTTTGGGGTGTGGAATTGGGCTGGAAATTAATAAAAGAATTGTATGCGCACGTTCAAAACGTGCCGATTCCATTGCATAATGGTTTTCATCCATTTCAGGGTGTTTGGCTTTGTATATATCCGCCATTTTAACGCCAAGTTTGCGGCGTGCTTCACCGCTAAATTTCACAAAGCGCCAAGGGTTAATTTTGCCATGATCCGGCACACGACTTGCCACTTTTAAAATATCCAATAATTCATCATCAGATGGTCCATTATTGGGATCGATATCTTTTACCATTGTTGAGCGGCGATTTAAAAGGGCATCAACCAATGCTTGGTTGGGTGCGGGCATTGGCAAAGTGGCGTTTAATTCCGGAAGGTTTATTTTCATGACATTTTCCTTGAGATCAATTAAACATTTATATTAGAAATTTGGAATTTTTCAAAGCGTAATTCAAGTATGAAAGGATTAATCTTCTAATGCTGCAAGTGATTTTCTAAGATTGCCATTAGATGCCTCAAGCGATTTTGAAACCTGTTCAAAATCACCCATTCCCAGCGCAATTAAAATTGCCGCTTTAAGATTACCATGTGAATCCTTGATTGCGTTTTGGGCAACATTATCATCGCAATGGGTAAGGGATTTAATAATCCGTACCGCACGATTTCTAAGCTTTTGGTTGGTGGCAATCATGCCAACCATAAGCCCTTTATAAACACCACCAAGCGCAATCATTAATGCGGTGGAAAAAATATTTAGCGCAACTTTTTGCGATGTTCCCGCCTTCATGCGGGTTGATCCCGCCACCGGTTCAGAACCAGTATCAAGGAATATTGAACAATGTGGCTCTAGGATTAATGGGGTTCCATTATTGTTGGCAAAACCAATTGTAAGTGCGCCGCGCTGTTTTCCTTCTTCAACTGCACCAAGTGTGAATGGTGTTCGGCCCGATGCAGCAACCGCGATAATTACATCATCTTTGCCAACATTATATTCAGCCATCGTCTGACGACCACTATCAAAATCATCTTCGGCATTTTCAACAGCACGCATCAATGCCTCTTCGCCGCCCGCCATGGCAAAAACCAATCTTTCCCATGGCCAGCCATAGGTTGGAACGAGTTCAACCCCATCTTGCACTGCAACACGGCCCGATGTTCCCGCGCCAACATAAACAATGCGTCCTTGTGTGCCATCAAGTCGTTCACGGGCTTTTTCAACCGCATATGCGATTTGCTCTTTGGCGTTTTGAACCGCAGAAACCGCAGTAAACTGCCCCTCTGCCATTGCGTTTACGGCATCAAGTGCCGACCATTTGTCAATGTCGATAAAACGGGAATCTGGTGTTTCTGTTGTCATGTTTGAGATACCGATTTTGAATAAAATAGAAAAGTGCAAATGACTTTAACCAATAAAGCCGCCCTAAGCCAAGGCAAAATAGCATGGTTTAAGTTAAATAACAGAAAATGCTGCGCATTTATTGCGCAGCATTACAGGGCTTTAAAACGCTCTTATTCTTCCAATGCACCCGCATGAACGTGGGCAATTAGTTCGGGGGCAAGATTTAATTTTTTTGCCAAATCTGCCAAATATGCCTTTTCTGCTACACCATCAGGATTAATGGCAACCAATGAAGCCGCGTAAAGCTCCAGTGCAATTTCCTGTGTCGTTGCTGCTGCTACTAATGCTTCTGTATCAATTGGTTTTTCAAGTTCGTCTAACAGAAATGCTTTTTCTTCATCGCTTAGAGCAGCTTTTTGAAGTTTATTATAAAGGCGTGCGCGTTCGGAATCATCAATTTTGCCATCGGCCTTCATTGCGTTGATAATGGCTTTTAGGGTTGCTTTACCGATTGTTGCGCGTGCGGCGCTATCGGTTGGAAGGAATTTACCCTCATCACCATCGCCTTTATGTTTTTGCCATGCTTGATAAGCAAGTGTGCCAAGCGCAGCAAGCCCGCCATAGGTTGCCATTTTGCGCCCAAATTTGCCCATAACCCCGCTTAAAAGCACCGCACCCAAAGCGCCGGCTGCTGCGGCACCCATTGCGGTATTTTTGCTATTATCATCACTTTTGACCTTATCGATCAAGGCGCCGCCTTCGGTTTTTATTGCCTCTAATCCTTTTGGTAATTCGCGCTGTAAAGCGGCAATAATTTTATCGGGGTCAAACATCTATTCCTCCTTCAAAAAAGAATAATAGATATTTAATCCCTATCTTTGTGATTTCAATGTCAAAAGAATATTTTGTATAAAAGCCGCCCCGGTGTTAGGGTAAAGGCAAGGGCAATTATTAAGCCCCCAGCATAAAGGCCAAGCATAAAGGCACGATGCAGCATAATATTACCACGCTTTATTGCCCAAATGCCGAGTGGCAGGCCAATTACAAGCCAAACCGTTAGCGTGGTGGTAAGAATATAGGTTGATTGATGGCGTTCTGGTAAAAATACTGCCGTAATGGCAACTATCGTCATTAAAACAACCCAAAACCAACCACGATAAAAGTGGAATTTTGTTCCTTTTTTACTTATCAATTGCGTAGCGCCAACAATTACCGCGACAACCGCCGTCGCGATATGAACTTTTAATATCATTGGTGCATTTAATAATGGTTCAATATTCATAGCTATTTCAAAGACTAAGTGGCCGATATTTATTAACTGCGCAAGATGGCAATATTTTGCGAAAATTAGAAAAAAAGAACTTTACAACCGTCACTATTTTCAATTTATTGAATTGGAATATTATCAATATATCCAGAAATTCAGTAATTAATGACCCTTTTATTGCCAAATGGCCCGCCTATTATTGCGCTAACTCCTCGCGAAAAAAATGCTGCGCACAATGGCGTTATGAGACTAAATGTCGCACAAATAAAAGCTGCTGAACATTCATTAATCGAGCTTAACCCCAATTTTTCGGCGCGCTTTGGTGCGGGGCGTGTAATGGCAAGCCTAGTTTTACTCACCACCCTTGTTGCGATTATTGGGGTTATTATGGGCTGGGGGCGGCAGGTATCATACATTATGATTGCGCTAAATTTGCCGTTGTTAATCATTCGCATTTTAACATTGTTCGATTTTAATAGCGAGGCAAAGGGATTCGATGGCGGCAAATATCGTGAAGAACTTGACGATTTACCAATCTATTCATTGCTAATTGCGGTTTATAATGAAAAAGACGTGATTAGTAATTTGATTACGGCATTATCAAAATTAATTTGGGCGAAAAACAAATTAGACATAATTTTTCTATGTGAAGAAGATGACATAAAAACTTATGAAGAAATTCAAAAACATAAATCACTCTTAAAATTCAGGACGCTTATTTTGCCCAAGGGTGAAATTAAAACTAAACCAAGGGCGTTGCAGGCTGGGTTTGAATATGTTCGTGGAAAATATGTTGCGGTTTTTGATGCCGAAGACCGACCCCACCCAGAACAATTATTGGAGGCATATGACGCATTTTTGCGCGGTGATGAAAAACTTGCTGTTGTACAAGCGCCATTAGTGCCGTGGAATTTCCGTGAAAATATTATCGCGGCATTATTTGCGGTTGATTATGCAACTTGGTACCGCGTTATAATTCCATTTTATGCGCGGTTTTTCAAGGTTTTCCCATTGGGTGGGACATCAAATCATTTTAAAGTAGAGACATTAAAGGCCGTCGGTGGCTGGGATCCCGCTAATCTTACCGAAGATGCGGATTTGGGAATGCGTTTTGCGCTTTTCGGCTATATGGCGGGTAATATTTATTTACCAACCGAAGAAGAAGCGCCACCGCGTTTAAGTGTGTGGCTACGGCAACGTACACGTTGGATACAGGGGCATTTACAGACACTTGATGTTGCAGGGCGCAATTTCAAGATTGGTTTAAAAAAGCAAAGTCGGTTTGAGTATCTTTCAATTATTTTTGCGCTGGCCAGTGGTCCTTTTTACGGTGCGTTGCGCCTACCGATGTTGATATTGTTGTTTTTAAATCCTTTTGACCAAGGATTAATTTGGATATTTCCGCTTCTTGAAACTTTGATTGCGACCAAAGCGGTTATAAGAGATGGTCGTTATATTTTATTATTACAAAATTTTTTATTGCCGTTTTACTGGTTAATACAAACCATTGCCTTGTATCGCGCAATTTATAGGGTTTTTACAAAACCTCTGATTTGGGAAAAAACTATGCATGGAAAAGGTGCGCGATTACAGCGGCTACGGTTTAAATGCTTTAATTGAAACCTATATAAAATTAGATTTTATTGAATTTATATGGGCTGGTGATGGATTTAAAAACAACCGCAATTGTTATGGTGATTGTTATCGCGTTATATGGGATAAGTTTATGGCAATCAAAACGCCCTGTGATTTTGGGTAAGATTCGCTATGTTCCTTGGCCGCAAATTTCATTTATATCATTGCTTGCAGCATTGTTTTTATTGGTTCATTTTCTAACATTATTAAAACAATATCTTGGTGGTTATTGATTGCTGGTTTGATTATTTAATTGGCTTAATGTGACTATAAATAATACACTTTTTTAAAGATAGACTTGTTGAAAGTCTGAAACACTTATAATAAAGCTTGTTTTAACTATTCAGGTTCTTTTAATCTTTAGTGATTTATTTAGTGCCATAATAGATTTTTGAACAAATTTTTTTGATTGTAGCTTTTGATATATGTCTTTGCCAATAAATATATTGCTGGTTGATGATAATCAACATATGCGTAAACTCTTACGAGAAATGCTTAAGGCAATTGGGATTGATTCAGTGCGTGAGGCATCGGATCCCGTTGAGGCATTAGAAAGTATGAGTACGTCTCATTATGATCTTCTAATTGTGGATTTATCAATGCCAATGATTGATGGCATCGAGTTCATAAAAATGATACGTACTGGCGCCGATAGCCAGAATCCATTCCTTCCAATCCTTATGGTTACTGGTCACTCTGAAAGGTCAAAGGTAATTGGTGCACGCGATGCCGGCGTAAACGAATTTATGGTAAAGCCAGTCACCGCGAAAAACCTTTTGCTTCGTATTCAATCAATTATTGACAATCCACGTCCTTTTATCCGCACTTCCTCATATTTTGGCCCGGATAGACGACGTGTGCAAAAAGCAAATTATGAGGGGCCTTGGCGCAGAAAAGACGATACAGTGGCATAAACTGCCTAATATCGTCTCAAATCTCATATTGTGACATCATTTTGCTTGTATAGTCATAATCATCGTTATATTTGTCGGTTATTGGGTTCGGAACTAATCAATTAGTTCTGATACTTTATGCATAGTTTTAAAATGGGAAAAAATATGAAAACGCCTGTATCCTCATTGCTGCCAAATACTTTTGATTTTGAGAACACACCACTTGTTAAGCCAACTGGTTTTCGCGAATATGATGCACGTTGGTGGTTTGGTATTATAGGCAACGATAAGGTTCCTGAACTTAACCTTTTGGGTGTTGAGGCATTGGGTCTTGGTCTTGGCACATTGTTGCACGAATATGGCGCAACAAAAGTTGTGGTTGGGCATGATTTCCGTTTTTATTCTTTGACTATTAAAAAGTCGCTTACTATTGGGCTTATGCGCGCTGGCTGCGAGGTTTTGGATATTGGCTTGGCCCTTTCTCCAGTTGCTTATTATGCACAGTTTGCGCTTGATGCCCCTGCGGTTGCTATGGTTACTGCAAGCCATAATGAAAATGGCTGGACGGGTGTTAAAATGGGTGCAAAGCGCCCGCTTACTTTTGGTCCTGATGAAATGGGTCGCCTAAAAGAAATTGTTCTTGAGGGTAAGTTTGCCCCGCGTGCTGGTGGTTCTTTAACCTATGTTGAAGGCATGAAAGAGCGCTATATCAAGGCGCTTGTTGGTGATTTTAAACTTAAAAAACCTATCAAAGTTATTGCGGCGTGCGGCAATGGCGCGGCGGGTGCATATGCACCAGAGGCATTGCGGATGATGGGTGCCGACGTAATCGAGATGGATTGTAATCTTGATTATACTTTCCCGAAATATAACCCAAACCCTGAAGATGTTGAAATGCTTCATTCAATGGCGGAACAAGTGCGCGAAACCGGTGCAGAAGTTGCCTTTGGTTTTGATGGTGATGGCGATCGTTGTGGCGTGGTTGATGACAAAGGTGAAGAGATTTTTGCCGATAAAATTGGTCTTTTGGTGGCGCGCGATATTTCAAAAACCCACAAAGGTGCAACTTTTGTTGTCGATGTAAAATCGACCGGCGCATATGAAATTGACCCTGTATTAAAAGAAAATAATGTGACGGTTGATTATTATAAAACTGGGCACTCATACATCAAACGCCGCACTACCGAACTTAACGCCATTGCTGGTTTTGAAAAATCGGGCCACTTCTTTTTCCGTGCACCATATGGCCTTGGTTATGATGATGGTATTGTTGCCGCCAAAGCAGTTTTACAAATGCTTGATAATGCCAATGGCGCAAAACTTTCTGAATTAAAACAAGATTTACCAAAGACATGGACTTCTATTACAATGTCTTGCCATTGCGATGACGAAATTAAATATGGCATCGTTGATAAAATTGTTGCTGGTTTTGAAAAACTTGCTGCTGATGGCGGTAAGATTTTGGGAACTGATATTAAAAACGTCAACACAATTAATGGCGCCCGTGTTAATCTTGTAAATGGTTCATTTGTTTTAGTTCGTGCATCTTCAAACAAACCTGAATTGGTTGTAGTTGTTGAAAGCACAATTTCAGAACAAGATATGAAAGATTTGTTCCATAAGGGCGTTAAACCATTACTTGACACCTATCCAGAAATTGGTGGATTTAACCAAACTGTATAAGGCAATATATGCAAAAAGCCGATTATATTGCACTTTTAATATTTGCTGTTTGTTGGTTTGGCTATGAACCATTATTGCGTACTATTGGAACGCATGCCGGGTTAATAGCCAAACATATTAGTGTGCTACGTCAACAATGGATGCGTAATTTCATTACACGTGAAGTGAAATTATTTGATTCCAATCTATTGGGGCATTCGGTAAATTCTGCCAGCTTTTTTGCATCTGCTAACCTTATTTTGATTGCGGCAATTGCCGGTGCAATTTTTGAAGGGCAGGTTCCCAAAAGCATCGTAAATTCATTAGGTATCGAGGCGTCAAGCCGCATTGTTTTAGACATAAAATTTGCGATTATATTATTATGCTTGGCGCGCGGCTTCTTTAATTTTACTTGGGCAATTCGGCAAATGAATTATTGCGCCGCAGCTATGGGCGCGGTTCCACATGATTTAACCCGCGAAGAAGCGGAAGAAACATCTCTGGCCTTGGCGCAAATTGTCGAACCTGCCATGAGCCATTTTTCACAAGGCGTTCGTGGTTATTATTTCTCTATCGCGGCGGCGATGTGGCTGTATGGTCCGTGGTTTTTTATTTTGGGAACAATGGGTGCGGTCGGGCTTTTGTTATGGCGGCAATCAGCATCAAGTTCTGCGGGTGGTCTAAAGTCTTTACGTATTATACTAGAGAAATATCAAAGCCGAAAAAATGATGAGCAAGGTTAATAAGGTGTATTTGGTATATTAAAGTAATAATTTCCTAAGCCTTTTATGATACCAAGTATTTATGATTGGACACTTTGCGATTGATTATACCAATATTGCTGGCCTTGCCGCAGGTGCGCTTTTTTGTGTGTTCCTTATTGTTGCCGCCGTTGGCGATATAAAGAGTTTCACAATTACCAACAGTTTTAACATGCTGTTCTTTTCTAGCTTTTTTATTGTTGCCCCAATTTTAGGTCTCGGACTAGACGATATTTTCTATCATCTAATGGTTGCAGCGGCTGCTTTTATGATTTGTTTTGCATTATTTGCATTGGGTCTTTTTGGCGGCGGTGATGTAAAGCTTGTGGGCGCAACTGCTATTTGGTTGGGATCGGCCCCAATGATGGTTTATGCCTTTTATACTGCCATCTTTGGCGGGGTGTTGGCATTAATACTTTTAACTGCAAGATTTATAAGTAGTAAAGCCGGTTTGCCAAGAAATCCAAAATGGTTGCGTCAATTATTAAGGAAGCATTCGGCAATTCCATATGGTGTTGCATTATGTATTGGCGGCATCTGTGCTTTGCCACAAGTAACTTGGCTTCACTAGCTTACGAAACTATAAATAATTTCTCTTTAGTCATTTCCTAATTATTAAAAAACAAAGTTAATTTTGTTAACCACTTTTTAGACCTTCTTATCCTAAGGTTATAAAAATTTCATCCAAACTGATTCGATTCAGTCTGTTTTTTGAGCAAAAATCTATTCAAAAACAACTGTTTTCAAGGGAAACGAACGGTTTGTGGAGGCTAAGAAGTGAACGTTAAACAAATTGCGATTATTGGCGTAGCATTGGTTGTCGCGGGTGGGGCATTCGTTTTCACCCAAAATCAACAACCGAAACAGATTGCACAAGCCGTCACCGCGCCGGCGATTAACACTGTTAAAGTGTTGGTATCCAATCAAGATTTAGCGGTGGGTACGCGAATTACCAAAGATTCTTTAATTTGGCGCGATTGGCCAAGCGATGCGGTTGGCCCAACATTCATCACCCAAGGAAAAGATCCAAAAGCGCTTGAGCATTTTGTAGGTTCGGTCGTAAAAGTACAATTAGCAATCGGTGAGCCAATTGTGGGCGGAAAACTCGTTATTGCTGACCCTAAAAATGGCATCTTGGCGGCACTTTTAACACCTGGGATGCGTGCAGTAACAATTAACGTTAAAACCAATACTTCTGTGGCAGGTTTCATCCTTCCTGAAAACCGCGTTGATGTCATTCTAACAAGAACCATTGCTTTCCCTAATGGCTCTCAGACTGTTAACCGCACGGTTTCTTCAACAATTCTTGAAAATGTTCGTGTCTTGGCAATCGACCAAAGAGTGATGCAGGAAAAGGGGCAACAGGCGATGACGGGTTCTTCTGCAACCTTGGAATTATCGCCAGCAGATTCCGAAAGATTATCACAGGCCGACAGCCTTGGTGAAATTTCATTGGCATTGCGCTCTTATGCTGATGCAAATGGGCCAACTGTTGCCAGACCAAATGCTTTGGCGCTTTCTCAACCTGCACCGCCAACACAAAAAAATGGCACACAAATGAATCCTGAGGGCGTACCAAACACAACTCCTTCGCCAATGGCACAAGCGGAAAGTGGCGTAAAAGTTTACCGAGGTGGTCAATGATAACCAATAAATCCAAACTTATATATTTGTCATCTGCTGCATTTGCGTGCTTGGCTATTGTCGCGCCAACATCATTTGCAAATGCGCAGTCCACAGGTAATATCGCAATCACCGCGCAGGCGGGTTCACAACGACTTATTTTGCCAAAAGGTAAATCCGCAATTATCGACCTTCCGGTTGAGGCGCGTGATGTTGTGGTGGCTGACCCCAAAGTAGCTGATGCGGTTATGCGAACTTCAAAACGTGGGTTTATTCTTGGCAATGACCTTGGTGAGACCAATGTTTATTTCCTTGATGCCCAAGGTCGTCAAATCCTTACATTAGAGGTTCGGGTTGCACGTGATACCTCTGAACTTGATGCCTTGGTACAAAAGCTTGTTCCTGATGCACGTGTAACATTTGATGCGGTTGGTGAAAGTATAATTATCAATGGCAATGTTCCAAATGCAGGTGTTGCCGACAAAGTTTATCAGATTTCAAAACAATATGCCGGCGGTGACGAGAAAAAAGTCGTCAATATGATGAATATCATGTCCTCTGATCAAGTGATGCTTCAGGTGCGTATTATCGAGATGCAACGTAGTGTCCTTAAACAGCTTGGTATAAACCTCGCGGCTACTAACTTGCTTAACAAAATGCTTCCAGATGATTGGGGCCTGAATTTCGCAACTACTAACGGTTTTTCTGTGAACGGTTCATTCCTTGGCGGTACGGCGCTTGGTTCTAGTTGGGCGAAAAATCTTGTTGTGCCAAATAGTGTGACCTTTAACTCTGCGACTGCGGGAACAATGCCGGTTGCTACTGCGGGTGTTGGTGGTTATTCACGGACCTATGATCCAGACACTGGTCTTTTCACCACAACATATGGTGCGGGTACTGTTGTTCAGGATCAAAGCGCAAATTCAAATATTCAGGCAATGGAACGTGTTGGCCTTGCCCGCACTTTGGCCGAACCTAATTTGATTGCTACAACCGGGGAATCGTCAAAATTCCTTGCGGGTGGTGAGTTTCCGGTTCCGGTAGCACAGGATGGAAACAAAATTTCGGTTTCATTCAAACCATTTGGTGTTGGCCTTGGATTTACTCCGGTTGTAATCAGCCAAGACAGAATTACGCTTAAGGTTTCGACCGAAGTTTCAGAAATTTCGACAACTGTTTCTTACCGCCAACCAGATTCAACAATTACCAATGCCGATGGAACAACTTCAATCGTGCAAGGGCTTTCAATCCCTGGCGTGACAACACGTCGTGCCGAGGCAACAATGGAAATCCCATCTGGTAAATCAATGATGATGGCGGGTCTTATTCAACAAGATCAACGCACCGCGATTGAAGGGGTTCCAGGGATGAAAGATTTGCCAGTTCTTGGTAATTTGTTCCGGTCTCGTGACTTTGTGAATAAAGAAACTGAATTGGTAATAATTGTAACGCCATACATCGTTAAACCGACCACAATGGATAAACTTAAGACACCAGGCGATGGTTTCGCGCCGGCATCCGAAGCATCAACTTTGTTACTTGGCCGCTTAAACAGAATTGTAAAACCATCATCCACCAGCACACCTGAAGGTACGTATAACGCACCTGTCGGGCATGTTCTTCAATAATCGGGCTAAAGAAATGGAACTGACTATGAAAAATAAGCAGAAAGCTATGATAAGTCTGATAGCACTTTTGGCATTAGGGGCTTGTGCCACTTCGATGAGAAAAGACGTTGAAAAGGAAAATCAAAGTGTGATTGATACACGCACATTCCTTGACGCTCATCGTCCTGAAGTAACACAAACAGAATCCAGAATTATGCTGTTCGGCGATGGGGGCAGATTAAGCCCAAAAGATATCGCGAATATTAAATCTTTTGCCGAAGAATTTATTACGGTTGGTCGCGGTACGGTTGTGGTTTCATATCCGCAAGGTGGCGCAAATACTGGCGAAATTAGCGGATTGGTTCGTGAAACCCAGAAAGAATTATATAGCGCCGGCGTTGATTTCAAAAATATGAGCTTTGGAACATATAGCGCAACAGGTCAAAAAGACCCTGTGATGGTTTCATTTGCCCGTTATCAGGCAAAAGAAGTTGAATGTGTGCCTTGGTCACAAATCGACCCGAAAAAAACTGCAAATAATAGCACTACCGTGAATTTTGGATGTGCCACACACGCAAATATTGCCGCAATGGTTGCTGACCCTGGTGATTTACTGGGCGATCGTGAACTTGGCAAAGATGATGCTGCAAGAACACAAGTCGGCATTGATAAATATCGAAAAGGCGAATTGCCTGAAGTCTCTGGAACTGTCTCCGGCGGAGGTAAACAGTAATGATGCAAGAAAAGCATAATAATAACTGGCAGGATGAACTTGAGCTCGAAGGTTTGGATATCAAAGACGAGCCATTTGATTTTGACAATGAAATCGACTTTATCACCGCTGTTGACGATGGCATCGAAGATGTCGGGTCTGCACACGATTTTGATACTTCGGCATTTGAAGAGACCTATATTGGTGAATTGGCGCGCGGTGGCGATCAGCCAGTTCCACGTATTTCCATTCAGGTATTCTGCGAACGTGCTGAAACCGCACAATTAATGCAATCGGCATCAACCGACCGCCGAATTGCAAAAGCAACCGTAACCGTTTCAATGGGCGGTATGAATGCGGCAATTGATTTTTATCAAACTCAAGCGGTTCCAAACTTGATTATTGTTGAAAGTACGGCACCATCACAGGCATTATTAACACAATTGGATCAATTGGCATCGCTTTGTGATGATGGCGTGAAAGTTATTTTGATTGGTCAGGCGAACGATATTGGTCTTTACCGCGAATTATTGCGTCGTGGCGTTTCTGAATATCTTGTGCCGCCATTACAGCCATTACAAATTATTCGCGCTATTTCATCGCTTTATATTGATCCATCAAAGCCATTCTTGGGCCAAACAATCGTGTTTGTTGGCGCAAAAGGCGGCACAGGTTCATCAACTGTTGCACACAATGTTGCATGGTGTATGGCAGAGCATGCACGGGTTAATACAACGCTTGTGGATTTAGATTTATCTTTTGGAACCACAGGTCTTGATTTCAACGTTGATTCTGCAAACACGGTTGCCGAAGCATTAGAAGCGCCAGAACGGATTGACGACGTATTGCTAGATCGTCTTTTAACCCGCTTTACCGAGCGTTTGACATTGTTCACCGCACCGGGTGCACTTGATAAGCAGTTTGATATTCATCAAGAAGCCTATGAAGTCTTAATCGATGGTGTAAGACGTGGTGTTCCGTTTGTGGTCATTGATATGCCACATGTCTGGAGCGAATGGTCAAAACATACGCTTATAAATGCGGATGAGGTTGTGATTGTTTGTGAACCAGATTTGGCAGGTTTAAGAAATGCAAAAAACATTTTTGACCAAGTGAAATCGGTTCGTCCGAATGATTCTTTGCCAAAAATCGTTCTAAACAAAGTTGGCGTTCCAAAGCGCCCTGAAATCCCTGTAAAAGATTTTGGAAGCGCAATCGGTACAGAGCCGGTATTGGTATTGCCATTCGATCCTTTGTTGTTTGGTACTGCTGCCAATAATGGTCAAATGGTTGCCGAAGTTGGCCCACAATCAAAATGCCTTGAAGGTTTTGATTATCTTGCCGCAAGCTTTACTGGTCGTGCGCCACAAAAAAAGGAAAAGACTTCGGTCTTTGACAAATTAAAATCACTTAAATTTGGGCAAGGTTAGGATTTCAACATGAGTTTTGGAAGGCGTTCACAAAATAGTTTTGGACAGGCTTCAAAACCTGTGCCTCCGCCAGCTCCAACGTTGGATGTTGCCACTAAACAAACACCTGTTGCTGCGCCTGCTGCCCCAAAAATTGCTAATACCAATGTTCAACCGACTGCAAAGATTGAAGAGCGGGTAAGCAAAGTTGTAACCAAAACCCAACCGCAACATACAGAGCGTCAAGATGTTGCTGATACTCGGGATGAAGAATATTACCGCCTAAAAGCATCCATTTATAACGCATTGATTGAAACCATTGATTTGGGACAATTGGCGCAATTGGATCTTAAAATCGCGCGGGATGAAATTCGTGACATCGTCAACGAAATAATCGCGATTAAACAGGTTGTGATTTCAACTTCAGAACAAGAACAATTATTAGGCGATATTATCAATGACGTTTTGGGCTATGGTCCATTAGAGCCATTATTGGCGCGCGATGACATTGCCGATATTATGATTAATGGCGCAAATGCGGTGTTTATCGAGGTGGGTGGTAAGGTTACCAAAACCCCAATCCGTTTCCGCGATAATCAGCAATTGATGAATATTTGCCAACGTATCGTGTCACAGGTTGGTCGCCGCGTTGATGAAGCATCACCAATTTGCGACGCGCGTCTTCCAGATGGTTCAAGGGTAAACGTTATTGTGCCGCCATTGGCACTTGATGGCCCGACCATGACAATTCGTAAGTTCAAAAAAGACAAGATGAAAATGCAAGATCTTGTTGGCTTTGGCTCTATTTCCGAAGCGGGTGCAAGGGTTCTTGGAATTATCGGCAATTGCCGTTGTAACGTGCTTATTTCCGGTGGTACTGGTTCAGGTAAGACAACGCTTTTAAACTGTTTAACCGGCTTTATTGCCCCTGATGAACGCGTAATTACCTGCGAAGACGCGGCCGAATTGCAATTGCAACAGCCGCACGTGGTGCGTCTTGAAACCCGTCCACCAAACCTTGAAGGTATGGGGGCGATTACGATGCGCGATTTGGTTAAAAACTGTTTGCGTATGCGTCCTGAGCGTATCATCGTAGGTGAGGTGCGTGGTCCAGAAGCATTCGATTTGCTTCAGGCAATGAACACTGGTCACGATGGTTCAATGGGTACACTTCACGCCAACAGCCCGCGTGAAGGTATATCACGTATGGAATCCATGATTACAATGGGTGGTTTCTCTTTGCCGCCAAAGACCATCCGCGAGATGATTGCGGGTTCCGTTGATGTTGTGGTTCAGGCGGCGCGCCTTCGTGATGGTTCGCGTAAAATCACACATATCACCGAAGTTATTGGTCTTGAAGGCGATGTAATCATTTCCCAAGATTTGTTAACATTTGAAATTGAGGGTGAAGATGCCAATGGCAAGATTATTGGCCGCCACCGTTCAACAGGTATCGCGCGTCCAAAATTCTGGGATCGGGCAAGATATTTCGGCCTTGAAAAAGAGCTTGCTGAAGCACTTGATGAGGCAGAATAATGTGGGGCAAAAATGGACAATAATTTGATTTTACCAGCTGCTGTGGCGGTTTTTGTTGTGCTAATCGGTCTTGCCCTCGTTATGGGTGAAGATGAAACAGCAGGTAAACGCGTATCGTCTGTTGTAAAAAACAATAGTTCACTGTCAAAACGGGTGAAAACCAACGATGTTCAGGGTGATCGTCGTAAAAAAATGATGACCAGCCTTAAAGAAATGGAAGAGCGTGAAAAGAAACTTAAAAAAGCACGTCTTTCTCTTTCTGCAAAAATCGAACAGGCCGGCCTGAACATTGATGAAAAAACTTTTTGGCTGTTTTCATTGGGGGCAGGCATTTTTGCCGCTGCGGTTGCATTTGCACTGCATCAACCAGTTTTTGTCATTCCTCTTGCCGCCGCCGTTGCGGGATTTGGTTTGCCGCGTTGGGTTATAGATTTCTTGATTGGCATGCGCCAAAAGAAATTTATCGCCGAGTTTGCTGGTTCAATTGAAGTTATTGTTCGCGGTGTTAAATCTGGTCTTCCGCTATTTGAATGTTTGAAAATTATTGGTCGTGAGGCGCAAGAGCCATTGGCGGGTGAATTCCGCCGCGTGGTTGATTCCATGCAAATGGGTATGACGCTTGAGCAGGCCATGAGTAAATTATACGAACGCGTTCCAACACCTGAGGTTAGCTTTTTTACAATCGTTCTTGCTATTCAGCAAAAGGCGGGCGGTAACTTGTCAGAAGCATTAAACAACCTATCAACAGTTTTGCGCGCCCGTAAAATGATGCGTGAAAAAGTAAAAGCATTGTCATCAGAGGCAAAGGCATCAGCAGGTATTATTGGTTCGTTGCCAATCGTAGTTTGTATATTGGTTTCTGTTACCTCGCCTGATTATATGAAACTTTTGTTTACCGACAAAACCGGTCACATGATGTTGATGGTTGGTGCGGGCATGATGGGTAGTGGCGTTTTAGTCATGCGCAACATGATTAACTTTGATATTTAGGTGGTGCTATGTCTGATTTCTTTGCCGATGTAAGTAGTCTCGCATCAGTCGTCACCGACCCGAATAATATTGCTGCTGGTATTATGGCCGGTGCCGCATTTGTTACGGCATTCACTGTTTTACGCCCGCTTATGAGTTCTGATAAACTTGCAAGCCGCATGAAGTCCGTTGCCACTAATCGTGATGAATTAAGGCGAAAAAGCCGCGCGGCATTAGGGGTAAAAGAAAAAGCAGGATTAAGGCGCGAAGATACATCCGCATTCAAAAAAATTGTGGCAAAGCTTAACCTTAAATCTTTGCTTGAAGACCCGAATGTTGAAAATAAATTGCTTGAGGCCGGTATGCGTGGCCCAAAATATATTTCAGTATTCTACTTTGCCCGTTTTACTACGCCAATCGTATTCTTTTTACTGGCCTTGGTATATTTGTTTATTGCAGGCAATGAAATGACCGCAAACCGCAAATTGTTGATTGCGGTGGGTGCGTGTGCAGCTGGCTTCTATTTGCCCAACATTCTTTTAAGCAATATTATCGCCAAGCGTAAACAATCAATCATGCGTGCATTCCCCGATGCACTTGACCTTCTATTGATATGCGTTGAATCTGGTATGTCAATCGAGGCGGCATTCGCTCGCGTTTCCGAGGAAATCGGCACAAGCTCAATCCCGCTTGCAGAGGAATTGGGCATCACGAATTCAGAGCTTGCGTATCTTCAAGATCGCCGTGTTGCTTATGAAAACCTTGCACGCCGTACTAATCACCCTGGTATCAAAGCGGTAACTGTATCGCTAATACAGGCCGAAAAATATGGTACACCACTTGGTTCGGCATTGCGGGTAATGGCAAAAGAAAACCGCGAAATGCGCATGACTGAGGCAGAGAAAAAAGCGGCTGCACTTCCGGCAAAGCTAACCGTTCCGATGATTGTTTTCTTCTTGCCAGTATTGTTTATCGTAATTCTTACCCCTGCATATATTCAATGGCAGAATATGGATGGACGTAAAGATAAAACCGATAGCGCCCAGATGAAAGATATCAAAGACAGGTAGTTAAAAAAAGCCCCGAAAATTTCGGGGCTTTTTGCTAATATTAATTACCGCAATTCGGGTGCATATGATGCATACCATTTGGCGCTGTTTGCGGCATCGGATTTTGTTTCGCACCACAATTGCAATCAGGCTTAAACAAAACATTTCTACCAGTGCCGGCAACAACAATATTTCCGGTTCTGCGCCCCATTTTATCTAAAACATATAAACCTTCTGGCGCATTAAATGCCTGACCAGTTTGGATGGTTTTTCCGCCCATATCGGTGACCGCAAAATTACCCGTGCAACCAGCAAATTCAGTGGTGTGGTCAAAGTTTCTAGCAACTGGCGGCGGCGGCGGTGGTGGTGGCGCAGGTTCAACGGGTTCGGCAACAATCGCATTATTATCCCAAACGCGTACATTATCTTTAGGTTTATGTGAAGCACAACCACCAATAATTATTGTGCTACTGCAAATTAATGCAATAGTAATACGCGAAATTGTCAAATTATCTTTCAACATAATTACCCCTAATCACAAGTTTTATTATAAAGTTACATAAGAATAGCACGAATATTTATAATTAAAGCCTTTTTCACCAAACAAGAGAAACTTTTATCATATTTCCCAATTGGCTAAAGTCAAAAAAATGATATAGCGAGGCATAACAGAGATTAATCCATGAATTTAAGTGAAGAACGATTACTACGGGTCGCAGACCGCTTTGAAGAAATTGATGCCCGTCTTTCAGTGGCAAGTGACGGCGGCGAAATTATGCGCCTTTCAAAAGAGCGCGCCAAACTTGCGCCAGTTGCCGATGCTATTCGCGCGCTAAAAAGCAAAGAAAAAGAATTTGCTGACTTGCAAGAGTTGATTGAAACCTTGCCTGCGTCTGATGAAATGGCGCAAATGGCACAAGAAGAAATGCCACAAGTAAAAGAAGATTTGGAAAAGCTAAAAGGCGAATTGCAAATTCTTCTATTGCCGCGCGACGAAGATGATGATGCATCGGTAATTCTTGAACTTCGTGCCGGTACTGGCGGCGACGAGGCCGCGCTTTTTGTTGGCGATCTTTACCGAATGTATCAACGCTATGCAGAGCGTCAGGGTTGGAAATTAGAACTCGATTCACTTTCCGAAGGTGACGCCGGCGGCTTTAAAGAGATTATCGCAACCATCAATGGCGACGGTGTTTTCGGCAAGCTGAAATTTGAATCTGGTACGCACCGCGTACAACGCGTCCCTGCCACAGAGGCGCAGGGTAGGGTGCATACATCGGCGGCAACTGTTGCGGTTCTTCCTGTTCCCGAAGAAACCAATATTGAGGTTCATGACAAAGATATTCGTATTGATACCTATCGTTCTTCTGGTGCGGGTGGTCAGCACGTTAACAAAACCGATTCTGCGGTTCGTATTACCCACATCCCATCTGGCATTGTGGTAACGGCATCAGAGAAATCACAACACCAAAACCGTGCCAATGCAATGAAAAACCTTATTGCCCGTCTTTACGAAAAGGAACGTGAAGAAAAGGCAAAGGCCCGTTCAGATGCCCGCGCTTCACAAGTTGGTTCAGGCGACCGTTCAGAAAAAATCCGTACCTATAATTTCCCACAAGGTCGGGTTTCGGATCACCGCATCAATCTTACGCTCTATAAGCTTGATGATGTGCTTGACGGCGGTGGTTTGGGCGATTTTGTAACTGCTTTAATTGCTGATGATACGGCAAAAAGATTGGCAGAGGCCGAAGAAGGGCAATAATTTCCCTTTAAATAAGCTCGAAAATCCGTTAAAACTCACCCTATGTATAAAATAAATTCATTGGGGGGAATAAAGGATGCTTTTGCGCTTGCAATTGCCAATGCCCCGTATCTTGATCGAATAAATCGCAAATATCCAGAACTTTTTGATGAATTAACATCAACGCCGCCTAATGAATATATCGCAAAATTGTGTGATATGGCACAAAGCGCGCGCGGATTGCCTTTATATGAGGCTACAAAACAATTGCGCATCGGCAAGGCCAAGATGCACTTTGCCCTTGCGGTTTATGATTTATCAAAAACTTTGGAAACCTTGGAAGTAACTAATTATCTTTCAAATTATGCCGATATTGCCATGCAATCGGCCGTAAAATTAGCGTGTGATGATGCCCCAGACCGCGATAAACGCGCCTTTGTTGATGGTGCTGTGCCTGGGCTTTTTATTGTTGCTATGGGTAAGCATGGTGCCAATGAATTAAATTATTCATCAGACATTGATTTAGCGGCATTTTATGACCGTGATTTTTTTCATGAGGATTATGCCTATCAAGCCAGCCCGATTTGCGTTCGAATATTGGGCGCGGTTTCAAAGATTATGGAAGATGTAACCCCGGAAAATTATGTATTCCGCGTTGATTGGCGCCTGCGCCCCGATCCACTTTCAACCCCGCTTGCAGTTTCCACCCAAATGGCTGAAACTTATTATGAGGCGGTGGGGCAAAATTGGGAACGTGCCGCAATGATTAAAGCGCGCCCAATTGCCGGTGATTTTGCGCGCGCCACCGAATTTATTGAATTTTTGCAGCCTTTCATATGGCGTAAATATCTTGATCACGCGGCGGTTTTGGATGTTGGGTCGATATTAAAACAAATCCACAAACATAATCGTTCTGTTGATTATGATAATCCGGCATTTAACTTAAAGCTTGGCCGTGGTGGTATCCGTGAAATTGAATTTTTTACCCAAACCCAACAATTAATCCTTGGCGGTCGTGATGTTTCATTGCGGAAATCGCGCACTGTTGATGGGCTAAAGGCGCTAAGCCATGCGGGAAGAATTGGTAAGAACATTGCCGAAGAACTTACATACGCATACTCTTTCCTGCGTGATGTTGAACATCGTGTTCAAATGCTTGAAGATGAACAGACACACTCTTTGCCAGAAAATGAAGAAAAGCGCGCCCGCATTGCCGCACTTTCTGGCTATTCATCTTTGGATGATTTTGACAGGGCAATTCGTGAATGTCGTGAAATGGTGCGTGACCATATTACAGGGCTATTTCCAGAAAGTGATAGTTTGTCGGTTGATGGTGGGTCATTAATCTTTACTGGTGTTGATGATGACCCCGAAACATTGGAAACCCTTTATGGTCTTGGTTTTAAAAAGCCGGCATTGGTTTCGCAAACAATTCGTTCATGGCACCACGGACGTATTCGCGCCACAAGAACCCCACGGGCGCGTGAAATCCTTACCAATATCACACCACAATTATTAAAGACCATTGCCGACACCCAAGAACCCGATTTGGTCTTCTCCCGCTTTAGCGATTTTATGACCGGTATTTCGGCGGGGGTACAAACTCTGGCATTATTCCAGACTGAACCCGAAGTTTTGGCAGAATTTTGTATGACATTGGCAATATCATCATCGCTTGCCAATGATTTGGCAAAGCGCCCCGCGATTTTGGACGCAATGCTATCGCCACGTTTTTTGGAACCGTTGGTTCAAGATGTTGACGGCGAAAGATTACGGTTGCTACAAAGCCAGTTAGAAGTATGTGACGACTTTGAATTGGCGCTTGATATTGTGCGCCGCTTTAAACGCGAAGAGGCGTTTCGCATTGGTTATCACCTTTTGCACAATCGTACGGATGGTATTAGCGCGGGTAAAAACTATTCTGACCTTGCCATATGCTGTATCAAATGCCTGTTACCTTATGCCATAAAAGAAGTAGAGCGCCAATTTGGTGAATTTGATGGGCAAATTGCGGTTTGTGGCTGGGGCAAACTTGGCGGTGGTGAATTAAGTGCGAATTCCGACCTTGATTTGATGGTGATATATGACCCCAAAGAAGGTGTAGAATGTTCAAGTGGTGAACGTGCTCTAAGTGCTGAAAGCTATTTTGCCAAAGTAACCCAAAGATTGGTTGCGGCATTATCGGTTTTAACTGCCGAAGGGCCGCTTTATGAGGTTGATATGCAGCTTCGCCCATCTGGCAAAAAGGGGCCGGTTGCGGTTCGTTATTCATCATTTAAATCATATTATGAAGCCGAAGCCTGGACATGGGAGTTCCAGGCACTTACCCGCCTTACACCAATTGCGGGTGATTCAGAACTAATGGATAAAATTCGTGGCACAACCCATAAGTTGCTCACACGTGAACGCGATATTGCAAAGACAATTGCGGATATTGTTGAAATGCGCGGAAAAATTGCCGAACACCTGAAACCACGCGGTGAGTTTGATTTTAAGCGTCTTGATGGCGGCATAATAACATTGGAATTTTTAACCCAAGCTTATGAGCTTATTTATGCCAATAAATTTGACTTTGTCCTAAGTGCCAATACCGCAGAAGCATTGGCAAATCTTGGTGAATTTGGGCTTTTGGATAAAGAAAAAGTTGGGCGCCTTCTAAAGGCATGTGAAGATTTGAACAATGCGCGGCAAATTTTGGATATTATTTCAGGCTCTGGATATCAGTTGGATTCAGAAACCAATGCGTCAAAACAAGCGATTGCTAATATATTGAATTCACCTGATTTTAATGTTGCCCTTGCAGGGTTAAACGATGCCCGTAATGTTGTTAAAGAGGCGTGGGAGGCGCTTTCAAATTCCATTACCTCACTTTAATTCATGAAGTTGCGACGGAATAGCAGAAATACTTCGTTTTACATTCAGATAGACAAAATCGATTTTGCAAGTTTGTGGATGGCAACCCCCTGCCATTCATGTTTAATTTGAAAAGTTTGACGAGGAATAAAATGAAAATATCAAAACCAATTTTGGGAGTTTTGTTGGTAACAATGTTTGCCAGCCCTGCCTTTGCAGATGACTGGAAAGGTGGCGGCCACCATGGCAAAATGGGCTTTAAAGACGGCGCATTTAATGGCCCAGGTGGTCTGTTTGACCAAATTGATGCCAATCATGACGGCGTTATTACCCGTGCCGAAGTAAAAGCGGCGCACGATGCAATGTTCAACGCAATTGATACCAATCATGATGGTTATTTAACCCGCGAAGAAATGGCGGCACATCGCAAAGTACAAATGGATAAAATGCAGCAGCGTATGGCGGCAAGCCAAGCATCAATGTTCCAAGCCATCGATAAAAACAAAGATGGCGTAATAAACATTGACGAATGGAATTCATTCACTCCACCAAATCGTCCAGATATGTCAAAACGACCTGATTTTAAACAGCGCCATACAGAATTCTTCAAAAAGCTTGATACCAATAATGATGGCAAGCTGACAATGGCTGAATTTGCCGCTGGCCGACCAAATCACAAAATGTCAGATCGCAAAGACATGATGAAAATGGGCGGCGGTCATATGGGCAAAGGTGGTCCACGTAACCCAGATACCAATAATGATGGCAAAATATCAAAAGCTGAATGGGATGCAATGCCATTCCCATTATTTGATATTGCTGATACAAATCATGATGGAAAGATTACCAAAGATGAGGCGGCCAACGCTTTTAAAAACAAGCATGGCCGTGACCGCGACTAAATAATATTGGAGTAAGCTTCTGCTGATAGATTTGCATACAAAATTATTGCAAAAAACACGCGATGGTGATCGACGTGCAGCAGAGGCTTTGGTCCGCGCGGTTTCACCTAAAATATTTGCCCTTGCGTATCGCATGTTTAAAAATCAGGCGGACGCCGAAGAAGTGGTGCAAGAGGCATTATTAAAACTGTGGAAAGTTATTCCCCAGTGGGAATACGGCAAGGCAAAAGTTGAAACCTGGCTTTACCGCGTTACCTATAATCTTTGCATTGATAAATTACGGGCGTCAAAAAAATACATTGCCGAAGAAATTGGCGATGATCACGCTGCGGATAATATTTCCGCTGAGCAAAATTTAATCATGTCCCAATCCGTAAATAGCCTTGGGGCATCTATCGAAGCCCTGCCTTCACGGCAAAAAAGTGCCATAATTCTCACTTATTATGAGGGGCTAAGCGCCAAAGAGACTGGTGCAATTATGGAAATAAGCGTTGAGGCAGTCGAATCATTGCTTGCCCGTGCGAAACGTAAATTGAAAGAAGTGTTAAATAAGCAGGAGTTTAGCGACGGATTAGTAAATTAAATTCGTTTAATGTTTGGTATGAATATGCAGAATACAGAATTCGAAAAATTATTGCCCCAAGATGATTTCATGCCGGCTTGTCCGACTGATAAATTTGTTGCGGGTTTTCTTGCGCAAATGGACAAGGATTTGCCCGTGCAAAACGCACGCGTGGCAAATGATAATTTTGGTTTTTGGACGCGCATTGGTGCGGTTGCCGCACTGGTTTTGGTTGTCTCTGGGCTTGTGTTTGTAAATTCAGATATGTCTGGTTTGATTTTTAATAATAAATCGCAAAGCAAAATTATTGCGCAAATTGATACACCACAGCCGCCAGAACAAATGGCGATGTATGATGTTTATTATAGCCAAAATATTAGTGGGCAAGACGCCTTCGCAAGCCAGCTTATTGGCTATGAAGATATTTCAACCGTGGTTCCGGTTGCCGACGCCCCGCAAAAACAACCATAGAATATTCTGGGATTGTTTATTGCAACAAAAAACCCCGTGATAAATCACGGGGCTTTTTTATTGTTATAATTTATTAGCGTTTCAAGCTGCCTAAAATACCGCGTACTAAAGAACGGGTAAGTGAAGAGCTGGCTTGGCGAACCATGGTTTTTGCTGCCGCTTCAACCAGTGAATCGCCACGACGCTTACGTGTGCCGCCGCCAAGAATGTCTGATAAAAAGCCGCCAATGCCGCCTTCTTCTTGTTCTTGTGGTTGGGCTTTCGCAGTTTTCTGTGCCTGCGCTTGCGCCTGTACTTGGGCTTCTGATGCCTGAAGTTCGGCTTCTTTTTTGCTTAGGATTTCAAAAGCAGATTCACGATCTTGCAACGTATTATATTTTGTACCAATTGGGCTTGCCGCAATTACACGCGCCCGTTCATCAGGGTTCGCAGGGCCAACACGTGACATTGGTGGACGAATGAAGGTTCGTTCAACCACGGTTGGAACCCCTTTTTCATCCAATGTTGAAACCAATGCTTCGCCAACGCCCAATTCGGTGATGGCTTGTTCGGTGCTAAAATTAGGGTTGGGGCGGAAAGATTCGGCGGCGGTTTTAACTGCCTTCATTTCCGATGGCGTGTAGGCACGCAATGCGTGTTGCAGACGATTACCCAATTGGGCAAGCACCGTTTCGGGAATATCCTGCGGGTTTTGGGTAACAAAATAAATGCCCACACCTTTAGAACGGATAAGGCGGACAACTTGTTCAATGGTGGTCAAAAGTGCTTTGGGTGCATCACGGAATAAAAGGTGCGCTTCGTCAAAGAAGAATACAAGTTTTGGTTTTTCAGGGTCACCAACTTCTGGCAACATTTCAAAAAGCTCGCTCATCATCCACAGAAGGAATGTTGAATATAATGCTGGTGACGCCATTAATTTCGAACCATCCAAAATATTGATAATGCCGCGGCCCGATAAATCGGTGCGGAAGAAATCATTTAAATCTAATGCGGGTTCGCCAAAAAATGTGTCTGCGCCAGCTGTTTCAAGTTCAAGCACCTTACGCTGCAGAACGGCAATCGCCTGTTTGGTTACAAGGCCATATTTTTGTGAAACAGTGTCGGCATTATCGGCCATATAATCAAAAACTGCTTTTAAATCTTTAAGGTCGAGAAGAAGTAAGCCTTCGTCATCCGCCATTTTAAAGGCAATGGTCAATGCACCTGATTGTGCATCTGAAACATCCATTAGGCGTGCCAAAAGGGTTGGTCCCATTTCCGAAACTGTGGTGCGGATTGGATGCCCACTTTTGCCATACAAATCCCAGAAAACAACTGGATTTGCTTCGCCGTGGTAATCAGCAAGTCCAAGCATTTCTGCACGTTTTTTAAAAGGGTCAGACGGTTCCCATGTTTGTGAAGCACCAGATAAATCACCCTTTACATCGGCGGCAAATACTGGAACCCCCGCGCGGGCAAATCCTTCAGCAAGCACCTGCAAGGTTACGGTTTTACCGGTTCCGGTTGCACCCGCCACAAGACCGTGACGGTTTGCGCGTTTAAGACTAAGATTGATTAATTGAACCGGATCTGCGGTTCCGCCGACAAGGATTGAATCTGCCATAATACCCCACATTGAAAACAAGGCGTTCGTTTGAACAAAGAACAAAGGTTAATTACAGTATTATTTTAGATTTGCCAATTCCTGCAAAACTTAAAGTGAAGCAATCTTATCACTTAATTTATTGGCATACATTGCTTTATCTGCACTTGTGATTGCTTGAACAATATTTTCATCTTGTTTTACAGTGTGAACACCAATTGTGCATTTAACGCCAATTAGGTTATTTTTATATGGAATGGCGATGTTTTTGATTACTTCGTTAAACTGTTCGGCTTTGTGGGTTGCTTCTTCTTTATTGGCCTTTACCAAAAGCGCCATAAATTCATCACCACCAACACGGCCAACCACATCTGATTGCCGCAAATTTTCACTAAGTTTTTTTGCAAATTCTTTGATAACAATATCACCGGCCGCATGCCCATAAGTATCATTAATTTGTTTAAAGCCATTAAGGTCAAAGAATAATAATGTGCATTCGACATTCATGCGGCGGGCAAATGAAATAGCACGGGTTATTTCACGCTCAAAACCACGGCGGTTTAATATGCCGGTTAATGGGTCAGTATCAGCAAGGGCAAGTGCGTCCCTAAGCTCTGCCTTAAGGCGAGTTCGCTCATTCTTAAGGGTGACAATTTCTTTATGCATTGCCGAAAGCGCTTGCCGCACAAGTGGTGTCATTTCCGATTGTGGCACGCCATAAATATTCAAAGGGTCGCCATCTTTGATTATTTCCATGCGCGGTGCGTTTACAAAATCATCAATAATCCTTAACCGCACGTCTTTGTGCGGCATTTGGTTTGTCGATTTTGTGTTGCTTTTAGAGGTCATATTATTTTTTAACACCACTTTTGTGAAAATTGAATGAATTTTGTTAGTACGGGGTTAATATTTATTATAAAGCGCATTAAAGTGCGATTTTGTTAAAATTATGATGCTTTTTACGCCTTTTGGCGACTTATAATTTTGCCAAACATCGGGTAATAAGCAATTTTTGGGGATTTTAATGCAAAAACCTTTGGTGGGAATCATAATGGGGTCACAGTCTGACTGGGAAACCATGAAAGAAGCGGCGGATATTTTAGAGGCTTTAAACGTGCCGCACGAGGTAAAGATTGTCTCTGCGCATCGTACGCCAGAAAGAATGTTTAACTATGCCAAAGCCGCCAAGGATAACGGCCTTAAAATCATTATTGCTGGTGCGGGTGGCGCGGCACACCTTCCAGGAATGGTGGCAAGTTTGACCACGCTTCCGGTTTTGGGTGTCCCTGTGCAGTCAAAAGCGCTGTCAGGGCAAGATTCACTTTTATCAATTGTGCAAATGCCAAAAGGTATTCCGGTTGGCACATTGGCGATTGGTTCGGCGGGTGCGGCAAATGCCGGCATTTTGGCGGCACAAATTCTTGCGGCATTTGATGATGAATTGGGCGCGCGGGTTGCAACTTTCCGCCAAGCACAAACAGATGCAGTTAAGGATGCACCGGTATAAGTTATGACTTTAGATACCAATAAAACAATCGGCATTATTGGCGGCGGGCAACTTGCCCGAATGTTAAGTTTTGCTGCTTTTCAATTTGGCTATCGCATTGCGATTTTTGAACCTGAAAAAAATTGCCCTGCGTCACAAGTAACTGACCAACATTTTTGTGCGTCTTATAAAGATGAAAAAGCCCTCGAAGAATTTGCAAAGTCTTGCGATATTGTAACTTTTGAGTTTGAAAATATTCCGGTTGATGCCGTAAAAACCATTGAAAAACATGTGAAAATATATCCTAATCCTGATGCATTGGGACATACCCAAGATAGACTATCAGAAAAGGAATTTGTTCGCTCTTTGGGGCTGCCTTGCGCACCATTTTATGAAATCAATTCATTAGATGACCTAGAGGCGGCAATAAAAACCAATGGTTTGCCTGCAATTTTAAAAACCCGTCGTTTTGGTTACGATGGCAAGGGGCAGTTTGTAATTAAAAATGCCGATGAAGCAGCGCAGGCATGGAATGAACTGGGGCAAAACCCGTGTGTTCTAGAAGGCTTCGTTGATTTTTCATTTGAAACCTCGATGATTTTGACACGTGGTCAGGATGGCGAAATTTTATATTTCCCTAATTCGCAAAATATCCACAAAGACGGAATTTTACGTAAATCAATGGTTCCAAGCCCACTTAATTTTGATCAGATTGAAGAATGCAAACACATCGGGCGCACCATTGCCGAGGCGTTGAAATATGTGGGCACTTTAACTGTTGAAATTTTTGTTGGCAAGCACGGGCTTGTGGTCAATGAAATTGCGCCGCGTGTTCATAATTCTGGCCACTGGACGATTGAGGGGTGCAAAACCTCACAATTTGAGGCGCACATCCGCGCAATTTGCGGTCTGCCGCTTGGCTCAAGTTCATTGATGGCGCGTGGTGTAGAGATGGAGAACCTTTTGGGTGACGAAATCCTTCATGCCTTTAAACTTGCGGCAGATGGCAATGTATTTGTTCATATCTATGGCAAAAAAGATATCAAGCCAGGTCGTAAAATGGGCCATTTCACAAGGCTATTTGGGTAACTTCTTTAAAACCCCATGCGCGAGTGCCAAAGGTGAAAGGGTTGTGCTTTAAGCTTGTTTAATGCAACACCACGCCAACTAAAATCGCAACATAATGCACAATTGCGGCGGCAACCACATGCCCGTGCCAAATTGCGCGGCGATATTTTAGGGTTTTAGAAACATAAAATATTGTTCCAACTGAATATAACAACCCACCAACGCCAAGTAAAATTGTCGCCGCAAGTGGCATATTGCTCATCATTGGTTTAAGTGCGATTAGCGCAGCCCAACCAAGAGCAAGGTAAAAAATAACCCAAATTATTTTACCCAATCCGGGTAAAAATAATTTTCCCGCCATGCCCAATATTGCAAGTGTCCAGACAACACTGGTCATTATAATTGCCCAATTCCCATGTAAAACTTGGGTGGTGAATGGTGTATATGATGCGGCAATCATCAAAAAGATGCCAGCGTGATCAAGGCGTCTTAAAAATGGTTGGAAATCAGGTTTGGCAAAATTATATGCCAGTGAAAAAGACAACATCGCCACAAGACCAAAGGCATAAACCGACGCGGCGGCAATTTTTCCGCCTAAACCATTTGAAATGGCAAGACCCAACAAGAGGCCACCACCAAACAAAGCAAAAACAATGCCTACAAGGTGGATGATAAAATCGGCGCGGCGCGCCCAAAAAGTTGGGTAATGTGGCAGGTTAAATGTCATGACTTTATAATAATAACAATGTTGACTATATTATGACAAGTCAAATAATTTTGCGGTTGGTGACAATGCAAATAAAAAGCCGACCAATGTCATCAATGGCCGGCTTTTTTATAAATTTTAGGCTAGATTAATCGAACAAAGCGTCCAAATCATCTTGTGACATCGCAGCACCCGCATCTTCACCGCCAAACATCGCATCAATATCGTCCTGTTTATTTTCAGGGCCATTCAATGCTGGACCGTTTAGCAATAGGTCTTTTTTGCGTTGCTCTTCTGGTGAAAGTTGCACTTCGGCATCTTCAACACCCATAACTTTGGCAAAGCGATCGATACGGTTTTCTATATGACGAAGTGTATCGACAACTTTTTTAACGCGTTGACCCGTAATGTCTTGGAATGAGCAAGCCTCAAAAATTTCAAGCATTTTATCGCAAACAAACGCCTGATATGCGTGCGCATCAGAAGTGTCAGCCGACATAACAGATTCAGCAGCTTCCATAATGCGGTGTGTTGCTTCGGCAGTGTTGGCAACAATTGCATCAAGCTCCGCACCTGCTGTTGGAATGCCATCGTTTTTGATGTCATTAGGACGCAAAGCCGAAATTTCAGCCCGTGTTCTTTGAATATATGCAGATAAATAGCGTAACTCGCCATAAAGACTGTTATCCATTGAACCAAAGAATGCCATCATGGCATCACTCATTTGGCTTGCGAGGGTTAAAACCTCACCAAGTCTTGGGTCTTTAAGGTCCGCATCTTTTAATCTGCTTAGTGCGTCTTTAACTCGTAGAACGACTTCAGGTGCCGCCATATTAATCCCCTATGTATGCTAGAAATCGCCCAAAACCGAGGCGATTTTTGCCTTCAAAGTTTGTGCGTTAAAAGGCTTAACGATGTAATTGTTTACACCAGCCTTTTTTGCCGCGATAACGTTTTCGGTTTTCGATTCCGCAGTTACCATGATGAAAGGCGTAGGTTTAAGCGCTTCATCCGCGCGAACTTCGCGTAACAATTCATAGCCAGTCATTGGTTCCATATTCCAATCGGAAATAACCAAGCCATATTTTTGCTTCTTCAATTTTTCCAATGCTTCGCGCCCATCCGAAGCTTCGTCAACATTTTCAAAGCCAAGTTGCTTTAAAAGGTTACGAATGATACGGATCATTGTTTGATAATCATCAACAACAAGAACTGGCGCATTCATATCTACTGCCATTATAAACTCCCACAAAATGCAGATTTTTCCGCAAATACCCACTTTGGCAGATGCTATTTAAACAGAAGGACGCTAAAGAAAGGTTACTAAAACTGAAAAAGAAGGATTTTTTTATGCCAAATCAATTAGGTGGTTATACTTTCGGTGAATTAGAGCTGGGTCAAGTATTTGATTTTTCTAAAGTTATTTCAAAAGAAGACGTAAAAAAATTTGCAGAAGCAAGTGGTGATAATAACCCGATTCACCTTGATGAAGCCTATGCAGCGACCACACAATTTAAGAATTGCATCGTTCATGGCGTCTTAACTGCTGGTTTGGTGTCTGCTGCAATTGGCATGCACATGCCGGGACCTGGGTCAATTTATGTGGGCCAAAATCTTCAATTTCGCCGCCCTGTAAAAGTTGGCGCAAAGGTTGATGTGCATCTTGAAATCAAGGAATTAAATCCCGATAAGAAATTTGTTACAATTGCCACAACTGCATCAGTTGATGGTAAAACAGTTTTAACCGGCGAAGCCTTGGTTATGGTTCCTGCTGAATAATCACAACGGATTAGGAAATGAAAGTTTTTTCAGGTTTTGAACGAGTTCCCGACGAATTCAAAGGTGCAACTATTGCAATGGGTGCGTTTGATGGTTTGCACCTAGGGCACAAGTCGCTTTTAGAAATTGCAAAAAAAGCATGCCCCGATGAACCACTTGGGCTTTTATTGTTTGAACCGCCGCCGAAATTGTTTTTTTCTAAGAATACGCATGGCTCTCGTCTGGCAACTGGGCGTATTACAGAAATCTTGGCAGAAAAAATTGGGGTTGATATTATTTTTTCCCTCAATTTTGATGAGCAATTTGCGGCATTAAGTGCGCTTGAGTTTATTAACAAGGTGGTTATTAACGGCTGTTCACCAAAACATATCGTTGTTGGGCATGATTTCCGCTTTGGTAAAGGGCGTACTGGTGACGCAAAATTACTTTCTGAAGAATGCGCTAAACATTCAATAAAAGTGACAATTCTTGAACCAATTAACGATGATACCGGCCTTAGAATTTCATCGACACGTATTAAAGAAGCATTACAACAAGGAAAAATGGATCTTGCCAATCAGCTTTTGGGGCATCCATGGACTATTGAGGGTGTGGTTGAACACGGGCAAAAGCTTGGCCGCGTTTTGGGTTTTCCCACTGCAAATATAAAACTATACCAACAGATAGAGCCTTTGTTTGGTATATATGCGGTAAAGGTTGATATTGGGGATCGTGTAATGCGTTCGGGTGTTGCCAATTTTGGGCGCACACCAACAACCGGTGTTCGTGACCCATTATTTGAAACTTTCATCCTTGATTTTGATGGCGATTTATATGGGCGAAACATTATTATTGAGCTTCACAAGTTTTTACGCCCCGAAGAGAAATATAATAGTCTTGATGAACTGAAGGCACAGATTGCAATCGATGTTCAACATGCAAGAGACTATTTCGCCAATTAAGACAATGAAAATAGCCGATATTTTAAAACTGATATTATTGGTGGTTTTGTGGGCCTCTGCTTATGGGTTAAACAATATCGCCCTGCAAACCATATCGCCAATGGCGAATGTGTTTTTGCGCCTTGCTGCTGGTTCGGCGTTTTTAGGCGTTATTTTATTCTTTAAAGGTGAAAAAATGCCACGCTTTAGTAATTATAAGGCGTGGATTATGATTTCCGGCGTTGGCATTATTGGCTCATTATTGCCATTCTTTTTGATTGCGCAGGCGCAAACCAAAGTTCCATCTGCACTAGCAAGTATTTATCTTGCCGCAATGCCGCTTGCGGCGGCGATATTGTCATATTTTCTGGTGCGTGATGAAGATTTGGGGCCAAAGAAAATAATCGGCGTAATATTAGGTGTGGTTGGTGTTATAATTTTATCTGCACCGGATTTAGGTAATCTTGCGTCGCAAAAAGCACCATTGGGCGCGCAGTTGCAATTATTGGGTGCTGCCTTTTGCTATGGCTCGGCGGTGGTGATGATACGTATGGGCGGTGGTGGTACAAGCCCGCTGGTGACTTCTTTTGGATTTATTTTTATTTCTGCTCTAGTTGCTTTGCCGTTTGCATTTACTGATATTGTGCAAAATGCCCATCAATATTCAGCGGCATCAATAATTGCCGCGATATTAATTGGCATTGGGCCAACCGCACTTGCAGGCATATTATATGTCGAAGCAGTACATCGGGTTGGCCCGTTAATGGTTGCGAACTTTTCAAACCTTGTGCCGATTGTGGCATTGTTTATTGGTTATATTTTCTTTGCAGAACGTATTCCAGCGACCGCAATTGTCGCGCTTGTGGTGATTTTGTTGGGCGTAAGTTTATTACAAAGCAAAAGCAAAGATTCCGCCTAGGTTTTAACGCTAAATAAGTTTTAGCATTTCTTCAATTGGTCTTCCAACTATTGCCTTGTCGCCTTTGATAAGGATTGGGCGCTGTAATAGTTTTGGCTCATCTGCAATTGCGGACAGAAGTGCGTCATCATCTTGCTCTAAAGAAACACCAAGTTCTTTTGCAGTTTTCTCACGAATGATTGCCTTTACGCTGCCAACTTTTTGCGCAAGTGATTTTAGATCAGCGTGAGAAAGGCGATCGTTGAAATAATTTATTATCTTTGGTTTGATGCCGTTGGCCTCTAATAATGCCAGACCTTTAACGGCGGTCGAACACTTGCTATAAAAAATAAGCTCATATTCCATTAAATTTCTCCTGAAATCAGTTCCCTAAACTATTTATTATTCATTTCGTATTATTAGTAGCCGATTATTTTGAAAATTACATTGGGTAATATGAGTAAGAACTGGAAAATACGTCCACTTTTATGGTCTGCTCTTTTCTTTTTCCTTGTCGCATCGGTTGCGATTGGGGGCGTGGCATTTTATGCCATGAACTATCTTGCTATTGGCTCTACCAATGTTGGAAAATTTGAAAAATTATGGTCAGAAGCAACAATTCAGGATCTTCAGGCAACTTATAATGCCAAAATCTATATTGCCTCAGGTGATCAAAAAGCACTACAAGATTTCTATAAATATAAAGACATACGTAATGACATGATGTTACGGGCGCGTGAAATTGCGCCTGATCTTACGGATGACAAGCTGGTTTCTAGAACATATGATACCGCCCTCGCCATGAGTGATGTTGAACTTGCGGCCGTTAAAATGGCTGAAAGTGGTAACCTTGAGGGTGCGAAGTCCATGCTTATGGATTCACGCTATGCCGAATTAAACATCAAAAAGAATTCATTAAAAGAACAAGCCAGAACAGAGATTTATAATACCCTTATGAATGCGGTGAATAGTGCGCATCATATGTTGGTTATTGGGCTTGTTGGGTTGGTTATGTCATTGGGCGTTGCGGCTTATTTGTGGCGTCGCTTGGGCATTATTTTCAAAACCCAGGCCGAGGAATTAATGGTTGCGCGTGATGCGCTTGCAAACCATGCAACCCATCTAGAAGAACGCATCGAAATGCGCACCCGCGATCTTGAGGCCGCAAAAGAGGCCGCCGAGGCCGCTGATCAGGCAAAATCTACATTCCTTGCGCAAATGAGCCATGAAATAAGAACGCCAATGAATGGTATATTGGGTATGGCGGCGGCATTGTCGAAAACTATACTTGATGAAAAGCAAAAGCATTTTGTCCATGTCATCAGTGAATCTGGTGACATTTTGCTTAATTTGTTAAATGATGCGCTTGACCTTGCCAAGATTGAGGCTGGTAAGCTCGATATTGAAAAAATTGCTTTTAATCTTGGTGATCTTGTTCGTTCATCCGAAGCGATTTTTGCAATTCGCGCCCATGACAAAGGTATAAATCTTAATATAAATCTTCACAATTCGCCGAATATTTGGTGTCTTGGCGACCCAACCCGCCTTAAGCAAATTCTTTATAATCTTATATCTAATGGTATCAAATTTACCGAAGAGGGCAGTGTTAGTGTGAATGTATCTGCCGAAGAGAAAGACGGCAAATATATGCTCGAATTTGCGGTGAAAGATACAGGCATCGGCATAAGCGAAGAGGCGCAAATGCGATTGTTCCAAAAATTCTCTCAAGCCGATGTTAGCACAACAAGAAAATTTGGCGGTACGGGGCTTGGGCTTGCAATTTGTAAACAGCTTGCACAAATTATGGGTGGTGATATTTCTGTGGCTTCAGAAATTGGTAATGGTTCAACCTTCACCCTCGCGTTACCGGCTGAAAAAGCACAAGAGCCAGCAGTTGAAGATAGTGAGGCCGCATTTGATGAAAATGATTCACTTGGTGAATTGTCCATTTTGGCGGCTGAAGACAATGCCAATAACCGTCTTGTGTTGAAAATGTTCCTTGAACAAATTGGTGCCCAAGTAACCTTTGTTGAAAATGGTCTTGATGCTGTGAAAGAATGGGAAAGCCGTGAGTTTGACGTTATTCTTATGGACGTTCAAATGCCAATTATGTCTGGCCCAGAGGCAACCCAGAAAATTCGCGAAATTGAATTTAAAACCAAGCGCCTACGCACACCTATAATCGCGCTTACTGCGAATGCTATGACGCATCATGTTGCAGAATGTCTTGCCGCCGGTATGGATGCCCATGTGGCGAAACCAATAAGACCAAATCTACTTTTCGCCGCTATTGAAAATGCGATTGATGAAAATATTGACCTAGTTGGTGAAGAAATGGCAGCGCAAAACTTTGCTGCTGATGAAAGCATGTGTCTTAAATTATAGCTCTAAGCAATTTGCATATGTTGCCATGCCAAAATCAAAAAAGCCCCAAGTAAAACCGTATATTGAAAAATATCAAACATACGCTCAGCTTCTGAAGTGTTGGCAAGAAATTCTTCTTTTTTGTCATAGGTAATGAAAATCAGGCAATCTAGTCCAAGGGCAATGCCATAAAGATAGATTGCATATTGTGATTGGGCAATTAACGCGCCGATTGATGCAATGAGGCAGAGAAATGCCAGATGCCACAATACGCCCTTATAGCCAACGGAATAATATTTCATCATTTCAAGGTGTGATGGCGGAAGATGGTCATATATCGTAAGGCCGTCTTCATCAACCAAAGGCTCTTCGCCACGTTCAAGCGCTGTAACATGCCGCGCCATCCATAGGCCAAGTCCGTTATAAATTGTGTATAGGGCGATTACCAAACCGGCAAGGCCAATCAAAACTGACATATAATAATTCCGTGATTTGCTAATTAATAGCATATAATATCTAAATGTGCATTTTTTTTGATTTTGCAACATATTTATGAAGATATTTTAATGTGTTATAATGAAAAACCGTTTGGTTTCTGTTCAGAATGTGTGTGATACTGAGGTTAGGTGATGAAAAGTTGGGGCGTAAGGTCTAAGAATATCTTATAAAGATTGTTTTAGGCGCGTCTTATTTATGTTTAAACGTCTTTTATTATTTGGGGAATGTTTGTGAATATGGTTTCAGGCTCAAAAATTCTGGTCAAGTGTCTTTTGGGCATTGGATTGTTCGCTTCTACTGCATATGCGCAAACGGCAAATGTAACACCTGCTCCATTGGCACCCGTTGCGCCTGTTGCACAGCCTTCTGTTCTGGTTGAAAAAATGCAGAATGCGGTAAAATTAAATGCAGATGGCAACATCCCGCAGGCGGTGGCGTTATGGAAAGAAATATACATCAGCGCCGATAAATCTCCTGAACAGCAAAAACTGGCGATGGATTCGGCGAAATATCTCGGGTTCAATGCCGTTGAAAACCGCGATGTCCGCTCTGCAGAGGCTTATTTTGCTGCCGAATCTATTATTGCCCGCCGACTTTTTGTAACTGGTCAACTAAGTGCGCGTACATTTTCAACAAGTGTAAGCCATTGGGCAACTGGTGCGGGTGCTATGGGGCGCTCTTCTGAATCAGCGGCATTGGTTTTCTTTGCGCGCGAAGTAAAAGCACGCGCACAGGCGATGGAATCGCAAAAGGTTCTTAATCGTGAGGCTAATTTTAGTGCTGATAGCATTGAAGGCATTCGTGTTAGTAGCAGCAGCGTTTGTGTAATCAACAACGTGGAAATATTGGCAAAACAAATCACTTGCACCGATGAGGCAAATGCAATTGGTGAAGCAATGTCACTTCAGGCACGGCAAATAAAGGCCGATGCCCCGCCACCTGAAAAGAAAGATGACAAGAAAAAAGGTGATGAAGATCAATAACCATAATAAAAAACCCGCCATTTGGCGGGTTTTTTGTTTAAATGAATTTGGTTGATTTTAATAACAATTTACCAAACGCCTTGGCCAACACCGCCATCAACAAACATTGATGAACGGAACTGCATTTGCTGTTGTTGTTGAACTTGCGCTTGCTTTTGTGATTCAACTTTTATGGTGCGGCTTAAAGTTACATATTTGATGCCGGGGCCAAAACGACGAAGTAGTGAACGTTCGTTACAATTGCCGGCTGGAATTTGAGCCACACAGGTTAAATTACCGCCCTTATATGAAAGAGCTTGACCTTTGGCACAGGTTAATGCCTGACCGCCATCAAACATTGCCTTACCGTCAACCATGCGACCAATCATTGCTTCCATATGCGTTCCCGCCATGCAACGATAAACTTCACCTGTAAATTCATTTGCCAATTTGTCATTGGCATCGGTACGTGAAGCAGGGTGCGGCATGTTTTTATCATCCATACAAACTGCACGAATTGGCACGATTTCAGTGATAACTTTGGTTTCAACAACCTTTTCTGCAGTGGCAACTTTTTGCGCGCCGCCTTGAACGTTTAGTCCATCAATCATACCGTTATATACTGGTTGTGGCACGCCATAATAGCCGCCACCGCCGCCGCCAAGTATTACGCCACCTGAACTGCTGCTATAGCTGCCTGGATAGTAATAATTGCTGCCGCCATAATACATGCTGCCATCAGTTGTATTAATGTTGCTTCCGGTATTGCTGCTTACGCCCGTTGTGCCGTAATTGCTTGGGACATAGACCCCAGGAACCGCAACGATTTGTGAATTAACAGTGCCGCAGCAATTCGCACTTCCCTGACCTGAAACCACAGGGATATTGGTAATACCACCGGTGTATGAACCACTGCCGCAACAAGAGGATTGTGCATGTGCCGCGCCGCCAATAAGCGATAAAACAGCAATTATTGCAGTGTTTCTAAATGATACATTCATCTTATGACTCCCCGAAAATTCGATTGTATCGACCAATATGCGGTGACTACATCAACAAACCTTCGTAAAAATAGCTCCGAAAAACGGTTAAATTCCCACCAAAAACATGCCCGTTCTTGGCACGCAAAATGCTTGTAACATTAAAAAGCAAAGAATTTGTTAGCGGAGATGAATTTATGCAATTTAATGCACTTCACCCTGAAACACGGTTATTACTTAACTCGTGGAAGACAATTAATGGTCTTGGTGATAGTCTAGTAAATAATAATCTTGCATCACGTGATGTGGGATCAATGATTGATCGTCTCTTTATGATACAAAGGGTTGCCGAAGGTGTGTTTGTTTATAAAACCTTGGGCAAAGAAATTACATCTTGGGTTGGCCGTGATTTAAAAGACAATGAAATAAGTACAATTTTCTTTGGCCCAGATAAGGTTTTAATCCGCGCTTTGCTTGAATCCGCAATTCATGCACCTGGGCCTGCGCTTGCCCGCATTATTGCTTTTGGTGCGAAAATTGGACAACGCACGGAAATTGAGATGGTGTTTTTGCCGCTAATGGAAAAGTCGGGTGTTGCCAGAATGTTGGGGCTTTTTCAGCCAGTTGCCGCCAATGTAACAATTTCGCGCCCGGCCATAAGGTTTTCAATTGCCGAATTAATCCCACCGGATCCGCGAACGCCGCGTAATCCGGGCCTAAGGTTGGTTAAAAAATAAATCTAATCTCTAGGGCTTAGTTCGGCCCTATAGCGTTTCCAGTTTTCAACATAATGTGCCGCAGACTTTAAAAGTGCCGCGTGTTGTTCTGGCGTGGTTTCGCGAATAATTTTGCCGGGCGCACCCATTACCAATGAATTATCGGGAATTACCTTGCCTTCTGGAATTAATGCCTTGGCGCCAATAATGCAATTTTTGCCAATTTTTGCATGGTTCATAATTACTGCGCCTATGCCAATTAGTGAATTATCGCCAATCTCGCAGCCATGAAGCATCGCCATATGACCAACAGTTACGTTTTTACCGATGGTAAGTGGTGCGCCCATATCGGTGTGCAGGACGCTACCATCCTGAATATTGCTGTTTTCACCAATAACTAATGGTTCGTTATCGCCGCGAAGAACGGCATTAAACCAAATGCTGGCATTTTCATGCAAAACGCATTTACCAATTAAGACTGCTGTGGGGGCGACCCAATAATTACCACTTGCGGGATAGGTTGGTGAAAAATTGCCTAAATTATATGCTGTCATTGCCGAACCTTATATTTTTTGACATGTTTTTGTGACATTAACTCTTCATTAAACATTGTAAATGAACCTTATCATTATAAAGTTATCTGAGTCGATAATACTTTGATACTAACAAGCCTTGTAGAAGGAGACCGCAATATGGTCTTTGGTGTTTCTTAATTGGCGGCCGCGTGGCAAAAATCTGCCATAGGCAATTTTACCCCGCAGATGTCAGAGGGGGCTTGTTTTTTTCGTATAAAATTCCATATTTTCATTATGGCCCTAATAAAAATAAAAAAGGGGCATAGCATCATTTTGCCGAAAATGGCGCGTTTGCGCTATTCCGGCGCATACCAATGCCAGAATGGCGTTAATCAGGAGAGGTGCAGACATGGCTAAACGACCAAATACCCGCAAAACCCGTGAGCATATTCATCACGAGAATGAAGGCGAAAATAATGTTCGTTCATTATTTGGCTGGTCTCCCTTGGGCAATGATGAAGAAGAAAGGCGCGATCAACGCTTTCTACGTCATGTCAAACCACGTTCTGATGGCCAAGAAAATTTGATGAAGGCAATTGATAATTCGCCTTTGATTGTTGCGATTGGCCCTGCTGGTACTGGTAAAACCTATCTTGCGGTTTCCAAGGCAGTTGAGGCGTTGGAATCGGGGCAAGTTTCACGAATTATCCTTTCGCGCCCTGCGGTAGAAGCGGGGGAATCACTGGGCTATTTACCCGGCCATGTTGAAGATAAATTGGGCCCATATTTGCGACCACTTCTTGATGCGCTATCCGACAGATTATCACCAAAGCGCCTAAAAATGCTTATGAGTGAGGGGATTATCGAAATTGCGCCAGTTGGCTTTATGCGCGGTCGTACCCTTAACAATGCTTTTGTGGTAATTGATGAGGCGCAAAACTGTACATATGGGCAATTGAAAATGTTGCTAACCCGATTGGGTTGGAATTCAACCATGGTGGTAACGGGTGACCCGCACCAAACCGATTTATTACCTGAAATGTCGGGTCTTGCGCAAATCGCCAACCAGCTTGAAAAAGTTGAAGATATTGCGGTGGTTCGATTAGAAGCCAAAGATATTGTTCGCCACCCACTTGTGGCATCGATGTTAAAAGTACTTTAGGCTTACTATTTCTTTTGACCAAAAAGTTCGGGGAATGTGGTCATATATTCTTGGAAATATACGCTGCATTGCCCAACTTTTTCGTCACGTTTTTGGTCAAGCATATTTGCGGCGCGCCATGCCCAATATGAGGTGGCTTCATTATTATAGCTTTCTTTGGCAATATCCATAACAATTTTACCAGCTTCTTCGGCGGTAATTTTGCGATCTACCATAAGACGGTCGCGCGCCATTCCGGCAATCATATTGGCATTATCAGCAAGCGCCTTTTTTTGAATTTCATCTTTAATTTCATAATTGGCACTTATGTATGTCATTTTTCCAGCGCAGTCAGTTAATGTATAATACCAAGCCTCATTTGAAGTTTTCTCACCAATTTTGACTTTATGCTCCGCATCCTTTGCAAATGCATGAGGTGCCATCAAAAATGATGCCATCAAAGATAATGCCCCAATAGATATAGATTTAACCATGCGCGTCATGCTTCACCTCTTTTTTCTAAGAGATATTATAAAATTAAGTTTTTGCAATCTTTATTTTGATGCAATGACCCCATACCAGCCAAGACCTTGATATGTTTCATAACCAGGGGTTTTATGAAATGCGATGTGACGCCCATCACTTGTTTTGTGATAGCCACAAATCTCTTTGCCCGGTGCAAAATTTGTAAGCCTTTCAAAAATGCTATGCCCGCTAGAAGCAATTATTTTGTGATTGGCATCAACTAGCATAACTTCAAAAATCTGTTTTTCACGTTCAGACAGTCTAACACCATCAATAATGGCTTTTGCTTGGGGTTGCCAGTCAAAATGAACGCCAAGAACGCCAATAAGTTTGCCGTGAGAGTTACCGTTTTCACGCACGCCACATGAATAAGTTGCGATTTGGGAATTGTTCAAAAGATATTCTGTTGCGATGTCATCAACGGCATAATCATCACCACTTGATTGAGAAACAGCATGTTTAAACCATGGACGGTCAGCAACATTTTTACCAATAACATTATATTGATCGGGACGACCGTTGGCGATTACATTACCCTGTAAATCACAAAGCCATAAATCAAGATACACGGTATAAGCATTCAAGATAACGCCAAGACGTTGACAGGCATATTCGCATTTTTCATCTATTGGGTTTGCACTTGCATCAACAATTGCCGAATCTGTGGCCCACCATCTGACATCGCAGGTGCGCTCATAGAGGTTTCTATCAATAAGTTCGACAGCGTTAAGTGATAAGTCAATCAAACGGTTTCCCATTGATTGTTCCGCCATTTTTGTAGTGGCGGCTTCTAATTCTTCAATCTCATCACCCAATTCTTTGGACAGCGCGTTGGATAGGGTTTCAACATTTTGTGAAATGGTTTTTACTTCTTCTGCAACAACAGAAAACCCGCGTCCCATGTCGCCGGCGCGTTTTGCCTCAATTAATGCATTTAGTGATAATATCCGCAAATTTGCGGTAATTTCTTGAATTTCGCGAACTTTGTTTCTGGCAATATCTTTTGCTGCTGCGGTCTTTTCGGCGATGTCGCGAATGTCGATTTCATGCTCACTCATTGCTTGTTCCTATGATTTGAAAACAAACAATGAGTGTGTTGGTAAATGAAAACTTAAAGGGCGAAAGTTACCGCATAGTATTGCTGAACGTATTTAGGGTTGCCTAAAAAAACACCCTAAATGCCTTTGATTGGGGCATAATTATGCCCCAAATTTTAAGAACCCAAGTTTAAGAATCCAAGTCGATATCTAAAATCGCCATTTCAAAGATATAAGATGTTTCACCTTCATCTTCGTCAAGGTAAACCAAACCTAGGAATTCTTCACCTTTGTAAACCTCAACCGAATCGTCATCGGTTTTGCGGCTTTGTAATTTCAAATCTGATGCACCAAATGTTTTATTCAAATGTGCTTCTACTCGTTTCCAGTCCGGCTTTGCCATAATATTCCTCAACTAATAATTCTTTCCCTTAATAAACATATTCGCAAATAAAAAAAGGGGCAGTTCGCAACGAACTGCCCATGAAGTATTTTAGGAGTTTAGAATTAGATTAGTTTGAACCTTTGGCAATAAAAGTTGCATTATTGCCAACAGCCATTGCAGAACCAACCAATGAACCTGATGAACCACCAGTAATGTTGGTGCTTGCATAAACATTGCCATAGTTAGTTTGTGAAGTTTGAGAGTTCATTCTTACGCTTCCGCCATTGCAACCAGCGCAAACGAAGCCAGTGATAGTGTTGCCAACTGCAAAGCTGTTTGCACCACCAACGCCGCCCATTGATGAAGAACCCATGAAGTTTGCAGTCGCACTTACGTTGCCATAGTTGTTTTGCGCCATAATAAGGTTTGCATCATCACCGATGTTTGAAATCAATACACCGTTACCAGTTGCAGAAGCATCGGCATAAGCAGTGTTGCCCCAATCATTAAGAACGATTTCGCTGTTTGCAGTTACTGAATCATTGGTTTCTTGGTTGCCGCTAAGGTTTACGCGGCCCCATTCGTTGGTGATTGAAGTATTGTTACCATATGCAGTAGAAATCGCCGCCGCATCATTTGCGATACCAACGCTTACTGCGGTTTCAGCAACAACTGGCGCATAAGTTTTTTGTTCAATTTCAGAGTTGATTTCTGCATGCTGACCAGCAGTTACATGAGAGTTACCAGCCGCAACAGATTGCGCATTAACATAACCAAATACGGTGTTACCTTCAACATAAGTAGAAGCAACAGTGTTTGACGCATTATATTGACCGCTTTGGTTTTGAAGATAGCCATTTGCCACTGCGGTATTGAAATTGTTTCCTGCAACTTGGGTCACTGCATCAATATTGTCAGCACGGTCAACAGATACGGTGTTTACGCCAAAAATGTTTTTTCCATAAAGGGTTTCTTGTTGCATATAGGTATAGGTTGCGTTGTTAAGGCCAACCACTTGTCCGCTATTGCCTTGTGCTGTTACGTTTGAATAAGTGTCACCATGTGCATCATCAACAACAACTAATGAATCGGCGATTACATTGCCTTTGGTTGCTTGGTCATATTGTGCATAAAGATCAACAGAGTTTGCAGAACCAGACATAAGGTTGCCAACCGCAGTAGCCGAACCTTCGGTGCCATTTAATACTTCGTGTGCAGAAACAGTTGAATATGATTCAACATTGCCGAATTGGGTTTGTTGGTTGATGTTGCGTTCAACATCGGAACCAAGATCGCAAGGACCTCTTAGGGTGCAGCCTTCTGTTGCAGTAGTGGTTTCTTGATTGCCGCCACATGCAGTTGTTTGGTTGCATGAAGTGTCTTGAGTAGCCGCAGGTGCATCATTGCCGCAAGTTGGGGTTTGGTTGCAAGTGCCTGCCATTGCTACTGCTGGCGCAAAACCAAGTGCTAAAACCGATACAGTGAATTTTACTACGTTTTTCATTTTATAAACTCCTAAAACTTTTTTTGTTTGCGGCTTGTGCCGCTTGTTGTGATGTCAAGGAGGTCGCGAGTTTTGTGCCAACATTGGGAATTTGGCAGGTTTGCATTCCCTAATTTAGAGAATTTAGAGCAAAAAATACAATAAAAACAATAAATAACCCGTGCCAAAAATCTTGGCACAGGGTGTTTAAAATCAAAATTTAGGGTGGTGAAATTCTGTCCAAAAATGAAAAAACCGGGGTTTGATACAAACCCCGGCGTTTATTTTGTTTCATTTTGAAACAGATTTAAGAATGTGATTTATTTTGGTGCGCGCTTGGCAAGGATACGCTGCAAAGTGCGGCGGTGCATATTTAGGCGGCGCGCAGTTTCCGAAACATTGTGCCCACATAGTTCATATACACGTTGAATATGTTCCCATTTAACGCGGTCAGCAGACATTGGGTTTTCTGGTGGCTCTGGCAAAGTATCCTGAATTGCCAATAATGCCTTCATAACATCATCGGCATCTGCTGGTTTTGCCAAATAATCCGCAGCCCCCGCCTTTACTGCTGCAACGGCTGTTGCGATATTACCGTAACCAGTAAGCATGACCACACGTGATTCAGGGCGAAGGTTGTGCATCTCTTCGACAACTGTCAAGCCATTGCCATCTTCTAAGCGCATATCGAATACACCAAATGCCGGTGGTTTTTCGCGGACGATTGCCAAAGCCTCGGCAACAGAGCTTGCAACACTTACTTGAAACCCTCGTGATTCAAGTGCGCGTGACAAACGCATACGCAATGGACCATCATCATCCATTACCAATAGTGTCTTATCCGGAATGCCTTCCAAAATTTCTTCGTATTTGTTGGTCATATTATATTTATCTCAACTTATTTTTATAACGGCAATTTGGTTTTATGTCCCAGTTTATAGCCACACATTTGTTGCACGTAAAGTGCATAAACTGAATAGATGAAAAACAGCTATATAAAGCGTGATTTTATGTCTTTTATAGGCATTAGAATGCAATAATTACCAATCAATAGCGTAAACCATACAAACCGATGCATTCATGGTATGTTTGTCGGGTGCGGACGGCATAATTAAATCATTCGCTTGTAATATTGATTTTTGGCTTGGCGGTGGTGGCGGTGACGCAAAAGCCGTAATTGGGGAAGGTGGTGGCGCGCCAGTTATATTATATTCCCTACTATATTCATTGCCATTTTCTGTCGTCGGTGAGCTAAGGCATTGGGTTTGCCCTTCTTGCACCACCAAAAGCCTTAATTTTTTACCCTGGGCAATAATATCGGCGCGTGCTTGTCCATCTTCGATTGCCGCCTTGAATAAGAATCGCGACTGTTCTGTTGTTGGTACAAAATCATAGCTTTCTGTGCCGTTCATGTTGCTATTGCCAATGGCAAGCATTTCCGCCTTTAATTGCGGCACAAGGTTAAGTTTTTCGGTGGTTATAGAAATATCCCAATAAAGGGCATAGTTTTCAATTTTGTCTTCACGTGTGTTTTCAATTTTATTGCCGTCTTTATCTTTATATTGTTGGTAAATTGCCACGCGGCGATAATTCACGGTGATTGAATCATCCTTGCCCAACATTGTTTTTACTTTGTCGATCACAGGCTTTGTGCGCTTGGTTAAAATGGCAAGCCCTTCATCGGCATTATCATTTATTTCGCGCACCGAAAAACTCATGGTGGCGCGATTGGGGTTAAACATAACATTGGCGCGCCCAATGATTTCGGCAACGGGTTTATCAATCCAATACGGTTTTATCGCGGCATAAGGGGGATTGTCGGATGGCCCAGAAACAATTTTTGTGGCATTTTGTGCGAATGCAATGCCGGGGGCAGAAAGAGATATTATTAAAGCCAGTTTTAATTTATTCATAATGCCATGCCTTTTAAACCATTATTGATTTGGTTTCAAAAGACTAGCAGCCAATAATAATATTGCAATCAGAGAATTAATTTTACTCTTTATATTCTAAATCATCGCGTGACCAAACCACGCGAACAATTGCACCAGATTTTGGGCTTGCTTGATTCCCAAAGCGCACATGCCCACCGGAGCGTTCAAGCAATGTTTTGGCGATAAAGAAACCCAATCCCATACCTTCACGTATTTGCGCCCCACTAGAGCCATGTCCACGAGTTGTTACATAAGGCTCACCAAGGCGGGGTAAGATATCGGGGTCAAAACCACGACCATCATCAACGATTTCAACCTCGATAACGCGATTATTCCACATACACCGAATTATAAGCTTTTCCTTGGCATATTGCAGGCCGTTTTCAATGAAATTGCCAAGGCCGTACAAAACCTCTGGCATACGGTGCACGATAAGAACCGCATCTTCACTTGGCGGGTTAATGTCAAAAAGAACTGCTTTGTCGATTTGGCTATGTCGCCCTGCGGCCTCTTGCAATAATTGCCCGATAGGAAGTTTTTCAACCGTTGGGTCGGTAATATATTTTTGTAAAGACAAGTTACGCAATATATCACGACAACGCAGTGATTGTTCATAAATCAATTGCGCATCTTCTTGGGATTGCCCGCTTTTAAGATCGCGCACCATTTCTTTGGATGTAAGTTGTATGGTGGCAAGTGGGGTGCCAAGTTCGTGTGCCGCCGCCGCCGCAAGTCCACCTACCGCCGCCAATTGTTGTTCTTTGGCAAGGATTTTTTGGGTTGCAATTAAGGCGTCGGCAAGGCGCATTTCTTCGGCAGAAACACGGAATGCATAGGCGGTGGTAAATAAAAGGCCGATTATAATACCAATTGCCAGACCGCTTTTGTATAATTGTGGTAATTCAATGCCATATGATTGATACCACGGCAAAGGCATGGCGTTATAATGTAAAAAGGTAACGCACGCCATCGCAAGAACGACAATGAATAATACCCAACGTGGTCTTAAAGTTGCCGCAGCAATGGTTGCGGGCGCAATAACCAAAACCGAGAATGGGTTGGTGATGCCGCCAGTTAAATAAAGCAGGAATGTGAGCTGTAAAAGATCAAATGATAATTGTGTTGTTGCTTCCCATGACTTTAATAGTCTTTGCGATGGTAATGCAAAGGCAAGTATAATATTAATCCAGGACGATACCGCAACCGCCCCAAAGCACCATGCCAATGGTAGAGGAAAGTGAAACAAAAAACCAACGACAATGATTGCAATCGACTGCCCTATGATTGCAAGCCAGCGTAATGCGACAAGCGTCCGAAGCCTAAGACGTCCCGAAAATTCCATGCGGGTCGTTTTAAGATTATTTTCTGCTTTTATTGCTTCACTATTAGCCATAAATAATAGAAATACACATATTGTTTTTTTTTAGAAGCGATTTTTAGCAGATATGTCAAAACTTCCTAAAACAACCAATCTAAATTTTGGTATTATCGCGCCGGCGGCGGCAATTTTAGTTATTATTGGTGTTGCTGGTTATCAATTTATTGATCGTGGTGGTCTTAAAAAAGTGGATGGGGTTGATGATGCCTGCACCACACGATCATTTGCTGAAATTGGTGGGCCTTTTGAACTGGTAAACCAAGATAATGTTAAATTCACCGACAAGGATTTGTTGGGAAAGCCTGCGTTGCTTTATTTTGGTTATACATATTGCCCCGATGTTTGCCCAACTTCTTTGACCTATATGGGCGCGGCAATGAATGCACTTGAAGAGCAGGATCCAAAATTACGCAAAGAAATACAAACCGTTTTTATTACAATTGACCCCGCCCGTGATACGCCAAAGAAAATGAAGGAATATATTGTTTCTGGTGGCTTCCCATCTGGCCTTATTGGTCTGTCTGGTAGTGAAGAGCAAATTAACAAGGCCGCCAAAGAATATAAGGTTGGTTTCAAAAAAGTTGTGCCGCCGAATGCCGCGCCAGAAGATTATGTGATGGACCATACATCAATTATCTATATGCTTGACCGCAAGGGAAAGCTCGCGACCTTTTTCTCTGATCAAACTAATCCGAAAAAGATGGCGCAATGTATTGCGGCATTGGATAAAGATAGCAAGCATTAAACAAACTTTACTCAAACGCCGTTTTATGGCATTTATTGTGCGCCGCACCAATTCGGGAGAGAAGTTTGCTTTATTCTATGCTTGAATGGCAGCGTGCCGCCCTAATGCCATTGCGTGCGGCCAATGCTGTTAATTCTTATTGGCTTGAAAGCCCTTTAAACCCTTTTGCGGAAAATGAGATTGTTAAAAACATGGCTGCTGCGGCGCGCCTGTTTGATGATATCACTAAAAATTATAGTGAACCTGAATGGCGAATTGATAATTGCACAATTGATAATCAAGATGTTGCGATTACACCTGAAACCGTATGGCGGGGGGATTGGTGCCGCCTTGTCCACTTTAAAAAGAATGTTGCAGACCAGCCCAAAACAGTTGTTGATTACATAAATAAAAGCCCAAAGGTTTTAATTGTCGCGCCATTATCAGGGCATTTTGCAACCCTTTTGCGCGGCACTGTGCAAGGGTTTTTACCCGACCATGATGTTTATATTACCGATTGGGCGGATGCCAAAAATGTTCCTCTTTCATGCGGGCGTTTCGATTTGGATGACTATATCGATTACGTGCGCAATATGATTAACCATCTTGGCAAGGGGGTGAATGTTCTTGCGGTTTGCCAACCTGGGCCACCGGTTTTGGCGGCAATCGCCATGATGAGCGAAGACGGCGACGAGAATGTTCCTGATACGATGTGCTTTGTTGGTTCCCCAATTGATGCACGAAAATCACCAACAATTGCCAACCAGCTTGCCGAAGATCGCCCGTTTACATGGTTTAAATCAAATATGATTTATAGCGTCCCAATGAATTATCCGGGCGCGATGCGGAGGGTTTATCCGGGGTTTGTGCAATTAATATCTTTTATGTCGCTTAACCAAGACCGCCACCTTGATGCACATAAAAAATATTTTGATGATTTGGTAAAGGGGGACGGGGAATCAACTGCCCGTCACCGCGAATTTTACGATGAATATCTTTCTGTGCTTGATTTAACCGAAGAATTTTATCTGCAAACCGTTGAAAAGGTTTTTCAAGAACATCATTTAGCGCTTGGAAAATTTTATCATCGTGGTCGGTTGGTGCGTCCAGAAAAAATCACGCACACCGCACTTTTAACCATTGAGGGTGAGCTTGATGATATTTCAGGTATAGGCCAGACCCAAGCCGCACATGACCTTTGCACAGGTATTCCCGCCCATAAACAAAAAGACCATATCCAAAAAGGGGTTGGGCATTACGGCGTGTTCAACGGCAAAAAATTCAATAAATACATTTACCCAATTCAAAGAGATTTTATTCGCGAACATTCAAAATGATTCCGCGCTATATCGGAATTTTATTAAGATGCCGCCCTTCTTTTTTTCTTTGCTTTCATCACAGCAGTAAAAGACACTTTTTATTTTTCACACCCTTATTAAATTTTTAACTTGCGAATGATTTGCAATAGCGATATGTTAAAAATATGGAGTGGCAGATGTTACAGAATATTGATACAAATCATTTTGAAGATAATCGCGCTTTGGCGCATATGAACGTTAATTTTGATGATCTTGGCTCGCAAGAGATGCCAAGGTTTCTAGTGCTTTGGGCATTGCGTGCTTGTATAATGGGTAATGGCGCGGGGTCATTTCATTGCCGTGGGTTATTAAAGGCGATTCATGACTGGTTTGGTAGCGATGCCGATGAATTAATTCATAGTGCCCAAATAATCGCGTGGGCCAATAATCAAGCGGGTGATATTGATATGCGCTTTAAACCCACCGGTGCAGAAGGTTTTAGATATGAGGAGCAGGCACTATTCGCAACCATTGACGCAATTAATGACAACAATATGCGCGCGGCAAATGATTTGTGCCAAAATTTAACCGGCTATTTAAGTGATATAGCCTTTGGCTCTTTTATTTCTTTGGCAAAAATTATGCGCAAGGTGGCGTGATTATTCACCTTCGCCAAACTTGTCATTCACCAATTCTTCGAGTGCGTTAAGTGCGGCCTCTGCGGTATCGCCTTCGGCAGAAACTTCAATTGATGAGCCAATACCAGCCGCCAGCATCATTAAATCCATAATTGAATAGCCCGATACTTCTTCGCCATCTTTTGAGACGATAATATTGGCATCCGGATATTCATTTGCCGTAACCGCGAACTTCGAACTCGCGCGGGCATGAAGGCCCCGTTTGTTCGTTATATTCAGGGTTTTTGTTAATTTTGTCATTTCCCCCACCCCCATTTGTTTTTAATTTGCCACCTTTATTCTAGTTTGCCAAAAGTGATGACACCACCGCAATATATTTACGCGCCGCATCTTGGGAAGCGAAGGCGGCGCGTGCAATTGATTCGGTTTTTCTAACTTCGGCAAGTTTAATAAGCATTGGCAGATTTGCCCCCGCAATCACCTCAAAATTGCCCTTTTCCATAATGGAAATTGCAAGGTTTGAAGGTGTGCCGCCAAACATATCGGTAAGGATAATAACACCATCACCAGAATCATTGGCATTGCATGCGTCCAAAATTTCCTGTCGCCTTATGCCCATATCATCTTCGGGGCCGATTGAAATTGGCGTCATTTGAATCTGTTTGCCAACAACATGTTCGGCAGCCTTGACCAATTCAACTGCCAAATCACCGTGACTAACGACAACGACACCAATCATTGAAAAATCCCCGTCCGGCTATATTAAATGCTATCTTTAATCCAACCGTCGATACGATTTTTTGCCATCGCGCCCACCTGGGTCGAGACAACCTTCCCATCCTTGAAAATCATCAGGGTAGGAATGCCGCGAACGCCATATTTCGTTGGTGTCATTGGGTTTTCGTCAATATTGATTTTGGCGATTTTAACCTTGTCACCCATTTCAGTGGCGATTTCTTCCAAAGAAGGGGCAATCATTTTACATGGCCCACACCAAGCCGCCCAAAAATCAACAACCACTGGGGTTGAAGAATTTAATACGTCTTGTTCAAAACTGTCGTCGCTTACTGGTAAAGTTGTCATAATTATCTCCTGACAGACAATGCATAATAGTTATATCTAATATGCAATAATCTATTTTCAAGTTTTTAAATGCAATCCTTATCATTGCTATTTAAATCTGACTGTCAAATGATTTGATTAGTTGAAAAGACATTTATTCAAATTTGTTTTATTTTTGTAACGGCCAAATCCATTATTTCCCCTGAAATTTCCATCAAAAGTGGGATATCAGTCCATAAAAGAGCGCAGATTATTTTATGATTTGGGAATTGGTTTTGTAAAACCGCACGATATGCCGCCATCTGGTTAATATAGACTTTTGGAATATCATCAGCATCTGTGGGCGGTGGACGATTGGTTTTATAATCAAGCACCAATATTTCATTTTCTTTGATGACAAGGCGGTCAATATTACCATTCACAACAATATTATCATCAAGGTTCTTGCCCTTGCCAACTATTGCCACCTCGGCACGGCTATTTTCGCCAAATAAATCCATAAAGCGTTCATCATTTATGATTTTTAGTGCTTGATGAACTATGTCGACTTTCAAATCACTATCAATATTGCGGTTTTTAACCCAATTATGCGCCCAGTCTTCGCGGATTTCAGGCGCGACATTTGGCAAAAGCTCTAGCAAATTGTGGATTAATGCCCCACGCAAATAACGCGACTTTGAGCCACCTAAAAGCGGTGAAACAGTCGGCGGCTCATTATCTTCATCAAAAAGGGCAGAGGGGGCAACCATTTTCGGCGGTGGGTCGAAAACCATCGGTTCATTAATTGCCCAATTGGGAACCTCAATTTTATTTATAGTTTTTGTATTTGCTTCTTTAATCGCAAGGTTTCTATCTGGTTCGTCACCCAAAACCCGAATATTTTTTACTTCGCCCTTGATGACAATTTCTTTTTGTTTGAAATTATCATTTTTAATTAAAGTTTCTTCAAATGCAGCATACCATGAATTTTTATCACGGTCGTTCTTAAATTTATGCCCACAAAGCAAAAGCCTGTCGCGCGCGCGCGTCATGGCAACATATAAAAGACGCGCATCTTCTTCGAGTGATTTTTGATTTGCTGCTTCTTTTAAATCATCAAGCATGGGTAAATTAACAATTTTACCAACCACTAAAAGCGGGGTTTGGAACACAGCATCATAGAAAATATTGCGGTGTGCACCGCCAAGACCGCGTGTTGTATCAGGCAGGATTACAAATGGTGCTTCACGACCTTTGGCCCCATGAACAGTCATTACCTTTACGCCGTCTGAATGTTCGTCAAAATCGCGTTTTTGGGTTCCGCTTTCAAATTCGACCATATCAAGGAATGATAATAAATGCCCGCGCCCCATGCTGTCAGCCTTTAGGGCAAGGTCAAGCAAAACCTCGACCGCCTCTTTGGATTCACGCCCCAAACGTGCAATCAGGCTTTCCCAGCCAGTGCGGCCATCCGATGATTTCCTTTCTAAAACATAGGTTAGGAATTCAAACGGTGTGAATGATGCGCCCTTGTCAGAAATATCGCGTAAGAAGGTTTTGGCGTTGGCAAAAACCGCATCTTCATTATTGCGCAATACTTGCCATAGGCTTTTGCCGCCACGCCCATAGGCCAGCGGGAACAGGTGTTTGTCATCGTCATAAAGGTTGCAGAATACCCCCTTTAAAACGCAGGCAAGGTTAAAATCATCTTCGGGGCGCAATGCAAAGCGACCCAATGCGATTAAATCCATCACCGCAGGGTCTTCTTTGATAATTATTAAATCCGAACCCGCGACTGGAATATTATAATGTTTTAGGCGCTTAATGATTTGATGGAAAAGCGCCTTGCGGGTTTTTACCAAAATCATAAAGTCTTTGGCTTCAATAGGGCGAATATTGTCTTTATCAATATTTATAAAATGCGTGCCATCGGTGCGGCGTTTAATTTCAAGTGCGATATTTTCAGCAAGCTGATTAATCGGCGAAGATTCCCTAATTTCATCAAGTGGATGATCCCAAGCTTCACGCTCACTATCATCGGATTTGCCCATTTCAATGTCCCAGATTTCAACTTGTCCCGCTTGTCCGACGCGTGCAGAATAGTGGCGGGTGGGTGCAAATTTAACCTCTGGCGCCTGATTGGGCGGGGTGTATAAATGCCCCCAAACCTCATCAACGGCATCAAGGATGTTTTGCCCGGTGCGGAAGGACATGTTGAAATCAACGTCTTTAAATTCGACATCACCAATATTGGTGATTTGTTTGAATTTACCCAGTTCGGTTAAATAGCGTTCTGGGCTTGCGCCTTGAAATGAATAAATGGATTGCTTGTCATCACCCACAATAAAACGGGTGCGGGCATAGTTTCTTTCACCTGCCTCCAACGCCGATAATAAAGGGTTTAATAAATCCCACTGCTCGGCAGAAGTATCTTGGGATTCGTCAATCAAGACATGCTGCAAACCCATATCGAGTTTATATAAAACCCATAACGCCGAACCTTCATCGCGGTTCAAAAGTTCAGAAGTTTTTTGCAACAAATCCCCAAAATCAAGTTTTGCGGCACGCTGTTTAAGGCGTAAATATTCACTTTTAAATTCGCGCGCAGTTTTGATAAGTAGCAAAGTATCATGGTATATTTTGGCTTTTTGTGCCGCCTGTGCCAAATGCCAAAATTGCCCCATCTGTCCATCTGGAAACTCAGATTTCTCACCAAATAATTTGATAATTGCGGGATGGTTTTCAAGTGCCTTGGTTGCTGGATAACGTTTGGAAAGTTCACCGCTTTTTGTAGTTATTACCCGCAACAGTGCATCAAATTTATCATTATTGTCGGCGGCAAGTGCATCATAGATTTTTTGTGAATTATCTTGTTCGGTCTTGCTGCCACCCGCCAATACATCACCACATTCTTTTAAAAGCCCCATATCAATTACATCGATTGCGCGTGAGATCATTTCATCAAGGGGGGCTATTTCTTCTATTCCAAGGCATTGGACAAGATTATTAGCGATTTCTGAAACCTCGCGGTTTCCTGCCATTTGCGCCGCGTTCAAAAAGCTAAAGGCAAGATTATCAGCCGACAAAATTGCTTTTATATCTTTAAACTCTTGCGGGCTTTTGGCGGCGGCATTCAAAAGTGCCAAATCCATTAATCTTGCAGCCTCGGATTCTTCGATAACTTCAAAATTTGGTGCAATCCCTGCTTCTAGCGGGAAGCGTTTAAGAATGTTTCCGCAAAATGCGTGAATAGTTTCAATTTTCAGGCCGCCTGGTGTTTCAAGTGCGCGTGCAAAAAGTCGCCTTGCTTGTGATAATAATTCATCATCAAGTACTAAATCGGGGTCAAGCTCTTTAAGCCGCTTTTTTAAGTCATCATCTTTTTGGGTGGCCCAATCGCCAAGCGTGTTAAAAAGACGGGTGGTCATTTCCGCCGCCGCTGCCTTGGTATAGGTAACGGCAAGTATCTTTGAAGGATCAGAACCCGCAAGCAAAAGCCGTGCAATCCTATCAATTAAAACCTTGGTTTTGCCTGCACCCGCATTTGCGGATGCCCAAATACTTTTGATTGGGCTTGCGGCAATACGTTGGTTTTTATTGGTGTTATCAAGCAAGACTTGGGTATCAATATTATTCATTGCCACCCCCTTCTGTATCGGTGGCGTTGGCCCATTCAGCACGTCTTGCAAGGCGGTCTGTCATATCTTCATAATTAACTTTGGGCGAAAATTGCGGACGTGGCTTGGAAATATATGGCATGTCGGAATTGCTATATTGTTCAAACAATTTGGTAAGCGTGGTTTGGGTATTATCAATTAAATCTGTTACTTCTAGTATCGGTTTGCCTTTACCCTGATAGCCAGAATATTCCTTAAAAGCGGGGTTGGAATTGCCAATATGAATATGACCAAAGGTTTTTAGTTTTCCAAGCTCGCAGAAGGTTTCACCATCCTTAAAGCCACCGGCATTCTCAAGAATAAAGGCGGTAACAGGTAATTGCGGGCTAATTAATGCCGATATTTGTTTATCGGTCGGTGGAGTGCCGGTTTTATAATCCCAAATTTCAAAATCACCATTTTTATGAACATCAATTCGGTCGATTTTTGCAAAAACCTCCAAGATGCCAGATTTAGTTTCAAACGAATAATCCGCCCATTTTTCGGCATATTGATTTATGTTTTGCTCAAGGCGGGCAATTTCATTGGCGGCAATTAATTCGGCGGTTGCCTCAAGGCGGGTTAATTCATCGTCTAATTCTTCACCATCAAAACCCGCAAGTTTTAATTGTTTGGCAAATTCATCCAGCAATGTTTGTTTGGGGTTTTGGGGAATGCCATTTGCCCAATTGGGAAGAATTTCCATTGCCGCATGAATTGCCGAACCACGCTCTTTTGATGAAACTTCGCCGCCAATCGGTTCAAGATCGCGTAGGCCCAAAATCTTGGTAACATAAAGTTTGTATGGGTCACGTATCCAGGTTTCAATTTGGGTTGCTGAAAATCGTGTTGGGCGTGCCGAAACAGGTGGTCTTGGACGTGGTGCAATATTCAAATTTTGCAATCGATTTGGTAAAAGAGCGCGCGTAATCTCTAATGAATTTGTGCCGCTTTTTAAAATTTCTTCACCTAGTTCTTTACCTAATGCACCGTGTGTAAGTGTTTTTAGACGCCACAAAAACCGTGATGGTACGCTTGGTGATCCTGTCCGTCGTGCCGCACGGGTTATTATTACCCGTTTCCCAGATGCCAATTGTGCAAAGTCATGTGCCGATAACCCAAGGCGCAGGTCACGCGATTGCAGCCCCAATTTCTCGCGCATTGGGCGCGATAAGAAGGGGTCGGTATCGGGTGGTTTGGGCCATACACCTTCATCAAGGCCTGCCAAAATTATTTTATCAAAACTTAAAAGACGTGCCTCAAGTGGGCCAATAATTGCAAGGTACGGGTTTGTACCGCGTGGGCGCACCACCACATTCGTTAGCAATGAATTGATGATATTAATGCCGTCCGACAAATCTTTGGGCGTGAAATCGCCACCGTTTTCAAGTAATTCCGCAAAAAATGCACCAAGTGCATTTCCGGCCTCACCCTTATAAATAAAACCGCCATCGGTATCGCTATTTTGGGCTATCTTTTCACAGGCAAACAACAGGGTTTTTGCCACACTTGCTAGGTCATGGGAGGCTTTAACGGTTTCGATTTCAACCGCAAAATTTTTGATGTTTTGCAGTAGTTTTAACGCCTCATCTTGTTTTGCGTGGGCATCACGCCACGATTTTTCATCTTTTTCTTGGGCAAGATTGATTAAATCATCAATTGTTTGATGTTTGCGTGCGCCACGCAATAAGCCAAGTTCGAATGATGTTGCGCAAACTTTTTTATCCCATGCGCTTAAACCAAAATGGCAATATGGATGCGCAAGCAATGCCGCCAAAACCACGGGATTTCCGTAATCAAGTATGAATTCGCCAATTAGTTTTAAATAAATCCCCAGACGAGTTTCACCAACCCCAATCCCTGAAGATACATCAAGTTCAACACCCCATTTTTGCATTTTTGAAGCAACGCGGCGGGCAATATCCGAACTTGGGGTAATTAGGGCGCAGGTTTGCCCCTGTTCATCAAGGCTTTGCCGCATTTCAAGGGCAATTGCCGTTGCCTCTTCATCCTCTGTATCTGCTTCAATGATGCTTAGGCCTTCTAGGCCATTTTTAATGGTTTCTGTGCCAAGCCTATCAATGGTTTTACGCCAGTCGGCGGTGGCTTCCCGTGGGGTGAGGGCGGTATTAAGAATGATGCGGCGCGCACGCAAATGAGCGGGCGGCAATTCTGAAATTCCCCATTCTTTTACCTCCTCACGCATTATGCCAATAAAGCCAATTGTATCATGCATGGACCTTTGTGGGTGTGAATGATCGCGTGCAATATTTTTCCATTCATCCCCCATGTTTTTATCAAGGCCAGGAAGGACAATCGCCCCCTTTGGCAGGCGGGCAACAATGCGCATAAGACCGCGTGTTGATTGTACCGCACCGGTTGAACCTGCGATAATGACCGGGTGCGTGGGTGGATTTTTTGCCCAGTTTTCGGCTAGTTTTTCAATGGCAAGTCGGCGTCGATGCGCGGGGTCTAGCAATCCCAATGATGCCAAATATTCGGGATAAACAGTGGTAACAATCTCAAGGAATTTGGTCGATAGTTCCCAATGCCCCGCCAATTCTTTTTCTTCGACTAATTCGTGCAATTTGCCCCATTCAACGGGGTTCTCTGGCCCTGCACTTAGTTCGGCACTTTCGAGTAATTCCGCCAAGGCATCAGCCGCACCCAATGCTGCAACGCTATCCGAACTCCAACCACTTGCAGCATTTCTTGCGGCAATGAATTTTGCCAATAGGAATTTGCGCGCCATTGGTGAGATGGTTGGCAAAAGCGCGGCATCAAGCTCTTGTAGGTTTAAATCATCGGGTTCAATATCGCCAAGGGTGCGGATACGAGGTAAAATTGTTGCCTTTTCATCGCGAACTTTCATAAATTCATTGGCAAGTTCACGTGCCGCACGTCTGGTTGGCAAGAAAATTATGGCGTCTGAAAGCCCAAAATCATCGCCGCCCAATTCATTATTCAGACCACGCGCCAATTCACCCAAAAAACGTACATTTGGTTCAATAGTATATACATTGGGTTGATTGTCATTTCTGAATATTGAATTCATTTATTGATTTTTCCTATTAACCCAGTCGCAAATTACTTGCCTTCAGGTAAGTAATTTACAATATCTCATCCCCCAACGACATTTCGGGACGCACGCGCCAAATCTTCGATTGTGGCATCAAGTCCGTTTGCGATAATCTGTTTCCATTCGGAAATGGTTTTCGCATCTTTTGCACCATTTGGATATAAAATACCGCGTGACGAGTTTACAAACCCACCTTCAATATGGTTGCCCTTGTTAATAAAGCCCGATAATGCGCCTTCGGCACTTCCGCCTTGTGCACCATAGCCAGGGATTAAAAATTGGGTTTGTTTAAGAATACCGCGCAATTTAACCGCTTGTTCGGGAAAGGTTGCACCAATAACCACCATTAATGACGAATATTCACCATCAGATAATTCTGCCTCTATTGGTTTAAGAGCCTCTGCAACTTTTACCCAAAGAGGCTCATTATCAATCATCAAATCTTGAAAATCTTTTGAACCGGGGTTTGAGGTTCGCACCAAAACCGCAAGTGATTTATTCAATTCCTTGGCATATTTGACATATGGCAAAAGGGTCTCAATACCCATATAAGGGTTTATGGTAATGCAATCACAATCAATCACCGGATTGGCCCCAAGATAGGCATCGGCATAACCTTGTGCGGTCGAGCCAATATCGCCACGTTTAGCATCAAGGATTACATATGCACCCTTTGCTTTTGCCGCCTTTGATAGGCGGTTAATAACGGCAATTGCATCACCGCCGAATGGTTCAAACAGGCCGATTTGCGGTTTTACAACGGGAACTTTTGCACCAACGATTTCAATGATTTCTAAAAAGAAGTTTTCCCAATTCGCAAGTTTTGTTTTATCGCCAAACAAGTCTGGCAAAAGATTAGGAAAAGGATCAAGCCCAACACAAAGTGGATTTTGAAGTTCAAGGGCGCGTAAGTTTAGGCGTTTACCAAAAGAATCTGTATAAGTCATAAAGTCTTTTAACAATATAAAACTGCAACTAAAAGGAAAAATGCGATTTTTTACTTTTACTTTTGCACAAAAACCTTTAAGGGGTGCGCCTGCCTAGTGGGTTTAGGCAATTCCCACATTTTGTGGGGGTTTTAACGGACAAAATGGAAAGTTAAAGACGATGGGTCTTAAAATCGCAGTAGTCGGCGCAACCGGTAATGTTGGGCGCGAAATGTTGAACATCCTTGATGAAACCAATTTCCCATATGAAGAAGTGGTTGCACTTGCATCACGTCGCTCTATTGGTAAGGAAGTCTCTTTCGGCGACAAGATTTTAAAATGTAAATCACTTGATTCTTTCGATTTCACAGGTTTTGACATTTGCTTGATGTCTGCGGGTGGCTCGGTGTCAAAAGAATGGTCCCCAAAAATTGCGGCACAAGGTTGTGTGGTGATTGATAACTCATCACAATGGCGTATGGATCCTGATGTTCCACTTGTTGTTCCAGAAGTAAACCCAGAGGCATTAGAAGGTTTTAAAAAGAAAAATATTATTGCCAATCCAAATTGTTCAACCATTCAAATGGTTGTTGCGCTTAAACCGCTTCACGAAATTGCAAAAATCAAACGGGTTGTGGTTGCCACTTATCAGGCGACTGCGGGCAAAGGCAAAGAAGCAATGGATGAGCTTTGGACACAAACCCGTGCAATTTTCGTAAACGATGAAATAAAAGTTGAGCAATTCCAGAAGCAAATCGCCTTTAACTGTATCCCACAGATTGACGTATTTATGGATGATGGTGCAACCAAAGAAGAATGGAAAATGACGGTTGAGACCAAAAAAATTCTTGACCCAAAAATTGATGTTATTGCAACCTGCGTTCGTGTTCCGACATTTGTTGGTCATGGAGAAGCGGTAAATGTTGAATTTGAAAGCCCAATAAGTGTTGAACAAGCATTTGAAGTGCTTGAAGATGCCGAAGGTATTGTGGTTATGGATCGCCGTGAAGATGGTGGTTATGCGACGATTATCGATTGCGTTGGCGAATATTCAACATTTGTCAGCCGCCTTCGCAAAGATCCAACCGTTGAAAACGGTCTTGCGATGTGGGTGGTTTCTGACAACCTTCGCAAGGGCGCGGCATTGAATGCGGTGCAGATTGCGAAACTAATGCTTGATAAAGGCTTGGTCGGCTAGAAAAGGTTTAAACCTATTTTACAAGCCCCCCAAGCCGATTGGGGGGCTTTTTTAATTGCTAATAAAGAAATTATAATATGACGAATTTACAAGAAAAAGAACCAACTTCTGCCCTTTTGATTGCCTTTTTGGCATTTGTATTATGGGGCTTTTTACCAGTCTATCTTAAGCAAATGAAGGATGTTTCGCCGTGGGTTGTTACATGTTCACGGGTTTTATGGACGGTACCGTGGGCGTTTGCGATTGGGCTTGCTACTTCACGATTTGCGGCATTTAAAGTACCATTCTCAAGCATTAAATATCTTGCGCTTTCAGGCCTATTCATTGGCCTAAATTGGACCATATACACATGGATGGTTTCCAATCATATGATTATGGAGGCATCACTCGGATATTTCGTAAATCCATTAATGAATGTTGCCTTGGGCATTTTAATTTTCAAAGAAAAATTGGGAAAATTAAAAATCTTTGCTGTGGTTTTGGCCGGAGTTGCGGTTGCCTATCAATCAGTTATTAATCACCATATTCCAGTGCTTGGACTTGGTCTTGCGGCATTGTTTTCGGCTTATTCATTAATAAGAAAACAAGTACGGGTTGAGCCTGCGGTGGGCTTGTTTTGGGAATCCTTGGCAATCTCTCCTATTGCAGTTGCGGGGTTTGTAATCCTTGCTGGTCATGGGGTTCCGTTATTGGGAACCAAGCCTTCGGATGGTTTATGGTTATTGCTAACTGGTCCTGCAACTGCGGTTCCTTTAACTTTATTTGCGTTTGGGGCGCGGCATTTAAAAATGTCTACCCTTGGGATGCTGCAATACGTTGCGCCGTCGTTGGTGTTTATTATGTCACTATTTTATGGTGAAAAATTTGACATGCATCAGGCAGTGACATTTTGCCTTATATGGGGTGGTTTGGCACTTTATAGCTGGGCGGAGTTTGCACCCAAAAAGGCAGCAGATTAATTATTTTCCGTCTGCCCTTTTGCTGGCAAAATATGGCACATATTCAATAAGGAAAAGGGTAAAGGCGATAATCCAAAATATCGCCGCCAAACCTATAAACATTGGGTATTTTGCCATGATTATAGTTGCCAAAAAGCGGAAAATAAGCGCCGTAAATATTGCAAAATATGACATTACCGCAAGCGGGGATGCCTTTAGTACTCGCCCAGTGTGCCCAAGGCTTGCGCGGGTCATTACGGCCAAAATCATCATGCCCATTGCGCCAATTGTAATTGTATGCACACCCGCAGCCGGTGGCATATAACCCAATAGAGAAAAACCAATTGCGCCAATCCCAATTGGAAGCATTAAATAAGCAAGGTGTAAAATCCAAACCAATGCATCATCCAAACATTTATATCCGGACCAACGAATAAAGCGTATGAATTGCAAAACAGCGGCAATAATCATTAGCCAACCCGCCAATTTATTGCCCGCAAAAATCCAAAATTGTAATGCAACAGCCGTGAATATTATAACCAATCCATCAAATTTATTGGCCTGTATTGGTAATCCTTTTTCCACACCCTTTTTATGCAAATAATTCTTGGTAAAGGCGGGAATTATACGCCCACCAATCAATGACACCATAATTACAATCACGCCAATGGCAAAATAACTGCCCCAAAGTGGCGATAAAAAAGGGAATATAATGCTTAGGTGATCGTAAAGAGCGGCAATCGCCAAAAGGAAAACCATCAAAGCAATTGGTATATTACGGTTCTTAGCGGCGCGAATTTCACCAAAAACATAGGTGCCAAGCACAAGAAAAAAGCCAATATCAAAGGAAATTGAAAATACAAAACCCAAATATTCAGAAAATAAATTGGCAACACGCGCCAAGCACCAAACAAAAACCAAAATTCCAAGGTTTTTTGCCGAAATTGGCTTACAGCCAGTCCAATTTGGGATTGCGGTTAATAAAAAGCCTGCGATTGCAGCACCTGCAAAACCAAAAATCATTTCATGGCGATGCCATAAAATAATATCCATCTTGCTATGAAGAGGTATATTAAAGAATAAATCAATGGCAAATATTGCAATCGCAATTACTGCCCAAGCTGCCGAAGCGGTGAAAAACGGGCGAAATCCGCCTTTAAGATATTCAATATCATCATTCATCGTGTTGGCTTATTGCGAAAAATTCCTAAGGTCAATAGGGCATTTCTTATTAAAATCCCTACATTTCAGAAGGTTTTAACCCTCTTAAACTATTTCCGAGGTAAATTTTATGCGCGGATTGCAAATCGTTTGGCGTAATAATTGCTTCTTTTGCCTCGCCTGTTTCAATTAATTCACGCCGCAAAACACCATTTAAAAGCCCACAATTAATTGGCGGGGTCAAAAGTATGCCATCACCCATATCAACAAAAATATTGGTTCGTGATCCTTCGGTTAAATGCCCGTTTTCATTAATAAAAATAACTTCATCAATACCGATTTTATTGGCATTTTGCCAATTTTCCTCATAAAAATCGCGCTTTGAAGTTTTATAATAAAGCCAAGGATTATTTGAATTAACCGCCGTTTCACAAACAATAAATTTCCATTTATCTTTATCGTCAGCAAAAGGAAAAGCCTGTATTGCAACCGCGTCTTTATCAATTGATATTTTTATTCTTGCGGCATCAAAAGCAATATTTTTTTCGAATTTTGCAAGCTCTCTATCAAAATCATATTCGCGCCAAAACCCGAACTTTTGTGCAGTTTTTTCAAGGCGTTCAAGGTGTAGGCTTTTGCGAATAAAGCCAACATCTTTTTCCCATTTAAGGGTTTCAAACACACTGAAATCCGGTGTAAGTGCGGTTAAGAAACTTGCCTTTAATTGGCATTCGGCAAATTCATCTTCGGCAATTGAATCATAAACAATTCCTGACCCAATTCCCATTTCATAATCGTCATCAATTATGATTGGTGTGCGAATTGCAACGTTAAAACGGGAATGATTTTTGGAAAAATAGCCAATTGATCCGCAATATGCTTCGCGTGGCTCATTCTCCAATTCTGAAATCGCATTCATAGCACTTATTTTCGGTGCACCAGTGATTGAGCCCAAAGGAAAAATAGCACGTAAAATATCAATTATTTTGACATCAGGTTTTAAATCGGCATGAACTTCTGAAACCATTTGATGAAGGGTTTCATAATCTTCGATTGCGAATAATTTTGGTACTTTAACATTGGTTCCGATACGTGAAAAATCATTGCGTATTAAATCAACAATCATCAGGTTTTCTGCGCGGTTTTTTTCATCGTTCAAAAGCACTTCTGCACCGCCAATTGGTGCTGTTCCTTTCATCGGGCGGCAGATAATTTTACCATTTTCAATTTCAAAACCCAATTCTGGCGATAAAGATAATATTGAGAAGTCATTGGTACGCAGAAAAGCACCGTGTTTTGGTGTTTGTCGCGTTTTTAAGTCATTGAATAGCGCAAGCTCATCACCAATAAATTTGCCTTTTAATTTATGGGTGAAATTAGTTTGGTAATAAATACCATTTTTAATATCATTATGGATTTTATTATGCTTTTGGGAATAGCTTTCTAAATCTTCATTTGCAGTAGCTTTGGTTATTATATATTCAGGGCAAACCACATTATTTTTGGTGAATTGTTCATATTCAGAATGTGATAATTCAATACGATTTTCGTAAATGCCAAACCATAAAAGAGGCAGCTTTCGTGAATGCGGCAAAAGCGGACGCAATGAATTTTCTAGCAAATAGCCAAATTCATATGAAAAATAACCACAAGCATATTTGCCCGCAGCAACCGCATTTTCGATTTGTGCAATTGCATCCATTGCCCCGTCTTCGTCACGGGGCGCAAGGATTTTAATGGGGTTTTGAAAAACCTCTGCCCCATTATTGGTTTCAAAAATAATAGTGTTCAAAAGATTATTGCGGGGCCGGCGCAACCTTACACCCCTTGATAATTTGCGCACCGTCCGGTGTGAAAGGCTGGGTACGGATTATCGATATTAATGAGCAAGTGCCTTTAGTATCAACCTTGATGCATGCGCGATCACCAGGTGAGGTTGGGTCTTTTGAGCAATCGAACCCTTGTGATGTGAAATAATCTTCAATCGCCTTGATGTCATTAACGCCATTAAACCGTGCTTTTATATCTTTTCGGAACGCATCGGTGGCGCCTTTATCGACATCCAAAAGGTCGGTTGGTTGTTCTGCCACAGGTTCTGGTGCGGGGGCTTCTTTGGGAGGGAATAACTTATCGCAACCACCCAATGTCAAACCACCAAGTGATAAAAGCGAAAATGCCATTATTTCAAATAGTTTTTTACTCATTTCGCCATCCCTTGTTTGAAATGCTTATAAAAAGCGCCATGTCGCGCCATCTGCGCCGTCTTTTACTTCAACTTTTAATTCTGCAAGCTCTTTACGAATTTCATCGGCGCGTCCCCAATTTTTTTCTGCACGTGCGATTGTGCGTTCGGCAACAAGGGCATCAATGCGGGCGTTTAAATCGTCATCTTTTGGCTTGTCATTAAACCATTCATCCGGGGTCAATTGTAAAATACCCAATAAAGCACCAACACCTTTTAACTCGGCAAGAGCTTGTTTCTTATCGACGTCATTTTGCGCTTTATTGGCATTTTTCACAAGCTCTGATAAAACTGCAAGCGCTTGTGGGGTGTTAATATCGTCACATAATGCCTCAATTAATGCCTGTGGTGCGATTGCCTCAACATTATCAAGCCATACGTTTTCAAGTGCGCGATAGAGGCGATCAAGGGTTTTTGTACTTTGGGTGATTAAATCATCATTCCAATCAAGTGGCGCACGATAATGCGCCGAAAGCATCGCGAGGCGTACAGCCTCTGGCTTAAATGTGGCAGTGATTTCGGCAATATTTAAAACATTGCCAAGGCTTTTAGACATTTTTTCAGAGCCAAAATTCAAAAAGCCATTATGCATCCATATATTGGCAAGCGTTGCCCCGCCATGTGCACATTCAGATTGTGCAATTTCATTCTCGTGGTGCGGGAAAATCAAATCATGCCCGCCACCGTGTATATCAATGGTTTGCCCCAAATTTTTCTCAATCATTGCCGAGCATTCGATATGCCACCCTGGGCGACCTGCACCAAATGGCGCATCCCATGAAACTTCATTGGGTTTCGCGGCTTTCCAAAGTGCAAAATCGGCAGGGTTTTTCTTTTTCTCATCAATTTCGATACGTGCACCGGCCTGCATATCTTCAAGATTGCGGCCTGAAAGCCTTCCATAATTTTTCATGCTTGGGACGTGGAAATAAACCCCATCTTCTGCGGTATAGGCGTGCCCCTCATCGATAAGTTTTTGAATTAACGCAATGATTTCACCAATATGGGCGGTGGCGCGTGGCTCAAGATTAGGTAAAAGCACGTTTAATGATTGAATATCTTGGTGATAAACTTCGGTGTATTTTCGGGTAATAACCGAGATATCAACCCCTTCGGCAAGTGCCGCGGCATTAATCTTATCATCAACATCGGTGATATTGCGGGCATAAACCACATGATCCGCACCATAGGTATGGCGTAAAAGGCGGAAAAGCACGTCAAACACAATGGCCGGGCGCATATTACCAATATGGGCGCGATTATAAACGGTTGGGCCGCACACATACATTGTAACCCGTTTTGGGTTTTGCGGTATTAATTGCGTTTTTTTACGTTCCAAGGTGTTGAATAAGAAAATTTCGGTCATAAATATAAGCCTGAATATGGTTTTGATTGCTTGTAAAATAATTTGCACAAATAATCTATTTGCATTACTGAACCAAATTGCGTTTAATTGATTAATATTAACGGCGGGTTTTTACAACTTTTCTCCGCTGCTATCAGGGATAGATGAATGGACATGATGAATGAAAAAGGACAGGTCGTTACACCTGTAAACACTAAACCAACCCGCGAAGAAGCAATGGATGCCGTTCGTACCCTTTTGCGTTGGGCGGGTGATGACCCAACGCGTGAAGGCCTTATTGACACTCCAAAGCGTGTTGTTGATGCCTATGAAGAATTTTTTGCTGGATATAATGCCGACCCAATCGCTGAGTTATCCCGTACATTTGAGGATGTTGGCGGTTATGATGATATTGTCATGCTGCGTGATATAGACGTTGAAAGCCATTGTGAGCACCACATGGTTCCCATTCTTGGCAAGGCGCACGTTGCCTATATGCCGTCTAAGAATGTGGTCGGTATTTCAAAAATTGCCCGTGTAGTAGAAATTTTCTGTAAGCGTCTTCAAACTCAAGAAACCATGACGCAGCAAATCGCCGATGCGATTACCAAAACTCTTGAGCCATTGGGCGTTGCAATTTTGGTTGATGCCAAACACCAATGTATGACGACACGCGGCGTGCATCACCCCAATGTTTCAACCATAACCACCAAATTCACGGGTGTGTTTAAAGACGACAAAGAATTAAAAGACCGTTTCTTGCGTCTTTGTGGTTATAATTAAAACTTCTAAATTGCTAAAACAAAAACCACCCCGCTGGGGTGGTTTTTTTGTGGTATAATTACTGTTTAGCTATTAATGCTTCTATTAAGTCTATTTTTTAATCTCTTAAGGTAATCTTCAAGTGCTTCGACTAATAATAAATCTACCTCGCCTTTTATAACTAACTTAACGTAATTATCTTCATTAAGCTCTTCAGAGAAGATTACTCTTTCTCCTGTATTGATTGTAATTTTATCAGTTTGTGTAGTTATATTATGTGCTTCATTGGTGCTTTCCTGAACAGATTCTTTTGTCTCAGGCGCAAATGCTGGGATATTATCTGATGGCAAATTGTTCAGGTTAGCCGATTCCGCTTCAAATTTAGCGGACTCTAAAAATGACATTGTTTCCCTAAAGCTGTTAACTGCAGGATTTAGTGCAGTTTCGGAAAATTCTAAACGCTTTAAAAAAGCCTTTATTTGGCTATCTACAATATGCCCGTCTGGATATTGTTCGTTAATCTTTCTAAAAAGTTCAGGGTTAAATGCAGCTTTTTCAATAGATTCTATGTATTCCTCTTTGCTGTTTGGCAGCAAAATTTTTACCGCAAGATCGCTAACACGTACTTGGCTGTCCTTTGCTCTTTCTAAAAGGCCGTAATGAGAAAGGTCGGAGAAAACTTTTAGCGAAGCACCGGTGATACCAGAGTAACCAAGTTCGTTAGCGATAACGTCTCTGGAAACAAGATTTTTTCTAACCTTATCGTATATTTTACTAATAAATTCAATGCTTTTTCCTAGTGGGGCTCCGGGGTACCCTGGGCTTCTAATTCTAGATATTGACATCTTACACCTCTTCTTACAAATTAAACATAGAACAAAAGGTGAAGTATTGCAAGTCTTTTTTTGAAAGGGGTTGCGCTTATCAGTAATTTAGTGTATAATATGATAGAATCGGAAAAGGGCGCTAAGCATAGCGCCTAGCACCCTGAATTTTCCGAGGCTAAGGTGCACCACCTTGCATCGTAGCCATGTTAAGTATGATACAGAACTACAGGCATTTATACAGCTCTCAACTGTGCCTATTCTATATCATACTTAACCGATTAACACAAGGTGGAGAAAGGTATGGTAAGCATAATGGCAAGAGTTTGTCATTTAGTAAGAGCTTATGTTCGCTTTCGAAACGGAAAGTTAGAATTTGTTCGCTCACACAAACGTTGCTGCATTTAGCGGCACTATATAATTAAAAGAAACGACATACTTAAAACCACCCCGATGGGGTGGTTTTTTTATGAATGTGTCAAGGATTTTTGGAAACCACGCTCGAACCAAGTACGAGTTAAAAAATCTTTGTTCGAACTAAACTAATTTGCTGAGTGAACCCCGAAGGGGTGAGGGTGGCAAATTATTGTGGATCTGGCGCAATCATTTTTGCAGGGACAACGATTGCGTCAAAGTCTTCACCAGAAATGCCAAGTTTAATGGCTTCTTCGCGAAGGGTTGTTCCATTTTTATGGGCGGTTTTGGCAACTTTGGCCGCCAAATCATAGCCATATTTTTCTTTCAAAGGTGTTACAAGCATCAATGAATTGGCAAGACCGCGTGCGATATTATCAAGGCGTGGTTCAATGCCAACCACACAATTATCGGTGAATGAAACCGCCGCATCGGCAAGAAGGCGAACAGATTGCAAGAAATTATACGCCATCATTGGGTTATAAACATTTAGCTCAAAATGACCCTGTGAACCCGCAAATGCAATTGCCGCATTATTACCAAGGATGTGTGCCGCAACTTGGGTCAATGCCTCACTTTGGGTTGGGTTTACTTTGCCTGGCATGATTGATGAGCCAGGTTCATTTTCAGGCAAAGCAAGCTCACCTAGGCCAGAACGTGGGCCAGAACCAAGGAAGCGAATGTCATTGGCAATTTTAAATGCCGCCATTGCCACGGTGGTGATTGCGCCGTGGGTAAATACCATTGCGTCATGTGCCGCCAATGCCTCAAACTTGTTTGGGGCAGAGGTAAAGCCAAGGCCCGTGATTTCGGCAATTTTTTTCGCAACCAAATCCGCAAAGCCAGCCGGTGATGCCAAACCTGTACCAACCGCAGTGCCACCTTGGGCAAGTTCCATCAACATAGGAAGTGTTAGTTCAAGGCGTTTAATGCCGTTTGTAATTTGTTGTGTATAGCCAGAAAATTCTTGGCCCAATGTAATTGGTGTCGCATCTTGGGTATGGGTGCGGCCAATTTTGATGATGTCTTTAAATTCTTCTGATTTTGCCGCCAATGCATCACGAAGATGGGTAAGTGCAGGGATAAGGCGGTTTGATACTTCTTCGGCACAGGCAATGTGCATTGCGGTTGGGAAGGTATCGTTTGACGATTGTGACATGTTCACGTGGTCATTTGGGTGAATTGGTTTTTTTGAACCCATCTCGCCGCCCAACATTTCAATTGCGCGGTTTGAAATAACCTCATTGGCATTCATATTTGATTGCGTACCAGAACCAGTTTGCCAAACCACCAATGGAAAATGATCGTTTAATTTGCCTTCAATAACTTCATCAGCAGCTTTGATAATGGTTTCACCCAAATCTTTTGGCATTTTGCCAAGTTCCATATTGGCAAGTGCCGCCGCTTTTTTAACAATGCCCAAAGCGCGAACGATTGGTGCAGGTTGTTTTTCCCAACCAATTTTAAAATTGCCTAAAGAACGCTGTGCCTGTGCGCCCCAATATTTGTCGGATTCTACTTCGATTGGGCCAAAAGTATCGGTTTCGGTGCGTGTGGTCATGATGTTACCCTTTTATTATAGAATTTTGCGCACCTCTATATCATTCTAGACCAAATTGTGAAGGGTAAATGGGCATAGATTTTAGTTTATAATGAAATAATTTGATGCGCTTGTTTTGGTTGATTGAACAATAGAAATGGTGCGGTAATCAGATTACAAAATATTATATATACAAAGCAGAACATCACAGACAATATGAAGGAAAATTATAATCATAAGGGACATTTATGAAAATTAATAAGCGTGAATTAATCACTTCTGGTCTTGGTGTTTTTGTATGTAATCTTCCATCTATTGCGATGGCTAAACAGAATTTATACGGCGAAGTATTTGATATAGTATGGAAGAATATTGCCGATAAATATTGCTTCTTTGCCGAAAAAAGCATTGATTGGGAACTTGCACGCCGCATTTACCGCCCACAGGCCATGTCTGCACGTAGCCAAATTGCGTTCAAGGCGGTGATTGCTTCATTATTGCGTGAAACTTATGACCCCCATACCAATGTTCATAATATGCCAGATGGTTATAAAAGGTTTCCATATTTCGATCTTTATTGCCAGAAAATAGATAATGATTACGTTATAAATGCTATTAAACAGAAATCATCGGCGGCAATAAATGGCGTTATGCCAATGGATAAAATAATCAAAATTGATAATATGCCAATTCAAGAGATGGTTAAAAAGAATTTGCCATTATCTTTAACCAAGCCAGATCCAAATGCCGAAGAGATGGCGTTAAATCAATCACTGGCAGGCAAAATTGCGACCCCAAGGCAATTGGTAATTAATAGGGATAATCAGGAAAAAACTATTGATTTGCCGCTTGTGGTTAATCTTAATGATTTGCCAGATATTAAATATAAGATGCTTGAAGGAAATATTGGCTATATTGAAATCCATAGCTTTGCAGATGAAAAGATTGTTACTGAATTTGCCAAGGCAATGGCGCAATTCAAAGATACAAAGGCAATAATCATTGATGTTCGTTACAATGGCGGTGGTGATACTGCCTATGCCCGCCCAATCATGGGGTGGTTTACTGCGGATAAAAAGCCGTATGCCCTTATGAATGAGCGTAAAGGCAAAGGCATGGGCGAAAAATGGACCGAATATGTCGAGCCAAATGGTGATTATTGCTATAAGAACCCTGTGGTGATTTTATGTAACCATTGGTCCGCCTCGATGGCAGAGGGTTTCCCAATGGGGATGCGTGCGGTTTGTGGTGCAAAGATTATTGGAACAAAAATGATGGGGCTTGGTGCGGCGGTTGAAAGTAATAATATTGAGGATGTTAATCTATCATACCAATATTCATTTCAACCGGTTTACGATGTAAATGGCATATCTCGCTCTTTATTTAGCCCTGATATTACAATCAGAAATGATGAAGATTTTCTTGGCGCTGCGCTTAAATATTTGGCTTAGGTTTTCTAGGTTTTTTATCAGGTGTTGCCGCCGCAATCGCGTGCATAGTTTCGATAAACCCGCGCGGTTCGGACAATTGGTCGTCGGTCACAAGATAATATAGTTTTGATCCCGGATATGCTTCCTGCATCTCACAAATTTTATCCAAATGCGCACTTTGTTTTGTGGGTTTTATCAAAAGGCGGTCATCGCAAACAAAGGCAACTGTTTTGCCCATATAATAAAGGCAATATTCACCAAACATTGATTTTATTGAAAATCCGTCCCCCAGAACATGCAATATATATTCACTATATTGTTTGGAGGTTGCCAATTTTAGACCCTTTTAGATCGCATCCCTGCGGTTTTTTTGACGTCAGGATTTTTTAGAAGCGCTTTATATTCTTCTGATTCAATTGGGAAAGCGGCAATTTTTTCATTTTCATCATGATGAATGCCATAACCCATTGATTTCACAAGTGGCGAAGCGCGCAAACATGCTTGTGGTTTTTGAAAGAATTTTTCGCGTGCAGATGGGCGATCCGCATCAGAAATTTTTCCGCGTAGGGCAAAAACCTCAAACAATAAATCATCTGATGTCATAAGATATGGCGAACCAAGCAATAACTCGAGCTGTAAGGCCCCGATTGTTCCAGCACGAATATTGGTCTTGGCAAAAGGTGCGGTATAGTCAATCGCAACAGTTATCAAAGTATTTTTATAATTTGTGGTATTCAAGACTTTCCAACCCCAAAACCAAAAAGCAAAACAATGCCTTAAAAAAACGCTTCAAAATCAAACCCACTCAAGATGAGGTAATTAAAAATTGAAGTTGCCCAAAATTGAGCTGCCCAAAAAATGGGCTGCATAGATTTGCAAAGCAAAATTAAATATGTCAAGCCTCACATTTGCCGCAGGTGTTTAAAAAACGGTATTTTCACCTAATGAGAGATTTAAGCTAAAGAATTTCTGCTAAAAAATTCTTAGAAAATGTTTCTAGCAAAAATAAATTGCTTTTAAAAGTAATTTATTTCGCATTATTTTTGCGCAATAAAAAAGCCACGCCCGAAAGCGTGGCTTTTTTATAAATTTGTATTTAATTATTCGCTTTCGGCGGTGTTACCACCTTCTACGATACCTGCTTCTTTCATTGCCTGTTCTTTGGCTTTTTTAGCGGCGGCTTGTGCGATAACACCGTCAAGCTCGATTTGGCCGCAAAGACCAACGCCAACTGGATCAACAGGTTTAATGTTAGGGCTGTCCCAGTGTGTACGGTCGCGAACAGATTCAATTGTTGATTTGGTTGTGCCAATAAGTTTTGAAATCTGTGCAAAAGTTACTTCTGGGTGATAACGAAGGAACCATGCGATTGCGTTTGGTCTGTCTTGACGGCGTGATAACGGGGTATAGCGTGCCGCACGGCGTTTAGTTTTTGCCTGTGGGATTTCAATTACGCGACCTTCAAATTTTTTGATTTTATAATTAGGGTCTGCTTCACCTTTGGCGATTTCATCGCGCGAAAGCTGGCCGGCACCAATTGGATCTTGACCGCGAACGCCCGCTGCAACATCACCATCGGCAATGCCTTTAACTTCTAGGTGGTGTAATCCGCAAAATTCTGCAATCTGCGCAAAGGTAAGTGCGGTATTATCGATAAGCCATACAGCAGTTGCTTTTGGCATTAAAACTTCGGACATCTAAATCTCCTGCAACAGCAAAAGCGCGCCACCCTTTTCAAGGTGATGAACGCTTTTGGAACAAAAACTTTCATGAAAATTCTGCTTTATACAAATTTTACACTTTTTAGAAGTGTTGTGACTGAATTATTTTTGATACCTGAATTAATTTGTTTGGCTAAATAATTCATCAAGTTTACTTGGAAGACTTGAAGGCAAACCAAATAGCGGGCCAGATGATAATAATAAAATTACTTCATCGCCATTGAGGGCGGGAATAATTTTTTCAAGACAATCTTTAGCATCATTGATTTTAATAGTTTTTACGCCCGCATTTTGTGTGCGTTCGAAAATTTCTTCATGGCTTGACTGGCTATGATTGGCTGCACCGTGAGTTGGGGGTGGCAAAAGATAAACTTCATCAACGCCTTTAAAAACCGTATCATACCAATGTAATGAATCACGATTGCGCCATGAAAAAGTGTGTGGCTCAAAAATAACAATGCATTTTTTATTTGGAAAATGAAGTTTTATGGCGTCAATTGCGGAATGCGCTTTTTCAAATGATGAACCAAAACCCTCATAAACTGGAACAGTGCTTGTGGTGGTTTTTTTATCCAAGCGGCGGGTTACGCCCGCGAAATTTGCAATACCATCTTGTAACTGTTCTGGTGTTACTAATTTTTTGGTGAGGCAATATGCGGCGGCGGCAATTGCATTTTCGATATTATGCAATCCCAATTGATGGGTAGAAAGTTTTATTTCGACTTTTTGTGGGGTTACAAGGGTGAATGTTGAAACCTCACCGGTTTTAATATCTTTGGCATAAAAGCCATCGCATTCATCAAGGTCATAATAAATGGTTTGTGCCTGTTTGCCATTTTCTTTTATGATACGTCTAATGGGTTCGTATTTCTTGGCCGCAAAAATATAACCATCTGATGGAAGGTTGCGCACAAGTTTAGCAAACCGTTCTTCATATTCCGCCATAGTTGGGAACATGTTGATATGATCGTGAACAATTGAAGACAATAAAATATCTTTTGGCGTATATAGTTCAAATTTTGAACGGCGATCATCAAGGCTTATGACATATTCATCGCCTTCCATGATGAATTCGTTATCGCTGCCCCAATTTCCTGTGCGATCAAGGTTCTTTGCAATTGCGCCAATAAACCAACCTGGGCATCGGCCCGCATTTAACAATATGTGGGTAATAAGCGCGGTAAGCGACGATTTCCCAAAGCTTCCAGCGACAATAAGATTGTCTCTTTTTTCTGTGGCCTTGGCTAGATATGTAGCAAAATTATAGTGCGGAATGCCTCGCTTGATAATTTCAATATATTCTGGATTGGTCTCTGGATTGATTTTGGCGGTGGTGCCAATAATTGCCAATTCCACCCCATCTGGAACATTTGCGGCGTCAAAATGATCGCTATATTTTATGCCAATATCATCAAGATAGGTCGATATTGGGGCAAATACCCCCTCATCAGAACCAGTAACTTCGTGACCTTGTGATTTTAAAATTGATGCAAGGGCGGAAACACCAGCCCCAGCAATACCAAGAAAATAGGTTTTCATTTTATGCCAATATAAATCTATAATTTAAGGCGCATTATACGCTCATCATCCAATGTTTTGCCGACCTGATACAGATATTTTCCGACAATCTCAAACCCTAATTTCTTATAGAAACCAAGCGCGCGCTCATTTAATGACCAAACCCCGAGAAAAAGCTCAGAAGTGGCAATGTTTTTTACATGCTGCAATAACTCATTATATAATTTGGGCGCCAAACCATTGCCCTTTTGGTCATCTGAAACATAAAAGCGGTAGATTTCAAAAGCGTCCTTGGCATAGTTTTCAAATGGAAGGCTCATGGGGCCACCAAAAATATACCCCTTTATTTCATCATCTTCCCACGCGATGCGAATAAAGTGTTCGGGTGTTTCGATGTGTTTAAGTGTTACTTCTGAATTATATTTGGCGTCAAGAAAATCTGCTAAATCCTGCGGGTCATATATGTGACCAAAAGTATCTTTAAAGCGCATTGCCATATATTGGGCAAGCTTGGGCGCATCGGTACTTATAGCAGGTTTTATTTCAATCATTTTTTGCGTGAAGCCTTTTCATCAAGCCCGCCAATGCCACGACGTTTTGCCAAAACCTGTGCCACCTCATTTAAAGATACCCCGCGTGACATTAGCGCGACGACAAAGTGGTAAAGCACGTCCGCCGCCTCGGCCTTGATTTCTTCTTTTTCACCGGCAGCGATTTCTAATGCAAGCTCAACAGCTTCTTCACCGAGTTTTTTTGCGCATTTCGCGGGACCTTTTTGTAAAAGGCTTGCGGTATATGATTTTGTTGGGTCGGCATCTTTTTTTGCATCTAAATCAGCAAATAGAAAGTCTAATGCCTGCCCCAAAGTAATTTCATCATTCATCGTTAAATAACCTTGCGAACCTCAAGGCCCGCCTCTTTTAATTTGTCACGCGCTTCGGCAAGTGTGTGTGTGCCAAAGTGGAAAATACTGGCGGCAAGAACCGCATTGGCGTGCCCTTTGGTTACGCCTTCAACCAAATGGTCAAGATCGCCCACGCCACCTGATGCAATCACGGGAATATCGACCATAGAAGTTATGGTTGAAATCAATTCAATGTCATAGCCATCTTTGGTACCATCTTTGTCCATTGACGTTACCAACAATTCACCAGCACCATTTTTCCATGCAAGGTTTGCAAATTCAATGGCATCGATTCCAGTTGGTGTACGCCCGCCATGGGTGAAAATCTCCCATTTGGGGGTTTCGCCGTCTTTACTAACGCGGCGGGCGTCAATTGCCACCACAACGCATTGTGAGCCAACTTGGCGTGATGCACGTGTAATTAAATCGGGGTCTTTAACTGCGGCAGTGTTAATTGCCACCTTATCCGCACCCGCCAAAAGCAAAGCGCGAAAATCTTCAACCGAGCGAACGCCGCCGCCAACAGTAAGCGGTGTAAAACAAACCTCCGCAGTGCGCGAAACAACATCGTAAAGAGTTGATCGCCCTTCATGCGAGGCAGAAATATCAAGAAAGCAGATTTCATCCGCGCCTTGTTCATCATAGAACTTTGCTTGTTCCACCGGGTCTCCGGCGTCACGCAGATTTTCAAACTGCACACCTTTTACAACGCGCCCATCTTTTACATCAAGGCAGGGAATTATGCGGGTCTTTAAACTCACGCGGCTGCTCCTAATGCTTCTTTAGGGTCAATCAAGCCGTCATAAAGTGCCTTGCCCATGATTGCGCCATGAATTGCGCGGTTGCCAGGGGTAATTGCCAATTTTTTCATTGCAATAATGTCTTCAACCCCTTTAAGGCCGCCAGAGGCGATAATTGGTATTGAAACGCAATTTGCCATATTTTGGGTGTATTCAAGATTGATGCCGGTTTTTGTGCCATCGCGATTGATATCAGTGGCAATAATCGCCGAAACGCCCGCGCCTTCAAAACGTTTCGCAAGTTCTTGGGCGTCGATATTGGTTGCCTCGGCCCAGCCGGAAACCGCTACTTTGCCATCAATTGCGTCAATGCCAACTGCGATATGGCCCGGGAATTTTGTGGCCGCCTCACGGACAAATTCAGGATTGCGTGCCGCAATTGTACCAAGAATAACGCGTGAAACCCCGGCGGTAAGCCAGTTTTCAATTGATTCAATATTTCTTATGCCACCACCCAATTGGATTGGTAAATCAATATTGGCACGAATGTCTTTGATAACATCAACATTAACACTATGCCCGCTTAGGGCGCCATCAAGGTCAACGCAATGAAGATATTCAAAGCCCCAATCAGAGAAACTACGCGCACGGTTAACTGGATTATCATCATAAACCGTTATCTCATCGAAACGACCTTTGAATAATCTTACTGCTTTGCCGTTTTTTAAATCAATTGCCGGATATAGTTTCATAATTTCAACCACGCTTCCAATAGTTTCAACCCGGCCTTTTGGCTTTTTTCTGGGTGAAACTGAAATCCCATAATATTGTCTTTTGCTACTGCCGCCGCAAATGTATCATCGCCATATTGGCATGTGGCGGCAATATCTTCGTTGTTATCCGTTCTAAAGGCGTATGAGTGAACGAAATAAACATCTTGTGGCAAATTATCCCACGCATTGGCAAAAACTTTGCTTCCCAAAGGTGTTACTTCATTCCAGCCCATTTGCGGAATTTTTAAATTTTTATCATTGGGTTCAAGTCTGGTCACTTTTCCATTTATCCAGCCCAAACCAGGTGAGGTTTCAAATTCAATGCCGCAATCTGCCAAAAGCTGCATCCCTACACAGATTCCAAGAAAGGGTGTTCCTTTTTTAAGAACCTTGTTTTCAAGAACTTCAACCATGCCATCAATCGCCTTAAGGCCATCCATACATTGTTTATATGCCCCAACACCAGGCAAAACGATACGATCTGATTTTGCAATTAAATCAGGATTGTTGGTAACAAAAATATCAATGTCGCAGGTTTTTGCGATTGCTTTATGAACCGAACGCAGATTGCCGTAGCCATAATCAATTATCGTAAGCATCTGTCTGTCCGTTATAAAACCCCTTTGGTCGAGGCATATTCCCCGCCAAGTCTGTCATCAATTGAAATCGCCATTCTCAACGCGCGGGCAAGTGCCTTATAGCTTGCCTCAATTATGTGGTGGCTATTTTCACCATAAAGGCTTTCAACATGTAGAGTTAGGCCAGCATTTCCTGCAAATGCGGCAAACCACTCTTTGAATAATTCAGTGTCCATTTCGCCAACTTTGTCGCGTTTAAATTCAACACGCCATTCCAAATGTGGGCGGTTGGAAACGTCAACCACGGCGCGGCTTAAGGCCTCGTCAAGGGGGCAGTAATAGTGACCATAGCGAACAATACCTTTGAAGTCGCCAATCGCTTTTTTAAAGGCTTGGCCCATTACAATTCCGGTATCCTCGACTGTGTGGTGCATATCAATGTGCAAATCACCAACCGCAGTAACATCAAGGTCGATTGCCGAATGTTTTGCGAATGCCTCAAGCATATGGTCAAAGAAACCAATGCCAGTATTGATAGTGGCATTGCCTTTACCATCAAGGTTGATTTTAACCGAAATATCGGTTTCCTTGGTCTTGCGAGTGATTTCTGCGGTCCGCAATTTCTGCTCCTGAAATGATTTGATGCGGATATAACATCTTTTTCGGTTTTGGGAATGTTTTTTTCCAAAAATGTGAATAATGCAATGTTATATTTGCACAATATCGCCAAAAGACGAATATAGACGCAAAACCTTTACCGATTACTTATTTTTTCGCGCCATATTTAATGACATCATCTAGCAAGGACCTTGCATCAACCGAGTCCCATTCAGTGGTTGACATAAGGCGGGCAACCTCTTTACCGTTTTGGTCGTAGATTATGGTTGTTGGAAAGCCTGTCACTTTTAATTCGGATGGTAATCCCATGTCGGGATCATGATAAAATTCCAATGCCCCACCGCTTAATTCTTTTAACTTTTCTTGTGCTTTGGCGGTGTCTGCTTTTTTATCGGCGCTGATGGCGATGACTTTTAAATCACCGTTTTTATAATTGTTTGCAAGCCGCCCAAGAGATGGCATTTCGCGAATACATGGCGGGCACCAAGTCGCCCAAAGATTAACCACCAATACCTTGCCTTTGTAATCATTTAAAGAATGCGAATTGCCATTTTCATCGACAAAAGTTGTCTTTGGCGCAAAACTTTCTGCTGTCGGGAATTGTAATGCTGCCAAAGCGCCCATTTTATGCCTTTTCAAACTATTGTCCGAGGTGCTAAAGGACGCTTTGTTATAAATAAAATAGATTGCAAATAGCACGGCCATAAGTATCGCGATTGCCGATAAAAATGGTAAGGTCTTTTTGGTGATTTGGGTCATAGAGCATGAATAATACAGAAATCAAACCGGATAAAGGGCAAAAAATGTGGGGCGGCAGATTTGAAGCACAGCCCGATGAAGCTTTGCAGGCAATTAACGCCTCAATCGGTATTGACTATAAAATGTGGCGTGAAGATATTGACGGCTCAATTGCGCATTCATCTATGCTTGCCGAATGCGGAATTATTAGCGTTGAAGATAAAGAAAAAATTCATGCAGGCCTAAAGCAAATCGCCGATGAAATTGCCGCTGGCAAGTTTGAATTCAAGGTCGAATTAGAGGATATCCACCTTAATATTGAGGCACGCCTTACCGATATGATTGGCGAAGCGGGAAAACGCCTTCATACTGGTCGTTCAAGAAATGATCAGGTGGCAAATGACTTTAAACTTTGGACGCGCCGCGCCACAACAAGCACAATTAAACAAATCAAAGATATTCAAAAGGTTTTGGTAAAACGTGCCGCGCAACATCATGATTGGATTATGCCTGGCTTTACCCATTTGCAGACCGCACAACCGGTAACGCTTGGTCATCATTTACTTGCCTATGTTGAAATGTTGGCGCGCGATATTAAACGCCTTGAGGCCGCCTATGAAAACGCGGGCGATTGCGTTTTGGGTTCGGCTGCACTTGCGGGAACACCATATCCAATTAAGCGTGAATTAACCGCCAAAGAGCTTGGCTTTAATGCCCCTGCGGGTAATTCGATGGATGGTGTGGCGTCGCGTGATTTTGCCATGGAGGCATTGGGCGCATTATCAATTGCGGCGGTGAATTTATCACGTCTTGCCGATGAGATTGTGTTGTGGTCGTCATCACAATTTGCATTTGCACGGCTTTCTGATGATTGGTCAACCGGTTCATCAATCATGCCACAAAAAAGAAACCCTGATGCTGCTGAATTAATCCGCGCCAAAGCGGCAAAGATTTCAAGTGCTTCACAGGCATTGTTGATGATTGTTAAATCATTGCCACTTACCTATTCAAAGGATTTGCAAGAGGACAAGGTCTTAACCTTTGGTGCGTTTGAAGATTTTTGGCTTTGCACGGTTTCCATTGCGCAAATGATGGAAAAAATCGCATTTAATCGTGAAAATATGCGCAAGGCCGCGTGTTTTGGTTATTCAACCGCCACCGACCTTGCCGATTGGCTGGTGCGAACTCATGCAATTCCATTCCGTGAAGCACATCATATAACAGGTGCGGTGGTAAAAGCAGCCGAGCAGGCGGGATATGCCGAATTATGCGATATGCCGCTTGATGAATTGCAAAAAATCGATGAACGTATAAGTATTGAAGCGAAAGAATTGCTTGTTGTCGAAGCGTCAGTGAATTCACGCCAATCATATGGCGGAACTGCGCCATCTAATGTCTTAAAGCAAATTGAAATTTGGAAAGCAAAGCTATGATGAAGAAAATCGCGGTTTTTACCCTGTTTGCATTTTGTCTATCTGCCTGTGGGATAAAAGGAAGCCTTGATACCGCACCACCAATGTGGGGCAAGGCTAAAAAAGAATATGAGGCTAAAAAACAACAAGAGCAACAACAAGAACAATCTAATCAGACAGAAAAATAATATGCGTCACTTTAATTATAAAAACGGCGAATTATACGCCGAAAATGTGCCAGTCAGGGAAATTGCAGAAAAAGTTGGAACCCCAACCTATGTTTATTCTGCCGCAACATTGCAACATCATTTTAAAGCGCTTCAGGCGGCTTTGGGTGATTTGAATGTGAAAATTGCTTTTGCCGTAAAGTCCAATACCAATAGCGCGGTTATTGCAACGCTTGCCGCGCTTGGTGCTGGTGCTGATACGGTTTCTGAAGGTGAGATTCGCCGTGCCATTCGCGCGGGTGTTGCCCCAGAGAAGATTGTATTCTCTGGCGTTGGTAAAACTGTGCGCGAACTTGAATATGCGGTTTCGCAAAATATCCATCAGATTAATATCGAATCGATTCAAGAGCTTGAAACCTTGTCAGAGGTGGCAACGCGTCTTGGCAAGATTCAAAAAATTGTTTTTCGTGTTAATCCTGATGTGGCAGCTGGTGGGCACGATAAAATCTCAACTGGCAAAAAAACCTCAAAATTTGGTATTTCAAAAGAACGTGCCTTTGAGCTTTATGCCCGTGCGGAAACATTGAATGGTGTTGAGCCTGTTGGCCTTGCCGTACATATTGGTTCGCAAATTATCGACCTTGCGCCCTTGAAGCAAGCTTATGAATTTTTGGCACAAATGGTCAAGGATTTGCGTGCAAATGGTCATAAGGTTTCACGCCTTGATCTGGGCGGTGGTTTGGCGGCAATTTATCAAGAAGAAATCGAAGGCCCAGATTTGATTGCATGGGGCAAAATTGTGCGCGCCATCATTCACCCGCTTGATGTTGAAATTGAAATTGAGCCAGGGCGTATCATTACCGCCAATGCGGGTATATTACTTGCTCGTTCAATTGTTACCAAGGAAAATGGTGGCCGCGATTTTGTTGTTTTGGATGCGGCAATGAACGACCTTGTACGTCCTGCATTCTATGAGGCATACCATCAATTGCTTGCGGTAAAAGAACCAGTAAAGGGCACAAATAAAATGCCAACCACGATTGTTGGCCCGATTTGTGAAACTGGTGATACTTTTGCCGTTGATAGATTGATGGAACCGGTTGCCCCCGATGAATTGGTGGCCTTTATGTCCGCTGGTGCATATGGTTTTTCAATGGCGTCAAATTATAATTCGCGCCCATTGGCGGCCGAAGTTATGGTCAATGGCGATAAATGGGAAATTGTGCGCCCGCGCCAAACTTATGATGAAATTTTCGGAATGGAAAAAATCCCTGATTGGAAATAATCAGGGATGGATTGAACACAAAAAATCGCCCCGAATATTATTCAGGGGCGATTTTTTATATTTAGGCAAAGCCCAAACTAGCCAGAATTAACGGCAGCAGCCTTGTTTAGCTTTAAAGCGTGGGTCAACTTTGTTGATTACCAATACTTTACCTTTGCGGCGAACCACTTGGCACGCAGCGTGGCGTGATTTAAGCGATTTCAAAGAAGATTTTACTTTCATTTTAATATTCCTAAATGGATTTCTGCCTATTGGCGAAACTTGCCCAGTGAAACTTGAAGGGGCGCAAATAACCGCCATTTCCTTATAAGTCAAGGTTAGGCAAGCAGTTTTTCTAATTAAGAGTCAGCAAAAGTGCAGATTCTAAAAATCGTGCGCAATTCCCGATTTTTCCCAATCGCCATAACGGGTCGGCTCGGCGCCACCACGACCGCCATATTCGGTTGGTCTGTCTTGGTTTGCCTGTGCATTTCGTCTTTCTTCGGCCTCCGCGAGTGCGCGTTTGGCTTCAGGAGTGAGAATTTTGGGTGCTGATTCTTCAAAAATGTCTGTGTTTTCGGTCATAAGCGACAATATATAGCAGCCTTTGCCAAAAGAAAATCATATTTTCATATTGATTTATACTTTGCATAAGAGGTAACACAATTTTGTGAAAAATAATCAAAAACCACCCTTTAGACCAAAAGCGCAGGCAGGAAACAAATCTCCTGTCGGTAGGAATTATCGTCCTGAAAAACCGCAGTTTTGCCCTGATCCGGCCCGCGATGCTGCGGCAAAGCTTATCATCAAAATTTTTGATGAAGGTAAGACGCTTGATGATGCCATGAACAGCGAAAGAAGCTTTGCCGATTTAAAAGGGCGGGACCGCGCCTTTGCTGCGGCGATAGCCAAGGATACAATTCGCTATTTTGGCCAGATTGAGATTTTGATTAATCATTATTTGCAAAAGCCATTGCATCAGGCCGCAAATTATATGCGTGCCTTGTTACGGACTGCTGTGGCACAGCATTTGGGTTCAATTGCCCCAACACATGCAATTATTGATCGTGCTGTATCGCTCGCCAAGACGAATAAATCAACCTATTCAATGGCGGGTCTTGCCAATGCTATATTGCGCAAGATTATTACTGGTACAGATAATCCAGAATTAAGTGATATTGATTTAATTCCGCTTGCGTGGCGTAATCGTTATATTGGTGCATATGGTCATGAGGCGGTGGCAAAACTTGCTATGTGTCTAAAGACCCAAGCGCCGGTTGATTTTACCATTAAGGCTGGGATTTCAGATGAGGATAAGCAAAAAATCCTTGATGAGTTTGGCGGTGAATTGATTGCTCCACATTCAATGCGGGTTAAATCATTGCCTGAACAATTTACCGAACTTTCCGCGTGGCAAGATGGCTTATTATGGGTGCAGGATGTTGCGGCATCAATCCCCGCTAAACTAATCAATGCCAAGGTTGGTGAAAATGTGCTTGATATGTGTGCGGCCCCTGGTGGTAAAACCATGCAGCTTGCCGCAGATGGCGCAAATATCACCGCCTATGACCTAAGCGATGATAGGTTAAAGCTTGTGGCGCAAAACCTTGCGCGCACCAATTTAAAGGCCAAGCTAAAATCTGGTGATGCCAAAATTCTAGTCGAAGACGCAAAGTTTGATGCAATATTGCTTGATGCCCCATGTTCGGCAACCGGTACTTTGCGCCGCAATATGGAAACGCTTTGGATTAAAAACCCGTTTGATTTACCGAAATTAATCGAAATTCAGTGTGAGTTAATTCGTACTGCGGCGGCGGCGTTAAAGCCGGGCGGGCGCTTGGTTTATGCGGTTTGTTCACTAGAACCCGAAGAAGGCGATCTTGCGGTTGCCTCTGCGCTCGAGGCAGGGCTAAAACCAGATCCAATTACCCCTGATGAGGTTCTGAATCTTGATGGCGTAATTAGTCCAAATGGTGCTGCGCGCATCATGCCTTATATGCTTTCTGATAAAGGCGGGCTTGACGGGTTTTTTATTGCGCGGTTTGTTAAACCATAGTTTAAACGTGAACCCCTTTTGCCACGGTTACTTCGCGCATTGCGATTGCTGTATTAACGCTGATAACATTTGGCAATTTGGTAAGAACTTCGCGGTGGATGCGTTCAAGGTCTTCAATATTGCGTGCACCAATCCGCAATAAATAATCGTCGCTTCCGGTCATTAGCCAACATTCAAGAATTTCCGGTTGGGTGCGCACTGCGCGTTCAAATAAATTTAGGTCTTTATCGGTTTGCGCACCAAGTTTGATAGAAACAAAAACCGTAATATTAAAGCCTAGTTTTTTGGCATCAATCACACAGGTATAATTCTTTATGACCCCTTCGTTTTCAAGGCGTTCAAGCTTACGCCTTAGGGTCGATTCGGATAATGACATCTCGTTCGCAAGTGCAGCAATGCTAATCCGTCCATTTTGCTGCATTTTTCGTAATATTCTGCGGTCATTTGCATCTAGGCTGACGGTTTCCATCATAAATCCTTTAATTTATGTAATATTCCACCGCATTTAATTGCTTTGTCAAGTCTTTTGAATGGGACTCGCCAAAAAAAACATAATAACTTCTATTGTTATAACAATAAATGTTTATGGAGAGTGCAATGAAAATTGGCGTACCTAAGGAGATTAAACCACAAGAGAGCCGCGTTGGTGCAACGCCGGAAACTGTTTCTCAATTGGTTCATGCTGGTCATGAAGTATTTGTTGAAACCAATGCTGGTGCTGGTATTGGCGTAAAAGATGATGCCTATGTCGCTGCGGGTGCAAAAATTCTCAGCACAGCCGATGAAGTTTTTGCAACAGCAGAAATGATTGTAAAAGTAAAAGAACCTCAATTGGTTGAGTGCGAAAAATTAAAGCCTCACCATATTCTTTTCACCTATCTTCACCTTGCCCCAGATCCAGAGCAGGCAAAAGCCTTGATGAAATCTGGTTGTACTGCGATTGCATATGAAACTGTGGTTGGCAAAGATGGCGGTTTACCACTTCTTGCTCCAATGAGTGAGGTTGCGGGCCGTATGGCGTCACAAGTGGGCGCGCATTGCCTGTTAAAGCCACAAGGTGGCTTGGGTCGTCTTATGGGTGGTGTACCGGGTGTTGCCCCTGCTAAAGTGGTTGTATTGGGTGCGGGTGTTGCCGGAACCAATGCCGCACAAATCGCAAAAGGAATGCATGCTGATGTAACCGTATTTGATCGTTCAAAAGCGGCGTTGGTGCGTATCGACAATTTGTTCAATGGTGCGGTAAAAACCATGATGTCTTCACCAAGTGCGGTTGAGGCGGCAGTTTTAGAAGCAGATTTAGTAATTGGTGCGGTATTAATCCCTGGTGCATCGGCGCCAAAACTTGTTACCAAAGCAATGTTGCCAAAAATGAAAGATGGTGCGGTTCTTGTTGATATTTCAATTGACCAAGGCGGTTGTTTTGAAACTTCTAAACCAACTACGCATTACGATCCAACTTATGTGATTGATGGCGTTGTTCATTATTGTGTTGCCAATATGCCAGGCGCTGCACCGCTTACATCAACATACGCGCTTAACGCGGTTACTGCGCCATATATGCTTGAGTTGGCTAACAAAGGCGTTGATCAGGCTTTGGCTGATGATGCTGGCTTTGCGCTTGGCTTGAATGTTAAAGGCGGTAAAATTGTTAATGATGCCGTTATCGAAGCCTTAAAAGCTTATGGGATGTAATAGATAATATAAAGTCCATAAACAAAAGGGGTGCCGGAAGGCACCCCTTTTTTATATAAATTTTTGAACAAATTAGTTCAAAGATTCCTTCAATGCTTTTGATGGAAGGAATTTAGCAACTTTAGCTGCAGGGATTTGCACTGCTTCACCAGTTGAAGGGTTGCGACCCATACGAGCTTCACGCTTAGAAACTTTAAATTTACCCAAAGGAGCGAAAGTAACCTCACCATCAGCTTTCAAAGTTTTTTCGATATATGCAGTTAGGGCGTCAATTGCCTTAGATGCATTTTCTTTTGTGATGCCAGTTTTCTCAGCAACTGCATCAATCATTTCTTTTTTGCTCATTAAGCTCTCCAAAAGTTTATGACACTTAAAAAGGTTTTGACACTTAATAAGTGCCGCAAAGTTTTTAGCTTGATAATATTTATCAAGTTGAAATACGCAAAGGCTGTTTGCACGTTTTCGTCAAGACAAAATGTGTGAAAATGGCGGTTTTTATTGCATTTTCTTGGGTATATGTAACCAAAAACGGGGTTTTTTTATAGATAAGGACATTTTACATTGCAACTGAAGATAAGAAGCCCGAAGTTAAAAGGTCTTTCGGTAAATTCTTACCTATGATTACCATGCGTGAATAGCGTTTCTTATTTTCCCATAAATTTCCGTAATCGGCCTCGACCATCATGTGGACGCCATTGAAAACATATTGGCGATTTTGCCCCTCGATATCGATAATTCCTTTAAAGCGCAGCATTTCCGCGCCATACATATCAATAATTTTTGACAAGAAAGCGGTGAATTTTTCTTCGCTCATTTTCTTGTCGCTTTGCAGGGCGATTGCCTCGACGCCATCATAATGATTATGCTCATGATGATGGTCATGGTCATGGTCGTGATGGTGGTGCGGATGATTGCAATGCTCATCGTGGCAATCGTGGTGATGCTCTTCTTTTGGTGGGTTGAAATACAGATTTTCCTCGTTAAGAATTTCTGGGCTAAAGCGTGATTTTCCGATGATTTTCCCGAAATCAACGTTTGAATTATCGGTTTCAATAATTTCAATACCAGAATTCATTTGACGAATTGCGGCAATACATTTTTGCTTTTGTGCGGCATCAACTTCGCTGACTTTATTTAAAATAATTAAATCAGCATAACCAATTTGGTTGCGCGCTTCTTCAAATTCGTCAAGATTGTCCAAAATATGAACGGCATCAACCACGGTGACAATTGATGCCAAATAGGATTTTCTTGCAATATCATCATCGGCAAAAAAGGTTTGTGCAACGGGCGCCGGATTTGCAAGGCCGGTGGTTTCAACAATTATTGCATCAAAGCGTGACTTGCGTTTAAAAAGTGACCCTAAAATTCTTATAAGATCGCCGCGAACATTGCAGCAGATACAACCATTATTAAGTTCGAAAACTTCCTCATCCGCACCAACAACCAAATCATTATCAATGCCGATTTCGCCAAATTCATTGACAATAACCGCAAATTTTTTGCCATTTGGGTTAGTAAGCAAATGGTTTAGAAGCGTGGTTTTACCAGCACCCAAAAAACCGGTGATTACATAGACTGGAATTTTATTTTCATTATTATTAAAAGGCAATTTACAACCTCATTGCATAAAATTAAGAAGCAAAATTAATTTTTACCTCTATATATGAATTATGAAAAACTATTTTTACCCACTTGCTGCATTAATTTTTGTTGCCACGCCAGTTTTGGCCAATGATGATCCGCCACCAAAGCATTCACCAGAGCGTATTCAGCATGATATTGAAGACAATCAGAAACTTGCTGATTGTGTGAAGCTTGCATCAACTAGCCCTGATAAAGCGTATGACGAGGCATTAAATTGGCGCATTCACAATGGTGGGCTTTTGGCAGAAGAATGTTTGGCGATGGTGAATATCGCGCGCGAAGAATATTCATATGGTGCTAAAAAATTATATATGATTGCCAATGCAACCGATGCCGGTGACAAGACAAAAAGACTTTCGCTTTTGGTTAAATCGGGAAACACATTCCTTATTGCCGAAGATCCCGAAAACGCAAAGCGCGCGTTTGATGATGCTTTGGCAATTAAGGGCGATGATGCAAATATTTATGTTGACCGCGCCCGGACATATGCAATGTTGGAAAAATGGGATGCGTCCGAAACTGACTTAACACAGGCTATGAAGCTTGGCGGTGAATTACCGTTTGCATTACGTCTGCGTGCCGAAACCAGATTGCAACAAAAAAATTATAGTGGGGCCGAGACTGATATTAATCGCGCCATTGAATTAGAACCAAAAGAGGTTGATAATTATGTGGTTCGTGGCCGTGTTCGTGAGGCAAAGCGATTGGGGCATGCGCCATAAAATTACCACTCCCGCCCTCGCGCTTCGCGCTCACTTGGTCGGGTAGGCAAAGCGGGAAATAATTTTTAAAAAACGTGGTTTTCAAAAATTATTTACTTATTTTTTGTTTTAGGCGGACGTAAAAAGCGCCTGATCCACCGTGTTTTTGGTTGGCTTCGGATACACCGGAAATAAACGGGCGAAGGTCGGGGGTGTTTAACCAATCGCGTAGTTTTTGCCTTAAAACCCCGCGTTGTGATGGAGCGAACATATCAAAAGGCTCGTGTTTATGGTGTGCAATCTCAACACCCTTACCGGTTATAACCAAAATATTACGATAATTTTGCGACAATGCCATTAGGATAAAGCCACGAAGACGTTCTTGGGCCACCAATTGTGTCATGCCATGTAAATCAATTGTGGCATCAATCTCTAAACGGCCGCGTCTTATCCTTTTTTCATTTCCAATATCAGCAACAGGGGCTGATATTTTTTTTGTTACGACCTTTTTTGTCGTTATAGTCGTGATTGCTTTTTTCTTGGTTGGTTCTTCTTTAAATTGAGGTTCGGTTGGAATTTTTGCTTCTAATTCTATAAGTTTGTGATGCGCCTTGCCTTTTAACCCTTTGGTGGTTTTACCCACCTTGTGCCATAATTTTGCTTCTTCGGGTTTAAGCGGGCGCATCCAAACCCCCTATTTTTTGGTGGGATCCAAGGTGTTTGGTAGCAATACCCACCAATCAGCCTCATGATTAATTCGACCTGCGGCAAAGCCTGCCTCGTCGCCGGTTCCATAATATAGGTCACCGCGAATTGGCCCTTTGATTGCCCCACCTGAATCTTGGGTAATTACAAGGCGTGTCAATGAATTTTCAATGCTGTTACCAAGTGCCGAGGCATTGGCAAAAATGAAAATTGGAACGCCATAAGCATGGATTGACGGGTCAATTGCCAGCGAACCACCGGCAACCAACGGCACACCTTGCGAACCTTTTGGGCCGTCCGCAGGGTTTTTAATTGCCTGCAACTCAAAGAATGTGGTGCGCGGGTTTGCATTCATCACGCTTCTGGCATCATTTGGCGCCGCTTTTTCAAACCATTTAGTAATGTTGTCGGCCGATGCTTGGCTGGCTGGTAATTCGCCGCGTTTTATAAGTTCACGCGCGACAGAACCAAACGGCTGCCCATTGGTTGCCACAAATGCGGCGCGCAATTGTTGACCATTATCTAATAATAGACGACCAGATCCTTGTATTTGCAGTGATAATGCCTCGCCCATTTTGGTCCAGGCAATAATAGGGGCATTAGAAGAATTAATTTCACCACGCGCGCGATATGGAATGAAATTATTGCCATTGATACGTCCAACAATTTTTTTGCCCGCCAATGATGGGTCAAAATCAGATAGGTTGATGGTGATTAAATCCGATGGCTTGCCATATAATGGCTCGTTGTAAACACTGGTTTGATTTAGGCTTGCGTGTAAAATCGGCTCAAAATAAGAGGTTAATTTACCGCGTCCGCCATTTTTCGCACTTAAACGCCAAGGGGTAAAGTTGTTTTCAAAAAATGCACGGGTTGAAACATCTGGGTTATTTGCAAGAGAACAAACAGGTTTCCAATCAGCAACTTTGCCAGCATAGGCGATTTTTTCACCAAGATAATAGGCGTCATTACGCTTTACAAGAACTGCACATGAATTGCGGAATGCCTGTCTTGCTGCCTCTAAATCTGTATCTGACCAGTTGGGAAGGTCGCCGAAACCCATCCGAGCAAATGCAATCTCGCCATTCGCTTGTGGTGCGGTAACTACATTGCTTGGCGGGGTATTGGTCGGTGTGCTTGTAACCGGTGGTAAGGTTGGCAGGGTTGGTATGCTGCCTGCTTGGTTGTTTGGCGGGTTGTTTACAGGATGCGAAACTTCGCCCGTGCTAACACACGCGCCAAGACCAAAGGCAGTAAATAAAGCAAGTAATGAAAGGCGGCTTTTGTTGGTTAATGTTTTTATTTTCACGCTGGCTCCACGGCAATTAGTTTCCAAATCGGGTTTTTAGAGCCAAGATTACGCTCAAAACTCCAGATTTCGTTAACGGCCCGTGGTTTTGCATTTGATTCGGTTAATGTAGATTGAAACAAAACGTCAATCGTTGCGATTTTGCCATTTATTGAAATGTCTTTAATAGTTGGCGTTAAAAGGCGGATAATATCGATTTTGCCGCCACCTGTTGCCCGTCTTGCCTCAATTGCCGCTTTGTATGCGGTGAAAACATTATCGCTCAAAAGTGGTTGTAATGTGTTTTCATCACCGGTTGAAAATGCAGTGATAATGGTTTCATAGGCGCTATAAGCCTGTGTGGTAAAGTTTTGCGGGTCAAAACTATTGTCATAACGCACAATCTCAAGAATCTTTGGTGCAAGATCCCCATATTGCGAAAATGTTGGCGCAACATATGGCTTATCTTCACCCAAAGGCGGCATCAATGAAGGGTGTGGGGCAATTTCTTTTTGCTCTGAAGTGTCGTTATTTCCAAAGGCGTCTGGCTTGTTTTGACCATTGTTGACAAATGGCGGCGGTGCACCACGGTTTTGACCCAAAACCTGATATAAACGCGCAATAACCAACAAAGCGACAACCGCAAAAAATATAATTTCCACTTTTTTACCTTTCTTTGAGTCCAACATAAGGATTGTTGACCCACTTCTCAAGTTATAATTATGAAATTAGGTTTTTTTATGTTTGCCTAATTGCCCATAATACTTGCTCTTGATAAAAAAATGTTCTAGCTGAGGTCGCACCAGAAAAAGGAAAACCCGAAAATGTCTGACGAAAACCAGCCAATCGAAAATGGCGCTGCCCCAGAGGCTTTGCAAGCTGTCCCTTCGGTTCATGTTCTTGCACAATATATTAAAGATTTCTCTTTTGAGAACCCAAATTCACCGGCATCTTTGCGCGAAGGCGCGCAGCCAAAAATCGACCTACAGCTTGACGTAAGCGCACGCGGTATGGAAGATCCATCAGTTTTTGAAGTTGATCTTAAAATCAATGCAAAAAGCGAACGTGAAGGTCAGGTTCTTTTCGTAACTGAACTTGTTTATTCAGGTTTGTTCCAATTCAACAACATTCCGCAAGAAAACCTTGAGCCTATGTTGCTTATCGAGGCGCCGCGCACTTTGTTCCCATTTGCACGTCAAATCGTTGCTGATGCAACCCGCAACGGTGGCTATCCGCCATTGATGATTGACCCTATGGATTTTGCAAGCCTTTATATGGCGCAACGCCAAGGTCAACAAGACGTTGGCAATGCGTAATTTTAACGCCAAATATTAAATTTAAAAAGGCACTTCAGACCGAAGTGCCTTTTGTTTTTTATTTTTGAAAATCGTAAAAATTAGCGCCCAAATGCATAATTTTGGTTAGTTCATCAAGGGCGGCATAATTATTTTCAAGCAATGAGAAATCGCCCAAATCTTCTGGCAAAAGTGTTTCTGGATAATATTTATCTACCCAATTAACAAGGTCGCTATAAAGCCCTTCATCAAGCATTACGCGCGCCTTGATTGATTTAATATCCGCCTCATCCATAATCACGCGAAGGCGTAAACATGCCGGCCCGCCGCCATTATTCATACTTTGGCGAACATCAACATATTCAACCGCACCAATCGGGGTATTGCGGGTAATTAATTCATCAAGAAACTTTTTAACCGATGGGGTTTCATAACATTCCATTGGTGCAATGATTGTCATACGTTCCCCGGGCTTTGAAAGAATTTGCGTATTGAATAAATAGCTTTTGATGGCATCTTCAATTGGAACATCATTATTATCAACCCGAATGAAAACCGGCTCAAAGTCACATTTTTGGGTTATTTCACGTTTTAAAGCCTCTTCATTTTCAAATGCAAATTCATGATAAAACAAAACATTTTCATTGGCACTTGCAACCACATCATTATGGAATGCGCCGGCGTCAATCGCCTGTTTTGATTGGCGTGTGAAAATGGTTTTATCAATATTAATTTGGTGATTACGTGCGATTGCTTCAAAACTTTGCATGGTTTGGCGTGCCGGAAATTTTCCAGAATAGCTTTCAAAGCCATCACGACCATAAACAAAAATTTCGACACCTTTTTCACCATGTGATTTTGACATACGCATGAAATTTGCCGCACCCTCATCGGCAAACAGGCTTTGGTTGGGTAATGGGTCATGCACCATAAAGCGGGCTTCATCACAAAATATGGTCCTAAGCATTTTTGTGGTTTGCGCCGCCTCTAACGCACGGTGAGTGTTTGTGATTAAATTGGCGGGCGTGAAGTGGGTTTTGTTATCTTTGCAATCATATTTCGGTGAAATTGTTCCGGCATTTGCCGCCCACATTGATGACGCGGCAGAAATATTTGCAAGCAGGCGTTTATCTTGAGCGGCGTGTTGTAATAATTGCTGATTATTACCGTTAAAACCAAGTTTATTGAGTATAGGAAGGAACGGGCGTTCTTGGGGCGGGAGAATACCCTGTTTGTAGCCCAATCTTGCAAGATGCCATGCCTTCGCAAGCCCTTGTTTGGCTGCGTTTTTTGGGCTTGCTGGTTTTGCCTTATTATTTGCACTAGCAATATTACCGAAACTAAGGCCGCCATAATTATGGGTCATACCGATAAGGCCATCAAAATTTACTTCGCCATAAAATTCATTTCTTGTCATTGGTTTCCTCTTGGCAGCATTCTTATCGAGCCTATTTTTAAGGTCAATATAAACTGCCACAAACATTGGCGCACTCTTTGCAAATATTAGGGCAAATATGTGGTTGCAAAAAAGGATTTTGAACTATGCGTACCAAATTGGGATATATTTTGCCATTTTTATTGATTGCCACACCGGCATTGGCGCAAAATTGGTCATATAAACCTGCCCCTGGTGAATGGTATGTGCCATCTGCGAATGCGCATCGTGACAATATTCCGGAAACTACTGCACCAGTTGCAACAGAAGTTAAGCAAGACAAAGCAACGGCAAAGAAAAAAACAAATCCAATTGCGGCGCGCAAAGAAATGGCCGAAACCACCAATGATGTTTCGGATTGGCAATCAGTATATGGCCAGAAAAATGGTGAATTTTCACAAGACGCAATAAAAATTGATGATAAAACCGAAATCCGCAAGGCTAGCCAAATGGCGCAAAATAGTGTGGGGCTTCAAAAGGCATTAAGTTGCGCTGCGTCATTACAAATTGCGGCGCTTGCCGCCCCAGATTGGTCTGCTGAGCCAGGCGTTGCACAGGCAACCAATTTATGGCTAGAGCGCGTCTTTACCGAGGCCGACACCGCAGGGGTTGCCGGTGATAAAGTAAATGACATGGTTAAACAAGAAATGGATAAACAAACCAATGATGCGGTTTCTAATCCACAAAATTTAAACAAACGGGCCTTTGATTGCGCCACCAATATGCCAAGCTAGTTAATATTGCGCTTTGCAGTAAAATCTCCTAAACGGCTTTATGCTAAAACCCGCGCTTGATATAATTTTTAATGACGATGCAATAATTATTGTCAATAAACCTTCTGGACTTTTAAGCGTTCCTGGCAAGGCAGAAGATAATAAGGATTGCGTTGCATATCGAGCGTTGGAATATTTTCCCGATGCGTTGGTTGTTCACCGCCTTGATATGTCCACCTCTGGGCTTTTGGTTTTGGCGCGCGGGCTTGTGCCATTACGTCGGATTTCGCGGCAATTTGAAGATAGAAAAGTTTCCAAAAAATACATCGCCCTTTTGCATGGTGAATTGGAGCACGATGAAGGCATAATTGATGCGCCATTAATTGCTGATTGGGAAAATCGACCACGGCAAAAGGTTGATTATGAAATTGGCAAACCAAGCCTTACTAAATATCGGGTTTTATCACGTGAAAATAATGTTTCACGGGTTGAGTTTACACCAGTAACGGGACGCAGCCATCAATTAAGGGTGCATTCAATTCATATTGGACATCCAATTTGTGGTGATAAATTTTATATTGGTGAAGATGGTTTTGATCGCCTAAAGCTTCATGCAACTTATATTCATTTTGCCCACCCAATGACAGGTGAAAAAATATTTTTTGAATCCCCAGCACCATTCTGATAGAATGTAAAAATGGCAGAGATAATAAATCTAAAACAATTCAAAAAACAAAAAGCGCGCGAAGAAAAAGAAAAAAGCGCGCAAAATAATCGTATTTTATTTGGCACACCAAAATCTTTAAAAGACACCGCCAAAAAGCAGAATTTGCTTGAGCAAAAGCGGCTTGAAAGATTAAAACTAGATCAAGAAAAATCAGATGAGGGTGATGAATGATGCCCCTTTTGAAAAAATCATTCACTCTTGAAGGTCACAAAACCTCGGTCGCATTGGAAAGCGAGTTTTGGGAAATAATCCTTGGATATGCCGCCAAAAATAATCAATCTTTGGCCAGCATAATAAGTGATATTGATTTAAACCGTGGTGCAGAACCATTGGCAAGTTCGTTACGGCTGTTTTGCCTCAAAATTTTGCGTGATTAAACTTCACGTCGTGCCTTTAATGCCGCCATCAATGTGCCATCATCAATATGGTCTAGCTCACCACCTATTGGCAAGCCATGTGAAAGGCGGGTAACCTTTACCCCCTTATTTTCAAGAACTTCAGCAAGGTAATGCGTGGTCGATTGCCCGTCAATTGTTGCCGAAAGCGCCAAAATTACTTCGTTAATCTTGCCGTTTTCAATGCGTTCAATAAGTTGCGGAATGCGAAGGTCGCTTGGGCTAATGCCGTCCAGTGCATTTAATAAACCACCAAGCACATGATATTGCCCACGGAACCCGCCCGAACGTTCAAACGCCCATAAATCTGCAACATCGGCAATTACGCAAAGAACATTATGATCGCGTGTTTCATTGCTGCACACCGCGCAAGGATCAGAGGTATCAAGATTACCGCAAATCCCACAGGTGCAAACCTCATCATGGGCTGCCTGCATGGCGTCAATTAATGGTGCAAGCAAAACATCACGCTTTTTCAAAAGCTGTAACACCGCACGGCGTGCCGATTTAGGTCCAAGACCTTGGACCTTTGATAGGATATCAATCAGCTTTTGTAATTGTGGGCTAATATTATTACGAGACGTTCCAAACATATGATTGCTATGCCTTAATTCGTTTTGCTTTCAAAGTGGCTTTGACAATTGGCTTAAGATTTGCTTAACCTTGATTAATAATTGGTTAAAGGTGCGTTTTGATACATTTTGCACAACATCTAATGGAAGTATTAACCCAAAGTCTTGGGCCGCTTTGCGTTTTGTTTGCGCCAACCATTGCGATTGAAAAACACCTTAAAAAAGCTATTGAGAAGCATCAAACAGAAAAATCTTGCGAAAATCTCTAAAATTCAAAAAAATCTTGCATATTTTGGTTTGACACACCTGCTTGCCCGTTTTATTGCAGGGCGCATAAAGGTGTGAAATGACAAAAACTCTATTAACATTGCCAGGTGACGGTATTGGCCCCGAAGTTATCGAACAGGTAAACCGCGTTATTGATGCATTGAAATCTCGTCATGGTCTCGAGCTTTCGGTTGAAACTGCGCTGTTTGGGGGGGCATGTATTGATGCCGCCGGTGAACCAATTCAGGCTTCAACCATTAAACGTGCCAAAGAGGTGGAAGCGGTTTTGATGGGCGCTGTTGGCGGACCAAAATGGGCAGGTGTTGCCCGCGAAATTCGCCCCGAAGCCGGTCTTTTAAATCTTCGCAAGGAAATGGATGTTTTTGCGAACCTTCGCCCTGCGTTATGTTTTGAAGCACTTGCCGATGCATCTTCATTGAAAAAGCCGTTTGTCGAAGGGCTTGATATTATGTTTGTGCGCGAACTTTGCGGCGGTGTTTATTTTGGCAAGCCTAAAGGCGTTGATACCTTAGCAGATGGCACAAAAATCGGTTATGATAATGCGGTTTATACCACTGCGGAAATTGAACGCGTTGCCCATGTTGCCTTTAAATTAGCGCGTAAACGCGGCAATAAGGTTGCAAGTCTTGAGAAATCAAACGTTATGGATTCAGGGCTTTTATGGCGCGAAGTTGTAACCGAAGTTCATGCCAAAGACTATAAGGATGTAGTTTTGGAACACGTGCTTGCCGACAATGCGGCAATGCAATTGGTGCGCGATCCAAAACAATTTGACGTGCTTTTGACCGATAATTTATTCGGCGATATTTTGTCAGATTTGGCAGCGGCCTTAACTGGTTCGATTGGTCTTTTGCCATCTGCGGCACTGGGTGCGGATGGTATGGCGGGTCTTTATGAGCCTATTCACGGCTCTGCGCCTGATATTGCTGGTAAAGGTTTGGCAAACCCAATTGCGGCAATATTATCGCTTGAAATGGCGCTTCGCTATTCACTTGATGCGTCTGAAATTGCGGATAAATTGTTTGCGGCGGTTAAAGCAGCCCTTGAAAAAGGTGCCCGCACCAAAGATTTGGGCGGCGAATTATCAACCACGCAAATGGGCGATGCGATTATCGCGGAATTATAAAATTATTTAAACACCCACCCCCGCATTATTGTATAATGCTTGCTCAGGTGTTTAATAAAAAACGAAACAATTTTTTGAAAATACGATTTCCAAAAATTATTACATGCCAATCAAAAAGCCCAAGCAATGCTTGGGCTTTTTTAATCTGGAAGCGAAATAAAATCGTAAATGCAGTTTCCGATTTTATTTTTCGCATTTCTCAATGCCGCTGAGTGTTTAGCGAAGCGAGGCGGGTGGGGTTTAATATTACTCCGCCGCCACAGCCTTCACAGGATTTTCAAGGCGGGAAAGCATTTCTTTTGGAACTACTTGCCACACTTTTTGAATCTCAATGTCGAAATGTTCAAGAATGTCACGACCGCGTGCCGAGTTGGTGTTTTCAACATGCTCAAGCACCAATGATTTAAACATTTCAAGATAATATGGGGTTTCGATACGTTGATAGATTACGCTATCCGAATTGATGTTTTTCGGAAGCATATCATCCTCATCCCAAACAAAGGCCATACCGCCGGTCATACCTGCTGCAAAGTTGCCGCCATGTTTACCAAGGATAACCACTGTACCACCGGTCATATATTCGCAACCATTTGCGCCAACGCCTTCAACAACTGCGGTTGCGCCAGAGTTACGAACCGCAAAACGTTCGCCGGCACGGCCTGCGGCAAATAATTTGCCCGAAGTTGCACCATACATACAAGTGTTTCCGATAATCGCATTTTTATGCGGGGTTAGACCCGATGAACGGGAAGGGCGGAGCATGATGGTTGCACCTGACAAGCCTTTACCAACATAGTCATTTGCATCGCCAACCACATCAAGGGTTAGACCTTTTACACCAAATGCACCAAGTGACTGTCCGCAAGAACCCTCTAGTTTAACTACAAGGCGGCCTTCGGCAATGCCGTCCATACCAAATTTACGAACAATGTGCGATGATGCACGGGTTCCGATTGCACGCTGTACGTTGCGTACACGGTATGCCACTTGCATTTTTTCGCCACGTTCAAAAAATGGTTCGGCATCGTTGATGATTTGCTCATCCAATGCTTCTGGAACTTCGATGCGTGGTTTTGGTTTTGAGAAGTCAGAAGGAATAAAGCCTTCAACCTGTACCATAAGCGGGTTTAGATCGAGGTCGTCTAATGAAGACGGGCCACGTGAAACCTGTGCCAATAAATCGGTACGACCAATAACTTCATGAAGGTGTTTAAAGCCAAGTTCCGCCAAAATTTCGCGTACTTCTTCGGCAATGAAGCTCATAAGGTTGACCACTTTTTCAGGGTTCCCAGTGAATTTTTTGCGCAATGCCTCATCTTGAACGCAAACCCCAACCGGACAAGTGTTTGATTGGCATTGGCGCACCATGATACAGCCCATGGCAACCAATGATGCAGTTCCGATACCATATTCTTCTGCACCCAACATTGCCGCCATTACGATGTCGCGACCGTTTCTTAGGCCGCCATCAGTACGCAACAAGACTTGGTCACGAAGATTGTTAAGGGTTAGGACCTGATGGGCTTCGGCAAGGCCAAGTTCCCACGGTAAACCTGCATATTTGATTGAAGTTTGTGGTGATGCACCAGTACCACCAACACCACCAGAAATTAGGATGATGTCCGCTTTTGCTTTGGCAACACCTGCTGCAACAGTTCCAACACCTGCTTGTGATACCAATTTAACGCAAACTTTGGCGATTGGGTTGATTTGTTTCAAATCATAAATCAATTGCGCCAAATCTTCGATAGAATAAATATCGTGGTGTGGCGGTGGTGAAATAAGGGTAACGCCAGGGGTTGCGTGACGAAGTTTTGCGATAAATTCAGTCACTTTAAAGCCCGGAAGCTGACCACCTTCACCCGGTTTTGCACCTTGGGCGACCTTGATTTCAATTTCACGACATTGGTTCAGATATTCGGCGGTAACGCCAAAACGACCAGATGCAATCTGTTTAACCGCAGAGTTAGGGTTATCACCATTTGGTAATGGTTGATAACGTGCGCGGTCTTCACCGCCTTCACCAGATACAGATTTTGCACCGATGCGGTTCATTGCAATGTTCAATGTTCCGTGTGCCTCAGGTGATAATGCACCCAAAGACATGCCGGGGGTTACAAAACGTTTGCGGATGTTATTGATGCTTTCCACTTCTTCAAGTGGGACAGATGGATTGATTGGCTTGAAATCAAGCAAATCACGAATCTGCATCGGGTCACGACCTTCATAAGATTTAATATAAGTCTTATAGGCGTGGTATGATCCGGTATTACATGCGGTTTGTAGCAAGTGGATTTGTTTTGCTTCAAGCGCGTGTTGTTCGCCACCCGCGCGCAATTTATAAAAGCCGCCAATTGGCAATACATTGCGTGCGCTTTCCCATGCCATTTCATGTAATTCATAGCATTTTTTGGCAATACCAATCAGACCGATACCAGATACGCGTGATGGCATGCCGGGGAAGAACTCACTTGCCAAGGCACGGGAAAGCCCCAATGCCTCGAAATTATAGCCGCCACGATATGATGAAATAACCGAAATTCCCATTTTGGAAAGGATTTTCATTAGGCCAGCTTCGATAGCTTTTTTATAATTAACCACCGCTTGGTTAAGGCTTAAATCGCCCAAAAGACCACGTGCATGACGGTCGGCAATTGCTTCTTGCGCGATATAGGCATTGACGCATGTCGCACCCACACCAACCAATACCGCAAAATAATGGGTATCAAGACATTCCGCAGAACGCACGATGATTGAGCAATAAGTACGAAGACCCTTATCAACCAAATGCGCATGAACCCCGCCAGTTGCCAAAATCATTGGCACAGGGATTTTGCTTGCGCTTTGATATTCATCAGTAAGGATAATTTGGCTTTTGCCAGAACGAACTGCATCCTCAGCCTCGGCACGGATGCGTGATAATGCCTCTCTAAGGCCATCACCTGCTTTGGCAGGGTTTTTAGGCTTGTCAAAAGAGCAATCAATGAATGCCACGCTATCACCAAATACCGGAAGCATGCGGATATAGGTTCCGGTAGAGATGAATGGGCTTTCGACCACAAACACATCGGTTTGGGTTTCGTCTTGGGCAAGGATATTGCCAAGGTTTTTAAAGCGTGTTTTCAAGCTCATGACGCGCTCTTCACGAAGCGGGTCAATCGGTGGGTTGGTCACCTGAGAGAAGTTTTGCTTGAAGAAGTGCGATAAAGGACGATATTTTTTGGAAAGAATTGCCAATGCGGTGTCATCCCCCATCGAGCCAATTGCTTCTTTGCCTTCTTCTGCCATTGGTGCAAGAATGGTTTCCATATCTTCAAATGAGAAGCCAGCACCAACCTGACGGCGACGGAATTCATCTTTATCTTTGAATAATAAAGGCTCTTCACCAGGCCCGCATTTTTCTTCAAGTTCAAATACGTTTTCTAGCCATTTTTCATATGGGTGTGCCGCCGCAAGTTTATCAACCATTTCTTCGTGGCGATAAAGTTTTTTGTTATGAGTATCATAGGCAAGCATTTCACCAGGGCCCAATGCGCCATGTTCAAGCACGATTTTATTTTCAAGCGGGCACATACCGGTTTCAGAACCAACCGCCAAAATTTTATCTTCAGTGATTGAATAACGGAGTGGGCGTAGGCCATTTCTATCAAGACCGGCAACTGCCCAACGACCATCATAAATCGCCAATGCCGCTGGGCCATCCCATGGCTCCATAACCGCATTGCAATATGCATATAATGCGCGGTGTGATGGTTTCATAACCTCTTCATGTTTTGCCCACGCTTCGGGTACAAGTAATGATTTTGCCATTGGCGCACTGCGACCTGCGCGCACAAGAATTTCAAATGCGGCATCAAGTGCGGCCGAATCCGAAGAGCCCGGCTGAATAACTGGCTTAACATCTGGGCCATAGTCACCAAAAGTTTGTGACGCCATTTTTATTTGGTGGCTTTTCATCCAATTGATGTTGCCTTTGATGGTGTTGATTTCACCGTTATGGGCAAGCATACGGAATGGCTGCGCCAAGCGCCATTGTGGGAAAGTATTGGTTGAATAGCGTTGGTGATAAATCGCCACCGATGAAACAAAGCGTTCATCTTGAAGGTCAGGGTAGAAGGTATCAATATGTTCCGCCAAGAACATGCCTTTATAAACCACTGAACGTGATGAGAATGAGCAGATATAAAAATCAAGCAAATTCGCGGTTAATGCTTGTTTTTCGATACGGCGACGGCAAAGATAAAGTGCACGTTCTTTTTCGCCTGGGTCGCGACCTTGTGGGTCATAGAATAGGATTTGTTCAATTTCTGGACGAGTGTCATTTGCTTTTTGTCCGATAACTGAAATATCGACCGGAACTTGGCGCCAGCCATAAAGGTAAAAACCCGCGCGCAAAACTTCTGATTCAACAATGGTACGGGCGCGTTCTTGTGCGCCAAAATCGGTACGCGGCAAAAAGATTTGCCCTACGCAGATTGGCTCGTCAGATGGTTTGTGACCAGTTAGGCGCACTTGCTCACGGAAAAACTCTTGTGGCACATCAATGCGAATGCCTGCGCCATCGCCAGTTTTGCCATCGGCATCAACCGCACCACGGTGCCAAACGTTTTTAAGCGCCTTGATTGCCATTGCCACAACTTCACGGCGCTGAGTGGAATCAAGCGATACCACCATACCAACACCACAGGAATCTTTTTCATCCTCTGGGTTATAAGCGCCATTTTCAATAAGGGTGTCGCGCATTGCAAGATAATGTGCGGTTACATCGGAAACTTGGTTTTCTTTGGTCATCTGTGGAAACCCTTAAATTTATGCAGCTTTTGAATTAGCAAGAGATTTTAAATATTTGTGGATTTGGTCGGCGGCATCTTTGCCGTCTTTAAGTGCCCAAACCACCAATGATGCACCGCGTACAATGTCGCCTGCGGCGAAAACATTTTCCAATTCAGTTTGGAAAGTATTGGCGTTAACGCGCAACGTTCCCCATTTTGTGGTTTTCAATTCCGGTGCGCCAAAAGCGTTTGGCAAATCTTCCGGTTCAAAACCAAGGGCAGAAATAACCATATCCGCAGGAACAACTTCTTCAGAATTTTTAACTTCTTCGATGCCTTGACGTCCTGATCCATCCGCCTCGGTAAGGCGCATTTTAACAATATTTATGCCGGTGATTTTGCCGCCTTCTAGCACCAGATTTTTTGGTGCAGAAAGCCATTTGAATTCTACGCCTTCTTCTTCGGCGTTTTTCACTTCGCGGGCAGAACCCGGCATATTGGCTTTGTCGCGGCGGTAAAGGCATGTAACTGATTTTGCACCTTGGCGGATTGACGTGCGGACGCAATCCATGGCGGTATCGCCGCCGCCGATTACGACAACATTTTTACCCGCAGCATTCATTTCACCACTTTCAAAAGCGGGAACCTTGTCACCGAAACCATTTTTGTTGGAGGTAATAAGGAAATCCAACGCTTGTAGTGCGCCTTCATCGCCTGCAAGGCCTAATTTGCGTGCCTTATAAACACCAGTAGCGATAAGAACCGCATCATATTTTGCTTTTAAATCAGCAAATTTAATTGTGCCGCCAACATCGGCATTAAGTTCAAATTTAACACCGGCTTCTTCAAGTTGTTTAATCCGGCGGGTTATGACATCTTTTTCAAGTTTAAAGCCTGGGATGCCGTAAATTAACAATCCACCCGCACGGTCATGGCGGTCATAAACCGTAACTTGATAACCAAGGCCAGTTAAGACCTGTGCTGCTGCGATACCCGCAGGGCCAGAACCAATAATAGCAACCGATTGGTCACGTTGTTGTGGTGCTTTTAAAGAGCCAACCCAATCATTTTTAAATGCAGTTTCAGTAATAAAACGCTCAACTGCGCCAATGGTTACTGCGCCATGGGTTGATTGTTCGATTACGCAATTTCCTTCGCACAATCTGTCTTGTGGGCAGATGCGACCGCAAATTTCAGGCAAAGGATTGGTTGCTGATGAAATCTGATACGCCTCTTCAAGGCGGCCCGTTGCGGTCATGCGCAACCAGTCTGGAATATTGTTTTGCAAAGGACAGCCAGATTGGCAGAACGGAACGCCACATTGTGAACAGCGCGATGCCTGTTCTTCAGCTTTTTGTAAAATAAATTCGCCGTAAATTTCAAGAAAGTCGCTGGCACGCGTGTCTGCATCGCGCTTTTGCGGCATTTGTTGGTCTAATTTGACGAATTTAAGCATTGGTTCAGCCATGTTTGCACCTTTGGATTTTGGGGCTTGTAATTTATCGGGGGTTTTATCGACTAAAAACCATGATTTCAAATGAATTATGCAGAAAAGGGAAATGAAGAGCCCTAATTGTGGTGCTTGTAGTGAGTTGATTTTTTATAAAAGCAATTGACAATGCTTGAAAAGGGCGCAAAGTTTCCTTTAATTTATGTGGCATTATATTTTGTCAATTGCTAAAAACCATGCAATAGGAGCATGATAATCCTTATTAACAAAGGAACAAATATGAGCGCGCTAAAAGATTTTATTGATGCGGTAATTTTAGGCATTGTTGAGGGTATAACCGAATTTTTGCCCGTTTCTTCAACAGGACACCTTATTCTAGCCAAGGATTTGATGGGAAATAATTTCCCCGATACATTTGAAACAATGATTCAGCTTGGCGCAATTTTGGCGATTTGCGTGCTTTATTTTAAAAAACTCTGGCAAGTGGTTCTTGATTTACCGTCAAAACGTCAGGCGCAAATGTTTGCGGCGGGTATTATAATTGCATTTTTGCCGGCAATGTTAATTGGTGCAGTTGCACATGATTTTATCAAAGAAAGATTATTTAATCCGATTGTCGTTTCGATCTCTTTGATAGTTGGCGGTGTTATCATTATTCTTGCCGAACGGTTAATTCATAAAATTAAATTTGAAACAGTTGACGATATTGATATTAAAACTGCTTTTAAAATCGGTGTTGTGCAATGTCTTGCAATGATTCCTGGTACATCGCGTTCCGGGGCAACCATCATCGGTGCGTTGTTTTTAGGTGTTGGACGTAAAGCGGCGGCCGAATTTTCATTCTTTTTGGCAATTCCCACAATGGTTGGCGTATTTGCCTATGAGGCATTCAAAAGTCGCCATGAATTAATGGCATCCGGTGGGCATGAATTAATCTTGACCGCAGTTGGTTTTGTAGTTTCATTTATTTCTGCACTATTGGTTATCAAGCCATTTTTGAATTATGTGACACAAAAAGGATTTACCCCTTTTGCATATTACCGAATTGCAGCGGGTGTTGTAATGCTTGGCTATTTTTTAACCATCGGTCGGGGCTAAAGCACTTTTAAAACTATTTTGCCCATGGTTTGATTGGCGGCGATTTTTTCCAATGCAATTGACGCATCCTTTAATGGGAAAATCTCGTCAATCATGATTTTGTATTTGCCATTTTCAATCATGGGCCAAATGTCTCTTTGCACTTTTTTGGCAAGAGCGCCTTTTTCCTGATTGGCACGTGACCGCAAAACCGATCCAGTAATTGTAAGGCGTTTAAGCATTAGGCGCATTAAATTAACTTCGGTTTTTGCGCCTTCCAAGAATGCAATATAACAAAGCCGACCAAATTCATTCATTATATTGATATTTTTTTGGACATATTTCCCGCCCACCATATCAAGAATAACGTCAACGCCACCATTTTCTTTGACTATTTCTTCAAAGTCTTGGGTTTTGTAATTAATTGCAATATCCGCACCCAATGATTTGCAATATTCAGCCTTTTCGTCAGAGCCAACAGTAACAAAAACTTTTGCACCCCATGCCTTTGCCATTTGTATTGCCGCCGTTCCAATACCAGATGCCCCACCGTGTATTAACAATGTATCACTTGGTTTTAGTGCGCAGGCATCAAATATATTGGTATATACGGTGAAAATAGTCTCTGGCAGTGCAGCAGCTTGTTCAATCTTCAATCCTTTGGGTATGGGTAGGCAACAACCATAATATGCGGTCGCATATTCGGCATAGCCACCGCCTGATAATAGTGCGCAAACCATATCGCCAATCGCTAAGTTCTTAACATCCTTGCCAAAAGCGACGATTTCCCCCGCAACTTCAAGTCCCAAAATGGGTGATGCGCCTTTTGGCGGCGGGTATCCGCCTTTTAATTGTAATAAATCAGGTCGATTTACACCAGCAAATTGAACCTTTATCAAAACTTCGTCATCTTTTGGGACAGGTGTTTCAATTTGCCCCAATTGCAACGCATTGTTTTCAATAATAATTGCTTCACATTTTGGCATTCTTAACCTCATTGTCCCAAATTGATGGTTTGTCTTGAAATTATGGTTTTAATCTGTCATCTAATGAAACGGAAGTCCCCAATTAGTTGATACACATTAGGTAATGGAATCTAAATATGACAGATGATGACTTATTGCCAAAGGAAAATGCCAAACCATATGACCTTGACATTTACTCGATTGAGGAGTTGGAAGATAGGATTATACGCCTAAAAGAAGAAATCATTAGGTGCGAAGGCAAGATTGTATCAAAAAAAGCATCACTTGATGCAGCAAACGCGCTTTTTGGCAAAAAATAATTGTCGCCAAAAAATTTATATCTGGCATGGTGCTTGCAAGTAGCATCTAAAATAATGGGTAATTAGATGGTCATAGATATAGCAAATACCAATGATGAGAATGACAGAATTCGTGCTTTTGCCGGTTCAGACATGTTTGAAAAATTATTTACTGATGGCATGGATTTAGTTGAGGCCACTGCCGCTTACCTTGATGGAGAAGGGCGTTCGGAATCAAAAAAGCTCGATAAGGTTTTGGCATTGCAATATGCATCTGAATCTATGCGCCTTACGACGCGTTTGATGCAGGCGGCAAGCTGGCTTTTGGTGCAGCGCGCGGTTCGTGAAGGTGAAATGACGCCAACTGATGCCCGTGATTCCAAATATCGTATTGGTGCAAAGGCAATTTGTCTTTCTAGCCGCCAAATTTCATCTGAACTTCCAGCAAAATTGCTTGATTTATTGCATAAATCTGATGCACTTTATAAACGTATTGATCGCCTGGATAATGCAATGTTTGTTGAAAATGCCGAAGCTCCTGCTAATCCGGTTAGTGAGCAGATTCAGCGTCTTCACTCGGCATTCGGTTTTGGCGGTAAATAAGATTTTATGTCGGGTTTAAAAACCACAAACCCGACCACAAACCCCGAAATAATCACAAGAAAATATTGCGAAATCGGCAAAAGACCGTTCATTTTGGCTTTTAGCAATAAGTCAAAGCCATAAAGAATTGTGATTGGCACGATTATGCTAATTATTACCACCTGCCAAAGCTTTTGCATTTTAGTAATTAATGGCAAAAGCCATAATAATATGGCGGTTGGTAAAAAACCAAATACAAGACCAACCACACCACCGATTAACCCATTAAGCAATAGGGCGAAGATCTCATAATCGGTTGCCATAATTTCCTGATGTGGTGGCGGAAAAATATAATTATAAATCGCCAAGACGCAGGCAATTAAAAAGCCTGAGAAAATTGCATAAAATAATGATTGCAAAACCACCACCAACCATTTTGGCGTTGGCTTTTCTTGTGGTTTTGGTTTTTCATACCAATCATTATTATTTGTGGCTTGGGTCATGCTTTCCGTTAAATAATAGGCGTCAAATTGTCAGACTTGTGTGTTTTATCCTTTAGTCCTAATTATTATTGCAAAACATTCTGATAAACAATATTTAAAGGATGCAAAGCGCTGAATTTGCGTTTATAGGATTGCGCCAATAGAAATTTATACAAGCGGAACAAATATGCCAAACACAAAACCAAAAGTTATTGTTACACGCAGACTGCCAGAAGTGGTTGAAACCCGTATGAAAGAACTTTTCGATACGGAATTATCCCAAAATGACGAACCAATGAGCTATGAGCAATTGGTTGATGCTGTGGGGCGTTGCGATATTCTTGTTCCAACTGTTACCGATAGAATCGATTCCAAGGTTTTGTCCCGTGCGGGTGATCGCCTTAAACTTATTGCCCAATATGGTGCAGGTATTGATAATATTGATGTTGAAACCGCAAATCGCCGTGGCATAACCGTTACCAATACACCAGGTGTTTTAACCGAAGATACCGCAGATGTTACTATGGCGCTTATTCTTTCAGTTCCGCGTCGCCTGATAGAGGGTGCGGAAATTATTGATAATGATAAATTCACTGGCTGGTCGCCAACTTGGATGCTTGGACGTAGTGTTTCAAACAAACGCCTAGGCATTATCGGTATGGGGCGCATTGGTCAGGCGGTTGCCCGCCGTGCCAAGGCATTTGGCATGCAAATTCATTATCATAACCGCAAAAAAGTGGCACCTGCTATCGAGCAGGAGTTGGAGGCAACCTATTGGGAAAGCCTTGATCAAATGTTGGCGCGTATGGATATTGTATCGGTAAATTGCCCGCATACACCTGCGACTTATCATTTATTATCGGCGCGCCGTCTTCAGCTTTTGAAGCCTACTGCATATCTTATCAATACTGCACGTGGTGAAATTGTGGATGAGGCGGCATTGGCGCGTATGCTTGAAAAAGGTTTGCTTGCCGGCGCTGGTTTGGATGTTTTCGAACACGAGCCTGAAATTAATCCAAAACTTAAAAAGCTTTCAAATGTTGTATTGCTTCCGCACATGGGTTCTTCGACCATTGAATCACGGACGGCGATGGGTGAAAAAGTAATCATCAACATCAAAACTTTTGCCGATGGTCACAAGCCGCCTGATCGTGTTATTCCCGCGATGTTATAATTTCTTTGATTGTCGTCAAATTAAATAGCCCTGCAATGCAGGGCTATTTTGCTATTATAAAATAGATTTAATAATCATAATCTTGTCACAATCTTATATTGTGATTAGCGTGGCTGTTACAGGAGTTAGGTATGAAAAAATTATTCCCGCTTTTAATCGCCACGCCATTTTTTCTTGCTGCTTGTGTTAATGTAAATGTTGGCAAAGATATGGTTTTAATAACCAACAAAAATGCAGAAGAACATAAGATTAATTTTGGGACGCAACGCACTTTTGACCAAGTTAAATTGCCTTATAATTTTAGTACGCAAAGGGGTGAATTGCAGGCTTCATTTGGTAAAATTGCATATTCACAGATACAGACAGATCGCAAAAAGCCGCTCGTGGTGTTTTGCGGTGGAAATGCATTTCGCCTAAATCACAGTGGCTATAAATATGCGCAAGCGCTCGCACAATATGGCGATGTTTTTGCCTTTGATTACCCTGGGCTTGGCGATAGTACCGGCGAAGCAACTAGGGCGCAATTTGAAGAGACTTTGAAATTAGTTTCGCAAAAAACCAAAGAAATTGCCGCGCAAAATAACGGCGGTAAGATTATTTATTATGGGCATTCATTTGGTGGTGGCGTATGTTCATCACTTGCACATGATAACCCTGATGCGATTGCATTAGTGCTTGCAGGAACTTTTGCTGATTATAACGACTTTGCAAAAACCAGATTTCCCGTTAGGTCCATCATTGCAAGATTAAATATCGCCGAAGATACCCCACAATTTATCATCCCGCAATTATTAGGGGAATTTAAAGGCCCGGTATTTGTAATCGCATCAAAAATAGATGACAGCGTTAAGTTCGAGGCAACGAAAATGCTTTATAATAAACTTGTGAAGCAGGGAAATACCGCAACGTTTATCCCGCTTGAAAATGCACCACACGGCTCTTTACCTGCCGATGCAGAAACATTGTCAAAACTGGCAATTTCATTACAAAGTTCTGGAATTGAATAATTAGGCGCTAAGTTTTGCCAATGCCGCAGCATATTGTGCCGCTTGTGAATTATAGGCCGCTACCGCTGCGGCACTTCCGGTTTTAGAACTTTTGGCCGCGGCTTTACTTTGTTTGCGTGCTGCAACCATATCTGGGTCATCGGAAATGGCGCGATAAGCACTTCTAATGCGGCTTAAAACACTCGATAATTGGCTTGAAACCAATGTTGCAGAAGCCTTGTCCGAAGTGTCAACTTCGCTTGGTAATTCAAGGGCAACAACAGGGATATTATTAGTTCCGGTTGTTACTGCGGTGGTTGATGCGGTTGAACCATTGGTAATAAAGCCTTCGTTTAGACCCAATTGTGCGAGAGCATCGGCCTTTGCACTGCCGGCCTTAAGCTCAATTGTGTTAGCGTTTTTGGCGCTTATTGAAAGATATTTATTGCCATTAGAGCCAGAAACGCTAGTGGTTCCATTAGAGCCAAGGTATTTCTTTATTTTATCTTGCAGGCTAACAAGGGTTTCCCCACTATCAATTGTAATTTTGCGATCGGTTTTACCATTTACTGATAGGTAGAAATAATCGCCCGCCCGAAGCCCTGTTAAATCAGTAAGCGATTTTGTGTTGTCAAAATTAAGCTCACCTTGCGGAAGGCCAAGAGCCTGCAATGATTTTGATTGGTTTTGGGTCGAAATAACGGTAACGTTTGAATTTGCCTCGCCAAGTGCGGCCACAGAATAAACCTGTGAACCATCGTTTAAGGCAAAGCCTTTTAACAAGGTTTGACGTGCAGTAGTATCTTTTGCCAATTCATCGGTTGTGCCTTCAAGGGCAACATTTACCAAATTGCCATCGACACTAAAGTTACGAACTGGGCTGCCAGCCAAATCTTCTGAGAAGGTTGTGGCCCCTGTCAAAAGATTTATCCCGCGTATTTGGTCATTAACATTACCAAGCGCTGTATTCCCGGCAACAATTGCATTGCCTGCGGCATCAATTTCAAGCCCCGAAATGGTTGCAACGCCGTTGCTGGAAGTTAGGTAGTCCGCGGCAGCGAAATTACCGGTTGCAGTGTCAAGGCGGCTTATATGCCCTTCTGTTTCAGTATTCCATGCAACATAGGCTTGGGAACCATTAACTTCGATGCCAACGGGTACGTCATTTCCAGAGGTGCCAATGGTTTTGGTGTAATTGACCGCGCCAATACTATCAAATGATTGAACATATACATCGGTTCCGCCATTAGTATCCGCGCCACCATATGCCATAGAGGTTTTACCAAGTACAAGGAGGTTGCCGCTGTCATCAAATTTAAGGTCTAACGCTTGGTCGGTTCCATACGCGCCTTTTTGATAATACCAAAGATCTTTGCCATCGGCGTCAAAAGTTGAAACAAATGAATCTGTGCCATTGCCTGTTGTTGATTTTTGGGTGTCACCCAAACCATTTACAGAGCCTGCAATTGCCACGGTTCCATCGTTTGAAACCGCAATTGAGTAACCAGTTGCCGAAGCCTCTGACCCCAAAGAGCGTGACCACACAACATTTCCAGCAGTGTCAATTTTTTGTAAAACTACGTCATTGGTATCTTTTGCGGCAAATTCTAGATTATTGGCATTGGTATATTTGCCATCAATGTTCGCAACAACATAAATATTGCCATCGGCATCTTTGGTCATTGCTTTTAAATTAAGGCCTTCGGTTGCGGTGAATGCGGTTGAAGAAACTTTTTCAGTTGACCCATCAGAGGCAAGGTCAATACGCGATAATACGCTTTGCACAACTTCATCGGCTGTCGATGTTGTGGTTTTAGTTGTTGTTGTGGTGGTTGATGTTGATTTGTTATAGGTCGCCGCACCCGCAACATAGATTGCGGTTTCTGTATCATTGCTGGCAGGGCCAAAAGTAACGTGTTCCCCGTTGCCAACAGTTACTTTAAAACTTTGCTGTTTGGTGTCGGCAACACCTTTAACGGTTGACGCCTTGGTGGTTTCCACACGGCTAAAACGGGTTTCAACACCGATTGTTGATAATTGCTCATTGATATAATTTGCAACATTGCCAACAGTTCTTTCAGTGCTTCCCATGCCAGAAAGGTCAACATCAACACTTTTGGTAACGTTATCCTCAGTAACAGAAACAGAAAATTTCACATTGCCCAAGAATTGTGATGGCACGGTATTTTCATCACCATTTGCAAGTACGTCGGTAGTATAAGTGGTAAGGGTTGAACCTAATTTATCGGTCTTCAAAGATGAATATTTTTTACCGGAAATTAGTGTTGCGCCATCAAGGCCATTTTTACGGCATTGTGCATCAATCTCGGCAAGACCGTCCTCAATGCGTTTTTGAACTTTCTCACGCATTTTGTCGGTCATGGTGCTGCTCGTTGCATAATCGGCAAGGGCTTTTAATTTATCAACCGCATTATAGAGCAAAAATAATTCATGGTCATTTGCACTTTTTACGCCAGAACCTGCACCTGAACCTAAGCCACCGGAAAATAGTGACGGTGTATTAAGTGTTTTGGTTGCGGTTTTAACAGTATCCGCTTTAACAACACTCGAATCCCATGGGGTAAGCTTTGTAATATTTGTTGTCTTCGGTGTTGTAGTGCTAGATGTGCTAGACGTAGTTGGGGTATAGCCTGAATATGAACTCAGGATAGATAGCGCTGTCGCTGCTGAATAGCTCGAAATTGCCACTTGTTAATACCCACAATACAAAATTATTTTGGGATAATAACAAAATAAAGTTACCCGAACTTTAATTAATCTTGCTTAATTTAAACGAAATTGGCTTATTTGATGCCGCGATAATCGGCAATTGCTTGTTCAATTTCATACATCAAATCCATCGAACGGTAAATAAAACCAGTATAGATTTGAATTGCCTTTGCACCTGCTTCAAGCTTTTTAACGGCATCATCACCTGACATAATGCCGCCAACGCCGATTAAATCAATTTCATCACCTAATTCAGATTTAAAAGCCTTCAAAACCTCGGTTGATTTTTCAAATAAAGGGCGACCTGATAAACCACCAGGGCGGGTTTTATTTGGGTTTTTAAGGGTTTCTGGGCGATCGATAGTCGTATTTGAAACAATTAATGCGTTAATTTTTGCCCATTTTACAAGTCGTGCAATATCGGCAATTTGTTTTTCATCCAAATCTGGCGCAACTTTTAAGAATAATGGGCGATGGCCGTGGGTTTTGGTCTGAATATCGCGGACTTCATTCACCGTTCCCAGTAAATCTTCCAGAGCGCCTGCACCCTGCAAATCCCTTAAACCCTTGGTGTTTGGGGAGGAAATATTCATAGTTATGTATGATGAGTGCAGCCACACGCGACGCACACCAAGCGCATAATCATTAATTTTATTTTCGGAATCCTTGTTGGCGCCAACATTTGCCCCAATAATGCCCGGTAAATGCGCGCGCTTACGTAAATGATCAACAAAGTCATGCAAGCCAACATTATTAAAGCCCATAGCATTAATAATGGCATCATCTTCCTTTAGGCGGAAAATACGTGGTTTTGGATTACCTGCTTGCGGAAGTGGTGTAACCGTTCCACATTCCACAAACCCAAAGCCAGCACGGAATAATGCGTCTGCAGCTTCTGCGTTTTTGTCAAATCCTGCGGCCATACCGATTGGGTTAGGAAGTGTAAGCCCGGCAATCTTGGTCTCAAGGCGTTGTTTTCTTTTAAAAACTGGCCCCGCACCAGTTGATAATGCTTTTATGGTTATTCGGTGCGCCGTTTCAGCGGGCAATTTCCTCATAATGCTGGCAGCTATTTTATACTTCATTTTTTTCTGCTCCTGATTTGGTTTGCCCGTTTTTAAGATATTCCAACATGACTTGCGGAATTATTGGTGTTGCCCCGTCATAATCGGCATCAAAGCATTCAATAATCTGGTTCATTTCAAGTGGGGCGTAAATATGTGGAAATTGCGCACCCCCGCGCGAAGTTTCCCATTTTATTGCTTCGCCACATTTTGCCAAATCAACCATTATAATCAAAAGATTATCAATCCCCGTGAAATATAATCGCAAAGTTCCGTTAAGTTGGTCTAGTGTTGAAAGGTGAATAAAGCCATCCTTCAAATCAAGTGCAGAACCAAAATAAGTCCCTGTCTGCTGTGCTTGTTGCCAGATATCTTTACGTTCGATTTTATAAGCTATTGATTGCATAGGACTAAATATGAAAATGTTCGAAATTTACGTCAAGGTCAATATTCTTCATTTTACTGTTATTGTGTCCATTTGTATATAAAATAAATCTGCCCAAAACGCATTATAATACAGTTTTTAAAGCCATGATTTAACTTTATTATATGCCCCGTCAATGTCACCTTTATCTACACTTGCCTTTAATTCTTTGGCACGGGTAACAAATACTTGCTCACTTTTTGAAGAAGGTTTTGCAGTCGCGCAAATCGCCAAAAGTTTTGAATAGGCATTTTCATAAGAATTGCGGTCAAGCATAATCAAGGATGAGGCAAAGGCGAATTTAATCATCACATTGTCATTATCTAACAGCATCGCTTTTTTATATTCATTGATGCCACTGTCTGCACTTGCGCCCAAAATTGCTGCTGAATTGCCACCGGTTGAAACTGCTTCCATGTGCCATGCCGCGCGCAATGCCCATGCTTCCCCATAATTTGGGTAAAGGCTTATGATATTATCAAGTTTCAATTTGCCAAGCTGTGGCAACCCTGCGGCAAAGCCTTTTATTTTCCCGGCCTTGCGCGCTTTTATAAGAGTAATTATGGCATCAATCAGTAATGCTTCTTTATGGGTTTTATTGATTTTTAGCGCCTTATTAACAAGTGACTGCGCCTCATTAAGGGTTTTATCACTTGCTTGTGACGGGCGATAAATTGAGGCTTCGGTAACCAAAGCCCGCGCTGCGAGCGCATAATTATCGGCATCATTGCGGGAATTGGCAATTGAGACAACGCCGCGATAATCACCATTATTAAATAATTGAAGCGCCCGCGGATTTAATTCTGCGGTTGCGGCACTTGTAATAAATACATTAAGGCAAAGACCAGATATTATTAAAGACCGCATTTTTGACGTCATTTCAATTTCTCATCAATCAGTGCAATTGTTGATTTAATACCGAAAAGGGCCGCAAAATTCCCGAATCTTGGACCAGTTTCTTGCCCCAAAAGCACTTCGTATAATGCTTTAAACCAGTCCCGCAAGTTTTCAAAGCCATTGTTTTTGCCAATTTCAAAAACTTGGGTTTGAATTGCCTCACCATCGTGGCTGTCACCCATTTCGGCAAGAACAGCACGAAGTTCAACAATTGCTTTACGCTCTTGTTCGGTTGGCGCACGGAATTTTTTGGTTGGCAATACAAAATCACGATAATATTCGATTGCATAGCCCGCAAGCTTATCAAGCAAAGGAGTTGCTTCTGGGCTTGCGTCAGGGGCATAAGATTTAATAAAGCCCCAAAGAACTTCTTTTGAACCCGCATCAGCCGCCGCAACAAGGTTTAGCAAAAGGCTGAATGAAATTGGTGAACCGACAGTCGGAACATTGCCCGAATGAATGTGCCACACTGGATTTTCAAAACGTTCCACCCAGCCTTGCTTTTGATAGGCGTCAAGGAATTGCAAATATTCGTCAACCGCTTTTGGAATTACATCAAAATAAAGTTTTTTGGCGGTTTTTGGTTTTGTGAATTGATACAGCGCCAGTGATTCTTCGGGTGCATATCTAAGCCATTGTTCAACCGCAATCCCGTTGCCTTTTGATTTTGAGATTTTTTCCCCCTTATCATCAAGGAAAAGCTCATAAACAAATTGTACCGGTGCTTCTTCGCCCAAGACTTTACAGATGCGCGAATAAACGCTGGCATTGGTTTGGTGATCTTTGCCAAACATTTCAAAATCAACGCCCAATGCCGCCCAACGCATACCAAAATCTGGCTTCCATTGAAGTTTTGCATTGCCGCCAGTTACCGGAATTGTGGTTTCGGTTCCGTCTTCATCATCAAAAGTGATAGTGCCGGCTTCTGCATCAATTCGTTTCATCGGTACATAAAGCACGCGACCAGTTTTTGGTGATATTGGCAAAAATGGCGAATAGGTTGCACGGCGCTCTTCACCCAAGGTTGGCAACATAATTTTCATTATGTCATCATACTTTTTTAGTGCGTTTAAAAGTGCCGCATCATATGCGCCAGATGTATATAATTCAGTTGCTGATTTGAATTCATATTCGAAACCAAAACTGTCCAAAAACCCTCTTAGCATTGCATTATTATGGTGGGCAAAGCTTTCAAATTTTTCAAATGGATCTGGAACTTTGGTCAATGGAAGTTGCAAATATTCCTGTAATTTTTCGTAATTCGGAATGTTATCAGGAACTTTGCGCATGCCGTCCATGTCATCAGATACGCAGATAAGTTTGGTTTTAACTTTGCCTTCGGTTAAAACTTCAAATGCATGTTTAACCATCGTGGTGCGGCAAACCTCACCAAAAGTTCCGATATGTGGCAAACCAGATGGGCCATAACCAGTTTCAAAAATCACGACATCCTTTGGCTTGCGTTTTAGGCGCTGTGCAATGGCGCGTGCCTGTTCAAAAGGCCATGCTTTTGCATTTTGTGCTAATTGCGCGAATTGGGTGTTATTGTCGCCAATATCAGTCATAATCTGCTTTCTGTATTACTACTTAAATAGAATTGTGGTTTTGTTTGCAAACCCTTTACATCAAAAATAACTTTTTGCCACATTTAAACGGCAGAATTTTCATATAAAGAACGTACATGGATAATATTTTTAAAAATTCTGCAATTGAAAATTTGGTTATATTTCGCCATGGCAAGGCGCAAAAAATTTATGACGCCGATGACGACTTTTCGCGCCAGCTTACGGAGCGTGGGCAAAGGGATGCGGAAAATCAGGCCGTTCGTCTGAAAGAGGCTGGCTTCAATGCCGATATGGCCTTGGTATCAACTGCGGCACGTGCTGCACAAACATGGGAAAAGGCGCATGGGGTTTTCCCTGATTGCCGCGCAAAATTATTGGATAAATTTTACCTTGCATCCCCAAAAGTCTATTTAAACGAGGCAATTTCATGCGGCGAAAAAAATGTGATGTTAATTGCCCATGATCCAGGTCTGCATGAATTATGCCGTTATTTTATGTTTGGTGGCGGGGCAATTAATTCTGAAGATATCAGCAATGAGCAGGCGTTATTATTATTTGAACTTCCAACAGCAGGGGTTGCATGGTTTACGCGCGATGATAATTCTAAAAGCGGCATGGTTTTAAAACATTATTTCAAACCTATAAAACAGGCGCAATAATCATTTTCCCCTGAATTATTTCTCGCACCGGTTAAAAACCCTGCCCTTTGAATTGTCATTGGTTGCAATTCCGTCTTTGACCATAATTAGCGGTGGATTATCAGGTAATTGCCCGATAAACGACCATTCTTGAATTTGATTTTGGCCAAGGATTTTATATTTCTCATAAGTATGATTGCACCCGACCGGCGCGCAGACACGGGTTTCAATTTCTACAAATTCACCTTTTATATCTGCTTTTAACATTTCTAGGCGTTCACCTTCGCCCTTTGCGCCATAGCCAACTTCGACTTTTGGTTTTTGTGGGTTGAAAATAAAGGATTGGAAATTGCCATCTTCATTACATTCTGTTGTACGCCAAGCCGAATTTTTAAGATATTGGGCCGCAGCCTTAGAATAGATTTGTGGTTTGGCTTTGGCATTATTTTTTGGCGCAGCAAATGAATTATTGACACCAATTGTTATCAAGCCAACCAAGCAAAGCGCGACCATCGTTTTAAAGTTTTTAATCATTTCATGCGCAATCTAATAAGTATAAATGAAACACCTGTGGAATTCATTATGATATGCAGGTAAAGATTATATAAACCTGTAAACAAGTGTTAAAAAAAGTATTTAAGGCACATGAAGAAAAACCTGTTTAAAACCATGCACCCGATCCTGCTTCTGGCGCTAATATGTGCCATGCTTGCAAGGATTTCGTCACCTGATTGGGCGAAAGTTATGCAATGGATTGTGCCAGATAATGATGATGCAATGCGTATTCTCGAAGTGCGGGCATGGCTTCACGGTCAGGGATTTTATGACTTATTAAATCACCGCCTTAACCCACCAAATGGCGGCGATATTCACTGGTCACGTGTGGGTGATTTACCGCTTGCGTTTGCGGAATTGGTTTTGCGCCCTTTTATGGGGGAAATACAGGCGGAAAAAATTGGGGCGTTTTTTACACCAGTTTTTCTGGGTGGCATTTTCGCAATTTGTCTTGGCCTTGTCGTTAGCCGCTTTGAAAAAGAACCTTTTTCTTATTATATTTCTGCGTTTTTGGGGCTTTTAACCGTTGGTGCGATGACCTATTTCCAACCGGCGCGGGTGGATCATCACGGTTTGCAAATTATTTTTGCGCTTTTGGCGCTTTGGGGTTTATTATCGCAAAATAAAAAAGGTGCTTTGGTTGCGGGGCTTGCGATTGCTCTATCGATAACCATTGGCTTTGAAACCGTGCCGATTGTGGCGGTTATGATTATTTGGGCTGCACTTGTATGGGGAGTGCGGGGCAATGGCGAATTCACCGCGATTTTTACGCTCTCCTTGGCATTTTTTGTAATTTGCGGCTTCTTAATAAATGTTTCACCACAAAACTATCTTATTGGGCAAAATGACAAGTTAAGCATTGCGCAAGTTTTGCCGATTTTGGCCGGCTCGGTTGGATTATTCCTATCAACCTTATTATTCTCATATACTTCGACAAGAACACGTTTTATCGCCCTTGTTGTGATTGGAATTGCCGTAATATTGGTTGCCGTACAATTCCCGATTTTGCTTGAAAAGCCATATTATCAAACTAGCCCATTATTGCATAAATTATGGCTTAATGCCGTTACCGAAACCCACCCACTTTATAAAGCACGTCCAGAGACGTCGATTACTTTGGGCTTTTTTGAGGTTATGGCATCAATCGCAGTTGCCATTAAAATCTTTATTCTATGGCGTGATAAAAGACGCGAAGAAATGGCGCTTGAAAATTGGCTATTATTGGGTGCAATTTTAATTTCTTTGACCCTTTTGGCATTTTTCTGGCAATTGCGTATGGCGGGTTTGGCACAAACGTTTGCCGCGGTTGTTGCCGCCGCACTTTTTGTAACTATTTTGAAAAATCAGGGGCTTTTGAATGCCCTTTTGGTATTGGTTGTAGTCAATCCAATGGTGCCAAATATGGTTGCCAATTTATACAATAAGGCAAAACCAAAAACCAGCAATTATGCAATTGGCGGCGGCGTAAGTTGTAAAGGGGTGAAGGCATTCTCGGCCCTTGCCGCATTGCCAGATGGCTTGGTTGCCTCACACATTGATTTTGGTGCGCAGGCCTTATTAACAACAAACCAAAAAGTGCTTGCTGCACCATATCACCGCAATCAAGGTAATATGGTTGCCTATTCAATTTTCCTTGCCAAACCTGATGAGGCACTGAAAATAATTCGTTCTCATGGGGTTGATTATTTGGGGCTTTGCACCAAATCTGCGGAAACTGAAATTATAAGCCGTGAAAGCCCAAATGGTCTTATGAAGCAATTGGTAAATAAAAAATATCCTGAATATCTTGAATTGGTTCCATCGCCAAACGGTTCAGGAATTGTGATTTGGAAAGTTAAAAAATGATTTTTGAAAGCCAAGTCGATTCCCAAGGTGTGAATTGCTTTTTTAGTGGTGAAAAACCATTATTTGCCTTTGGTGACGGTCAAATTTTTTATGATGACAAGCATTTAATTACGCTTGAAGATGGGGTTTATTCCGCCGCTTTATGCCCATTATCATTTGGCATGATTGCTTTGGGCGATGATGGCAAAATAACCCGTGTAAGATTAAATGGAAAAACCGAAGAAATTCACCACCTCAAAGGTGACTTTGCCGATTCAATAAAAGTAAATGCAAATTCAAAATTCCTAGCAGTGGCGCAAAGCCGTAATGTTGCTGTGATAAATCTTATTGATAATAGCCTGATTTTTGAATTCACCCCGCCCATGTCCCCCAATTATATTGCGTTTGATCAAAAGGGGGATAATTTGGTGGTTGGGCACGGCAAGGGAATGACTATTTATGACCTGAAAACCGGTGAAGATCCGCTTGATTTTCCAGTTCCAGGTGGTGTTTATGCCTGTGAATTTAGCCCAAATTTACAATTCATCGTTGCCGCATCAGGAGAACCGGCAATGGTTGGTTGGCGCTTAACAGATGGGGTTGCGTTCCGCATGGCTGGCTATCCTGCAAAACCGACATCTCTGGCATGGGTAGAAGGTGGCGCTGGTCTTGTGACATCTGGTGGGCCAGTTGGCGTTTTATGGCCCTTTGACACTTATGAGGGGCCGATAAATAAACCCGCCAAAACTTTCCGTACCCGAAGCGGCCTTGTTACTACTGTGGCATCGGCAAAGCATATGATTGCGCTTGGCTATAATGATGGTGGTGTCGATTTAATTGAAATCGGCGATGAAACCCCGCATTATATTGCCGGACCTATGCAAGATAATAATCAAGAAATTAACTTGCGGGCAGGCGATGCGCGCATTGTTGATTTGGCGTTTTCCCAAAATGCGCGCTTGCTTGCATATATTGCCGAAAATGGCAAGTTTGGTCTTAAAAAACTATTTTGACAAAAACTCACGAATTTTTGCAATGATATAATCTTGGGTTTCTGTATCCATATATGGGTGCATCGGTAATGACATAACGGCATCTGCCATATGTTCGGTAACAGGTAATTGCCCATAACCAGTGTTTACAAAATCAAGATATGGTCCCTGAACGTGCATTGGAATTGGGTAATAAGCGGCACTTGGGACACCATTTTCACGCAGATACGCCATTAATGCATCACGGTCAGGAACTTGGATTGTATATTGCGCCCAGTTTGAAACGCCGCCATCAATTACGATTGGTGCAACGCAAACGTCTTTTAAACCTTCATAATAACGGTCTGCAACAACATTACGTTTTTCAATTTCTTCGGAAAAAATCGCAATTTTTTCAAGTAATACTGCGGCCTGAATGGTATCAAGGCGGCTATTCATGCCAATGCGCATATTCATATATTTAGGGTCATGGTCAAAATTTTTGCCTTCAAGGTCATTTTTAACCGCTTTACCGTGAACACGGATTGAATCCATCATATGCCAATCATCTTCAGAATTTGTAATAACCGCGCCACCATCACCATAGCATCCCAAAGGTTTGGCAGGGAAGAAAGATGTAGTTTGTGCATCCGCCCATTCAATTGGATGTTTGCCGTTTAGTGTGCAGCCAAAACCTTGTGCCGAGTCTGAAATAAGTTTCAGGTTATATTTATCACAAATCGCGCGGATTTTTGGATAATCTGCCGCCTGCCCAAATAAGTCGACCGCAATAACGACTTTGGGCGTTAATTTTCCATCGGCAACAACTTTTTCAATGGCTTCTTCAAGTTTTACTGGGTCGATATTGTAAGTATCTTCAAGGATATCAACAAAAACGCCGGTCGCACCAGTCCATGGAATAACCTCTGCGGTGGCAGCAAATGTGAATGATGGGCAGAAAACGGCATCTCCGGCACCAATGCCCCATGCCATTAACGGTAAAACGATTGCATCAGTTCCATTCGCACATGAAAGGCCATATTTTGCGCCCGCGAATTCCGCTATTTTTGCCTCAAACTCTCTTACTTGTGGTCCCATTACAAAAGCACAAGAATCAACAACGCCCATAACCGCATTGTCAATTTTTTTACCAAGATATTCACGCTGTGCCTTTAGGTCGATGAAATTAATCGGCTTTTGCGGTTGGGTTGCCATGGTAAATCCTTATAAAAAAACTAATAAAAAATAATATATTGCGGCTTAATAAACCCAGAAATTCAATTAATAAAGTCACAAAATATTTTCCATTGTTACCACATTTTTTGAATTTTTAGTTAAATGTAAAAACCCTTAAAAAAACAGGAAATATATCAATTTGGGACTAAAAAATTACAATTTATTTACCTGTGGATAATAATATTAGGATTCACAAATAAAAAAAATCGTAAGGCAGAGCATTAATTTTCAGGTCAATTTCGAGGTGTAGGATGTTTTCGAAGAATAAAGGCAATACAAACGCAACTCTTGATGCGCTTAACGCGTCACAGGCTGTTATTGAATTTACCCCAACGGGTGAAATTTTAACGGCGAATGAAAACTTTTTAAAAACTGTTGGATACACCCTATCCGAAGTAGTTGGTGGGCATCACAGAATGTTTTGTGAGGCTAAATTTGTAAATAGCCCTGATTATAAAGAATTTTGGAATAATCTTGCAAGTGGTCGATTTAATGCCGGCGAATTCAAACGCATCGGCAAATCTGGAAATGTTATCTGGCTTCAAGCATCTTATAACCCAATCAAAGATGATCGTGGTAATGTGGTTAAGGTTATTAAATTTGCTGCCGATATTACCGATGCCAAAAATAAAGCAATCGATTCCCAAGGTAAAATTGATGCCATTAACCGTTCGCAGGCTGTAATCGAATTTACGCCAAAAGGTGAGGTGTTGTTTGCCAATGAAAACTTCCTGAAAACCCTTGGCTATAACCTTGGCGAAATTCAACATAAACACCATTCAATGTTCTGCGATACTGCCTATACCCAAAGCCCAGAATACAAAGCTTTCTGGAATGAACTTGCGGCAGGTAAATTCCAAGCTGCTGAATATAAGCGTATCGGTAAAGGCGGCAAAGAAGTTTATATCCAAGCATCATATAACCCAATTTTTGATGACACTGGTGCGGTTGTAAAAGTTGTTAAATTTGCAACCGATATTACACCAACCGTTCTTAAACGTCTTGCCAATGAGGGTTTAAGCAAAGGCATTAACGAAGATCTTGGACAAGTTGTAGGTGAAGTTAATACAGCATCAGAGATGACATCAAAGGCATCTGCTGCATCTGCTGAAACTGGGGCGATTGTGAATTCAGTTGCCGCCGCATCAGAAGAATTAAGCCAAAGTGTTCGTGAAATTTCTGCGAACATGACCAATGCCAAAGCAGCAGTTGAAAACGTATTTGAACATGCCGAAAACGCAAATAAATCTGCTGATATGCTAAACCGCTCAGCAGTTTCAATGAATGGCATTGTGACCATGATTCAAGAAATTGCACAGCAAATTAACATGCTTGCACTAAACGCAACAATTGAATCGGCACGTGCCGGTGAGGCAGGGCGTGGCTTTGCGGTTGTGGCATCAGAGGTTAAAACCCTTGCCAACCAAACCACAACCTCAACCCAAACCATCTCGGCAGAAATCCAAAAAATGCAAAGTGTTTCAACCGAAGTTGTGGAATCACTTGGCGTTATCTCAAGCTCTATGACAAATGTTTTGGACAATGTGGCATCGGTTGCGACCGCGATTGAGCAGCAGAATGCAGTTACCGGCGATATATCACAAAATATGCAGTCTGCAGTGGGTGCGGTGAACGAAATTACCCAATCACTAACCGAAATCAACAGCACATTTGAAACTGTTGCGGCGGCTTCTGATAAGGTTAAAAAAGACGTTGAGGCATTGGTTGCATAATTTGCAACATAGCCAAAAGAAAAGCCCCCGTTTGGGGGCTTTTTTTATGCCATTTCACCCAAAATTCGTACCCATGAACGAATTGCTTTGTTAAAGCTATTCACGTCATATTTTTCATTTGGGGAGTGAATATTATCATCCGGCAATGCAAAGCCAACCAAAAGTGCATCCATATCAAGGATTTCGCGAATATCGCTAACCACGGGGATTGATGCGCCGCATCCCATTAATGCCGGTGGTTTTTGCCATTCGTCATTCAATGCCTTTTCAACCGATTGTATCAATGGGTTGGTGGTGTCGATGGCAACACCGCGACCACCAGAATATTTTTTGAAAACAGCTTTGCAATCAGGTGGTAAAAGCGAATTAATATGTTTTTCGAACGCTTCCCAAACCTTGTCAGGATTTTGATTTCCAACAAGGCGGAATGAAACCTTGGCAAAGGCTTCGGACGGGATAACGGTTTTAAAACCATCACCAGTATAACCGCCATGAATGCCGCAAATCTCTGCGGTTGGGCGCGCCCATAATTGCTCTAGTGCAGTTAGACCCTTCTCACCCGCAGGTATAGAAAGCCCAACATCGCCCAAGAATTTTTTATCGTCAAACCCGAGAGATGCCCAATTTGCCTTTATTTCAGGGGTAAGGACAGGGACGCCATCATAAAAACCTTCTAAAGTAATATGACCATCATCATCGCGCATTTTGCCAAGCATATCGGCAAGCAAAACAATCGGGTTACGCGCCGGCCCGCCATAAAGACCAGAGTGTAAATCACGACTTGGGCCAATGATTTTTACTTCACCGGTAATATTACCACGCAAACCAATGGTAATTGCGGGTGTGGTTTCATCCCAGCGATCTGTGTCACAGATAAAGGCAACATCGGCTTTTAATTCTTCTTTATTTTCATGCATGAAAGGAATTAATGAAATCGTATCGGATTCTTCTTCGCCTTCTAAAAGCAAGGTAACACGGCACGGCAATTTCCCAGTGGTTTCAATCCATGCACGACATGCCTCAATAAAGGTAAGGGTCTGACCCTTATCATCAGACGAGCCGCGCCCAAAAATAACATCCTTGCCATTGATGTTTTTTATGCATGGTTCAAATGGTGGGCTGCTCCAAAGTTCAAGTGGATCAACTGGTTGCACATCATAGTGACCATAAAAAAGCACATGTTTATCGCTTTCGGTATTGTTATAATGCGCAACAACCAGCGGAAGCCCTTTGCCATCGCGTAATTTTGCCTCAAATCCAATCTCATTGAGCATATCAACAAGATATTGCCCGGCACGGATGCATTCGGGACGAAATTCCTTTTCCGAGGAAATTGAAGGGATTTTCATTAATTCAAAAAGATTATCGATAGATTTTTGAAGATTTTTTTCGGTAAAATCCAAAGCGCTAGAAGTTTTATCTTGGGTCATAGCTATATAATAGGAATTTTTAGCATTTTGTTAACCCATATATGTGAAATATTTAAATGAATGAACATTCATAAAGGATAAAATTATGCGCCGCTCTCCGCAAAAAGTTGAAGATATTGAAAAACAAATTGCCGATGCGGCACTGCGTCTTGGTAATAATATCGATGGTTATTCAATTCAGGAGCTTGCAAAAAAAGCGGAACTTGCAGTTGGAACGATTTACCGCGTTCTTCCAAACAAGCAGCAATTAGACAAATTGCTTGAAGAAAGATGTGAAGAAGTATTTTGTAAATTTATACTTGCGCCAATTCCTGCACGCCTTGATATGAAAGGTCGCTTTGCGCTTGTATTTGACCGCCTAACAGATTTTATCGAGCAAGAGCCAGAAGTTGCCGAATACCTTGCAACCCATGGCTTTAAAGATGATAGCAAGTTTAAAACCGCGATAACGGCATTCATTGATGAAGCGGCGGTTTCTGGCGATATAGATATTAAATTAAAGCCAATTGCCTTGTCTTTGATTTGGGGGCCGATTGCATCACTGCTTCAATGTCGTGGTGATAAAGAAAGCGCCAAAATACTTAAAGAAAGTGTTTGGGCGGCGTTAAAATCATAATTATTCGGCGTTTAATTTCGCCCAATAGGAATCTTCACCTAATTTCGCAATAAATTCCTGATGGGCTTTCGCTTCATCGGGGGTGATAAGGCTGGGTAGTGGTTTGGGGCGAATGCCACGCTTTTCAAACTCTTTTATCAAGCCGCCACGGCCGTTGCGCCCGCTATTATTATTTAAGAAGCCAAAACTCCGTTCACGGCCCCCTTTTAATTCCAGATAGACGGCCGCCAAAAGCCGTGCGTCGAGCAATGCGCCGTGCAATGTCCGATCTTTTAGGTCGATGTTAAAACGGCGACAAAGGGCATCAAGGTTTGCCGGTGCACCGGGAAATTGTTTGCGTGCAATAAGAACCGTATCAATACAGCGTTCTTTGGTGATTTCTGGCAAACCAAGTTGTTTTAATTCATAATTTATAAAGCCACGGTCGAATTCAGCATTGTGTGCCACAAGCTGGCTATCACCAATAAAGTCAAGCATGGCATCCGCAACCCGGGGGTCGCCAAAAGTTGGAAAGTCGGCAAGAAAGTCAGCGGATAGACCATGCACCCGAAATGCCTCCATTGGCATATCGCGCAATGGGTTGATATAGGTATGAAATGTCTTACCAGTCGGCACAAGGTCCATAAGTTCGACCATGCCGATTTCCACCAATTTATCCCCCTCCTCGGGGTTTAGACCCGTGGTTTCGGTATCGAAAACAATCTCACGCATTTTAGCCCCTAAGCGTTCTGTCGATTTGTCTTACTTTTCGTTTTGTCTCTTCAATTGATTTTGATGTATTAATAACAAAATCAGCACGTGCCGCTTTTTCGTCACCCGGCATTTGTTTTGCGACAATAGAAAGGAATTTCTCCTCGGTCATATTTGGTCGCAATAAAACGCGTTGTTTTTGGGTTTCAAAATCACAATTAACGACAATAATCTTGTCAAACTGCGATTCTGCTTTGGTTTCAAATAATAAAGGAATATCGACCAATACATAAGGCGGGTTCGATGGCGCAACTTCATTATAAAATTCTTGGCGGTTTTGGGCAACAAGTGGGTGAATATAGCTTTCAAGTTTTTTTAATGCATCGGGGTTGTTTAAAACGATTTTGCCCAGTGCCTCACGATTAATTTCTTTTTCGCCCAATATTACATCACCAAATTCTAGCCCCAACAATTCATAGGCGCGCCCACCCTTGCGATAAAGTTTATGAACCGCACTATCGGCATCCCATGTCGGTACACCAAGTTTTTTGAACATTTTAATTATCGTGGACTTTCCTGTGCCGATTGAACCGGTAATTGCGATTCGTTTCATGCCCCTTGCTTTCATTTTAATTGTGCTTTTAGGCGTTCAAGCCCCCGCATAAAATCGGGGCGCGATCCAAACCAAAATTCAAACGCCAAAACCCCTTGCCCTGCCAACATGCCAAGCCCGTTTAGACCACGTCTTTTTTGGTTGTTTGCCGCAATTGTGAATGCAGTTGGCGTTGGCATATAAACCATATCATAAATAATTGCGTCTTTGGTGGTTGGCGATAAATCAACATCCAATGCACCAACGCCTTTTAAACCCAATGTAGTGGCATTTATCACCAATGATGCACCGGAAAGGCCCTGTGCCATTTCATCCCAACCAAACACACTAAAAGTAATGTTGCGATTTCCAGCAAGAATTCGCCCGATATTCGCCAATTCTTCGCATTTCGAAATTGTGCGCCCAACAAAACGGATTTCACGTACTTCATCGCTTAAAAGTGCTGAAATAACGCCACGTGCCGCACCACCTGCACCAATTATGGCTATAATTTTACAAGCACTGCGCCAGCCTTTGAAATTATAATCCAAATCCACGGTCAAACCGATGCCATCGGTATTAATGGCTTCAAAATCGTCATCTTTTGCACGGATTGTGTTTGCCGCACCGATTGTTTTCACTTCATGGGAAGGGAAAGCAACAAGTTTTGCAATATCTTCTTTTAATGGCGCGGTTATGTTGCCGCCTTTAAAGCCAACTTTCTTCAAGCCATTCAATGCCTCGGCAAAATCTTGGGGCTTAACCTCCAGCCCGACAAAGACGGCATTTATGCCAAAATCATTTATCCACCCATTTTGCAAAATCGGTGATAGTGAATGTTTGGCGGGATAACCAAAAATCCCATAAAGTTCGGTTGATGCTTTTATCTTGCTCATGCTGCTACAATATTATGATTTCGTAAGAATGTCAGCAGTGGCAATAAAGGCAAGCCCAAAATTGCAAAATAATCACCGGAAATTTCTTCAAAAAGCTGTATACCCAAACCTTCTAATTGATAACAACCAACCGAAGAAAGAATTTTATCACCACTTTGGATGAGATAGCTTTCAAGAAATTCATCACTAAAGCTGCGCATTTTTAATTTTGGGGCGCTATCATGGCGCCATATAAATTCACCGCTTTTATAAATCACGATTGCATTTTGTAGATAATGGGTTTTGCCTCGAAAATGTTTAAGACGTTCGCGAGCTTCATCCATATCGGCTGCTTTGTCAAAAACCTCGCCATCAAGGGCCAGCATTTGATCGCAGCCAATTACAAAGGCATCGGGGTATTTACGTGATAGTTTTTGCGCCTTTAATTTTGCTAGTTCATGTGCCTGCTCGGACGGTTTTAACCCAGCTTCACGAAGTGCAATTTTTGCCATTTCCTCATCAACATTTGATGCAATGGCTTCAAATTTTACGCCCGCATTTTCAAGTACATGGCGACGAATTTTTGATTGGGAGGCAAGAATAAGACGTGTTTCACTCATGCCCGCAGCATTAGCAGAATTGTATTGATGGGCAAGGGGGGATTTAAATCAGTTCCAGTTCGGGGTTTGCTATTTGCTCTTTGGCAACTACTGGAAAATGGCAATTAATCCTTAGTTTTTCATTGTTGGACAAATCAATAGCGACCCAACCGCCGTGCATTTCGACAAACTTTTTAACCAATACAAGGCCAAGGCCGCCACGTTTTGAACCTTCAGTAAAGGCATCAAAGTCAAAATTACCAAACAGACCTAAATTGCTGTGATTAGGGCTCTCGATGAATAACTTAACGCTTTCGCCAATGCGTTTTGCCCCAATTGTAATTTCATCACCGGCAACTGCATTTCGCATCGCATTGCCTAAAAGATTGGCGACAATTTGCCTAAACCGTTTATCGTCCCCGCGAATTTTACCGACATTATCAGGGCAATCAATTACAAGATTAAATGTTGTTTCATTTAATTTGGTGGTTGAAGTTTCGGCAATTGTGGTGATGGCATCTTTTATATCAACATCGCCTAATTCTAATGCCGCTTGTCCTGCATCAATTATTGCAAGGTCAAGCAAATGCCCAACCATGGTTTCAAGCTGCTCACCGGCTTGTTTAATAAATTTCATTTGTTCGGTTTGGATATCGCTTAATTCACCCGAGAAGCCAGATGTCAATAAATCTGAATAGCCCAAAATAGTATTCAATGGCGTCCGTAATTGATATGAAACCTTTTCAAGGAAGGAGGTTTTAAGGCGGTCGGCCTCGGTTAAGGCGAGGGCTTTTTCGCGCAATAATGCCTCAATTTTGTGATGTGCTGTTACGTCAACAAAGGCAACCAAGGTTGCACCATCAGGTAGTGGGCGGGTAAGCCATGTTAGGTATGTGCCGTCATTACGCTCAATAGATCCTTGGGTTTCACGGCGGCCCTCAGGTGATGGGTCGCATACGCGTGCCCATAATTCGTCCCAGAAATTCTCATCGCCATAAAGGGTTTTAAGATTTTGGGCGAGGGCGGCAAAATCCCTATGCTCATCCATTGCGGCATCATCTAACTGCCACATTTTGCGGAATGAAACGTTTGCCAAAGTAAGTTTGCCATCACTGGAGAAAACCGCAATGCCTTCACGCAATTTATCAAGCGTGGTTCTTTGCACCTCGATTTGGGTTTTAAATTGCGCTTGTAATAGGGTTTTGTCGGAAATATCCTCATACAGGACCAAAAGACCACCGGTCGGTTGTCTTTGGCGCATTACGCGTAAAATGCGCCCGTCAGGCAGTGACCAAGTTTCGTCAGGGATTGCCTGTGTGGTTTGGTAATATGCCATTTCGGCGTTGCGCCATTCGATATAATTTCTTTGGTGTGGAAGGCGCGCGCGTTCGCGTAGGCGATCAAGAATTTCTGAATGGGTTGGCGCCTCATCCAGATAGCTTTCTTCAAAGCCCCATAGGCGCGCAAAAGCGTGGTTATAGGTTTTTAATTCGCGCGATGCGTCAAAAACTGCAACCGCATCAGTAAGCTGGTTGAGGGTTTCAAGGTTGGCACGTGCCTCACGTACAAGGATTTCATTGCGCGCATACTCATCCTCAATATCAATTGCCGCGCCGATAATACGGTCATAAATTGGGGCAAGGAAAATACGCATCATGCGGCGTTTGCCATCAATCGAAATTGCGCGTGTGTCGGTTACATGCTTGCCTTTTAGGGCGTCAAGAATGTCGGTGGCAATTTTACTATCAAGGCGGGCGTTTTCTTTTACCGCGTCATCGATATTTGCGATTTCAACGGCGTTTAAGAATGCCTTATTGCCCCATAAAAGTTGACCTTCTGAATTGCAAATAAAGACAGGGAAAGAAAAACTATTTGTGCCGCGCGCGCCGTAATTCACAGGTGCTTGGCGAAGCAAAAGAATCGCATTTGCACCATCGGTTTCGCCGGCAATTTCAAGACTATGGGCAAAGGTTTCAAATGATGAACCATTAGTTCGCAATGCTTTAATCTGTGCCTTTAAAGTTTCATTGCCCATAACAAGGGTTTCATAAATTTTATCAGCAGGACAACCAAGCAATGATGCAAAATGCTTTTGCAAATCTGTGTCACCGATTAATTCTGGTGGGTTGGCATCATCGGCATCGTCATCAATGCGCCATAACATGCCCAATGTGCGTGCATTGCGCAGCATTAAGAAAGAATCACCCAAATTTGCCTGTTCGGTACGATATATTTTTGATTGTTTGTTAAAACGCCAAGTATAATAGATACGCGCAACTAAAAGCCCTAGTGCAAAGGCGCTAAGGATGGTAACCAAAAGAAATATATGTGGCGGCAAATTCATAATTTAATTTTCTAATCAAAAATAATTTATGGTTAAAAATTTAATAATATGTTGTCATTTCGTATTTAGGCTGCTTTTTTACTGTAATAATATCATAATTCTGTTTTATTTGTTTTTTGATTAATGACGAAGATATTAAACCTATTATCAATATTCATTTTTGCCGTTGCCGGTGCGTATTTTGCCGGAAGCTTTTCTTTGCTTCTAAGCTATCGGCTTGCCAATATGGGCGCATCAATTCCCCTGCGTGAGGTGATTAACGCAATAATAGCGCTATGTTTATTCCTGATTTATGCAAAAGCGAATAAAGCGTTTCAAATTAATTGGGGTGGTTTTGGCGGTTTTTCGGCGGGTCTTGAAACCATAATTATGATTTTATCTGTGGCTTGGGGCGCACTATTTTATTCCAAGGCAATCAGTAATTTTACATTTGTCAAAGATTTTTCAATTCCAACTTTTGCAATTGCGTTGGTTTTAATGCTGCTTCATGCACTTGCCGAGCAAATATTGCTACAATGCGTATTACAAACCCGCGCCAAACAATTCTTTGGTGATAAGGTGGCAATAATTATTGCGGCAATTGGCTTTGCGGCATTGCAGGCGGCACAGGGTTATTATCAGCCATTATATATTTTTAATTCAATATGTCTTGGCTTGCTAATGGCGGTGTTGTTTGAGCGACATGGATTCTTGAGTGTTGTTGCCGCGCATGGTGTTTGGTCGTTCTTGGAGCTTGTGGTTAAACCGTCTGTGGTTAATATGCACTATAATTATAATTACCTTTTATGGCAGGGGCAGGATTCCTATGGATCACCGATTCTTGGCGGTTTGTGTATCATTGCTGCGATTATGATTTTTGGGTTAAAGAAAAATAATCTTGGCGAAAACGAAAATATCCTTTAATAGCCGCTTATGACACGTGAAACTATTACCCTTACCCCAGAGATTTTCAATTATATCAACGAAATCAATTATGACGAGCATGAAGCACAAAAGCTTTGTCGTGAAGAAACTGCGGAGCATCCGCGTGGCAATCTGCAAATTGCACGTGAACAAGGTGGCTTTATGGCATTTATGGTGCGTTTGATAGAGGCACGGATTGCGGTTGAGATTGGGGTTTTCACTGGTTATTCTGCGCTTACAACTGCGTTGGCATTGCGTAAGTCTGCTGGACCAGGGGCAAAAATGTTCGCCTTGGACATGTCGCATAAATATATTGATATTGCCAAAAAATATTGGGCGATGGCGGGTGTCGATGATGTTATTGAGCCGCGTATCGGACAGGCCGAAGAAAAATTAGACGAACTTATTGCCGAAGGGTACAAGGCCAATGTGGATTTCGTCTTTATCGATGCCGACAAGGCAAAATATCCAGTGTATTATGAAAAAGCGCTTGAGCTATTGCGCCCAGGTGGTCTTATGATTTTTGACAATATGCTGCGTCATGGCAAAGTTGTTGCCCCCGAAGCAGATGACAAAGAAACCAATGCCATCGTGAATTTAACCAAGGCAATTATGGAAGACCCGCGCGTTACCGCCAATCTTGTTGGTATTGGTGATGGGTTGTTAATGGCAAGAAAGAATAAATAATTAGATTATTTGTTCTACGCGTGTAACCTCTGGAACATAGTGCTTAATCATATTTTCAACACCGTTTTTCAAGGTAATTGTTGATGATGGGCAGCCAGAGCATGCACCGCGCATGCGTAAATAAACCACGCCGGTTTGCATATCAAATTCTTCAAATTCAATGTCGCCGCCATCTTGGGCAACAGCAGGGCGGACGCGGGTTTCAAGCAATTGTTCAATTTCTTCAACGATTTGCGCGGCCTCACCCTCATATTTTTTGGGTGACTTTACAGGCTTTTCATCAGAAACCCAAAGCGGAACATTGGATACAAAGCCGTCCATAATCGTGCCAAGGATTTCAGGTTTGATATGTGCCCATTCAATATCTGCGTTTTTTGAAACCGATATAAAATCTTCGCCAAACATAACCGAACGAACACCATCAATTTTGAAAAGCGTTTGCGCAAAAGGCGACATATCCGCGGAGATTGCACCATGAAATTCTAATATGCCGTCATAAACATGGCGACCTGGAATAAATTTCAACGTATTTGGGTTTGGCGTAGCTTCGGTTTGTATAAACATTAATTGTAACCTTGTTTATGCAACATATAGTGATGAGGGTGGGGTAAGGTCAAGTGCCAAAGAAATTAACTTGCCAGTTCGCTTATTTCGCTGTCGCTTAATTCTTCGGGGACAATCATAATCGCAATTGGGCGAACCCCAAGTGCCATTGTGCCACGTGTTGCCTCAACCACCAACGGACCCGGACCTTTTTTGGATGATGCCGCCGCAAGCAAAAGGGTTTTAATCGCAGCATCTTCGTTAATACATTCACGAAGTGCTTGATGGATTTCACCCTCTTTGATCAATAATTGCGGGACGATGCCCGTTCGTTGTTTTACGATTTGTGACAATTCCTGAAGGTTATCTAATGCCTCAAGCCGTAATTCTTCAAGAACACCGGCGCCAAGTGCCGACACCAATGAATTATCTGCCGAATTAATCACGCACATTATAACTAATGCTGAACCATTGCGCATTGCCCGTTCTGCCCCAAAGAGAACAGCGGTTCGGCATTCATGCGAACCATCGGCAATACACAGAATTTTTCTTTGTTCACCCATTTTTCACCTGTTTATTAATTTTGCAAAACAGCGGTGATTTCGCGCAATTTTGCCCGCGCCCGAAGGATATAAAACCCTTCCATTGCAAGGTGGTTTGGTATCAATAGTGCATCAGGTGCAGCGTTTTGCACGATTGGCGGACGCATTTGTGCCGCCATCGCAAGCTCGGTAAGCATTTCTGAATATAATTTATCAACGCCGCGTTGTTGCAGAACGCTGCCATAATCTTCACGTAGGGCGCGTAATACAATGAAATAACCATATGCCTCACCTTTGGCATAATAGAATAATTTATCGGCGCGGCGATCGATGAAAACCTTTCTGCCATCGTCCATTTGTTTATCAAGGGAATCAGAAACCCCGCCTAAATCAAGCGCGATATGGTCAAGCACGCCTTGAAGGTTATCGGCGCGAACTTCAAAAACTGCCTGCCCTGATGCAAGGCGGTTATTGTACCTTATCAATGCTTCACGTGCTTTGCGATACTCATGGTCGGCAGATGAAGTTGGTAGAGGGTCAAGAATCCAAGTTTCAGGAGAGCGCGATAAACCTTGACGTGCCGCCGCCATATCAACGTCTGCCTGTGAGGTGCCGCGTGTCCGTGCAAGGCGGTTTTCCATTTCATAAACAGTGGTTGAAAGCGCACGAATAAGACCAGATTGGAAATTCACCATATTGCCACCAAAACGCAGCATCGCCGCAGGTTCAAAAGGTTGAACATTTGGGGCCCATTTGGTTTTGTTAACTTCGCGGTCAATTAGCCCTGCAATAACCTCAACCGTGGTTGATTTGCCATTTGATGGTGCAGGAACCTTGTAATTTAATTGGTCATTAATGCGATGTGTAAATACCGCACCAAGGAAATAATATGCCGGAATGATGCCAAGCACCAAGACAAGAACCAAAATAGTTTTCCAAGATTTCTTTTTCTTTTTAGGTTCGGCATCGGGTGCTAATTGCGCGGGCGGAACATCCGAACCAGAAAAAGGGTCGGTTTTTGGTTTAGCTGTAAATAAACCGCGAACTTTGGCACCCAAAAGGCGCATACTTTGACCAATATCCATAAAAACCCCATATTTACCGAATTGCCCATAATGGGTAATTATTTCGGTGAAATTACACTGTATATTTCTTTGATTATAGTTTTACATTTTTTTTGAATTGCGACAAGCTGTATTTGTCTTTTCAAATCTTTATTTAGGTTTCTTAAAATGCAAATTATTATACCTGCCATTGTATTGGGTTTTTGGACGTTTTGCGTGCTTTTAATGATACCAATAACAAGATTTTGGGCGGTGGGGCATAAAAGCGCAACTGCCAAAGACTTCAAATTGGGTGAAACAGATAGACTGCCTGATTATGTGAAGTTGCCCAATCGCAATTATATGAATTTAACCGAGCTTCCGACGTTATTTTATTTCATAACAATTGTTATCCAGATGACTGGTGTCACAAACAATTTATTAGTTGGTTTGGCATGGGTTTATGTTGGAATGCGTATTGTGCATTCCATTGTGCATATATTTTTCAATCACGTTATTTTGCGGTTTCTTGTTTTCGCAATTGGGAATGTTGTCTTGCTCGCAATTTGGGGAATTGCCGCAATAAAGATTTTATTCCACGCCTGATAGGATTGCCACGGCTTCATCAAGTATAGTTTTGTTTGCCGCCGCAATAACCCGACCGCCACTTATGTTACGATTGCCCTTCCAATCGGTAAAGTGACCACCGGCGCATTCAATGATTGGCACAATTGCGGCAATATCAAATAATTTCAAACCGTTTTCAACCACAAGCCCAATATTACCCTGGGCCAATAAACCATATGCAGTGCAATCAAGACCGTAGCGGGTGATTGGTGCGCGGGCACGTAATTTACCAAATGCGTCTACCTCATCGCCTGTAAATAAAAACGGGTCAGTGGTTGCAAGCACACAAGTATCAAGTGTTACGCTCGGCTCAGTTTTGATAATTTTGCTTTTTGATTTTTGTTGCCATTTTGCTTTGCCGCCATCGCTTACAAACCTTTCACCAGTAAAGGGTTGGGCGATAATGCCAATTTTAGGCTCACCATTAAAATATGCACCAATTAACACGCCCCAAGTTGAGGTGCCGGCAACAAATGCGCGCGTGCCATCAATTGGGTCAAGAATCCATTGCCAGCCTGATGTGCCTTCTTTTTCGCCAAATTCTTCGCCAAAAATTGCATCATTTGGGCGGTATTTTTCAATCATTTCACGCATGATGGTTTCAGCGGCTTTATCAGCAAGTGTGACTGGATCATAACCACTTGTAGCCTTGTTATCGACACTTAATCTTGTGCGAAAATAAGGTAGGATTGCAGCACTAGCAGAGTCTGCAAGTTTGTGGGCAAAAGCAATTATTGTATCATTCGTCATTGTTATTATTTTCCAAAACTGTCCCAAAACTTTCGTTTAGGATATCCCTAAGTGCATTTCGCCAATCATCCAATTCAACACCATGTGAGAATAGCAATTTATCACAATTCAATGCGGCATTCTGAGTTATTATATTATTTGCATCGGATTCGTAATTCTGATTCCTGATTTCATCGCTGTGTTTTTGCGAAATTTCCTGACAATATGCTAAAATGTAACGCGCGAAGCGCAATTGTGAAGCAGTTCCCGAATTAGCAATATGAAAAGTCCCCCGCAAGTCACGATTGTCTTTCATACTATGCAAATTTGCAGCAACTTCAAATATGCCTTCAGCAAGGGAATGTACCGATGTCGGTGAGCCCATGCGCTTTCTAGCAACATAGGTCAGATCATTTTCCAATTCGGCAATCTTTACCATTTTTGTAAAGAAACTTTTTGAATCGGGGCCATATAGCCATGAAGTTCGCAAAATAACATGGTTTGGATTGAATTGCGCAATTGCATCCTCTGCCATAATGCCAATTCGTCCTATTTCACGTTCTGCTGAAGGTGCAGTGCTTTCTAGGTATCCATCTTCTGATTTGCCATCAAATACTTGATGGCCAGAAAGGTGAATGATTGGAATATTGGATGCCGCACTGGCCTTTGCCATATTTTGCACAAGGTCAATTAGTTCCAGCCTGTCACTACTAGTGATATTTTCGCTATAAAAATCAGGGTGTGAAATACCAATAAGGTTTATAAATAAATCAGCGTTGGTATTATTTATTTGGTCTTGCAAATCGGCAACGGAAAAGTCGCTATCTTCATGGGTTGATATAATTTCCGCGCCAAAAACCGAAGCCCTTTTTAAAAGGGACTCCGCTAACTGACCGGTATTACCAGCCACCAAAAAGCGCATTATTTTTCACCACTTAAATTCCCAATATGGGAGAGTAAGATATTAGGCGTTTGCAAGAATGGTTTCAAGACGCTCTAATTTTTCAGAGGTTGAAGCTTTATCTGCATCAGTTTTTGCATCGCGCAAATCTTCTTGTGCATTTTTAATTTCAGCTGCAACAGCGTCTTTATCAATTGATTTTAAATCAACTGCATCTTCGGCAAGGATAGTAACGCCATCTGGGGTTACATCGGCAATGCCACCACCAATATACATTTTTGATTCTGTGTTGCCTTCAAAAATTTTAATGATGCCTTTTTTAATCACGCTCATGGTTGCGGCATGCAATTTCAATGCGCCGAATTCACCGCTTTCCGCAGGAACAACAACCTGATCAACATCGCCTGAAAACAACTCACGCTCAGGAGAGACGAGAGAGAAGTGCATTTTATCGGTATCTACATTTGCCATATCAATATTTTCCTGTCGCCCCAATAAACAATAATTTTTTTGAGTTCAAGACCTTTTGCAACTAATAAGCACAAAAACAATAGTATATTAGTATTATTTCACCACAAAATCATCAGCAATTGATTTATCAATTTCAAAAGCCCATCCATCGGCATTTTTATTGATTTCATTTGCAAATTCGCTATTCGAAAGTGCTTTTATTTTAACCCAATAAAGGTGGTATTGTTCAATAAGCCTGATTTCAATTTTTTCACCATTCTTAAGCGTGACAATTTCACTGGCTTTTGGCGGTGAAGAAATCCTTGTGGCTGGCGCAACGTCTTTGAATTTGATTTTGCTAATTAATATTGCCGCGCGTGTGATATTGATTCCCGACTTTTCACTGGTTCTTTCATTAGCTTTAAAGTCACCCGTTGCATTGCGGATTATATCGAACTTATGCCCCATGGGTGTGGTTAATGAGGTTGCAACAATGTTTTCCGGTGAAACATTTAAAAAATCCAACTCAAGCCACTGTGAAATATCAGTCATATCAATTGAAATCGGTGACGCATTATAAACCTGATTTTCGCCCAGCACGCGGACATATGCGGCATCACCAACTTGACCAATATGGCTTCCGGCAATTAGCTGGTCTTGGGCATCAAAAAATTCAACAATATTTCCCCGGCCGAATTCAACGGGTTCTCCGACCTGAAGTGAATCAAATTTTGCGGGGTCAGAAGTCACCAAATCACCTTGTCGCAAATTTAACATCGCGTTGGTGAAGCTCTCTAAATAAGACTTTGAAACTTTGAAGCCTGACCGTTCCGGCATAATCCATTCATTACCTTGACGTATAAGCTGTATCGCACCTTTTGTGTGTGTTATCTTTATTCTGCGGACATCGCCTAATTGGTTTTCTAATTGTGGAAAAACCTTGATGGTTAGTGGTTTTTCACCATAAACCGTTTCGACGCTTTTGCGATTATGGTAAACATAAAAGACAATTGACGCAATTAATAAAGCGCCAATAAAAATCTTTAAATAATTAAGGAAAACATCAGTTTTTTTATTTGTCATGGTTTTTTTGTTATACTCATAGTTTTAATCTATGCAATTTCATTATATAGCGGGCAGATTATAACAAAAGAATTAGACTTAATGACAATGGCACCAAATAATATCGACCCCGTTAATTTCACAATTGATTTAATCAACTGCCCATCGGTAACACCAATCGAAGGCGGCGCACTTAATCTTTTAGAAGACGTTTTAAAGGATTTGGGTTTCAAAACCAAACGCTATGTTTTTGAAGATGTCGATAATCTTTATGCCCGCCTTGGTGATGCTTCACCAAATTTATGCTTTGCGGGGCATACCGATGTTGTGCCGACTGGTGATTTGAATAAATGGAATAATCCGCCTTTTGAAGCCAAAATAATTGATGGTGATTTATTTGGTCGCGGTGCGTGCGATATGAAAAGCGCAATTGCGGCATGGGTTGCGGCGGTTCAAAAATATTTAACAGAAATTGGCGCGCCCAAAGGCTCTATTTCTCTGCTAATAACTGGTGATGAAGAAGGGGCGGCAATTAATGGCACGCGCAAACTATTGCCGGCAATTGCCCAAGACGGTGAAAAAATAGATCATTGCATAGTTGGTGAGCCAACCTGCCCAGAGGTGTTGGGCGATATGATTAAAAATGGTCGCCGTGGGTCAATTAATTGCACCATTAATTCGCATGGCGTTCAAGGGCACGTTGCCTATCCAACACTGGCCAAAAACCCAATCCCGCCATTGGTTGAGGTTTTGCATCTTCTGCAAAGCAATAAATTAGACGATGGCGCAGAGGGTTTTCAACCTAGCAATCTTGAAATTGTAACGATTGATGTTGGCAATCCGGCAAGCAACGTTATCCCAGAGAATGCCACTGCGCGGTTTAATATTCGCTTTAACACTAATCATAGTGGCAATTCATTAAAACAATGGATTGAAAAGTCTTGTGACGATGTAAATGCCCGTATGAGTGCGGAATTAAAACCCGATATTGCCATTTCTGGTGAGCCATTTTTTACCAAGCCATGCCATTTTACCGATATAATTCAGGATGCCGCAAAGGAAATTACCGGATTAACCCCAGAATTATCGACCACTGGCGGCACATCTGATGCCCGCTTTATCAAGGATTATTGCCCAGTTGTTGAATTTGGTATTGTTGGTAAAACCTTGCATAAAATAAACGAAAATGTTGCGACCAAAGATATTTATGCTTTGCGCGATATTTATTATAAAATAATCGAAAAATATTTTAACTTATAATGGAGGTCACAATGCCAAAACCAATCGCAATCGCCGGGATTATGGGTGCAATGGGGCGCAATCTTGCTGCAATGGCTGCGGCGGATGGTCGTTTTATGTTGGTTGGCGGGACCGAGGCCCCGAATAGTGCCGCATTAAACAAGCACATTTCAGATGCTCTAAACCTCTTGAATGTAAGTGGTGAAATCTCTTCGGACATTACTGTTGCCGCAAAAAATGCAAAAGTCTTTATTGATTTTACGCGTCCCGCTGCGACCCTTGCCACTTTGGAGGCATTAAAAGCCACAGAATGTAAGGCCGTTGTTATCGGCACAACGGGTTTCAGCGAAGAAGAAAACAAAAAAATCAAAGCCTATGCCAAACATTTTGCCATTGTGAAAACAGGAAATTTTTCGCTGGGCGTAAATTTACTATCTGGCTTTGTTAAAAAAGCGGCGGCAGTTCTTGGTGAAGATTGGGACATTGAAATTATTGAGGCGCACCACCGCCGCAAGGTTGATGCACCGTCAGGCACAGCGATTCTTTTAGGTGAATCTGCGGCAGAGGGGCGTGGCAAACCATTATCAGAAATTCGCACCCCTGCCCGTGAAGGCATAACAGGCGCACGCGTTAAAGGCTCGATTGGATTTTCGGCAATTCGCGGTGGTGGCATTGTTGGCGAACACGATGTTCGGTTTGAATCAGAAACTGAAAGCCTGGTTTTATCGCACAAGGCATGGGACAGAAGCACTTTTGCAAAAGGTGCGCTAGAAGCCGCACTTTGGGTCGTCGATAAACCGCATGGATTATACGACATGCACGATGTGCTTGGATTATAGTATTCGCCGCACAAGTTTTTGTGCCTTTGCTTAAATTTAACGGCTTTTGCATGAAGTGTGCAGAAGCCGTTGTTTAATCGCCCACTGCACAAACATAATCATATCTTTATTTTTACCCCTTTTTTTTGCCTCATTTAATTCCTAAGTTGAATACTCATGAATTAAAGTTGCGGGAATAAAATGGCTAATAATACAACCTCTTTGACTCTTACCTTAGGTCCTGAACAGGGTTTGCAGCGTTATTTATCTGAAATCCGCAAGTTTCCAATGCTTGCCAAGGATGAGGAATACATGCTTGCAAGACGTTGGCGTGAACACGAAGATCCACAAGCTGCGGAACGCCTTGTGACATCGCATTTGCGTTTGGTGGCCAAAATGGCGATGGGTTATCGTGGTTATGGTTTACCAATGGCAGAGGTTATTTCCGAAGGTAATATCGGCCTTATGCAAGCGGTCAAGAAGTTTGACCCCGAAAAAGGTTTCCGCCTTGCAACCTATGCAATGTGGTGGATTCGCGCCTCTATTCAGGAATATGTATTGCGTACTTGGTCCCTTGTAAAAATGGGTACAACCGCCGCACAGAAAAAGCTGTTCTTTAATCTACGCCGTTTAAAAAATAAAATGCAGGCGGTTGAAGACGGTGATCTTCGTCCAGAACAACTTGAAGATATTTCAACTAAATTAGGCGTTTCTGAAGAAGAAGTTGTGAATATGAACCGCCGTATGTCTGGCCCAGATGCATCTTTGAACGTGCAAATTGGTGGCGAAGAGGGTGGCGCAGAATGGCAAGATTGGTTGGCATCAGATGAAGATTCACAAGAAACCGTCTTGGCACGCAATGAAGAATATGACGCACGCATGGAGCTTTTGACCACTGCAATGGCAAAACTTAATGAGCGTGAACAGAAAATTATTCGTGAACGCCGCCTAAAAGATAATCCAACAACTTTGGAAGATTTGGCCGAAGAGTTTCAGGTTTCACGTGAACGCATTCGCCAAATTGAGGTTCGCGCATTTGAAAAGCTACAAGATGCAATGCGCGAAATGGCGGCAGAGCGCGGATTAATAGAAACCGCATAACTCGCGCATTTATTTTATTTGCTCTTCGGTTTACGGAAAAGTCTGCAACTTTTCCTACCTCATCGTGCGCGAAATGGCGGCAGAGCGCGGATTAATAGAGACCGCATAATTCGCGCATTTATTTTATTTGCTCTTCGGTTTACGGAAAAGTCTGCAACTTTTCCTACCTCATCGTGCGCGAAATGGCGGCAGAACGCGGGCTGATAGAGACGGCTTAATCAAAACCATTAAGCCCTCTTATCAAAACCAATAAAATCCTCTATTTAAGCCAGATGAAAATTCTTGTAACCGGTGCGGCGGGTTTTATTGGTTCTTATGTTTCCCATTCATTGCTTGGCATGGGGCATGAGGTGACGGGTATTGATAATTTAAATGATTATTATGACCCGGCTTTAAAGGTTTCTCGCCTCGATAGTTTGCGCCCGCTTCAGGGTTTTGAATTTATCGAAATGGATCTGAATGAGATTAATTCCCGCAAGCCCGAACTTGGCGAATTTGAGATAATCATTCACCTTGCGGCACAAGCAGGCGTAAGATATTCCATTCAAAACCCATTTGCTTATGCTGATTCCAACCTTTCTGGGCATTTGCAGGTTTTGGAATTTGCGCGTGGTCATGCCCGCTCCCCGTTGGTGATTTATGCATCATCATCATCGGTTTACGGCAATAATTCTACCCCGCCATACAAAGAAACTGAATTTGTGAACAAGCCGGTTTCGCTTTATGCCGCCACCAAAATCGCGGGTGAGGCAATGTCTTATTCATATGCAAGTCTTTATGGCTTGCGGCAAATCGGCTTGCGGTTTTTTACCGTCTATGGCCCGTGGGGGCGCCCCGATATGGCGTATTGGGGCTTTAGTGATGCGATATTATCTGGCAAGCCAATAAAGGTTTTCAACAACGGCAAACTTCGCCGTGATTTTACCTATATTGACGATATTGTTGATGGCATAACCCGCATTGCAACACGCGGTGCGCATTTCGAAAATGTGCCGCACAAGGTCTATAATATCGGCAATAACAAGCCCGTCGAATTAATGACATTCATTGAAACCTTGGAAAGCGCATTGGGTAAAAAGGCAATCAAGGAATTTTTACCAATGCAAAAAGGCGATGTTTTTGAGACCTGTGCTGATATTGCGGCGATTTCCGATGATTACGGCTTTAAACCGACCACAGACATCAAGACAGGCCTGCAAAATTTCGCCGATTGGTTCTTGGGCTGGCGTGAACTATAATTCGTGCTTGTGTAAAAACTTGCATGCCTATTTAAAATAGTGTTGCGGTAAGGTGATTGCTGTGGCATCCATTGGTTGTATAACCAGTATGGAGGCGTGGCGTGGATTTTATTTTTCTTCCTTTTATTACAATGATGGTTCTTAATCCTGCGCCTGAAGCAAAGGTAACAGTTAATCAGGCTTCGAATCCTAAAGCTAATTCAATTAGTATTAAGCAGGATCTTAGCGAGCAGGAGAAAATGATTAGTGTTTACCGTAATGGTGAAGTAGTGGATTTTACAAAATCTGCGGGTCTTAACGCAAAAGAAATGGCTATGGTTGAAGAAGTGGCCGATGATGCAGTTGCTGCTTCACTTGGTTTGAAAAATCAGCACGATAAAGCATATTATAATAAATATGGTGACGCCTTAGCCGCGCTAACATTCTCAAGCAATGAAAAATTTCTTGATGGCGATTTAATTTCATTTAGATTATTCAATTGCGCTGATCCAAAAATAGAGGTTAGCAATATGGAAGGGCTTCCTTCTTTGGGTGGCGATTTTAAAATTCCGACAAAGGCAAATGGTGCATCAAAAGCCCTAGTTTCAGTGTTATATGAAGTTAAAAATACCAAGAACGATAATGGGCTATGTTGGCAGGCAAGTGTGAAACGCGATCTTGTTACAATTGGCAAGCTTAAAGAGCCTGTAAAATTTGACCCAAAAAAAGAGATGACGGAATTGGTTCTTTTACCAGTAAAATAATTCTGCGTTTATTTAATAAATTTCACGGCGATATGCTGACATTATTTCATAAATCCGCTATGGGCTGATTATGACAAATAACACCGAAATCACCCCCGAAATTATCGCTGAACACGGCATCAAGCCGGATGAGTATCAAATCATCCTCGACCGTCTTGGTCGTGCGCCGAATTTATTGGAACTTGGCATTTTCTCTGTCATGTGGTCGGAGCATTGTTCCTATAAATCATCACGCCGCCATTTGTCGAAATTTCCGGTTTCTGGACCATTGGTTATTCAGGGCCCTGGTGAGAATGCGGGTGTTATTGATATTGGTGATAATCAGGCCGCGATTTTCAAAATGGAATCGCATAACCACCCATCATTCATTGAACCATACCAGGGTGCGGCAACCGGTGTTGGCGGCATCATGCGCGATGTGTTTACAATGGGTGCGCGCCCTGTGGCGCTTGCCAATGCTTTGCGCTTTGGCGAAATGGAAAACCAGCACACAAAACGCCTTTTGAATGGCGTGGTTGCGGGTATTGGCGGTTATGGCAATTGTGTTGGGGTGCCAACTGTTTGCGGTGAAACCAATTTCCACGCATCTTATAACGGCAATATCCTTGTGAATGCGATGTGCGTTGGTTTAGCCGAGCAAGACAAGATTTTCTATTCACGCGGTGCCAAAGTTGGTTCGCCAATCGTTTATTTTGGTTCAAAAACTGGTCGTGATGGTATTCATGGTGCAACTATGGCATCGGCTGAATTTGATGTGGATTCGGATGAAAAGCGCCCAACTGTTCAGGTTGGTGACCCGTTCATGGAAAAATTGCTTATTGAGGCCACCCTTGAATTGATGCAAACCGATTGTATTGAGGCAATTCAGGATATGGGTGCTGCGGGCCTTACCTCTAGTTCTGTTGAAATGGCGGGCAAAGAAGGCCTTGGCATTGTTTTGAAAATGAATGATGTTCCGGTTCGCGAAACCCATATGACGCCATATGAAATGATGCTTTCCGAATCACAAGAACGTATGCTTGCCATCATTAAACCAGGGCAAGAACATATTGCCGAAGCAATCATGCAAAAATGGGATTTGGATTATGCGGTTATTGGCTATACCACCGATACCGGACGCATGGTTCTTGAGTTTGATGGTGAGGTTGTTTGCGACATTCCTGTTGGCCCATTGTCATCAGATGCACCAAACTATGATCGCCCTTGGGTTAAGCCCGAAGTTGAAAAACCAGTAACTGCGCGTGAAATCGGCGAATTGGGCGATTTGGGTGATGCGCTTTTAAAAATCCTTGCAAGCCCTGATATTTGTTCAAAACGTTGGATTTGGGAACAATATGACCGTCACGTTATGGCGGATACTTTGGCGGATTCTTCGCATGCTTCTGATGCTGCGCTTGTTCGCGTTCATGGCACAGACAAGGCATTGGCAATTACATGTGATTGCACCCCGCTTTATGTCAAAAACGACCCTTATGAAGGCGGTAAACAGGTTGTTGCCGAAAGCTATCGCAACATTATCGCAACTGGTGCAACCCCGATTGCAATTACCGATAATCTTAACTTTGGCTCACCAGAGCGCCCTGAAATCATGGGGCAGATTGTTATGGCAATCGAAGGCATGGCAGAAGCGTGTAAGGTTTTGGAATATCCGGTGGTTTCGGGCAACGTATCACTTTACAATGAGACAATGGGCACACCAATTTTGCCAACCCCTGTGGTCGGCGGTGTAGGCCTGATTAAAAATTATAATGATGCCATTGGGTATGGCGGCATTAATGAGGGTGACACCATTATCCTTATTGGCAATACCACTGATAATATGGGTGCGACCACTGCCATGAAAGTATTGGTTGGTCGTGAAGATGGTGCGCCGCCAAAAGTTGATTTGGTTTTGGAAAAACAGACTGGCGAAACCATTCTTGAGCTAAATGAAAAAGGTTTAATCGAAGCATGTCACGATTTGTCAAATGGTGGCTTGGCACTTGGCCTTGCGAAAATGACAATGGGCTCTGATATTGGTATTGTTGGTCAGGTGCAGGAAGATATTCCACTTAATGCCGCATTGTTTGCCGAAGATCAGGCGCGCTTCTTAATTGCCGTTGCCCCTGAAAATGAAGGTGCGGTGAACCAAATCCTATTTGATAAAGGACTTGCGTCACGCAAAATTGGGGTTGCCGCCGGCAATAGTCTTGAAATTGCTAAGGCATTCAAAATTCATAAAGACGATTTATGGAAAGCGTTTGAAGGCACATTAAAGGAATTTGTTGCTTAACAAAAAAAGCCCCCGAAAATATCGGGGGCTTTTTTAATTTAATGCTGTTTAGATTATTTGATTTCGTCTTTTGTTGAAACAATTTTTCCAACGAAATTATAATCGATTGCTTCTTGCGCGCTCATCCAATAGTCGCGGTCTGTATCGGCAACAATTCTTTCATAGGGTTGTCCGGTTGCTGCCGCGAAAATACGGTTTAGGCGTTCACGCATACGAATGATTTCGCGTGCCTGAATTTCCACATCAGATGCCATACCACCAACGCCGCCGCGTGGTTCATGCAAAAGGAAGCGGGTGTTTGGGGTGCAGAAACGGCGTTCAACCGGTGCCGCAGCAAAAATTAATGCGCCCGCAGATGCCGCCCAACCAGTTGCAAGAATATTCACAGGGGCAGATACGAATTTAATCATATCGTGAATCATATCACCGCTTTCAACGTGACCACCAGGTGAAGACAAAATAAGCAAAATTGGATCAGATGAAATTGCCGAAAGCGCAATCAAACGCTCGGTAACGCGGCGTGCCTGCGTATCATCAATTGCGCCCGTTAAAAGAATGGTACGGGAATCGAGTAATGCCTTTTCAAGCAAAGCAAGCGATGATTCCGGTGCTTTTGGGGTTTCTTCTTCATCAAGACGCATAAAAATTCTCCGAAAAACTCAAATATCTCTTTATTTAAGCCTTAAAGCTGTTGTTACAAGGTGTTCATACACGCCAATTCTTAACAAATGCAAATTTCACCTGCAAATTATGTGGATAAAGTTCTGTCACCAAGTGCGCAAAAATATTTATAAAATTTAAAACAGCGTTTAAAAGACAAAAAAATTTATTGGAAAAGGTCTGCAAATCTAAAAAGATTGCAATAAAGACTTGCTGAAACCTATTTTCCCGCTTAGTGAGGTTGCATGGTAAATACTGCAAATTTTCTGGATTTTGAAAAGCCACTTGTTGAGCTTGAAAAGAAAATCGATGAATTGACGGCTGCTGCGGCTGCTGGAACCGGCGCGAATGTGCGCGATGAAATCTCCAAACTTCGGGCGAAATCTAATAAAGCGCTCGCAGATTTATATGCCAACCTTGACCCTTGGAAAAAAACCAAGGTTGCCCGCCATCCTGATCGCCCGCATTATGTTGATTATGTGCGTTCTTTGGTAAAAGATTTTGTGCCGCTTGCGGGTGACAGAAATTTTGCCGACGATGAGGCAATTATGGGCGGTCTTGGCCGCTTTAAAGGTCGCAATTGTGTGATTATCGGCCATGAAAAAGGCAAAACCACTGACGAACGCCTAAAGCATAATTTTGGCATGGCGCGCCCCGAAGGTTATCGTAAGGCCATCCGCCTTATGGATATGGCGGAAAAATTTGGTCTTCCTGTAATTTCATTGGTTGATACCGCTGGTGCTTATCCCGGTCTTGATGCCGAAGAGCGCGGACAAGCTGAGGCAATTGCACGTTCAACTGAACGCTGTCTAACCCTTGGTGTGCCAATGGTTGCGGTTATTACCGGTGAAGGTGGTTCTGGTGGTGCGGTGGCGATTGCGTCTGCAAACTCTGTGCTAATGCTTGAAAACTCTATTTATTCGGTAATTTCACCCGAAGGTGCGGCATCAATCCTTTATCGTAGCAATGATAAAGCCAAAGATGCGGCAATTGGTATGAAAATCACTGCCCAAGATTTAAAAGGCCTTGGCGTTATTGATGAAATTATCCCTGAGCCATTGGGCGGCGCACATCGCCATTCTGATGCGGTTATTAAATCAGTTGGTGAAGCGGTTGATAAGGCATTAAAAGCTTTTGATGGAATGGATGCGGCGGCAATTAAGGCACATCGCCGTGAGCGATTCCTTAAAATCGGGCGTAGCTTACAGGCGTAAGAAATTCAAATCGTTACCTATATAAAAAGCCCTGCAATGCAGGGCTTTTTTATTATGATTTTGAAAATAAAGATGCCGCAACAAGTGCGGCATGACAAAATTCTTAATTCTTAATTCTTAATTCTTAATCGCTTCGCCCCCTCCGATTTGCTTTGCAAATCACCTCCCCCGCTTAGGGCAGGGGAGGAGATGGTTTTACCCCAACAAACTTGCCTTTGCATATTTCATTGGTGGTGAGCCAAATGCCAAAATACCATCATGGTATTTTTTAAGGTCGAAGTTTTTACCCATTTTCTTTTCATAAGCGGCGCGGGCGTCCAAATGCTCCATGAAGCCGACAAAATAGGTTGATAATTGGGTGTATGATAATTGTGCGCGCCGCCATTTGCCACGTGCCTCACTTTCTTCTTGGAAGGCGGTTTCGGTCAGAAGTTTCATCATTTCATCCTCTGTCATGCCCTCGCAATGGATTTTTTGATCAATAAGCGCGTTGGTGATGGTACGAAGTTGCACTTTTAACTGCACCAGTTTGTAAAGCGGGTCGTCGGCCTTAAAGCCCTGTTCAACCATCATGTTTTCGGCATAAACCGCCCAACCTTCTACAAATGAACCACTTGAAAGAATGGCGCGCAAAATTGATGGATAAGTATTGGCGTGGAAAATTTGCACATAATGCCCGGGCATTGCCTCATGCACGGCAATATCTTGAATACCGCGCAAACTATATTCTTTTAGGAATGAATCCGCTTGTTCTTTGCTCCAATCATCGGGAATTGGTGAAACCGCATAGAATGTTGGAAGGTTTTTGTCCAAAGGCCCGGGGCTGTCACAATATGCCACCGCATAGCCACGTTGGAACTCTGGCATTAAAATTACCTTCACGGGTCCATCAGGTAGGGTGATAAGGTCTTTCTCAATCACGAATTTACGCGCAACCTCGGTCATTGCGGTTGCAGTTTCAACTAGTGCGTTGCGCTCTGGCCGTGCTTCGGCTGCTTTGTTTATTGCGTTTTGAATTACTTTTTGAATTGTGTCTTCATCGGGTGTGGCAGGGATTGCACCCTCATAATAATTTTTTGCAATTTCAAACATTTGACCGCGCACGTATTTAATCCGATCAAGCGCTTTTTGTTTTATGTCTTCACGGGTTAAGTTTGATTGCAATACAAATTTAAGCTGTTTGTCAAAAACCTTTGCTCCAACCCTAAAATCACCCTTTGCAACGGGGACAAGGGTTTCATCAATCCATTTTTGGTGGGCATCAACTTCTTGATTATATTTGGCAATGATCGCCTTTAATTCTTCTTGTTCAGATGGCGCAAGGTTTTTTAATTCAGGAATAATCATTTCATCAATGATTGATTTTAAACCTTTGTTTTGTGCGGAATAGGTTATTGCATAAGGGGTTGGAACTTTCGCGGGTTTAATATTTGCGCGAACGGCGGCAAATAATGCGGGGGATTTTTTCATTCTTTCGCCGGCGGCAAGTAGGCGAAGGCGAATTGGCGCAAAATCACGCGCCATCAGGTTATAAATCGCGCTTCCAATCACGTTTTGGTAATAAAGTGGGTTCCATTCCCATTCTTTAAGGGTTTCAATATTCCAAATTTGTGATTTCAAAGAATTGACCAATAAATTATAATCAATTGCCACTGGTTTCGATAATGCCTTGCGGTTTATTTTCTCAAGCTTGGCAAGGAAGGTCTTTGCCTTTTGTGCGCTGCCTTGAATTGCTTGAATACCAAGGTCATCAACCATTTCATCATAATCATGTTTGCCAATTTGGGTCGCAGAAACGGGGGAGGATTTCAACATATCCTCAAGCCAATCCTTGGCAGTTTCGCCGAATAAATTATCAATTACATTGTCACTTTCTGCGGCATTGGCAAATAGTGGCAATGCCAGAATTGAACCAAGACCAAAATTTAATGCGCGGCGTGAAATTATCATTTGGAAACCTCTTTTATATTTCCCTTTGAAGCTGTTAATATTATCATATGGCTTTCAAGGGGCGGCTTGTTGTAATTGCAGATTATCGCAAAAACCTTTCCTGACAATAGCTTAAAATCATATTTGCGTTTATTCAAAAAAACTTCTAAACAGACCTCGCAAATTAAAGAGAAATCAAATGTCTGAAGAACAAGAAAAACCAAAACGCCCGCAACGTATTTTTTCCGGTGTGCAACCAACTGCAAACATTCACCTTGGTAATTATCTGGGCGCGATTAAGCGTTTCGTGCCTTTACAATATGAAATGGAATCAATTTTCTGTGTGGTTGATATGCACGCGATTACCGTGCCACAAGATCCAAAAAAACTTGTGCTACAAACCCGCGAAGTGGCGGCGGCGTATTTGGCGGCGGGTATTGACCCTGAAAAAAGTATCGTATTTGTCCAATCAAATGTTTCTGCCCATGCCGAACTTGCATGGATTTTAAATTGCGTGGCGCGTATGGGTTGGATGGAACGCATGACCCAATTTAAAGACAAGGCGGGCGAAAATTCAGAACGCGTGTCATTGGGTTTATTTGCGTATCCTGCGCTTATGGCGGCGGATATTTTGGCATATCATGCGACCCATGTTCCAGTTGGCGAAGATCAAAAACAGCATTTGGAATTGGCGCGCGACGTTGCGGCAAAATTCAATAATGATTTTAAAGCAAAGGGCTTTTTCCCGCTTCCTGAACCATTGATTGGTAAAGAGGCGGCACGCGTAATGAACCTTCAAGATGGTTCAAAGAAAATGTCAAAATCGGACCCTGCGGAACTTTCACGCATCAATCTTACCGATGATGCCGATACAATTTCCAAGAAATTCAAAAAGGCGCGCACCGACCAATTCCCAATGCCTGAAACAATGGATGAATTAAAAGCCCGCCCTGAGGTTGACAATTTGGTGGGGATTTATGCCGCCCTTGCAGAGACTACAAAAGAGGCTGTGGTGGCCGAATTTGCGGGCGCTGGCTTTGGATTGTTCAAACCAAAACTTGCGGATTTGGCGGTGGAAAAACTTGCACCTGTAAACGCCAAAATGCGCGATTATATGGATAACCATGACCATATCGACAAAATCCTTAGAGAAGGTGCGGAGCGTGCAAATGCAATCGCCGCTCCAATCTTGAAAAAGACTAAGGAATTAGTTGGTTTCTTTAGCTAATTTTTATTTTTTCTTCACAATCTTGCCCTAAATTCCCGATATCTTTAGTCAACAATAAAGGAGACTAAAGATGTCACAAGATTTTGAAGGCAAAGTTGCAATTGTAACCGGTGGTGGCTCGGGCATTGGGGCGGCGGTTGTTCGCGAATTACATTCGCGCGGTGCAAAGATTGTCATTGGTGATTACAAGATCGAAGGCGCAAACCATATTGCTGCCGAACTTGGTGACAAAGTCAAAGTTTTCAAAGTTGATGTTTCGGATGCCGCACAAGTTAAGGCAATGGTTGATTTTGCCGTTAAAGAATTTGGACACCTTAATTTAGCGGTTAATAACGCCGGTATCGGTGGTGAAGCAAACCCCATTGCAGACCTAAGTGTGGATGGTTGGTTACAAGTTATCAATACTAATTTGAATGGCGTATTTTACGGAACCAAATACGAAATTGCCGAAATGTTAAAACATGGCGGTGGTGCGATTGTTAATATGGCGTCGATTTTAGGTTCGGTTGGTTTTGCCAATTCTGCGGCATATGTTGCCGCAAAACATGGCGTTGTAGGTTTAACCAAAAATGCGGCACTTGAATATTCGCACAAGGGCGTGCGTATTAATGCGATTGGGCCAGGGTTCATTAAAACCCCACTTCTTGACGGCATTGGCAATGATGAGGTTTTGAACGCTGCACTTGTGCCACTTCATCCAATCGGCAGATTGGGGACACCTGAAGAAGTATCGGCACTTGTGTGTTTCTTACTATCTGATGCCGCAAGTTTCATCACAGGTTCTTATCACCTCGTGGATGGGGCATATACAGCAAAATAATCTCCACTTAACCCCGCCATTAATTAATATGACGGGGTTTTCATTTTGAACCAATGTCTTTGCGATTGGCTTCTAGCCTTGCAGTGGAAAATTCTTTTAGGATAAATATTAGGTATGATAATGAGAAACAATATAAAACTATTTTCGACCAGTATCTTGGCAATTGCGACCGTTTTCTTAATTCCGGTTTGTGCTAATGCGCAGCAGAATAATGCTCCCAAGGCAATTGATGCACCAATGAGCGCCTTTACATTGGCGCCATTGCCATATGCTTATGACGCGCTTGAACCCGCTATTGATACACAAACTATGACAATTCACCATGATAAACACCACCAAGCCTATGTTGATAATCTTAATAAGGCAATTGCTGCCAATCCTGCGCTTGGTGGGCAAAGCCTTGATCAATTAATTGTCAAAGCAGGAACTTTACCGCCAGCAGTTCGCAATAATGCGGGCGGTCATTGGAACCATACTTTTTTCTGGGACAGTATGGCACCAGTCGCAAAATCTGGCACACCTTCACCGGCGCTGAATGCGGCAATTATCAGCAGCTTTGGAAGTATGGATAACTTTAAAGCAGAATTTAAAAAAGCTGGACTTGGTCGTTTCGGTTCTGGTTGGGTTTGGTTGATTGTCGGCGCTGATGGCAAACTTGCAATTACTTCGACCCCAAATCAGGATAACCCATTGATGGACATTGCCGAGGTAAAAGGCACACCTCTGCTTGGCAATGATATGTGGGAACATGCCTATTATCTGAAATATCAAAACAAACGTGGTGATTATATTGATGCTTGGTGGCAAGTGGTAAATTGGGACGCCGTTTCAAAACGTTATGCGAGCGTAACGAAAAAATAAAGCAATTTGCGGGTGGGCAAACGCCCACCATATCGCATGTTTTTATTTTTTGCTTTTTCCGTAAACCGAAGAGCAAGTAAAGTTCGTGCGGGAAGTGCCCCATCCGTCAGCTTCGATGACACCTCCCTCGCTGCGCAAGGGAGGAGAAGTGGGTTTAGGCTATTTTACCGTGGCAATGTTTGAATTTTTTACCACTTCCGCAAGGACAGTCGGCATTCCGCGGGGTATTAAGCCAGCTTCTTGGCATATCGCCCATTGGTGATGGCACAAGGTCATCTGCATCATCGCCCATTTCATCAAGATCGGTATCTGGGCGTGGGTGTGACGCTTTAATATCTGATGGATTGATGAAACCTTCACCAAACTGGGAAATATCCGCACCTTCGATTAAGCCAGGGCTAACTTCTTGTGGTGGGCGTTGCATTATTTGTAGGTTTTGCAGGATTGAAACCACGTCATTGCGCAATTCTTCGCGCATGGTTTCAAACAATGTAAAGCCTTCGGTTTTGTATTCAATCAACGGGTCGCGCTGTCCATAACCACGAAGGTGAATAACTGAACGTAGGTGATCAACAGTTACAAGGTGTTCACGCCATTTTGCATCAATGGTTTGTAGCAATACTTGCTTTTCAACATCGCGTGCTTGATCCGCGCCAATAACCGCAACTTTTTCGGCCCAAAGCTTTTCTGCGGCTTCGATAATGCGTTTTTTAATATCATTATCGTCAACACCTTCTTCGGAAATCCATTCTTTAAGCGGTAAGTCAACACCAAGGCCAGATTTAACCGCCTCATGAAGGCCATCACCGTTCCATTGTTCTGGCAATAGTTTTGGCGGCATAAAGCGGGCGCACAAATCTTCGATAACTTCTTCACGCATAAAGGCGATGGTTTCTTCAACATCATCATCACGCATGAATTCTTTGCGTTCTTCAAAAATTTGCTTACGTTGATCGTTGATAACGTCATCATATTTCAAAAGATTTTTACGAATGTCAAAGTTACGGGCCTCAACGCGTTTTTGCGCGATTTCCATCGCTTTGTTCATCATACGCTCTTCAATTGGTTCATCTTCTGGGATGTTCATTGAAGACATAAGGTTTTTAAATTTATCGCCACCGAAAATACGCAATAAATCGTCTTCGGTTGACAAATAGAAACGTGAACGACCAGGGTCACCTTGGCGACCGGTACGACCACGAAGCTGGTTATCAATACGGCGGCTTTCGTGACGCTCTGTACCCAAAACATAAAGGCCACCTAAATCAAGTGCTTTTTGTTTTGCCTTTTCAATTTCAGGAACGATTTCAGATTTTAATTTTTCGATTTCTTCATGGGTCATTTCACGACCCCACGCAGCCTCACGTTCGCGTTGCTTTTTGGCAAGGCGCATTTCAAAGTTACCGCCAAGCTGAATATCCGTACCGCGACCCGCCATGTTGGTTGCGATTGTTACCGCACCCGGAACACCGGCATCTGCGATAATTTCCGCCTCTTGTTCGTGATAACGGGCGTTAAGAACGTTGTGTGGAATTTTTTTCTTTTTCAAAAGTTCAGAAATAACTTCTGATTTTTCAATTGATGCCGTACCAACCAATATTGGTTGACCTTTTGCATGGGTTTCCTCGATGTCGCGAACAATTGCGCGGTGTTTTGCATCTTCGGTTTGGAATACTAGGTCGTTATCATCAATACGTTGTACTGGGCGATTGGTTGGAATTTCAACAACCGAAAGCCCGTAAATAGATTCAAATTCTGCCGCCTCAGTCTGTGCGGTACCGGTCATGCCGGCAAGTTTTGAATAAAGACGGAAATAGTTTTGGAATGTAATCGATGCAAGGGTTTGGTTTTCCGGTTGAATGTCGGCACCTTCTTTGGCTTCGATTGCTTGGTGTAAGCCTTCCGAAAGACGACGGCCGGTCATCATACGACCGGTAAATTCGTCGATAAGAATTACTTCACCATCTTTAACGATATAGTCTTTATCACGTTGGAATAATACGTGGGCCTTAAGCGCCTGATTCACGTGGTGAACGGTTGACGTATTGGCAACTTCATACAATGAACCTTGGAGTAGGCCATGTTGAACCAACAATTCTTCAATATGTTCGGAACCTTGTTCAGTGAATACAGCAGTACGCTGTTTTTCGTCATGCTCATAATCAGATTTATCGAGAAGATAGATTAATTCATCAACTTTGCGATAAAAATCAGAACGGTCATCGGTTGGACCAGAAATAATTAGCGGGGTACGTGCCTCGTCAACAAGGATAGAGTCAACCTCATCGACAATTGCGAAATGGTGTCCGCGCTGTGCCATTTCATCAAGGCTATATTTCAAATTATCACGCAGATAATCAAAACCTAATTCATTATTGGTTGCATAGGTAATATCGCAATTATATGCCGCACGGCGTTCGCTATCACGTAAATCAGGGACGATGATGCCAGTTGAAAGACCCAAGAAGCCATAAACTTGACCCATCCATGATGCGTCACGTCTTGCAAGGTAATCGTTTACGGTTACGACATGCGCGCCTTTACCTTCTAGTGCATTCAAATAAACAGGTGCAGTCGCCACAAGGGTTTTACCCTCACCAGTACGCATTTCAGCAATTGAGCCAGAGTTCAAAACCATGCCGCCAACAAGCTGCACATCATAGTGGCGTTGACCAAGCGCACGTTTCGAAGCTTCGCGAACAACTGCAAATGCCTCATCAAGGATATCGTCTAACTTTGCGCCGTTTTCCAATTTTTGCTTGAATTCAGCAGTCTTGGCGGCAAGTGCGGCATCAGAAAGTTTGGAAATTTCTGCCTCTAGCGGGTTAATGCGTTGTTGAACGCGTTGCATAAGGGATTTTACTTTGCGATCGTTAGAAGATCCAAAAATTTTAGTAATGGCATTAAGCATGATGTTTTCTTTGCTATATGAATTTTGCGCTTAAATGGCGTATTTATTGTTAATTTGCAAGTTTAAGCATAAGTTTGTTGCCCGAAACTCGTAACATAAAGCAGTTAATTACCTTTTCCCCGAGTTCAATGGGGTTTTTAAAGAATATGCAGTTTAATTGCTTTTCATAAATTCATCGAAATATTGCCAGAATTTTTGCCGATATTCTTCTTTTTCGACCATTATTTCGTGCATCGCGCCATCAATTCGGACTAGGCGGGCGTCAGGAAGATCTGTGGCAATTCGATTTTGGGCATCGTTATCGACAATTAATTCTTCACCGGCCTGATAAATCAAAACTGGCATTTTGACCTTTTCCAATTTTTCTTTGGTAAAACCTGCCATCATTTGAAAAGATTTATTTATCCACTGATTGGTTGGGCCACCCAATTGCAAACGAGGCTCGGAAAGCATTAATGACGAATTGCGCCGAAAATTATGCGGTGAGTGAGTTACGTCAGAGGTTGAAAAAGGTTGCGGTGACCAAATATGGCGTGTTCCCATTGCGGTCTTTTTACGCATTCCAAGGGCGCATACTGCCGCCGATAATTGGCGGGCAAATGGAAGTGGTTTTAACCACCACATAGGCGCATTAAAAATAGCGGCCTTTAACGTTGGGATATAATCTTGCAACAAAATATGCATTGCAATCATGCCGCCCATTGAATGGCTTAGCATGTATAAAGGCTCTGGAAGGCGATCACGAAGTTTTAAAAATGCTGCTTGAATATGTATTGCCGCATTATCAAAACTATCAATATGACCAAGCATTTTGTCATCTAATAACCTATCAGACATTGCTTGCCCGCGATTATCAACAATTAGAACATTAAAACCGCGGTCATTTAATTCTGTGATGGTTTTTGCATATTTTTCAATATATTCGGTACGACCAGGGATAACAATGAATGAACCTTTAGGGATTTGCCTAGTTGGGACAAAGGCAACCCGCATTTTAACTATTTGCCCGTTTTCATTATTTGGCGGTCCATCGACCCAATAAATTTCTGGGTTGTTTAATTGTGCCGTAAGTTCATCAATCAGAAAATCTTGCATTTTTATCACGATAAGAAGGATTGCAATTTCATGGCTGCGCCAATGTCACCATCAATTTTTAATTTCCCGCCCATAAATGCCGCCATTGGGTTTAGATTACCTTTTGCAAGGTCAAGGAAATCAGGAATGCTTATGCTAAGGGTGCAATCAGCCTCTTTATCATCGTTGGAAACTTTGTTTCCATCTGTTCCATCGATAAAAATAATGCCGGCATCAACAAGATTAAGTTTGAATTTTACACCAATTGGGGCATGTGCTTTTGCCTTGGTATCTATTTTTGCTGTTAATTCCTGTAAATTCATGCTTTCATCTCGTACCAGAAAAGAATATTCTAAAGTAAAGAATAATCTATGAATATGAATAATCTTATATTCAATATAAAATCAACTTAATCAGATGTGAAAATGCAAAATTTCGGATATTTCGCTCCCACAAAATTTCAATTATCTCTCATAAATTGGTCACGTGACAATGATGCGAAGGGTGGGGCAAAAATCGTGGCATCAATTGCCCGTCGCCTTACAATGCGTTTAAAGCAACCGCCATATGATTTGGAAACTTTTGGCGTTAAAATGCGCCTCGACCCCAGCCGCAATATTGCGGAGAAACGCCTTGTGTTTTCGCCCAATCGTTTTGACTTTAAAGAGCGTGAGATTTTGTCAGAAACGCTTGTCGATGGTGACGTGTTTGTTGATATTGGCGCAAATATTGGTGGCTATTCGATGTGGGCGGCAAAGTTTGTTGGCTCTGGCAAAGTTATTGCCCTTGAGCCACAGCCAAAAGTTTTTGCCCGCCTTAAGACCAATGCAGACTTAAACCCTGAATTTAATATAATTCCATTGCAAATTGCCGCCGGTGCCGATGATTCGAAAATGATGATGTCGATTTCCGCCGCCAATGATGGTGAGGCTTCTTTGCAGCGCTTGGGACAAGGCGGTGGTTTTGTTGAGGTTGATGTTAAACCATTGCTCGACATATTACGTTCGCAAAACATTACTAAGGTAAAAGCGTTTAAAATTGACGTTGAAGGTTTTGAGGAAAGTGTATTGCTACCATTTTTCAAAACTGCACCCAAAAGCATGTTCCCACAATTAATCATTCTTGAGCGTGGTGACGGTGATTGGGAAACCGATTTGAAACAAAGCTTGATTGGTTTTGGCTATAAAGTCGCCCAAACCCTGCGTATGAATTATGTGATGGAACTTGTTAAATGAAATTATTCTATGCCCCTGCATCGCCCTTTGCCCGTAAATGCAGAATAGTTGCTTTTGAAACCGGACTTTCCGATAAATTAGAGCTTGTGAATGCGCCGCCATCAGAAAACCCGCCTGAATTAATCGCTGTAAACCCAATTGTACAAATTCCAACATTGATTTTAGAAGATGGGCGTTCGGTTATTGGTTCGGATATGATTTGCTCTTATTTAATTGCAATGTCGGGTAATAAATCGCTTTATTCTGATGATTTGGGTCTTGAAGAACGCCGACTTGAAGTTTTTGCCGATGGCGCGTCCGAGGTTGCGGTTAAGTTACGCTATGAATTAATCCGCCCAATTGAAAAGCAATTTACCGATAATATTACCCGCCTACAAAACCATGTTAAACGTGCGTTGGAATTTCTTGATAGTGAAGTAAATCCAGATGCTTATAATCTTGGAACAATTGCCACACTTTGCGCGATTGATTACAATGATTTGCGTCACCCTGATTTAACCGCAACCATCAATATTCCCAATCTCCGGTCATTACAGAAAAATATGGCGGCAAAAGAAATTGTAAAAACCACCGCCCCGCAATAGGTGTTTTTTGCCCTCTCCCCTGCGACAAAGTACTACGACCAAAGTCGTAGATTTGTTAACTAAATTGCATTAATGGGTCTGTTTTATAAATAGTCTTGAGTAGGGGAAAATAATGCATAAAATCGGCGCAAAATATGCCAAAATGATTGATGCTGCAAACGGTCTTGAACCTTTAAGAACCGCGGTTGTGCATCCGGTTGATGTTGCCTCAATCGGCGGCGCAATGGAGGCCAAGGAGGCAGGCTTTATCACGCCAATCTTGGTCGGACCAGAAGCGAAAATCAAACGTGCCGCAGATGAAGCGGGTGTTGATATTTCTGATGTCGAACTTGTGCCAACCAATCACAGCCATGCCGCTGCTGCTGAAGGTGTTAAAATTGTTAGATCGGGGCAGGCCGCAGCATTAATGAAAGGCGCATTGCATACTGATGAACTTATGAGTGCGGTAATGTCATCTACCGAAGGTTTGCGCACTGCGCGCCGTATCACCCATGTGTTTGCGCTTGATGTTCCAAACTATCACAAGCCATTATTCATTACCGATGCCGCAATTAATATTTATCCAACTTTGGAAGATAAACGCGACATCATTCAAAACGCGATTGATCTTTGCCATGCGCTTGATATCAAAGAGCCAAAAGTTGCAATACTTTCGGCGGTTGAAACCATTAACCCGCGCATCAATTCTACTATTGAGGCAGCAGCATTATGCAAAATGGCAGAACGTGGACAAATTACCGGCGGTATTCTTGATGGCCCGCTTGCATTTGATAACGCAATCTCGCGTGAGGCGGCGGACACTAAACACATTGTTTCAGTGGTTGCGGGTGATGCCGATATTTTGGTTGCCCCAGATTTAGAAGCCGGAAACATGCTTGCCAAACAATTGATTTATCTTGCGGGTGCCGATGCCGCAGGGATTGTTTTGGGGGCACGGGTTCCAATCATGCTTACCTCGCGTTCGGATTCGCTTTTTGCCCGTCGTGCCTCTGCGGCTTTGGGTGTGCTTTTGGCACGCTTTAAGGCATTGAATGAAAAAAATGTTGCTGCTGAATAGGGGTGAATGATGAAAGATGTTAAAGGGATAATTGTATTTAACACCGGCTCATCATCCGTTAAATTTGCGCTTTATGGCATGGATTGCCTAAATCAATATTTGCACGGCACGATTGATGAAAAACCTGATGGCGCGGTTTGCAGTTTTGTTGGCGACAAGGCGGATGAATTTATCGATTTTGTGCCGCCAAAAACTGGCGGCCATGCGGTGATGATTGAGGCATTATTGGATGGTTTTAAAACCTATCTCCCAGAAGTAAATACCGTTGCCGCCGGTCATAGGGTGGTTCATGGCGGTGATTATTTTGATGGCCCCGTGATGGTAAATGATGACAGCATGGCAAAAATGGAAGATTTAATCCGTTATGCCTTTGTGCATCAACCCCATAATATTCAGGCAATCAAGGCGGTGAAGGACCATTTCCCCGATTTGCCACAAGTTGCGTGCTTTGACACTGCCTTCCACCGGACGCAGCCACAATTGGCAACCATGATGACGATCCCCAAGGAATTTTATGCTCGTGGAATTAAACGTTATGGTTTTCACGGCTTATCGTATCAAAATGTCGCTGATGTATTGGCAAATGAAGAGGATAAAGGGGGTCGTGTTGTTGCGGCGCACCTTGGCAATGGTGCAAGTATGTGTGCCATTAAAAATGGAAAAAGCGTTGCCACCACAATGGGCATGACCGTTCTTGATGGTTTAATGATGGGGACACGTTCGGGTTCGGTTGACCCTGGTCTTTTACTTTATTTGATAAATCAAGAAGGTTATAGCCCCAAAGATATCGAAGCCATGTTGACCAAAAAATCAGGGCTTTTGGGGGTTTCGGGTATTTCCAATGATATTCGTGATTTAATTGCCGCCAATTGTGATGATGCAAATATTGCAATTGATTTGTTTGCCTATCGTGCGGCGCGTGAAATCGGCTCTTTGTCGGTGGCATTGGGCGGGCTTGACCGCGTTGTCTTCACAGGTGGTATTGGTGAAAATGCGGCATTGGTACGCGAGAAAATTATCGAATATCTTGGGTTTTTGAACGTAAAACTCGATAATGATAAGAATAATTCCAAAGCGGAATATATTCATTCCGAAAACTCCGCCGTAAGGATTCAGATTATCAAGGCCGATGAAGAATTGGTAATCGCCAAGGCTGTAAAGGCACTTTTAGGATAAGAAAAAAAGGGCGAAAAAATCGCCCTTTTTTAATTCTTGAATAATAGCCAGATTGACTAAAACTCATCAACGCCCATTTCCATCATGGTTTTTGAACCAGCCTTGATTTTGCCAAGGTGGGCATCAACCATTGGAACGATACGTTCCATGAAATATGTGCCAGTTTTGATTTTGGTTTTTGCAAATTCGCTATTGTCATTGCCAAGTGCCAGACCTTGTTTACACCAGCTAAAGGCAAGGGCCGTAATGCCAAACAAATGCATATAATCATATGAAGAGCCAGCGGCATTGTTGAAATTGGTTAGACCATTTTTCATCATCCAAAGGCTTGCATCAAATAATGCATTTTTTGCGGTTTTTAGACCTTCTTTGAATTTTTTCAATTCGCCTCTTTTGCCAACTTCATTCGCCAATTTATCGCATTCACCAAAGAAGCGTTGAATTGCGCGACCATTATTAGCACCAATTTTACGCCCCACAAGGTCAAGTGCCTGCACGCCATTTGCACCTTCATAAATCATGGCAATACGCGCATCACGCACAAATTGGCTCATGCCCCATTCTTCGATAAAGCCATGGCCGCCATAAACTTGTTGCGCCATAACCGCATTATCAAAGCCTTTATCGGTGAAATAGCCTTTCATAACTGGCGTCATAAGTGCCATATAGTCTTCGGCAATTTCTTTTTGCTTTTTGTCATCAGATAGATGCGCAATATCAGACCATAATGCCACCCAATATAAAAGGCCGCGCGCACCTTCATTGAATGATTTAATATCCATCAACATGCGGCGTACGTCGGGGTGAACAATGATTGGATCCGCCGGACCATCTTTATTAACCGCACCAGTTAATGCACGACCTTGAATACGATCTTTGGCATAGGTAAGCGCATTTTGATACGCGATTTCAGATTGGGCAAGACCTTGAAGGGCAACGCCAAGGCGCGCCTCATTCATCATAACAAACATGGCTTTTAGGCCTTTGTTTGCTTCACCGACTAAATAACCTTTTGCGCCATCATAATTCATGACACAGGTTGCGTTGCCGTGGATGCCCATTTTTTCTTCAAGCTTGCCGCATTTAACTGGGTTACGCGCGCCGAGAGAACCATCTTCATTGACCATGAATTTTGGAACGATGAAAAGAGAAATCCCTTTTGTGCCTTCTGGTGCGCCTTCGATACGGGCAAGAACAAGGTGGATAATGTTTTCCGCCATGTCATGTTCACCCGCCGAGATGAAAATCTTTTGACCAGTAATATCATATGAACCATCAGCATTTGGTACGGCTTTGGTACGAAGTAAGCCCAAATCGGTTCCGCAGTGTGGCTCGGTAAGGTTCATGGTGCCAGTCCAGGTGCCATCAACCATTTTTGGAAGATATTTTTGCTTTAATTCATCATTAGCATGAACCAAAATCGCCGCATATGCACCACGGCTTAGACCCGGATACATTGCCCAAGACATATTCGCAGATGATACCATCTCGCTTAAGGCAACAGAAAGATAATATGGAAGGCCTTGCCCACCAAATTCCGGCAATGCGCCAATGGTTGACCAACCGCCTTCGATATATTGATTATATGCATCTTTGAAACCATCTGGTGTGGTTACATTACCATCGGCATCTAATTTACAACCCTGATGATCACCAACTTTGTTAAGCGGCGTAAGAACCTCAGAGCAGAATTTTGCCATTTCTTCCAAAATTGCCGAACGTGTATCTTGGTCGGCATCGGCAAAACCGGCAAGATTTTGATATGCATCTACATTGAGTGTTTGATTAAGCAAAAATTCAATGTCTTTTACTGGTGCTTTATAATCCATTACTTTACCTCACCTTTTGTATTAGTTTCCGTTTGACGGATAATTTCAAGTTCATCTTCAACCCGTTTTGTATGGGTAATTAGGTCGTTGATGGTTTCTTCGAGATCGATTTTTTGTTGTTCAAGAGCTTTTATTTGCGCCTTGAAAATAAGAATTGCTTCTTCGATTTGCTTTATTTTGCCGCCTTTAAGGTCATAAAGATTTAAAAGCTCGGCAATCTTTTCTAGCCTCAAGCCAATGCGTTTCCCCTGAAGTGCCAACGAAAGACGTGCGCGGTCGCGCGGGGAATAAATTCGGCTGGTGCCACGGCGTGTCGGGAATAAAATGCCCTTGTCTTCATAAAAGCGCAAAGTCCGCGTAGTCGTGCCAAATTCCTTGCACAACTCACGGATGGAATAGGTTTTTCGCTCCCTGTCATTATCGGATATTTTTTTGTCCATGTGACAGCCATAAAATATATTTACGTTTACGTCAACGTAAATTTTATAACACTTCAACAATTATTACGCGCAAAATGTGGTCAAATTTTGAAATCGCACACCAATGAAGGGAAAAGGGGTGATTAAAATAATTTTTCTTTTATGGTTAATAAAAAGTTAATTAACAATCGGTGTGTGGTTATGAAAAAAGTAGTTTTGTTTGCATTTGGTGGCTTAAGTTTAATTGCATCTGCATCATTGGCGCAAAGCTATCAACGTGTATCGCAGGCAATGAATGTTTCTGCGCCGCGTAATCAAATGCGAGAAACCGTAATTGCATCAAATGGCTATGAGGCCGCACCATATGCCTATGGTTATGTTACCAATTTACCAGAAGATGGAAAATGGCGTTATATTGAGGCACGTTGTTATCAATCACAAAATGGCCAAACTTGTGTTGATGGGCATTGGGCACGCAAAGAACGTGGCAAATGTGAACAGGTTACACAACATAGTGTAAAACAAGGTCAATACATACGTATTGTTTCCGGCGGTAAAGTTTCTACTTGCCGTGACTAGTTTTTAATATATTTTTATTTGTCCTTTAATGTTGAAAACTATTTAGTCTTTACATTTCAACATAATAAAACTTGGCGAATATATTATGTTTAATATCTATTAACCATATTTTTACCAACTCATTTCATTTCTCAATGAATCGAAGAAGTCGAACTATATCCGAATTGTGTCTGTGAAGCAGATTTTGTTGGTTTGGCGCTTTGATAACGATGTAAAGTTATTTTTGAGCAATGAGTATGAATCAAACAAAAGAAAATACGGAACCGCTTAAAAACCCCTGGAGTATAAAGGGGATAAAACCAAATAACCGCGAGGCTGCAAAGCAAATCGCCGGTGAAAATGGTCTTACCATCGGTGAATGGATTAATAATTTAATTGAAGAAGCCGATAGTAAAAGTGATTCGGAAAAAGCTCTTTTGCAAGCTCTCGATAACCAACCCATTAGTCGCAACGAAGCAGAAATTCAAAAGCCCAAGGCTGAATCTTTGCGCGATATTTATAAGCAATATAGCTCTAATCAAAATGAAGCCCAAGATATAGGTGAAAAACCCCAAAATATAGGGGAAAATCCTTTGTCGGGTAATGCTATTAAAGACGTAAGCACGTCACCTTTTTTCAGCAAAGCAGACGATATGAACCAGCCAGAAAACCTTGGCATCAATTATGATGACATGCCAAAAGCCAATTCCGTTCAAAATGAAACTTCAAGACTAGCACTTGCTATGGAGATGTTGAACCGAAAGCTTGAGACAGTGGCACAACCGGTTGCGTTTGCTCAACCTGCGGCGGTTCCTTTTGTACAACCTGCACCAATTGCCAATAATAATGCTTATGCCCCAATCCCGTTGGTTGGCGGTGACAGAAATGTTGAAAGCCTTGCCCGCCGCCTTGAAGATGGCGAAGCGCGCATCGAAAGAAAAAACGAAAGAATTGCCAATACTCTTGAAGATTTAAAAGAAGCGCAAAATACAATTAATGAAAAATTGCGCCGTATTGAAAGCAATGACAATAATCAGCGCACTATTCATTCATTACAAGCGCTTGAAACTTCGCTTGATTCAATTATGCGCCAATTAAGTGATACCAATTTGCGCACCACTCGCATCGAGCAGGATTTGGTAAGCGAAAAAAGCAATCGCTTGACGCCAGCGGATGTTGAAAAAATCCTCGAAAAATCTGTGAATGAGATTAATTCGAGCGTGGCAACAGAATTTAGCAAATTCAACACGCGCCTTGCAAATGTTGAGGATTTCAACAATAAAACTCTTGAACATACTGAAAAAACCAATGCTTCTATGCGTGATGCATTGGTTGAATTGTCTGCTCGTCTTGCCAATCTTGAAGGCGATGACAATGAGCGTATTCGCCAAGATATTGAAAGTCGTATTTCATCACTTATTGGCAGAATTTCCGATATTGAAGACAATATTGAAAGCATTGTTGCCAAAACCCAGGCCGAGGCGCAGGAGAAATACTCTGGCATCATTCGTGAATTAAACGACCGTATCGAAGCCAATGAAAGAGGCACTGTTAGTGCGATTGAAAATATTGGCAATAAATTAGTCAGTACCGCGGAATCTATGGACAGAAGAATTCGCGAAATTGAAGATATTAATGCCAATGCCAAAGATTCACACCTCGCGATGCAAATGGAAATTGGCAAACTTAGCAGCGCAATTGATGAACGTCTTAACGATCTTGAAAGCGGCTCTTCGACAGTAGTCAATCAAGCTAATGCACATTTGAACACAATTGCCGAGCAGTTGAATACACGCTTAAGCGTTTTTGAAAGCCGTAGCCGCGAATTAGAAGACCGAATTAAAAAGCAAGAAAATGTAATCGAACAACGCTTTGAAAGCGCGCACGAAGATATTTCTGAGCTTATTGGTAAAAACACTGCCGTTTCAAATAAGCTTATTGATGATAAACTAAGCATTTTTGAAACCCGCCTAAGTGCGGCACAAGATATGGCGCAATCGATAACTAAGCCATTGCATGAAACCTTGGTTGATTTGGTGGAACGCCTAGAAAATATGGAATTGGGCAATAAAAATAATGTTTATTCCGAAGCCATTAAGCCATCAAATTATTCATACCAACTAAGTCCATCAAAAGATGCGCCATCTGATATCAAGCTTGCAATGATTGATGAGGCAGAAGAACCTTCTCAAGACTTGGTAATTGCGCATGAAGAAGAGAAAATACCTGACGCGCATATCGATGCGGTTAGCATGCCGTTGGAAATGGAAACCATAACCCAAGAAGAGGTCGATCCATTTGGCATGGGCGGTTTTGCTTCTGCTGATGGTCATGATGCATTGGCATCTGAACTCGATAGTATTTTCGGACATGATAAATCTGAAAAATCAGAGCCACATTCAGAAATTCAAGAATTTGAAGTGCCTGAATATTCGGTTCCAGAATATGAAGTACCTTTAAGTGATGCACTAAATGATAGTGAAAATGCGGCACTTGAAGAAGCTTTAAAAGCGCCAAAAGATTTTAAAATCCCGTCTGAGGGTCGCCTTTTTGCGAGTGAAGAAAAGGCGGATGATACCTTTATTACGGATAATGAAGATAGTGATGACTTCAATTTCTTTAACGAAACCACCGTTGATGAAAATGACTTTATCCGTCACGAAGATGGCGACTTTGACGAAGATGTCTTAGGCAAAATTACCGAAGGTAAAAATAACGACGATCTTACTCTATTGTCTGAATTTGAAGGTGATTATAACCCTAATACACAAGAGTTATTGCAAAACAAAACCTATGAATTCGATAACGAGTTGCACGATACACAAAATAAGTTGCAACAAGAACGTAAACCTTTCGGGCAAGAATATTTAGAAAAGGCCCGTAATGCAGCTATGTCTGCTGCTGATGAGAAAGGTAAAAAGCAAGGTAATGTAAAAAAAAAGCCTATGGCAGCTTCTTCCAAACCTGGTTCGGAAAAGACAAACAAGTCAAAACAGGCAAATCCAAAGGAAACCAAACTAGCAAAGCTGTATGATCTAGATGCAAAACATGCGGATCACAAACCGGTGGTTTCACCATTAGGCGTGGCGTTGGCCGGGGTTCTGGTGGCATCTGGTGCATATGCTGGTTACAATTATCTGCAACAGCAAAAAGTGGTTAAAACTAGTTCTGAATTGCCTGCGGCAATCAAGAACCATGAGCCGGTAACAAATGGTCAAATTGCTGCGCCAGCTTCAACTGAGGCTCTGCCGGTTGCGGCGACTGATGCTCAGTCTCCAACAAATCAGGCACCAACAAATCAGGCTGCAGTACAAACGCCGGCAAATACAGAAGCAAAGCCGCAAGTGGCGATAAAACCTGAAACAAGTGTAACAAAAGCACAAGAAGTTAAACCGACTACACCAGAGGCAAAGAAAACTGACGCAAGAAAAGTTGAGGCCAAAAAGGTTTCTTCCAACGCTATGCCGGCGATTGCGACTGCTACAAACCAACCTGCTGCAAAAACCGTTTACGGGCAGGCATTGGCACTTGAACAAGCGGGAAACTTTAAAGGTGCCGCTGAAATTTATGTTAAGGCAGCGTCCGCAGGTGATACGCGCGCCATGAATAAATTGTCAAAAATGTTTGAACGTGGGCAGGGTGTGCCAAAAGACATTAAAAAGGCCAAAGCACTCACTGAACAGGCGGCTCTTGCTGGTTCAAGACAAGCGCAACACAATCTTGGCGTCTATTATGCCGATGGTGAGGGCGGTGAGAAAAATTACGCAAAGGCGGCCGATAATTTCCGTAAAGCAGCAAAGCGTGGCATGACTGATAGCCAATTTAACCTTGGCGCCATGGCGGAGCGCGGTATTGGAACCGATAAAAACCCGAAAGAGGCTTATTATTGGTATTCGCTTGCCGCAAAAAGTGGTGATGCCGATGCCAAGTCACACGCACAAGATCTTGCAAGCAAGCTTAGCGCAGCCGATAAAACTGAAACTGATCGCCGCATAAATACCTTCCGACCAGAACAAGGCGGGTATGAATAAATCATAACCCACTTTGTGATTATTTCATTTCTTCGGCGCGTTTTTCGACCATTTCAACAATGCGGTCTATCATTTCTTCATTTTCCGCTTTGGCAATGGTTTTTCCATTAAGATAAATCATGCCAGAGCCTTTACCGCCACCGGTAAAGCCAACATCTGTAAACAATGCTTCACCTGGTCCATTAACAACACAGCCAATCACTGAAAGCGAAATTGGCTTGGTGATATGTGCCAGACGCTCTTCGAGTTTTTCAACGGTTCTAATGACATCAAATCCTTGGCGGGCGCATGAAGGGCATGAAATAATATTGACGCCACGCGTCCGTAGGCCAAGTGATTTTAGAATATCAAAACCAACCCGAACCTCTTCTTCGGGTTCTGCTGATAATGAAACGCGGATTGTATCGCCGATACCCGCCCATAATAAATTGCCAAGACCAATTGATGATTTAACAGTGCCAATTCTTTTGCCGCCCGCCTCGGTAACACCAAGGTGTAGAGGGCAATCAATCGCATCGGCAAGCGCCATATATGCAGCAACCGTTAAAAATGCATCTGATGCTTTGACCGAAATTTTAAACTCGTGAAAATCATGATCTTGCAAAATTTTGGCATGGCTTAGGGCGCTTTCAACCATGGCTTCTGGGCATGGCTCACCATATTTTTCCAATAAATCAGGTTCTAAGGAACCAGCATTAACGCCAATGCGTATCGCGCAACCATAATCTTTTGCTGCCTTGATAACTTCTTTTACACGGGATTCATTGCCAATATTGCCAGGGTTAATCCTAAGGCATGCAGCACCCGCCTGTGCGGATTCAATGGCGCGCTTATAGTGGAAATGAATGTCGGCAATGATTGGAACTTGTGCCGCCTTTACAATTTCTTTCAATGCATTTGATGAATCAACATCGGGAACCGATACACGCACTAAATCTGCGCCCGCATCTTCACATCGTCTAATTTGGTCAATGGTCGCTTTGGCATCTGCGGTCAAAGTGTTGGTCATGGTTTGCACTGAAATCGGTGCATCGCCACCAATTTCAACATTACCTATTTTGATTTTACGAGACTTACGACGCTCGATATGGCGCCAAGGGCGAATTGTATCAATATTATTATGATTGCTCATGTGGTGCGTTTTCTTTTAATTGCCGCTTTGAAAGTGGTGACGCTCTATAAACCAATTGAAATAAATTTCACAGAAGTTTTTGAATATAAAATTATTGTACGATTAAAATTATTGAACGGGCGCATTTGCCGGTTGTTGCGGGGCAGGTTGCGCGGCATTAGGTGCTGTTGGTGTGGTTACAACAGGTGTAGTTGCAGCCGGTGCAGAACCAGATTTTGCATTAGCTTGAGCCGGTGCTTGTTTAGCGGCCTTTGCAGCTTCTGCTTGTTGTTGCGCGGCAATGGCTGCTTCTTCCTCTTTGGCACGGGCATCGGCCATAGTTTTTAAATCTGGCACGCGCCACATTGAAATTGGGGTATGTCCTGCGCCAACTGGTATAGAGAAGCCATAACCATTTACAACAAACGCACCTGCGTCATCGGCAGAAATTAGGAAACGACCAAGTCCATCGGTTGAAACATTTTCGCCAGGGTTAATATATCTGTCCATAACCAATGCGCCATCTTCGGAACGCAAAACAAGGCGCGCCTTACGTGACGCTTGGATGCCAATAATCGGGTCGATTGCAACGATTGGGCGTGATGCGGTCTTAACATCCTTGTCGGACCATTCTTTAATGGCCTCATCAGGGGCTTTTATAACTTCATCGGTTTTTGGCGCGGCAATATTATTAATCACAGATGTGGCAACCAACCACACAATAAGACCAAAACCTATGAAAATACCAAATGGCAATGCAAACTGATTTTTTAAAACCTTACGATTTTCTTCTGCACGTTTTTGCTCTGGCGACCATGCTTCTTTATAATCATCAACAATTGCTTTGATGTCGGCAAAATCTAGCAACTCGGCATAGGCTTTTACATAGCCCAATGCATAGCCAAGGCCGGGAAGGCGCGAAAACTGCATGGATTCTATGGCTGCTATCTGGTCGGGTCTAAGTTTTAGAGCCTGTGCAACCTGAACTACGGATAATCCCATTTCGCGGCGTCTTTGTTGTAGTTTTGCACCGGCACCATCTGCTTCAGGATTGTCGATTGAACTTACTACGCGCAAACGTACCTGCGAGGGCGACTTCGTCCTTGCAAAATCAACTAATTTTTGCGCTTCTTCGGGAGTCATTCGAATTCCGTACTGTTTTACTTAAGTATTAAATTAATTAATCGTTAAAGTTTAAATTAGGGTTAAGCACAAATTTACACCAAAACCGCACTGCGTGTGGCGATTTAAAGTTATAATTTGTACGTTTACTGTCCTTAAATACACAATAACATAGATTTATTATTAATTTATGTCACTAAATATGATTTTTGCACTGCAAACAAGCTCTATTTGATGTGATTTGAATGAAATGTCACATATTTATGCAGAAAACCCATAGTGGTTGCACAAGTGTTACAAGTAATATTACAATATTGAAACCTTATTAAGCAATATAGCCTTGTTCGATTGCAAATTCTTTTAAGGCATTGCGAAGGTCAAAGTTCTCAATTTTGCTTTCATCGGCAAGATATTGACAAACAAAACTATGCACTTTTTGGGTGTCTAGTTTAAGAATTAGCTCTTTGATTGCACCAATCGCAGTGGGGGCCATTGAGAAATTGCGATAGCCAATTCCGATAAGTGCCAAAACCTCAATCAGTCTTCCGGCATGTTCGCCGCAAACCGATAATGTGGTGTTATTTGCATTGTCTTTAATGAATTTTAAAAACCCTAAAGCAGGGCGCGATAAAATATCGTACCTATCATTAACGTGATTAGAGCCGCGATCAGCGGCAAAAAAGAACTGCATCAAGTCATTAGTGCCGATTGATAAAAAATCACAATATTTGGCAATTCGTGCGACATCCCAAGCAATCGATGGCGCTTCTATCATGGCGCCAATTTCAAATTTGGACGGCGGGGTGCGACCTTGTTTTTTTGCCCATTGCATTTCATCAAGCAACATGTTGCGGGCATCAAGGAATTCATCAACTGTTGAAACAAGTGGGAACATGATGCGCAAATGTTTGTCTTCTGTGGCGCGCAAAATTGCCCGTAATTGGTATGCAAGCACGGCCTTTCTATCAAGGCCAAGGCGAAGTGCGCGCCAACCCATTGCCGGATTTTCTTCCTTAAAACCTTTCATGAAACGTGCGATTTTATCGCCGCCTAAATCAAGCGTTCTAAAAGTAACCGGAAGGTCGCGTGAATTATCAATTATGTTTTTATAAAAGCGGGTTTGCGCATCAACGCGTGGCAATGAATTGGCGACCATAAACTGAAATTCAGTACGGAAAAGGCCAACCCCATCGGCACCAGTTTTGCCAAGTTGATCCATGTCATGGGTCAATCCGGCATTAATATAAAGCCCGATTTTTTCACCATCCAAAGTAATGTTTGGAACGTCCTTTAATGCCCCAATACGTTGCTTTTCAATTGTATCAGCTTCTAGACGGCTTTCAAACGCCTCGGCAACCATTGGATCATAGCGCAAATAAACACTTGCCGCCTGACCATCAACAATTATTGGGTCGTTATTGGCAACCAATGATACAAGACCATTTATTTGCCCAATCATCGGCAAGCCCATTGCGCGCGCAATAATTGCAGAGTGGGACGAATTTGACCCCTCTTCGAGCAAGACGGCCTTTAAATCTGAATTGGCGTATTCAAGCAATTCAGCAGGGCCAATATCACGCGCTACAAGAATTGCATCCGGTCCAAGGCTTTGCGTAATATTTGTGCCTGCAAGGTGGCGTAGAAGGCGGTTATCAAGCTCTTCTAAATCGTGGAGGCGATCGCGAATATAGCTATCTTTGGCGGTTGCCATTCTTGCCCTGTGTTCAGAGCGAACTTGTTCAACTGCGGCCTCTGCCGTAAGACCTGCGCGAACCCCCTCAAGCAAGCGATGTTCCCAACCGCGATCGCGCGACAATAATGAAAACATCTCCAATACTTCGAGTGGAACCGCCCCAAGAGAGGTTGTTTGCCCAGTCAAAAGATTTTCAAGGCCACTTCTTAATTCACGTAAGGCGTTATTAAGGCGCGCTTCTTCTTCTTCCAAATTGTCGGCAAGTAGGCGTGTCGCGGCAACTTCGGGCGCATGCAAAACCGCATAACCTTTGACAAGACCGCTTGAAAAAGTCTTGCCCATAAGGTTCAACGCCTGACGTGGTTTAATGTCAAAATCATCAAGTGAGTCGGACAAATCATTGGTGGTAACAATTTCTGCAAATACTGTGGCGATGGTCTGCAGTGTCTCAACATCATCTTCTGGATAAGTTTTTGCGGCGCGATTCTGAACCACCAAAACCCCGATTAAACGGCCACCTTTAAGCATCGGAACGCCTAGGAAGCTTTGATATGGGTCTTCACCAGTTTCCGGTCTATAAGAGAAACGTTTATGGTTTGGTGCATCTGAAAGGCTAATTGGTTCTGCACCTTCGGCAACCAAACCAACCAGACCTTCACCTTGTTTCATGCGGGTGTTGTGAACTGCTTGTCTGCTCAAACCTTCGGTGGCGCACAATTCCATTGTGCCGTCATTGCGGCGTAGGTAAATGGAGCAAACATCCGCCACCATTTCATTGGCAATTTGCGTCACCATATGGTCAAGACGGGTTTGGGTATCAGTTTCTTCAACCATGAGTTCGCGCAGGCTTTTTAAAAGTCTGCGTGAAGAACCAAATGTTGTTGACCCCGATTGTGCCATTTAAAACAAATCCACCCTGTAATTCCCAATTAGGGTAATTATTGTAAATTCGCTAGTGTAAAATATGAATTTTAATTCTGAAATTCCTGCAATGAACAAAAATAAGCTATTTTGCCCCATTTCCGAAAATTGTTGAAAGATTTTCGCTGGAATCAATAATATCTTGCAAACTATATTGATTTAACTCCTTAACAAAAGCAGCAAGTGCCTTGTGCAAAGGTAATGGTAACGAACACGACCCCGCAATTTTACAACCAATACAGTCAATAAGCCTCATGTCAGGTTCAAAACGTTTTACAAATTCACCAAGATTGATTTTATCTGGCGCTTTTGAAAGCCGCATTCCGCCACCGCGCCCTTTGAAACTTTCAATATATTCATATTTAACCAAGTCTTGGACGATTTTTACCAAATGGTTTTGTGAGATTTTATAGAAATCGGCAATTTCACCAACAGTTGTTAGTTCTGTACGTGGTGCCAAGAATAGCAAAACCCTTATTGCATAGTCAGTGTAACGTGTAAGCCTCATATAATTCCTTTAGATGTAAATCCCAACAAAATAATGCGACATAAACGCGCAATATGCAAATCAAATATGTATTTAAAATAAATATTATAGTATTGCATAAAAATATGTAGAGAAAATACATATTAAGTCATTGTGGTGACTTATTACAGGAGGCAAAAATGACAACAACTAAAAAATTGTGGCTGGGGCTGATAAGTCTTTTAATAGTCACTTTTGCAATTATGTTGGGGCTTGGGGGCGATCTTTTCCGTACCAAGCCGCCAATTCCCGAAAAAATCGTCACTCAAAGTGGGCAGTTGCTATATAGCAAAGATGACATCCAAAATGGTCAAAAAGTTTGGCAGTCTATGGGTGGTATGGAGCTTGGCTCAATTTGGGGGCATGGCGCATTGGTTGCGCCTGATTGGTCAGCAGATTGGTTGCACCGTGAAATCGTAAATATTCTTGATGAACGGGCGCAAAAGCAATTCGGCAAAAATTTTGCGGCACTTGATGAGGGGCAACAAGCGCTTTTAAGCACAAATTTAAAAATTGAATTCCGTAAAAATACTTATAACCCAAATAGTGGGGTTTTGATTGTTTCAGATGAACGCGCCGATGCAATCAAAAAAACTGCGGCTTATTATGACAGCTTATTTTCTTCTGATGTGAAAACCCATCAAGATAGAGAAACCTTTGCCATGAAAGAAGGCACAGTTCCCGATGCGGCGCGCCGTCATGAAATGACCGCCTTTTACTTTTGGACCGCATGGGCCGCGGGGACAGATCGCCCTGAAAAAGTGGGTGTAAGCTATACTAATAACTGGCCTTATGAACCATTGATTGGCAATAAGGTTACTTCTGGCGCTTATGTTTGGTCATTATTCTCAGTTCTTTTCTTGATTGCAGGTATCGGCCTTTTGGGTTGGCATTATGCCGGATGGCATGCCAAAGAAGAGCATTTGGTTCCGCCAAAAACTGATCCGTTAAAAGGGATTCAACTAACCCCATCAATGAAGGCAACCGCCAAATATTTTTGGGTCGTGATTGCATTGATGTTGGTGCAAATCTTATTGGGTGCAACCACCGCGCATTATCAGGTTGAGGGACAAGAGGCTTATGGTCTTAAAATCGCGGAATTTTTGCCATATAGTTTGACACGTTCTTGGCATACACAATTGGCAGTATTATGGATTGCAACCGCGTGGCTTGGCACCGGATTATACATTGCGCCGGCAATTTCCGGTCATGAACCAAAGTTTCAGGCATTGGGCGTAAACTTCTTATTTTTATGTTTATTGATTATCGTTGTGGGCGCATTTGCCGGCCAATGGTTCTCAGTGATGCAAAAAATGGGTCTTGCCCAAAGTTTCTGGTTTGGTCACCAAGGTTGGGAATATGTTGATATTGGTCGCTTTTGGCAGATGTTCTTATTTATCGGGCTTATCTTGTGGTTGTTCTTGGTTGGTCGTGCATTATTGCCAGCCCTAAAACGTAAAGACGAGCTAAAATCAATCGTCAGCCTTTTATTCCTTTCAACAATCGCCATTGGTTTGATGTATGGTGCGGGTCTTATGTATGGATCAAACAGCCATATTTCAGTTGTCGAATACTGGCGCTGGTGGGTTGTTCATTTGTGGGTTGAAGGCTTCTTTGAGGTTTTTGCCGTAGCCGTTATTAGCTTCTTATTTGTTAAATTGGGCTTGGTACGTGGCGAATCCGCAACCAAAAACGTTTTATTCGCAACCATAGTGTTTATGGCGGGCGGCGTGATTGGTATGTTCCACCATCTATATTTTGTGGGAACTACAACTGCGGGTGTTGCATTTGGTGCGGCGTTCTCTGCGCTTGAAGTTGTACCATTGGCATTGATTGGTTTTGAGGCCTATGAGACTGTGCAACAATCAAAATCAACCGAATGGATGAAAAGATATAAATTCCCAATCCTTTTCTTCCTTGCAGTTTCATTCTGGAATTTGGTTGGCGCTGGTCTATTTGGTTTCTTAATCAATACCCCAATCGCGCTTTATTATATGCAGGGGCTAAACCTTACTCCGCTTCATGGTCATACCGCATTATTTGGGGTTTATGGCATGTTGGGAATTGGCTTGATGTTATTCTGTTTGCGTGGTTTGCGCGATGAATATCAATGGTCAGAAAAACTTTTGAACGCATCATTCTGGGCATTTAATATTGGTCTTTCCTTGATGGCATTATGTACATTATTGCCGATGGGCTTGTTGCAGCTAAGTGCAGCTTTTGACCACGGATATTGGTATGCCCGCTCTGCTGAATTTATGTCTAAACCAATTTTTGACTTATTGGTTTGGATGCGCATGCCTGGTGATTTAATTTTTGCCAGTGGCTCTGTCCTTTTGGCGCTATTCGTACTTAGCCAATGGACAATTGCAAAAAAAGATAAATAACACACTCCAAAGAACTCGGGGGTGCAGATTTTGTACCCCCGATTTTTGTGTTAAGAGGAAATGATGATTGAATTTTATCCGCAGATTTTATTGGTGCACATTTGGGCGATTTCTTTGTCGGGTGCATTGTTTTTTACACGCGCATTGGCGTCATTATTTGGTGCAAAATGGTGCCATTTGCTTGGGGTAAGAATTCTAAGCTATTTGATTGATACAACCCTTTTGACTGCGGCGGCGATTCTTTACACAATTTTACCCAAAGAGATTTTTGCCAATGGTTGGCTTCATTTAAAATTATTATTGGTGGTTTTATATATCGTCTTTGGCTTTGTCGCGATGCGTAAAAGCAACCCAAAAAACATTCGGGTTATATTACTTTTGCTGTCCGCAATTTGTTATGTACTAATCATTGGGATTGCGATTAATCACCACCCATTAGGTTGGTTTTATTCGTAAATCGTGTCCCACGGGCCAGCATTAAATGGCTTCCACCCCTCTAGTGCAGATTGTTCCCATTCCAGCCAATCAGCATGTGATAAAAGGGTTTCGCAATATTCACGTGCCGCATCAGAAATTGTAACATTATAGGTGCGAAGGCGTGACGCAATTGGCGTATAAAAGGCATCAACAATCCCTGGTGTGTCGCCAAACAAGAATTTACCACCAAAATCGCTGCGGGTTATGGTGAAAATATCTTCGACACGCTTTATTTCAAATCTTGTGTCTTCATCCCAATCTTGTTCTTTGACACGGCGTTTTAAATTATGCGCCATATTATTTCTTAATGACGAAAAGCCTGAATGCATTTCACAAGTTAGTGCGCGGGCAAAGGCACGTGCCTTGGCATCTTTGGGATAAAGATTGGCATTGGGTGCAATCTCGTTAATATATTCGGCGATTGCCAATGAATCCCAAATTAAAAGGTCCTTATGCTGTAAAATTGGGACGCAGCCAGTTGGTGATAATTCAAGAACATCTCTTATTTGTCTTTTGCCATAGCCAGCTTGGTCAAGGTCAATATCAATAATATTAAAATTCAACCCCGAATATTTCATAACTAAATAGCCGCGAATTGACCATGATGAATAAACGCGGTTGCCAACATAAAGGGTTAAATCAGACATGGTTTTCCTTTTTATAAGTTTGTAATAAATGATTTACGTGACGTTCAAGATGTGACCATTTTTTATAGGTTCGGACATTTTGCGGTGCATTTTCCCACGCATTGGCGAAATATTGGCGCGCCACATCATCCTTTAAAATATCGCTCACTTTGGTAAGGCGTATACGGATTGTGAATAATAAAGCGCCAGTTTCAGGAAGTAATCTTATGGTCTGTCGCTCGACACGTTCAAACAACATTTCACCGGCATTATTAACATCGCCATCATCAGCCAATTTTCGCAAAATTGCGCCATCGGGCGTATAGCGTTGGTTTGACCATTGCACTGTCCAATTAAAGCGCTCAAGAATGCTTTCTGGTTTTAAATTATCAAAAATTCGCGCAATCCTGTCGGAAAGTTTGAAATCACCGGTCGGGATTGGTTCATGTAATAAATGAAGTGATTTACCAAGTGCATATTCGGCATTAAAAAACGTTGGTGAACACAATGACAATGCAATTAATTGCCATTCACCACCCCGTTTTGCCATAATGATTGTATCATCAGAAATATGGCGTGATATTGCCTTTAGGGGTGGTTCATCACTCCTATAATCTTTGCCAATATTCTTCGCGATAATTTTTGCGGCCTCAATTTGTTCGGGCATTGAATCGTCAAAGGCGGCAAATACGGGCTCATTATCAAGAAGGGCTTGCTTTTCCGCCAAAAAATATGCGCCATCATCGGGCAAAAGCCATTCACTTTCCAAAATTGGTTTTAAACCAACTTGAAACTGCGGTGGTGTTTTTAAATTCTCACTTACATGATAGCGCAATTAGCCCAAACCCTATCTATAATTCAACTTCGACAGGGCAGTTAAGCGTATTGGCAATGAAGCATGCCTCATGTGCCTTGTGATGAATTTCGTGCAATTGTTCGCTTGATGGTTCTTCGCCCACAAAAACCATTTTTGGGTGAAGTGTGACAAGGGTTATACCAACTTTGCCATCCTCACGTTTGGTCATTTTGCCTTCGGGATTGTCTTCGTATGAATCAACCACAAACCCTGCCTTGCGCGTGAAATCGAGGGCAAACAACATATGGCACGATGCAACCGCTGCCACCAATAATTCTTCGGGGTCGGCGGCATCAACCTTGGACAAGGGGGGGCGAACTGATTCCGGCGCAGATGAACCCGCAATCGAAACCCCGCCGTCAAATGAAATTAAATGCCCGCGTGAATATTTGGCGTCTGAAAATACGGCATCGCCCCGTTCCCAATTAATTTTTGCGGTATGTAAAGACATTTGGTTCCCTTTTATTTAAAATAATGCCGAATATTTATTTCATAAATATCCGGCATTACAAGTCATTATTTATCTTTATCCCCATTAAGATGTGACAAAGATTTTGCCTTTTCAACTAGTTTTACAAATTCTGCTTTATAACCAAATTGGTCGTTTGCCTTTGCACCATTAGCAAGTGTTGCAATGTCATCATAAGAATAATTACCAATCCACGGGTCGCCGCGTAGCTTTTGACCAAAGGCAGCAACCGCAAGGGCAAAGCGGGTTTTATCAGGCGCATCACTTAAATTATCATAGACATCTTTTCGTGTAATCGCGCGCTCAGTTAGCTTTGAAGTGGTTTCACCAGGTAATTTATAACGTAACCTTAAAAATGCGATTTCACCGTTTTTATTTGGTTTGGTTGCACTTTCTTTTTGATAACGCAGTGGGTCAACCGATTCTTTACCGCCAACCGGGGTGATTTCATAAATTGCGGTTACTTGGTGGCCTTTACCAATTTCACCAGCATCAACCTTATCATTATTGAAGTCTTCGCGGTTCAATTTGCGGGTTTCATAACCAATCAAGCGCCATTCAGAAACATAGGCGGGATTAAATTCAATCTGTGCCTTCACGTCATTGGCAATTGGGAACATATTACCTTGGAAATCATCGCGTAATACGCGGCGCGCCTCGGAAAGGCTATCAAGATAGGCGGCAATACCATTTCCATTTTGCGCCAATTCTTGCATCATATCGTCATTATAATTGCCGCGTCCGAATCCAAATACTGAAAGATAAATGCCTTTGTCTTTTTTCTCGGTAACAAAGTCTTTTAATTTACGCGGGTCGGTGATGCCCACGTTGAAATCACCGTCGGTCATAAGTACGACACGATTAACCGCATCCTTTTTGAAGTTCTTTTCAGCAAGTTTATAGGCAAGCTCGATACCCTCTGCCCCTGCCGTAGAGCCGCCGGCCTCAAGCCCCTCTAATGCGCAGACAATAGTTCTTGTATCGCTGCCTTTGGTGGGTTCAAGTAATGTACCACTTGCACCCGCATAAACCACAACTGAAACCCGATCATCGGCGGTCAATTGTGGAAGCATGGTATAAATCGCCTTTTTGGCAAGCGGCAATTTATCTTCTGAATACATTGATCCCGAAACATCAAGCAATAGCACAAGGTTTAACGGTGGTCGTTTATCGCTTGGTGCTTCATAGCCATTAACACCGATATGGATAATTTGCTTGTCTTTATTCCAAGGTGAGGGGGCAATTGCAACATCGGTTGCAAATGGCACGCTTTTGTCATGGGTTTTTGAGTAATCGTATTTGAAATAGTTCAAAAACTCTTCAACCCGCACCGCATCAGATGGCGGTAGACGCTCATCTTCATTAATAAATCTTCTGGCGTTGGTATAAGATGCAGTATCAACCTCCATTGCAAAGGTTGAGGTTGCCTCCTCGGCAACACGTTTTACGCTATTGATGGCGGCATTAGGGTATTTTTCAGTGTCTTGTACTTTTTGCGGCGCTATTTGCCCATTCGCTATTTTGCTTCCGGTAACAATAATACTATTTGACGGGAGCGCCCTTCTTTCAGCAATAGGTGCCGGTGGTGGTGGCGGTGGGGCCATTACCGCAACAGAAGGCTGCGGCATTGGTGAAGGCATCCCAACCATCGGCGGATGTTTGCTATATGGATATGAATTGTCGGCTTCTTTTACTTTCGGACACTCAAATTTAGAAACATCAATTTCTTTTGCGGTGTCTTCTTTAATATCAGCACTTTTTGCTTCATGCGCGCAAGCAACTACTTGCGACGCCAAAAGCGAAACAATTGCAATATTGCTTATGATTCTATGACTTCTGCCCATTTTTTCGACCTTCCTTAATTCCCATATTAATTAAGGTTAATATGCCATAAAATTTGACACTTAAAAGGCTTAAATGGGGCGAAAAAAAGAATTTAACCTAAAACTTCAACCGTATATGATTCGATTACAAGATTGGCCAAAAGCTTTTGCGCCATTTCAACGGCGCGGGCCTTGGCCTTTTCTTTATCGGTTTCGTTAACTTCAAGCTCAATAGCCTTGCCGATGCGCACATCCGCAACTTCATCAAAGCCCAGTGTGTGAAGTGCATGCGCAACCGCGCGGCCTTGTGGATCTAGCACACCGTTTTTAAGTTTTACATCAACACGAATTTTCATAAATCTAACCTTCTACGAATGCACCATTTGGATCTTTGAATATGCCAAGGCGGGTGGCAACTTCGGTATAGGCTTCTGAAAGCCCGCCCAAATCCTGACGGAAACGATCTTTATCAAGTTTATTGCCATCACGCGCGTCCCAAAGGCGGCATGAATCTGGGCTGATTTCATCGGCAAGAACTGTTCTTACCATTTCACCTTCAAACAGACGACCAAACTCAAGTTTGAAGTCGACAAGGCGAATACCAACACCGGCAAATAAGCCAGACAAATAATCATTAATTCTAAGTGCAAGCGCCATAATGTCATCAAGCTCTTGGGTTGCAGCCCAATTGAATGCAGTAATATGTTCTTCGCTTACAAGTGGGTCACCTAATGCGTCATGTTTATAATAAAACTCAACGATTGAACGTGGTAAAACCTCGCCCTCTGGGATGCCAAGGCGTTTAGAAATAGAGCCAGCGGCGACGTTACGCACAACCACCTCAAGCGGGATGATTTCCACTTCACGAATAAGCTGCTCACGCATATTTAGGCGACGAATAAAGTGGGTTGGAATCCCAATTGAATTAAGCTGGGTCATAATGAATTCGGAAATGCGATTATTTAAAACGCCTTTTCCTTCGATTATGGCATGCTTTTGCGCATTGAATGCGGTCGCATCATCCTTGAAATATTGGATATAAGTACCCGGTTCAGGGCCCTCATAAAGAATTTTTGCTTTACCTTCATAAATTTTCTTGCGCCGTGACATCCGAAGCCCTCAACAGGTTAAATTTTAATAATAGTGCAACCGGTACATTGCGTATTTTGATTTCGCCAAAATACAAAATGTACCGGTTTCCTTTATTTGTCGCATTATTTAATGCAAAAAATCGCACACACCTTTTTCGCAAAATGCTCTATCACATTGACTATATGTGAAGCAATCTGGCTTATACGCTTTTTATACTGTTTTGTGCAAGCAAAGGCGGTAAAAATACATAAATATTCACATTTATACTCTAGTCTGCCTTGATTATGAAACAGACCTTGAATATTGGCATCACTGCGATATATTTAAAGTATAAACCGGGGATAAATTATGAGCAATTTCGAAGATCGTGAAAGAGCTGAAGAAAGAAAATATGCATCTGAAGAAGAAAAACTCTTCAAGGCAACTGCGCGCCGTAACAAAGCATTGGGTCTTTGGGTCGCCGGTCTTTTAGGTTTAGACGGTGCTGCCGCTGAAGAATATGCAGAACATGTTGCACTTGTGGATCTTAAAGAAAAAGGCGAAGAAGATGTATTCGCTAAAGTATTTGGCGATCTTCAAGCAAAAAACATCGATATCACCGAGCATGTGGTTCGCCGCGAAATGAGCGCCCTTCTTGAGGCTGCTAAAGCGGAAATTTGATGATGAAACAAACAGCCAGTAATGCAACTTTATTAATTTTATTTAGTTTGCTTTGTGGCTGTGTTTCTGGTTCTCCTAATCATGATGCAAATAATGTGAAGCGCATAAATGCCTGCAATGATGCCGGCGGAAAATGGGTTTCTGAATACAATTATTGTGAGCCAAGCAAAAGCGCGCAAAAGGATCAGGAGAAATGGATAAATATAGAATTAGACAAAATCCGAAAACAAAAACATTAGCTTTCTTGCTTTTGCTAATTGGGGTTTCACAAACTGCTTGTGCGCTTGGTCCGGTCGAAACCGACCCTGAAAAAGCTGCTGAACGCAACGCAATGATGCGTGATGATTGCTATAAGCGCGGTGGCGTTTGGTATGATGACAAGGCAGTTTGTGTTGGTGCGGATGGGCCGCGAAGATAATCAAATCCAAATTTAAAAAGGCTTGCCAATGGCAAGCCTTTTAAGTTTCTATTGTGGTGAAATAGATTAAACGCCGACGTAAATCGTATCAGGATTATAATCAGGGTCTTTTTTACGGTTTTCCTGAAGTTGGTCAAACATATCCCAAACACCGCCTTGACCGCCCCATTCGCCTTTGGTTGCGCCTTTTGAATATTCAGTTGCGCGCGCTTCAAAGAAGTTGGCATGTTCAACACCGTTCAAAAGTGGCACTAGCCAAGGAATTGGGTGCTCTTTTACGCCGTAATAGGTTGGCAAGCCAAGCTGATCAAGGCGCCAATCGGCAATATAGCGAATATATTGTTTGATGTCCTGGGCTTCCATCCCTTGAACAGGGCCCATTTCAAATGCAAGGTCGATAAATTTATCTTCAAGGCCAACCGTGGTTTTGCACATATCCATAATGTCATCTTTGATGGATTGATTAAGCTTTCCGGTTTCGCGCGCGAACTGGTGGAACATTTTAATCATGCCTTCGCAGTGAAGTGATTCATCACGTACTGACCAAGAAACAATTTGTCCCATGCCTTTCATTTTGTTGAAACGTGGGAAGTTCATCAACATTGCGAATGATGCAAACAATTGAAGACCTTCGGTAAACGCGCCAAACATTGCCACGGTGCGAAGAATATCTTCATCAGTGCCAACGCCGAATGTTTGCATATAATCGTGTTTGTCGCGCATTTCTTTATATTCAAGGAATGCGGTGAATTCAGTGTCTGGCATACCAACGGTTTCAAGCAAAAGCGCATAAGCGGCAATGTGAATGGTTTCCATATTGGAAAATGCCGAAAGCATCATTTTAATTTCGGTTGGGCGGAACACATGGGCGTATCTGTCCATGTAATTATCGTTCACCTCAACATCTGATTGGGTAAAGAAACGGAAGATTTGCGTTAGCAAATTACGTTCTTGATCCGAAAGGCGGGTTGCCCAATCTTTACAATCTTCGCCCAATGGCACTTCTTCTGGCAGCCAGTGAACCTGCTGCTGCTTCTTCCAAAAATCATACGCCCAAGGATAACGGAACGGCTTATAGGCATAAGAAGGTGTTAAGAGACCGACTTTGCTTAATTTTGGATTTATAATAGACATGACAGCACCTACATATTGTGGAGAGGTTAAACACTAACCACTAAATATTGTGATTTGTATTTAAGAAAAAGTTAAGATTGACACTTTGTTCACAGATTCTTGCTTTAAGGAAATAGCCAAACCTAAATTTAGCCACAAAGATTTGCAGAAGTTAAAACATGCTCAAAATAAACGTAAATCGTCGTGTTATTGCGACTTCAATTTTTGCCTCCAGCCCGCTTTTCATGGGGTCGAATTCATTTGCCCGCGACAAAATGCAACAGGATAAAATCATCCTTGGGGCAGGAACCCCAACAATAGTTTTAATTCATGGTTTGGGTAGTGATATTTCATCATTCAAGAAAATCATCAAACCGCTTTCCGAGCTTTCGCAAGTAGTTGCTTTTAACCGCAAAGGTTATGGTGGTGTAAAATTTGATGGGCAACCGCGTGGCGCAAGCAATATAGTGCGCGAATTGCACGAACAATTATCAGCAAATGGAATTAAACCGCCATATATTTTGGTTGGTCACTCATTGGGTGGCAGTTTTGCCCGACATTTTGCCTTAAGCTATCGTGATGAAGTGGCGGGAATGGTTTTGATTGATCCATCGATTCCTTATCAATCAAAAACCCTTAGTGAAATTGCGCCCAAAGATTTTGCAGTCTTTAAAAAAATAATCAAACTAGGATCTCCTGCGGTGCGTGATGAGTTTTATCATAGCGATTTTAACGATGACCCCGTGATGAAGTATGAACCATTCCATTTGGATAAAACCATAATCCTTGCCGCCGATAATGTTGGTAAAATGCAAAATGCCGATGAATATCTTGCCATAAGGCATTCCGCGATGCGGCAGATGGTGAATGATTTTGGCGGTAAGGTGGAAATCGTGCATTCAGGGCATTTCATTCAGAACGAACATCCTGAAATAGTGGTTAATGCGGTTAAATCGCTCTTGTAATTAAAGTTTCAAATTTTCTTTAAATCCGTGTTGCACTGCGGCACTATTTTTTGATTCCGATAGATGGGGTGGCAATTTGCAATGCCTGTCCAATTACCGGGATTTGATATGAAAAAATCGCAAATATTCGTAAAGCGCGTCTGGCAAGGCGTTTTTGCCCTTATAACGATTTGCTTTCTGTGGTGCTTTATAAATCTTTCAATTCTCGCATTTTCTTGGCTAAAGTCATATTCGATGACGGTTGATAACACGCCGCAAACTTATTATGCCGATATACGTCATGATAAAGGCCAAGTTGGCAAAACCCTTATTATTTCAGCAATAAAGGCGCAACCAGATAAAAAAGTTTGGTTTGGGCATATTTGGGTGGTGTGGGATAAAGCCCCGCCACATGCCCATGGTGAAAAAGAGGCCGGTTTTTATGCGGCATCAAAATCACAAGCGGCACGCGCCTTAATCCTATCCATTATATCGCCATCAGCACTTATTACAGGGCAAAAGCCAATTGCCGGCGTTATGCGCAATGATGAAGGGCTTTATCGCCATTGGCAGTTGGTCTTGCGGGTCGATAATGCCCAATATGCCCGCGCGCTTTTGGTGGATGATAAATGGAGAAACCAAAATCAATATTTATTGCGCCCATCAATAAGTGGTAAAACCATAACTTGCCGCGATTATGTTTTTGAGGTTGCACAGGCGGTTGGCCTAAAAGTAAAGCAAAATGATTGGGATAAATTCCCACCCGAATCATTTGCCGAATTGGTAAAGTTAAACAATATCGAAACCCCAAATCGGGTTTATTCTTACCTTGCAATGCGTAATCCATAGTTGGTATTATTTGGAGGGTGGGATTTATTTTTAAATCCAATATGCTAATCATTGCGCCAAAAGGGGCAAGATTTGGCAAAAGCAAAAGCAAGTATTTTAACAAAACTTATATTTGTTTGTGGCCTTTGGGTTTTGATAAATATATTTGCCATTATTTTTATTTGGTCAAAATCATATTTTGTTGATTATGGCGCAATTCCCGCCACTTATTATCTTGATAAAAGAAGCGACCATTCAAAGCCTGGGCATATAATTACCATTGTCGCCACCCATGCTGAGCCTTCAAAATATTGGTTTTTTGGGCATATGTGGGTGGCCTTTGACACCACGCCCCCTAATGAACCAATGGGAACCCATCAATATGGCTATTATTCCCAAAATAAGGAAAAGGCCGCTATCGAATTGGTGAAATCTATATTTAACCCAGTGGGATTTTATTTTGGTCAAACCCCGGTTAAAGGGCAGATTCAGATTGACGACCCGTGGCGCCACCATCTTGAATTAAAAATACAGGTTAATGATGATGTCTATCAATCGGCAATTGCCGAACATGAAAAATGGCGCACACAAGAGGTTTATATTAACCGCCCCAAATGGGGTGGTAAATCCTATGCTTGTCAGGATTATGTTTATGGGATTGCAGGCGCAATTGGATTAAAAACCCCAAAAACAAGTTTTGGCGAATTTCCCCCCGAAAGCTTCGTAAAATTTGCCGCGCTTAATGGTGTTGATGTTGTGCATCGCCCAAGCATTAAAAACCTATTGAAATAATTATTCCCATTTAAGGAATTTGTGCCAACTTGGATATGGATCCCAAATACGCTCCAATAGTTCGCGTGCCTTTGCTTCTTCCCAACCTAAGACGTCGCGGTGATAACGGTAAAGAAATGCACTAGACCTAAAATTAAACCTGTCATGAATGTGGATTTTTTCGCCCTTAAGGGTTTCAAGAACGCCGCAGAATTCTTCGAAATTTTCTTCTGTTGGATTATCATATTTAACAAAAATATGGATATAATCCATGCCATGGCCCATGATGGTTGCAACTTTTTCTGCTAAATCATCACTCATACTAAGGTCAACAATATGACCAATACCCATGTCCGCCAGACGTTTAATATTATCATTTTTTAGCATTCCGGACGTGGTTATATAATCATCAATCCGTAGCCAGTTATAAATTTCAATTGGCTCAGCCATTTAACCAATTCCCTGATTTTTTAGTCCCCAGAATCAATTAATATAAAAAGGTTATTTTTTACTTATCAAAAACAAAAGGGCGGAAAATTATCCGCCCATCTATTTGTTTATATAGACATTTTTTAGATAAACTATTGGCAAGCCAAACATTCATCATAATCGGTTTTTGCCGCCGATTTCATGTCAACAACATCGGGGTTTTCACCTTTGTCATAGCCATCACGACCCGCAACAGCAGCACGTTGCACAGATTTTGAACGACAATAATAAAGCGATTTAATGCCTTTTTCCCACGCTGACCAATGCAGCATATGAAGATCCCATTTATCTGCATCACCAGGAATAAATAGGTTTAATGACTGACCTTGGCAGATATATGGCGTGCGGTCTGCGGCAAGTTCGATAATCCAACGTTGATCAAGTTCGAAAGCAGTTTTGAAAACAGCTTTTTCATGTTCATCAAGACATTCAAGATGTTGAACCGAACCTTCATGCTCAAGGATAGAGGTCCAAGTTGCAACATCATCCTTACCTTTTTCGGCAAGAAGTTTTTGCAATGCGCGATTTTTTACCGAGAATGAACCCGACAAGGTTTTGTGGGTATAAATATTGGCAGGGATTGGCTCGATACCAGCAGAGGTGCCGCCGGCGATGATTGAAATCGATGCGGTTGGTGCGATTGCCATTTTATGGCTAAAGCGTGCCATAACACCGCTTTCTGCCGCATCAGGGCAAGGTCCACGTTCTTGTGCAAGTTTTACAGATGCCGCATCGGCGCCCTTACGGATGTGTTGGAACATGCGGTTATTCCATGATTTCGCCATTGCTGATTCAAACGGGATACCCATATTTTGGAAGAAGCTGTGAAGACCCATAATGCCCATGCCAACCGAACGTTCACGGAAAGCGGAATATTTGGCATTATCCATTTCACTTGGTGCGCGGGCAATGAAATCCTCAAGCACGTTGTCAAGGAAGCGCATTACGTCTTCGATAAATCTTTCATCATCTTTCCATTCAAGGAATTTTTCGGCATTCAATGATGACAAGCAGCAAACCGCAGTACGATCATTATCCAAATGGTCCTTACCAGTATGCAGCATGATTTCCGCACATAGGTTTGATTGGCGTACTTTAAAGCCAAGGTTACGTTGGTGCATTGGCATTGCACGATTTACGTTATCAACGAAAAGCAAATACGGCTCACCGGTTGCCATGCGAACGTCAAGAATTTTTTGCCATAAATCGCGTGCTTTGATTGTGCGAACTTGTTCACCAGTTTTCGGGCTGATTAATGCAAAATCGTCACCATTACGAACGGCTTCCATAAATTCATCGGTGATGTTAATGCCGTGATGTAGGTTCAATGACTTACGGTTAAAGTCACCAGCAGGTTTACGAATTTCCAAGAATTCAACGATTTCTGGGTGGTGAACATCAAGATAAACCGCCGCCGAGCCACGACGTAGTGAACCTTGTGAAATTGCAAGCGTCAATGAATCCATAACGCGGATAAACGGAATAATACCAGAAGTATGGCCATTGGTTGAAATCTTTTCACCAATTGAACGAACCCCACCCCAATATGTGCCGATACCGCCACCATTTGATGCCAGCCAAACATTTTCATTCCAAGTTTGCACAATGCCATCAAGCGAATCGTCAACCGAATTCAAAAAGCAAGAAATTGGCAAACCGCGCGCCGCACCACCATTTGAAAGAACAGGGGTCGCGGGCATAAACCAAAGGCGCGAAATATAATCATAAATTCTTTGGGCATGGTCGGCGTCATCGGCATAGGTGGTTGCAACGCGCGCAAACATATCTTGGAAAGATTCGCCTGGTAAAAGATAGCGATCTTCCAAAGTGGTTTTGCCGAAATCGGTCAAAAGATCATCGCGTGAACGATCAATTTCAACCTTTTGCACTAGGCTAAGTTTGAATGGCTTGGGCTTTCCACGGCGTATTTCGCTTTGTGAAACAGGTGACAAATTATCTTTATCTTCACTTGCTTGTGCCGTTGCATTGTCGTGCTGCGCCATCGTTATTTATTCCTTCGCCCAAACCTAAATATTGTTTCAAAATCCCGTGAAATACGTGTAATTTAAAAAATGTTTAAATTACAAATATTTGTCACAATTCCCATATAGTGTGTATGTCTTTAGCCCCAAGACACAATATATAGTGTGTCCTAATCGCCCTTTTGGTCAATATGCAATTTCATGTGAAAATCATTTTTTTTATGAAATTGATTAACGACCCCTTAACAATAGGCTTTCTTGGTAAGAATTTATTCACAATTTTTGCAGTTGGAAATAGTGGCACAAGTTAGAATCTGTGCACAAGTCGGGACCTGTCTGCTTTGGGGAAATTTGCAACTGAAAAGATACACAAATTGCAGATTCGTCCACAGCTTTTTTAGCGCATGTGAAATTCATGCGACATTCATTTAATGGTGCGTAAAATAGTAAAATATTTTTTATTCGACATATGTCGTTTTTTGTGGCGTAATAATCATATGAAAAAGCTTGTATTAATTCCCACCCTTATTGCTGTCCTTGGCTTAGCAGCGTGTGAAACCGTTCCATACAAAGATCGGGCTGCGTTGTACCAAAAACAGGTTTCGGACAAATATGTCGGTCAATCGGTTGATAATGTTGTGCTTGACCTTGGGCCACCATCTTCAACTTATCCATTGACCGATGGTCGTGAAATGCTTCAGTTTGAAACCAAAAAAGATGGCTATTACCCGCGTACTTCTGGTTATGTAAGTGTTGGAACCGGTTGGGGCGGTGGTTGGCACCGTGGCAATTATGGTGGTATCGGTATTGGCATACCTTTCCCAATGGAATATCCAGATGGTTATAATTCCAACGAGGCCAAATGCGTTAAACGCTTTATCGTCAATAAACAGAAATTGGTCGAAAGCTTTGCCTTTGAAGGTAAAGGCTGTTTCTAGGCACTTCTTTTAATAAGAATATTCAACATACATCTCAGATATAAGTGGGTTGTTGCGCTTAACCGCTTTGTCATTAGAGCTTATGGAAATGTCACCGATTATATTATCAAAATCAGTGGCATTTTCCGGAAGTTCAAAGCGCAAACCATATTGGCAGGTTTTTGTCCCCGATAATTTACCCTTATGAAAATCACCGGTATAACCGCCATAATCCCAATCAAAGCCAGACATTGAAATTGGCGCCCCATTGATTGCCACGGCTTTGTTAAGGCGATCTGAATTAGTTAGACCTTTTAATTTCCAATCGCTTTTGTCGGTGCGCACGGTAACGCTGCCAACGCGGGTCATTTCTTCATCATCAAAAAGAATTTCGATACGTTTTAATTTGTTTTTGGGATAAAGGACGATGCCCTTTGTGGTTTCTCCTTCGGGCAAATAGATTGTATCGATTACGGCATTTTTGCCAAAACGTGCCTTTATTGATTTTGCGCTATCACCATGTTTAACAGGGTAGTTGCAGCTTAAATCCTCAGCAAAGCAATTGGTGGCAAATGCGGTGCTAATGGCGATAATGAAGACACGTTTTAACAAATGAAACCCCTTTAATATTTCAATATAAAATATAATGGTTTGCAAAATAAAAAAGGGTGCAAAATGCACCCTTTTGAATTCTTTTATAATCAATTGATTATTTATAAATCGAAACCATTTTTTCCAATGGAATTGGTTTGATTTTTGAAGCCTGACCAGCAGTGCCAAATTCTTCAAAGCGTGCAAGACAAACTTTTTTCGCAGCTTCTTTCGCAGGGCCCAAATATTTGCGCGGGTCAAATTCAGATGGGTTGGTTGCGAATACTTTGCGGATCGCACCAGTCATTGCAAGGCGGATATCGGTATCGATATTGATCTTACGAACGCCGTGTTTGATGCCTTCTTGGATTTCTTCAACCGGAACGCCATAGGTTTCTTTCATGTCGCCGCCGAATTCACGAATAATCGCCAATAATTCTTGTGGTACAGAGCTTGAACCATGCATAACAAGGTGAGTATTTGGAATTACCGCGTGGATTTCTTTGATGCGTTGGATTGAAAGAATGTCACCAGTTGGTTTTTTGGTGAATTTATATGCGCCGTGTGATGTACCAATTGCAATTGCAAGGGCGTCAACGCCGGTTTTTTCAACGAAATCTTTTGCTTCGGCTGGGTCGGTTAGAAGTTGTGAATGATCCAATTTGCCTTCTGCGCCAACGCCGTCTTCGGCTTCGCCCATACCGGTTTCAAGTGAACCAAGGCAGCCCAACTCACCCTCAACAGAAACGCCAATCGCGTGTGAGAATTTAACAACTTCGCGCGTTACTTCAACGTTGTATTCGTATGATGATGGGGTTTTGCCGTCGCTCATTAAAGAGCCGTCCATCATTACCGAAGTAAAGCCAGAACGAATTGATGCTTGGCAAACCGCAGGTGAAGTACCGTGGTCTTGGTGAAGAACAACAGGAACATCTGGATAAAGTTCAACGGCAGCAAGCATAAGATGGCGTAGCATTGGTTCAGAGGCATATTTACGTGCACCGGCAGATGCTTGTAAAATTACCGGAGAATTGGTTTCCGCCGCAGCCTCCATAATCGCAACGGTTTGTTCCATATTATTTACGTTAAATGCGGGAACACCGTAATTATTTTCTGCTGCGTGGTCTAAAAGTTGGCGTAGTGATACGAAAGCCATCAATAACTCCCTAGGTTTAAAATTAAAGCTACAAAACTACTTTGACTTCTTGCACCAAATTGTCAACCGTCAGACCAAAGTGTTTGTATAAATCTTTAGCAGGTGCCGATTCCCCAAAGGTTGGAATGCCCAAAACTTTACCAGAACGGCCAACATATTTATGCCAAAGGTCTGGTTGAGATGCCTCAATCGCGACCACAGGAAGTGCATTTGGCAATACGCTTTCTTGATATTCTTTTGATTGTTTATCAAATACATTGGTCGACGGCATTGAAACGACATTGATCGCAATTCCTTGATCTGCAAGGGCATTTTGCGCACCGATTGCAATCTCAACTTCGGAACCAGTTGCAAGGATAATTGCCTTGGCACCATCTTTTGCGCTTAGGACATAGCCACCTTTTTTAATGCCTTCGACATGTTCGGCATTTGCCACAACCGCAAGATTTTGGCGTGAAAGGCAAAGTGCGCTTGGACCATCCTTGCGCGAAATAGCCGCACCCCAAGCAACAGCAGTTTCCAAGCTGTCGGCTGGGCGCCAAACCTCAAGATTAGGGATGATGCGAAGTGAAGGAATATGCTCGATTGATTGGTGGGTTGGGCCGTCTTCACCAAGACCAATGGAATCGTGGGTAAAGACATGAACCACACGAATTTTCATCAATGCAGCCATGCGAATTGCATTGCGTGAATAATCACTAAAGGTCAAGAACGTGCCGCCAAACGGCAAATAACCACCATAAAGTGCCATGCCATTCATCATTGCCGCCATGCCGAATTCGCGCACGCCATATGACAAATGATTGCCCCATTTATCGCGACCTGCAACCACGCAACCTTTGAAATTTGTAAGGTTTGAACCGGTTAAATCCGCAGAGCCACCAAAGAATTCTGGTGCATGTGGTGCAAAGGCAGAAAGCGCATTTTGGCTTGCTTTGCGGGTTGCAACAACTTGCGGGTTTGCCGCGATTTCGGCATAGATTTTATCCGCAACAGCATCAAAATCAGGAATTAAATCACCATTGATACGGCGTTCAAATTCAGCAGCCTCTTTTGGATATGCAGCCTTATAAGCGGTAAATTTTTCATTCCATTCCGCCTCAAGTTTTGCACCTTTTTGCGATGCATCCCATGCCGCATAAATTTCTTGCGGGATTTCAAACGGCGCATTTTCCCAGCCCAAGGCCGCGCGGGTTGCCGCGATTTCATCGCCACCCAAAGCCGCACCGTGAACATCGTGGGTTCCCGCCTTGTTTGGTGAACCTTTTCCGATTACGGTTTTGCAAATAATAAGGGTTGGTTTGCCGTCTTCTTTAACAGCTTGTGCTTTTGCGGCCTCAATTGCGCTTGAAACAGCGGCAACATCATGACCATCAACGGCGCGAATTACGTTCCAGCCATAGGCTTCAAAACGTTTTGCTGTGTCATCATTAAACCAGCCTTCGACATGGCCATCAATTGAAATGCCATTATCATCATAAAATGCCACAAGTTTAGAAAGGCGCAAAGTTCCGGCAAGACCACAAACTTCGTGGGAGATGCCCTCCATCATGCAGCCATCACCAAGGAAAGCATAGGTAAAGTTATCGACGATTTTGTGATTGTCTTTGTTAAACTCGGCGGCCAATAATTTTTCAGACAGCGCCATCCCAACCGCATTGGCAATACCTTGACCAAGTGGACCGGTGGTCGTCTCAACACCTGGTGTAATACCATATTCAGGGTGCCCCGCAGTTTTTGAATGTAGTTTGCGGAAGTTTTTAATCTCATCCATTGGCAAATCATAGCCAGTGAAATGTAGTAATGAATATATAAGCATAGAACCGTGACCATTTGACAATACAAATCTGTCGCGACCCGCCCATTTAGGGTTTTTTGGGTTGTGGTTAAGGTATTTGCCCCACAATGCCACCGAAATTTCCGCCATACCCATTGGTGCACCTGGGTGGCCTGATTTTGCCGCCTCAACTGCATCGACGCTTAAAATACGAATGGCATTTGCCATTTTGGTTTCAATTTCGCTATTCATGAAATACCCCGATAAAAACGCTAAAACCTTTGCGGGGACGCATGACGGTTTACGACCCATTTTTCAAGGAAAAATGTGAGTCTGCTGCAATTTTTTATGGTTTGGCTAAATTCCGGCGTTTGTCTTTAGGGTTGAAATGATGTTTTTATAGCCGCCATCCGGATCTTTTGCGCCAAAAACCGCAGAACCCGCAACAAAAGTATCCGCACCCGCCGCCGCGATTTGGGCGATATTATCGGCCTTTACGCCGCCATCAACTTCAAGCCAAATATCGTGCCCACCGTTTGCCTTGTGGGCATCGATAAGGGCGCGCACTTTTTTAAGTTTGGTAAGGGTTGACGGAATGAATGATTGCCCACCAAAGCCAGGGTTAACCGACATCAAAAGAATCATGTCCAGCTTGTCCATAACATATTCAAGGCATTCGACAGGTGTTGCCGGATTTAAAACCAAACCTGATTTGCAACCATTATCACGAATAAGTTGCAATGAACGGTCAATATGATCCGATGCCTCGGGGTGGAAAGTGATGATATTTGCACCGGCCTTGGCAAACATTGGGATAATGGCATCAACCGGTTTTACCATCAAATGGACGTCAATTGGAATTGAAACATGGGGGCGGATTGCCTCGCACACCAATGGGCCAATGGTAAGATTGGGGACATAATGATTATCCATCACGTCAAAATGCACCAAATCCGCGCCCGCAGCCTCAATGGCACGAACTTCCGCGCCTAAATTGGCGAAATCGGCAGAAAGTATTGATGGCGCAATGCGTGCAGTCATTTAATTAACCCCTAAAGTTTTTCTAATGCGAAAACCACTTTTTGCGCAAATAGATTTACAAAAAAATCAACATGCGGCTTTTTTTGCCCTTTGCGGTCGTTGGTGGTTGGCGTGACGGAAATAATTTTAAACCCGCATTCAAGCGCAAGTTTTTCAAAATCTCGTGCGGTACAAAAGTGAATATTCTTGCTGTCATACCATGTGTCGGGAAGTTCTTTGGTAACAGGCATTTCACCTTTTATGAAAAGGTATGAGCGCACTTTCCAATATGCGAAATTGGGAACTGAAACAATTGCGCGATTACCAATTCTTTTAATCTGTTCAAGAATGTCTTTGGGTCTTTTTGTTGCCTGTATAGTGTTTGACAAAATCACCATATCAAAGGTATCGGCGGGAAAAATGCCAAGATCTTTATCGGCATCACCCTGAATAACCGATAATCCGCGGGCAACCGCACTTGCAACACCTTCGTCAGAGATTTCAAGCCCACGCACATCGGCGTTTTTATGGGTTTGCAAAAGTTCAAGCAATTCGCCATCACCACAACCCACGTCAAGAACTTTTGCGCCTTGTGGTACATTTTCAATAATTGCATCAAAATCTGGTCTGGTTTTTAGGGTCATTAACATCTTAATTCCCCTCTATACCAAAAATGCGTGCCGATGAATCGATAAATCCACCAAGTGCGCGGTGAAAAATCGGCTCATCAAGTAAGAATGCGTCATGCCCTTTGTCGGTTTCAACTTCTAAGGCAGAAACTTTAACGCCGGCCCCCATCATTGCGCGAACAATCGTGCGGCTTTCAGATGGTGGATAGTGCCAGTCAGAAGAGAATGAAACCACACAGGCACGACCTTTGAATTTGTCAAATGCCTTTATCAAATTATTATCAAAGCCAGAGGCAAGGTCAAAATAATCCATTGCCCTTGTGATATATAAATATGAATTGGCATCAAAACGGTCAACAAAACTTGTGCCTTGGTGGCGCAAATAGGATTCAATCTGAAAATCGGCATCAAAACCAAATGTAACCGCATCACGGTTTTGCAGATTGCGCCCAAATTTACGGTGCAAAGCCACGTCGGACATATAGGTAATATGCGCCGCCATGCGTGCCACAGAAAGCCCTTTTGACGGGAATGTGCCGTTTTTATTGTAATGCCCATCTTTCCATTCTGGGTCTGCCATAATTGCCTGACGACCAACCTCGTGGAAGGCGATGTTTTGTGCGGAATGGCGTGCCGCCGTGGCAATTGGTACGGCGCAATTTAACATGTCGGGATAATCGGCAATCCAGCGTAAAACCTGCATTCCGCCCATTGAGCCGCCAATTACGGCAAATAATTTTTCAATACCCAATGATTGCACCAAAAGATATTGGGCATGAACCATATCGCCAATGGTGATAATCGGAAAATCAATCGCGATTTGGTTGTTGTCTGCATCCAAATCAGTTGGCCCAGATGATCCCATGCAGCCACCAATAACGTTTGAGCAAATCACGAAATATTTATCGGTATCAATAAGTTTGCCTTTGCCAACAACATCAGACCACCAACCATTTCTTTTAGTTACAGGGTTGGTTCCAGTTACATATTGGTCGCCGGTCAAGGCGTGGCAGATTAAAATCGCATTATTCTTGGCATCATTTAGCTTTCCCCACGTTTCATAGGCAACGTGCAGGGTTGGGATTTCACTTCCACCCTCTAGCTTGAAAACTTCTGATGATTGAAAAATACGATGCTCGTTTGTCATTGGTTGTTCCGTTTGCTGCAAATATCTCAAATGCAACAAAAGTCAATCATAAAGCCCGTATTATAAAGAAGAATAGGGGGATACAAAAAAATATTTGTATTTTAATCAGTTTGGTAATCTAAAATTAATGATGTTGGCATTATCTATAGTGGTGATAGGAGCGCATTTTGACAGTAATTAGTCGAAAAGGCAGAAGTGTAAAGTATAATCAGCTTTCGGTGTTAGTGGTTGATGATCAGCCATTTTACCGCAATCTGATGAACGAAATCATGCGCGTTCTTGGTGTGCCTATTGTGTCGTTTGCGGTTGATGGATTCGATGCGCTTGATGCAATGGAAAATGCGATTCCTGATGTAATTTTCCTTGATTGGGTTATGCCTGATATGGATGGTATTGAGTTTACCACCAAGGTCAGAAGTATGCGGAACGAAGTTGCCCGCATGACGCCAATTATCATGGTGACATCCAACAATAAAAAAAGCCAAATCGAACAGGCGGTTAATTGCGGCGTTGATACCTTTATCCTTAAACCGCTTGCGATACAGTCAATCATCGCCAGAATTAAAGAAGTTATTGAAAGACCGCGCGATTTCGTGGTTACTGATACATATATTGGCCCGTGCCGCCGCCGTAACAAGGCCGCCGCAGGACAATATTTTGGCAAGTATCGCCGCTATGATGATCCATTGGAATTGACCCAAGGCGGTGTTGCCGAAAAACGTGCAAAACAATATCTAAAAGGCCTTACAACTGGTCTTAATGCATCGCTTGCATCATTATATACTAACGATCCATCGGCGATTGAAGAATTACATAAGACTGCACAGAAAATTTTGGGCATCGCTGGTCAGATTGGTGACACACACCTTAGCAAGGTTTGTTGGAGTGTTATCACATATATGGAAAAATTTGGCAGAACCCCAAGAATGCGTCCTGATATTGTTGCCACGCACTTCCAGTCTATGGAGGCACTTATTAACACACCATCATCTGAAGTATTGGTTCGTGATGAAGTTGTTAAAGGCTTGAACAAAGTTGTTATGCAGGCGATACAATCAATCAAAGTTGCGTAATATGATTGGCAAAACCATTACATCAAAACTATTTATTGGCATTTTTGCGTGTTCATTAATGTTTAATGGCGCAAACGCACAACAAATCATTGACGGTAAGCGTTTTTATGACCGCGCCAAAGGCGAAACCCCATCTCACCTTCCGGTTCCGCGCTTTGTTTCTTTGAAATTCAATAAAATTAATGGACGCGCCGGCCCAGATGAGGATTATCCGGTTAAGTTTATTTATCATCGCCAAGGTCTTCCGGTAAAAGTAATTGCCGAGACCGAGGAGTGGCGTAAAATCCAAGATCCAGATGGCACCACTGTTTGGGTGCATAAGCGTATGCTTGACGCGCGGCGGACGTTAATGATCCGTCCAAATGGCGCAAATTCGGTGGTTTTGCGTGATAAGCCCCGCGATGACAGCAAGGCAATAGCAAACCTTGCCAATGGTGTTGTTGGTGAAATTATTGAACAAACCCCCGGTTGGTGCCGCATAAAAGTTGGCGGCTACAAGGGGTGGATACGTGCTGTCGATGCGTATGGCGCATAAATAAATACGAATTTCATTGTATGCTACTAATCGATGATGCAAAATTTACATCAAAATATTTGGCAATTTGTTACAATTGGTGCTAAGCGGTGCAGGTTTATAATTTGAATCGCTTACGGAGCAACTATGGAAAGACCATCATCGTTTTCTTATGAAGATTTAATCGCCTGTGGCGAAGGTAAAATGTTTGGCGAAGGTAATGCGCAATTGCCACTGCCTAATATGCTTATGATGGATAGGATTACATCTATTGCAGAGACAGGCGGCGCATATGACAAGGGTCATATTTCTGCTGAATTAGATATCAAAGACGATTTATGGTTCTTTGGCTGCCATTTCCAAGGTGATCCAGTAATGCCTGGCTGTCTTGGTCTGGATGCAATGTGGCAATTGGTTGGCTTCTTTTTGGGCTGGTCTGGTTTGCCAGGCAAAGGCCGTGCATTGGGTGCAGGCGAAATTAAATTCACCGGTCAGGTTACGCCTGATGTTAAACTTTGCCGTTATGAAATTGATCTTAAGCGCGTGTTCAAATCCAAACTTATTTTGGGCATCGCCGACGGTGCATTATACGCCGACGATAAATTAATTTACGTCGCAAAAGATTTGCGTGTTGGTCTTTTTGACCCGCAAAATCTAAAGAGCCAATTAGGTTAATCGGCCAAATAGCTTAACGAGATTAGGGGCAGGACGAATAAAAATGAGACGTGTTGTTGTTACAGGTTTAGGTATCGTTTCTTCGATTGGTAATTCAATTGAAGAAGTGAAAAATTCGCTATTTGAAGCAAAATCAGGCATTATTAAAGCCGATGAGTATGAAGAACATGGCTTTAAGTCACAAGTTCATGCCAAACCAATTTTGAACTGGCTTGAAATGGTTGACCGTCGCGCGGCACGTTTCTTGTCTGAAGGTATGGGCTGGGGCCATATTGCAATGGAACAGGCTATCAAAGACGCAGGTCTTGAAGAAAGCGATGTTTCCAATGAACGTACTGGCATTATTGCTGGCTCTGGTGGTCCATCAACTCGTTCGATTGTTGCCGCTGCGGAAACTACTTTGAAAAACAATAGCCCGAAGAGAATTGGGCCTTTTGCTGTGCCAAAAGCAATGTCATCAGGTCTTTCTGCGGTTCTTGCGACTTGGTTTAAAATCAAAGGCATCAGTTATTCAATTTCTTCTGCTTGTGCGACTTCGGCGCATTGCATTGGCAACGCATATGAAAACATCAAATATGGTCGCCAAGACGTAATGTTTGCCGGTGGTTCAGAAGAACTTGATTGGACGTTGTCTGATATGTTTGATGCCATGGGTGCAATGTCTTCAAATTATAATGATCGTCCTGCGGTTGCTTCACGTGCATATGACAGAGACCGTGATGGTTTCGTTATCGCAGGCGGTGCTGGCATGATGGTTCTTGAAGAATATGAACGTGCCAAAGCGCGTGGTGCCAAAATTTACGGTGAAATCATCGGTTATGGTGCGACTTCTGACGGTTATGATATGGTTGCCCCATCTGGAGAAGGCGCGGTTCGTTGCATGAAACAGGCCATTGAGATGACCGGCGGCAGAACAATTGATTATATCAATCCGCATGGTACTTCGACACCTGTGGGTGATTCCAAAGAAGCGGGTGCATTGCGTGAAGTTTTTGGCAGCAAAATCCCATTCTTCTCATCAACCAAATCATTAACCGGACACTCTTTGGGTGCTGCGGGTGTGCAAGAGGCGATTTATTCGATTTTGATGATGGCCAATAATTTCATGGCTAAATCAGCGCATATTGAAAATGTTGACCCTGAGTTTGCCGATTTGCCAATTCTTTTGGAACGCAAAATGGGTGAATTCTCAACCGCATTGTCAAACTCATTCGGTTTTGGCGGAACCAATGCCACTTTGATTTTTGGCAAGGTTTAATAAGCCAAAACCAGCGCCCAAGGGGCACCGGCGCGAGTGCGCCGCCCTAACGGAGGCGTGAGGGAATAGCATGAGCGACAAGCGAATGCCCCGAACTAGCCGTGAGTTATAATTTAATGCTTTTGGCGGAACCAATGCCACTTTGATTTTTGGTAAAGTGTAAATTTTTCACCACTCCCGCGCCTCAAGCGCTTTGTGTCTTATTTGGTCGGATGCTTATTTTCAAAAGCCCTGCATCGCAGGGCTTTTTTGTCATCAAGTTTTTTATTTTTGCAATAAAATATTCATTAGACTGGCATGAATCTAATTTAGCCTCACGGATAGTCCAAAGGAGGCTAAAATGTCTGAAGAATTAGAACCTGAAAATCTTGTTGAAGCAGATGAACTTTCATTTGAAGATGTTGCCGATGATTTTGGCGAAGAGCCAGAAGCAATCGAAGAAGCCACTGAAGAATAAACCTTGGCTTTAAAATACTTACCCCATTAGTTAAGCTCTACTACCCCGCTTGTGCGGGGTTTTTTGTTTGCAATTATAGGTATTAGGTAATAGGTTTGATTAAATTATCTGGAACGGTGCTATGCTTAGATATTATTTTATAATTTTGGCTTTGTTTTTACCTTTAGCATCGTTTGCCCAAGAGGCGGCAAATTCGCAATATGTTTCAGATAATTTCTTTGAAAAATTATATCCCAAAATACCTGATTTCAGGGCTTTGTTAATCCGTGATAGAATATTCGGCTGTGGTCAAGAGGATGAAAAAAATATCCCGATTGATTGCAAAAACCCTGATACCATAATTGCAACAAAATTAATCCTCGAAACCGGACGCATGGACGGTTTTTTGTGGCAGTGCGGCTCAAATGAATGGCTATTATATATGGGCAACGAAACCCGAAGAATTGGCCCGATTTTTAGAAACGTTAATGAAGATGAAAAGTCTATGTACTCAGGGATGATGCACGGGTTGATACAGGGGGCAGAGGTTCAAAATGTCGCCGAAAATGATCTATGCTCGAAAATTCCTGCGGGGGTTGATAAAAATGAATGGCTCAAAGAACAGGCGATGTTGTTTTTTAACTCTCGTTTGCTGCCAATCGAGAGCGAATTAAGTTTTCCTAATCCGCCTTTACCACAAGAGGTTCTTGATCAAATCGAAAAAATGGAAAAGGAACAGCGCAATAAATCGGGAAATTAATTTCCCCCAATTTCATTTGACTAAACCCCATTTTTTTGCCAATTGAAGGTGATGTCAACCACGCTTTCACTTCAAAATATTGAATTTGCCATTTCGGGTAAAAAGATATTGAAAAATATTTGCTTTGACGCAAAGGCGGGGGAAATAATAGGCTTTATTGGGCCGAATGGTGCGGGCAAAACCACGACCATGCGTCTTATAAATGGTATTTATACCGCAAATTCCGGCGCAATTAAAATTAACGGCAAAGAAATCGATGAAAGGTCACGCGCAAATCTTGGTTATTTGCCAGAGGGTGGGCCGTTATGGGGTGATATGACCCCAAAAGAGTTTCTTGAGTTCATGGCCGATGTGCGCGGTCTTAAAGATGCCAAGACCCAAATTATTTCTGCGGTGGAAAAAGTCGAAATCCAAGGGGTCTTTCATCAACGCATAGATACATTATCAAAAGGCTTTAAGCGCCGTGTTGCCTTGGCGGGCGCAATATTGCACGACCCAGAGATTTTGATACTTGATGAACCAACTGACGGTCTTGACCCCAATCAAAAACTGCGTGCGCGGCAAACCATAAAAGCCATTGCCAAGGATAAAATCATCATAATTTCGACCCATATTCTTGATGAAGTTACCCAGATTTGCGACCGCGTAATTTTAATAAATAATGGCGCGATTATTGCCGACGAAACCCGCGATGAATTTTTAAAGCGCGGGAAAAATATTGATGAAATTTTCAATACTTTGACAATTGGGGCGGGCGCATGAATGGTTTGAACGCTGTTTTCAAGCGTGAATTTGCCGCCTATTTTGCAACCCCGCTTGCCTATATTTTTATTGCGGTTTTTGTTGCGGTGTCGGTTTTATTTGCGGTGCATTTCGGACAAATTATCGAACTTAACAAGGCAGATTTACAAAGCTTTTTCCAATTTCATCCCTTTTTATATGTGGTGTTTATTCCGGCATTGGGCATGAAAATCTGGTCCGAGGATTTTAAAACCGGCACTTATGAAATTTTGTTTTCGCTTCCGGTTTCAAATATTACTTTGATAATTGGGAAATATCTTGCGGGGCTTGCGGTTATCGGGCTGACTTTATTATTTTGCGTACCTTTATGGGTGGCGATTAATATTTTGGGCAATGTTGATAATGGGGTGGTTGCCGCCGGGTTTTTGGGTTCATTTTTGATGGCGGCGGCATTTTTAGCGGTAACGCTTGCCATAAGTGCGGTTTCAAACAGCCAGATAGTGGTTTTTGTGCTTTCTTGCTTTGTCTGTTTTGTGTTTGTGGCAATGGGAATGCCGGTGGTTTTAAACAGTATCACACTATTATTTGGTGAGGGTGCGCGCGGCTTTGCAACAATTTTTTCAATTGCCGATTATTTTGATCTTTTTAGCCGTGGGTTCATCCCGCTTAATGGCATAATATTTTTTATAAGTTTTATTGCGTTTTGGCTTGGCCTTGGGCTTGTAGTGATTTTGGGTAAACGCGGGGTTTTAAAATGAAAAAATTAAAACCCCTATATTTAATTTTGATTATGCTTTTTGGGTTTGTGCTTGTTAATTGGGGCGCCAATAGCTTCACCAAAGGGATTGGCATTGATACAAGCGCCGATAAATTATTCACCCTTTCCAAGACATCAAAGGATATTATAAAATCAAATAAAGATCCGCTTTATTTAGATTTTTATTTTTCCAAAACTGCGGCGGCGCAAAACCCGCCCTTGCGTAATTATGCCCAAAGGGTGGTTGATTTACTTCAATCATATGCGCGGGCATCAAATGGTAAAATCATTTTCCGCGAACATGATGTTGAACAATTTACCGAAAATGAAGATAAGGCCATTGAAAGCGGCCTCGTTGCCTATAAGGATAGCGAAAATATCGAAAATGGGATTTATTTTGGCCTGATTGCAAAGTCGGCTGGGCGGCAGGCGGTTATTCCATTCTTCGCACCCGAGCTTGAAAATAATCTTGAATATTCAATCACCAAAATGATTAGCGATTTTTCAAAAACCAGCGCGCCACGTGTTGGGGTTTTAACCGGATTGCCGTGGTTTTTTAGTGATGGAAAGCCGCAAAACTCAATCGCCAAAAATATTGCCGATAATTATGATACTATTCTGATTAATAATGATTTTTCATCACTGCCGCCCAACCTTTCTGTGCTTTTAATTGCTGAGCCACAGGTTTTGAATGATGCGCAGATGGCAATGCTATCAGATTATATTGCGCGCGGAGGCAAGGCATTAATTATGGTTGATGGCGCATCATCAATTTCATTTGATGGTAAATTGGGGGCAATTGGCTTTGACCCGTCATTCAATAAGGTCTTGGCACCATTGGGGGTTAATATTTCACCCGATATTGTGATTGATCGCAAAAGTGCATTGCCGGTGCAAACCAATATTGATGGTCGTAATATGATTGCGCCGCAACCGCTTTATTTCAATGCCACAAAAGCTGGCGATAATGCGATTGTAAATGGCCTTTCAAAAGGGCTGAATGTGGCAAGCCCATCATTAATCCATAATATTGGTGGGAGTGATTATTCATTCACTCCACTTTTTGTCACCAGCAAAGATACAATGTTAATCAACAAGGATTTGGCATTATCATCACCCAGCCCGCAAAGATTATTAGAAGAATACACACCATCAAATGAGGCATTCCCAATTGCCGCCTTCTTAAGAGGTAAAACTGGGCAGGATGTGGTTTTGGTTGGTGATGTCGATTTTTTAAACGAGACCATGTATGTTAATGACAATCAACAAGTTGCCGATAATTCGGACTTTGTCCTTAACTCACTAGAGGTTTTGTGTGGTGAAAATGCGCTGTTATCCTTGCGCTCCAAAACTGCAGTGCCGCGAACTTTGACAATGGTTGAAAATATTCGCAATGATGCCGAACAACAAATTCTATTAAAGCAAACCCAATTGGGTGAAGAATTAAAACAATATCAGGCTGCTATGGCACAAAACCAGTCATCGCAAACTGCGGGGGCATTATTTGGGAAAGAGCCAAATTCACAAAATCTAAAGGCCACGCAACAGCATTTATTGCAAACCCGCAAAGACTTGCGTGATTTGCAGAATAAAGTGCGTCACGATATCGATGGAATAAAGAGCCTATTGATTATCTTCTGTGCGATTTTATTTCCCCTTGGCTTTGTGATTTTTGGATTTATTCGTTATATTAAAAAAGTTCGGGTCTGGAGTGTTTAGATGTCGATTTTATCATCATTATCCAAGGGTTTCAGACCGTATTTTATTATTATCGCGCTGATTTTTGCCTATGCGACAATGCCGGCATTAAAACTGCAACCGCTTGACCGCGATGAAAGCCGCTTTATGCAGGCAACCACCCAAATGTTTGAAAGCCATGATTTTGTGCGTATTTCATTTCAGGATGAACCGCGCAATAAAAAGCCTGTTGGCATCCATTGGCTTCAGGCTCTAAGTGTGGAGGCATTTGGCGCGGTTGGTGAACGTAATCCATTCCCATTCCGTATGGTGTCATTACTTGGTGCATCTCTTGCGGCTTGTGCAGTTTTTATGATTGGCAAAAAACTATTTAGCGCGGAAGTTGGCTTGGTTGCGGGCGTAGCTAATGCCGTTACCTTGCTATTATCGACCGAGGCGCACATTGCCAAAACCGATGCAACCTTGACCGGATTTATAGCCCTTTCGTTTTATGCGCTTGCTGCATTGCGATTTGGGGAAAAGTCACTGTGGAAGGTGATTTTATTCTGGTTTGCATTTGGCATGGCTTTTTTAATCAAAGGTCCGGTGCCATTGATGATTATTGGCCTTGCAATAATTGTGTTTAGCCTGTGGGATAAAAATTGGAATTGGCAAAAACCTATATGGGATCCACGTGGGCTTTTGCTATTTGCAGTGATGATTTTGCCGTGGTTTATATTAATCGGCCTTAAAACCAATTGGCAATTTTATACGGATGCAATTTCACAAGACTTAACCCCGAAATTATCGGGTCATGCCGAAACCAAATCCACACCGCCAGGGCTGCATTTATTATTATCGCCATTATTGCTTTATCCATCATCAATTTTGATGGGCTTTGCCGCATGGGTTGGGTTCACCAAAAACACCGATGCACGGGTGAAGTTTTTATTGGCATGGCTGATACCGGCATGGATAATATTTGAATTAAGCCCTGCAAAGCTTGCCCATTATACGATGCCACTTCATGGTGCGATATTGCTTTTGGGGGCATATGGATTGTTTGAAAATGGCTTCAAGGGGTGGCAGAAATGGCTTGGCATTTGTCTGTTCACCTTTGCGAGTTTGTTTGTTGTGGCATTGCCAATCGCATTGGTTTATAAAGATATGCCGAAAATGATGCCATCGGCCACGATATTATCGGGCATTATTGGCATTGGCTCTTTAAGCGCGCTTTTGTTATTTGTAATAAACTCAAAATATTCGGGTGTGATGGCGATTTTCACGGCATTAATGTTTTCCGTGCTTTTCAAGGGGCAGTTTTTGCCAAATGTGCCGGCACTTGATGTTTCGGGGCGGGTTTCCAATCAATTGGCGGCGTTAAATCTTCATCCGCGTTTATCCCAAGGCGGCAAATTACCGCCGCTTGTAGGGGCAGGGTATCAAGAGCCAAGTCTTATCTTCCTTACCCGCACGGATTCCAAACTTGATAGTGTTGATAATGCCGTAAAATTTGCGCAAATTGGTGCGCCGGCAATTATTGAAGATGCTTTGAAGGATGAATTTACAACGAAATTGAACGCCAATGGTCTAAAGTTTGATGAAATTGGCAATCCTGTATCAGGACTGAATTATTCAAAAGGCGATAAGGTAACAATCCATATTGGGCGTATTGATAAGAAATAAGCGCGTAAAACAATATAAAAAATAAGGTTTATGCGCCATCTTTACACACTTGCATATTTTGTCTTTTAGTGATTAGGGGATGTGATGGATATTAATTTAGAAGAAATCGCGCAAAAGGTTGCCCCGCGTTATACATCATACCCTACGGCACCTTTGTTTAGCGCCAATGTAACCTCGCAGACCCATAAAGAATGGCTGAATGAATTATCGTCTGATACTTCGTTAAGCCTGTATTTCCATGTGCCTTATTGCAAATCGATTTGTCTTTATTGTGGTTGCCATACATTTGCGTCGCGCAAAGAACAGCCAATTCTTGATTATGCCGATACATTGGTAAAAGAAATCGAATTGGTGGCAGAAAATACCAAAGCCCGCAATGTACAGTCTATCGCATGGGGTGGCGGCACGCCAAATATCCTTTCGCCAGAAACATTTTTGAAAATTGTAAATACCGCAAAAGATAAGTTTGATTTCTCAAATATCATCGAGCATGCGGTTGAAATGGACCCGCGTCTTTTAAACGACAACCATATCGCAGCCTTTGTTGAAGCAGGCGTAAATCGTGCGTCATTGGGTGTGCAGGATATGAACCACCACGTCCAAAAAGCCATCGGACGGGTACAGGATACGTCACTTGTAAAACGCGCGGTGAAAAAATTACGTGCGGCGGGGATTAATTCAGTAAACCTCGACTTGATTTATGGCTTGCCACAGCAATCATTAGAAGATGCGATTAATTCGGCAACCACTGCGGCATCATTAAACCCAGATAGATTGGCAATTTTTGGCTATGCCCACGTTCCTTGGTTCAAAAAACGCCAAAGATTAATTAATGAGGCGGACTTACCTGATACCGCACTTCGTTATGATCAAGCACTGGCAATCAAAGAAACCTTGGAAAAGCTTGGCTATGTTTCAATTGGCTTTGACCATTTTGCTCGTTCTGATGATCCATTGGCGCAGGCGGCATTGAATAAAACCGTAAAACGTTCTTTCCAAGGTTATTCTTGCGAAACTGCGGATGCGATTATCGGCATTGGTTGCTCATCAATTTCGACATTGCCACAAGGCTATGTACAAAATAACCCAGAACCTGGCGCATGGGCGCGCGCCATTATCGCCGGTGAGTTCCCGACAGTTCGCGGTGTGCCAACATCTCAACGCGATAAAAAGCTACGTGAAATTATTGACCGCCTTCTCGGTGATTTTGAGGTTGATTTGGCGCCGTTTGGTGGGTTTAAAGATTTTGAATTTGCCCGCAACGCGTTAATGGTACCGCAAAGCGATGGTTTATGTATTATTGATGGTGACAAAGTAATTGTTACAGAAAAAGGCAAACCATTTGTGCGTTTGGTGGCAATGGCATTTGATGAATATATCGAAAAATCAGGCGGCAAACATTCACGCGTTATATAATTTTAAACTCATAAAATTATCTGGTTTTTTGTTTTTGAAATAAAATTGGTATTATTTCAATTGCTTGCACATTGGGCAACGTGCGTAAAATATTGCCACCTGTCCTTAAATCGATAAAATCTGGGGCCTTCTGTGAAAAGCCTTACCTGACAGTATGTATTAGAAAAATCTAATGCGTGTTTAAGGTAGGTTAACCATATTTCTTTGCATAATTTTACTGAATAAATGGTAATATACGCGCAAGGAAAGAATTATGATTAAAAAACTCTTATCATCAGTTCGTGGAAATGTTGCCATGACATTTGCGTTGGCGATGATACCTGTTGGCGGTGTAATGGCATTGGGATTTGATATTTCCCAGCTTTCTAGTGCGCATTCAAAGGCGCAAAATTTGCTCGACTCTGCGCTTTTAAACCCATTTACTGATAAGCAGGCTTTCCTTGATCAAGTTACTGTGCAGCAAAAAGTCAATGAATTTATTCAACTAAGCAATCATGACTCTAGCTTTAAATTGTCTGACGCTACTGTGACTAAATCCGGTGATACATGGCATGCCGCAGCAACTTTTAAAACCAAAACACTTTTTGCTGGTTTAATCGGTATTTCTGAAATGAATGGCAAAGTGGATAGTGATATTACTATCGGAACCAGAAACCTTGAAATCGTGTTCGTACTCGATACTTCTGGATCTATGGCTGGTGCAAGGATTGATGCGCTAAAAGAGGCTGTTAAGAAAACCGTCACCGACTTGGAAAACTATCAAGCGCAAAACATCAATCTTAAAATAGGTATGGTTCCGTTTACTGATAACGTTAATGTTGATCCGGCCAATGCCAATGCAAGTTGGATGGATGTTAACGCATTATCGCCAATGCAAGATAATGGCTTTGCCAGCCACGTTAATAGGTGGCAATTATTAAACCATTTGGGCGCAAATTTCAGTGGATGCATTATGGAACGTCCAAATGATATGGACATGACCGATGAACCGCCAAATGCCGGCAATCCAAAAAGCCTTTTTGTGCCGTGGTTGTGGCCTGATGAGCCGGATGATAACGTACTTTATCCAAATAGTTATATTCAAGACAAGGGTGGCTTTGACGATATAAGCAAGGCACAAGACCTTAGCAAATATGGCATTAATGGTCCTAACCCTGCGACATGGACTGCACCGATAACCCGCTCAAGTTATACTTTTTATTCAAACTATTTTGAATCACAGGGGCCAAATTTCGGTTGTGATTCTCAACCTATTACGCCACTAACCGCAAATTATAGCGGGTTTTCAACCAAGGTTGACCAATTGAACGCTTTGGGTGGTACTAACCTTGCGCATGGTTTGGCGTGGGGCTTTAAAGTTATTTCCCCTGGGATGCCGTTTGATGAAGGCGCCGCATATGGGGCAGGGGTCCAAAAAGTCATTATCTTCTTTACCGATGGTGAAAATGCGGTGAATGCGTTTAATACACCGCTTACAAGTGCTTACACACCGTGGGGCTATGCCAAAGATTTTATGTCTGGTGGTTCATATACTGCCGCAGATATTAAAGGCTATCTTGATAATAAAACTAGCCAAATTTGTAACAATATCAAAGCCAAAGGGATTGAGGTTTATACGGTTGGTCTTTCAATTCCAACAGAAGAATCTAAAAATCTTTTGATGAGCTGTGCTTCAAAAAATACAAACTTCAAAGCAGTTAATGACGCAAGCGAAATCGGCGATGCTTTCAAGGATATTTTCGTAAAAGTTACGGAATTGCACGTAAGTAAATAGAAAAAATGTGGCCCAAATAAACTGAATTTACAAAGAAATTTAATCTAGTGGGCCACGAAGTGATCTTCAACGAGGTTAGAAGATTAGAACAGGCAAATAATTGCCTACACCGCATATTTAAAAAAATTTGACTTAAAAAAAATAGGCAATTTTCTTAATTTATAGGTCGATTTCACCATGAATCATTGCTTCTGCAACCAATTCAGCAATTGTCTTGCAGTTCATGCGCTCTTTTGCCTCATTAGTTTGGTTGAATACGGTGGAATGCGATATTTGTAGTAGAAATGCGCATTCTGCCTGGGTATTGCCATGGCGTAACAGCTCAACAATTTGTCTTTGCCGCTTGGTCAGCCTATAGTCTTTTTTTACGATTTCCGCTTTGCTTTTAAGATACATCCCACGGCGGGCAAAAAACTGTGCGGCTAAATTTAGCGCATCTTTAATTTCGTGGTTTTCTGTATCTTGATCCGAAGTTAAAAGGCAGCTCCAGATACTTCCGTCTGCAAATTTTAGGGGGACGGCAAAGCCATTATCGTGCCCAAATGATTTCGCTTCTTCAAAAATGCGAATATGCTTATCTTCAAGTGGAAAAGTGTCGATAATTTCACTCCACCAAAAGGGCTTTTGCAAGTCCATAACCATTTTTGCGGCATAATCGTCAAAAATAAAATTACTATCGCGGTAATGGTTGAACCAATCTTCGGGAATATTGCCAAAGGCACGCCTAAGCGGACTTTTGATCTGCTTTTTTGCCGATGAAATTTGGATACAGCCCCACTGACCGAAGCCAAATTCGTTAATCATATTGCCAAATCTGGCGTTTAGATCTTCGAAATCGTCCGAGTAGTTAATCTCTTCTATGAAGCCGTAAATTTGTTCTTCATACTTATGCATGTTTTACCCCGCGTAAGGATAAACCGCATTAAAAAAAAAGAAAAGTATCCTAAAGGTTTATTTTGGCTAAATTAAATTCTTACGTATTTGTAATAATTGATTTTCTTTTATTCCAATTGCATTTAAATAGCCAAGTAATGAGCCATTTTTATTAATAATTTCGTCAAATGCAGTTTGAAGATATTCTTCACTTACAATACCCAAAGGTCGCATAGCTTTAGAATCAATTTTTTTGCCCAAGCGATTGGAAATGCTTTCGGCATATTTTTCCACTAATTCATCAAGGTTGTGAACTTTGTTGGTTAAAAGATAATCGTCCATAATATCATCATCATGAACATCAAGAGTTTTTAAGATTAAGGCACATAATATGCCGGTTCTGTCTTTTCCCGCGGCACAATGAATCAATATCGGGTGTTCAGGCTGTGTAAGTTCGGCGAATGCCTGATTGAATATTTCAACGTGCATAGGTTCATAGGGGAGGCGCCGATAGGTCTGAAGCATAAAGTCGTGTGTTTTTTGCGTCGTAACTTCTTCATCCCTTAAATATTGTAGGTGCGGTGGTAGGGTTTCACCATCATCACTTTTACTGCTTCCAGTTATTTGTTTGATTGTGCCTTTTATTTGATTGGGTTGTAATTTCCGCTCATTGGTCTTGCGAAGATCAACAATTGTTTTAATTTTTAATTGGGATAGTTCCGCATGTCCATTTTCAGTTAGATTAGATAATTGCCCCGAACGAAAAAGCAATTTTTCGCGCACTTTCTCGCCGGTTTTGGTTTTATATTTACCAAAGTCCCGAAAATTGTGGACCCCATCAATTTTTATAAAGCGGTGCATGAAACCCCCTATTTGCCATTTTCACTATAATCACGAAGCCTAGCGCCAATTTGTGCCATTTTTTCTATGGCTGGCAATAATTCTATACCTAAATCAGTAAGTTCATATTCAACCGATGGCGGTTTGGTATCCATAACTATACGTTTTATCACGTTTTTCTTTTGTAATTGCGATAGGCGTGAACTAAGCATTTTAGAGGAAATCGGCGCAAGATATGATTTAAGCTCACTAAAGCGGCGCGCGCCATCAGAAAGATTCCATAATAATGCGGGTGTCCATGTGCCGCCCAAAAGCTCCATAATTTCTGTAATATAACATTTGCCAGTTGGAAGTTTGAATTTGGCTGGGCGATGCTTTAGCATTTTTATGCCTATTTAAAAAAGTGCAAATTTGGAAATCAGGTTACCGATTGTAAACCTATAAAACCAGTAACATAAAGTAACCATGTTTACAAATGTAATAATGGATAATAGAGTTCGCCATCATTAAAAGAGAGGATATTATGAAATTATATTATAGCCCTGGCGCATGTTCATTATCACCACATATCGTTTTGCGTGAACTCGGACTTGAGTTTGAGCTTGTCAAAACCGATATTCGCGCCAAAAAAACCGAAAACGGCGATGACTATTTTCAAATTAACCCAAAAGGCCAAGTGCCTGCGCTTTTGCTCGATAGTGGTGATTTAATTACCGAAGGGGTTGCAATTACCCAATATCTTGCGGACACACACCAAGATAAAGGCCTTGCGCCTGCCGCACCGTCAATTGAACGTGCAAAATTAGTTGGTGTGTTAAATTATATTGCCGCAGAATATCATAAATCTTTCTCCCCATTGTTTAACCCGATGGCAAGTGATGAAGTAAAAGCATTCGCATTGGGTAATGTAAAACTTCGCCTTGATTATCTTGAAAAAGAACTTTCTGATGGTCGCGAATTTATTATGGGCGATAAATTCACAATTGCCGATGCTTATTTGTTCACCGTAACTAATTGGGTGAACCACGTTGGCTTAAAACTTGTGGATTGGATAAATCTTGCAAATTATTCAAAACGTATTGCTGGCCGTCCGGCTGTTCAGGCTGCATTAAAAGCAGAAGGTTTGATTTAAATTAAAAACCCCCTCCTTTTATTTGGGAGGGGGTGTTTTTTATCTAAATGGTGGCTCATCAAAAGAGCGAAGTTTACGGGAGTGAACCACACGACCCTCATTGCGAAGGTTTTCAATGGTTCGGATACCGATTTTCAAATGCTCTTGAATTGCGCGCTCATAAAATACGTTTGCCGCACCTGGAAGTTTGATTTCACCATGCACTGGCTTGTCAGAGATACAAAGCAATGTGCCATATGGAACACGATGGCGGAAACCTTGCGCTGCAACCATGCAGCTTTCCATATCCACACCAATGGCGCGTGACATATTGATAAGCTGCCGCTCTTTGGACCAATAAAGTTCCCAGTTTCTATCAGCAAAGCTAACCACTGTGCCGGTTCTTAGGCGGCGTTTAAGGGTTTCCTTTTGTTCGCCAGTGATTTGTTTTGCCGCCTCAAAGATTGCGATTTGCACTTCTGCAATTGGTGGGATGGGAACAGATACCGGTAAAATATCGTCAAGGACATTATCGCGGCGCAAATAAGCGTGGGCAAGGACATAATCTCCAATCCGTTGGCTTTGGCGCAAACCTGCACAATGGCCAACCATCAACCAGCAATGTGGGCGCAAAACCGCCAAATGGTCAGTGATGTTTTTGGTATTTGAAGGCCCAACCCCGATGTTAACAAGGCTAATGCCTTCGCCTTCTTTGCTAAGCAGGTGATAGGCCGGCATTTGATATTTGCGCCAATCGCTTTGCGAAGTAATCCTTACGGCATCATCGGCATTATTAATGTCGATTTCCACACCACCAGAGCATACAAGCTTATAATATGGGGTATTGGGGTTTTTAATTTCTTCGGCCGCCCATTTAACGAATTCATCAACATAACGGGCATAGTTGGTAAACAAAATCCATGGCTGGAAATTGCGCCAATCGGTTCCGGTGTAATGCAATAGACGTTTTAGGGAATAATCAGTCCTTAGGCCGTCATAAAGTGAAAGCGGGCGAATATTATGCCCATTAATGTCCCAAAGGCCGTCTGCAACCTCGTCACCAACGTGGTTTAAATCAGGGGTTGGGAAATGGCGCGCCAATTCATCGGGGGGGACATCGCCAACCCCAAGTTCATTTGCGCCTTCCATAACAAAGCCATAAGGAATTTCTTGATCCGAATATGTGATTTCATATTGTGGATCATATTCGTCAAACAATGGCTCTAATTGTTCGCGCAAATAATGGGCAAACTCATTAGGGTGGGTAAAGGTTCCAAGATAAGTTCCGGCAAAGTTAAACTTTGCATAGGCCCGCGCAGAAACCGGCGGTGGCTTATCCGGATTATATTTCAAGATTAATTGTGGATAGCGGAATTTTTGCCGCGTTTCATTACTTGGTGGCGTACGTGTTTTCACATATTCCGCCAATGCACCCCTTAGTGCATCAGATGCCGCCATGTATTTTTCGTTAAGTTCGTTTATAATTTTTTCGATAGTATTTTTATTATTGTTTTTATTCATACTCTTAATCATGAACCCGCTTTAAATTCTTGTCAAGCGGGGTATAAAATAAGTCCAACAAAGTTTTATGACGCAACCCATAAATTCCTAATAGATTTTGTATGGTTTTCAAAATTATTGACCAAACTCTTTAGTTTCGTAACAATAATTTCTTGCTTTGAAGCCTCAATAAACTCAACTTCTTTTCGATTGCTTTGACCGTTATTAGCATAAATGAGTAACATACAAACATACTTACCACTTTCGTCTCTTAATATCTTTGATGCTCCATGTGCAAGAAAGTTTCTTAGATTCTCATATTTTTCAATTTCTTTAAGAGGTTTTTTAATTTGCCCAATTTTTGATTTTAACTTGTTATCCTCTGAACTTAGCGTCAACATTAAATCTGTTCTGTAAGCATTTGTATTGGGAATATCTGCCTTTAAAATTTCAGTATTGTTTTTTAAGGCGAATAACGTTTCACACAGAAGTATCTCAAATCTTGTAAATTCACTTAAGAATTGTCCCCGAAAAAGATTGAATTCCGCAGCAATTTTTAGGTAATTATTGTCTCTTTGATTATTATTCGCTGCCTGTGGAACCGCATTTTTAGGCGCACATTTAGGGTTGATTTCTGCGTTGTTTGTTTTTGTCATTGAAAACTTATAGCGCAAAAATATAAAAATTCGCTTTTAAGGCTATGTAAAATTTTAACAAAACTCTTAAGCTATTTTAGCCGTTTCGTTATCATCTTCCGCCTCTAGTGCGCTTTCGATTGCGTTGAAAAGCGTGCTGATATTGATTGGTTTGGGTACGACATTGTCAAACCCGCTATTTAGATAGAGGTCAATTTGCTCTTTCAATGCATTGGCAGTAACCGCGATTATTGGGGTTCTGTCGCGGTGTGATGCGCATTCAAGATTTCGTATTTCCCGTGTCGCAGATAACCCATCAAGCACCGGCATTTTTATGTCCATAAGGATTATATCAAAATTCTGATTTTGCCAGCGTTCAACCGCCTCTTTGCCATTACAAACAATCTCGGCATCCAAATTGATTTGTTCTAACATGGTGCGGATAACAAGTTGGTTGGTTGGGTTATCTTCGGCGACGAGGATTTTTAAATCTTCACTATTTTCGCTTTCGTCAACCTCATGGTGGTTGGTGTCGTGCGCTACTTCTTGGGTTTGAATTTTCTTAAGCGGAAGACGCAGTGTAACCTTCATACCTTCGCCAATTTCAGAATCTGCGAAGATTGTACCTTTCATTAGGCGGGTTAGCTGATTGCAAACTGCAAGCCCAATCCCAGAGCCAGCAATTGAATTGACCATATCTTCTTCTGCCCAAGAGTTAAGCGAATAAAGACGGCATGCGGTTTGCCTATCCATGCCGATGCCTTCATCTTTGACGACAATTTCAAGCATGTTTCCGCTATAATTGGCACTTATGTAAATATTGCCTTGTGGGGTGTATTTAACCGAATTGGAAATGATATTATCAATAATCTGCTGGACCCTTATGGCGTCGCCAATATAATCTCCGCTTGCACCACTGATATCGAGAATGAATTTAACATTATTCTTTTCGATTTGTGCCTCGAAAAGATTAATCAGATTGGTGAACATATTATCGAGATTGAATTGTTTTTCGACAAGTTCAATCATGCCTTGTTCAACCTTGGTCAAATCAAGAATATCGTCAATTCGTGCCGATAAAAATTTGCTGCCATTCAAGCAAGTATCAAGCAATGATATTTGTTTCTCGGTTAAGTTTTCGCGTGGGAAAATTTGTAATAATCCTAGCATCCCATTTAACGGGGTACGCATATCGTGGCTCATGGCGGCAAGGAATTGGCTTTTGGCTTCGTTTGCCCGCTCAGCCTCGATTTTGGCGTTCAGATATTGTTGTTCATTGAGTTTTTTTGCGGTTATATCGCTTCTGGTTCCAATGAATTTTGCCGGTTTGCCGTTTTTGATTTCAACAAATTCACCGGTGACGCTTACCCAATTTATATAGCCTTGCTCATTAAGTTCGCGATATTCAAGCTTAAGCGGTGCGCTGTTTTTAACGCAATTTTGCCAATGATCATTAACCAGTGCAAGATCAAGGGGATGGACTTTTGCCCAAACTTTATCATGAAACTCTTTAACTGAACAATTGCCGTGAATATCAGGTTCATAAGCACTTTCGGCGGTGACAACGTCGTTGATATAATCAACTTCATAGATTGTCATGCCTGCGGTTTGGGTTGCAATACGGAAACGATTTGCAACCGATGTAATTCGATTTTTTGCTCTTACGTCTTCGCTAATATCGCGGATTGCCCCGATAAAACGTGCAATGTCGCCATCACTTCCATATAAAAACCGCGCCTTTAAATTTACCCAGACCATTAAATTATCCAGGTTATACATACGGAAGTTTATATTAATTGTTTCGCGGGTTACAACTGCTTCTTCGGTTCTTTTGAGAACCATCATGCGGTCGTCTTTGTGGATTTTTTCAACAATAAAATCCGGAAATTCAGTGACCGATGTCATTTCATCCAAAAGTCTTGCTGTATTTTGGATGATGTGAAGTTGATTACGCACGTAGTCACGATCAAAAACCGTGATTTCAGAACTTTCAATAGCAAGTTCAAGGCGGTTTGCGGATTCTTGAAGTTTATGTTTGCGAATTACTTCACGACTAATATCTTTTATACTGCCGATAAGGCGGATTCTTTTGTTGTTTTCGTCAAGAATTGGCTCGATAATAATTTTGGCCCAAATTAATTTATTATCGCTGCGAACAAAGCGTAATTGAACATCAAAGGTTTTATTATGCGTGCATAATAATTCCCATGCGTTTTGCAAAACATCAATATCATCTGGAAAGATGCTGTGCATAATACGTTCGGCAAAATTTTCGGCTTCGGGTGGGTATTCGCCAAAAACAAAATCGCAATGCTTTGAATAATAAACCTTATTCGTGGTCAAATCTAATTCATAAATATAAAGACCGGCGTCCGAAGATGCGACCTTTACCATATTCAAAGAACGTTCAAGTTCTTCTTGGGTTTCGACCAAAACACTAATATCACGCAAAATTGTTGAGAAATAAGCGTTTTCGCCATGTCCGGTTTTGGTTATACTTATCAAAGCTGGAAACACGGTTCCATCAGAGCGTAAACCATATACACGTCTTTTAATACTTTTCCCGAGGACAGGGTTTTTATTTGTTCGAAAATCTTCGGTAATTTCCGGATGTCGTGCGCGGTATTTTTCAGGTATCAGGAGTTCAACGCTTTTACCAATTACATCTTCTTTTTTGTGTTCAAAGATATTTTCAGCGCCTTGGTTGAATTCAATAATCTCCATATTGCAATTCGTGATAACGATTGCATCTTCGGAGGCGTCAAAAAGGCTCTTTAAAACACTTTGCTTAATCATAAGAATGCCACATTGAAATGACGATACGTCCCTGAAATTATAAATTGCATTACTGTATGGTAAGCATATATAGATTGATAATTAATTAAAACTTGTTAATTCCGAGTAAATTAATCGGGAATTATTCTCATAAAACCTGTGTTTAATGGGTTTTGTATAAATTTTATGCACAAAAAATATGCTTACATGATATATTTTTTAGCTTTAACTAAAACTAAAGTAAATTAGTGCAGGTGGTTTGCGTCAATTAAAGGTAGAATATTAAAGGGATGCACATGTGCGTTTTTTGCCATTAATCAGCACTAAAAAACACGCAAAATGGTGTGCCGATTAAATGCCACGTGCATAAATTTAGATAAATGTAAGAGGGAAAATGGCGCACCCAGAGCGATTCGAACGCCCGACCTATTGATTCGTAGTCAATTGCTCTATCCAGCTGAGCTATGGGTGCGCATGTGCAAGGCGGGCTTGTTATTAAATAAGTGACGAAAGTTCAAGCTATAATATCAGTAGAAATTCACATTCGCACAATTCATTACATAACATCGGCCTAAAGAGCCATTAAAATGGCGTGAAATTCGATTATTTAACGAAAATTCCGAGTGTGATTTCAATTAATTCGCCAATTTGGCTAATGCAATGGAAGTTTTTCGGCTTTTGTGCTTTGTAATATCCATGAGCAGAATGGCACAAATTAGAATTTACAATAACGAATCTCGAATTGCGGGGATTTTGCAACTTGGTAATGAGTTGCTGTGGCGTGCCGTGCCGTTTTTAATATTTTTTGCGGTTTTTTCACCGGTTTTAATTGGGGCATACCGTGATTTTTCATCGGGCGCGTTGCCTTTGCAAACACCGCAAACAATTGCGTCTGGGGAAACATTTTTTCGTGCGTTAATTTTAAAAAACTTTGGTGAAATTGGGCTTAAATTATTTTCATTAGTGCCATCGGCGATAATGATGTTTGCGGTTTTCAAAATCACCAAATTATTTGACGCACCGATTTGGGCTCGTGCCATTGCTGCAAGTTTGATTGTGGTAATGCCAATATTTAATCTTGCCCCCAATTTGTGGGAGCGCCCAGATGACGCGATTTTCGCGGCACTTTGCGCTTTGATGGCATATAATCTTATACGTGCCATAAAAACTTCAAGCCATTATAACCTTGCATTTGCCTTTCTTATTGCAATAATAATTACGTTCCTACGCCCAATCAGTTTTTGGCCACAAATTTTGATTTTTGTGGTTGCAAGATTTACTTCTGATGGTTTTAAAAGTGACGCGAAATATGGCTTTATAAGCTCGTTAATTTGGGGGCCGGGCTTATTTGTTGTGTTGGCATTTTTGAATGCCTTCAAATCCCATAGCGTGGTAAACAGTGCGAAATTGGCGCTTTCCGATACATTGAAAAATAGTATGGCAAGCGATGTAACAGGCAATGCGTTTAATTTTCTTGGGCTATTGCCTTCAATGTTGCCGCTTTTGATATTGTTGGGCTTGGGGCTTTTGGGGCTTGTCCTTTTGCTTACCAATGAAAATCGTGTCAAAAATCATTATTATGCAACCGCAATTATTTTGCTTTGTTTTATGGGTGTTGCCGTGTTTGGTGGTGGTTTGTCCTTGGTTCGGCTGCTTTTAGATCCAATTTTATTGGCACTTGCGGCGGCAATTGCCGGCGTTGGCACGGATAAATTACGTGCGCTTTTTGCCCCTTTTGAATTCAAGATTAAATAAGAATGCTAATTCGTCTCATTGACTTGGGGTATGATTACACTACATTTGTTATATGTCAGACTTAATTGATAGCGCATTATTAAAAGCCGAAGAAAAAACCAAATCAATTGGTGAACGTTTCACTGCGCCGCGCCGCATGGTTATGAAAAAATTATTGGAGGCTGAAAAACCGCTAAAAGCCTATGACATTATTGGCATTCGTGAAGAAAACGGCACACCCGCCAAACCGCCGACCATTTACCGTGCGCTTGAGTTTTTGTGCCGCACGGGCTTGGTTCACAAGATTGAAAGTGATTCAAGTTATTTCGTCTGCACCCATTCCGATCATTGCCATTATGATACCCATGTTCCGATGGTGATGATTTGCGATAAATGCGGCACAGTAAGCGAGGTTCATTTGGTTGCGGTCGAGGCAATGATAAATGAAACCGCCAAAAGTGCTAATTTCCAAATTTCCCGTACCCTAATCGAAACCCATGGTACATGTGCAAATTGCCGGACGGCATTTGCGTGATATGATTGACTAGTTCAGTTGTAATCCTCCCCGTCAAGCGCACAAGCGTGCGCCGGCGGAAGTCCGCCGCCCCACCGGAGGCTTGAGGGAATTGCATTTACGATTAGTAAATGCCCCGAGATAGCCGTGAGGTCAAAAGCATAATTTGACTCTTAACCTTTTTTCCTATATAGCCCGCGCAAGAATTTCGGCACATTGCCAAAATAACCATGTCTGCACGGTCTCGTCCTTAGAAATTTAAGGGTAAAACGAATGGGGTAGAGTGGTCCCCCCGCACAGCGTTATCGCCCTGCGGGGTGTTTTGCGTTGTGTGGTTTTGAAAGGTTTTTTAGAAGTGTTTGATGCTTTAACGGAAAAATTAGGCGGTGTGTTTGACAATCTTACCGGGCGCGGTGCGCTTTCGGAAAAAGATGTCGAGGCGGCATTGCGTGAGGTTCGTGTCGCCCTGCTTGAGGCTGACGTTGCACTTCCTGTGGTTAAACAATTCATCAACACCGTAAAAGAAGAAGCCGTTGGCGAAAAAGTTATTCGCGCAGTAAAACCGGGTCAACAAGTTGTAAAAATCGTTCACGATGCCTTGATTGAAACTTTGGGCGGCGCACAAGAGCCAGAAGATTTGAAAATTTCTTCTCCGCCATCGGTTATTATGATGGCGGGTTTGCAAGGTTCTGGTAAAACCACCACCACCGGTAAATTGGCACTTCGTCTAAAGAAAAAAGACCGTAAAAAAGTATTATTGGCGTCACTTGATACCCGTCGCCCTGCGGCGATGGAGCAGCTTGCAATTTTAGCAACCCAAGCCGAGGTGGAAAGCCTTCCCATAGTTCAAGGTCAGTCACCGGTTGAAATCGCAAAACGCGCGATGCAGGCGGCAAAATTTGGCGGCTTTGATGTTGTAATCCTCGATACCGCTGGTCGTACATCAATTGATGAAGAAATGATGGTTGAGGCGGCGAATATCGCAAAAATCGCTAATCCATCTGAAATCCTTTTGGTTGCCGATAGTTTAACAGGTCAAGACGCGGTCGAAACCGCAAAACGCTTCCATGAGCGTTTGCCACTAACTGGTATCATCCTTACCCGTGCCGATGGTGATGGGCGTGGTGGTGCGGCATTGTCAATGCGTGCGGTTACTGGCTTGCCAATCAAATTCCTTGGTATCGGCGAGAAGATTGACGGGCTTGATGTTTTTGATGCCCGCCGTATTGCTGGTCGGATTTTGGGCCAAGGTGACGTTGTCGCATTGGTTGAAAAGGCGGTTGAAAATGCCGATATGGCGGCAGCCGAAAAAATGGCTGCCAAAATGGCAAAGGGCAAATTCGACCTTGATGATTTGTCTATGCAATTGCGCCAAATCCAAAATATGGGTGGACTTGGTGGCATTATGGGCATGTTACCGGGTGCGCAGGCGGCAAAAAAAGCGCTTGATAATGGCGTGGTAAACGAAAAAATCATCACTCGTCAAATTGCGGTCATTTCTTCAATGACCAAAAAAGAGCGCCAAAAGCCAGACCTTTTGAACGCATCACGCCGCCGCCGTATTGCAACGGGTGCCGGTGTCGATGTTTCAGAGGTTAATAAGGTTATCAAAATGCACCGTTCAATGGCTGATATGGTTAAATCCATCGGCAAGGGCGGCATGAAAGGCCTTATGCAGAAAATGGGTGGCATGAAAGGCGGCATGCCAAGTGAAGAACAATTAAAAGCATTGGGGGAAAAGGCACTGCAATCAGGTGCGATGCCGCCAATGGGACAGAATATGCCACAGGGTCTTCCGGGGCTTGGTGGCGGTGGTTTACCTGGGCTGGGCGGCGGTTTGCCGGGTTTAGGTGGCTTTGGTTTTGGTAAGAAAAAGTAATTTTAAATTTAAGTAAGGAAGTAAAATATGTCTTTGAAAATTCGTTTGGCTCGTGGTGGCTCTAAAAAACGTCCAGTTTACCGTGTTGTTGTTGCTGATGCGCGCTCTCCTCGTGATGGCCGTTTCATCGAAAAAATCGGTACTTATAACCCACTTTTGAGCGTTGAATCAGGCCAACGTTTTGTTGTTGATCTTGAAAAAGCTGCTGAATGGGTAAAAAAAGGTGCGCAACCTACTGATCGTGTTGCTCGTTACCTTGCTCAACAAGGCGTTGGCACTTGGACCAACAGCAACAACCCACAAAAAGGTGAACCTGGTCAAAAAGCAAAAGAGCGTGCTGCTGAACGTCTTCAAAAAGAAGAAGATGCAAAAGCTGCTGCTGCTGAGGCTGCTGCTGCACCGGCTGAAGAAGTTGCAACCGAAGAAGCGGCTTCTGAATAATTTATGTCTGATAACAACCAAGTATTAATTGGTGTTATACAAGGTGCCTTTGGGGTGCGTGGTGAATTGCGTGTGAAGTCGTTCACCGCCGACCCCGAGGCAATCTTTGAATATTCGCCCTTTTTGAATGAAAAGGGCGATATTTTATTTGAAGTAAAATCATGGCGCGCCATTAAAGAGGGATTTTCATTTTTTCCGAAAAAATCCGTCACTCGTGAAGAAGCAATGGCTTTGCGCAATGTGAAACTTTATGTGCCGCGTGATAAATTCCCCGAACTTGAAGAAGATGAATATTATCAGGTTGATTTAATCGGCCTAAAGCTTGAGGATTTGGACGGCAATTATATGGGTCGCATCAAGGCAATCATCACAACAGGTGAAGATTTGCTTGAAGTTGAAGATACCCCAAATGTCAAAAAAAGCTGGTTTGTGCCGTTTACGCGCGCCAATGTGCCAATTGTTGACATAAAAAACAAAAAACTGGTTTGCGATTTACCAGATGGCTTCTTAGAGCCAGAAGAAAAAGAACAATAATTATTTCGTCAATAAACTAAAGATCGTAAGCATCAAATCTTCAGGGTTTGTTGTGTGCGCCTCTTCGCCCGCAAGCAAATGCATGTTTTCAAGCGTTAGTGCGCCAATGCAGGTTGACCATAATAATAACGCAATTTTTTCAGGGGTTTGCCCCTTGATTGGGCGTGGTGCATAGCTAGTGAAGGTTTTGATTATATAATCTTTTGCCTTTGTACTCATGTCTTCAAATTCGGGTAGGGTGTCTTCCCATTTGCGGAATATAAGGGCAAAGCGATAGGGGTATTTTTGCGCCCAATGGATGAAAAAATTCATCATTGAAACTACGTTGCCATAAGATGGTGTCGCCTGAACCGCAGGGATAGATTTTATGATATTATCAATTTCAATTGAAGCCAGGCGTAATAAAAGCACGCCATTATCGGCAAAGTAATTTTTACCGGAACCGGGCGTAAGTTGATACATTTCTTCAATTTTTTGTATATCAACAAAATGATGCCCCTTGTCGTCAAGGATGCGAAACGCACCATTTATTATTATCTCTTCTGTCCCGCCAGCCATAATACACACCCTAAGCGCGGAATAGCATGTAGTAATTATTTCTACAAGTAGCCAAGAGTTGTAATTATATTTGCTTTTTATGATTGAAAAGCATGCAAAGTCCATCTAAACAAGCCGAAACAGAAAGATATTCTATGACAAACCGCCCGTCGCAACGACAAAATAACGAAACCCGTAAAATCGAACTTATCCCCAATTTTTCACCTTATGCCGAAGGTTCGTGCTTGGCAAAATTTGGCAATACCCATGTTCTTGTCACCGCAACGGTCGAAGAAAAGATTCCAAATTGGTTAAAGGGGCAAAAAAAGGGTTGGATTACCGCCGAATATGGCATGTTGCCACGCGCCACCCATACGCGCGGTCGTCGTGAAGCGGCATCGGGCAAACAATCGGGGCGCACCCAAGAAATTCAGCGACTTATTGGCCGCGGTCTTAGAAGTGTGGTTGATTTGGAAAAATTGGGCGAACGCCAAATCTTGCTTGATTGCGATGTGATTCAGGCCGATGGCGGCACACGCACTGCAAGTTTGACTGGTGCATATGTGGCATTACAGGGCGCGGTTAAATATTTGCTTGAAGAAGGTCTTTTAACCGAAAACCCAATCAAGGCAGCGGTCGCGGCGATTTCTTGCGGCATTTATGAAGGTCAACCCGTGCTAGATTTGGATTATGCCGAAGATTCGAACGCCGAAGCCGATGCAAACTTTATTATCGCCGAAGGTTTGGGCTTGATTGAGGTGCAGGCAACCGGCGAAGAACGCCCATTTACCGAGGCCGAATTCCAAGAGCTATTAAACCTTGCAAAACAAGGTTGCGGCGAATTGTTTGAATTGCAACGCGCGGCATTGGGATAGATTTTACTTGTTGAGATGTCTGCCGGAAAACCCAAAGGAAAATTCCGGCATGACAGCACTTAACTCCTTCCCTCAAGGAAAGCAGTTAAGAAATACTATCCACCACCACTTCATTTACCCTTATAATATGGACATATCCGCCAAATCAAAAACTGATGCTTGGTTGAAAATGTCAACAAATGTCAGCTTTTTTGGCGAATTGCGGAAAAACGCCATTAAAAATCGCGTAATTAATTGATTTATAATGGTTTTATTTGCAAAAATTGCTGTTACAAACTGTCAAAAACGTTACAAAATAGGGGAAAAATTGTTACATTTCTGAATTTTGGGGTGAATTTAGTGGTTAAATTCCGGCATGATAAGGTTTGTAATTCTAAACCATTTCTCCAAGCAAAAATTCACCATCAACACCGATAATGCGGGCATTTATTATGTCGCCCGCCGCGTCATGTGGGATTTTTACACGGGTGAAATTATCCAACCTGCCGTGGTTGTTGTTTTCAAGCAAAACCTGCTGCACTGTGCCAATTTCGGCATTTAGTAGCTTTTGTAATGCCACCGCCGCATGGTCACGCAAAATCTTTGCGCGCTCTTTAATAAGCCCGCGTGGATGTTGCGGCATCTTTGCCGCCGGCGTCATTGGGCGCGGGGAATAGGGGAATACATGAACAAAGCTAAGGCCGGCTTCATCAATTAATGACAGGCTGTCGGCAAAATGGCTTTCATCTTCGGTCGGGAAGCCCGCAATAATATCTGCGCCAAAGGCAATTTCGGGGCGCACGGCTTTAAGGCGGGTGGTGATTTCAATTGCCTGTTCACGGCTATGGCGGCGCTTCATCCGTTTAAGGATAAGGTTATTCCCATGCTGCAAAGACAAATGCAAATGTGGCATTAAACGTGGGTTTTCGGCAAAATGCCGGAAAAGTGTATCGTCAATTTCCACCGCATCAATTGATGATAATCTAAGGCGCGGTAAATCTGGGCAAAGCCTGAAAATTCTATCAACCAAATTGCCAAGGTTTGGCGCGCCCGGCAAATCCGCACCCCATGCGGTTAAGTCAACGCCAGAAAGGACAACTTCTTTGATGCCTTTATCAACCAAGCGATTGATAACACGAACAATTTCCGTCGCGGGAACCGAGCGGGAATTACCACGCCCAAAAGGAATAACGCAAAATGTGCAACGGTGATCACAACCGTTTTGAACCTGAATATATGCCCTTGTGCGGCCCTCGATACCGTCAATCAAATGCCCTGCGGTCTCTTTGATTGACATTATGTCATCGACCACGATTTTTGCATCATCATGAAAAAGATTGAGATAGGTTTTTTCATCCGCCTTTTGGGAGTTGCCGATAACTTTGGTAACCTCTTCCATATCGGCAAAACTTGCGGGGTCAATTTGTGCGGCACAGCCAGAAACAAGAATTTGCGCACCTGGGTTTTCGCGTTTTGCCTTGCGGATTGCTTGTTTTGCTTGGCGCACTGCCTCGGCGGTAACGGCGCAAGTATTAACAAGGATAACGGGTTGATTAAGACCGCGTGCGGCTTTTTTCATCGCCTCGGTTTCATATAAATTAAGACGGCAGCCCAAAGTAATCGCCTTGATATTTCCTTCGGAGGCGATATTAATTTCAAAATCTTCTTTATTTTCTTGCTTGTTGTTTTTTGGGCTATCTGTCATTAAAATATTGTCAAATCTAATTTATGCCCCATATATAGACAAAAAGGGATTATTACAATGTTAGAGATGTTTCAGCGTTTGGCACATGGCGGTGGCGGTTTTTGGCTTTTTGTACATTTTGTTTTGGCGGTTTGGGCGGTTTATTCAATTTTTCAAAACCAAACTAGTGGCGGTCTTGCCAAGGCACTATGGGCATGTTTGGTATTCTTCTTCCCTGGCGGCGGCTTGATTTTATGGTTCTTCTTTGGGCCAAAAGCACCGAAGAAATTGGGATAGAAACCAAAAGATAAAATTTATTTGGGGGATGTTTATCCCCCATATTTATTTGCGGAATATAATTTAAAACTTCGCCGAAAATTCTTTTATTGCCGCAATTGCTTCTGGTTCATCCAAAATTGGGGCGTGACCAACATTGGGGACATCGCGCACAATTAAATCTGCCTTTACTTCGTGCATTTTGGCAACAATGTCGGGGGTGTTAAGGTCACTTATCGCGCCGCGTATCAACATGGTTGGGATGGCAATGTTCGCCTTGAATTGTGGCCAAATATCAGGAAGTGGTGCATCGGGGTCGGCACTTGCGACGCTTTCACGGATTTGCGGATCATAATCAAGAATAAAGCCATCATCGGTTTTGCGGCAGGTGCGCCCCGCAAATTCAAGCCAGAATTTATCGTCATCACCACGGCTTGGGAATGCATCAAGGTTTATTGCCTTTACCGCCGCCGCCGCATCATCAAGGGTTTTGAATAATGAAACGCTACCAACATAAGAGCGGATGCGTTTAATGCCGCCCAATGCCACCTCTGGTCCGACATCGTTTAAAATTATGCCTTTGAACAAATCGGGACGGAAGGAGGCAAGAAGCATTGAAATCAAACCGCCCATTGAGGTGCCAATAAAAATGGCTGGTGGGATTTTTAATTCATCGAAAATCGCAATGACATCCATCGCATAGGTTACGGGGTTATAATTGGCGACAATCTTATCATAATCAGATTTACCGCGACCACGCACATCAATTGCAAAAATCTCATGCCCTAAACCCAAAAGAGTATCAAAAATTGGTGCAAAGTCTTTATGATTACGGGTTAAACCATGGATAAGAAACACCGGTGGCTTTGCACTTGGTGTTTGTGGTTTTAGATTAAGAACAAATGTTTTTACGCCATCTTTGCCAGCAATGTAAAATTCTTGCATTTTTCCCCCGTAAATATGCTTACAAGTTTCATTGATTTGGCGCGTTTTTATTTAACAACATAATTGCTGGACTACAAAGCGAAAATAACATATGAAACCAAAATCAATAAACCCCCGGGGAGCCATGCTTTGGCTGAGAGGTATAGGTTGCGCTATACGACCCGTAGAACCTGTAAGTTAAAACTTGCGAAGGGAAGGGATTGCGGAATATCCGCCACGCCCCCTTTTCGCCTTATAATGAGAGAAACCAAATGGCGAATAATCTTAATGTAACAACTGGTCCAATCCGTGGCAGCCGAAAAATCTATGTTGGTGATTATAAGGTTGCGATGCGTGAAATCGATCTTGAACCAAGTGCGAATGAACCTTCTGTTCGGGTTTATGATACATCTGGCCCATATACTGACCCAAATATCAATATTGATATTGAAAAGGGGCTTAACCCACTGCGCCGTGATTGGATTATGGCGCGCGGCGATGTTGAGGAATATGACGGTCGTGCCCTAAAGCCAGAAGACAATGGACAGCTTGGCCCCGATCGTTCTGGCGGTGTTAAACCGTTTCCGAATGTGCCTTTAAAGCCTTTGCGTGCGAAATCTGGCATGAATGTTTCGCAAATGCATTATGCAAAGCAGGGGATTATTACCCCTGAAATGCATTATGTTGCCGAGCGTGAAAATCTTGGTCGTGCGCGTCTTAAGGAATATGTGCGCGATGGTATGGATTTCGGCGCAAGCATACCTGATTATGTGACCCCTGAATTTGTGCGTGATGAAATTGCACGTGGTCGTGCCATTATCCCTTGTAATATCAACCACCCGGAAACCGAGCCGATGGCAATAGGGCGTAATTTCTTGGTCAAAATTAATGCCAATATTGGTAATTCTGCGGTGGCCTCTGACGTTGCCAATGAGGTTGATAAAATGGTGTGGTCAATCCGTTGGGGTGCCGATACGGTTATGGATTTGTCAACCGGTCGCAATATTCACGACACACGTGAATGGATTATCCGCAATTCACCTGTGCCAATTGGTACTGTTCCAATTTATCAGGCATTGGAAAAAGTGGGCGGCATTGCCGAAGAATTAACATGGGAAATTTTCCGTGACACCTTGATTGAACAAGCAGAACAAGGCGTTGATTATTTCACAATTCACGCCGGTGTGCGCCTTGCTTATATTCCGCTTTCGGCAAAACGGGTTACGGGGATTGTTTCGCGTGGTGGCTCTATCATGGCGAAATGGTGCTTGTCGCATCATAAAGAAAGTTTCCTTTACGATAATTTTGAGGAAATTTGCCACATCATGAAGCAATATGACATTGCATTCTCACTTGGTGATGGTCTGCGCCCTGGCTCAATTGCCGATGCCAATGATGAGGCGCAATTTGCCGAACTTTATACGTTAGGTGAGCTAACTAAAATCGCGTGGAAGCATGATGTTCAAGTAATGATTGAAGGCCCTGGGCATGTCCCAATGCACAAAATCAAACAAAATATGGATAAGCAGCTTGAGGCATGTGGTGAAGCACCATTCTATACCTTAGGGCCCCTAACCACTGATATTGCACCGGGATATGACCATATTACATCAGGCATTGGTGCGGCAATGATTGGCTGGTACGGTACGGCGATGCTTTGCTATGTAACCCCGAAAGAGCATTTGGGCTTACCTGACCGCGATGACGTTAAAGTTGGTGTGGTGACATATAAATTGGCAGCCCATGCGGCGGATTTGGCAAAAGGGCATCCGGCGGCAAAGGTGCGTGATGATGCCCTATCGCGTGCGCGCTTTGAATTCCGTTGGCGTGACCAGTTTAATTTATCCCTCGACCCCGATACCGCAGAACAATATCACGACCAGACACTTCCAGCCGAAGGTGCGAAAACTGCGCATTTCTGCTCAATGTGTGGTCCGAAATTCTGTTCAATGAAAATTACCCAAGAAGTGCGGGACTTTGCCGCAAAGCAAAATTCACAAGAATTTGTTGCGTCGCCAATCGTAAACGCAGAAGATGGCATGAAACAAATGAGTGAAAAATTCCATGAACAAGGCGGGGAACTTTATATTCCCGCAAAATAGGGTTTTGCATGAAGAAATTATTTATCGCCCTTTTGATACTTTGCCTGCCGCAGATTGCGGCGGCAGAGCAACCCCAAGAAGATCATAATTCCGCGGATATTTTTTATGGAACGATAGAAAATAAGGGCGATAAATTAATTTTGAAACGGTGCGATATCGGTTCGCACGAATATGTTTTGCTAAATTCACCAACAACTAAAACCCCAATGTTGGATAATCTTAAAAAGATTAAATTCAAAAGCCCAACTTCTATAATGATTGTTGGGCATTATACCGAAATTGCGGCGGGTAATGGTATGACTGAACCAATGGTCTCAGCGCTTGAAATCATTGATTATGATGAAATTCAAGAGGGAAGTTCGTGCCATCTTTTGGATGCCTTTCCTGAGCCTGCCATAAATAAACCGCACTGATTTTTTATTTTTGATTCCCTAAGAAAACAACAAACAATATAAATTTTCAGGGGAGCAAAATGGCAAAATACGAATTATCAATAAATCGCATAATAAATGCCACACCAGAAAAGATTTGGCAGGCGTGGACAAAGGCCGAAATTCTCGAATTATGGTTTTGCCCCAAGCCATGGCATGTAAAAGTTCATGAGCTTGATGTTCGGGTTGGCGGCGCATCAAGAATGACGATGTATGGGCCAAATGCCGAAGAGTTTCCAAACGATGGTGTTTATTTAGCGGTTGAACCAAATAAACGTCTTGTTTTTACCGATGCCTTTACCAAAGACTGGATGCCATCAGCACGGGCGTTTTTTGTTGGCGAAATTTTACTTGAAGATTTGGGTAATGGAACCACAAAATATATTGCAACCGCACGCCATTGGACTGAAGAAGCAATGAAAGAGCATGAACAAATGGGCTTTCACGAAGGTTGGAATATTTGCGCCACCCAAATGGAAGAAATTATACAAGATTTATAACAAAAACCCCGCCTTTTGGGCGGGGGCTTTATTTTATTTTCTTTCAACTTCGGCAATAAGCTCATCAAGTTTTTGAACTACGACTTTGGATGCCTCATCCATTTTAAAGAATGATTCGAGTGCACCATGGCGGTCGCCATTGTTAAACAATCTGGCGGCTTCTTTACCATACTCATGCACTAATTTGTGCGGTGCCTCGATGGCATAAAAAGCGTTGCTAAGGTCGGCGCGTTCAACTTTCATATTATTCCACCACTTACCAAGGCGGCATGAGTTATGGTCGGTTAATTCGCTTTCGTTCAATGATGACATTCCAGAAATCAAACCTGCAAGGCGTTTCTTCCATAATAAGTGATCTGATTTTGCGCGGTAAAGCACGTAATTATCAACATTCGCTTGTTCAAGGATTGCAAATTGTTGGTTTACGCTGTTTTCAGATTCTGCAACCACACCAACGGCTTCATTGATTAAATCCATTGCGCCACTTGCCGAATTTGCGGCGCGGCTTGCGCTTTGGGTTAATTCATCAACCGCCATTTTTTGTTCACCAAGGACATGGGCAACATTGGCAACACCATGTGCGCCTTGGGCAACTTCGCTTGATGCCTCGGAAACACTATTGGCTGCCATGTGTGCGGCTGATGTTGCCTCCGATGCTGCGCTTTTGGCGGTGTTAATTGCATCGATAATGGAGTTTAAAGCTTCTTCAAGGCGACCAATACGAACACGAATTGTTTCGGTTGATTTGGCGGTTTGCGATGATAATTGTTTTACTTCCTGTGCAACCACGGCAAAACCACGACCTGCCTCACCGGCGCGTGCCGCTTCAATTGTGGCGTTAAGAGCCAATAGGTTGGTTTGTGATGCGATATTTTCAATTTCTTGGGCCATGCCACGAATATCGCCAGTGGCTTCGGAAAGGTTTTTTAAATCCGTATCAACAAGGTTAAGTGCTTCATTAACGCTTTCGCTGGATTTTGCTGCACCAACAACCTCTTGTGCGCCTTGTGATGATTTTGCGGCGGCAGCCTCTAATGAAACATCGGTATCCTTGGCAAGGTTTGCAATTTGTGAAATCGAGGCGGTCAATTCCTCAATGGCCGATGCCATTGCCGAAATTTCGCTTTCACTAGTTTTCATTTCCGCATAAGAGCGGGCGATTGATGCCTGAATATTGCTGGCGTTAAGCGATGAATTAACCGCAAATGCAAGTGCGTTACGGTCACTTTCTTTTATTTTTGCCTGCGCAAGGTTTATTATTGGCGAAAATTCACTTTTTGGAATCTCGCAATTAATTGATTCTCGATTTAATACAGAACCCAATATTGCAAGATTATCTTTAAAAAACGTTTGATTTTCAGTTACTTCATTATTTACGGAACTTGCGAATACAGAATCATTATTTGCTTTTAAAGTATTAAACACTTTTACAACCTCTTATTTACTTGTCTAAATAAGGTTATTGAGTAAACAAAAGGCTAAAAATGTAGCAAATGTGACAAAATTGCACAATTATTAGACAGTTCTAATATAATGCTATTTGTGCAATGGTATTAATTTAAAAAAAGCCCCATTTTGATGGGGCTTTTAAAATTTATTTTCTTTCAGCTTCGGCTATTAGGTCATCAAGTAGTTTGACAACTTGTTTTGATGCCTCATCCATTTTGAAATATGCATCCATTGCGCCTTTTGCATCACCCGCTTTATAAAGTCTTGCGGCTTCTTTGCCATTGTCGTGCACCAATTTATGTGGCGCATCGAGTGCATGGAAGGTTGAAGATAGGCTTGCGCTTTGGTTTTTCATTTCGCCCCACCATTTACCAAGGCGGCAAGAATGGTGATCGGTTAATTCACGTTCATCAAGGCTTGCCATGCCGGAAATCAAGCTGGCTAGCTTTTTCTTCCATAGAATGTGATCTGATTTTGCACGATAAAGAATGTAATTATCAACATGCGCCATTTCCAAAACATGAAGCTGTTGTTCAATTAATGTGTCTGAGTGGGTTGCGACTTCAACCGATTCGTTAAGGAGGTTCATTGCCTCGGTAGCAGAATTTGCGGCACGGCTTGCACTTTGAGTTAATTCATCAACTGCCATTTTCTGTTCACCAAGGACATGGGCAACATTGGCAACACCGTGTGCGCCTTGGGCAACTTCGCTTGATGCTTCGGAAACACTATTAGCCGCCATTTGTGCTGCACTTGCCGCTTCGTTTGCTGCATGTTTCGCTGTGCTTATGGCATTAACAATTGAATGCAAGGCTTGTTCAAGGCGACCAATACGAACACGAATTGTTTCGGTTGATTTGGCGGTTTGCGAAGATAATTGTTTTACCTCTTGTGCAACCACGGCGAAACCACGACCTGCCTCACCGGCGCGTGCCGCCTCAATTGTGGCGTTAAGTGCCAATAGGTTGGTTTGTGATGCGATGTTTTCAATTTCTTGTGCCATGCCACGAATATCGCCGGTGGCTTCAGAGAGGTTTTTTAAATCCGTATCAACAAGGTTAAGTGCTTCATTAACGCTTTCGCTGGATTTTGCGGCACCAACAACCTCTTGTGCGCCTTGTGATGATTTTGCGGCGGCAGCTTCTAATGAAACATCGGTATCTTTGGCAAGGGTCGCAATTTGTGAGATCGAGGCGGTCAATTCCTCAATGGCCGATGCCATTGCCGAAATTTCGCTTTCACTATTTTTAAGTTCAGAAAAAGAACGTGCGATTGATGCCTGAATATTGCTAGCACTAAGTGAGGTGTTTACTGTAAATGCAAGCGCGTTACGGTCACTTTCTTTAATTCTTGTTTGCGCAAGATGAATTACCGGAGAGAATTCATTGGCTGGAATTTCACTATCTACATGCTCACGATTAAGGATGCTGCCCAAAATTTTTAAACTTGTTTGAAAGTCACTAGCTGAATTTTGGGGATAAGTTTCCGTTGAATTTGAATTTAGTACATTAAGCATAAGCTTCCTCCGGCATAATTAGCTGATTCTAATGTATGCCGGTAAAGAAAGCCCTAATATTCTAATAATTATTGTATGCAATATATCACAATTGTCATAAAACTGTCGTAGATATTATTAATGCAGGCCAAAATCTGGGTGCCCATGCGGTTCACCGTCTTCATCAGGGTCCGCGTGAATGATGGTGTCAGTATCTGGATAGGCTTCGCGGATGCGTGCCTCGGCCTCAACAACGATTGGGTGTGCTTCTTGCAATGTTAGTTCAGGTGGAAGTTCAAGGTGCAATTGCACATGAAGCCATTTTCCCGAAACCCGTGTTCTTAGATCATGCATTCCGCGTACTTTATCAATCGAAAGAATGATTTCGCGGATTTTTTCACGCACTTCTTCGGGGGCTTCTTTATCTAGAAGGTGGTCGATTGCCTCGGCGGCAATGTGCCATGCGCCAATTAAAAGCCAAATTGTGATAAATAAGCCGGCGATGGCATCGGCAAAAAGAATCTTAAATTTGATTGCCAAGAAAATACCGATTAATGCCACTGCGTTCGATAATAAATCGCTTAGGTAATGCGCCCTGTCGCCCTTGGTTGCAATTGAACCAGTTTGACGTAATGCCCACGTTTGAAAGCTTATAAGTGCGGTGGTGAGAACAATCGAAATTGCCATAACCCAAATTGCACCACCTTCTGGGCGGATTTCAACAGGGCTAAAAAGCCTTCCAATTGAGCTTGTGCCAATCAGAATACAAGAAATTGCAACTAGTCCCGCCTGAAACATTCCGGCAAGTGCTTCTGCCTTGCCATGTCCATAACGGTGATCTTCATCAGGCGGTGCTTGCGCATAGCGTACAGAGAATAAGGTTATTAATGATGCCACTAAGTCCAGGCCGGAATCCGCCAAAGATGCCAATACTGCATTAGAACCTGAATATCTTACAGAAATTGCCTTTATAACTACTAGAATAAATGCAACACTTACCGAAGCTATTGAGCTAAGCATAAGGATTTTTTCACGCGAATTAGTGTTTGTTGGGGGGGAGGCCGCCATTTTTTTGTGATTCTCCATATATTTTGTAAGAATGTTCAGCAAAAACACATCTACAAGATTGACTTTTTCAATCAAGACCAATAACAGCAGCCACTTGTTTTTTATTCGTAACTTTTACAGTTACTCAATTACCTCTGTTTGGAGAAACTACCGTGAAACGGACATATCAACCTTCTAAACTCGTTCGCAAACGCCGCCATGGTTTCCGTGCGCGCATGGCTACCCGTGGTGGTCAGGCTGTTTTGGCACGTCGCCGTGCAAAAGGACGCAAACGTTTAAGCGCCTAATTTAGGCGTTTGAACGAAGGCATTTTTGCGGAACATGTACCACGAATATGCCTTTTTATGGGGAATGTAATGGTCAAAGACGAAAGCCTGATTATTGCAGTCCTTAAAAAAAGAGCTGAATTTCTTTATGTCGCCCAGGGAGAAAGAGCCGGTGGGCGATTTTTGTCGTTGCAGGCACGAAAGCCAAAGCCTCGATTGGGTGAAAACCATGCTGAAAGCGACAAAGAAAATAGTTTAATACGTTATGGTATTACCGCTTCAAAAAAGGTTGGTAATGCTGTAATGCGCAATCGTGCCAAACGGCGCCTGCGGGTATTGTTAAAAAACCATCTGCCACAAAAAGGGCATCGTGGTTTTGACTATGTGGCAATCGCACGGCCACAAACCACAAGCGCAGATTGGCAAGAACTTGAGCAAGATTTGCTCAAGTTATTAAACAGACTTACAAAACCAAAGTCTGGCACTATATAGAGTAATTGTGAAATAAAGCATTAGGGCTAAATATGCAGCAAAATCCAAATACACCTGATACCAAGAATTTTTTGATTGCTATCACTGCTTCGCTATTAATATTGTTTGGTTATCAGACATTTTGGGCAGGCCCTCGTGAAAAAGAGCGTCAGGCTGCTGTAAAAGCACAACAGGCGCAAATTGCCAAAAACCCTAATGCAACGGCGCCATCTGCGACAGCGGTTGAAAAAATTGTTCCTCGTGATCAAGCTTTGAAGATGACCCAACGCGTGCAAGTTGATGCTCCATTGGTAAAAGGCTCGATTTCGACATTTGGTTCACGCCTTGATGATGTTTCATTAAAAAATTACAAGCAAACTGTTGAAAAGAATTCACCCGATGTAACCCTTCTTAGCCCACAGGGTTCTGAATTTGGTTATTATGCGGCTTATGGTTGGGCAGATGTAAATAATTCAAACGTTAATGTACCGACCCCAAATACTGTTTGGAAAGTTGTATCGGGCACAACATTAACCCCAACTACACCTGTAACTCTTGAATATGATAATGGTCAGGGGATTAAATTCACCCGTAAGATTGAAATTGATAAAGGCTATGTCTTTACCTTTACCGATAGCGTGACCAATAACGGAACTGCTGCAGTTAAATTGCAGCCTTATGGTGTTGTACGCCGCTTTGAAGAGCCGCCTCCTGCAAAATCTGGTGCTAACCACCAAGGTACTGTTGGTGTAATTTCGGATAAATTGTCACGCCTTACTTATCGCGATCTTAAAAAAGGTAAATCAGTTGATTTAAGCTCTGATAAAGGTTGGCTTGGCTTTTCTGATGAATATTGGTTGGTTTCATTGTTGCCAAAACAAGGTGAAACCTTCAAAGCCAACATGAAGGCCGAAGATTTAGGTGATAAGAAATATATTTATGAAACTTCTTTCTTTGGTAGCGCGCATGATATCGGTGCGGGGCAAACCATTTCTAATGTTGAACATATTTATTCTGGTGCAAAGGATACCAATACCCTTGAGGCATATGGCAAACAATTAAATCTTCCACGTTTTGAAGATGCTATTGATTGGGGTAAATTATGGTTTATCACCAAACCATTCCATTGGTTCTTAATCTTCCTTGATAAAAACATTGGTTCTTTGGGCTTGGCGATTTTAGCATTTACTGTTGTGGTAAAAGTTGCGACCTTCCCACTTGTGTATCAATCATACAAAAGCTTTGCCAAAATGCGCGACCTTGGCCCGAAAATGAAAGAAATTCAGGAAAAGTACAAGGACGACAAACAAAAGCAACAACAGGCAACTTTGGAATTCTATCAAAAAGAAAAAGTAAATCCTGTTGCGGGTTGTATTCCAATGATTATGACCATGCCAATCTTCTTGGCGCTTTATAAAACTTTGTCTGTGGCAATTGAATTGCGTCATGCGCCGTTTTATGGCTGGATTAAGGACTTGTCGGCAAAAGATCCGACCTCTATTTTGAACTTGTTCGGATTGTTACCATATGACCCAAGCCATATTCCACTTATTGGTGTGGCATTAGGTATTGGTATTTGGCCAATTCTTTATGGGCTTTCGATGGTGTTGTTGCAAAAAATGCAATCAACCGCACCGCAAACCGACCCAACAATGCAGCAGGTGATGACTTTGATGCCAATCATGTTCACCTTCATGTTTGCTAGCTTCTCATCAGGCTTGGTTATTTATTATACTTGGTCAAACCTTCTTACTATTGTGCAGCAATATGTAATTGCGAAACGTCAAGGTAGCTCAACCCCAATTGATGAATTCTTCACTAAGCTAAAACAGAAGAAAGGTGCTTAATTGACTGAAGAGGGCGTAATAGACAGCGAGTTTTTGCGTTTATCACCCGAATTCCTTTGGGCGTCAAAAAACATGTCAGATTTGCCGCCAATGTCGGTGACTGAGATTGCTTTTGCTGGTCGTTCAAATGTTGGCAAGTCAAGTTTGGTGAATGGGGTTCTTAATCGTAAAGGTTTGGCGCGTGCCTCATCTGAACCTGGAAGAACCCGCGAGTTGATATTCTTTGCCCTAAAAAATATTGAAGGCAATGAAGTTATTCGTATTGTTGACTTGCCTGGTTATGGTTATGCCCGCGCGCCAAAAACTGAAATTAAACGATGGACCGATGCGACGCGTGAATTTTTGATGGGACGCGCGGTCTTAAAGCGTGTTTTCGTTTTGGTTGATTCACGTCATGGCATAAAAGAATCTGATGAAGAAGTTATGCGCGCCCTTGATAAGGCGGCGGTAAATTATCAAATTGTTTTGACTAAAATTGATAAAATTTCTGCGGCAGAACTTGAAAAAGTTAAAAGCAAAACCCTTGATGCGATTAAAAAACGTCCCGCGGCGCATCCAGCACTAATTTGCGCATCATCCCACAAAAATGTTGGTATGTCGCAATTGCGCTATGAAATGATGAATTTGCTTTAGCTTGAATTAACAAGCTTTTTTAAAGCCGTCAGTTGTATCGCAGTATAATTTATTTAGAACCGCCATTATTTCATATACTTCGTCCGATGCAATGCGGTAATAAATATGTTGTGCCTCGCGGCGAGTTGCCACTAATTTAAGGGCGCGTAATTTTGCCAAATGCTGTGACAACGCTGCCTGATTAAGCGTAACCCTCTCTGCTAAATCATTCACAGAAATCTCACCCCCCAAAAGGTTGCAAAGTATCAATAAACGTTTTGGGTTTCCCATTGCCGTCAAAAGCTGTGATGCTTCTTCGGCAATTACTTCCATTTCAACATGTGTAAGTTTTATATCTGTATCAGTAGCCATGACTATATATTAGCATATACGCATATTTATGCAAATGCGATAAAATGACCCTATTAATTTTGTGCATATTTATTATAGTAAAACTATGACTAAATTCGATATAAAAGAGCGCGAAATTCTGAAAACGGCAAAATTTGTTGGTGACAAAGTTATTGATAGATTTGAAGAAATTGGAATTTACACCTGTGTTGCGCTGTCACAAAAGACGGTTGATGAAATTTGCACATTGGTGGCGGCGCATTTGGGAGCAAGCTGCTGGAAAAATTCACCGCAGTCAAAAGCGGCGGTTGCAAATGCCATTAATACCGCCAATGAATACCTAAAAACAAAAGGGTAGAAGATTTCAATTTTTCTTCCCTTTGGGCATTAATACATCAAGAGTGCGGATAATGTCACAAAAGTGTCGTGACTCTTTGGAAAAACAAGCTAAAACTAATCCGCCGTATTAAATAATATAAGATTCGGGGCTGAATGTGGGCAAAATTTTAGAAGCCAAAAATCTCGTGCGTACTTATGGCACACGCCGCGCACTAGATAATGTTTCCGTAAAAGTAAAAGAAGGTGAAATGGTTGCACTTATCGGGCCTTCTGGTTCGGGTAAATCAACTCTTTTGCGCGCTACTACCGGTTTGATTTTAACCGATAAAAATGGTGGCGAAGTTTCATTAATGGGTATTCCGGTTCAGAAAGACGGTGAGCTTTGTAATAGTGTTCGCGCCGCCCGTTCAAAAGTGGGCTTCGTTTTTCAACAATTTAACCTTGTTGGTCGCCTAAGCCTATTTGAGAACGTAATGCTTGGTGCGCTTGGTCGCTTGCCTTTCTGGAAAGGCTTTTTCGGTAATTGGCCGCAAAAAGACCAAGAACTTGCTATGAAGGCATTAGACCGCGTGGGTGTTGCCGAATATGCAGCGCAGCGTGCAAACGTCCTATCCGGTGGACAGCAGCAGCGCGGCGCAATCGCACGTGCCTTGGTACAGGGTGCAAAGGCAATTTTCCTTGATGAACCTGTGGCATCTTTGGATCCGGTTTCAGCCCGTAAAGTTATGGAATTGCTTGAAGATCTCAATAAAAATGACGGTGTGACCGTAGTTGTTGTGCTTCACCAAATTGAATATGCTCTTAAATTCTGTGATCGTGTGGTTGCACTAAAAGCGGGTAAAATCGTTTATGATGGCCCGAAAGAAGGTCTTGTTCGCGACAAATTGATTGAGATATATGGTGCGGAATATGATGAGGAATCTGGTGGTGCAGCGCCATTAGAAGAAACCCCGCCGCCACTTGAAACAACAAAAAAATCAAATATCTTCCTTACAATTGCGCAGTGGTTAGTTGCCTTGGCAATTGTTTCGGCGGCTGGCTTTATGCTTTATAAGCAAAGTTCACATAAGCAGGCGGATATTAATTTCTCAATTCTTGCAACCGAAAATTCGCAAAATGCCAAAGAACGCTGGAAGCCATTTCTTGACGATATGCGCAAACAAACTGGCCTTGATATTAAACCTTATTTCCAAAGCCAATATGCCGGCCTTGTGCAGGCAATGGCATTTGGCCAAACACAGGTTGGTTGGTTCTCAAATAAATCTGGTTTAGAGGCGGTAAAATCTGGTAAAGCCGAAGTATTCTTGCGTTCGGCTGATACTTCTGGGGTTGATGGCTATCAATCTGTTTTGATTGTTAATTCTAAATCCAAAATCAATCTTGATGATGTGTTAAAATGCGATCGCTCATTGGAATTTGGTATGGGTGATGCATCTTCAACCTCTGGCACATTGGTTCCAATGGTTTATTTGTTCGCGCCGAATAATGTTGACCCACAAAATTGCTTCAAAGTAGTTCGTTCAGCAGGACATGAGGCCAACTTCTATTCCGTTGCCAATGGTCAAATACCGGTTGCCACTAATAACTCAACTTCTTTGCAAGTAATTGGTAAAGAGCATCCAGAATTATTGAAAAACGTCCGTGTTATTTGGACTTCACCAACCTTACCGGAAGATCCAATCATTTGGCGCAAAGACTTGCCGGCAGATAAAAAAGATAAAATTCGTAAGTTTTTCTTAAATTATGGTCGTCAAGGCGATGCCGCACAACAAAAGCGTGAGCGTGATATTCTTAAATCATTATCATTCGGTCTTTTCCAACCGGCAAATGACACACATTTGTTGATTGTGCGTGATATGGAAGCCAAGCTGGATTTAATTAACGCCAAAAAGACCGGTGATGTCGCCAAGATTTCACAGGCTCAAAAAGTTGTCGATGCAATTGAACAAGAACAAAAAACTGCAAAACCAGTTCCGCTTTTGTGGTCTGAACCAACCGACCCTGTGGAGGCTGCTGCTGTTCAAAAGGCTATGAAACTTAATAACGCTCAACCAACAACTAAACCTGATAATGGTGCAAAATAATGGCTAGTGAAGATAAAAATGCCAAAGGTTTTTATGCCGAAAATAAAGGTCGTGTTTTAACGCCGCCAACCCGTCCATTTTCTGATAAAATGTTTGATTATATTTTATGGGGCGGCATTATTTTATTATTGGTCGTAAGTTTTGCGCCAACTGAAATTTTCAAAGTTACAAAACTATTTGAAAATTCCGAAAATATGAGCAACTTTATATCACGCTTCTTGCATCCTGATTTTTCGGATTGGAAGAATTATGTCCGTGACATGTGGCTTACCATTCAGATTGCTTTATGGGGCACATTCTTTGCGGTTGTAATGGCAATTCCACTTGGTTTTATGTGCGCATCAAACGTTTCACCACAATGGTTGGTTTTGCCAATGCGCCGCCTAATGGACTTCTTACGCTCTGTTGATGGTCTGGTAATGGGTACTGTTTTCTTGGTTGCAGTTGGTCTTGGGCCATTGGCTGGTGTTTTGGCTTTGGCACTAAACACCGCGGGTGTATTGGGTAAATTATTCTCAGAAGCCGTAGAAGCAACCGATTCTCGTCCTGTTGAGGGGGTACGGGCAACCGGCGCAACCAAACTTCATGAAATCAAATGGGGTGTCTTGCCACAGGTTGCGCCATTGTGGACATCATTCTCGCTATATCGTTTCGAATCAAATGCGCGTTCGGCAACGGTTTTAGGCTTGATTGGTGCTGGTGGTATTGGTCAAACTTTGTTTGAATCAATCAACGCATTTAAATACGAGGAAACTTCGGCTATTGTTGTGGTTCTTGTGATTGCGGTATCACTAATCGACCTTTTGTCACAAGCAATGCGGTCACGTTTATTGTAATTGTCATAAAAATTTTACAAGTGTCATAATAAATCGGGTATTTGTCACACGCTTGTCATAAAAACTTTATAAACGGCCGCAAACAAGTGGGGTTCTATGAAGTTTTTAGGTGGATTAATTTTATTACCAATCATGTTTTCTGCCTCTTTTGCATATGCAAAAGAGTTTGAACCAGAATATAAATTTGATAATGGCGCCAGTGTAAAATTATCTGCCCGCTTGACTGCAGATACGTATAATCTAAAAAATGATTATGAAACTGGTGTAGATACAAAATTTAATGATACTTCTCCCACTCGTGCCACTTTTATCGTATCAGGCAAATTAAACCCAAAAATACATTATAAATTAGAAGCCTGGGTATTGAATGGCGATGTGACATGGGATGATGTCTATATTGAATATGAACCCAATAAAAACACCACAGTTTGGCTTGGATCAAATTATCAAACTTCAGCAATTGATGGCGGAACATCGTCACAAGTACAAACATTTTCTCAAAAAAGCTTGGCATCAGGTGCGTTTACACAAGCATCGCGAAATGTCGGCATTGCAGTTCGTAAAAATGGCAAAAATTGGCAATGGACCAGTGGTTATTATGGCGGTTCATTGGCACTTCCAATGGACAGGCTATTTTCACAAAGTAATTTTGTCCAAAGTAGGTTTTCAATTGCTCCAATTAATGATGATAACCTAACCCTGCACCTTGGAACCAGTTTACGTTATCGAACCCGTGAAGATGATGGGCGTTATTCATATTCAGCCCGTCCAATACAAATGAATTATAATGATTCATTGTTAAAAACTGGGACAATTGGCAAAAATGATACTAATATTGGGCTAGAGGCCGCCTTATCAAAAGGTCCATATTGGATAATTTTGGATGCCCAACATAATAATGTTAAGTCCAATAGCGTTGCATATAAATTTAATGGCGCAAGCCTAGAAGTCGCATATGTTTTGAGCGGTGAACATCGCTCATATAGCGTGAAAAACGGTAATTTTGGTGCAATAAAACCCAAAAAATCGGTTTATAGCGGTGGCGCTGGGGCGTGGGCATTGACCGGACGTTATGATTATCTTGATTTGCAAGATAATGGTCTTGGTGGCACTGAAAAAGGCTATACTTTGGGGCTTAATTGGTATCTCGCCCAAAAAACAATAATTCGTTTTAACTATGCGCATAGTGACTTTAATTTTGCGCAAACCACAAACCGCGACATCAAGAGCAATATTTTCAATATCAGGCTGCAAATAGGGTTTTGATGAAGTTTCACAATTTTGTGACAATAAACAATTAGAGACAAATTATCCAAACGATAGATTTATCACGGAGAGATTTATGGAAAACAAATTTATTAAATATGGTATGATGTTTATGGCTGTTGCTGCCATTGGTCTTGCCGGATGTGGAAAGAAAGAGGAAGTCCGCAACCGAATTGCGATCGTTGGCTCTTCAACAGTATTTCCTTTTTCATCTGTTGTTGCCGAGCAATTCGCAACATCAAGCGGCAATCAGGTTCCAAAAGTTGAATCAACTGGTACTGGCGGTGGCATGAAAATTTTCTGTTCAAGCACTGGTCTTTCAGGTGTTGATATTACCAATGCATCGCGGCCTATGAAAAAATCAGAATGGGACGATTGTCAGAAAAACGGCATCAAAGACATCATCGAGCTTAAAATAGGCTATGACGGTATTGTTATTGCAGATTCAAAAGATGGTGCAGAATTAAACCTTAGCCGTAAAGACATTTATCTGGCGCTTGCCAAACAAGTTCCTATTGACGGCAAATTAGTTGATAACCCTTATAAACTTTGGAGTGATGTAAACCCTGCACTTCCGAAAACCAAAATCGAGGTAATGGGCCCGCCACCAACTTCTGGAACGCGCGACGCCTTTGTTGAATTAATTATGGAAAAAGGCGCTGAAGAAATTCCACTATTAAAAGCATTAAAAGAAAAAGACAAAGATGCGTTCAAAGCCGCCTCAACTGCAATCCGTGAAGATGGTGCATGGAAAGATATGGGCGAAAATGATAATCTCATTGTTCAAGCACTTACCACCAACAAAGAGGCATATGGCATTTTTGGTTATTCTTTCTATGAAGAAAACAAAGATCGTCTAAAAGCGGCAACAATTGATGGGGAGATTCCAGAACTTCACAAGATTATTGAAGGTAAATATCCGGCGTCACGTTCATTGTATTTTTACACCAAAAAAGCCAATATTCCTTTAATTCCAAGCATCAAAGATTATTTGCTTGAATTTACTTCGGCTAAAGCAGCGGGCGAAAAAGGCTATTTGGTTTCGCGTGGACTTATTCCGCTAAAAGCTGAGGATTTGGCGGTACAAGCAAAAATTGCGGCATCGCAAACCACTATGGCAGCACCAAAAGAATAGTTTGAAAATATGAACTTAAAAGGGCGGTTAATTACCGCCCTTTTTAATATTGCCAATATTGCCTAGACTGTGTATCGGGCTTTTGTTTTTTTGTGAATGGCATAAAAAACATTATGGCCAAATTAATTCTTGTTGTTGCCGCCGCCCTAATTGATGAAAATAACCATGTCCTTCTTGCGCAAAGGCCAAAAGGTAAAAGTCTTGCCGACCTTTGGGAGTTTCCAGGTGGGAAGATAGAAGAAGGCGAACGCCCAGAACAAGCACTTATCCGTGAGCTTGAAGAGGAATTAGGCATAAAAGTTAATGAAAAAAACTTAATTCCACTAACATTTGTTAGTTTTTGTTATCAAGATTTTCATCTTTTAATGCCACTATGGGCAATCAGGGAGTGGAAAGGGGCAATCCATCCTTATGAACATCAGGCGCTAAGCTGGGTGTCAAAGGAGGGGCTTGATAATTTCAACATGCCACCTGCCGATATTCCTTTAAAGGAATTTTTATATAAGTATTTGTGACATGGAAAAATTAACGCTGAAACTTAAAAATCTTTCTAAAGACACGCGGGGCGCGACGGCCATGGAATATGGTCTTATTATCGCCCTTATGGTTATCGGCATCATTGCAGGCGTTTCAAATTTTTCTGGTGCAACCACCAATATGTATAACGTTATCACAAATAAAATCACAGCGTCCACTGGTGTTTAATATTATAACTTTCTAGTGATTTAAGGCTTTAAAAAGCCGCAAAATCCATTAAGGGATATTGCGGGAGTTTATTTTATGAGAGTTTTGGTCATCGGTTCTGGTGGGCGTGAGCACGCCTTGGTTTGGAAAATTTCACAATCAAAATCTATTAGCTTTTTGGGTGCTGCACCGGGCAATGCCGGTATTGCCAAAATTGCAAAGTGTTTTGCCGTTGGTGCCGAAGATGTTGACGGTCTTGTAAAACTTGCTGTCGCCGAAAAAATTGACCTTGTTGTGGTCGGGCCCGAGGTTGCGTTGTCTTTGGGGGTTGCTGATAAATTGCGTGAACTGGGAATTGCCACCTTTGGTCCATCACAAGCGGCCGCACAATTGGAGTCGTCCAAAGCGTTTTCAAAAGATTTCATGGCACGCCAAAATATTCCAACTGCTGCTTATGGTGTTTTTACCCAAAGTGATGCCGCAATAAAATTCTTGGAAACCTTATCCGCGCCATATGTCTTGAAGGCATCTGGTCTTGCCGCGGGTAAAGGCGTTGTAATTGCTGAAACGCTTGAACAAGCCAAAGAAGAAGTGAATGAAATGCTTTCTGGCAAATTTGGCGATGCTTCAAGCGAATTAGTAATTGAAGAATTCATGCAAGGCGAAGAGGCAAGTTTCTTTGTGCTTTGCAATTCAAAAAACATTATTCCTCTTCCGGTTTGTCAGGATCACAAACGTGCTTTTGATAATGATGAAGGCCTTAATACCGGTGGGATGGGGGCATATGCACCAACTACTTTGGTTGATGAAAATGTCAAAGCACGAATTATGCAAGAGATTGTTATTCCATCGGTCGAAGGCATGGCAAAGGAGGGCAACCCATATAATGGTGTGCTTTATGTCGGGCTTATGATTAAAGATGGTGTTCCGCGTGTGGTCGAATATAATTGCCGTTTTGGTGACCCCGAATGTCAAATTCTAATGCAATTCATGCCAGATGATTTTGCCGAAATTTTGGGAAAAATAGCGCGCGAAGAAAAAATAGAAACCGCTTTAGACTTTGCTGGTAAAAGTGCAGTGACTGTGGTTATGGCTGCCAAAGGTTATCCTGAAAACTATGAAAAAAATGGCGCAATTAACAATATTGACAATGCCGAAAACGAAACCGGCGCATTTGTATTCCATGCTGGTACTAAAATTGAAGATGCAGGGCAGTTACGTGCCAATGGTGGGCGGGTTTTGAATGTGACTGCAAATGGCGATACTTTGCAGGATGCATTAGACAAGGCCTATGCCGCCGTTAAAAAAATCGATGCGCCATCATTATTTTATCGAAATGATATTGGGCAAAAGGAAATATGCCGCAATAAATAACCAAACAATTAATCAGGAAAAGACATGATTATTTTTTATCCAAAATCAAATCCATCATTGCCAAGTAATGATTTGGAAAATTTGAATAAGGTTGATTGTCTTTGGGTTGATATTTTGGGCAATAATGATGCCGAAACCGATGCGGTTGAGAAGATATTTGGAATAGATATTGTGACCCAGTCGGAAAATCGCGGTATCGAAGAATCGGCACGTTTTTATGAAGATGGCGGAAACTTATATCTTAATATTTTTGTTCCTGCCCGCATTGGTGCGCGCCCTTATGAACCAATTCCACCAACTGCGGTTTATCATCGTTCAACATTGGGTTTAATCCTTACACCTGATGTTTTGATTTCTTATCATGAGCATGCCCTAAAGGCATTGGAAACAGGAAAAACCCGTGCATCGGTGCGGCTTGATGGGGTGAAAACTCCGGCAGATACTTTGCAAGTAATGCTTGAGGCATTAATTGAACGCCAAGCAGGGTTACTAGCCCGAATTGGTAATGATTTGGATGCTGTTTCATTACCAGTTTTAGCGGAAAAACAATTAATAAAGGCAGAGCCGCGCCTTAAAAAACTTGGGCAGTTAGGTGCGCAATTGGCGCTTTGCCGTGATTGCTTGTTTGATTTGGCACGAATGAACGCATTTTTGCATTCATATGAGGGAAAATTTGGGTTTAGTCGTGATGGGTTAACTGCATTTAAAGATGATATTGCGGATTTGTTGAACTTAAACCAATCACAGACAAATGATTTAACATTTTTGCTTGATGCAACATTGGGTCTTATTAATGCCCGCCAGAGCAGCGCACTAAGCTTTATGGCGGTGGTTACGTTGCTCTTTGCACCACCAACTTTGTTGGCATCAATATTTGGGATGAACTTCAGCCACTGGACGATTTTTAATTCACCGGAAGGTCATTGGTTCGCGCTTATATTAATGGGTTTCTCGGCATTAATGGTTCTGCTTATTGCCAAGTTGGCGAGGTTGTTTTGATGCAAATATTTAAATCAAATTATGACGCCCCATTTGGTAAAATCTACTTATTCTATGATGCTGATGGCGTTGTTTATGTCCTCGGTTTCAATGAGGATTATAAGAATTATTTTGATAATGCCTTGGGTGCGGGTAACTATAAAATTACATCTGCGCCACTGGTTGAATTCCTTAAAAACGCGCTTGATGCCTATTTCGATGGTAAAAAAAACGTTTTTGCTAATATCAAATTAAAAACCTTTGGCACAGAGTTTCAACAAAAAGCATGGGATGCAATGAAAACAATTCCCTATGGCAAAACCATTTCATACCAACAAGAAGCTGAAATTGCGGGAAATATAAAGGCGGTTCGGGCAATTGGTGGCGCAAATAATAAAAATCCGATTGCAATTATAATCCCATGCCACCGCGTGATAGGAAAAAATGGTAAAATGGTCGGCTATGGTGGTGGGCTTCATATAAAAGAATGGCTTCTTCAACACGAAACAAAATAATGACAAAAACACCAATCTTACAATTTGAAAACGTTAACCTTCGTTATAGCGAAACCGAGATTTTAAAGAACATTAATCTTGAAATTGCCGATGGTGAACATTGCGCTATACTTGGACCTAATGGCTCTGGTAAATCAACACTTATCAAACTGATTAGTAGTGAGCTTTACCCATCAATTGTAAAGGAACACTCACAACGAAAAATCCTCGGTGAAGATGGTTGGAATATTGCCGAATTACGCCGCCATATTGGTATTGTAACCAATGATTTACATAATTCATTCAGCGTTGATGGCGGTAATTTGACTGGCCTTGAAACAGTTATGAGCGGGTTTTTCGGGACATTGGGGCTTTTTCCGCATCAAATTATTGAAAATGATTATGAGCCAAAGGCAAAATTGGCACTAGAGAGGCTTGGAATTGCGCGTCTTGAAACCCAAAAAATTGGAACAATGTCAACGGGGGAGTTGCGCAAATGTCTTGTAGCGCGGGCGTTGGTTCATCCGGTTCGTGCGATATTGCTTGACGAACCAACAGTTGGCCTTGATATAAAAGCACAGCTAGATTTTATTGAAATGATGCGCGCCCTTGCCAACGGTGGCACGACAATAATCCTTATTACCCATCACATTGAAGAGGTTTTTGAAGAAATCTCAAAAGTACTTTTGATCAAGAATGGACGTATTTTCGCACAAGGCGCAAAGCAAGAAGTATTAAATGCAACCAATTTATCGCAAGTGTTTGATGTTAATCTTTCGCTTAGCCATAAAAATGGGCGTTATAGCATTGAAGTAAACTAGATTACTTACGTGCTTCCCAATTGGGAACTGCGCCTTCAAGCTGGGCAACATCTGAAAAATCATTCCATACATAGGCGATTGATATAAGAGTGCCGTTATTTAGTGTGTCTTCGCGACGACCAGCAGGAGTAGCGCCCAAGTCTTCACAGAAGTTGCAGCCTTGAACATTGTCTTCGGCAACCCATGTGCCGCCGGTAAATAAACCACGGCTTATAAGCCAACGTGAAACAGCCAGCATTAATGCCTTGCCTAGGCCATAACCTTGATGGTCGCGGCGTAGATAAAGTTCATAAATTTCGCCCTGGCCAAGAATTTTTTGCGCCCGACTATTAGTTGCGCCACAAGACGCAAAACCAATTATTTCATTATCTTCATTTTCAATAACGAAAATTGCACGGTCCGCATCATTGATTTGATCTACAAAATCGCCACGCCATTTTTTAAGCGCAGATTCAAAAGTTATTTCAGCAAGATCTTTGGCGTGCAAAATATCCGAATAGGTCTCGTGCCAGCATTTCACATAAGCCCGCGCGAGATTGTCAATATCATTAACATTGGCATTTCTAAGAACAAACTTCATAATGACAGACTTCTTTCATTCATCAGATTTTGCAAGAATATAATAAATCTTACTCTAATTTATTAAGATATTGGTCTTATTTGCCAAATATTCAAGCACACTATTTACGTTTTTTCGCAAAAAAAGATTTTAGCAGTTCTGAGCATTCGTTTTCCAATATCCCGCCAATAATTTCTGGCCGATGGTGGCATTGAGGTGATGAAAAGAATTTTACGCCGTTTTCAACTGCACCACCTTTTTTATCAACTGCACCAAATACGATCGTTTTTATACGTGCAAATGAAATTGCGCCGGCGCACATTGTGCATGGCTCAAGCGTTACATAAAGGCATAGTTCGGGTTTAAGGCGATAGTTTTCAAGTGCTTGTGCTGCGCTACGTAATGCAATCACTTCGGCGTGGGCGGTTGGGTCATGAGATTTTATGGGTTGATTATAGCCGCGTGAAATTATTTCGCCGCTTTGGGAATCAACAATTATTGCGCCAATTGGGACTTCGCCAATTTCTTCTGCCTTCTTTGCCTCTTCGATGGCAAGGCGCATAAATTCAACATGTTTATCCATCTTTATTCTCATAACAAAAAACATTATAGAAAACAAACCACCTGTGAAGGGCGTGTTCTGAAAGGATAGAAAATGGAAAAAGAATTTAGTGGTGAACGTATTGCCAAAACTATGGCGCGTGCGGGTGTTTGTTCTCGCCGTGAAGCCGAAAAAATCATCGAAGAAGGTCGCGTAAAAGTAAATGGCAAGGTTATTACCTCGCCCGCGTTAAACGTTACCGATGACGATAAAATAATGGTCGATGACAAACCATTGGCGCAGAAAGAGGCAACTCGTCTTTGGATATATCATAAACCACCTGGTCTTGTTACCACCCACTCAGACCCTGACGGTAGGCCGACCGTTTTCCAAAATTTACCATCTGATTTGGGACGTGTTATTTCAGTTGGGCGTCTGGATTTGAATTCAGAAGGTCTTTTACTTTTGACCAATGACGGTGAATTAGCGCGCCTTTTGGAATTGCCGCGTTCAGGAATTGAACGCATTTACCGCGCCCGCGCCTTTGGCGATATTACTCAAGAAAAACTAAACACACTACAAGATGGGATTGAAGTTGACGGTGTTCATTATGGTTCAATTGATGCCATTCTTGAGCGTGATGCCACAAAGAATGCGTGGATCCGTGTGGTTCTACGTGAAGGGAAGAACCGCGAGATTCGTAAAGTTCTTGCCGCGCTTGGTTTACAGGTAAATCGTCTTATTCGCGTTAAATATGGTGATTTTGAACTTGGTTCTTTGGAACGTGGTGAGCTTTCTGAAGTCCCACAACAAAAAGTCAAAAAAACTTTTACAAAACTTGCTCAGGTAATTAAGTCTGCGCCGGCGCCATCACGCCCTTTTTCTTTCAAGAAATCAGGAAAGAGTTTTAAAAATAATTCCAAAAGAACCACAAAAAACAACAAATAGACAATGCCGCCAAAATAGGCTTCGTCACCAATTTGTTTATTGTCCATTTGGCCAATTATTGCGCCAACCATGAAATTATTCATTATGTGCGCACCCATTGATAATTCAATGCCATTGGTGCGCCATGTTGAATACGCAAATGAAAGCCCCATACAAGCGGTCATCAAAAGCACACTTTTATCAATGCCCGGTTGGAAGTGCAGCATGCCAAAAATTCCATTAGATATAATTGCTGCAAGCCATATTGGGGCCTTTAATCTTCTTAAATGTTGCATGAATCCGGCGCGGATAAAAACTTCTTCAAATGTTGACTGCACACCAAATGCAAGTAAATAAATTGGCAATAAAACTATATAATGCTCAAAGCCCAATGCGTTAAATCTTGATGCCATTGCGGCAAAGCTATTTTCGCCGCCGACAAGTGATAAAAGCGCTGAAATAATAATTATTGAGGGTGCAATCATTGCACCCAAAAAGAATAGTCTTAAGCGGAAATAACTTGCACCACTAAAAAGCGTTAAAATTGGCAATTTTTCAAATAGTTTGCGCCAGAAAATTGCGGTCAAAAGCCCGATACCAAATGAAAAGAATAATACAAAAACTGCAAAACGTATTTCGGCGGCAAAGTTGCCTTGGGGAATTTTGGCAAGACCACTTACCTTTTCGAGGAATTCACTTTGGTCAAATGGAAGGCCGCTTTTTAATGAAGGCATCATTTCATAAAGTGCAAGGCCAAGAATTGCCACGACTTGTGCTAAATTCCACAAAACAAAAATAACAATCAAGCTTGAGAGCATAAGGGCAAAACCAGTTGCGATGTTTCGCGGTCTTTGGTCTTTAAGAATGTCTTCAAACTTATTCATTTATTATGCCTATTGTCATATCTGCTTCATTGGAGTTGGTATGTGAATTAACCCGCATAAGGGTTAATACATCTATTCTTTTTGCCCCCGCACGCTTTAAAGCCTTGGAACAGGCATTTATAGTCGCACCCGTGGTAAATACATCATCAATTAATAAAATACTCTTACCTGTAACAGGTTTTTGCACAAAAAACGCCGATTTTACGTTATTTTTGCGCCCAATTTGGCTTAGGCCATTTTGTGAAGGCGTATTTTTAGTGCGCTTAAGAATAAAGGCATCAAAATCCTTGTTTAAAATTTTTGCTAATTCCTGCCCTAACCATACTGATTGATTAAATCCACGATCGAAAAGGCGCTTTTTATGGATTGGTACGGGTATTATCACATCAACCAATTCAGGATTAATTGCGCAATCACGCATCATGGTGGCAAAGGTTTTTACCCCGTCACGTCGGCCTGCGTGTTTTAATTGTAATATCAGTTGTTTTGAATTGTCATCATACGATAATGGTGCGCGCGCACTATCAAAAAAAGGTGGTTCAGCAAGGCATTGCCCGCAAATAGTTTCTGGGTTTGGCGCATCGTTCAGTTTGACCCCGCAGCAATGGCATTTGGGGCCATAATTAAAAGTTAGATTTTGCCATTTTTCAATTTCAATCGTGCCATTAATTTTTACCCTATTATCACTAAGCAGCGAAATAGGTGGCCATATAAGGTCGATAATGGTGTTAAAAAATGCAAATTTCATATTTTTATGATTTTACCTGCGTAGCAAATATGTCTATTAGCAAAATATGGCATTGGGGGCATCCGATTTATTATTTGATACTGCACTTTTCCTGTCCCGCAGGCAAAAAGCATTGGTGCGTGCGCAACTAAATCCAAAAAGCCCATTTTTCCTTCATAATTTTGCGCTTGAAGGAAATATTGATACCATAAAAACCCTTAAGCCAGATTTTGATAATGCCTTGGAATTATTTTCGGGAAATGGTGAATTTGCTACTGCATTGGCGGATGAAAATCTTTTGGGTGCGGGCGGAAAGATAAAGTCCCTAAAGCTTTATGAGCCAGCATTTTCGCATTTTATTGGCGCAAAATGCATTAATGAACTTGAGGACCTGCCGCTCGAAGATGGTGTGTATGATTTAATAATTGCCAATAGTTGCCTTAATTGGGTTAATGACCTTCCTGGGCTTTTGGCACGAATTAAACGTGCTTTAAAAAAAGATGGTTTGTTTATTGCCTCATTCCTTGGTGGGCGTACATTGAATGAATTACGCCAATCGTTTCTTGCGGTTGAGGCTGAGGAAACTGGTGGGGCATCAATGCGAATTTCGCCAATGATTGATTTGGAAAATGCCGCCGCTTTATTGCGCCGCGCTGGCTTTTTATCGCCTGTAAGCTCTTCAGAGGTTTTGCGTGCGCGTTATGACAATGTTTTTGCGCTCTTCCGTGATCTTAAAGCGATGGGTGAGAATTCTGCCTTTGCGGTTCGAAATGCGGCACCATTAAACCGTGGCTTAATTTCCAAAATCGCCACAAATTATCAGGAAAAAAATGCTGATAGCGATGGTCGTGTTGGTGCAACATATGAAATCGTCACGGTTTCTGCGTGGAATTAGACATTACTTTGAAATAATTTTAATTGAAATTATACAAAAAACCTATTTACTTGCTTTATGTCTGATGGATTTTTTGATTTTGGCAATATAGGAGGCAAAGCGCGCGCAATCGCGTTTGCTGAAAGCCCGTTTGATGAAAACGGCTTTCCCAAGCCTTGGGTTCTTGCCATTACAGTTTTTGGGCATTTATTATTATTGGTCACGCTTATTAATATCGAACCAATGATAATTAAAAAAGACAATGTGGTTTATGGTGTTGATATTGTAAAACTTCCACCAATAGAAAAACAACAAGAGCCACCGGTTGAGACCCAAAAAACCTTGCAGGAAAATAAACCGGTTCCGCAACAAGAATTGCCACCAATTGCGCAGCAAACTATTCCAGAGCCAGAGCAGCAGCAAGCGCCGCAAATAGTGCCGCAAGAACAAGTTCCAGAAGAAGTTAAGCAAGAAATTGTTCAACCAGCAAAGGTTCAGCTTTCGCCACAACAAATCCAAATGCAAAAGGTGCAAAAATTAAAAGCGCCAAACATAGATAAAATTGAGGAACAAGAAGAAATAAATCTTGCCACCGTTCCCAATCTTAACATCCAAGTGCCGCAATTAAACAAATTACAAAATCGGGACGTTGATGTTAAGCGACCAATTAATGCACAAAAACTTGATGCGCCAAATAATATTAAAACCGCTAATCCAAACATTAATCGCCCGGCAAATGATTTAAAAATTAATGTTGATGAATTAAATCGCAATTATGAAGAGCAACAACGACAGGCGGATATGGCGCGCCAAAAGGCTCTTGATGACCAAAAACAAAAGCAAGATGCAATTCGCCAAAGCGCAAACGCACCCAAGGCAAATGGTGGTGAACTTGCGCCACCATCTGGTAGTTCAAGCGGTGTAACGGCAATTGGCGGCGGCGGTGCGCCAGCTAGAGGTGGGGCATCCGGTGGCGTTTTGCCAAATGCACCAAAATCTTATGGTGGCCGCAATGTATTTGAAGAAAATGAAAACGGCTCATTGCTTGCTAGAATGGGGCGTACTGCTGACTGTGCGTCATTGAACCGTCAGCGTGATGAAAAATGCCCGAATTGGGAACCCTTGGATGGGCATTTGGGCGGAAAAATCGCCCCAAAAGTTCAACCGCAGTATAAAGCACCACCAACACATGTTGATCCGCTTCCGGTTTGTCCACCAGGGACACCGAAATCAAATTTCGGTCTAAGCTGTTTGCCTGCGAAAAATTAATTTAATTATCGGCCATTCAGATTTGCGAGCAAAGCCCACGAATTAGCCGTGAGGTATAAATTTATGGCATTGGTCGTTTGCCAAAGCGCAATCCCGCCAATAATGGAATGGGATCTGGGATTTTGGCCTTGAATTCACGAAATTTGAATTTTGCTTTTTCGATTTGCATAATATTTTCAATGCGGCGATCAAGAAATTCCCACGTTTCAATATTATCTTCACTTTCATCACCCAAAAAACAGGCTGCTGTTGATGCGTCAACGGCCAAAAGCATGGTGCGTTTTGAGTAATAGTTAAAGTCAGTTGATTTATCACCAAATGCCCGCCAAACCTTATCCGTAAAGCGATAACCAATAGCCAAAGAATGAGGCAGGTTTTGCGGCAAGGCAAGAATCATAAGCGCATGCCGAAGTGCTTCACGATGTTGCCCCAAAAATTCAAGGCGGCTGCGTACAGCTAATGTTGCTTTTTCACGTATTTTAAGTGATTTTCTTGCGGCGAGTGTGGCAATAACAAAGTCATCGGCCTGTAAAAACCAATAATCAATCATTGAAATTATACCATTGGGGGCAAGAATTTGTAATTCTCCATAATCAAGGCCAATTTTGTGTGCGGCGGCCTTAAGCCCCTTTGTTGAAAACCCGTCAAAGGCAGCATTTTCTAAAAACGCTTGTAATAGAGTGCTTTTTTCAGAAGTTAAGTCAACGTCGGTCATTTGATAATGGCTTTTAAATATGCTATATAATCAGCGGAAACTAATTTTGACGTGTCGCATGTGCAAAGTCAAGATTTGGTTTTTGCATTTTGCCCATTACTTTTAACCTTTCTTATGCGATTTTTTTATGAATCGCAGGGTTTAATTGACTAAAGGTGTGGACATGGCGGCTAGTTTTGGTTATAGCCGCCCATCATTTTATTTTAGATTAACTCTTATTTACAGGAGAAGGACCCTGGTTCAGATTATAGTGCGCGAAAACAACGTTGATCAAGCGTTGAAAGCTCTTAAGAAAAAAATGCAACGTGAAGGCACTTTCCGTGAAATGAAACGTCGCAATCATTTTGAAAAACCATCTGAAAAACGCGCTCGCGAACAAGCGGAAGCTGTGCGTCGTACCCGCAAATTGCAGCGTAAACGCGCGCAACGTGAAGGCCTATTGGCAATCAGATAATCGCAAAATAAAATGTTTCTGAATGCCGCCACGATTAATATCGGGCGGCTTTTGGTGTTTATGATTCTTGTTATTATTTCTGTTTAGCTTTGCAGCCCAAACTTGCGTTGGGCAAAATCCAGCAATATATCGCACGCCATGCTTGTATATTTACGTGAATATCTTTGTGCAGGGTGGAAGGTGCCTTGTTCATCAAAGCTATGGGTGGCATTTTCAAAAAATGTGGTTTCAATATCGACGCCATCTCTTCTAAGGCGTTCAACTGTCTTATTTAAGAAGAAGTCGCCAACCACCATGTCGCGTCCACCAATAATCATATGTGCAGGGATGTGCCGCCTCCAGCCATAGGCAAAAGAATAAGAGCCAGCGCCACACCATGGGTAAACCATGAAAGCAAATTTAAGATTTTCGAGCGGGGTTTTGCCAATATCGTTTAAATATGCATTGGTTCCGATTTTATCTTCTTGAGACAATGCATCCATTATCGTCCAACCACCGTGTGACCAACCGGCGGCACCAATTTTTTCTTTATTAATCCAATCTTGTGATCCCGCCCAATGTAGTGCTGCAACAACGTCACCAGAACGCTCTTTGCCATGAAATTTTAGGCCGGTGCAGATAAGTGTTCCCGCTTCGACCAAATTAACATCACGCGGAGTATAAGAATCAACCAAGACAGCGGCAATGCCCGCTTTTTGTAAAGTTTCGGCATAGGCGACCATTGGCGATGTTGGACGTCCGCAACCATGAAACATAAAAACCACTGCAAAAGGACCATTTCCTTCGGGGCGATAGATTTCAAAATTTTGCGATAAACGCGTGGCACGCTCATCAACGGTTTCAACTGGAAATTTTTTCATAAATCAAACATAGCAAAGATTTGTTAGCTTGATAAATAAACTTTATGTTAAAAATTAAAAAAGGCCTGCCATTGGAAGCCTTTATATTAAAATTTTAAATAAAGCCAACTCATACGTATGCGCAACGCGCACAGGTTAGAATTTTTGCTTATTTAGTGTCTAAAATGTCTTTGACCTGTAAAGACCATTGCAATGCCGTGCTCGTCTGCGGCCTTGATAACTTCTTCATCGCGGATAGAGCCACCAGGTTGAATAACCGATGTTGCCCCTGCTTCAATAGCTTCAAGTAGGCCATCAGCGAATGGGAAGAAGGCATCAGATGCAACCGCAGAGCCAATTGTTTTCGCTTTATCCCAGCCTGCCATTTTTGCAGCCTCAACGGCACGTTTTGCGGCGATATATGCGCTGTCGCGGCGGTTCATTTGCCCTGCGCCAATCCCCGCGGTTGCAAGGTCTTTTGCATAAACGATGGCATTTGACTTAACGTGCTTGGCCACTTTAAAGGCAAAAAGCATGTCTTCGATTTCTTTGTCTGTTGGTGCGCGTTTGGTAACTACTTTAAGGTTTTCACGTAAAACTGGTTTGTTATCGCGTGACTGCACCAAGAAGCCGCCGGCAATGTTACGATAGTTTACGGCGTCAGTAGTTGGGTCAGGAAGGCCGCCGGCAACAAGCAAGCGAAGGTTCTTTTTGGCAGCAAATACCGCTTTTGCTTCTTCGGTTACTTCCGGTGCGATAACAACTTCTGTGAAGATTTCGGCGATTGCTTTTGCGGTTTCCCCATCCAAAATTTGGTTGCACGCAACAATGCCGCCAAATGCTGAAACAGGGTCACATGCAAGCGCGTTTTGATATGCTTCTAAAAGGCTTGAGCCAACTGCAACGCCGCATGGGTTTGCATGTTTTATGATTGCAATTGCAGGTTTTTCTTTGGGAGAGAATTCCGCAACCAATTCATATGCGGCATCAGTATCATTCAAATTATTGTATGAAAGTTCTTTGCCCTGAAGCTGTTTTGCCGTGGAAACACCAAAGCGCTTGTCGCCATTTGAGTAGAATGCCGCCTTTTGGTGTGGGTTTTCGCCATAGCGCATTTCCTGCACTTTAACGCCGCCCATTGTGCGATATTTTGGGCTTTCCTCTTTGGTTTGTTCAAAGTACCAATTTGAAATCACTGCATCATATGCAGAGGTGCGTGAATAGGCGCGTGCCGCAAGTTTTTTGCGGGTTTCGTGGCTTGTGCCACCCAAAGCTTCTAAGTCGGCAAGCACAAGTTCGATGTCATCATTGTCTGTGGCAACCGCAGTAAAACCATGGTTTTTAGCACCTGCACGAATCATTGCGGGGCCGCCAATGTCGATATTCTCAATCATTTCATCAAAATCAGCATTTTTTGCCAAGGTTTCTTCAAATGGATAAAGATTAACCCACAAAAGATCGATACCGGTAATTCCATGTTCGCTCATCGCCTTGGCGTGGTCTGGGTTATCACGAAGTGCAAGTAGCCCTCCATGAACCATTGGATGAAGGGTTTTAACGCGGCCGTCCATCATTTCAGGAAAATTGGTGATTTCTGAAACATCAATAACCGGAATACCCAAATCTTTTAGCGCTTTTGACGTTCCGCCAGTTGATAAAATTTCAACATTTTTTGCCGCCAATACCTTGGCAACTTTTTCTAAAGACGATTTATCTGATAACGAAATCAGCGCGCGTTTAAGCGGAACAATATTTTGTGACATGAAACCTACCAAACCAAATTTTGCGAAATAAAATTATTTCTTGGATACCTTATACCCGGGAACAATTCGCTCTAATAATTTCAAGGTTTCCCGAATATCATTCTTGGTAGCTGCTTTAACGGTTTTCTCGATTAATTCAATTAGATTTTCATCCAATTCCTTGCTGGATTTCACACCAAGAACACCATCAACCGGTGTTTCGACCGCTTTTTCATAATCGTAGAAGATTTCTTCGTGAATTTTTTCACCAGGTCGGACGCCGGTTTCAATAATATCAATATCCTTGTATGGCTCATAACCTTTTAATCGTATCATTGCCTCAGCAAAGGATATGATTTTCATTGGTTCACCCATATCAAGGACGAAAAGCGGATAATTATATTTTACCTTTTTACCGTTTTTGCCGGTAATCATGCCGCCGCCCAATGCCGCCGATTGCAATACTAGGCCAACGGCCTCTTTAACCGTCATAAACCAACGGGTCATTTCTTTAGAGGTTACGGTAACGGGGCCCATTGCTGAAATCTGTCGCTCAAAAAGCGGCATAACAGAACCAGAAGAACCAAGCACATTGCCAAATCGTGTTGAAAAGAATTTGCTGCCACTTTTTTCGAAACAATAACGAACATATAATTCAGCCGCACGTTTTGCGGCACCCATAAGGTTGGTTGGGTTAACAGCCTTATCAGTTGAAATCAGAATGAATGCCTCCACACCGGTTCTAAGGGCGGCATCGGCAACATTCTTTGTTCCACCAAGGTTAACCATTATTGCTTCACGCGGATGTTCTTCCATCAGTGGTACATGTTTATTGGCGGCAGCGTGGAACACAATTTGCGGCAAATACGTATCGAATAAATCATCAATCGAGCGATAATCACGAATATCTTTTAATCGAATAACGGTTTCAATTTGAGGGAAACGCTCGCCTATAATTTGGTTGATTGTATATAAATTATTCTCTGAATTATCGACAATAACAATTTTTTTCGGATTAAAAGTTGCAACCTGAAGCGCAAGCTCAGAGCCAATAGTGCCACCGCCCCCAGTGATAAGAATTGTTTTGCCTTCAATAAGCTTTGATGGGCCACTCGGGTCAAGGTCATACTTATGGCGACCAAGAACATCCTCGGGGTTAACGTTAGAAAGTCTTTTAGAGCCAATCTCTGGCATGCGAGAAAGGCGAACTTTTTTATCGTTCATCGCGCCGATTGCAGCCTGCTTCACATATTCAGGGTGATTATCGCCGACCAATATGATTCGTACGTGGCTATAATTATATTCAGTTAGTGCGCGTTTAATTAATTGTTGGAGAGTTTCATTAAAGTTTTCGCCTGAATATACACGTGCCCCTGAATATACTTTGCCAATTTGGTTGCCTTTTGTGGAAATAATTGCAAGCGGTTTGAATGGTAATGGCCCGCTTTTTCTGGCTTGGTGAATTGCCAATGTTACCATATCGGTTCCACCAACCATAATTGCCGGTGGGGCATTTGGTAATGCAGGCCTGAACAGCGCGCTTAACGCCATAATATTACCGCCGGTCGAAATGAAGCGCGCAAGACCGCGTGCCCCCATCATGAAAGATAATAATAGCAACGATACAATTATCGGAACTTTTGGCGTAAAACGTAAATTAAGCGATACAATAATAATTACATAAAGAACCGATGTGATTAAAACCGCCTGTGCAATTCGCAGCAAATCATCAGATGTAGTCCAACGCCACACCATCTGCCATGATCTTGTTAGTAGTAAAGAAAGGAACAAAGCACCGAAGTAAATAAATATTTTGGTGAGTATTAAATTTTCATCATTTGTTTCTGTGTCAATAGATGATAGTATACCGATAAGTATTGCAATTAATCCAATAAATAAATCGGCAAACAACCCTTTCGTAAAGGGCGATCTTATAGTATCTTTCACCTGCCACCTATCAGAAACATTTATTGCTATCCAGTTTGTATGCACTGGCTTGCTGAATTACATAAAACACAAAGTCCGCTACTATTAAATCAGCTCGAAAAATTTATCAAACAATTATATTAAATTGTTTCAGTATTATGGCTAATGTATGTCTATTTTTTACGCTAACTGAAATATTATATTGGTGTTGGAAAATTATTTGGTGGAAATATGAGTGTTTACAATTCAAAGGTTATCGAGCTTGCGACGCAAATCGAAAACATCGATAAGATATTGGAAATAAATGATAATTTATTTGGAGAGGCAAAAAAGACATCTCGCGTCTGTGGTTCCACCATTGGTTTGAAAATTTCTTATAATAACAAAGACAACGTTGTCATGGATTTCTCAATTGATCCAAAAGCTTGTGCATTAGGGCAGGCAAGTGCGGCAATTTTGTCACGCAATTTAGTTGGTGCAACGCCACAAGAAATATTCAAAGCCAGAGATGATTTGCGAGCGATGCTAAAAGAGGGCGGCAAACCACCTGAAGGTCGATTCTGGGAGTTGCGCTATCTTGAGGCAGTTGCTGATTACCCGCCGCGACATGCTTCTGTAATGCTTGCATGGGAAGCTGCTTGTGCAATTTTTGACGAAATGTTTGCAAAAGAATAATATTTGTATTATAGGCGTTTTTCATGCCAATAGCGTTCTTATATACATCTACAACAACCACTACCGCTTAATGCCGGCGGCGTTGTGTGGGCGCGTCGCAAGCGGCAGGTAATTCCCACAAAAAACGCTTCAAATTCAAAACAAAGGGTTAGTTTTGACTGATACTAGTAATAATGGCAAAGTCACAATACCTGCCTTGTTATTACTGGGTTTATATCGGCTTTATAAAATTTTTCTGTCACCTTTAATTGGTAATCAATGTCGCTATCTGCCAACATGTTCGGATTATGCGGCCGATTGTGTTAGAAAGCATGGTGCATGGAAAGGGGCATGGATGGGATTTGCAAGGGTTTGCAGATGTCATCCGAAAGGTGGTCATGGTTTTGATCCTGCACCTGAAACTGCGCCGGTGGCGAAATGGTATAAACCATGGGATTATGGTGATTGGGATAATCGGTTCAGGGACCCAAAAGACTATAAACCACCTAAAGACTTAAAACCAAAAGAATTTGAAAATTTAAATAAATCACTTCAAGAAGAACAAAATATAGAGAAGCAATAATGTTTGAATTAAAATTTCCAGATGGCGCCATACGTCAATATGAAAATAATATCTCCCCATTAGAAATTGCCGAAGGCATTTCAAAATCACTTGCAAAGCGTGTGGTTGGGGCAAAAATCGACGGACAAGTTTGGGATTTATCGCGCCCAATCGAACCCAAAGATACTCCACAAACATTTGAATTAATCAACCGTGATAGTGATGATGGCCTTGAAATTATTCGCCACGATGCAGCACATATTATGGCGCAAGCAGTACAGGAATTATTCCCTGATACTCAAATCACAATTGGCCCATCAATCGAAGATGGCTATTATTATGATTTTGTACGCGAAGATAAATTTTCGACTGATGATTTCGAAAAAATCGAAGCTAAAATGCGTGAAATCGTTGATCGTGATTTACCAATCGTCCGTGAGGAATGGGACCGCGAAGTAGCAATTAAACATTTCAATGAAATCGGTGAAATTTACAAAGCAAAAATCATCGAGGAAATCATCCCAGAAGGTGAAACCCTTACTGTTTATAAACAAGGTGACAATTGGAAAGATTTGTGCCGTGGACCGCATATGCCGTCCACTGGTCGTCTTGGTAAAGCCTTTAAATTGATGAAGCTTGCGGGGGCATATTGGCGTGGCGATGCAAAGAATGCACAGCTTCAGCGTATTTATGGTACTGCATGGGCCGATGAAAAAGGTCTTAAAGATTATTTGGTTCGCCTTGAAGAAGCCGAAAAACGTGACCACCGTAAATTGGGTCGTCAATTAAACCTATTCCATATGCAAGAAGAAGCAAAAGGCATGGTTTTCTGGCATCCAAAAGGTTGGACCATGTATCGTGCGCTTGAAAACTATATTCGTCGTAAAATTGAAGCTTCTGATTATGTTGAGGTTAAAACCCCACAATTGATGGATAAAACCCTGTGGGAAAAATCTGGACATTGGGAAAAATTTGGCCACGCAATGTTTACTTGTGAGACTGTTGAAGAAGAAATTCTGGCGGTTAAACCAATGAACTGCCCGGGGCATGTCCAAATCTTTAACCAAGGGCAAAAATCATATCGTGATTTGCCATTACGTATGGCGGAAATGGGTTGTTGTCACCGTTTTGAACCATCTGGTGGTTTGCACGGTATTATGCGTGTGCGTAACTTTACCCAAGATGATGGCCACATTTTCTGTCGTGTTGATCAGATTTACTCGGAAACTAAGGATTTTTGCGAACTTTTACGCACCGTTTATAATGATTTGGGCGTAGAGCTTCATTCGGTTAAACTTGCACTTCGTCCTGATGTTCGGGCGGGATCTGATGAAACTTGGGATTATGCCGAAAAGATGCTTAAAGAAGCAGCCGAGGCGGCAGGAGAAATCGTAGAATTGCTTCCTAATGAAGGTGCATTCTATGGCCCTAAGCTTGAGTTCCATTTGAAAGATGCGATCGGTCGTACATGGCAATGTGGCACTTTACAGCTTGATTTTGTGTTGCCTGAACGCCTTGATGCCGAATATACTGGTGAAGATGGTCAAAAGCACCGCCCTGTAATGCTTCACCGTGCAATTTTGGGAACATTTGAACGTTTCTTGGGTATCCTAATTGAAAACCATGCCGGTAATTTCCCAATGTGGCTTGCCCCAGTGCAGGTAGTGGTTGCCAATATCACCTCTGATTCAGAACAATATGCAAAAGACGTTTGCCACAAATTGCGTGCTGCTGGCATTCGCGCTGAAACTGATGTGCGTAATGAAAAAATCAACTTTAAAATCCGTGAGCATTCTTTGCAAAAAGTTCCTGTTATTGCAGTTGTTGGTTCGCGTGAAGCCGCAGAGGGCAAGGTTGCGCTTCGCCGTTTTGGTTCACAGGCACAAGAAATCTTGTCACTTGAAGAGGCAATGGCGATGCTTTCAACAGAAAGCCTGCCACCAGATATGAAATAGGCTTAGAATATAATGGTGAAATCTACTCAAAAGGGTGCAATTGCTGGTGTTACTGGCATCGGGCTTGGTCTTATGACTTTGTTTGGTGGCGTTGATATTCCGACATTGGCGGCAATAACTTCAATTTGGGCATTGATTGTAGCCATTGTACAAGGCGGTATTATTGATGTGATAAAGGGCGTGTTAAAGCGCCCTTTTTCATCAATGTTTTTTATTGCTGCCCTTACTTATCTTGTGCTTACCCGCATTAATCAGGCCGAAGTTTTAAATGAAACGGCACGTAGTCTTTTGGTGGGGGTATTGTTTTTGCCGTTTTTGTCATGGGCCTTTATGACAGGTAATGCAGAAGATAAAAAAATCGCGGGGCGGGGCCTGATTGCGGGCTTTGTATTTGCCGCGGTTTTATTATCATATGAGGCTGTGAGTGGTTATCAGTTATACCATCTTGCTGTCCCACACCAAGATCCACTAGAAATGGAGCGTAATCTAGGGCGCGGGGCATATATACTTATTATAATGCTATTCCCTGTGCTTCTGACGATAAAAGCGCAGCATTTAGACATTAAGCTTAAGATTTTTGTGATTGTAGCCGCTATTTTTCTCTCAACCCGTTTTGGGATTGATTTGAATATAATAACTATTGCTGTTGCAGGCATTGTTTACGGCTTGGCATTGGTTTTTCCAAGGGTGGCAATCATTTCTGTAAATCTGGTTGCAAGTTTTTTAATTGCATTTGCGCCATTCATTTATGAAATAATTGCCAAGTTTGCAAAGTCTTTGTGGACACCAGATACAATTCCATTGTCATATGGTCGCCGTGCCGATATGTGGCTTTACGCAATTGATCGTATAAAAGAAAAGCCAATTTGGGGCTGGGGTCTGGATGCAGCAAAGACTTTTAATCAACCTATAAAATGGCGTGGCTTTGATTGGACCGTACTTCAAATGCACCCGCATTCTGCACCGTTGAATTTGTGGTTAGAAGGTGGCGCAGTTGGGGCGCTTTTGTTTGTTGTTGCAATTAATTCTGGTAGCATTTGGTTGCTTCGTTCTGTTGGTAAAAACCGTGAACTTGCGGCGACGATTTCCGCAAGCTTGACTGCAATCATTTTTGGTTGGGCGGTGACATATGGTGCATGGCAACAATGGCTTTGGGTTTGTCTGTTCTTTGCGATTATTTATCCATTCTTGAACGATATGCCCAAGCAAAGGTCAAAAAAGGCATCCGAGGAATTACAAGAAATTGTCTGATAATAAACGCATTAGCATTATAATCGTAACATACCACACTGGTGATGCGGTTTTTGACGCTATTAATTCTGCGCTTTTGCAAGATGCTTTTGAGATAATTGTGGTTGATAATGGTAATGATGACGGCACACGCTGTCGGTTGCAACAAATGTCAATTGATACACCAAATCTAACCTATATAATTAATAATGAAAATATTGGCTTTGGTGCGGCATGTAACAAAGGGGCAAAGGCTTCAAAAGGTGAAATACTGGTCTTCTTAAATCCCGATGCGAAATTAGAAGAAAATGCGCTTTTTGAAATGGAAAAAACTGCCCCTAATCAAATTATGGGTGGTTTAATAAAAAACCATGATGGTATTGAGCAAAGGGGCGCACGCCGCAATGAATTAACCCTTAAAAATGCAATCTTTGCCTTTATGGGAATTAAAGATGAATTCAACCTTGATAAAAACCCGATGCCAAATGAAATAACGCCAGTTGCCAATATAAGTGGGGCATTTTTTGCAATCCATAGGTCAGACTTCAAAAATCTTAAAGGTTTTGATGAAAAGTTTTTCCTGCATGTTGAAGATATTGATATTTGTACAAGGTTTAAAAAAGCGGGGGGCGATGTTGTTTTTAACCCCAACGCCCAAGCATTCCATATTGGTGGAACCTCCAAGGCATTAAAAATTCGGGTTGAATATTATAAATTTATGGGCTTTGGAAGATTTTTTATAAAAAACGGCAATTGGGGCGAAAAGATAGGCTTTTTATTTGTTGCGCCGTTTTTATTCTTGGCAATGATGTTTCGTGCAATAATATCGCAAAAACGCCATTAAATACTTGCTAAATCGGCAAAAATTGTTCATTTGCAAAATATCATGACCAATAAACAAGACGAAACCGATATTGCCCTTTTACGTGCCCGCATTGATGAAATTGATGCCGAAATTGCGCATCTTTTGGTGCGTCGTACGGAAATTGCGCAAAAGGTTGCATTTTCAAAAATTCAGGATGCAAAACTTGCAAATATTGAACTTGGTTTTGGTTGGCGTCCAAAGCGTGAAGTGGAGATAATTCGCGAAATTTTACGGCGCGAACCCACATTGGGTCGGCGCCTTTCTTATATGGTCTGGCGGGCGATGATTACACGTAACCTCGCTAATCAAGCCCCGATGGAAGTGGTTTGTGTCGAAAGCTCGAATGCTGCAAGTCGTATGGGATTTGGCGCAGCGGTCGTTCCACAAATCGCCACCGATTGCGACAGTGCAATTAAAATTGCCTCAGAGAAGGAAAATATGATTCTTTCTTTGCCTTTCCCTGATGACAATCAGGATTGGTGGCAAAAACTATTGTTACCACAATATCAGGCATTAAAAATCAACATGGCTCTTCCGCATATTGAGGATGTTCAACCAGAGGCATTGTGCCTTGCCAAAATCACACCGCTTGAAACCGGCAATGATTATTCCTTAATCGCGGCGCCAAATGATAAAAATCTTGCTGGAAAAGTGGTTTCAAAATCTTCAAGTCATAATCTTTGGCTTTTAAAAGGGTTTCATGAAACCTTGGCTGATAATGCCAACGGCATTTATTTCCTTGGCGCATATTCAATTGCCTAAATTTTTGTTTTTCTATATATGTTGCGCCATAAAATTTAACGGAAAAAATAATGCGTCCACAACCAATTAATAATATTATGGATATTGTGCCTTATAAAGGCGGGGAATCAAAAATCGCTGGCTTTGATAAGGTTCACAAGCTATCTTCAAACGAAAATCCACTGGAATGTTCGCCGCTTGCAAGACAAGCATTTATTGAAGAGGCACAAAACCTTCACGCATATCCTGATGGTGCGCACGTTAAATTACGTGAAGCAATCGCAACCCGCTATGGCCTTGATGTAAATCGTATAATTTGCGGCAACGGATCTGATGAATTGTTTCAGCTTTTGGGGCGATCGTTTATTGCACCAGGTGATGAGATTATTCAATCTGAATATGGTTTCCTTGCTTATGGCTTGTTGGCACAGCAGCAGGGTGCAAAGTGTATCTCTGCCAAGACCAAGGATTATGTGACTCAGGTTGATGCCATTATTGCTGCCATTACCCCAAAGACCAAGGCAATTTTCCTTGACAATCCATCAAACCCAACCGGAACTTATATCAGCTTTGATGAGGTAAAACGTCTTCATGCTGCAATACCATCGAATATAATTTTGGTTCTTGATGCCGCATATGCTGAATATGTAAATAATAATGATTATTCGGCCGGCCTTGAATTGGCGGGCGAATTTGAAAATGTCATTATGACTCGTACATTCTCAAAAATTCATGGGCTTGCGGCGCTACGAATTGGCTGGGCATATGGTGCACGAAATATTATTGATGCCATGAACCGCGTTCGTGACCCTTTTAATCTTAACTCTGCGGCTATTGCGGCAGGGGTTGCGGCATTAAACGACTACGAATTTGTTGCAGCTTCCAATGCCCATAATAGCAAATGGCTTGAGATTTTGAGCGCTGAATTCAATGATAATGGTTTTAAGGCAATTCCAAGTGTGACCAATTTCATAATGGTAGAGTTTGATAGTGAAAACACCGCCAACAGATTTGATGAGCATTTGAAATCATATGGCATAATTGCCCGTAAAATCGGTTCTTATAAATTATCACAAAATATACGTATTTCTATTGGCACAGATGAGGCCAACCAATTGCTTATAAAGGCGATGAAAGAGTTTAAATGATGTTTGAAAAGCTCGCGATAATTGGTATCGGATTGATTGGATCTTCTATTGCGCACAAAGTTAATGCGGAAAAACTTTCCAAGGAAACCGCGCTTTATGATGCATCTGAAACCGTGCGGGCGCGTGCCAAAGAGCTTGGATTGGGTGTGGTTTACGATAATTATACCCACCTTTTGCATGGCGCAGAATTGGTTATAATTTGTACGCCATCTGGGGTTATTGCCAATGTGGCGCAGGAAATTATGCCATATCTTGATAGCGGTGCGATTTTATCAGATGTGGGTTCGGTAAAAGGGGAAATTATTAAAAACATTACCCCTTTATTGCGCGATGATGTTTATTTTGTTCCCGGTCACCCACTTGCGGGTACAGAGTTTTCAGGACCTGACGCTGGTTTTGCAAGTTTGTTTGAAAATCGTTGGTCGATTATTTGTCCACTTGATGATGAGCGTGCAGAATATAATGCCGCGCAAGAAAAATTGGTCAATTTTTGGAAAGCGTTGGGCGCAAATGTTGAAGTCATGAATGCACAGCGCCACGATATGGTTTTGGCGGTAACCTCACATATTCCGCATTTGATTGCTTTTACCATTGTTACGACTGCCGAAGATATTGAACATGTTACTGAATCCGAGGTGGTGCAATATTCTGCATCAGGTTTCCGTGACTTTACCCGTATTGCCGCATCAGATCCAACAATGTGGCGCGATGTCTTCCTTTTGAACAAAGATGCGATTCTTGAGGTTTTAAGTCGCTTTTCAGAAGATCTAACTGCGCTTAAGCGCGCAATTCGTTGGGATGATGGGCAGCTTTTGTTTGATACAATCACCCGCGCCCGCAGAATGCGCAAAGAAGTTATCGATGCAGGACAAGATATTAATAAACCTAACTTCGGTAGGTGATTGTAAATATTGTTATTACTTGAAATCGATTGCTTATCAATTACTTAGGTAAAATTAGCGTGGTGAATGCTATAAAAACCCTACTAATACTATGTAATTATTGTTTATATTGCACATTGGTTTTTGTTAATGCTTCATTCATATTGCTATGAGTTAAATTATAATTCATACTAAAAAAGGACTTACTTGCGATATTTTAATTGTTGCATTTAGAATATTATAATGTATGGACTTATAAAAATATAAATTTGTGGTTAGATATGAAATTAAATATTATTATTACTTCGACCCGTCCAAATAGGGTAAGCCCTTGCATAGGTAAGTGGTTTTACGAAGTTGCAAGGCAGAATAACAACGGTCTTCAGGTGGTTTTAACTGATTTGGCAGATGTGAATTTGCCATTGCTTGATGAGCCATATCACCCGTCAAAGCATCAATATCTTCATGAGCATACTAAAATATGGTCAAATATTATTGAAACATCTGATGCGTTTGTCTTTATTTTGCCGGAATATAATTCATGTGCACCGCCATCATTTGTTAATGCAATCGATTATTTATATAATGAATGGAATTTCAAGCCCGTTGGTTTTGTTGGTTACGGTGCAATTAATGGCGGCCGTCACTCTGTTGACAATGCAAAGAACCTTATGGAAGCGGTAATGGCGCTTCCGGTTGAACAATCCGTAATTATTGAACATGCGGTTGACCAAATGAGCGATGACAAATTTATCGCCAAAGATACGCAAATAAGTGCGGCAAAGCGCATGATTGAAAGCATTGCTGTCGTCGCCTCCGAGCTACGCGAAATGCGCACCCCGGGCAATATAGAAGCGGTTAAGAAAGTGTCGTGGAACAAATTCTCGCCTTGGCACGCAGATATTCTTTCTCAAGCCGGTCAGTAATTTTGGCAATTGGTGCGATTTCTTTGATTGCGCCAATCCCTTGACCCGAACCCCAGATATCTTTCCACGCTTTTGCGCCCGTTGCCGCCGCACCAAAATCCATTTTGCTTTTGTCGGCATCGGGAAGGTTATCAGGATCAAGCCCAGATTTTGTAATTGATGGCTTTAGATAATTACCATGAATTCCAGTGAAATAATTGGAATAAACAATATCATTGGCATTAGAATCAACAATCATTTGTTTATATTCATCTGCGGCGCGCGCTTCGTTGGATGCAATGAATACAGACCCGGCATAGGCAACATCCGCACCCATCGCCTGTGCTGCCAAAATAGCGTCACCTGTGGCGATTGCACCAGATAGTGCAAGTGGGCCATCAAACCATTCACGAATTTCTTGAATAAGCGCAAAGGGGGATAATGTTCCCGCATGGCCGCCCGCACCGGCAGCAACAGCAATCAGACCATCCGCACCTTTTGAGATTGCCGATTTGGCGTGGCGGTTGTTTATAATATCGTGCATAACCACGCCGCCGTATGAATGAATGGCATCATTAACCATTGGCACAGCACCAAGCGAAGTAATCACAAGCGGAACTTTGTATTTAACGCATGCCTCAACATCATGTTGCAAGCGGGCATTTGAATTATGGACGATTTGATTAACGCCAAATGGTGCGGCGGGTTTATCAGGATTTTGGGCATTATAATTACCCAATGTGTCGGTAATTTCATCCAGCCACTCATGAAGCTGTGCTTCGGGGCGTGCATTAAGCGCAGGGAAGGTGCCAATTATGCCCGATTTACATTGCTCAATCACCATTTTTGGATTGGAAATAATAAACATCGGTGAGCCAATGAGCGGCAAACGAAGATTTTTGAATAATTGGTGCATGTTTTCCATCCCTTATGCTTTTATAGGATAATAGAGGAGGGGGAGTGGAAATGTCAAACGATTGTTTGAATTTGGCGGCAATTTTAAAACTAAGATATAGAAGGAAAATAATTGCCCGCGATTAATTTGCTACGTAATGCTTGGCATAGACTATCAAATCGCGCGTTTGGAATATCTTGCATGAGATATTCATTATTTGACCATCGTTCGGAACGGTGGGTGAAAAATAGGGCAATCCATAATTCGATTGCCGAATAATCCCATGTTAATGAGTTGTCGTAATTTGCATAAATATCGCGTGTAATTTTGCCGGCAGCCTTTGTCCATTCGCCCGTATCTTGGGGTGGAATTGCCAACCCTAGTAAATATGGGGCGTCATAACCTTTTATAAAAAGTGCAAAATCTCGTGAAGTAAAGAAACGAAAATCACACGGTATTGCCGCCCAATCCGGATTTTCTATATCTTTGAAAACATATTTTGTGATGTCGTCATCAATTGTATTAATTTCAACAAAAAAATCTTGGATTTTGGGTTGTTTCAATTGTTGCAATAAATCTCTCCGAGAAGGGAATATAAAATAATATCCCATCTATTTGGGGCATAACTTGAAAACCAATTTTTTATATTAGTATAAATGGTTTTGAATTCTTTTACTTCCTGCCTATTGCGTCACAACCTTCATGGTCACCAAGGGTGCAGCCTTTGGTGTAAAGTTCTTTGGCCTTTGCAGGGTTCATATCCACGCCATATCCCTTGTCATACATATTGGCAAGATGGGTACAGCCAGGGCCATTATTCATGCCACAAGCCATTTTGAAAAACTTTATGGCGTTTTCATCTGATGGGTCCATGCCGCTTCCCATATAATACATATGCCCAAGTAAAAAGCAGGCATCGCCCTCATTGGCTTCACATGCCTTTTGAAATTTACCTTTTGCAGATGAATAGTCTTTTTCTTCTAGCGCGGCTTGTCCGGCTTTTACATTGGCGCTTTGCGCACAAGCATTTGTTGCAATGCCAATAGCAGCCATTACAGCGATTGAGGCATAAATCAATTTTAATGCACTTTTCAATGAGCGTTTCATCTTACCCTCCGAAAACCTGCACTGTGCCTTGGCTCTACATTTGTTTTTAAAACACAGTGCCTCAAGGTGGGGGTATAATAGGCCTAGATTCAGGCCCCCGCTATATGCGAATTGTCGCAACTAATTCTATTAATCTATAACTGAAAACAAACAAAAGCCCCGAAATTTTTCGGGGCTTTTCTGAATTTATATGTCGAAGATTTAAGCTATTACGCTTCTTTCGCCATTTTAGCGGCTTTTTCGATTGCTTCGTCGATGTTGCCAACCATGTAGAACGCTTGCTCTGGAAGATGGTCATAAGTACCTTCTACAAGACCTTTAAAGCCTTTGATGGTGTCTTCAAGAGCAACCAATTTACCAGGTGAACCAGTGAACACTTCCGCAACGTGGAACGGTTGAGACAAGAAACGTTCAACTTTACGCGCACGAGAAACCACCAATTTGTCATCTTCTGACAATTCGTCCATACCAAGGATCGCGATGATATCTTGAAGTGCTTTATATTGTTGCAAGATTTCTTGAACTTTACGAGCAGTTTCATAGTGATCTTTACCAACAACGCGTGGCTCAAGGATACGAGATGTTGAGTCAAGTGGGTCAACCGCAGGGTAAATACCTTTTTCCGCGATTGAACGGTTAAGAACTGTGGTTGCGTCCAAGTGGGCGAATGATGCCGCAGGAGCAGGGTCGGTCAAGTCATCCGCAGGAACGTAAATCGCCTGAACCGAAGTAATTGAACCTTTTGTAGTTGAAGTAATACGCTCTTGAAGGCCGCCCATGTCGGTTGCAAGTGTTGGCTGATAGCCCACCGCAGAAGGAATACGACCAAGAAGTGCAGACACTTCTGAACCCGCTTGAGTGAAACGGAAGATGTTATCAACGAAGAACAACACGTCTTTGCCTTCTTCATCGCGGAAATATTCGCAGATTGATAGACCTGTCAAAGCCACACGAGCACGTGCGCCAGGAGGTTCGTTCATCTGACCATAAACAAGTGTACAACGAGAGCCTTCAGTAGAACCATTGTTTTCTTTAGGGTCAACGTTCACTTTAGATTCAATCATCTCGTGATAAAGGTCGTTACCTTCACGGGTACGTTCACCAACACCTGCAAGCACAGAATAACCACCGTATGCTTTCGCGATGTTGTTGATAAGTTCTTGAATAAGAACTGTTTTACCAACGCCCGCACCGCCGAACAGACCAATTTTACCACCTTTTGCATATGGGCAAAGAAGGTCAACAACTTTGATACCTGTTACCAAGATTTCTGGGTTAGGTTTTTGGTCTTTAAAGTCAGGAGCTGGCTTATGGATTGAACGAACGCCTTCAGGTGCGTTGATTGGGCCAGCTTCGTCGATTGGCTCACCAACAACGTTCATGATACGACCCAAAGTGCCAGGACCAACTGGAATAGAAATCGGTGCACCAGTATCAGAAACCGCTTGACCGCGAACAAGACCTTCAGTTGCGTCCATAGCGATGGTACGAACAGAGTTTTCGCCCAAATGCTGTGCAACTTCAAGAACAAGGCGTTTACCTTGGTTCGTAGTTTCCAATGCGTTCAAAATATCCGGTAGTGCGCCTTCAAATACAACGTCCACAACCGCACCAATTACCTGTGAAACTTTGCCTTTCGCTTCGATAGACATATCTTTTCTCACTCTCTAAAAATCATTTCGCCCATTCGGGGCAACAAATTAAACGGCTTGCGCCCCTGCGATAATCTCTGTCAATTCGGTGGTAATCATTGCTTGACGTTTGCGGTTCATTTGCAGCGTCAGTTTCTTGATTAAATCACCGGCATTGCGCGTTGCGTTGTCCATAGCACCCATTTGCGCGCCATAGAAACCAGCGTTGTTTTCCAACAGACCACGAAGAATTTGGCTATTCAAATAACGTGGCAATAATGCCTCAAGAATAGTTTCTTCTGATGGTTCATATTCATAGACACCAGAATTGGCGTCATTCTTTGCCTCGGCTTCGGTAAGGTCAACCTTAACCGGAATAAGCTGCTGCACAGTTGGAATTTGCGAAATTACAGAGCGGAATTTTGAATAAACAAAATGCGCAACATCAATTTCACCTGCTTCAAAAACTGAAGTCATTTTGTCGGCAACTTCTTTTGATTGCGCCGCACCGATTGTACGAACGCTTGAGAAGTCGATGTGACCAATTGATAATTCGCCATAGAAACGTTTTAACTGGTCACGGCCTTTTTTACCGACAGTAAGGATTTTTACTTGTTTGCCTTGCGCCAAAAGATCCGCCACCAATTCACGAGATTTTTTCACGATATTGGTGTTGAAGCCGCCACAAAGACCGCGTTCAGATGTGGCAACCACCACCAAATGAACTTCGTCTTTGCCAGAGCCACGCAAAAGCTTTGGTGCAGATGCCGAACCCTGTACCGAAGCCGCAAGATTGGCAACCGTTCCTGCGATTTTTTCGGAATAAGGGCGCGCAGCCTCGGCGGCTTGTTGTGCGCGTCTTAATTTAGATGCCGCCACCATCTGCAATGCCTTGGTAATCTTTTGTGTAGATTTCACCGAGGCGATGCGGGTGCGAAAATCCTTTAAGGAAGCCATGTTTTAAATCCTTAAGCAGCAAAACCTTTGGTGAATTCATCAAGTGCAGCGATGATTTTATCTTCGATGCCATCTTTCTTGATGTCTTTTTTGTCTTTAACTTCTTGTGCCAATGCTTTGTATTTACCAGCCAAAGCCTGACGCAATTCTTGCTCATAACGCTTAACTTGAGAAGTTTCGATACCGTCCAAGTAACCTTTTGTACCAGCGTAAATCAAGATAACTTGCTCTTCAACCGGAACCGGCGCGAACTGATCTTGTTTAAGAAGTTCGGTCAAACGTGCACCACGGTTAAGAGTTTTTTGGGTTGCCGCATCAAGGTCAGAACCGAATTTCGCAAACGCCGCCAATTCGCGGTATTGCGCCAATTCACCTTTTACAGGACCCGCAACTTGTTTCATTGCTTTAACCTGTGCAGATGAACCCACACGAGAAACTGATAGACCAACGTTAACCGCAGGACGGATACCTTGATAGAATAAGTCAGTTTCCAAGAAGATTTGGCCGTCGGTGATTGAAATCACGTTGGTTGGAATGTACGCAGAAACGTCGTTTGCTTGGGTTTCGATAACTGGAAGTGCAGTCATAGAACCTGCGCCATTGTCATCGTTCAATTTCGCCGCACGTTCAAGAAGGCGAGAGTGAAGGTAGAATACGTCACCAGGATAAGCTTCACGACCAGGAGGACGGCGAAGAAGAAGTGACATCTGACGATAAGCAACCGCTTGTTTGGTCAAATCGTCATAAATGATTAGTGAGTGCATGCCGTTGTCACGGAAATATTCACCCATAGTAGCGCCAGTAAATGGTGCAATGTATTGAAGAGGTGCAGGGTCAGATGCAGTCGCCGCAACGATGATTGAATATTTCAATGCGCCGCGCTCTTCAAGAGTGTTTACAAGCTGTGCAACGGTTGAACGTTTTTGGCCGATAACCACGTAAACGCAATATAGTTTTTCTGATTCAGCAGCATCACGGTCATGTGCATCTTTTTGATAAATGATTGCGTCAATCGCGATTGCAGTTTTACCAGTTTGACGGTCACCGATGATCAACTCACGTTGGCCACGACCGATTGGGATAAGAGCGTCGATTGATTTGATGCCGGTTTGCATTGGCTCATGCACAGATTTACGTGGAATAATGCCAGGTGCTTTTACGTCAACTTTTTTACGGTCATCGATATCAACCAATGGGCCTTTGCCATCGATTGGTTCGCCCAACGCGTCAACAACGCGGCCAAGAAGACCTTTACCAACAGGAACAGACACGATTTCGCCAAGGCGTTTAACAGTGTCACCTTCTTTAATACCACGGTCATCACCGAAGATAACCACACCAACGTTGTCACGCTCTAGGTTAAGAGCCATGCCTTTAACGCCGGTTCCAAATTGAACCATCTCACCGGCTTGAACGCTGTCAAGGCCGTAAACACGGGCGATACCGTCACCAACGGAAAGAACGGTACCAACATCAGCAACAGTAGCATCTGCACCGTAATTTTTGATTTGATCTTTTAGAATTTTAGAAATTTCTGCGGCACGAATATCCATTGCCCTATGCACCTTTCAGACTGTTTTTTAGACCATCAAGCTTGGTTTTGATTGAATCATCAAATAATTGCGAACCAACTTTTACAACCAATCCGCCAATTAATTCTGGGTTTACTGAAGTCTCAACCTCTACTTCAGCTTTGAAAGCAGAAGAAAGATTAGACTTTAATTCTTCGAGTTGTTCCTTGGTCAATTCAGCAGCAGTAGTAATTTCTGCCTTTACTGCGCCGCGCGCTTCGGCAGCTTTATCAAGGAAACCTTTTAGTATCGCAGGTAGTTCCGCAGCGCGTGAATTATCAAGAACCACAGAAACGAAATTTTGAACCAAAGGCGATACTTTTAATTTTTTGCCAATCGCCGCCAATGCAGCAGCTTTTTCAGCCGCAGGGTAAAGCGGGCTTTTCATAGCGCCTGCCAATTCGTCTGATTCACTAAACGCCGCAAAAAGTGCGCCTGCTTCTTTTTCAACTGCCGCAACTTTTTTGTCCGCAGTCGCCAGCTCAAACAAAGTTGAAGCATAGCGTTCAATTACTTGTGACATATTTGCCCCATAAATTTATTATGCCCGTCTGTATGAATGGTCGTGGACCATATATACAGGAAACGCCAACCCTTTAATATGAAAAAATTATATTTCAAGCCCGCGTTTACCTTCCACGACCAAAGTTTTAGATTGACCGTGAATTTTCGGTGGCTGTTAACATGGCAATCTAATACTCGCAACATCATAAATGTATTTGTATGCAGAAACTTGCAATATTTTTCGCATGTTTTGTGATTTTTTTTCCGCTTTTCTATGCTTGTGGCGCAATAATTGGTTTTGACCCAAAGAATCACCAAGATGAAGATACATATTTGCAGATAATAGATTCGCTAATCCATATTGGTGTACTTGGATATTTGGTTAAAAAATCCGCTTATTGACGTTTTATGGGGCAATCTTTGGCGAGTTTAAAATAGATATATAAAATGTATTATTTTTAAGTCATAAAATATAGAAGTTTGTGATATCTTCTTTAATAGCAAAACCAAATTCAACAGTTACTTTAATAGAGGAGGTGGCAATGTTTAAATGGATTTTGTTGTTCCTTGCCCTTGCGGTATTTGTTGTTCTAACCTTTGCTGGTGCAATGCTTGATACTTATTTTATATTGTCTGCAAAAGTTGTGCTTTTGGGCATTGTTGTTGCATCCTTGCTTTATTATGCCAAAGAAGCGCACCAGGCCGCACACAGCGATACAGAAACACAATAGAAGCCAATTTTGCATATTAATTACAAGAATGTAATGTTACTCGCAAAATAATTGCATTTCATGCTGTAAAGTGGTTTGCATAAAACATTAAAAGCGTTATTGTCGCAATTTTTAACCGTATTGTAATCGGAGTTAAAATGGATAGACGTGCGTTTTTAATGGGAAGTGTTCAAGGTGCTGCCGCGAGTGTTGCCCTAAATCTCGGTGTTGGTTCTTTTGCTTTTGCGGCATCTAAGCCACAAATTGGCACTTTTGGTTTTGACATGAATGGCATGGATAAAGCCGTAAAACCAGGTGACGATTTCTTTCAATATGCCGGTGGCAATTGGATGAAAAACAATGCAATTCCAAATGACCGTGTTCGTTGGGGGGTTTTCGATGAGCTTCGTGCAAAATCTGAAAAAGACGTAAAAGCCATTATTGACGATTTATCATCCAAAAAAGCCGCTAAAGGCACAATTGAACAAAAAATTGGTGACTTTTGGCGCGCCTATATGAATACCGATTTGATTAATTCAAAAGGCGTTGCACCGCTTAGGCCAGAATTGGCAAGTATTGACGCCGCCCAAAGCCATGAAGATATTGCCAAACTTATTGCCCGCCCTGATTTACCGGTAGCTGGACCAATTGGTTGGGGTGTGAGTATCGATGATGGCAACCCTGACCGTTATATTGTTTCAATTGGTCATGGCGGTCTTGGCCTGCCAGAGCGTGATTATTATCTAAAAGATGATGACCGCATGAAAGATTTGCGCGCAAAATATCCGGTGTTTATTGCGAAAATGTTCACTTTGGCAAATATCTCTGATGCAGATGCCAAAGCTGCACAGATTGTTGCTTTTGAAACTGAAATTGCCAAACTTCATTGGCCAATTACTGACCGCCGTGATAGCACAAAAATGTATAATTTGCGCAAACGTTCAGAGCTTGAAACTATTGCACCTGATTATCCTTGGGCTGATGCGCTTACAGTTTCAGGCATGAATAATGTCGATGAACTTGTTATTGGCGAAGTTACGGCAATGGAACCTTTGGCAAAATTATTCAAAGCAACACCAGTTGATACTTTGAAAACCTATTTGACGTTCCATTTGCTTAAAAATACATCGTCATTACTTCCAAAAGAATTTGATGATGCGAATTTTGATTTTTATGGCAAAACCCTTAATGGTCAAAAAGAACAACGTGCCCGTTGGAAACGTGGTACACAGGCAATTGACGGTGCATTAGGTGAGGCTATTGGTCAAATCTATGTTAAACGCCACTTTACTGCCAGTGCCAAAGCACAAATGGAGGTTTTGGTTGAAAACCTTCGCAAGGCGTTCTTAATGCGCATTAACAACCTTGTATGGATGAGTGCCGATACAAAAGCTGCCGCAAAAAAGAAACTCGCGACTTTTAATCCAAAAATTGGCTATCCAAAAAAATGGCGCGATTACGCGGCACTTGAAATTTCTGCCGATGATGCTTTTGGTAATAACCGCCGTGCAATGATGTTTGACCACGCAATTGAGGTTAAGCGCCTTTCTGAAAAAACCGATCGTGACGAATGGTTTATGACCCCGCAAACTGTAAACGCTTATTATAATCCAACTTATAATGAGATTGTTTTCCCTGCCGCAATTTTGCAACCCCCATTCTTTGATGAATTTGCTGACCCTGCGATTAATTATGGCGCAATTGGTGGCGTTATCGGCCACGAGATGGGCCATGGTTTTGATGACCAAGGTGCAAAATACGATGAAAAAGGCGTTCTACATGATTGGTGGAAGCCATCTGATGTGGCTGCATTTGATAAACTTGGTCAAAGAATGGTTGCCCAATACGGTGCATTCGAGGCACTTCCAGGTGTGAAAGTTAATGGTCAACTTACCTTGGGCGAAAATATTGGCGACCATTGTGGCATCACCATGGGGCTTGTTGCCTATAAATTGTCTTTGAACGGTAAACCGGCACCGGTATTGGGTGGATTTACTGGTGAACAACGCTTCTTCCTTGGCTGGGCACAAGTATGGCGTTCACTATCTCGTGATGAAGCATTGCGTAACCAAGTGCAAACCGATCCGCATTCACCGGCGAAATTCCGCGTAAACGGTACCATCCAAAACTCTGATGCATGGTACGAGGCGTTTAACGTTCAGCCGGGCGAAAAATTGTATGAGGCACCTGCGGACCGCGTCCATATCTGGTAAAATTTAATTATTGTGGGCATTTTGCATTGGTTGTGCTTGGCTCACATTAATTAAAATTTGTGATAATAAGGGGGATTAGTTTACGGACTAATTCCCTTTTTTATTTTGGTGAAAGCTCTACTGTTTTAAGGCTTAAGAACCAAAGCACCACAGCAATTATATATGAACCAAGCATTGCAAGTGCCAGATTATGGGCGCTATTGAAAACTATTGGGGCAATTACCCCAGAGCCCATTGAAAACACCGCCATCCGCATAAAGTTTGATGCCGATGACGCAAGCCCTTTACGTTCCGGCATTAATTCAAGTGTCATAAGGTTTATGCAAGGGTTGGTCATTGTCATGCCAATTGCGAAAATAAATAGCGGTATGATTGCTAATAATAATTTTGGTGCAAAGAAGAAATTATAAACAAAGTTTATAATGGCCGCTGAAAGCCCAATTGCCATGCCAATAAACACCATTTTAGTTGCCGAAATTTTGTCGGCAAAATGCGCGCTAAGGCGTGAACCTATTATCATTCCACAAACCATAGGAATAAAGAGCCACCCGAAATCGGTTTCTTTTAAGCCTAAAATATGTACAATGAAACCAGATGCTGAGGCAATATAAATCCCTATGCCGCCAAATGAAAAGCCCATTGCCATTGCGCGCAATGTAAAGGTTGGGTTGGTGAAGCATCCCACATAACCACTTACCAAAGAGCCAAAGTTTAATTTATGGCGATGATTAATTGGCAAGGTTTCTTCAAGTTTTAAAATACACAAAAGTGCAATCAAAGCAGTGAATGCCGCCATAAAGTAAAAATTGGCGCGCCATGAGAAATGGGATTCTAAAAAACCACCCATTATAGGTGCAATTGCAGGGGCAATTGAAAATACCATCAAAATATTGGCAAGCATGCGCCGCGCATCCGCACCCTCGAACTTATCTTTGACGATTGATTGGCCAATAACTACGCCAACACTTCCGAAAATGCCTTGGAATGCCCGACAAAAGATTAAGAATTCAAGATTAGGTGAAAATGACGCGAGAACCGAAACCAGCGAAAACCCAATTAATGAAATAACTGCCACTGGTTTACGTCCAAACCTATCCGATAGTGTGCCAATAAATAGGGTCGAGATTGCAAATGATATCAAATAGACACTCAAAGTCTGTTGTACCGCAGCTTCAGGCACATGCAGGTTTTTTGCAATGCTTCCAAAAGATGGCAAATAGGAATCAATTGCAATCGGCCCAATCATCGAAAGGGACGCCAAAATTATGGTCAGTGTTATACGGTTCAAATCAGATTTCTTTAATTTTTCTGTTGCTGCTCAAGAAATTCTTCGAGCTTATCAATAAGTATCGGTAACTTCATTATTGATTGCGCCAGCGTTGTCAAATGTTCTTTTGAGGTTTCCATGATTCCCTCTAGCCCAATTTCACGCCTCATAAAGCGTTCAACGATTGGCTGCGCCGATTTCCAAATATCATGATTAGGGTCAATTGACCTTGCGACACCTTCAACTTGAACCATTGTTTTTTGCAACAATACTAATTCAGGGCGAAGCTTCATGCCAAATTGTTCTGTGACATCAAATAATTGTAAAAGAACGCGCCCCATTGAAACTTCACTTGCCGGCTTCCCCCATATTGGTTCACCCACTGCACGCAAGGCAATTCCAAACTCGCCAATGTCATAGGTGGAAGGGACGTATCCGGCATCAAAATGCACTTTTGCAGCACCACGATAATCACGTTTGATAAAGCAATAAAGGATTTCAGCAAGATAGCGTTGCTCCTTTTTGCCAAGACGGCCCATAATGCCAAAATCAACCGCGCAAATATTACCGTCATTGGTAACAATCAAATTGCCTTCGTGCATGTCGGCATGGAAATAGCCATATTCAAGCGCGGTAGTTAAAAATGCCTTTGTTATATTATCGGCAAGTTTGACGCTATCTTGACCAATAAGTGCGCGGTCATCGGTAAGTGAAATTCCGTCAACCCATTCGGTTGTAAGCACGTCTTTGGTTGATAATTCCCAATTAACTTTGGGTGCCTTGATGAAATTATCAATTGCCGCGATTTGTGCAAAGGCATCTGCGGCACCTGCTTCACGCCGTAAATCGGTTTCAAGCTCCATCGAGCGGGCAATGGTATCAACCAATGCAACGGGACGCAGGCGGCGTGATTTTGGCGAAATAAATTCAATTATTTTTGCGCCAAGTTTTAGGGCGCGAATATCGCGTGCTATTTCTTTCTCAACATTGGGGCGCAGAATTTTGACCGCAAATTCCCCCCCTTTGGGTGAAGTGATTTTGTAAACTTGTGCCACAGAGGCAGAGGCCACAACCGAACCTAATTCGCCGAATTTTTCAGTTAATTTGCTTTCGTCATTATCGGTAAATTCACGCGCCAGAATTTGTTTCGCCTCATTGTCGGCAAATGGCGCAACACGGTCTTTTAATTTGGTAAGGGCGCGGGCGTGATGAACCCCGACAATATCGGGGCGGGTTGCCAAAACTTGACCTAATTTAATCCAAACCACCCCAAGTTTTTCAAGCGCCTTTGAAAGACGTTCGCCAACGTTTTCTTCGATGTTTTCACCGCTTCTAAGTGTAGAGCCAAGAGCTTTTGCCCCCTTTGGCACAAGGGATTGGAACTCTTTTGGCAAAATCACATCATAACGCCCAAGCGTAAAAATCACTTCGATAAGGCGTAAAATCCGGCTTGGCATATTTTATAACCTCTATTTTATTACCCATGCGCCATGCATTGCAACAATGCCACCGGCGAAATTGGTTATGCCAACGCGTGAAAAGCCTGCATCCTCAATCATTTTCTTAAAGGTCAGTTGATCAGGAAATTTAGCGATTGATTCAACAAGATATTGATATGGTTGCTCATCGCCTGCAATCATGCCGCCAATTTTTGGAATAGCCTTGAATGACCAGACATCATACATTGATTGCAAAAAGTCATCAGTTGGTTTTGAAAATTCAAGGCAATAAAAACGACCCCCATTTTTCAAAACTCTAAACGCTTCGCGCAATGCTTTTGGAATATTGGTAACATTACGGATACCAAATGAAATTACATAGGCATCGGCACTATTGTCTTCAAATGGCAAAGTTTCGGCATCAACCACCATCCATTCAAGACCGCCTTCGCCACGTTGTGCGCGACCCGCCATAATCATTTCTTCGTTAATATCGCAAACGATAATACGCGCAGGGTCACCACCATTACGGTATTGGGCGCGGTCAGCAATTTTTTTGAAACGTCGTGCAAGGTCGCCCGTGCCGCCTGCCATATCAATGATGGTTTCGCCCGGACGCGGGTTTAGGCGTGCGGCAACCGCATCTTTCCATTGGCGATGCAGGCCAAAAGACATAATGTCATTCATAATGTCGTATTTAGATGCAACTTTGTCAAAAACATCGCGAACTTTGGATGCTTTTTCCGCTACGGGAACTTCTTGAAAGCCAAAGGAAGTAGTTTCATTTGCAGATTGGGAGGTCGTCTTTGTCATGTAGCAATCTTTAGCCTCATAACAAAAAATTTTCTAGTGCTATAAACATTTATTATAATAACTAAAGAAATAAAAAAGCCCGCCGATTTAGCGGGCTTTAAAAATGATATTACCAACGTTTTATAAGCTGAACACCAGAGGTGAATGGTTGGTTGTAACGTCTTGCGGTTGTTGACTGGTAAATGACTTCAACATTGTCAAAGACGTTATTGGCAAAATACGCAATCTCATAACCTTTGAACTTGGCACCAATGCGCGCATTCACAATCTGCAAATCTTTGATTGGGAATAGTGGCGGAACAAGTTCTTGTTGGCCGCCCCAGTGACCGTTATAGTCAATATGCATAAAGCCATCTACGACATCGGTTATGCGGTGCGTATAATGTAAATCAAGACCCGCAGTCCAATCAGGCGCTTGTGGAAGGCTTGAGCCCTTATATTGACCCTCAGTTACTTTTCCATCTTGTTTAGAGCCATTGGCATCAATTCGTAAATTACCGCCCAATAGTTTGAACATGGTTGATAATTCAAGCTCGATACCAGATGCCTCTGCTTTACCGGCATTAGTTAAGAATGAGGTTGCAGTAATTGGGCAAGTTGGATTAGTTGCACGGCAACCGTTATCGGTCTGCACAATAAGGTTATCAATCTCATTTTTATAATATGCGGTGGCAATGCTTACCCTGTCAAATAACCTTCCTCTGAAACCAACTTCGTATGCGGTGGTTTCTTCGTTTTGATAAGATGCAGGAATTGTAATTGGTTGGCGTGGGTCGCCTAGGTTTGTGTTAAAACCACCAGATCTATACGCAGTGCCAATTTTTGCATAAGCAGTTAGGCGTGGCAAAACTTTGTATGATGTTACAAAGTTATAAGAATAGTTGGTCGGTGACAGTTCTGAATCAATATTAAATGCACTTCCGCCAGCTTGTAAACCGGTTAGCAAGTCATAACGTTTTGCGTCAACTTGCTTTTTATCAGATGTATAGCGCCCTTCGTATGAGACTTCCCATTTCGGTGTAATTTTATACCCCAAGGAGCCAAAAAGCGCGCTTGAATCATAAATAACATTTGCAGGTGAACGCGCACCAGGCGATGGGTTTGCCTGGGTTGGTGTGCGGCCTGATGTTACCACGCTGTCGCTTTCAATTCTCAAAAGTTCAAAACCAGCAAGCCAGTTTAACTTTGAGTCAAGGAAGCTACCGTTAAACTGAAGGTTCTGCGATAATGTCTTGGTTTTATCAAGGTTCATCGAGCTAACACTTGGATCAAGCGCGCGCGTGAATGTTCCATTACTGCGACCAGTGTTGTAATCGGTTACGTTGATGCCATCACCATCAAACTGATAATAGGTTTCACGATCACGATACATAGTATTTGATATAATCATACCCCAAGGATAGGTTCCGCTTAGGGTTAATATGTCTGTGGTTTGCTTTTGATAAGCATATGGTTTGAAGTTCCAAGCATAGCTGAATTGTGGTTGATAATAACCCACTGGGAAGCCTGATGCTGCATTGGGGTCAATATAAACGCGATATGCAATTGCAGGAACGCGGTAGTCTTGCCCTTCATGCAAGAAGTTCATATCCCAATTAGCCATTTTATGACGTAATTGCGCGCGGTAGCCGCTGCCGTCATAAATATCAAAATAGGTGTTATTGTCAGGATTTTTGAAAAAACCTTTATCCTGTTTAATATAGTCATAACCTAGGCGAATTGCGGTATTTTCACCCAAGGCAATGTTTTGCACGATTTGTGCTTGGCTGCCTTCTATCTCGCTGGTGTATTTTAAATCAACAGAACCTTTATAAGATTCGTATTCAGGTAGAGCCGAAACGATATTAATGGCGCCGCCAACAGCGTTACGACCATATAATGCGCCTTGTGCGCCACGCATAACTTCAACGCGACCAACGTCAAATAAATCCATCTTAGCAAAGCTACGGCCACCAATTGCCCCGCCGCCAACATATGACGAGCTGCGATATAGTCCGACCGCAGGGTCAGAACTTGTAGCACGTGCAGTTGGTGAGCCACGCATTGAAATTTCTGAGTTGGTTGGCGATGTGGAATCGTAAAAGCGCACACCGGCTTGACCCTCGACAAGTGATTTAACGCTAGTTACGCCGCCGCGGTCATTAAGTGTTTGTGCCGAAACTACGCTTACTGATGCGGGAACATCAATGAGTCTTTCAGAGCGCCGTCTAGCGGTAACGATTACCTTGTCACCTTCTTGCGCTTGTTCAGCATTGTTTCCATTTTGTGGTTCTGATGTGGCTTGTGTTGCGGCAAATGACATGCCTGCGTCACATAATAAGGCAATAGCCGCCGTACCTGCAAGGAATGCAGTCCGTAAATTCATGGTTTATCCTCCCTATAATATTATTGATAATTCTTGTCATACTAAAATACAAAATTGTCAATATTTTTTAACGATTAAATGTAAAAAATAATTCTAAATTTATGTTCATGTGCGGTAATAAAAATTTTTTCGCAAAAATAATGCCTGAAATGCTTTGTTTTGTAGGCAATTGTTGTAAGTGATGGTTTTTGTATTGGTTTAAAAATGCGCAGTGTTTTTTGTTGCTAATTTTAGAATAAATCCATTATAAAGGATGGATAAAATAGAAATATTATTTATAATTGCATTTGTAAGCGTGAAAAATAATCAATAATTTTTGCATTTTGGGAGTTTATAATGAATAATAGGGCAGGTGAGGAGATGACAGAAAAAGACAAATCTTCGAAAACACTAGATCGCCAAATTGCAGATGCGGTGATGAAGAAGATTATTACTTGGGAGATCCCACCTGGCTCATGGATTAAAGAGCGGGAAATTGCCGAAAAGTTTAAAGTTTCGCATGGTCCAGTACGCGAGGCATTCCGCCATCTTAGCCAAGCCGGCTTTGTTGAGGTCGTGCCATGGCGTGGCGCACATGTTATTGAGCTTACTCCAGAAGCGGTTCACGAAATTTATACATTGCTTACAAGTCTTTTTGGTGCTGTTTGTCGGCTTGCCGCAGAAAGGTTTGATAAAACCAATATTGCCGAACTTGATAAAGCATTTGAAGTTTATAACCAAAAAGCCTTGGCGGCAAATAATGTCGATACCCATTTTAATCATTCAATGGAATTGGGGCGTTATATTGCGTCATTGTCAAAAAGCGATTTTTCAGAGCAATTGTTAAATAAGACTGCAATACTTGCACGCTGGGCACATCAAATTGCACTCCATGAAAGTGTAAGCCAGATGCAGCCTGAATTAAGCTCAAGTTCAATTGCACTATATCGTATTGTGATTGAAATGATTAAAGCAAAACTTCCTAATGAGGCAGAGCGTGCCTCACGCGAGTTAACAGACTTTACTTATCGCATGTTGGTACGCACCATGGAGCAACGCCGCGATTTATTTAGCAAAGTAAATTAGTTTTGCGTTTTAAGCGCTTTCTCAATGGCCTCGTATTTTGTGGCGTTTGCAATTGGTTTATTTTGATTATTATCGTCAAATGACATCATTGACGGCGCGTCTTTCTTTAGTTCTTTCCATTCAATTGAATTTGCAGATGGTGTTCCAGACTTTGCAAAATTAACCCACATTGTGTGAACAATGGCCTGCTGTTCATTGTCTCGTGGGGTTAAAAATGGCGCAATACGAGCGATAGAAGAAAAAGTTTCAAAGACATATGGGATTTCACCACCATGACCAACGCCATCGGCGCGACCGCGCATAATCTGTGCTAAGTATGAGAAATTATAGAAATATGTCTTATTATTTACCGAATGGTCGCGGGCAATTGTGTATGCAGGTGCGGCAAATACTGAATCTGTGAAAAATTTGCGCGCCTTTTGCGTATCGTCAAGATTTTGTCCATCGTAAAGCATATCAGCAAGTTTTTTACTTTGTGGATTTGCAAATATTGCGGTTGGCTTTAGGCCAAACCTATCCATTAAAGAGCTTTCATTAGAATTGCTACCGATAATTAATGGAACTTTGGTTGATTGCGAATTGGCAAAAGCGGTGGCAACATCGGTTTTAACAAGTTTGTTATCGATATACGGCCCAAAACCCATACCTGAATCAAACTGGCTTAACTTATCAGCGGGAATTGCTTTAAGATCTGCAATTGAAGAATTTGCTGCAATCCCCATAGTTTCCATTTTGCTGGTGATTTCTGTTGAAAATTCTTCACGAGTTTTGAATTTTTGCCATCCACCGCCAGATTCTACGATTGCTTTTTGGAAAAGACCTTGTGCTTGCGGCAATGTCATTAAGTTAAGAACTGCACCACCACCCGCAGATTCACCAAAAATAGTGACATTGCTTTTATCGCCGCCAAACGCTTCGATATTTTCATTTACCCATTTTAAAGCCGCAATTTGATCCAGAGTTCCAAAATTACCGTTATAATTTTTATCGGTTGCAAATGCCTTATGATCAAAATATCCAAATAAACCAAGTCGGTAATTAAAACTTACAAGAATTACGCCGTCGCGGGCAAATTTATCGCCATCATAAATCGGATTTGATGATGAACCAATGCGGTTTGCCCCACCATGAATCCAAACCATAACAGGAAGGTTTTTACCGCCATTTTTAGGAACAAAAACATTGGCAAACAAACAGTCTTCACTTTCTTTACCCATTGGCTCTTCGCGTGAAGTGGCTTTTAAGGTTGCACTAAGTGATTGAACGCATGATGCGCCATATTTATCCGCCTTTAATGTACCAGACCAGTTTTGTGGTGCTGTGGGCTCTGTCCAGCGTTTTTCACCAATTGGTGCAGATGCATAAGGAATACCAAGATATTTAATAGAATTATCTTGTTTATTGCCCTCAATTTTTCCGTATTTTATTGTCACATCTTGCGCGTTTGCGATTTGTGCACATGACATAATGGCAAAAAGGCTGATTACAAAACTATTCACGGGCTTCATATTATGCTCCCTGCTATAATTGTTTTAATGTTTGCAATAATGAATCATAAACTGCTTGGGTTGCATGAAGATTTACGCAATCCATATTGTCATGCGGGCTATGGTGAAAACGATGCGCCCCTGCAAAGGCAATTATATTGCCATAACCATTTTCAACAATTTTTCCGGCTTCACCTGCTGCCTTTGCGCTTGCTTCGCGCACGATTTCAAGGCCTGCCTGATTTTTGAAATTTTTGGTGCAAATATCTTTAAAATTTGGTGATGAATATAAAATTCTTTGCGCATCTACATTATTAAGCTTTGATAATTTTACCCCAAGTTCAAACCAATCATTTGCCGCAAAGCCAGCCCCAAGATGCAGCCATAATTGGGTCTTGTCCGATTTTGGTAAATCTGCTTGGGCAAGGATTTCCGTACCAAAATTCTCAAATTCATGACCAGAAGTGCTGATAAATGCGAGATTGTATTTAGCCTTACTTTTTGCCAAATGGCGTGCCAAAGCAAGCCAAACAGCAACACCAGGGCCACGTTCGCCGGCGCATGAAAACCAACCACTGCGCGGGCTAGAAACCACAAGCCATTTATCAAATCCTTTATCTAATTTGCCGATAAGATTGTAACTATCAAAATTAACAAGACTACCGCTTTGGGTAAATTTTATTGTTTGAGGTGCATAAGATATTAATTTCGATCTTCCGCTTTGTTCGATAATGGCAATTGGAATATTAATACCATCCAATTTAATAGGGGTATTAAGGGCAAGTGCATCACCACTTGGACCTGTTGTGGCAATAATAACCGCTGATGCACCGCCATTTGCCGCCGCGCTAAGTGGGTTTAATATATAAGGGTGCAAAATACTTGACCAACGGCTATAGGGTAAAATCAATAGAATAATTTTGCCGGTAACATTTGTTATTTTTTGTTCCGGTAAAAAATATGCAAATTCGGCATTAATGCCACTCTCTGGCGTCAAATTAAGTGGATATTGCGGTAATAGTTGAATTTTATTTCCACCATATTCAATAAAAGATATTAAATCTTTTCCCCCCATCACGCTAAGTTTTTGACGAGTTGTTTTAAAGCCAAGTTTAGCTAATTCGCTCTCTTGCCAAATGGCGGCATTAATATCGCCTGGGCGCCCTGTTTGCTTGTTGCCAAAGTCAAAATAGGTTTGAATATCTTTAAGGAATGAATTCTCGTTCATTTCTGCCGTTTCCGCAGAATGACCAGACGTAACAATACCAAGATTGGTCATTAAACCCATAAATATCCCGATATTTTCACGCCTATTCATTATCATTGTCAAATTTCCAATATATCTTTTTCAAGGTTTAAACGGTTTAAATGGAAATAATTGTCGCCCATCATGTTGCAGAACAACGTAAGTCGTTTGAAATAATGCGCGCCAATATATTCATCTGTCATACCAATGCCACCATGAAGTTGCACCGCTTGTTGTGATACAAATTTTGCGGCATTATTCACGCGTAACTTAGCATTGCTAACCGCGATTTTGCGTGCCTCAATATCATCATTATCAAGTAATAATGACGCATAAATGGCAATTGATAATGCCTGTTCTGTTTCAATCAGCATATCTACCGCACGATGTTGCAAAACTTGAAAGCTGCTTAAAGGTACACCAAACTGATTTCGGGTTTTTAGATATTCGCTAGTTAGGTTTGTAATCATGCGCATCATACCGATTGCTTCATAACAAAGTGCGATGATTGCAAAGTCTTTTGCATATTCAACAACATTGTCATCATTACAAATTTTTACTGCCCCGACATTTTCAAAATATAAATCACATTTTGCGGATGTGTCATGGGTCATAAATTTATTTATATTCAAACCCTTTGCGTCATTGGCAATTAGGAAAATACCAATTTTGCCACCTGTCATTTGGGCATTTACAAGGAAATAATCATTTTCAAAATTTGCGTTAGTTTTTACGCCATTGATTACACCATTATTCTCATTGGTTTTAACGATTGCACCATTGCTGCGGTTGTTAAATTCATCAAAGGCAATAGAAATAGTTTTTTCGCCAGAAATTATGCTTGCGATTAATTCGTCTTTCCCAGCGAAATCATCTGCTTTATCTAGAATGCGACAGGCGTATGCAGTTTCTGCAAGTGGAATATTGCATAATGATTTACCGACTTCTTCCATTGCGATCATGGTTTCAGTGGGCGATGAATATAGCCCACCGTTTTCTTCGGAAAATAGCATTGCCAAAATGCCCATCTCTGCTGCTGCATGGCTTAATTCACGAATATTTTTCGATGAATTTTTCAAAGCGCGTGAGTGACTTTTTGCACCATCGGCAAAAAAGCGGGCGAAACTATCTTGGATTTGAATTTGTTCAGAGTTTAGGTCAAAATTCATTTTTAAAAGCCCATTATTGCTTTGGAAAGAATGTTATGTTGGATTTCATTTGAGCCACCATAAATCGATAATTTGCGATTATTGAAATATGATGATGCAACCGCATCAAGCCATTCGAAATCTTGATTGCCTGATTTGTAAATTTCGCGAATTTGCGGGCTTTCACTGTCTTTGCCTGCAACCTCAAGCAATAGTTCGGTGGTTGCCTGTTGCAATTCCGAACCCTTTATTTTCAACATTGATGTCAATGGATCTGGTGCATCCGAATCATGACCTTGTTGTTTTGCAAGGATGCGCAATTGCGTAATCTCAAGCGCTTTTATATCCGCAGCAGTTTGCAAAAAGCGTGCGCGGAAAACTGCATCATCCCAAAGTTTTTCGCCATTGGCATCAGGGGTTTTGGCATATGATTTTATTCTTTGCATTCTTTGTTTGGCCACGCCAATTTTGGCAATACCAAAACGTTCGTTCGACAAAAGGAACTTTGCATAATCCCATCCGCGATTTTCTTCGCCCACTAAATTTTCGGCCGGAACACGCACATTATCAAAGAAGACCTCATTAACCTCATGATTGCCTTCAACGGTTATAATTGGGCGCACCTCGATACCGGGTGTTTTCATGTCAACCAAAATAAAGGAAATGCCTTTCTGCTTTTTGGCAGTTGGATCGGTGCGCACCAAACAGAATATCCAATCGGCAAAATGACCCAAAGTAGTCCATGTCTTTTGCCCATTGATGATGTATTCATTGCCGTCACGCACCGCAGTGGTTTTAAGTGACGCAAGATCAGAGCCTGCGCCAGGCTCAGAAAAACCTTGCCCCCACCAAATTTCAAGACTTGCGGTTGGTTGCAGGAATTTTTCTTTTTGTTCTTTTGAGCCAAAATGTGCGATTACCGGCCCCACCATATTAGCATTAAATTCGAGTGGCATAGGCAAGGATGCGCGTTGCATTTCTTCACCAAAAATGTGCCTTTGCACTGGCGTCCAATCGGCGCCACCATATTCTTTGGGCCAATGTGCCGTTGCCCAGCCTTTTTCATATAATTTGCGGTGAACTTTTATGAAATCTTCTTTTTCAAGCTCGCGGTCATGTGCCATTTTAAAGGCGACGTCTTTTGGCATTTCGGTTTCGATAAAATTACGCACTTCATCACGAAATGCGGTTTCATCTTTGGTGAATTCCAGTTCCATTTTATCCCTTTATGAGCTTGTTAATGATGCATTTTTTGCATTCTCTTCATCAATGAGGACGCGTGCCAAAAGTTTACCAGCAGCACTTTTTGGCAAATCATCCCTGAATTCAAGTGCGGTTGGAATTTCATGACGACCCAATTTGTCGCCAAGAAATTCCTTTAATTCATCTAATGTGAATTTTTCCGCATTGGGCTTTAGCTTGATAAAAGCTTTTGCCGATTGACCGCGATATTCATCTGGAATGCCAATTACTATGCATTCGGCAACCCCGTCCCTTTGATAAATCGCGTTTTCAATATTAACTGGATAGACGTTAAACCCGCCGGAGATAATCATATTTTTACGGCGATCGATAATTTCAAAAACACCGTTTTCATCACAAGAACCAATATCACCTGTTAGGAAATACCCATCTTTAAAAGATTCTTGATTGGCGGTTGGGTCATTATAATATCCTGAAAAAACATTACCGCCTTTGACGGCAATTTCTCCTGATTGCCCAATCTCAACCTCTTTGTAATCATTGTCAAAATCAAGAATTTTAATATCAACCTCAGGGATTGGTATGCCAATAATGCGTGGTCTTATTTTTTGTCCAACTGGAACGCGAGTACCCGATGCACAGGTTTCCGTCATGCCCCAGCCAACGCCCAGCATGGTTCCAATTAGCTTTTCAATATTATTGTGAACTTCAAACGGTAAAGGAGCACCACCGCTGACACAAAATTTAAGTGCCGAAAAATCAATTTCATTCGCACGTGGGTGGTGTAACAATGCAAACCACATTGTTGGCACACTTGCCAATGCACTAGCCTTGTTATGCTCTATATCATAGATAATTTCGTCCATATCAAAGCGTTCTTTGATAAGAATACGACTGCCATCAATGACGTGGCGCAGCAAAACCCCAACCAAGGCATAAATATGGAATAATGGCAAAACACAGATTGCGGTTTCGGTGCCTGATTTTACTTCATAAGGTTCGGTAAAATTGCGCGATTGGTTTACAGCAGTGGACAAATTACTATGTGTAAGAATTGCGGCTTTTGGATAGCCTGTTGTCCCACCAGTAAATTGCAGCAATGCCGTATCATCAATCAAAACATCTGGAAGTATAACATCCGACGCCTTGGCAATAATTTCGTCAAGCATTGTGACATGGTTTTTGCCATCATATTTTGATAAATTTAGTGGTGACTTACCCCAAAAATCATCATCGCATAAAATCAATTCATCAATTGTGTTATCATCAACAAAGGCAAATGTGTTTTTGCAAAAAACCTCTTGATTTATGCTTATGATTTTGCGGCAATCAACAATTTTCAATTTTTGACGTAGCTCATTAATCGCATCAAGAGGCGATAAATGGACCACTATTGCACCCGCTTTTAATATCGCAAAAAATGCCAAGGGGTGAAAAATCGTATTGGGCAAATAAAGCGCGATTTTATCGCCTTTTTTTACACCATGATTGACCAATCCTTGTGAAAGTTTGTGCACCATATTGCCAAAATCACCATAAGTAATTTTGGTATCGCGATATTCAAAAACGGTTTTGTCTTTGAATTTTTTTGCCGATTCATCCAATAATTCACAAAGGCTGGTTATATTGAGCTTTTCATTCCATTTTGCGCCTTGTGGAAAGTGTTTTTCCCATATCCTCTCAGGTTTATTCAATGTTTCCTCCCTGATGTTTTAATTTTATGGCGTTTTTGTCTTTAAAATTTGCTTTTTGACGCCCCTAATTTTTGTAAAAGTTCGCACGGCTTTAAATTTTCATTGCCGGTTTGCGCATGTTGTTTTTCAAGCGAGTGAACGATTTTATCCAAACCAATTTGCCCCGCCCAATACATTGGGCCGCCTTTATATGCCGGCCAACCGAAACCATTAATCCAGACCATATCAATGTCTGACGCCTTGAGCGCGATTTTTTCTTCAAGAATTTTTGCGCCCTCATTAATCATGGGATAGAATAAAATTTCAATTAGTTCTTCTTTGTTGAAGGTTTTGCGTTCTATTTTTAGCGCCTTGGATTGTTCGGCAATAAAATTTTCGACAAATTCATCACGCTCTGGAAGGCGTGAACCTTCGCTATACATATAGAAGCCTTTGCCGTTTTTCTGGCCCAAACGCCCCATTTTTGCAAGGCTTCCGGCAATGCCAGGGTCAAGGTTAAAGGCTTCGGTGATGCGCATGCCAATATCAAGTCCTGCGAGATCGCTCATGGCGAAATGCCCCATTGCAAAGCCGAATTCAGTGATTACTTCGTCAATTTCGTGCGGCAGCGCGCCTTGTAATAATGCTTCATTTGCGGCATCAATCCGCGCCATAAGCATGCGGTTGCCGATAAAACCAAAACATACGCCAGATACGACCGGAAGTTTTTTCAAGGTCTTTGCAAGTTTAACCGCGCTATTAAGTGTTACCGCGGAAGTTTTGTCGCAATTAACAATCTCCAACAAGCGCATAACGTTTGCCGGTGAGAAGAAGTGAAGGCCAATAACGTTTTCTGGTCGCGAGGTTTGCGCTGCCATTTCCTCAATATTTAGGAATGAGGTGTTTGACGCCAATATTGCATCAGGTTTGCAGATCTTATCAAGTTTTTGGAATAATTCCTTTTTGATGTTCATATCTTCGAAAATTGCTTCAATAACAATATCGACATCTTTACAATCTTCAAGATTGGTTGAACCGGTAATTAAAGACATTGCTTTTTCAAGCTTTTCTTGTTTTAGGCTGCCACGCTTTACCGAAATTTCATAGTTAGATTTTACGCGACCGATGCCATTATTAAGCGCTTCATCCGAAGTTTCGATAATCTTAACTTCAATGCCCGCATTGGCAAAACACATTGCAATGCCGCCACCCATTGTGCCGCCACCAATAACCGCCGCTTTTTTAATTTCTTTGGCAGGGGTTTCTTTAGTGATGCCAGGAAGATTATGCGTGGTTTCGCGCTCTGAAAAGAACACATATCTTAGGGCCTTTGATTGCGCACCTTTTAAAAGTTTGAGGAACAGCTCACCTTCAAGTTTTAGGCCGGCTTCAATTTCGGTGTCATAACATGCGGCAATTGCCTCAATGATTAATTCAGTTGTGGCAAGGGGTTTAAGCTTTTTACGATATCCGGCACATGCGGCATCAAAATCTGCACGGGTGCTTGGATCTGCGAAGGTTGGTTTTTGCCATTCTTCTTGCCCCTTTTCAGCAAGATCAAGCGCCATTTCAACCGCCTTGGCAATAATTTCTTCTGGTGCATAAACCGCGCTAGCAAGCCCGCTTTCAACAGAATCTTTTGCATTGATTATGCCGCCCTTAATAATCAAATCGAGCGCTAGTGCAGGATTGATGAGGCGCGGCATTCTTTGTGTGCCACCAGCGCCTGGAAGAATACCCAATTTTACTTCAGGCAAGCTAAAAGTGGCGTTTGGTGTCATAAGGCGGCGATGCGAACCCAAAGAGATTTCACAACCGCCACCAAATGCAGGGCCATTTACAGCAACAATAAACGGTTTGGGGAATGTGGCAATATTATCAATAATGAAGGGTAGGCTAGGGTCCAAATCACCACTATCAAATTCGGTAATATCTGCACCACCACTAAAGAAAGTAGTTGAGGAAGTTAACACCACGCCCTTTATATTATTGTCATTACGCGCTGCCTCGATGGCATCGACGATTTCTACCCGCAATTTTTTGCCAAATAAGTTCAATGGCGGTGCATTTAGTTTGATAATTTCTACACCATTAATATTTTCGGTAAGTAGTGTTTTATATTCTTTGCCCATTTTGTTTCCGTATCATCCCAAAAATTATAATTTTAATAGATTTCAAAAAGACCTGCTGCACCTTGGCCGCCACCAATACACATGGTTACAACACCATATTTTGCGCCGCGTCTTTTGCCTTCATAAAGAACGTGTCCTGCAAGGCGTGCACCCGTCATGCCATATGGGTGCCCGATTGAGATACCGCCGCCGTTTACATTCAAAAGCTCGTTCGGAATGCCAAGGTGATCGCGGCAATAAAGCACCTGAACCGCGAAGGCTTCATTTAGTTCCCAAATACCAATATCTTCAATGCCAAGTCCAAAGCGTTTTAATAGTTTCGGAATTGCAAACACGGGGCCAATGCCCATTTCATCGGGTTTTGTTCCCGCAACTGCCATGCCAAGATATGCACCCAATGGCTCAAGATTGGCTTTTTGCGCTGATGCTTCTTCCATCATGATTAATGCTGCTGCGCCATCGGATAATTGTGATGCGTTGCCCGCAGTAATAACGCCATTTTCACGCACTGGCTTTAAGGATGAAAGTGCTTCTAATGTGGTTTCTGGGCGATTACCTTCATCTTTGGTTATTGTTGTTTGTTTATATTCAACCGCACCAGTTTCTTTGTTCATTACCGCCATTGTTACATCACAGGCGATAATTTCCTTGTCAAAATACCCATTCGCTTGTGCGTTGGCGGTCCTTTGTTGCGATTGTAGTGAATATTCGTCTTGCTGTACGCGTGAGATATTATAGCGTTTTGAAACCACTTCGGCGGTATCAAGCATTGGCATATAATTATCATCCAAAATCGTCACCAAAGACTTATCGATTTCAACACGGAATTGTTGGTTTTGAACCAATGATATTGATTCAACCCCACCAGCCGCAACCACATCCATGCCTTCATTAACAATTTGGTTAGATGCAATCGAAATTGCCATAAGGCCTGATGCGCACTGTCTATCAATGCTTTGCCCTGGCACACTAATCGGAAGTCCTGCGCGCATTGCAACATTTCGGCTTATATTGCCGGCTTGATAACCTTGTTGTAGGGCGCAGCCAAAAACACAATCACCAATTTCGGCGGCATCAATACCCGCACGCTTTACCGCTTCTTTTAATGCAAATGCGCCAAGCGTTGGTGATGGTGTGGCGTTAAACGCCCCCTTATATGCCCGACCAATCGGCGTACGCGCCGCAGAGACTATAACTGATTTTCTCATTTCTTCCCCGAAATTGCTGTTTGGTGCCAAATTATTCTTTTTGTTGGGTGGTGGTTAAATTTCCGCCCGTTGCAAAATTATTGATAATTTTTATGCCATAAAGAAAGAGTCTGTCAAGAAAAATTATTGATAATTTTGCAGATATTTATTTGTATTATTATGATTGTAGTGCTTGATGTGGCTATTAGTAGTGCTTTTACAGCTTTTATTAGTGTTTGAGTGTAGGGATTTGGTTACCCTGGGGTCGATTTAGTGTGATTTGAATGACTTGCAATAATTATTGATAATTATAAAGAGATTCCCAAAAATCGGGCACCAATAAAGGGGGAGTGACGCACGACTTCTGGGAATCAAACTGGTTAAAAATCAAAAGGCTTTGTTATGCCTTGATAATTGGCGGGACTCGCCATTTACGCTCGATCAATTCGTTTTTCGGCAAATACGCCCTTAGTGCAAGCCTAATTGGGGCTTCTTTGGTTGATGGTAGCCAATTTGCCGCCATGTCACCGTCGGGTTTTTCGTTTTGGATTCTTATAATAATGCTTCCATCTTTTTCGCGAATAAGCCCTTGGGTGCGGTTGCCAATTGAATAACGATTGATAGGGTTTTTAATTAAATACCATCGACCGTCTGGTGTACCTTCATAAATCGTTAAAGACCAAAACGCATTAACGGGCACTCCTTCTGGTGGGATGCGCCAAATATAAGAATTTTGACCGGATAATCTTTCGCCTTTGTTGTCAAAATTGCAATGGAAATACATTGCCTCGTCTTCAGTAAGTGCCGCAAGGCCGCCCAGCGCAACGGTTGCGCGCAAATAATCGTCTTTGCCAAAATTCCCGACACCGCGTGGTTGATAGCTCCAGCCGTCAACAACTAGGTCATGAAATAAAAAGGCTTCCCTAAGTTGCTTTATGCCTTGTGGTATTAATGCATCCCATTGGGCAAGGATCTTTTTAGATGGTAGTTTTGCATTCGGACCAATTCCATATGCGGCAAAATTTTTCGCGCGTAATGTTTGCCCCGCAGCGACAGGAGATCGGCGCAACATTTCATTAACAACTGTTAGGAAGCTTGTGGCATCTTTAATATCGTCCGTGGCGGCATTTTGATAGCCACGTGCCGGCGGGTAATTTTCAGGAATTATGATTTGGATTTTTTGTTGAAATGCTTTTGCGGCATCAAGATCTTCTGGACTGTCAACAAGGATGCGCGCCAGCATCCAAACATCATTTGTGGTGGATTTGAATAGTGTGACGTCATCTGGAACTTTTCCTTTCCAAGATGGACCAGCAAGCCAGTAGCGGCCACCTTTGCCGTGGGTTGCACGTGTGCCAATATATGCAAAACAATCGGTGAATGCATCCATGAATACGATTGAAAAATACCTGTCGCCGCCATCTGGTGAAACAATTTCAACGGGGCCATTCACTAAATCAAAAAAGCAAGAAGAATATATCGTGTCATTATTTGGTGCAGTTACTTGGCGTGATGTGTCATTTGCAAGGTAGTTGCGCATTGTAACTTTGCCAATATTGCCGGGTGTTCCAAGGCATTTTGCAAGTTTTTGTTCGTTTCTTGCGAATTCGTAAAGGGTGTAGGCATAATAAAATGCGGCTTTTAATCCTGTTTCTTTACTTGTGTTGCTTGCAAATGCCTCTAGCGGAAGCCCCATTCCCAAAATTGGTAAAATAGCACTGGATTTGATGAAATCGCGTCTTAACATTTTTCCCTCCCTTAATTCCATGTTTTCATGGTTCTTTTGGTTTAGGTTACACTGGGAATGAAACTTGTCAATATATTATCAATAATTTTTATAAATAAAAATGTTGTTATTTTATATTCTAGTGCTTAATCAATTGTTTTAATGTAAATAATATCTAGTTTTTAAAATTTATTAAAATTTATTTATGTAAAATTTATCAATAATTTATTATTTGGAAAATTTATAAGACAATCCCAATTGAACGCTTTTTACAAAACTTTGATAGTTCAATCCATTGCTTATGTAGTAAAGATTATCTCTTTTCACCACTGTTTTTAGGCGATTTTGGTCGGTGAAATTTATAATCGATGCAACAAGGCTTATGTTCTTTGAAACATTATGCTGATAGGTGAAATCTGTGCGATAATAACCCGCCGAATATCCCTGTGAATCATAGATGCGACCGCGATAAATTACTTTTAACTGGTATAAATCGCCTTTTAAATCATTGGCACGATTGGGGCGTTGATATTCAAATAAGCTATTACCACTTAAGCCATAAAAATCTTTTACGCCGCCGCTATATTGTGGAACTTGGCGGTAATAAAGATTGAGATTGGTGGAATAATTAAATCCTTTAATGATTTTATCTAATGGGGTCTTAAGGTTAAACTCCAAACCGCCTGAAGCAAGCTGCCCATTATTTTCAGGGCGGGTAACGATTATACCGTCAGTATCAACGTATGAATAATCTGACTTATAATCATAAGTCTTGCGATAATAAACCGTGGTTTCATAGTTAAATTTATCCTTGGAATAATTATAATTAATTTCAAAGGAATCAGTATCAGACGGTTTAAGGTTGGGGTTGCCGGTTTGCCTTGTGGTTGCGGTTGCGCCAATAATCCCTGGGTCATATTCATATATTTCTGGGCGATCAACGCGGCGGGAATAGCTTAGCTTTAGTTTTGAATTTGCACCTAAATCATGACTTAGGTGCAAAGATGGATAAAGGCTTGTTTTATTATGGTCGGTCGATAATCCGCCGGAAGCCGCCTTTATTTCTTCATTTTCAATCCTTAACCCAGGAAGTATTGTCCATTTACCGATGTTTTGCTGATAGGTTGTATAGAAGCTAATTTGTGCTTGCTTACCATTAAATTCGTGGAAGTAGGTGCCGCCATATGGACCAGTTATACCGCCAATATCAAAATAACTGCTATCTTGGTTGCTTTTTACATTAAAATATTCAAACCCCATGCTTAGGTTATTATTATCTGAAAAATTACGTTCAAAGTCAGATTTTAAATCATTATAAACAATATGGCTTTTGGAACTTAAACCGTAATTGGAAATGTCACCGTCAGCATAATTATTTATTGTTTGTGAGTAATTGTGTGGGTCATAAACATCGTGCGTTGCGTCTATGCTAAAGCTAGTGCCGTTATTTTCATTGTTGAAATTGTAAATTCCTTCTATACTATGTCCTTGATAATCATCGCGTGAAGTTATTTTTCCATCATAATTTGTTATATCAGAAGTATAATTATTTTTATTGTTTGTTTTTCTGACTGAATTAAACCCAATTGCTTTTAGGGTAAGGCTATTATTATCATTAATTTTATAATCAGTGGTCATGTCAAAGCGACTGCTATCTATTTGACCATCTGATTTAAAAGAAGATTGTGCCACAAATGGGCTTATATAAATTTTACCACCATCGCTCGGCAGTGGTTCATGACTTGAGTTGATAATAGTTTTTATAGTTAGGCGGTCGTATTTAAAATTTAATTGTGCCGAACCATTTCGTTGCCCAAAGTCATTTCCGCGAATATTTATATTGCCGGAAAAGCCAAGTGGCAGATGCTTTTTTGTGATGATATTGATAATTCCTGATGTGCCATCAGGCGCATATTGTGCGGATGGGTTTGTCATTACCTCAACCCGTTCAATATCGTTGCCGGACATTGATTGTAATGCCTGCTGCCCATTGGTTGGTGCCTTGCCGTCAATTAAAATTGTAACCCAAGGGTCGCCACGTAGGCTTACCCTACCATTAGCATTAACCTGTACCGATGGAATTTTATCCAAAACATCAAGCGCCATTCCAGTTTTGGAGGCGGGGTCGTCTTTTATATTGTAAATGCGGCGGTCAATTTTATTGACAACATCTTTTCTTTGCCCAGTAATAATAACTTTATTATCGGCATTTTTATCATTTTCAGATTGTCTTGGGGTATTTTGTGCGTATGCGGATATCGGCGCAGCTATTGCCAAAATTGCAAGATATAATCTTTTTACCAATATCTAACGCGACCCGTATCAACATGCACAAAGTCGCTAGCGGCGTAATAGCCAACGCCACCAATTTTCAATTCTTTGGCAACATTGCGTAAGTGTGAAAGTTCAATACCAGGGACGCGGATATCAATTGCCTTGCCCTGCATATGCATGGAGTTTTTGGCAACGCCGCCCGAACGCTCCGCAAGCATGGCATTAGTTTTTGGTGAACGATAGCCAGATATAACGTTATAAGGGACGCTAACCTCAAGTTTGCGGGAAAGTGAATCCAGCAAATCCATTAATGCGACATCCATTTGGGTTACATCACCCGTGCGGAAATCGCGAAGAACATAATTAATTTCTGATAGAGCGTCAGAAACAACCTGTCCTTTTTCTTTATAAACAATATCTTTGGCTTGATCGCCGGTGTGAAGGTTATAAAGGCTAAGGCGGCGTACTTCCGGTTCTTTGCCGCCAAAGAAATCCGCCTTTAATTCATCTTCAAGATTGATTTGGCCAGGGAAATTTTCAACGCGCACGGGTTGGGCAAACGCATTTTCAACAAGACCGGCACTTATTAGACTGGCTGCCCCGATTTGCAAAAGTTGTCTTTTGTTAATCATCATAATCCTTTGATAAATTATTTGCCGAAAAATACCTAATTAAAAAAACGTCACAGACATTAATTTACTAAGGGGCCGCAGTATCAAACTTCTCAACCACTACTTGGTTTGTAATTGCATTTTGATTTTCCGCTTTAGGCGCAACATCATTTTTTGCAATCTTATCCGTTTTTGGTTTCTTATTTGTTACCACTTTCTCAGCAGCATTTTCATCAACACTAATTTTGCCCCCATTAAGCAATTCATCAAGTGCCTTATCCCATTTATAAGGGTCGGAAGTGAAATAAACAACCTTTTTGCCGTCAATTTCATCAACAAAGGCAGTTCTGTATAAAATTAGTACAGGGGTTTTTACATCAAGCCTAACCGCTTGTGTTTTTACCGTGCTTGTAATTTCATCAATTCTTTCGCGGGTAAAACCTTTATCTTTAAGCAAGATAGCCGCCAAATCTTTGGGATAATGAAGGCGAACGCAACCATGGCTAAAGGTTCGATTGCGTACGTCAAACAAGGCGTGGTTTGGCGTATCGTGCAAATAGATTGCGTGACCGTTTTCCATATCAAACTTCACACGCCCCAGTGAATTGCTGGGGCCGGGGGGTTGAACGCGCACGCTTCCCTTAATTGATTCAGGCTTATACCATGGTGGATTAAATACAACCGCACGAATATGATCGGCAAGGATTGGGGTTTTTGTGCTGTCTTTGCCAACAATTGCCGGCATTTCAATTCGCTTTATGCCATTATCCCACATGATAACGCGTTGGTCTGCGATGTTTGCCTCGATGCGCACGGCAGGGTTTTCACGTGGCAACCAACGCTCACGCTCAAGGTTTAAATCGATTTGTTTAAGGCGATCCATAGCACTTACATCAAGTGCTTTAAGGGTATTTTCATTTAGATCGCCAGTAATTTTAAGATTATGGCTCTTTTGAAAATTTTCGAGTTGTTTTTTAAGACCTTCATCGAAATATGTTGGTGTTGTGCTATTTAGCGCCGTGAAATCTTCTTGTGCAAGGCGATTGCGAAGGGTGCCGACTTTTTCATCGGTCATCCCAAGTTTTAATTCTGGGGCGTCGCCAATTTTTATAAACCCGCCATTTTTTACAATTGCAGCATATTTCGTGCGCATTTCAGTCAAAGACGTATATGCATTATGAGTTGGGGCAAGTGAATTTACAAATCCTTGCAGATTATTATTGGCAAATGCCGTGTCAAATTCGGCGCCAAAATCACGCGCCTTGGTGCGCATAAGCCAATAGCCAGAAACTTTTTTCCACGGCACGCGGCCACCATTCATGTTGTTACCGAATTTTACCAATTCATTTTTAAGGAGGTTCTTATCCTCTTCGGTAATTTTCTCGCCTTTGTTAATTTTGGCGGCAAGTGCACTTAAATCCGGCTTGTTAAGGCCATGCGTTTCTGCGCCTTCTAGGAAGTTTATAATCATTGTGGCATCGGCCTTTTTCACCGCGCCATTATCAAGGCTTAGAAGTTCACCAATTTTGTCGGCAGGATTGTTTTGCGAAGTCTTTGTCGATGCTGAGTTTCCAGTTGGAGTAAATTTTCCAAGTGAAATTAACCCCCTGTCTTGCAACTGGTTAAATACGACAAATCCTGCCCCAACAAGGGCAATAGTTCCAGTTAATATTTTCGCAAAATTCTTCATTAACTGCTTGTTATCCAAATATTGTAAAAAAGCAATTAAAGTTAATAAAGTTTAATGAAGACTATTTAAATAATACTTACGGTTTAGTACTTTGAATATTAAAATAGAGTGACGTTTTTACCATCTTTATTAAAAACATGAATATGACTTAAATCAAAGCTAAGGCTATGATTTTTACCGATTTTCGCATTAAATTCTGGTGCAAGCTGTAGGGTTATTTTGACTTCACTATCTTTATCATCTGCGGTTTCAAAATAAGCATATTTTGCATGCCCTAATTCCTCTACAAATTGCAGTTTTGCATCAAGCAACCCCTTGTTTTCAGATATAAATAAATGCTCAGGGCGTATGCCAACGGTTACATCGTCACCGATTCTTAAATCAGAATTGATTTTAATGGTAATTTCAGAGTGATTATTGATAAGAATTTGGGCTTCTTTTGCATTCGTATTAATAACTTTTGCTTTGATGGAATTCATTTTTGGTGAGCCAATAAAGCCCGCAACAAAAATATTTTCTGGGCGCTTATAAAGTTCAAGTGGCGCGCCATATTGTGAAATATAGCCATTATTTAAGACCACGATTTTATCCGCCAATGTCATTGCCTCAATCTGATCATGGGTAACGTAAATAATGGTTTTACCCAAGGTTTCGCCAAGGCGCGCAAATTCATAGCGCATTTTAACCCGTAAGGCGGCATCAAGGTTTGATAATGGCTCGTCAAATAAAAATACTTCTGGCTTGCGAACGATGGCGCGGCCAATTGCAACCCTTTGACGTTGACCGCCCGATAATTCTTTGGGTTTGCGGTTTAATAGGTGATCAATATTTAGGGTCTTGGCAGCAGCACGCACCGCAACGTCAATTTCTTCTTTTGGCCTGCTGGCAAGTTTTAGCGCAAAAGCCATATTATCATAAACATTCATATGCGGATAAAGCGCATATGATTGAAATACCATGGCAATTCCGCGTTCAAGTGGTGAATGATTGGTAACATCTTTACCGCCAATAAAAACTTGTCCTGCGGTTGGTGTTTCTAGCCCTGCAATCAAACGCAAAAGTGTTGATTTCCCACAACCTGATGGGCCAACAAAAACCACAAACTCCCCATCTTTGATGTCGAGGTCGATGTTTTTGATGACTTCAACTTGGTTTTTGTCCCCAAAGCTTTTTTTGATGTTTTTTAATTCTATGCCTGCCATTATTTCATCTCAACAATAGGTGCACCAAAATAGTAATCTTCTGCCTTGGTTGCTTGTAACTTGCCATTTATATAAAGTTTTTTACCCGCGAATAGTTTTTGCGGAATTATAAATCCGCCGATTGGAAATTCCTCGCCGGAAATTTTCAAATTAAGTTCAGTTTTTTTGTTGTCGCTTTTGGCTGCAATGGAAACTTTTCCTTGTGTGGTAACTAATCCGTCAATTCTTATGCCTTCGCCTGATAACCAATTGGGGTTTACGCCCGCCCCAACCACAATTGCCAATGTGTTTGCGTCTTCATAGACAATACGGTCGGTGGCAGCGCGTATGAAATCACTTGCGACCCAGCCATGCGGCAAATCACCAAGGAAACGTGGGGTACGAACCTCGCGCCCAACAACTTCGGCGAATGCATTCCACTCATGCGGGTGGCGGTCATTCATGAAGAAATTGCTTGCGCTTTCTGCGCGGTCAGATTGCCCAAGATGGCTAAACGCGCTTACGACCCGCCATTCATATGGGGTATAATCTTTCCATTCTTTATCAATGTCGCGACGTTTTATAAAATTATCCCAATATTTATCAAATGTCGCATAAAACCACTCGCGCGGAAAATACCTATCAACCCCAAGCAATAGTGCAATTGTGGTTGAGGTTGCATCAAAATCACCGCGATCTGCTGCACCGGCGATATATTTAAAACCATAGCGTTTTTGAGTTGCCATTATGGAGTTTTTTATATCATCGGCAAATTGCATTTTTTCGTAATAAATCGCATCGTTTTGTTCATATTCTTCTGCCGCAAAAGCTATTGTTTGGGCATCTTCATAGCCCCTTAAGCCCCAGAAATTATCCCAATGCGAATAGGCGGGTTTATCTGAATAGCCTTCATGCGAAATGCTTGGTGGCAAAAGCCCATATGTATCAGAGCCAATCTTGTCATCCGTACGCTCAGAAAGTCTTTGATTATTCATGTAGTCATAGGCTGCTTTGACATTTTTCCAATATTTTTTGGGAATTTCAGAATCTTTGGTATAATCATAAACCAGTTTGACAAGGTGGATATATTCACCTTGGGAATCGTTTTCGGGGACAGGGTCAGAACCACGAAAATCAACACAACAAGGTATCTTGCCATTCTCAAATTGATATTTTGAGAAATAATCAAGATAATCAATTGCTTCCTTGGTATAGCCATAACGCAATAATTCCTCGGCAATCATTACGCCGTCTCTTATCCACGAGCGGGCATAAGAACGCGCACCGGGGCGCAAAATAACCCCATCACGCATAATAAGAATATTGGCGATTGAGGTTTTGATGGTGTTCGCCAAGTCTTGGTCGTTGCCGCCCAATTTTATATCGACATTTGAAAGGCGTTTGCGCCAAAAATCTGCTGTCTGTTTTAATGCCGCATAATCATCTGTTTGGTTTATTGTTTGCCCATTAAGTGGCGCATTAAAACTAATACTTTTACTTTCACCTGGCTTAAGCGTGATTTCATAAACCATTAGCCCTTGGGCTAGCCCATTTTTATCTTGCGAATAGGCTGAGGTTGGTAATTCATTATTGTTGAGTTTTTCAATTAGATTGCCCTCATAAAAATCACTTGTAGCGATTTTTTTTGCGGCTTCTGAATAAATGACCTTGGTTTGGTTAATTAATGCGGAATTATTGTTTAAGGTAACTGAATTTATTGGCGCATAGCCGCCTTCGGTTGCCAAGAATTGCTTGGGCGAATTAACCTGTGTTGGGCGGGTATATAACGCAAGTTTAAGGGTTTTTGATTTATCGGAAGTGTTTTTTAATTCATATATTCCATGAACGAATGAACTTTCCTTCGTTCCAGAGACAAAGCCAGTGTTTTTTAATTCAAACCCATCACCAAACCATGTTGCGGTTGGGATTGGCAAATAATTATCCATTAAAGAATGGCTTACTTTAACGTCTTGATAGGTGAAAAGTTTGTTGCCATCCATGACAAAGGGGGCAATTGAAAAACCACCTCGACCAATTTCAATTGCGCCATCTTCGCTAATTAATGCGCCCTGATTTCCGCCACCATCAACGCCCATCAGTGTCCAATATTCTTGTTGGTTATAAAAAGCGCGCGGATATGCCCCACGAATGGAGTTGGCGGCAACATTATAAAGGAATGAATTGTAATTGGCCCCAAATTCAAGCGGCTCAATCTTGAAGTTTTTAACCGCAGCCGATTTGGATGTAATTCTTATAAATTTTGCTTCGGCTTCTGTGGTCTTGATTAAATCATTACCGCCATCAGAGTTTTGTATGCTTTGGACAGGGGTATATTTTTTTCCGTCAAGAGATGATGCAATATCATATGAAATATTACCAGTTTTGTCCCATTCAAGACTTATACCACCAAATTCGCGAACGCGCCCCAAATCAAAAATTTGGCTATCGCCCTGTTTTGAAATTTTAATTGGCGGTGGTGGGGTATTTTCGGCATCAAGTGGTTCAATTTTTAAATTATCAATTTCGACAAAGCCTTTGCCACCATTGCCCGCAGTTATTACAAATTCCAAGCCATCAGAATGGGTAAGGGGGGCATCTTTCACAGGGCCCCAGGCGAATGAAACTTGGCGTTTTTTGATACGAATTAATTGCCAGTCATTTGTTAATTCAAAATCACGTTTTTGATTCCACCAAACCGTATCGCCGCTTGAATTTGATAATTTGAATTCGAGATTATTTTTCAAACCTTGCCCGCGAATATAGAATGAGATCACATAATTCTCAGGGTATGAAATCGGTAATTTACGGCGTACAAAGGCATAACCACCATGATTATTAAAATCATAATCAAAACGTATGGCCTTGCCATCAACCCCTTTCACAGATGATTTAAGTGATGAAACTCCGTCTGATGCGGCGGCCTGCCATGCAACCAAATCCTCAAAATTATCGAGGTTTTGCGCATTGGAATATGCAGGTATCAAAAGTGCGGTGGTTAAAAATAAAAACTTTCTCATCCCTTCACACTCCCGGCCAAAAGCCCGCGCATATAATATCGTTGAAGTACCAAAAATAATAACAAAACTGGCAAAACCGTTATCACTGCACCCGCCATCATTAATTCGCTATCTTGGACGTGTTCACGTGATAAAACCGCAAGTGCGACAGGCAATGTATAAGACTGATTGTCGGTTAAAATAATCAATGGCCACATAAAATCATTCCAACTTCCAAGGAAAGTAAACAAACCCAATGTAACCAAAATTGGTGTTAAATTTGGGATGATTAATTTGGTGAAAATCTGAAACTCATTGGCACCGTCTACCCTTGCCGCTTCAATCATTTCATCAGGAATTGATTGCGAAAATTGGCGTACCATGAAAATCCCAAATACACTTGCAATCCATGGCACTAATGCGCCGGCATAGGTATTCACAAGACCAAAGGTTTTTAGCAAAAGGAATAGGGGCATCATGCCAACTTGCGCAGGTATAATTAGCGCGCTTAGGAGGCTATTAAACATTGCATCACGCCCCTTGAAACGTAATTTGGCAAAGGCATAACCCGCCATTACGTTAAAACTTAAGGAAAGAATGGTCGCGCAAACTGCAAGAATTACGCTATTGAAAAAATAAACCTCAATATGGTTGCCAGCAAATAATTCATGGTATGCGTTCAATGTCGGTGATTTGGGCAAAAGTGGCGGTGGGAATGATGCCGCTTCGCCCGAGTGCATGAACGATGTTGTCACCATCCATAAAAGCGGGAAGGCAACCAAAAACACCAAAAGCCAAACAATAAGATTAAAGAAAAGGGATTTTAATTTTTCCATTATTTAACCCCTTGTAATTTGGCAATTTGTCCTTGAATTAGGGTCATGACCAGCATCATGGCGAATAATACAAATGCCACAGCAGAGGCCGAACCCAAATTCCACCATTTAAAGCCTTGTTCATACATCATATAAAGCACGGTAACGGTTTGTTCTGCGGGGCCACCTTGGGTCATTACATATGGTTCGGCAAAAAGTTGGAAATAGCCGGTCATGGTCATGATTGAAACCAAAAGTATGGATGGACCAAGTGCAGGCAGGGTAACGTTTAAAAACCTTTGCCATGGGCTTGCACCATCGATTTTTGCCGCCTCATAAAGGTCATTGGGAATTGAACCAATGGCGGCAATAAAAATCACCATATTATATCCAAAATTTTTCCAAACCGCGAAAACGATGATGGCTGGCATTGCCCAATGCGGATCACCCAACCAATCAATCGGATTAATTCCAAGTTTGGAGAGACCGAAATTTATAAAGCCATATTTGGTGTGCAATAAATATTTGAATACAACGGCGGTGGCAACCAATGTGGTTACAACAGGCGCAAAGAAAATTGTACGAATAAATGCCTTTAGTTTAACCGAATTTTCCGTAAGCAATATTGCCGCCGATAACGATGCCGCCATTGACAATGGGCCGCCGACAAATACAAAAAACAAGGTATTTTTTAACGCCGTCCAAAAAAGTGGATTTGCCAATAATTCACTATAATTTTTTAAACCCACAAAACGAAGATTATTGATGTCTGCAAGGGCGTAAATATCAAAATCTGTAAAACTAAGGATAAAGGCCGCCAAAGCTGGGCCAAAGAAAAACACCACAATCGCAATCATTGCGGGTGCAACAAATAAATAGCCAGCCAATGCAGTATTAAAAGGCGACTTATTCATGAATAGCCCCCCGTTTCAAAATCCAACGACGTTTTTCAAGGATGCGGTCGGCGCGTTTGTTCATTTCCAACACCGCACCATTAACATCAAATTGCCCGCGCAACATTTGTTCGGTTACAATTCGCATTTCTTGGGCAATTCTTTCCCATTCAGGGGCGGGTGGGGCAGGTTTTACGTGCTGTAATTGTTCGTAAAAAGCATTGGAATATTTATCCGTGTCAAGTTTTCCCATTGCCCATGATGATTTTTGTGCGGGCAAATCCCCGGTTAAATCATAAAATTCTTTCTGAACTTCTGGGCGTGATAGAAACTCAATCAATTTCCAAACCGCAGGTTTTTTGTTTGAATTTTTCATAACCACAAGGCTTGAACCACCTGCTGATGAATAATTAATTCCGCAAGGGCCAATTGGCATTGGTGTGGTTGCCCAATCATCCTGCATAGCTTCTGGCAGGCGGCGTTTAAACTCACCAATATTCCATGGGCCTGTTATATAAAAACTGAAAAGCCCACGGGCAAATTCATCATAAATATTTGAAATTTGGCTGGCATCAGTTAATGGTGCAAGCCCTTCATCAAAGAGAGATTTATAATATGTAAGTGTCTCTTTATAGCCCTTGGAATCAAAATTACCCAATGTAGCATTATCTTTTAAAATTGGGTCATCTACGCTTAGGGCGAGATTGAACAAAGGCTCATATTCATTAAGCGGGAGGATTATTGCATATTTATCTTTGCCGACATTAGCCTTTATTTTGCGTAATGCATTTCTAAAACCGTCCCAATCTTTTGGAACTGTATCAAACCCGGCCGCGCGTAATGTATCTTTTCGGTAAAATAAAACCCTTGTATCAACATACCATGGAATGCCGTATAATTTGCCGTCAATGACATTGGTGTCCCAAATGCCTTCAAAATAATCATTCTTTTTGATGTTTGAATTAGTTAAAAACCCATCAAGACGGTCAACCGCACCAATCGCCACAAATTCTGGAAGCCAACTATTCCCGATTTGTGAAATATCTGGCAACGTATTGCCTGCAAAAGCGGTCAATAGTTTTTCATGCGCCGCAGTCCACGGTAATTGTTGTACCTTGACCTGAATATCAGGGTTATCGATAAGGAATTTTGGCAATAATTGACCAACAACTTCGCCTTCGCGCCCCATGCCCCAAAAGTTTATAACATTGCCAGAATGGGCATTGGAATTGCCAAAAACTTTTGAACATCCGGCAAAAAGCGGCGCGCCAATCATTGTCAAAATGGTGTTGCGGCGGTTTATCATTTTGCGTCCAAATATCCTCCTTTAAAGCCAGCTTTTACAAGCCCGCGCCGCAAAACTGCATTATTACGCATAATGTCCCAAATGAATTGGTTTTTGTAATTGGCGATGCCCAACAGAATAGGGCCTTGATCAATTGCCAAATAATCACCATCAACCCAGCCAAAACCTTTTATAACCTTGCCATGTTGCACCGGAATATCATACTGGAATGATTGGTTGAAGCTATCTAAAAAGCCGTATTGGGAATAAATATACTTGCCATGGGTTTTATACATGTAAACCATTGCTTCTTTTACAATGTCTGGCGCAAACGGTAATGACGCGATGGCGGCGGTTGGCGCAATTGTGCCGTCGTCAAATGTATTTCTGCCATCAGGATAAAGGCCTGCTCCACGTCCGGCATAGGTAATAAAGCGGCGCTTTTGCCCCATATAATCAAATTCTTTATCAATTGGGCCATCACATGCGGTTATACCCCAGTTTTGCGCCGAATATCCTTTCCATGAAAGTGGGTTTTTAATCCCATATTCACGCTGTGCGTAGGTGGCACGACGGGTGTTTTCAAAATAATCTATGCCTTTGGTGCGGTTATAGTCATCCTGAATATTTTTGAAATCAATGAAAATATGGCTATATTGATGCCCGAAATGCGGTGCAAAAATCAAATGCTCATAACCATCATAATTTCCCCACGAATTTGGGTAAGTCTCCGACCATCTGCCCCATGCTTCTGCGGATAAAAAGTGATTCTCTGCACCCATCGCCATTATATAAAGCAGCATTGCCTCATTATATCCGTGCCAGTCTGAAACGATAAAGCCATCTTCTGGGTGCCATCCCATTGAAAGGCGCCCGCTTTCATTTAACATGAATGACCATTCGACACGGTTAAATAAATCACGCGACAGTTTTCGTATTTCGGCCTCGGCATCATTATCGCCCGACCAATAATCGCCGGCAAAAAGCACGCCACCCATCAAGAGCGCGGTATCGATTGATGACAACTCACACTTGGCTAAACGCTCACCGGTTTTTGTATCAAGAAAGTGATAGAAATATCCCTTATAACCTGCATTGCCGCGTGGTTCAGGGCCTTGTTTTAAACCCAATAAAAAGCGAAGTGTTGTTAGGGTTCTTTCTTTCGCCTGATCTTGGGAAATATAGCCGCGCGTAGCCGCATATGGATATGATGCAAGCGCAAAACCAACACCCGCAACCGAGCTTGCCGAAGGGCTTGGGTATCTGTCAGGCGTTAAACCGGTTTCGGGGTTTGTCGTTTCCCAAAAGAAATTGAAGGTGCGGCGTTCAATATCGTCAAGGATTTTATCAAATTCATTATCTGAAAGATCTATTTTGTTTGCGCCCGTTGTGCAGGCAGACAAAAACACGGCTGAAGAAATTAAAAAATCCCTGCGTCTCATAACAAATCCCTGTAACTTACGCCGATATTTCGACAAATATTTTTAATTGGCAATCAGTCTTGCACAAATTTTTAATTTGCGCAAACGTTTACGCATAATAAGATGCAGATAATGTGGTTTTTGTTTTAATCCACTTATTTTATTCTGGCTTTATAGACGATTCACGCTCAAATAAATGTGGCGTGAAAACTACGAGCTTGTTTGTATCCGCGCTATTGGGCTTACCGTTCACCAATAAATTTAAAATTTCAACGGCCTTTTTGCCTAATTGCGACATATCAACACCAAGACTTGTAAGGCTTGGCGTTACGTATCGACCAATTGGTACGTTATCAAAACCAACAACACCAATATCGTCTGGCACTTTTAATTTTTTTTCTTTCAAGCCATTGATTAAACCAACTGCCATCATGTCATTCGCAACAAAAACCGCATCAATTATGCCAGCTTTAACATCGCTTGCTATTTGTTCGGCAATTTCAAAACCGCTTTCTTCGCGGAAATCACCCTCGTAAATTTTTTCAGGGCAAATATTTTTTATTGCGTCAAGGTAACCGTTTAAACGTTCCTTGGCCTCCATATTTACTTTTGGACCGGAAAGGTGGGCAATGTTTTTATAGCCTTGCTTTAAAAGGTGTTCGGTGGCGATTTTTGCACCTTGGAAGTTATCAATTGCGATAATTGGTGTTCCACCATGATTATTAAGGCTGGAAATCTGAACAATGGGTGCGCCAATCACATCGGAATAGGTTATTTCACCAAATTCATAGGGGGTCATAACAATTATGCCATCAACCCGCCCGCGCATCGCGGCAATTGCACTTTTGGTTTCTTTGGCATCATTATGGTATGATGATAATAATATCTGATAATTTGACGCCCGCGCTGCAGTATCAACACCGCGCACCAATTCGGAAAAGAATTCGCCGTATAGATCAGGAAGAAGCACACCAAAGATGTCTGTCTTTTTGCGAATAAGCGAACGCGCCCCAAAATGCGGAACATAATTTAATTCACGCGCGGCGCGTAAAATCTTATCTTTTGTAACGGGTGAAATTCTTCCAACGCCATTTAATGCACGAGAAGCAGAGGCAATAGAAACATTTGCCGCCTTTGCAACATCTTTAATTGTAGCTTTTTCCAAAATATTTCCCTTGATAAAGACGCGCAGATATATGCCCCTTGTTGCGCAACTCTAGTTATATTTCATAGTTTTTCAATCGCCTAAAGCATATGATTAATCGGCAATATTAGCACGTTTTAACATTTGTATAGGCAAAGTAGTTGAAAAAAGCTATTGCAAGCGATTGTAAAAATGCGTAAACGTTTACATAATTATCATCACCCAATCAAAGGGCAACAAACAAGGGGGATTTATGCCAGAAGGAATCAAGTCAAACAAGTTTCAGTTTCCTGAAGGGTTTCTATGGGGTTCTGCGACTGCTGCATATCAAATTGAAGGGTCGCCTTTGGCCGATGGTGCCGGACCTAGTATTTGGCAAAAATTTTCGCATACACCGGGCTTAATGCTAAATGGCGATACGGGTGATGTTGCAACGGATCATTATAATCGTTGGGAATCAGATGTTGAATTGATGGCGTCTTTGGGAATGAAGGCGTATCGTTTCTCAACTTCTTGGTCGCGGATTCTTCCAGAAGGCCGGGGACGGATTAATCAAAAGGGCATCGATTTTTATTCTCGACTTGTCGATAAATTGCTCGAAAAAGATATTGAACCTTTACTCACGCTTTATCATTGGGATTTACCAGAAGCGCTTGATAATATTGGCGGTTGGCTAAATCGTGACATTGCCGATTATTTCGCAGAATATGCGTCTGTTATGTATAAAAACCTTGATGGCAGGGTTAAAAAATGGGTCACTCTTAATGAGCCGTGGGTTGTAACCGATGGCGGTTATTTATTTGGCGCGCTTGCACCAGGTCATAAAAACCGTGCTGAATGCCCACTTGCGTCACATAATTTGATGCGGGCGCATGGTGCAGCGGTTAAGGCATATCGTGAAATCGGCAAGCATGAGATTGGTTTGGTTGTAAATATTGAACCAAAATATCCATCGACTGATTCGCCAGAAGACATTGCGGCGACTAAGCGTGCCGATGCCTATATGAACCGACAATATCTTGATGTTGCTTTCAAGGGTAAGTATCCAGAAGAAATGGCGGAAATTTTTGAGGATGCGTGGCTTCCAGAGCAACCTGCCGAAGATTATGAACTTATTAAACAAAAACTAGATTTTGTCGGCATCAATTATTACACGCGTTCTGTTACTGCTTATGAACCTAATAATTGGCATCTAAAGGCAAAGGGTGTGCGCGTGCCACACAAAACGTATACTGAAACCGGTTGGGAAGTTTTTGAACAGGGTCTCTATGACACTTTGAAATGGTTCAAAGAGCTTTATGGCGATACACCGCTTTATATCACTGAAAACGGTTCGGCATTCTTTGATCCGCCAAAAGCAATTAGGGGCAAGGTGCACGACCCTTTGCGTGTTGATTACATGCAGCGACATCTTCAGGCAATTCACAATGCGATTTCTGATGGCGTTGATATTCGCGGTTATATGTGTTGGTCATTGCTTGATAATCTTGAATGGTCTTTGGGTTATTCAAAGCGATTTGGTATTATCCATGTTGATTATGAAACATTGGAAAGAACGCCAAAGAATAGTGCGAAATATTACTCAGAAATCATTGCTACCAATGGGGCAATTTTATCAGAAGATCCATTTGAGGTTCTGAAAAAATACTAGCCATTAATATTTTGGTTACTTTGTCTTAATCAAATTACTTCAATTAGTTAAGTATTGAATTGTGTAATTAAAGATGAATAACCAGAATCAAGATCAAGAGTCATTAGCTGTTAAAGCCACAGATGTGCATGGCGCTCGCGTTGGTATGCGCACCTTTATGCTTTTTGCTGCGCTTTGTGGCGTTATTGGCTTTTTCACTGGCGGCATCATACTTCCATTTTTAAAATACAAGCCGAAAATTGAAGATACACAATATAAAGGCGATTCCAATAAAGACATTTTGATGATTTCAATTGGTCCGCAAAACGTGCTTGCGACACCTATTGAAGGCGCACAACCTGTTGCAACTGGCTTAACCGTAGAGCGAGTAATCTCAGAGTATGAAGTAAAATCATCACAAGCTGGCTATAATTCCAATATGGAAGTTGAAAAGGGTGACGGTAAAATCGAAATCCGTTTTAATTTTGAAGAGCCATCACAAAAGCAAAAAGAAAGCGCATTAATTGCCCCTGTCAAAGATTTTCCTAAATCTGTGGTTTTGACATTTGTTGCATCAGAAGAGCCAGGATCAATCGTTCTTTCGCAAATTCGCCATGATGGTAAGGCACTTTCACCAGGTGCGGCATTTGTCGAATTGGTGAAAATGGATGGCAATCCACCGGAATTGGCCCAAGGGCAGTATCTGACCCGTGATGGCATTTTTGAAATTAAATCAAATGAACATGGCCTTGCCGCCTTTATTGATAACAAACAAGTTTTTCCACAAACTGCGCAAAACGCGCTTAATTTGTCTTTTAATAATGATAAAAATGCCAAGTCAGCCACAAGTAATGAAAGCATTCGCATTGTTGGCATAGAGCCAAACAAAGGCATTTTCAAAGACCGTATTATATTGGTTTCAAGTGCAGTAAATGCGGCACCGTGCACCTCACAAGCAATTATTGTCGATGTTCCGCGCCATAAAACCGAGGTTTTGGGCAACATGCTTTATGAACCAAGGCTTTACCTTGCTAATGGAAAAAAATCCTTTGTAATAGGCGGTTTTTGCGACAAAGATGATAAGGGGGCAGCAATTGCGCCGCAAAACTATCGGGTTGAAGCAACATATAATCTGCAAACCGGAGAAATAATTTACAATAAAAAATCTGCTCAAGATGCAATACCGCAACTTGCCCCTACACTTGAAAATGTAGTTGAAAATAATGGCAATTGGCGCACAACTTCGCCAACACGTATTGCATCTCCATTGAATTCAGGGTCGCTTTTGGTGTCACTGGCTTGTAATCCAGCAGGTGGTGTAAGTATTTCAGTTTCAGGTTTGCCTTCACCATCTTCTGGTGAGGATACAAGGGTTTCGTTTGGCGGTGTTCATGCCTCTACATCTGCTGGCATGAAATATATTGCATCGGCAAATTCTTACGAAATGCTTGAGGTAAGTCGCCGGCTTGAGACTAAACAAGTGCTGAATGTTCTAAAAGGCGAAGGATCTATGAGTGTTTCGGCACTTGGTATCAAAGGTTCGGTTGCTGCACCTGGTGCGGATGCTGTCAACACGCTTGTATCGCGATGCGTGCCTTTGGCGGTTAAGCCGGCCGTAATTGATGGCGATGCGCCTAGTCCAACACCTGCTAAACCTGCACCACCAAAAACTATTGCAGCAAAACCTGCTCCAGCAAAAACTGTTGTGGCAAAGCCAAATTCGCAACATGCGCCATCGGCAAAACCTGTGACCAATAAAAACTAATTAAAGATTACATTCTTTTAAAATGTGATATGCTCTGCTGATTGCTAATGGCATGATAAAAAGGGAGCGCAAAATGATAACAGATATAATTAATTATCTTGGCTTTGACGGTAATTGCGAACAGGCTTTTAAATTTTACGAAAAGGCATTGGAGGGCAAGATTACCGGTTTTTTTCGTTATAAAGATGCGCCGGGTGATTATCAACATTCCCCAGAGGCGGCAGAACGTGTCATGCACGTAACTTTGCAAGTTGGCGATAAATTTATTCAGGGCGGTGATGCCCCAATGGGAATGCACAAGGGGCATTCAGGTTATTGTATTAATATTGTCACCGACAATAATGAAGATGCAGATAGGTTTTTCGCGGCATTGGCAGAAGGCGGCACAATCAATATGCCAATTTCAGAAACTTTTTGGGCACACCGTTTTGGAATGTTGATTGATAAATTTGGTGTTCCTTGGATGGTAAATCACCCAAAGCCAATGCAATAGGTGTGATATGAATAAAGTCACACCTTATTTATGGTTTAATAATAATGCCCATAAAGCGGCTGAATTTTACCTAAAGATATTCAAAGATGCTGCGTTAACTGAGGTTAAAAATGGTCCTGATGGAAATTTTTTTGCAGGCACATTGGAATTATCAGGGCAAAAATACATTTTGTTTAATGGCGGCGATTATTTCAAACTAAACCCATCATTTTCATTATATGTTGATTGTGAAACTCAAGAAGAAGTTGATTATTATTGGGACGAATTCATAAATGATGGTGCGGTGCCAAGCCGTTGCGGCTGGCTTGTCGATGCTTATGGCGTCTCTTGGCAAATAATTCCCAAGATGCTTCCACAATTGCTATTTTCCGAACATGGCGACAAGGCGCGTGACGCCATGTTGAAAATGTCCAAAATAATAATCAAAGATATTGAGGAAGCGGTAAAAAAATAAATTGTGCTTTAATGTCGTGACAAAGTCATAAAACCATATTATATAGCAACTAACAGTTTATTCCAGTCATTGAAAAATGACTTGGGCGGCTCGGGCTCGGGCCGCTTTTTTATTTTTGGTTTATTTGGTAAAATGCTTACTACAACACCTTTTGAACAAAGCCTTTATGATTTGCTTGCGCCCGCTGCGCACGATTTGGGCTATGAAATCGTTCGTATTCGCATGATGGGATCAAAGCGCCCAACATTGCAGATTATGGCAGAAACCTTTGATGGTTCTATGACGTCTGGCGATTGCGAAAAATTGTCACGTGGTCTTGGCCCAATTCTTGAAGCGCACGACCCAATAAGTGGTGAATATAATCTTGAGATTTCATCGCCCGGTATCGATCGCCCGCTTACACGTCTTAAAGACTTTGATCGTTGGGCTGGGTTTCGTGCCAAGCTTGAACTTAACCGCATGGTTGAGGGGCAAAAACGTTTTGCCGGCGTTTTGGTCGGAAGCGATAATGACAATGTTTCAATCGACCTTGATGGCGAAGAAGAAACCGCACTTATTCCATTTGCGTGGCTGCATAATGCCAAATTGGTGTTAACCGATGAATTAATTCGTGAATCTTTGTCGCGTCGTGCCAAGGATGACGAATTAGAACAAATTGAAACCGCCATTGATGATGGCAAAATTGAACTTGAAACCCCTGAAGATAGTGGAGATTAACATGGCGATCAGTGCCAACAGACTTGAACTTTTGCAAATTGCCCGTTCGGTTGCTGCTGAAAAAAATATTGATGAAAAGGTCGTTATTGACGCTATCGAAGGCGCAATTACCAAAGCGGCACTTTCACGTTATGGCGCAATCCACGACATCGTTGCCAAAATCGACACCAAAAGCGGTGAGTTGACAATTACCCGTCGTCAAACAGTTGTTCCAACTCATGACGAAGTTTTAAACGAAGCGCAACAAATCGCACTTGAAGATGCGGTTAAGTTGAAGCCAGATGTTGAAGTTGGCTATGTATTCACTGAGCAATTGCCATTGTTTGACTTTGGCCGCGTTATGTCATTGACCGGTAAACAAGTTATCACGCAAAAAGTTCGTGAAGCTGAACGTATGAAACAGTTTGACGAATTTAAAGACCGCGTTGGTGAGGTTGTTAACGGCACTGTGAAGCGTGCCGAATTTGGCAACATCTTCGTTGATTTGGGTCGCGGTGAAGGTGTTATCCGTCGTGACCAAACTTTGCCACGTGAAACCCTTAACATGGGCGATCGCGTTCGTGCATATATTTATGAAGTTAAGCACGAACTAAAAGGCCCACAAATTTTCCTTTCTCGTTCACACCCTGGCTTTATGGCGAAACTATTCACGCAAGAAGTTCCAGAAATCTATGATGGCGTTATCGAGATTAAATCAGTTGCCCGTGACCCTGCGTCGCGCGCAAAAATCGCCGTTTTCACATCTGATAATTCAATTGATCCTGTTGGTGCTTGCGTTGGTATGCGCGGTTCACGCGTTCAAGCCGTTGTTGGCGAATTGGGCGGCGAGAAGATTGATATTATTCCATGGTCTCCGGATCCTGCAACCTTTATCGTAAACGCTTTGCAACCTGCTGAGGTTTCAAAAGTGGTTCTTGATGAAGATGAAAACCGTGTTGAAGTTATCGTTCCAGAAGATCAATTATCACTTGCAATTGGTCGTCGTGGTCAAAACGTTCGCCTTGCATCACAACTTACTGGTTGGTCGATTGATATCTTGACAGAAGAGCAAGAGCGTGAGCGTCGTGAAAAAGAAACTGCAACCCTTGTTGATCTATTCATTAATGCGCTTGAAGTTGACGATATGATGGCGCGTCTATTGGTTTCTGAAGGTTTTGAAAGCATTGAAGACCTTGCCGGAACTGAAATTGATGATTTGATGGAAATCGAAGGCTTTGACCAAGAAGTTGCTGAAGAACTTCAAGCACGTGCGCGTGAGCATCTTGAGCTTAAAGCAAAAGAACTTGAAGAAAAAATTTCCAGCCTACAAATCGAACAAGCCTTGCTTGAACTTGATGGCGTTACCCCACAAATCGCAATTGCATTGGCTGAAGGTGGCGTAAAAACTGTTGAAGATCTTGCTGGCCTAGTATCTGATGATTTACGTGGCTGGTTCGAAGTTAAAAACGGTGAGCGTGTTCGTGAGGCCGGTATTTTGGATAGCTTTAACCTTTCATCTGAAGACGCTGATGCCATGATTATGGCGGCGCGTGTTGCTATGGGTTGGGTAGAGGCTGCAACCGAAGAAACTGAGGAGGCGGCTTCAACCGATGGACAAGCATGAGCGGGGTGAAGGTCATCGCCAAGAGCGGCGTTGCGCCCAAACCTATGAGATAAAAACAAATGACGAACTTATAAGGTTTGTCGCGGATGATGTCGGGGAAATTTTCCCCGATGTTGCCGCACGCGCGCCGGGGCGTGGTGTCTGGGTAAGTGCTGATGCCGAAATTCTCGCCAAGGCGGTCTCTGGGAATGCATTTGCAAAATCATTAAAGCGAAAAGTGCTACCGAATGCAGATTTGGTGGCGCGAACAACTATTGCATTATCAAATCACTGCCTTGATTTATTGGGTTTTGCCAAACGTTCAAATCAGCTTATAATTGGCGCCGACAAGGCATTAGACTTTCTAAAAGACAATGATGCTGCCTTTTTGATTGAGGCAAGTGACGGCTCTAATGATGGGCGGTCAAAACTGCTTTCGCGTCTTGGCAACAAGGCTGAGCAAAAGCTTATCGGCTGTTTCACTATGGATCAGCTTTCGGCAAAATTAGGAGTGGCAAATTGCGCACATGTCGTTATGCGACACGGTACATTTGCCAAGAATTACAAGGCACAAATATTGCGTCTTGGCGGTTTTATGCCGCTTTATGATGAAAATTGGATACGAGGACTAAATCAAAATACAAACCCTCATGAAATGCGGGAGATTTAGTTTTCAAATAAATATTGGTAAAATTGAATAACAAGACTTGATTTATTGGCGATTTTGATGGAAAAGCCCTGCAACGCCTAATGCAGGCAGATGGAACATAATGACTGATAATAACGAAAACGATCGCGGCGCGAATGCGCGTAAACCTCTTAGCCTTAACCGTGGTGGGGCTGCTGGCTCTACTGTGCGCCAAAATTTCTCTCATGGACGTTCAAAGACGGTTGTAGTTGAGGTGAAGAAAAAACGTGGCGCAGATGCACCGGTTGCAACTGGTTCTGCAAAAGCACCAACCCCAGGGTTTGTGCCAAAAGCCGCATTAAAGCCAAGAACAATTACCCCAACTCAGGCTGAGCCAGCGCATAATAATGCTGCCGGAAGTCTTTCTGCATCGGAAATGAAAGCACGCCAAGAGGCATTGGAACGTGCACGCGAACTTGAACTTGAGCGTCAAGAACGCGAACAACGCGAGGCAGAGGCACGCGCAAAACGGGAAGAACTTGACCGTATTCGCCGCGAAGAAGAAGAGCGTCTTGCACGCCTTGAAGCCGAGAAGAATAAGGCAGCCGCTGCTGCTGCGGTTGTTGAAGAGGAAATAGAAGAAACGCCTGCACCACAGGCTGCAAAACCTGCTGGTGAGCAGACTCAAAGCCGTCAAGAAGAGGCTCGTCCTGCGCCTGAAGCGGCATATGAGCCAGAAGAGGAAGAGACTGGAAATTCACCTGATATTCTATCTTCACTCGGTGGTCGTGTTAAAAAACAAAAACAAGCACCTTTAAAAGTTGTTCCTGCGTCACGTGATAAAAACGCGGCGCCACGTCGTGCTGGTAAACTTACCATCACTTCTGCGCTTGATGGTGACGGTGAGCGTCAACGTTCACTGGCATCTGTTCGCCGTGCACGTGAAAAAGAACGTGAGCGTCGTATGGGACGCACCCACCAAGAACCAACAAAACAATCGCGCGAAGTTGTAATTCCAGAAGCGATTTCATTGGTTGATCTTGCAAACCGTATGGCTGAGCGTCTTACAGACGTAATCAAATATATGATGAAGCAAGGACAAATGATGAAGGGTGCGGACATGCTTGATGCTGACACCGCCGAATTAATCGTGGTTGATTTTGGTCATACTCCAAAACGTGTTGCTGAATCAGACGTTGAAATTGGTCTTGAAGGCATTGAAGACACTGATGAAAACCAATTGCCACGTCCACCAGTCGTTACAATCATGGGTCACGTTGACCATGGTAAAACATCATTGCTTGACGCAATTCGCCAAGCCGATGTGGTTTCTGGTGAAGCCGGCGGTATTACGCAACATATTGGTGCGTATCAGGTTCGCTTGCCATCTGGTGATAAGGTTACATTCCTTGATACTCCGGGCCACGCGGCATTCTCTGCAATGCGTTCACGCGGTGCAGAAGTTACGGATATTGTTATTCTTGTGGTTGCTGCGGATGATGGCGTTATGCCACAAACTATTGAGGCGATTAACCACGCCAAAGCGGCGGGTGTTCCAATTATCGTGGCTGTGAACAAGGTTGATAAGCCTGATGCAAACCCAGAAAAAGTTCTTTCTGAACTATTGCAATATGACGTCGTCACCGAGAATTTTGGTGGTGATACACAGGCAGTAGAAGTTTCGGCAAAGCAAAAGAAAAACCTTGATAAACTTCTTGAGGCAATCATGCTTCAGGCAGAAATCATGGAGCTTAAGGCGAACCCGAACCGTACTGCCGAAGGTATCGTTATTGAGGCGAAACTTGATAAAGGTCGCGGTCCTGTGGCAACTGTTCTTGTTCACCGTGGTACTTTGAAACGTGGTGACATCGTTGTTGCGGGTACTCAATGGGGTCGTATTCGTGCAATGACCGATGAACGTAACCAAGTGCTTGATGCCGCATTACCTGCGCAGCCAGTTGAGATTTTGGGTCTTGATGGTGCGCCGGAACCTGGCGACCAATTGGTTGTTGTTGAAAACGAGGCACGTGCACGCGAAGTTACCGATTATCGTATTCGCTTGAAACGTGATCGCTCACAGATCAAAACCTCTTCACGTTCTGGCCTTGAAACAATGTTGGCGAAAATCAAAGAGCAAAAGCTTAAAGAATTCCCATTCATTGTTAAAGCTGACGTTCAAGGTTCTGCCGAGGCGATTTCAGCATCACTTGCAAAATTGAACAATGATGAAGTTGCGGCGCGTGTTATTCACCAAGGCGTTGGCGGTATCACTGAATCTGATGTGCTTTTGGCGAAATCTTCTGGCGCGGTTATTCTTGCCTTTAACGCTCGTGCGGCGAAACATGTGCGCGACCAAGCAGAGAATGAAGGTGTTGAAATTCGTTATTATTCAATCATCTATAATTTGCTTGATGACGTGAAAGATATCCTTTCAGGGATGCTTGAGCCAGAACGCAAAGAAACTTTCATTGGTTATGCCGAAATTCTTCAGGTATTCTCAATTTCCAAAGTTGGTAAAATTGCGGGCTGTCGCGTTACAGAGGGAACAATCAAACGCGGTTGTGGCGTTCGCTTGCTTCGTGATGACTTGGTTATCCATGAGGGTAAACTTTCAACCCTTAAACGCTTCAAAGACGAAGTTTCCGAAGTTTCGGGCGGTCAAGAATGCGGTATGGGCTTTGAAGATTATCAAGATATCCGTGAAGGCGATCAAATCGAATGTTTTGAAGTTGAGATTATTAAACGTAGCCTTTAGGCGTTTCTCCTCCCCTATAAGTAAAACGAATGGGGGAGGTGTCCCAAAAGGGACGGAGGGGGCTTGGGAATGTTCCCCCTCGGTCACGGCAGGCCCGTGACAGCTCCCCCATTAACAGGGGGGCAAAAAGGTTAAAACATGAAAAAAAGAAATTCAAAATCAAAAGAAACTTTGGGCCCAACCAACCGTCAACTTAGGGCGGGGGAAAACATTCGTCACGTATTGGTGAATATTATTGCGCGCGGTGAAATCCATGACCCGGCCTTGCAAGGTATTTCAATTACGATTGGTGAGGTGCGTATGTCACCGGACCTTAAGCATGCCAATATTTTTGTGTCGGCATTGGGTGATGATAATCCAGAAATTGTTGCCAAGTCTTTGAACCATGCGGCGGCGTTTTTGCGTGGGCAAGTGGCACATGAAATTGATGCCAAATTTACCCCCAAACTTAGATTTATTGCCGATAATTCCTATGATGTCGCGCTTAAAATTGATGGTCTTTTGGCGCAACCGCATGTGCAACAAGATTTAGATCGCAAAAATTTCACCCTTGATGAGGATGAGGAATTTTAATCTTGTCCAAGCGCAGAAAAAAGGGAAATGACATTCACGGTTGGTTGGTGCTTGATAAGGCATTGGAACTAACATCTACTGATGCAGTCAATAAGGTTAAACGGCTTTTAAACGCCAATAAATGCGGCCATGCGGGTACGCTTGATCCTCTTGCAACCGGTGTTTTACCAATTGCACTTGGTGAGGCGACACGAACTGTTGCTTGGCTTATGGAAGCGCAAAAGACCTATGAATTTACAATAAAATGGGGTTTAAGCACCACCACCCAAGATGCAGAAGGTGAAGTGGTGGCAACCTCGGAAGTGCGCCCAACAACGCAGGAAATTGAAAATATTATCCCATTATTCTTGGGAGAAATTGATCAAATCCCCCCTAAATATTCTGCTATTAAAGTTGATGGTGAGCGTGCCTATGATTTGGCACGTGACGGCGAAGAGTTTGAACTTGCGGCACGTAAAGTCCAAACCTATGAATTAAAATTGATAGCAAATGATAGCATTTCAGCGTCTTTTTTTGTTCGTTCAGGAAAAGGGTTTTATGTGCGCTCATTGGCGCGTGATTTATCCCACAAATTGGGGGCAGAAGGGCATATTATTCACCTTCGGCGTACGTCTGTTGGGCCATTTAAACAAGAAACAGCGATAACACTGGAAAATCTTGAAAAAATGTGTATAGACGCCCCTGCGTTGCAATTACTTTTGCCTTTTGAGACGGCACTGGGCGACATCCCGGTGCTTGCCATTAAAGAAGCAGAGGTTTTTGACCTGCGGCAGGGGCGCAAAATTTTGGTTCTTCCACCACAAATGGATGAATTAAAAGCCAAGCGCAGACCACGTAATATTTCGGGGCAGGATATGTCCCGTGCGGTATTAGCGGTTTGTGATGGTGTTGCGATTGCCTTGGGCGACGTGCGGGCGGGCTATTTTCAGCCGTTCCGCGTTTTTCAAACTTAAAGAAAGTATATTAGATGTCGATTACTAAAGAAGCTAAAGAAGCGGTTATCAAAGCGAATGCTTTGTTTGAAGGCGATACTGGTTCTCCTGAAGTGCAAATCGCGGTTCTTACCGTTCGCATTCAAAACCTTACAGAACACTTCAAAACCCATAAAAAAGACAACCACTCACGTCGTGGTTTGTTGACTATGGTGGCTTTGCGTCGCCGTTTGCTTGATTATGTTAAATCGCGTGATGTAAAACGCTACCAAGGCATAATCGAAAAACACGGCCTACGTCGTTAGAAATTTCAGACCCCATCAGCAATGATGGGGTCTTTTCAACTAAAATATGGATTTCGTCGTTTTTTTACGGCGCTTATTGATTTCGTAAAGAAATCAATTCAATGTTTGCTCTTCTACATGGGGTAGGAAAGCAATTGGCAAAATGCCAAATCGGGGAAAGGGTTCCCCAATATGTCGGATAATATCAGAGGGCTGGTATTATCTTGTAAGGAAGTTAAATGTTTAATATCGAAAAAGCATCTATCGAATGGGGTGGACGCACACTAACATTGGAAACTGGGCGTATTGCCCGCCAAGCCGATGGGGCAGTCCTTGCCACTTATGGCGATACACAAGTTCTGGCAACTGCGGTTGGCGCAAAAAGCGTTAAGCCAGGTACTGATTTCTTTCCGCTAACTGTGAATTATCAAGAAAAATATTACGCTTCAGGTCGTATTCCTGGTGGATATTTTAAGCGCGAAGCGCGCCCAACCGAATTCGAAACTTTGGTTTCTCGTTTAATCGACCGCCCTATTCGTCCGCTTTTTGTTAAAGGTTTTAAAAACGAAGTTCAGGTTGTTGTTACAACTCTTTCTCATGATGGTGAAAACAGCCCAGATATTTTGGCGATGGTTGCGGCATCTGCGGCACTTGCGCTTTCTGGTATGCCTTTCATGGGGCCTATCGGTGCGGCACGTGTTGGCTATTTGAATGGCGAATATGTATTGAACCCAACATTACAACAAACCGAAGAATCCGACATGGATTTGGTGGTTGCCGGTACAACTGATGCCGTGATGATGGTTGAATCAGAAATTTATGAACTTTCTGAAGAAGTTGTTTTGGGCGGCGTAAGCTTTGCGCACAAATCAATGCAGCCGGTAATTGATGCAATTATCGACCTTGCAGAGCGTGCAGCAAAAGATATGTGGGACTTTGAACCAGAAGATCACACTTCTGAATTTGATGCCGTAAAAGCACTTATCGGTGAAAAAATTGATGCGGCATACCGTATCGCAGATAAACAAGAACGTCATAACCTTATTGATGCTGCAAAAACCGAAGCTAAAGAGGCATTGGTAGCAACAGAAGAAAAACCAGAAGGCATGAGCGAAGTTCTTTTCAAAGACGTTTGTAAAGAATTAGAAGCTGATATCGTTCGTACTGCTGTGGTTAAAGAAGGTCGTCGTATTGATGGTCGCCCTGTTGATGTGGTTCGTAAAATCGTTCCAGAAGTTGGTGTATTAACTCGCGCACACGGTTCGGCTCTTTTCACTCGTGGTGAAACCCAGGCACTTGTTGTTGCTACTCTTGGCACCAATGAAGACGAGCAGATGGTTGATGGCCTTATGGGGCTTCAAAAAGAAAACTTCATGCTTCATTATAACTTCCCTCCATATTCTGTGGGTGAAGTTGGTCGTATGGGTGCAACAGGACGTCGTGAAATCGGTCACGGCAAACTTGCATGGCGTGCTATGCAGGCGGTTCTTCCTTCTAAAGAGCAATTCCCATATACTTTGCGTGTGGTTTCTGAAATCACTGAATCAAATGGTTCTTCCTCAATGGCGACTGTTTGTGGTTCATCACTTGCATTAATGGATGCAGGCGTTCCGCTTAAAGCTCCGGTTGCTGGTGTTGCAATGGGTCTTATATTGCAAAAAGACGGCTCATTCGAAGTCTTAACCGACATTTTGGGCGATGAAGACCACCTTGGCGATATGGACTTTAAAGTAGCTGGTACCGAAGCCGGTATCACATCACTTCAGATGGATATTAAAGTTGCCGGCATCACCGAAGAAATCATGAAAGTGGCGTTGGAACGCGCGCACAAGGCACGTTTCCATATCCTTGGTGAAATGGCAAATGCTTTGACCGAAAATCGTGGTCAAGTTAACACCTATGCGCCAAAAATTGAAAGCTTTAAAATCCCAACCGATAAAATCCGTGAAGTTATCGGAACCGGTGGTAAAGTTATTCGTGAAATCGTTGAAAAAACTGGTGCAAAAGTATCAATCGAAGATGATGGTACTGTTTCTGTTGCCTCTAATGAACAAGAGAAAATTGATGCTGCGGTTAAATGGATACGCGGCATCACAGATGAAGCCAAAGTTGGCGAAATCTATGAAGGCAAAGTTGTTAAAGTCATGGACTTTGGCGCATTTGTAAACTTCTTTGGTAACAAAGACGGTCTTGTTCATATTTCACAACTTGCACCGAAAAAAGTGGCTGCGGTTTCTGATGTGGTTAAAGAAGGTGACACTGTAAAAGTGAAACTTATGGGCTTTGATGATCGCGGTAAAGTTCGCCTATCTATGAAGGTTGTTGATCAGGAAACTGGTGAAGACCTAGAGAAAAAGGCAGCCGAAGAAGCCAAAGCAGAAAAAGAAGACGGCGCAGAATAATTTCCGCCAACTAATTAAAGCATGAATATAAAAGCCCCCGAATATCGGGGGCTTTTTTAATTTCTGTATAACTAGAATTTGTATAACAAAAAAATTCTTTATTGGCCGTTTTGTAAATATTATCATACATTAGCGTGTAACAAATTGAACGCCCAATAAGTAATCTTTTAAGCATTCTTTTGGTGTTCCTGGTTTTAATTTGTTAATTTTTGTGCCCTTGATTCCTGCCACAACATTATCTCCAAAGCCATCATTTGGGAAAGAGCTTAGGATGCGAACATTACGAATTATACTTTGGTCATCAATATCAAAAACCGCTCTTACATAGCCGAAACTATTGTGCGCCACCATGAATGAGTCGTAGCTAATTCTTCTACCAATGTCATCATCGTATATTTTATCACATTCTTCTTTTCTCACGTTTGAAAAAAAACCATCTTCACTTAACCCAACAGATTTATTTATATTTTTTATAGTGTCATTTGTTTTATTGGATGGTTGGTAGGTTATAGCATATGTTTTTATCATCCCATACCAACCGTCCAAACCAGCAGCACTTGCATCATCAATGCTTTTTGGCTTGCCGTAATATTTTTCAGCAAGTGCAATATCGGTTAGCGCATCTTCCCAGTCTGAATGTTTCTTTCCAGTAATATGTGTTCCAGTGGTAACATGAATGCCACCTCTAATCTCACGAACGAATTTAACTTGACCACGATTTAAATAGGCAAGAACTCTATAATTATCTAGTTTTTCATCTTGCGTTTTTTCTAGTGCATCAATTTGCCTTTGTGCGCCGCGTGCCAGATTATTCCAGTCATATGCTTTTAAATAATGATAATTCAACATCATATTAGATTTAAAGAATAGATAGTCTATTCGTTCTTTATTCTTAATTTTTTCAGTGGCTTTATTCAAAATTTGTACGGATTTTTTATCACTATTAGATTTGTCATCAGCAATAAATTTTATAAGTGCATACAAGAAATTGTATTCGTCTATGTCTGAACCATTTTGTAATTCTGGTTTTAATTTAAATGCATTGTCAACAATTTTTATTGCCGAGTATGCGGTGTTATAGTCTTCAAAGACAGCGTAGTAATAAGCATTCTCGTATGCAATCATCGCAAGTTTGGCATTATCAGGCGGCAATGACTTTGCGTTTTCTAAAGCTACTTTTAGTAATTTCAATGCTTGGTCATTATCACCTTTATCAAGTGCTGCATTGTATGCTGCAATATCGCTAGCCGTATCCGCCTTGGCGATTATAGGCGATAATAAAATTAATGAAGCCAAAGATAGTGATGCAAATTTCCGCATGATGCCCCCAATACAAAAACCATGCACACACATTAGTTAATTTATAAGTTTTGACAACCTTATCTTGGTATAAAACGCATCTTTAAATAACTGTATTGTAATTAAAGCCATATGGTGAAATTTATGCCCTATTGTTAAACAAAATAAAAAGCCCCGCAGCAAGTACGGGGCATTTTGTTATTCAGAAAATGATTCAAATTTATGATAATAAATCTTTTAGGCTGTCCACGAGGTCAATCTTTTCCCAAGAGAAACCGCCATCTGCGTCAGGTTCACGACCAAAGTGACCATAAGCAGCAGTGCGGGCATAAATTGGTTTATTAAGATCAAGATGGGTTCTGATACCTTTTGGTGTAAGGCGCATAACTTCGAATAAACGTTTTTCAAGTGCATCTAGGTCGCAATTTTCTGTGCCTGCACAATCGGCATAAATTGACAAAGGTTCAGCAACGCCAATAGCGTATGAAAGTTGGATTGTACATTTGTCTGCAAGACCTGCGGCAACAACATTTTTCGCCAAATAGCGCGCAGCATAGGCGGCAGAACGGTCAACCTTGGTTGGGTCTTTACCAGAGAATGCACCACCACCATGTGGTGCAGCGCCGCCATAAGTGTCAACGATAATTTTACGACCAGTAAGGCCAGTATCGCCATCAGGACCACCGATTACGAATGCGCCGGTTGGGTTAATGTGCCATACGCAATTTTTGGCAATTGCCAAATCATCACCTAAAACACCTTCGATGATTGGTTTAACAATTTTCGCGATATCTTCAGAAGTAAGTGACGCGTCTAAATGTTGGGTTGAAAGCACGATAGAGGCTGCCTCAACCGGTTTGCCATTTTGGTAGCGAACGGTTACTTGTGATTTTGCATCAGGCCCTAGCCATGTTTCTTTTCCAGAATGACGAAGTTCAGCCAAGGTTTTCAAGATTTTATGCGAATACATCAATGGTGCAGGCATTAATTCTTTGGTTTCATTGGTTGCATAACCAAACATAATACCTTGGTCGCCCGCGCCTTCTTCTTTGTTGCCAGCTTCGTCAACGCCTTGTGCGATATGCGCAGATTGACCATGTAGAAGCACATCAATATCAGCAGTTTTCCAAGAAAAACCGTCTTGATCATAGCCAATATCTTTTATGGCAGAACGCGCAGTTTCGATAATTTCTTCGTTTGAAACCTCTGCTTCGATGCGGGTTTCGCCAGCGATAACAACCTTGTTTGTTGTGGCCAATGTTTCGCATGCCGCGCGTGTAACCCACGGATTCAAGCCTTTTTCAAGGGTCTTGCGATAAAATAAATCAACAATTTCATCTGAAATCCGGTCGCAAACTTTGTCCGGATGTCCTTCTGAAACACTTTCGGAAGTAAATACATAATTTTGACGAGCCACTGGCATCTCCGTAAAAATATTTAAACACTTAAATACATCTTTATATGTTTAAATCAATATTAAAATGTAATTTAAAAGGAGGACATAACAGCGCGCCCAATTTTATATTCACCAAAATCATCTAATTTTGCGGCATCATAGAGGGCAAAAGCATGTTGATTAAATACCAAATCACTTTTTCTGAGGTTCCGAGAAAGGCTCAAGCCCTCTAATGTTCGGCAACGTGAAAGTGCAACATAAGTATGACCATGCGCAAATGCCCCGCGCCCAAAATCAATGTGTACACTATCAAATGTAAGCCCTTGCGCCTTGTGAATAGTCAATGCCCAAGCAGGGCGGATTGGTAATTGAGTGAATACACCAACCACTTTTCGTTTTGGCTCCCCGTTTTCGTCAATATCATATTGATATCTTTCCCAGTCCACACGCTCGACTTCATGGACATATTTGCCAATGCGTACTTTGATGGTGTCTTTCAGAAGTTGATCCACGATTGCTAGTGTGCCATTAACCCAACGTCTGTCGGGATCATTTCTTAAAAGCATAACCTTGGCGCCAACTTTTAATTCCAAATCCCCTTCTGTTGGGAATAGCTTATCATCAAATTGCCCTTCAACATCGCATTGATAAATTTGGGATTTGGTGTTCAGTTCAGCCATTTCTTTGTCGTTAATACGTCGCGCGGCATCATTAGTTGTGGTCAATATTACATCAACCTCATCGGTTGGTGGAAAATCTTCACGTACGCATTGGCGCAATATATCGCCATCTTCGTTCAAAAATATACCTTTACGAATGCGGTTTAGGATTGATAAAAATGTTTCATCGGTTTGCCGGAATGAATGGCAAAGTTCAACCACACTCCAGTCAAGATCGCGCGCACTTGGTGCATCAAAAAAATATGCACCCCCAAACCAATCATCAAGAATTGCGTATTCGTCGTTTTTAATAACTGGCGGTAATTGTGCACTGTCGCCGACACATAGCAGTTTTACCCCACCAAATGGTTTTGCGACGCCGCGGTGCAATCGAAGTGAACGGTCAATTCCATCCATTAAATCAGCGCGCACCATAGAAATTTCATCGATAACTAAAATATCGATACTTCTTAATAAACGCCCTTCACGCACTCTCTTAACATCTTGTGGGCGGATTAAATTGGGTGGGAATTTAAAAAGGGAATGTGCAGTTTGCCCACCTGCGTTCAATGCGGCAATACCAGTTGGCGCAATTACTAATGATTTTAAATCTGATAGCTCTAAAAAATCACGTAAAAAAGTGGTTTTACCGGTTCCTGCACGGCCAGTAAGAAAAATAGCATTAGATGTTTTTTCGATAAAGCTGCGCACATCATGATAAATATTTCTTGTGTCGCCTTCGACCTTTTGGGCCAGAGATTTGTTGCCGCCAGAAAGTAATGAATTCCAGACGATTTCGGCATTCTCGCCATCGGATTGCGCTAAAACTTTCCCGCCTTTGATTAAGACGGCACTAAAACCGTTTTTGGTTTCAACAAGACGGGCAATACCGCCCATCATTTCTTTTTGGCGCAGTGTTTTCATAATGTTCTTTTTGTGGTGTTTGGTTTAACAGTCAAGGAATGCGCGCATAATTGGCTAAAAAATAGCTAGAATAAAATTCTGTCTCGTGCGCTGCAAACATGTAAAATATTCCAATATTAGCGCTTCATAAAATAAAGCAAAGAATTATATTCTAGGAAAATTGCAGGAGTTTATTATGACCAGCCAAATCGAAAAACGTAGCAACGGGAAAATTTTCGACAATATTACGCAAACCATCGGTGCGACACCATTGGTACGTTTGAATAAAATCGCCAAGAAATATGGACTAAAAGCAAATATTCTTGCCAAGCTAGAATTTTTTAACCCGATTGCATCTGTAAAAGATCGTATTGGCGTTGCCATGATTGAAGAGTTGGAGGACCGTGGTCTTATAAATCAAGATACAATTCTGGTTGAACCAACATCGGGAAACACAGGCATTGCGCTGGCGTTCGTTTCTGCGCAACGCGGCTATAAATTGAAACTTGTAATGCCTGAAACCATGTCTTTGGAGCGTCGCAAAATGTTGGCATTTTTAGGCGCTGAACTGGTTTTAACCCCTGGTTCAGCGGGTATGAAAGGTGCAGTTGCCGAGGCCGAAAGAATTGTAAAAGAAACCCCTAATTCAATTATTCCTGGCCAATTTGTAAACCCTGCAAACCCTGCGGTGCATAAAATAACCACTGCATTGGAAATTTTGGATGATACAAATGGCGATGTTGCGGCATTTGTTGCGGGCGTCGGAACCGGTGGAACAATTACCGGCGTTGGGCAAGTTTTAAAAGAAAAAGTCGCCAATGTTAAAATAGTCGCTGTTGAACCAGAAGCATCACCAGTTTTGTCAGGTGGCAATCCGGGGCCTCACAAAATCCAAGGTATTGGTGCGGGATTTATTCCAGAAGTTCTTGATAAATCAGTGATTGATGAAATTATCACCATTTCCAATGATGAGGCTTTTGATACTTCGCGTGAATTGGCACGTGAAGAGGGCATCCCAGCCGGTATTTCATCAGGTGCAAATCTTCGTGCGGCGATTAAATTGGCACAATCGGGTAATTATGACGGCAAAAATATCGTGGTAATAATTCCAAGCTTCGCGGAGCGCTATATATCTTCAGCACTTTTTGAAGGCATTGGCGAATAATTCTTTACTCAAGATAGTAAGTCTGTTAAAACCCACATCGAAAGGTGTGGGTTTTTCATGGGACGATTTTTTTCATCAATTCTTTTGGTTTTATTTTGTTTATTTGTGGCAAATCCATCATTTGCTGAACCAAACAATTCTATTCAACGTAATGAATCGATCCCGCAAGACTGTTTAAATAAACATATATCTGCAAAATTAATAAAGTCGTTTGATATCGTTAGGGCATATCCGACTAGGGCTTTAAATATGATGAAATCAGGAATTGTTGAAGCCGAACTTACAGTTGACGAATTAGGGAATGTTATTGAAGTAATTATAATTAGGGCAGAACCAAAAGGATATTTTGAAGAGGCAACAATCAAAGAAGCTATGCGCGTTAAATACATCCCCGCAAGTGAAAATTGTAAAAATGTAATTTCTAAAGAGCCTCTCAAAGTTAAATATATGATTTGGTAATTGTTATTTTTTATGTCGAGGCAACATAATATAGCATATGCCAAAATGGTTTTTCTATGTATTTTTCTGTGATTTTTGATTAAAATTTGCTTATGTTACCTACTTGAACGTTTTAATTATTATGTAAACGGGTTGTGATGCATCGGCAATGTCAAAAAATTATATTATTGGCGTTATTTTTAGTCCTTGGAGCGTGTTCTACACGTCCCCCTGGGCTTATGACCCCAATTGAAAGCACTACTCCCGCAATATCCAAATCCGACAAGGTAAATTTAATGGTGGTAACAAACCGCCAGCCATCACATAACCCGGCATTGCTGTATTCCGGTTTTCGGGGTGATCAAAATTATTATAATGATATTGATGTTTCTATCCCGCCAGCAACAAACCGTAAGGCAGGAAGAATACAATGGCCGCAAAACCGTCAACCAAACCCTGAAAAAGAATTTGCGACATTGCGTGTCAACTCGCTTGATGATGCCGCATTTAATAAATGGATTGCGGAAAAATCAACGCAATATGACGGTAATTTTTTGGTTTTCGTGCATGGGTTCAATACGCCATATGATGGCGGTGTTTTTCTTTTGGCGCAAATTGTTCACGATAGCAATATGAAGGACGCACCAATATTATTTTCGTGGCCATCGCGTGGTAAAATTCTTGCCTACGATTATGACCGTGAAAGCGCAACATATTCACGTGCGGCGCTTGCCGATTTGTTGGAAAAACTTATCAAAAATGAGAATGTTCATCACGTAAATATTTTTGCGCACTCGATGGGAAGCTGGCTTACTATGGAGGCATTGCGAACCATAAAATTACAAGATGGCTTAATTTCGCCAAAAATAAATAATATAATTCTTGCCTCGCCGGATATTGATATCATGGTCTTTAAAAACCAATATTATGATTTGGGGACCAATCTGCCCCCAATATCAATATTGGTATCAAAGAATGATGAGGCATTGAAAATGTCACGTGTGATTGGTGGCAATATTGACCGTCTAGGGTTAGTAGATTTTTCAAAAGAACCTTATAAAAGTGCTGTTAACAGCGTAAATATGAGCGTTATAGATGTTACTGCGGTCAAAGGTGGTGGTGCATCAGAACATTTGAAATTCTCCGAAAGCCCAGAAATTGTTAAATTAATCGGTGAAGGTCTTATAAACGGCCAACAGCTTTCTGAAAGTGACGGAAATATTAATGATAAACTTGGTATATTGATTACAGGCGGCGCAAAGGAAATTGTAAAAGGCGTCGGCAAGGTTCAAAAAAAGCGTAAGAGATTTAGCTTTTAGGCGTGAGCTAAAAAACAATCACTTGGCATTTCTTTTGATATGTTATATTGCACTGCAAAACAAATTCAGGGGGAAATTATGAACATTCATGATTTCGCGAAAAAGAAACTTGATGGCACAAAAATTTCATGTGTCACTTGTTATGATTACTCATCGGCATTAATTGTTGCCGAAAGTGATATTGATTGCGTCCTTGTTGGCGACAGTCTTGCCATGACAATATATGGCTATGATTCAACTTTACCAGCCGATATTCCCATGATGTCTGCGCATATTGCGGCGGTGGCGCGTGGATTTAAAGCCAAGAGTTCACAGAAGTTCATTATTGGTGACATGCCTTTTACCACTTATCGCCGTGGTCTTGACAATGCCGTAGACGCGGCGGGTGCATTACTAAAGGCCGGTGCACATGCGGTAAAGTTGGAAGGGGCTGATGGCAACCTTGAGATTGTTAAACACTTTGTCGAAGGTGGCATTCCGGTTATGGGTCATATCGGACTTACACCGCAATTTGTGAATACTATGGGCGGTTTCAAGGTTCAGGGGCGTAATGATGAAAAAGCGCAAAAAATCCTTGAAGATGCCTTGCGTCTTGAAGCTGCGGGTTGTTTCTCACTAGTTATAGAAGGTGTGCCGGCGGCTTTGGGTGAAAAAATCTCAAAAGAGTTAAAAATACCTACAATTGGTATTGGCGCTGGCAAAGGCTGTGATGGACAGGTTTTGGTGTGGCAAGACTTCTTGGGGCTTAATAATGGCCACAAGGCGCGATTTGTTCGCGAATTTGCCCATCAATTTGATGAAACTAAAACCGTTCTAAACAGGGTTCATGAGGCAATTTTGAATGCTGAATATCCGAATAATGCGGAATCCTATTAATGCCTAAAATATTTAAAAATCCCGCTGAAATGATTGCCGCGCGCAATGAATGGCTTGGAAGTGGCTTAACTATCGGCTTTGTGCCAACGATGGGCGCTTTGCATGAGGGGCACGAGGCATTAATTAAACAGGCGCGCAGCGATAATAAAATTGTGGTTTTATCAATTTTTGTAAATCCAACCCAATTTAATCAAAAAGAAGATTTTGAAAAATATCCGAATACTTTGGAAAACGATATAAAAATTGCCGAAAGCCTTGGTGTTGATGCAGTTTTTACTCCGCAATATCATGATATTTATCCCGATAATTACCGTTATGTTCTTGCAGAGAATGAGTTTTCAAAAAAACTATGCGGTAAAGATCGCCCAGGGCATTTTGATGGCGTTTTAACGATTGTTATGAAGCTTTTCAACATTGTAAAACCCTGCAAGGCCTATTTTGGTGAGAAGGATTTCCAACAACTTGAACTTATCAAAGGGATGGTAAGCGCTTTTTTCATGGATTTGGAAATTATCCCCGTCGCGATTGTTCGTGAAAGTGATGGTCTTGCCAAATCATCACGCAATGTTCGCTTGAATGCCGATGGGCGGGCGCTTGCTCCAAAAATCTATCAAATTATTTCAAATTCAAAAAACACGGATTTAGCAAGCGAAGAATTGACCAAGGCCGGCTTTGTGGTCGATTATGTTACAGACATTGGAAATCGCCGCTTTGTTGCGGTAAAAACCAAACTAACGCACGATGGTGGCGAGGTGAGGTTGATTGACAATGTCAAAATCTAAAATTCTTGTTCTAGTCTCGGGTTCAATCGCCGCGTACAAAGCGTGCTATTTGGTTTCTAAGCTTGTGCAGAATGGGTTTGAGGTAAAGGTTGCCGCATCTAATTCGGCGCTTAATTTTGTTGGCAAGACTACATTTGAAGCATTATCAGGGCAAGAAGTTGCCAAGGATACCTTTGAAGAAGGGCGTGCTTTAGATCATATTTATTTAATGCGTAACGCCGATTTGGTGATTTGTGTCCCTGCAACCGGAAACTTTATCAATAAGGTTGCAAATGGGATTGCAGATGATTTTTTAACTACACTTGCACTTGCCCATGATTTCACCAAGCCCTTTTTAATTGCACCTGCGATGAATACACAAATGTATTTGCACCCTGCTACACAATTATCAGTTGGTAAATTGCGTGAATATGGGTTTGGCATTTTGGAAACGGCTTCGGGGGTTTTGGCATGCCAAGAGGTTGGTTCTGGCAAACTTCTTGACCCTGATTTGATTTTTGATGAAATTGTTAAAGCATTGGGGCAAAAACCAACGCCAAAAGCGGTACAAAAAGTAAAGCTGCCTAAGGTTTTGATTACATCGGGTGGATGTGTCGAAAAAATTGATAATGTTCGCGCGATAACCAATACGTCAAGTGGAAAAACGGGCGCACGCCTTGCTGATATATTATCAGAATTTGGTTTTGAAATTCATTTTTTAACCGCCAAAGCGGGGGCACTGCCAAATGCAAAAGTTGCAACCACGGTTTTCACTGATTTCAAAAGCCTTGAGCATGAACTATTTAATGAACTTGCCAAAAATGACTTTGACTTGGTTGTGCATTGTGCCGCCGTTAGTGATTATTCGGTGAAAGAAGTTGTTGCGGGCGGTAAGGTAACAGAAACCAATACAAAAATTCCGTCATCTAATCAGGAAATTGAAATAAAGCTTGTCAAAAACCCAAAACTTATCAATCAAATCAAACAAAAATCGCCCAAAACAAAATTAATCGGTTTCAAGCTTACCAACAATATTTATGATGCCGAGCTTGCGGTTAAAAAACAAATTGCTGAGGCAGATTGTGATATAGTTGTTCATAATGCCTTGGAACAAATTTCTGGCGATAAAGCCGAGCATAGCTTCAATGTTTTTGATAAAAATGCGACCAAAATTACTGAATTAAAGGGCGTTGATGCATTAGGTGCTTTTATAAGTAATTACATAATGGGGGAATTGAAATGATATTGGCACTTGATGTTGGTAATACCCAAATTTATGGCGGTCTTGTCAAAAATGGTAAAGTTATATTTCAGTTTCGCCGCGCTTCAAAAAGTGGGGCATCATCCGATGAAATCGGGATCTTCTTGCGTCTTGTAATGCGTGAAAATGGTTTTGAGCCTGAAAAAATTAAAAAAATTGCGATTTGTTCTGTCGTGCCACAAGATAATCACTCTTTGGCAAGTGCGTGCATGAAGTATTTTAACAAAGCGCCATTTTTTTTGGATGCAACCGTAAAAACCGGATTAAACAATAAATATGATAATCCTGCAGAGGTTGGCGCAGATAGAATTGCCAATGCCATTGCCGCATTGAAACTATATCCGAAAAAAAATCTGGTGGTGATTGATTTGGGAACGGCAACTACATTTTGTGCCATTACCAAAGAACGCGAATATATGGGCGGCGTAATCCTTGCTGGCTTGCGGCTTTCTAATGATGCACTTGGTTCAAAGGCGGCAAAATTATCAAATGTTGAAATTCGTAAATGTGATAATGTTTTGGGTACAAATACTATAAACTCAATGCAATCAGGGTTGTATTACGGACATTTAGGGGCATGCAAAGAAATTATTGCGGGGCTTTCTGCTGAATGTTTTGGTGGACAAAAGCCATTTGTTATTGGCACGGGTGGTTTTTCCTCTATGTTCGAGGGAACTGGAATTTTTGATGTCATCGTGCCCGATTTGGTTATTCAAGGGCTATTAGAAGGCCTCGAATTAAACAATATATAAAGAAACTATTCTTAAGAAAACTACAATTTAAAAGGTTACGGGGAAATGAAATCAATATTACCGCTAATAATGATGGGGGTTTTTATGACTGGTTGTGCATCTATGCCGGAAAAACAAGAAACGGGCCATCAAATTGCATTTGCAAAGCACGGAAGCTCTTACCAATATTTACGCTATATGCCAAAAAACTATGACCCAAATGGCGAAAAGTCACCAGTTTTGGTCTTCCTTCACGGTTCTGGTGAACGCGGTAACGATATAAATTTAGTAAAAGTTCATGGCCCACCAAAATTGGTTGAAAATGGCCATGATTTACCCTTCATTGTTATTTCACCACAGCTTGAAGACGATGAAATGTGGGACAATGACCGCCTTGACGCAACTTTAAAAGCGGCGGTCTCCGGCACAAGTTATGATCCAAGCCGTATTTATATTACTGGCTTATCACGTGGTGGCGCAGGAACATGGAATTGGGCAATTGCGCATCCTGATAAATTTGCCGCAATTGTTCCGGTTGCTGCATGGTCCAATGCTGGTTTTGCATGTAATCTCAAAAACGTACCAATTTGGCTTTTCCACGGTCTAAAAGATGATGTAGTTTCGCCTATTCACTCACAAGATATGGAAAAATGGATTAATGAATGTGGCGGTCATGTAAAGGCAACCTATTATCCCGATGCCAACCATGATTCCTGGACCGCTACTTATGACAATCCCGAAGTTTACGATTGGATGTTACAGCATAAACTTCAGGCAAAATAACCATTTTCATAAAAAATGACGTTTATTGTCTTTTAATATCAATCGGCATGAATTATTGGGGTGTGAATGAACACCCCAAAATCCAATCCTTTTATCGGCATTTTTCTTTTAATTTTGTCCATGATGTTCTTTCAGGGTGGGGCAGGGTTTGCCACATTTTTAATGAAAGAAACTGGTCCATATGGTGCAACAGCTTTGCGGCAAGTATTTTCATTGGTTTCAATGATTTTCATTGCCCGTATGTGGAAGATTGATTTTTCGAAAATTAATCTCAAAAAATTTCTTGCATATGGTATCAGCTTAGGTTTGATGAATCTAACTTTTTATATTGCGATTGAGCGTATCCCGCTTGGTGTTGCCGTCGCCATTGAGTTTTCAGGACCATTGTTCGTAAGCCTTATTTCATCACGTAAGCCGCTTGATTTTGTGTGGGTTTTACTTGCATGTGTTGGGCTATATTTCCTTATGCCAATTAGCCAATTTGGTGCACATCTTGATAAATTTGGGGTCTTGTGTGCGGTATTGGCGGCAATTGGGTGGGCCGGATATATTATTGCTGGGCATCGTTTGGGTAAAGATTATGATGGCCTTACCGCAGTTGCATTGGGGATTTTTGTTTCATCCCTTTTCACGGTTCCGATTGGAATTGTGAATGCAGGCGCGGTTTTGTTTGAGCCAAAAATATTGCTATTTGGTCTTGCGCTTGGGCTTTTGACTAATGCCATACCTTATTCGATTGAAATGATGGCGCTAAAACAATTATCGCGCCAAAGTTTCTCACTTTTGATGTCTTTAGAGCCTGCCTTCGCAGCATTAGCAGGCGCAATAATCCTGTCCCAGAATCTTGGGTTAATACAAATTGTTGCTATTGCATTGATAATCTTTGCAACCATTGGCTCAACCTTGTCTCATAAGGATAAGCCAGTGGTAGAAGAATTACAGAGCTAAATATTGGACCAATTAATGCAAAACGTTTTGTGGTTTTGGCTGCGTTAGAAGGCCAGCGAAGAATGAAGTAAAGATACTTTGTAATCCTAGGCAACCCAATAACATTGATGGAATTGCAAGGCGCATCATTTGGCTTTCGTTTAACTGTCCATAGCCTGATTTACCCCAAATCATTACCGCAGCAATCGCCAAAGCGATGCTAAGGAAAATCATAATGCCGCCGATGATAGAGCCGGTTTCAACCGTAAACCAAGCGCGGAAGTTTTTGATAAAGTCAGTTTCTTTCCAGAAATTCTCACGAACCCCAAACAATCTTGCGAGATATGCAAAACTTAAGATTTGAGCAGCCATAATTACAAAAGCAGATGAGAAAAGAATTGTATGAACGCCAAGGCGCAATGATCCAAATTGCTGATCCCCTGGTAAAAGCCAGCCAAGACCAAGAACACCTAGACCCAAAAGCAATAATGCAGGGAACATATAAAGCCATTTTGGCGCAAACGTAAGAAGGAATTTAAGGTGGCGCCAACCATCACGCCATGAGCGTAGGTGCGGTGGACGAGAGCGCCCATCTTTTTTCAAGGTTGTTGGTGCTTCTGCCATTTTTAAATGGTTCAAGCCCGCTTTAACCACCATCTCAGAGGCAAATTCCATACCAGTTGTGTTTAGGTTTAATTTCAAAATCGATTCGCGATTAAAGGCACGCAAACCGCAATGGAAATCACCGATTGGCAAATTGTAAAAAATCCGCCCTAAAAAGCTAAGGACGGGGTTACCAAGATATTTGTGAAGCGGTGGCATAGCACCCGGTTCAATTCCGCCTAAAAAGCGGTTACCCATACAAAGCTCAACACCGCCACGAAGTTTTTCGATAAATGGCATTAATGACGCAAAGTCGTATGAATCGTCGGCATCGCCCATGGCAACAAACTTGCCCTTTGCCGATTGAATACCGCCAATAAGTGCCGCGCCATAACCACGAACAGCAACAGGGACAACCCGTGCACCATTGCGGGTGGCGATTTCCTGCGAACCATCGGTCGAACCATTGTCGGCAATAATGATTTCTGCGGAAAGGTTATTTTCCTTGATAAATTTTTGGCATTTTTGAATACATATTTCCAATGTTTCTGCCTCATTCAGGCAAGGCATAACTATTGAAAGCTCGATTTCAGGATTTGTTGTTGAGTTCATGATTTAAGACTTTACGACCATATCTAATAAAAGGGTAAAAGCATCAGCTAAAGCCCTTTAGCAATAATTTATCTATTTCAAAACAGCATTTGGCATTTGTCCGTCAAACTTTGACACAGAACAGCCGTAGCCAGGGGTTAAAGCAGCGCGCGCAACCGACATTCCCGATGCGCTGGCGAATACAGTTTCAGACATATAAACCAATTTTACCGATTTATAATGTTTGCCTAATGTTACATTCATTTCAGCAAGGCACTGATTTTCATCACGATTTTGTACATAAAGACAAGAGCACATTTGTTTTGCCATCAGCCCCGCGCCAATTTCTGCATACTTTTTTGCATAATAAAACATCACAGCGCCAACAATTGCGACCACAAGTAATAGGATTCCGATAATAGATGTAAAAGAAGGCAGTTTTTTCACGCCATTTCACCTTTTAGATTCATTCAAGTTAGATTATGTTTATCGCATTAATTTGGATATTAAAATGCGATTATCATTAAAAGTGAATGTTTTTACCAGAGTTTTGGGTTTTAGTGCCCTAGTTTTGGGTGCCGTAGTTACTGCAGGCGTTGTTTATGCGGCCCAAGAACATGCCAAGCCAAACCTTGTGCAATTACCAGCGCAGCCAGAAGGTGTTTCTTTTCCAACGAATGGCTGGCAGGTAGAAGATGGCAAAAGTGCAAAAATTGCGGCAATTGCCAATTCAGCTTTTGATAACAGCAATAAGTCATTGGGTGAAACCCGTGCGCTTTTGGTGATAAAGGGCGGGAAAATAGTCTATGAAAATTATGGCAAAGGCTATGACAAGGATAGCAAGCTAATTTCATGGTCGATGGGTAAATCAATCCTTTCAGCATTGGTAGGCATTGAGATTGCGCAAAATAAAATGAAGCTTGATGATGCAATTAACGACCCACATTATAAAGATGGTGATACGCGACGTAAAATTACCTATAAACAAGCATTAAACATGACGGATGGTCTTGATTGGCGCGAAGAAAACTATTCCGACCCAATTAATAATGATGCCGCCATTATGCTTTTTGGTGCGGGTAAAGAAGATGTTGTTAAATATGTAACCAACCGCAAACAAAAACATGATGCTGGCACTTATTGGAATTATTCATCGGGTACATCCAATATGGTTGCCGCCGGTGCGTCACGTGCACTTGGTCCACGCGATATCAAGGATCCAACCGGTCGCGCCCGCTTTAGAAATTTTATATATACGGAATTATTCCAAAAAATTGGCATGAAAGATACTGCGGCGGAATTTGATGCGGCGGGAAATCTTTATGCATCATCATTCTTCTATGCCACCGCACGCGATTATGCAAAATTTGGCTTATTGTTTCTTCGTGACGGCGTTTGGGATGGAAAACGTATTTTACCGCAAGGTTATGTTGATTTTGTTCGCACCCCCGTAGAGGCACAAAATGCCGCGAATTATGGGGCGCATTGGTGGCTAAACTTTAAAGATCGCAAACCATTACTTAAAAATAGTCCAGAAGACGCCTTTATGGCGCGGGGTCATCAGGGGCAGTTGGTTGTGGTAATTCCATCCAAAGATATGGTTGTGGTTCGTCTCGGTCTTTCACCGGATGAAAACAGTTGGCAAGCAATTGGTGAATATATGGATAAGGTAATTGCTTCTGCGGATTAGAAGCACGAATTACCTTCCCATCTGAAATCTTGCACTATTTTATTAGCATCAACCACAAATCGTTTGGTGCATTTAAGGTGATATGCATAGGTTGGCTCGGTTTCCCAAACCGGAACGCTGCGATAAATTGGAACGGCAACCCGTGAACCGTCTTGGCGGGTTACAACCCTTGAACCAGCATAAACAGTATCATAATTCATCCAAGTGTTGCCGCCGGTAACGCCATGTTTTTCATCAACATATTGCACCATTTTTCGACCGTCTGATAAGTCATAGCTTGATTGCGGAACGCCATAAGCAAGCACCAATTCATCCATTGGTTTGCCAACAAATTTCGCCTTTATATCATTCTCAAATTTTGCTGCCCGTTCTGGATAGGGAACAGTTTGGCAGGCACCAAGAAAAGCCAAAGAGCCGATTGCGATAAATATTAAGCCGTTTTTTTTCATTTCATCACCCTTACTGGGATTATAATGATAAATCGCGGCTTAACAATGGCTGAATGGCTTAAATGAAATTAATTATTGGCATCAAGGCTATAACCAGATGCACGAACTGTACGAATTAAATCAGTGCAGCCGGGGATGTTAATTGCCTTACGTAAACGGCCGACATGAACGTCAACGGTGCGTGCTTCAACATAAACGTCAGAGCCCCAAACCGCGTCAAGCAATTGTTCGCGCGAAAATACGCGACCTGGATGCTGAATAAGGTGGTTTAATAGGCGGAATTCGGTTGGCCCAAGGTGGATTTCAGCACCACCACGCTTCACACGGTGGGTTACGCGGTCAATCTCTAGATCATGATATTTTACAATTTCATCAACCAATGCAGGGCGGATACGACGTAATACAGCGCGAATGCGGGCTTTTAATTCAGTTATTGAAAATGGCTTGGTAAGATAATCATCCGCACCAGTATCAAGGCCACGAATTTTATCGGTTTCATCGGCACGTGCAGTAAGGATGATAATTGGGATGTTTTTGGTTTCGGTGCGCGCTCTAAGTCGGCGGCATACTTCAATCCCTGCGATTTTTGGCAACATCCAATCAAGAATGATTAAATCGGGCGTTTTTTCACTAATTTGTAAAAGTGCCTCTTCACCATCATTTGCGACAGATATTTTGTAGCCCTCTTTTTCAAGATTATAGGCAAGCAAAGCCTCTAAAGCTTCATCATCTTCGACAATTTGAATTAATGGACGCATTTCAAGCTCCTGTTTATGCCTTTGAATTATAGGAATCCGTTTCACCTTTTGGACGGACGCCGCTTATGTCTTCACCTGTTTCTAGGAAATGGATAACTTCTGCCATATTGGTGCAGTGGTCGCCGATACGTTCGATATTCTTGGCAACGAATAGTAAATGGGTTGCCGGACCGATTTTGCGCGGGTCTTCCATCATATAAGTTAATAGTTCGCGGAAAAGTGACGCGTAATGATCGTCCAATTCCTCATCTTGGAACCAGACAGAGATTGCCCCGCCAACCTGATGCGAATTATAGGCATCCAATACTTGCTTAAGCTGATTACATGCCAATTTGCCCATACGCTCAACCGAACGGGTAAGGGCGATTGGTTCATGGTCAATAATTGTAATTGCGCGACGTGAAATGCTGCGGGCAAGGTCGCCTATGCGTTCAATATCTGCCGCCAATTTCAAGGCTGCAATTGTTTGGCGTAAATCTTTTGCCATTGGGTGACGAAGCGCCAAAAGGCGCATGATACGCTTTTCAATGTCACGCTGTGCATCGTCAATTTCAACGTCATTGGCGATAACTTCTTGGGCAACACGAATGTCACGCCCTGACATTGCGCGGATTGAATCAATAACCGCTTTTTCCGCAAGCCCACCCATTCTTGAAACCGCGGAAACAAGACCTTCTAATTCGTCGGTGAATGCTTTTACTGTGTGATCTGTCATGATGGCCTCTTAACCGAAACGTCCGGTAATATAGTCTTGGGTTCTTGAATCTTTTGGGTTGGTAAACATTTGTTCGGTTGGCCCAACCTCTACTAATTTTCCAAGGTGGAAAAAGGCGGTGCGTTGTGAAACACGTGCTGCCTGTGACATAGAGTGGGTAACGATAATGATTGAATAATTGGCGCGTAATTCGTCAATCAATTCCTCAATTTTTGCGGTGGCAATTGGGTCAAGTGCGGAACACGGTTCATCCATCAGAATGATTTCAGGGTTTACCGCAATTGCGCGGGCAATAACCAAACGCTGCTGCTGACCACCGGAAAGGCCTGTGCCTGGGCTATCAAGGCGGTCTTTAACCTCATCCCATAGACCGGCTTTGCGGAGTGATTTTTCGATTATAACATCAAAGTCAGCTTTTTTGTGGGCAAGACCGTGAATACGCGGGCCATATGCCACGTTTTCATAAATTGATTTTGGGAAGGGATTTGGTTTTTGGAAAACCATGCCAACCGCCGCGCGTAACATTACCGGATCGATTGATTTATCATTGATATTTTCATTATCAATCAGGATTTTACCTTCAACACGGCAGGTATCAATCGTATCATTCATACGGTTGATACAACGTAAGAAAGTTGACTTACCGCAGCCAGATGGGCCGATGAATGCAGTTACCGTCTTTTCGGGGATATCGATATTTACATCAAACAAAGCCTGTTTTGTACCGTAAAATACGTCAATATTTTCTGCCCTAACTTTTATGCTTTCAGGGGCAATTTGGTTTGTTTGACTATTGTGACTGGCATTATTATTTGGTTCTGCGGTCACTGTTATCTCCATATCAGGTTTTTTATTGGTTTGTGGCGGATTAATAATTTTTTCCATATTACCACCTTCTTTCAAATTTACGGCGTAAATAAATTGCGCTTAAGTTCATCATAATCATAAACAATAATAGAACGATGATTGCCGCCGATGTGCGCGCATCCCATGCCCTCTCTGGGCGACCAGCCCACATGAAAACTTCAACAGGAAGCACGGTTGCGGCATCACTAAATCCTTTTGGAAGGTCGGCGATAAATGCCACCATACCAATCATCAATAACGGGGCGGTTTCACCCAAGGCATGCGCCATGGAAAGGATTGAACCTGTCATCATGCCGGGCATTGCCATTGGTAAAACATGGTGGAAAATTGCCTGCACCTTCGATGCACCAACCCCCAATGCTGCTTCCCGAATTGATGGTGGCACGGCCTTTAATGCAGCACGTGAAGCGATAATAATTACTGGCAAGCTCATTAGTGCCAAAACTATACCGCCGACAATTGGTGCCGAACGCGGTAGGCCAAAAAAGTGCAAAAATACCGAGAAACCAAGCAAACCAAAAACAATTGATGGCACTGCCGCAAGGTTGTTTATGTTGACTTCGATGATGTCGGTGATTGCATTTTTCGGTGCAAATTCTTCAAGATAGATCGCCGCCAAAATGCCAACCGGAACCGTGATGCAGAAGGTTACAATAAGCGTAAGGATAGAGCCAACAATTGCCGATAAAAGCCCTGCCATCTCAGGATCGTTAGAATCTGAGCGGGTAAAGATTGTAAAGTTTGGCTGTTGTTTGATTAAGCCCTCTGTTTTTAAAATTGTGCCATATGCAATCATTTTATCATCAATTGGGCGGCCATCTTGTGGGGTTTCAATATATTGTAAACTTAATTTTTGTGGCTTGCTTGTAGTTATATCTTGGCGTGGTGTCACAAGATTTTCAGCCACAATGTAAGAAGGCGCAATTTTTACAATCTTTAACGCACCGCCATCAACATAGGCAATTAATGATGGGAATTTATCATTTAACGCAATCTCGCCATTTTGTCCGCTTTTTGATGTCTCTAATAGTTTTTGTGCGCTATCTACTTCATTTTGAAGTTTGGTACGCATGTCATCAAGCTCAACATAATGTGGGTCTGCCATATTCGGCATGCCCATAGCTTTTATTTCAGCGTTTATAGATTGCAGGCGGCTTTGTTTTGATGCGATATGCGCCTTTGCCTTTGCAGTTTCATTTTGCAGTTTGAGATTAATTTCAGAATTCAAATCTTTGAAACCATTTTTCGAAGATGTGATTTTTACTAAATTATTTTCAAGTGAATATTCAAGTGGAGCTGGAATATCGTTGATTTCTACTTTGCCATAACCGCCCTTTAAAAACATATCGACATCATCATTAAGTGCGAAATTTGCCTTAATGGTTTTGCCAATATACTCAGGATGCTGCGAAATTTGTTTTGCCAATGGGGTTGTGGCAATCGAGGTTACCATCGTCATTAATGAATCAACGCCACCATCTTTTTCGGCATTTGGAAAACGCTTTAAAAGTTGTTCCATAATAATGCCGCCAAAATCCCCCTGCGAGCGGATAATATCTTTATCTTTGCTGCCGGTAGGGTCGATTTTAGACGCCTCTAATGGATAATTGATTACAAGGCGGGATTCTGTAAATGCAGGAATTGCCTGTGAAAAAATTGAAATCAAAAGCGTTGCCGCAGCAACCATTGCTAAGCCCGCCATTGATACACCAAAAAGGCGGAATAGCTTTTCGGAATTATAGCGCTTTTTCAGACGGGATTTCACAATTTCCCTGATATTTGGTTCAACGTTATCAGTCATATTTTTCACGATATTTCTGCACAACTCGTAGTGCGATAATATTCAAAATAAGTGTCACAAAGAAAAGAACGAAACCGAGCGCGAATGCGACATGAGTTTTCGGGCTGTCATATTCTTGGTCACCAGTTAAAAGAGTTACGATTTGCACTGTAACGGTGGTCATCATATCTAGTGGGTTAACAGATAAATTGGCGTTTTGACCTGCTGCCATTGCCACAATCATGGTTTCACCAAGTGCGCGCGATACCGCCAAAAGCACAGAGCCAATAATACCAGGTAATGCCGCCGGCAGAATGACGCGTGAAATTGTTTCTGACTTGGTTGCACCCATCGCATAAGAGCCATCGCGAAGACTTTGCGGAACCGCGTTAATTACGTCATCTGATAGCGATGAAATGAACGGGATAATCATTACCCCCATAACCAAGCCTGCTGCCAATGCCGATTGTGAAGAAGTTTCGAGACCAATTGCTTCCCCAACATTTTTAATTAATGGCGCAACCGTCAAAAGTGCGAAGAAGCCGTAAACAACTGTTGGAATACCTGCCAATAATTCCAGTGCAGGCTTTATATAGGTGCGTGATTTTTCAGTTGCATATTCAGATAAATAGATCGCTGACCCCAAACCTACTGGGACTGCAACACACATTGCGATTAGCATAATCATAAATGTGCCAAGAAAAAGCGGAACCGCCCCAAATGATCCTGATTGCCCAACCTGGTCAGCACGAATTGCAATTTGTGGCGACCATTGTGTACCGAATAAAAATGCAAGCGGATTATAGGATTCAAAGAATTTTAGGGTTTCAAATAATAATGATAAAATAATACCAAATGTCGTTAAAACTGCGATACCAGAGGCAAGTATCATGATTAGTTTAATGACTGATTCCACATGGTTACGGGCGCGGAATGTAACTTTGCGTGTGGTCTTAGAATATAAGAAACCAATTATTGCGGTTATTGCCGCCGCAATAACACTGCTGATGCCGATGTAAAATTCATAGCTAGCAAGTTTTGCCGCCGCAATATCTAACTCTGGGGTATCTTGAGAAGGTTGCCCGCCAAAGGCGATTTTTTGCGCGTTTAACATAAACAACGCTTTGTCATCGGCGCCTAATGAATGATATGATTGCGGTAATTGCGCGGTTAAAATTGCCTCTGCAATTGATGGTTTCGCGACGTTGAAAATCAATAAAATCAATATTGCTGGAACAAACACCAATGAGAAATGAAACCAACCATGATAAGAGGGTAGTGAGTGCATATATCTGTGACGGTTTTCGCCAAGATTAGATGCCATAATATGGGCGTTGCGTGCACCATCAAAAAAGGCAAAGCTGGCAAACCCCAAAAGCATTATTGCCCCGATTAAACCAATTGGAAAATTTGCAAATTGCGTCATAAACATTATCCTTGCCCCTCCAATAGTTGGCAATCTTCGCGCTTAAATGACATTTATATGACAGTTTCGTGACAGTAAGCGCTGTTTATGACTAATTCGGTATAAAAAATGTGAAAGCTGTCTTTACCTGTGGCGTACTTTCAACAAGGAAGCCACCTTTGTGGCGATTTATGATATGTTTCACAATCGCTAACCCAAGGCCAGTGCCTTTTATATGTGCGCTTTCGTCATCGATTCTATAAAATCGTTCGGATAGGCGTGACATATATTTCTTTTCAATTCCCTTGCCAGCATTTTCAATTCGCACATATGAATAAGTTTGTCCGACAATCTTTTGCGGCATACAAAGCGTGGCATATGCTGAGCCAGCAATCGATTTTGTGCCAATTTCTTGAATAGTCTCAAGGTCAATTCCATGGCCTACGCTTATTAAAACTTTTTCGCCATGCAAGCCGTATTTAAGCGCATTTTCTAAAAGGTTGATTATAATTTGCTGTATTTGATCGGCCTGACCAATTATTGGAACCTCATTTTTCGGAAGGTTTAAAACAACCTCGCTTTTATAATTGTCAATGATTGGCGTGGTGGAATTAATCGCAAAGTCGAGCGTTTCATTGAGGTTTACGATATCTTTCGGCGGCAAATGCTCATTAAGTTCGATTTTGGATAATGACAGAATGTCATTTATTAGGCGTGACATACGTTCACCCTGTGTCACCATAATACCAAGAAATCGTTCACGTGCTTTTTCATCATCTTTTGCCGAACCTTGAAGGGTTTCAAGAAAGCCACGAATTGAACTTAGAGGTGTGCGCAATTCATGCCCGGCATTGGCAAGGAAATCGACACGCATTTTCTCTGCCTTGCGAAGGTTGGTTTCATCATTAAGGCTTACTATATAAAAAAAACGTCCATCATGATTAAATGGCGTTATTTCAATGTTTTCGTATATTGTTTCTGGAAAATGGTGTTCAATATTTACTGAAACAAGTTTGTTTTCATCCATCGCCCTTTCAACTGCGCGCAGAATTTCTGGGCTTCTAACCGATGTTTCTACGCGCGCGCCAAGGGTTTCGATGGCAAAGCGCCTTTTTGCCGCCAAATTAGCAAGATTAACGCGGCTATATTGGTCGATGATAAAGATGGGGGTTTTAATTGCATCAAAAGCATGGCTCGCGAAGGTGGGTGATTGTGCAAGGTTGCTTTCGTTAATTACCGCGATATTGCCTTTTTGATCCGCCGTTGGAATGTTTTCTAGTTTTTCAATTTCGCGAATTATATATTTAAAAAATTTCGCAATTATCAAAACCAACAATACTGCGCTTGAGATTGCGATCCACGCTGGCAAATCAAATAATAACAGACTGCTGCCAATAACGGCAGACAATATTACTATGATTGGAATTTCAAGAAAATCGTAAAGTTTCTTCATATTGTAATATATTTAGGCTGTCTTAATTTATGGTCTATAAGGACTATTGACCATTATACACATATAGGGCGGCTATTGCAGTATTTTGATGACAAAATTATTACAATATCTAAGATGAATGTAACAAAAAATATGCAACTAAAGCCAGTTGAAAAAGATTGTTAAATATGAACGCGAAATTATCGATTTTTATTATTGCAAAAAATGAAGGCGATCGCATTGGTAAAACCCTTGCCGCTATAAAAGGTTTGGGTGACGAAATTATAGTAATTGATTCAGGTTCTAGTGATGATACGGTTGCGGTATCTGAAAGCTATGGCGCAAAAGTCATTTTTAATGAATGGTGTGGCTATGGTGAACAAAAAAGATTTGGCGAAGATGTCTGTAAGAATGATTGGCTTTTAAACCTTGATGCTGATGAGGTAATAACTACAGAGCTATATGACGAAATAAAATCGTTATTCGCGAATAATGAACCCGCACCACAAGGTTTTGCATTTCCAATTGTTGAAACATTTCCGTTTGAAACCATTCCGCATAAGTTTGCCTATGCGCTTTCGCCGGTGCGGCTTTATAATAAAAAAATCGGTCGTTATAACCCGTCCCCCGTACATGATCGTGTGGATTTGGTGGATGGTGCGCAAGTTACCCATTTGAAGGGGCGGGTTTGCCATTATTCTGTGCGTTCGCTGGGGGAGCAGATTATTAAACTAAATTCCTATGCTGACGCGCAGGCGCTTGATTTAATAAAACGCGGCAAAAAAATCTCACCAATTCGTATTGTATTTGAATTTCCTATGACTTTTCTTAAGGCATATATTGGGCGGCGTCACTTTTTGCGCGGCGTATATGGTTTTTTAAGCGCGATGAATTTTGCCTATTATCGCCATTTGCGCATTGCGAAATATTTTGAATTGAAATTATCGCAAAAGTCCAAGTAAAAGACTTGATGAAAAATTTTGCATTAAAATTATAAAAAACTATGAATTATTGCATAAGGGTGTTGACAAGACTGCGACAACTTGGCATACACGAGATAGGTAGAGTTGTTCTCTCAAGTTAGGGATATACTTTGCGGCGTTTCGGGGAGGAAGCGCCTTTTTACTTGAGACTTATCTAGGGCTGCGACATTAAAATAGATGCGCAGCCTTTCTTTTGCCTTGATTTTACGAGTTATATACATACCATTCTCAATGAAAACGTTTACATATCTATTGGGTTGAGGTTTGGTATTAGTTGTATATATAACTAATACCGTTGTACGGGGATTATATTTTCAGCGATAGCTATAAAAAGTGGCATGTAATTGCCTGTAATTGCTAATTAGCAGAATTATGATTGAAGGAAAATGCATATTAGGATATTTCATGCCCATTGTTCTTGGAGGGTGCATGCCAGATAGTGACGTAAGAATCAAACATACTTTTTTTCAGGATTGGTTTGGTATTATTTCTGCAACTTCATTAATGGGGCTTGGGGTGATTTTGCTTAAGACCGCACATATTGCCACTGGCGGTGTTGCGGGTACGTCCTTGTTATTGTCTTATGTTACTGGATTGCCAGTTGGCATGTGGTTTACATTGGTAAATTTACCATTCTTCATTTTTGGCTATTTCTTCATGGGGTGGGAATTTACGGTTAAAACCGTAGTTGCCAACCTGTTGGTAATGTTGATGACGATGGGGGCCCCTTATGTAATAACAATTTCATCAATTAACCCAGTGTTTGCGGCGGTATTTGGCGGCATTGCAATAGGTATCGGCATTTTGGGACAAGCAAGACATGGTACCGGTTCAGGTGGGATTGGCATCGTGGCGCTATATCTTCAACGCGAAAAGGGGATAAATGCCGGTCGAACAATTCTTTCAACCGATGTTTTGATTCTTGGATCATCGTTTTTTGTATTCGACATTTATCATGTGGGCCTAAGTATCTTAAGTGCGATATGTATTTCTTCGATGTTGCTTACATTTCATAAGCCTGGGCTTTATACTGGATACTAACTATAAATAATCAATGTGCGCAAAAAGTAACCAAAGGATGTATTTTGTACAGCGTTTAAGAATTATTACTATATAAAACAACTAAAAGGTGTGTTTTCTAGTCTGCCTCAACAGGAGGTAGAAAATGCTAGTGCATATAGTAAATTCAGGAAATAAATCTTATTACGCAGAATTTTTGGAAGAAATGTTTGCGCAAAGAAAAAAATTGTTCGTTGAAACAATGGGATGGAATGATTTACCCATGATTGACGGGATTGAAAAAGACGAAATGGATCTTGTGGAAGATGTGGAATATCTTTTAATTTTCGACAAAAATGGCGATTTAGTGGGGCATTGCCGTTATAACCCTACAACTAGTAATTATCTTTTGGGCACGGCAATGAAAAAATATGTCATGAACCCAATTCAAGAAGGTTACGATTGCTGGGAATTTACGCGTTTTGCCCCATCCTGGGATTTAAATTCGCCGCATAAAAAACTCGCGCTTGCTTATCTTTGTGCTGCAACTATTGAATGGTCATTAATTCGCCGCGTTAATCGTCTTTTGGGAATTGGTGAAGAAAACCTAATTCAACTTGCGGGTGCGTTGCAAATTCCAACCAGACTTTTGGGAACCCCAATTGAATATGATACTGGCCGTTCAGCAATTGCGTTCGAGTTTGCATTGTCGCAACGCACGCTTAATAGTACGAGGCAATTTTTTAAATTGGATGCGCCTGCAACTTTATTGCTACCACCGCAAATTGGTAAAAGTTCAATAAGCCGTGACGATATTGCATTTTATGATGCCGCAATGAACGCAAGAGAGCCAATCGCTGCATAATAAAAATGATGCCAAAAAAAAGGATGCCTAATAGGCATCCTTTTCAATATTAAAACCTTGAACAAACACCGAATGGATGTTGACGGGGTTTTAAGAATTTATACATGTATCGCCCAGCCATCGACCGCCATTGCAGCTTCTTTAACGGCTTCGCTCATGGTTGGGTGAGCATGACAAGTACGCGCAATATCTTCGGCAGAAGCGCCAAACGCGATTGCCAAACCTGCTTCTGCGATCATTTCACCAACGCCAACCCCAAGCATATGAACGCCAAGGATTTTATGGGTGTTTTTGTCTTCTAAAACTTTTACTATACCATCGGTTTCATAATTAGCGCGGGCACGGCTGTTTGCCATGAATGGGAATTTGCCAACCTTATATTCAACACCTGCGGCCTTAAGTTCTTCTTCGGTTTTACCAACGCCCGCAACTTCTGGGGTGGTGTAAATAACGCCAGGAATGTTGTTAAAGTCAACGTGACCAGGTTTGCCAGCAAGAATTTCTGCAACTGCAACGCCTTCTTCTTCTGCCTTATGGGCAAGCATTGGGCCATGGGTTGCATCACCAATTACATAGATATTATCAACATTGGTTTTCCAATGATGATTTGGCACAAAACCACGTGCATCTTTTTCAACACCAACTTCTTCGAGGCCCAAACCATCAGTATATGGACGGCGACCAACCGCAACCAAAACTGCATCTACTTCAAGTGTGGTAGCGTCGCCACCAGCAGCAGGTTCAAAGGTTAGGGTAACGCCTTTTTTATCAGCAACCGCAGAAGTAACTTTTTTACCAAGTTCAAACTTCATGCCTTGCTTAGTAAGTGATTTTTGCAAACCTTTTGCAATTTCAAGGTCAACCCCTGGTGTGATACGGTCAAGATACTCAATAACGGTAACTTCTGAGCCAAGGCGACGCCATACAGAGCCAAGCTCTAGGCCAATAACACCCGCACCAATAACCACCAATTTGTTTGGAACTTTTTTCAATGCCAAGGCACCAGTTGAAGAAATAATTTTTTCTTCGTCAATTTTAATGTCGCCCAATGGCGCAACTTCTGAACCAGTGGCAATAACGATGTTTTTGGTTTCAAGTTCACTAACAGTGCCATCTTCGGCGGTTGCAGTAACTTTATTTTTGCCAATAATTTTACCAAAGCCTTTAAGATAAGTTACTTTGCTTTTCTTCATCAAGAATTCGATACCTTTGGTAAGGCCATCAACGGCATCATCTTTTTTGGCCATCATTTTTTCAAGGTTCAGTTTTACGCCCGCAACCTCAACGCCCATATCGGCATAATGGTGCGCAGCACCTTCATAGGCATGTGAAGCATGTAAAAGTGCTTTTGATGGGATACAGCCAACATTTAGGCAGGTTCCGCCTAATCTGCCGCGTTTTTCAATAATTGCGGTTTTTAATCCCAATTGACCACAACGAATTGCACAAACATAACCACCAGGGCCACCACCAATAATTACCACGTCATATGCTTCAGACATCAAACACTCCAAGATAAGGCATTTATTTTGGGCTATATGGGCGCAAAATGGTTAAAATAAAACCCCTTCTTTCAGCTAAGAGGCGTTTTTTTATCATTTTGCTACTCGACAACCTTCGCACAAAATATTAGTGAAAAATCGATTGTTTCAAGAGAGAATCTATATGTCTGAATTGGTAACTGTTTTCGGTGGCTCTGGCTTTGTTGGAAAATATGTGGTTCGCGCGCTTTGTAAAGCTGGCAAACGGGTTCGTGTTGCTATGCGTCGCCCGCATCTTGGCAATGATTTACGCGTTATGGGTGTCGTTGGTCAGGTGCAATTGGTTCAGGCAAATATTCGCAATGCTGAATCGGTTGATCGTGCGATTGACGGTGCAGATGCAGTTATAAATTTGGTTGCGATTTTGAATGAAAAGCGCAAACAAACTTTTGATGGTACCGTGCATCATGGTGCGCGCCTTGTTTCCGAGGCGGCAAAGGCGAAAGGCATTAAAAAGTTCATTCAAATTTCTGCTATTGGTGCGGATAAGAATTCAAAATCAGACTATGCGGTTGCCAAAGCAATGGCAGAAGACGTGGTTTTGAAAAATGTGCCAACCGCAACAATTTTGCGTCCATCAGTGATTTTTGGACCAGAAGACAATTTTTATAATAAATTTGCGGCGATTTCACGCCTTACACCTGTAATGCCGTTGATTGGTGGCGGGCAAACAAAGTTCCAACCTGTTTATGCGGGTGATGTTGCAACTGCGGTTATGGCTGCACTTGAAAATCCTTCTGCACAAGGAAAGATTTATGAGCTTGGTGGTGCTGAAACCTATACATTTGAGCAAATTATCAAATATATTCAGGCAACAATTGCACGTCCACGCGGATATATGAAAGTGCCATTCGGTTTGATGAAATTTGGCGGTGGGGTTTTAAACCTTTTGACAAAATTTATTCCATTCCTTGATGCGCCATTTACCGGTGACCAAATCGAATTGATGAAAACTGATAATATGGTTTCTGAAAAAGCACTTGGTTTTAAAGATTTGGGCATTAACGAGCTTGTAAGTGTTGAATCATTGGCGCCAACTTATCTCTATCGCTTTAGACCTCATGGTCAATTCGAGGAAATTAGCAAAAAGCCAGCATAACAAAAAGCCCCGGCAAGGGGCTTTTTTTAAACTTGCAATGCCTCACAAAGTTCGGGCAAGTTGCTCTTAGATTATGCGGAAAACCGCTTCACACTTTTCCTATCGCATCGCATGGGTAATTCATTCTGTCTTACTTAAAGCATGCATGCACTTATTAATCTCAATCCACTCTTTTAGCATTTGATTGCGGTGGGTGTTATATTTTTGTGGTTCAACCACTAAATTATCCATCCTATCAGTTCTGAAAGAGCGATATTCACCACGTAATTCGCACCAACCAATTACAAGCCGCTGTCGTTCAAAATATGAAATTGCAAATGGATGAATTGTTCGCATCGTGGCATCGCCTTCAGCATTCAAATACGCAAAAGTGATTTTGTATTTTTCGCGCACTGCATGGCGGATTTTTGAAACATCTACATTGTCGGCAACAATATCAAAATTGGGCGGCGCAACCAAACTTATCTCATCGAATGATGCTTTTAAATTTGTTGGAACAATGGTTTCAATTTTTGCCATTGCATCACTGGCTGCGCGGATTAATTTTTCATCACCCCGCCGCTTTACCCACAAAAGCCCAAGAATTAAGGCTTCTATTTCATCTACTTTAAACATAAGTGGTGGGAGATCGTAACCATCTTCAAGAATATAACCGACGCCTGCTTCACCACGAATTGGCACACCTTGGGAAATAAGGGTTTGAATGTCACGGTATATGGTGCGCAATGAAACCTCAAGCTCATTGGCAATAATGTCACCTGCTATTGGCGAGCGATAGCGCCGCAGTATCTGAATAATATCTAATAATCTGTCGGCTCTTCGCATTTTACCCTGTGAATTTATTGATTTTCGCGCAAAAGTTCACCAATTATGGTAAGACCGCGGTCAGAACTTTCCATTGATGCATGACTAAAATTAAGACGCATAGATGGATATGCGCTGCTTGAATTTGCAAAAAAATGTTCCCCTGGTGTGAACAGGACATTTCTTTCTTCGGCTTTTTCAAACATGTTTTGCATATTTGTGCTTTCTGGTAATTTAACCCAAAAGAACAACCCACCTTCTGGCGCATTCCATTCGGCCATATTGCCAAGATTTTTCCGCATAAGCAAAGCAAAATTATCACGTTTTTGCTTATAATTATTGATTAGGTTTTTGATATGCCCATCACGATTTGGTGACTGAAGGTAACTCATGACCAAATATTGGCTTAGGCGGTTGGTGTGCAAATCGGCGGCTTGTTTTAATAATAAAAGATGCGGGAACATATCTTTTGAGGCCGCAATATATCCAATTCTTAAACCTGGTGATAATATTTTTGAAAATGACCCTTGATAAATCCATGAGCCATTATTCATATATGCGGCAACAGGTGTTCTTTCGCATTCATCATAGGCAAGATCGCGGTATGGATCATCCTCAAACATAATTACATCATTATCTACGCATTTTTTTGCAAATGCCATGCGCTCTTCTTTTGACCAACATTTTCCGGTTGGGTTTTGGAATGTCGGTATTACATAGGCAAGGGGAGGGTGGTTCGATTTTGACCACGTAATATCATTGATATTTTTGGGTAATTCTTCAAATTGCGCACCAAAAAAACGGAAAACCTGCAATGCCGCAAGATAGGTTGGGCTTTCGACCGCAATTTGGGTTCCATTATCTATTACCATTTTGGCAACTAAATCTATCCCTTGTTGCGAGCCGGAAAGGATTAGGATTTGCGAAGCGTCACATTCCATATTTCGCCCTTTTAATTCCTTGGCAATAAGTTCTCTAAGCTCTCTTTCACCTTCGCTTGGGCCATATTGCATGGCACTTGAAAGGGCATTCGCTGTATCGAATTTAAAGAAACTATCTTCAGAAGGAAGGCCACCTGCAAAGGAAATGACATCGGGGCGAATTGATGCCTCCAACATGGCGCGAACCGGTGATGCTTTTAAATCTTTTAACCTTGCGGATAGTTTTTGCATTTTTATCCTTCTCCAGAAATACAAAAGGTCAACAGGATTGACCAATTGACAAGATTCCATATTTGCAATAATAAGTCAATATGGTTGACCTATTATCGGAAAAAGAACTCAGAAGTTCGATTGAATTAATGTATTTCGCATATCGTGGATTTACTTCACATGCCGATAAAACCCTTGAACAAAAGGGGCTGGGGCGGCTACATCACCGTGTTTTATATTTTATTGGCCGCAACCACGGGCTTACAATTTCTGAATTACTGAAAATTCTCGCCATAAGTAAGCAGGCGTTAAACGCGCCACTGCGCCAATTAATCGAAATGAAATTGGTTGAGGCGGTTGCCGATAATAATGATCGCCGCCTAAAGCGTTTACAGCTTTCTGAGGAAGGTAATCATTTAGAAAAAATCCTAACCGGAAAACAAATGCGCCAAATTGCCGATGCCTTTAAGAATGTTGAAAATTCAGACATTGCCGCATGGCGGAATATTATGAACTACCTAAGCAATACAAATAGCTGATTATTTTTGAACTTTGCCAAACCATGCTGACATAATGCTGTCAGCATGTATGTTTTAAAGACATTGCAAAGGAGATAAAAATGATAAAACTACACAAATATAAGCCATTATGGGGTCTCGCAGACCCAAGCCCCTTTGCAATCAAAGCCATGGTTTTATTTAAGATGGCGGGCGTTTCTTATGAAGAAGAGTTCGTTGATTGGGAAGTCGCACCACGCCACAAAATGCCATATGTAACCACTGGTAACGGCGAAATAATTGGTGATACAAGTTTTATTAAAAACTATCTCGAAAACGAACATAGTGTCGATTTTACAGGGGGTTATGATGCCAAAACCTTGGCAATTGGTTTTATGGCTGAAAAGATGTGCGAAAACCACCTTTATTGGATTGAAATAAGTTATCGTTGGGGAGTTGCCGAAAATTTTAACAAAGGGCCACGTCATTTCTTTGATGATGCTCCCGAAGCAATCCGCGAAAAAATTGCCAATGAGATGTTTGAAAAGTCAAAAATGGCGCGTTTTGCACATGGCATTGGGCGTTTTAATTATGATGAAATAACCGAATTTGGCAAACAGGATGTCGATGCTTTGTCAAATTTATTGGGCGATAACAATTTTATTTTGGGCAATGATATATGTGGCTTTGACGCAATGGTTTTTGCAATGCTGTGGGGTGTTTCGACCGATTATTTCGATAGTCCTTTAAATGACTATGTTAAGTCGAAAACCAATTTAAAGAATTATCTAAAACGTATGAAGGAATTATATTTCCCTGATTTTGCGTAACTAACGTTTCCGCACTTCTATAAAAAGCTTTTCGCTTTCGGAGGGCAGTTTTTCGACCAAAAGGCGCATTATTTGGCTATCATCAACGAAGACATGGCTTTTTATGCCATCAAGAACTGCCTTGGCAACATTATCAACATCAATTTGCGGAAAATTTGGATTGAGGTGGATTTGAACGTCCACCTCAAATTCACCCCATTTAGGTCTTAGTGGCATTTGCGTACGAAAAAATTCGTGTAAGGCTTGTTTATAAACCCTTGCTTGCGAAGTCACTTCATTAATTTCAAATTGCCAGACATCGCCAATTGTTCGGCCACGCACCACAGCGCCACCAAGCCATTTTAAATTATCAATTTCATTACTCATTGCTTGGTACAGCTTGCCTGATAATCGCCATCTGCGAGGGCGATACGATTGGCACCTTCATCGGTCCAAGAATATATTTGCGCAATATCATCATTTTTATGATAAAGATAAAGCGTAAGCGACGGACGGTTATTGCCAATCGACCAATCAACATTGCGAAGTAATAAGCGCGCAGAATTGGCACCAAAATCAAGTTTCATTTCCCCGCCGGCATCATAGGTTTGGATATTGGCAATTGTTTTATCACGGTAACTAGCCCAACATTCATAAATATTTGCTTTGCGCAATTTTGTGGGGCTATTATCAAGATTGCCATAAACACGAACCCCACTTTCATCGACCCCAATATCGGTTACTTCCCAGAAGTTGGCATCAATATCATGGTGTTCGGTGCTGCGGATGGTTTTTCCACCCTTCATAAGCAGTTTGCAATTACCCGAAGTATCACCGGTAAAGCCAGATGCCCGACGCCTATAATCTATTTCGCAGCCTTCGGATTTGATAAGGTTGTCAGTCGTAACTGCATTAATATCGCCAATTTTAAAGTCGGGTTTTAATTCATATATAGTTTGCTTAATGGCGCGGCTTTTAGTGTCTGGCGATAGTGTGAAAAAGCGGGTTTTAAGTAATTTACCGTTGCCACCACCTTCACGATATTCAACCATGAATGCCTTGTCGCCAAGAGAAGGGTTTTTTAACGCTACAATTTTTGCATAAAGCCGTGGATGACGTAATTCCTTTGGAATATTAAGTGTGGGTTCAAAAAATGCCTGATTATCACTATCCCAAATACCGGGAAAAATTTTTGCCAAATCTTCGGTATCTTTTTGCAGAATTTGCGAAGTAGTTTTTTCATCAAGTTTGGCAAAAAAATCTACTTTTACTACTTCTTGGCTTGAAATAGGTGGTGTTGCGGGCGTTGTTTCCAATGGCTTGTTCGCGCCAACTTCTGGCGGTGCAAGTGCAAAAGACAACATAATAAGACCAAACATATTTTTCCCTCAAGATTTATATCTTATGATTTGCAAATTTATAAAAGCAATATTTTAGAAAAGTTAAATTGTCCAAAAAGTTGAATTGTATTGTATCAACTTTAATGAGATGTTATTCAGACCCAATGAATGCACATGCCAAAGCTGAAAGCTATAAAACCAAATTATTGCGGGGTCTTTTAAAAGACTTTTTGCCGAATTTATTCGCGATTTTGCTTTTCTTTGGTGGCCTTATCTTGCTTTTTTCCGCTTTTACGCCTGCGGTAAAAGAACGTTTCAATATCCTAAAACTTATTATCCCCATGCCTCTGGTAGAGTTTTCGCACCAATTTGCGATTGTTACCGGAGTATTGATGCTATTTATTGCCCGTTCTTTAAGTATGCGAATTGATAGTGCTTATTATGCGACACTATCATTGCTGCTGTTCGGTATTATTGCGGCCATTTTAAAAGGCTTTGATTATGAAGAAGCCATTATTTTATCATTATTATTCGTGGCAATATTGCCTTTTAAGCGGCTATTCTATCGTAAATCGGCATTATTAAGTAATAATTTCAATATCAAATTTATGATTTTGATTGCCCTTGCGCTTGGGGTGATGGTTTATATTGGTTTTTATTCCTATCAACATATTCCTTATTCTGACGAGCTTTGGTTTGATTTTGAAGAACACCCACAGGCTGGTCGCTTCTTACGTTCATTGCCAATTATGGGGGCTTTGGTTTCTATTATTTTTCTACATCGCATAATGACGCGTGGCGCAGATGGTATTGAAAAACCAACACAAGAGGAAATGGAAAAAGTTGGTGAAATCATAAGGACCAGTGATGATTCCGAGGCAGCACTGGCAACACTTGGCGACAAGTTCTTTATTTTCGGCAAAGAGCAGAAATCATTTATTATGTATGCGGTTAGAAACCAAATCTGGATTGCGATGGGCGATCCAATTGGCGATGTATCTGAATTTGCTGATTTGGTATGGAAGTTTCGTGAACAGGCAGATTTGCACGCCGCCAAGGTCGCCTTTTTCCAGGTTAGTGAAAAATATTTGCCTTTGTATCTTGATATGGGGCTTTCGCTGTCAAAGTTGGGAGAGGAGGCGTGTATTGACACCGAAAACTTCTCACTAACTGGCAAAAAAATGCAAGGGCTTAGGACAAGCCTTAATCGTCATAAGCGCGAGAATATTGAGTTTTCAGTTGTAAAGCGCGAAAATGTTCCAGAGATTTTAAAAGAATTACGCGCCGTTTCCGATAATTGGTTGACATCCAAAGAGGCAACTGAAAAGCATTTTTCATTGGGCAATTTTAACGAGCAATATATTTCGCAATTTGATATCGCAATTGCCAAGTTTGAGGGTAAAATTACGGCTTTTACCAACATTTGGCAAACTGAAAACAAAGAAGAATTTTCAATTGACCTGATGCGCTACCGCAATGATGCAAGCCATGGCATTATGGAATATTTGTTCACTTCTTTAATATTGTGGGGGCATGATAACGGCTTCAAAACATTCAGGCTTGGGCTATCTCCGCTTTCAGGGCTAGAAAATCATCCGCTTGCGCCGGTTTGGCACCGTGTTGGCAACAGCATTTTCCACCTTGGCAATGACTTTTATAATTTTGAAGGCCTTCATAATTTCAAAGATAAGTTTAATCCAATTTGGCGTCCGCGTTATTTGGCGGCAAGCTCCGGCCTTGGCTCTGCGGCAGCGCTTTTGGCGGCCACAAGGCTTGTTAATGGCGGAATCTTAGATTTTTCTTAAGCGTTAATTGTCTTTCAATTTGCGCAAATCATCACGTAATTTTTCCAATTGCGCCTTATAAGATTCAAAATCACCATATTCGACAAAATTCTTATAATGATCATGCGGGGTTTTGGTTTTCATTGCATGTTTAATTGGGCACCAATATTGTTCGGTGCGCCCCGCAACTTCGCGACCATAAGCCATAAGGCCGTTGCCATATCCACAATATACACAATTGATTTTTTCAATAATATTTAAATAATCAAGATATTGTCTGTCTATTACAATGTATTTTGAACGTTTAACCCGTGGGATTTGCCATGCGGTAAAACAGCAAAGTTGGTAAACGCCCAAGGCAATGTCAAGAATTACAAATGGTATAATCATGCCATAGATAATTGGTGCGGTTATAATTGTGGCGAATTTTGATTTGAAGATATACTTATCAATTCCGATTTTAACTTTGCGTTGGGCTTTTTTTGTTGCCTCATCAAAAACCGCTTTGCCATCTTGAATACCTTGATAAAATTTTGCTTTTTTCGCTTCTATTGTGGTTTCTATTTCATCTTCAAGAGTTTTAAGTTTTTGAATTAATATTTCAATTTCATCAGACATTTTTGATATACCATAGTAATTTTTTCGATTATCAATTGTTAAATGGTTTTGCACAATTGTATAGTGCCCAATAATAAAAAACTAATTATCAAAAAGAGGGAATCCATTTGAATATAATACCTTTTACCCTGTTGGATTGGGCAATTATTGCGCTTTTTTTCATTGGTTTGACCTTGTTTGGTATCCTGTTGCAAAGGCACGACGGAAAAGAGGTAAAGACCGAGGCTGATTATTTTCTTGCCGGGCGCAAAATCCCTGCATGGCTTGCGGCAATTTCAACCATCGCAACTATGCAGTCTGCTGCAACCTTTCTTGGTGTCCCTGATTTTGGGTTTAAGGGTGATTATACTTATCTAAGCACAAATATTGGGACAATAATTGGTGCAATCTTTGTGGGTGTGGTTTTAATTCCACGCTTTTACGCCGAAAAAATATCTACCGTTTATGAATTGTTGGAAATCAAATATTCAAAAGCTGCAATGCGCGCAGCAGGTGCGATGTTTTTAATTGGGCGGGTATTGGCAGAAGGTTCAAGAATTTATCTTGCGGCAATCGCCGTTTCAATGATTATTTTTGGCGATATTTCATTTGAAAAAATCGCGATTGCCTCGTCTTTAATTATTGTTTTCAGCTTTGCGATTTGTTTCTTTGGCGGTCTAAAAAGCGTAATCTGGACCGATTTTATCCTATTCATAATCTATATCGGGGTTGCTATTGGTTCGATATTTTATTTATTGCATCTTATAAACCTGCCGGTTGGCGATATAATTGCAAAATTAAAACCAGAAGACGGAGTTGATAAAACCCGTATTTTTAATCTAACAACGGATTTTAAAACCCCATTTTCACTCTGGGCAATTGTGTTTGGTATGTCATTATTATCGCTTGCAAGTTTTGGCTTGGATCAAGACATAACGCAACGGTTGCTGGCCTCAAAGGATGCAAAAACGGGTATAAAAAGCCTTTATAGCGCTGCAATTTATACAATTCCAATTGTGTCAATTTTCTTGATAATCGGTTCATTGCTTTATGTTTTTTATAGTAATGCCAGCGCGCCAGTTTCAAAGTTTAAGGGTGAGAATATATCAGTATTTATGTATTTTATCCTAACCGAAATTCCGGTTGGTTTGCGCGCAATGGCTGTGGTTGGGGTATTGTCGGCGGCAATTTCAACGGTAAATTCTGCCTTAAATTCAATGTCTTCTGTAATGATACAAGATTTTTACAAGCCGCTTGTTGCGCCTAAAAACTATCCAGAGCATCATTTCATAAAGGCCGGCATGGTTGGGATGTTGATTGTATCTATTGTTTTGCTTGGCATGGCGATTTTGTCCTATGTTTGGCAAAAAGCAACGGATATCCCATTCCTTGAGTTTGTATTAGGTGTCATGACATTTGCCTATGCAGGGTTATTGGGTGTTTATTTTGCCGCCATTTTTACCAAGCGTGGCAATACGATTTCAATTATCGCTGCTCTAATTGGTGGGTTTGTATTTATTGCCCTTCTTCAGCCATATATTGGCAAACCACTTGGGATACCGCAAACCTTGCTTACTCTTGCATTCCCATGGAAACTTTTACTGGGGAGTAGTGTATCATTCCTTGTGGCAATAAGCGTAAAAAATTGAAAATAAAATAATTTTATACTTAATAAAAAGTAAATTTAAGGCATAAAATCAACCTGTTTCCATAAAGCCCAAAAAAACTAATTTGCATTATATTAGATTTGTTGAATGGACTTATATATACTGGGGACGGGGTTGAAAAAGAAAAACATTCGGGGCAATGTTGCGCTGATATTTAGTGTTGCCGCAGGCGCAATCGCATCCGCATTATCGGCAACCATTGAATTAACACGTATCTCATACGCACACTCATCACTTCAGGCCGCAAACGATGCGGCATTGCTTGATGTCGCTGTTGCTGGCGGTGAAATAAATGCCGCGAATAATAAAAAAGTTGAAAACAATATTGCAACCCAAATTTCTGGCGGGATTATTTATGAGCCGTCATCAAATTTGTCAGAAGTGAACGAAAACGGCGTTAATCAATTAAAGCTGCATACAATTGCCAAAGTAAAACCATTTTTAGGGCAATTATTAGGCTTTAATTATTATGACGTTAGCGTTGATTCACAAGTTGTAACCGATGGGGCAGGAGCCGAAGTTGTTTTTGTTCTTGATACCACTGCGTCAATGGCAGACAATTCCCGTATGACAAATCTTAAATCTGCGATGAATGATGTTTTGTCGAATATGATTAATTCGTCTGGCGTCAATTTTAATGACGTAAAAGTTGGAATTGTTCCGTTTAATACACAGGTAAAAGTTGCCCCATCTACCTCATACGGATGGGTTGATTATGGCAAAGCCAATAATTTCCAATATTGTGATTATACAGATTCAAGCCGCCCAATTTGGCCTGCTTGTCCTACTTATTTCTGGAATTTGGATATTGTTTGTAATGATGCGCCAGATGAGAATAGCTGTCGTAGCACGGCAAAATTTTATGATCGTCCAATTTGGGATTATGCTGGCCGTCATTATTATGAACAGGTTGTAGTCGCGAATTATTTCGATGGTAGTCAATATAAAATCAATAAGCACACTATAACAGGATGGTGGACAGATTCTGTTTATACACTTGTATCAACTGATGAGGCCGGTGCCCATTATGCGTGGGTTGGCGGCTCAAGTGGAATAGACAATGATGCACAAACTTCGGTAACAAGTGCCAATCTCGTTCCATATAACCAAATCCCAACATATAATGATGGCGGCATAAAGAATTATGCCTCTATGGATCCATTTGGTTTTGATTTACGGTATCAAGATGGAACTGGTGATGTGTGGTTTCCTGATGGATATGGTGCTTCAAGCGGAATTGATAAAACCTATTCGGTTTATAATACCAATGTTCGTCGTATGATAACACCACCTTCAAGCGATCATAAGTCTGAATGGAAAGGCTGCATAATTGATAGAAATCAGGATTACGATGTAAATGCCAAACCGGCAGATGCCGCGAAGCCTGATTCATTATATCCTGCACGTAGTTGTAAAAATGAGCCATTGGAAGCCGTGTTACCACTTACAAGTGATATCAATAGTGCAAAGGATAAAATTGCCGCATTACAGCCTGCTGGTTATACAAATATTACTATCGGCATTCAGTTTGGTATGGAGTTATTAAGCCCTGAGGCACCATATACCGAAGGCGTGGCATTTAAAGATAAAACTAGAAAAAAATATATGATTATCGTAACCGATGGCGAGAATAACAATAATAAATTTTCTTCTAATAAGGCCGATGTTGACGCGCGAACTGCACTTGCTTGCCAAAATGCCAAAGATGTTGGTATCACCCTATTTGTAGTAAGGCTTGAAGAGGGTGACCAAAACCTTCTAAGCCAGTGTGCAACAAAAAAAGAGTATTTTTATGACGTAACCTCGGCAAGTGGCCTCGGAGAAACCATGAAAAAAATGTTCAAATCCATTAGCAAGTTAAGAATTGCAAAATAAGCGATTGGCTTATTTTAAGTCTTGAGCCTGTGGCTAAAATATCGTAAGCCGCACTTATGACCTATAAACATAGTATTCTGGTTAAAATCTGTGGTCTAAAAACCAAGGCGGCAGTGCGTGCGGCAATTGAAAATGGTGCAGATTTTATTGGTCTGGTCTTTTTTGAAAAATCCCCGCGCAATATTGGCTATGAAGATGCATATGAACTTGTGAAATATGCCAAAAACATTTCAGAAAACGTGGAGGTCGTTGCTGTTACTGTTGCACCAGATGATGAAATGCTACGCAAGCTCAAAGAGATTGGCATTAATTGGATACAATTGCATAAGATTGACGCCGTCACTAGGCTTGATGAAATTCGTGCGATTGGTTTCAAAACTATGCTTGCCTTTGGGATTTCTGCAAAAGAAGATTTAGAACAAATTGTCCAGTTTGACGGTATCGCCGATTATATACTTTTTGATGCCAAGGCACCAAAGGGCGCAACCAATGAAGGTGGTTTTGGCATTTCATTCGATTGGGATATCTTAAAAGACTTGAAAACTAAATCCCCTTGGATTTTATCTGGTGGTTTAACGCCATTGAATGTTGTGCGGGCAATTGCTGCAACAAATGCAGATTTTGTCGATGTTTCATCTGGAATTGAATCCGCATTGGGAATAAAGGACATCACGAAAATCGAAAACTTTCTTAAAGCTGTAAAAGGGCCAAAATAGTAAAGGTTAATATTGTGAACAAACAACTTCATAATGACTGGAGTGCTTATCCAGATGAAAATGGTCGCTTTGGGCAATTTGGTGGGCGTTTTGTTGCCGAAACCCTTATGCCGAACATTTTGGCACTCGAAGAAGCGTATAATAAATATAAGGATGATGAGGATTTTAAGACCGAATTTTCAGGGCTAATGACCCATTATGTCGGTCGCCCAAGTCCTTTGTATTTTGCAGAACGCTTGACCGAATATTATGGTGGCGCAAAAATTTATTTTAAGCGTGAGGAATTGAACCATACCGGCGCCCACAAAATTAATAATTGTTTGGGGCAAATATTGTTGGCAAAACGCATGGGCAAAACCCGTATTATTGCGGAAACTGGCGCTGGTCAGCATGGTGTCGCAACCGCAACAGTATGTGCGCGCTTTGGTTTGCCTTGTATGGTTTATATGGGTGCAAAGGATGTTGAGCGCCAAAGCCCTAACGTTTTCCGTATGAAGTTATTGGGTGCAGAAGTTAATCCTGTAACATCAGGCACGCAAACTTTAAAAGATGCAATGAATGAAGCATTACGTGATTGGGTGTCGAATCCACACGATACATTCTACATAATTGGTACTGCGGCTGGCCCGCACCCATATCCACAAATGGTTCGCGATTTCCAAAGCGTTATTGGTAAAGAAGCCAAAGAGCAGATTTTGGCTGCCGAAGGTCGACTTCCTGATGCCGTTGTTGCTTGTATTGGCGGTGGTTCAAATGCGCTTGGTTTATTCCATCCATTCTTGAATGAAGAAAATGTGAAGATTTATGGTATTGAGGCTGCAGGTCTTGGTCTTGATACTGATAAACATGCCGCTGCGATGGCGGGCGGTCGTCCTGGTGTACTTCATGGTAACCGTACCTATTTATTGCAAGATGACGATGGGCAGATTTTGGACGCACACTCAATCTCTGCGGGGCTTGATTATCCTGGTGTCGGGCCGGAATTGTCATTCTTAAAAGATACTGGTCGTGCGACCTATCTTTCAACTACTGATGATGAGGCATTAGAGGCATTCCAGCTTTGCTCTCGCCTAGAGGGGATTTTACCTGCATTAGAGCCATCACACGCATTGGCACGTATTGGTGAAATTGCCAAAGATATCGGCAAAGGTGGTGTTGTCGTCCTTAATATTTCGGGTCGTGGAGACAAGGATATTTTTACAATTGCCAATGCCATTGGCGCGAACATCGGGGGATAATATGCCAATAAGCAGAATTTCAAAAGTTTTTGAAAATGCCAAGGCGGAAAATCGCGCTGCATTGGTTCTTTATACAATGGCGGGCGATCCAACCCCTGAATTATCAGCAAATATCCTAGAGGCAGTTGCCGAAGGTGGTGCAGATATAATCGAAATTGGCTTCCCATTTTCTGATCCAATGGCAGACGGTATTTCAATTCAAAAGGCGGCAATTCGCGCACTTGAAAACAAAATGACGCTTAAGAAAACTTTTGACCTTGTCAAAGATTTTCGCACTAAAAATCAAAATACTGCGATTGTGCTTATGGGTTATTTAAACCCTATTGAGAGCATGGGATACACGAAATTCGCGCAAAATTGTGCTGATTGTGGGGTTGATGGTGTGATTGCAGTTGATGCGCCGCCAGAAGAAGATATGGAGCTGCGCACTGGCTTAAAGGCAAATGATGTTGCATTAATCCGCCTTGCAACGCCAACGACTGACGCGCACCGTCTTGAAAAAGTTGTCGAAGATATTTCTGGCTTTGTTTATTATGTTTCGGTTGCCGGCGTTACGGGAACCAAGGCAATTGATACAGATGCCATAAAAGACAAAGTCGGACAGGTGAAAGATGCGGCAAAATTACCGGTTGCTATTGGCTTTGGCATACGTACAGAAGAGGCGGCACATAACACTGCACAGCTTGCGGATGGTATTGTTATCGGTGCCGCACTTGTCGATACAATTTTTAACGCTTATAAAGATGGTAATGATTGTGTAAAAATCGCCAAAGATTTTGCAACGCGCATGAAAAATGCGGCAGTTAAAAACTAGAAAATGGGGTTATAGATTTGAGTTGGTTAGACAGAATTCGTCCCGGTATCAATAAATTACTTAAAAAGAAAACAAACGATACACCTGATAACTTGTGGGTTAAATGCCCAGATACTGGCGAAATGCTTTACCGCGCCGATTTGGAAGCGAAATTATGGGTTACGCCATCTGGTCGCCATATGCGTATTAATGGTGAAACCCGCCTTAAGCAGCTTTTCGACAATAGCCAATATGAAGCAATTGATTTGCCGGAAGTGGTTGAAGATCCCCTAAAATTCAAAGACGACAAAAAATATGTGGATCGCCTAAAGGCGGCACGCGCGGCAAATAATGCGCGTGACTGCATGTCTATCGGTTATGGGAAAATCAAAGGCAATGATGTTGTTGTCATCGTGCAGGATTTTTCATTCATGGGTGGCTCGCTTGGCATGGCTGCCGGTGAGGCGTTTATCAAGGCCGCGGAAACTGCGGTTGCAAAAAACTGCGGCATGATTTGTGTAACTGCTGCGGGTGGTGCAAGGATGCAAGAGGGGATTTTATCCCTAATGCAAATGCCGCGCACAACATTGGCAATTGATTCATTACGCGATGCGGCATTGCCATATATCGTGCTTTTGACCGATCCAACAACTGGCGGTGTTACTGCTTCTTATGCAATGCTTGGTGATATTCATATTGCAGAGCCGGGTGCATTAATTGGCTTTGCCGGCCCGCGTGTTATCGAACAAACCATACGTCAAAAACTTCCACCAGGCTTCCAACGTTCTGAATATTTGAAAGAGCATGGTATGGTTGATATTGTGGTTCATCGCGCCGATTTGCGTGAAACTTTTGGCAAATTGCTTGGAATGTTAAAGCCACAGGCCAAAGCAGCGTAATTAAAAAACAAATAAACCATTTTCACAGGCATAGGCGAAATTCGCCTGTGCCTTTTGTGTATTGGACACTTGGGAAATTGCGTTATCAATCGCGCTTGTAATATTGTTATGTGCCATATTTTCAATGATTTTATGGATAATACCGTCATCAATCATCATTAAGATTTCAAAACTTTGCCCCTGCCATAGGATTATTTTTTGTGACGTAATTTTAAATTCAAAATCTTTTAGGCAATCTGATTTTATACATTGAAAAAGACTAAATGCATTGGTTTGGCAATCAATGACTTTTACAGATTGCGTAGTCTTTATGCTTTGCACACCATCATTGGAAATTTCATTATTGAATCCATTAAAATCTAGATGGTTTTCATATGGCGCAAGTTCGCACAAATATTTTGCCCATTCAATTTTTGCCAAATCGACAAGTAATGGCGTTATTTCGCCAAAATCATTGCTAGATAAAAATTCGGCAAATTCGGCACCGTAAAGGGTAACATTGCCGATTTCCAAAGGATGTTTTTTGACGAAAATGGATGAAAAATGTTCAAAATCGTCGCCAATTATTTGCGCGCAATATGGATATTTATCTTTTAATATATTGCCCAATATAAGGCGGCAATTATTTATATAAATCCCCATATTGGGCTGGTATTTTTCATCTGCCAAAAATGGATTAAAGCTTTTGTCATGAAAATAAATTTCATTCATAAAGGCAGATTGGAATTTTGCTAATTCATCATCAGGCATGCTCATGGGATAGCGCCTTTTGTTTGATGTCATTTGCCAGATTAGTTTCTTCAAGCATTATTGATAATGGTGGAACATCGGTATCCCATTCAACAATGGTTTTTACATCGCCAAATTTCTTTATTGCCGCGGAATATAAATCCCAAACTTTGGGATAGGTTTTATGCCCATGAGTATCTATAAAAACCGTCCTGCCGTCGGTTAAATTTTTGATTTCATATCCAGCAAGGTGGATTTCTCCCACCAAACCAGATTCAATATCATCAATCGCCGAATATGGGTTAAAATCAGTATTTTGCCGACAAACTTCGAGGTTGTTGACATCAAGCAAAATCCCGCAACCGGTTTTTTGACAAATTATGTTCATAAACTCACTGAGCGAATATTCATTCCCCTTTACCTCAATATAAAGTGATGGGTTTTCAATCAAGATTTTACGCCCAATAAAGTTTTGGAAAGTATCAACATTACGGATGAAATTTTCAAGCGCTTGATTGCTCAGTGGGAATGGCAATAAATCTGGTGTGAAAATATTTCCAAAACCTGAAAAGCTTAGATGATCGGAAACTAATGTGGGCTTAAATTCATCAAATAGGGTTTTTAATTGTTCAAGATGTGTTGTTGATAACCCGTCAGAGCTTCCAAGGGAAAGCCCAACACCATGGAAAGAGAAATCATAATTTTCACGTAAATGCGGCAAAAAACTTCGGGCATATGAAGTGTGGAAATAATTTTCACTATGAAATTCAAGCAATGCCATTGCTGGCTTTTGTTGCAATAAATCTTCAAAGTGGCTTGGTTTGGCATTAATGCCGCATTTATGAAAAGTCATTTATTTACGGATTATCCGATAACCCGTCCTTTTGCTAATTTTTTACAAGTTCCCTTTGGAAGGGTAACCCATTCATTTGGATCATTATCTTTTTTCGCCATACCAGCGCATGAGTGACCATTAGCAGAGCAATCGTTCATTCCAGTTCTAACCACGCCAGCACACATTTCGGTGGTTGGCGATTTTTTATCCATATGAGCTTCAGAGCGTTTGGCAATAAAACTTGCGCCTGAAATGAATGCGATTGTTGCCGTGGTTGCGATTAAAGCCTGTTTTTTATCCATGTAAAGCTCCGTATAAAACTCCGTAATTGCAACCTTTTTACGTAAAAGTTTTAGTTTTACAATGGACAAATTGACCCAGCTAAAATATTGAAAATGGCTTAAATAGTGAAAACCGACCTGCACCAAACGAAATTAAAATCGATAATAAAATCATCCAATAATAATGCTCTTGGGTGCCCGGATAGACAAAAATTTCAATAACCGCAGTAAGGCATAATAAGGCGATTGCGGCGATGCGTGTACCAAAACCAATTAATATTGCTACACCTGCGCAAATTTCTGTTGTTGTACCCAATATCGCTGCGAGTTCAGACGGCAGAAGTGGGACATTATATTCATTGGCAAAAAGATAAAGCGTGGAGTCCCATGAAAATATTTTCAAAAGACCAGAGCGCAGGAAGACGTTCGCAATCCATATTCTTATGAATAGCAATATTAAATCTTGTAGCCATTTTTGACTTAGAGAAAAATTTGTAATTTTCATTTTTTTATCAATCATTCGAATATTGGGGTGCTGGTTTGCACAGCACCCCATAAATAAATTAACCGACTACCTTGCCGTTGACCAATTTCATGCAAGTGCCTTTTTGAACTTCTACCCATTCGTTGGCGTCACCATCTTTTTTTGCTTGGCCGGCACATGAATGACCGTTTCCTGCACAATCATTTTTACCGGCTTTTACAACGCCTGCGCATTTTTCCATTGCTGGTTTCGCCATCATTTTATTGTTGCCTGCATTTGATGCGGTTGCGATGATGCTTGTGCCTGCCAAAAATGCAATGGTTGCAGTGGTGGCGATGATTTTAGTACGATTGTTCATTTTGTAATCTCCTTGATAGATCGGGCTTGTGGATGTTAATTCGGGCCGCGATATAAACGATTACGTGGCGGCTTGTAAAAAGGTTACAAATTTAAAGAAATATTTGCATGAAAAAATATTTCCACATTTGTCTGTAACTTTTTGTGAAACTGTGCGTATTTGTAATTATGCAGGTTTTGAACAAAGATAATTGGCATAGTCTTATGATGTCTTCACTATCGGGTGATAAGGCTAATTATAGAATTTTGCTTAGTGAGATTAAGGTTTGGCTTGAGGCGTTTTTCCGCAAAAGAGTACATAATGATGCGGTCGATGATTTGGTTCAGGAAACCTTGTTGGCAATCCACAATAAAAAACAAACATTCGATGTTAAACGTGAATTCATGCCGTGGCTGATTGCGGTGGCACGCCATAAATGGATTGATAGGATAAGGAAAAATCTGCGCTATATTGAAGTTGAATTAGACACAGATTTTGTTTCGGAAATTAATACCGAAATAAGTGCAAAATATGATGTTCAAAAACTTTTAAACACATTGCCGCACAAGCAGGCGCAAATTATTGAAATGGTAAAATTACAGGAATTAACCAATGAAGAAGTCGCAGAAAAACTTGGGCTAAGTGTTTCTGCGGTAAAAGTAATAATTCATCGCGGTATTAAAACCATGCAGGCAAAAATATCGGAGGTGGCGGATGTCCAATAAATTTGAAGATAGCTTTATCGATGATTTGGTTGCCGATCTAAAGCCAGCCCGCCCACTAAACATTTGGGTTTTGTCAGGACTTGCCTTGATTGCAACAGCTGTTCTGTCGATTTTGATTGTCGCTTTCTTTGGCATGCGTAGCGATATTATAGAGGCGTTTAAAAACGGCGTAGTTGTATGGAAAAATGGTGGCTTGCTTTTAGTTGCTATTGGCGCATTCATTTATGTGATGAATAATTCACGCCCGATTAAAGTTAAATCAAATTACGTAATTTTGTTTATGCTGTTGTTTGGGGGTATTATATTTTATCAAATTCTAAAATTGGTAATTAATGGCAACTTTGAGCATGAACTGACCAATATCAATTTTGGCGCCTACCAGACCTGTATGTCAATAATTCTCGTTGGTGGCGGTATGGTTTATTTTGCAATTTGGAAAATTTGGCTAAGGAATGGTGCTTCAACGAATCCGCAGTTTCAAAGCACTATGGCAGGGATTTTGTCGGGTGCAATTGCGGCATTTTCCTATGCTTTTCATTGCAATATGGATAGTATTTTCTATTATATTATTTGTTATGTTTCACCCGTTGTTATGCTAGGTATTATTGGCTATATTTTGGGTAATCGTTTGAAATGGTGATGCCCTATATAACTTATTCTAGGCTTCACGGGGCTAATGGGTTTATTATGGCAAAATCTACATTCTACGCAAAATTTGCAAAAGCGGCCGCAAAGTTTACCGGTCGTCCAGTGGTTTTTAACCTTGCGGTTCTTACAATTGTCATCTGGATTGTAACAGGGCCAATTTTCAAATTTTCTGATACTTGGCAATTGGTGATTAATACAGGCACGACCATTGTAACGTTTTTGATGGTGTTTTTAATTCAGAACGCTCAAAACCGTGATACACAAGCTATACAGATTAAATTAGATGAACTAATTCGTGCCACCAAGGGCGCACATAATGCACTTTTGGATTTAGAAGAATTAGAAGAAGAAACCCTTGATAAATTTCGCGATAGGTATGAAAAACTTGCGGCAATCGCCCGAACTAAAACCATTCTTGGCGATGATGATACCGATACCCCAGAAGCCGCGGATTAGTTTTCTGTAAGCATGGTTTTAAATGCCTTTAATGCCCGTGATTTTGCACGGTCCTTGAGAGTAAGAATGGTAAATTTACGCGCGGCAATTCCACTTGGAAAACGGTTTATATTTTCATTATTACCAATGCCGCTAATTACAAGTTCGGAAATTAAGGATACCCCAACACCAGCAGAAACTGCCGACAACACAGCCTCATTTGACGGCAGTGTAAGGGCGATATTATCTTGCTTTAGTTCAATTCCATAATCGGCAAGATATAATTCAAGGCTATGCCTTGTGCCGGAACCTTGTTCACGCACCACGTATTTTAAATTCTGCAATTTGGTTTTGGTCTTCATATCATTTGCCCAAAGCCTTAATTCACGTGGTGCAACAAAGGTAAGCGCATCGCCCTTTATTTCAGTGTGTTCGAGGGTTGAGTTATTTTCGCCTTCAATAATGCCAATATCGGCGATGCCGTGTTCCAACATCTCAATGGCTTTATCGCTATTGGCTATGGTTGTGTTGATTTTTATATTTGGGAAAGTCTTGTGAAATTTTGAAATTCTTTCAGCTAGCCAATAATTGCCAATGGTTTGGCTGCAAACAACATCTATTGCGCCATGGTTGCCGCCTGATAAATCTTTTAATAATTCATCAGTGGTTTTTGCTTGGGCAATCATTTTATAGGCTTCTGGCAATAATGCGCGCCCATTTGCATTGATCTTAATATTTCTGCCAATTCGGTCGAATAACTTCAGGTCATATTTAAATTCTAATTGCGAAATTGCCGAGCTTACAGCCGATTGCGACAAGCAAAGCTCATTTGCAGCATTGGTTAAATGCCCTGTTTCTGCAACTTTTATAAATATGCGCAATTGATCTAATGTCATCATTTAATCTGAATCACACATAATTAAATGCTTATCAAGCAATAAATTCGATTAATGCTAATCCCAAAATTGATATAAACAATGATCCGGCCAATGCTAACAAAAGTGGTTTAATTCCCATTTTTCCTATTGCGCTAAATTTTGTGTGCAGCCCCATTCCAGCTAATGCAACAGTCAAAAAGAATGATGATAATTTGCCAATTTCAAATTTTATATTGGCTGGAATGGTGAAAATATTCGCTATGATGATGAATATTATAAAAGCAACCACAAACAATGGAATCGGCATTTTTGCATTATTTTTATAACTGCCACGGCGGAATTGAATAAGGGTCACAAGTGGCGCAAGCATTAATACACGGGTTAATTTGGTTATAGTTGCAATATGGATGGTTGCCGCATCCTTGCCAGAAACTGCCCCGACTACTTGGGCAACTTCATGGATTGAAATCCCACTCCAGATGCCAAATTGCGCGCCGCCAAGATTTAATAACTTGCCAATGAATGGGTATAGCAACATAGATAATGTGCCAAAAATTGTTACCATTCCTATGGCATAGGCAACGTCTTCATCTTCGGCATTGGTTGCGGTGTTAACCCCCAATATTGCTGCCGCACCACAAATGCTGGTTCCGGCGGCGATTAGTTCAGCTAACTTATTATCCACGCCAAACAATTTACCAATTGTTTTGATGAAAATAAAACTACTAACAAGGGCAAAGATTGTCATGGCAATGTGAAATGCCCCAAAATTCAAAAGCTCATTAACTGAGATTTGTATTCCCAATAATGCCACGGCAACACGCACCAAGACTTTGCTAGAAAATGCGGTTCCAGCGTGCGTTTGAGGCGGCAGTTTGATTAGGTTGCCAATTATAATTCCATTGATTACGGCTATGATGGATGGGGAAAATTGTTTTAATTCATGTACCCCGTTTAGAGTGAATGCGGTGGCGGCAATCACAAGACATATTAAAAGCCCGGGAATGATGGCCAAAGATTGTTTGCGTATCGCAAAAAGCTTTGTGGTGGTTGGTAATGCGGTGTTCATATCGCCTGTTTATGAGGGAATTATAATTCAATCAAATTGATAATAAAGTTTAAATTAATCAATAAAATCGAATAATAAACAAAAAAACGGCAAAATATTATTTTTGATGTACTTATTACTTTAAAAATGGCGTACAATAGGGCATAAGGCACAAAATTTTTTTAATGTGACCCAATGGGGATAATAATGCCTGAATTACGTTCAAAAACCTCGACTTTTGGAAGAAATATGGCGGGTGCGCGTGCATTATGGCGCGCAACTGGCATGACTGATGGTGATTTCAAAAAGCCGATTATTGCCGTGGTCAATAGCTTTACCCAATTTGTCCCTGGGCACGTCCATTTAAAAGATATTGGTCAATTGGTTGCGCGTGAAATCGAAAAAGCCGGCGGTGTTGCCAAGGAATTCAATACGATTGCAATTGATGACGGTATCGCAATGGGGCATGGTGGCATGCTTTATTCATTGCCTTCACGTGATTTGATTGCTGATTCTGTTGAATATATGGTCAATGCCCATTGCGCCGATGCGATGGTTTGTATTTCCAATTGCGATAAAATTACCCCTGGCATGTTGATGGCGGCAATGCGCCTTAATATACCTGCGATTTTTGTATCGGGTGGCCCGATGGAAGCGGGCAAGGTAAAAATAGGCGATAAAACCCATTCGTTAGACCTTATTGACGCTATGATTCAAGCAGGCGATGACAGCATTTCTGATGAACAAGTAAAGGCTGTTGAAGATGCGGCATGCCCTACCTGCGGTTCTTGTTCTGGTATGTTTACTGCAAACTCTATGAATTGCTTGACCGAGGCGATGGGGCTTTCATTACCAGGCAATGGCACCGTGGTTGCGACCCATACTTTCCGCGAAAGATTATTTAATGAAGCGGGTCAAAAAATTGTTGAGCTTTGCAAAAGATATTACGAACAAAATGACGAAAGCATTTTGCCGCGTAACGTTGCCAACAAAACCGCACTTGAAAATGCAATGGCACTTGATGTGGCGATGGGTGGTTCAACGAATACTGTATTGCATATTCTTGCGGTCGCCAAAGAGGGTGGCATTGATTTCACAATGCAGGATATTGACCGCATTTCACGCAAAGTTCCATGCATATGTAAAGTTGCCCCTGCGGTGCAAACCGTTCATATCGAAGATGTTCACCGCGCCGGTGGTATCATTAGTATTTTGGGTGAATTATCACGCGCAGGTTTAATTGAAACTTCTGCCCCTACTGTTCATGCGCCAACATTGGGTGATGCAATCGCAAAATGGGATATTATGGTTTCAAATGATGAAGGTGTGAACGAGTTTTTCCGCGCTGGCCCTGGTGGTGTCCGTTCGGCAACTGCATTCTCACAATCAATGCTTTGGAAAGAAACTGATAAGGATCGTGCAAAGGGCGTCATTCGTTCCAAAGATAATGCCTTTACCAAGGATGGTGGTTTGGCTGTGCTTTATGGTAATTTGGCGGAAAATGGCTGCATCGTAAAAACTGCAGGTGTTGATGAAGAGATTTGGAAATTCCAAGGTCCAGCCAAAGTTTATGAATCACAAGAAGATGCGGTTAAGGCAATCTTGGCAAATCAGGTGGTTGCGGGTGATGTGGTTGTAATCCGTTATGAAGGGCCAAAAGGTGGTCCGGGTATGCAGGAAATGCTTTACCCAACTTCATATTTGAAATCTAAGCATTTAGGGAAACAGTGCGCTCTTATCACCGATGGTCGTTTTTCCGGTGGTACTTCTGGTCTATCAATTGGCCACGCAAGTCCTGAAGCGGCGGCTGGTGGCTTGATTGCCTTGGTCGAAGAAGGGGATATTATCAAAATTGATATTCCAAACCGTTCAATCGTACTTGATGTATCAGATGATATATTGGCAAAACGTCTGGTGGCAGAAAAAGCACGTGGACATGATGCCTTTACGCCGAAAAATCGCGATCGTTATGTTTCACAAGCGTTGCAGGCTTATGCGGCAATGACAACCTCTGCTGATACTGGTGCGGTGCGTGATATTTCACAATTGCGTAAATAAACAAATATAGGCGGGTTATTCGGCGATACTTCGTACAAAGGCGACCAAGTCACGCCCGCCTAATTTTGTGTCGCCTTCGGCAAATGATTGCAATGCCGTTGAATGGCTTAATTGTTTAACAATTACGGCAAGTTCGTGGGTTGGGATTTTTGGCTTTAAACCTAGCTTGGCAAAAATAGCATCTAGGGTTTCTTCTAATGCTTTATATTGCGCCGCCATAAATTCGGCATAATCAGCGGTAAATTCCGGGTTGCGCGCGGCATTAATCGCCAATTCATAATTAAAAATAATCCAATCCTTGTCTTGATTACCCTCAACTAGCCATTTTTCAATTTGATCTAATAAATCTTCAGGTGCAGAGTTTTCGATTAAATCAGCAAAGCTTTCGAATGTATCATCCTTATGCTTTCTTAAGAGCGAAAGCATCAAATCTTCTTTAGAATTAAAGTTTGAATAGAAAGCCCCTTTTGTAAAGCCGGCTTTGGCAACGATTTTATCAATCGAGGTTCCATTAAGCCCATGTTGCGTAAATAATTCCTGTGCCGCAGCGATTAATTTATCACGCGTTTGCGCCTGCGAAACTGCACGAGTCGTTCTTTGCGTTTTTTTTTCCAATACAAGCCTCTAAAATCAATTGACATACTATTTAGTATGTGAAATAGATACCAAATAGTATCTTAAATCAAATCGGGAATTTAAACAATGACAATAAAGACAATTTTGGTCACTGGTGCAACTGGTCTTTTGGGGAATAATCTTGTGCGTGAGGCTCTTGCACAGGGATTTAATGTAAAAGCAATGGTGCGAAATATCGCAAAGGCACAGCGGCAATTTAAAGATTTGCCACAGATTGAATTTGTTGAGTTTGATATGTTTAACATCAAAAAACTGGATTATGATTTTGCGGGTATTGATGCCTTATTCCATACCGCGGCATTTTTTAGGGATTCATATAAGGGCGGCACACATTGGCAGGAACTATATGAAACCAATGTTATTGGAACCAAGATGTTGTTGCAAAAAGCCTATGACAAAGGTGTTCGCAATTATGTTCATATTTCATCAATTGCGGTTTTAGATCGTTTTAAAAATCGAGCATCAACCGAAAAAGACCTTGCCAATATAAATAATGTTGATGATTATTATCGCAGCAAAATTTTATCAGACCGCGAGGTCAATGAATTTGCCAGTAAACATCCCGATTTAAATTATCGTTTTGTTCTGCCGGGCTGGATGCATGGGCCGGGTGATTTGGGGCCAACATCTGCGGGGCAGATGGTTACAGACTTTCTTAAAAAGAATATTCCTGCCATTCCCCCCGGTGAGTTTTCGCTGGTTGATGCGCGTGACGTTGCAAAAATTGCCATTCTATCTCTTGAAAAAGGGCGTCAGGGTGAAAGATATCTTGCGGCTGGTTGGTCTTTGAAGATGCAAGAATTATTAATGAAACTAGAAAAGTTGAGCGGGACAAAAGCACCAACTTTTAAAGCACCAATTCCGATGCTTTTCTTGATGGCATATATTGGTGAAATTGGCGCGCGACTGTTCAAAAAGCCCGCATTAATAAGTATTGCATCACTAAAACTGTTAATTCGTGAACAAGGCGTAATGAACTTTGACCACACCAAAACCCGAACCGAATTGGGTTTTGAATTCAGGTCAGTTGACGAAACCTTGCGCGATGAGATTGCATGGATACGCGCTAATTTTCTTTAGCAACCAAAGAAAGTGATTGTGCGACAATAAGCTTGTGAAATGGTTTGACCATAAACAAATATGCCTTGCCCAATATATTATGGGTCTGCACATAGGTTGATGAATAAACAAATGTATTTGAATGGATATTCTCAACTTCAATAACAATTCTGAAGTTAAGATGTTTATCATCAAAGCCCAGCACAAGCTTGTCATCACTTTTATGGACAATGGGAAACATTCCGATTGCCTTTTGGTTTTTATCTAAAGGTGCACTAGTTTTGATGCCAAATGGTGCAACTATTAAATTACGCAGAGCCATAAGAGGGGTTACCCACTTTGGACCATTTTCAATCGCAATTATTGCTGCCTGTTCTGCCGAAATTATCTTATCAGTCTTGATTACAAAACAATCTGCAAAACTATATGGTTTAAATTCAGATGCGTTGTCCCTTATTCGGATTTGCTTTACACCCGAAGTCGTTTTTGTTGACAATGTTCCTAACCCCCGTTGCAAAACAATTAAAATCAATTAATTAAATTGGCAAGCTTTATAACATTTATAGCTTGTTTGGAGAGGGATTATGTTGAAACGTATTTGCGCATCATTGATTGTCATTGCACTTTCTACATCCTTGCCGCAGGCTACATTTGCCAATGATAGTGAGGCGGAATTTGCGTTGGGTGGGCTAACGCTCTTGCAAAGCAAATATATTTCTATGGATTCTGAGGATTTGTTTATTTCTGCGGAATTGGTGAAGGTCTCTTATAAGTTTACCAACAATTCTGACAAGGATATAAAAACCACGGTTTCGTTTCCTTTGCCGGCAATTCCATATGATTTCACCGATCAATATTATGAGGATTTAAACCTTCCCAATTATGATGATTTGAATTTTAAAACCCTTGTTGATGGCAAAGCTATTTCATACCGCAAGATTGTTACGGCAGAGCTGGACGGCAAAGATATAACCGAGGTTTTGAAAAAATATAAATTACCAATTGATTGGGTGGCACTTGTCGGAACTGGGAAAGACTGGTCTGATAGCGTTTCTGTTGAACAGATGGACGATTTAAAAAAGCAAGGTCTTTTAAAAGAATATGATGATGGAACATTCGCCCCAACATGGTCGGCACGTACCAGCATTGTTCGTGAACAAGTTTTTCCGGCACATAAAACCATTTCGGTTGTGCATTATTATCGCCCTTTAGCGGGTGGCAGTGTTGGCGGTGCACTATCCGAATTAGACGCAAATCAAGAGTTGGCAAAAGAATATGAAACAAAATATTGCATTGATAAATCATTCTTAAACGGCTTTAAAAAAGCCGAGGCCGCAGCAATCGCCAAAGAACAATATTATTCAGAAACCTGGCTTGGGTATGTTCTTAAATCGGGTGCAAATTGGCAGGGGCCGATTAAAGATTTCCACCTAACAATCGATAAAGGAAGCCCTAAAAATCTGGTCAGCTTTTGCATGGATGGGGTCAAGAAAACCTCATCCACAAAATTCGAAGTCTTCAAAAAAGACTTTGAACCAACCAAAGATTTAGATATTTTAATCGTTAATTTTTAGGCATTGCGCAATAGTTTTAACAATTGTAACGGGCGCGGTAATGGCATTGGATTCCCTGCGTGGTCATCCATTAGTTTATCCATAATCATACCCTTGATTGGTGACATTTTATCGGCAACGCGGATTAAAACCTTGCGCGCAACCTGTGCCACAGGGTGATCATTGGTATAAAGTTTCACAATGGCGGCCGTGCCAAGATATAATGGCAAGGTTGCACGTTGATGGTTGGTTTCAAACTCTTTTAATACTGCCCATGAACCTATGTCTTGACCGCGTGCCAAGGCGCTTCGTAACGAGTTTCGTAAAAATTCAATGCCGGTAAGGCCAAAGTTAAAACCATGTGCGGTTACGGGGTGCATCCCAACCGCCGCATCACCAATTAGCGCAAAGCGTTTTGATACAAATTTGTCAGAATATACGCCCACCAGTGGGTATGGGTAACGCGCAGTAATAAGTTCCATTTTACCCAATTTATGACCAAAGTTTTCAGAGCACCATTCGGTGTATTCTTCATCGCTTAGCGCCATAAGGCGTTTGGCCTCATCATGCTTTACGGTTACTACCATTGAACAGCAATTGTCATTTAGTGGCAAAATCGCCATTGTGTGACCGATGTGGAAATTTTCACTTGCGATATATTCATGTGATTTTTCATGCCGCATTTTTGCGACAATCATAGTCTTTTCGAAATTATATTTCGATGCCGGAAGGCCAACCATATCGCGAATATCTGAAAAACGGCTGTCCGCGGCAATTAAGAGTTTTGCATCAAGTTCCGTGCCACTTTTTAATTTTACCACGACATTTTTTGGATTAATTTTTAAATCTTCAATGCCTTCATTGTCATAGATTTTTACATTGGCATCATCTTTAACGACATCAATTGCAGACTTACGAATTTCATGGTTAGAAATAATATATGCAAGTTGTTTAGTATCATTTGAACTAAGCCCCATGAAAAATTCTTCACCAGCATTATAAACTTTGGCAGATTGAATTATTGAAATTTCTTCAGGTGCAATCCTGTCCCACATATCAAGTTCAGACATCATATGTTGTGACCGATGTGTAAGCGCAATTTCACGGCCATCATATTTTGGTTCAAGTATTGCGTTCACGCCTTGGCGTTCAATAATTGCAACTTTTAATCCAAGTTGCGAGACCGCTTTTGCCGTTGAAAGCCCAGCCGGTCCCGCACCAACAATAATAATGTCGTATTTAACAGAAGTATTATTTTCAGATGGGGTTTTGGCGGTTTTGCGCGGTTTTGCACTGGTCACTTTAATTGTCCTTATTTAATGCAATTTAATATATGCCTTTTGCCCCAAATGCGACAATTTTGCCATGCGACATAGTTGCTTAGGTGGCGATGTAAATATTTCCTAGTGTTACAGTTGGTAATTGATAAATCAAAATATTCGGATATATTAAGGTAATTTTAGTTGGAATGAGTCTTGGTTGGGCGTAATGTTTTTAGCATTATTTCTGACATTTTGTCCCACCTAAAATGTTTTAAAAACAATCAGTTAATTCGAATTTGTATTTCAATTTGGGTAAATCCATTAATTAAATAATTGACAATTAATTGTTGTACTACTAATACAACAATTAATTGTTGTATGGATAATGCAACAATATAAGGAGCGGTAGATGCAAGACCGTGGTTTAGTCAAAAAAATCTTTGCCGTTATTGGGGTCAAGTTGATTTTGCTTACCCTAATATGGGCGTTTTTTATTAATGACTACAAGGTCTCGGTCACGCCACAATCGGTAGAATCACATTTTTCTATCAATAAATAACTCAAGAAAAGGCGATAATTATGCAGGAGCATTTGGTAGATATTTCGCGGTTACAATTCGCAATTACCGCGCTTTACCATTTCTTGTTCGTACCACTTACTTTGGGGATGACATTCATATTGGTGATTATGGAAAGCACCTATGTCATGACGGGCAAGCAAATTTATAAGGATATGACAAAATTTTGGGGCAAACTATTTGGGATTAACTTTGCCCTTGGTGTAACTACTGGTATCACGATGGAATTCCAATTCGGCACCAATTGGGCATATTATTCGCATTATGTGGGTGACATATTTGGTGCACCATTGGCAATCGAAGGTTTGATGGCGTTCTTTTTGGAATCAACTTTTATTGGCCTTTTCTTCTTTGGTTGGGATAAATTAAGTAAACAAAAACACCTTTTGGTGACTATTCTAATGGCGATTGCCACTAATTTATCGGCATTGTGGATTTTGATTGCCAATGGTTGGATGCAAAATCCGGTTGGTTCTGATTTCTCTTATGTAACCATGCGTATGGAAATGACCAGTTTCTGGGACGTTATTTTTAACCACGATGCGCAGGCAAAATTCGTGCATACGGTTTCCGCGGGTTATGTAACCGGTGCGATTTTTGTGCTTGCGATTTCTTCATATTATTTATTGCGTAACAAGCATGTGGAATTTGCCAAACGTTCATTCCGCATCGCGGCGGCGTTTGGTTTGGCAGCAAGCTGTTCAGTTATCGTTTTGGGTGATGAATCTGGCTATACAGTAAGTGAAGCACAAAAATCAAAAATGGCGGCACTCGAAGCCATGTGGCATACGGAAAAAGCCCCTGCGGGTTTGACGCTAGTTGCCAGTATTAATGAAAAAGCACAAAAGAATGATTGGGAAATTAAAATCCCTTATGTGCTCGGCTTAATTGGTACACGTAGTGTCGATAAAGAATTACCAGGTATCTTGGAAATCAAAGCCGAGAATAAAGAACGGATCATCAAGGGCATTACTGCGGTAAAAATGCTTGATGAGTTGCGTAAAAATCCGAAAAACCCTGAACTTGCAGCACAATTTGAAAAAGTAAAAGGTGATTTGGGTTATGGTTTATTGCTTCGTAAATATGTCACTAATATGGACGAAGTAACACCTGAAATTATTACCAAAGCCGTCAATGACACTATTCCAAAAGTTACACCAATGTTCTGGAGCTTTAGGGTGATGGTAGGTCTTGGTTTCACAATGTTATTCTTGTTCATTGCATCATTTTATTATTCGGTAAAAGGTAATTTTGCCGAAAAGAAATGGCTTTTGACTGCTGCTACATTGGCATTGCCCTTCCCGTGGATTGCCTCCGAAGTTGGTTGGTTTGTTGCCGAATATGGTCGTCAACCATGGACAATTTACGGTGTGTTACCAACCCATTTGTCGGTTTCCGCATTTAGTGTTGCAAATGTTTACGGTTCTTTGGCTGGCTTTATTGGCTTCTATACTTTGCTCTTGGTGGTTGAAATGTATCTGATGATAAAATTCGCCCGCCTTGGTCCACAAAATTACGCAACTCCGCATTAATCAGGGGATTAAAATGTTAGATTATACAATTTTAAAAATTATCTGGTGGGTGTTGGTTGGTGTACTTTTAATCGGCTTTGCGATTATGGATGGTCACGATATGGGCGTTGGCACATTGCTACCATTCGTTGGAAAAGGCGATACTGAAAGGCGTGTTGTTATCAATACCGTCGCCCCACATTGGGATGGTAATCAGGTTTGGTTTATTACTGCGGGTGGCGCGGTTTTTGCGGCGTGGCCACTTGTTTACGCTACTGCATTCTCTGGTTTTTATTGGGCAATGATGGCGGTGCTATGGTCACTATTCTTTAGACCCGTAGGTTTTGATTATCGTTCAAAGATCGAAAACAAAACTTGGCGTCAAACATGGGATATCGGTCTGTTTATTGGTGGATTTGTGCCTCCAGTAATTTTCGGCGTGGCATTTGGTAATCTTTTACAGGGTGTTCCATTCTATTTCGACAATAATCTTTTGCCGCATTATACAGGAAGCTTCTGGGCATTATTGAACCCGTTTGCATTATTGTGTGGTTTGGTTTCAAGTTCGATGATTACTTTCCACGGCGCCAATTATCTTATGCTGCGTACCGAAGGCGATATTTATAATCGCTCAAAAATTGCAGCAATGATTTTTGGACCATTGACACTTGTTTTATTTGCCCTGGCCGGTGTTTGGTTGAAAATGGGTATAAGTGGTTATGCACTTGTTGGAAATTATGACATTGGTGCATTGCCAAACCCGCTTGATAAAACAGTTGTTCATGAGGTTGGCGCATGGATGAAAAATTATTCCGCAATGCCGATAAGTATGGCGGTTCCGGCACTTGGTTTTGCGGCAGGTCTTATCGCAATCTTGCTTGCAAAAATGAATAAATCCGGTGCGGGTTTTGTCTTTACCTCTTTGATGATGGCAGGAATAATTGGTACCGCAGGGGTTTCAATGTTTCCATTCATTATGCCTTCGTCAACCGATCCAAAATCAAGCCTTTTGGTTTGGGATAGCGTTTCGAGCCATCTAACATTGGCGGTTATGTTCTGGGCGGCGATAATTTTTGTTCCAATCATTATCTTCTATACCTCTTGGGCATACAAAGTCATGAGTGGCAAAGTCACCAAGGAATATATCGAAGAAAACAAACACAGCGTCTATTAAGGAGTATTTATAATGTGGTATTTCGCATGGGTTTTAGGCGTTGGCTTTGCAATTTTGTTTGCAATTTTAAACGCAATATGGGGCGAAAATGAAGAAGAACGCCGCAATTCAAAATAACACAAAACCACCCCAAAAAGAGGGGGCGACCGGCATAAGCTGGTCGTCCCTAATCCTTGGCTTGGGGATAATGTTTTTGGGAAGTATTTACCCTTTTGTCTTTGCCAAAAACGGCGCGGTTAATCATGGCGTTTTAATGCTTTTCATGTGGGCGATGGCGGCGGGGATTATTCGTGGTGTTGGGTTCATACCATCCAACCCGATTTTGCGAATGGTGGCGTCATCATATGCGGCGTTTATCGCATTTGCATTAGCGCTTGTGCTGATGTTTGCATAAAAGACCGTCACAAAAACTTCACTAATTATTCGCGTATTTGCAAAACGACACCTCTATCGACACCAATTAATATTGGTGTTGATTAGGGGTAAATCACAAATGTCAAAAAAAATCATTCTTGCGGCGGCTATATCGTCTGCGGCGTTCATTGCTGGCTATGCATATGCTGATGAAGATACAAAAACTGTTGTCGTATTTGGAACGCGTGCAGCGGAAAGAAATTCTATCGAGCAACAGAAGAATTCAAAAAATCTTGTAAATATTATTACCGCTAATGATGCGGGCAAACTTCCTGATCAAAACGTAGCCGAGGCTGTGCAACGCGCACCAGGCGTCACAATGGATGACGACCAAGGCGAGGGGCGTTATGTTGTAATTCGTGGCCTTGACCCATCTATGGCTGCGGTGCGGGTAAATGGCCAAGAGGCCGCGGCACCAGAAACCGATACACGCTCGGTTAAACTTGATACAGTCCCTGCTGGCTTGGTTGGTTCTGTTGAAATTATTAAAAACCAAAGCGCAGAGTATGATGCCAATGCCATTGCCGGAGTGGTGAATATCAAAACAATTTCTGCTTTTGATAAGAAAAAGCCGTTCATTGCAGGTCGTGTGAGTGGAACTTATATCGACTTGAATAAAAAGAATGCTTATGACGCTGACTTCTCTGGCGCAAAAAGATTTGGCGCAAATGGTGAATTTGGGGTTGCTTTTGCATTGAACGCTTCACGTCGCCCGCAAGCATCAGAAAACCTTCAAGGTACTGAAAGCTGGTCTGATACTGGTATTCCAAATGATTGGCGTCTTCGTTCATATTATGTAATTCGTAATCGCCAAGGTGCGGCATTAAACCTTGATTATCGTCCGAATGACAATATTCAACTTTATGCCAAGACACTTTATTCACACTTTACAGATCTTGAACAACGCCAGCAATTTCGTGTGAACCTTGATGGTGCAACTTTAACATCACTAGGTAATGATACTTATTCATTTACCGCAGCAAAAGCGGCAACGCGCGACATGAAATATCGTGATGAGGATGAAAAAATCCTAACTGCGAATATTGGCGGTAAATATTTCATGGGGCAAAACAAACTTGAAGTTGATTTCACAAATTCAAGCGCCAAAAAGAATGATGACCCGCGTTATAATTTTTTGTACACAAGTGGCAAGAAAAACCTTACTGGCACGCTTGATCTAAACGATACGCTTTTCACCGTTACGCCAGCGGCAATATATTATGACGCTTCACAATATACATCGAAAGATTCAAAATCTAAGGCCGCTATTTTAGAAGCCGATCATTACCAAGAAGATTTGAACCAATTCAAGGCAGATTATACAATGCCAACTGAATTGTTTGGCAATACAGAGTTTAAGTTTGGTGTGAAATATACTGATCGCCATAAACAAAGTGCAATTGATTACCGCGCATATAGCGTGAGCGGATTGGTGCTTTCAAACTTTACAACCGGAATTGTTGACCCAATGTATGGCTCTAAATATGCGTTTGGGCCGGGCGTTGATTTCCAAAAATCACTTGATTATGCGCGTGCAAATAACCTTCTGGTTCTTGATAGTGCTGCATCGGCCGCATCTGATTTGGGTGGCGACTATGATGTAAAAGAAAAAGTTACCGCTGCATATGCACAAGCAACCATAACAAATGGCGATTTGACAATTATTCCAGGTATTCGTTTTGAACATACCAATTCAGAATTTGCCGCAAAGAAGTTTACATTATCATCACCGCTTGATCTCGGCTTTAATAACTTTGGTTCAAAAGATTATAACGATTTCTTCCCATCCGTTGTTGGTAAATATTCACTTGGTGATAATCAACAGTTGAGATTTGCTGTCACAACCTCAATCGGCAGACCAAATTATGTTGATATCGCACCTTATGTAAATATTGATACAAGTGGCGATAAAATCGAGCAGGGCAACCCTGACCTAAAACCACTTAAATCGACAAACCTTGATTTGGGTTATGAACATTATTTTGGTAAAGGTGCGGTGGCATCAGTTCAGGCTTTTTATAAGGACATCAAAGATCCGATTTTCCAAACTAGTAGTGTAGTTTCGGGTGGAACTTATGACGGTTATTCTTTGTCAAGTTTTGCCAACCTTTCTAGTGCTTATGTTTATGGTGTTGAGCTTAGCTACGTAAATCAATTCACATCATTGCCGGCGCCATTTGATGGTTTTGGGGTTAATCTTAACTTGACCTTGCAAAAATCATCAACCGATGGTGCACCGGGTAGAAGTGACAAAGTCCGTTTGATTTATACTTCTGATACAACTGGCACAGCCGAACTAACTTATGAGAAAAAGAACCTTACTGCACGCCTTGCTTATTCGTATCGTTCTGAATTCTTGGATACATTGGGCGAAACAAAAGCCACCGATATTTATACAAACGGTCGTGGAAAAGTTGACTTTAAAGTTGGTTATGCGCTTACTGATAATGTGCAAGTATTTGTTCAAGGTAAAAACCTTAATGAATCGCAATGGCGTAGATATATCGGACAACGCAACCATTTGGTTGAAAACGAATTCTATGGCAAAACATGGTCTTTTGGTGTTGAGGCGAAGTTCTAATTCATGAAAAAGATAATTTCCGCGGTGATTGCTTTTTTGGTTTTATGCCCGTTTTTGGCGGCAGCAAAATCAACAGCAAAAGTAAATGATAATAAACCTGTTTTGGAGCGGGTGGTTGTGGTTATGCGTCATGGTATTCGCCCGCCAACCAAAGAGGTTTTTGTTCCGCAAGGGGCGACTAACCGCGTTTGGGCAAAGTGGGATGTGCCATATGGTCATCTAACTGCCCACGGCGGCTTGGCAATTGCCAAACTTGCGGAATTTGACGGCGGAAATTATCACGGATTTTTGGGTGGGGATTGTAAATCATTGCGTGTTGTTGCCGATATTGATCAACGCACCCTTAAAACCGCAGAGATTTATGGAAAAACCATCGCGCCAAAGTGCAACATTAATGTTGAACATGTTGCTCTTGATAGTGTTGATGAGCGATTTTCACCATTTGAAGGTAAAACCAATCTTGACAGCAATTTGATGCTTGCTTCTGCAAGCAAACAATTACCAGAAGGTGGCTTTATCGCGCTTCATCAAAAATATGCGCCGCTTTTGGCAAAGCTTGATAAGGTTAGCGGTTGTTGTGCGCCACCACTTTGCCCAGATAATAAAGCTTGTGGTTTGAATGATTTAAAAACTGATTTTAGCATTAAAAAAGGCGGTCGAGTAAAAATTGATGGCGGTCTCGATATTGCCTCAACTATGGCACAAGTGCTTTTGCTGCAATATAGTGATGGCAAACCGTTAAGCGATGTTGGTTTTGGCGAAGTTAGTGTCGATGATGTTCGCGCATTATCCGAATTCCATGCTCTTGAGTTTGGATTAATTGCACGCCCAAAAGTAATAGCAAAAATAGGTGCTAAACCATTATTAAAAGAAGTTGAAAACGGGCTTTTTGCCGCTAATGCACCAAAATATTCTGTCTTTGTTGGTCATGATACTAATATGGCAAATATTGGTGGTGCGCTTGATTTGCATTGGGTGGCAGGCGATCTTGCCGCAGATGATCCGTCACCAGGTGGTGCTTTGATATTTGAAAAATGGCGTAGCAAAAAGCAAGGCGAATATGTTGTGGTTCGTTATCGTTCGCAAACTTTGGATGAAATGCGCACACTTGATAATTTAAAACCAAATGCGAGCAAAGTTTTATCGCAACCTCAGTGTGATGCAAAATCATCATGTTCTGCGGCGCGTTTTAAAAAGTTACTGCTTGCCAATTAAGGCGGTTACAAAAGAATTAAACTTTTTGCTTTAGTGCGGGACTTTGCAGGATATTATTATTGCAATGACCGAAAACAAAAACCTTATCTCTTTTTCCGCCAATTCAAATTATCTCCCTGGTCTTGATGGTGTTCGCGCAATTTCAATTTTAATTGTGTTGGTTTCGCATTTCGGCCTTGGGAAAATTGTTCCCGGTGGCTTTGGGGTTACGATATTCTTTTTTGTTTCAGGCTTTTTGATTACCCGTCTTTTAGTGGGGGAACAGAATAAAACTTGCGGAAATATCAATCTTCCTAATTTTTATATCAGGCGGTTTTTACGCCTTATGCCCGCGCTTTACGTGTTTGTGGCATTCACTTATTTTTTTAGTTTGTTTTTCGGGGTCAAGGCAACGACGGGGCAAACCATAAGTGCGCTATTATATTTCGCCAACTATTATGATGTTATTTGGCAATATTTTGGCTGGGCGCAGCGGATTGTTCCATGGGGACATTTATGGTCCTTGGCAGTCGAAGAGCATTTTTATTTACTGTTCCCATTTTTGCTTGCTGTTTTTGGTCGTAATCAATCATCACGCCTAAAGCTAATTATCGGAGTTATTATAATCGTTGCCATTTGGCGCTATTTTGCCTTTACCACATTAAAGCTTGGCGAAAATTATACATATTCGACAACTGATTGCCGTATTGAGAGCATCGCTTGGGGTTGCTTATTAGCGGTGCTTTTTGATGGATTTGATGCGTCAAAAAAACGGCTTAATTTCCTGATTGGTTGGCATTGGGTTGGGATAGGTCTTGGAATAATATTATTCTCATTGCTTTTCCGTGATGAAACATTCCGTGCAACAATGCGTTATAGTATTCAAGGTATTGGGGTTTTTATCCTAATTCTAAATTTATATGCATTTCAGCCATTGGGGTTTGCCCTTAATATTTTGGAATTAAAACCAATACGGTTTTTAGGGCGTTTATCATATTCGCTTTATTTATGGCATTATCCAGTTTTATGGGGTTGTTACCGCATGATTGGGGAAGATGTCGGCGACGTGATTTTACCTGCCAAACTATTGATAATAGCAATTATCGGTAGCCTTGGTTTGGCATTATTATCTTATTATTACATTGAACGACCATTCTTTGCATTACGTAAGAAATTTGGTGGTAAACCGGTTGAGGAGATGCGCACCTAAAACGGCACGCTATCCGCCACAGGTTTCACGAACAATTAAATCAGTTGGCACACGTTCGGATGGTATCTCAGCCTCGCCACCCGATGCAATTAGTTTTGAAACTAATAGTTTTCCAGCACGTGCAACATTTTGCGAAATTGTCGAAAGTGCGGGGTCGGAAAAACTGGCAAATTGTACATCGTCATAACCAACAATTGAAACATCTTGCGGCACGCGAATATTATTGCGTTTTAACGCGCGCAATGCACCAATTGCAATCATGTCAGATGCCGCAAAAATTGCATCAAAATCGCGTTTTTCACCGATTAATTCGCTGGCGCTGGCTTCACCAGAAACCGCATCAAAATGGGTTGGTAAAATAAGGTTTTGATCAGGTTCAATGCCTGCTTCACGTAATGCTTCAAGATAACCTTGATAACGTTGCAACGCCTCACCGGCGACGGTATCACCAAAAAAGGCAATACGTTTCCGCCCCAATCGTAAAAGGTGTCTTGTGGCGCGCCGCCCGCCAACGAAATTGTCGGACCCGACCGAGCAATATTGTTGCCCTGGTAATTCTGCGCCCCATACCACAAACCGTGCATGGCTTTGCGCAAGCTCGTTGAAATCTTCGTGCAATGTTGATTGGCCAAGGAAAATAATGCCGTCAGAGCGGTTGGTTTCCATAACCTCTAATAATTCATCGTGGTTAGATGGTGATGAATGGGAAACGAGGAAATCAACCCCTCTTTCACGGCTTGCCTCACCAATTGCGGCAACCAATTCAAGAATGAACGGATCTGAAAGTTTTGGTTCGCGTGCTTGGGGGCGGGGGATAACAATGGCAATTGTTGCCTCTGCACCCAACGGGCCGGCGGGAGTATAGCGTCTGAATTGGTAATTATTGGCAATTGCTAATTGCCAGATACGTTTCTTTGTGGCCTGATTAACATTTGGATGGTCACTTAAGGCACGCGAAACCGTTGAGATAGAGACACCCGCAAGCTGTGCAAGGTCTTCTAATTTGCGCATGTCACCCAATTTCTTATTATTAGACGACATCTTTCCCCCTTGAAAAATTGTTTTGCAAAAATTTTCACATTGCAATGAATATAAAAACTAAGGTATAAAGCCATTAGTAAAAGGAAAACATCAGGTTTTTCTTAAATAAGTCAACAAAAATAAACAATAAAAGGGTGGAAAAATGCAAAAATTTGCAATTAAAGGCGGCAGTCGTCGTAAACTACTTATATCTGCGGCGCTTGCGTCATTTTTCCTATTTGGCGCACGCTTCGCCAATGCTGAAATTATTGGTGAAGTAAAATCACCGGATAAAAGCCTTGATGTTAAAATCGACTTGGATGGTGAAGGGCGCATTCGCTATATCGTTGATAAGGATGGCAAGGAAATGATTGCCCCGTCAACAATGGCGTTTTTGATGACTGATACTGGTCGTCTTGAACGTGGTTTAAAGCTTGATTCGACCTCGACTGATACGAAAAATGAAACTTGGGAATTGCCATGGGGCGAAACCAAATATGTAAAAGACAACCACAATGAACTAACCTTAAACTTTACTGAGGTTGAGGGCGCAAAGCGCAAAGTTTCTGTAATCTTTCGTGTTTTTGATGATGGTGTTGGCTTTAGATATTATTTCCCTGAAAATCGCCAATATAAAATACAAGACGAACTTACCGAATTTAATATTGCGCCGGAATCAAATGCGCTTTGGATTCCTGCGGGCGAATTAAATCGTTATGAATATTTATATCAAAATACCCCATTAAAAGAAGTGACACAGGCCCATACACCAATGACCGTTTCTACCAAGGACGGTTATTACATGTCATTCCATGAGGCGGCATTGGTGGATTATTCATCAATGTGGATGCGCCGTTATTCGGGGCAAAATTTCCGAACAACTTTGTCTCCTTCACCTGATGGCATAAGAGTAAAAAGGGATGGGGCATTTTATACCCCTTGGCGCACAATTATTATTTCAAAAAATCTTGGTGGCTTGGTTGAATCACATTTGGAATTAAATCTGAATGAGCCAAATAAATTAGGTGATGTTTCATGGGTTCACCCACAAAAATATGTTGGCGTTTGGTGGGAAATGCACCTTGATAAAACCACATGGAATAGTGGCCCAAGGCATGGCGCAAATACCGAAAATGTTAAGCGCTATATCGATTTTGCCGCTAAATATGGTTTTAGGGGCGTATTGGTAGAAGGTTGGAACGTTGGTTGGGATGGTAAATGGTTCGCCAATGGTCGCGAATTTGATTTCAAAAAACCATATCCTGACTTTGATATGGATTATTTGTCAAAATACGCCGCTAAAAAAGGTGTTCATATTATTGGGCATCATGAAACCGGTGCGAATATCTGCAATTATGAAAAGCAATTAGATGCCGCACTTGATTATGCAAAAGCCAATAATATCGAAGCTATCAAAACCGGTTATGTTGCCGATGCCGGTGAGGTTATTTCATGCGACACTGGCAATGAAATTAGGGTTTGGCATGATGGGCAAAGAATGTCTGAGCATCATTTAAAAGTAGTTGAAGAGGCCGCAAAGCGCCATATTGCAATCAACCCACATGAGCCTATTAAAGATACTGGCCTACGTCGTACTTATCCAAATTGGGTTGCACGTGAAGGTGCACGTGGACAAGAATATAATGCGTGGGGCGTACCGCCAAATACGCCAAACCACGAAATTAATTTGGTATTCACCCGCCTTTTATCGGGGCCAATGGATTACACACCAGGCATCTTTAAAATGGAAGGCAAAAATGGGCAGAAAATCCAAACCACGCTTGCAAAGCAGCTAGCATTCTATGTTGTGATTTATTCACCAGTTCAAATGGCAGCAGATTTGCCAGAGAATTACGAGGCAAATCTAAAAGCATTCCAATTCATTCGTGATTTAAAGGTCGATTGGCAAGATACAAAATTTATGGATGGCAAAATCGGTGAATATGTTGCCATTGCACGTAAAGATCGCGCATCAAACGATTGGTTTGTTGGTGCGATTAATAATGAAACCCCACGCGATGTTGCATTGAAACTTGATTTTCTTGATGATGGCAAAAAATATGTTGCCGAAATTTACCGTGATGGTCCAAATGCCGATTGGCGCACTAACCCATATGATATGATTATTGAAAAGAAACCTGTTAAAAAGGGCGATATTTTAAATTATCGTCTTGGTGTTTCTGGTGGTGCCGCTATTCGCATCAAAGCAGAGTAGGATTTTAAACATGCCCATAAGAAATTATGGGCAGGTATTACTATAGATAAAAACTATTAAAATCTTTAAAATTATCGATTGGATAAATAAAATCTATAATGATAAAAACCTCCTATGAAATTAGGAGGTTTTTTATGGCTAAACAACAAAAAATAGATATTGGCATTTCTGAAGAGCATCGCAAAGCAATTGCTGAAGGGCTTTCAAAATTGCTTGCCGATTCATACACGCTTTACTTGATGACGCATAATTTCCACTGGAATGTTACCGGCCCGATGTTCAACACTTTGCATAATATGTTTATGGCGCAATATACCGAACAATGGACTGCGCTTGATGAAATTGCCGAGCGTATACGTGCCTTGGGCTTTGCAGCACCCGGAACCTATAAAGAATTTGTAAAATTAGCGAGCGTAAAAGAAGTTGAAGGCGTCCCAAAAGCGTTGGAAATGGTTCGGTTATTGGTGAATGCCCAAGAAACAACTGCGCGCACTGCACGAAGCCTTTATGAGATTGTTGAAAAGGCAAATGACGAACCAACGGCGGATTTGTTAACGCAACGCCTTAATGTTCATGAAAAAACCGCATGGATGTTAAGAAGTCTTTTAGAGGAATAATTTTTGGGGGCTGGCAGTGCCAACCCCCTTAATTGTTTTCCCTGATAGGCAATGGCCTAAACTTTCAATAATATTAAGCCTAAAGGCGGAAGTTTTTCAAGTGTCGCACCGTTCACTTGTAATAAAATTTTTGAATTCTGTGAAAATTGATAATTTACTGTCACAAAGCCCAAATTAAAGGCACAAATAATGGTTTTTCCATCATATTCACGCTCAAAAATAAGGAGATTTTCATCGACTTGGATAAATTTAATATCGCCCCATAATAATTCTGGGGTTGATTGCCGCATTGCCATTATATTGCGCGTATAATTCAACATAGAATCGGCATTCGCTTCTTGCTTCGCAACCGCCTTTGGAAAGTGGCGCGAATCAATTGGAAGCCAGCTTTGACCATTTGTAAAACCGCCGTTACCTTGCCATACCATTGGTGACCGTGCCCCATCACGACCAAGCGTTAATGGGTAATTTTTGATTGCTTCGGGGTCTTGTAACTGATCAAATGGAATATCTGCCTGTTCAAGCCCCAATTCCTCGCCGTAATAAAGGAAGATATTGCCACGCATTGCCGCAAGTAGCGCCATAAAGCAACGCGCCGCCGCCGCTTCGTCACGTCCTTTTGCCCAACGTGAAACGCAACGCGGTGCATCGTGGTTGGAAAAGGCCCACGAAACCCAAAAATCTTGCGAACCTAATACTGCATCATGCACTAATTTTGGCGTGATTTCATCGGCATATAAAAATATAAAGCCATAAGCAGTGTTAAGTCTTGAGTTGCCTTTGGTGAATTCCCGCATTTCAACCGCTGCTTCTGCGCCGCCAACTTCGGCAACTGTAAAACGATTTGGGTACGAATTTATTACGCCGGCCAGTTTTTCAATAAATGCCGGAATATCAGGATGCGACATTGAATATTTTTGATACTGGTAATCAAAAGGACGGGTTTTAATGCCCTCAGATTTAGGTGGGTTGTCCCTGAATTCCGGATCGTGCATCAAGAAGTTGAGCGCATCTAGCCTAAAACCATCAACACCAAGTTCAAGCCAAAAACGGGCGACTTTTAAAATTTCTTCCTGAACTTTTGGATTATGAACATTTAGATCCGGTTGCTCGGGCAAGAAATTATGGAAATAATATTGACGACGTCGTGCATCCCATGTCCAACTTGGGCCATAGAAAACCGATTGCCAATTATTTGGCGGCGTGCCATCAGGTTTTGCATCTGCCCATACGTAATAATCAGATTTATCATTATCTTTGGAGGAACGAGATTGCTTGAACCATTCATGTTCATCAGATGTATGGGAATAAACCTGATCAATAATTACTTTTAGGCTTAATGAATGTGCTTTTTCCAATAATTCTTTGAAATCAGCCAAAGTTCCAAACATGGGGTCAATGCCGCAAAAATCTGCAACATCATATCCAAAGTCTTTCATAGGAGAGGTGAAAAATGGTGAAATCCAGATGCCATCAACCCCAAGTGAAGCGATATATTCAAGCTTTTCGGTAATGCCTTTTAAATCACCAATACCATCGCCATTTGTATCCATAAATGAACGTGGATAAATTTGGTAAATGCACGCACCCTTCCACCACGGAAGATCGCCTTCAGATTTACTAAAGTGTTGTTGTGTCATTATTTTATTCATTTTACAGCTCTGTAAATCGCATAGCCAAAAGGTTCAAGGTTAATTTGTAATATTGCATTTGCATCAGATGTGTTTGCACCGTTATTTATTAAATCATTCCAATTTTTATTCTTAAAATTGGTTTTTACATTCTCATTTATCGGCTTGTCAGAGGTGTTGAACGCGACAACAATTTCATTGCCCAAATCATCAACACGTGAAACGGCAAATATACCTGGGCCATTTTGCGTTTTGCGGATAATTTGCTTTCCTCGTTTAAGCGCGACATTAGATTGCCGAATTTGTGCCAACATTTTCAATTGCTGATAAAGCGGGTGAGATGGGTTGAAATTATTATCGGCGGTGGTTGCATTGGTTCCCAAAAGAATATTGTCATTATATGAGGCAACTTTTGATGGGAACATGTCCTCACGTGCGGCTTGATCATTGCCATGTCCTGTAAAACCTTGCTCATCGCCTGAATAGATTGTCGGACTACCGCGCAGCATCATAAGCATTGCATTAGCAAGTTTTACCCTTGCCAAAAGCTCTTCATTGCTTGCGTTTGGCAATGATTTCCGAAGCATCATGCCTAAACGTCCCATATCATGATTAGATATGAAGGTTTGGTTGGTTAGTGCTGATTTATAACCACCTTGATACAAAACATCACTATCAAAAAGAAGGGTGAAATTATCGGTCGGTTCATTCTTGCCAACTACGCCAAAAACAGTTCCTTGGAATGAGAAATCAAGTACTGCAGGGGCTTTGTCACGGCGCGTATAAAGAGCAAGTGTCCCAACAGAGGGGTTATCAAATGCAACCTCACCGAAAATGTGGAAGTTTTTAATGCCATTTTTGGCGGCGCGTGCCTTGATTGCAGGAATGAATTTTTGCCAGAAAACGCTATCAACATGCTTGAATGTATCGATCCTAAAACCATCGATTTTGTATTTATCAATCCACGTGCCGTAAATATCAATAAAGCCTGAAATTACACGTGGATTAGAAGTATCAAAGTCATCAAGGCCTGAAAAATCGCCTTTTATTGTGCTTTCGCCCCACCATTCGCTATTGCCACGATTATTGTAATATTGTGGGTCGTTCGTCCATGCAGGGGTTTTGGCATTTTCTTCCCCTTTTGGAATGAATGCGGTATATCCTTTTTTCGGAAAGTCATTGGTATTGCGGTATGGGCACGGCTTATCGACACATTCCTTGTATTGGATTATGTCCGCCGAATGGTTGGTAACAATATCCATATAGACCTTAAGCCCCATATTATGGGCTTTTTCAATTAATTGCTTGTATTCTGCTTCGGTTCCGTAATGTGGGTCGATTGTGGTGAAATCAGTAATCCAATAACCGTGATAACCCGCACTTTCATCACCCTTTGGTCCTTGGACTGGTTTGTTTTTAAAAATTGGTGCAACCCAAATTGCGGTTGCCCCAAGGCCCTTGATATAATCCAGACGATTCATAAGCCCTTTTACATCGCCGCCATGGTAAAAACCTTTGGAAGTTGGGTCAAAGCCAGTAATCAATCTATCGCCAATGAGGCCGCCATTATCGTTTGCCTTATCGCCATTTTCAAAGCGATCTGGCAAAAGGAAATAGGTTATTTCATCTTCTGGCAGGCGGTTTTCAAACTTATCGCCCGCAATCGCATAAGAGGGCGCAGTGCCCGCATAAAATAGGGCAATTAAAGGAATTAGACTTGTGGCAAAACTCAATTTTTTAATAAACATTTCGTCACTACCCGTTGTAAAAGTTTAAAGTATGCGCCCCCTACCGTTACTGGGGAGAGGGCAGGGGACGCAAGCTCGCAAAGAAGTTAAATTGGATGATTTATGGCGATACACCACACAAATACTTGGCGTATCCGGCGCCAAGTAAAATCCCCCTTCCTTGTTTTTATAATATTTTATTCGTGTTTTATTCTGCCTTATGTTTTTGCAAAAGTCCACAAAAAAAATACTCAAACATTGCAAAAAGTTTTTAATAACCTTGTTATTTTCCTTTAAATAAAGGCTATTATGTAAATTTTTACCTTTGATGGATTTTTGCAAAAATTTGCATTAATTCATTATGGCTTGTTTCAAAAAGTCATCATGCAATGGCAATGGTGCAACAGCATTATTGATAGTCTGGCTTATACTTCCGAGATAACCTTTAAGGTTATTTACATCGATTGAATTTGCGTATGCGTGCGGGTTTTGTGGAATTACACCTTGGCCAACCAATACTTGGAGCCAGCTAGGGTATTTAAATAAATCATACATATTTGGTGAAAGTATGCCGGTATTGCGGAATAAATCCATTTTATGCCGCAAGCTTTCCGGAATTGGCATTTTACGTCTGTCATCCCAAAATTTACTCTTAAGTCGCTGTTCACCATCGCTTTGTGCTACATAGTGAAGAACAATAAAATCGCGAACCATATCAAATTCAGTTGCGCCTTGTTCATTGAATTCATCCACCAGGTTTTTATCAATGCCTTTTACTGGCATTAATGCGATAAGGCGGGCAATTGCCCCCTGTATGAAGTGAATTGCGGTTGATTCAAGTGGTTCTAAGAAGCCGTTTGACAGTCCAATTGCCACGCAGTTTTTATAAAACCCATATTCACGACGGCCGGCACCAAATTTTACAATATTGGGGTCTGCAAGTGCGGGGCCATCAAGGTTACGCAACAAAACTGAACATGCCTCATCGTCCGAAATATAGTCTGCACAATAAACATATCCATTGCCGATGCGGTGTTGCAAAGGAATGCGCCATGACCAGCCGGCATCTTGTGCGGTTGCACGTGTGTATGGGGTAATGGGTGAAACCCCTTCACAGGGGACATAACATGCGCGGTTAACCGGCAAAATATCGGTATAATCGCGGAACTTTACCCCCAATGCCTGCCCCATCAACAATGAACGGAAGCCAGAGCAATCAACAAATAAATCGCCGTCAACCTCTGTGCCATTTTCCATTACCACATTTGCAATATAGCCAGTTTCGGTATCAAGTTTGGTTTCAACAATTTTACCTTCGATACGTTTTACGCCCTTGGCTTCAGCATATTTGCGAAGATATTTTGCATAAAGTGAGGCGTCAAAATGATATGCCCACGGCATTCCATCAAGTGGCGCGCAATTAACGTTTTCAGGTCTTTCAAATTTATTATGCTTTGCGGCTTGATAGTTTAATGAATATTTCCATAAATCATCTTGTGGGTCATTAAGGTATGATTTTAACCAGTAATTATGAAACTGTACCATGCCAGTATCTTTGCCAATTGTGCCAAAGGCGTGCATATAACGATGGCCAGCTTTATACCAATTTACAAACTCAATCCCTAGTTTAATGCTTCCTTTGGTTTCGCGCAGAAATTCATTTTCATCTAAACCCAATAATTGGTGAAATAAATGAATTGATGGAATTGTTGCTTCACCTACGCCAATTATACCAATCTCTTCTGATTCAATAAGTGTGATATCGTGGGTGGTGCCAAACATTCTTGATAATGCTGCTGCTGTCATCCAGCCGGCAGAGCCACCGCCGACAATTGTAATCTTATTAACCTCACCATTAATCATAATTTCCCCCTTAAAAATGGTTATAAATTAAAAAGCACCTGCCATATAAATTACGGCAGGTGCTAATTAATTTAATAATAAACCTAATGGTCAATTACCATTTATAGCTTAGACCAACCATATATGTTGCACCATATTTCTCTTCGCGAACAACGTTGTCGCCAAGATACATAAAGAATGGTTCGTTGGTTAAGTTTGCACCTGACAACAAGATATTTAAACCTTTTGCAGGGCCGCTTTGTAATGTGTAGCTTATTTGGGCATCATAAATTGATTCAGCTCTTACATTACGGGTTTGCAAAGAGTTGGTGTAATCAGGAACTTCGCCAACAAAATCACCACGATAACGATTGCTTATACGAGCTGAGAATCCATTTTTCTCGTAGTAAACAGTTGTGTTGATAATTTGTTTTGAAAGCCCTGGTACGTCAACATCGCCTGTGCCGCTTGGGTCAATTGCAGAATCGTTGAACGAGCCAGAAACCGTGACACCAAAACCGTCAAGAATTGGGGTTACCATATCAAGTGGAAGTGATGCGGTTGCTTCTATACCACGGATGTAGCCACCTTGACCGTTCGCTGGGCCGGAAAGAATACCAATTCTATTTGCGTCAGCTTGCGTACAATTTGTAGAGCAGTTTTGAGGTAGTGTTACACCGGTAAAGTCGTAAACTACAGAGCGTCTGTAAATAAACGAAGATAGGTCTTTGTAGAAAATCGCCGCAGAAACATAACCTTTGCGACCAAAATATTTTTCAACAGAAAGGTCGTAATTGGTTGATTTCCATGGTTTTAGTTTTGCATTTCCACCATCTGCGTTCCAGTAATAAACGTTACCTAATCCGTCAACGTATGGTGCGTTGTTGGATGCAACGCTATAACCAACGCCGCCAGACATATCGTCCATACGTGGGCGAACAATTGTAGTTCCTGCGCCGAAGCGAACTTTCAAATCATTGCCAAGATCAAAGTTAAGGTTCAAGCTAGGCAGATTGTCTGTATAGTTGGTTCCGTCAACAAAATAAGATGTTGCGCCATTGTTGACATATGCTGAAACCGCAGTTTGGTCGGCATGAACGCTTTGGAAGCCAATGTTACCGGTTACAGGAATACTACCCAATGTAGTATTGATGTTTGCCATGATGAAAGTGGTTGTAATGGTTTCATCAACTGACCAATTTTTCTTGTTATTATCACCTTCAAATTGGGAGAAGCCAAAATAGCCACTATCCCACATGCCAAGTGAATCATAAGCAATCATTCCGGTTGAGCTGCCCAAGAATGACGCATCGGTAACGCCTTTTCTATATTGGGTTGGCACGCTTGCGCTTGATGCAAGGCCAGGAAGCAAGATTGCGCCTTCTACGTTTAGTTTATCTTTGCGATGTTCAGTTTTGTTGACACCAAAAGTAACTTTATCGATGAACTTATTCTCAAACTTGCGGGTTAGTGAAAGTTTGGTTGCGGTCATATCATCGTTAACGGTTGGGTTTTTAACGTAACCAGCACGACCAACAGCACCACCCCAGCCTTTAGGGTCGGTTAATACCACTGTGTTAAAGCTTGAATAATCAACCGCACCAGTCAAATTATATGAATTGTTTGCACCGCGAACAAATTTAACTGTATCTGTCGCGCCAGCGCCATCTGGTCCTGTGCCGGCAGTAGATTCAAGAATTAAATCTTCGCGATCAAGTTCTTGATGGTTGCCATCAAAATCAACGGTCCATTTATCGGTCAAATCATATGAAAGATTTAAGCCAACTTGATTGATGGTTGATTTACGACGGTTTGCGTAGTTTTCAACAATAACCTTAACATCGGTGAAAGTACCTGAATCATAGAATTTGCCGTCTGAAGAAAGGGTTCCAGATGCTAGTGTTGCGCCGCCCCAAGCCAATGGATATTCAAGGCGTGCGATTTGTTGCAATTCTTCAAATTCTGAATGGTATGCGTCAAACACAACTCTTAACTTGTCTGATGGTTTTGCCTCCAAAACGCCCATAAAACCATCGCGTTTAAGGTTTGAAGACTGTACTTGGTTCTTTTGACCACCTGGAAGGAATGCACCATTCATGCTGGCAAGGTTTCCATCGCCCCAAGGTTCATCTTTGGTTGCTTGATACGGAGATTCAGTGTGCGCATATCCAAGAGCAATACCAAAGGTTCCATCTAGGAATTGGTCAATATATGTACCGGCATAGCGGCTGCCAGTATTTTTGTAGCCACCTAGCGCTGCCTTTTCGCTGTTTTTCTCATAGCGACCATTAACAGCGATAATTCTTTTGCCAACTGTAAGTGGGCGAACGGTTTGTAGGTCTGCAGTACCAGCAATACCTTGGTTTACCATTGATGCGTTCGCAGTTTTGTAAACTAATACAGCGTTGATAAGCTCAGATGGGTATTGGTCAAATTCTACTGAACGGTTGTCATTGGTTGAAACCTGCTCACGACCATTAAGTGTGGTTACAGTATAATCAGGGCCAAGACCACGAAGGCTTAGTGATTGCGCGCGACCATTTGTACGTTGCGCCGCGATACCAGGAAGGCGGGCAATTGATTCTGCGATTGAGTTGTCTGGCAATTTACCAATATCTTCGGCAAAAACTGACTCTGCAATCTGTACAGATCTTTTCTTTGCAGAAATGGCGTCTTGGATACCTTTACGGATACCAGTTACCACAACAACAGTATCATCTTTTTTTGGATCGGTTGCTTCTTGTGCTGAAGCGGTTGCAACAAAGCCAAATGAAATTAGGCTTATTGCACTTGTTGCGAGCAAATACGGTTTAATGCCCGCACGTTTAACGTGACGTTGATTGATTTTCATTCCTCACTCCCAGTTTGTAACTTTTGGCAAATTCGGCATCTTTTGTGCCTTTTGCAAAAATTTGCAAAAATTAGTTGCTGTATGTTACGATATTTTCATAAAATGTCTAGAGGAATTTGTCAAATACTATGTATTTTTGCCAGAATTTTGTTGTGGTTTTGTTTGGTATTGCAGAATTAGGTTTAAATGGTAATATATATTTGCAAAAATTTGCAAAAGATGCTTGCTAAAAATAATTGGCTTTTGTATCCATTGTTTAATAATTAAAATAAAACACATAATTATAATATGCTAAGGAGAGGAAATTGAATAAACCGCAAAAAACGCTTGCTGAATTGATGAATATGTCTTTCGGCTTTTTTGGGATTCAAATTGGCTTTGCCCTGCAAAATGCCAATATGTCCCGCATTTTCCAAAGCCTTGGCGAAAGTCTTGATAATTTGCCGGCATTGTGGATTGCCGCACCGTTAACTGGCTTGTTGGTACAGCCGATTATTGGGCACTTTTCGGATAAAACATGGGGCAAATTAGGTCGGCGCCGCCCGTATTTCTTGGCCGGTGCGATTTTGGCAACAATTGCATTGTTTGTTATGCCGCTTGCTCCTGCTTTGTGGTTTGCGGCGATGATGTTGTGGATGCTTGATGCATCACTGAATATTTCTATGGAGCCGTTCCGTGCTTTTGTTGGTGATATGCTTGATAAAAACCAACATACCAAAGGCTATGCAATCCAAACAGCTTTTATTGGTGCGGGCGCAGTCGTGGGGTCAATGTTTCCTTATCTCCTTAGCCATCTTGGGGTTTCCAATGAAGCGGCTAATGGCACAATTCCTGATAGCGTTAAGTTCAGCTTTTGGTTTGGCGCAATTGCAATTTTCTTGGCCGTACTTTGGACGGTGATAACCACAAAAGAATATAGCCCCGAAGAAATGGAATCATTTAAAAGTGATGAAAACCATTATGAAGCACCAAAACTAAACCAGAATTATATGGCGTATTCACCATTTGCCTTGGCGGGTGTTGCAGTAATTATAGCGGTATTAAAATTTAATCTTGAAAAAGAGGTTTTGTTACTAGGTGGTCTTTTAATTACCTATGCAATTTTAGGAATGATTGCGATTTTCTTCGAAAAGAGCGGCAAATCAAATCCCCTAAGTCAGATTGTTGGTGATTTTTCAGGTATGCCAAGCATTATGAAAAAACTGGCATTGGTGCAGTTTTTCTCATGGTCGGCGCTTTTCATTATGTGGATTTATACAACACCAGTTGTTGCGCAAAATGTTTTCGGAACCGTTGATACCGCAACAAAAGCATTCAATGATGCTGGAAATTGGGTTGGGATTTTATTTTCTGTTTATAATGGCGTTGCGGCATTGGCAGCACTGTTTTTATTGCCAAAATTATCGGATAAATTTGGCAAAGTTAAAACCCATATGATTTGCCTTCTATTTGGTGCGCTTGGCTATCTCAGTTTCTTTTTCATAAAAGATCAAAACCTTTTAATAGTTTCTGAAATTGGTGTTGGCATTGCGTGGGCATCAATTCTTGCCATGCCATATGCAATTTTGGCATCTTCCCTGCCACAGCAAAAATTAGGCATCTATATGGGCTTGTTCAATGTATTCATCGTTGTGCCGCAATTATTGGTCGCGACTGTGATGGGAACAATTTTGAAGCATTTCTTCCCGCACGATCCGATTTATACAATGGGTTTTGCCGCCGGCGTAATGTTTTTGGCGGCGGTATCAATGCTACGTATCAAGGAGGAAGTGTAATGAAACGCGCTATACTTCCAATTCTTGCTGGTGCGATTGCCCTTTCAACTAATTTTGCTAATGCCGGTGATCTAAAAGATTACCAGCCCAAACCGTATGTTGAAATTACGCACCCAAGTTGGTCGCGTAATGCGGTGATTTACGAATTAAACACCCGCAATTTCACAAAAGAAGGCACATTCAAGGCCGCGCAAAAGCAATTGCCACGCCTAAAGGCAATGGGCGTTGATATTGTTTGGTTGATGCCAATTCATCCAATCGGTGAAAAGAATCGCAAAGGCACCTTAGGAAGCCCTTATTCAGTGCGTGATTACTTTGCGGTTAATCCCGAATTTGGCACTAAAGAAGACCTAAAGGCTTTTGTTGATGAGGCGCATAAATTGGGAATGCATGTTATCCTTGATTTGGTGGCAAACCATACTGCGTGGGATAATGTTATGGTTACCAAACATCCCGATTGGTGGGAGCGTGACATAAAGGGTAATTACCACCCAACACCTTGGTGGGATTGGTCTGATATTATCGATCTTGATTATTCCAAGCCAGAATTACGCAAATATATGACCGATGCCATGGTTTATTGGGTTAAAAACTATGGGATTGATGGTTATCGTGCCGATGTTGCGGGTTATATTCCTGTTGATTTTTGGGATACTGCCCGTGCTAAACTTGATAAAATCAAGCCCGTATTCATGTTGGGTGAGTGGCAGGATATCTCTCTGCATCGCAAGGCATTTGATGCGACCTATGCTTGGGATTGGTATAATACGATGGAAAACATCGCGCATGGCAAAAGTGACGCAACCTCACTTTATGGCTATTATTCCGCCAATGAAAGTGCATGGCCCAAAGACACAATGCGCATGGTATTTACTGAAAATCATGACAAAAACGCATGGGAAGGTACTGGCTATGAGGCATTTGGCGATGCCTTACCCGCCGCCATTGCCCTGAGTTTTATTGGTGAAGGCATCCCGCTTATCCATAATGGTCAAGAGGCATGCAATAAAAAACGTCTTGCGTTCTTTGAAAAAGATGAAATCAAATGGGGTGATTGCGATGTTACTGCATTGTTTCCCAAGCTGGTGGCAATTAAACGCGCCAATCCGGCATTGCAAAGCGCACAATTCGGCGGGCGTATGATAAAAATTGAAAATGATAACCCGCAACAGGTCTTTTCTTTCCTTCGTAAAAAGGATGCAAACAAGGTTGTCGGCGTGTTCAACTTTTCTGCAAAGCTGGCAAAAGTAACTCTGCATGATGATTTTTATCTTGGCGATTATTATGATTTAGATGGTAATCAGGATAAAATTATCCATAACCAACAACTTGAATTAAGGCCGTGGGAATTTAAAATTTATCGTACCGGAAAATAATTATAAATGCCGATGTGACAATTTGTACACCTCACTGTTTTTTATCCTATCCAAGATTGCAAGTATGAATTTTATGTAATATTAAGCTCGCAACTTCTGATTTTATAGGTGTTGTGTGCAAAAAACAAAGTTTGTTGGAATTTCGCTTGTTGGTATGATTCTTCCTCTTGCCGGTTGTGGCGGAGGAGGCGGTGGCGGAGGCGGATCAACAATTGTAAGCCCGCCACCGCCCCCACCTCCGCCAGTGGTTGCTAATAAAGGTTTTGGTGCGAATGATTGTGCCACCAAGCCGGGGTCAATAGCCTGTGCTGCAGCAGGTATTGTACTTCAGGGGCCGTCAATAATTCTAAGCAGCAATAAAAATTACAAAGGTAATTATTACGCTGAGATATCTGGTCCAGAAAAATCTGCTAATAAAATTGAATTTACACCGGGTTCTTCGACTGCTTGGGATGATGAATCATTTATTTGGTATTACGACCAAAATGGTACACCAGATAAAACAGCTTTAGCAAATAATATTCCTATGGGAAAATCATATGACGCCCAAGTATTTGGCCCATTAAGTGGCCGACGCTATTCATGTAATTTATCTATACAATATTGCGGTTTTGTCGAGGTAAATTGGATTGACGCCAAAACTAGTGAAAGCGGTGACTTTGATTATGTTTTCCCTTTCATCAGATATGAAAACCATTGGCCTCAAGATAGTCGTGCGTATGGGGTCTTCGGAATGCAAACAGGTGCCTTTACGCCTGCTATGCTAACTGGAAACGCAACTTTTGCAGGAACAACTTTCGGTGAATATTACAAAAGTTCTGGTGCTTTTTACTCGACAACTAGTAATTTATGGCTGCAGGCGAATTTTGCAAGTGGCGCGATTAATGGCTCCGCAACAAATTTTAAAACTTGGTATAGTGGAAATGGTGGTTTAGGTAGTAATTATACACTTGCCAATCTGAGTGAAAATCTTGATTTTGATTTCACTGCATCACTAACTGCATCTGATGGTACTTTTAAAGGTACTGCAAAAAGCCGAAATGGTGGAATTGGGCTTGATGGTTTGGTTACCGGCTCATTTTTTGGCGAAAAGAGTAAAGCTCCTGATGAAGTTGGAATGAGCTATTTATTAGGTGACCCAATATCTGGCACATACATGGCTGGCGCTGGGGTGGCGGGGAATAACCCTAATGCTACGCCACCGTCACCACCTCCACCCCCTCCGCCTCCGCCGCCACCTCCGCCACCACCACCTCCACTTGCGCCGGGATGTATTGCCGGAGAGTGTTTGGCTGTTGCAGAAACATTTTATGGTCCTTCTGCATTGCTGAATGTAAAAAATTCTGCGCCAGGCTCTGCAAATCCTGTGTTTTCAACTTATCTAGACAATGTTGCGAGTGATGTATCCGTTGAAGTTGACCCAGGCGCAACTAGCAGCGATACTGATGACGTTTATACAATTACATACAAAATAAACGGCGTTGACTATAAACAATCATTTACAGGGTTAATTGGTTTAAGTGACGTTTTAGGCAACTATAAAGCTCAAGTTTCTCTACAAAATGGCTATAATAATTATATATATCTTTATGATGTTTCTAACTCATTAAGTGGTACACTTGATTATGTTCAAGTTGCTGAATTTGACCGTCAGGTTAGCGACACCCAATTGCAAATTGGTTTTATGGTTTATGGCCGACAGACGCAAGCAAGTGATATGCCGACAAGCGGTAGTGCGTCGTTTGCAGGTGGAACGCGTGGTATGTACCGAATTGCAGATGGTACAAAGTTATATAGTACCGCAAGTGATATAAATATGACTGCTAATTTCGGTACAGGTGCAATAAATGGCTACACTTCTAATTTTCGATTTATGGACGCAAATGGAAAACTTGTTAATTTAGGTGAGAAATTAGATTTTAATTTTAGTGCTAGTATTATTTCTGGTTCATCAACTTTTTCTGGTTCTGCTATTACAGGTCCAGTTAGTGGCGGCGGAATAGGTGTAAGCGGCAATGTTAATGGTGCCTTCTTCGGGGAAAAAGGAAAAGAACCCAAGGAGGTAGGTCTGACTTATAAATTAGGCGATCCGGCCAAGGGGGCTTATATTACTGGTGCCGGTGCAATGAGTCGTCAGAAATAGTCTAATTTCGTGGATTTGAATTGGTTCAGAAAAATCTCTTCTAAAGATAATATTGCCTTATTGGCTGTTGTCCTATGTGTATGTATGGCAAGTAATTGCAATGCACAGGCGGTGGAGCCAGCTAATACAAAGATAATCCTTCAGGGGGATGGTGCTTTGGCGGCAACCATAAAAATCTTGGTGATTAATGGAAAATATCGAGAAGCGCTAGATTTATTAAATAGTTCACAATCTATGCTGCAAACCGATGAGGGGTTGCGGCTTAAGGTGCAGCTTATGATGGAATTGGGCATGGATGATGAAACCATCATCTTGCTTGAAAGACACTTGGCAAGTCACCCAGATGATGCCTTGGCAAGATTTCAGATAGGTGAACTTCATTATCGGAATAAAAGAGATAAAGAAGCTAAGTTAGCTTATAGAATGGCGCTTTCAGGCAATCTTGATGCATTGCGTGTTGAAATGGCAAATAAGCGTCTTGCCGCAATTAACCGCCGTCGTACTATCAAATATAATGCAACTATAGCCATTATTCCTGATAGCAATTACAATTCAGCAACTAATGAAAAATATATTGATATATTTGGTTTGCCATTCAGTCTTGATGATAATGCGAGGAGGAAGAGTGGAGTAGCGCTTGGTTTAAATGGTAGTTCTGAGTTTGTTAAACGAATCAATAATGGAACCTCTTTAAATTTTTCCGGTAATTATGATTATACAGATGCCCCAGGGCATAATGCCGACCTTTTAAGGCTTGAAACTTATGCTGGACTTGAGTTTTCTAATGCTGGTGAATATTTGATATCAATTGGGCCTGAATATTGGCAATCATGGATTGATGGGAAACTTTTTGAAAAATCAACAGGGCTCAGAGTTTCTTTTGATAAATTTATAAAAAATACTGATTGGCGGCTCGATTATATGGGGTATCACAGCAAGGATTTATTCTCCGATTACCGTTCGGGTTGGTATAATAATTTTAGCTTTACGAGAACCAAATATAGTAATAATTCATCATTCCATTTCTATTCATTTGCTTTTGGCAATAATTATACTGATGTCGATTCAGAAAATTATAATCAATTTGGCGTAAGTGTAGGGAAATTGTTTAATACCCCACTTAATACAACTACTTTATCTCAAATTAGCTATAATGAGCGAAAATTTGATGCGGCTTCATTTGCGTATGGCGTTGCACGTAGCGACAAAGTTACGGAATTTAATGCGAAAATTTCAAAGCGTGATTGGCTTTGGTTTGGATCACATCCGTATATATCTTTGAACTTTTCTAATAGTGATTCCAATATCACTTTATATAAATATAATAGGCAAAGAGTTGAATTTGGCCTTACTAGAGAATTCTAGATTATAACAAACTAATCTTCATGAGGGTACATCAACACAGTTATGAATTTTATTGGAACTTGCATCATCTTGTCGGGGCCGTGAGGTACGTCGCCCCGAAAGGTGAGGCTGTCACCCGGCTCAAGGACATAGGTTTCTTCGCCGTGGCGATATTGTAACTTGCCTTCAAGCATATATATAAATTCGGTTCCTGGATGTTCAAAAGCAGGAAAAGTTTCACTTTCAGAATCAATTGTGATTAGAAATGGTTCAAAATGCTTGGTTGGACCTTGGTCATAAGATAATAGGTGATAGGTGTGACCGCGCTTTGTGCCGCGCCGTACCACTTCCATGCCTTCACCCTTTTTTACAAGTTGCGCACCGCCGGCTTTATTATCAAAATTTCTGAAAAGTGCCGAAAGTGATACCCCTAATGCTGCTGCTAATTTAGACAATGTGTCTAAAGAGGTAGCAGTCTGTGCGTTTTCGATTTTTGACAACATGCCACGACTTATATCCGCACGGTCGGCAACTTCGGCAATTGTAAGGCCGTGTTGTTGGCGTAAGTCTTTGATTGTATTGCCTAAAAATCTCTCTAAATTTCCGCTTGCATCAGTATTTGTCATATGTAACCCAAAAATATCCACAGGAATAAATGTTTCCTTGTGTGAAATAATAATTGACACAGATAAACCCGTGTGGAAAACCTGTTTCATATTGTTCACTATTGTTTCACAGGGTTGCGTAAAATGCAAATTTGCATTGCACATAAGTTTATAAAAGGCATGAAGGTATTGCCGAAAAAGGAATACCAGAATGACTAAAAGATTTTATACACTTTCATTAACATGCCCTGATACTGTTGGCATTGTTGCCGCCGTAAGTAATTTTATTGCCTCTCATAAAGGGTGGATTACTGAGGCCGCGCAATATTCAGATGAAAGCACAAATACCTATTTCATGCGTCAGCAAATTTTGGCCGATAGCCTTGATATAGATTTTGAAACCTTCAAGGCCGGTTTTGCTGAAATTGCGGTAAAGTTTGATATGAAATGGAAATTAACCGACAGCGCAGTTAAAAAACGTGTTGTGATTTTGGTTTCAAAACTTGAACATTGCTTATACGATATTCTTGGTCGTTGGAGTTCGGGGGAGCTTGATGTTGAAATCCCATGCGTTATTTCCAATCATGAAACCTTCCGTGAACTTGTTGAATTCCATAAAATCCCATTTCATTATGTTCCGGTAACACCTGAAAACAAGGTTCAGGCGTATCAAAAAGTCATGGATATTTTTGAAGATGTTAAAGGCGATGTCATGGTCTTGGCGCGCTATATGCAAATTTTGTCGCCCGAAATGTGTGCCAAATATCCAGGGCAGATTATCAATATCCACCATTCATTCTTGCCAAGTTTTGTCGGCGCAAAACCATATACCCAAGCCTATAATAAAGGGGTGAAATTGGTGGGTGCTACTTGCCATTATGTAACTGCGGATTTGGATCAAGGCCCGATTATTGAACAAAGCGTAATAAGAATTGATCATTCCGATAGCCCAGAAGACATGGTTCGTTATGGCAAAGATGTTGAGAAACAGGTTTTTGCGCGTGGGCTTCGTTACCATATCGAAGACCGTGTTCTAATCCTTGGCAATAAAACGGTAGTTTTCAGATGATGAAAGGGTGCAAAACATGCCTTGGCGATTGTTAAGATTTGGGCTTTCCAAAAAGCACCCAGAACCAAGGATGTTTGATGCACCCGACGCATTAAAATCATCATATGATGTTGTGATTATCGGTGGCGGTGGTCATGGTCTTGCATGTGCGTATTATCTTGCCCGTGATTTTGGCATAACCAATGTTTGCGTTCTTGAAAAAGGTTATATTGGTGGTGGTAATACAGGACGTAATACCACTATCATCCGCTCAAATTACCTGACACCAGAAGGGGCACAATTTTATGATAAGAGCCTCGAACTCTGGAAAGATTTATCAACCGAATTTGATTTAAACCTATTTTATTCAAATCGCGGTCACTTTACCCTTGCGCACACTGATGCGGCAATGCGCACCTCTCGTTGGCGGGCAGAAGTAAATAAGCATTATGGCATTGATTCCGAAGTTGTTGGGCCTGATTTTGTAAAAAAACATGCGCCTATGATTAATTTACAATGCGGGCATCACCCAATTATGGGGGCGTTATACCATGCCCCTGGTTCTGTGGCGCGTCATGATGCTGTGGCTTGGGGGTATGGTCGTGGGGCAAATATGCGCGGCGTTGAAATCCACCAGCGCACAGAAGTTTTGGGTATTGATACCAAAGGCGGCAAAGTTTGCGGCGTAAAAACCAACAAGGGCTATATCGAAACCACCAAGGTTTTATCGGCAACGGCTGGCTCAACCCCAAGAATTCTAAAAATGCTTGATATCGATACGCCAATTTTTATCCACCCGCTTCAGGCAATGGTTTCAGAACCTTTAAAGCCGTGGCTTGATACAATTTTGGTTTCAGGTTCTTTGCATATTTATATTTCTCAATCATCACGCGGTGAATTGGTAATGGGTGCATCGCTTGACCCATATGAGGTGCATTCGACCCGATCCACCCTCGATTTCCCAGAAGGGTTAAGTGCGCAAATGCTTGATATGTTTCCATTCCTGTCAGAGGTGAAGGTAATGCGTCAATGGGCCGGCATGGCGGATATGACGCCTGATTTTGCCCCCATTATGGGCAAAACTCGAATTGATGGTTTCTATCTTGATGCCGGTTGGGGAACCTATGGCTTTAAGGCAACACCAATTTCTGGAAAGACAATGGCATACACAATCGCCAATGATAAACCACATGAGTTAATCACAGCATTTTCGTCCGAGCGCTTCAAAAATTATGAGCTTACGGGTGAAAAAGGCGCGGCTTCGGTCGGACATTAGGGGAGGGGTAAGACATGAAAATTATGACCTGCCCAATAAATGGTGAAAGACCAATTTCCGAGTTTTACTATTGGGGCGCAATAAAAACACCGCCAAATCCTGATACTTGTAGCGATGAGGAATGGTCGGATTATGTGTTCAATAAAAATGGCGCACCGGGGGTTAAAAAAGAATTTTGGTGCCATAGCCCTTCAAACACTTGGTTTGTTGCTGAACGCGATACTTTAACCGACACAATTTTAACAACCTATCTTTACCAAGGGGGCGCAAAATGAGAATAGCCCCACAAGCCTCTGAAATTATCAATCGCGATAAATCAGTTACTTTTACATTTGAAGGCAAAAAATATAATGGTTTCGAAGGTGATACCATCACCAGTGCCTTGCTTGCGAATGGGGTGAAAATTCTTGGGCGATCATTTAAATATCACCGCCCGCGCAGCGTTTCATCTTTTGCTAATCACGATATGAATGTGATTGTTGATGATGTTTCAGGGCAATATTTTATTCCAAATATCCGTGCAGATGTTACCAAAGTAAAAGATGGAATGAAATTAAAAGCCGTCAATACCTTTGGCGGTGTTGAAAAAGACAAAGCAAGTATTTTAGGGCGTTTTTCAAAATTCCTTCCTGTTGGTTTTTATTATAAGGCCTTCCATACCAAGGCATTGTTTCCAATGTGGGAAAAAATGTTCCGTACTATGACTGGCTTGGGCAATGTTGATTTTAAAACCCCAAAAATTAAAACTTCCAAAGATTACGGATTTTGCGATTGTTTGGTTGTTGGGGCCGGTGTTTCGGGATTATCTGCGGCGTTGGCTGCGGCAGAAAATGGCCTTGATGTCGTATTGATTGATGAAAACCCGCAAATTGGCGGCAGCATTAATTATACCAATATTCCAAATGATTTAATCGAGCGTGCCAAAGCTGCAAATATCCGCATTTTCACAGATTGCTATGCGGCGGGTTATTATGCCGATAATTGGGTGGCATTGGTTCACAAAACCCATATGACCAAAATGCGCGCAAAAACCTTGATTGTGGCAAGTGGTGCATTTGAACAGCCACCAGTTTTTAGAAATAATGACTTACCAAATATAATGCTTGCGGGTGCTTTCTTACGGCTCTTGAAATTATATTCGGTCAAAACAATTAATGATGCTGTGTTTTTAGTTGCCAATGATTATGGTTATGAGGCCGCTAAAACGGCGATTGATTATGGTATAAATATAAAGGCAATTGTTGATTTACGCAGTGGCGATGAATTGCCACTCCTAAATGACTTTATCGCAAAAAACATCCCTATCTACTCCGGTTCTTGCATTTATGAGGCCGAATCCGGCAAAGATAAAAATGTTATTGGCGTAAAAATCCATGAATTTAATGATGGTCTTGCTGGTGCATTAAAGGCAGAAATTGCGTGTGATGGCGTGGTTATGGCAACTGGATTTGCGCCTGCTTTGAATCTTTTATATCAGGCAAATACCAAAATGCGCTTTGATGATGCGCGCTCTCAATTTATTCCCGATGTTTTACCAAATTCGGTTTTTTCATGTGGGAAATTAAATGGCAATTATACCTATGAAACCCGTGCGATTGATGGTGAAATCGCAGGCATAAATGCCGTAAATTTTGTCAAGAATTCCAAAATAAAATTGCCAAAATCATTGCCAGAAACCCAAAAACCAAATCATCCTTGGGCAATTGTAGAGCATGAAAAGGGCAAAACTTTTGTCGATTTTGATGAAGATTTGCAATTAAAAGACTTTAAAAATGCGGTTCAAGAAGGTTTTGACAATATCGAACTTTTGAAACGCTATACCACCAATGGCATGGGTCCTTCTCAGGGGAAACATTCCAATATGAATGGCTTGCGGGTTTTGGCGCGCCTTACAAATAAAACACCATTTGAAGTCGGTACAACAACTGCAAGGCCGTTCTATCACCCCGTGCCGATGAAGCATTTGGGTGGACGCGGGTTCTCTCCAAACCGCGTAACCCCATTACATTCACGGCATGGGGATTTGAATGCAATTTTTATGCTTGCCGGCAATTGGCAGCGACCAGAATATTATGCCCGTGTTGGTGTGACGCGCCAAAATGCAATAAACGCCGAAGTGATGGCTGTGCATGAAAATGTCGGTATTATTGATGTTGGCACATTGGGCAAGCTAGAAGTAATTGGCCCTGATGCCGCAGAATTTTTGGAACGTGTTTATATTTCAAAATACAAGGGTTTGAAAACCGGAATGGCGCGTTATGGCGTTGCCTGTGATGAGACTGGTGTAGTGGTCGATGACGGCATCATTGCCCGCCTCGCGGAAGATCATTTCTATTTCACTACTACAACATCAGGTGCGGCGACTATTTACCGCGAATTAAGCCGCCTTAATATGATTTGGGGACTTGATTGCGGGATTGTGAACCATACTGGAAGTTTCGGTGCAATAAATCTTGCGGGGCCAAATTCCAAAAAAATATTGGGCAAATTTACCGATTTAGATTTGGATGATTTTCCGTTTATGGGCTATCGCGAAGCATTTGTTGCTGGGGTTAAGTGCCGCATAATTCGCGCAGGCTTTGTTGGTGAATTGGGTTATGAAATCCATGCACCTGCACTAGAAGTTCATAAAGTTTGGGACGCTTTCATAAATGATGGTGCAACTCCGTTCGGCGTTGAGGCGCAAAGGGTATTAAGGCTTCAAAAAGGGCATATAATAATCGGTCAAGATACTGATGGGCTTTCTACACCTTATAACGCCGGCGTTGATTGGGCGGTTAGAATGGACAAGCCATTCTTTATCGGTCAACGCAGCCTTAAAATCATCAATTCAAAGCCACAAAAACAGGTTTTAGCAGGCTTTGTATTGCCAAAAGATTATGAGGGTGCGCCACCCCAGGAATGCCACCTTATAATACACGAAGGCGAAATTGCGGGGCGGATTACATCCATCACCAAATCACCGAAATTGGGGCAAATAATTGGGCTTTGCCACATAAAGCCAGAGCTTGCACAAATTGGCCATGAAATCAAAATCCGTTTTAGTGATGGAACATTTGTTGCGGCAAATATCGCGCAAACCCCATTTTATGACCCTGAAAACCTAAATCAAAAAGGGGTGGCATAATGATTTCACCATTATCATTTGAAAATATAACCACCACTGAATTTGCCAAAGAAGGTCTTATTATTAAAGACATTTCAAATGCAGAAAAATTTGGCATCAAGGGCAAGGGTGCAGAAGAATTTTTAAAATCCCAAGGCGTAAAACTACCGGAAAAGTACAATACGGCGATAATTGATAATGATAAAATTATCATGCGTCTTGGGATAAGTGAATATTTGCTTGAGGGGGTTGGCGTAAGCAGATTTTACGACCTTCCAAAACCTACTCAAGCTTATCAAGTTTTGCGTCAGGATTGTTGTTTATTGCTTGAAGGAGAGGCAATTTACAAGATTTTATCCCAATCTTGCGCAATTGATTTTGTCAAAGCCAATGCAAAAGACTTACCTTTGTTTCTAACCTCAATGGTGGGTGTCGGCGTGACAATATTACTATCAGAGGAGGCGGGTTTGCCAAAGGTGCGCATTTATTGCGACCCCACCTATGGCGCATATTTATTCAAAACACTTTTGGAAATCGGGGGCGATCTATGAACCTTGTGGAAGCAAAGAAATTCATTGCTGATAATGACGTAAAATTCATTCTCGCGCAATTTGTCGATATTCACGGCGTGGCAAAAACCAAAGCGGTGCCAGCCGATCATTTGGAAGATATTTTGGATGTTGGTGCTGGCTTTGCTGGTTTTGCGGTTTGGGGTCTTGGTCTTGCACCCCATAGCCCTGATTTCATGGCAAAGGGCGACCTTAGCACGCTATCGCTTGTACCATGGCAAAAAGGTTTTGCCCGTATGGTTTGCGATGGTCATGTGCAGGATAAACCATGGCACATTGATACGCGCGTTGTTTTACAGGCACAGCGTGAAAAACTCGCGGCACTTGGTTATGAAATGTTTACAGGGTTAGAACCTGAATTTTCATTATTAAAGAAAAATCCAGATGGCACGATTGCCCCGTTTGATGATGGGGATACCCTTGCAAAACCTTGTTATGATTACAAAGGTCTTTCTGCGGCGCGTGCTTTTGTTGAAAAATTGGTGGGTGACTTAAAACCTATTGGTTATGATATTTATCAAATCGATCACGAAGATGCCAATGGTCAGTTTGAAATTAATTATACCTATGATGAATGCCTAACTTCTGCGGATAAATATGTTTTCTTTAAAATGGCGGCATCGGAAATTGCACGTGAACAAGGTCTTGTTTGTTCGTTCATGCCGAAACCATTTTCCAACCGCCCTGGTAACGGTATGCATATGCATATCTCGCTTGGTCCGATTGGTGGCAAAGGCAATCTATTTGAAGACAAATCAGATAAAAATGGCCTCGATTTATCCGAACTGGCCTATCATTTTGTCGGCGGGATTTTAAAACATGCCAAGGCATTATCGGCAATTTGTGCGCCAAGTGTGAATTCATATAAACGCCTTGTAGTCGGTCGTTCTCTATCGGGGGCAACATGGGCGCCGGCCTATATTTCATACGGCGATAATAACCGTTCTTGCATGGTTCGTATTCCTGGTGGCCGGATTGAAATGCGCCTTGCCGATGGTTCTTGCAACCCATATCTTGCCGCCGCCGCAGTAATCGCCGCAGGGATTGACGGGATTGAGAATAAAATCACACCACCAGATCCAATTAACGAAAACCTATATGATTTTAGCCAAGAGCAAATCAAAGAAATGGGTATCGAAACCCTGCCGCAAAACCTGCACGAGGCACTAATCGCGCTAGAACAAGACACGGTGTTAAAAGACGCATTGGGTGATGTGGTCGATGAATTCCTTAAAGTTAAGCATATGGAATGGGTCGAATATATGCGCCATGTCTCCGACTGGGAAATCAAATCATATCTTGAGTTTTATTGATAACGGAAAAGCAAAATGTGTGGAATTGTTGGATTATTATTAAAAAAGCCGGAACTTTATAATCGCCTTGGCGAATTTATGGTTCCGATGCTTGTCGGCATGACCGAACGGGGGCCAGATTCGGCAGGTCTTGCGGTATTTTCATCAAGTGTTGGGAATTTTGACAAGAAAATCAGCCTTTATTCAGGTCTTACAGCTGAGGGGGCATCATTCAATTGGCAGGGTTTAGAAGGTGCAATTAACCAACACCTTGGCATACCTGCCAAAGTTCATGCAGTGAATAATCACGCAATTCTTTCTATTTCTGGCAACCCTGAGCCTGTAAAGCATTGGATTGCCGAAAATTATCCAAAACTTTATGTTTTATCAACTGGTGAAAAGATTGATCTATATAAAGATATTGGTTTGCCTGCATCAATTGCTGACCGTTATGACTTTAAAAATCTAAAAGGCTCTCACCTTGTTGGTCATACACGTATGGCAACCGAAAGTGCGGTAACGCCAGAGCGTGCGCACCCATTCACGGCGGGCGAAGATTTCTGCCTTGTTCACAATGGTTCGTTGTCAAATCCAAATTATATCCGCCGTATGCTTGAACCACGTGGAATTAAATTTGAAACCGACAATGATACCGAAGCGGCATGTAGGTTTATTGAATGGCGCTTGTCCGAAGGCGATGATTTGAAACAAGCCTTACAAGCATGTTTTGATGAACTCGATGGTTTCTATACTTTCTTGATGGGAACCGCCGATAGTTTGGCTTTGGTGCGCGATCCATTCGCCTGCAAGCCAGCAATGGTTGCAGAAACCGATGATTATGTGGCGATTGCATCTGAATTCCGTTCTTTGGCACATTTGCCAGATATTAAAAACGCAAATGTATTCGAACCCGCACCAGAGGAGATGTATGTATGGGCAGCGTAGCATTCGACCTTGAACAAACCCCGGTGCGTGAAATCAATCATTTCATTCACAAAGATGCCAATGCCGGCGATAAAATTGCAATTACCAATGCTGGCGGCGCACATTCAATTGCTTGTGGCTGTGACAAGGAATTAGAAATTCTTATTGACGGTCATGCGGGATATTATGCCGGCGGCATGAACAAAGATGCCGACATCACCATTTCAGGCAGCGCGGGAACTGGTGTTGGTGAAAACATGATGTCTGGTAAAATCCATGTCAAAGGTTTTGCATCCAATGGTGCGGGTGCATCGGCGCATGGCGGGCTTTTGGTGATTAATGGTGATGCGGGATTACGCTGTGGCATATCTTTAAAAGGCGGAGATATCGTGGTTGGCGGGTCCGTTGGTTCATTCTCTGGCTTTATGGCACAGGCGGGGCGGATGGTGATTTGTGGCAACGCCGCAGATGCTCTTGGTGACAGTCTTTATGAGGCAATCATCTATCTTCGTGGTGAAGTGAAGTCATTGGGGGCAGATGCCCAATTTGAACCCATGACAGATGATGATTATGCGGCGGTTGCCGAATTATTGTCAAAAGCAGGCGAAGATTTTGCAAAATATAGTCCCAAAGAATTTAAGCGCATTGCTTCTTCCAAGTCGCTTTATCACTGGAACGCAGACGCGAACCAAGAATATTAATTCAGGTCAGGAAAATTAAAATGGCTGAACATAAATCAATTTCTAAAGAAGAATCTTATAGTTTTGACCGCTCTGCGATTGATTATATTCGCAATGCTGCGGCACACGGTCTTTATGAAATCCGTGGCATGGGTGCAAAGCGGAAATTACCAACCTTTGACGATTTAGTATTTCTTGGCGCGTCAAATTCACGTTATCCTCTCGAAGGGTATCGTGAAAAATGCTCAACCAAAACCGTGCTCGGAACCCGCTTTGCCAAAAAACCAATCGAGCTTGAAATTCCAATTACTATTGCCGGTATGAGCTTTGGTTCATTATCAGCAAACGTAAAGGAAGCATTGGGGCGCGCCGCCACAGAGGTTGGCACATCTACCACCACCGGCGACGGCGGCATGACGCCAGAAGAGCGATTGTCATCAAAAACCCTTGTTTATCAATGCCTACCATCACGTTATGGCTTTAATCCCGATGATTTGCGCAAGGCCGATGCCATTGAGGTGGTTATCGGACAAGGGGCAAAGCCAGGTGGTGGCGGTATGCTTTTGGGGCAAAAGGTTTCGCCGCGTGTTGCAGGTATGCGTACATTGCCAGAAGGGATTGACCAACGCTCGGCGTGTCGTCACCCTGACTGGACAGGCCCTGACGATCTTGCGATTAAAATCACCGAATTGCGTGAAATCACCGATTGGGAAAAACCAATTTATGTAAAAGTTGGCGCCACCAGAACCTTTAATGACGTAAAACTTGCGGTTCATTCGGGTGCGGATGTGGTTGTGGTTGATGGGATGCAGGGCGGCACAGCGGCAACCCAAACCTGCTTTATCGAACATATCGGTATTCCAACCTTGGCCGCAGTTAAACAAGCTGTTGCGGCACTCGAAGATCTTGATATGAAAGGCAAAGTGCAATTAATCGTTTCGGGCGGTATAAGAACCGGTGCAGACGTTGCCAAAGCATTGGCAATGGGTGCGGATGCGGTTTCAATCGGGCAGGGGGTTTTGATTGCCCTTGGCTGTAATGGCGAAACCTATTACCAAAATGGTGCGCATCATGATGCTTCGGCAGATTATGCGGCATTGGGAACTTGTGCGGGTTTCTGTCACCATTGCCATACTGGCAAATGCCCAGTTGGTATCACCACCCAAGACGAGGTTTTGGAACAACGCCTTACACCCGAAGTCGGTGCAAAACACCTGAAAAATTATCTCAAAACCCTAAATATGGAATTGACAACAATTGCGCGGGCGTGCGGCAAACAAAACGTTCACCACCTTGAACGTGAGGATTTGGTTGCCTTGACCATTGAGGCGGCGGCAATGGCGGGCTTACCATTGGCGGGAACGAATTGGATACCAGGGCTTTAATCACTTTGCCGCCTTCGCATTATTTTAAAAATTTGCGTGGCAAATTTTGCTCTTCGATTTACGGAAAACCGCTTCACACTTTTCCTATCTCATCGCGGCTAAATACTGTGACATAGTTGAAAAGATTTTTGGAAAGCGTGGTTTCTAAAAATCTTTTACATATAAGTTTTAAAGGCTTGGGGAAACCCAAGCCTTTAAATTTTGCTATATATATTTTTAAATTGCCAAGTGAGCGAAGCCAGAGTGGTGATTTAAATTTTCACCCCATATAAATCATACTCACTCGCTTCATCGATACGGGCGCTGAAAGTGTCGCCAACTTTGACGCCTTCGCATGGATCAATAAAGATGTTGCCATCGACTTCGGGTGCGTCCCAAATTGTGCGGGCGATTATGGTGCCATCTTCGTCAATTTCATCGACAATAACGTCCACTTCGCGACCAACCTTTGCCGTAAGACGTTTTGCCGAGACTTCTTGGGCAACTTCCATCAATCTTTCCCAGCGTGATTGTTTAACATCTTCTGGAATTTGTTCGTCAAAATCGCGTGATGTTGCGTGAACAACATTTTCATATTTAAACACGCCAATTCTATCAATTTCGGCATCACGCACAAAATCAACCAGCATTCCAAAATCTTCTTCGGTCTCTCCTGGAAAGCCAACAATGAAAGAAGAACGAATACATAAATCGGGGCATATTTCGCGCCATTTTTTAATTCTATCTGCTTGCTTTTCGATATTTGCCGGGCGCACCATTTTTTTCAAAATACGTGGGCTTGCGTGTTGGAAAGGAATATCAAGATATGGCAAGATTTTTCCCTGCGCCATTAATGGAATTACTTCATCAACATGCGGGTAGGGGTAAACATAATGCATGCGTACCCATACTCCAAGTTCACCTAATGCGGCTGCTAAATCATAAAATTTGGCACGATATTCTTTGCCCTTGAATGATGAGGTCGCGTATTTAATATCGCGCCCATAGGCTGATGTGTCTTGTGAAACGACCAGTAATTCTTTCACACCTGCACGCACCAAATTTTCAGCCTCAGCAATTACTGCGTTAGCGGGGCGCGAAACCAAATCACCGCGCAAAAATGGAATGATACAGAATGAGCAACGATTATCGCAACCCTCTGAAATTTTTAAATATGCATAATGACGTGGTGTAAGGCGAATACCCGATGCCGGCACAAGGTCTTCAAACGGTTTATGTTCCGGTGGAATTGCGTCATGAATTGCACCCAATACTTGTTCATATTGTTGTGGGCCAGTAACCGCCAAAACTTTTGGATGTTCTGCCATAATAACGTCAGGTTCGGCACCAAGGCAGCCAGTTACAATAACCTTGCCGTTTTCACGAATAGCTTCACCAATTGCATCAAGTGATTCTGCACGTGCCGAATCTAAAAATCCGCATGTGTTTACCAATACTGCATCGGCACCTTGATAATCAGGTGAAATTTCATAGCCTTCAGCACGAAGGCGGGTAATAATTCGTTCGGAATCCACTAGTGCCTTGGGGCAACCAAGCGAAACAACACCAATTTTTTTTGTATTCATATTCATTGCCCCCCATTAGCCTTCAATTCATCAATTTTCAAGCCAATAAAAAAGGCCACCCCGAAGAGTGGCCTTTGATAATTTCTTTCAACCAGATTAGTCCAATTTGAATTGAACAGTAAGTGAAGCACTACCTGAAACGTTTTCGCAGTTTCTGCGAGCTGGTCTGTATTTCATTCTCACCGCTTCACGCTGTACCGCTGAATCGAATACAGAGTTTGAAGATGAGTTAACTGAAACGCCAGTAACGTTACCGTTTGCATCAATCTGCAATGTTGCACGAACTGTACCTTCAAGTTCTTGATCCAATGCACGTTGTGGGTATGCACGCTCAACGTTGAATGCACGAATTTGCGAAGGTCCAGAATCCCTCTCAGCACAAGATGGTGGTGCAACAGGTGCAACAACAGGCGGAGATGGAGGCGGCGCAACAGGCGTATTGGTAACCGGTGTTGGCGGTGGCGTAGTATGTTCTACTACATCACGTTGAACAGGGTCAGGTGGTACGTCAATGTTAATTGCCTTGGTTTTCACTTCCTGAATTTTCGCAGGAGGTGGAACTTCTGGTTTTGGTGGCGGTGGAGGTGGTGGCGGAGGTGGAGGTGGCTCTACCTCAGTCTTGATTGCCTTAGTATCCTTGAACAAGTCTTGGATAATAGTTGGCTTAATCTTTGAAATACCCCAAAGTGCCGCTGACCATAAAATGGCTGACAAAAGGATGAACCAAATACGATATTTTCCCATATCTGTCCCCCTATTGTCTTAACTGTGATTCATCAATTGCAGATTCAGCAACCAATGAAATGGTTTGGAAGTCTTTTTCCTGAAGCAATGCCATTGTACCCATAACCTCACCATATGGAAGGGTCTGGTCGGCACGCACGCGGATAACCTCTAAAAGACGGTTTTGTGTATCTGGCACGTTAATTTTAATGTGCGCAAGTACAGTATCCGGCAAAGCATCACGTGTTGTTAATGCACCGTCAACGAAATACACAGCATTACCTGTGCCATCGTCGCGAACGTCAACAACTGTTGGCTTTTTAGGGTGGTTATCAGGAGGAGGTGGAACCGGCGGTGGCAGGTCCACTTTAACGTCCGTAGTTGGAACTGGGGCAGCCACCATGAAGATAATCAAAAGCACCAAGAGAATGTCGATGAACGGAATAATGTTCATATCGGCATTGGTGTCGAATGATCCTCTTTTGGCGGAACCAGATGTAGATACTTTTGCACCCATCTCATGCCCCCCCTAAAGCTGTAATTTGGATTCTCATAAGAGAAATCATCTCATTCTCCTTTGGCTAGCGTCTAGTATCTTCGCCAACCAGAGCGACTTTGAAAAAACCTTCTTCTTGAAGGCGGTTCATAATAAAGACCACATTACGATAAGGTGTATCGGTGTTTGCACGTACATAAATACGTGTAGTGATGATTTTTTCCAAAGTATCCGCTTCTCTATCGTTGCGGGGAACTTCTTTTAAAACCTCTTGACCGATTTCCATTGGGTCAACCTGATTATTTCCTACGAAATAAGTGGCTGATCCGCTATCGTTATTTAAAGATACATATGTAGGTTTAGGTGGTCTTTTAGACGGAAGAACTTTTGATTCAGGCAAAGTAACCTTGATATCCACTGTGGCAATCGGTGCCGCCACCATGAAGATAATCAGAAGAACAAGCATCACGTCCACGAATGGGATGATATTTGGCTCTGCGTTGGTTTGGAATGTACCACGCTTTGCACTTCCTGAAGTTGAAATTTTAGCACCCATAAGCGGCCTCCTGTTATTTTGGCTGCACGCTTAGTTTTTGCTATCCATGTCACGAGACAACAATGACAAAAATTCCGCTTTAAAGTCGTCCATATAACCACCAACTTGACCAATTGATTTAGAAGAGAAGTTATAGATCAAAACCGCAGGAATCGCAGCCAACAAACCAGCCGCAGTCGCTAGAAGTGCTTCCGCAATACCAGGAGCAACAACAGCAAGAGAAGTTGTTTGTGAGTTCGCGATACCGATGAATGAGTTCATGATACCAAATACTGTACCGAATAGACCAATGAATGGCGCGTTTGCACCGATTGATGCAAGGAACGTCATGTTTGAACCAAGATCTTCAACACCTTTGTTTTGTTCCAAATCCATTGCGGTTTGGATACGAGCAAGAGTGTGATCACCGGTTTTCATGTTGTAAAGACCCATATCGCGGGTTTTTTGAACTTCTGCCCAACCAGCGCTGAACATTTTTTTGATAGTTGAATCAGGTTGTTTAGCAACCAAAGTCGCAGCTTCATCAGGTGTTTTAGCTTTTTTGAAAGCCGACATAAAGTTAGCGATTTTTGATTTAGTTGCGCGCATAACCAACACTTTTTCAAACAAAAGTGAAAGTGCGTAAATTGCGCAAAGTACCAGAATAGCCAATACGATTTTTGATACGATGGTTGCATCCATCACCATGTCCCACAACGATGTGTGAGCCTGACCGGCAGCAGCTTTAGCAGCTTCTGCAGCAGCAGCAGATTCAGCAGCAGAAATTGCTTCTGGCGCAGCAGCGGCAGCATTAGCAACAGCATCGGTAGCATTTGCGACAGCACCTGCCGCGTTTGTTGCGGTGTCAGTAGCACCGCTAGCTTGTAAGAGCGCAAACATTGAGCCCATGTCCTCCAAAAAGTTAAAACCAATTATTAAGAAATACCTAACAATTCAGCGCGGACTTATACCACTAACGACCAAAGTCTAAAATGAAAAGCCCTAATTGCGACATTTTGGCAATTTTTGACACTTTTTTTCACAAACTAACATTTTCCTGCCTATTAATTAGCCTTAAACGTTTAAACATCATGAAATCATCAAAAATGCTAAAATAATCCTCTCCCCCTTGGCAATCATCCAAAAACTGCATTCTGCCAGTATTGTTAAGTTAAGGAATAGCCATCACAGCAGAAAAAATGTTCCCACAATTTCTGTTATAACGACTGGCTAAACTTAATAATAGAATTTTGCCTGAGTCAAGGACGCGATATGTAAACAAATAGTAAATTTTTCAGGTTTAGGCATTGCGCAATTTTCGTGTTTTGCGGGATGTTTAAACGTTTACACCGTCAAATAATTGCAAAAATATCGTCTAAATGGCGATAAATACAAAATTATTTGGCGCATGCGTTGCTGCCATTTAATTTGTTACAATTCAGTGAAAACCTGTACTTTAATTGGCAAAATTTGCCCAAGAAATACTAATCTTTTGCGTATAGATCAGGGCGTCTATCCCGGAAAAAACCCCATGCTGCACGGTGGGTTTCAAGAAAATCTAGGTCAAAAGTTGCGGTGATAATGCCTTCTTCTTCACGACCCATTTCGGCAATCTTGTCGCCACGGTGATTAGCAATAAAGCTTGAGCCATAGAAATGTTGTGGGCTTCCTAATCCTTCTTCAATTCCTGTGCGATTGGCTGCAATTACGGGAATAATATTGGAAACTGAATGCCCAATCATTGCCCGTTGCCAAGGGTCTTTTGTATCGAGGCTATTGTCATGAGGCTCGGATCCAATTGCTGTTGGGTAAAACAACAATTCCGCACCTTTTAATGCCATTGCCCGCGCGCATTCTGGATACCATTGATCCCAACAAATGCCGACACCTATTTTGGCGAATTTTGTGTCCCAAACCTTAAAGCCAGTATCGCCGTAGCGGAAGTAATATTTCTCCATATATCCTGGACCATCAGGAATGTGGCTCTTGCGGTAAGTGCCTAATATTTCGCCATCTGCATTAATAATGACCACACTATTATAATAGCGCGGGCCATCTTTCTCATAAATCGAAACTGGAATTACGATATCAAGTTTTTTTGCGATTGGCTGTAATTGCGTAACACACGGATGGGATGCCACCGGATAGGCATGCGAAAACCATCTTTCATCCTGTGTTGTGCAGAAATATATATTTTGAAATAATTCTGACGGCAAAACAATTTGTGCGCCTGCTGCTGTTGCAAGTTCAATATATTCAATTGTTTTTTCAATATTTGCCTGCATATCGGTTGAATAAGAGGCTTGTATTGCGCCAACACAAACATTGCGCGGATTATGTATAGTCATCGTAATATCTCGTGATAAAAAACGCTTTGATTTAGCCTAAATATTTTGCCAGTGCAATGTTCATTGCCGAATAGCCAATTGAAAAATCTTTGAAGTATTTTCTTCCTAAAATTTCAATCATAAACCCTGAAAATGCCTCGCCATGAACAAGAAGTGTTCCGTTGCCAGCCGGTTGAAGCCTTATATAATGTACGCCATCAAAAAGTTTAGGGAATAAAAAGCCACCTTTCCACGCAAAAAACTTGTTGGTTTCATATGACATTATTTTGGGATTAAAAGAATAAAGCTTGTCGCCACCTTTTTTGCCAATTTTTCCGGGATTGGTGGTTTTTATTTTCAATTTTCCGCCAAAGCATTTATCGCCCGAAATTTGGCGTATAAACGGGTTCCATTTAGAATAATTTTCATAATCCATCAAAACCTCCCAGACTTTTTCGGGAGGGTGCGATATGAATAATTCGGTCTCGATTCTAATCATTCTTATAATGTATGCCTTAAAATCAGAATATACAAATATATTTGCATTGCTTAGGCGTGATTTTTTTTCTAAATGGGTTTTATGGCATTTAAAGTTTCCGTTATTACTATCACACCAGAGGCATGGCCCGGCGCACTTGGGGTCTCATTACTTGAGAGCGCGCGTAAAGAAGGTGTTTGGGAATTAGAAACAATCGACCTTCGTGATTTTGGGCACGGCAAGCATCGTCAGATTGATGACACTGCCGCAGGTGGTGGCGCGGGAATGGTTATAAAGCCCGATGTTGCTGTGGCTGCTGTGAATGCTGCGGATGCTAAAAACCGACCAATTATCTATCTGACACCACGTGGTAAGCCACTTACCCAAAAGCGGGTTCGCGAATTGGTAAAGGGCGATGGCTTGGTGCTTTTCTGTGGACGTTTTGAAGGTCTTGATGAGCGGGCAATTGAAATCGCCAATATGGAAGAAATTTGTGTTGGTGATGTGGTTTTAATGGGGGGTGATATTGCCGCCCAATTATTGACCGAGGCCACAGTTCGCCTGCTTGACGGTGTTATGGGTAATAAACAAAGCGGTGATAATGAAAGTTTTGAAAACGGGCTTCTTGAACACCCGCTTTATACCCGACCACGTGAATTTATGGGCAAAGAAATCCCGGAAGTTCTTTTAAGTGGTAATCACGCTGCAATTGATAAATGGAAAAATGAACAATCAAGGGCGGTCACATTGGCGCGCCGCCCCGATTTATTAAAAGACTAATTTACAAATTGCGCCTTTAACCAATCTGGAACAATTGCATCAGGGCATAGGCTATAAGTGGTCGTATAGCCTTTAAGAGTTATTGAAAATCTATCCTTTCCAAAGATTTTCATATTTGCTTCGGTCTGATCGTTCCCATTTGCATTTCCAAGATAGCGCAGATGAAGGCGATATTGGTTTTCGCTCATCAATTCTATATTTTCAAGGCGGATATTATTCCATGCAATACCGTCATCATAGAAATAGCCCCAAGCCCTTGAATTAAATAGGCCTATAAACTTGCTTGGCCTATCGCGGCGGCTTTCCGAAATGGCGCTAGAACATGTCACGGAATAAGAATAAAAGCCTTGTTCAATTGGCGGAAATTCGAGCTTTTTGACGCTATTACCCATTTGCAAGGCATTAACAGTGGTAAGCGGTAATATAAGGCAACCTTCTTGGTTTACCAATTGCCCTTGCGGGTTGCGCCGTTCAAGAATGGTTATTTTTTCGCCATCCCAACCCCATGTTGTTTTAGCAACTTGGCCGCATTTGCCATTATAAAGATCGGTTATTTCAATAATATCATTATTGCCAACGTGCTTAATTTGTTGTGGCCCTGTCCAGGCATTAAAACCACTGGCAATTGAAAAGCCCTTGTCATTAGAAAGCAGGAATTGATTGGGCGGGCCAATTTTTCCAAAGCTAGTGTTCCCATCGGTTTTACAGCCGCCATCAGGTGTGATTATGACATAATCCTTTTTGCCATCGCCATTAAAATCACCGGTAATGTAGGCGTTATTATGGTTGCCAAAGATTTTTTCAATTGCCGTATTATTGCTATTGGTTTGTTCGATTTCGCTAAAGCCAATGTTTTCAAACTTTGCGCCCCATGAATTACATTTTTGACGTGCGTTTTCTTCCCAAACATTTATTGCCGCGGTCGGGATTGGGTAATTACTAGTTTCTTTATTGACAGCGGGCTTGGGGTTTTTAACCTTTTCGGTATCTTTCGGTTTTTGTGCCTTTGTTGGTGGGGTTGCCTTTACTGGCTTGGTTGCTGTTTTTGGCTTTTGCGGAACATTGGCCTTATTAATTGTTGGTGCCGTTAAAGGTTTAACTTGTGGTTTAGCAAGTGGCTTAACAGTAGGGGTGTTGTTTTTTTTGATTTCCGTTTTTACGACTGCGCTTTTTTGTGGTGCATTAACTGTCGGCGCAATTGGCGTTTTAACAGAATTTATTACGGGCTTTGTTACCGCTTTTGTATTTGTGTTTAATTTGGCACTAGTGTCACCGCTGGCATTTGCTGATAGTGGTGCAAACATTGCTGACACTGCGACAGATATTATTAATGATGAAAGATTATGGAACCTGTTCATAAATACTCCGTGTCCGCTTTTATATATTTTTACAGAGTAAAATGAACAATATGGTAAATATTATACTAATTATTTGCAATAAAAATCACTAATAAGATTTTTATTTTATATTGTATAATTAATGAATATTTTTTATTGTATTTAATTGGTTGAATAAAGAGTTATTTTTAAAATTTAATTATTTTATACTTTAAATTATTACGCAACGTAAGTTTTGTGTAAATATTCACGCCAATATAGTTTGTTTATACATTACTGGCGTGAATAGAATCAAAATATTGCCTTCAAGCTATTCCACCGTTACCGATTTTGCCAAATTGCGTGGTTGGTCAACATCCGTACCTTTGGCAACTGCCACGTGATACGCAAGCATATGGATAAGCGGCGAATAAACAAACGGTGCTTGGAATGGCTCACACTCTGGGGCGCGAACCGAATGTTTAACGGCGTCGGCGGCTTCTTCAATACCTTTTGCATCAGATAGCAGGGTAATAGGGCCACCACGTGCCGCGATTTCCTGCACGTTGGAAATAGTTTTTTCCATTAATTCATCATATGGCGCAACGGCAATTACAGGCGTATATTCGTCAATCAGCGCGATTGGGCCGTGTTTTAATTCACCTGCCGCATAGCCTTCGGCGTGGATATAAGAAATTTCTTTTAGTTTTAATGCCGCCTCCAAAGCAATCGGATATGAAACGCCGCGTCCGATATAAAGAATGCTTTTGGCATGGCTTATGTCATTTGCGGTTTCTTCGATGGCGTTTTCCATTTCCAATGCCTCACGGATAAGGCGCGGGGTTTCCATTAATTGGCGGGCAAGATCTTTTTCACGTTCCGCATCAATTGTGCCTTTGGCAACGCCGGCGGCAATTGCGGTGGCGGCAAGGGCGGATAATTGCGCCACAAATGCCTTGGTTGATGCCACACCAATTTCAGGGCCCGCAAGGGTTTCAAGAACTGCATCAGCTTCACGGGCGATTGAAGAGGTTGCAACGTTTACAACACCCAATGTTTTCCAGCCGTTTTTCTTACAAAGTCTAAGTGCCTCTAGGGTATCGGCGGTTTCACCTGATTGGGAAATGAAAATTGCCGCCGCACGCCCTGCAACAACCGGCCTGCGATAACGGAATTCAGAGGCAATGTCGGTTTCGCATGAAATGCCAGAAAGCTGTTCAAACCAATATTCGGCAACCCGACCTGATAAATACGCCGTACCGCATCCAACAATCAAAATTTGATCAATTTCGGCAAAGTTAATACCGCAATTTGGCAAGGAAACTTTTTCATCCAATGGGTCAAGATAATGCCCGATTGTGCGTGCCGCTGCATCGGGTTCTTCGTGGATTTCTTTTTGCATAAAATGGCGATAATTGCCTTTTTCAACCGCCGCAGCAGATGCAGAAACAATTGCCACAGGGCGGAAAATTTCTTTGCGGTCTTTATCATAAATATTATAGGTTTTTGCCGAAAATTCGACCAAGTCACCTTCTTCGAGATAGATGATGCGGTTGGTGAATGGGGCAACCGCAATTGCATCTGAACCCAAGAATATTTCACCATCACCCAAGCCAACCACCAGCGGGCTGCCTTGGCGTGCGCCAATCATTAAATCTTCTTTGCCAGTAAAAAGGCAGGCAATCGCAAACGCACCGCGCACCCGTGCAAGCGCCTTGATAACCGCTTCACGTGGGGTTTCACCTTTGTCAAGATAATGCGAAATAAGTTGGGTAATAACTTCGGTATCGGTTTCGGAATCGAAAACATAACCTTGGCTAATTAATTCTTCGCGTAATGTGCGGAAGTTTTCAATAATACCATTATGCACCACGGCAACCCTTGCGGTGGCGTGCGGGTGGGCGTTGCGTTCGGTTGGCGCACCATGGGTTGCCCAGCGTGTGTGTCCAATGCCGGTATTTCCCGCCAATGGTGCATCAATAATTTCTTTTTCAAGATTAACAATTTTGCCCGCTGCGCGGCGGCGTTCAATATGGCCGTCAACCAATGTGGCAACACCCGCCGAATCATAACCGCGATATTCAAGCCGCTTTAAGGCTTCAATAAGCCTTGGGGTTGCAGGTTCTTTGCCAATAATACCAATGATGCCGCACATGTATAGAAAGCCTTATTTTAAATAATGTTCTTGTTTAGACCGCCTAATGCCAGAATAAAGTTAAAAACGCATTTAAACAATTTTTGCGGATTGTTGCAGAAACATTAAATCCAAGTAAAGCCGCGCCAAAAACCTGACATTTCCTGACATTTTATTTGAGTTTAGGTTTTTACTGGCGATTATAAAGGTGATTGATGATATGGGGATAACCATAGCAAAATTCTGGTGCACAAAGCATACTAAACTCTACCCTACCCAATGCTAAGATGGTCGGGTGCGTAGCACACGGGGTGGGGGCGGCAAAAGTTAAGCAAAAGCTTGCCGCAAATTGTTTACATTTCCTACATTGAACTATGTTAGGTTGGTCATGTTTGTAACCTGTTTGGGTGTGTATTGGATAAAGGTTTCTGGAAAACGCTCGGTTTGATATTATGTTGCATGTTCTTTTTGGGAATGTGTGCGGGTGCCGGATATGAAAGCTATAAATACAAAATCACAGTTAATGTTGAGGCAAATGGTAAAACCTATTCCGGTTCAAGTGTGCAGTTTCAAAGCACTACAACTAGCCCTGATTGGATAAGCAACATATTACTTCCGGAAACTAAACGCAAAGGCGAGGCGGTTGTGGTAAATGTTGATGGAAAATATCTGTTTTTTCTTTGGAATTACAGCATTGATAAAGACCAAAATTATCAAAGTGGATTTAATTCGTGGCAGGTAAGTGACGTTTGGGAAAGCCATAAATATGGGGAACATGGCGAATTTGGGAAAGATGAATTCGGAGAAAATGTGGTATTTACAGAGTATAAATACACATTTGTAACCTTCACTGATATTAATGCCCCATTAACAGTCAAGGAAATCACGCAGGAAAATCTTAGCCAATATTTTGGTGAGGGTGCCAAGATTACAAGTATTGAAGTTCAGAGAACCTTTAAGCCCGTATCTTATGGACAGGTTGAAGAGGTCATTCCGTGGATTAGAGATGATATAAATTCATATAAAAAAACTATGCGTGGCAAGTATTTTACTTCTGATAGTTATGAAAATAAAAAAAAACATGGGGTTGACAGAATTTATGCTGGGTTGAGTTCAATTCAATTTATTAGGGAATAGTTTAAATGACAGTTACATCAAGCGATTTAATGAATGCCAAACTTTCAATAAACATCTAAAGCCAAAATCTGCTTGCCGTCTATTCTTTTTCAATATAGCAAATATCGGGTAATCCGCGCCCCGAACCACCATTATCAAGACCATAACCAACCAAATAATAATCAGGTAAATCAAAACCCACAAAATTAGGGTCGGGAAGGTGCTGGCTTGCGGGTTTGCGCGCCATTAAACAGGTTAGGACTTCTTTTGCACCCTTGGCTTTTAGATAGTCTTTGGCAAAAATTATGGTCTTGCCGGTGTCGTAAACATCGTCAACAATCAAAACTTGACGCCCAGTAATCGGTCTTTGCAAATCGGCAAGGATATTAAGGCGACCAGATTCTTTGGTGTCGCCATATGATGATAACCACAAAAAGTCGGTTTGCGGGGTTTTGCCATTATCGGCAAGCCCGCGCATAATGTCCGCCATAAAAATAAACGAACCCTGTAATAGGCCAACCACAATTGCATCATCTTCCAATATTGCCGAGATTTCAGTGGTTAATTCGCCGACACGCTTTGCAATTTCTTCTCTTGAGACTAGGATTTTCATTAACGCCCTACCGCGGTATTGTGTGTGTTATGTGTTTCTTCTTTGTGTGTTGATTCTGCTGGTGCTGATTCCGCTGCGTGTTCGGCGGGTGCCGCAGGAGTGGCAGTAGAAGCATGTGCATCGGGTGCAGCGGGCGCATGTGTCGTGCCTGCGGGTGCGGCGGTTGTGGTGGCATGTGCCCCATCGCTACCCATCAAAGTATCTTTTTTCTTGGATGCGATTTCTTTTCCGTTTGGTAAATCGCTTGGTGGGTCGTTAAACGCCACGATTGCCCGTAAATTGCCCTGTGGAATTGGGCGGCGAATTGATTCAAATGGCTGCTCCGCCATTGGTGTGATGACGGTAATGCCGGGGTCGGCAAGCCAACTTGCAACCTTTTTATTATGGTCATCTACCAAGGTAATGCGTAAATATGGAACTGGCTTGGCAACATATGATGTGGATTTTATCACGCCAGCAATAACCAGACGCTGCCCTTCTGTATCCTGACCGGCGCGAACCTGCACCTTTGTAATTTCAAGACCATAAGTATTGGCGCGTGCGCCAAGCATTGCAAAGAAACTTGCTGAATTTGGCCATTTTTTTACAATAGTTTCACGGTTTGAAACGCTGTATAAAATACCGCCAACCAAAACCGTAAGTGCGGTAAGCCATGCAACACCAATTGCCGAATAATGCAATAGTTTTGCTTTTGAAAATGCCTTTTCGCGCACAACTTCGTGTGGCTTTTTCTCAACATTGCCAAAACGTGGCGATGTGGGGGCGGCGGGTTTTTTGCGCCCTTCTTCTTCAAATTTCATGCGGTAATTATCGCCACCATTTATATCAGGTTTTAGAACCATAGAGGTTGGCGATTTTTGAAACCAGTAATGACCACAAGATGCGCAACGTACATTGCGCCCCACAGCGGGTATCATGCTGTCGGCAATATTATATTTTGCATGGCATTTCGGGCAATCAAGTATCATGTAATAACTCTGATAAAATCTATGCAAAACTCTTTGCTAAAAATAATATTAACTTATTTAACTGTTTAAACACTTTATATATTTTTTTAAAACTGGCATATAACTAAAATAGTCATAATACTTATTCGCAAAATTAGTCCACTGATGAAACAAAAAATCTCGCAGTCAGAAAGAGACATTTTTAAACAGGCACAGCCAAACCGTCCTTTGGTGTGGTTTAACAATGTATATCTTAGCTATAATAAGATTAAATCCGAAAAGGAATCCGCGAGCTTTGCATTAAAAAATGTTTCGTTGGAATTGCAAAAAGGCGGGTTTTATTTTCTTACCGGCCCATCGGGTGCGGGTAAATCAACGCTTTTGAAATTGATGTATTTGGCCCTTAGACCATCTGCGGGCAATATTGAAATGTTTGGGGTTGATGTGGCGGGGGCGTCACGTGATTCTTTGCCGCAATTACGGCGTAAAATTGGCGTGGTGTTTCAGGACTTCCGCCTTTTACCTCACCTAAGTGTGTTTGATAATTTGGCATTGCCTTTCCGAGTTCGCAATATGCACCCCTCGAAATATGAGGATGACGTAAAAGAGCTTTTGGGTTGGGTTGGCCTTGGCAAACGTATGTCGGCATTACCTGAAACCCTTTCAGGTGGTGAACAGCAACGGGTCGCAATTGCGCGCGCCGTTGTGGGCAAACCGCAATTAATCATCGCCGACGAGCCAACAGGCAACGTTGACCCCGATATGGGTTCACGCCTTATCAGGCTTTTTGTTGAATTAAATAAATTGGGAACAACCATTGTAATTGCCACCCACGATCATGAAATGGTGCGCCGTGCTGGTGCGCCGGTTTTGCGCATTGATAAAGGCAAGGTTGAACAATTTAACACCCCGCCCGAAAACTTGGGGGGTAGTTGATGGGCGAAATATTCAAAATTTTTGATGCCCCAATTTTCGCACCGATTAAAAAGCTGTTTGGCATTGGTGAAACCCCGCTTTTGCCTGCTGATGAGCGACAGGCACGACCACTAACCATTGTTGTGGCGATTATGTGTGCTTTGGGTTGTTTGGCGGCCTTAACTGCACGCGCCGGATTTCGCGCCGCTGAAACCTGGACTTCGGATTTAAAAAGCGCGATGACGGTTTTGATTGATAGCCCACGGGACGAGGTATCATTAAACCGTGCCTTGGTAATTGTTCAAAAAACGCCGGGCGTAAAAGCCGCAAATATTATGGACAAGGAAAAGGCAAAAAAACTCCTGCGTAATTATGGCGCAAATATCGGGGTTTTGATTGATGAATTGCCATTACCCAATATCATTGAGGTTGGGCTTGATAGGAAAATTGAAGGTACAGAAGACAATCTTCAAAAGAATTTATCGGGTGCTGGCTTTAAAATCGAGATTGATGACCATTCGCGTTATTCGGGTGAAATTATAAAAACTTCGGCGGTTTTGCGTGGCTTTGCGATTATGGCGCTTTTGTCATTGATTGTGGCGGCAATTACCACGATTGCCTTTGCAGCAAGGGCGGCATTGGAATCACGGCGTGATTCTGTGGAAATCCTGCATCTTGTGGGCGCCGAGGATGAGTTTGTGGCCCGCGAGGTGCAGATACGCTTTATGCGCCTTGGCCTTGTTTCTGGGGCATATGGTGCGCTTGCGGCAGGTGTGATGGTTTTTGTGGGAATTTTGATTATGAAAATTGGGGCAAGCGCTTTGACAAGTTCCAATGATATATTAAAATTCTACGATGTTTGGATTTTGATTTTGGCGCCAATTCTAACCGCATTTGCGGCATCTTTTGCGGCACGTATCGCGGCGCGCCAAACCTTAAAAGAGTTGGTTTAAATGGCAACGAATCGCAAAAAGCCATCTTTATCGAGCTTTATTGCATCACTGGTTTCCAGATTGATTTTTGTTGTCGGGCTTGGCGTATGTCTATTTATCATTGCGGGCTTTTTCAAATTTGCCGATGACGTGGTCACAATGAAACCACCAGAAGATTTGAAACCTGCGGACGGTATTGTTTCATTAACCGGTGGTTCGCGTGCGCGCCTCACAGAAGGTATAAGCCTGCTGCAAGAAGGCATGGGCAAAAAACTCTTGATTTCAGGGGTTTTTAAAGAGGCAACACCAGAAGAATTAAGACTTGTGACCGGTGGTGATAAGGAGCTTTATGATTGCTGTGTCATGCTTGGTAAAGAAGCAACCGACACAATCGGCAACGCCCGCGAAATCCATGAATGGGCAAAGGCAAATAAATTTAAACGCCTGATAATTATTACCGATAATTACCACATCAAACGTTCAATGCTTGAAATTAAATTTGCCAATAGTGATATTGAATTTATTCCCTATCCCGTGCGGGCAGAGCCTTTTATGCATAAAAACTGGTGGGAAAATAAGGATGCCGTGCGACGACTGACAATTGAATATTCAAAATATGTCTTTGCACAGCTAAGATTGATTACAGGTTTTGATCCGGAACACGAATAAATGGCTTTTTTACGCTCTTTAATTTATGAAATTTACTTTGCGCTTGCTATCCTTGTGGTTGGCTCTTTTGGCGCAATTGCGGTTTTATTCGATAGAAAATACGCGCTTAATGTCGTTAATATTTGGTCGCGTGCCGAATTATGGGGGCTTAAATATATCCAAGGCATTACCATAGAGGTGAGGGGGATTGAAAACCTCCGTGATGGCAAGGTGATGGTCGCGGGCAAGCATTTATCGACCCTTGATACCGTTGCCCCATTCACAATGATGAATACGCCGGCGTTTGTTTTTAAACAAGAGCTGTTCAAAGTTCCGATTTTTGGTTGGTATCTAAAAGTGTCTGGTATGATTGCAATCGACCGTGATGGCGGTATGGCGGCATTAAAAGGCATGGTGGCAGAATCAAAAGTCCGCATCGAAGAAAACCGCCCGATTCTTATTTTTCCAGAAGGTACACGCCAACCAATTGGTGCGGAACCCGATTATAAACCCGGTGTGGCAGCGATTTATGGTATGCTTGGTGTGCCATGTGTGCCGCTTGCCCTTAATACCGGCTGTTATTGGAAAAACAAAGGCATGGTAAAGCGCCCAGGAAAAGTAGTTTTTGAATTTCTTGAGCCAATCGAACCCGGTCTTAAACGCCAAGAATTTATGGAAAAATTGCAAACCGCAATCGAAAGCGGAACTGCAAAATTGGTCGAAGAGGCATCTCAAAGACAGTAAAATGTCAAGAAAATGTATAGAAAACCTGCCTAACCCCGTTGACTCATGTTCTGCAAAATTATATAGCCCACCACTCTTATTTCGCCCCAAATTCCAAATGGGGCGCGTTTTATGTTGGTTTTTAGCGTTTTGTAAACGCAGTTTGAAAGGTTTTCGCGATGTTCGCGGTTATTAAAACAGGCGGCAAACAATATAAAGTTGCTGCGGGCGATAAAATCGTTGTTGAAAAAATTGAGGGCGAAGCAGGCTCTACTGTCAAATTTGAAGAAGTTTTGATGGTTGGTGATGACAATGGCGTTAAAGTTGGCGCTCCTGTTGTTGCTGGTGCTTCGGTTTCTGCTGAATTGGTTGACACTTCAAAAGGTGATAAAGTTTACGTCATTAAAAAGACCCGTCGTAACACTTATCGTCGTCGTCGTGGCCACCGCCAGTTTGAAACTACTGTTAAAATTACTGCGGTTAACGCATAATAAAGGATATTTGTTATGGCACATAAGAAGGCTGGTGGTTCATCCCGTAACGGTCGCGATTCAGAATCAAAACGCCTCGGCGTGAAAAAATACGGCAACGAAAATGTTGTTGCTGGTAACATTTTGGTTCGTCAACGCGGCACAAAATTTTTCGCTGGTGACAATGTTGGTATGGGCAAAGATCATACTTTGTTCGCAACTGCTAACGGCAAAGTTGAGTTCCGTGAAAAAGCAAACAAACGTACATTCGTTTCTGTTGTTTTGCCTCAAGCTGCGGAATAATCACTTTTTACAATTTTGAAAAATTGGGGCGGGAACGCCCCTTTTTTATTTTCAGAATCAATTATCCCACAATGTCACCCCGCATTTATTGCGGGGTCTATTATTAAGATGCGCTTTGGTTAAATGCAGGATGACATTTAAACCCATTAAGGCTATACAAAACCATGAAATTTCTTGACCTTGTAAAAATATATGTAAAATCTGGCGATGGCGGTAATGGTTCGAAATCCTTTCGTCGTGAGAAATTCATTGAATATGGCGGCCCAGACGGTGGCGACGGCGGTAGAGGTGGGGACATCGTTTTCGAGGCTGCGGACGGTTTAAACACCCTAATCGATTATCGCTATGCGCCGCACCATATGGCTGAAAACGGCAAAAAGGGGCAGGGGCGGCAATTGCATGGTGCAAGTGCTCCTGATTTGGTCTTAAAAGTTCCGGTTGGCACTGAAATCCTTGATGAAGATAAAGAAACCGTAATTGCCGATTTGTCCAAACTTGGTGATAAAATTACCCTCCTAAGAGGCGGCAATGGCGGTTGGGGTAACGTGCATTTTAAATCAAGTGTGAACCAGGCCCCAGATTACGCCAATCCCGGCCTTCCAGGTGAAGAAAGATGGATTTGGTTACGCCTTAAGCTAATTGCCGATGCGGGGCTTATTGGCCTTCCCAATGCCGGTAAATCAACCTTCCTAAGTGTTGTGACCAAGGCAACGCCAAAAATTGCCGATTACCCATTCACAACAATTTATCCAAACCTTGGTGTGGCATCATTGGGTGCGGAATCACGTTTTATCATTGCTGATATTCCGGGGCTTATTGAAGGTGCGGCACAGGGTGCCGGTCTTGGTACGCGGTTTTTGGGGCATGTGGAACGCTGTGCAATCCTTCTGCATCTTATTGATGGTACAGAAGAAGATGTGGTCAAATCATATCAAACGGTTCGCCATGAGCTTGAGGAATATTCAGGTGAATTTAGTACAAAACCTGAAATTATCGCCATCAATAAAATCGATTCGCTTCTGCCTGAAGAACAAGAAGAGAAAAAGGCGGCTTTAGAGGCGGCAACTGGCAAAAAAGTTTATCTTATTTCTGCAATTTCACATAATGGCTTAAAAGAAGTGCTTGCGCTTTTATTTGAAGAAATTAAAAAGCGGCGTATTAAAGACGCTGCACCAGAAATTGAAGAAGATACCCCCCAAGAATGGCAACCATAGACCGAACCAATTTGGACGAAACCAGTAAATTACAACATTCAAAACGTGTTGTGATAAAATGTGGATCCTCGCTTTTGGTGGATACTTCATCGGGCAAAGTGCGCGGTGAATGGCTTAAATCGCTTGCCGCTGATATTAAAGCCTTGCTTGAAAATGACACTGAGGTTTTGGTTGTAAGCTCTGGTGCGGTGGCAATGGGGCGCAAAATCCTTGGCCTAAAAAAGAAAACCAAAATCGAAGAAAAACAGGCTGCCGCCGCAACCGGACAGGTTGAGTTAATGAAGGCGTGGCAGGATGCCTTGGGTGAGGTAAATCTTCATTGTGCGCAATCGCTTTTGACTGCCTATGACACAGAACGCCGCCGTAATTGGCTTAATGCGCGGGCAACGTTTGATACATTGCTTTCGCTTGGTATCGTCCCGATTATTAATGAAAATGACACCATTGCCACCGAAGAAATTCGTTATGGCGATAATGACCGTTTGGCGGCGCGTGTGGCGCAAATGGTGGGTGCGGATTATCTTTTGCTTTTAAGCGATATTGACGGCCTTTATACCGCCGACCCACGCTCAAACCCCAAGGCACGCCATATTCCATTGGTACAGGCAATTACACCCGATATTGAGAAAATGGCGGGTGGTTCAAATGCGGACGCTGGTGTGGGTTCTGGTGGTATGAGAACCAAAATTGACGCCGCAAAAATCGCAATTTCCCAAGGTTGCAACGTAATGATTCTTGATGGACGTGATAAAAGCCCAATTTCAAGAGCATTGGCCGGCGACAAGGCAACCACCTTTGCCGCCCAGCTTGACCCACAAACCGCGCGCCTTGCTTGGCTTCGCCATAATCTAAAGCCACAGGGGGCCTATGTGGTTGATGATGGTGCGGCAAAGGCACTTAAAAAAGGTGGCAGCCTTTTACCAGTTGGTGTCAAAGAAGTTGAAGGCAGCTTTGAGCGTGGTGATGCGGTTGCAATCAAATCCGGTGACGGCAATATAATTGCCCGTGGTCTTTCCGCCTATAATGCCCATGATGCCCAGATGATTATGGGTAAAAAATCGGGCGAAATAGAGGAAATCTTGGGCTATTCTGGTCGTCCTGCACTTGTGCATCGTGACGATATGGTTGCCGAATAGCTTTTATAAATTCACCTAAATAATCGCAAACCTATCATATGCCTCTAAAAAAGGAGATAATATGAAAGGCTATAAAACCCTTGCCGCATCGGCATTAATTACGATTATCGGCAGCTTGCAACAAATTGGCGTTATAAATCTTGTTCCCGAACATTTTCAAGGCGTGGCAATTGCTACAATCGGCCTTGTGATGGCGGGGTTAAGATTGGTGACAAACACAAATGTTTTAAAAAATCGCTGATGGCGATTTTGTCTCTTCGATTTGCGGAAAAGTCTGCAACTTTTCCTATCTCATCGCGGTCATATACTGCAACAATGTAAAAACTGTATTTGCCCCCTTAAAATTTAATGGGGGCATTTATACAAAATGCAAGTATATTCAAAAAACACCTTCCAATATTGAAACATTTATCTTTTCCACTATCGTTGTTCGAGGAGAGCAAAAATGGCATATTGGCTTATAAAATCTGAACCCAATGTTTGGTCGTGGGATCAACAAGTAGCAAAAGGCAATGAGGGGGAGGCGTGGACAGGCGTCAAAAACTATCTTGCCCGCAACAATATGCGCGCCATGAAATTGGGAGACAAAGCGTTTTTCTATCATTCCAATATTGGCAAAGAAATTGTCGGCATCTGCGAAGTTTGTCAGGAAATCTTCCCTGACCCAACCGATGAAAAATGGGAATGCGTTAAATTTCGCGCGGTTGAAAAATTAAAACGCCCATACACACTCGAAGAAGCTAAAAATAATCCCAAACTTGCCAATATGGCCCTTGTAAAAATGACCCGCCTTTCGGTGCAGCCAGTAACAGATGAGGAATGGGAAGAGGTTTTACAAGAAGTAGGGCAATAATTACTGCTCTACCCGTTTTCTTTCCTGACCCAATGCACCAAGAGATTCTCCCCCTGCGGATGAGAAGAATTGTGCGAGGTTTTCATAAAACATTGCCATGGTTTGGCTGTCTGGGCGGTTTAAATCGTCAATGGTTGGCAGTGGGTTAAGCGGCATTCCTTCATGGGCTTTATTCATAAAGTCTGACCAGATTATTGCAGGAAGTGTGCCGCCCGAAACCCCGTTCATGGGTTTAAACTCGTCATTACCAACCCAAACCCCGCAAATGATGTCGGCAGTATAGCCAACAAACCACGCATCGCGGAAGTTTTGCGAAGTTCCGGTTTTGCCCGCCGCCTCGCGCCCACCCGCAAGCTGCGCGCGATGACCAGTACCAAAGGCAATAACATCGCCCAACATTGCCGTCATTTGTCGTGCTTTTAATGGGTCATAAACTTGGGTTGGGGCGTGGCTTTTGCGTTCATAGGCAATAGTGTTGCGTGTGGTATCGACCCGCTCGATTAAATATGGTTCAACCCGAACCCCATCATTGGCAAGTGTGGCATAGGCACGCGTCATATCCATCAAGGTCACTTCACCGGCACCAAGGGCGATTGATGGGTGTTTTGGCAATTGGCTTTCAATACCCAAACGCTGTGCAGTGCCGATAACGCGGTCAATCCCGACCTGAACCGCAAGTTCAACCGCGACGGTATTGATTGATCTAGTTAAAGCGGTTGAAAGTGTTACTTTGCCGGAATAAGTTTTGCCAAAGTTTTGTGGCTTCCAGCCATTGATATTAATCGGCTTGTCTTCTTTGATGGTGTTGGGCGTCATACCCATTTCAAGCGCTGCGGCATACACAAGGGGTTTAAAGGTTGAACCCGGTTGGCGTTTTGCCTGTGTCACACGGTTAAACTGGCTTTGTTTATAAGAGCGCCCACCAACAAGTGCCAAAATCCGCCCCTGTTTATCAATGGCAATCAATGCCGCCTGATTAACGCCAGATCCAGCATTTTTTGCCAAGATTTTTTGGATTGTTTCAACCGCGTCTTGTTGAATTCGCGGGTCAATTGTTATGCGTGCGATACGGTCGGGCGAAATAGGTGGATCGAGCGTATCAATTTCCTTGGCCGCCATATCAACGGCATAGGCAATTTCCCCCTCATCAGGGTCGGGCGTGGTTTTTACGACCACCGGCTCTTTGGCAACTTCGGCGGCAAGCTGGGGGGTGATGAAATGTGCATCAACCATTCTTTGCAAAACTACGGCGCGCCTATCAAGTGCGGGCTTGGCGGTGATATCGATTGATAGCCGCCCAGGTGCCTTGGGAAGGCCCGCCAACATTGCCGCCTCACCAAGGGTTAATTCCTGTGGCTTTTTGGAGAAATAACGCCATGCCGCGGCATCAATACCATAGGCATTATTGCCGAAATAAATGCGGTTTAAATAAACTTCTAGGATTTTCTTCTTTGGAAACTTGCTATCAATTTGCCACGCCAACACCATTTCTTGTGCTTTGCGCTTTATGGTTTGGTGTGGATTTAAGAATACGTTTTTAACTAGCTGTTGGGTGATGGTTGATGCACCCTGAACCGTGTGTCCGGCGGCAATATTTTTAACAAGTGCGCGCCCCACGCCAACAAAATCAACGCCTTTATGCTCGAAAAAGCGGGCATCCTCAACCGCAAGAAACGGGGTAATAACGCGCGCCGGTAATTCATCAATCGGAACACGGCGCCCAAAACGCGGCCCCCGAAGGGCAATGGTGCGTCCTTGGGAATCAACAACTTCTAAAGACGATGGTCGATTGGAAACCCATAATTCTTGTTCCGAGCTTACGCTCGGCATGTCGCCAAATAAATAATTAAAGCCTAAAATTCCGCCGCCGATAAGGCAGCCCCAAAAAAGCCCCCAGAATAGGATGCTCATGAGTTGCATACGGACATTTTTACGCCGCTTGGCTTCCATTAAATCGGCGCGGTAAACGAGGTTTTCAGGCTTTTTCATTAGGTCAAATTTAATATAGTGATTCATCAAAGCTAAAACAGTTTTTGCGGATAATTTGAATTTGAAAAACCATAACGCATTGAAAATAAACAATTATGGGTTTGAATAATCTTTTTTAATCACCGCACATAAATACCGCATCCATAATCACACGGTTCAATGAGTGATGATTATGGAAAAAAATATTGAAAGAATTGCCCAAAAACGACGCGAGCGCGACCTCTTATTTGCCGCGCTTGAACGCAGACTCGATCGCATCCTTGCCGTCACCGAAGCGAAAGGAATTATTGGGCAATCTGCCGCTGCATCGCCTCGAAATATTGATGCAGGATTGGCGGTTTTGGGCGCGCAAGGCACAAATGGCGCCGAAGGGAAATTGGCGGACGTGGCTGTTCATGGGCGGACGCGGTGCAGGGAAAACCCGCGCCGCCGCCGAATGGGTGACTGATATGGTCTCACAGGGGAATGCAAGTTCAGTTGCGCTTATTGGTGCAACATTGGGCGACGTTCGTAATGTTATGGTTGGTGGTAAATCGGGTTTACTTGCGATTGCGCCGCCCGAACTTGCCCCGAAATATGAACCATCAAAAAGGATATTTACTTGGGCAAATGGCGCTATTGCCTATGCCTATTCAGCCGAAGTTCCCGACAGTTTGCGTGGCCCGCAATTTGACCTTGCATGGGGTGATGAATTGGCGGCATGGGCCGATGGTGATGCGGTTTTGGATGTTTTACGCCCCGCATTACGCCTTGGCGAAAATCCGCGTATGGCTTTAACTACCACACCGCGCCCCGTAAGTTGGGTCAAGGATTTATTGCTTGATGAAACTTGTGTCATTACGCGTTCTTCAACCCGCGATAATGCCGCCAATTTGGCAAATGGCGTGGTCGATGATTTGGAACGCCGTTTTAATAACAGTATTTGGGCGCGGCAAGAGCTTTTTGGTGAGTTAATCGAAGACCCCGAAGGGGCATTATGGTCACGCAGCGACATAAAAAACGCCCGTGCCTTACCAAAAACCGATGATTTTGAAACCATTTTAATTGCGGTCGATCCCCCTGCAACAAAGGGCAAGAATGCCGATGCTTGTGGGATAATTATTGTCGGGAAAAACGGCAAAAATGCGTGGGTTATTGATGATTTAACTACCCAAGGACAAGCGCCCAATGAATGGGCGGAATTAATTGCCAAGGCATATGAAAAATATCAGGCAAACTACATCCTTGCAGAGGGTAATCAGGGTGGGGAGATGGTGCGCGAAATCATCAAATTGCAAACCCCCGAAGCGATGGTTAGGTTGGTACATGCGTCAAAGTCAAAGCGTGTGCGTGCCGAACCGGTGGCGCTTTTATACGCACAAAACCGCGTATGCCACCTTCACCATTTCCCCGCCCTTGAAGATGAAATGTGTTCATTTGGTACGCAAAATTTTCGCGGCAGCCCCAACCGCATGGACGCACTTGTTCATGCACTAACCCATCTTTTGCTGGGGCAAAAATCCGATCCCAAAATCAGAAATATTTAAACGGAAATTAAAATGTTTTCATTTTTTAAAGCAAAATCACCCGAAGCGAAAAGCAATTCATTTCTTGCCTTTTCAAACCTCGGCAATCCGGTATGGACCCCGCGCGATTATGGTGCTTTGGCACGTGAAGGCTATCGCCAAAACCCGATTGCATACCGCTGTGTTCGCATGATTGCCGAGGCGGTGGCGGCAATCCCGCTTTTGGTAAAGGATAAGGATGGCAAACCGCACGCTTGGCAAAATCTTATCGATAAGCCCAATTTTGAACAAACCACTTCAGAGCTTTTAGAAGCCTTTATTGGTCATCTTCAAATTGCCGGCAATGCTTATATTGAAGTGGTGGCGGTTGATAATATTCCAAAAGAATTAATCATCCTCAGGCCCGATACAATGCGCATTATTAAGGGGCAAAATGGTTGGATAATTGGTTGGGAACAACAAATTGGAAACAATAAACGCCGCCTTTGGCGCGATATGGTAACTGGGCGTTCGCAAGTTTTGCACCTTAAAACCTTTAATCCATGCGATGATTTATACGGTCAAAGCCCGATTGAACCCGCCGCCACCGCGATTGATATTCATAATGCGGGCGGTGCGTGGAATAAGGCATTGATTGATAATGCCGCCCGCCCATCCGGTGCGTTGGTTTATCGTGGGCAAAATGGGGTTGAACGGCTTTCTGATGAACAATTTGAGCGCCTGAAAGCCGAATTAACCATTGCGCATACAGGTGCGACCAATGCTGGGCGGCCTTTATTGCTTGAGGGTGGTCTTGAATGGTCGCCAATGTCACTTTCCCCACAAGAAATGGATTTTGTGGAGGCCAGAAGGCAGGCTTCGCGTGATATTGCCCTTGCCTTTGGGGTTCCGCCAATGTTGCTTGGTATCCCTGGCGACAATACTTATTCAAATTATAAAGAGGCAAATAGCGCATTTTATCGCCAAACAATTATCCCACTTGTCAACAAATTATCGGCGGCATTGGCAGGGCTTTTAAACGGTTGGTCGTCTGAACCTGTTTTCATCACCGCCAATTTTGATGCCGTAAACGCATTGGGGACGGAGCGCGATGGTCTTTGGGCGCGTCTAGAGAATGCAACATTCCTCTCTGATAGTGAAAAACGTAAGCTCGCGGGGGTCGAATGATGGAAAAATACTTCGATCCACGCATCAATCTTGCCTTTATTCTTGCTGTTTTATTGCAGGCAATAACCGCATTCATCTGGATTGGTGGGGCGGCAGAGCGCCTCGATAGTTTTGAAAACCGCCTTAACCAACAGGCCCCAATCAATGAACGTATGGCGCGCATCGAGGCCGAAATGCAGGCCGCCCGCCAAAGCCTTACCCGCATCGAAGACCGCCTTGATAAAGGAAATAAATAAATGAGTTTTTTGCAAATCGCGGGCTATGCCAGCCTATTTGGTATCAAGGATTTGGCGGGCGATATTGTTGAACGCGGTGCCTTCGCCAACAGTCTAAAACAATTGCCCGCTATGTCGGTGCGGATGCTTTACCAACATAATGGCAATCGACCGATTGGTGAATGGGTAAAGATCTTTGAAGATGAAATTGGCCTTTGGGTAGATGGGCTGATTTATGACGCAAGTGATGATGCCATGCTTGCACAATCAATGGTGAAATCTGGGCAAATGGATGGGCTTTCCATCGGTTTCCGCACGCTTGATTTTACGCCCGTGAATGGTGGTCGCATCCTAAAAGAAATTGACCTTAGGGAAGTTTCTTTGGTGGCATTTCCAATGTTACCGCGCGCGCGCCTTAAAACCATTAATCAATCTATCGCAGCATAATAGGAGTAATTAATGCAGGATATTGAAAACAAAAGTGCGCCCGATGAAAAGGCCGCACGCAACGAGATTATGAAGACATTTGAGGCATTTAAAGCCGCCAATGACGAAAGACTTCATAGCCTTGAACACAAGATCGCACCCAACAAAATTAATTATGATGTGCTTTTGGAAGAAAAGGTTGATCGTATCGACCGTGCTTTATCACAGGCCCAAGCCAGCCTTGATAGATTATCATTGATGGGTGCGCGCCCAAATGCAATTGCCGAAAGCGAGCAAAAGTCTGCCCATAATCAAGCATGGTCGCAATTCATGCGCCGTGGCGATGAAAATGCTTTGCACCGTGTTGAAGAAAAATCATTGTCTTCATCGGTGGCATCAGATGGTGGCCACGTTGCACCCGCCGAAGTGCAGGCAGTGATTGAACGTGTTTTATCAAACATCTCACCAATGCGTAAAATTGCCAGTGTGCGCCCAACCACTTCGGGAACTTTTAAAAAGCCGATTTCAACCACTGCGGCCACTGTTGGTTGGGTTGCCGAAACCGGTGCGCGCACGCAAACCAATACCCCAAGCCTTGATTTATTGGCATTTCCGATTGGTGAAGTTTATGCAATGGCAGCCGCCACCCAAACCCTACTTGATGATGCAGCAGTTGATATTGATGCATGGTTGGCAAGCGAAATTGCCCAAAGTTTCGCAACCGCCGAAAGCGCCGCCTTTATTTCGGGGGATGGAACCAACAAACCAAAAGGCATTGCGTCATATAATATTGTGGCGGATGCTGGCCAAACCTATGGTTCACTTGGTTATATTGCCACTGGTTTGGCGGGGGCATTTGCGGCGACAAATCCGGTCGATAAATTGGTTGATTTAACCTATGCACCGCGCACCCCATACCGCGCCAATGCATCATTTTTGATGAACCGCCGAACTTTGGGTCAGGTGCGTAAGTTCAAAGACAGCACGGGGCAATATATTTGGCAACCGTCACTCGTGGCGGGGCAACCGACCACATTGCTTGGCTATAATGTCTATGAATGTGAAGATATGGCGGATGTGGCGGCAAATAGCCTTTCAATTGCTTTTGGTGATTTTGAAAAGGGCTATTTGATTGTCGATAGAACCGATGTCCGTGTTTTACGCGATCCATATTCAAACAAGCCTTATGTCCTGTTTTATGTAACCAAGCGCGTGGGCGGTGGTGTGCAGGATTATGACGCGATTAAATTCCTTAAATTTGCTGCCTCCTAGGTGATAAATGACGAATATTGTTTTGGTGCAGCCGTCTGAACTGCCACTGACTTTGGATGAGGTTAAAACCTATCTAAGAATTGGCACTGATGGCGATGATAATATGCTTTTGCTATTGCTAAAGGCGGCGGTGGAAATGGTGGAGGCAAAAAATGCAATCGCCCTTATTTCCCGCAAGCTGCGCCAAAGCATTTCGGCAAAGGAAATCCATAATGCGTATAAATTGGCACAATCAGGAGGGCAAAAACCCGCTTTAAGACCTGATTTTCACAATGTTACGGCGATTGATACGGTTAGAAATTCCATTAATGGGATAATGGTAACGGCAATCGATTTAATAAGTTTGCAAGATAATCTGTTTTACCTCAATCGGTATAGCGAAGGTCTTGAAATCGATTATTTCGCGGGGTTTGCAAATGCGGCATCCGTACCAAATTCCTATAAATTGGAAATATTGGAAGAAATTGGGCGCGCAATCCAAAACCGTGATGATGGCGGGCAAAATCAGAACCCGAATATTGGGGTGCGCCTATGATTGCCGTCCAAGAATTAATCACCAATTCACTAAAGTCTGATGCGGGTATTAAATCCGCATTGGGTAACACTGCGCGCATATATGATGCACCGGTTAAGCACGCGCTTATGCCCTTTGCAGTTTGGCGCAGGTGGGAACAAAAACCCATTGCCGGCGATTATGAGGGGGCGGTTGAATACGCTGCTATCATTGAAATTACCTGTAAAAACAACGGTATTGATGATGCCAAATCAGCGGTTTCGGCAATTCAAAAATGGGCAATAAATGCCAAACCAGAAAACGAACAAACCAAAATCATCCTTATTATGACCAATTACGCCGATGTTTACCGCGCCATAGATGGACGGACTTTTTTGGGCGTGGTGCGGCTTAAAATATTGGTGGAGGAAAAAGAAATATCATGACCATACAAGCAGCAAGAGACATTCTTTTAAAAATTTCTGATGGGGCCGTGAACCCAAATTATATAATCATTGGCGGATTGCGCGCCAGAACAATCGCACTTTCTGCCAAGACCATTGATGGCACGGCATCGGATTCGGCAGGCAATTGGCGTGAACTTTTGCCCAATGCGGGTTTAAAAGAAGTGTCGGTAACGGGTTCAGGCGTGTTTAAAGATACTGCGGCGGATGAAATTGTCCGTGCCGCATTTTTCAATCAGGACGCCCGTATATGGCGGCTAATTATCCCAAGTTTTGGGCAATTAGAGGGGTTGTTTATAATTTCTAACCTTGAATATGGTGGCAATTATGATGGCGAGGCCACATTTTCAATGACCCTTAATTCAGCCGGGGCAATTGGGTTTAGCGCACTATGATAGTCAATGAAAAACGTGGTGAAGTGGCAATCGAAATTAATGGCAAACACCACAAAATTTGCCTAACTTTGGGTGCGCTAGCAGAATTGGAAACCGCATTTTCTGCCACAGATTTAAAAGATTTGGGGCAAAAAATGGGGCGTTTAAGCGCGGGTGAAATCCTAATTGTATTGCTGATTTTGTTAAAAGGCGGTGGGGTAGTTTTTGAAATCGAGACCTTAAAAACCTCCGACCTTAACCCCAAAATTGCCGCGCAAAAAATTGCCGAATGCTTTGAAAAATGCGCGTAATCCAACAAAACTCTTGGGCGCAAATGATGCGCTATGCCTTATCAATTGGCATAAGCCCGCGTGTGTTTTGGCAATTATCGGTTTTGGAATGGAAAATGTTGGTGGGGGAAACCCACCCCGCCTTAAACGCCCGAGAATTTGAAAAATTATTGAAAGAATTTGATAATGACACAAGATAATCAATATCAAAAAAGTGCCGATGAATTTGGTAATCTCGCACAATCCGCCAATGAGAATGCCACATTGATTTCGCGCGCCTTTGACAAGGTTGGTAACGATATTTCAAAAAGCCTGGGGACTGCGGCACGGTCTGGGGAATTATCGATTAAATCGCTGGCACAGGCAATTTTGCGCGATTTATCAAATATTGCCATCAACCAATATGTCACCAAACCGATTGATGGGATTGTATCATCTATTGCGGCCAATTTTGGCGCGACAATTTCTGGTGCAAGGGCCGGTGGCGGCAGTGTGAATATTGGTGGGGCATATTTGGTGGGCGAAAATGGACCAGAGCTTTTTGTCCCCAAAACCGCGGGGACAATTCAAAACGAATTATCCCAACCAATAAATATCAATATCCATGTTGGTCAGGGCGGTAATTTGTCGGATGTCAAACGATCTGCCAATCAAATTTCAACTGCATTGGCGCGCGCCGTAAATAAGGGAAGGGCAGGATTATGAGTTTTCATGACATATCTTTCCCGATGCGAATTGCGCGTGGTGCAATTGGGGGCCCTGTTCGCCGCACCAATATTGCCACCCGCAAAAATGGCAAAGAAATCCGCATTAGTTCAAATGCAAATTCGCTAAGGCATTGGCAGATTTCGTCAAAAAATGCGGATTTGAATGATTTGGCACAGGTCGTTGATTTTTACGAGGCGCGCCTTGGGCGGCTTTATGCGTTTCGGTTTCGTGATCCTTTTGATAATAAATCCTGCGCGCCAAATAATATTCCAAATCATAATGATCAAAAAATTGGGGTCGGTGATGGCGTAAACAAATCATTCCAAATTGTTAAAAACTATGGTGATGCGGCAAATATCTATGCCCGCAAAATTTCCAAACCAGTTTTAGGTTCGGTTTTAATTGCAATAGATGGTGTATTGAAAACAGGCGGTTTTTCAATTGATTATTTGACCGGAATGTTAAATTTCACCAATGCACCAAATACTGGGCAGATTATCACCGCCGGTTTTGAATTTGATTGCGTTGCGCGTTTTGATAATGAACAGCTTGAATTATCACTAGATGGGCAGACCAATGGGCATATTGCCGACATCCTGATTAATGAGGTGTTGTCATGAAAACCGTGTCGTCATCATTTGTGCAAAGCCTTGGGGCGGAAAGCCAAACTTTGGCATATGGCTATATTTTAAGCCGTAATGATGGTGTTAGGGTTTGTTTTTCCGGGCATGATTGCGATATTATGGTTGGTGGAAATCTATTCATTGCCAATAATGCGCTTGATATCGGGCATGGTGAAAAATCATCAGGTCTTGGAAGTGATAATAGCCTTTTGCTTGGTGGTTTCGAGGTTGGGCTTATTGAAGAAATCGACATCAAATTTGGTAAATGGGATAAAGCGGCGGTTGAAATTATTTTGTTTGATTGGCAAAATGCCAATAATTATGCTACGGTTTTTAATGGCTTTATCAACGCGATTACCCAAAGCGACATTGGCTTTGAATTTGAATTGTCGGGGCAAAAACAGAAATTTCAAAATCAAATTGGGCGCACCATAAGCCGCAATTGTGATGCGGTTTTGGGCGATGAAAAGTGTGGGATTGACCTTGTAGAGGCGGGGCATTTTATTGATACCGAATTGCTTGCTAATTCGACCATTGATTTTATTGAAACCGGCGCGAACAATATAAATGCCGCAGATTATATTTATGGCAAAATGGTTTTTAAAAGCGGTGCATTATCAGGGTTTGAAATCGGTATAAAAAGCATTGTTAAAAACGCTGCTACCACTTTGATTTTCCTTGAAAATCCTTTGCCGATTTTGCCTGTGCACGGCGATTCTATCCGGCTTTTCAAAGGCTGTGACAAGACTTTTACCACTTGCAAAACCCGTTTTCATAATGGCGATAATTTTCGTGGTTGCCCGCATTTACCCGGTCAATCAGATGCCTTTTCTGGCCCTGCCATATCGGGCAATGATGGGGGTAAACGGTCATGATGCGGGGTGAAATTATTGCCACTGCCCGCGAAATGTTGGGAACCCCTTTTCGGGTTGGTATGTCTTTAAAAAATGTTGGTTGTGATTGCGCAGGGTTAATAGAAATTATTTTGCGGCAATTGGGACAAGAGGTTCCAAAGCGTAATCAATCCCTAGCAGAAGCACTAATAATCGCAATGGATGAAACCAAAACCCAATCAGTGGGTGATGTGGTTTTATTTAAAAGCACCGCGAATATGGCGGATTTTCATTGCGGAATTCTAACCGAAAAAAACACCATAATTCATGCCCATTGGTCACAAGGTGTGGTCGAAAATTCATTCGGCAATTGGTTCAAAAAGCGTGTTGTTGCATTTTATTCTTTTAAGGGTGTCGAATAATGGCTTCGATAATTTTATCATCACTTGGAACATCGGCGTTTGGCTCTATTGGCGGGTTTATTGGGTCGTTGGTTGGCTCATCAATTGATGGCTATTTATCATCAGAGCTTGGGGGGAGGGTGCACGAAGCGTCAAAACTTGGCACATTGTCGGTGCAATCATCAATAGATGGTGCGCCAATGCCGATTGTTTATGGTCGTGCCAAAATTGCAGGGCAACTTATTTGGGCCTCAAAATTCAAAGAAACCAATATAAAGCGTAAAGTGGGTGGTAAATCTGGGCAGAAAATCACCGAAAACAAATATTTCATTTCTTTTGCCATTGCCTTGTGTGAGGGTGAAATATCGGGTCTGGGCAAAGTTTGGGTCAATGGCGATGAATTTGATTTGAATAATACCGAATATCGCCTTTATCGCGGAACGCCTTTCCAAGATAAAGACCCGCTTATTGAGGCAATCGAAGGCATTGGAAATACCCCGTGCTATAATGATATCGCCTATATTGTATTTGAGGATTTCGACCTTGATAATTATGGTGACCGTATCCCACAATTCGCATTTGAAGTTTTTTGCCCGCCCAAAACATCGGAAAATCGGCTTGAAGATTTAATAAAAGGGGTTTGTATGATACCTGGTGCTGGTGAGTTTGCCTATGCCACCACATCCATCAAGCATCTTGTTGCCCCCGGTCGCGATAATGGGGTGAACAATAACCAAAGCGGTAATAAAGCTGACTTTGTGGTTGCTTTAGACAATCTTGAACGCGACTTGCCGCAGGTTAAAAATATATCGCTGGTGGTGGCATGGTTCGGAACGGACACGCACGCTGAAAATTGTGAACTAAAGCCGAAAGTTGACCGCAAGGATAAAATAACATCGCCTTATCAATGGTCGGTTGCGGGTCTTGGGCGTGATGATGCCGATTTGGTTAGTAATTATATGGGTGATGCCGCCTATGGCGGGACGCCGTGCGACACGTCTATTCAAGAGGCAATAAAGGAAATTAAATCGCGCGGTTTAAAAATTACTTTCAACCCCTTTATAATGATGGATTGTGCGGGTTATCCATGGCGCGGACGAGTTACTGTGACGGGCGATAAAACCGCCACCGCCCGCACAAAAATCAATGAATTTTATAATGGTAAGACATGGTCATACCGCAATTTCATTCTGCATTATGCGAATTTATGTGCTGAAGCGGGTGGGGTTGATACATTCCTTTTGGGTTCTGAAATGGTGGGTTTAACCCGTATCAGGGATAATGAGGATAAATTTCCATTTGTTGAAAACCTTATTGAATTGGCGTCCGAAGTGCGGGCAATTTTACCTAATGCCAAAATTTCTTATGGCGCTGATTGGACGGAATATGGTGCATATTATTCTGACAATAACACGTATTTCCCGCTTGATGCCCTGTGGTCAAATGCCAATATCGATTTTGTCGGCATTGATTATTATGCCCCAATTTCTGATCGCCACGAAGGTGATGCCCGCTATTCAATTCCTGATTTTCAAAACCATATTGAGGGTGGGGAAGGGTATGATTATTATTATCAAAACCAAAGTGACCGCACCAATAAAATCAAAACCCCAATAATTGATACGAACTATCACGAGGAATGGGTTTATCGGCAAAAGGATTTGCGTGGGTTTTGGTCAAATACACATTATGAACGCGTGGGTGGGGTTAAAAAAACAATCCCAACCCAATGGCTTGCCAAATCAAAACCTATAAGACTGCTAGAGCTTGGTTACGCCGCAATTGACCGCGCCGGCAATCTTCCAAGTGCGTTTCCCGATGCCAAATCAATTGAAAATACCATTCCATATTTTTCAAATGGTGCGCGCGATGACATGGAACAGCGTAATTGTTTGAGCGCGTTTCTAGGCTATTGGCAGGGGGATAAAAACCCAAATGCCAACCTTTATAATGGCAAGATGATTGATTTGGATGGGATAAATATTTGGGCATGGGATGCACGGCCTTATCCCGCATTCCCATCTCTTTCCGATATTTGGGCGGATGGCGAAAATATGCCCAAAGGTCATTGGCTTATGGGGCGCATGGGGCAGGGGAATTTGGGTGAGATTATCAAAGATATTGCCCTGCGTGCTGGCTTTGAAAATGTCGATTGTAATGGTGTTGAAGGAATTATTGACGGCTTTGTCATCGAAAATCCACAGGATGCCCGTGCCGCCCTTGAAAATCTAATTTATGCTTTTGGTATTGAAACTACCCAAAGCGGGGATTTGATTGTTTTCAAAACCCGCCAGCATAACGATAATATTACCGAATTATCACACGATGATTTGATTTTGGATGACGTCCAAAACCTAATCCAAAGATCCAAAGAATTTGCCGATAAAATTTCACGCTTTCAATTTTCTTGTTATGCTTCTGATGCCGATTATGACATTATTTCCCATGAAGTTGTTGGCAACACGGCACAGGGCAAAAGAGGGCAATTTTCATTGCCAATAATTGCGGGTCGCGAAGTGCGCGATGGAATTGCCCGCTATCTTTTGGGGCTTGCGCAAAATGGTGTTGTAACTGCGGAAATAAGGGTTGGGATGCAGGCGGCACTTACCCTTGAAATAGGTGATAATATCAAATTGGATGGTGAGGTTTGGCGCATTGAGCGCATCGAAAATGATATTTTCACAACCATTCATTTATCAAAGGCATTTTGCGATTTCTTGGCGCCCAATAAAGGCGAATTGCAGAATAAATTTATTCAATCGACCACCTATTCGCGACCATATGGTATTATATTATCACTGCCATATCCATTCATTGCTGCCAATGATTGCAATGCCAAGGTATTTGCCGCGCAATACCCATTTTTTGGCGCAATCGAAATGAAGTTTAATGGTGCAAAAATTGTTACCCTCAATAAAACCGCAAATTATGGCTTTTTAAACGGGGCTTTGGCGCAATCGAAAATTTCACAAAGGCTAAATTGCGCCATTCAGATTGAAATGGCGATTGGTGAATTGCCAAATTCCGGTTATTTGGCATTTATTGAAAATGATATTGTGAAAGACATTATCTATTTTGAAAATGCGGTTTTAACTGCCAGCCAGAGTTATAAATTAAATGGCATTGTGCGTGGATTATCGGGCATAGCCGACGCGCCAGAAATTTCGGATGGAACTTTTGCGCTTTTGCTTGATGATGCAGGTATCGAAGCACATCTAGATAGCCAATATCTTGGCATTGATATGGAATATCAATTTACAACTTCGGGCTATGCCGATGAAAGCGGTCATTTAAAAAACTATGTTTTTGAAAATTCGGGGCAAAAACAATTTGCACCCTGTCACCTATCCGCAGCTCGTAAGGCTGATGGCGTGCATATTGGGTTTATCCGTCGTGCCGCAGGTAATGGTGACGGCTGGGAAGCATTAGAAGTGCCATCAAATATCAATGAAAAATATGTGATTGAGATATTATCCGGCAATGTTACCGTTTGTAACATGGTAATAAATTCCAATGAATTTATTTATTCAAATGCTATGGAAATCAGTCATTTTGGGCAAATGATGCCAAATATAAATTTTCGGGTCGCACAAATTGATGATAAAAATAATATTGGCAATTATGCCAGTGCAACAATAGCATTATAATTATTCATAAAACCCCTTTTACTTTTGTCAAAAACCCCTAAATACATACGTGATTAAGGAGTTTTAAAATTGGCAGAAAATCCATATAATATTCTTGGGGTGAATGAGGGTGCGCCAATTGCAGAGGTGCGCAAGGCATATCGCAAACTTGCCAAGGAATTCCATCCTGATAAAAACCCAAATAATAAAGCCGCCGAAGAGAAGTTTAAAAAAATCTCTGCTGCGTTTTCATTTCTTGACGATGATGAAAGAAAAGCAAAATTTGACCGTGGCGAAATTGACGCCGATGGCAATCCAAAATTTGCGGGCTTTGGTGGCGGTCAAGGTGGCTTTAATGGCGGCTTTGCGGGTGGGGATCCGTTTGGTCCCGGTGGCCCATTTGCAGGCATGAACATGGGCGGCGGCCGTGCCAAGGCATCTTCTGGCTTTGGTAATCCTGATTTTGAGGATTTCTTTGGCGATATTTTTGGCGCAAATCTGCGCGGTGGTCGTGGTGCGCGCACTGGTTCAACCCGCCCACCTGGCAAGGGTACCGACCTTAGCACAACATTACAAATCGAAACACTTGATGCAATTGTTGGCGCAAAAAAACGTGTTACCGTTAATGGCAGCGCGATTGATATTACCATCCCATCAGGTGTTACCGAGGGGCAGGTTCTACGCCTGCGTGGTAAAGGTGGTGCCGGTGTTGCCGGCGGTGCAAACGGTGATTTATTGGTTACAATCAATATCAAGCCAGATGGTAATTACCGTATTGATGGCATTGATGTTCATACCGATTTGCAAATTACCCTGACTGAGGCGTTAGAAGGCGCAAAAATAGAGGTTCCAACACCACTTGGAAAAGTTGCCCTAAGCATTAAACCCAATGCCAATTCTGGGCAGACATTACGCCTAAAAGGGCGCGGTGTTGCCAAGGGTAATAAAATTGGTGATTTATATATTCACCTTGAAATTACTTTACCTGATGGTGACAATTCCGAATTGCTTCAATTGCTTGCCAATTGGTCGCGTAAAGCAGAAGCACCAAAAAAGAGAAGCTAAAAATATACCAAAAGAGAATCTAAAAATATAAATGACAAAAAAACCATTAATCGCCATTATTATGGATGAAGACACTTCAAAAGGTGGTCGTTTTTACGAGGCAAACAAAGGCTATTTCAATTCGGTATATGCGGCGGGTGGCGTGCCAATTGGGATTCCATATTTTAAAGAGGCGGGTGAATTTGCGCTTGCTAATTGCGATGGTCTTATGTCCACTGGTGCAAGGGTAAGGTTTGCGGATAGTGCCTATATTGATGGTGAGCAAAGCAATTCACCCGATTCTGATAGATACGAATTTGAAAGTGAATTAGTAAAAAAATGGGTCGATGCCGACAGGCCTTATCTTGGAATTTGTAACGGGATGCAGGTTTTGGGCGTGGCCTATGGCGCAAAAATGACCTATCGCTTGGCGCATCACCTGAAAACTGCAATAAATCACAATTTAAAAGAAACCCTACACAATGTGAAAATTGTCCCTGATACGCATTTGGCACAAATGATTGGCGTGCCAGAAATTGTAACCAATTCACACCATAATGAAGGTTTCTTGCAAGCAAGTGATGACGTGATTTTCTCTGCTTTTGCAGAAGATGGCGCAGTAGAAGCCCTTGAAATCAAGGGTAAACAGTTTGCAATTGGGGTGCAGTGGCATCCCGAACTTTTATGGCCCAAAAGTGATTATAAAGATGATTTAAAAACTGCTTCGCAGCCAATTTTTGAAAAATTTGTATCAAGTTGCTGTTTTTAAAATAAACTTACTTGCTATATTAGAAAATCAATAATAAAGCATTTTATATAAATCATTCAATTTCTGTTCATATCGGATATGTAAAATAGGCAGTATGAAAAAACTCGCTGCAACATTAACCGGATTATTATTGATTGGCATGGCGCCGAATATTGCGTTGGCTCGCCCGCATTTCGCGCTACAAATGCCAGACAACGGTTTTATTTCAAATTATGTTCCGCCAATGAGTAAATATGCCGATCGTGGGCAGATACTTTCATTGCGCGAAGTTGCGCAGATTATTAATCAAAGTGTTCCGGGTCGCCTAAGTGATGCCCAATTGGTAAATGATGGCGGAAGACAGGTCTATGTTGTTCGTTGGGAACCTTCTGAAAATCGCGGTCGCATTATTGAGTTTGTTGTAGATGCCGAATCTGGCAGAATCTTAAGCCGTCGCGGTTAATTGACGGCCCCCTTTAGGTTTCTTTGCGCGTGAGGTGAAAATGCGTTGTTTAATTGTTGAAGATGATCCAGATTTACGTCGTCAATTGCATCGTGCACTTACTGATGCTGGTTATGCTGTTGATGCTGCGGCAGATGGCGAAGAAGGACATTTTTTAGGTGATACCGAGCCGTATGACGTCGTCGTTCTTGACCTTGGTTTGCCATTAATTGACGGTGTGACCATTCTTGAACGTTGGCGCAAAGACGGAAAAGATTTTCCGGTTTTGATTTTAACTGCACGTGACAGATGGGCCGAAAAGGTTTCTGGCTTTGATGCTGGTGCTGATGATTATCTTACCAAGCCATTCCATACCGAAGAATTGCTTGCACGTTTGCGCGCATTGGTACGTCGTGCGGCGGGTCATGCAACATCGGCACTTGAATCAGGTAATTTACGCCTTGATACACGTGCGCAAAGGGCAACGGTTAATGGTAACCCGATTAAACTTACTAGCCATGAGTTGCGTCTTTTGACCTATTTGTTGCACCATGAAGGTCGTGTTGTTCCGCGTACCGAAATTATTGAACATATCTATGATCAAGATTTTGACCGCGATTCCAATACTATTGAGGTTTTTGTCGGTCGGTTGCGCAAAAAAATCGGGCAAGATAGAATTCTTACGGTTCGTGGTTTAGGGTATCAGCTTATAAATCCTGATAAGTAATTTATGCCACAATTGCTTAAAAAAACCACGTCACTAACCCTACGACTAATATTGGTCGCAATCATTTGGTCGATTGCGGCGGTATTGGCAACTGGTTTTGGTTTGGCGACAATTTTTGGCAATTATGTTGATAAGAATTTTGAAAATTCTATAAGCGTTTATCTTGATACTTTGGCGGCAACTGCGGATGTCGATAAGTCAGCAAAACTAGTTATCGAACGGCCACCAACTGACCCACGTTTTACGCGGCCTTTGTCTGGTTATTATTGGATGGCTGCCGATATTAATGAGGCTGGAAAAATAACTGCCAATCAGGTGCGGTCACGCTCTCTTTTTGATGAAACCATCAATTTACCTGCCGCAGTCGTGACAAAAGCCACATCAAACCCCGGGGTTGACGCATATTATAACATTAACCGAAGTGGTGAGAGTTTAAAAATAGGTGCGCGGCAAATTACGCTCCCAGGGCGGCATAACAACACTATTTTAGTTGTTGCGTTTGACAGAACCGAAGTTGAAAAATCCAAAAGCCGCTTTAACCTTATTCTTATGGCATCATTAATTGCCCTTGTGGTTGGTTTAATGTTGGCAATTATTCTTCAGGTTAAACTTGGTCTTAAACCATTGCGGCAAATGGGTGATCAATTGGGCGATATCAGAAGTGGCAAAGCCGAGCATCTTGATGAAAATCTACCGATTGAAATTGCACCAATCGCCAGCGAACTAAACGCCCTTTTACAACATAATGAAGAAGTTGTTGAACGCGCACGCACCCATGTTGGCAATCTTGCCCATGCGCTTAAAACCCCAATTTCTGTTATGTTAAATGAGGCTGGTCAGCATGAGGATGCGTTCTCAAGGCTGGTTACACGCCAAACCCAAACCATGCAAAGACAAGTAGAGCATTATTTAAAACGCGCTCGTGCCGCTGCTCGTGCCGAAACCTTGCGCACCCGCACTCCTATTGGTCCTGTGGTTGACGATATTACACGTACACTTGCAAAATTATATCGTGCCGAAGGTGTTCTGGTCGAGGTTTTGAACAAAACCAACGCCGCATTCCGTGGTGAGCGTGAGGATTTGGAAGATTTATTTGGAAATCTGGCCGAAAATGCTTGTAAATATGGCGGTGGCTTGGTTGAGATAAGCTTCGATGATAGTGATGCCGGCTTTATTCATATTCTAATTGATGATGACGGTGAGGGGCTTACCGAATCCGAGGTCAAAGACGCCTTAAAACGTGGCGTAAGGCTTGATGAAACTTCAAATGGTTCAGGTCTTGGGCTTTCAATTGCCCATGAATTGGCGGTTGCATATGGTGGCGCCTTGAACTTTGAAAAATCGCCATTGGGCGGATTGCGCGCCAATTTACGTTTGCCGACTGCTGATACCATAAATTAACTATTTGTATTTAGATTTTTTAAGCTAAAATCAAAAGACTTTGCTAGCAGCCGGTTTTTATAACAGACATGTCAAATAGTCGTAGTGAGGAAATAGAAAGATTAAACTCTTTAATAGCCAATGCATCCGCATCTGTGGCTGCTGGATTGTTGTCGCAACTCGAATTACTTAAGGCGCAAAATACAAATAATCTACCTATTGATGAAATGATTGCGACATTGCGCGAAAAAGTGCAGTCTTTTGATGGTGAAATTGCACGCTTTCCCAATTTGTCACGCCTATTTTTTGAACCTTTTGATGTTCTATTTGTCGATAAATACAAAAGCTCACCTTTACCTGGAAGTTTTAAACGCGATTCATTGGGTAAAATTTGGGAAGTTATAAAAAAGACTTCAGACACGGCTGAATTTAATGGTTACGAACAACGCGCCAAAGATGCCCTAAGCATAGGTAATGTTGGCTTGGGGCAAAATATAGCCAGTGAATTGCGCAGTAAAATTGCACAAAAATTTTTTCAAAAACCTGATGATGGGTTTTTCAATAATCATGACAGAACCATTTCCTTTGAAGATTCAAAACGGTTCATAATATTATTGCAAACCCACCAAAAAGCCAAAGAAAGCGGCCTTAGCATTGATTTTGATATTGAAAATCTTTCACGTGCGGCATTCGATAAATATATGGCTTTTTTCAAAGAGCTTGAAAATACAAACCTTGATTTGGCCGCAGAACTTATGATTTCTATCATGGCGAACTCGTCAAAGCCATGGATGACATTGCGAATTTTGAAAAGCATAAATCCACTCGTAAATGATAGAAAGCTTGATGCAACCGCATATAAAATTGTTGGTGATCGGCTTTTGGGGCAAATACGTGAGTTTGTAACCAAGTTCAATGATGCACGAAATGGCGATTTTGACGGCGAAGTTTTGGCCCATGATATCGAAACATACAATAAATTCTCGCATGGGTTTGAGCGTGAAGAAATTTTATCAGGCGATGGCCCGTGGCAAAAAGAATTATTTAGTATCCGTGCAAGGGCGACCCAATTACTTATTGATTTATGCCAACGTTCGCTTGGGTATTTGCAACGCGCCTTACCTATTGATCGGACAATGGTGAAGGGAAAGGGATATTTGGATATTCCGCGCACCGGTGCACCTATTGATGATTCTAAATATAAATTGGCATATGAATTTTCGCGTTTTATTCGTGAAACCCGCCTCTTTGCGCCTTTGGGTGGCTTTAAGGTTGCGCGTGAAACATCATTGCAAAGCATGTTGAAACATTGCGATGCCTTAAGAAGTGGTCTTACTTTGGAATTAAGTGAAAATAATAAGGGGAAATATTTTGATGATTGGGCGCGCCAAACCATTGAAATTACCCGTATTGTTGATGATGAAGCTGCGGCAAAGTCCTTTGAACGTAGGATTTATGGCTGATTTTTAATCCCCGCTACATTTTGCCGCTCTTTTATTTGTGAATATTCACACCTAAATGAGCCTTTAACTTGCATATTTAGAAAATAAAAGCCATTGCATAATCATGGGACAAGCAACTTCTAATCTAAGCCTAATTTTATTTTTTGCCGTTGCGTTAATTTTATTATTGGCCGCAATCTGGTATCTTATGGGCAGCTTGAAAAAAAGCGAAGCGCCGGCAATTGATGGCAACTCAATTTATAAAAGACAGCTCGAAGAATTGAAACAATCGCTTGAATTAGGGCAGATTGACGAAACCGATTACGAGAATGCCCGTCTTGAAATCGGGCGTCGTATGGCGCGTAATAAACGTGAAAGTGTACAAATATCTTCCCCGATTAATCCGCGCTATGTGGCATTATTAATTGGTCTGTTTGGTCTTTCAACAATTGCAACCTATTTCTTTGTTGGTTCACCGGGTTTTGGCGATATGCCAATTGCCAAACGCGAAAAAGAATTATTGGCGCGTGACCCCAACACTTTAACCACTGGCGAAATTAAACTTATTATCGAACAAAAAATGCGCGAAAAGCCAAATGACGCAACACCGCATCTTTTGATGGGAAAAATCCTTGCCGGTGAGGGGCGCGATGATGAGGCGCTTCGTGCCTATCAGGCTGCTTTAAGACGTGAAGATAAAAACCCGGAAATCTATGCCGAAATCGGCGGTGTTATCTTTAGGCTTTCTGGAAATGTAGCATCCCCTGAAAGCAATGGTGCTATCAAAGATGCCTTGGCGCTTGATAAAAATAATATGACCGCGCTTTTTTATTCTGGTCAGTTTAAATGGGCGGCGGGTGATAAAACCGGTGCAATGGATATTTGGCGTGATGCGTGGCAACGGTTCCCGTCAAAAGATGAAAATCAACCAAGTCAACAGCAATTTGGTCTTTTGACCCGTATTGTGCCTGAAATTTCAAAACTTGAAAAAGGCCCGATGATGGGCGGTAAAAAAGGCCCTATGATGGGTGGCGCAATGGGCGGTGGCGCGATGGGCGCTTCAGAAGCACCATTCATGGCGGCAATGGCGGCCGGTGGTAATCCACAGGATTTCATCAAAACCATGGTTCAAAACCGTGTTGATGCACTTAAACAATCGCCAGATGATATTGGTTTGCGGGTTTCTGTTATCAAAGTTTTGTTGACATCAGGCAAGATTGATGAAGCCAAGAAAACCTATGAAGATGGCATAAATCTGTATAAAAATGACAAATTTAAAACCCAAATATTGGAAGTGGCGGCAATGATGTTACAATCATCGCAACCAGGCACTGATAATGGCGGAAATATGGGTGGTTAAAAGGTGTTGATATGAAAAGACGGCATAAAACCCTAATTTGGATTGCGTTGGGCGCGGTAGTTCTTGGCGGCGGCACGGTTTTGGGTGCGGTTGCAATGAAAAAGACAGTGTCATTTTTCTATGCGCCAAAAGATGTTTTGGTTACACCGCCAAAACTTAACCGTGAGGTTCGGCTTGGCGGTCTGGTATTAACCGGAAGCCTTAAGCACACCACTGATGGCACAATTAATTTTGTGGTTACCGATAATGTTGCCAATGTTAATGTTACCTATAAAGGCATTGTTCCCGACCTTTTCCGCGAGGGGCAGGGGGTTATTGCCGAGGGTAAGTTTACCGACAACACACATTTCAAGGCAGAAAGAATTTTGGCAAAACATGATGAAAATTATGTTCCTAAAGAGGTTGCCGATTCTTTGAAAAAATCCGGTGAATGGCGCGGCCCTGAAGCCGCATTAAAAGAACAAAAACAGCCATAATGCTGTGAAAAGGTAATTTAATGATTGTTGAAATTGGGCATTTTGCATTAATCCTTGCTATGTTTGCGGCATTGGCACAAAGCTGTGCAGGTTTAATCGGTGGGCAGCGCGCGGATTACCGTTTTTACACTTTCACAAAACGCGCAACCGACATCACGTTCGTTGCGGCTGCGGTTGCCTTAATTGCGCTTATCCATGCCTATCTTACCAGTGACTTTTCGGTTAAAAATGTGGTTGAAAATTCCCATTCACTTAAGCCGCTGATTTATAAAATCGCTGGTTCATGGGGCAATCACGAAGGTTCAATGCTGCTTTGGGCATTGGTTGGCGCAGGTTTTGCAACCTTTTTATCCCATTCAAAAGAAGAATTAGTTTGGACCTTGAAATCACGCGCATTGGGCGTGCAAGGTTTGATTGTGGCATTGGTAATTGCCTATGTTGTTTTTGCCTCAAACCCATTCATTCGTCTGCCTAATCCACCATTCCAAGGCAATGATTTAAACCCATTATTGCAGGATCCGGCATTGGCGGCTCACCCACCATTTTTATATTTGGGTTATGTGGGCTTGTCGTTGGTTTATTCACTGGCAATTGCTGGCTTGCTTGATGGCAAGGTTGATGCGGTTTGGGCAAGGATTATTCGCCCTTGGGCGCTTGCATCATGGGTGTTTCTAACTGTTGGTATCTTACTTGGTGCTTATTGGGCATATTATGAACTTGGCTGGGGCGGCTGGTGGTTTTGGGATCCGGTTGAGAATGCATCATTCATGCCTTGGTTGCTCGGCACTGCATTGTTACACTCGGCAATTGTAACTGAAAAACGTGGTGCCTTGGCGGCATGGACGGTATTGCTTGCGATTTTGGCCTTCTCTTTATCGCTTTTGGGTACATTCCTCGTTCGTTCGGGTGTTTTGACATCGGTTCACGCCTTTGCACTTGATCCAAAACGCGGGGTTTGGATATTGCTTATTTTGGCATTATTCACCGGTGGCGGCTTGTTGCTTTATGGCCTGCGTGCCGGCGTTATGAATAGTGATAAAGGGATGTTTGCGCCCGTATCACGCGAAACCGCATTGGTTTTGAACAATTTATTCTTGGTGGTTGCCACACTTACAATTTTGGTCGGCACTCTTTACCCGCTTTTGGGTGAAGCGATTTATGGTCGGGCAATCTCGGTTGGTGCGCCATATTTTAATGCGGTATTCACACCATTAATGTCGATTATTTTGGTGTTCTTACCAGTTGCCAGTTTCTTTTCTTGGAAAAGATCTAAAATTAGTACACATGCCAAAAAACTTATTCCGGCATTGATAATTGCAATTATTGGCGGGCTTGTGGTGGCATTTATTGCGCAAAACAAGCCAATGAGCGCGGTTGGCGTGTCATTGGGCGTTTGGTTGGTGCTTGGCGCGTTTTCTGAATTCCTACAAAAAGCTGGTCTTGGCAAAAGCAATGATGTCGTAAAACGTGCTTTTGCATTGCGCCCGATGTATTGGGGTATGTTTATTGCCCATTTGGGGGTCGGCGTATTCGTTATTGGTGCTGTGGTTGAAACCTCTTTCCAAAAAGAACAAACTTTTGCAATTGGCATTGGCGAAACTGTACAGTTTGAAGGTCGTAAAATTACCCTCGATAAAATTGCCTCATTAGAAGGGCCAAACTTTTATTCAGATGCGGCGCAAATTTCGGTTAATGATGGCAAAAAGACAATTATCCTTAACCCTGCGCGGCGTTATTATCCGGCGGCAAAAATGCCAACCACCGAGGTGGATCGTAAAGCAAGCCTTTTCGGTGAATTATACATGGCATTAGGTGAACCAAATTCAGAAAGTGGTGCATCAAAGTGGGTGTTACGGGTTTATTTCAACCCATTCATTGGATGGATTTTTGGTGGTTATTTCTTGATTGCTTTGGGCGGACTTCTAAGTTTGGCGGATCGTGGCCTTCGGGTTGCTGCACCAAAGGCATCAGGTGATATTGCAAAGGCGGCGTCATGAAAAAGTTTTTCTCGTCAATAATTTTGCTTTTGGGCTTTGTTGCGGTCAATGCCTTTGCCCAGGATTTAGACCCAAAACAGAATGAGCGTTATAATAACCTTGCGCAGGAAATCCGCTGCGTGGTTTGTCAATCTGAACCGGTTGCAACCTCATCGGCAAAAATCGCTGCCGATATGCGCGATGTTATTAAAGAGCATATTTTAAAAGGCGAATCGGATAACCAAATTCGCAAATATTTTGCCAATCACTATGGTGAATATGTTTTGTTGCGCCCGCAATTAAGCGCGGCAACAATTGCGCTTTGGGCCTCACCCTTTATACTTTTGATAATGGGGGGCGCGGTTATTCTTTTGCTTATGGGTAAATTAAAATCAACTCCTGAAGAGATTCCACCTGAAAGCATTCCAACTAAAACTGAAGAAGATGCAGAGGCGCTTGCGGCGCTAAAAGAACTCGAAGAAAAATAATTATTTCTTTATGAAAAATTCTTCTGCCCCAAGTTTTGCAAGGCGGGCATTGTGAAGATTTGCGCCGCGTCGGAAAAATGCCAAAAATTGGTCAATTTCGCGAAAGGCGGAGTAATTGATTGATATTGGGCGAAATTGGCGGTCTTTTCCACGAATGACTAATCCCGCTTTTTCCAAAACCTTTATGTGTTTAGATATCGCGGGCAAAGAAATATCAAATGGCTTTGCAAGCTCATTAATAGTGTAATTGTTATTTACTGCCCCATTATCACAAAGGCGGGTTAAAATATTGCGCCGCGTCTCGTCGGATAAAGCATGGAAAATCAAATCTATTTTGTTCATCGCATCACCTTATTATTTAACCGATTCATTAAATAATGTGTTCTTTATTAAACTAAATGGTTAAATAATACAAGTGGCTAAACATTACAGAAAATTATGTTTCAATTGCCAAAAACCTATATATTATTGCACAATAAAGCAGAGAATTATGTTTTTAGACATTGTTTAGCCATAATTAATGCCAATATTTGTAATGTTAGGAAAATATGTATTCCACATTATCGGAGAGGTTAATGGAACAAAAATCAAAACCAAGTTTCTTGAAAAGGCCTGTAATGACTGGTGCGGCTGCGGTGGCGCTTGGTATTGCAGCATTTGGTGCAGGGCAAGTGCTTTCGCCAAATCTTTTAAAGGCACAGGCAATTCAGGCACAGGCACCGATGGCGGCTTCCGCATTGCCAAGTTTTGCTGATTTGGTGGAACGGGTTTCCCCTGCTGTGGTTTCTATTGAGGTTACCAAGTCAATTCCGGATCAATCTGATGATGAATTAGAAGCGCAATTGCAACAAGTTCCTCCTGAAATGCGCCCATTCTTGCGCAATATGCCAAAAAATAAAAGTGGCGGTGAAGCGCGTGGCGGCGGTTCTGGTTTCTTCATTTCTGCTGACGGTTATATCGTAACTAATAATCACGTGGTTTCTGACGCCAGCAAAATTACAGTTACCCTTAAAGACGGCAAAGAATTACCGGCCAAGGTAATTGGTACGGATGAAAGAACCGATATTGCGGTTATCAAGGTTGAAGGTGCAAATTACCGCTATGTACAATTTGAAACCAATACCAACGTTCGTGTTGGCGATTGGGTGGTTGCAATTGGTAACCCATTCGGTCTTGGCGGCACGGCAACTGCGGGTATTGTCTCGGCATTGGGCCGTGAAGATGTGGGCGGTCAAAATATCGCCGACTTTATCCAAATTGATGCGCCGATTAACCCTGGTAACTCTGGTGGTCCAACCTTTGACATGCAGGGTCGCGTAATCGGTATTAATACCGCGATTGTTTCCGGTTCTGGTGGTAATATTGGTATTGGCTTTGCGGTTCCTTCTTCAACTGCGGTGCGTGTGACACAGCAATTGATGAAAGGTGGACAGGTTGCTTATGGCTGGCTTGGTGTTGGCATTGGTGATTTGTCACCAGACCTTGCTGATGCATATGGTGTTGGTAATGTGAAGGGCGCAATTGTTGGCTCTGTTAATGTTGGTTCACCTGCGGCAAAAGCGGGTTTGAAACGTGGCGATGCGATTGTTAAATTTAACGATCAACCAATTAATGGTGCATCCGACCTTACCCGTCGTGTTGGTGGAACCGAAGTCGGCAAAACCGTTAAACTTGAAATTATTGATGCATCAGGCAAAAAACGGGTTGCGAATGTTTTAATTGCGCCGCGCCCATCTGAAAAACAATTGGCACAACTTGACGACCCAAAAGATAATTCGGTGGTTGCCGATACCAAGGTCACAAGTGGCACAAGCCTCGGCATGACGGTTTCTTCTTTGACCCCAACTGCAAAACAACGTCTTCGCCTTGATAGTGATACATCTGGCGTTTTAATCACCGACATTGATGATAAATCAGATGCGGCGAAAAAAGGTATTGCTGCGGGCATGGCAATTCTTGAGGCCAATGGTCAAAATGTTGGTACCCCAAAAGATCTTGAAAATGCCATCAAAGACGCAAAACGTCAGGGCAAAAAATCAATTCCAATATATGTACAAACCCCACAAGGTCGCGGTGCATATCTTGCGATATTAATTGGCTAATCCTGAATAAAGATTGGATATAAAATGAGAGTATTAATTGTTGAAGATGCCGTTGATACCGCAAAATTTATGGCACGCGCCATAGAAGATGCTGGTCATGCTGCCGATGTCTGCCACAATGGTGCCGAAGGTGAGTTAAAGGCGCGCACGCTTTCTTATGATGTGCTGGTTTTTGACCGTATGTTACCGGGCAAAGATGGTATGCAGGTTGTCGAAGATTTGCGCAAAGATGGTATTACCACACCTGTGCTTTTCCTTTCGGCCTTGGGCGATGTTGAACACCGTATCGAAGGTTTAAAAGCCGGCGGTGACGATTACCTTTCTAAACCTTATTCATCAGCCGAACTTGTGGCGCGGGTTGAGGTTTTGGGAAAACGTACCGACCCCGATAGCCGCCAAACAGTTCTAAAACTTGGTGAATTGGAAATGGATCTTATCACCCGCAAAGTTACGCGTTCTGGCAATAAAATTGACGTGCAACCACGTGAATTCCGCTTGCTTGAATATTTAATGCGTAATTCAGGGCAGATTGTTACCCGTACCATGTTGCTTGAAAAGGTGTGGGACTATCATTTTGACCCACAGACCAACGTTATTGATGTTCACGTTTCAAGACTACGTTCAAAAATTGACAAAGATTTTGACCATCCTATGCTACACACAATTCGTGGAACTGGTTATAGATTAGAAGCGTGATTTGAAAGTTAAACTAAACCAATATATTCAAAAAATATCGCCCCGTTTAATAGAAAAACTGGGCGATATTCGCGCTTATATGGTTTCGATTATCCGCACCACCACTTTTAAAGTGGCGTTTGGTTTTGCGGCGCTATTTTCGGCATTTGCACTTTTGCTTTTGGGTTATATTTACGTTGTGACGGTTGGGGTTTTATCCTTTAATGCCGACCGTATTGCCCGCGATGAACTTGCCGAACTTACACAAATTTGGGCGGAAAAGGGTGTCAACGCCCTTAATGGTGAGGTTATTGTTCGTGCCGCATCATCAATGGAAGATTTATTCGTTCTGATAACTCCAGAAGGCAATATTTTATCAGGCAATATTGATGCCGTGCCGATGGATTTATCAAAAGTTCCGCGCCCTAAAAAAGGTGACAATCTTTTTGAAATTCCGGTTCGTTCAACCTCTTTTACCTATTTCCCACAAGATAATATAAACCGTAAACATGCCGCGCGCGGTGTGTTCTTGGCGGGGCCTGATGGTTATGGTCTTTTTGTTGCCCATGATCTTGGCCCTGGCTATACTTTGGCGGAAAAGGTCGTAAATGCGGTTTGGACAGGGTCTTTGGCGGTGTTGGCATTTGCGATAATTGCCGGATATTTGGCGGCAAGGGGTGCTGCGCGACGGGTTGATGAATTATCGCAAACTACGCGCAAAGTTATGGCTGGCAACCTTTCGGTTCGTGCACCGGTTAAAAATTACAATAATGGTTTGGGTGACGAATTTGATGTTTTAACCCAACATATGAATGCGATGCTCGATAGAACCGAGAAGCTAGTGCAATCATCCCGCACAATCGGGGATTCAATTGCCCATGATTTGCGTTCGCCATTAACGAGGTTACGCGCCAATCTTGAAAATTCAATGATGGACGCAAAAAATGATGATGAGTTACGTGAAACAATTGAAAATGCCATTTCAGAACTTGACCGCGTAGTTAGCACGTTTAACGGCGTGCTTCGTCTTTCTCGTCTTGAAGCCGGGCAGGGCGGCCACCTAAGCCGCCTTGATTTAAGCCTTATGCTTGATGAGATTGCCGAATTTTTTGAGCCAAGCGTTACCGATAAAGAGCTTGAGTTTGTCGTTAATATTGAAACTGGTCTATTTGCCGAAATTGATGAATCCATGTTTGTACAGGCGGTAACTAACCTGCTTGATAATGCGGTGAAATATACTGAAAAAGGTAAAATTGAATTTTCTTCCCGTAAAGATCACAAAAATATTGAAATCCTAATTGCGGATAGCGGTATGGGTATTCCACCTGAACAACGCGCCGAGGCATTAAAACGTTTTGTTCGCCTAGATGCCGCCCGTTCGTCACAGGGGACGGGGATTGGCCTTTCGCTTGCCCAAGCAATTGTCGAGGCGCACAAAGGAACAATGGAATTGGTTGATGGCCTTAACCGCGAAGGTGGCATTGGTTTGGGCGTGAAAATTATAATCCCAATTGCCGATTAGATTATAAACTACCTGTCACGCCGTGCCATAAAGGCCAAACGCTCGAATAATTGTAAATCCTGCTCATTTTTCAACAACGCACCGTAAAGCGGTGGAATAAGTTTATTAGGTGATTTTTCGCGCATGGTTTCAAGATCGATGTCATCGGATACCAAAAGCTTTATCCAATCTAATAATTCGCTTGTTGATGGCTTTTTCTTTAGGCCATTAACATTACGAATATCAAAAAAGCTTTTTAAGGCTGCATTAACAAGACGTTGTTTGATATCAGGGAAGTGAACCTTAACAATTGCTTCCATAGTTTCGGCATCGGGGAATGAAATAAAGTGGAAGAAACAACGGCGAAGGAATGCATCCGGTAATTCTTTTTCATTGTTTGAGGTAATGATAATGATAGGGCGGTTTTTTGCCTTTATGGTTTCGCCGGTTTCATAAACAAAAAACTCCATCCGATCGAGTTCTTGGAGAAGGTCATTAGGGAATTCGATATCCGCTTTATCAATTTCATCAATTAACAGGACGCATTTTCCATCTTGTGCAAACGATTCCCATAATTTGCCTTTTTTGATGTAATTCTTAACATCTTTGACGCGCTCATCACCTAATTGCGAATCACGAAGGCGTGAAACCGCATCGTATTCATAAAGCCCCTGAACGGCCTTGGTGGTCGATTTTATGTGCCATTCAATTAGTGGCAAACCTAATGATTTGGCGATTTGTGCCGCAAGAACGCTTTTGCCGGTTCCGGGTTCGCCCTTTATTAATAGGGGACGTTCAAGTTTTATCGCCGCATTAACCGCAATTTTTAAATCTTCGGTTGTTACATATTCATCAGAGCCGTTGAAATACATATTTTTCCTTCTCATTGCCTCATTTATACATGTTTTTATACATTTCAAAGATGTTTGAAAGCAATTTGTTAACCATGTTCTTTTAAAAATACCTAATAGGAGTGTGGTAGTTTCTGATTGTTCAGAAATAACGCGCCCTCACTTTTGGAGTTGGCAATGCCTTTAAAGCTTTCATTGAAACCTAACGAGAAAATTGTTCTTAATGGCGCGGTTATTCAGAATGGCGACAGACGTACCACGATGTTGCTTCAGAATAAGGCTTCTGTTCTTCGTGAAAAGGACATTATGCAGTCGCATGAAGCAAACACGCCGGCGAGAAGAATATACTTCCCGGTAATGATGATGTATCTTTCAAGCGATGATGCTGCTGAAATATACAATGAATTCGCACTCAGAATGACCGAGTTTATGTCTGCTGTCCGCCACGTCCCTATTCTAGAGGAATGTGTGGCGATTTCACGCGATGTTATTGCAGGTGATTATTACAAAGCACTCTCAAGATGTCGCAAAGTAATTGATTTTGAGTCGGAGTTGTTGGGGAATGTCAATAAGAGCATATCAGAAGGTTCAACAAAGGGTAGAGACGCCGCGTGAAACGGAATACCGTCTGTTTACCGAAGTAACCCGTGCACTTAACGAGGTAAAAGCGCTTCCATCTACTGAATTGGGTGCAAAAATGAAGGCACTTGATTGGAATCGACGCGTTTGGAATTTTCTTGCCATGGATTGTTCAAATGAACAAAATGGTTTGCCGGCACAATTGCGCGCTTCAATTATTTCATTATCAATGTTTGTGAGCAAATATACATCACAAGTTATTCGTGAAAACGAAGATATTGAGCCATTGATTGATATTAATATTGCAATCATGCAGGGGCTTGCGGCGCAAAATCAACTTGCACAGGCACAAAATGCAACCCCTGAAGGAATGCCACAGGCTGCGGCATCGTAATTTATTGTTACAACAATAAAAAAGCACTGCAATCCACTATGGGGCAGTGCTTTTTTGTGTCTATTTATTGCCGTAATTATGCTTTATAAAAAAACATGGTCGCAAATTATCAGCGTAAATTGGTATTAAAGCAATTGCTTTTCACGCTTCTCATTTTGATTGGCGTGGCATACCCATTAATTGCGCATTGTGAACCAAAACCCAAAAGCAGTTTTCCCGAATTTTCCAAACTTTTTCCATCCGCAGCGGTAAATAAAATACCCGATGTTGCGCATTTTAATGCGGGAAATAGTGGGTTTTCACTTGATAGAACCAAGCGCAAGCAAATCTTATTTAAATTTGATAATGCCGATGAAGTTTGGGTTCTTAAATCGGTATCTGGGCCGCGCGGTGATGAGTTTTTGCGTAATGACGTTGGCCAAGTGGTATTACGAATTAATAGCCTTGGCGGCATCACAATCTTCAATAGTTCAGATAGTGGCGGCGTTGCCGCAGAGCTTACGGGGAAATCGCGTGGTATAAGCCCGCAAAATCAAGTTTTTAATGGCACTTTGCAATCGGCTGTTGATCGTTCTGCTGGGCGTTTTACTGGGCGATATTTACAGTCAGTTCGGATTGAGGTCACGGGCGGGCTGCAATCATATTTGGTTTATGATTCGCTTGAGCGAATTGCCGATGGGCTTTCACAAATTCCCCCCAAATATTTTAATAATAAAAAATATAAAATTAAAAAGGTTCGCCTTAATCGTGCGCCAAACCCATTTGTGCTTTTGCAAGATGGAACTTTAGAAGTTGGTTTAACCCCAGGGATTGGATATTCGGGGCGCCCATCAAGTGCGGCAGTAAAACTATCTATTTTGGGTGCTAATTAGTCGTTATGCCAACCGCCTGATTGTGCGATATTGGCAATCACGCCGGCAATCATATCAAGCACGCACATCAGCATGAGCAAGAAAAAGGTTGAGGTTGAAAAATTCTCAAACAATACAAATGCACCCATTGCGCCAAGCGATAATAAAACACTTATGGTGTGGTGAACGATGGCATAGGGTGACGCCGCAACCCCACGGATGGATTCGTAAAAAAAGACCAAAATTCCAAATCCAACCAGAATATTCCCGCCGGAAATTCCCCACGGCGCACCCGATGGCATGGTTATGATAAAGGCAGATTTTTCAAGATCGGTCGCAAATGTATCGACACTATTACCCGTTCCTGCCATTAATGCGAATATCGCATATATGACGATAGGTATAAGCAACAAGGGAAATATGTCAAAAAAGCGCTGCATTCGCCCGTATCCAATTAAGAGGCGAATATGACTTAAAATTGGAAATACTTTGTTAACGATGTTTTATGCGTTTCGCCGTGCCTTAAACTTCTTTTACGCCTTCTGGGTTTTTGCGGCGGGTTCCAAGCCATATAACACCAATTAAATCGGTAAGTGCAGCCACAAGGCGCCCAATATTGGTATATTTTGATTGCCCAGTTTCACGTGGGCGGTGGTGAACCTCGATAAATTGGGTTTCAAAACCCGCCTGTTTAACCAATGCCGCCATATAACGGTGCATATGATCGAAATATGGAAGGGTATCAAAAACTTCTTTACGTACGATTTTTATGCCACAGCCGGAATCAACCGCACCATCATTCAAAAGTTTTTGGCGAACCGCATTGGCGATTTTTGAGGCGTATTTTTTCGCCTTGGTATCTTGTCGTTTAAGACGCATCCCTTGCACCATTGCCAATTTTTTTGGTGCATCTGGCGCGGTTAAAATTCGCAACATTTTTGGAAAATCAACAGGGTCATTCTGCCCATCGCCATCAAGGACACCGATTAGTGGCGCGGTGGCAAATTGCAAGCCGGAATAAATTGCGCGGCTTTGGCCCGCGTTTTTGATATGACTAAAGACTTTAAGGTTTGGATGCGTTGCCTTGGCATTTTGCAAAACTTCCAAAGTGTCATCTTTGGAGCAATCATCAACCACAATAATTTCATAGCCAAACCCAGAAAGTGCGGCTTCTATTTCCTCGATTAAGGTAACGATTGCCCCGCTTTCGTTATGAACAGGGATAATTACAGAAACATCGGGCGAATTATTGGTTATTTCATTACTCATGTGTTCCTATTACCAAGTTTTAGGTGAAAATCCACAATTTTCAGCAAGAACAAAACCGCCCAAAAGAAAAAGCCTGCCCCATTTGGTAAAGGCAGGCTTTTTATTGACATAAATGGAATTATTATCCCACCAATGCAGCAGAATCTTTTTCACCAGTTCTGATACGAAGGGCAGATTCAACATCAAGCACGAATACTTTGCCGTCACCGATTTTAGATGTATTTGCAGCCGCAGTAATAACTTCTACAAGGCTGTCAACAACATCATCATTTACAACGGCTTCAACTTTTACTTTTGGTAAAAGTTTTACTTCATATTCGGCGCCGCGATAAACTTCGGTCTTGCCTTTTTGGCGACCATAACCGCGAACCTCGGTAACGGTAAGACCGGACACACCGGCATCGCCCACAGCGTCAAGAACCGCGTCTAATCTGCTAGGTTTGATGATTGCCATTACTAATTTCATTATCTACCCCTTCTCTTGCCCAATGATAAAGCTCAAGTGCTTCTCTCATAACTTAAATTGACTATAACAGATTTAACGGGAAATTGAATATCACAACAAAAATTAATCGGGAAAGAATGTTTAAGACTTTACCTGCTTAATTTTTATGCTGTTTGGAATTGTGTTTGCTGAAATATGAGGCAGTGGCGATTTCGGTTTTCTGGTTTTTATTAAGTGCCGTCCTATCAGGCTCTATTGCAATGCGCTTGGTGGCTTCAAAGAATAATAAACCCCCAAGGTGTGGTAGCAAAGTCTGCCCAATTTGTTCACAAATTTTGGCGGCCTTTTCATTTGCAATCTTATTAACCGGCGGCAGGAAGAAAATCCGTTTGGCAATATTTATTTCAAACATACTGTCTTTTAAAAATTCCGAAAACTGGGTTCTTGAATATGGGCGACCTTGTCCGAACGGGGTATTATCTGTGCGCGCCATAAGCCCGCGACGATTGGGAACAATAAAAATTATTTTCCCTTCTGGACGTAAAACCCGCCATAATTCGCGCAACATTTTTTGCGGATTTGCCGCTTCTTCAAGGGCATGGCAAAGCAAGATTCTATCAAAGCTATTTTCGACAAAGGGCAGGTTTTCAGGCTCACCGATTATTGTGATGTTTTTGCCAAATGGATTGTATTTTTGAACGCTTTTACCAATTAATTTATTATCAGGAAAATTATAATTTATAATCCGCCTTGGGTCTTTTGGCGGTAAATTATCCTCACAAATATAGTCAAGCAATGGGCAGGTGTAACCAAAACCCAAAATTTCCATATTTTGTAAATTGGCCCAAGTTTTTTTTATTTCTTCGGCGATAAATTTACTTGCAACTTTGCCATATTTGCCGCCATAAAAAGAAATTAGGTCATCAATAGTATATTGCATTAATTATTTCCAAAAGGGCGTTTCATGTTGCAAATATTACAATTCAAATGTTTAAAAGATAATTACGGTTTTCTTATCAAAGATTTGAACACCAATAAAGCATTATGTATTGATACACCCGATTCAGGTGAGATTATGGCATTTGCAAAAAAAAATAATCTCATCATCTCTGAAGTATGGAATACCCATTGGCATGCCGATCATGCCGGCGGAAATCAGGCAATCAAGGACGAATTTGGCGCGGTTTTAAAAGGCCCCGAAGAGGTTTTAAAGCATGGCTTCCCATTAGATGAGGTGGTTTCACCCGGTGGCACGCTTTCTTTTGGTGGGCATATGGTCAAAATCCTAAACCTTGGTGGGCATACATTGGGGCAAATTGGTTATTATTTTATCGATTTAGGTTTTGTTTTTGTTGGTGATGCCCTGTTTGTTTTGGGCTGTGGCAGGTTATTTGAAGGCGATGCCAAATTGGCATGGGGCGGGCTTGAGGTATTGAAAACCTTGCCCCACGAAACCTTGGTTTATTGTGCGCATGAATATTCGGCGGCCAATGCGCGGTTTTGTGAAAGTTTGGGTCTTTCCAATGCGGAATTGGCGGCGCGCATCACGGAAATTGATGAATTAACCGCAAAATCAATCCCAACCGTACCCACAACAATCGGCATCGAATTAAAAACCAACCCGTTTTTACTTGCGGATTATGAAAATCTAAAATCCGAACTGGGGCAGGCGGGCAAACCAGATTTTGAGATTTATGGGTATATCAGGGGGTTAAAAGATAAGTTTTAGGAAAGATTGATGGATACCAATATTGATTAATCAGGTTGAAATTTCACGCGTATGGCAAATTTCTTACTTATTCTTAGCCGCTAGAAGAGCTTGAAATTCATAAACGGTCTAATTGCAGGTTGTATTTGTTGTTGTAGAATTACCGTTTTTTATGGTCGTTGTAATGCAATCATCATTAGATAATTTTAGATAGGCATTTGCTGTTGCCAATACTAATATCAGTGCCGCAAAAGTACACACGGCAAAAGTTACTAATGAAGTAATGCCACCGTTTACTTTATTAATTTCATCTATTTTTTGCTCTTGCATCTGGTGCGCCTTGTGTGTACCCAAGGTGGGCTGTAATAATGTTTCGCGCCTTGATGGTTTTGTCAACCCGTAATTTTATTTTTATTGAAAATAATTTAAGCTAATTGGTGCTTGTTGAAATAAGAAACATATTATTGAGCAAGAATTCGGAGACATGATGTGAATTTGACGTTCATTTTGTTGAACAATTGATTGAAATTATAGACGTTGCAACCGTTTTGATGTTGTTATAGAAAGTATGAATATTTGGAATGAGAGCTACCAAAGGCGTAAGTCATATCCTTTTTTCTTAAACTTGCCCCCTCCGACTTACTTTGCAAGTCACCTCCCCCGCTAAGCAGGGGAGGACAAATCCCGCACTCATGCTCCCCTGTTTACGGGGGAACTGTCACGATTTATTGTGACTGAGGGGGTAAACCCCTAATCCATCTATCCCCCCGCCAATGAAACCCTTTATTATTCAAATTGGTTTGGTTTAGACGGCACAAATGGTGAGGGGGTGAAATGTCAGGATTTGTCAGGGTTTTTGGGCGGTGCATGGATCATTGGGCGCATTATTTGTTTTTTCCAATGTCAACAAATGTCAACATTTTTCGGATGCCGCAAGAAAATGCCGAAAAATTTATTTAAATAACTGAATAATAATGATTTTCTTGACAAGAATCGCGGTTACAAATTGTCACAAATATGGAAAATACGATTTTAAAAGGAGGTATTATATTTAAATCACGGCCAATAGATTGGTGTAATTATTTCTTACGCCTGAATATGCCTTCATGCTGGCTTTTAAATCGACTTCTTGTTCAAGATTTTCGGCTTCACGAAGGATGTGGGCGGCAAAGAATGGGTTAAAGCCTTGGTACTGGCTTTGGTTTCTTTGTTGTTGTTGCTCTTTATGCTCATAAACATTGATGCGTGTCGCATCGGGATTCATTTCAATGCTTTCCACGCGCGTAATTGCCGGAACATTGTTCCGTTTTGATACGCCTGAGGCAGAATATGAAGAAATCCCGTTTATCATATGCCATATCCCGCAGTTTTCGTGCCAAATAATTTGGGTTTAGAATCACTGCTGCACTGCAATATGTAAAATAATTTACCATTTGTTAACTATAATCTTCACCTTAATATTAAATCATGTCATCTATTCTGTTCTGGTTTTGCAAGGGGCAGTCTAACCACGATGAATTCGCCAATTAAAAATGTTGCTGATAGGCAAAATATTGTTCATGCCGAAAACCTGTTTTTCAGCACTAATGAGCATGAAAGACGGTTATTATGGTCGGCATTAAATCTGCTTGAAACCATGGTCTGTCTTGTTGATGGCAATGGTGGTTTGAAATGGATTGGAAATTCGGCATTTAAGTTTGGGACAAGCCTGTTTAACCTTGCGCCCTTGCCGCAAAATCTTGATGAACTTGGTTCGTTTTTTGGCGTGAATGATTTTGGGAATAAATTGCGTCAATGCCATAATAATTATGGTGTAAGGTTGTTTAAACCTGATGGAGTGCATTTTGAAATCCGTGAAGAAGTTGAAAGCGGGATTGTAACCCTGCGCCGGACTAATTCTGGTTATCAAAGTGATATTGCCAATGACAAAGAGGCACAGGCATTATTGGCGGCACTTGATGAAAATCGTATGTGCCTTTTCCGTCAACCGATTATTGACACCAAAACCGGAAACATTCGCCAATATGAATGTTTGGCACGTATGTTGCGCCCTGATGGCTCTATTGCCAGCCCGATTGAATTTATCCCTGCGGCAGAGCGGGCGGGGCTTATTGCAAGACTTGATCTAAGCGCGCTTAGCCTTGCTTTGGGTCAGTTAAAAACCAACAGCGATATAAGGCTTGCGGTAAATGTTTCGGCGGCAACCATTGCCGATGAGGCGGCGCGTCAAGAATTTTTGGGCATTCTTGTTAATGATACAACCCATGACGAACGCCTTACAATTGAAATCACCGAAACCATTGCGATTCACGACCTTGATGTTGCCGCTAATTTTGCACAGGCGGTAAAGGATTCGAATGCACGCATTGCGCTTGATGATTTTGGGGCGGGCTATACTTCATTCCGGTCATTAAAAATATTGCCGCTTGATGAGGTTAAAATTGATGGCAATTATGTTGAGGCAATCAATGAGCGCAAGGATAATCAGGCGTTCGTAAAAGCAATCAATACATTGTCCCATGATTTGGGTTTTGAAACCATTGCTGAACGGGTTGAAACCGAAATGGAGGCCGATATTTTACGTGAAATCGGCGTAAGCGGTTTGCAAGGCTATTTATTCGGTCGCCCACAAAAAGATTAATTCTTTTCGCAATTGCAGCATTTGAGACCATAGTTCTATTGAAAAATAGTGATTTTCCTGATTTAGCTATTGCAGCATAAATACATCAGGGGAAGATGACCATGTCACAAGCAGCAGAAAATGTGCAAAATCAAATCAATGAATTACCCGCACTATTAACTAGTGCCGTAAAGGAATTAAAACCGGTTCGCGATGCGGCAGTAAACTTTGCCAAGGCAAAAGTTGTTGTTGACGGTAAGATTGACCGCAAATTGGTTGATAAAGAACAGCATATCTTGCATGGCTTGGCATGGTATCAAACCTATATTTCAACTTTGACCGAAACTGCAAAATGGGCAAATGAGCTTGCCTCTGCAGGCGCATTTACAGAAATTGAAGCCAATCTTTGCGTGGTTTTGTTTGCCGATTATCTATCTGATATTGCCGCCGGCATTATGATGACCCAGGTGGAGCGTATAAGACCAACCGACCTTGGCATAAAATCTGTGGCCCAAGCCGCAATTGATGGCGAGATTTGCCAAAAAATTATCGCCCTTAATACCCAAGAGCTAAAAACCCGCACCGCGGAATTAATCCACCAAGTGCAAGGGCGTGCTACAATTGAAAATACCGGCCTTGATGAAACTTTGGAAATGGTGCGCGATACTTTCTTTGCTTTCGCCAATGAAAAAGTTAAACCATTTGCCCATGAATGGCACCTTAAAGATGATTATATTCCGATGGAAATCATCGACGAACTTGCCGAACTTGGGGTTTTTGGTCTTACTCTCGAAGAAGAATATGGTGGTTCGGGCCTTGGCAAGCGCGCAATGTGCGTGGTGTCAGAGGAATTATCACGCGGTTATATTGGTGTTGGCTCACTTGGAACGCGCGCTGAAATTGCGTGTGAATTAATTATCAATGGCAATGATGAAGAGCAAAAGGCGCATTATTTGCCAAAGATTGCTTCGGGCGAAATTTTGCCAACGGCCGTTTTTACCGAACCGAATACTGGTTCTGATTTGGGTTCTTTGCAAACCCGCGCGGTTAAAGAGGGTGATAAATATGTTATCACCGGCAACAAAACTTGGATTACCCATGCCGCACGTGCTGATTTGATGACGCTTTTGGTGCGCACAGATCCAAACACCAATAATTTCAAAGGTCTTTCAATGCTTTTGGCAGAAAAAGAGCGCGGCACAGATGAAAACCCATTCCCAACCAAGGGTATGACGGGGGGTGAAATCCACGTTCTTGGATATCGTGGTATGAAGGAATTTGAACTTGGCTTTGATGGCTTTGAAGTGCCAACCAAAAACCTGCTTGGCGGGGTTGAGGGTATGGGCTTTAAACACCTTATGGCGACTTTTGAATCGGCGCGTATTCAAACTGCGGCACGTGCAATTGGTGTTGCGCAAAATGCCCTTGATATCGGCCTGCAATATGCCACCGAGCGTAAACAATTCGGCGATTATATTTATGCCTTCCCACGGGTTCATAATAAAATCGTACAAATGGCGGCGGAAATTATGGGTGTTCGTCAACTTACCTATTTTGCCGCTTTGGAAAAAGATACAGGCGCACGATGCGACCTTGAGGCAGGTATGGCAAAACTTTTGGCGGCGCGCATTGCATGGGCGTGTGCCGATAATGCGCTACAAATTCATGGTGGCAATGGCTTTGCGCTTGAGTACCAAATTTCACGCGTATTGTGCGACGCCCGCATCTTGAATATTTTCGAAGGCGCAGGCGAAATTCAGGCACAAGTCATCGCAAGACGTTTGTTAGAGGAATAAAATTTACTTCTTCACACCCTCTTGGGTTAATAGATAAACCGCAAAGGTTCCAAGCCAATGTCCGCCTTCATAATGTTCCCCCGTAACATTGGGAAGGGCGGCATCGGCGTGGGTTTTGGCGGTAGCATGTAGTGATTTGATGCGTGCATCGCCCTTGGGTAAATAGCTGGCAATTGTATTTAACATCCAGGCACGCGATAGGTTTAAGCCATCCAAATGCGCTAGTTTTGGATCGGATCTGTCGGTAACAATTGCGGGTTTAAGCCAATTTGCGGTGCCATCCTTTGGAATTTGCGGCAAAAAGGTTTTTAGCCATTTGGCAAATTCTGCGGGTGGCAAAATGCGCGCCATAAGGCTGGCTTCACCTAAACATGGCGATAAAAATGCTTCGCCATCTGGTTCATAGGCAAGTGGGCAGTTTTTATCATTCGCATAATAATATTTACCACGTGCTTTTATAAGTTCGGCAAAATCTTTTTCACCCGCTACAATTGCCCAATCATAAGCAAGACCAAGGCCAAAAGCGGTTTGATTATGTTCGCCAATACGAATTGGATAGTTTAGTTTTGGCAACCATGATTTCATTTTCTCGGCTGATGCTTTTGCCAATGGTTCAAAAATAGGGGCAAGTGCGCGTAAATCGGCATCTTTGGAGGTCAAAAGCTCTTTATGTAATTGTAATGCCCAAGCCAAACCATAGGGGCGTTCAAATGATGCCCGCCCTGGTGTTTTTAAATATGCAACTTCACCGGCAATATTTTCAGGTGTAATTGATTGTTTTAAGGTTGCTTTTGCATCTGCTGCATATGGGGCATCAGGATAGGTTCCCGCAAGTTTGGCCAAAAGCCAATGCCCATGCACAGATGAATGCCAATCAAAACAGCCATAAAATGCCGGATATAAAACATGTGGTTCTTGAGCATCTTTTGCGGAATTAAGCGCATGTGAAATATGGTTTGGATATTCGCTATGCGCACATTTTAATGCAAGGGCGGCAAAACGTTCGGTTGGTTTATAATCTTGGGCAAGGGTTGGCGTATTAAAAAAGGCCTGCGCAACAAAAGCGGCCAACAGCATTTTTGACAATTTCATTTGAGAACCTGTGTGAATTTATATGTTGGCGCAACTATTTTACGATTTTGAAAAATTTACAAGCAAGAAATAATTTATCGCTTCGATAAAAAATTTAATAAAAATAACAAATTATAATTTAAGGTTTATATTTTGTTAATTACTTGTGGGTAGTTTATCTGAACCTTAATAGTTTAAAGGTGTATCATGGAAATAAATGCTGTAAACGCGTCAAATAATTTTTTGACCAATGTTGACCCATTGGTTTTCAATAAAGCCTCTGATGCAACCAATGAGAATGTTGCACAGGCATCCGATCCACTTAAGTTTGATGACACTGTTGATTTATCAACAACCGCACATGCAATTGTTGAATGGATAAGTTCGTATAAAACAACATTGGGCAGCCATATTGGAACTATTCATTATATGAATGTTGATAGTGATGTTGGTCTTGTGGTTGATAAGAAATTGTTAGAGGCAAATAAAAACCTTCTAAACTATCTTGAGAGTGCTAGTATCGCGGAAAAATCTAGCCGTGAGTATCAAGATTACGTCAATAAACTTAGAATTTATATTGCCAAAATTCAAAATGCGCTTTCCGAGGCCGAACAAAGTGCAAGTGATGACGCTAACGCCTCGCAAGCAACCACCGAAATTAGTACAAATGACACAAATTCCGCCGTTGATAATGGTAATGAAAAGCCCGCTAATAACTCACTTGGTGCATTTTTAACCAAATCGATGGGCGAATTCCGCGATAAGTTGAAAGAATTCCTTTTACCAAGTGTCGCAAGTTCGCAAAATGAGGCGCAAGATTAGAATTAGAATATTTTGTGAAAAGGGGTGACAAACCAATTGAAAACCATTATCATTTGGCATGGTCACGTTAAACAAAATCTATACTAAAACTGGTGACAAGGGGACAACGCGTCTTGCCACCGGCGAACTTGTCAATAAAACCAATCCCCGCCTTGCAGCATATGGAAGTGTTGATGAATGCAACGCTTTTATTGGTGTTGCGCGGCTCTATACCGAAAAAGACAAGGTTTTGGATGAAATTCTTGCTCGCATTCAAAATGATTTATTCGATTTAGGTGCTGATTTGGCGACGCCCGATAGCCCCGCAATAACTTGGACCCCACTTAGAATTATTGAAACCCAAGTTACGCGCCTTGAAAAAGAGATTGATTTAATGAATGAGGTTCTTGAGCCACTTGATTCATTCATTCTTCCTGCTGGGTCAAAATTGGCAAGCAATCTTCATGTTGCGCGCACAATTGCCCGCCGTGCCGAACGCGAAATAGCCGCATTAATTGAGGCAGGTGAAGCCGTTTCCGAACCCGCAATGCAATATATAAATCGCCTTTCAGATTTATTATTCGTTGCCGCGCGTCGTGCCAATGGCAATGGTGCGTTGGACGTTAAATGGGTTCCCGCGAAGAATCGTTAAAATAAAGCGTTAGTTTAACCGTTAATTTTCCTTGCACTTTTTCATTAAGTGCTTTATACGCCCGTAGCTTCAAGCCCTTCGCAGCGATTCAATGCTGCGGGGGCTTTTTTGCGAAATATAGTTCTGAAAACCAAGACAAACGCAAACCATAGTGGGAATTTAAAATGCCAAAGCGCACGGACATAAAATCAATTCTAATCATCGGGGCGGGACCAATTGTTATCGGTCAAGCATGTGAGTTTGATTATTCAGGCGTGCAGGCTTGTAAGGCGTTAAAGGAAGAGGGTTACCGCGTAATTCTTGTAAACTCCAACCCTGCCACCATTATGACCGACCCTAATTTGGCGGATGCGACCTATATCGAACCAATTACCCCCGATGTAGTTGAAAAAATCCTTGAAAAAGAACGTCCGGATGCAATCTTGCCAACCATGGGTGGGCAGACCGCGCTAAATTGTGCGCTTGCGCTTAATAAACGTGGCGTTCTTGAACGTCTTGGCATCGAAATGATTGGCGCAAAACCTGATGCGATTGAAAAAGCCGAAGATAGACAGCTTTTCCGCGATGCAATGGATAAAATTGGCCTTGAAAGCCCGAAATCATATGTTGCCCATACTTTAGAACAAGCAGAGGCTGCATTGTTACAAGTTGGTTTGCCGGCAATTATCCGCCCATCATTCACATTGGGGGGTACTGGTGGTGGTATTGCCTATAACCAAGAAGAATTTAAAGAGATTTGTACGCGTGGACTTGATGCGTCTCCTACCACTGAAATTCTGGTCGAAGAATCTGTTCTTGGCTGGAAAGAATATGAGATGGAGGTTGTTCGCGATAAAAACGACAATTGCATTATTATCTGTTCAATCGAAAATATTGACCCAATGGGTGTGCATACCGGTGATTCCATCACTGTGGCGCCTGCATTGACCCTAACCGATAAAGAATATCAACGTATGCGTGATGCATCGATTGCGGTATTGCGGGAAATTGGGGTTGAAACCGGTGGTTCAAACGTGCAATTCGCGCTTGATCCAAAAACTGGGCGTATGACGGTTATCGAAATGAACCCGCGTGTTTCACGTTCATCTGCGCTTGCGTCAAAGGCAACAGGTTTCCCAATTGCCAAAGTTGCGGCAAAACTGGCGGTCGGATATACTTTGGACGAAATCGCAAACGACATTACGGGTGGTGCAATGCCGGCGGCATTTGAGCCGACAATCGATTATATCGTAACCAAAATCCCACGTTTTGCTTTTGAAAAATATAAGGGTGCGGATACCACATTAACCACCCAGATGAAATCAGTTGGTGAGGCGATGGCAATCGGCCGAACTTTCAATGAATCTTTCCAAAAAGCACTTCGTTCTTTGGAAACTGGCTATGATGGTCTTGATGCGGTTAATGAGTACGAGGATCGTGACGAATTATTGGCGGCCTTGGCAAAACCAAAGGCAAGCCGCATTATGCGCGTTGGTCAGGCCTTCCGCATGGGATTTAGTGTTGAAGAAATTCACAATGTTTCCAAAATTGACCCTTGGTTCTTGCGTGAAATTGAAAAAATTATTTCAATTGAAGACTTGCTTAAAAAACATGGCTTGCCAGATAATGCCGAAGATTTCCGACATGTGAAATCAAATGGCTTTGGCGATGCGCAAATTGGAAAAATTCTTGGCCTAAACCAAAATGATGTTGCAAAAGCACGCCGTGCTTTGGGCGTTGTGCCATGCTTTAAACGGATTGATACATGCGCCGCAGAATTCCGCGCGACCACACCTTATATGTATTCAACCTATGAAATGCCTGCTGCTAACGGTGTTGTAGATTGTGAAGCCGAAACCTCTACCCGCCAAAAAATTGTTATTCTTGGTGGCGGTCCAAACCGTATTGGACAAGGTATTGAGTTTGACTATTGTTGTTGCCACGCGGCATTTGCCTGCGAGGACATGGGCATTGAATCAATTATGGTCAACTGTAACCCTGAAACCGTATCAACTGATTATGACACTTCGGACAGATTGTATTTTGAACCATTGACCCAAGAGGACGTTATTGAAATTATTCACCGCGAACAACAAAGCGGCGAATTAATGGGCGTTATCGTGCAATTTGGCGGTCAAACCCCGCTTAAACTTGCGAAGCCACTTGAAGATGCTGGCATCCCAATTCTTGGTACAAGCGTTGATTCAATCGACATCGCCGAAGACCGCGAACGTTTCCAAGAACTTCTGCACGAAATCAACCTTATTCAGCCGCGCAATGCAACCGCGCGCACAGAAGAAGAGGCGCTACAAGGCGCTGCCAAAGTTGGTTATCCAATTGTTGTTCGCCCATCCTATGTTCTTGGTGGTCGTGCGATGGAAATCGTCCACGATGAAAGCAGCCTTAAACGCTATGTTCGCGAGGCGGTGATTGTTTCTGGTGATAACCCTGTATTGATCGACCAATATCTTCGTGATGCCATTGAGGTGGACGTTGATGCGCTTTGCGATGGTGAAAATGTTTTCGTTGCCGGTATTATGGAACACATTGAAGAAGCGGGTATCCACTCTGGTGATTCTGCTTGTGCATTGCCGCCATATTCGTTGCCAGAAAAAATTGTCAAAGAAATCGAGGTGCAAACCATTAAACTTGCCCTTGCACTTAAGGTGAAAGGTTTGATGAACGTACAATTCGCGGTAAAGGATGAGGAAATCTATGTCCTTGAAGCCAATCCCCGTGCGTCACGTACTGCGCCATTCGTTGCCAAGGCTGTAAATATTCCGGTTGCGTCAATTGCCGCAAAACTTCAGGCCGGTGAGAGATTATCTGCATTTAATCTTAAACCTAAAAAGCTTGAACACGTGGCAGTTAAAGAAGCCGTATTCCCATTTGCCCGTTTCCCTGGTGTTGACCCAATTTTGGGACCAGAAATGAAATCAACCGGTGAAGTGATGGGCCTTGATAAAGACTTTGATATGGCATTCTTAAAGTCGCAAATGGGCTCTGGTATGGTTCTGCCAACTGGCGGCACTGTATTTATTTCGGTAAAAGAAGGCGATAAAAATGCCATTATCGAAGTCGCAAGAAAATATGAAGAAGCAGGGTTTAATATCCTTGCCACTGAAGGTACTGAACGGGCGTTAACTCAAAATGGTATCAAGGCAAAACGCATTAATAAGGTGCTAGAAGGTCGCCCGCACATTGTTGATGCCATAATCGACGGCAAGATTCAGATGGTAATCAATACCACAGAAGGTAAGCAGTCGCTTTCAGATTCATATTCAATTCGTCGTAATGCGTTGATGCAGTCAATTTCTTATTACACGACTGTTGCCGGTGCGCGCGCCGCCATTCGTGCCATAATTGCGGAGAAGGAAAAACCAATAGAGGTTAAACCACTGCAAGCATATGCTTGACGAAACGTAAAACTATAACCAATTTACTTTTTTAATCAGGAATTCCTAAAATGGAAAAAATACCAATGACTGAGGAGGGGTACAAACTCCTCGATGCAGAATTAAAAAAATTAAAAACTATTGAAAGACCTGCAATCATCGCGGCAATTGCTGAGGCACGCTCGCATGGTGATTTGTCGGAAAATGCTGAATATCATGCTGCAAAAGAACGCCAAAGCTTTATCGAGGGCCGCATCGGCGAGCTTGAAGACAAAATGGCGCGTTCGCAAATCATCGATATTTCACATTTGTCGGGTTCAACTGTAAAATTTGGCGCAACCGTAAAAGTTCTTGATGAAGATACTGAAGAGGAAAACACTTATAAAATCGTAGGTGAAGATGAATCTGACGTTCGTTCAGGCAAAATTTCGATTGCATCACCAATTGCCCGTGCATTGATTGGCAAAGAAGTTGGTGACGTGGTTGAGGTTACAACGCCATCTGGTATTCGCTCGCTTGAAATTATGGATGTTGAGTGGAAATAATCGCGTCTTATTAGGGCTTTGATTATTTAGAACATTTAATTCCGCATTTTGTAATTGTCATGCCGCATTTATTGCGGCATCTTGCGTATGATAGCCTAGCAGAAAAAGCAGGGCAAAAACTTGCAAAAGTTGGTACGTAAAGGAATTAGCATGACCACAATCTGGGCATTATCCGACGGGCGTGCAGGGATTGAAAAACAAGCAATCGCGTTCGCCAATGCCATCGCGGAATATATTCCCGATGCGGAAATAAAAATTGTGCGAATTTCCCCGCGCGCACCACAGGTTTATTTACCACCAGAAATATGGCCATTTCCTCTTGGCGCTTTGCCAAAAGATGAGAGGGCGATTTTTGACAATCCACCTGATATTTTAATCGCCAATGGGCGGCGCGCGATTGCCTATTCTTTGCTATTAAAGAAAAGGTTGGGGGATAAAATCCTTACAATTCAATTGCAAGACCCCAAAATTCCAACTGAAAAGTTTGACTTTGTAATTGCGCCCAAACACGACAACGTAAAGGGTGATAATGTCTATGAAACGCTTGGCGGATTAGTTTATTATTCAGAGGCCGCAATTGAAAATGCGCGTGCGCAATATGAAAAACATAAGCCATTAGCAATTGTGATTTTGGGCGGAGATTCCAAAACTCATAAATTTACCGAAGGCCGTGCAGGGGAAATAATTGCCCAATTAAAATTATTGGTTGGTTATCATATTTGTATAACAACTTCACGCCGTACACCGCCAAAGGTGGAGCATGAATTTGCAAAATTTGCACGTGCAAAAAACTATGAATTCTATACACCAGAAACTGGCGGCAACAATCCGTATTTGTCATGGCTTGCCAATGCCGATATTGCCTTTATAACCGAAGACAGTGCAAATATGCTAGCGGATGCGGCGTTTTTTGGTTTGCCGATAAATATTTTGCGGCTTTCAGGTGGTTCCAAGAAGTTTAATGACCTTCACCAAAGCTTTATCCAAAGCGGCAGTGCGGAATTTTTTAACGGCAAGGTCTTTAAAAACGCAAATGTCCTGCCAAATAACATAAAATCAATTGCAAATGACATTGTCAATCATTGGCAAAAGCGTCAAAACTAACTAAATTAGTTGTTTGAAATATAAGAAGGAATTCAGGCGGTGGAAACAAAACACACCCAGATTTTGATAATTGGTTCTGGCCCTGCGGGCTATTCGGCGGCAATCTATGCGGCGCGCGCAATGCGCTCTCCTATCATCCTTGAAGGACCGCAACCGGGGGGGCAGCTTACCATTACTTCTGAGGTGGAAAATTACCCTGGTTTTGAACATGAAATCCAAGGCCCATGGCTTATGGAGCAAATGCGCGCCCAAGCCGAACGCATGGGAACCGAAATCATTGCCGATTGGATTATGGAAGTTGATTTATCATCACGCCCATTCAAAGCAATTGGCGATAGCGGCACTGTTTATACCGGTGATGTTTTAATTATCGCAACCGGCGCACAGGCGCGTTGGTTGGGCTTATCAGAAGAAGAAGGTTTACGCGGTTTTGGTGTTTCAGCATGCGCAACATGTGACGGCTTCTTCTATCGTGGTAAAGAGGTTGTTGTAGTTGGCGGTGGCAACACTGCTGTTGAAGAGGCGATTTTCCTTACTAATTTTGCCTCAAAAGTTACGTTGGTTCACCGCCGCGATGAATTACGTGCCGAAAAAGTGATGCAAAATCGTTTGTTCAATAACCCAAAAATTGAAGTTTTATGGAATAAAGGCGTTGAAGAAATTCTTGCCGATTCCGAACCGCGCGGCGTTACTGGTGTTCGTCTAAAAGACACTGTAACTGGCGACCTATCAGAGGTTAAATGTGACGGCGTATTTGTTGCCATTGGTCATTCCCCTGCTACTGAAATCTTTAAAGGTAAGGTCGGAATGAAAGAAAATGGCTATATCATCGTTGAGCCTGGCACATCAAAAACTAATGTAGAGGGTGTTTTTGCTGCTGGTGACGTTACCGATGAAAACTATCGCCAAGCAGTGACCGCTGCTGGCATGGGCTGTATGGCGGCACTTGATGCCGAAAGATTTTTAGAAAGTGTTGGTCATGATTGATTGGGATAAATTACGCACATTTCATGCATCTGCTGACACTGGTTCATTAACTGCGGCAGCGGAAAAAGTTGGTCTTTCGCAATCGGCGGTTTCGCGCCAAATTGCGGCATTAGAAGAAGATTTGGGCGTGCCATTGTTTCACCGCCATGCACGTGGTCTTATCCTAACTGGGCCGGGCAAGGTTTTGCAACAATCTACATTGCAAATGGCAACTATTGCGGCGGTGGCAGAATCCAATCTGAAAGACGCACGCGATCGCCCACAGGGGGAGTTGTTGATAACCGCGCCAATCGGCTTTGGTTCAACTTGGCTTGCTCCACGCCTTGGTGAATTTATGGATGCCTATCCAGAAGTAACACTACGTCTTATTCTCGATGACCGCGAGCTTGATTTAACCACACTAGAGGCTGAATGTGCCGTAAGGCTTTGGCAGGCAACCCATGCCGATCTTATTCAACGTAAATTATTCTCGGTAAAAACTGCGCTTTATGCCTCTAAATCCTATGTTGAGGCGAATGGCGCACCACAAACACTTGCAGATTTAGACAAGCATCGCATTATTGCCTATGGCGCAAGCGATTCTGATGAAATGAAGCGCCTTGACTTTGCGCTTACTATGGGGCGTGATAGTCAAAAACCACGCACTGCCGCCATGAGCATTAATAACATCACCGCGCTGGTTACATCGGTTGCGGCAGGTTTAGGGATTGGCGGTTTGCCAACCTATTTGGCGGAAAAACAAACGGATTTGGTGCCAATTTTACCTGAAAACCCTGGTCCGGAACTTGATGTATTCTTTATCTATCCTGCCGACTTGCGCCGCTCAAAACGTATCGCGGCATTTAGGCAATATTTGATTGAACAATCAACGGATTGGAAAAAATAATACCTTGTATTGCCATATTTGTTATGGCATCTTAAGGTTATGAAATATGTTTTTGCGACCTCTTTTTTATGTGTGTTTATGTATGCAAATGCAGCATTCGCACAAGAGGTTGTCCCATCGGGTGCTACAACCAGCAATACAAATGAGGAAGTCGTTGTTGTTACGGCAAAAAGACAAGATGCAAAGGTCAAAGTTGATCGCATCGTCTATAATGTAAAAACCCGACCCGATGCCATAAGCCTTGATGCCAGCGACATATTAAAAAAAGTGCCGAATGTTTTTGTTTCGGCAACCAAAAATGTAACCATGAATGGTGGTGCATATGTTAGCTTTTTGGTAAATGGGCATCCCGTAAAAAGCTCTATTGCGCTTAATATTCCTGCAAGTCAAATTAAACAAATTGAAGTTGTGTCAAACCCCGGCGCTGAATTTGCTTCTTACACGCAGGCAGTAATAAATATTATAACCATAAAAGATTTTAAGCCGGGATGGGTGGGGTCAATAAGCGCCAAGGCAGATACATTGGATGGTTACCGTTTAGGGTTGGATATAACGCACGGCGGTTTAAAATGGGATTTTAACGGAAGTTTGTCATTTCGCCATTCGCCTGAAGATGTAAAAACTATTGGCGTTTCAAGTTTTGATATGCCTCAAAATGACGGATATATATTACAAAATAGTTCTACCAATCAAAATGCCGGCTTTGATTATATTAGGTCAAATGCAAAATGGCTTCGTAATTATTCTGAAGATAGTAATTTAAGCCTTGAATTGGGAATAAGCAAAAACCTATTTCGCAATAAAACCAACCAAAGCGAGCAATTCACGGGTAACGGAATTAATCGCCAAGAAACATATATAATGCATCAACGCTTTACCGATCTTCGGCATTTTGGCACAATCGGCTATGAAAATAATAAGCCAGATGATTACCGCTTAACCGCAAGTCTTAATGCTGATATATCTAAGTGGCGTGCTACAAGCAATTATGATGGTGTATATGCCCGTTCATCAAGGCTTAATACCGATTACTGGTATGGTGACGCCAAAACTGATGTCGAGAAAAAGTTAAATGGTGATAAAACACTTTTCTTTGGTTTAAGTGATTTTATAATTTCGGGCAAAGACAATCAAAGTTTCGCAAATTATACAGTAATTGGGCAAACCCAAAATTATCTTCTTGATTATACGGATAATCATTTTGCGGCCTATGTACAAATTCAAGCAAAAATAAAAAGCATAGATATCAAGCCAGGGCTTCGGTATGAGTTGATAAGCAGGGATTTGAAAAATAGTTTTGGCTCAATAAGTGGGATAACCGATACCAATCTTTTACTACCATCTATCCATGTTTCAAAAAATTTGAATGATGAAAGCAAATTGATGGCAAGCGTAACCTTACGTTCTGATATGCCGGATATTACTGTTCTTAATCCTGCACCAATGTATAACAGCCTTTATGCAGTTACGCAGGGTAATCCAAACCTAAAAACCGCACAAAAATTACAAAGTGAATTAAGCTATATTTACGATAATAAGGCGTTTTCAATAAACCAACGCATATATTACCGTGATACAAAAGATGACATTAATCAATATACAATTTTGCACGCAAATGGCGTTTATGTAACATCTTATATTAATGCTGGCTCTTCCAATACTTATGGTTATTCAGCATCTTTGAAAAAGAAGTTTTCAAACAAATTGGATGCAAGTTTTGATTTTGAAATATTCCACAGTGAAGTTTCTGCACCGACAACATTATTAGATTTTTCGATACTAAAATATGAAAGCGGTAATTCAAAAATCAATGTCAATTATAACCCAAATAAAGCCAATTCATTTACTTTTATGATTGGCTATAATGGCAAAAGTAATGGTTTAGGCATGGATACTTCCGCCCAATTGGAAACAGAATTGGAATATAATCACAATTTTGCGCGCGGCGTGTCTTTGCAGATTAATTTGATAAATTTTGGCGTATCTGAAAACGTTACGCGGCACATATATGGTGAGGGATATAACAATGTGCAGCGAGTGAAAACACCATCACGGCTTTTACGAATAGGGCTTTCGAAGGCGTTTTAAATATCCACCCCGCAATAAATGCGGGGTGATATGGGCGTAAATTTTATGGGTTAAATCTTTAAAAGTTCTGCTTTGGCTTCGTTTAAAGATTTCTCGATAATATCAACCATTTTATCGATGCCTGCGGTATCAATTACTAATGGTGGGCACATGACGATTGAATCGCGAATACCGCGTACCATAAGCCCGTTTTTGATGCAGATATCGCGAACGATTGGTCCGGCTTTGCCTTCTTTGCCGCCAAAGCGCTTGTTAGTACCTTTTTCGGCAACGATTTCAACCGCGCCCAGAAGACCTTTTGAGCGTGCCTCGCCAACTAATTCATGGCTTTCAAGACGCTTTAATGCCTTTGCAAGATGTGGCGCAGTGATGTCACGGGTTTTGGCAACAAGGTTTTCATTTTCCATAATTTCAAGGTTTTTCAACGCAACTGCCGCACACATTGGGTGCCCAGAATAAGTATAACCATGCACGAAATCTTCGCCTTTGGTTTTTAAAACTTCGAAAATATCGCTTGAAATAATGGTTGCCGAAATTGGCGCATAGCCGGATGAAAGCTGCTTCGCGGTAGTAATTATATCCGGTGTAACGCCATAGGTTTGGTGACCAAACCATTCGCCAGTACGACCATAACCACAAATAACTTCATCGCAGACCAAAAGCACACCGTATTTACGGCATACTGCCTCAATCTTTTTCCAATAGCCCTCTGGTGGGATAATAACCCCACCCGCGCCTTGGATTGGTTCGGCAACAAAGGCGGCAACCTTGTCTGCACCTAGTTCAAGGATTTTATCTTCCAATGATTTTACCGCGCGATCGCAAAATGCCTCTTCGGTTTCATCAAAACCTAGGTTGAACTTATATGGCTGCATAATATGATGCATATCGGGAACTGGCGCATCATCCATTGCGTGCATCGCGCTCATGCCGCCCAAAGATGCGCCCAAAACTGTTGAGCCATGGTAACCATTGGTGCGGGCAATAAATGCCTTACGCTCAGGCTGGCCCATAAGCGCGTGATAACGGCGCACCACGCGGTACATAGTATCAACCGATTCTGAACCTGATGAGTTGAAGAACACATGCTGTAACTTTCCGCCCGCAATGCCAGCAATTTTGGTTGCAAGTTCAATTGCCGGCACGTTTGCCGTTTTAAAGAATGAGTTATAATAAGGAAGTTCCAACATCTGTTCATAGGCAACTTCAGCAAGCTCTTTACGACCATAACCAACGGCAACGCACCAAAGCCCAGCCATGCCATCAAGATATTCTTTGCCATCAATATCATAAAAATTGCAGCCATCAGCGCGCGTGATAATGGTAGAGCCACCACGCGCCTCAATATGCGAATAATCCGCTTGGGCGGGCATATGGTGGGCAAGATCTTTTTTAATTAATTCAGCTTTGTTATAATTTCTTTTTGGTGCGCTCATAATGGCCTCTTATATAAATTGTTATAACAAATTTAGAGTAAAATATGTTTTGGTCAACATTTTTTATGCAATCTTACTGAAATTCTGCTAAATAATTCTCGTGAATCTATTATTGTTTAAAAAGTTCCCATTTTTTGAGACTTTTCACCTTGATGGTGGGCGGGTCGTTCGTGCTGAAATCCGCCTTAACCGCGGTGGGCGCAATATGCGTATGCGCATGAGCCGCGATCATCAAAGCGTTATAATAACTGTCCCCCGTTTTATTGACATGTCGGCGATTAAAAAGTTTGTGGCGGGTAATGGTGCATGGCTTGACCGTAATTATAACATTGCCAAGAATGTGGTTGCATTTGCCCCCGGCGCAATAATTCCGATTTTGGGTTTTACTACCTTGCTCGAGATTTCGCCGCCACGCACAAAATTGCAATTTATTAGGTGTGATGATGGGGGGGATTATCAAGCGCGCCTTATTATTCCGTCATCGGAAATTAATTTTGCCGAAAAAACCCGCGTAGCACTTCGTAAAATGTCATTACAAAAAGCGCATGAATTGGTTGATGCATTTGCCCCAAAGCTTAATCGTATCCCTGCCAAGGTTGCGGTGCGCGATACAAAAAGTCGGTGGGGGTCATGTAATTCAAAGGGTGATTTAATGTTTGCTTGGCGTCTTATATTTGCGCCAGAAGCGGTATTTAAAGAGGTTGTGGCACACGAATTAGCGCACCTAAAGGAAATGAACCATTCCCGCGCATTTTATGCCGAGCTTGAACGAATTATGCCTGATTATAAAAAATACAAAGATTGGTTAAAGCATAATGGTCGCGGGCTACATTTGATTGGATGAAAATGGCAAATCACGAGCTTGTACATTGGAAATATCACTCAAGCTGTGGTGAATTTATCGAGGTTCCGCCTGATGGCTGCAATGATATTATCTTCACAATTGGAGAAAGGGGAAATTTGGCATGGCATATAACTGAACTCCCCGAAACGTGCGATAGTTTTAAAATTTCCGAAGCCACATATCTTGAAGGTATAAGATTTAACCCCGCGACCCAAATTAATCGTACGAAGATGCTTGATTATATGCGCAATACAACGCGCCCGGCAGATGAATTAATAAAGACGGCGGGCGAGTTTGTTTCATTCGATGAGAATTTGCATCAGGCGCTTATGGCATTAGGTGAAATAGATTTGAGTATTGAAAAATGTGCCGCCAATCTTGGGGTTGGTTTGCGCTCTTTACAGCGTTATACATTGGCACAAACAGGTAAAAGCCCAAAATATTGGCGGCAGTTGGCACGGGCAAGAATTGCGGCACGAACACTTTTCAGATGTGGGCAAATTTCTGAAACCGCATATATTTGCAATTATGCCGACCAATCACATCTTACCCGCGCCATGAGGAAATGGTTTGGGCGCACACCTAAACAAATTATTGAAGATGTTGCCTTTAATAAGCTTATTCTTGGGGATGCATATTTTTAGGCATCCAATATTGGTGAACAGATTTCGATTAAAAACCCATCCAAATCGGCAACATATGAAACCATTTGATTCCACGGCATCATAACTGGTTCTGATATTGGTTTTGCGCCATTGGCAATTGCCTTGTTATAGGCGGCTGGTACATCATCGGTTTCAAAGGCGATTTCCGAAACCGGTGTTTTGGGATTTGCCTTTAATGTTTCTTTGCCCATTTGGGTCATTAAAGAACGTGCGCAAAATGATAATGAGGTTTCACCAGTTTCCATTTCCGCATATTCACCAGATCCATGTAGCATTTTTAACCCAAGGCCCAAGGCATCCTCATAAAATTTAACGCTTGCGGCAACATCATCAACATAAAGAATTGTATATTTTAATTTCATGATTTTTCCTTTCGAAACGGAAAATAATTTTGTTTTGGCACGATTTCTTGAATAAAAACGACAAACCGCAGTTAGGTGTAATATATAAATTGAACAATCAAGCCTGAATAACTAAATAAGCATAAAAGGAAAAAATTATGACCAAACTTCGTGTTGCACTGCAAATGGATCCCATTGAAAACATCAATATCACCGGCGATACATCATTCGCAATGGCGGAACAGGCGCAAAAGCGTGGTCATGAATTATGGATTTTCCAGCCAGAACATGTGTTTTACGAAGAAGGCATTGTTTCTGCCTATGCCAAGCCTTTAAAAGTAAAGCGTGAACAGGGTAATCATTACGAATTAGGCGAAGAGAAAATTATAAATCTTGCCGATGATTTGGATGTTATCTTGCTGCGCCAAGATCCACCATTTGATATGAATTATATTTCTTCGGCGCATTTGCTTGATATGGTTGCCGCCGAAACCCTTGTGGTTAATGATCCGTTTTGGGTAAATAATAGCCCGGAAAAGATTTTCCCGCTGCACTTTCCGGAATTAATGCCACCAACCTTGGTAACAAAAAATCGCAAAGCAATTGATGACTTCCGTGCCAAGCATGGCGATATTGTTATCAAGCCTTTGTTTGGCAATGCGGGTGCGGCGGTTTTCCGTATTAAACCAGAAGATGGCAATCTGCATGCCCTTTTGGACTTGTTCTTTTCGGCATCAAATGAACCATTAATGGTGCAAGCCTTTGTTAAAGAAGTATTTGCTGGCGACAAGCGTATTTTCCTTATTGATGGCGAACCTGCTGGTGTTATCAACCGTATTCCAAAGGGGAATGATATTCGTTCCAACCTTGCTGCTGGCGGCTCTGCTGCGGCCACAGAATTAAGCGAGCGGGACTTGGAAATCTGTGCCGCAATTGGCCCGGCATTAAAAGAGCGCAATTTATTATTCGTTGGTATCGATGTAATCGCGGGTCGCTTGACCGAGATTAACGTAACCTCGCCAACTGGTGTTCGTGCCTATCTTGGCTTTACCGGTATTGATTTGATGGAAAAATATTGGGACGTGATTGAGCAGAAATTTAAAAATGAATATGCTGAATAATTCCAATAACACCAACTGTTAAAAACCACCATAAAGCATCATATAATGAACTAAACAGACGTTTTGGGTCGGTTTCAATCAATGCAGGGGCGTGATATTGCCCTAGATTAGGGATAAAGCGCGGCACTTTTTCACAAAAGTCGGCATATTCTTGACCAAATGTTTCAAGTAAAAATGCCTCTTCGCGTTTTACCAAGAAGTGATAAATAATTATTGTTCCCAATGGGGCAATAATTATTATTCCCAATCTTTGGCTAACAAGGCTAACGCCCATAACGCCGATTATTGAAAACACATATAATGGGTTTCTAACCACCGAGAATGGACCATAATTAATCACTTTTTGGTTTTTATGCCCGCCCAAAAAGGCAGTTGTGAATATGCGCCCCATCACGCAGATTAGGACAAGAAAAATCCCGCCAAGCCGGATGATTTCATACCCCAAGCTACCCTGTACAGTTAGTGGCTTGGTAAATAAAAGCAATAATGCGCATATAATAAATAATGCCCATGATTCTAACATACGATTTTTATTTAACTTGACTGCCATATTTAACCTAACCTATTAAGTCCGATTACAACAAGTGTCACTTTTATGTCAAATTCAAATTCTGCTGAAATATTTTATGCCTTTGACCGTGTTATTGATTTATCCCTTGCGCGGATGCAATCTGCACTTAAATTGCTTGGCGATGTTGAAAAAAAGCTGCCGCCAATAATTCATGTTGCGGGAACCAATGGAAAGGGGTCAACTATTGCCTTTCTTCGTGCAATTCTGGAGGCGGCGGGCAAAACCTGCCATATTTATACTTCGCCGCACTTGGTAACAATTCACGAAAGATATGTGATTGCGGGCAAACAAATCTCCGAGGCAGAGCTTTTTGAATATGCGAAACGCGTAAAAGAAATTTCAAAACAAATCCCCCTAACAATTTTTGAGGCCGAGACATTGGCCGGTTTTTTGGCATTTTCGGAAAACCATGCCGATTATCTTTTGCTTGAAACCGGTCTTGGCGGTCGCCTTGATGCCACCAATGCAGTGAATAAAAAACTTCTAACCATCCTAACTCCAATTGATTATGATCATAAAGAGTTTTTGGGCGATGATTTGGGCGGGATTGCGCGCGAAAAATGCGGTATTCTGCGTGCGAATACGCCCGTAATCGTGGCGCGGCAAAATGAAATCGCCTTTGACGCCATTGAAAACGAGGCGGAAAAAATCGGCGCAAAACCTTACTTTTTTGGGCGCGATTGGGATTGTTATCAATCATATGGAAAAACCTGTTTTCAAACTAATGATGTCTTTATGGAATTGCCAAAACCATCTTTGCACGGCGCGCACCAATATGAAAATGCGGGCAATGCCATTATGGCGGCGCAGTTTTTGGGCATTGATGAGGGGGCAATTGCCAAGGGTATAAAAAGCGCGGTTTGGGCTGCAAGAATGCAACCCCTAACCACTGGTATTTATGCCGAAATTGCGAATAAAGCTGGGGCAGAGCTTTGGCTTGATGGCGGGCATAACCCACACGGTGCCATTTCCGCCAGGAATTTCATTGCCTCATTACCGCCCAAGCCATTGGTTTTAATTACCGGGCAATTGGCGAATAAGGATAGTGACGGGTTTTTCAAAATCTTTGCCGAACTAAACCCCTTTGTTATAACCATCCCCATTAAATCCACACCCAACGCTGCCACCCCGGAAAATTTGGCGGCAATTGCCAAGCACCACAACCTCGAAGCCACCCCAATGAACGATGCCAAAAGTGCTGTCGAACTTGCGGCGGGTAAACACAATGGCGCCCGCATCCTTATTTGTGGGTCATTATATCTTGCGGGCGAAATATTGGGGGAAGGGTAAAAGTTAGGAATTAAGAATTTAACTCCTTCCCTTGAGGGAAGGTGGACGCGAAGCGGACGGAAGGGTGGCTTTGTCATACCAATAAACAGCTCCCATTATTTCACATAATGTAATCATTTTCCCCCTGCTTTACCCGTTTGTAACATCGATTAATTCAAATAAAACTATTGCTAATCAATGTTTTAAGTCGCTTGTTGGTGCGTATTTTTGCATCTCCTGAAAATGTTGACATTTGTTGACATGCAGAAATCAAATGAGCAGCCGCCAAAAAACCTGACATTTCCTGACATACCCAAGCCGCACTAATTAATTCAGCCAAAATACTTATGAATATTAATGGCATTTATCAAAGCGGGGATAGGTATGGAAATATCACTTCTTCTCCCTCCCGTAAGGGGCGGTTAGAGTTTGACGTGTTTTGCTTCCACTCTGAAGGATAGTTGATGCGAAGTGGATTTAAGGGTGAAAAATAATTACGAGTTAAGGATACATCTTCTATTATTCTTTATATGCATATTTATTTTTTATGTGTTGGCTTATATATCCAGTTAGCCCCTTACCTGCATCTGCTAGCTCTTTCATTTTTTCTATTTTTTCTTGCCCAGCAGATTCATAAGTGTACACGTAAACTGCATCGGTTCTATTAAATTTCACTTTAATGAAATCATCACCATAATCATAAGAATGAACACCTGCATTGCCACTCAGATTTTTATAAATTTGCATAAACGACCTCCGATTTAACTATACTTTAATATAGCTAATAGTTAAGGATAAATCTAGCGATAATTTACCGAAGGTAGAAATTTATTTTAATGGACGATGTTTAAATCCTTTAAGTTTTTTGTGGTCATCAATTTTTTATAAATTTATTAGACATCCCAGCATTCCTAAACCTTCTTGCAATCTCTAAATCAGATTTTTCGAAATTTATGGAATGAGTTTCCATTAATTTATACCTTAAAAGCCATATTTCAGTAATGCCGCATTTGTTAATTGACGAGCGTTCATCTCAACAAACCTATAATCAAAATTTCTTTAAATTTTAATCCAAAGACAGCAACTTTTCAGTCTTCTTTAAAAAGTTTTCTAATTCGACTTCGGCATTTAAATTACTTCTTTCTGCTAAAATCATCAGCCACCACATACATTCCCCAATTTTATGGCGTAATTCTTCATTGCTATTTTCTTTTGGCCATCTTCCTTCATGTGACATGATGTTTCTGCCGACTAAACCGGCATCAGTAATAAATGCCAGAGCATCTTCTTCTAATGTCCATTTAGATGAGTGCATTTTTTCTTCTAATGAATGGTATTTTTCACGAATTGCAAGTGACCGTTCAAGATAGTTATTAAAAATTTTGCTATTCATTATATTTACTCTTAATTTGTGTTGGTTTGGTGGATTTTAAAGCGTGTCATTAAATTATCAAAATAATTGAGGTGAAAATTTCAGATTTTTCAATGATTGTATTTTAAAACATTACAGATATTTCCATTAATCAAGTTCATGCGTCATTAACGGGCGTTGTTTTCGCCGCATTACCACATTAACCAAATATAAACTGTAATTGCTTGTTTTTGGGCTGAAAAAGGTGGTTTTGGTGTCCCAAAATAAACCATTTATTTTCAATTTTATATTATCTTGCATCGTAACAAATTAAAAAAGTGGTCCAATGTGACCCGAAATTAAGAACCAGAAGGTTCTTTTGGTATGGTGGAAGAATTATGACTAAAACGATATTAATCGTTGACGATGACCCTGCGCAACGTCGCCTTTTACAAGCGGCCGTAGAGCGTCAGGGTTTTGCAACACGCCTCGCAGAAGATGGTTCACAAGCAGTCGCACAGGCAAATGATCCGGCGGTTGATGTGGTTCTGCTAGATTTAATCATGCCAGGGGTTTCCGGCATGGAGGCGTTGGAACAAATTCGCAAAAAACGTGATGATTTACCAGTTGTGGTTTTAACTGCTTCGGGCGGTATTGATACAGTGGTCAAAGCGATGCAGGCGGGCGCGACCGATTTCTTTGTGAAACCGGCAAGCCCAGAGCGTGTCTTGGTATCAATCCGCAATGCCTTGAAGGTTGGGGAACTAACAGGGGAAGTCCGCAGACTTAAAAAGAAAGCTGCCGGACAGATGACCTTTGACGATATGGTTGCGGGGGCGGCCAGTATGCGTCAAGTCATTAAAATGGGTAAGCGGGCGGCAACCGCCAATATACCGGTTCTGATTTTGGGAGAGTCAGGTGTCGGTAAGGAGGTTATCGCCCGCTCTATCCATGGTGAAAGTGATCGGGCGCACAAGCCGATTATCACCGTAAACTGTGGTGCTATTCCTGAAAACCTTGTTGAATCAATTCTTTTTGGTCACGAGAAGGGGGCATTTACCGGCGCCAATGAACGCCATATGGGTAAATTCCAAGAGGCAGACGGCGGCACATTATTCCTTGACGAAGTTGGTGAATTACCGCTTGAGATGCAGGTGAAACTACTTCGTGCCTTACAAGAGTCTGAGGTTGACCCAGTGGGCGCAAAACGCCCCATTAAGGTTGATGTGCGCATTATTGCCGCCACCAACAAAGATTTGGCGCGCCTTGTCCATGATGGCTTATTCCGCGAAGATTTATTCTATCGCCTTAATGTCTTTCCAATTGATGCGCCACCACTTAGGGAGCGTAAAGAAGACATTCCGGCACTTTGTAAGCATTTTATCGCGCGCTTTAACTCTGAAATGGGTAAAAAGGTTTTGGGCGTTGCGCCAAGCACAAATGGCCTATTACAAGCCTATGAATGGCCAGGTAACGTGCGCCAGCTTGAAAACATGCTTTATCGCGCGATGGTGCTTTGTGATAATGATTACCTAACCACAGAGGATTTCCCGCAGCTTGAGGCAGCCATGCCAGATTTAACGTTGCGCGCCGCAAATTCAGAGCCAGAAATGGAATTTGCCGAAATCGCCAATTCGCCAAATGGTATTCCAATGCTTATGCCAAAAGTGGCGGCAAATGGCGAAGTTCCACAGTTCATCCCAATGTTTGATGATGGTGGGCATTTGCGCAAATTAGAACAAATTGAACGTGATTTAATTCAATATGCCATTGACCTTTATGCCGGGCATATGACCGAAATTGCGCGTCGTCTTGGAATTGGTCGTTCAACACTTTACCGAAAACTAAAAGAATATGATCTTGAAGAGTTTTTGTTAAAGATTTCGAGTTAGCCTGTATTTGTAATCATCGATTACCTGCCTCTGGAGTAATATCCAGAGGCTTTTTTTCTTGTATTTCAACAAGATTGGTTTAATAAAGCGGCGTAATTTCGACATTGTTAGTGCCATGAAACATAAAGAGTTTTTGATTGGTCTGATTTTTTCTTTAATAATTGGAACCAATTTTTCATTCGCCCAAATACCTTATTCCAATAAACCAATGCTTTTTGTAAATGCGGTGGAGGCACAAATTGGCGCGCCGTTACCTGTGGGTAATAGTGAATGTGATTATATCATAAACGCCTATAAGGCAGGCATCGGAATTGATATAAATTCGGCTGCGGCGGTTGATATTAAATCTAATCACAAAAGCTCGCTTAAAAAAAGCAAGCAAAAATCCCCAAAATCATGTGTGGCGGACTTGCAAAAATATTTTGCAGCACAGGGCGCGCAATTACCAATCCCAATTGATTACCGTGATTATTCCGCAGGCGATATTGTGGTTTTTAAAATAAAATCAAAAGCACACTTTGCCGTTATCGCAGGTGACTTTAACGGTTGGCGTACGCAAAATCTTGTAATCCATAATAATGGTGATGCAATTGTAAAAGAGGATATTTTACGCAAATACCCAATTATTGCCCATTATAGATTTGGTTTGTAGCGTCATATTTTTGCCCAAATAAATATTAATAAGAATATATGGGCAGTATAAATCGCAAAGAATTTATTTTTGGCCTTGCCGCACTTTCATTGATGGCGGACAAGGCATTGGCGGATGTGCAAACATCAAAATCAAGCCGCCTTGTAAAGTCTGCTACGGCGCAAATTGGGGTTACTGTGCAATATGACCCCGCTTATACGGTTTTGAAATATCCGGGTGGCGATGTGCCGCGTTTTAAGGGTGTTTGCACCGATGTGGTAATCCGTGCCTATCGTGATGCGCTTGGGCTTGATTTACAACAGCTTGTGCATGATGATATGGCGGCAAACTTTTCAAAATACCCGAAAAATTGGGGCTTGAAGGGGCCGGATAAAAATATCGATCATCGCCGCGTTCCAAATTTACGCCGCTTTTTTGAAAGACAAGGGGCGGCGTTATCAGTATCTGATAAAGGTTCTGATTACCGCGAAGGCGATATTATTACCCAAAGTGTGCAGGGGCTTCCGCATATTGGCATTGTATCGGGTGACAAGGCATTATTAAACGGCAACCCCCTAATCATCCATAATATCGGTTGGGGCACGAAAAAGGACGATGTCCTTTTTGCCTTTCCCATCACTGGGCATTATCGGTTTGGGGTTTAAATGTAATGTAAAAGGGGCAAGACAGTTAAAACAATGCCGCAAATCAACACTGCAGATATAATTATAATCCTTGCGCCAAGTTTACCGTTTTCTTTTGCGTTAATTACCGATTTTGCATTTTCTTCAAGTGAAACCATAAGGTTTGCATAAAACATTTCACGTTTCATAAGGCGCCATGCCACAAAGGCACATAATATTTGCCCGATTCCCATTGCGGCATATGTTATTGGTTCTTGGGCGTGAATGCTAAAAATAAATAAAGTTAAAAATGTAAGCGACCAAACCCCGCAAAATGCGATTACGGCAAAGAATAAACCGCTAAAATGAAGACGGTGGCGGCTATAATTTTCATATTGATGTTGTGGTTCAAGCGCCATTATATTGCCTCTTTATCGGTCGAAATATTATTAAGTTCTACCTATAATAACATTTAAAAGAATTTTCAATACGTTTAGGTTTTAAATTGGGTCATAAATCCGATTATAATTTGATGCCATTTATATAATCGCGCAATTCATTCGCTAGTTCGCGGAAAATTGTGATATAGCGTTTTTGATTTTTTAGATTTTCGTGCATTGCGATATATGCCGGAATTTTTATATTAATTTCGTCTTTTAATATTCTTTTTAGGCCATATTCATTGGCGATACCCGCTTGGCAAAAACCAATGCCCACACCCCTTAAAATTAGTGATAATTGCACCGCAGGGGACGCTGCGCGATATTTAAAATGCGCGCTTTCAATGATTGGAAATTCTTGCGTAAAGGGAATAAGAAATGGCGACAAAGCATCATAAAAAATCATATCGTGGCGCGTCAAATCATCAATATTTTCAGGCATTTCATTGCTTTCAAAATATTTCTCATTGGCATAAGCGCCAATTGCAATTTCACCGATTTTTTGTGCCAAAAGTGCGTTTTGCGTGGGTTTTGCCATTCTTATGGCTATGTCGGCCTCCCGTTCGGTAAGGTCGGAAATCTCATCAGAGGCAATGATTTCAAAATCCAAACCATCATATTTTTTGCCAATTTTCTTTAATAGTTCAGGCAAAATATAAATGCCGACTATTTCGCTGGTACTAATTCGGATTGTGCCTTTGATTTCGTTGCCCATCGCACTGGCAACGCGGGTAAAGGTTTCGCAATTTATGCCCATTGCCCTCGTATATTGCGCAAGTTCTTTGGCGGCATCGCTTACGACAAGACCTTTTGTGGTGCGCGTGAATAATTGATAGCCTAGTTTTTCTTCAAGCCCTTCGATGGCGCGGCTTATGGTTGGTTGGGATATGCCAAAGGCTTTGCCAGCGTGTGAGAAATTACCGGTTTCCACCACTTTGCCAAAAATCTTAAGTGCGTTCCAATCTATATCCTGCATTGTCATTCAAATATGAATAACAGAACTAATTATAAATTCAATTACATTTATCAAATTACTCGTTATGGAGGCTTATCAGGAGATTTAAATGAAAAATATACTTATTTTGGGGGCAACTGGATCATTGGGTGGGGCGTTTATGCGTGAATGTCTTGTCCGTGGTTGGAATGTGCGCGCCCTAAGCCGCAAGAAATCAGGTTTTGCCGATGGCGTTGAATGGATTTTGGGCGATGCCGAAAATTTGGGTGACGTAATGGCGGCCGCCAATGGGGTTGACGCAATATTCCATGCGGTAAATCCCGCCGGTTATAAAAATTGGGAAGTATCACCCGAATTAATGCTTGAAAACACTATTAAGGCAGCCAAAAAGGCGGGTGCAATTATTCTATTCCCTGGGAATATTTATAATTATGCGCCAATCTTGGGCGAAAATATTGCCGATAATTCCCCGCAAAACCCAATTTCCGAAAAGGGACGAATCCGGGTACGGCTTGAGAGACTTCTTGAAAAAGAAGCCGATATAAAAACCATAATATTGCGTATGGGCGATTTCTTTGGCCCACAAAGTGGCTCAAGCTGGCTTACCGAAGGCATTATTCAAAAAAACAAACCTATTAATTCAATAAGCTCACCATCTAAAACCCCAAATATTCGCCACCAATGGGCATATTTGCCTGATTGCGCAAAATGCTTTGCCGAACTTTTGGAAAAGGCGGATGGTTTGCCCAATTTTTCACGCTTTAATTTTGATAATCACTATTTTTCAAATGCCGAATTGGCGGGGGTAATTGGTGAAATTACGGGGCGTAATATAAAAATAAAGCAATTGCCGTGGTGGCTTTTCACCCTAATTGCGCCTTTTAACAAAACCATTAGTGAGATTATCAAGATGCGTTATTTATGGGATTATGAAATGCGCTTTGATGGTGCGGGGCTTAAAGAAATTTTGGGCAACAACATCCCGCATACGGATTTAAAACCCGCATTGAGGGAGACCTTGAAATATTATGGTTGCTTGTGATTACTTCTTCAAGCCTTCCCAAAACTTCTTGGCTTTGTCGAAAAAGCCTTGGGTTTCGGGGTGGGAGGCTTCGCAGCAATCGGCATGAAACTCTTCAAGCAATTGACGCTGTTTAGGGGTCAATTTGCGTGGGGTTTCAACAAATAATTCAACATACATGTCGCCACGTAATGCCGATTTTAATTGTGTCATGCCATGCGCACGAAGTTTGATGCGTTTACCGGTTTGTGAGCCTTCTGGCACTTCAATTTCGGCTTTGCCGCCATCAATCACTGGAACTTCGATTTTGCCGCCCAATGCCGCCTTGGTCATGGGGACGGGCATACGCATATATAAATCACGCCCATCACGTTCAAAAATGGCATGTTTCTTAATGCTAAGGAAAATGTATAAATCGCCTTTTGGACCGCCACGTGCGCCGCGCGCACCTTCACCGGCAAGGCGAATGCGTTGACCATCCTCAACCCCCGCAGGGATGGAGACAGACAATTTACGTTCAATTTCAACCGCACCTTTGCCACGACATTTTTTACATGGGTGGGAAATGATTGTGCCGCGTCCGTGGCAATGATGACAAGTGCGCGTCATCATAAAGAAGCCATTTTGCACACGAACTTGCCCCGCACCGCCACAGGTTGGGCAGGTTTCGGGTTTGTGCGGTGGTTCTGCACCACTTCCATCACAATGTTCGCAGGTTTCTTCGGTTGGAACTTTTATCTCGGCTTCGACACCTTTGAAGGCTTCTTCAAGGGTAATGTCATAATCCATGCGTAGGTCAGCACCACGCGCCGGCCCTTGTTTACGACCGCGACCGCCGCCGAAAACATCGCCAAAAATATCACCAAAAACTTCGGAGAATATGTCAGATGGATCACCACTAAAGCCGCCACCACCCATGCCGCCCATGCCGCCATTAACACCCGCGTGACCAAAGCGGTCATATGCGGCGCGTTTCTGTTCATCGGACAGCACAGAATAAGCCTCGTTAATCTGTTTAAACTTTGCTTCGGCTTCAGGATTATCAGGGTTGCGGTCGGGGTGATATTTCATCGCCGCTTTGCGGAACGCAGATTTGATGGTCGCGCCATCGGCATCGCGTGAAACTTCCAAAAGTTCGTAATAACAGGTTTGGGTGGTCATGGCTTTGTGAATATTCTTTGTTTGCCCCCTCCGTCATTTTGTTCACACAAAACGACACCTCCCCCGCTTTCGCAGGGGAGGATATAAGGGCGTTAATTACTTTTTATCGCCGTCAACGTCTTCGAATTCAGCGTCAACAATATCATCGCCATCAGCTTTGGCAGCCGCCGCAGCATCAGCATGAGCCGCAGATTCTTCGGCTGCTTGCTGTTCTTTGTACATGATTTCGCCAATTTTCATTGCCGCTTGCATCAATTCGTTGTTAGCAGCCTGAATTGCCGCAACATCGCCACCTTGGACAGCGTCTTTGGTTTTTGCGATTGCTGCCTCAATTGCGCCTTTGTCACCTGCTTCAAGTTTAGAACCATATTCAGCAAGCTGTTTTTCAATCGAATGGATTGATGCTTCGGCTTGGTTTTTAGCTTCTACTTCTTCACGGCGTTTTTTGTCGGCTTCGGCATTTGCTTCTGCGTCTTTTACCATTTGCTCAATATCGGCATCAGACAGACCACCGTTTGCCTGAATACGGATTGATTGCTCTTTATTGGTTGCCTTATCTTTTGCTGAAACAGAAACGATACCGTTTGCGTCAATGTCAAAAGTAACTTCGATTTGTGGAACGCCGCGTGGTGCCGCAGGAATACCCAACAAGTCAAATTGACCAAGCAATTTGTTATCGGCCGCCATATCGCGTTCACCTTGGAATACGCGGATGGTAACAGCAGATTGGTTGTCATCAGCAGTTGAGAAGGTTTGCGATTTTTTGGTTGGGATGGTTGTGTTACGCTCGATTAAACGGGTGAACACGCCGCCCAAAGTTTCGATACCAAGTGAAAGTGGGGTAACGTCAAGAAGAAGAACGTCTTTAACGTCGCCTTGAAGAACGCCGGCCTGAATTGCCGCACCAATTGCAACAACTTCGTCTGGGTTCACACCTTTGTGTGGCTCTTTACCAAAGAATGCTTTAACCGCTTCTTGAACTTTTGGCATACGGGTCATACCACCCACAAGCACGATTTCATCAATCTCGCTTGCCGCCAAGCCAGCATCTTTAAGAGCAGCTTTACAAGGTTCAATTGTGCGGTTGATAAGATCGTCAACCAATGCCTCAAGCTTAGCACGAGTAAGTTTAAGGTTAAGGTGAAGCGGACCAGAAGCGTCCATTGTGATGAACGGAAGGTTTACTTCATATTGAGTAGTGGTTGAAAGTTCTTTTTTCGCTTTTTCAGCTTCTTCACGAAGACGTTGCAAAGCCAATTTATCGTTACGAAGGTCGATACCTTTGTCTTTTTTGAACTCTTCAGCCAAATAATCAACGATACGCATATCGAAGTCTTCACCACCAAGGAATGTATCACCGTTAGTAGAGCGAACTTCAAACACGCCGTCACCAATTTCAAGAACTGAAACGTCGAATGTACCGCCGCCAAGGTCATAAACCGCAATTGTACGGTTGCCACCTTTATCAAGGCCGTATGCAAGCGCTGCTGCGGTCGGCTCGTTGATGATACGAAGAACTTCAAGACCAGCGATTTTACCCGCATCTTTGGTTGCTTGACGTTGTGCGTCATTGAAATATGCAGGAACGGTAATAACCGCCTGGGTTACTTCTTCACCAAGATAGGCTTCGGCAGTTTCTTTCATTTTGGTCAAAGTCATGGCGGAAATTTCAGCAGGTGAATAGTCTTTATCACGACCTTTTACCCACGCATCGCCAGATGGACCTTTTACAATTTCGTATGGAACAAGTTTTTTGTCTTTTTCAACCATTGGGTCGTTAAAATTACGACCAATCAAACGCTTGATTGCGAAAAAGGTTTGATCCGGGTTGGTTACTGCCTGACGGCGCGCCGGTTGACCAATCATACGCTCACCGTCAGCGGTGAAGGCAACTACTGAAGGGGTAGTACGCGCACCCTCAGAGTTTTCGATAACTTTTGCGGCTTTGCCGTCCATAATGGCAACGCAAGAGTTGGTAGTTCCCAAGTCAATACCAATAATTTTTCCCATTTTTACTTTCCTTCTGCATGGCTTTAAAAGCCCACGCTTTTTTAGATTTGGCATTGCCCGCATTAAGGCGCAAGCCAGTTAAGATTAAACCTTATATGATTACGAATTATGGGCGTTTCAAGACCTTTAAGTTCATGCTGCCCATTCCCCAATAACCATAATGAACACGGGGAATATGGGAAAGTTTTTGATGTCTTCAAGGGGTAAATGAAAAAATGGTGTGATTTATGACAGGAAATTGCAGAAGGTTATAATGTTAATTATATTGAATGAGAAATCTGATATTTTTCTTAAAGATATATATGGGGCATCTAATGCTTTCGCAAACCAGATATTGAATATTTTGTTTCACAAAATTCTGGTGTGGTAAGAACGGATTTTTAAATAAACCAAGGTTTTGCGCAAAAAAGTTTCGCATAATCTTTTCAAGTCATTATTTTATATACAAAAATTGCAATAATTGCCGTTGACATGAAATAATTTGTTGGCTAGTTGGCGCGTGATGACAAACCAAATGATTACAAAGATTACCATTAAACCAACTCGCTGCGGCGGGGTGGGTTTGTATGGGCGCGTAATTTAAGGGCAATCATACAGACAACAACCCCGCGAAAGATGCGGGGTTTTGTTTTTCCCGCATCTCGCAACGCAAATTACTTGCAGGCAAAGGAGATGCAAAGTGTTAGAAAATAATCCACCAAATATCGGTATCGTTGGCGCAACTGGCTTGGTTGGCGAAATGATGCGCGAAATTTTATTAGAGCGTAACTTTCCATTCAATCAATTACGGCTTTTTGCCTCTGCTCGTTCGGCTGGCAAAGTTGTAAAATGCGGTGATAAAGATATTGTGGTCGAAGATGCCGCAACCGCCGATTTTAATGGTCTTGATATCGTTTTCTTTTCAGCGGGTGGATCAACCTCCAAAGCATTGGCGCCAAAAGTTGCGGCTGCGGGCGCTGTGGTGATTGATAATTCATCGGCATGGCGCGATGATTTGGACGTTCCATTAGTGGTTGCCGAGGTTAACCAACATACATTAAAATCAATTCCAAAGGGGATTGTTGCCAACCCAAATTGCACCACAATGGCGGCAATGCCGGTTTTAAAACCATTACATATGGCTGCGGGTCTAAAACGCCTAACTGTAAGCACTTATCAGGCGGTTTCTGGTGGTGGCGTTGAAGGTTGCCAAGTTTTGGAAAGCCAAATTCAGGCCGTAAGTGATAATTGTGGCGAACTTGCCCGCCATCCGGAAAATGTATCATTGCCAGAGGCAAAAAAATGGGCGGTTCCAATTGCCTATAATGTTGTGCCGCTAAATTATGTTTATGTTGAAGATGGCTTTACCGAAGAAGAAATCAAATTGCGCAACGAAAGCCGCCGTATTTTGGAAATTCCAGAACTTCCAGTGGTCGGCACATGCGTTCGCGTTCCTGTTTTCTCTGGTCACTCATTATCAATTAATGCCGAGTTTGAGAATGAAATTTCGGTGCAAAAGGCGCTTGAATTACTTGGCGCTGCCGAAGGTGTCGCAGTGGTTGATATTCCAAATCCATTGGATGCAACCGGCAAAGACCCTGTGTTTGTTGGGCGGGTTCGCAAAGATCCAACCGTTGAACATGGCTTGGCGCTGTTCCTATCCAATGATAACCTTCGCAAGGGCGCGGCATTGAATGCGGTACAAATTGCCGAAGTATTATTAAGCGGCAAATACTAATAAAAAAGGGTGGTATTTTATTCAAAGATACCACCCTTATTCATTTGATAATATTATAAATCGCGGTCCGTTGGTGCCCCAAGCGGAAAATAATTGCGAAACGCGCGCGCATTATCAAATGCCCGTGCATAGGATGGGCGTTTTAATAATCTTTGGCGATATGCGTGCAAATTTGGATATTCATTAGAAATTTGATGTGCCCAATCCGCATAAAGTAAAGAAGGGGCGGCGGCACAATCGGCAATTGTGAAATCATTGCCACAAGCCCATTGCCGCATTTTCATTCTGTCATCAATTATTTTATAGGCTTTTTCAAGTGCCAATACCCATCTGTCATGATTATCAGCTTCACGTCCCAATGCAGTATCAACCAAATGCTGCATGGGGGACATGACATAATTATCAAAAAACCTATCCCACATTCTTGCTTCTTGTGCGGCAAAAGCATCTTGTGGGATTAGTTGTGTGGTTTGTGGAAACTTAACTTCCAAATATTCGATAATTGCGGTGGCTTCAAAAATGAAATTGCCGTCATCCATAAGGATTGGGAAACGACCGATTGGCCATATTTCATTGAATTTTTGGGTTATTTCTTCACCACCATCTAAAATCATTGAATTGAATTCAATGTTCTTTTCATAAAAAGCCATAAGTGCTTTTTGTGAGTAAGATGAAAACGGATGAAAAAATAAATCCATTAATTAGTCCCGCAATAATTCATTAATTCCGGTTTTTGAGCGGGTTTGCGCATCAACACGTTTTACAATCACCGCACAATAAAGGCTTGGACCACCTTTAGGGTCAGGTAGTGAACCCGGAACAACCACGGAATAAGCCGGAACTTCGCCACGGAAAACTTCGCCAGTTGCGCGGTCAATAATTTTGGTGGATGCGCCAAGATAGACACCCATTGAAATTACCGCACCTTCACGAACGATGACGCCTTCGGCAACTTCGGCACGCGCACCAATAAAGCAATTGTCTTCGATAATAACTGGGCCGGCCTGAAGTGGTTCAAGCACGCCACCAATACCAACACCGCCAGAAAGGTGAACATTCGCACCAATTTGCGCGCAAGAGCCAACGGTTGACCATGTGTCAACCATGGTTTTTTCACCAACATATGCGCCAATATTTACGAATGATGGCATCAAAACCGCATCTTTGGCAATGAAAGAGCCATGGCGCACAACCGCACCCGGAACCATGCGGAAACCAGCATTGCGGAAGTCATCCTCATTCCAGCGCGCGGTTTTAAGTGGCACTTTATCAAAAGAGCGCCCTGCGGGTTGAATAAGGTGTCGGTCATGTTCAGGGTCAATCACCATATTGTCATTTAGACGGAAAGAAAGCAGAACCGCTTTTTTAAGCCATTGATTAACAACCCAGTCGCCATCATTCTTTTGCGCCACGCGGAATTCGCCGCGATCAAGACCTGCAAGAGCGTAATCAACCGCATCACGAACTTCGCCAGTGGTTGCAATATTGATTTCGGCACGGTTTTCCCATGCGTTATCGATAGTGGTTTGAAGTTGCTGGGTATCAGTCATTATTCTTTTCCCTGTTTAATTACGTTTTCGATAAAACCGCCAAGGTTATCAGTGTTAAAATGGATATGCTCTTTTTCGGTGTCCTCTAAACCCGCTGGCTTGTGGCCTTCTGGTTCATCGTTCCAATCATGATGTGACCATACCAAAAGCGTCATAAAGCCCATTTCATGTGCGGTTACAAGATTTTTCGATAAATCTTCGACCATTACCGCAGATTGCGGGTTTATATCATGGGTTTTAATAAGAGTTTCAAAAGCACTTTTTTCGGGCTTTGGTTTAAAATCGGTGGCGGCAATATCGATTAAATCGTGAAAAATACCTTCAAGTCCAAGCGCCTTGAGCGCATTTTCGGCATGTTTACGTGAACCATTGGTAAAAACCGTCTTACGCGCAGGTAATGCGTTTATAGCATCACGAAGGCGTGGATCAGGTTTTAAAATTGAATAATCAATATCATGCACGTGGTGCAAATAATCATATGGATCAATATCATGATGAAGCATTAAGCCATTAAGCGTTGTGCCATGTTCAACATAATATTTTTTTTGAATTGCGCGTGCCTCATCAAGTGGAAGCCCAAGAAAATCGGCAACATAGCGGTTCATCTTTACCTGAATTTGCGGAAAAAGCGCACATTCTTGCGGGTAAAGCGTGTTATCAAGGTCAAAGACCCAGTCTTTTGCCGCATATAGTTTTTCTAGACCGTCTATCATGCCTTTATCAGAGTGCCGATACCGGTTGAGGTGAACAATTCCATCAAGATTGAGTGGTGTTGACGACCGTCAAGGATTACAACCGCCTCTACACCGGCCTCAATCGCCGCGATTGCGGTTTCAAGTTTTGGAATCATGCCGCCAACTGCCGCACCGGTTTCAATTAATTCACGGGCGCGTTTTACATCCATTTCGCGGATTAATTCTTTATTTTCGTCCAAAACGCCTGCAATATCGGTCAAAAGTAAAAAGCGTTTTGCCTTTACTGCGCCTGCCAATGCACCTGCTGCGGTGTCGGCATTTACGTTGAATGTTGAACCACTTTCATCAACGCCAATTGGTGCGATTACAGGAACATAATCATGATCCGCACTTAGAAGTGACATCACAAGTTGGGCATCAACCTTTGCCGGATCACCAACAAAGCCCAAATCAACCACGGCTTCGATATTAGAATCAGGATCTTTTTTGGTGCGTGTAACTTTTTCAACTTTGAAAAGATTGGCGTCTTTACCTGAAAGACCAACCCCGCGCACATCTGCTTCACGTCCTGCATCGGTTATAAGGTGCGCAAGCTCTTTATTAACTGCACCAGATAAAACCATTTCGGCAATTTCCATGGTTTCTTTATCGGTAACACGTAAACCATCGATAAAACGGCTCTCAACACCCGCTTTTTTAAGCATTGCAGAAATTTGCGGGCCACCACCATGAACCACAATCGGATGAATCCCAACCAGCTTCAAAAGCACCACATCGGCGGCAAATTTCTTTGCGCTTTCACTGTCGCCCATTGCATGGCCACCATATTTTATGACCACGGTTTCGCGGTCATATTTTTGGATATATGGCAATGCCTCGGCAAGGGTTTTTGCGGTGGTTTTTGCGTCTTCAAAAGGGTTGTTAATAGCGTCTTTAGTCATGGTGTGCGCAATAGCCACAAAAAACGTCAAAAGCAAATAAAAAATATTATTTTGACCTGTTGTTAGTTATCTATTTACCTTGTTTTAGACCTTGCAACATTTTGTACTTATAATTGCAATGAATCTATTGCTCAAATATAGTTAATTCTGATTGCAAAATAATTCGATTTGTAGCAAAAGTGCCGTTGAGAGGGTGGGGATTCTTAAGAGAATTTCTAAACGCCTAAGGGCGTATTTAGTATCAGGAGATATTTATGGCTGGAAAGAAAATTGTGGATGAGGCAAAAGACGCTGCATCTGCTGTAACAAAAAAGACTAAAGCTGCTGTTACAAAGACGGCAGCAAAGGGTGCAAAAGCGGCAAAAGAAGTTGCTGATAAAGGTGCGGATGTTGCCAAAGATGTAACTAAAAAAGCAACTAAAGCGGCCGCAAAAGGTAAAGACGCAGCAAAAGGTGCTTTGGGTGCTGCTGCTGGCGTTCTTGGCAAAGTAAAAGATAAAGCTGTTGATGTTGCCGGCGATGTTGTTGACGGTGCAAAAGATGTTGCCGAAAATGCTGCTGAGGCTGCTGGAAATGTTACTGAAAAAGTAACCAAGGGTGCAAAAGCTGCTGCTGCTAAGGCTGCGGAAGCTGCAAAAGACGTTGTTGAAGATGCGGGCGAGGTTGCTGCAAAAGTGACTAAAGGCGCAAAAGACGCGGCCGAAAAAGTTGGTGATGTTGCCGAAGATGTTGGTGACGCAATTAAAGACGGCGTTGAGAAAATTGGCGGCGTGGGCGTTGCGGCGCTTGGTGCCGGTGCGGCGGCTGTTGGTGGTGTTGCTGCTGCGGCGGGCGACCTTGGTAAAGGTGCGGCTGACTTGGCTGACAAAGGTCTTGATGCGGCACAAGATGTTGCCGAAAAAGGTGCTGCCCTTGCCAAAGATGCGGTTGCTGGCGTTGGTGCTGCTGCAACTGGCCTAGTTGAAGAAGGCAAAAAAGGCGGTGGCATTCTTATTCCATTGCTTTTGATTGTCGCTGTTGGTGGCCTTGGTTGGTATGCCTTGACCAAAGGTAATGCAAAAACTGAAACCCCTGCGGTTACTGCCGAAGTTAAGGCGGAGCAACCAGCATGGTTTGGCGCAATCACCGAAGAGCTTAAAGCCAAATTCCCTTGGTTAAGCCTTAAATTAAATGGAACTTCGTTGATCGCTTCTGGTGAGGCAGCGGACAAAAATGCGAAAGATGCGGCACTTGCAGATCTTTCTATGGGTCTTGAAACTTCTGAAGGTAAAGGCACTTTGGTTATTGATGATATCAAAGTTGCTGGCTCTACTGAGGCACCAATTGGTGCGGCATTGGCGGCTTTGGGTGAAAATCCTGATGCGGCGGCTTGTACAAAAGCTTTCACCGACACTATGGCGGGGCGCACCATTAATTTTGCAACCGGTGCAGCAACTGTGAACAGTGATTCTGCTAATTTGCTTAATGTTCTTACTGGTATCGCAACCGCATGTAAGGCACATAAAATCGAAGTTGCTGGACACACTGATGCACGTGGTAATGCCGATGATAACCTTAAACTTTCACAATCTCGTGCCGATGCGGTTAAAGCATTCTGGGTAGAGAAGGGGGTTCCTGCTGAGGGGCTAAGTGCAAAGGGATATGGCGCGACCAAGCCGCTTGATCCTGCTGCTACTGAAGAGGCATATGCAAAAAATCGCAGAACTGAATTCACAGTTACTGATTAATATCAATTAGATTGAATAAAAGCCGCCCATTGGGCGGCTTTTTTTATGTTTTATGGTTTTGTAAAAACCGCCCCCAAAAGCCGCCAAACACAAAAAAACCCGAAGGCGTAACCTTCGGGCTTAATTTGAGATATTACTTAAATGATTATGCTTTTTTGAAAAGAGAAATCAAAGAAGCACCAAAGGCAGCCACAGCAACATAGCAATATGGGCAGTGTCCGATTAAACCCATTTCATGGAAGCCGTTACCGCTATTTGTAAACAAAGAGCAGAAAGCTTGTCCTGAAATTTGTGCCTCAGGTGAAAGGGTCGTCAAGTAGGTTGAAATAAGGCCTACTATTGCCCACAAAACAGATGTCATAATGCCAGATTTAGAAAAACCGATTTCCAAATTCATAGCTCTAGCGATTGATTTCATATTCGCCCCCAAAAAACTAACCCGCATGCAATAGGATATAATGTCCTACTCGTAAATACTGAATCTGCTAAAACCAAGCGCGACAATTGCGCGCAATTTGTGTTAATTGCTTTTTACGCTTTTTGTTGCGTCCGTTTGCGACATATATAAGCACATATAATATATATGAACTGTTATGTTTGGGTAAGCAGATGGATAGCAAAGAATTAACGCAAAAAATCATTCAAGTTTCGGATATTTATGCCAATCGTTTTAATATTGCGCGTGACAAAGATTGGTATTTCTATAAATTTATAGAAGAAGTTGGCGAAATGACCAAAGCCTATAATGATTATTGTGGTCGTGGTCGCAATGCCCCGACAAAAGAATCAGAACAACAGTTTAGGGATGAACTTGCCGACGTGTTTGCGCATTTAATATTGTTTGCAAAGGCACATGATATAGATTTTGAAGACGTTATAAAAGAAAAATGGTTTCAATATCTCGAAAAATGATTCTTTATATTCTTGTACTAGAGGCATACACCTTAAGTATTTAGTTTTTTATTCAATGTTACAGAAGTCCAGACTTGGACGGAATGTCCACTTGTAATTTGCATAAAAATTTTTCCCAATAGCAGTAAAAAACCGTGATGCGACATTAAGTCATGTCCCATTAATATTAAAAATAGCGCATTGGAAAGGTTGATTTCCATCACCGTAGTATTATACGGATGGAATCTATGTGTTATTTATTAGGGGTGGTTCAATGACTGATGCTACACAATCTGCACCGTTGCGATTGACAGGCTTTGGTAAACCAGGGGTTAGAATCGACATTTATGTTGTCGCTCTTCTAGCTGCTCTTGGTTTGCTTTGGGGTGTTGCGGCAACGGCTTTTGCACATGATCTTGGAATGAGGGTCATGGCAGTTGAGTTAACATTGTTTTTTGCTTTAGGTCTTTTCGGCATTGCATTCGCAGCGTCAAAAGGAAAATTGGCAATTGACGAAAGCCGCTATGATGATGAACTCATCAAAGTTGGTATTTTTGCGGCAACTTTCTGGGGTGTTGTTGGTATGTTGGTTGGCGTGATTATCGCTTCCCAGCTTGCTTTCCCAGAGTTCCTTTATTTTAAAGAATTTGGTTTCTTAAACTTTGGTCGTTTGCGCCCTGTTCACACTTCTGGTGTGATTTTCGCATTCGGTGGTAACGTTCTTATCACTACAAGCTTTTATGTAGTTCAACGTACCAGCCGCGCGCGTATTTTCGGTGGCTTGCTTCCTTGGTTTGTTACATTGGGTTGGAACTTCCTTGTAATCGTTCCTGCTGCTACTGGTTACGTACTTGGCGTTACTGGCGGTCAAGAATATGCAGAACCAAACTGGATCAGCGATATTTTGATTACAGTTGTTTGGGTTGTGTATCTTGTAACCTTCCTTGGAACTATTTGGAAACGTAAAGAACAACATATTTATGTTGCGAACTGGTTCTATCTTGCGTTTATCGTAACAATTGCGATCCTTCACCTTGTAAACAACCTAGAAGTTCCTGCAAACGTTTGGTCTTCTAAGCAATATTCATTGATGTCTGGTGTTCAGAACGCAATGACACAATGGTGGTATGGTCACAACGCGGTGGGCTTCTTCCTAACTGCTGGTTTCCTTGGCATCATGTACTATTTCGTTCCAAAACGTGCGGAACGTCCGGTATATTCTTACCAATTGTCAATCATCCACTTCTGGGCATTGATCTTCACTTATATGTGGGCTGGTCCTCACCACCTTCACTATACTGCGTTGCCTCAATGGGTTCAAACTTTGGGTATGACTTTCTCAATCATCCTTTGGATGCCTTCATGGGGTGGTATGATTAACGGTCTTATGACACTTTCAGGCGCTTGGGACAAACTACGTACAGACCCAGTTCTTCGTATGCTTGTTACTTCTGTTGCATTCTACGGTATGTCAACATTCGAAGGTCCTGCAATGTCAATTCGTGCGGTTAACTCATTGTCACACTACACTGACTGGACCGTTGGTCACGTTCACTCTGGTGCTCTTGGCTGGGTTGGTATGGTATCTTTCGGTGCTCTATACTGCATGACCCCTTGGGTTTGGAAACGCCAACGCTTGTATTCAGTTAAATTGGTTGAAGTACACTTCTGGCTATCTACCATCGGTATCTTGTTCTACATCACTGCAATGTGGGTATCTGGTATCATGCAAGGTCTAATGTGGCGTGCTTATAACGAGTTTGGCTTCTTGGAATACAGCTTCGTTGAAACTGTTAAAGCAATGAAACCTTACTATATGATCCGTGCTCTTGGCGGCTTGTTGTTCACCACTGGTGCTGCGATTATGGCATATAACCTATGGCGTACTGCAAAAGGCGACATCGCTGCAAAAGAACCTCTTGCTGCAGCTGCTGAAGCTAAAGCGGTTCCAGCTGAATAATTGGGGGGGATTGAAATATGTCATTATTAAGTAAACATGGTGTTTTTGAACGTCACTCTCTAGTTCTTCTCCTTGGTATTATTATCATGGTAAGCATTGGTGGCCTTATCGAAATCGCACCACTTTTCAAAATCGAGTCAACCATTGAAAAAGTACAAGGCGTTCGTCCTTATACACCTTTGGAATTGGTTGGTCGCAACGTTTACGTTCGTGAAGGCTGCTATACATGCCACTCACAAATGATCCGTTCTCTTCGTGACGAGGTTGAACGTTATGGTCACTATTCATTGGCTGCAGAGTCTATGTATGACCATCCGTTCCAATGGGGTTCAAAACGTACTGGTCCTGATTTGGCGCGCGTTGGCGGCAAATATTCAGATGCTTGGCACGTTGAACACTTGACCAACCCTCGTTCGGTTGTTCCAGAGTCTATTATGCCTCCGTATGCATTCTTGAAAACTAAGATGGTTAATCCAACTTTCATTCAAGATGACATCAATACCAATAAAATCGTTGGTGTTCCTTACACCAAAGAAGATATTGCAAGCGCGAAAGATGACTTGATGGCTCAAGCAGATCCAAATGCTGACAGCTCTGGTCTTCAAACCCGCTATGGCGGCAAAGTAAACGTTCGTGACTTTGATGGTGATCCAACAAAAGTTACTGAAATGGATGCTTTGGTAGCATACCTTCAAGTCTTGGGTACTATGGTTGATTTCTCAACTTATGAACCTAAGAAAGCTGATGGTATCCGTTAGGATGTCGTACGAAGCCCTTGCGGCTTTTGCTCAGAAGGGCGGATCTATATACTTTGTAGTTATATTTCTCGCTGTATGTATTTACGCCCTCTGGCCTAAGAACAAAACAAAATTCGATGAAGCGGCGCATATGCCGTTGGAAGACAAAGATGATGATAGACCTTTATAAGGTTAGTCATCTGATTGGAGAATTGTAATGGGAAAACGCGAAGTTGACGATCACTCTGGCGTTGAAACCACCGGTCATGAGTGGGATGGTATTCGGGAATTAGACAACCCGTTGCCTCGTTGGTGGTTGTATATATTATACGGCTGTATTGCCTGGGCAGTAGTATATTGGTTAGTTATGCCTGCTTGGCCTATGCTTAACGACTATACGCACGGTCTAAAAGTTGCTGCATTACCTGACACGGTTAAAGTTGACCGTATCCGTGTTGATGCAGAAGTTAAAGCTCTTCAAGACAAACGTGCACCATTGTTTGCTAAATTGGTTGCAACCCCTCTTGATCAAGTTAAGAACAATCCTGAATTGTTCCAATTTGCGCAAGAAGCAGGTAAAGCAACATTTGGTGACAACTGTTCAACTTGCCACGGTGCAGGTGGTCAGGGTTCAAAAGGTTATCCAAACCTTGCAGACAATGATTGGCTTTGGGACGGCACTTATGCCGGCATCAAACAAACTATTCAGTATGGTATTCGTTCTGGTCACGCACAAGAACGTCTAAGCCAAATGCCACATTTTGGTACTGATGGCTTGCTTGACGCAACTCAAATCAATAACCTTACTGATTATGTTATGACTTTGTCTGGCGTAAAAGGTGCGGATGCAAAAGCTGCTGCTGCTGGTGCGCCATTGTTCCAAGAACAATGTTCATCATGCCACGGTGCAACTGGTACCGGTGACCACCTTCAAGGTGCGCCTAACCTTACTGATAAGATTTATCTATATGGCGGTACTCGTGAAGACATCCACAACCAGATCTATAATGGTCGTGGTAACGTGATGCCTACTTGGGAAGCACGTCTTGATGAAGGCACTATTGATGCATTGACTGTATACATCCACTCATTAGGTGGTGGACAGTAAGTCTATTAAAATTTATGCGAAGGCGGCATTGGAATCCAATGCCGCTTTTGCTATTTCAGGGATATAAAAACCTTTTCTTAAGTAAGGTATTTTAGAATAATAATATTGCGGTCAATAAATACATATATCCTGCGACCCGCGTCATTCTGTCTAATGGTAAACACCATTTCTAGAGATTAATAAGTGGCATCATGAATACTACAATTGATAATCACGAAAAAAAAGATACTGTCCACTCAGCTGAAGGTGTGGTTCAGGAAAATGTAAGTGCGGTTAACTCTGCCAAGACCCGCGAGCTTTACAATAAACGCCAACAAATTTATCCGAAGAATATTTCGGGTACATTCAGAAAGCTTAAATGGGCGGTTCTAACTGTCCTTTTGGGTATTTATTATATTCTTCCATTCTTGCGCTGGCCACGTGAAGGTTCTGGTTCTGACCAATTCGTATTGGCTGACTTTGAACATAGACGTTTTTATTTTGGTCCAATCGAAATTTGGCCACAGGAAGTTTATTATATTACCGGTCTTCTGATTTTGGCTGGTGTTGGTCTTTTCCTTGCAACATCATTGTTTGGTCGTGTTTGGTGTGGCTATGCCTGCCCGCAAACGGTTTGGACCGATTTATTCATTTGGGTTGAACAATTATTTGAAGGCGATCGTAACCAACGTATCCGCCTTGATAAAGCACCATGGTCTTTTGATAAGGCGTGGCGTAAAATTGGCAAGCATACGGTCTGGTTGATTATTTCATTAATGACCGGTGGCTGGTTCGTTATGTATTTTAACGATGCCTATGAGGTTTTGGGTGGCTTCTTAACTGGTAAAGCACCTTTTTCAGCCTATGTTTTTGCTGGCTCTTTGACATTTACAACCTATGCACTTGCGGGAACATTGCGTGAGCAGGTTTGTACTTTCATGTGCCCATGGCCGCGTATCCAAGCGGCAATGCTTGACCATGAAGCATTATCAGTAACCTATAAGCATGACCGTGGTGAACCTCGTGGTCCACATAAAAAAGGTCAAAGCTGGGAAGGTCGTGGCGATTGTGTTGATTGCCGTCAATGTATCGCGGTTTGCCCTGCTGGTATTGATATTCGTGAAGGTTTACAGATTGAATGTATTAACTGCGCTCTTTGTATCGATGCCTGTGATGAAATCATGGACAAAGTTGGTCGTCCAAGAGGGTTGATTGGTTATGACACAGAAGACAACATCAATCGTCGTCTAAAAGGTCAAACGAGCCAATTTAATTTCATTCGTCCAAGAACGATTTTCTATGGCACTATCTTTGCAATTGTTTCATGCGCAATCCTATATGGTCTATTAACCCGCCATACTATGGGCGTGAACGTTATTAGAGACCGCGCACCGTTGTTTGTTACCCTTTCTGACGGAAGTGTTCGCAATGCCTACACATTAAAGATTCTTAATATGTCGGGTGCGGACAGAAATGTTGCCGTCTCAATCGAAGGCGTGACAGATGGTCACCTAGAAGCGGAAACAGGCAAGATTGAAAACAATGAAGTTTTGATGGAAACAAAACCTAATAAAGTTTCAGTTGTTCGTATGTTTATGGTTGCCCAACCAGAGCAACAAAAGGGTAAATCCATAAATATTAAAGTTAAAGTACGTGACTTGAAAACTAAAGAAGTTGCTACTTCAAAATCCGTCTTTATTACCGGAACAGAGTAGGCTATATGGTAAATATGCCTACTGATTTACCAGAAACAAACGCCAACCCCGCCGCGAGCAAAGGCACGCTTACGGGTTGGCATATTCTTACTATTTTCATCGTTGGATTTGGGATTGTCTTTACCGTAAATGGTATTTTCATTTACAAGGCAATTTCTACTAATTCCGGTGAAATTCAACACGCCTATATGGAAGGGTTGAAATTCAACGAGACCCTTGAAACGCGTGAAAAACAAAAAAACCTTGGCTGGGATATGACCTTGTCAATGAAGCGTGGCGCGGGTGGTGATGCGCTATTTACCGCCCAAATGCTTGATAAAGCAAATCAGCCAGTTGCCGGTCTTAATATGAATGGTATTCTTTATCGCAATACCGAAAATAAAGATGACCATAAGCTTGTATTCAAAGAAGTGAAAACCGGAATTTATGAGGCGGTTGTTCCTCAACTTGGTCCTGGTAAATGGCTTTTTGAAGCAAAAGCAACCAAAGCCGGTGAGCCGGACTTTACTACGGAGACGTCGCTATCAATACGTTAGCAGGAAATAATTTTGATGAGGCACGTGGCTGTCCATCAGGTTTGGATATTGCTGCACCTGAAAGAAGTGCAGCAGATCCTAAAGCATTTGTGCGCAAAGGTGACAAAGGCGAATATAGCCTTGAACTACTTGTAAAAGGCGCAAAATGCGTAAATTGTCTTGGTAAAATTGAGCGCGGCGTTAGCGAAATCCCTGGTATTGAACAGGCGCGCCTAAACCTTTCGACTGGTCGTTTCATTGCGGGCTGGCATGATAAAAATCTTGACCCCGCCAAAATTGTTCAAAAGATTATTGACCTTGGCTATGGCGCAATTCCATTCCAAAGTGACATTGCCCAAAGCGTTAGCGATACCGAGGCCAAGAAGCTATTAATTTATATGACCGTGGCGGGCGCATCAATGATGTTCGTCATGATGTTGGTTGAGCCGGTTTGGCTTGCTGGCATTTTTGGTGAAATGGGGCCGGGGACACGGACATTCTTTCATTGGCTTGCGGCCATGATTGCTATTCCTGCGGGCGCATATGCGGGCATTCCATTCTTTTCTAGTGCATGGAAAAACCTTAAAAAAGGCCATGCAAATATGGATGTGCCAATTTCATTGGCGCTTATTCTTACGGCTGCGCTTAGCCTATGGGCGACCGCAAACTTCCGCGAACATACGTTTTTTGAAGCGATTGTTATGCTTGAATTCTTCTTGCTTATCGGTCGCTATCTTGATCATAAACTTCGTCAGAAATCACGTATTGCCGCCCAAGAACTTCTTGCGTTGCAGGCGGTTACCGCAAACGTAATTCAGGGTGATGGCACGATTAAATCGGTCAAAGTTTCTGAAGTTAAAGAAGGCGAAATTATTGAAATCCTACCGGGTGATAGAATTCCGGTTGACGGCGTGGTTATTCAGGGCGTTTCACAAGGTGATTTTTCACTTATTACAGGTGAAACACAAGCAATTGATATTGGCATCGATAGCCATTTGCGCGCTGGCTCTTTAAACCTTACTGGCAAACTGCTTATGAAGGCAACCAAGGTTGCCGATGATAGTTTCTTGGCGCAAATTGCCCGCCTTGTTGAGGCCGGTGAACAATCAAAATCGGTTTATGTTCGTTTGGCGGATAAGGCAGCGCAGCTTTATGTTCCTGTGGTGCACGGCGCGGCGCTTTTAACTTTTATCGGTTGGCTTATCGCCGGCAAAGGTTTTGAAGTCGCTATTTGGAATGCCTGCGCGGTTTTGATTATTACATGCCCTTGTGCGCTTGGTCTTGCTGTTCCTGCTGTGCAGGTGGTGGCAAGTGGCCGCTTATTTAAAAATGGTGTTTTGGTGAAATCTGGTGACGCCCTAGAGCGTTTGGCAAATATTGATTATATCGTATTTGACAAAACCGGTGTCCTAACCCGTGGTCAGCCCAACCTTATTAATCGTGGTGAAATCAGTGATGAAAACCTTGCGGCGGCGGCAATGCTTGCGCGGGCATCACGGCACCCACTTGCACGGGCGATTGCCCGCCTTGCTGGCCCTGGGCCAAGCATTAAAGATGCCCAAGAAGTCCCCGGATTTGGCGTTGAGGCCGATGTTGACGGTGTCAAAGTTCGTATGGGGCGTGCCGAATGGGTTGGTGCGCAATCGGATAATAGCGAAACCGAAATGTGGTATCGCAAAGGCGATGATATGCCGGTTAGGTTTGCTTTCTCTGATACTTTGCGCGACGATACCATTGCAACAATCGCCAAATTGAAAAAGTTGGGATTGGGTATCGAGGTTTTATCAGGTGATAAATTAGGTGCGGTAGAGACCGCCGCAAAGGCTGCGGGAATTGAAAAATTCACCGCCCAAGCATCCCCATTTGACAAAGCGGCGCGCCTTGATGAATTAAATGCCCAAGGTCGTAAAACTCTTATGGTTGGTGATGGCCTTAATGATGCGCCGGCACTTGCCAAGGCATTGGTTTCAATTGCCCCTGGTGCGGCGGCTGATGCATCGCAATCGGCATCTGATATGGTGTTTTCTGGTGAAAATCTGAATTCAGTTTATGAATCCATTATGGTTAGCCGTATGGCAAAATCACGGGTTCTTGAAAACTTCTGGTTTTCGGCATTTTATAATTTGATAACCGTGCCAATTGCTATTTTTGGCTTTGTTACCCCGCCAATTGCCGCATTTGCAATGTCAATGTCATCAGTAATTGTTAGTTTGAATGCATTGCGCCTTTATAAAAAATAAGTGGGGCTAAAGGAATAATATGGAAACCCTAATTTTTCTAATTCCAATTGCTTTTGGCGTTGCGGGTCTGGCAATGGTTGCCTTTATTTGGACCGTAAAAAACAGACAATATGAAGATCCAAAAGGCGATGCCAGCCGGATTTTGCTTGAAGACGAAGACAAGCCTTTATAAATAATATAATTGCGCAACAAAAAAGGCTTGGGAATTTCCCAAGCCTTTTTTTGTTTGAATTAGAAGACGGATTAAAGCGCCTTACGGATTTTTGCTTCTTCTTCGGTATCAACCGCAGTTGTAATGGTTTGACCTTGTGCAGCACCTTTGTTTTTGCTTAGCTGTGGTTGGTATGCAACCGCACCATGTTCTGCGCAATATGGCCAGTTACCGTGGGTCTTTGCACCACAGAAACCAAATTCAGCATCGGTAGGGTCGCCGATTGGCCATTTACACATGCAGGTTCCAAGTTCTAACACGCTAAGTAGCTTGCCAGATTTTGCACGGCTCTCGTCACGAAGGTTGGTAAATGCCGCTTCGGTATGGATTTTAACAGGCTCTTCAAGAACAGGTTTAACAACAGGTTCTTTAACTTCAACCTTTTTAATTGGTGGTGCTTCTGCCACAACTGCCGGACGTGCAGGTCTCGTTGGTCGCTTCGCTGGGCGTGACGGTGTGGCACGACCTGCAAGGCCAAGGCGGTGAACTTTGCCAATAACGGCGTTTCTGGTCACACTACCCAATTGTTTAGCAATTTGACTTGCGGATAGTCCATCAATCCACAATTTTTTTAACGTCTCAACCCGTTCATCGGTCCAGCTCATAAAAAGACCCCATCAGTTATACAACAATATATAGTATTATAGGCGATTTTACGAAGAGTGCAGTTTGTTGTACCTTGACCTCTTCATTATACAATTTATCGTATGAAAACTTTTATCCAACCACAAGCCCTAGTAAGGAACTTTTCCACAGGCAAATCACGGTCACGGGAACTAATCTCTAAATCTAGTATTTGGTTAATGATTGGTAAACGTTGATTTATATAGGCTTTAGAATAGTTAAGTTCAACTGTTAAAAGTCTGTTATAACGAAAATTAACACTGGAAAATTACAGTTATAAGGGCTAAAAGATGCGGCTTGTTGGATTGATTGGTAACAAGCTTCCACAAAATTTATATTGTTTGTTGGCGATGATATTTTGTCGCCAATTTTGTTTTTATAGTAAAGTTTTTCAAAAAACTTTTTGTAAAACTTTTTATTGGGAGAGAGTAAATGTCGCAATCGCCTTTGATGCCTGTATATCCACCGTCACCAGCAAATTTTGTTGAGGGACGCGGTGTTGAATTATTTGATGACAAGGGTAACCGATATTTAGATTTTGTTGCCGGTATTGCTACTAATTGCCTTGGCCATGCGAGCCCAATTTTGGTTGATGCGCTGACTAAACAGGCAAATAAATTATGGCACGTTTCCAATTCATACCAAACTGAATTGCAAAAAACTTTGGCGGAAAAATGGACATCTGTCACTTTTGCTGATGTGGTTTTCTTTACCAACTCTGGTACCGAGGCAATTGAAGCATGTTTGAAAACTGCACGTAAATATCATTTTGAAAAAGGTAAGCCTGAGAAGATTGATATTATCGGGTTTGATGGTGCATTCCACGGTCGTTCATATGGCGGTATCAATGCGGCGGCAAATCCAAACTATCTTCATGGTTTTGGTCCTGCTTTGCCTGGCTTTAAACAATGCAAATTTGGCGACCTTGATGCGCTAAAAGCAATGATTGACGAAAAAACCGCTGGTATCATTCTTGAACCAATTCAGGGTGAGGGTGGTTGCCGTGCCGCAACTGATGAATATCTAAAAGGCATCCGCGAGCTTTGCGACGCCAATGACATTCTTTTGATTTATGACGAAGTTCAATCTGGTGCTGGTCGTTCTGGTAAATTATTTGCCCACGAATGGTCTGGTGTTACCCCTGATATTATGGCGGCTGCTAAGGGTATTGGCGGCGGCTTCCCAATGGGTGCGTGCCTTGCCACTGAAAAAGCGGCTGTGGGCATGGTAAAAGGTGTTCACGGTTCAACATTTGGTGGTAACCCACTTGCGATGGCGGTTGGTCATGCGGTATTTGGCGAAATCACCAAGCCTGAATTCCTTGAAAACGTAAATGCAATGGCAAATTCAATTGCCCAAGCATTTGAGGGTTTAAAAGATACTTATCCTGAATTAATCGAAGAAGTGCGCGGCAAAGGTTTGTTGCGTGGTATTAAATTGACGATTGATCCACAAATCGTTCGCACCAAGGCATTTAATAATGGTCTTTTGGTTGCGGTTGCCGGCGGTAATGTGTTAAGGGTTGTTCCACCATTAATCATTACCCAAGACGACGTTTCAGAGGCGGTTGCAATTCTTGACAAGGCGCTTGCTGAAACTAGAGAAGAATTAAAAAACAAATAAAAGGCCTCCCCCACCGTGAGACATTTTCTTGACATTGACGCGATCGACGCGAGCGAGCTTAAAAATATTCTAAAAATGGCGCATGATATGAAAAATGCGCGCATCGGCATGCCCAAAGGGGCGCACGACAATGGTGCGCCTTTGGCGGGGCATATTTTGGCGATGATTTTTGAAAAAAGCTCAACCCGAACCCGCGTTTCATTTGATGTTGGGATGCGTCAACTCGGTGGTTCTGCGGTATTGCTGGAAACCAGCACTTCGCAATTGGGGCGTGGTGAAACCATTGCCGACACTGCGCGTGTGCTTTCACGCATGGTGGATGCAATTATGTTGCGGGCAAATTCACACAAAAGTTTGGTCGAACTTGCGCGTTGGGCGTCTGTTCCGGTGATTAACGGCCTTACTGATAAATCACATCCATGCCAGATTATGGCGGATTTGATGACCGTGGAAGAGGCGGGGCTTAATTTAAAAGATGCCCGCCTTGCATGGGTTGGTGATGGCAACAATGTTTTGACCTCTTTCATCGAGGCATCGGCTGTTTTCGGCTTCTCGCTTGTGGCCGCATGTCCGATTGGTTATCAGCCAGATAATAAAATCGTCAATAAAGCTATTGCCAAAGGTGCCAAGATTGAGGTTTTGACCGATGCCGCACTTGCGGTTACTGGTGCTGATTGTGTGGTTACCGATACTTGGGTTTCTATGGGCGACACCAATGTTAGTGAGCGCATGCAGGCATTGAGCCCTTATCAAGTTGATGAGGAATTGATGGCAAAGGCAAATAATGGTGCAATCTTCATGCACTGCCTTCCGGCACACCGTAATGAAGAAGTAACAGATGCCGTAATTGATGGCGCTTCTTCTAAGGTTTTTGACGAAGCCGAAAACCGTATTCATGCGCAAAAGGCAGTTTTACGCTGGTGTCTTGAGAAATAACTATTTGCGTAAAATAAAAAAATAAGTGTATTATTTGCGCATGGATGATGCTTCGCACGATATTTTTATAAATTCAGATGATATTGCCTTCAGTTTTGTGTTTGAAGGGGCAGCAGTTCGCGGAGAATTGGTGCGCCTTGGCCCTGCAACGGCTGATGATATTATAACCCGTCATGCTTTGCCCGATGAATTGGGGCGGCTTTTGGGTGAGATGTTGGCGCTTTCGGCGCTATGTGGCGCATCATTGAAATTTAATGGCCGCATGATTGTTGAATTGCGTGCCGAATATCAAAACGAAGAAACCCCGCTTGAATTCATTGTTGCCGAATTTAATACCGATGGCACTTTGCGCGGTATGGTCAAACGCCGTCCGGTTTTTTATGATGAATTTTCCCATTCGGGCTTACCGCATACTCTCCCAAACCTGTTTGGAATGGGCATTTTGCTTATTACCATTGATCAAGGCGCGGGTATGGAACGTTATCAGGGGCAAGTTGCCATTGAGGCCGATAGCATTGCCGAGCTTGCAGAAACCTATTTCATGCAATCGGAACAAATCCCAAGCAAAATCATTCTTGCGGCACGTAAATCAGATGATAAGCACGCCGAATGGTCATCCTATGGCTTTATGATACAGCGCGTCGCCGCAGATATTACGCGCGGTGTTACCGAAGATTTGTGGGATGAAGCGGTGATGAAGTTTGAAACCCTATCACCAGATGAATTGCTTGATCGCGAAATTGCGCCGGGGGAAATCTTGCACCGCCTTTATCACGAAAATGAAATTGTGGTGTTTAAACCGAAATATTTGCTTGCGCGTTGCACCTGCAACCGTGAGAAATTGGTGCTTTTGATGTCGCAAATGCCAAAAGAGGATACAGAGTTTTTAATCGAAAACGATGGGCAAATCCACGCGCGCTGTGAATTTTGCAATACAACATACCACATTGATCCAAGTGAGTTGAAGGCGCGTTAGCTTCCCCAACCTTACCCAAATGTAATTTTATTGTTGCGTAATAACCCTATCTTTACCCATTTATGAGACAAAGTTCGTCATGGGAAAAGATATGGTTGAATATAAACTAATAAAAAGAAGCAATATTACAAAAGAAGAAGAAAGTATTTGGCGCGATATGTGTGCCAAAACTATGCGTTTTGCTTCACCAGTATTATTACCACAATTTAGCGCAATTATAGATGAAATTCGCGGTGATGTTGAGGTTCTTGTGGCGCGTGAAAATGATGTGCCGGTTGGGTTTTTGGCGCTTCATAAACGCTCGTCAAAAATTGCGCGACCTGCGGGGGCGCCATTTTCGGATTATACCGCATTTGTTTCATACGAAGGCGCAAAAATCAGCCTTCCCGATGCCTTGGAGGCGGTCGGAATAGATAGATTGCAAGTTATCGGCCTCGTTGACCCATATGGTGTTTGCGGCACAATAAAGGGTGAAGAGGAATTGGCATATGGCATTGATGTAAAATCTGATGTTGTTCCCAATAGTCTTAGTAAAAAGCACCAAAAAAACTATCGCCGGATTAAACGCCATTTGATTGATGATTATGGCGAAGAGCATTTTATTTTTAATGATAAAAGCGAAGAACACTTCCGCAAAATGATTGAATTTAAACGCGCGCAAACCGTTCACACTGGCGTGCATGATTTCTTGGCGCCTGAATGGGTCGAAAAATTGATGGAAAAATTATTCTTTTCCAAAGATCCTGAATATCACGGCTGCATGATAAGTTTGATGACCCATGAAACGCCAATTTGCTTCCAATTCGGGCCGCGTATTGGGCGACGTATGCACCCATGGATTGCGACCTATGATCAGGACTTTTTCCAATATTCGCCTGGGCAGATTTTCTTGGTTGAAATTTTGGATGTCTTAAAAGAGCAAGGTATTGATTATTACGATCTTTCGGTTGGCGAAAGCCGTTATAAATCAACGTTTTCCAACGATTCACATCTGGTTCGGCATGGCAAGATTTGCCGTACAGGGCTTGTTTCCAAGCAGGATAATGAGATTTGGAACGAAGAAACCAAAATTGGCAAGATACATAATAAATTAAGGCGTCGCATCGACCAGATTGCATGTCTGGAACTTGAACTGTCGGGGAGAATAAAGGGTATCAGTTTTGCATTGGCCAATGCCGCAAAGCGGATAAAAAATTAAAATAATTCTGGAGTATGTAATGGGTAATATTATCGAGTGGGAACAGGACACTCTTAAAAACTTTACGCATGATGATTATTTGGTGAAGCATAACCTTCATGAGCATCCGATTTTTTCGGACGAGGGGCTTATTAAAATCCTTGATGCTTATCCACGCGATAAATTAGAAGTTTTCACAATGGGCAAAGATCCGCATGGTTGGGGGCAATGGTGCCTTGGTCGCCACAATAACCTTAGCGGGGCCGAACTTATGGAGGCCGTAAAGAACGGTCGCATCTGGCTTAACTTGCGCGGCACAAATAAGGCCGCACCCGAAGTAAACGAAGTTTGCGAAGCCTTATTCAATGAAATTGAACAAAAGACTGGCGTAAATACCTTCAAACATGACATGGGTATGTTGATTTCATCGCCCAATGCACAGGTTTATTATCATGCGGATATGCCATTGGTTTTATTGGTGCAAATTCGCGGAACTAAAAAAGTTTATTTATATCCGCCAGAAGATCCTTACCTTACTGATGAACAGATGGAAAGCATCGCCATCAAAGAAAAGGACGAGCAATTACGCCCAAAACCAGAATGGGATAATGATTGCCTTTTAATTCATGATTTAAAACCAGGTGAGCTTCTAACATGGCGGCAAAATGCACCGCATCGCATTGAAAACCACGACTGCGTCAATGTCTCTTTCTCAACCGAATTTTTGACAACCGAGGCTTTGATACGTGCCAACACGCTTTATGCCAATGGCTGTCTTCGCCGTTATTTTGGCTTGAAGCCGTCTTTTAAAAATTCACCATCTTTTGTGAATTATCTAAAAGTTATTTATGCGCGCATTGTAAAACTTATGGGCGGGTATAAGGGAAAAAATACGTTGCCGGTTCCTCATTTTACGCTTGATAAAGAGAATTTAGGCAAGTTGAACTTTGATAAAGACTATGATGCCAGCGTTTTGAATTAATAAACGCGGTAACTTAAAATATAGTTTTGTTTTAAAGCTACAAAAAGGGGGCGTCATTCGCCCCTTTTTATTATTTATAGATATAGTATAAATGAATATTTTTCAAATATTAACAAGTCTATATTGTATGAATATATGATATTTGCGATTTATTAAGTATAACTATAATGTAAATGCGCTATATATTACTTGATTTGGTGGAAAATATGTCGCCAAATCTTTTATAAAATTAATTGTATTTAATCTATATTTTTAACATTAATTAAACATTGTATTGATACTTTAGTAGATAAAATAATAAACTGGGCAATATAATAAGTTGGGTTGAAAATATGTATGCGTTAAAAACTGCCATGGAGTATGTGGCAAGATTACAGCGTGGCTTTATAAAACTATCAAAAAATAGCCGCGCGAACGTTGCAATTTTATTTGCGCTTGCGAGTATTCCAATTGCGGGTTTCATCGCAACTGGCGTTGAGATTGCGCGCATCACAAACGCTAAACAACAGCTTCAGGCCGCAACAGATGCTGCCGCAATTGATAACACAACAAATGGTCGCGGTAGCGATGCCGATGCCGTAGCCTATGCAAAGAATTTCGTTAAAGCATCTATCGGTGCAAATGCACAAGTTGGTGATATCACAATCGGTAAATATACCGAAAACGGCACAGAAATGATGGGTCTTGTAGTTGATGCAAAGCTGGACTCAATTTTTGCCGGTGTTATTGGCATCGATAAATTTGATATTAAAACCAGCTCTGGCGCAACCGCAGCGATGGGGCCAAATGAGATTGTTTTTGTTCTCGATACCACTGGTTCAATGGCGCAAAATAACCGTATGGTGAACCTAAAAGCGGCCGTTAAAAACGTTTTAAGCCAATTGCAACCGCAAAGTGCCAATGGCAATGTAAAGGTTGGTATCGTGCCATTCAATACAATGGTTAAGATGCAGCCATCAACATCATATAATAATGTGAATTATGGCAGTGCGGACACTTGGTATGGCTGTGACAGCACAAAAGGCTCAACATCATGGCCTAGTTGCTGGGTGGCATTTGCGCAACGCGATGCAATGTGTAAAAACGCAACCAATCGTGTGGCTTGTAATGATAATGCCGTTTATTATGAAACCAAGGTTACATGGTCTGGCTCAAACGCAACTTATTATCAGGTTGCAAAATCTTATGAGATGATAAACGGCAAATATACCATTTATGTTCAAAGCGCTAAATGGTCATATTATGGTGGTTCTTGTAATAATTCATATACCGATGAAACTGGTTATCATTGTAGCTCAAGTAATTCATCAGAAAAGCTAACCAATGAATCATATACCGTTTACACAAATCAGGCAAACCTAAGCAATTATAATTCGAACCCTGGTGCTCAATATACCAAGATGCCGAATTATATGACATATATTCCGGCGCTATCTAATGGTTTTGCTGGTACTTATGAAGTGTATGGCAATTCAAATGATATTACTTGGAACTATACAAATTATAACTCTAGCACTCAACGCAAAGGGTTCCACCCCGCTACACCGGATCATAAGGATTTATGGACAGGTTGTATCTATGACCGTGACCAACCGCATGATACCGATGCCGCAGAGGCAAAGCCAGGTGATAAATCAACATGGTACACCGCAAGATTATGCGATTATGAACCGTTGGAAACTGTTATGGGGCTTACCACAGATTTTGACGCACTAAACGCAAAAGTTGATGCATTAAAGCCAGCAGGTAATACCAACATTACAATTGGTTTGCAGTTTGCAATGGAGGTATTGTCACCATCATTACCATATAGTGACGGCGCCGCCTTTAGCGATAAATCAACCAGAAAAACCATCATCCTTGTAACAGATGGTGCGAATACCAAAAACCGTTGGACATCAAGTGCAAGCACAATTAACGCACGTACTAAATTGGCATGTCAAAACGCGAAGGATTTGGGGATTACAATGTTTGTTATCAAACTTGAAGAAGGCGATGATAGCTTGCTTGAAGGTTGTGCAACTAAACCACCTTATTACTTCGATTTGACTGGATCTTCACAAATTGGCGCTGCGCTACAATCAGTATTGCAGTCAATGGGTGAAACCCGCATAACAAGATAGCTTGGCGTATACGCCAGAAGTCGAAGCCATGACGGGCTTGTAAAGGTCAATGCTTCCCTGTTATTATGCGATTAATAACAGGGAAGAAACATGATAAAATTACCGCAAATTCTTATTGCCTTTGGGCTTTTTACTTTGGGTGCTTTAACGCCCAAAATCGCCGATTTTATTGCGGCATTATTTAAGTAAAAATTTAAATATAAAAAATCTAATTGATTTATCGTTTTTTAACTTGACAAAATCACCGTTTAGTGAGGCAATATGTCGCATTAAACCAAGAACGCATCAAAGCGCGAATATAATGTCAGGAGAGAGAAATGATTATCGGTACACTAAATACCGCCGGCGTGGGCGGGTTAAAAATCCGCAAACTTTCCCGTGATTCACATTGGCAATGGCTAAAGGATGGTTGGTCTGATTTAAAACGAAGCCGTACGCCAAGTTTTGAGGTTGGCGGTCTTGTGGTTGCGATTTCACTTATAATCATTTCGGCACTTTATTTTTCCGGTTATGCCGCGATGATACCGGTTGCGGGTGGGGCGTTTGCCTTTGCCGCGCCAATTATTGCGTCATTGATTTATGCAATTTCAAGCGGTTTGGAAAATTGGGCGCGGGTTGATGATTTGTATCAAGCGCCATTCAAGCCAAAATCTGGTTCGCAAATTGCGTTCATTGGCTTCTTCCTTGGCTTTATGGTTTTGGTATGGTTGCGGGTTGCAACTTTGCTTTATGCCTTTACCTATGGTTCGGGCGATATGATGGGGCATAATGACTTTATAAACTTTGTGCTTAATACACCCCAAGGCATGATGATGGCTGTTGTGGGAACAATTTTGGGCGCAATGTTGGCGATAATTGCTTTTGTATTTTCGGCGGTTTCAATCCCACTTACTTATGATCGTGAAATTGATGCCTTTACAGCAATGGCAACATCTTACCGCGCTGTTATGGCCAATAAAACCCTAATGTTTTCATGGGCCTTTGTAATTGCTGTCATGCTAGTTTTATCGGCGTTTTTTGCCTTTGTGCCATTGATTGTAATCTTCCCTTGGTTGGGTCATGTTACATGGCGCGCATATCGGGAGTTGGTGGAATAATCTATCTAATTAGATATTTCCCAACCAAAAACCTCAAGAAGCGTAACATTGAAAACGCCGGCGATTTTGAAAGCAACCTCAAGAGACGGGGAATATTTCCCCGTCTCTATGGCTGCGATGGTTTGGCGGGTTACGCCAACTTTTTCGCCTAATTCGCCCTGAGACATTTCACCATTCATAAAGCGCAATGTGCGGATATTATTTGTAATTTTACCCATAATTATGCGCCTTTTCTATAACCCCAAATAACCAGTGAATATTGAACAAATTCGGCAATAACAATCATGAATAATGCTGAATTTACAATTTTCCACCCCGTTCCCAAAAATGGCAATACAATGCCAACCATGATAATACCTGCCATTAGAACATAATAAGCAACACTCATAGAATTTTGGGAAATGGCGCGGTCACGCTCGTCCATTTTTGCTTTGGCATCAATTGGGGTTTTAAAGCGGAAATAGAGATGCCCAACAATTAAAATCGCAACCTGTATTGCAACAATTTCTGTGAATAAAATAAGCGTTGTTAAATCGGTAATTGGCTTATTATTCAAGCTGGCAACGATAACAAACGTAAAATAAATTCCGTATGCGATTATCATTGCACCCAATGACAACCATGCAATCTTCTCCCGATATGGCATATTAACCTCCATTACTTATAAAAGTAATGTTAGATATTTTTAACATAGAGTCAAATTATTTTTACATAATGTTGATTTAATATGACATGGATTGAATTATTTATTATCCCAACCGCCCCCTAATGCTTTGAAAAGCGATACTAATTGGCTTTGTGCCTGTGTTTCGACTTGGATATTGCTTATTTGCAAATCTTTTAAAGCTCTTTCCGCGTCCAAAAGCTCTAGCTTGGAAATATCACCCGCTTTGAAACGCTTTAATTGATGCTGGTAAAAGTCATTTTGCGCCTTTATCGCGTCCTGCTTTGCGGCGATTGTATCGGTTGATGCTTTATAGCCATTAAGGGCGCGCTCGGAGTCAGCAAGGGCTGTGATGACAGATTTCGAATATTCATCCATCGCCTGTTTATCACGCGCTTCTGCTGCGTTTACCTGCGCGGTTACCCGCCCACTATCGAAAATTCGCCATTGAATGCCGGGTACAATTGTGGTCGCAAGTGATGAATAATCAAACGCCTTATTCAAATCCATAGTTTCCCAACCTGCATGGGCAGAGATTGTGAATTTTGGATAATATTCCGCTTTGGTTGCCGCGATTTGTGATGCAGTCATTTGTAATTTTGCTTCTGCCGCTTGGATATCTGGGCGACGTTCAAGCAATTCGGCACGCTGACCAATGGGGAACGCAAATAATTTAGGGTTTTGAACAGGGGTTGAAAGCAAATATAATGTGCTTTCGGGCGGCTTTCCTAAAAGGGTAGCAATCGCAAAGCATAAATCACGCCGCTTTGCTTCTAGGGCGGGGATTTGGCTTTCATAATTTTCACGCTTGGCGATGATTTCATCTGTGTCCTTGTGTGAGATATCACCCTTTTGCACACGGATTTTTAAGAGCGCGATACTTTGGTCAAGATTGTCCAAATATTCACGGGTTGCCGCAAGTTGGCGAGTAGTATTATTAAGTTCAAAATAATTGCGCCCAATTTCGGCGGCGATTGACATTTTTGTGGCTTCGCGCCCGTAAATTTGCGCTTTTATTGCGGCATCGGTTGCATCAATTTGGTTTTTAAGTCCGCCAAAAACATCAATTTCCCAGCTTGCATCAAAACCATATTGATAAACAGTTTGATCGCGCGAAACCCCTGGAAGTTTGGTAATCGGCATTGCGCCATTTTCGCTAAGCTGATTTTGTGAGACCTTTGCCCCAACCCCCACAGCAGGGCCAAGACCGGCGCGGGAAAATTGGTTTTGTGCGCGCGCTTCTTCAATGCGGTGGGTGGCAAGGGCGACATCGTAATTTTGTGCCATTGCCTCATCAATCAATGCAGTAAGTGTGGGGTCGTTGAATGCCAACCACCATTTTGAAAGTTCAACATCTTTGATGGGAACATTAGGTAATTTTGCCATAGATGCGCCAGTTTTTATATTCGGCACATTGGGTTTTGCACTTTCAAAATGGGCGCAGCCACCAATAAAAACTAATGCGAATAATGGGATAAAAAACTGCTGTTTCATTGCAATTTATTCCTTACGATAAAATAAGATGCGGTAAGTGATAATGTGCCAATAATCATTAATGACATAAGTGACGGCAGAACATCCATAAAACCTTGCCCTTTAAGGAAAAGCCCCTGCACAATGCGCAATGTATAAAGATTAGGGATGGATAGGGCGATGTCTTGTAAAAATTGCGGCATATTTTCATAGGGTGTCGCAAAACCAGACATTAAAACCATTGGCACCATAATGGTAAACACGCCCAAAATTGCTTGCTGTTGCGTTTGCGAAAAAGCCGAAATAATTAAACCAAGCCCAATCACCGCATAGACATGCACAAAGAGCGACAATAACAAAAGAAAGAAATTACCCGTAAATGGCACGCCAAAAAACGTAAGTGCCGCAAAAACCATAAACAACCCCAACGGCGGGCCAATAATCATGGCTGGCATTGCCTTGGCTATAATTATTTCAAGATAGGTGGCGGGTGAAACCAATAATTGATCAAATGTCCCTAATTCACGTTCGCGCGCAATTGACATAGAGGTTACACCAAGTGCCGAAATAGAAACCAAAAGTGGCGCAAGCGATGGCACAACAAACCAAAAGTAATTCAATGTCGGGTTAAACCAATATCTTATGCCCGTTCTGTCGGGGTTTTTGTCAACCGCAGTCTTGGTAAAAACCCCCATGGAATTGGCGATGGTTTCAATATATGAAACCACAATTTGACCGGCATTGGCGCGCCGACCATCAACAATCAATTCGATTTTTGGTGGGGTTTTATTGATTATATCGCGTGAAAAGTTTTGGGGAATTATAATCCCAACCAGATTTTTCCCGTTCACAATACTTTGTTCGATTTCTTCTTGAGAATGAACGGCAGCGATTTTGCCAACAAATTTCGATGCGGCAATTGAAGAAACAAATTCTTGGGCATAGCTGCCGCCATCCATATCATAAACGCCAATATCAATGTTCTTAACGTCAAGGGTTACGGCAAAACTAAAAATGAATAATTGCATTAATGGCGGTGCAATAAGGCCAACACGAGCTTGTTTATCGCGTAATACGCATAAAAGCTCTTTGATAATTTGCGCCCATAAGGTTGGTGAAAACAGTTTCATTTTTTACCGTCCAATGTCGTTGCAGTCGCCCTAAAGGCAAGGAAAAAGAACAAGGCACCAATCAAAAGCATAAAGCCAATATTGGGTAAAATCACACTCCAGACATCGCCGACCAAAAACACCGAACGAAGTGATGAAACATAATATTTTGCCGCCACAATGTTACTCATAATCTGAAGCGGTAACGGCATTGATGAGGTTTCATAAATAAAGCCAGATAACATCATTGCCGGCAAAAAACCTGCGAAAAGGGCAATTTGCGATGCCACAAATTGGTTTTTGGTTGCCGAAGAAATCAAGAGACCTTGTCCCAATGCCGGTATCAAAAACGCCGAAGACGCCGCAAATAAACCAAATAAAGAACCGCGCAATGGCACGCCAAAGGCAAAAACCGCCAAAAGCGTACAGATTGCGGTCGCAACTAATCCTAAAAGGAAATAGGGAATTAATTTACCCGCCAATATTTCAATCCGGCTGGCTGGGGTGGCCATTAATGCTTCCATTGTGCCGCGTTCAAATTCACGCGCCACCACCATCGCGGTCAAAAGCGTGCCAATCATGGTCATAACGATGGCAATTGCACCAGGGATTAATGTGCGTCTGCTTTCAATTTCGGCATTAAACCAATAGCGTGGAATGACCTCAATACGGTTTGCCATCGCGGCCTGAAACTGTGGGCTATTGGCAAAATTATCTTGCAACCATAATTGCGCAACCCCCGCCGAAGCATTTGCAAGAAAACGGGCGGTGTTTGGCTGTGTGCCATCGGAAACAATTTCAACAATTGGACCAAGTGATGGTCTTGTTATCCGTTCATCAAAATTTGCGGGTATTACGACAATGCCACGAATTGTGCCAATTTTGATTGCTTCTTGTGCTTCAACCATATCGCGCATTGGGTGCACCACAAAATAGCGAGAACCCGAATATTTCGCGCTTATGGATTGTGCCTTTACGCTATCGCTTTGCCTAACCATACCAATCGGCAGGTTTCGAATATCAAGCGATACCGCATAAGCAAATAACAAAAGTAAAATTATTGGCAAAAGCCCCGCCACCAAAAATGTTGATGGATCGCGCAGCATTTGTTTGGTTTCTTTGATGATTAATGCCCAAAGTCTTGAAAAGCTGAACCCCTTCATGCGGCTTCTCCTTTTTGGGCATCGACACGGCGTATAAGCTCGATAAAGGCTTGTTCCATTGTCGGGTTTTGTAAATCTTTGCCTTCGACCGATGCTTTTAGACCATCCGGTGTATCAAGCGCGATTAGATTGCCGCCATACATCATGGCAACGCGGTCACAATATTCGGCCTCTTCCATGAAATGCGTTGTCACCATTATGGTTACACCCTTGGCAACAAGACCATTGATGTGCATCCAAAACTCACGGCGGGTAAGGGGGTCAACGCCTGATGTTGGCTCATCAAGAAATAATACTGGCGGGCGATGCATTAATGCACACGCAAGCGCAAGCCGTTGTTTATAGCCCAATGGCAAATCGCCAGGGGCAGATGACAAATATTTCTCAAGGTGAAAAATATCAATCATTTCATCAATTCTGTCGCGTTTTAACTTGCCATCAAGGCCATATACACCAGCCGAAAATTCAAGGTTTTGTCCAACGCTTAAAAGCCCATATAATGAGAATTTTTGTGCCATATAGCCAAGATTGCTTTTGGCCTCTTTGGCGGCTTTACGCAAATCATGACCCGCAACCCGTGCCGTGCCAGAGGTTGGAATCAACAGCCCGCAAAGCATTTTAAACGTGGTTGATTTTCCCGCGCCATTTGGCCCCAACAGACCAAAAATTTCACCCTTTTTTACTTCAAAAGAAACATTATTGGTGGCGACAAAATTCCCAAACTTTTTGGTAAGGTTTACACATGCAACCGGGGTTTGCGAAATATCGCGCTCGATTTCAAAATTATCGGCGAGCTTTGAATGACCACCCGGCCCACCACCTAATAAATCGACAAAGGCATCTTCAAACCGTGGTTTCGTATGGGTTGCAATATAATCATATTCTTTTGCGGTTTTTATAATGGCATCTTCAGAAGAATTTGACTTTTTTACCAAGCGAATTGCCGATCCTTGTATCGTGCCATCGCACACATCATCAAGTTCAAGCGCCACCCCAAGAACTTTACGGCGTAAATCGGCATCCCCTTTTAACAAAAAGCTTCGGCCGTCTAGGGTTTGGGTTAATTCATCGGGTTTGCCGTTAAATAGGATTTTTCCCTCATTGAAGAGTAAAACTTCGGCGCATTTTTCGGCCTCATCAAGATAAGAGGTTGACCAGATAACCGCCATCCCGTCCGAGGTTAAATCCTCAACCATGCGCCATAAATCTTGACGTGATACGGGGTCAACGCCCACACCGGGTTCGTCAAGTAGCAAGACTTTTGGTTCACCTAATAATGCACACGCAAGCCCCAGTTTTTGCTTCATTCCACCCGATAAAGCGCCGGCAAGACGATTGGTAAAGGGTTCAAGGCGTGTAAATTCCAAAAGGCGCGCAAAAAGCTTTTCACGGGTTTTTTCATCAACACGGCGCAGCTTTGAATAAAGTTGTAAATTATCAATTACACTTAAATCTTCATAAAGCCCAAATCTTTGCGGCATGTAGCCAATAATGTCTTTTACATTTTGCCCTTGGGTTTTGGGGTCAAACCCGGCAATATTAACCGAACCGCTATCTGCATGCAGCAAGGTGGCAAGAATACGCATTAATGTGGTTTTTCCCGCACCATCAGGGCCAACAATACCGGTTAATTGCCCTGATTTTATCTCCGCACTTACGCCATCGAGTGCTTTGATATTGCCAAAGGTTTTAACAATATTTTCAAATTTGATTGCGGGGCTTTCGGGCATTTATTTTGCCTTTTGCGCATTGTTTGATTTTGGAAGGGTAACGCTTACGGGCATGCCTTGTAACAATTTGCCATCACTATCTTTAACCACGATACGAATGCGGTAAACAAGATCGGTTCGCAAATCTTCGGTTTCGACTGATTTCGGGGTGAATTCCGCCTTTGGTGAAACAAAACCGATTTGCCCATGGTAAATCTTGTCATTGCCATCGCTTTTGATTTCGACAATTGTGCCAACAGGAATTTGGCCAAGCGCGCGTTCGGGGGCATAGGCACGGATATAAACTGGATTATCAAGTGACACGGTGTAAATTGGTGTGCCGGCCGCAATCACGGACCCATTTTCTTTGTTGCGGGCGATTATAGTTCCGCTTGCAGGTGCGCGTAATTTGGTATCATCAAGTGCGGTTTCAAGTTTAGTTTTGGCAGCCTGTGCCGATAAAACTTTGCCATATCCTGTTGCAATGTCTTCTTTGCGCGCACCAGTTTGGGCAAGACTTAGGGTTTCAATTGCCGCCTTATTTGCCGCCTTTGCTTGTTCAAGTTGGGTTTTTGCGGCATCGACAATGCGTTGCGAAACCGAACCACTTGGCAGCAAAGATGCCTGACGATTATATTCGTTTTGGGCATTTTTTAAAACTGCGGCGGTTTGTTCGGCTTGTGCTTGTGCCTGCTTTATTTCTTGTGGGCGCGAGCCAGCCTTTAATTTTTCATATTGTGCATTTGCGGAAAAAATTTCGGCATTTGCACTTTGCAATGCTTCTTCGAAGGTGTCGGGGTCGAGTTCGGCAATTATTTGCCCCTCGATAACTTTATCGCCTTCATCAACATTGATTTTGGCAATGCGTCCGCTTTGGCGGAAAGATGCCTCAACTTCGCGGATTTCAACATTGCCATAAAGCTTTGATATATCTTGTTCCTTTGCGGGGCGGATTTTGTACCAATAAAACAAACCACCACCAAGAATTATTGCAATCAATATCAATGGGATAAACTTTTTCATATTATTCCCCGATCAGTTTTTCTAAATTTTCACGTAATTGATTTTTAAGGATTTCTTTTTGCGCTTCGCCAATTTCATCCCAACCCATGAATCGACATAATGTGGCGCGCGCGGCACGCAGGGCGATAACCTGCCCAAACATTGACATTGCAAATGCCCGCAGTCTCTCACTACTTAAATCTGGACGAATTTGCGAAATTATAAATGAAAGTGCCTCTAAAACCGGGCGCATAAAACCATCATATAAAATATCAAACGCATCAGTTGGCTTTTGTTGCTCACGCAATACAAGATTTGCCACATTGTCCATATTTTCAAGGAACATGGTTTCAATTGCCCGCTCGGCAATTGCCATGATTGCAATGCGGGCGGTTGTCTTGTTGAACTCCCCGCTTGCTTTTAGGGTCTCAAGGATTTTGATGCGATCGCCAAGACGTGACTTTATGAAGTTTGCAATATTCTCAAACACCGCAATATAAAGCCCGTGTTTTGAGCCAAAATGATATTTTATCAACGCCTGATTAACGCCGGCATAATCAGCAATCGCGCGGGTAGAGGCGGCATGAAAGCCATCGCGGGCGAATATAATTGTTGCCGATTTTACCAACAAATCCCGCGTAGCCTCACCACGTGCGGCAATACCCTGAAGATTGGTAGTATTCTCATTTAACAATTTAATCATCCGACTAAATTAATCAATTGAATAAATTAGTCAAGTGATTAAATTGATGTGATGTGAGATTTAATTGCAACGTTTAAAAGCTTCATGACACACGGATTTATACTATGTGCCTAATGTTGTATTGATTGGGAAATATTATTTGGCGAATGAAAATAGCTTACCTTTTTTATTACTCATTAATGACGTCAAATATCGTCTAACAGGAATATCGTAATATTTATCCAAGATTACGCAAAGTATGATTAGGGAAAACACGAACAAACAAGCCAATAAATATGTGGGTTGTATGTTGTATTTATTTAGAATTTCACCATAGAAACCAACTATTGGGGCGTGCAAGATATATAAAGCGTAAGAAGTAATCCCCAAAAAATCGAAAGTTTTATCAAGTTTTTTATATGTTGATGTACAAACAGCAAACATAACTAAAATTGGAATGCATAACATTTGCATGAATAATCTAAATGTTACACTTACTTCCGGCATTAAAAATATTACTGATAGCAATGCTATTATTATGATGCCAATGATTGGGGGAAGGCTGATTTTTTTGTGTAATTCAAGACGATGAAATAGAACTCCGAGACCAAATGAGTATAATGTTCTTAAAATACCCATGTACCACGTGCCAAATAAGAATCCGCCACCTTCAATGCCTAAATAATATGATAGTGTAGTATAAGCTGCGCCTGAAATTAATATCAAAAGTGCCAATAGCTTGGTGTTTTTTATAAAAACCAAAAATGCCGCAAAGAAAATATTGACTAGCAACTCATAAAATAATGACCACGCTGCAAAATTAATAAACAACGAAGAATCAGCCTGATGTTTATATAATGATGGAATGAAAAATAGGTTTAATAGGGCGTTTATCAATTTGCCAAAGTAGACATCCTTCAAGGTGAAAAGGTGGTAAATTTCAACGGCCGATGCGAAAATCGTTCCCAGAAAGAATAATGGATAAAGCCTTATAATCCGTCTAATCAAAAATTCTTTGAAGTTATATTTTGCAATTCCTTGTACCCAATACGTATGGGTTAAAACAAACCCGCTTAGAACAAAGAACAAATCTACGGCTAAATATGCATAGTGAATTTCATGTTTTATTAAAGGTGGCTCTGCTTTGTAGAGATGAAAGAAAACTACAAAAATAGCTGCAAACCCTCTTATGCCATCTAATAATATAAATCTTTGGTTTTCTTTATGCACGAGTGTTCAGCCTTTTTAAATTAAACTTATCTTAGATGTGCATTTATTAATTTAAATGTGAAGGTATAAATACAATAAATGTGTTTATTGCACTGCAAATAGCTTTTTTGCTTTAAAAAGCAGCATAATTTCTTACATGCAATGTATTGTTATATTGAAAGGGTTTGATATCTAATTATTTGAAATTATTAAAAAGGCAGTGAAAACTGGTGCCGCAGAGAAGAATTGAACTTCCGACCCCGTCATTACCAATGACGTGCTCTACCACTGAGCTACTGCGGCATACCGAATGTGGTATTAATTTTTGCTTCCTAGTCTAAAATATTTCTTATGTGAAGTGTTTTATATGATATTTTTTTCACAAATGCTGCAAGCGGTTTCGTTTGTTATTTTACGCGGTTTTAGTTTTTACAATTTTAGAAATCCACCGTCTTTCCATAGCTTGTTTTAATTTTACCCTGACCGGCGCATCATAATATTTTGCCAATAAATATGAAATTATAATCATAGACGGTATGGTTGCTAAGCAGAGGGTTATTACGGCAATATTTCCCTCTAAGTGGAAAATATTATTTGCAAAAAAGCCGATAAAGGCAATTATTGGTGAATGGATAACATATAATGGGAATGAAATATCCGCCAAAAAGTTTGATGATTTAAGCCAATTTCCACTTATTTTATGCTTGGATGCAAATATTATAAGGGTTGGTGAAATCAATGTGAATAACAATGGGTAAACCCAAAATGGCAATAATCTTCTAGGCAGGCAGAAGAACAATATCAAAGACAAAATCAACGCTATTGTTACCACAATATTTGCTTGGGTTATTTTGTTGCGAATTCTAAAAATATATACACCCATTGGGAAGCAGAATAATACCCTTAATAATCCGCCCATCATTGTTGGTTCATCTGTCTTTGGTGAATTGATGCCTAGGCTTTGAAATGCCCAATACATAAAGCCCAAAAATCCAAATAAGCATAAAATAAAAAGCTGCTTATCGCTTAATTTTATAATCAACAAGGCAAAGCCAATATATGCGATATATTCAAAAAACAATGACCATAAAGCCCCATTAAGGGGAAACATATCTTGCCCGCCAAATAGTGCTTTTGGAACCATGAATATAGTCAAGATAAGGTCGTTTAGGCTGTTACTATCAAGGGCGCCTGTAACCCATAACGCCATTGATTGAATAACCATAAAGCCGATAAACGCGCTTAAAACCACCATTGGGCTTAGGCGTATAATTCGAAGGGTGATGAATTTTTTAAATTCAAAACCATTTTGCAATTTTCTTTCATAAGAATATGCAAGCACAAAACCACTAAGCATAAAGAAGAAATCAACAGCCATCATCGACATGCCGATCACGTCTGTTTGATTGCCATAGCACCAGGCATTAAACCTTATTAAACAATGGTACATAAATACAAATATCGCCGCAATGCCGCGCATGCCGTCAAGAATTGCAAAATGTGATGTTTCTTCGGTGCTTTTGTTCAACTTGTTATGCCAATAATTATTGTAACTTATTGCTATTAAATAAGGCGATAACTCTAATTTATAATTAAACTATCTGCTTTTCATTTTTGCCTTTAAATTCATGCAAATTGTTTGCTGTAAGTATGATTTATATTTGGCGTAAAAAACTACAAAATAACATATTGAAAAAAACACCAAAAACCTTATGCAGAGCTTTAAAGTTAAATTGCAAAAGGTATAATTGGCGAATGACAGAGCAAACACCGCAAAAGCCAAAATCGAAAAAACAATTGCGCGAAGAAAAACTTGCACAGGCATTGCGCGATAATCTTCGTCGTCGCAAAGAAAATGCACAAGAAAGTCAGAATAAATCGAAATAATTATGCTTAAACCACTTTAATATTTAAGCATAAATAGGCATAAGCCAAATATATTTTTTGGCTTATATATTTTTTAGGCGCATGTAAAAAGGTTTCTTTAAATGGATAAAATTGCCATCACCGGTGGGAATGAATTAAACGGTAATATTCATATTTCGGGTGCGAAAAACTCTGCCCTTAAGTTACAGGCGGCGGCACTTTTGACCTCTGAGCCTATGGTAATCACCAATATGCCAGAGCTTGCGGACACTCGTTTCATGGTGCAGCTTCTTGAGCAATTGGGCATGACCGTTTATTGGCCTAAAGGTTCTGGCCGCATGCAAACCCATATTCCTGAGATTCGCTCAACAATTGCGCCATATGATTTGGTTCGCAAAATGCGTGCGACTTTTAACGTTTTGGGGCCATTGCTTGCCCGTGAAGGACATGCCACGGTTTCTTTGCCGGGGGGGTGCGCGATTGGTGCGCGCCCCGTTGATCTTCACCTTAAGGCGTTTGAGGCGATGGGGGCGGATATCGTTATCGAAGGCGGCTATGTAAAGGCGGCGGCACTTCGCGGGTTAAAAGGTGCGCATGTGGTATTCCCGTTTGTTTCGGTTGGTGCAACTGAACACGCAATGTTGGCGGCGGTGCTTGCCGATGGTGAAACAGTTCTTGAAAATGCCGCGCGTGAGCCAGAGATTGTGGATATCGCCAATTGCCTTATTGCCATGGGTGCAAGAATCGAAGGTGCGGGCACATCAACCATCACTATTCAGGGTGTGACCTCATTAAAAGGTATTAATTACAAAGTTATTCCGGACCGTATTGAGGCTGGTACATTTGCATGCTGTGTTGCGGCAACCGGCGGCGAAGTTGTTTTGACCGATGTGGTTCCATCAACACTTGGTGCATTGCTTAATGCCCTGCGTCAGGCCGGTGTTGGCGTTGAAACCGGTGAAGATTACATCAAAATCAAACGTGATAAAAACGTTCCTATCAAGGCGGTTGATATCGATACCCAGCCGCACCCAGGCTTCCCAACCGACCTTCAGGCGCAATTTATGGGGCTTATGACTATTGCCGATGGCACTAGTATTTTCCGTGAAAATATTTTTGAAAACCGCTTTATGCACGCGCCTGAATTGCGCCGCCTTGGCGCCGATATTACGGTTCGTGGTAATGAAGCTGTGGTTCGCGGTGTAAAACAATTAAAGGGCGCACAGGTTATGGCAACCGATTTGCGCGCATCGGTTTCTCTTGTGATTGCGGGTCTTGTTGCCGAAGGTGAAACCCTTATTGGTCGGGTATATCACCTTGATCGTGGTTTTGAAAATTTGGAAGAAAAGCTTTCTAACTGTGGTGCAAAAATCGCCCGCATAAGTGGTGCTGAATAAGGGGGTAACATGCGTCTGATTGCACTTGAAGCCGAAGATTTAACTACAATTGCGGCGGCGTGTCAGGACGCTTTGTTTTTGGCACAAAATGCCACCTATTCTGCGCAAAAACGCGAATTCACGCTTTTGGTAAACCGCTTTAGATGGGAAGATGATGAAAAGAACCAGCGCGTTCAGGCGCTATTATCGTTTTCATCGGTGAAAAGCGTAAAGGCACTTGGGGTTGATAAAAACTCCCAGATACCAAAGTCTATTCTTTCTATTGAATTTATCCATGGTAAAGAAGCGCCAGAGGGTGAAGTAATTTTCGAACTTGCAGGCGGTGGTAAAATTTCGCTTGCTGTTGAGTGCGTTGATATTATCCTTGGTGATATTGGTGAGGCGGTGGATGTTAAAAAACGCCCTGACCATAATGGTGATAAATAATGGCAAAGCTTTTGTTTGCAAAAGATGCTGGGTTTATGGGGGAATATAAAGCCCTTTTAAATTCACGCGGCGAAAATGTTGATGAAGCGCAGGTGATTGCGGCACAAGTCATCAAGGATGTGCGCGCGCATGGTTTTGCACATTTGCAATCACTATCACAAAAATTCGATAAATATGAACTGACCCAAGAAAATTTTAAAATTACTGCGGCGCAAATTGATGATGCAACCAATAAATGCGACTCCGAAGTTTTAAAAGCACTTGAAGTTGCCGCCCAAAGAATTGCCGATTTCCACGAAAAATCATTGCCAAAAGATGGCTTCTATGAAGATGCAGACGGTATTGGTATGGGATGGCGGTGGACCGCGGTTGATGCGGCAGGTCTTTATGCACCGGGTGGTTTGGCGGCATACCCATCAAGCGTTTTGATGAACGCTGTCCCTGCGAAGGTTGCGGGGGTATCGCGAATTTTAATGGCCACACCGCCAAATAAACTGCATGAAAACCCCGCTATTTTGGCGGCGGCAAAGATTGCAGGTGTTACCGATGTTTACGGCGTTGGTGGTGCACAGGCGATTGCGGCAATGGCATATGGTGTTGAGGGTCTGGACGCGGTCGATGTAATTGTTGGCCCTGGGAATGCGTTTGTAAGCTCCGCAAAAAAATTGGTTTTCGGTGATGTTGGTATCGATAGTGTTGCCGGCCCATCCGAAGTGTTTATCATTGCCGATGCAGGAGCGGATGCCGAAATTTTGGCATGTGATTTACTTGCCCAAGCCGAACATGATGAGCAGGCGCAATCAATTCTCTTCACCGATAATACCGCATTCGGGCAAAAGGTGATGCAGGCGGTTGAGGCACAAATTGCAAGCGGGATTGTGGCGGCACCGGCCGCTGCTTCATGGCGCGATTATTGTGCGGTGGTGATTGTTGAAAAACTTTTTGATGCAATTGAATTGGTGAATATTGGTGCGCCAGAACACCTTGAAATTGCCACTGAAAACCCTGATGAATTTTTACCACATGTCCGCCATTCGGGTTCGGTTTTCATTGGGCATTATACGCCTGAATCATTGGGTGATTATGTTGCGGGGCCAAACCACGTTCTGCCAACTGGGCGGCGCGCCCGTTTTTCATCTGGCCTATCGGTTCTAAACTTCATGAAGCGCACAACATTACTGCGTGCGACTAAAAAAGGACTTGAAAATATTGGTCCTTATGCCAGTGTGTTGGCGCGTGCCGAAGGGCTTCCGGCACATGGTCATAGTGTTGATATTAGGTTGAAGAAATATGGGGAATGAATCCGCGAAAAATACTAATTTTCTTACGGATGTCGAGCTTGACCCCGATTCCCTTGCGATTGCTAATCAGGATGTCTTGCACGAAAGACGGATTGCCATTTTCGACCTTTTAGAAGAAAACTATTTTGAGGTCGAAGGTTCTGACGCGGGGCCATATAAATTATATATTTCTGTTTTAGATCAGAAACTTGTGTTTGATATCCGCAATGCCGATGATGAGGCGGTGAAAACACATATATTGTCATTATCGCCTTTGCGCCGAATTATCCGTGACTATCTTATGATTTGCGATAGCTATCACCACGCAATCCGCAATTCAACGCCTTCACAGATTGAGGCAATCGATATGGGGCGTCGTGGTCTTCACAATGAGGGGACAGAGCTTCTGGAGCTTCGTTTAAAGGGCAAGATAAACCTTAATTTTGATACGGCACGACGTCTTTTCACCCTTGTATGTGCACTTCACATAAGGCTGTGAAATGGAACCCAGCTTTTTGAGACCGCCACAGGCGATACTTTTTGCATGCACAATGAATTCGATACGTTCACCAATGGCGGAGGCATTATTTAAACTTCGTTTTGGGACGCGCGCTTATTGTGATTCATGCGGTCTTAGAAAGGGAACGATTGACCCAATGGCGGTTTTTGCAATGGATGATTTGGGCGTTGATTTGTCTAAACATCGTGCAAAAACTTTTGATATGCTTGATGATGATAATTTTGATTTAATCATAACCCTTTCACCAGAGGCACATCACCGCGCGCTTGAATTTACACGCCATTTATCGCTTGAGGTCGAATTTTGGAATACATTCGATCCATCATTAGCCGAAGGAACGCGCGAACAACGTATGGACGCCTTTATCGAAGTTCGTAATCAGCTTGATAGAAAAATTCGTGACAGATTTGCCGAATTAAAGCCTTAATTTTATTTTAGTTAACATTTCTTAACTTTTGGAAGGTGGGAAATGTTTAGAAAAATCATCACATTATTAGGTTTTGTAGGCTTGGCAGGGTGCACAACGGTTACTGCACCATTACCCAATGCCGTGTCTGATTGGCCGTTTGATAATAAAGATAAGGTGACCTTTGTCCTTAGCGAAGACGCGGTTATAAATGCTGACAAGACTGGCGCAACCGGCGACAAAAGCAATGGTGACGTTCTTTTGATTGATATACAGAAGAATAGCCCGGCCAATGAATTATCGTATCTTGATAATAATCAGCTTCATAAGGCAAAAATCTGGTTTAAAAAGTCGCCAACTGAAAAAGATACTTATGCCTTTGCTTTCTCTTTGCCTCTTTCTGAAAAAGATAAGCCTGAGACCGCCGAAGACATCGAAATGATGAATACCGCAATTTATTCGCGCGGTGTATTTGTGAAAAAAGAAGGACAAATGATTTTCCAAACCTATGTCCTTCAATGCCCGGCGGATAGGGTGCAAAAACAAACTGATTGCCCTTATAAAACTGAGGCAGAGGCATGGAATGCCGCGTTAACTCTGCCAATTGATGGCGATAGTGAAAAAGACAATATTCCGTTTATTGTAAAATAATCATGCCTTAGCAACCGCATTTTGCCAACCTTTTATAAGGTTTTGCCTTAATTCAGTTGGCATTTGCGGTTTATAGGTTTTGGCGGTTATTATATCTGCTGATGAATTGATGATTGCAATTCGGGCCGCACCCATTGCGGTCATTTCAAGATTATCTGGTTTTTCAACGATAATATTGCAAATATCGGCAAGGAACTGGCAAAAGAATTCATTATGAACCATGCCACCGTCAATTCGCATTACTTCTATATTTACTCCATCATTTTTTAATGCCTCAAGTAAATCAAGGGTTTGGTAGGCGCTTGCCTCCAACGCGGCACGCACAATATGGGCGCGCCCCGTTTTACGCCCCAATCCAGTAATAATTCCGCGTGCATCCGTCCGCCAATGTGGGGCGCCAAGACCAGTAAAGGCCGGCACAAAATATACCCCGCCATTATCAGGAATGGATTTTGCCAATTCTTCGGTTTCATCGGCATTTTTAACCAACCCCAATTCATCACGAACATATTGAATTGCCGTTCCCGCATTTAAAACCGCTCCCTCTAGGGCATAATTGGTTTTGCCATTTATTCGATTTGCGACGGTCAAAAGCATTTTATTGCTGGAGTTTATCGGCTTATCCTCTAATTGCACCATTAAAAATGCACCTGTGCCAAAGGTGATTTTTGCCTGCCCGCTTGTGGAACAATTTTGCCCCATCAATGCAGCTTGTTGATCGCCCAAAATTCCAGTGATGGGGACGGGGGTGCCAAATAAATTTGTTTCGCCAAAATTAGCATCTGAAGCGCGGACTTCGGGCAAGATTTGCGGTGGGATGGAAAACATTGCCAATAATTCCATATCCCACTGGTTGGTGTGAATATTGAAAATGGCAGTGCGTGATGCGTTAGATGCATCAGTAGCGTGAACTTTGCCGCCGGTTAAATTCCAAACCAGCCAGCTATCGACAGTACCAAACGTAATTTCCCCCGCAACACAGCGTGCAAAAAGCCCATCAATATTTTGTAATAACCAACGGATTTTAAATGCGCTAAAATATGGATCTGCAAGAAGGCCTGTTTTTTCGTTTAAAATCTTTTCAAGACCATTGGCGCGTAATTCATCACCAAAATCTGCACCGCGCCTGTCTTGCCAAACAAGTGCGTTGTGAATTGGCCTTCCGGTTTTTCTTTCCCAAAGAATTGTGGTTTCGCGTTGGTTGGTTATGCCAATGCAATCAATTTCTTGCCCATTTGCCGCCTGTTTGGCGACTGCAAGCGTATTTTGCCAGATAATATTGGCATCCTGTTCAACAATGTCGGGGGACGGCGATATAAGCGGGACAGGCATTTGCACAAATTCCCCACGCGAGAAGTTTTTATTATAAACTGCTGCACGGGTTGACGATGTACCCTCATCAATTACCAGAATTTTTGCCATTTCCTGCCCCTATTTTATTTTAAATCAGGATGCCGTGATTTAATAAAGGTGACAATATGGAATTTCACCGCATCAACGGATTAAACCCCAATTCTTTTTTCCATAATTCAATAGCGTGGGGGTAATCCCATCTTCTTTTTCTGCCCATATCAAGGTGCATGAAGTTTACGCCAAAACCCATTCCGGTAAAACCGCATTGAATGGCGGCCTCATAAAGTGATTTCCGTGGATGGGGCTGTATTTTGATATCAATTGCGATTTCTTTTGTATGCATTGATTGGCTTGCACCGCCAACCGCGTGATTATGCCCCGCGCAACGTCGCCCCGAATTTATAATGATTGGCGCGCCTAAAGTGCGGCGCATTTTTTCCAGCGCATCAAGAAATTTGGGGGCATGGTAATATTCACCCTCGCAGAAGTGTTCGCAGTCACATTTTAATTCATCGACACTAAAATGTGACCAGCGCCAACCGGCTTGGTCAAACTCAAATGAATGCGTGTATAGTTTTTCGGTCTCTATTGTCATTATCAACTCCTATGGAGTGATAATGAGGGCAGGGGCGAACGTGGGGATAAGGTTTAATAATCAATCGCTTTGCGTGCTTCTATTGCTGCACGCACCAAAAATGCCTGATGGGTTTCATAGACATCATGTACGCGAACAATATCCGCACCATTATCCGCCCCAAAAAGCGCAATTGCCAATGAACCACCAACCCGTGATAGTGGATCCACAGCACTTTCATCAATTTTACCAATTAATGATTTACGTGATGCCCCAAGTAATACCGGGCAGCCCAAGGCCTGAAACCTGCTATGGCGTGAAAGCAGTGATAAATTATGTTCAAGCGTTTTGCCAAAGCCAATACCAACATCAAGAATGATGTTTTCGCGCTTCATTCCTGCTTGAATACATGCGCCGATACGTGCTGATAAAAATGCCAGAATATCGGTGCAAACATCCTTGTAGGCTGGATTATTTTGCATGGTTTCTGGATCACCACCAGAATGCATTATCACAACAGGAACGCCAAGTTTCACTGCGGTTTCCAATGAATTATCGCTAAATGTCAATGCGCTTACATCATTCCAAATATTGGCGCCGGCTTTTATTGCGGCTGTGGCAACTTCGGGTTTACGGGTGTCGATTGAAATTAAAACATCAGAATTTGCGCGGATTTTTTCAATCAACGGAACAACGCGCTTAATTTCTTCTTCTACTGATACTTCTTTTGCGCCAGGACGTGTGCTTTCGCCGCCAATATCAACGATATCCGCGCCATCTTTTATAAGTTTAAGCGCGTGTTCAAGCGCAATTTCGGTGTCAAAAAACCGACCACCGTCAGAGAAACTATCCGGCGTGGCATTAACAATACCCATAATCATAGGCATTTTGCGATTTTTAAAAATGATTTGCATTAGGGCTTATTACAATGTTTTGAGAAAATACAAGTAATAAATGGCAGAAGCAATTCTTTGAGGCGCATTTGTTTTTGTTATGCGTCAGGTTTTACAAAAACTTCTTGCAGTAAACCCTTGACTCTTTGCTCCCGCAATCCTACCTCAGGCTTGTTAGCAGTCGAGTGGGGTGAGTGCTAATTTATCCCCGTGATGTTTTGCTAATTTATATTTTTCTGAAACTCATACAAAGGGAGTATTTCTATGAGCTTTCGTCCATTAGGTGACCGCGTTTTGGTAAAACGCACTGAAGAAGAAACTAAAACTGCCGGTGGTATCATCATTCCTGATACCGCAAAGGAAAAGCCACAAGAAGGCGAAATTATCGCTGTTGGTTCTGGCGTTCGTGACGAAGATGGCAAATTTGTTGCTCTTGAAGTTAAAGTTGGCGACAAAGTGCTTTTCGGCAAATGGTCTGGAACAGAAGTTAAAATCGACGGTCAAGACCTGTTGATTATGAAAGAGACCGATATTCTTGGTATTTTGGCTTAGTATTCTGGGCTAATAAAAATTTTTAATTGGAGATAAAAATGGCTGCTAAAACAGTTAATTTCGGTTCTGATGCCCGCGAAAAAATGTTGCAGGGTGTGGACATTCTTGCGAATGCGGTAAAAGTTACCCTTGGCCCTAAAGGTCGTTTCGTTGTTATCGAAAAATCTTTCGGCGCACCACGCACCACCAAAGACGGTGTATCAGTTGCCAAAGAAATCGAACTTGAAGACAAGTTTCAAAACCTTGGCGCACAGCTTCTTCGTGAAGTTGCGTCAAAAACCAATGACATTGCTGGTGACGGTACTACTACTGCAACCGTTCTTGCCCAAGCAATCGTTCGCGAAGGCATGAAAGCTGTTTCATCTGGTCGTAACCCTATGGATCTTAAACGCGGTATCGACAAAGCGGTTGCTGATGTTGTTGCGGATCTTCAAGATTCTGCGAAAAAAGTTTCTGGTTCAGAAGAAATTGCCCAAGTTGGTACAATCTCTGCAAACGGTGAAGCGTCAATCGGTCAAATGATTGCCGACGCCATGAGCAAAGTTGGCAATGAAGGCGTTATCACTGTTGAAGAAGCTAAATCAGCTGATACCGAACTTGACGTTGTTGAAGGTATGCAATTCGACCGTGGTTATTTGTCACCATATTTCGTGACCAATGCCGACAAAATGGAAGCAATTCTTGAAGATCCAATGATTTTGATTTTCGAGAAAAAAATCGGTTCTTTGCAACCAATGTTGCCAATTTTGGAAGCAGTTGTTCAAAACGGTCGCCCGCTTTTGATTATTGCTGAAGATGTAGAAGGTGAAGCACTTGCAACACTTGTTGTAAACAAACTTCGCGGTGGCTTGAAAGTATGTGCGGTTAAAGCACCTGGCTTTGGCGATCGTCGTAAAGCAATGCTTGAAGACCTTGCAATCTTGACCGGTGGTCAAGTTATTTCTGAAGATTTGGGCATCAAACTTGAAACCGTTACTTTGGACATGCTTGGTACTGCGAAAAAAGTAACCGTGAAAAAAGACGATACAACCATCGTTGACGGTGCCGGCTCTAAAGAAGAAATCGAAGCACGCGTTGCGCAAATCAAACGCCAAATCGAAGAAACTTCTTCTGATTATGACCGTGAAAAACTTCAAGAACGTCTTGCTAAATTAGCCGGCGGTGTTGCTGTTATCCGTGTTGGCGGCATGACAGAAGTTGAAGTTAAAGAGCGCAAAGACCGCGTTGATGATGCATTGAACGCAACCCGCGCAGCGGTTGAAGAAGGTATCGTCCCTGGTGGTGGTACTGCACTTCTTCGCGCTTCTGAAGCAATCAAAGTTGAAGGCATCAATGACGACGAAAACGCAGGTATTGCAATCGTTCGCCGCGCACTTCAATCACCTATCCGCCAAATCGTTGAAAACGCTGGCGTTGAAGGTTCAATCGTTGTTTCAAAAATTCTTGAAAACAAAGATCGTGCTTTCGGCTTTAACGCGCAAACCGAAGAATATGTTGATATGGTAAAAGCGGGCATCATCGACCCAATGAAAGTAGTTCGTACTGCTCTTCAAGATGCTGCTTCTGTTGCTGCTCTTATCATCACTACTGAGGCTGCGATTGTTGATGCACCTAAGAAAGATGCTGGAATGCCTGCAATGCCGGGTGGCATGGGCGGCATGGGTGGTATGGACTTCTAATCACCCAAATAAAATTTAATATTTAAAGACCGCTGATAGTATATCAGCGGTCTTTTTTTTGCTAAATTTGAAATAAAATGGAGTATTTAAAGTAAAAAAGGTGCTTATACTGCAATTTTTTTTGTAATACCGTTGAGTAACTGAATAAACAGCTATTCATGGTTAATAAAATGTTCAAAAATCCCACAAAAATTTAACATGAATTAATTTATGTTATAAATATAAACAAAACGATGGTCTTGGGATTGATATATTGGACGCTATAAGTAAATCTATTGCAAAGGATAGAAGGCAGCAAATTATTGATGCCGCGAGTGAATTATTCGGTAAACAGGGTTATTACGGAACCCGCATGACTGATATTGCGGATTATATTGGTGTTACAAAGCCGGTGGTTTATCGCTATTTCGATTCCAAAGAAAAACTGTTTGCAGAATGGTTTGAAGAAGTAATTACAGATGAATATGATCAATTAATTGATTATATTAATAATTCTAAAGATAGTGCACGCGTTGTTACTAAAAAAATTCTCGAAACTTATTACGATATGATTTTGAGTTCATTCATCCTAACCCCTTATAAAATCGCCATTATGGAGGCGGGGGTTTGCCCAGAAATTACAAAGGTTGTTTATGATAAAATGCAGGCCCGCTTTCTTGAAGCGGTTAACGCATTGTTTGAACGCGCGCAAAAAAGCAAAGAATTAAAAATAAATGATTCAATGTTATTGGCGCATTTATTCATTTCACCAATATGTGGAAGCTTGGTTCATTACACTGTATTTGGGTATAGTGCGGTTAATCCAGAACGCCTTAAAAAATTCTATGACGCCCACCATGAATCATTTTGGTTTTCTTGGGCTGTATAAAGACGAAACGGCACATTTGTGCCGAATATCTTTGCTATAAACAAAATCTTGCTTTATAGGGCGTGTCCGCGAATGCGGGCATTTTTTTTAAGGTTTTGGGGGCCATCGTGGCAGACATTAATAAAGACCAATCTAATTATGTATTTGGCGTAGTGAAAAATTACGACCATGCTTTGGGGCTATCGGTTTGTTTTCGCCAATGGTCGGATAGTTCGCACTGCCATTTTTTGCATGGCTATGCGTTACGAGTGTCTTTGGAATTTGTATCCCTAGAGCTTGATAGCAGGAATTGGGTAATTCCGTTTGGCGGCCTAAAAGAAATTAAACAATATCTGGTCGATAATTTTGATCACAAGACTTTTGTTGCCGAAACTGACCCTGAACTTGAGATGTTCAAGCAATTGCACGAAAAACAAATTATAGATTTGCTTGTAGTTCCTGCCCTAAGCGTTGAATTATTTGCCAAAATGATTTTTGAGCGTGTAAGTGAATGGCTAGAAGCGGGTAGGGCACAATATGGCAATGCAGTTTTACGCAAAGTATCTGTGTCTGAACATGATGCCAATCATGGCTATTACGAAGATATAAACTGGCAACAAAAGCTGTAATTATCTTTTCCAACTCATTGCACAACCAACGCTTTCACAATTTGGATAGACATCGGGCTTTTCGGTGGTGATTTTCATTGCAATTAATTGCGGGTTGGTTTTGCAAATATCAATCATCTGTTCGCATAAGGTTTCTTGCAGATTGAAATGTTGTTGCAATCGTAATTTATCTAGTTCCGCCACCAAAAAATCATAATTAAGAACATTTTCAATATCATCATTGAAAGTTGTTTTGTTGACCACAAGTTCAATGTTAATAATCAGGCGCTGGCGTGCTGCCTTTTCAAAATCATGTATCCCAATTGAAAAGTCCGCCTGATAGTTTTTTAAAAATAAAGTATAGGTCAAATTAACTCTCTCTGATAAGGAACATAACATCGCGTTCTTGGGGGATTAAATGCTGCCCGCAATCAACGTGAATGGTTTGCCCATTGGCAATATTGGTGTTTACAAGCATCATTGCGGCATTGGCAATTGCCTGTGCTGAAACCGGCTTTTGTAAAAGATTCATTTTACAGGTTTTTGCAAATTCTTCTTCGGTTTGATCCCCGCTTTGCAAAGTAATACCGGGCGAAATATTATTTATTCGTATGCCTTGTTTATCCATTTCCATTACAAGCATTGCCATTGCACCCGATAATGCGAATTTTGAAATCGTATATGAAAAATAATCGGGGTTAAGGTTTTCAAGCTTTTGATCAAGAATATTTATAACATTTCGTGGGAATGATTTATCGCCGTATTTTGCAAAGGCCTGTGTAATCAAAATGGGGGAAAGGCAATTTACCATCATTGCCGCATCGAAAATTTGTTTATCTGCGGCCTTGGCATCATCATATTCAAATATGGCGGCATTATTTATTATGACACGTAAATCAGGATAATTTACGCACAATTCTTTGATAATATTGTCGATTTTATCTGGCTGATTTAAGTCAAAACAAATTGTTTCTGCGCTGCCACCAGATTCATTGATTTGTTTGGCAAGGCTTTGGGCATTTGTTTCCGACTTGTTGTAATGTATTAAAACGCGCCAACCGTTTTGCGCGAAATGTTTGCATATGCATTCGCCAATTCTTTTCGCGCCGCCAGTTACCAATATAGTTTTTGAATACATCATCAAGCCATAACACTAAATTATTTTGTCCGCAAATATGATTTAAAAATCAAGAATTTCTGTTGGTTTTATGTTAATTTCGAGTGAAGTAAAAAATGAATTAGTATAAGCGTTTAACCTTATGCAACTAATGGTTAAATATTTATTTGTTGTATTTGGACTTTTACTATCCAATTACTTTTAATGTTTTTTGGTAACTTTGTGTGGCGATAATGATTGAAGAAAAAAAATTTCATCACGGCAACCTAAAAGATGAATTAATTGGTGCGTCAATTAATTTTGTATCGACACAAAAAAATACCGAAATTTCAATGCGTGAAATTGCCAATTCATTGGGTGTTACCCATGCCGCGGTTTATCGCCATTTTGAATCAAAGAATGAGTTATTGGCTGCGGTGGCGGCAAATGGATATTTGCTTTTGGCAAAATGTCTTGATGATGAGTTTCAAAAAAGCAAAAACCTACGCCCACGGCCGTTATTATTTGGTATGCTGAACGCCTATATTGATTTTGCCCTTGAAAATGAGGGGTATTACCGCACGATGTTCAATCGTGAAGTGATGAAATCAAATGATGAGGATTTAGCGCAGGCGATTGCCCAATGCCGTTTGCCAATTAATATGGTAATCGAAAGAATTTCACAAAAAAATGGTTTTAAGGACACGTTGTTAATTGCCACCTTGGCCAATGATATTTGGTCCTTCTTGCATGGTTATATAACACTTGTGATTGATGGCCTGCTTGATGACAGTAGCGTGCCAAGCCAAACCCCAAAAATTTCAAAACAAAATTATGTGAACCTTATTGTAAATTCCATTTTAATATAAATGCCGCCGGTGTTTCCACGCGGCGGCATCTCTCCTGATAGGCAATTATTAAACTTTGCTTTTAATCTTTTTTGTTTTGGCGATTTTCAATCAAATCATCAACAACTGATGGATCGGCAAGGGTTGAAGTATCACCCAATGCACCAAAATCATCCTCGGCAATTTTACGCAAGATACGGCGCATAATTTTACCAGAGCGGGTTTTTGGCAAGCCGATTGTTGCAAACTGAATTTTATCAGGGCTTGCAATTGGACCAATATGTTGGCGAACCCATGACACAAGCTCCTTGCGCAATTCGTCTGATGGCTCATCACCAAGGTTAAGGGTTACATAGGCATAGATACCTTGGCCTTTGATGTCGTGCGGATAACCAACCACAGCAGCCTCGGCAACTTTACCATGCGATACCAATGCAGACTCGATTTCAGCAGTACCAAAGCGGTGACCAGAAACGTTGATAACATCATCCACGCGACCAGTAATCCAGAAATAGCCATCCTCATCACGGCGCGCACCGTCACCAGTAAAGTAATAGCCTTTATAGGTGGTGAAATAGGTGGTGAAGAAGCGGTAATGGTCGTTATAGATGGTGCGCATCTGACCTGGCCAAGAATCTTTGATGATAAGGTTGCCTTCGGTTGCGCCTTCAAGCTCTTTTCCTTCGGCATCAACCAATGCAGGCTGCACGCCAAAAAATGGCAAGGTTGCCGAACCTGGTTTCAATGTGGTTGCACCCGGAAGTGGGGTAATCATTGCACCACCAGTTTCAGTTTGCCACCATGTATCAACAATCGGGCAACGGCTGTCGCCTGGTACTTCGTAATACCAGCGCCATGCTTCTGGGTTGATAGGCTCGCCAACAGAACCAAGGATACGTAGTGATTTACGAGAAGTTTTCTTAACCGGCTCATCGCCATCACGCATAAGTGCGCGGATTGCAGTTGGCGCAGTATAGAAAATATTTACTTGGTGCTTATCAACAACTTCCCAGAAACGTGAAGCATCAGGGTATGAAGGCACACCTTCAAACATTAATGTAGTCGCGCCATTCGCAAGCGGGCCATAAACGATATAAGAGTGACCGGTTACCCAACCCACATCCGCAGTACACCAATAAATTTCACCGTCTTTGTAATCAAAAACATATTTATGGGTCAAAGAGGCATGAAGCAAATAGCCACCAGTAGTGTGCAATACGCCCTTTGGTTTGCCGGTTGAGCCAGAAGTATAAAGGATGAAAAGCGGTGTTTCCGCAGGGTATGCAATCGGCTCACAACGCGGTGAAACGTGGCGCGAAGCATCATGGTAATAAACGTCACGACCCGCCATCATGTTTACTGGATCGCCAGTACGTGCCACCACCAAAATATGCTCAAGCACAGGGCACATAGATGCCGCAATATCGGCATTTGCTTTTAGTGGAACGGTTTTGCCGCCACGAACCGAAAAGTCAGCGGTAATTAGAAGCTTACTGTCGCAGTCTTCGATACGTTGCGCCAATGATTCGGCACTGAAGCCACCAAAAACCACAGAGTGAATTGCACCAATACGGGTACAAGCAAGCATTGCAAATGCCGCCTCTGGAATCATTGGAAGATAAATTGTAACGCGGTCGCCCTTATGCACGTTCAATGAACGTAGGGTATTTGCCCATTTAGAAACTTCAAGATGAAGCTGTTTATAGGTATAGGTTTTGCTTTCCTTTGGGTTGTCGCCTTCCCAAATAATTGCAATTTGTTCACCACGCGTTTCAAGGTGGCGGTCAATACAATTGTAAGAAACGTTTAATTCGCCGTCTTTAAACCATTCAATGCCAAAAGTATCTTCATCAAATGATGTGGTTTTGATTTGGGTTGGCTCTTTAAACCAATCTAATGTTTTCGCCTGTTCCGCCCAAAAAGTATCTGGGTCGGTAATAGACTGTTTGTACATTTCCTCATATTTTTCTTTGTTAATATGGGCATTTGCCGCCAAGTCTGCGGGAGGTGCGTAATTAGACATATTTGGTATTCCTCAATATAAACCTTGTTTGGGTGAACCCTAGTTTTTAATTTGTTGTTCTAACGGATGGCTCATTTGCAAGATTTCATAGCTTGTAGTCAACTACTACTTTGGTGCTATGCAGTTTTTTTATTATTTTACACAAGGCATTACATTAGTAAAAACCTATTATTAGCAAGTAATAATAAGAATTAAATTGCATCAATGTTCGAATAATTTTGAGGCATTTTATATTATTTTCACCCTTAGAGAGTAAATAGTATTATTTTCTTAATAAAATAATGATTTACCTGAGCTTCAAAACATCTATATATTTGTTTTTCTTAAATAATATAACAGGTCAGGGAGAATATAATTATAAATGACTGTTAATTATCTTAAAATCGATGACGCGATTCTTGCGGAATTGATTAACATGCACCGTTTGTTTCTTGCCAGAAATGGCGGAAAACGCCTTGTGCTACGGATGGCAGACTTTTCAAAGAAAGATTTATCGGGTGCCGATTTCACTGATGCAGACTTGACGGGGTGCAACTTTGAACATGCGCGTTTGGTAAAGGCAAAGTTTAATCGTGCGGTTCTTACGGGTGCAAACTTCCGCAATGCCGATTTAAAATCTGCTAGTATGCATCGGGCGGACGTGCGCGGCGCATATCTTGCGGGGGCTGATATGTCGTTCGCAGATCTGTCAGAAGTCGATTTCCGTGAGGGCGTGGTCGCATACAGTGATAAGGTAAATGGCTTTACCGTTATAAAGCATAAAAAAATTGCTGGTGATGCCGAAAGTGCCAATTTTACTGGTGCAACGCTTGACGCATCGCGTTTTAATGGTGCAGCAGCAAATGGCGCGGTCTTTCGTGATTGTTCGATGCGTGGTGCCAAGCTTACTGGTGCGCAATTGAAAAATGCTGATCTGGGTGGTGCCAATCTCGAAGGGGCGGATTTAAAAGGTGCGCGTCTTGAGGGGGCATTATTTCACGACGCAATTCTTACACGCACAGATTTTGGCGGTCGAATGCCAAGTGGTGATGCAATAAAGGGTGCATTATTATCGCCTGACGAAAAATCAATGGAATCTGTTGATGAATTAAAGGTAATGGCATCAGAGCATCAGGAATGGTGGAAAACCAATGGAAAATCTGGTCGCCACGCGAACTTTAGCAAGCGGGATTTACGCCCTTTGCCAACTTTTTTACGTGGCATGAATCTAACGGCGTTAACCGCAATTGAAGTTGTGGCAACCGGCATTATTTTCATGGAAGCCCAGTTGCAAGGTGCGAATTTTGAAAATGCCGATTTGCGCGGCGCGGTTTTTGTAAATTGCGATTTAAGGGGTGCGAGTTTTAAGGGTGCGCGTCTTGTAAAAGCTGATTTTCGTGGTGCGAATTTGTCGCCCCTGCCGGTAAATCAAACCACGATTAAACATGCTAGTTTTGATGGTGCAGAATTGCGTTATGCACGGTTTGATAAATCGAACCTAGAACAAGCAAGTTTTATGGAGGCTGATTTGCACGGTGCGATTTTTGCGGGTGCCAATCTGAAAGGCGCAAAACGCAGCCCACAGCCATCAGGAGCATAAAACATTTGCTTTGTTGTTTTGGTGCGCTAAATATTTGTTGACCAAATTAATTATACGCCAAAACAGGAAGATAAATGTTACTAACCACCGCCACATGGCAAGAAGTTGAACAACGCATTAAATCAGGCAAAACTGGAATTATCATTCCAATTGGTTCACATGAACAACATGGACCAACCGGATTAATCGGAACCGATGCCCTTTGCCCGCAATTAATTGCATATGAAGCAGAAAAAAATAATGATTTGCTTATTGGGCCAACTTTTGCGGTGGGGCAGGCACAACACCATATGGGGTTTGCGGGATCAATGGCGCTTAGACCGTCAACCATGATTGCAACCATTGTTGATTGGACGAATTCACTCGTTAAACACGGTTTTACGCATATTTACTGGCTTAATGGGCATGGCGGCAATTGTGCGACCATTAATGCGGCATTTTCTGAAACTTATTATCCATATTCATTCAAAAATGAAAAAGCGCCTTTTGCCCATAAAATGATGAATTGGTGGGAATTGCCAAATATCACCAAATTATGTTTTGAAATGTTCCCAACTGGGCATGGCTCACATGGTACAGCATCCGAAGTTGCTCTAACTTATTGGGGCTATCCAGAACGCGAGGTTTTGAACCAAATGGTGCTTGACCCGAAAATTGCCCCCGAAGGCCCAATTCGTGATGCAGTTGACTACCGCAATCGCTTTGCCGATGGCCGTATTTCATCCGACCCCACCCAAGCAAGCGTGGAGAAGGGCGCAAAAATCGCAGAAGTCGCTGTCGCGAGCCTAGTTGAAGATTTCGCGAAGTTTTTGGAAACCTAAGCCGCGTTTTTGGTAACGTTCATTCGAACTTGCATAAAGCGTAATGCACGACCTGCGGCATCGGTTGGAACATCATTGTATAGCTTGCCAAGTTTTTCGGCATTGCCCATACCTTCGTCACCTAAAACGAACACTGCAAGCGCAACAAAAAGCCCACGTTCCAAATCTTTGGCGCGGCACAACATTGCAAGGCCATCAATATCTTTGCGCTTAACAAGATTATCAATTGTTTGATAATCAAGGCCGCATAAATCTGCAAAAGCAAGACGGAATAAAGTATGGTCGCCGTTGCGCCAGATATTTGGTAATTGCTGCGGTGAGAAGCTATTGGTTGATTTCATAATCAATAATTTGCGTTCCATACGTTCGTAATCTTCTGGCAATGCCGAATTTCTGATTACGACGCGTTGTTTCGCTTTTTCCATTGCGCGGTTTAATTCTTCTGGGGTAACGTTCTGGTTACGCTCCATGATTTCTCGGCGTAGGTTCGGGCCAACCGTCATATAAACTTCGTTTAGGAATTCCAAAGGCACGCTTTGACGCATAACAAATGGGTGGTGTAATGCGGGGTTGGCTTCGGCACGTTCAACAACTTTTCCATAAGTTGTGTCACCAATTTTTGCGCCTTCGTTACGTAACAATGATGCAACAACATTATCATCACCATGATCAACCAAGGCATCAGAAACCGCTTCTGAAAGGGTTTCACGTTCGGTAACCGCTAATTGATATTGGGTTTCTTTGTCGGCAACGATTTGAATCAAGTCGCCGTCTGTAAATGATTTTGACGAACGAATGATTGGATATGCAACATCAATAGTGTCATTGGCAAGTGCAATCGCAAGCTCACGCGGGGCTTCGCCACCTTCAAACTTCATTGATAATTCTTTACGAACTTCTTGATTAAGTTCAAAGGCAACTTTTGCCATCAACTCGCCGAATAATGCGGTTTCAACCTGCGTTTTTTCTTCGGATTCAAAGAATAAATCGGTAATTTCGTTTAATAATTCACGTCTTCTCTCGGAGGAATCTACCTTGGCGACTTCCAATAATTTGGTATATCTTTGACCAATTTCCATATCGCCCCCTAATGTAGTCATCTGGCATTTACCAGAATAAAATAAGCATAATTATCATTACATAATTAAGTAAATAAAATGTGCAAAAAATAATTAATTACAATCATTTTCTGCGTAATGGACCATCGTTTTGGTTGTTGTCTGCGCTATCTTCGCTTGCCGGTTCGGCATATTCGTCAAGTTCGCGTTTAAATATTTTTGAAAACAAACCTTTCTTTTTAGGTTTTGTAGCGGCATCGGCCGTGTCTTCAGTTAAAATGTCTTTTTCGCTTACTTCCGGCGGTAGTGGGACAGGTGCAGAGTTTTCATAAATTTTTGCGGCCTGATTTGCATCAGACGTTTGTGCGATGCCTTGCCATTCAGATTCAACTGAATAACGCGGGCTTTTTTCATTTTTCAACATATCGCGGCGCATTGCAGCGGCATCAACCATACCATCCTTGTCGCGATATTTATCATATTCCATTTGGGTTTTTGCCGACGGACGAAGTGGCCCAAGATTGGCCTCTCGTACAGGTTTTGCCACAGCATCGATGTTTTGTTGTGCCGCCTGTTGTTGCATTGCCTGTTGTTGTAGGGCCTGTTGTTGTAGGGCCTGTTGTTGCATTAATTGTTGATTAGCCTGCTCTGTGGCGCGGGCAACCGAATATTCAGGAACTGGCTGTTTTGAATGGCTTTGATAATTTACGTCATTCGCCGAATAGCTTTGTTGTGGTGTGTTTGTTGGTTGTGCGTATGAATATTGCTGCTGTGGGGCAGGTGTCGGCGTGTATGTTTGCACCTGTGTAACCGGAACTTGTTGATATTGTTGCGGTTGTGGTGCTGGTGCCGGTTTATATTGCTGTGGTTGATAAGAAGCCTGTGGTTGGTATTGCGGTTGCGGATTGTATTTCTGCATTTGGCCTTGTTGCTGCTGATTATTTTCAGGGCGAACAAAGCTTATTGCGCCACCTTGTGGTGCCTGTTGCGTTTGGGGATTATATTGAACTTGCGGCTGTGGATTTGGGCGCGCGTTCCAGTTTGGTGTATTTGCCGCCGAGCCATAAGGAAGTGGCGTAACCGCATAATTTCCAGTGCCACGATTTTGATTATTTGTTACGTTTTGATAATTTGTAGCTGTGGTTTTTTGTGGGCTTGTTGCGTTAATGGGGGTGTTTGTCGGCGCACCCATTGATTGCGAACGGTGTGGAACGCCAGAAATCGCCCCAACCACATTCAAAGGTGTTTGTGATGATGTAAGTTGGCAAACATTGGCCATTGCCGCCTGGGTGTAATAAACAAATGAACCACAAGACATATTGGCCGCGCAGGCTTGTGCGCATTCTTGGATTGTCGCGGTGCGTGCCATGCCTTGCGGCACGTTATTGCTTGTAATTTGTGTATTATTAGCCATTTGGGCGTATTGGGCAAAGGCAAATGTCGTGGAAATTGCGGTCATTGCCACCAATGGCAAAGAAAAATAAAGACCTTTTTTAGGATTTAATTTCAACTTTACAGACACATTCTGCCCCTTAAAAAATGCAAATTGCGCAATTTTAAAGGCGATGTTTTCAATTATTCGGTTAAAATTAGATTAAGATTTAACCAATGTGGCTTTTTTCTCTTCTATCTCAAGCCATTCCATTTCATAATTATCAAGAATTTCTTTGGCATTGTCCAATTCTACACTAAGGCGGGTAAATTCATCGGGTGATTTGGCATAAAGACCGTCTTGGGACAATTTTTCTTCTAATTTGATAATTTTTTCTTCTAATTGCGGAATAAGCTTTTCAAGCTCAGAAAGGCGATACTCATCTTTATAGCTTAGCTTGGTTTGAACTTTTGGTGCGGCGGGCGGTGGTGGTGCTTTTTTGACCACCACTTTTTGCGGTTTATGGGTAATTAATTGCAGGTTTTGCGCTGATAAATCACTCCAGCCGCCGGCGGTTTCAAGCCATCTTCCATCACCGAGTGGGGCAAGGGTTGAGGTTACGACATGATCCAAAAATGCCCTATCATGGCTTACAAGAATGATTGTGCCATCATAATTTGCCAATACTTCTTCTAAAACATCCAAAGTATCCATGTCCAAATCGTTTGTCGGCTCATCGAGGACAAGGAAATTGCTAGGTCGCGCCATAGAAAGCGCAAGCATAACACGGTTACGCTCCCCACCTGAAAAAGAGCCAACCGGTTGGCGTAATTGTGCCGAAGAAAATAAGAAATCCTTGGCATAGGCGGCGACGTGACGCTGCACATCTTGCACCATAATCATATCGCCACCATGCGGGGCAAAAGTTTCCCAAAGTGTGGCTTTGGGGTCTAATTTTGCGCGTGATTGATCAAGGTATGAAAGCGTTAAGTTTTTGGCGCGGCGTATATTACCACTATCCGGGTTTAGTTCACCAACCAACATTTTTATTAGCGTTGATTTACCAATCCCGTTGGGGCCAACGATACCAATCCGGTCACCGCGTAAAATCCGAAGGTTGAAATCTTTGATAAGTGGGCGTTTTGCGTCAAAGGCCTTTTGAACATTTTTGGCCTCGAGAACCAGTTTGGATGATATGTCACCCGATTGCGCTTTAACATTTGCCGCAGCACCCGATAGGTTTGCCAAAACCTGCACACGTTGTTCACGCATTTCATAAAGCCTGCGTAAACGCCCCATATTTCTTGTCCGCCTTGCGGTAACACCGCGTGACAGCCAATGGGTTTCTTCTTTGAGACGTAAATCAAGTTTTTCAAGGGCGCGCGCTTCTTGTTGTTCAATATTTTCTGCCCATTCATCAAAGGCTTTGAACGATTGCCCCAGTTTCTTTGCCTTGCCATTCCTAAGCCATAGACATGATGTCGAAACATTTTCCAAAAAGGTTCTATCGTGCGAAATAAGAAGGATTGCGCCTTTATACGCCTTTAATTTTTCCTCTAATGCTTCGATGGCGGCAACGTCTAAATGGTTTGTTGGCTCATCAAGAAGCATCAAATCTGGTTCGGCGGCAAAAACCCGTGCCAAGGCGGCGCGGCGCGCTTCACCACCAGAAAGACCTTGAATATTTATGTTTTCTTCAAGGCCAAAATCATGAAGTGCGGCAATTGCCTGTGCGCGGACAATTCCTTGTTCACGTTCGTCATTATGGGTAGTGGGAATATCTTGGGAAACCCATTCGACAATGTCGGTAAAACCCGTAAAATCAGGTTCTTGGAATTGTGTGGAAATGGTTGCACCGGTGGCCAGTACGCGCTCACCCTGGTCAAATTCCATATGCCCAGAAATAATTTGCAAAAGCGTTGATTTGCCAACACCATTGGGCCCAACCAATGCCATGCGTTCACGCGTTAAAAGCGATAAATCAACACCCGAAAAAATCGGTTTTGCACCCCTTACAAGGCAAATATCTTTTAATTGAAGAACAATATCATTTGCCATGCGGCGAAGTTATCCCAATATACTTTTCAATATTACAAAAGGCGGCTTATATATTTATAAATGCTTTTTTGCAAATGCCCGCCCAGAGCCTGTTTTTAGATATTTTTCAAACTCTAAAGCTTTGATTTCATCATCAAAAGCAATGAATGATTTTAACTTCCATGGGCGATATTTTGAGGTGTGGGACACATCACCAGAGTTATGCTTTTTTAGGCGCTTTTCTAAATCGTCGGTAACGCCAGTATAATAATTATCAGGAAAAGAAATGCTTTGGAGGATGTAAACGTACTTCACGCGAAATATCCTTTAAAAGCTTTAGATATGATGTATTTGCTATGGCAAAAGTCCGCCTTCGCTAAAGCTACGGCGCGACAGCCTTCGCCCTTCACCTTCTGCTAGTCAAGCCTAAATGGCTTGCCGAGCCGAAGCCCGAAGGGCGAAGGCTGGTGGGTCTTGTTGGACTCGAACCAACGACCAGACCGTTATGAGCGGCCGGCTCTAACCAACTGAGCTAAAGACCCACGTTTAAAACCATGCAGTTTGAAAACCTAACTAATGGCGAAAATTGAAAAAGCCAAGTGCAAATGTTGGTGAAATCTGCAATCTGTTGCTGCTTAAAGTTAACAATGCCGCAAAAAAGCCTAAAATCGGTCCTTATTGGGAGCATTTTGTTACAATATTGTTCAGCTTCGACGCCCTATTAATGCAAAATATCCATTTAGGAGGAATTTATGAAAAATTTTAAAAAGAAACTTGGTTTAATGGCTGCTGCATCTGTTATGGCATCTGGGCTAATTGCAGGAAGTGCGTTTGCGCAAACTACTTGTTGCAATCAACCATCGCCAACCACGATGTTCATCAATGCCTCTGCTGAAATCAAACAAACGCCTGATTTGGCGATTGTTTCCGGTGGCGTAATCACACAGGCAAAAGATGCAAAAACCGCTATGGCAGATAATTCGCGTGCCATGAATGCGGCAATTGCCGCCATTAAAGCATCGGGAATTGCCGATAAAGACATTCAAACCAGTGGTTTCGCCATCAGCCCGCAATATGTATATGTTTCAAACAAACCACCAATTATCAAAGGCTATCAGGTATCGAATACTGTAACTGTACGCATTCATGATATGGCAAAAGTTGGCCCTGTGCTTGATTCTATGGTTGAAAAAGGCATGAATAATGTTTCTGGCCCTAATTTTACTATTGATGACCCCGATAAAGCCCTTGACGGCGCACGTGTTGAGGCGATGAAAAAAGCGCTTGCTCGTGCTGATTTATATGCAAAATCTGCGGGTATGAAAATCAAACGCATCACTTCAATCAGTGAAAGCGGTGGTTATGTTCCACAAGCCTATGCACCCGCACCAATGATGGCAAAGATGTCTATGGATTCTGCAGAAGCAGCACCGGTACAGGCTGGCGAGGTTTCAATGTCAGTAAATGTCAATGTCGGGTTTGAACTTGAAAAATAATTCACTAAATAAATTTGAGTTATTGGTTTAAAGAGAAACTTTAAACGGGTTCAAAGAAAATGACGAATAAAGGCGGAGCGGGTTCTATGATAGTGAAATTATTGGTCGCAGCGGGTATGGGCGGTCTTGCCGCCATTGGTGTCCCGAAACTTCTGGATAATCAAAAGCCCGCTCAGTCAACTACATTGGTTGCCGATAATCAATCTTCACGCATTGTCCCGCCCACCAAAACTGATGCCATAATGTCATATTCGCCAGTGGTAAAAAAGGCATCGGGCGCGGTGGTGAATGTTTATGCCCAATCAATCCAAAAGGGTCGAGTTGCACTTGACCCTTTTTGGGGTTTGTTGAAAATCCCTGATAAAGCGCAACAATCACAAGGCTCTGGTGTTATTGTCCGTGATAATGGGGTTATTGTTACCAATAATCACGTTGTTGAAGGTGCACAGCAATTGGTTGTGGTTTTGGGCGATCGTCGTGAATTTCCTGCCAAAGTTATTGTTACTGATCCGCGCACCGATTTGGCGGTTTTGAAAATTGATACTGCCGGTGAAAAACTGCCAACCCTAAATTTTGCCAATACCCAAAGCGCCCAAGTTGGGGATCAGGTTTTGGCAATTGGTAATCCGTTTGGTGTCGGGCAAACCGTTACGGCGGGTATTATTTCGGCACTAGCCAGAACCGACGTCGGTATTACCGATTATTCGTTTTTCATTCAAACCGATGCCTCGATTAACCCTGGGAATTCCGGTGGCGCCTTGGTTGATATGAATGGCAATTTGGTTGGTATTAATACCGCCATATTCTCGCAAAGTGGTTCATCTGCGGGTGTTGGTTTTGCCATTCCTGCGGAAATGGTGAAACGCGTGGTTGATGGCGCGGTTTCAACTGGAAAAGTCGTTCGTGCATGGACTGGTATTGGTGGGCAAACTGTTACCAACGACATTGCCAAGACCATGAATTTACCAAAGCCATCTGGTGTTTTAATTACCGACATTTATCCTGATACTGCCGCCGCCAAAGCAGGTTTAAAGCGGGGTGATGTTGTTGTTGCCCTTAGCGGTACTGCGGTAACTGATGCTAGTTCACTTAGATATTTGGCGGCAACCAAGGCGCCGGGTGAAGATATTGTTTTTGAATATTATCGCGGTGGCAATAAGCAAACCGCAAGCGGAAAGCTTACGTCCCCTGCTGGCAGCCGTGGTGATGAAAAGGCAATCAATGGCAAAAATAGCTTTGATGGTATGAAAATCGTTACTCTTTCGCCTGCTGTTGCCGATGATTTGGGCATTGATATGTTCCAAAAAGGTGTCGTAATCACCAATGTTGATGGTAGTTCAATTGCCGCACGCTCTGGCTTTCAAATTGGTGATGTAGTGCTTGAAATAAATGGTCAGCCTGTTACAAACGTCAAAGACTTTGAAAGCAAACTTGGCTCTGGTCGTCAGGGGCAGGTAACTATTTTACGCAATGGTCAGGCGATTACGGCAGTTTTATTTTTGTGAGCGATGATTTATTCGGTACCGAAGAAAAGCCAGTGGTGGGCGGTGATTTTCGCCCATTATCAGAAATCTTGCGCCCAAAATCTATTGCCGAAGTTGTCGGCCAAGACCATCTTTTAAGTGATGATGCCCCATTGGGGCAAATGCTTTTGCAAAAACGTTTATCATCCCTAATCCTTTGGGGGCCGGCGGGGGTGGGGAAAACCACAATTGCAAGGCTTTTGGCGCAAACAACGGGTATGGAATTTTTGCCATTATCTGCGGTTTTTTCCGGTGTCGGTGATTTAAAAAAGGCGTTCGAGCAGGCAGAAAAATATAAACAAATGGGGCGTAAAACCCTTTTATTTGTTGACGAGATTCACCGTTTTAACCGTGCGCAACAAGATGGTTTTTTACCCTATGTCGAGAGTGGTTTGGTGACATTGGTGGGTGCAACCACTGAAAATCCTTCTTTCGAGCTTAATTCGGCACTTTTATCGCGCGCACGGGTATTTGTTTTAAACGCGCTTGATGAATTTGCGCTTAATCAATTAATTGATCGCGCCGAAGCCCATTTTAATCAACAAGGCGTGTTTGAAAATGATGCGCGTGAAGCCTTGATTTCACTATGCGATGGGGATGGGCGTTATTTATTAAATCTGGCGGGTGAAATTCTTGCGCTCAATAAGGGTGATAAAATCACTTCCGAACAGGTTTTGAAATTCGCGCAAAAAAAGCCGCAAGCCTATGATAAAAATAAGGATGAGCATTACAACCTTATTTCTGCCCTTCATAAATCGGTGCGGGCATCCGACCCCGATGCGGCGCTTTATTGGCTTGCGCGGATGTTAAATGGCGGCGAAGACCCAATGTTTATTGCGCGCCGCGTAATTCGCATGGCATCCGAAGATATTGGTCTTGCTGAACCCAATGCCTTATCGGTCTGTATTGCTGCCAAAGAGGCATATCACCATTTGGGAACGCCAGAAGGTGAATTGGCATTGGCACAGGCGGTGGTGCATCTTGCCTGTGCGCCCAAATCAAATGCGGTTTATACGGCATTTAAAGCGGCACAGGTTTTGGCGAAACAAACCCAAAATGAAATGCCGCCCAAACATTTCCTTAATGCCCCAACCAAAATGATGAAGGATTTGGGCTATGGGAAATCCTATCAATATGACCCGGATGTTGTGGGTGGGGTCTCTGGTCTTTCTGGTTTTCCCGATCGCATGGGGCAACCAAAACTCTATGAACCCAAAGACGCAGGCGCAGAGGCACGGATTTTACCAAAACTAGAAGCCTGGCGCAAATTACGCGGCGAGAAATAGCTTGTAATAATTTCAACGCCTTGCCCTTTTTTCAATATCAATATAATCTCGTGGAATGCGACCAAGCTTTTTAAATCCTATGTTTTTGCCTGTTATCCGTATTAATGGTGTGGGGCCAAAAACTGCGCCATTAATTGAAAAGGCAATTGGCGGGGATTTGGTAAAGGATGCGGCATTGCATCTGCCGTTTCGTTATCTTGATCGCAGGTTTAATTCAAAAATTGCCGATGCCAAAACCGGCACCAATGCGAATTTTGAGGTTTTTGTTGATGCCCATGAACCTGCGGTTAAAAATCGCCCTTACCGCGTGCGGGTTTCCGATGATACGGGTTTTTTAACGCTTGTATTTTTCAATCCCAATCCAAAATATTTGGCTTCCCGTCTGCCGATTGGGGCAACCCGCATTATTACGGGGGAGGTGATTGAAAGATATAATGAAAAACAAATGATGCATCCGTCACGCATTCTTGATTTGGATAGTGACGAGTTAAATGTGCATTTTGAACCGGTTTACGCCAATGTTGCCAGTCTTTCGCAAAAAACCTTGGGCAAGATTTGTAAAGAGGCGGCACGTCCTGCCGCCGATTTTCCTGATTGGTTGTCTGATGATTTAAAATTCCAATATGGCTGGCAAAGCTTTGGTCAGGCATTGCAAACTGCACATAACCCACAACATGAAAGCGATATTTTACCAGATGCCAAGGCGCGCGAACGCCTTGCCTTTGATGAACTTTTGGCGCGGCAATTAACCCTGCAAATTGCAAATAATGCCCGCAATGATGACGTTGCCGAACCCTTGATTGGTGATGGAAAATTGACCCATGCTTTGATTGCCAAAACAGGTTATGTCCCAACCAATGCACAGGCGCGGGCTTTTAATGATATTGCCACCGATTTGGCGCGCACCCGCCCAATGCTTCGGCTGTTGCAGGGGGATGTTGGCGCGGGGAAAACGCTTGTAGCGGCGTGGGGCTGCGCCAAGGCGTGTGAAGCGAAAATGCAATCGGCATTCATGGCGCCCACGGAAATATTGGCAACGCAGCATTTTAATTCGCTGAATAGAATATTTGAAGAAATTGGCATTCGTGCAGCTCTCCTTAGTGGTAAGGTAAAGGGTGCAGCACGGCGCGATATTCTTGAGCAATTGGAAGCAGGGGAAATTGATGTTCTTTTTGGAACTCATGCGCTGTTTCAAGAAAAAGTAATTTTCAAACACTTAGCATTTGTTGTGATTGATGAACAGCACCGCTTTGGTGTTAACGCGCGGCGTGCGCTTTTGCAAAAGGGGCGGATGCCGCATTTATTATCAATGTCGGCAACGCCAATTCCGCGCACGCTTTCGATGGCGCTTTATGGCGATATGGATACAAGTATTTTGGATGAGAAACCAAAAGGGCGTGAAGAAATTGCAACCCGCGCCATGCCGATGGATAAATTACCGGAACTTGAGGCGGCGGTGCGGCGTGCAATCCAAAATGATGACCGCGTTTATTGGATTTGCCCATTGGTTGAAGAAAGTGAGAATTTGGATGTTACAAATGTCCTTGATCGCTTTAATCACCTAAAAGCGCTATTTGGGGACAAGGTCGCACTTATTCACGGGCGTTTAAAAGCGGCCGAAAAAGATGCGGCAATGGAACGTTTTAGGGTTGGGGATGCAAAAATTCTGGTTGCCACCACAGTGATTGAGGTGGGGGTCGATGTCAAAGAGGCAAGCATTATAATTATCGAACATTCAGAACGCTTTGGCTTGGCACAATTGCACCAATTGCGCGGGCGGGTGGGGCGCGGCGATAAAAAAAGCCATTGTTTATTGCTTTATCAATCACCACTTGGTGAAACCGCCAAAAGCCGGATTGAAACCTTGCGCGATACCAATGACGGCTTTGCTATTGCCGAAAAAGATTTTGAATTGCGCGGTGGTGGTGACTTATTGGGACTTAAACAGACCGGACTTCCAAATTTTAAAATTGCCGATATCGCAATTCATAAAGATATTTTACCAATTGCCAGAAGCTATGCCAAAGAAATGCTTAAAAATAATAATGCAAAGGATATGATTGACGGCATCATACAGCTTTTTGATTTGAATGATGCCGTTCACGCAGATTAGTTTTGTTTGCGCGGTTTTAGGGCGAATAATTATTTCGCGGCACACATTTTCTTGCTGTCTTCATCATATAATAGCGCGACACTGCATTCACCAGTTATATCTGAAAAAACTGCTTCAACATTGCCGTCTTTATCAGAACAACCTTTTTTAACGCCATTAGGGTGGTGTATCTCATAGGCCTGATTGGCGTAAACATCGCCAGCGGGCGAAGTAATTTTAAATGGCCCACATTTGCATTGCTCACCAATTATGCCATTGCACGATGAACCTTTTGGCGCGTCCATCAATTGAAAGGGCTTTAGGTCTTGTGAATCTTTTGAAAAAATCAAAGAAATTTCAGGGGAATTTTTCATGTTAAAATTCCACTCAAGTGCCACCATGCCATCGCCTAAATCATAAGATTTATTTGCGTTATGTTTTAAAACCCATTCTTTTGGTAATTCGACACGGGTTAGTAATTTGAATTTCTTCAGATAGTTTTCGATAAAGTCTCTAAACAAAGGATCCTGTTTGTCGTTTTCATTATAGCCTTGTTTATCCGCACCATCATAACCTTGTGTAACCGAATATATTTGATAGGCATTGTTTGATAATTGATTATATGCCGTAAAGCGTAAAAATGTCGGGATTTCGTCATCCCCATTTCCACTTAAAAGTTTTGTATCCCACAAATTATTAAGGCTTGTGTTTTCGTGCCATTTTAAATGATAGGTATCGGGGGCGATTTTATAAATATCGCTTAGATAGTCTTTTTGCTTTAGATTTTCAAAAGACTGTTTGCGATATTCATTTACATCAAACTTTTCACCCTTTTCTCGGTAAATGCTTTTGATAAAGCCTTCGAGGTTATTGAATGTGCCTTCATAGGTCGCGCTTATTTTACCGTCTCTGCCAATTTTAATCGTCTCTTTTACATCTTGCGGGGAATAGGCAATACAGCCTGCAACAAAAGCAATAAATAAAAGCAAAAATGGGGTAATTGCACGGCTGAGTTTTGGCATTACATAACCTATGAAATAATCAAAACTCTTTTAGACCAATTATTTAAATAATAAAGCGCTATATTTTGGTAACAATCCAAAAGCCAAGAACGATAATTACGGCAAGTGCGCCAGTGACCCAATAAAGCTGTTTTTCGATAAATGGTTCAATACTTGGGCCAAATTTTGCCCCCGCCCAGGCCACAAGGAAAAAGCGTGCTGCACGGGTTATTGCCGATGCCAAAACAAAAATTCCAAAGTTAAAATGCGCAAGGCCAGAGGCAATAGTCACAAGTTTAAACGGGATAGGGGTCAAGCCTTTTATGAAAATAATCAATGCGCCCCATTTTTGGTATTGCTCCTGAAAATGCACCAATTTGTCGTCATAATGATAGAAGTGCATTAATGGTTTGCCGATTGAATCCATCAAAAACATACCAATTGCATAACCAAAACACCCACCTAATACCGAGAAAATCGTCGCGATTATTGCCGTGCGCACCCAACGCTCAGGTCGCATAGTGGACATTGGCAAAATCATAATATCAACGGGAATTGGAAAGAAAGAGGCCTCTGCAAATGAAACCATCGCCAATGTTGGTTCTGCTTTATCAGAAGCAGAAAGATCACGTAATTTTTGGTATGTCTTTTTAAGCATTACGTGCCTTTAAAGAGTTTTCATTATATTTTGAATAAGTATTTGCACATTGCCTTGTCCTTTGCGTGACATTGCAAAGATAAAGACCATTGTTGATATAAAACTAATCAATCGGAAATACCCGAATGCCAATCCCCGAACTAACCCGGAATTTTTGACCAGATTACATCATTTATCATATTACTGCTAAGGCGACCTTGATCTTGTAAGGAATTAAAAGCCCCCAAAATCGTCAAATCAGTATTGGCAAGGCGATAACCAATTTGCGCCGGTGATTTTACCTTTGCCGTAGTTGGAACAAAAACCGCCGCATTGGCCTTTGACTTTGAATTTAAAATCCATGCCAGAGCTGCCGCCTTTTCAGGCTGATTTATGTGGAAATTAGGGTCAAGAACAAAAGCATTTTGTAGCGCCAGAATAATATCACCAAGACCAGATTTATTAATTAATTGATGTGGCACACCCGCTCTATCAAGCAATTCGATGCCGCCTGCGATTTTTAAAATTCTGTCGTTCAGCAAGAATAGCAAGAAAATCTCCCAATGTCGTAATTGTGTTGTATCAGAAAACAGTAAAGATTTAATTATTCAACGGTTTCCGTGAGAAAATGCCGCAGTTCCTTATCATCAATTTCAACAATCCAAACATCACGATCCTGTTTAATTCGTTTTTCAATATACTCATCGGTATGTTTCTCGGCAATATGATATTCATTTTCGCCTTTGATTATAGTTTGTGAAATATCAACAAAGATTAAATCACCATCCATATTGCGTGATTGAATTAGAATGCGCGGGATTTGTCGAAAGCCGGTGACTTTTATAATTATGCTTCCGGCGTCTTCATCACCCTTGTGAACAATATAGCCTGATGCACCTGCCGCGTGGGCGCGTGCTAAAAGGGCATCAACCCAAAATCTAATTTTTATATTGCGCGTCATCTAATTATTTTACTTCAAATTAAAGGAATTTTGCCAAGACAATTATATGAAACATTTTAATACTCTGATAATCACGATTTGCCTTTCAATATTTTATGCGAATTCAGCATCAGCACAAGTTTCACCGCTTGAACAAACTTTTGCTGAACGGGTCGCAATGCGTGAACTTGATAAAAGATGTAATCTTTTTACCCCGTTTGAAAGGCGCGCAATGAATGCCTTTGTGATGCAGGCGCGCGGTGATATTTTACGTCAAAGCTGGAATATGGATAGGGTTAATTTGTTAATCAGCCAAGCCAAGCAGGGGGTGGCGAATAAATCATGTTCGGATCCAATGGTGCTTAGTGAGACCAATCGTTTAAAGAAAGCCTATAATGGCTGGAAGTCGCAATTTATTGTGCAATATCCCGGCGAAAAAAGTTCTTGGACCGCATCGCGTGCCGGTGTAGATAATTGGCGGGCATGGCAAGATGTTGGAGGCGGGGTAAAGGTTGGTTATGTTTTGGCGCAAAATGGTTTAGCGTTTGCGATTGAAACCAATAATACATCAATTGCTGGTGCGCGAATATATCTACGTAATAGCTTAAAAATAGGATTGCCAACCCAATCAATGCGCGGCAGGCCGGCCCTACGAATTGGAACGGATTCTTATATGGCGTCATATTCGATTGAAGCGCAAACCAAAAGAAGCGTTGATAGCCGTGCGGCAAGTGGAAAGTTATTTGTTTTTTCCAATGAGGTTACACGCAAAACCGCAACCCTTGATCCACGTGATTATTATGAGATTGAGTTGTTTGACGCAATGGGGCGCACATCATCATATGTTGTTGAGGTGGGGGATGTTATTACCGCCTTTGCCTTTGGTGCCGAGCTTTAATTTTTTGGCAATTCAACCAAAACCTTGGTGCCTTTGCCAGGGGTTGAACTAAAACTAAGTTTGCCATTATGAAAATCAACCAGCTTTTTAACAAGGCTAAGGCCGAGGCCTGTGCTGCGTGTATTCTGAGGGTTATTTTCGCCTGATACATATGCCTCGGTGATGTGTTTTAATTCCTCTTCATCCATGCCCTTGCCGGTATCGCTTACTTCGATCCAGATTTTTGTGTCATTCCCAAAGCAGGATAAATTTATCTGTCCGCCTTGGGGTGTGAATTTAATTGCATTTGAAATTAGGTTCAAAATAATTTGCCTGACCGAGCGGGCATCACATTTTGCCATTAATTCACCAATGCCATAAAAATTAAGGTTTACACCTTGGCGGCTTGCGTTCTCTTTCATTAATGAAATTGCGCTTTTGCAAATTTCAACCATATTATTTTCGGTGAAATTTAGGGAATATTTGCCAGCCTCAATTTTTGACATATCGAGAATGTCGCCAACTAAATCAAGCAAGTGATTGCCGCTTTGTTGAATATAGCCAATATATTCTTTGTATTTATTATCTAATGGGCCAAAAACCTCTTCTTGCATCGTGTCGGCAAATCCAAGAATGGCATTTAATGGGGTTCTTATTTCATGGCTCATTTCCGCGAAATATTGGCTTTGATTGCTTGGCTTTTCTATGATTTCTTGGCGCACAATTTCTTGTGCTACAAGATTTGTATTTGCAGTTTTAATGAAAAATAGGCGAAATGCCAAATAGGTTGAATATATTATTACCAACCAAATTGCCCAATCATAATATGTGGCACCAATTAATTTTCCCCATAAGAATGAGTAAATTAAAAGGATTATTGCCACCACAAACGTGCTTATGATGCCGATGGATTTTGAAATATCATAATTTAATGCTGCAAGTATTATCCAGACACAAACAATGCCGGTAACACCGCCAAGCCCGCCGTAAATTGCGCCAAGGAAAATCGCAGCAGCAGCAACAAGAAGCAAAATAATTTGTTTCTTAACGTTGAAAATCGCTAAAATAATTGAAAGAAAAAGTAATGCGGACGAATAGGTAATAATATCGCGAAAGAAAACATTGCCCTTGTTAAGCGCAAAATTCAAAGTCATAAAAATGGCAATAAAAAACGCCCCGCCAATGTCGATTATCATCGGCAGACCAAAACTTTTTTTATTAATAACAGTTTTGTTTAATTCCATTTTCTTTCAATGGTCTAATATATAGATAAATATTGGTGTGGTCGCGCCATTTCCCTTAATTGGCGAGAAAAAACTGCAATTAACGGATTGTATTTGCATTTCTCGCTTTATAAGGGGTAGGGGATAGGAAATATCATGTCTGAAGTTGCGGAACGTATCGAAGAATTAAAAGGTGAATTTGAATTCCTTGACGATTGGGAAGACCGCTATCGTTATATTATCGATATTGGTAAAGACCTTGCGCCTTTAACGCCTGAACAAAAGAATGATGAAACCAAGGTTCGTGGTTGCACCTCGCAGGTTTGGCTGATTATGGAAAAAGATGCACAAAGCGGCAATCTTGTTTTTCATGGCGAAAGCGATTCAACCCTTGTGCAAGGGTTGGTTGGGGTTTTAATTCGAATTTATTCAAATGCAAAAGCATCTGATATTGTCGCTATACCGCCGGAACAGGCGCTTTCGGAATTGCAATTATTTGATGCCTTGTCTCCAAGTCGCGCCAATGGCTTAAAATCAATGGCCAAGAAAATTATTGAATTTGCCAATTTGAATTCTTAGGCAGTCTAATTTTTAATATTTGCGGCGGGTGGGATTTCATTCAAAAGCCGCTCAATATTATCAAGATAATTGTCAAAATCCGCTTCATCGCGCTTGTCTTCAATAAGGTTGCAGGCATATGAAACTGTGGTTCTGTCACGACCAAATGCACTTGCGACGCGGTTAATGCTAATGCCAAAACCAACATGGGTAAGATACATTGCCATTTGGCGGGCAAAGGCATTTTGTGGCGTACCACGTGTTGGCGCGATAAGGTCGTCTTTTATGCCAGTTGAAAAGGCAACAATTTCGCTGACAATGCGGACAATTGCCATATCTTTTTCAACTTCGGCGATTTTTTCTTTTTGTGATATACGATTATTCATTTCATGCTCTTTAAAAATTCCAAGAACACAAAATTAAACAAAGCTTGTTTTTGTTGTTACTGTTATAAATAACAGGTGTTTTTTTACAGCTTTAAATATTACGCGCTACGTTTGAATTGCATTGCCCAAACCGGCGCGCGCGTGCCACCAATACATAAATCAAGGCCGATAACGGCATTAACAATGCCATTTTCACCTAATGGCAGGCGGAGCCAATGCCGTTCTTGACCATGGCGTGAAATGCTTTGGATTTCTGCTAAACCACATTCAGGGTTTTTGTTATTGATAATTTCTTCAATAGTATCAATAGAGCCGCAAATTCCACGTTTTAAAAGGGTTTCTTTGGGGTCAGAGCTAAAGATATCGCGCAGGTTGGATCCAACAACGCGCACTTTATAGTTTTCGCCATCTGTTGCTTCAATTAACGAAATAAACGGTAATAATGGGCCGAAGCCACATGGGGAGAATGTCTTACGACTTGGCATATCCTTGCCTGCCGCAGCCATGCGCCACACATCAAATAAAAACCGCTGTTCGTCCAAAACCAATCTGGATCTAAAGTTTTCCACTGCAAGCCCCTAAAGTAGAATCCGTGTTTTATTTGCTATTTGCCCCCTGGTGCATCCGGTTGTTAATTGAAACAATTAGCGTAACAAGATGTAACCAATTTAAAATCTTGCATCCAAAACCTTGATTTTGTTGCAAGAAGAAAAACGCATTTTTGATTTGTTTTTCTCTGAGAATCAGTATCGGTGATTTGGGTGGGTTTGCGCAAGAGTCTAAGTGCTAATAAAGTAATAATTTTTTAACTTTTACTGCAAATTGTCGTTTCGGGTGCGAAACAATCCTTAATTCAAGCCATATTAAATATAGCCTAAATAAAGAATATAAATGATTACTTTGATATTACTTTAATAATACTTATTAGCTACCAAAAACTAGACGTGAAGTCTTTAAAGAAGTCGAAAAATCAAGGTTTTCGTCTTCTTCCATTTGGCTTGCAATAATTGGTGACATTGCAGACGTTAAAGACCAATTCCAATATCTAAGCACGGTTTGGGCGCAATTTATCGACAATGTATCGTAAATTAATGACGCACGAGCGAAGGCATCTGGTTCATCGGAAATATCATTGATTGGTCGATTAAGACCACGCCAAATCATACGAAGATGGCGACGTTTTAGGCCGGTTGCCTTGCACAATACGGCAATTGGTTCACCGGCAGGGTCGGTGAAAATTTGTGCACCACACGCAGGTTTGATGCCGGCAAGAAATGAAATCTCACGGATTGTATCAAGGCTAAATTCAGCTTCAAGCGCTTCGACAGCCGCTTCAAGTGACGCAAATGGTGATTTTTCAATTGCCGCACGGTTTCTTTGGCGGCGTTCAATAAATTGCAGACTTTTGCGAACCACTGGATCTTGCCAATTATCCGCAGCAGCACGGGAATAAAGATCCTGTGCGGCATCAAGCAGTGTTAGTCTTTCTACCGCAAAGCGTTGCAAGATGCGTTTTCTGTCATCTGCATTTGCCCACCAAAACATGGTTAGCGCGTGTGATGGGCGAAGCTCACTCCGTTTTAGGAGGTAAGTTACAAGTTCATTATATGTCTTTGACATCGCGGTTAATGTTTCAACCGCATTATTGGCAAGACGTGAACCTTCATTGCGTAATAGCGCAATACAAACATCAAGTTCGCCAAATTCAACCAATACATCGCTAACAACTTCGTTAACAGCTTTGCGTTGGGCAATAAGGATGCGATGCTCAACATTAACGGTTGGTGCTTTGGCGCAGGCAATTAAATCTGAATCATTGAAAGAATTAGAAACTTGTAAAAGAGGACGCGCAACCTCAATCTCATCACGTGATAAAAAGCGTAATAAAAGTGGCGGTGCTTCAATTAATTGTGAAATTCTTTTTGCACAACGAACGCGGGTTTGCAATTCAACATCGCGCAGCATTTCGATAAGCAAGTCTGCTGCCATGTGACGTTCTTGTGGGGTAATTCTTGATGATGGCAGGCCGACAACATCCTGAAGGCGGCGGAATAATAACGCACGTGTGCGCACCATTGACAGATTTGTATCGTCAAGGAAAGAAAGCCCCTCATTAGGAGTTTCATTTATACCGTCTGGTGATATCTGCTGCATACTATTTGCCATTACTCTAATAATATGCATGTAAATGATTAATAAACTGTATCAGAATAAGGAAAGGCACAGCATTTGTCTTGCTAAAACAAATAAATGCCGTGCCTTTGCATTTGGTTTAATTAAGAAAATTAATTAGACCGCATAATCATATTCGTTGATGCCGCAGTTTCCAGATTTAATCTTTTCACACAAAGAAGAAATCGCCGGAAGTATATTTGCAAAATAGAAATCACAAATTGCCGCCGCATTTTTGAAATTATGCTCAATTGGGCCTTTTGCGGCATTGTTTTTACCTTTTAGCAACAATGCAGCACCAAGAACGGTTCCAGCAGCTTCAAGGAAGTAATTTGCGGCAATAAGCGCATTTTGCATTCCATCGGCTGATTGCCACTTGATAAGCAATTGTGCAACTTCGCTTAATTTTTCTAATGCCGCAAGTAATGCTGCTTTTTGCTCCGCAGGAGTTTCTGCTGCATTTGCGATATTGGAAATAATTTCAACCAAATAGCCAAAGCCTTGACCTTTATCAAAAGCAAGTTTGCGGCCAATTAGGTCAATTGCCTGAATTGAGTTTGTGCCTTCATAAATTGGCGCGATACGTGCATCGCGTAAATATTGTGCCGCACCAGTTTCCTCAATAAAGCCCATGCCGCCATGAACTTGAACACCCAATGACGCGTTATCAACACCAATATCGGTTGAGAATGCTTTGGAAATTGGGGTTAGTATGCCTTCGATGCTTGACCATTTGGCTTTTTCATCACCCTCTAGGCATTCTTTCATGTCGATTGCAAAGGCGTTCAAATAGCAAATGCCGCGTGCCGCCATGGTTTTTGCATGCATAGTAAGAATTGAACGCTGAATATCAGGGTGTTTAATGATTGGTGAAGAGGTTTCAGTATCACCCAATGCTTTGCCTTGGCGGCGATCATGGGCATAAGATTTTGCTTTTTGCAATGCTGCTTCGGAAACTGAAACGCCTTGTAAACCAACATTAAGACGCGCATTGTTCATCATGGTGAACATGCAGCGCATACCAGCATTTTCGCCGCCGATAAGATAGCCAATCGCACCTTTTTCATCGCCCCAAATGCCTTCGCCATATGCCATTACGCAGGTTGGAGATGAATGGATGCCCAATTTATGCTCAACGCCGATTGGGCCGGCGTCGTTGCGGATGGTATAGTTACCGCTTGCATCTTTTAAGAATTTTGGAACGATGAAAAGCGAAATGCCTCTTGTACCTGCTGGTGCATCTGGAAGGCGCGCCAATACAAGGTGAATTGTGTTTTCGGTTAAATCATGATCGCCCCAAGTGATGAAGATTTTTTGACCATAGATTTTATAGGTTCCATCTGCTTGTGGAACTGCTTTGGTGGTTAATGCGCCAACATCCGAACCAGCTTGTGGTTCAGTTAGGTTCATTGTGCCGGTCCATTCACCGGTTAAAAGCTTTTCAAGATATTCGGCCTTTTGTTCGTCTGAACCGTGGGCATTGATTGCCTCGATTGCGCCCGCAGTAAGCATTGGGCAAAGGCTGAATGCCATATTTGCCGAACCGATTGCCTCGTTAATTGCAAGACCGATTGTGCGTGGCAAGCCCATGCCGCCAATTTCGGCATCGAATGCAGCACCTTGCCAGCCGCCTTCAACAAATGCTTGATATACGGGGCGAAGAATTTCTGGAACGACAACCTTTTTCTCATCGCTTAGTTTTGCGCCAATTTGGTCACAGGTGCGGTCGGTTGGTGCGATAACTTCATCGGCAAACTTTGCAGCTTCATCGAGGATTTGTACCCAAAGATCCGTATCAAACTCTGCAAATTTTGGGTTTTCAAGTAAATCTTGAACCTCGATTACAGAATTAAGACAATATAGCATGTCATTAAGTGGCGTTTTATATGTCATTTTACCCTCTATTTTATTTTAATCTTGAAACTTTGCGACTTTTGATTTTTAAAATCGTCTATCACACAAATATGCTGCACCGCAAAGAAAAAAATGTAGCATTATGCTAATATAAAAGTCTTATTACGCCACGTAATTTATACATTATTAGCAAGTTAAAATTTACAAATCTTAATTTGCCATGCGTTTTTATATGTCAGCTAAAAATCTTTAAAAGATTGACTAATTGCTTCTTTATTTTAATTTCTGCTTTAATGATAGCAAATCGCAATAAAGCGATTTGGTTATGCTTGGAGAAAAAAATGAAACGCACCAAAATTTTAACATTTTCTGCTGCTGCACTTGCCATTTCAACACTTGGCGGATGTGTAATCACCGATAATTCACAAGTTGTAAGTTCTGTGGTTTCTGCACCAACTGAAATTTCACCGATTGCATCAACTGCGGCAAATTTAAAAGAACAACCATCAGGCACTTATGAAATTGAACCAACCCACTCAAAAGTTTTTTGGCGTGTGACGCATATGGGCTTTTCAAACTATACTGCGGCATTGAACAAGGTTTCAGGCACACTTAATTTTGATAGTGCAAATGTAACCAATTCAAAAGTTGATATTACAATTGACCCAAATGTTGTTGATACTGGTAATCCTGCATTTGACAAAGAAATTGCCGATTTATTCTTTGAAACTGGTAAATACCCAACTATTAAATTTGTTTCAACTTCATTGGTTAAAACCGGCGATGTTACAGGTTCTTTGACCGGAAACCTTACTTTCCACGGTGTAACCAAACCTGTAACCTTGCAGGTGAAATTTAACGGTGGTAAGCTTCACCCAATGCGCGGTGTTCAGGCGATGGGTTTCTCTGCTGTTGGCAGCTTTAAACGTTCTGATTTTGGGGCGGATAAATATGTTCCAATGGTTGGCGATGAAGTAAACCTTATTATTGAAACCGAATTCTTGAAAAAATAAAATAATAAGAGGCGATAATGACAGAAGTTCAGGTTAAACGTTATAATTTCGTTGCGATGTTATTGCATTGGGCAATCTTTCTATTGCTTGTCTATGCGATTTATCTTGGCTGGTCTACTGAATCCTTGCCAAAGGAAAAAGTCCGCGAAGTTATGCAAATCCACAAAAGTGTTGGTTTAACCATTTTGCTTCTGTCATTGTTCCGCCTTGCATGGCGTATCATGAACCCACCACCGCCATTACCACCAATGTCACGTCGTGACCAAATTATTATGGCGGCAACCCATCACACTTTATATGCCCTTATGATTGGTATTCCGTTGATTGGCTGGGTTATGATTTCTTCTAGTTCTTTCAAATTTCCAACCAAGTTTTGGGGAACTTTTGAAATTCCATTATTGCCGCTTACCGGTATGGAAACATTGCATCATGTAACTGAATTCCTTCATAGCAAATTGGTTTGGGTCGGTATTGTCCTTGTGGCATTGCACTTTGCTGCTGCCTTGAAACACCAATTTGTTGATAAGGATAATCTTATCAAACGCATGTTGCCTTTTTAAACAGGTTTTAAAATGACAAAATTTAATATGAAAATGGCTGCACTGGCATTTGGTGTGGCAGGGTCTTTCGCGCCCCTAAATTCTGCATTTGCCGATGCGCCGCTTTGGAAAGTTAATGCGGCGCAAAGCGGGATTTATTGGTCAACCACTTGGACTAATCAACCCGTTACCGGAAATTTCAACAATTTTTCGGCAAATATCAAATTTAATCCTGATGATTTAAAATCTTCATCAGTGGTGGTTAATATACCGCTTAACCCGATTGCCAGCCCATCACGTGAGGCGGTGGATAATTTACCCCTAAAAGACTGGCTTGATACCAAAGCATTCCCAAATGCAAAATATGAAAGCAATTCATTCCGTAAAACCGGCGCCAATAGCTATGTAGCCGATGGTTTTTTAACGCTTAAAGGTGTTAAATATAAACTTGCATTGCCATTTACTTTGCAGACTAATGGTAATCAGGCGGTTATGAATGGCAAAGTTGTTATCGATCGTATGAAATTAAAAATCGGTCTTTCATCTGATGGCAAGGGCGAATGGGTTTCGCGTAATGTCACAGTAAATATCAAAGTGACAGCGACAAAGTAATAAATACTTGGATTTCATCCTTAATTGTTTTATTTGGCGGGTGTGAATAATATTTACCCCGCCAATTCTTTGAATATTGAACGCGCCATTGAAACCTTACAAAATGGCGAACTTATCGGTTTGCCGACCGAAACTGTTTATGGGTTAGGCGGGGATGCAACCCGCGATGATGTGGTTGCCAAGATTTTTGCCACCAAAAACCGCCCGAATTTTAACCCACTTATATCCCATGTAACGGGGCTTGAGATGGCGTCAAAATACGGTGTTTTTGATGAAATCGCGCTAAAGATTGCCGAAAAATTTTGGCAAGGGCCACTTACCATTGTTGTTCCCAAAAATAATGCTGGTGTATGCGATCTTGCCTGTGCTGGGCTTGAAACCATTGCAATACGCGCACCTAATCACCCAGTGGCACAAGAAATTATTTCGGGGTTTGGAAAACCAATTGCCGCCCCATCGGCCAATGTTTCGGGGTCAATCTCACCAACTTCGGCACGTGATGTTGCGGCTGAACTTGGTGATAAATTAGGCGTTATCATTGACGGGGGCGATTGTATTGTCGGGCTTGAAAGCACTGTTGTTGGGGTGTTTGATGGTGAAATTCATCTACTACGTAAGGGCTTTTTCACTGCCGCAGATATTGAGAAGGCAATAGGAAAACGGGTTTTAACCCCAAGCCTTAATGATGAAAACGCCCCCAAATCCCCTGGCATGTTGCTGCGCCATTATTCACCCAAAACGCCAATGATTTTAAATGCCGAAAGCGCAGATGAGGATGAGGTTTTCCTTGCGTTTGGCAAAGTTCCAACAGGTGTAAAGGGGGCATTTATCCAACTTTCGGAGAGCCAAAACCTTACCGAAGTTGCCGCTAACCTTTACCGCGCTATGCGTAACGCCGATTTACAAAACCCAAAAACTATAAAAGTTGCACACATCCCAAATGTGGGGCTAGGTGAGGCGATTAATGACAGGTTGGTGCGAGCGGCGGGCACTATTTAAAGACATGCTACTAGCTTGGGATATTGCAACAGTTATTTCTACTAAAAATTTGTATTATTAGCTTGATTTAAACAACCACAGACTAAATAATCAGCTTCAATCAATATATGAGGTTGGCTGTGCTATTAAGAAAACTGCATTTTTTTTATTTATTTAGTGCCATAATTATTGCAGCCTTTTCATTGGTTGGTAATTCATCATTCGCGAAAGATGACATATTTGCGAGTGAAACATGCTCTCAAGGTGTTTTCAATCTTGGCGCAGAAAAGAGATTTCCAACTGCAACTAAAAACCTCGAATATATTTTTGATTATTTGCATATTTTTGATGTTGAGGATGATAAATATTTTGCACCTGATCGTAGAACGGTCATGGAATATTTTAAAGTTAGTCCTGAAATAATTGAAGACTTAATTAGTGAAGATGTACCAAGTAAGGAAAAATTAATTGCGTATTATCGCCCTTTGCTTAATGAAGCAAATAATGCGCCAAATTATTTTAGAGATGATCTTGCAAATAATAATTTTGATATAAAGGATTTTACCGAAATAAATGGTTTTGTATTTATGATTCCCAAATTTTTCGAATGTTTAAATGGTATCAACAGTCAAGTTGATAAATATGACGTTGGTAATAAAATTAATATATCCGCCTTACTGGAACAATACCGTAAATATTCTTCAGAATATCTTTTAAGGCATGAAAAAGAAGTGGTTGCATATTCAGATAAAATTACAAATTCCGATAAAATTTCTGTTTATGATGCCTTTAATGCATACACTCTTACATCAATTTTGTTATATGATGATATTAGCTTATTGCAATTGTATAAAGAAGGATTTCAAAAAAAGCCTGAGCTAAAAAATAAGATTTTAAAAGCTTATGCCCATGCCCAACAAGTAATCGCACAAATTAATAATTTAAATAATAATGGGCAAAAGTGTATGATTTCTGATAATGATAAAGCAATTAGGAACAAATATATAAATCCTGACTTTGGTAATAGTAATGATATTTCTCAAAGATTGATACCGACAAACGGTATCGATATAAATTTTATAGCTTCATTTGATGTGGATGCTCAAGGGATGCCTCATAATATTACTTTCGAGCCAAAGGTTGAAGGCAAATATTTTGAAGGTGGGGATAGTGATGCGGAAAAAAACATTGCCGCTATGACTGAAAATATAAATGCTTATAATTATGTGCCAGGTCTTAAAGATTGCAAACCCTATGCAGTTAGGGGGAAAGTAAACTTTGACTTTAAAGAATAGCGTATAGATAAAATATGCAAAAAATGGATAAGTTATAAAGACTGCTTTGATTATGTATATGGATATAAAGCGGGCGATTAACGACAGGTTACAACGTGCTGCCGGGTTAAATAAATAATAGAAAAACTAAAGTCATATAAGCATAAAATAGAAGTTATTGATTAAATCCTCTTTTTGCCTCTAGAAATTATATTTTGAGAGGATTTTGTACAACCTTCAAGCAGTTTACAAAGGTTATAACATAAATATAATTATTTATAATATTGTGCGAAGGAGGATGTTTTGACTGCCGCCAAATCCGTATTAAAGCTTTTTATAACTTCCTTTTTTGTATTCACACCAATTTTTGCAATCAGCAATATTGCAAATGCGCAAACAAATAATGCGCCATCAAAGCAAGATATTGCCAAAGTTTTTTACCAAAATGGCGAAAAAGCAAATAGTTCAAGGGATTATTCAGCGGCATTAGAATATTATAAAAAAGCTGCCAACCTAGATCATGTTGAGGCAATGAACATGATTGGTTTTTACTATCAAAATGGTTATGGCATAAATGCAGATTATACCAAGGCTTTTGAGTGGTATAAAAAAGCTGCGGCGCTTGGCAGCAGTAATGCGATGAATAATATTGGAAATTTATATGTTGATGGTCTGGGCGTAACCAAAGATTATGCCAAGGCAATAGAATGGCTTCAAAAAGCCGCCTTACTTAATAGCCCGGCCGCATTCAATAATATTGGATATATATATGAAAATGGCGGTGATGGCGAAGATTATAGCAAATTAGGGGTTTCAGCCGATACCGCAAGGATGCTTTCAGGTTACGGCGTAAAAAAAGATTATACCAAGGCAAGGGAAAATTATGAAAAGGCGCTTGGCATAAATCCAAATTACTCAAGGGCGTTGTTTCACTTGGGTAATATATATGAACAAGGATTAGGAGTAACGCAGGATTACTCAACAGCAGGGGCATATTATATTAAAGCGGTTAATAATGGCGATATTGATTCAATTCTTAGGCTGGCTAATTTTTATTATGATGGCAGAGGTGTAACGCAAGATGATACGACTGCCTTGAATTTATATGAGACATGGTATGGAAAGGCTCTTAACGCAGACGAAAAACTATTTTATTCTACCAGAATAAATCAGTTAGAAGTAAAATTAAAAGCTAAAAAAGATAATGAAGATGCCGCAGCATTAAAGGCAGAAAAAGAAGCAGAAGAGCAGGCTGAATGTCGTCATCTTTCAGACGAAATGGATACTATATCATCGGAACAAGACAGGCTTGAAACTGCAATTGATTTAAGGAAAACAGCTATAATGCTTGCGCAACAAAACTTGTCGCTTGCTTCAAGTCGGGGGGCATATACAGGTGGATATGCTGCGCAACTGGCGGAATTACAATCTGGATATGCAAATATGGTTAGAGAGTATAATTCAATGGTGAAAAAGCGTAATAATTTAGTGACTAAATATCGTGATAAATGCGAGTAAACGCTTTTAAAGTTTGCCTCTAAAGCAATTTGACAAAAACCTATGACGCATCATGCGCAATACCAATCTATAATGCGCGGCGGGTGGATAAAGGCTGGATAATTCGATAGAATTATAATATCAACTAAAAGCAGAATTGGAACTGGTAATGAAGTTGAAATTGTCTTTGGTTTTAATGGGTTGTTTGGCATTTTGGGGCGCTGACGCGTTTGCTAAACCCTTGGAATATTCAAATTGTCGTGACTTGCCGTCATTATATTTATTGCCACAAAGCGATGCGTTCAAAACCAAGTTTTCTGCATCATTGGACAATTCTTCACAAAGTTCCATAGAAATATATAATCAGTTTCCAGAAGTATTCAAAAGCGACTTGAATAAGACAGAGTTCAGCGCATATGAGCTTAATCAAATTGATATTTTCCGAAATGTTTTTGTAAAAAAATATCGTGAATGTGGTTCGGAATTATCAGAAAATTCAAAAACCGCTTTAGGTACCGACGCAAATATTGCGCGCTTAAATTCATATCTTGATGAATATGTTTTGCGCCTTGCCGATGGTTTTGGCGATAAAATAAACAATGCCACAAAATTTAAGGTCGAAGATTTATACAATTATAAGCGTGAATTCGATGATGTTTTTTATACTTATAGCGGATTTTATAACGGCCTAATTGAAACCAAACCCGCACTTTTAAACAAGCTAAAAACCGCCGAGGCAAAGATTAAACTTGCTATTGAACAGGCGTACGCAATTGATGCGCGGGGCGGGACGTGCCTTATTGAAGATAATAAAAAGGCATATTTATTGATGCCGACTTATTCATTTAATCATAAGACTTTTCCGCAATTCAACGGGGCGGTTACACCGCGCAAAATATTATTTGCTGTTGATGCAAACGGACATTCCACAAATATAAAAGCATCGCCACCATTTACAAAAAGCGATTTCAAATCCGAAAAAGATATTGCCAAAGCCAATGAGGAAATCGGAAACTATATTTCAACCGCAGTCATCTATCCACCGGCAAAAAATTGTATTGGCCAAATAGGGGTGGGGGAAACAACCGTTGATTTATACCATATCCATCATCATTGATTAGAATATTAAATTCTTTAAAAATGCACTTCAACAAAGTTCTCTTACCAAAACATGTGCAAAGAATTTTTGGAAACCGCGTTTTTAATTGAATTTCTAACAATTAAGTGAAGCGAAAGCGGAACGCAAGCGCGATTGAGCGCCGGCGGCGAGTGCCGCCGCCCCACCGGAGGCATAATGCGAAGCATTTAGCCGTGAGGTCAAAAAATATCAATCAAATTCCGCCACCAAATGCCCCTTGGCGACTTCGATAAGTTTCGGGCGATATTGCTCGCCGTCACCATCCACAAGTTTTGATTTCATAAAGCGTAATTGTGCCTTTGCATCCATTGGTGATGGAAGATCGCCTTCAAGTTTGATGCGCTTGCGTGATTTTTCAATTTTTGGATCAGGTATTGGTGCGGCGGATATAAGCGCCTTGGTATATGGGTGACGGGCATCGTTATAGATGCTTTCGCGGTCGGCGGTTTCAACCACACGCCCCAAATACATCACCATAATGCGGTGTGAAACTTCGCGGACAACCGCCAAATCATGGGAAATAAATAGCATCCCAAGTTTAAATTCACGCTGCAAATCCAAAAGCAAATCAATGATTTGTGCGCGAATTGAAACATCAAGTGCCGAGACCGCTTCATCACAAACCACGAATTTCGGTTTCAAAATCATTGCACGGGCGATGCCAACACGTTGGTTTTGGCCACCAGAAAATTCGTGCGGATAGCGGTTAATCCAATTGGGATCAAGGCCCACACGTTCCATAATTTCGCGCACTTTTTCATCGCGCTCTTTACCATTCATAAGTGGGTAATGCACCAATAATGGTTCGGCAATAGAGGCGCCAATCGTCATTCTTGGGTCCAATGATGCCAATGGATCTTGGAAAACAATGGTCATATCCTTGCGGTCGGCACGAATTTCGCTTGCCTTCTTTTGCGAAATATCTTTGCCAAGCCACGCAATCGCACCCGATGTTGGTGGTATAAGTTTTAATACCGCGCGGGCAAGCGTTGATTTACCACAACCAGATTCACCAACCACGCCAATTGTTTCACCCTTGCGCACAGTAATATCAACGCCATCAACGGCCTTTAGTGGCATTTTATGCGGGAAAAGCCCTGCCTTGACCACAATTGGGAAATGAACTTTTAAATCCTTACCTTCAACTACGATTTCGTCTTTTTCGCTTGGTGCGGCTGCAAGCTGCGCGCCTTTACGCGTCTTTGCATCGATACGTGGCACGGCGGCAAGTAGCTTTTTTGTATATTCGTCTTGTGGGTTATAGAAAATATCTTCAACGCTGCCTTGTTCAACATATGCGCCCTTATTCATAACCTGCACATGGTCGGCAAGGCGGGCAACAACGCCCATATCGTGGGTTACAAGGGCAATTGCCGCACCGGTTTCGCGGCGTAATTCTTCCATCAACTCAAGAACCTGTGCCTGAACGGTTACATCAAGTGCGGTTGTCGGTTCGTCGGCAATCAAAAGCTTGGGTGAACACAACATGGCAATGGCAATCATCACCCTTTGGCGCATTCCGCCTGATAATTCGTGGGGATATTGGTTAAGTCTGCGTTTGGCTTCGGGGATACGAACACGTTCAAGCCAATCAACGCAATGTTTCGCCGCCGCATCGCCACGCAATTGTGTATGAAGTTTAAGAACTTCATCCATTTGCGCCCCAATTTTCATATGGGGGGTAAGGGAGGTGAGGGGATCTTGGAAAATCATCGACATTTGATTGCCGCGAATTTCATTCAATTCTTTTGATTTAAGGCCAAGGATTTCTTTGCCATTAAATTTTATTGACCCGTTCGCAACACCATTGCGTGCCAAAAGCCCCATTGCGGTTAAAAAAGTTTGTGATTTGCCAGAACCAGATTCGCCAACAATCGCCACACATTCACCGGCATTAATATCAAGATTAATGCCTTTAACCGCGTTGATTATGCCATCGGGGGTCGTGAAGTTAATTTTTAAATCACGCACACTTAGAATTGGCTGTTGCAAAACTTTCTCCCGCTTTAGACAGTTTGTTTTCTATTTTGCCAAAAGACAACATAAATCTGGCATTGCGCAAGTGATTTTTGTGTAAAAAAACAAGTTTTTTAACAGTTTTTACCCTTTATCCCGCTGCTATGGGGAATAAAAATGATGTAGTTAATCTCGCAAAAAAGAATCGGAAGAAATATGCGAATTTTATTGGTCAATGATGACGGAATTCATGCCCCGGGGTTGGGCGTATTAGAAGAAATCGCCCGCGAACTAAGCGATGATATTTGGATTGTCGCCCCCGATGTGGAGCGTTCGGGCGCATCGCGTGCATTAACACTGACTGATCCAATCAGGGTAAGAAAAATCGATGACCGCCGTTATTCATGCTCTGGCACACCAACTGATTGTGTGCTTTTGGGGGTTTTGGATTTGGTTAAAGGCAAAAAGCCAGATTTGATTTTATCGGGCGTTAACCGCGGTCAAAATCTGGCCGAAGATGTAACAGTTTCGGGAACTGTTGCCGGCGCGGTGCAGGGGATGCAAATGGGTATTCCATCAATCGCACTTTCGCAAACTATTGATTATGACCACGGCAAAGAATGTGATTGGACCATTTCCAAACAAACCGGTGCCGAGGTTGTGAAACGTCTTTTGAAACATAAATGGTCATCAAAAACCGTTATGAATGTTAATTTCCCAGACTTTTTAAAAGATGGGCAGTTGGCAATTGAGGCAACCCACCAAGGGGCGCGTGATGAAGACGTGAATCACGTTGATCGCCGTGCTGATTTACGTGGTAATGATTATTATTGGCTTGGCTATAATAACAAGCAACTTACGCCTGAAGAAGGTTCTGATTTGCGGGCGGTAATGGATGGCAAGGTTTCTGTGACACCGTTGCATATTGATTTAACCGCCAAAAAAGTTTTGTCTCAATTGGCAAAAGAATTTAACTATAATGGGGCCGTATAATTCATGAGCATTAATGAAGCGCGCGCACAATTAATCCTTGCCTTGCGTCAGCAGGGTATCAGGGATGCGCGCGTGCTTGAAGTTATGGAAACAACCCCACGTGAAAAATTTGTTTCGCCAGAATTTGCCGATAAGGCATGGGATAATCAGGCATTGCCAATTCCCTTTGGGCAGACAATTTCCCAACCCTTTGTTGTCGGTGCGATGACGGCGGCACTTGGGTTAAAAGGTGATGAAAAAGTTTTGGAAATCGGTACTGGTTCGGGTTATCAAACCGCGATTTTATCAAAACTTTGCAAACGGGTTTTCACGATTGAACGTTATCGCCCACTATTGCGGATTGCCCAACAGAAATTTGCCGATATGCGCCTGCATAATGTGGTTTCAAAATGTGCCGATGGTGGTCTTGGCTGGGAAGATCAAGGACCGTTTGACGCAATAATACTTACTTGTGCCGCACCAATTCGCCCTGATACATTGCTTGGGCAGCTAAAGCCTGGTGGGGTTTTGGTTGCACCAGTGGGACAAGGAAGTGTGCAGGAATTATTGCGTTACAGACGGCGTGAAGATGGCATATTCGAAGAAGAAGAATTAATGGATGTGCGCTTTGTACCATTGCTTCCGGGTACATCGGGATAGTCATTAAGCCTATATAAACCAAAACCTGCCAATAGAATCATCATGAAGGCAAGGTTTTGGATTTTTGGCATTTTAACGGCCGCTATTTGTGCGAATGGCAATTGTATTGCCTTTGCCCAAGATGTTGCGCCACCGGGAACCAAGGCGTTCGATCCGCGCAATCCGCCAACCGAAACCGTTGCCAAACCACATGAAACCCTTTTTGATATTGCCGAACGCACACGTTCACCATTGCAGGGCATTATTGAGGTAAATGGTTTTTCACCTCCATTTGAAATTTCAGCAGGGCAGGTGATTAAACTACCACCGCTTAAGGTGCATGTGGTGCAGCCTGGTGAGACATTTGACATAATTGCCGATAGATATTCGGTTGATACCCGTTCTTTGGCGATTTTTAATAATTTACCCAAGCCATATAAAGTTTCAGTTGGGCAAAAAATTATCTTGCCGGCAATGGTAATGGATACTTTAACCGGTCTTGAACCCCGCGATTTGGTTGATTTACTAGCAAGTGAGATTGGCGCAGGCCGCCAAGTTTCTGGCGCGAAAAAGGGGACAATCCACCGTGATAATACCATCCCGCAGCTTCCAGAATTTTCAACCGAGGCCAATGGCGTAATTCCAACCCCACCAATTAAGTCACCTGATACGATTACCCCACCGGTCATAAAGCCGCCGGTTAAAACACCTGACACAAAACCTGTTATTACCAAGCCACCTGAAACAAAACCTGTTATCAAGTCGCCAACCGATACAAAAATGGCAAATGTCATTCCAAATGATGTTATTGCCAATACCACAAGCAATATAAAATTTGCATGGCCAATCAGGGGTAAAATCATTGATGGTTATGGTGATAAACCTGGCTTTAGGCGCAATGATGGCATTGATATTGATGCCAAGGAAAATACGCCATTTTTTGCCGCCGCCGATGGTGAAGTCGCCTATGTCGGCGATCAGCTTCAGGGGTATGGTTGGTTAATTTTGGTAAAGCATGATGCAAAATATATCACCGCCTATGCTTATTGCTCCGAACCCAAGGTAAAAGAGGGGCAGAAAGTTAAAAAGGGTCAGATTCTTGGTTTGGTTGGTAAAACTGGGCGAGCGACGACACCGCGCCTTCATTTCCAAATCCGTGAAGATACCAAAGCGGAAAACCCATTAAAATATTTACCAAAAGCGGGATAAAATGCTTTTATTTTCTGATAAATGCGCCATAATTGCGTTATGAAAAAATCCCTTCTTTTACCAATCGTTGCTGTGTCAATTTTGCTTTCGTCTTGCAATAAGAAACCCGATGAAACCAAAAACCAATCACCATCTTTAGAAGTTAAAGAGCAAAAGACGCAAACGTCAGCACCAACAAAGCCCAAAGTAATTGAGGAAAGGCCCGATATTTCTGAAAAAGCTGCACGTGATGCTATGGTTGGGGTTTGGGTTATGGCAGGGGATGAATGCGACAGTAGTACGGGAATATCACTTGCCGCCAATGGCAAATATGGTTCCGATGACGAAGGTGGAACTTGGTCAATGGATGGCTATTCATTAAAAGTCGATGCAACAGATGATGCCAATGCGGATGGCGAAAGTAAAACCGCAACCAATGAATGGATATTAAAATTACGCAAAATTGACGATAAGCAGGCAATTCTTTCACGTGGTGACGGTAAAAAGGTGGTTTGGAAACGTTGCCCACAAGTACCTGAATAATAAGTAAGCAAATAATTATAAGGGATGCAATATGAAATTATATAGCGCGAAATACGCCCCAAACCCTTTGCGGGTTGAAGTTTTTCTAAAAGAAAAAGGTATTTATGAGCAAATCGAAATTATCGAAGTTGAACTAGCCGAAGAGGCAAAGGGTCAAGAGCATCTAACAAGAAACCTTTTGGGGCAAGTTCCGGTTCTTGAATTGGATGATGGGCGTTTTTTATCGGAATCTCGTGCAATTTGCGCATATCTTGAAGGTCTTTATCCAGAACCCAATTTATTGGGTAATGGTTTTGAAGAAGCCGCCTTTATCGAAATGTATGATCGCCAGATTGAACACGGCTTGTTATATAATGTTATGCAATGGGTGCGCCATACCCATCCGGGGCTTGCGAAACTTGAAAAGCCGCAAATACCAGAATGGGGTGCATCATGCGAAGCCAAGGCACGCCGTGCCGCAGGGATTTTTGATACCCAGCTTGCCATTCATCAATATGCGGCGGGTGACAGGTTCACAATCGCAGATTTAACCCTGTTTGCAGGTCTAAACTTTGGGCGATTGGTCAAATTCAAAGCGTGGGAAGAATATGAAAACATCGGCCGTTGGTACGGGGAATTAATGCAACGCCCGGCGTTTAAATAAACAAAAGCCCTGCATTGCAGGGCTTTTTTTAGATATGCGAATAAAAATCGAAAACTATGCTTTTTGATTTTTATTCTCTACATTTGCCAAGTTTCTAAGTGAGCGAAGCGAAGGCGGAAACTTGAAGAGGTTTAATACTGCCAATCATCCTTACGCGCCAAAATGTCATGATTTTTCAATATAATTTTATAATTCCAGAGTTCTCTCCATCAATAGGATAAATAAATCCTGATGTTTCAAGTTCCGTTTCTTTTTGGACATTTCTTTTAACTAGAAAATCAAAAATATATTTTCCTCCAAATGGTGGCTTAAATATAGAAAATGGCCCTTGAACCATGTTTATTCCGAATTCTCCATGATATTTGCAAAGAGCAGTAATTCCCTGCCTGTTGCAATCAAATCCATATAATTTACCTTTCTCGATAAAGCTCTCTATGCTTGATGTCTGACCACCAAATATCTTCATAAGTTTGTTATTAATTATTCCCATGTTTTCATAATAAATATTATCCTTATAAATAGAGAATAATTCGTCATCTTTTAGGCCGACACAATCTTTTACCCCGTATGGTTTAGATACAATTTCTGGAAGATTACAATCCCAATTGGTATTGCTTTTAAGTCTATTAACAAGCTTGCCTGACCCTAATTTATCAAACGCAATCTTTGGGCTAGCATAAGAGCAAGCAGCAATTGGCATTAGTAATAACAGATTAAAAACAAATCTTAATGCTTTCATTTAACCTTTGCCTTATCCAATATAGGTTTCAAATGTTATAGTTCTTTCATCCGCTAAAGTATTTCGATACTCTTATTTATTATTACCTTAACAATGGAATTTGCTTAACATTTTATTATAATAAATAATTACTTAATCATGCTAACTTTTCGCTTAATTTTATTGTTATTAAAAAGCCCTGCATTGCAGGGCTTTTTTTAGATATGCGAATAAAAATCGAAAACCACGCTTTTTGATTTTTATTCTCTACATTTGCCAAGTTTCTAAGTGAGCGAAGCGAAGGCAGAAACTTGAAGAGATTTAATACTGCCAATCATCCTTGCGCGCGACCATGTCGATTAATGCCGACGGACCTTTATGGGCATGGCCTTCTTCAAGATGGGCGTCATATTCTTCTAGCTGAAGCATATCAAATTCCGCAAAATCATGACGCAGCAAATCTTTGGTATAAAGATTTTCAATTTCTTTTGGGCCACCGGTTAAAAATTCAAGCTGTTTTGGTGAATAACCGTGAAGCATGATTAAACCATCGGGTTTCAAGGCCTTTTTGAATTTGGCAAACAATTTGCTTCTTTCTTCTGGGGGGGCAAATTGAATGAAAATGGCGATAATTGCGTCATATTCCTCTTCTTTTGGTTCCCAATCGAAAATATTCATAACTTCAAAAGTAACATCGGAATTTTTTTCGGCACAAAGTTTTTTTGCCTTTTCAATTGCCACTTCGGAAAAATCTGTTGCATAGACATGATGACCAAGTGAAGCAAGATAACAAGAATTGCGCCCCTCACCATCGCCCGGCATAAAGATTTTAGAACCAGGGGTTAGGTAATTTGCATGTTTTTTTACAAATTCACTCGCCTCGGTGCCAAACACAAACTCATCGGTATTAAAGCGATTATCCCAAAATTCCTTTGTCATCATCTTGTCCTTTTTACTTGATTTTCTTTGTTATAAATTTTTGGCATTAAATGTATCGCATGACGCAGGGTCGCCTGATTTCATACCAACATTAAACCATTTTTCACGTTGTGCGGATGTGCCGTGGGTAAAACTGTCAGGAACAGCATAACCTTGGGCACGCTTTTGCAGGCGATCATCACCCACGGATTCTGCGGCATTCATTGCCTCTTCAATATCGCCTTGTTCAAGGTTTCCGGCGTCGGCAATCGCATTCTTTGCCCATGCGCCGGCAAAACAATCGGCCTGAAGCTCGATACGAACGGAAAGCGAGTTGGCCCCCTTATCTTCGCCAGAGCGTGCCATTGCACGGTGTGCTTTTGACAAAATTCCCATTTCGTCTTGAACACGGTGACCAATTTCATGGGCAACAACATAGGCTTCGGCAAAATCACCATTTGCACCCAATGAAGTGCGCATTTCATTAAAGAAGCCCATATCGAGATATACTTTGCCATCACCTGGGCAATAAAATGGGCCAGTTGCTTGGGATGCCGTTCCACATGCCGATTTGGTTGAATTATCGAAAATGACCAAAGTTGGCGGGTTATAGGTTCCGCCATTTTGTTTGAAATAATTGCCCCAATAATCTTCGGTCGAGCCAAGAACGCGGGCAATACGTTTTGCGGTGCGTGCTTCGTCTGTGTTGCGATCATTGGCTGTATTAAGGCCGTTGGCACTTGTATCCTGTCCTTGATAGCCACTTTGGGAATATGAATTATTATCAGAGGGCAAATTGGCAAGCAGGTTTTTGCCGCCACCAAAGAACAAAATCAAAAGAACAACAATTACAAAGCCCAAACCACCACCGGTGCGAATTGGAATTCCGCCATTGCCAAAGCCACCACCTAAGTTGCCGCCAAAGCCACCATCATCACCACCTGAACCACCACGGCGGTCTTCAATATTTGTCGATTCCCTGAGATTTTCGTCGCGCATTATTACCTCTTTATTTTAGAGGCATAATAAATGTTCACGCGCTTTATTTAAAGCACTATTGTTTGTTCATAGCAGTCTTTATTGCCGCAGGTGCGAAGGTGTTGCGGGCAAAGCGCGGATTATCCTGTGGCTCATAATCTGGGGCTTTATCAAATGCCAGTTTTTCAAGTGTTGGCGCATTTTGACCCAAACGTTTGTGATAGACCCAAAGATTGGTCATAACCTTTTTAACATATTCGCGCGCTTGGGTGTTTGGTGTGGCCTCTATGAACATCAAAGTATCATTGCTCATGGCGATATTGCGCGACCATTTATTCACATTCCCCGGGCCCGCATTATACGCCATTAGTGCGCGGGCAACCGAGTTGTTAATCTGATCAAGGCGTAAAACATATTCAAGATAATTTTCGCCGAGTGAAATATTAACCTCATCATCATGCAAAAGACTTGGGTTATTGCGATAATCGGGACGACCAGCAAGCCATGCCGCAGTTGCCGGCATTAATTGCATAAGGCCACGTGCGCCGGCATAAGAAACCGCAGTTGAGTTGAACTTACTTTCTTGGCGCATAATTGCGTAAATAAGGGCGCGGTCCAACACAAAATCACCACCCCGTGGATGGGCATCAAGTGGCAGAGGGTATGCTTTGGCAATACCTGTAAACACTGTTGAACGGGCGATTTCATCAGATAAATCTTCGAAACCTAATGCTGATGCAATTGTGGTAAAGGCAATGTCATCCTTGGTTTCATTTTCAAGCCATGCATTGCGTAATTCAAATTGCGCAATGTCTTTTTGGCCAATATCAAATAATTCTATGGCATGTTTTAGGCGCGGGCTGGCCTCAACAATATCATAAAGGCTTTTACCCTCATTGGCGGCATCAGGCATTGTGAAATTATCCCAAAGCCCAAGGCGCATCATCGCTAATTGTCCATAAAATGTGAATGGCGTATTGGCAGCGATTTTTAGATATTTATCTTCTAATTCTTTGTTGCCCAATTTTGCTGCGGCGCGTGCCGCCCAAAACGCCCCTTCTGAACGGGTGAAATCATCGCCATATTGCCAGTTTGCAGTTTTATCAAAAAAGCGCAAGGCATCCTGATAATGACCGATACGGTATGCGGCAAGGCCGCCAAACCATGTGGCTTTACCAATTACCCCGCTATTGCCCTGTAAATCGGCAAGATTGATGGCGGCAATATCGCGGTTGGCACGGAAAAGGCTTGCGATTTGTGAAACTGCAGCAATGTCCGCTGCGGTGGTGTTGGGCGCGCGTTCATTGGCAAGTTCTTTTGGGGCTTTAAAACTTATAAGATTTTCACGTTTTTTGGGAAAGATGGGCGCGGAAATATCTTTAACGCCCATTCTTTGCAGTTTGAAATAAATTATATCGGCGCCGAATTTATCGTTATTATTTTTATACCACCCCAATAATTTCTGCTTATCCTCAGAGGTTTCAAGCATGCGAAATTCAAGATATGGCAAAAGTGATTTATCGGTTATTTGGCGTGTGATTTCATCAATCTTTGCGGTGTCATTGCTTGCGATAAGGCCAAAGGCGTGTGTGTATAATTGATGGTCTCGCTCGATTGCCATTAATTGCGCGCGCGCTTCATAGCCACCATTATCAGAGCTAAGGGTGATTGTCTGGGCGGTTGCGGTTGAAAAACCACCCATTATCAACGCCATAAGTGACAGACCAAAAGCAAAGCGCAATTTAAACACCAAAAGATTAACAATGATTTGGATAGAATCACCCAAATATATGTTTAATTTGCCTTTTAATGTTTAATAAATCCTTCCAAGCGCCAGATTTTTCGATTGGGCGTTTCAAGAGATATGATGGGTGGAAAATGCAATATACCGGAATTTCACTCCCATCAGGCAATTTATAAACATGCGCCTTTTTACGCAATTTATTGATACCATCACTCGAATTAAGGACGGTATTCGCCGCAACAGCACCCACCAAAATAATCGCTTTTGGATTTTTCAATTCAATATGCTTTTGTAAAAATGGGAAAAGAATTGTTGTCTCTTCTTTTGTCGGTGTGCGGTTGCCGGGTGGGCGCCAATTTACACAATTGGTTATGTAAAGATTGGTTTTGCGATCAAGACCGATTGAGGCAAACATCCTATCAAGCAATTGCCCCGATACACCAACAAATGGTTTGCCTTGTTCATCCTCATCTCGTCCTGGCGCTTCGCCAATTGCCATGATGGGGGCATCAAGCGCACCATCGGCAAAAACCATCTGTGTTGCTTTGGGCTTTAGTGCGCAACCATCAAATGCATCAAGTGCCGCGCGCAAAGATTCAAGTGATGTGCAGCGAGCAACAATTTCTTCGGCCTTGGCGATGGCATCTTTTGGATTGGCAATATTTTGTGAAACGTTTAAATTCGCAATTGGTAGCGATGGCGTAAGTTTTGCCTTTGGCGGTTCGCGATTGGTTTTAATATCTTCAACTGGTTCAATTACCGAAACACCGTTTGATTCCCACCACCCCAAGAGATTAATGGCGGCATCATGAAAATTAACGCTGTTTGAAACACTGTTTCCCAATTTTTCGACCAAAGTTTCTGCAATACCGCAGGAAATTAAATAACCAATGCTTGATTTAAAATTTTTCAGTCTTAAAAGCAATGCTACATAATATATTTAAAATAAAGTTCGCAGCATAAATTAAAACAGACTAACTGGGGAAAAGTTATGGATAATCAAGAAATCGAACGCGAGTCTATGGAATATGACGTTGTCATAGTCGGGGCTGGTGTTGCGGGTCTTTCAACGGCAATCAAATTAAAACAATTGAACCAAGAATTAAATATTGCCGTTCTTGAAAAAGGTGCCGAAGTTGGCGCGCATATTTTATCTGGTGCGGTTATTGACCCATCAGGTCTTGATGAACTTTTACCCAATTGGCGTGAGGCATCTGACTGCCCATTAGAAACAGAAGTTCAAAAAGATGAATTTTACCTTTTGAATGAAACCGGCTCTATTGGTTTGCCACATTTCCTTATGCCGCCATTGATGAATAATCATGGAAATTATATCGGCTCTTTGGGTAATGTTGCGCGCTTCCTTGGCGCCCATGCCGAAGAATTAGGGGTCGAAATTTACCCTGGCTTTGCTGCTGCTGCATTGGTTTACAATGATGATGGCTCTGTAAAAGGTGTGCAGGTTGGTGACATGGGCGTTGGTCGCGATGGTCAGCCAAAGGGTGACTTTACACCGGGCATCGAGCTTCATGCAAAATATACCATCCTTGCAGAAGGTGCGCGCGGCTCTTTATCAAAGCAGGCAATTGCAAAATATGGCCTTGATAAAAATTCCGATTATCAAAAATATGGGATTGGTATCAAAGAATTATGGCAAATTGACCCTGCTAAACATAAAAAAGGTACCGTCCAACACTCATTCGGTTGGCCATTAAAAGATGAAGATGGCAATGGCGGTGCATTCCTTTACCATTGGGGCGATAATTTTGTTTCCGTTGGTTTTGTGGTGCATCTAAACTATAAAAACCCATATTTGTCGCCTTTCGAAGAATTCCAAAAGTTAAAACATCACCCACTTTATGAAGATACTTTCAAAGGTGGCAAACGTATCGCTTATGGTGCACGCGCCTTGACCGAGGGTGGCTTCCAATCAGTTCCTGATTTGGCATTCCCGGGTGGTGCATTGGTTGGTTGTTCGGCAGGTTTTATGAACGTGCCGCGTATTAAAGGTTCTCATAACGCAATTAAATCTGGTATTTTGGCGGCAATCGCAATTGATGAAGCGTTCAAAAGCGGTGATGCACCGGCAACCCTGCCAAACCTTAATCAGCTTTATCAAAATTCTGAAATCAAAAAAGATTTGTACCGCGTTCGTAACGTAAAACCACTTTGGTCAAAATTTGGCACAATGGTTGGGGTTGCGCTTGGTGGTCTCGATATGTGGTTCAACACCTTATTGGGCGTATCGCCATTTGGCACAATGGCACATGGCAAGCCGGATTCAGAATGTTTGAAACCTGCCGCTGAATGCACGAAAATTGAATATAAAAAGCCTGATGGCGTTATTTCATTTGATCGCCTGTCTTCTGTGTTCTTATCAAACACCAACCATGAAGAAGATCAACCAGTGCATCTAGTTTTAAAAGATGCCGAATTGCAAAAGGCTTCAGAATTAGACGTATTTGCCGGCCCATCAACCCGCTATTGTCCAGCCGGTGTCTATGAATGGGTTGACGGAAAATATGTAATCAACGCCCAAAACTGCGTGCATTGCAAAACCTGCGATATCAAAGATCCAAACCAAAACATTACATGGACTGTTCCCCAAGGTGGCGAAGGTCCTATTTACTCGAATATGTAGGTTTGGACGTCGAACTACGGGCAAGCCTGCTCGCAGGTATTAACATACCTGCTGCGCGGTCTTACCCGTATTTCTTAGCCCAACCCCACATCTTCTGAATAAATCATGGCAATAGTTGTTGATTTGTTGGCGAGCCTGCTCATGAGGTTTAACATACCCGCTTCGCGGTTCTCACCAATATCTCTTTGCCAAAATCCACATATTATTTGTAAATGCATGGTCATGATGGCGCGTTAAAAACATTTCACCAAAACTATAAATAATAAACATGATATTGCGCTTGCTTATGAATTTGCGGCGTTATAGATTGGTCAAATGAAATCACGCTTGAAAAATATTGTTTTTGGATTTTCGTCACTTTGCTTTTTTGTTGGCGTTGCCCCTGCTTTTGCTTCTGAACCCGTTGTTTTGCACCGCGACAATGCCATAGAGCTTGGTAATCTTTATGCCGATAGCTTAACTGGCACATATGCCCAAAATGTCGGCGATGCCAAACTTGCCGCCGCCGCGTATGTGAGTGCATGGGAGCATAACAAATCTGATAGCGAATTGTTCGATCGTGCGGTTCGCGCCTATATGGTTTTTGGCGATATTGATAATGCAAGCAAGATTGTTATCCCTGCGGATAAGGCGCTTTTAAATGACGATGCTAAATTGATTTTGGCATATAATGCGCTTTTGTCTGGTAAGGCTGGTGACGTAAATAAATTATTGCCATTCGACAAGGATTCAACCGTTTTCACGCCAACTCGCGCGCTTTTTGCCCGCAACCTAAAGGCATGGGCCTTGGCCAAAGAAGGCAAAAAGGATGAGGCATTAAAAATTGCTACCGTTCCAGCCGGTATCAAAAGCATTGACAAGGCCGCAAATTATTCACGTGGCCTTTTATATCAATATTTTGGTGATAATGAGGATGCGCTTGCGGCCTATGAAACCGCATATCAATCAGGTGCAATAAATCAAATTGGTATCGAGTCTTATGTTAAATTACTGGCATCAACTGGTCAAAAAGATAAGGCGCTTGCGGTTTTAAATGAATTAAAGGCCGCCAATGCATCAGATTCCTATTATGATAATGTCTATAAAACAATTGATGCGGGAAAATTGCCGGCGTTAAAGAAAAAAGACAAAAAGCAAATTAATAAATATATTGGCTCTTCATTAGGGGTGATTTCAATTGCGCAATCAGGTGATTTCCGAAATGGCTCACCATTATCAGAGCTTGCAATTGCCCGTAAATTTGACCCAACACTTTATTCATTAAACGTTACATCGGCACGAATTCTTTCTGCGCTTAATATCGATGATGACGCGGTAAAATTATTAGAAGCTGTTCCGGCAGATTCATTGAATGGCGATCAGGCAAGTTCTTTATTGGCAAGTATTGTCTTTGATAAAGACAAGGCAAAAGGTGTTGCAATTGCCGAGCGCGCTTTAAAAGCAAATCCAAGCATTTCCAACCGCGTTTCCGCCGCAGTATATTATATTGATACCAAACAATATGATAAATCAATTGAACTATATAATAGTGTGATTGCCGATGCTGCATCATCAACAAGCGGTTTTGAGATGTGGCAATTGTATTTTGGGCGTGCCAATGCCTATTTGGGCATCGAAGATTGGGACAATGCCATAAAAGACTTGCGCAAGGCAAATGAATTAAACCCCGGCAACCCAAGCCTTATGAACAGCCTTGGCTATACCCTTGCTGACAGGAACATAAATTTACCAGAGGCACAAAAATTACTTGAAGATGCGGTTGCACTTGACCCGCGCTCTGGTGAGGTTTTGGACAGTCTTGGCTGGGTATTATTCCGCATGGGAAAATATGACGAAGCGCTTGACAGGCTCGAGGTTGCATTCTCATTATCGCCAGGTGTTGGTGAAATTGCTGAACATTTGGGCGACGCCTATTTCCGTACCAACCGCAAGACTGAGGCAAAGTTAGAATGGGAAAAGGCATCCCGCCTTTATGAAAAAGATTCAGACAAGGCGCGCGTATTGTCAAAGGTTGAAAAAGGTCTCGAAAATTTACCGAAAAGCAAAATGGCCCAACAATAAATGCCAGAGGCTGTGTAAAAGTCATGTTTAAAAAAGCAATTTAATTGGTTGTTGTGAATGTCTCTGCAACGCTATTTCTCGCCTGCAAAAATAAATCTTACCTTGCACGTAAGTGCGCCAATTGCGGCGGGTGAAAAATATGCGGGATATCACAAACTTGATTCACTCGTGGCATTTACAAAAGATATTGGCGATTATTTGTATTTTCTTCCGTCAGAAAGCCTTGAGTTAATTATTAGTGGTCGCTTTGCTAATGGGCTTGATACTGGTGAAAATAATATAATTATCAAGGCATTAAGATTGCTTGAGGCGCATGTTGGGCATTCAATTAAGGCAAAAATTGAACTTGAAAAGAATTTGCCAATTGCCTCTGGCATTGGGGGTGGTTCGGGCAATGCGGCGGCGGCATTAATTGGCTTGAACCAGATATTCAATCTCGGTCTAGATTATGAAGTTTTGGAGAAAATCGCGTTGCAACTTGGGGCCGATGTTCCGGTTTGCCTAAAGGGTTTGCCAATAATTATGCGCAATATTGGTGATGAATTTGCACCGGCACCAAAATTTCCCAATCTTCCGATTGTGCTTGCCAACCCATTGGTGGAATGTTCAACCCCATCAATCTATAAAAAATTTGACTATTTAAAAGATTACGATTTTTCGGAATTTGAATTTAAAGATACCACTAGTTTGGACGGGTTTTGCGATCTTATTTCAAGCGCAAAAAATGACCTTGAAAATGCAAATTTTGCACTTTATCCGCAGGTGAAACTATTGGTAAAAACCATGAAAAACCTTACTGGAGTTAAATTGGTTCGTATGTCTGGCTCTGGCGGAAGTGTTTTTGCAATTTTCGAAAATGCAGACTATGCAAAAAAGGGTGCAGAAACTTTGCACGAAATCTATAATAACCAAATTTGGGCAATAGCAGGGACGCTGGCTGGAAATCATGAGTGAAGAATTAAATATATTCCAAATTAACGGAATGCTTGCCTTTATTGCGTCACTGGTTTGCACGCGCTTGTTAATAAGTGCGCACCTTAATGATGCGCCAAATGATGCCCGCAAATTGCATGACAAAAATAATGCAACGGCGGGTGGCTTGGCAATTATTTTGGGTTTTTGTGCTGGCTTAATCTCACTAAATCACCAAATGGGTCTAGTTGAAAATAAGCAAATTTTGTTTGTTGTCGGGCTATCACTTTCTTTAGGGTTAATTGGCCTGATTGATGATGTTTTTACCCTTAAATCACATTTTAGAATGGCACTTTTGGTTTTGATAATTGGCCTTTTTTTGCGGCCTGAATTTGTTGTTAAAACCCTGCCAATTTATACCGGCATACGCATTGAAATCGGCATGATTTTTGGGATTGTCGGCTCGTTCCTTTGGCTGATGTTAATGATTAATGCCGTGAATTTTATGGACGGGGCCAATGGCGTTGCTTTTGGCGCAATTTCCATATCCTTTATCGGGCTTGGGGCGATGTGCTTTTTACATGGCGAAATTGGTGGCGCGGCAATGTGCTTTTTGGCGACCGCCGCTATTTGGGGCTTCTTGACCTATAATGTGGGTAAGGGGAATATTTTTGCGGGTGATGTGGGTTCGTGGTTTATTGGCGGTCTTTATGGCGCAATGGGATTATTGGCAGCAAAGGCGGGCGTGAATGTTTTTGCAATTGCGCTTTGTGCCTTGCCAATTCTTGCGGATGTGATTTTAACAATTATTCACCGCATTAAATTGGGTGAAAATATTTTATCTGCGCATAACCGCCATATTTATCAACGCATTATAAAAGGCGGAAAGTCACATTTTTACACCGCGCTATTATTATGGTTGCAAACCCAAGTTTGTGTTGCGGCGGCAATTGCTGGCGATAAATTTGCACAAAATTATCAAGCAGTGATTTTTGCCGGAATGGTTGTGATTTATATTATTGCCTTCGCAATCTTAAGACCGCGATTAGAAGCCAAAATTATCTAATACGGCTTACAACCATATCAGCAAGGCTAATGAGTGCTTGTTTGATATCAGAATCCGCAAGATTATCTAATGCCGCCTTGGCAAGATCGGCACGTGATTGCGCCTCATTCAATGTTGCCTCAATCGCGCCGGTTTGCTTGATGTAGGTGAGGGCAGTGTAAAGATCCTCATCAGAATGTTTGCGGGCAAGCACTTTTTTCCAGAATTCATTTTGCTTGTCATCGGCTTTTTCAAGTGCGGCGATTAATGGGAATGTTGCCTTACCTTCACGGAAGTCATCGCCAACGCGTTTTCCAAGTTCTTGGGTAATGCCACCGTAATCAAGTGCATCATCAGCAAGTTGGAACGCCATACCAAGTTCTTGACCATAAATACGGAAGGCATCAATAGTATCTTCATCCGCACTGGCACAAATCGCGCCGCATTCAGTTGCCGCAGCAAAAAGGGCCGCGGTTTTAGATGAAATAACCTCAAAATAGGTTTCGCGTTTTGCCGTTCCGGCAGAAGTTGACGCAAGTTGCAAAACTTCACCTTCAGCAATTACGGATGAGGTGCGCGCCAAAATTTCAAGGATGCGAAGTGAATTTGTGGCAACCATCATGCGGAATGCACGCGCGAAAAGGAAGTCACCAACCAAAACGCTTGCCTTGTCACCCCAAATTAGGTTCGCCGCCTTTTGCCCACGACGTAGGTTTGAACCATCAACAACGTCATCATGCAAAAGGGTTGCCGAATGGATAAATTCAACCGCCGCCGCAAGTTTAATTGCGGGCTTGCCAACCGCGCCACACATTTTGGCGGCAGCTAGTGTTAAAAGCGGGCGAAGTCTTTTGCCACCTGCGTCCACAAGGTGATGGGCAACATCGGGGATAAGGCCGACATTCGACATCATTTGCGATGAAATTTCTACTTCAGTTTGCGCCAGCTCACCCTCAAGAAGTTGCGAAAGAATTTCCATCGCATTAGGAGTTTTCACAGCAGGCACAATTGCAGGTGCGTTCAAAACAATTCTCCGAAATTATAGTGCAATTTTGCTTATGACATTTATAATTAAAATTTCAAACCGCGATTACAGCTTAAACACAAAAATTCCAATAGGACAAAATGGTAAAATGCAATAAGGTCACACTTGTAGAGTGTAAATAATTCTAATATCAAAGGCCATTAGGCAGATTTATGACAGAAAATATCGAAATTACCAATGACTATTTTTTAGAACGTTCGCTAAGAATCACTCAACCTGCAAAGGGGTATCGTGCGGGAATTGATGCGGTTTTATTGGGTGCTGCGGCGGGAGCAAAAGGCAATGTGAAAAATATTGCCGAACTTGGTGCGGGTGTAGGTGTTGCAAGTTTAAGCGCCCTTTGGCGATTAAAACCAAATATAATCAATGCCTTGGCGATTGAAAAAGACGAAAGATATTTCGGGCTTTTGCAGCAAAATATTACCCAAAATGGTTTTGAAAATATTGTTGCGCAAAATATTGATGGCTTAAAGCCCAATAAAGAAATCGAAAATAAATTTGATTTGGTAATTTCCAACCCGCCTTTTTTTGACGATAATACAACAATTCGTGATCCCCATATGGCGCGGCAATCGGCATATATTATTGGGCAGCCGCTTGAAAAATGGATAATTGCAATGTTGCGGCTTTGTCACGCAAAAGGTGACATTTTAGTCATACATCGCGCCGATAGAATGACCGATATTTTGAACGCATTAAAGAATCGGGCAGGGGATATTCGCGTTTTGCCAATCCACCCCAAAACCACACAAAATGCCAATCGTATCATTGTGCGCGCAAAAAAGGCATCAAAAGCGCCAACGCAAATCCTGCCATCGCTTTATCTTCGTGATATTGAAAATGACGGGGTTTATTTGCCAGAGATTGACGGGCTGTGCCGTGGTGAAAATCTTGAAGTGTTTGAGGGGCTTTTTAAATGATAATCGACAAAAGTGTTATGCAGGATTTCCCCTGGGTTAAAACCAACGCCCACAAACATTCGCGCGGGCGGCTTGCGGTTTTTTCGGGCGGGGAATTGCACACTGGTGCGGCGCGTCTTGTTGCCAATTGTGGGGCGCGTATTGGTGCGGGTTGGGTGGTCATGTTTGCCTCTATTGATGCCGCAAGAATAATTGCCGCCCACGAAACTGCAATAATGGTTGAAGAGTATGAATATTCACCAGCATTGCCGCAAAAAATTACTGATTTTCGGGCGATTGTTATTGGTCCGGCATTGGGTTTTGGCAAGGGGAAATATGCGGCGATAAAATCACTCTTGGGGCTTGAAAATAAATTGGTGCTTGACGCCGATGCCTTGATGATGATTGCAAATGATACTTCAAGTCACGGTTTGCGCGAAATTATTAAAGGGCGTGAATTTGAAACTATCATAACCCCGCATGAAGGCGAATTTTCACGTCTCTTCGTGCATAGCGCCGATGATTTGGATGAAAAAATTGAAATCACCCAAGTGGCCGCCGCAAAAATCAATGCCACAATCGTTCACAAGGGCGCACAGACAGTTATTGCATCACCAAATGGTGATGTGGCGGTTTTGGAAAATTCAACGCCTTGGCTTGCTACTGCGGGCACTGGTGATTGCCTTGCTGGCATGATTGGCGGGCTTGTGGCACAGGGGCTTGATGGGATGAGCGCGGCAAAAATTGCGGTCTATCTTCATAGTGAATGTGGCAAGGCATTCGGTGCAGGACTTATGGCGCAGGATATCCCAAATATCTTGCCAGAAATTCTTAATGAATATGCGCCCAATGAATTGCGCGCCCAATGAAGATTTAGCTTTATGGCGGTTGAAAATTAACCCGCATCAAACTAAAGAAACGCCAGTATTTAATGGAGTAAAAAATGCACGATATAAAAGCAATTCGCGAAAACCCTGAACGCTATGATAAAGCATGGGCAAGACGCGGTCTATCGTCACAAACTCCTGCAATTCTTGAAATTGATGCCAAACTTCGTGCCGCCAAAAACACTCGCATGGAAGCCGAAGCCTTGCGCAATGCATCATCAAAAGCCATTGGCGCCGCCAAGGCACAAAAAAATGAAGAAGAGGCCAATCGCCTAATGGCAGAAGTTGCCAAGGCAAAGGCGGATATTGATGCCGCAACCAGTGAAGAGGCCGCATTGCAATTGTTGCTTGATGAAAAATTGCAAACCTTGCCAAACCTGCCATTTGATGAAGTTCCAGACGGTGGCGGCGAAGAAGAAAATGTTGAGGTTTTAAAATGGGGAATCCCACGCCAATTTGACTTCACACCAAAAGATCACATCGAACTTGGTGCCGGTATTACCGAAAACGGCTTTAAGGCAATGGATTTTGAAACTGCCGCCAAATTATCGGGCGCGCGTTTTGTGCTTTTGCGTGGCCAAATTGCCCGTCTTGAGCGCGCAATTGGTCAATTCATGCTTGATACCCATACCGAAAAAAATGGCTATATCGAAGCATCTGGTCCGGTTTTGGTGCGTTCTGGTGCAATGTTTGGCACGGGGCAACTTCCAAAATTTGAAGAAGATTTGTTCAAAACCACTGATGATCGTTACCTTATCCCAACTGCCGAAGTTTCAATGACCAATACGGTTTTGGGCGAGATTGTTGAAGAAGAAGTTTTGCCAATCCGCCTAACGTCTCTAAGCCCTTGTTTTAGGTCAGAGGCTGGTTCGGCGGGTAAAGATACCACCGGCATGATACGCCAACACCAATTCTGGAAAGTGGAAATGGTGTCAATCACTGCACCAGAAACAAGCAAGGAAGAACATGAGCGTATGACCGCATGTGCCGAAGGTATCCTTCAAGCGCTTGAGTTGCCATATCGTAAAATCGTGCTTTGTACTGGTGATATGGGCTTTGGCGCGCGTAAAACCTATGACCTAGAGGTTTGGTTGCCGGCCCAAGATAAATATCGTGAGATTTCATCATGCTCAAACTGCGGTGATTTTCAGGCGCGCCGCATGAATACCCGCACCCGTAAAAAGGGCGAAAAAGACACACGTTTTGTCCATACTTTGAACGGTTCTGGTCTTGCGGTTGGGCGCACCTTGATTGCGGTTTTGGAAAATTACCAAAATGCCGATGGTACAATTACCGTTCCAAATGTATTACGCAAATACATGAATGGTGCGGAAAAAGTCGGGTAAACATAAATAAGACAAAATATAATGTGAAGGCTTTGGAAATTGTGCTTTCCAAAGCTCTTTGCACAAAGTTTTTCAAGTGGGGATTTGATTTTGAAAATATCTAATCTGTTTTATTTGGTTCCACTCTTTTCGTCATTTGCATTTTTTGGCGCTGCCCACGCCCAAACTGCGCCGTCATTTGATTGTGCCAAGGCAAAATCATTTTCAGAGCGATTGGTGTGTGTTACACCCGAACTTGCCAAAAAAGATGCGTTGTTAAATGAATTTTATAAAACCGCATCAATAAGTGCATTTGGGACAGGGGTTTCAAATATCAAATCATCGCAAATTGATTGGATAAAGGGGCAAAAAACTTGCGAAAAGGCAAAAGAAGCCAAAGATTGCATTAATCGTGCCTATGACAGCCGGATTTATGATCTTGCGATTTATACATTGTTTGTTAACCCCGAAAAATCATTTCCGATTATTGATAAGGAATTGCCTGCTGCTGCACCATTTTATCATGCGGTTTATGAATATGTAACCATGCCGCAAACGCCATCGCGTGATAAACGAATTGCCAATTATTTCCGCCCTGCCTATTCCAAAATGGCAAGTACTAATGATTATGTGAAATCGGTTGCAGACGATGCGGGCGTTAAATCGCCAGAAGACGGTTTGAAAAGCGATAAAAACTTTGGTGTGCTTTATGCTCTTTCTGCTTATGGTCTTGAACAGCCAATAAGTATGCCATGTGCGGCAATGTTGAAAAAGCCAGGGATTTCCAATGCTACCGAAGCCTATTTCGGAAGCTCTATTGACGGGTTTTTGCCATCTTCTGATTGTTCGGTAGTTTTGCCGCAATTACCAAAATTCGTTGCCATAGAGGCCTTTGCATACAAAAAGGCGCCTGATTGTGGTGGCACAATAATTCACGGCATTGTCCATTCAAATATTCGTGAAAATAGCCTTATAAGAATGGGGCAATTAGATGAAATTTTGGGCGGCGAAAATCAAGGTTATAATGACGATGATTTTTCCAAACAAAATCCAAAAGCGTTTAATGATGCGCTTGATGAACTTGTGGCATATTACGCAAAATATTTGCCCGCAAAAAAATATTCACGCACCGATATTCGCAATGCCCTAAACATCCATCTTAATAAGGTCGCGGAAGGGTGTTAGTTTTTATTCGATAATATGCGGCACAAAAGATGCCATATTATCAGTAATAATTCCGCCTTCACGAATACCAATACCTGCGGGATATGCGTCAACTATCCAGCTACCAATAATTGGGAATTTACCGCCATATTCGGGTATATTAAAAAATTCTTGATAAATTGCATCGCCAAAATAATTACCGCTTGATTGGTGTAATATTTCCGAATGATTGAAGATTTTGATGTTTGCACCTTCGCGGGAATGAATTGGTTTTTTCACGAATTTTGCCACTAAAACAGGTTTGAAGTCGGCCGCAAGAATATATTCCGAATTTGGAAATAATTTATGCAAAATTGCCAATATAGCTTTATTACTCCAAAGCATTTTCCAAATTGGTTCAAGGTAATTAGTTTTGATAGAGGTTTGCAGAATCTTGGGGCCAAATTCTTCATGGACCATCCATTCCCAAGGATATAATTTAAATAAATTCCTAATTGGCTCATCTTTTTCATCGACAAAATAGCTTTTTTTATGCCAGCCAACATCTTCTATATTTAAAATTTCTGAACTTACTCCTGCCTCAATTGCGCAATCCATAAGGTAAGAAACATTTATAAGATCTTCACCGCTATCTTCGCTAAAATATGCGAAGTGAAGTTTTTCGCGCTTGATAATGTTTTTTATATCGGCGAATTTTTCAACTAATGCTTCATGTATTTCGTTGAATTGTCTTTTGTCGGGAAAGACATCTTCTTTCCAATACCATTGTATTATTGATGCCTCTAATAAAGAGGTGGGGGTGTCACAATTAAATTCAAGTAGTTTAAGGTTTTCGCCATCAAAGCCAAAATCAAAACGCCCGTAATTAAGGCATGGTGGTTCATTATTCCAGGTGTCAATTATTACATTTTTGCACCAATCAGGAATTCCAAATTGTCGGAATAAATCACGAGATATTATGTAATCACCAGCCTCAAGATACATTTCATAGATTTGTTTGGTGGCTTTTTTTATTTTATCAATTTCATATTGACTAAAGGAATAATATGCGCTTTCGTTCCAGTAATTATATTCATCGGTTGAATGCCAAACCAGACCATATTTTTCTACATATTGTTTCCAGTCATTTCGTGGACTTATACTAATACGCTGCATTATATTGCCTTTATCTAGGCTGGTTGAATTATGAATGTGCCGAAAAACTATGTCCGTGGCTGCCCCAACCACCACGGGAAACAATTGAACGCCCACTGATTGGGGTGGCTGAACCACCAACTATTTTTTCGCCAACTCTTGGGATGCTTGATGAATAATATGGTACATACACATGGTGACCGCCATTTACTGCGCCGCCGCCATAATTATTTTGTTGACGACAATTTTCGTCATTTACGCGCCAACCATTATTATCGGCACACAGTTCTACCTGTTGGTTCTTATGATTATCGCAAGATGCCAAAAACAATGCCGCGCCAGCAAGCACAGTTGTAAGTTTAGGTTTGGAAAAGTTGTTCATTTAATATAGTTCGCTCTAAGGCGTTAAATATATTTTGCTTTTCTTAAAATTGCAACGGGCAGAGCTATTTTTCACCACCCCTTAACCAGTGAGGAATTGGTGGTGGTGGCGCAGCTTTTGAAACCTCGGTTTGGAATTTATCGGTTTCACCGACAAGAACATATTTGATGTTTTGCGCAACGGCAGTGGTTAATCTATCGACCCAATTAAAGTCTTCTGACGAAAAATCACTTAGGACGTGCCCCAAAACCTTTTCTTTGCCCGGATGCCCAATGCCAAGGCGAACCCGTTTATAATCAGAACCCAATTGGGCGGTGATGGATTTTAACCCATTATGCCCCGCTGTGCCGCCGCCTTGCTTGAAACGGCACTTGCCGGGCGATAGCTCAAGTTCATCATAGAATACGATAATATTTTTTGGCGGGATTTTAAAAAATGTCGCAAACCCACCTACCGAACGACCGGACTCGTTCATATAGGTTTGCGGTTTTAAAAGGATGCATTTTTCGGGGCCATTTTTGGTTTCAATTGTGCCGTCGCGGTAAAGACCTTGAAGTTTTGATTTCTCTGTGCCGAAATTTAATTCGCGCGCAATTGCATCCGCCGCCATGAAACCGATATTATGGCGGTTTTTTTCATATTTATCACCCGGATTACCAAGACCAACAAGAAGAAACATATTTGAAACCAATAAATAAAAATTATTGCTGCTTATAATAAAAAAGGCTTGGCATTGCCAAGCCTTTTAAAACATATTTGTAAATCGCTATTATTCTTCAGTAGCAGTATCTTCTGCATCATCAGCAGCAGCTTGTGCCCCGCCGCGGCTTGCGATTGTTGCAACAGTGAAGTCACGATCGATAGTTGGTTTTGCACCTTCTGGAAGTTTAATAGCAGAAATGTGAATAACGTGACCCATTTCCATACCGGTAAGGTCAACTTCGATTGATTCAGGGATTTTGCCAGCAGGAACGTCAAGTTCAACAGTGTGACGAACAACGTTAAGAACGCCGCCTTTTTTCAAGCCTGGGCAAGTTTCTTGGTTCAAGAAGTGTACAGGAACCTCAACGTTAATGATTGAATTTTCATCAACGCGGTAAAGGTCGAAGTGAACTGGGAAATCAGTAACCGGATGCCATTGAACATCTTTAGGGATAACCAATTGTTTTTCACCCTTATGCTCAAGGGTAACAGTGTGGGCGATAAATTTACCTGAACGGATTGCTTTCAAAAGCTCATTGCCTTTTGCAGAAATTGCAACCGGATCAAGACCGCCGCCGTAAAGAATACCAGGGACACGACCTTCACGACGAACTGCACGCGCGCTACCTGTGCCAGTTTCACCACGAACGTCCACTTCAATAACAATGTTTGATGACATTGGGACACTCCAGAATAAAAATTAAAACAAGTCTTTATGAAAATTCAAAGGTCAAGACCCAGCATCGCAAACTCATAAAGACGAAACGAGGCGCACCCCATAACCGATGTTATATGGAATCGCAAGCGCTTATCGCCTATTTAGCGACAAATATCTGCGAAAACCGCCTATTTTAGCGATTAACTGCTGGCTAATGTCACGGCCTCATCAAAATCTTTGGCGAAATATACCATATCGGTGCGCTCTAATGAGGTTACGAGTGCCTTAATATCAGATGCGATACGCTCTTTTGTGCCACTGAAAATGATTTTACCGCCATATTTTTTTAAGGTTGAAAAGGTTTTTTCAAATGCCGAAAGTCCGCTGGCATCGGTAAAGGGTACATGCGCCATATCAATGATAAGCCATTTCACTTTTGAAGTTGTGATATTTTCAATCGCATCAATAAAGGTATTAACTGCGCCAAAGAATAATGGACCATTGATTTGGAACATCTCACAATTTGGGGGAAGGCGTTCCCGCATATCGGAATGATGGTCGGCATCAACGCTTTCAATTTCGAAATTCGCGCTCATTTTGTGCATTAGGAACATCGCGCCAAGAACCACGCCAACTTCTACCGCAACGGTTAAATCGGCGAATACAGTTAAGAAAAGGGTGATGAACAATATGGTTCTGTCTGAATTTCCTGATACTTTTACAAAGCGGATTAATTTGCCAATCTCCGCCATATTCCACGCCACAATCATCAAAATCGCACTTAAAACCGCAAGCGGGATATAGGATGTAAGGCGTCCAGCAAGCATTAATATAATCAAAAGCAAGGTTGCATGCATTACCCCCGCCATTGGCGTTCTTGCACCCGCGCGGATGTTGGTTGCGGTGCGGGCAATTGCCCCAGTTGCCGGAAGGCCACCGGTAATTGCCGACATGATATTGGCAAAGCCTTGCCCCATTAATTCGGCATTGGGGCGGTGGCGTGCGCCAGTCATACCATCGGAAACCACGGCTGATAAAAGGCTTTCAATCCCTGCAAGGAATGCGATTGTAAATGCCGATGGTATCATTTCTTTGATAAGTTTTATATCAAATTTTGGGATAACAATATCGGGAATGGTGGTGATAATCGTGCCGAATTTATCGCCAACGGTTTGGGTCGGTAGGTGTAATAAGCCAACAATTAGGGTGAAAACCACAACCGCAATCAAAAAGAATGGTAATTTTGGAAAGTTTTTACGCAAAAATATCATCAATGCCAATGATGCAATCGCGACCATCATTGTAAATGGGTTGGCGGTATGCCATGCCGAGGCATATATTTTTAGTTTTTCAACAATCTCTGTACTGTCATGCCCAAGCGTAAGCCCAAAAAACGCGGGGATTTGGGTTATGAAAATTGTTACCGCAATCCCTGTGGTGAAACCGATAACCACGGAATTGGGAATATATTTTAAAAACACCCCAAGTTTTAACCAACCCGAAAGCATTAACATTATCCCCGCCATCATAGTGGCAAGCAAAAGCCCATCCATCCCGTGGGTTTGAATAATATTGGCAACCACAAGGGCGAAGGCAGCAGTTGGCCCACCAATTTGAAAGCGCGATCCACCCAGTGCCGAAATCCAAAACCCTGCTACAAAGGCAGTTTTTAAACCAACCGCCGGCGAAACCCCCGATGCAATGGCAATCGCCATCGATAGCGGCAATGCAACAATCGCGACCGTAAGCCCCGCGATAATATCCTTTTTAAAGGTTTCAAAATCATAGCCACGACGGGCATAAGTATAAAATTTTGGAAGTAAATCCGTACGATTTGCAAACATATCAGTTATTTAAGCGATTTGGTGTTAATTATTATGAATGGCGAGAATTCGCATCTTTTTAAAAAGCTACAACTTTGCCGCCATTATAACAACCATTAAGCGACCAAAAATTCAAAAAAAACCTTAATAATTACAGAAATTAAATTTGAATTATAAAAAAGTTTTCTGTTGGCTTAAAATATGGATTTATGTAAATTTGCGAATTGCCCGTTATTATGAACAATCAACCAAAAAATTGTAGGAATAATTTTACTGCGGCTATTAAAAAAGCCCCCTTGCGGGGGCTTGGTTTTAATCGAAAAGTTTTGAAACACTTTCTTCATTGGCAATTCTTCGAATAGCCTCACCAATTAGTGGTGCGATATTAACATAGCGCACTTTTTGTGCACTTTCGACCGAATGGTGGGAAATAGATTCGGTTACGACCACTTCTTTGAATGCCGATGCCGCAATCCTGTCAAATGCCGCACCCGATAAAACCCCGTGTGCAACATATGCAGCAACCGATTTTGCACCCTTTGCCATAATCGCGGCGGCGGCGTTGCAAAGCGTACCGGCACTGTCCACGATGTCGTCAAATAGAACGCAGTCTTTACCAGTTACGTCACCGATAATATTCATAACTTCGGATTCACCGGGTTTTTCACGGCGTTTATCAACGATTGCCAAAAGCGCACCAAGGCGGTTTGCCAATGAACGGGCGCGAACCACACCGCCAACGTCAGGCGAAACAATCATTAGATTATCAAGTGAATATTTTTCACGAATATCTTGTTCCATAACCGGTGTAACGAAAAGGTTATCGGTTGGAATATCAAAGAAACCTTGGATTTGTCCGGCATGAAGTTCCATGGTTAAAACACGACTTGCGCCAGCGGCAGTAATCATATTGGCAACTAGTTTTGCAGAAATTGGTGTGCGGCCACCTGTCTTACGATCTTGTCGGGCATAGCCAAAATACGGCAATACCGCAGTAATGCGGCGCGCCGATGCACGACGAAGCGCGTCAATGCAAATAAGCAATTCCATCAAATGGTCGTTGGCAGGATATGATGTTGACTGAATCACAAAAACGTCCTCACCGCGGACGTTTTCATCAATAGTTACAAAAATTTCATTATCTGCAAAGCGCTTAATTGTTGTCTTACACAACGACATATCCAAATAAGACGCGATTTTTTGCGCCAATTCTGGATTGGAATTCCCCGATATAATTTTCACCCGACTACCCTCATTAGATTCTGATGAACCGATGGGCGCTCAATAAAACTTTGGGCGTGGCATTACAACCCGAAAAATAACAAAAATGTATCAAATTTGAAATTTTATGTATGAAATTTAATGATAAAATCACGTTTTTTGCATGATTTCGGGCGGCGTTTTTATTTTTTGAAAAGATTTTTTTTATAAAAAACCAAAATGAACCGTAATCAGACATTAAACCTGTATGAAGCTTTTGACCGCCTTCAAGCGGGTGGAAAGCTGCGCCATTATGAGGTGCATGAACTTAAGTCACGCCTTAAAAAACCTGCCTTGAGCGATGATATCGGTATGTTGGCGCAAGTGTTCACAATGGGCGTAAAGGCATATAGTGGAAATGTAAATTTGGTGCAGCGTTACCTTGATAAATCCATGGATCCATATGATTTGGCGGGCGTAATTCGTGGTATTTGCAATAATTGGCACCATGCGGCACGGCATAAAACATTTTTACTTTCGGTTTGTCACCATCGCAATTATTTCAGACTTTTTGAGGCGGCAAATGCGGCATTCGAAGTTTTTGAAAAAAACATAGAAAGAACCATTTTTGTTGATGCCTTCGAAAGCCTGTTTTGGCGCTGGCAAGAAGTTTTAAACGCCGATGAAGACCATCATTATGAACCCGGTTATACGCGCGGCCTTAACCGTGTGATGGAGGTTGCACTTTTGGGCGATAAAATACATGAACCATTTCACACGCGCGCTGGGCAATTTTTAAACGCCGAATGGGAAGAGCCACTTCAAGAAAAGATTATGGAATTAAAGGCACGCGCTGCGGATGCACGCCGCAAAATGGGCTTTTTTGCACGGTTCTTTCGGGAAAAGGAAATGGCGTGACTATAAAAAATCTGGTTCTGGTAAGCCTTTACTGTGCAAAAATTCGCGGTTAAAGATTTTTCCGGCGTAACGATTACCATAGTCACAAAGCATTGTGACAATGGTTTTGCCTTTGCCAAGTTCGCGTGCCAATTTCATTGCGCCAACAATATTTACACCGGTTGAACCACCCATAAGCAGCCCTTCATGCTTTACAAGGTCAAAAATTACCGGCAGCCATTCACTATCCGCAACCTGAAACGCATGGTCAATATCCACGTCTTCAAGGTTTTTGGTAATGCGCCCTTGGCCAATGCCTTCGGTGATGGATGAACCTTCGGATTTTAATTCGCCGTGTTTATAATAATTAAAAAGTGCCGCGCCCATGGGGTCGGCAAGACCAATTTGGATGTCTTTGTTTCTTGATTTTAAATATTGCGAAATTCCGCCCAATGTGCCGCCGGAACCGACCGCGCAAATAAAGCCGTCAATCTTGCCGTCTGTTTGTTGCCAAATCTCGGGTGCGGTGGTGTTAAAATGCGCCAGACGATTGGCGACATTATCAAATTGGTTCGCCCAAAATGCACCGGTTTCTTGTGCCACTTGCCCTGAATAACGGACATAATTGCCGGGGTTGGAATAGGGAAGGGCGTCAACCTCTATTAATTCGGCACCCATAAGGCGCAGGGCCTGTTTCTTTTCTTCTGATTGCGTGCGGGGGATAATGATTTTGGTTTTATAACCAAGCGCATTGGCAACCAGTGCAAGCCCAATTCCGGTATTGCCCGCCGTGCCTTCGACGATTGTACCTCCTTTTTCAAGCAAGCCCTTTTGTTCGGCATCGCGGATGATTGATAATGCCGCGCGATCTTTTACCGATTGCCCAGGGTTTAAAAATTCACACTTTGCCCAAATTTCACAACCCGTCGCCTCACTTGCGGCATTAAGACGGATAAGGGGAGTGTTGCCAATAAGATTTAATACATTTTCTGCCATATCGGCATTATACACCAATATTTTTGGGGATTAATATTTATATTTAGAAATAAATTCTATTGGATGGGGCGCGGGGAGAATGGGGTTTTTTGAGTTGATATATTATTTTGTGCTATAAATTTGATTTTATTGAAAACCAATATATACAAAATTTATGAAAGATTCTTTGAGCCATATTAAAGTAGTTGAACTATTCGCTGGTGTTGGCGGGTTTAGAATTGGCTTACAAAATGCGTCTGAAACATACAAGGTTGTTTGGAGCAATCAGTTCGAGCCTTCTACTAAATCTCAAATTGCGTCTGAAATTTATGAAGCAAGATTTGGGAAAGAAAACCATAGTAATGTGGATATTGGAAAAGTTCCCACATCTGAAATACCAAATCACGATATGCTGGTCGGTGGTTTTCCGTGCCAAGATTATTCTGTTGCCAGAACATTAAATCAGGCGGCTGGGCTAGTCGGGAAGAAAGGTGTTTTATGGTGGGAAATTGAAAGAATTATTCGAGAAAAACACAATAAGCCTAAATTTGTATTTCTTGAAAATGTTGATCGATTGATTAAATCTCCTGCCAAGCAAAGGGGGCGTGATTTTGCTATTATGCTTTCTTCGTTGGCCTCACACGGATACATAATTGAATGGCGCGTAATTAATGCCGCTGATTATGGATTTCCACAAAGACGTAGAAGGGTTTTTATATTAGCTTATAAAGAAAATACCAATATTGCTAATAAAATTCATGCGTCAGTACAAAGTGATTGGTTGGTGAAGGATGGAACTATTGCAAAAGCTTTTCCTGTAATGCCAATTAAGCCTCTGAGAGAGGTTTATATTAGTAGTAACTTAGAAGAATTAACTGAATCTTTTAATATAATTGGCGGAGATTCACCTTTCGAAAATACTGGTATTTTGATTGGTAATAAAGCTTATACTTTAAAAACTTCTTCAAGATATAATGGTAGAATAACAACCCTTAGTGATATCTTATTGGATGGAAACGTTCCTGAGAAATATTATATAAATGAACAAGATTTGCATATTTGGAAATATCTAAAGGGTGCAAAAAAAGAAAAACGCATAAACAAAGCTAGTGGATTTGAGTATAATTATGCAGAGGGCGGTATGGTTTTTCCTGACGCCCTAGATAAGCCATCAAGAACTATAATTACTGGCGAAGGTGGCAGTGCGCCCTCAAGATTTAAGCACATTATAGAAGATAAAACCGGAAGATTAAGAAGGCTTACACCTATTGAGTTGGAAAGATTAAATATGTTTCCAGATAATCATACTGCTGAAGCTAGTGATGTTCGAAGAGCGTTCTTGATGGGAAATGCATTAGTTACTGGGGTTATAGAAAAAATAGCTGCATCCATTTTAGAAGTTGAAAACGCGAAAGATAGAATGGTCGAAAATGCTATATGACGCTGCCGACAAAAGTTCGATTGAGAAATACGCAAAGCGATTATTGAATAAATCGTTATGTGACATGTTTCCTGAAGTTGCATCAATTAGTAAAAAAGGAAAAGGCGGCTTAGGGCAAAAAGTTGAAGAATTTTATTTTGGTTATAAACCAAATTCATATTCACAACCAGATTTTCCCCAAGCTGGGGTTGAGTTAAAAACTTGCCCTCTGAAAAAGACTTCAAAGGGTTTGAGAGCAAAAGAGAGAGTCGTTTTAAATATTATTGATTTTATGCAAGAACATAAGAGCACATTTGAAACCAGTAGCTTTTGGAAGAAAAATAAGCTTCTGCTTATGATGTTTTTCTTGTATTTAAACGATGTCCCTGATGTAGAGTTTATATTTAAGTATATATTTTTATGGCAATACCCAAATAAAGATCTTGAAATAATTAAGAATGATTGGGCGACAATAGTTTCTAAGATAAGAGATGGACGAGCACATGAACTTTCTGAGGGCGACACTCTATATTTAGGTGCTTGCACAAAGGGTAGTAAAGGTGGATTGAGTTCTAATTTTAGAGAACAGCCTTTTAATACTATAAAAGCGCCACAAAGAGCATATTCCTTAAAACCCAGTTATGTGAATTCTATAATTGAACAATATACCAATAGTGCAGATTATGAATCATTAGTTTCATCGGATGATTTAAAAATAAAATCATTCGAAGAATTAATTATTGATAAATTTAAGGTGTTTTATGGAAAATCTATCAATGAGATAGCCGAAAATTTAGGGGTTAGTATTGGAGTTAGTAAAGACAAAGTAGCAACATTGTGTAGAGCTGTATTAGGAGTTTCAAACAAAAGAAAAATTGAAGAATTTGAAAAAGCTGACATTCAAATGAAGACAATTCCTATAAACAGTTTAGGAACACCCATCGAAGAAATGTCTTTTAAACAGATATCATACAAAGAAATTTTGAATGAAGAATGGGAGAGTTCGTACTGGCATGACGCTCTAACTAAAAGATTCTTTTTTGTTGTTTTCGAAGAAATTAATGGAGTATCAATTTTAAGAAAAGCTATGTTTTGGACAATGCCTTATGAGGATTTGCAACTAGCGAAAAAATTTTGGGAAGATACTAGATTTAAAATTGCTAACGATGATTTTGATAATTTCATAAAGTCGTCTGATGGCTTGCCTTGCTTTGTAAGAACTAAAGGACGGAATTCAAATGATGTTATGGAAACTCCTTCTGGTCGTATGGAGAGAAAGCGCGGATATTGGATTTCAAGAAGCTATATAAAGAAAATAATTTCATAAATAATAACCTATGTTTTCTAATACCCACCCTCCCGCAAGGGGAGGGCAAAGTTTACACGATCTTATCCCCACCTCAACAAATGCCCCTATAATCATTCCCAAAAGGCCAATATTGAAAGTTTCGAAAATGATAGCATTTGATAGTTTTTGACGGCGGATTTTTTCTGGTAAAAATGCTATCATTTTATTATGCTTAGTTTTTGAAAATGATTTGTGCCTATTTACAATAAATCTATATGAACCTATCAAATCATCATGCATAATTTGAAAAATTCAAAACTCGTATTTCCTGCACTTGTTACTTTGGCTTTGGTTTTATTGGTGGTTCTTGATAAAATTGAAAGCGGCCTATTCGAAAGAATAATTTTTACGATTTTTGTGCTTGATGTATGGATTATTGGGCTTTGTTTGCACGAATTTGCGCACGCCTATTCGGCATATAAATTTGGTGACAATGATGTTGCGCAAAAGGGTTATTTGACACTAAACCCGCTTTTGTATGGCAATGCGGCGACATCGTTTATTTATCCAATTATCATTCTTTTAATCGGTGGTTTGCCTTTGCCGGGTGGTGCAGTTTATCTTGATCATTCCAAAATTAAAACCAAGTTTGAAATTGCCCTGACCTATATTTGCGGTCCATTGGCGAATTTGTTTTTTGGGATTGGGTTGGGGTTAATTTATCTTGTTATGGGGCGGGTTGAGCATGACGCAATAATTGATGATGCCCTTACGCTGTCGGCATTTTTGCAATTTTATACGTTTATTTTCAACCTTTTGCCACTGCCGGGGTTTGACGGCTTTGGGGCATTATCAATTTATTTTAACCCCGAATTTCGTGCAAAAATGTTAAAACTATCGGCGATTATGATGGTTGGTCTTTTGTTTGCGGTATTCTATTTCCCCGGTGTGTTCTTTATTTTGCAACGCCCTGCGGTTGATGGCATTCAAATGATGGGCATGAATATTGACGCCCTTATGAACGGGTTTGATAATTTTATAAGCGGCGCAAATTAAACGCCCTTTCCGAAAATCCGAAAAGGGCGTTAAAAATTTTGTTTGTTAGCTTAAGATATTAGTATTTAAGCGCAAAGTTCACACCAACCAAACGCGGTGCGCCGCGAATGAATGTAGGGATAGTCAAGCTATCACCAATATTACCGGCATCAAGAAGATATTCCTTGTCGGTTAGGTTGTTGGCAAATACTTCCACACTCCAGAGGGCGCTTTCGCTTTGATATTTTGCCGATAGATTAACCAGACCATAAGCGTCTTGATATTCATCAACTGCGCGGTCACGCAATAGTGGTGCAGTTGCCAATAAAGGTGGTTGCAAGTCACGGCGGTCATTATCATCCGAGAAGAAGGTTTTCGACTGCCAAGTATAGGTTGGGGTTATCATAATTCGCCCCATGCCATTCAATGGAATTGTCCACGTGCCACCAACAGAAACCGCATTATCTGGTGATAGGCGGAATTGGTTGCCATCATATGCACCACCGTCAAAACGCGCGTGGTTATAGGCATAGGTTGCAAACATTTCCAAATTGTCCATTGGGCGTAGTTCGGCCGCAATTTCTGCACCCGGTGCATTTGCCTTGCCTGCGTTAATGGTCACAAGTTGCCCATTTGAATAAGACTGGGTTTGGAAGTTTTCGTATTTATAATAATAAACCGAACCATTAAGTTTTAATTTGCCACCCATTGTGCGCAAATTGCCGCCAATCTCAAATGAATCAACGGTTTCTGCCGGAAGCTCTGATATATTTACGCTTGTACCAGGAAGGTTTCCAGCATTGATTGAAATAACCTCTGGGCGGCGACCACGGGCATAAGATGCCCAAACACTGGCATTTTTGTCAAACTCATAACGGGTTACAATACGCCCTGCAAAGCCGTCAAAATTATCCTTTTTCTGAACCAATGCAGTTGGTTGGGTTAATGCGCCATAATTTGCCAATTGCCCACCGGTTAAAAGCGCGGTCACAAGTGCCTGCCCTTGGTTTATATACGCCATACCGGTTGCGGTTTGTCCGGCATTAACCAATGCCGTTCCGTTGGAAATAAGGGTTGAAGCCACCAAAAGGTTGCCAAGGCGGCTTGGGCCATTCAGCAAGTCAGCTTGAAGACCAGACTTTTTATTATCCATTGTATAACGCAGACCACCGGTTACATCCCATTTATCGGTTACGTGCCAAGTTGCATCGGCAAAAAAATCATAAGATGATGATTGCGAATAATTGACGTATTGTTCGCGGTGCTCGGTTTTCATGCTATTATATAATGCGGTGGCATAAGGGGTTGAAAAACCTGCGGCTTGCAAGAAACCAATACCAATTGCCTGTGCTTCTGCGGCACTTGGTGTAGAGCGGGTTGGGGTGGTGATTAAATAACCAGACAATAATGCGGTTAGATAATGTTCATCCATTTGTGAGGCAAAGCGGGTGCTGTTATCTTCATTGATATAAGATACGCCGGCAAAACCTTCGATTGGGCCTTTGTCTTTAAAGGTTATACGCAATTCTTGTGAATATTGCTTGCCGTGTGCGTCTTCTGCACCTTGCATAAGGTTGATTGCACTGCCATCGGGGTCGAATGCTTCAAATGCTTCAAAATCACGATAGCCAGTGATTGAAGTAAGGGTGAAGTTTTCGTTCAATTTCTTTTCGGCAATGAAGGTAAAGGTGTTTACGGTGCGATCAAGACCGATTTCTTTGCCATTTTCAAAGTTTGCATAAGATCTGTTTAATGCCGCCGGTGAATAAGGGCTTATGGTACCGCCATCAGGGATAAAAGTTCCTGATTTAAATGCGGTTCCGCTGTTTTTATCGTGGTGATAATTGTAAATGAAATCCATTTTTAAAGTATCATCAGGGCGCACACTTAGGACACCGCGCATTGCGTTTACCTTCGCCCCCTGAAGCTTGTCGCCACCAAGGGTGTTGTCGGTCCAGCCATCGCGTTGGCGCATGGTTCCGGCAATACGAATTGCAACCTTATCCTCAATAATTGGCATATTTACCATGCCAAGGGCGCGGAAATAATTGTCTTCGCCGCCACCTAATTCAAGGCCGGCGTGAATTCCGGTAACATCGGCCTTATGTTGAATTACGTTGATGCCGCCAATCATTGCCGCACGACCGAATAGGGTGGCTTGTGGACCTTTTACAATTTCCACACGTTCAAGGTCATAAAGTTCGGTATATGCCCCGCGGTTACGTGATGCCGAAACGCCATCTTGGAAAATTGCAACGCGCGGTTCGTCAAATGCTGCACCGCTGTCGGTGGTAATGCCGCGAACCACAAAGCCCGAATTGTTTGCGCTTTGCTCTTGAACGCGAATACCTGGGGTGAATGCCGCAAGCTGGTCAAACTTGGTGATGCCAAGGCGGTTTAACTTCTCACTACCGAGGGCAAAAATAGATGTCGGAACTTTCTCAATTGCCTGCGAGCGTTTTTGCGCCGTAACAATAACGACCTCTTCTTTGGCTTGTGTAGTATCTTGTGCGAATGAGATTTGTGGAATAATTGCAAGGCCAATAATGGCAGTTGACGCAATCAAATGCGCCTTTAAATTAGACATATTTCTTCCCTCCAAGGATGCGGTTTTTTATTACGCCCCATTTTTAACAATTGTGTAACATAAGCCCTTTGAATTGCAACGTTTCTGTAAGATATTTAAGCAATAGCTAATGCAACCTATTGTCGCGCATAGGTAAAAAGCCCGAACATGACATTCGGGCTTTGGAGATTTGATATTTATATTGTGTCTGTGATTTAATTATAAATCAAATTTTTCTAATTTCTTATCCACCGCCACATTTTTCAATGTAACATATGCTGGCATACCGTTTTTATATGGTGGGTAATCTTCACCTTGGATAAGCCCGCTTAGATAATCGCGGCACGCCTGTGTTATGCCAAAGCCATCTTCCGTGATGAAATCTTTCGGCATGAATTTCTCAACATTGGCAACATCGGCAAGTTTTGCTTCACCAATTTCCCAAACATATGGCACAGATGATTTGCGCACGATGGTTGGCATGATTGAATTATGCCCCTCTACCGCAAATTCAACCGCTGCTTTACCTAATGCATATGCTTGTTCAACGTCGGTTTTGCTTGCCAAATGGCGTGCCGCACGTTGCAAATAATCGGCAACTGCCCAGTGGAATTTATAGCCGAATGCTTCTTTTACCATATTGGCGACCACAGGGGCGGCACCACCCAATTGCGCGTGACCAAAGGCATCTTTTGTGCCTTGCTCTGCCAAGAAGCGACCATCTGGGTAATGGCAACCTTCGGAAACCACAACCGAACAATAACCATATTGTTCAACCTTGGCTTTAACAATTGCCAAGAATTTTTCTTGGTTAAACTCAACTTCTGGGAAAAGGATAACCACAGGAATGTCATTATCCTCATCAGCAGCAAGACCACCGGCAGCGGCAATCCAACCTGCATGGCGACCCATAACCTCAAGCACAAATACTTTGGTTGAAGTAAGCGCCATCGAACGCACGTCATATGATGCTTCACGGGTTGAAACCGCAATATATTTTGCCACAGAGCCAAAGCCAGGGCAGCAGTCGGTAATTGGCAAATCATTATCAACGGTTTTAGGAACGTGAATTGCCTGAATTGGATAACCCATTGCCTCCGAAAGCTGGGAAACCTTATAGCATGTGTCGGCGCTGTCGCCGCCGCCATTATAAAAGAAATAGCCAATATTGTGTGCCTTGAATACTTCGATAAGGCGTTCATATTCGCGTTTATTTTTTTCCAAAGATTTTAATTTGAAACGGCAAGAGCCAAATGCACCAGATGGCGTATAACGAAGACCGGCAATTGCTTCATCGCTTTCTTGATACACATCAATCAAATCTTCGGTTAATGCGCCAATAATGCCGTTGCGCCCTGCATAAACTTTACCAATTTTATCTGGATGTTGTTTTGCGGTTTCGATAACCCCACAACCCGAAGCATTAATAACCGAAGTAACACCACCTGATTGCGCGTAAAAAGCATTTTTGACCATTGCCGAACCCTTCTATTAAATATGCCACCAATTAAATATTTAAGCCTTGTTAGCAAACTATTTTGACGCGTCAATAAATGTTTTGTCACACTTGGGCTTTCGTTGTGGCTTTTACTGTGATTGATTCCAATGTCTTATGGGAAAATTTTGCCTTTATCATTGCAATTTTGTTTCCAAGTCGCTAAATCGCACCTCGATAATAGGATTTTATGAAATGACTTGGTCTCCAAACTCATGGCGTGCAAAAAACGCCAAGCACATTCCGAACGATTACCCAAGCCTTGAGGCATTGCAACAGGTTGAGGCAACTTTGTCCAAAAAACCGCCGTTGGTGGTCGCTAGTGAAATTGAAAAGCTTAAAAAAGAACTTGCCAAAGTTGCACGTGGCGAAAGCTTTTTGTTGCAAGGTGGCGATTGCGCTGAATCATTCAGTGAATTTGAGGCAGATCGCGTAATCCGTTATTTCCGCGTGTTTTTGCAAATGGCGGTGGTTTTGACTTTTGCCGGTGGTAAACATGTGGTCAAGGTTGGTCGCGTCGCAGGGCAATTTGCCAAGCCGCGTTCTTCGCCAACTGAAACCATTGATGGCGTAACATTGCCATCTTATCGCGGTGACAATATCAACGGCCTTGAATTTAATGAAGAAAGCCGCCTTCCAGATCCGCAAAGATTATTACAGGCCTATAACCAATCTGCATCAACCATGAACCTTCTTCGTGCGTTGGCGACCGGTGGTTATGCCGATTTGGCGCATATCAATGACTGGAACCTTAACTTTATCAAAAGACAAGATAAGGTGCAGGAAGATTATTTGAAACTTTGTCACCATATTTCTGAAAGCCTTGATTTCATTAATTCAATGGGCAAAGCGAATATCGCGACCGACACGGTTTCATTCTTTACATCGCATGAGGCGTTATTGCTTGGCTATGAAGAAGCATTGACCCGTAAAGACAGCTTGTTTGGCTCTGGCGGCTATTACGCAACTTCGGCACACATGCTTTGGATTGGTGATAGAACCCGTGGTCTTGATGATGCGCATATTGAATACTGTCGTGGTGTTAAAAACCCAATTGGTATTAAATGCGGCCCGTCACTAACTGGTGATGAATTGCTTGCGCTTATTGACCGCGTGAACCCAACTAATGAAGAAGGCAAACTAGTATTAATTGCGCGTTTTGGCTCTGATAAAATTGCTAATCACCTTCCTGAAATGGTGCGCAAAGTTACTGCTGCTGGTAAAAATGTTATTTGGTCATCTGACCCGATGCATGGAAACACCATCACTTCATCCAATGGCTTTAAAACCCGTCCGTTTGACCGCGTCATGAGTGAAGTAGTTCAATTCATGAATATCGTTCATGCCGAAGGGGCATATCCTGGTGGTATTCACCTTGAAATGACTGGTGACGATGTTACCGAATGTATCGGTGGTGCAATCGAAGTAACCGAAGATTTATTGCCATCACGCTATAATACGCATTGCGATCCGCGTCTAAATGCAAGCCAATCTTTGGAACTTGCTTTTGAGATTGCCGGAAATTTACGCACCGAGCGTAAAGAACAAAGAATGGCTGCTGCTGGTCTGTAAATGAATTTAAAAGCCCTGTAAGACAGGGCTTTTATTTTATTTAAAATATAGAGGGTGTAATGGTTTTTTCAGAAGTTCAATCTGGCTCAAGACCAATGATATATGCAATCTTGGCCTTTATGGTTTTGCTTGCCATCATTGAATATATTGTGGTTCCAGTCGGCGCGAAAATGGCCGTTAGCCTGATTATGAGTATTATTCTTGGTTTGGTTGCGACCATGCTTTTTGGGTTTAATCTTGAAACCAAGATTGATGCAAAAAACATAAGCCTAAAGATTCCTGTTTTATTAAAAACTAAAATTGCGGTTGCCGACATCATAAGTGCCGAACAATTTTCATATAGCCCACTACGTGATTTTGGTGGCTGGGGCATCCGCTATGGCAAGGGTGGAATTATGTATAATGCCAATGGCAATCAATCGGTAAAGCTGGTTATGAAAGATGGTAAAATCATCTATATCGGAACCCAAAAACCCGAAGCCCTAATTAACGCATTGGGTAAATAGATAAAATAATATCTATTTTTATTGTGAAAATTTAGGATTGTATTTCTATGTTTGATACATGGAAAAAGAATTTCGTAATAAATTTGCACCACGATATAAAAGAGCGCGCAGATTAGGGCTTCTTGAGATTTTTGGCATAGCTGCTTTTGCATTTTTGGCTTTGTCACAATTACCAAATTTGTTGGGTTATAAAATATCTCTAACAAAAACTAATGAAATCCAACCACAGACTTTTGTTGCATCATCAAATATTGATGAAAGCGATGTTGACGCGCGTGATGCTGAAGCACGGGCAATAAACAAGAAAATTGCGGAATTAAAATCAAATCCAATTAGAAATGATGAACCAGTTGATGAACCGACAATGGGACATTTAGTTTCTCAAAATAGAAATAAAGCAGGATATTATCGCAATTGCGCCGCTGCTTATGCAGACCATGCTGCACCAATATATTCAAATGAGGCCGCATATCGCCTTGAAATGGATGGCGATGGCGATGGCATTGCCTGTGAAGCAATTTACTAAAAAAGCCCCAAAGGGGGCTTTTATTATATATGTAAATAAAAATCCGAAACCGCGTTTTTCGCTGCATTTTCTGAACGCTCACCTAATGATGCAGTATTTGACCGCGATGAGTTAGGAAAAGTGTGAAGCGGTTTTCCGTAAAACGAAGAGCAAATTTGCCCTTGGCAAATTTTTATTAGAAAGGCGATATAGTTTCCAAAATTTGCTGACCAACTGGTTGTTTATTATATTTAGACAATTGACCGCGGCCGCCATAAGAAATTCTTGCTTCTGCCATTTGGGTGTGAAGCACGGTGTTGGCAGATGAAATATCTTGCGGTCTTACGATGCCTGAAACCAATAATTCGCGAATTTCATTATTAACCCGCACTTCTTGGCGACCCGCAACCACAAGATTGCCATTTGGTAAAACCTGTGTGACCAATGCCGCAACGGTTAGTGACATTTTCTCCTGACGATTTACCACGCCAGAACCAGAAAACGCGCCAGCAGAAGATGTGCCAATCATATTTGCTGGGTCATAACCAGAAGGCAATATTTTCCCAGGTAGTTTTTCAAGACCAAAGAAGTTTGAAACCCCGCCAGATTTGGTTGAGCTTTCTTTACCGGTTGTGGTGTTATTCATTTGGGCATTGTCATTAATTGTGACATTGACGGTTAGAATATCACCTATTTTAGATGCACGTGGGTCGGCAAAGAATTGTTTTGCGCCCGCGCGCCATAATGAATTGGATGAAGTCCGGTTATCTGTTGCATCTGGCATTGGCATAACCACTTGACGACGACCAGCCGCCGCCATTTGCGGATCTTGAATCGGGGTTAATGCAGGGGGTTTTCCGGCGTTCTTAATTTCATCAACAGTTGATGCACAGCCAGTAGCAAGCAAAGAAAGTGAAGCAATCACAATTAATTTAAAAGCATTGTTCATATCGATTTCACCATTAATAATTCGCGCTTAGGCGTGGGTTTGCGGTTTGTGGGCCAGAATTTTGGATACCTGAATTTTGGATGACGCGGGCATAACCATTGCCCTCGACAATTGCGTCAACCACACCATTCGATGATGAGTTGGCAACCTTGATATTTGCACCTCTTGCACCATCTGAAAGTGCTTTTCCGGTGGCGGTAATGCGCATTGCGCCATATTCATAAACCAATACAATGCCTTGCCCTTTTTTAATCAACATGGTTTGGGTAAGGTCACTGTTGCGTAATGGCATATTGGGCGAAAGATTATGGCTTGCGGTTTTGCCAATTATATCTGTGGCATCAACCAAGGTTCCAGTTGCCATTGAATCATTTACGCGCGTCCAAACAATCATATCAGATGTGATAACTTCATTGCGCGGAACTTCACGGTTTAAAACCGCGATTTCTTTTGCATTATTTGGGCCGTTTTGATTGGCGGCATTACGGCTTAGGTTAACTTGTGCGTATTTTTTATCGCCATCAGGGCCAAGTGATGCATCACGCCCCCAAACGGTTACTTCACGCACCTTTTCGCTATTTGCCCATTCAATGCCAAGGCTTCTAAGTTTGAATTGCAATGAATCTGCTGAATACACTAATTTATGACGGTCAAGCGGGGCGCGTGCAATTATAATTCCTGCCTTGTCCCCTGCGTTATCAAATAAATCGCCAATGGTAACATCTTTACCTTCGGCAATTGCATTTGATTTTAGTGCCAGACCATCTGCAAACGCAAAGCCACCTAGCATGTTAATCAACATTGCTGCGGCGATTATATCAATGATTGATGGTAATCTAAACTTTGTCATTTGCTTACTCACTTAGCTATTAACGAAGAATGCTCGAGGTGTTTTGCATCATTTCATCGCTGGCAGTAATCACTTTTGAATTCATTTCATAAGCGCGTTGTGCAACAATAAGTGATGAAATTTCATAAACCGGATCAACGTTTGACGCTTCGACATAGTTTTGGTTTAAATTGCCAAAACCTTCAGAATTTGGATTGCCAACTGTTGCCGGACCAGATGCGGCAGTTTCTTTCATCAGGTTGTCACCAACTGATTCAAGACCGGCTGGATTGATAAAGGTGGCAATGGTAATTTGCCCCAATGTTTGTGCCGCCGTTTGCCCAGAAATAGTTGCGGTTACGGTGCCATCTTTGGAAATTGAAAAATCGGTCGCGTTTTCAGGGATTTGAATTTGCGGAATAACTGTATAGCCGTCACCGGTTACGATTGTTCCATCTGGCGAAGATGAAAAGTTTCCTGCGCGTGTGTATGCGGTGGTGCCATCTGGCATTTGTACCTGAAAATAACCACGACCATTAATCGCAAGGTCATACGGATTGTTGGTTTGGGTTAATGAACCCTGTTTAGCAACGCGGTAAACCGAACCTGCCTTTACACCATAACCAACCTGAACCCCGGTTGGGTCAACGTTGCCGGCATCAGATGTCGATGCACCTGGGCGTTCAAGATTTTCATAAATCAAATCCTGAAATTCTGCCCTTTGACGTTTAAAGCCAGTAGTTGACATGTTGGCGATGTTGTTTGAGATAACATCAACATTAAGTGCCTGCGCTGCCATACCGGTTGCTGCAATGTTCATTGAACGCATGTTTCACCTATACTTTCGATAATTTATCAATTGCTTTGGAGCGTAAATCCTCGGCCTGTTTTTGTAGTTTTGTTGCGCTTTCAAAGGCGCGGGAAATTTCCATAATATCGGTCAATTGCTGAACGGCGTTAACATTTGAACCTTCGACCATACCTTGAACCACTTCAAAGGTTTCCGCAGGAGCCGCGGTTTCACTGGTTGGTTTGAATAAATTGTCGCCGATTTTTTCTAATGTTCCGGGGCGGTTGAATTTAAAAACACCAATTTGCCCAACCGATGCGCCGTTTTGACGAATGTTTCCATCTTTACCAATTAATGGCTCACCTTGTTCAACATTAAGGGTGATTTCATTATTTGAATTATCAAGAACAGGTTTGCCATCATGGGTAACAAGGCGACCAGTTGTATCAAGTGTAAATTGTCCATCACGTGTGTATGCAGTGCCATCGGCGGTTCTGATGGCAAAAAAACCATCGCCAGTTAAGGCAACATCAAGCGCGTTTCCAGATTGTGTAAGGGTTCCAGGGCGAAAATCGCGGGCGATTGAATAATCGCGAACAAATGAAACTGTTGTTGGGTTTTCGGCGATTCTTGCAGGGCGTTTTGTAATCGGTTCAAACAAAGCTTCTTCGGCCTTGAAGCCAGCAGTGGACACGTTTGCCATGTTGTTTGCGGCAATTTCCATTTTGCGCATCAAGGCATTTTGTGCCGAAAGTGTGATTAAAATCGCATTATCCATATTACGCCATATTCTTGTCGTTACACATTTTGTGTTGGAAATAGTTCTGCAATTGGTGTGCCAATAAAAAACACAATAAAAACAATATTCTGAATGGTTAACTAAATCTTAAAGGGTAAAAATTTACCTATTAATGCAGTTAAAAAGAAAAATTTATGAAAATGTCGGCAATTTTTGCCGACTTAAATACTTTTCATTAACTCACAGGCGTTAACCTTAAAACTTAACGATTCGTTTTTTGATAAAAATTTGATTCTCGGGAACACAAATGGCAGACAAAAAAGAAGAAGCCCCAGAAGTGGAAGGTGAAGAAGGCGCAAAACCCGCAAAGAAAAAACTTTCGGGCAAAGCATTAATTTTATTCATTGTCCTGCCGGCAATTTTGCTATTGGGCGGCGGCGGTGCTGCTGCTTACTTCCTTGTTTTTAATAAGAAACCTGCTGCTGAAGCGTCAAAAGATGCGCATGGAAAAGAAGCCAAAGACGGCAAAGAGGGGCACGGCAAAGAAGACAAGAAAAAGGGTGAAAAGAAAGAAGAGAAAAAAGGCGGCCATGGCGGTGGCGGTGAAGGTGGCGGCGGTGCTGAAGCTGCTGATGGCATCAAAACCTCCGAAGGGCCAAATGGCGAAACTTTCTTAACACTTCCGGATATGGTCGTTAATATTTCGACAAATGACAATCGTGCTGTTTTCTTAAAATTGCGCCTGACCTTACAGGTTAAGGATGCCGAGGTTGCGGACGCAATCAAACCTGCGGTTCCACGCATCAAAGATCAATATACAGGGTTTCTGCGTGAATTGCGGGTAGAGGATATTCAAGGTTCTGCTGGATACACGCGCTTACAATTGGAATTATTAAAGCGAACTAATTTGGCGGTTGCACCGGCACATGTCGATGCGGTTTTAATTGAAGAGATTTTGGTGAACTAATGGCTGATCAAGACGATATGGCAGCCGCATGGGAAGCGGAAATGGCAGCTGCCGAAGGCAGCAATGATGCCTTTGTCGCCGAATGGGAGGCCATGGTCGGTGACGAAAGTGGCAAGTCCATTTCATCGACTTCTATCGGCATTGAAAGAGTATTAAACCAAGATGAAATCGATAGCCTTTTGGGCTTTGATTTAGGCGATGATAGTAGCGCTGGTAACAGTGGCATCCATGGCATTATTAACTCGGCACTCGTTTCATATGAACGTTTGCCAATGTTGGAAATTGTATTCGACCGTCTCGTAAGGTTGATGACAACCTCATTGCGTAATTTCACATCAGATAACGTTGAAGTATCGCTAGACCATATTTCATCAATTCGTTTTGGTGACTATTTGAATTCAATTCCATTGCCGGCGATTTTGGCGGTATTTCGTGCCAAAGAGCTTGATAACTATGGCTTGATGACGGTTGATTCCAACCTTATTTATTCGATTGTGGACGTGCTTTTAGGTGGGCGTCGCGGTACAACTGCGATGCGTATCGAGGGGCGCCCATATACCACCATTGAACGCATGCTTGTGACCAAGATGATTGACGTCATCTTGGAGGATATGCGTGCTGCATTCCGCCCAATCCGCGATGTTGATTTTGCCCTTGACCGTATTGAAACCAACCCGCGCTTTGCGGCAATTGCCCGCCCTGCGAACGCGGCAATTATGGTGAAAATGCGTATCGACATGGAAGATCGCGGCGGACGTGTAGAATTATTGTTGCCTTATGCAACACTTGAACCAATTCGTAACATGCTTATCCAGCAATTCATGGGTGAAAAATTCGGCCGTGACAACATTTGGGAAGGCCACTTGGCGAACGAATTATGGTCAACCAATATGGATGTTGAGGCGGTAATTGACGAATTACCAGTCCCATTAGGCAGAATGCTTAACTTAAAAGTTGGCGAGACAATCTTTCTTAACAAAACCCAAGACAGCCCGGTCGAGCTTCGGTGCGGTGAAATCCCACTTACTAAAGGGCGTATGGGACGGATGAATTCATCCATCGCAATTCGCGTTGACCGTGCTTTAACCAAATCCACCAAAGCGGAGATTTTTAAACGATGACATATGCACTAATCGCACAATTTGCAGGGCCAGCGGCACAATTGTTATTGGTGCTGGCATTGATGTGGGTCGGCATTTTATTCATGCGCGTAGATAGCAAGCTAAGCAAAATGAAAAACGGCACTGATGGCGTTCGAAGCACTATTATCGAACTAAATAAGGCTGTTGAAAATGCCCGAGAAGCCTTGGTAGAATTAAAAACCGACACTTCTACGCAAATCGAAGATATTAATGAAAAAATTGCAGAAGCCCAAAAAATGGTTGAAGGCTTTAAATTTCTGCAAAGTGTTCAGAAGAATCTGCGTCCTACAGAGGTTAATAATGGGGCAAATACGTTCAATCCACGTGGTGCAGAGCCAAAAGGACTGCCACCGATAGAATTTGCAGAAGAAATTCAACCTTCTGTTAATCGTCGGGAATTAAAATCACGATTTGAAGATGATGAATATCTTTATGAACGTGACCGTCCGCAATATGCCCGCCGCAGAAGTGCCGAAAGCCCACGTTCCGAATATGATTCTTATTCATCAGAAAATTCGCGCCGCACTAATTGGGGCGGATTGAGGTAGAAATGAAATTAAAACCCCTAAGCGTATTGGCAATAGTTTTAATGAGCGTTGGTGCAGTAGAAGGCGGTCGCTTTTTGCTAAAGGCGAATAATGCCTTCGCATCAGCCGAAAAAAAAGAAGAAAAAGGTGGTGAAGCAAAGGGGGGTGATCCATCAAAGGCTTATGTCGATGCCAACCCAAATGCCAATCAAATGGCATCTTGTGTTCCTGCTGATTTGGCAAAAGAAAGCGGTATTTCGGCGTCTGAGTTTAAATTATTGCAAGCCCTTCAAGACCGTCGTCAACAACTTGATAAGCGTGAAGCGGATATTATTACCCGTGAAGGCGTGGTTAAAACCGCCGATGCAATCGTTATGCAGCGCATCGAAACCCTTAAAGGTGTCGAAGCTAATATTCAAAAACTGCTTGGTCAAGTCGATGAAATGGAGCAAAAACGTATTGCCAACCTTGTTGCCGTTTATGAAAAAATGAAGCCAAAAGATGCCGCAAAGGTTTGGGAAGGTATGCCAGATGATGTTCTGTTACCAATTGCGTCACGCATGAAAAACCAATCATTGTCATTAATTCTTGCCAAAGTTTCACCAGAACGTGCGCGGGGAATTACCGCAAAACTTGCACAGATTGATAACGGCAATCTTGATCAAAAAATGGCTGACGCAAAACCAATGCAAATGGCGCAAAATACGCCGCCTGCTGCGGCACCAAAAGCAGCCGCACCACAAGCCGCAAATAAAGGTCCGGCGCAATTGGCAGGTGGCCCAACAAAATAGGATTTAAGGAATAAAGTGTTTTTTAGACGGGTAACGGTTTCACTTCTAAGTTTATCTATCGCCATAAATCCGGTGATGGCACAAACTGTTGCGCCTGTTGTAAACAATGCCAACCTTGAAATGGATGCCAACCAAACCGAAAACTATGCCCGCTTGATTTTTAAATGGCAGGTGCCACGGTCCGACAGGATTAAAGCAAAGCAAATGTCATCATTGCTGGAGCTTGAACTTCCAGCAACTACGAATGCGGACCCTGCTGTATTAAAAACCCGTGCCGGTGAATTTGTGGTTGGTAGTGCACTATCAGCGGATAAAAAGACACTACGACTTGCTTTGGCACATGACGTGCGGGTCGAAATTTCAAAACATGGTAATTATGATGTGGTTGACCTTGTTTTAAAGGGCAGGCCGTCACCGGGGAAATTTAACCCAAATAAAAAAGAAACCCAAAAAGTTTCTGAAATTGAAGAATTACTTAAACCAAAAGAACAGCAAACCGATACTTTAAGCCAAAAACTTATAAACCGCCCTGCGCCTAAGGGCGCGCGCGTCTTATCGGTTGATGCGGCACAATCAAAATTATTTACGCGTATCACAATTAATGGGGTTAATGCCAATCCATTATTTGCCCGCAAGGGGGATAGGGTTGCACTAACGATACCTGGTATTTACGCGCTAGATATTGGCGAATTGCGCGCAAGTCTGCCAAAACGTGTAACCGATTTGGTGCGCTATAATGATAATAAATATACATCAGTGGTTATGGATGTAGCCCCGGGTTCTGTGGTTCGCAAAGGAAGCGATAGGGGAAAGGTTTATGTTGATATTTTCCCACCTGGAACCAATCTTGATGCACCAGATGCGTCAACAATTGAACGTGAAAATGGGAAAAATGACGGAAACGTTGATGCCAAAGCGGAAAAAAATGATATTCCTGATGCAATGGATCATGGTGAGAATGCATCCATTGAAAAGAAATTACCGCTTAATGATGCCGCCGATAAAAATGGCGCAACCGAATTTACCCAAGCCGAAGAATATAAGCCGCCTGAATACCATGACCCTGCACCAAGCGGTGTAGTTAAGGTTATTAATCGTCAGATTGGTTCAGACTATGTTTTGGATTTTGGGTTTGATGATAATGCGCCGGCGGCAATTTTCCGCCGCGGGGCAAATATTTTCATTCTTTTTGGCACGAATGCAAAATTCAATATTGATGCCGTAAAGAAAAGTAATCTTTATAACGCGATTACACCGGTTTCTGGTGACGGCGTTGCCGGCGTGAAAATCACTGCCGCTGATAATATTGCTGCAACACCGGCTGCCCTTGGGAAACATTGGATTGTTACCATTGCCCCAAAAGCGCCCAAAGATATGCGCACGATATTAATCAAGGGCGAAAAAACACCTGATGGGGCAAGTCGTTTAAAAGCAACTGTTCCAGATGCTGTTACCACCGGAAGCATTAATGACACCGATGTTGGTGATACAATTCTGGTTGGTATGTCATACGGTCCGCCAAGTGCGTTGATGCAACAACGCTCATACCTAGAAGCAAGTTTCCTTCCAACATATCATGGTTTGGCGGTTATTCCGCGTACCGAAGATATGGGAATAAAACTCGCGATGGATGGGTTCGTAATTGACCGCCCACATGGCATGGAACTTTCCAATACTTTTGCCGCTGGAGAAGATGACACACAAAATCATTCAGTGGTTTCAGCCCCAGGTTTTGTTGATTTTGTAAAATGGCGCCTTGGTCCCATGGCAGATTTCACAAACAATTTGCAAAAATTACGACAAATCGCGTCTAATGAGATTGATGACAATACCAAAGGTATTCAGGCGCAAATAAATCTTGCCCGTTTTTATCTCGCTTGGGAAATGGGTGAGGAGGCCTTGGGGGTCGTAAAAGTATTGCGTTCAATGCACCCAGAGCAGCAGAACGACCCCGAATTACTTGCGATGATGGGTATTGCCCAAACCATGATGGGGCGCGGGCGCGAGGCATTGCAAACTTTGAATTCACTTGAATTAAAAGATGATGCAGCGTCACATCTATGGGCAACAATTGCGGCAATGGATGCCGGTAATCCCGAAGAGGCCACCAAACAGTTTGAACAAGGCGCACCTGCACTTGAAACTTTTTCAAAAGATTATCAGGCAAAATTTGTTCTTGCTGATGCAATGGCATCGCTACAAACCAAGGATTATGCCGGCGCAGTTTTAAGTGCGAAAAAGGCAAATGAACTTGCAGGTGACCCACATACCAAAGAAATGGCCCGCCTAATTGAGGCACAGTCAGAAGGTGAGTTGGGGCAATTTGATGGCGCATTACAAACCTTGCAAGAGCTTGCAAAATCAATTTTCCCAGATATTTCTGCGCGTGCCCAATATGCAAGTGCGATGATGGGTGTGGAAAAAGATCCATCGACCCGCAATGAAGCAATTAAAACCCTTGATTCACTTCGTTATATGTGGCGCGGTGATGATTTGGAAATTGATATACTTCGCAATTTAGGTGAGCTTTATATTGAGGCGGGTGACATTCGCTCTGGCTTATCTATTCTTGCTAGCGCATCGACTTTGCGACCGGATTTACAAGCATCACGTGATTTGCGCGATGTTTTATCACGGCAATTTAAATATCTGTTCCTTGATGGTGGTGCGGATGGTATGGATAGTGTGCAGGCGCTTGCGCTATTCTATGACTTCCGTAATCTAACCCCAGTTGGTCCAGAAGGCGATATGATGGTGCGCGGTCTTGCGGACAAATTGGTCGCGCTTGATTTATTGCCACAGGCCGAAGAATTATTATCACACCAAGTTGAAAAAAGGTTGCAAGGCTTTACCAAGGCGCAGGTTGCGACCGACCTTGCGGCAATCTATTTAATCGATAAAAACCCTGAAAAAGCGCTTTATACAATTGGTGCAAGTCGGGTTGCCGATTTACCGGAAAATTTAAACCACTATCGCAGAATGATAGAGGCAATCGCACTAACCGATTTGGGGCGCAATGATCACGCCCTAGAATTAATCGAGTTTGATAAAACCAGTGACGCAGATAAAATTCGTGCCGAGGTTTATTGGCGCCAAGGCGATATGCAGCAAGCATCGCTATATGCGAATAAAAATCTGCCACGTCCTGCACTTAAATTTTCGCCTAATGCAGCGTCTGATGTATTGCGTGCGGCATTGGCGAAATCATTATCTGGCGATCGTGCGGGTGCAATGGCAATGGCACGTTCATATGGACCGGGTATGAATAATACTGAATTTGCCCCTGCGTTTAATGTGGTGACATCGGAAAATATTCCGACGCCAGATGCAATTAAAACTGCGGTTGATTCGGTGCGTGGTTCGTCACCATTCTATAATGTGATTGAAAGCGTTCGCGATGGTGTACAGAGATTGCGTGAACCAGAGGGCAATCAATATGCCGCCGCTGTCCCTAATATCCCAACTGATGGCAATCCAATGGGTTTAAATGTGCGCCCTAATCCGATGCAAAATGTGCAGGATATTGCCAAAGAAATGATGAATGCAACCCAAGAAGTTGCCGCAAAGACCTTTGGCAAAGCGGGTAATAATGCCGAGCAATCCAAGCCAAAACCAATCGCGCAAACCCAAAACTCGCCCCAAAGTCTGAACCGTGCACCTGAAAAACGACCTGCACCCGTAGCCAAAAAACCAGTGACAACTGCGCAAAAAGCTAATCCACCAAAAAATAATTTGGCGGCAAACAAACAAGAACGTAAACCATTTGGATTGCAAGCGCCCAAAGATCCGCCAATTACTGCGGTTGGGCGTTAGGAACGTTAATATTTAACGTCTGCTATAAATTGCATAAAATTTGCAATTATTTCATTTGAATTAACTTGATGTTCACCTTAATCTTTCATTGCTTATAAATTATAATATTTGGTGCGGATAGCGATTAATGACTATTAAGGGTAAACGTGTTGCGGTTTTAAAAGGTGGCTGGTCGAGTGAACGTCCAGTTTCACTGGTGTCTGGCAAGGAATGTGCCGACGCTTGCCGTCGTTTGGGTGCCGAAGTTATTGAAATCGATGTATCACGCGATATTGTAAACCAATTAAAAGCCGCCAAGCCTGATATTGCTTTTAATGCACTTCATGGACAATGGGGTGAGGATGGTAAGATTCAATCCGTCCTTGAAATCCTTGAAATTCCTTATACACATTCTGGTGTGCTTGCCTCTGCATTGGCGATGGATAAAGAAAAAGCCAAAATTATCATGCAAACCGTTGGCATTGATGTGCCAAATGGCAAGGTTATGAGCCGCTTTGAAGCCGCCAAAGAACACCCAATGCCTACACCATATGTGGTTAAACCAAATGCTGATGGTTCATCTTTTGGTGTGTTTATTGTGCGTGAAGGCGAAAACCGCCCGCCCCAAAAACTTCTTGATAAAGATTGGCATTGTGGTGACGATGTCTTGGTTGAAGAATTTATCAAGGGTCGTGAATTTACCTGTGTTGTTATGGCTAATGAATGTATTGGCGTAACCGAAATCAAAACCAATCATGAATTTTATGATTATGACGCCAAATATTCCGATGGTGGTTCTTGGCACGTTGTAAATCCAGACGATATTCCACCTGAAGCCGTGGCTATTATGAAAGAAAATGCGCTAAAGGCGCATAAGGTTCTTGGCTGCCGTGGTGTTACGCGCACTGATTTCCGCTATGACCCGACAAATGGTCGTGTGGTTGCATTAGAAGTTAATACCCAACCAGGTATGACACCAACCTCTTTAGCGCCAGAACAAGCGGCTGCAAAAGGGGTGTCATTTGATGAATTGGTTAAATGGATATTGGAGGATGCATCATGTCTCAGATAAGACGCGTCCCCCGTTATGGTGCGGGTGTTCGCGGTAAATCACAAAGCCGACCACCAAAACGCCGCCAAAATCGCAATGTTCGTCATCAGCCGCAAGGCTGGTCAATGAAACTTGGCGCATGGGCGCACGCAAGGCTTCGTGAGGCACAATATGAAAGTGTTTCGCGTAAAGTAATTCAGGGTGCAATCATTGGTCTGGTTGCGCTTATGGTTGTTGGTCTATCGGTTGCCTTTGGTGTATTTGAAAAAACTGGTGCATTCATTAGCGAAAAATCGGCGAATGCGACCCGTTATGCCGGACTATCTGTGCACCGTGTTGAAATTACTGGCTTTACTGGTCATACAATAACTGATGGCCAAAAGGCAGAGGTTGCAGCAATTGCCGGCATTCCAAATGATGAAATCATGTTTAACCTTTCACCCAATGAAATTAGAGATCGTATTATGGTCTTGCCATGGGTTGAAAATGTTATGGTTCGCCGCCTTTGGCCTGATAATGTTCAAATATTAATCAAGCCACGTGAAGCCAACGCCGTTTGGCAAGAAAATGGTACATTACAATATATGGATGCACAGGGTCGCAAACTCGGACCTGCGGATCCGCAAAAAGTAAAAGGCTTGCCTTTGGTAATCGGACAAAATGCCGGCCCACATGCCAGCGAGCTTTTTGCATCTTTAGAAAGACATTCAGAAGTTTCTAAACACGTTTATGCAATGATACGCGTTGCAGATCGTCGTTGGAACCTTCGCCTAAAAGGCGGGGGAGAGGTCTTGTTACCGGAAGATAACACCGAACAAGCCCTCGATGAACTTGAAAAATTACATCAACAATATCAAATCCTCGATAGGGATTTTGCGCGTCTCGATGTCAGAAAGACCGGGGCTATAATTATCCGACCCAAAGCAGAAGCAAACGGATCGAATATTCAAAATACATAATTTTGGGTAGAATATGTCGTCTGTGGAAAGCCGTTCTCGCACTCAAACACGCGAGCAAATACAATTATCACCTTTAATCGCCGCCTTGGATATTGGCGCGTCTAAAATCACATGCTTTGTTGCACGCAGCACGCAGGATTTAGGGCCAACAAGGGTATTAGGCGTTGGCTCTTTGCCTTCGCGCGGGGTTAAAAATGGCAATATAACCGACCTTGAAGCGGTGGAGAAAACCATACGTCAGGTTTTTGAAAGTGCCGAAGCAATGGCGGGAATTGGTGTTTCTGACGTTGTGGTTTCGGTCTCTGGCTTTGGTCTTAAAACCGAACATGGTTTTGGTGAAATTATTATGCCTGCGGGAACTATTGGCGAAAAAGAACGCCGCCGCGTGGTCGCCAATGCCATTCAAAATAAAAAGTTTGAAGGCCGTCATATTATCCATGTTACCCCAGTTTATTTTAAATTAGATGGCAATATTGTTAAAGAGCCATTGGGAATGGTTGGGCGCAAACTTGAAGTAGTCGCCACAATCGTAACTATTCCAGTTTCTGTTTGGAATAATATTGTGCTTTGTGTGGCGCGTACTAACCGCCATGTGATGGAAGTTATCGCCGCACCTTATGCTTCTTCATTATCCGTATTGGCGGAAGATGAATTGGAAAGTGGTGCATTGGTGGTTGAAATGGGTGCAAAATCGACAACTGCGGCACTATTCCAAAATGGTTCATTGGCGCATGTTGATGCGGTTCCAATTGGTTCAGACCACATCACACAGGATATTGCACAATATTTTGAAACTTCGGCTGCGGTTGCGGAAAAGCTTAAAATCGTTCTTGGTTCAGCTATCGCAAGTTTGAATGAAGAAGAGCAGATGATTGATGTGCAACGTTTTGACGATAATGGAAACCTTGTCTGTTCACGTGCGCCACGTTCATTTGTAACCGGCATTGTCCGCCCACGGGTTGAAGAAACTTTGGAATTATTGCGCGATCGCCTTGCGTCACGTGGTATTGATAAGTCAATCTATGGCAGACGTATCGTGCTTACTGGCGGCGGCGCGCAGTTAAACGGTGTACGTGAGCTGGCGGCAAGGGTCTTTGAAGGCCATGTTCGTGTTGGTCGTCCGCAGCGCTTTGTCGGGCTTGGGGATGCGGTTTCCGGACCTGCATTCGCGGTATGCTCTGGCCTATTGCGCTGGGGTATTGATAAGCCGACTGACGTAACCAAGATTGCCCATGAAATGCAACAGGCACACCAACACCCAATCTTAAAAGCAATGAATTGGGTGAAGGAAGTGTTTTGGTAAATTACCAATCCCGCCTTCGTGCCTTTGGCACTCACTTGGTCGGGTAGTTCAAACTGTAAAGATTTTTTGAAAAACGCGGTTTCCAAAAAATCTTTGCATATACATTTAAAAAGGCTTGGCATTGCCAAGCCTTTTGCTTTTAATTCCTAATTTTTTATTTTATTCTGGCAATCCAGCCGCCGTTTGAAGAAGGCATGGCGCGGATGATTTCACCAGTTTTAAGTTTCTCACGCAATAATTTACCAACAGGCTGGAATAGGGTTTGCTTACCATCGGCCTGCGCCAAGCCAAAACTAAACCATATTTTTGCCAATTTATTCGCTTTGGCAGAATTAATGGCATCGACAACAGCAGCCGATGCTTGGTCAATATCCATGTTTTCAAGATTAATTATTAAATCAACTTGATGGTTTTCGCTTAATAGCCCCATCCCGTCACTATCTGAAACATCGTTAACCATAGGTTTGAAACTCCCGCCAATAAATTAAGTCTTTATAAAGTGTTTGGTAATTTTTCAATAACAAAGGTTTATTTCGCGTTACCAACTATTGCTTTGTAAACCACTTGTTCACTGAAATACCCTGCATTTTAAGTGTTTTTAAATATTTTGGAAACCTCTGATTCACCATTAGGGGGCAAATTACTATTTATCGAAGGTCGCAAAGATTTTTGAAAATTAACCAAAAAGAATAAAAAACCAACGCCAGAAAGTGTTGGTATGTGTGGAAAAGGATAGAATATGTTAAACTCTGCAATGGCTATTGAAGCAAAAGAAGACATCTTGGGCGATTTATTTGCAAAAGGTCTAAGCGCATCTACCGGCGTTGGCGCTGAGCTAGATTTAGTAGAAGCACACAAATGGTTTAATATCGCGGCATTAAAAGGAAATATCGAAGCACGTATGCGTCGTGTTGAGCTTGCCGAAATCATGACTGAAAATCAAATTTCTGCTGCGCAAAAAGCTGCGCGCGATTGGTTGTCACGCGCCAAAAACTAGTTTCAAAAAAATTGCGTAAAAACAATTATTTCTGAAATATTTTTACTTGCTTTTAATATACTTAAGATAAGTATGTCATAAATTATTTAAAAGCGGGTGCGTAATGCTGAAGCATCTTTTACGAAACCAAAGGGGAAACACTGCTGTTTTATTTATATTGTTCGCGCCGGTCGGCATGATGATGATCGGTAGTGCAATTGATATAAGCATTACATTCTCCTCCAAAGTTAAATTACAAGCGGCAGTTGATGCAGCGATACTCGATACTGCATCACGTTACAAAAAACCGACTGAAAGCGCTAAAGATGCGGCTGATAAGAGCTTGCAATTATCGCTTAAAGACACTGAAATTAGTGATCTTCAAACCTCATTGAATGGCGAAAAAACCGCTATTGGTGACCAATTAAACTATACCGCGACCGCAAAACAGCAAACCTATTTCATGAAATTTATAGGTGTTGGCTATCTAAATGTTAAGGGTGCGGCATCGGCAATTGCCCGTTCACAAGGGGCAGAAGTTGTTTTCGTTCTTGATACGACTGCCTCTATGGCCGAAAATAGCAAAATCACATCATTAAAATCTGCAGTTGGTGAGGCGTTAAACCTCATCCTTGATGAAGACGGTAAAAATAGCGATGGTATTAAAGTTGGCGTTGTTCCATTTAATACGCAGGTAAAAGTCGCACCATCTTCTTCTTATGCCTGGGTAAATTACGGACAGGCACAAATTTATCAATATTGCGATTATTTGAAATCAGGGGTTTGGCCACAATGCCCGATATATTGGTATAATGTTGACGCATTATGTTATGATTATGCCGCAGGAAGTGCAGATAGAAATACCTGCGAGGCAAACTCCAAAGTTTACGATAAATCTTATTCTTCTGGCGCAAATTATTATTACGACCAATATGTAAAGTCATACGTGCCCAAAGGTGGCGGTGGTTATGATGTTAGGATTCATAGAATTCTCTACACTTGGACTAATTCAACATGGACATTAACCGGAACTGATGAAACTGGCCCAAAATATGCTTGGGTTGGGGGAACATCATCCTTTGCAAGCGAACAGAATTTAGACGTTCTTAATACAACAAATTTATCTGATTATAATTCTGTGCCATCTGGTGGCTATAAAGCAAATCCAAAAACTGGTTGGATTTATGATGCCCGTTATAGCACAAGTAACAAGCAACCCTATGTTAAATATGGCGACAATTGGTTTACCTCTGGCTATGGGGCTAAAGCAATGCAAACCTATACATATACGGCGTATAATAGTGTGAAACGTCGCAAAGTTTTACCCGCTGCACCCGATTATAGAAGCCAATGGGCAGGTTGCTTGATTGACAGAAATCAGAATTATGACGTTCTTTCAACGCCATATACTTCGGCAAATTTGAACACACAATATATTGCCCGCCCATGCGATGATGAACCGCTCGACACTGTTTTGGGGCTTACCGATGATATTGATACAGTGCGCACAAAAGTAAATGCCTTACAAACCGCAGGTTATACCAACATCACAATCGGTATGCAGATGGGGCTTGAGGTATTATCAAACCCCGAACCATACACCGGCGGCGTTGATTTTGGTGACAAGGAATACGGCAAATATATGATTTTGGTAACAGACGGTTACAATAATAAAAACCGTTTTACTTCAACAGTTGCCGATATTGATGCAAGAACCGCCAAAGTTTGCCAAGAGGCAAAAGATAAAAAGGTAACAGTGTTTGTTATTCGTCTTGAAGAAGGCAATAGCGAATTGTTAAAAAGCTGTGCAACAACACCGCCATATTATTATGATCTTTCAAGTTCGACCCAATTGAAAGATACTCTGCAAAGCGTATTTTCAAAAATCAATGAACTTCGCTTGACCAAATAATTAATAGGTTCTGCCGCCATTAATTGAATAATTGAATCCAACTGTGATTGGTAATGCTTCACGTATAAATTGTTGTGTAAAAAGGCCAACTTCAGAAATTTTGGAACGTGGGACCCAAACAATATCAAACCGTCTTAGGCGTGGTAAATCACTAAAGCCGCCGTCTTTGGCAAAAATGGTTTTAAGGTCATAGGTGCGCATGAATGGTTGTCCACCGGCACCACGCCGCATAACGACAACATCCTCACGCTTTGCGCTGTTTAAGAAGCCGCCGGCAAGAATTATTGCCTGTACTGGATCAATTTCACCATTAATATCGTAAATACCGGGTTTTGCCACCTCGCCACCAACGAATAATTTTTGTGAAACAAAGGTTTTTGGTGTTATGAAAACCTGTGGATTACGAAGTTGGCTGGCATAAAGGTTCATAATTGCCTGTTTAACTTCTTCTGGTGTGCGGTCTGCAACCATTATGGATGGCAATAATGTTGGCGTAATGCGACCATCAGGGGCAACGATTACAGATTTTGTAAGCTCAGGCGCGGATGGAACGCTAATTTCAATTTCGTCACCAGGATAAAAGCGATATGAATCATCAACCTCGGTCCAGGTTGGGAATGGTGGGGTTTGTGGGAAATATTCAGTTGGAACAGGATCAGGCGTTGGAAAATGGCGTGCTTCCTTGGCAACACCCTTGTACATATTGCCGGACATGCAGCCCGATAAAGTAAAAGCAGATGTTGATAAAAGCCCCAATAATAAACTTCTGCGCTTTAACATTTCCGACTCACAAATGAATATATCAAATTACTATCTTTATTTACCTTTTATCCCTAATAAACGGTTAATTTCTTTAAATATTAATTAGTCATTAACGATTAAAGTGCAAATCTTAACTTTAGAGAATCACAATGTGGGGAAGGACGCAAAAGGCGTCTGTTGAATTTATGAGCGTAAACCGGTCAGGCACAGGAAATGATTATAAATCCTATGGCGCGCGCCCGCAGCCGAGCCTTGGCGACTGGATGAAAATGCTTCTAAAAGAAGTATGGCTCATGCTTGCTATATTCTCTATAATTGCGATACTTGGTATCGCTTTTGCAATGACAATGCAGAAAAAATACACTGCCGAAGCCCGCCTATCTGTATTGGTTGGTGATGAATATATATACATGTCAAATGCCGGCGCAAACGCAACAGGCGAGGGGGCAACCCCGAAACAAGAACAAATCGTTCAATCGGAAATCGAAGTTTTGACATCCGCACCGGTTGCAACCCGCACGGTACAGGCAATTGGTCTTGATAAATTATTTCCGCCCAAAGCCGATGATAAATCTGAAAAAGCGCTTAATCCAGAAGCGAAGTTTAATACTGGCGTTGAAAAATTACGCCGTGAATTTGGTGCATCATCAACTCCAAACACAACGGTTATCCACCTTTATATGAGCAATAAAGACCCGCAAATGGCGGCTTTATCGCTCAATAAAATGATTGACGAATACCTTGTATATCGACGCCAAGTATTGTTTGAAAACCGCACCCCGGGTTTTCAGGAACAAAAAGACGAATTCTCTAGACAGCTTGAAGTGGTTAACGGTCAAATCAGTGCGTTTTTAAAAGCAAACGGTGTTTCCGATTATGAGGCAGAACGTACTGCGCTTCAAACATTGCTTGCAAATACACGCCAAGAATTATTAAGCACAACCACAAAATTATATGAATCTGAAGGTCGTTATAGCTCGACCTCAAGCACTTATTCGCAAATTCCGTCTGAAGTAAGATTGTCGTTTGAAACTGATAATTCTAAAAAACGCCTTGAATTACAGCAACAATTATCAGATCTTTTAACCCGTTATACCGATAATGCGCAGCCAGTCGTTGAAATGAAAAAACGTATTGCTGCATTGGATGGGGTTATAAATTCAGATGATGGCAGACGTGCTGGTGTTATTCGTACCGGTCCAAACCCTGTTAAAGATTCACTTGCCACCGACAAAGCCCGCAATCAGGCAGAGGTGCAGGCAATGCGCGAACGTCGTGATATTCTTGCCCAACAAGTTGCACAATTAGAGGCGCGCGCAATGGCGTTGGCGGCGGTAAAACCTCAATATGAAGACTTGCTACGCCGTAAAGCGGTACTTGAAGATCAAGTAAAACAATTCTCAAACCGTGAGGCCACAGCCCGCGCACAAATCGAACTTGCGCAAACTTCAAGCGACAATATTCGTATTATTGAACGTGCCGTTGTTCCGACCAAAGGCAGAAGCATGAAGAAAGTTGCGCTAATTGGTTCGGTGCTATTTGCGGCATTTACTGCACTGCTTGCTGGGATATTGCGTGCTCTTTTGCGGAATAATGCACCGGCACCACGCGCAGTGGTTAGAAACCTTGGTTTGCCTGTGCTTGCAACTGTTGCCAGATAATACGTGATTAACATTCACAACACTTGAAAATAAAGTAAATCAGTTCATTAAATATCTATAATTACTTGGTGCACACAGGTAAATAGGTAGCATATGGCGGATATTGGCGATCAGTTACATAATGTTTGGGCAGCGATAAGCGCCAATATTAGGGGTAGGGGTGCGAATGTTATGTTCATCTCTGCCAACGCATCTGATGGATGCGATGATATTGCGTGTGCATTCGCCAAACTTGCTGCCAAACGTGCCGCAAAGCCAGTGCTTTTGTTGGATTTGGATTTTGTCAATAATAACCAATATCACAAGCTGGGTGGCGGAAAATTTAAATGGCAAGGGCCTTTCGACCTTAGCATGTCGGTAAAACCGTTTTGGCGCCTTATACCGCATCGCCGCGAAAATGCTGATACCGAAAAGAAATTATTGGTTGGATACCGTGTTGGTAATTCAAAACTATTTGTTTCACGTCTGCGCCAAGAAAAAGTTGAGGAAGCGCAATCAATCCAAATTGGACCCAATATAAATTATTGGAATAGCTTAAAAGGGGCGTTTGAACTAAATATTGTTGATGCCCCACCGCTTGAATATTCTGCGGCAGGGCTTGCGATTGTGTCTGATATGGATGCGGTTATTTTGGTAATTGATGCCGATGCCGACCCCGAAAGTGCAATTGAATTGCGTGATAATATTCACAAACGCGGCGGAAATATTATTGGGGTAATTATGGTCGAAAATAATCAATCCCAAAATAAAAGAGTGGCGGGCGCGGCATAGATTATCTGATTAAATACCAATATATCTAAAATAATAGAATCGTGCGAATTCACAACAATTCAAGAAATTCCAGCAAAATCACCAATTACATCAAATGGCGAATACAAGGCAAAAAAGAAACCTAAATCATAATATTCCGCCCAATAAAAATGGCGGCAATACTTTGTCGTCGCAAAATAAAAAGCAACAAGAATTAGATTTCACCACAGATACATTCTTCATTCTTGCCGTGTTTTTGGTTTTATCATCGGGTTTTTGGCAGGCGATTACACTAAAACTTGGATTTATGGCGCAAAGCGATGTTAATGTTATAAAACTGCTTGTGCAATCGGCGATATGTGCACTTTGTTTTGTGCCAATTGCAATATATTGGGAAAAAGTCCGCCAATTATTCGTGCCATTATTTCCGGTTGGTGTGGCGATGTTAATGATTGCAACTTCGGCAATCTGGTCTTTAGAACATGCAAATTCAACCCGCGACACGGTTGTTTTATTTTTGATGTTTTGCGCGGCGCTTGGGATAGTTTTGCATTTAACTCGTTATAAATTAATTGCCTTGATGACAATTGCCCTTGTTACAAGCCTTTTATTACAATTTATGGCACAAGCGGTTTCAGGTAATTTGGGCAATTTACATTTCAAAGATTCTGAAATGGCGTTGTGTTTGGCAATGGCGATTATGGCATTCACTTATAATCGCCCGTCAAAAATATTATGGCTTATGATTGCGGCTTTGGTGTTTTTGGTTGGCATAATTATAAATGAAAAACAGGTTTATATTGTTGCGATAGTTTCGCTTATTGTCGCGATTATGCACCGCCTAAGCCTTGGGATAAAAGATAGGAATTTTTATATCGCAAGCCAATTTGTAAATATTATCGGCCTCTTTACAGTATTAGTCTTGTTTTATGGCGTTGATCGCTTGGGACAAGTTTTTTATTTATTAGCACAGATGGACGGCAATTCATTAATAGGTAATGGCTTTTCAGGTGAGGGGCAGACCATATTGCTTAGCTTTGTTAATGGTCTTGGGCTTTTGGGCTTTATGCTTGGGCTATTATTTCTTGCCTATATTATTGGTGGTGTTTTGGTAAAAACTAATTGCGGCCTTGGCATGAAAATGTTTGAATTTTCACTGATTGCCATAATTCTAGGAAATAGCGGCGGCATATCAACCTTTGGCTTGGTGATGTTGGCTTTATTTATTGCGGTATGTTTGAATATTTTACCGTCTGCACCTAATCGGGCTATTTAAGCGCATATGCAGCCCAAATACCACGCCATAGACGCGCTGAAAAACTGCGTATTTTATCGGGCGCATTTTGACATGTTGCGATTTGCTTAGTTAATGCAGCCAAAAGACCCAAAAATGGAAGTTTTGAAAGCATAATAGCAAGTTTCGCACTCTTAACATTTGCCATTTGCGGGTGGTTTTCAAGAATATATTTGAAATTTGGCCCCGCCTTCTTTAATTTTTCCAAAAGTACGTCGGCATCATCAAGTCCAAGATGGGTTGCGGTAATGTCAACATGGGTAACTTTGAAACCAGCCTCATCGGCGCGTAATGCCCAATCGGTATCTTCCCAGCCCCAGCCTTTAAAGCCGGTGTCAAAAGGCACTTTTTCCATAATGTCACGCCGCACTAAAAGGTTGGATGTTGCAACCGCCTGTGCGCCACGTTCAGCGCGTATATTGGCGGGTTCGCAATCGCTTTTGGCAGCCAATGCGCGGGCAAGACGGTTTTCTTTGGTGATTGGCGCTTGTTTAATAGTATAGCCGCCATAGGTAATTTCGGGCGCCTTATTTAAATATTCAAGCCATTTGCCAATAAAGTCATCATCGTCCGGCAACATGTCGGAATCAAGGAATAATATATATTCACCCACCGAATGTTTTATTAACTGATTACGGGCAAAGGAACGACCATTGTTTTCGGCAAAATCATAATATTTAGCAGGAATTGGAAATTGCTTTATGAAACCAGCAATTTTTTCTGATAAAGCAATGTCTCCAGAGCCGTCATTAACTACAACAAGCTCGATGCTATCCGAGAAGTTTCCATTTGTAACTTCGGATAATAGGCGCGCCAAAAGTGGGGAGGGGTCGTTTTTATATACCGGCGTAACAATGGATATTGCCGGATTTTGCTTATTTGCAATTTCATTGGTTAAAAGGGTGAATTTATCCGGCATTTAGTTTCCCTTTTAATTTGGTGAAAATTTCAAGCGCATGCCCACGGAAATTGGCAAAGTTTAAAATTACTGCTGCTGTGCCATAGGTAATTGCGCCGACAGTTGCTTTTACAAATAATTCTAAAAAACCGCCCAAACGCCCAACCATCATAACCGCAAGCGCCATAAGAACACATGAAACCCCAACTTTGGCAATATCAAGCCAAGGGATTGGCATTTTAATATATTTGCGCCCGCGCAGTGCCAAAATCACCATTCCGATGAAATATGCGATAATGGTTGACCATGCAGCCCCCATAATTCCCATTTTTGGCAAAAGGATAATGTTTAAAACCATGTTCAAAATTGCGGGAATTGTCATGATTATTGCGCGTTCAAAAACTTTACGCGAAATCACAAAGGCATCTGAGAAATAATCGCTTAAGCCCCAAAATAACGCCCCGGCGGCAATATATGGCGTAATTTGTGCAGCTGGCGCGCGTAAACTCTCACCAATTAAAATATCAGCAAGCGGCTTTGAAACCAATGCAATGCCAACCGCCGCCGGCACCCCAATTGCCACCCGCAGGTTACAGCTATTGATGGCGGCAATTTTGAAATCTTCTTTTGTCCCTTTTTCAAAGGCAGAAACCAAAAGCGGAAAGCCAACCCCTGTAATGTATACAAATAATATATCCAAAATTCGGGCGGCAATTTGATAGCCCGCCGAATAAACCCCAACCGCCGCATCATCAAGGAAGTATGCAATAAAATACCTATCGCCAACCGATAACGCGGTCGCAAGTAATAGGCCGCCCGAAATGCCCCAGCCAAAATGGAAATATTCTTTGGCTAGTTTTATCTCAAACTTACCGCCATTTGACAGTTTTTTCAAAAACGGCCCTTCGATAACAAGTGCCATTGCGGCGGCAACCATTGTGGCGATGAATGGACCTTCTTCTTTTAGGTTTAACCAAACGACAAAGACCGCAGTTAAGGCAAAACCCGCCAATGTATTAAAGGTTTCAACCATTGAATAGTGCATGGATTCAAGGTTCATACGGCGGGTTTCAAGTGCGATTTTCAAAAGTGATCGTACAATTGAACCACCAAAAGCGGCTGCCAGCGCCAGTTTAACGTTCATATCCCCAGGATAAAAAATGCTAACCAATGCCCCCAAAACCACAAATAATGCGGCATTAAAGGTAAAGGCAACAATTAGGGTTTTGAAATGATTGTTTATTTCCCCATTTGCTTCGGCACGGGCATAAAAACGTGCGGCGGCGGCTTCGGCCCAATTCATTACAATATAATGGGCAATGGTCATGGTGGTAAAGATTAGCGAAAACCGCCCATATTCGGCATCTGTTAAAAGACGCGTCAATATTGCCACCGTCCCAAAGCTTGCGATGGCTTGGGCAATGTTTGGCATTAAATAGGCGAGTAAGTGCTTCTTCAGCATTAGCGGATTTTCACCTTATCCCCCAAAAGCGAAGGGATTGTCATCATAATAATATATAAATCCATCCAAAGGCCGGAGTTTTCAATATATTCAACGTCATAATTAACACGTTCTTCAACCTCTTCTGGGGTATGAACGGGGCCACGTGAACCATGAATTGCCGCCCAGCCAGTAATACCAGGTTTAATTCGGTGACGGTGTGCGTAATCAGAAACCAATTTCTCACTTAGGTCGTCGCCGGTTTTCATACCAATTGCGTGCGGGCGTGGGCCGACAAGCGACATATCACCCAAAATAACGTTAAATAATTGTGGTAACTCATCAATTGAGGTTTTTCGGATAAATTTCCCAATTTTGGTCACGCGGGGGTCGTCTTGCACAACTTGCTGCGCAGCCTGATAATCACATTGTTCAATAAACATTGAACGGAATTTGAAGCAATAAAATTCCTGATTATTAAAACCATGGCGCTTTTGTCGGAAGAAAACAGGCCCTTTACTTTCTAATTTAATTGCAATCGCGGTTGCCAGCATAATTGGGCTTAATAAAATTAATGCCATAATGCTTAGGGTTAAATCCTGCACACGCTTCCAGAATGCACGCTTCGCATCTTCAGGGCTTCCAGATACATAAGCAACCGGAAATGCGCCAAGATTGCCAATGGTTATACCATCAACCTCAAAACCCTGCATATCGATTGCCAATACCAATTTATTTGGCATCGAGCGTAGCTTTTCAGTTAGTTGGAGGACGCGTTCTTGGGCGGCACTTGAAACCGTAATTACAACACGGTCAATTGTTGGTAATTGCGACCATTCCATAAGGGCATCAAGATCACCCAATACCGGAACACCATTAATCTCTTTTGGCGCACGGCTTAGGCGGTCATCAAAAATACCTAGAAAGTTAAAATCACCACCAGCTTTTAGTTTGTTAATCAGAACCTTTGCCTGCTTGGTTGCGCCAACCACAACAATATTCATTGAGAAAAAGCCGGATTCACTTAGGCGTTTTACTACGGCTGCTGATATTGTGTGGGTTATTAATAGAATTACCCCTGCTGATGCGACCATAAAAGTGGCCTCGCCAACGGTTTCTTGCCATGGGCGTGCCGAAATGCCGGAAACCAAAAAGCCGATAACAATTGCAAGCGGCATGGCAATAACGATTGCGCCCAATGTATTTAGGAAATGTTTCAATGGGCTGGGACGTGATGTGAAATGATATAAATCATTTTCACGCGCAACCCACCATAAACCCGCCGCAGAAAATGCAAATGGCATAGTAATCGCCAAATCAGCCGATAATAAACGGTCGGCAATATAAAGGCGCAAAGTTACCGCCATTAAAAACGCAACGGCAAAAAAATCAAAAATCTCTAATGCTTTTGCAAAACCAGAACGAAATATACGCGCGCCCCGCGCAGCACGTTTTCCATGTAATGAATTTGTATTTTCCAACAAGCGTTTCGCGGTATTTGCCGACAACATATTCTTCCCCAATGGGCGCGAATATACATCTTTGTTCTAAGTAATCGGTTAATATCCTGATATTATTTACAGTTAATTTGTCGATATTTATGATAATATTTGAAAATGACTTGTGAAATAAGATGTATTGTCGATAAAGTTTATATGTATCTTGCTGAAATTTTAGTGCAATTAATCTGCCAGAATATCTTGGCATCTTAGGAATGTTCGTATAACACCATTCCGCGAGTGGAGACGTGGCCGAGAGGCTGAAGGCACTCGTTTGCTAAATGAGCGTACTCCAAAAGGGTACCGAGGGTTCGAATCCCTCCGTCTCCGCCACTTACCTGCTTTTCTGTATCATTGATTTATATCGCCTTGTTATTTTATGACTGGGTTGGTGAATCATTTTTGTTCGTGTTTTTGCATGAATTAAGCGGAGTTTATGTGAAAGCGGGCGGAAATATATTTTATTATTAGGTTGATTTTTAAAATTTTAATCTAGGTCAGCTGGGTGGTGTTTGATAGCTTGAAGGATTTGTGTCAAAAAACACAAATAATAACAATATGTTATAAAAATTGTTTTGAAAGATGCAATTATTGGGTTTGACATTTCATAATCTAGTGATAAAAGTGTCATGTTAATTTATTTTAATCAGCATTTACGTGCTGTTTTTTTTAAATACAAAATGACACCGGTATCATCGGCAATAATTTAAAATAGATAAAAAGCTTCAACGAGGGAATATTTTTTTTAAATATTATGACACCGGTGTCAGTGTGGATTTTGTCTAAATTTGCATTCAATATAAGCAAAAGACAAAATGCAAGATTAAAAAATTGGGAGGAACAAATGAAATTTCGGAGAAGTATTAAACAAAATACAAGTATTTTGGCAGTGTCGTTTGCGCTCGCGCTAACATTTGTTGGCGATGCATATGCCCAAAGTAGTGAAAAGGCGCAATCATCAGATGGCAGCGAAGTAATCGTTGTAAAAGGTATTCGTGGTTCTTTAAATAAATCGCGGGAAATCAAGCGCAAATCAGCTAACCTTGTTGAAAGTATTGTTGCCGAAGATATCGGTAAAATGCCGGATCTAAACCTTGCGGAATCCATTCAAAGGGTTCCTGGTGTGGCAATGTCGCGTGAAGGTGGTGAGGGTCGTAACATCACTTTGCGTGGTTTTAGCCCTGATTTCACACGTACCACATTAAACGGTATGGAAGTTCCGGCAAGTAGTGACGGTCTTGATAGTGGTGGGGTTACAATTAACGCGGGACGCGCGTTTGACTTCCACGTTTTCGCATCGGAATTGTTTAACCGTATTGATATTCAAAAGACCCAAAAAGCCTCTACTGAAGAGGGTGGTATTGCCGGTACTGTTGACCTTTATTCGGCACGCCCTTTTGATTTCCGTGAAGATTTTACCGCATCGGCATCGGTTCAAGGTGGCTATAATTCGCTTTCAGAAAAAGTTGACCCACGCGTTGCTGTGATGGTCAGCAAGAAGTTCCTTGATGGCAAGTTTGGGGTTTTGCTTTCTGCGGCATTATCACAAAGAACCGTGCACCAAGAAGGCTTTGCAAGCGTTCGTTGGACATCGCCTTATGTTAACGGTGATGCGTGGGATACATCACATTTAACATCTATAACCGGAACGCCGTCTAGTGCGTGTGGTGCTGCAAATGCGCTAAATTGTTTATGGGCGCCGCGTCTGCCTCGTGCCGACTTCTTTGGTAATGATCAACAACGTGAGGGTTATACGGCATCATTCCAATTTAAACCAAATGATAAGCTGCTTTTGACTTTGGATGCCCTACATTCATCATTACAGAATGACCGTTATAGCTATAATTCAATGGAATGGTTGTTGACCCATGGCCCTGCTGGCAATTTCACTGGTCAAACACCGTTATCTTTTGTGATTGGACCAGATGGTAAAACCTTGACTGCGGCAAGTTTTGATAACGTAACCTCATGGTACGAAAGCCGTCATCAAAAATCGGATTCAAAATTTAATCAAATTGTGCTTTCTGGCAAATATAATGTGAATGACAAGCTTACCATTGATGCAATGGCCGGCAGTGCAAGTGACGATGCAGATAGAACAGAACTTCGTTTCTATTATCGTTCTATTCCGCATTTCTATTCATATGATTATTCCCAAGATCCATATGTGCCAGTTGTAAGCTGGGGCACTTATGACCCAAATAAAGCAAGCAATTATATTGATGCGCTTACTGCGGCAAACCGCATAAACAATGTTAAGAAAGAAAACTTTACTAGCAAGATTGATACAACTTATACAGCCGATACATTTAATGTTAAGGCCGGCCTAAATTATAATAATCGCAAGGTTACTTATTCTGAAGGCTATGGAAACAACCCTACTGCAAGTGTTGCGCAATATACAATGCCATTCCCAATTTCTAATTTTGGTAAAGGTCTTGATGGCCCTGGTCTTGTGCCGTTCCGCGTTGCCGATTTTGATGCCATTGCTGCATCTGGATTGATTGCACCGGGATATACAACCAATATTCCTGCGGGTTGGGATGTTGGTGAAGAAACCATGGGCGCGTATGTTGAAATGAATTCGGAATATTATTTCGGCGATATGCGTTTACGTTCGAATGTTGGCTTGCGTTATGTGAAAACCAACGTGACCTCAAGTGCAATCATTAGTGGTAAGAAGGTTGAAGATAAATCGTCTTATGACAATTATTTGCCATCAATCAACCTTGCACTTGATGTAACCAAAGACGTTGTGGTTCGTGCCTCTTATGGTCGTAGCATGACACGTGCGGGCCTAAGCTCTTTGAACATTGCTGGTCCGGTATTCGGTTATACAACCCGAACCGTTGGCAATATTGGTAACCCAGAGCTTAAACCATATGAATCAAACGATATTGACCTTGGGGTTGATTGGTTCTTTGGTAAAGAAGGGCTTGTTTCGGTTGGTTTCTTCCATAAAGACATTGTACGGTCTTTAAAGACACAAATCGTAACAAAAATGATTGATCCATCTTTCTGGCCTGCGATTTATGCCGATCCACAATATGATCCATCTTATAATGCGGATCCTGCAACCGTTCCATACACATTCACCATTCCAGTGAATGACGATTCTGGTGACGCGGTTAAAGGTTTTGAATTAACCTATAACCAGCCATTCTCATTCCTTCCTGGGCCATGGTCAAAATTTGGTATTGCATCAAACTACACCCATGTATCAGCGAGCGATTCAACCGGGCTTTCACCTAATTCATACAATTTCACATTATATTATGACACCGGAAAATATGGTGCCCGTTTATCTGTGAATAAACGTGATGATTATCTATTAAGCCAACCAGGCGGCAACGGCCATCTTCAAGAAAGAAAGTTTGGTCCAACCCATGTCGATTTCTCTGCATTCTATAATATTAATGACAAACTTACCCTTAGCCTTGAGGGCATTAATATTACGGACGAGGTTGAACGTATTTATGGAACCGGTGACACTGGAACTATGGATTTAACCCGTGAATATTCGCACACTGGTGCGCAATGGTTCATCGGCGCGCGTTATCGCTTTAGATAAAATTAAATTTTCCCTATAAACTTGCTGCCGGTTTGGAGATATATTTCAAACCGGCAGACTTATAGATAAATAATTCATTCGGGAATGAACGCCATGTTAAAGCCATCTTTAATCTTACTTTCCTTGGTAACGCTTTGTTCGTGTGCCACCAAACCGGATAATGTGCGCCCGCTTGATGATAGTTACACCATCTCGCAGCGTTATGATGGCTATAAGGATAAATATGCGGGTATCGAATGGCCGGTAACTGAATTTATGGCTGGGCAAAAAGTCTATTTTGACCAGAGGTATGAAAAGATTGGCACTCGCGAACTTCGGATTGATACATTTCTTCCCCCGCCAAATATTAATAAGCACAAGGCAATTCTTTTGGTGCATGGTGGCGCGTGGCGCTCTGGTAGCAAGTCGCATTTTTATAACCTTGCAAACCGTATGGCGCAAAAGGGTTATGTGGTCTTTATACCCGAATATCGATTGTCGCCAGAAATTGGTTATCCTGCTGGTCTCTTTGATATTAATAATGCGATAGTTTGGGCAAAATCGCACGCCGCCGAATTTGATTTTGATAAAAACGAACTCGCAATTGGTGGCGCATCATCGGGCGGGCAGATGGCGGCGCTTATTGCCTATACTTATGATACAGACTTGTTCAAAGAGGCGGGGCAAGACACCAAAGTAAGTGCCTTAATCGACCTTGATGGGGTTTTGGATTTTACCACCCCGCTTGCACTTAAATATGAAAATGCCGCCAAAAGTAAATCTGTTGCCGCCAAATGGCTAGGTGGCTCAATGGAGCAAGTGCCAAATAAATGGCACGAGGCGAGCGCCACAACCCATCTTGGCAAAAATTCACCGCCAACCCTTATAATTAGTAGTGGGATTGAACGTTTTACTGCTGGCAAAGAAGAGGTTTTTCAAACCCTTAATAGCTTAAAAATTCGCAATGATTATTACGAATTCAAAGATACACCACACGATATATGGCTTTTTGAGCCGTATTTGGGCAAAATTGCAGACAAGATTGATGGCTTCCTTTCTGCGGAAACAGCAAAATGATTGGATTTATGATGAAACGAAATCAAAATATAATTGTCAAAACTCCACAATTAATTTTCGCGTCACTTTTGTTGGTTGCTGGCTGTGCCAGTATGCCGAGCCATAATGGTGCCAATTTTTACGTGAAGAAAGACTGCGGCACGCTTGCAAATTGCTTTAATAATATTCAATCAGCACTTGATGCGGCAACCAAAGAAGCGCCCGATAAATGGGTAAATATTGATGTCGGAGAAGGGGATTATTACGAAAAGATCGTAATCAGCCGCGATAAATTAAAACTGCATGGCCAAGGTAGTGCAAAAACACGTTTGTATTATGACGCCTTTGCCCAGACCGCAGGTGTTTATCACCGTAATAAATGGGGGACACCGGGTTCTGCAACACTTATGATAAATGCAAAAGATGTTGATGTTTCGGGCATTAAAATTGAAAACACATATGATTTTCTTGCAAATGATGCACTTGCCGATGGGGATGCAAAAAAAGTCTCCAACTCACAGGCGGTTGCCCTTCTTTTAGATGTTGATAGCGATAGAGTAAAAATCGAAAATTCTTCAATAGAAGGCTATCAAGATACTTTGTTTGCTAATGGTAAGCGTGTTTATATTAAAAATAGCAAAATCTCTGGCAATGTTGATTTCATTTTTGGCAATGGTAGTGTTTTAATAGAAGATTCCATAATCGAAAGCCGTAAACGCGCCGCAAGTTTTAAAGAGGGTGAATACCAATCCTTTATCACTGCGCCATCAACGCAAATTTCCCAAGAATTAGGAATAATTATTTACCGTTCAAAAATTGTTCGCGAAGACGGTGTGCCAGATAATTCCGTTGCCTTGGGGCGGCCGTGGCATCCAACCACAAAATTTGACGATGGTCGTTATGCCGATCCAAATGCTGTGGGGCAGGCGTCTTTTATTGATTGCTATATGGATGCGCACATTAATCCAGAACATTGGACTTTTATGAATGGCACGGCAAGAGATGGCAGCAAGACCGCAATTTTCACCGCGCAATCATCTCGTTTTTCAGAAATAAATTCATATGGTCCGGGCGCGCGACATATAGATATTGGGATAAAGTGGAGGGGCAACACGAATATCGGTGAAATTCGCACAATGTTTTTCAAGGATTGGAAATAGTTGCACAAATAATATACTTGCTGGGTGTTGCTGGTTACCAAAAGGTAAAGGGTTTGGCGCTGTAATTTTATTGTGAAATTAGCATTATTTTTTAAGGTTCTTTGTGTTTTTGTTTTATAAAATGCAATAAAAACAATGATGTATGTCGCAATATTTTTTATGCAAACTTTTGCATAAAAATGCGCAAAATCCACGTTTTAGCGCCAAATTTTTACATAAATAATTAACCTTAAGAAAGGTAATTAATTTGCCACTAAAAAAATGATTAAATAATAGGCAAATAAAATGCGTTCTTTGTCCGACCTAAAACTTACAACAAAAATAACATTTGGTATAAGTGCCTCCATCATAGCGTCTATTCTATGCTTTTTACTTATTATTGGTTGGCGGCTTTATGATACATCTTTACAACAAGCAAAAACCAATACTGTTGTTAATGGTGAAAAAACCTCAGAGTTTATAAAATCATTCTTTGCGCAATCAATTGCACGCTCTGAAGCGGTTGCATTAGCAGTAAAAGAGCAAAATGGAAAATCAAACGACCGTGCATTTCTAAATGAACTGGACAAGGCATCATTACAAAATGCCCCTAAAAGCGTTTTTGGGGCATGGGTTGTTATGCGTCCCAGTGAGTTGGGTGGGGCGGCAAATGCAACACCCGCAGTTGATGGTAGTGAGAAGAATGGGATTTTCTCACCTTATTGGGTGCGTGGTGAAAACGATACAATTGTCGAAAGTAATGACTTGGCTACTTATGATGCCAATGGTGATTATGAAAATGACTATTATAAAATACCAGAAAGCCTTGGCAAAAGCACGGTAATTGACCCTTATGTCGATACATCTGTCAATAAATTAATGGCGTCAACGGCTGCACCGATTATTCGTGATGGCAAGGTTATCGGGGTTGCGGGGAATGATTTGTTATTAACCGATTTGTCGCGCGAAATTGTTGAAAAACGCCCATATAAACAATCAAATATTACTTTGATTGGCGGCGGGATTGTAATTGCCGACAATAACCCCGCAAATGTTGGAAAGCCAATTGCCGATCTAAAGCTTAAAATGGAAAAGGGTGGTGTAAAGTTTAAAAGCACTTCGAAAAGCCTTATTACTGATTTACCTGTTAAGGTGGATGGAAATAATGAATGGCGCCTTATCATCAACACACCTAAATCAGTGCTGCTTGGTTCGGCGAATTTAACGATTATGCTTTTGGCATTGGGTGGTATTATCGTTATGGTGGCTGGTTTGATTGGCGGCAAATTACTTGGCAATCAAGTTAGCGGTCCAGTCGTTGAAATGGCAGCGGCAATGAATATGCTTGCCGCCGGACGGCTTGATATAAATATTCCAAACCATAGCCCAAAAACCGAAGTAGGGCAGATGGCGTTAGCATTGCATAAATTCCGTGAAAATGCACTTGAACGTGAGAGATTGGGGCAAATTGCCAATCGCGCGGAAAGTGAAAAACAAGCGCATAATCAGCATATTATAAAAATGCTTGAAGAATTTCACGACAATTCAAGAAATACATTGAACATAACTTCGCAAAAAATGGCACAGCTTGAAGAGGCGTCACATGGTCTGCGAAATATGGCAAATGTTGCGATTACACAGGCCGATGCCGCAAATGTATCTTCAAATTCTAGCGCCGAAAATGTGCAAACTGTTGCCGCCGCATCCGAGGAGATGTCGAGCTCAATTAATGAAATCAAGCACCAAATTACCGAGGCGGCAAATATTATTTCCCAAGCGCAAAAACTGGCTGAAACTTCTGCCGGCGAGATTTTGGTTCTTTCAAGCCTTGCCGATAATATTGGTGATATAATCTCATTAATTCAAGATATTGCCGAACAAACCAACCTTCTTGCCCTAAATGCGACAATCGAGGCAGCACGTGCAGGCGATGCGGGGCGTGGCTTTTCTGTGGTGGCACAAGAGGTTAAACAACTTTCCGAGCAAACATTCGCAGCCACCGAGAAAATTCGCAGCCAGATTGGCGATATTCAACATAAAACTGGCAATACGTCGGCAATTGTCAAACAGGTTGCCGATATTATGCAACAAATTGATAGTGCCACGGTTGCAATTGCGGCATCGGTGGAACAGCAAAGCCTTGCCACCAATGAAATTTCACAATCTGCGGCTCATGCCGCAAGCTATACTCGTGAATTATCATCATCGGTTGGCGAAGTTAGTTTGATTATCGGCGAAACAGGTAATACGGCAATTGTGGTTGAACAAAACTCTGCCGAAGTAGCAGAGCAGGCAAAATTATTATCGTTTGAGATTAATAAGTTTGTCGATATGTTGCGCAATGGCCCTCTAAAAGATGTCGCATAAATAAAAAAAGCCCCCGATTTCGGGGGCTTTTTAATTTAGGTTAAACCATTATTTCATTGGAACTTTAACTGGTGTTGGAACTTGTTTACCAGTTTCCGGTTTCTTTGCCGCCGGTTTTTGTGCGTCGGCGGTTTGCACCAATCCACCTTTTGGCATGCCAGCGTGGATAAAGGCAATTGCGCGATCAAGCACATAATCCTTATCTTTGTTCCAATTTTCTGGAGGCATATCTTTTGGCATATGTGGCTGTTCGCGTTTTGCGCCGGAATCATTGTTCAGCGCATTTGGTAAATCTTCCTCAAAACGGAATTCAGCTTTACGGCGTTCAATATCCTTGTCGGTTAGGCGAATGCCAGAAACTTCAATATCAGGTTTGATGCCCGCCCCTTGAATAGAGCGACCAGAAGGCGTGTAATATTTCGCAGTAGTAAGGCGTAATGCGCCATCTTTACCGCCAGAAAGTGGGATAACGGTTTGCACTGAACCTTTACCGAATGAAGTTGTGCCGAAAATAACCGCACGTTTTCTGTCTTGTAATGCGCCCGCAACGATTTCAGACGCCGATGCAGTGCCTTCATTGGTAAGAATTACCAACGGAACACCGGCCATTTTCTCACCGGCATTGCCGTAATAACGTTCAATCTGTTCAGGACGACGGCCACGGGTTGAAACAATTTCACCGCGATCCATGAATATATCCGAAACCTCAACCGCCTGATCAAGAAGACCACCACCGTTGTTACGAAGGTCAAGAATAATGCCTTTTACATTGCCACCCAATTTGCGTTGAATGTCATCAAGCGCTTTATCAACTTCTTTAGAAGTATTTTCATTCACAAAGGTTGAAATACGAATATAACCAATATCACCCTCAACACGTGAAGTAACGGCGTGCAATACGATGATTTCACGTTTTAACTTCAATACGATTGGCCCCTCTGTGCCTTCGCGTGAAATGGTTAAATCAATTGAGGTGCCAGGTTTCCCGCGCATTTGCTCAACCGCATCATCAAGTGGCATGCCAACGATGTTTTTGCCGTCAATCGCAATAATTCTATCACCCGCTTTGATGCCAGCTTTTTGACCAGGTGAGCCATCCATAGGTGAAATCACTTTCACGCTTCCGGCATCCGAAGTAACTTCAAGACCAAGACCACCGTATTCACCACGGGTCGAGGTTTGCATATTGTTAAATTCTTTGGCGTTCATAAAGCTTGAATGCGGGTCAAGCGATGACAGCATGCCATTAATCGCCGAATCGATAAGCTCATCCTGCTTTGGTTGAACAACATAATCGGTATTTACACGCGCCAAAACATCAGCAAAAATGTTTAGTTGGTGTAAAGTAGCCTCACGATTTTCTGATGATTGCGTGAAATTTGTTTCAGAATCCGACCACGCAACCGCGCCACCGCCTAATATTGCGCCCACACCAACAGAGCCGGCAATAACCGGTATAATCCACCAACGAAATTTGGATTTATTATTAGTTGTAGTTTTTTCCTGTTGGGTCTGCCCTGTTTGCATTAAACGCTCCGATAATTGTTGCAACATAATATATTCATTTGCACAATACAATAAAGTTAAATCTATTTATGATTATGTTTTAGCCGTTAGTATCCTTACGAAACCATGGTGACGGATTAAAAGTAGTGTTGCCTTTGCGAAATTCAACATAAAGATCAGGAATTACCCGCCCGTCTGCTGCCATTTCGCCGATTGGTTCGCCCGCAAGAATTTCTTGCCCGGCTTCGACATAGATTTCCCCCATTCCGGCAAGAACAACACGGTAATCACCGCCAACATTTATAATGACAACCTTGCCATATGAACGGAATGGTGCGGAAAACTCCACCTTGCCATCATAGGGCGACATTACTTGTGCTGCTTGTCTGGTTCTTATGGTCATTCCGCTTGCGGTTCCACCTTCGGAAAGGCGTGCACCATAATTTTGCATAGTTATGCCAAGTACTGGGCGCGTAAGATTGCCTTTTTGGCTTTCGAAATTGCGTGCAAATGCCGAACCATTAAGGTTGCCACCCATATTGTTTACGGCTTCACCAACGCGGCTAATGAGGTCACGTAGTGATTGTGCCTTGGCGGCAATTTGCGCAATTACTTGTTTTTCACCGGCCGCATCTTTGCGCAATTTAACTTCTAAAAGACGGCGCTGCGCAATCAAAACCGCAATGGTTTGTTTTGAATTTTGTAAATAGGTATTGGCCTTGCGATATTCGTCATTGGACATCAGAATATTTTCACGCAATTGGCGCAAATTACCGATTTCACTTGAAATTTGTTGCGCACGTGCATTTAATTGTGGTGCAATAAGGCGCATTAAAATTGCCACCCGTGCCGCCTCTGTGGCGTTTTGTGGTTTCACCGCAAGGGCAGGTGGCCTATCTTGTTCTATGGCGATAAGGGCAACAACCACATTTTCCAAGGCTTCGCGCCGTGCCAAAAGCTGATTATTGGCGAGTTGTTCTTGTTGGCGAAGGGTTGTAAGTTTCGTAACCGATTTTTCGACATTGCGTTCAGCAGTATCGCGGTCAACCGCAGCCTGAACCAGTCTTTGTTGTAATTCATTGACCTCTTTGACGGCATTATCTGCATTTTGCTCAAGTGCTTTTACACGCTGTTCGCGGGTTTGCTTCTCTTGCTCAAGGCGGTCAATTTCGCTTTTTGTTGAATTATTTTGGGCGTTTTGGGCAAAAATCAAAGACGAAGGCATCGTATTGCCCAATATGAGCAATGCAAATGCAAGCGCCTTAGTGATTCTATGCTTTTCGACCATAATTAATTATGCCTTATGATAAGGTGTCTTGGCAATTATGGATACTGAACGATAAATCTGCTCGCCTGCCATTGCGCGCACTAATTTATGCGGCCATGTCATTTTTCCAAAAGATAATTGTAAATCAGCGCGCGATTTAAATTCTTGCGAATGCCCTTCGGCACCACCAATTGCAAAGATTATCTCTCTTACACCATTATCTTTAAGTTTTTCTATATTTTCGGCAAATTCTTCTGAACCCAAATTTTTGCCGCGTTCGTCAAGGCAAATTAAATATGCGCCGTCTGGCAATGCCGAAAGCAATAATTCACTCTCTCGCTTGGGGTTGGCATCTTTTAATTTGGTGTCAAATTCGCGGATTTCACAAGCCGTAATACCAAAAGCGCGCCCCATAACTTCGGCGCGCTTTAAATAATCCAGACATAAATCCATTTCCGGCAAATCTTTTTTATATTTGCCGATTGCGTAAATGCTTATTTTCACGCTTTGCCCAATAATGTTTGTCCATCGGCCCAGATACGTTCAATATCATAAAAGGCACGAACTTCTGGTTTGAAAATATGGGTGATAATATCACCGGCATCGATAAGAACCCAATCAGCGTTTGGAAGCCCTTGCACCTTTACTTTGCCAAAGCCCAATTCTTTTACTTTTTTTGAAATATGGTCGGCCAGTGCCGCAACATGTCGTCCTGAACGACCTGATGCAATAATCATTTTATCGGCAATAGAGCTTTTACCCTCTAAATCGATGCATAAAACATCTTCTGCTTTGTCTTCATCAAGTGATGAAATAATAACATCCTGCAACTGCTTTAATCGCGTGGCTTTATCAGAAACTGAACCCGAGTTTTCGGGATTTAAGGAACTTTGCAAAACAAACCTTTCTTATAAAATTGTTTTTATGCCACATAGAATAATATATAAGTCACAATTTTACAAAGTATTTTTATTTTATGGTTTGTGAACTTGCATTTTACCTTGTTTTTTCACTAAAATAAGCGTGCTTCTTTTTAAAGAGATATGGTTGGCGAATTGAATAAATTGCTAAATAATGGGGTTCAAGATCTTGATGAGCGCGCAAGGCAAATCTTTCGCGAAATTGTCGAGACTTATATTGAAACTGGTGAGCCAGTGGGTTCACGCACCCTTAGCCAAAAGGGAATTGGGCTTTCGCCTGCAACCATCCGCAATACAATGGCGGATTTGGCGGGGCTTGGATTACTTGACGCCCAACATATTAGCGCGGGCAGAAGCCCAACCCACCAAGGGCTTCGGTTTTTTGTTGATGGCCTTTTAGAAGCCAGCCAAATTAAAGAACAAGATAAAATCGCCATTGACCAAAGATTTAGCGAGGCGGGTGACGACATATCCAACGCACTTTCCGAGGTTTCAAGCATGTTATCGGGAATTGCCGGTGGGGCAGGGCTTGTAACCACGCCAAAACGAGAAAGTGCAATTACCCACGTTGAATTTGTAAAAATATCCCCCAATCAAACCCTTGTGGTTTTGGTTTTTGATGATGGGCAGGTTGAAAATCGTCTAATTGACGTGCCATATGGCTTTACCGCATCACAGCTTCAGGAAACTACTAATTTTTTAAATCACCATCTTGTCGGGCGCACATTCTCCGAGGCAATTGTTCTGATTAATAGTGAATTGCAAAAAAACCAGCGCGAATTAGATGAAATTACCCAAAGGCTGATTAATGATGGTTTTGCCCTGTGGTCGGGCAATGTTTATAATGATGATCGCACATTAATTGTTCGCGGGCGTTCAAATCTTTTGAAAAATGCAGATTTGAATATGGATTTGGAACGTGTGCAGGTGCTTTTTGATGAATTAGAGAAAAAGCGCGATTTAATCCAATTGCTTGATGCCGCAAAAGACGGTGCGGCGGTTAAATTATTCATTGGCTCGGAAAACCCATTGTTTGCGCTTTCGGGTTCGGCATTAATCGCCGCGCCCTATGTTGACGGGCAGAACCGCGTGGTGGGCGCACTTGGTGTAATTGGGCCAACCCGCATAAATTACGCCCGCATCATTCCAATTGTTGATTATACTGCAAGATTACTGTCAAAGATGATGGAAAAACGCAGATTAATTGCCGCCCCAGGGGTGAAATTCTAAAAAACCACACTATTTAAGCAAGTATTATTGTTAATTGGGAAGCAGATATGTCTGAACAGGAAAAAAGTGAAATTGAAAATGAAGAAGCATTAAATGTTGAAGACAACGAAGTTTGTTTGTCTGCGGATGATGCTGATACGGAAACTGCACAGGCGACCGGAAAATCACTTGAAGAAGAGTTAGAAGCTGCTCGTGCGGAAATTGCGGGTCTTAAAGATGCCGCCCTTCGTGCTTTGGCGGAGTCTGAAAATGTGCGCCGCCGTGCCGAAAAAGAAAAATCTGACGCCCGCGCATATGGTATCGAAAAATTCGCGCGCGATTTATTGCCAATCGCTGACACTTTGGGTCGTGCATTGGGCGCAATTACCGATGACCAACGTGCAGATGGTTCTTTCACCAGCTTTGTTGAGGGTATTGAACTTACTGAAAAAGAATTATTCGCGGTTCTAGAGCGTAATAATGTTCAAAAAGTCGGAATTCAGGGCGAAAAATTTGACCCGAACCTTCATCAAGCAGTTGCGCAAATTCCAAGCGCAATCCAAAAAGACCATATCGCCGAGGTTTTCCAACCTGGCTTCACACTAAATGGTCGTGTATTGCGTGCGGCAATGGTTGCCGTAAGTGCCGGCGAAGCAAATTAGAAATTAATTTGAAGCAAATTAGAAGATTATTTGAAGCAAATTAGGAAATAGCTTTTACAAGCGTTTTTATATCTTGTTCTGTTGAATTAACGCCGGGGGTAATGCGAATGCATGCCCCCGCATTTAATCCAACCCTAAGCACGCTAAAAATACCATATTCATTTAGTAATTTTTGTACCAATGCGGCATGTGCGGCGGGTGAATTATCATCTTTTAAACGAAACGAAGAAATACCTGCGTTTAATCTGTCATCATCTGGTGTGATAACAATGGTCTTTTTGGAACTTTCTAAAGGTTCGACCCACAGGTTTCGCAGATATTTAAGACGCTTATTAATTCTATCAATTCCAATTTCATTATGTAAATCAATGGCATCAATTGCCGCCAATTGCGCGGCATAATTTGCGGTTCCGGTATGGATACGCGAACTTATTGGATCTTTTTCGTTCGGAATTTCACCTAAAAAACGGTCAATTAAATCGATTTTGTCTTTCTTGATATAAAGTGCGCCGACACCCAAAGGCGCGCCAACCCATTTATGTAGGTTAAGGCCCGCAAAATCTATTCCTTGTGCCTTTACATCAATTGGCGTCAGTCCCATTGCCTTTGCGCTGTCAACAAGGGCATGAATACCATAATGGCGTGCCATTTCGATGATTTCTTTTATGGGCAGCACAAGACCATCACGGTGCGACAAGTGGGTTAATAATACCATTTTTGTTTTCGGATTGGCCTTGAATGCTGTTTCATAGGCATCAATCAGATTTTGAAAAGTTGCAGGGTATGGAAGCGCGATTTTTATAACATCAACGCCGCGCCGTGTTTTCAACCATTCCATAACGGTTTGCATGTTTTCATAATCGTGGTCGCTATAAATAACTGCATCCCCTGGATTTAGCTGATTAAAGCCAGAAATTAGGGCCTGCATGGATTCAGTTGCATTACGAGTTATCGCAATTTCAGAAGCGTCGGCATTTATCATTCGCGCAATTTTTTCACGCAAAATCTGATAATATGAATAAAATTCGCGGCGAACAAAATACGTGCCTTGGCGATTGATTTTTTCGCTATATTGGGCGAACTTTTCTTGCACCAAAATTGGCATTTGCCCAAAGCCGCCATATTCAAGATTTATAATCTTTTCCATTCGCTTTGGATAAAGTGCGGCGATTTTTTCCCAATCGTCTTTATTTTGTGGTGCGGCAAATGCGGGGCTTGCCATAAACCCCGCACTTAATCCCAAAAGTTCGCGTCTTTTCATTAATTAATACTTTATGTTAAAGCGAACATAATACTGCCCGCCATAACTATCGTATGGTGCATTTCGAGAATAAACAATACCGCGTGAAGCCTGATAAAGCGCTTTATCTGGATATGTATCAAGAATATTCTCACCAGCGATTTTAATCGAGAATTTTGAATTAATATTATAAGTTACCGATGCATCAAGAAAGGTTATTGCACCAAATTCTTGGAAAATATCACCGGTCGAGTTGCCGCTTGAATCTGTCCATTTGCCGTAATAGCGTCCTCTTAACTGATACTCGAATGCACCAAGAGAATAATTAGCGGTTATTGTTGCATTGTTTTTAGGAAGGTTTTCTTCAAACAATCTTTTTTGGGTTGGGCTGGCATTTAATGAGCCACCACGAATTGATGTTTTGTTATAATTATAGGCGCCAATGAGGTTGAATTTTCCGCCAAAAAGTTCGTTGGTATAGGTGGTTACTACATCAACGCCTTCGGTGCGTGTATCATAATCATTGGTGAACCAGTAAATAGAAGTATAAGTGCTGGCACCACTTAAACCCTGTGCAACCAAGGCGGCCTTTTGTGCATCGCTAAGCTTAATTGTTGACGAAGACGAAATACGATTATCAACATCAACGCGGTATGCATCAATAGATCCGGAAAGCCCTATATCAGTATTCCAAACTACGCCCGCGCTTAGGTTTTTGGATTTTTCAGGTTCAAGGGGTTTTGCGCCCAAAGCAATTGCGATTGGGTTGGTTGGTGCAATCCGGCCCGTGGTAAATAATTGCAAAGTTGTGGTATCAAGACCTTGTGAGGTGCTAAGAGAATTTACCTGACCAACTGTTGGCGCACGGAAGCCAGTTGAATAAGATGCACGAACGGCAAGGTTTGGCATTATTTCATAACGGCTAGAAATTTTGCCATTTGTTGTGCTGCCGAATGTGTCAAAGTCTTCATAACGAGCGGCCGCGCCAATTGACCATGCTTTTGTGAGGTTGCTTTCAAGGTCAATATATGCGGCATTACTAATTTGTTTCCAATTGCCTGCTTGAAGGTCACTAAAACCTGGGAAGCCGTTTGAACCAACAGCAAGCCCGTATTGCGCACCTGGGCCGACTTCATATGATGCCTTGTCGCCCTGTTGAACGGTATATTCTTCTTGGCGGCGTTCAAGACCGAATGCGATATTTACTGGTTCTGGCAATGATGAAACGTTTAATTTATAAACACCATCGGCATTCAAATTGGTTTCATGTTGTATCTGTGTGCCTAAAAAGAAATTATATGGAGACGATGGACCCAAAGAAGCATTGATTGAATTATATAGATAAAAATCGGTTTTGTTTTGCCCATCGGAAACGCTGATATCCCAATTGAAATTATCGCCGATGGATGATTTCATCCCTAATACAGATTGATAATCACTATATTTTGCTTGTTCACGTGGGGTGAAGCCCAATGGGTAAACTGAAAGCAGGTTCCAACCGGGGAAAGCCGCAACAGTTTTATAAACACTGGCGTTTGAAGTTGCGCTTGGGATACGCCAATTTATATCGTTAATGCCTTTGCCATTGGCAAAAGTCGAGAAGCCGTAAAATTCACCATTATTTGCAATGGGATATGCAAAATTTATTGCGTAATTATAGTTTTCAGTATCGGGTGAACCCCAATGTTGTACTGGATTTGGTAGTTTTATTCCCGGATTAGCCGCTTCAAAAGCAATTGCATCCGCGCGTTGATTTGTGCGCGAAGTCATTGCCGCTTTGCCATATTCCATTACGCCGTTCAAATAGCCGCCTTGGCCAATTTCAACACCGCCTTTTACGCCAACGCGTGTGGTATCGCCATCACCTTCAAAATATTGTGAACCTTGGATGTATGATGAAAAACCAGTTTTATTATCAAGTTGGACGTTTATTACGCCGGCAATGGCATCCGAGCCATATTGTGCAGATGCGCCATCACGCAGAACTTCAATACGGCCAACGCCAAAAGATGCAATCTTGCTAAGGTCTGGGCCTTGTGCGCCCCTTTGTCCTAAAAATGAAGAACGGTGAAAACGCTTGCCATTAATCAAAACTAATGTTTGGTCGGATGAAAGCCCGCGTAAATGCGCTGGACGAATAAATTGTAAGCCATCAGATGACGGAAGTTTATGCACGTTAAATGACGGAATTACTTGCGCCAAATTATCTGCAAGCTCACTTGATGCGCCATCTTGAATGGCCTTGCCTGAAACAACGTCAATTGGGGTCAAGCTGTCGAATTTTGTTCTGCTTTTTTCGCGCGTGCCAGTTACGATAACTGTTTGGTCATCGTTGTTTGGCTTGGATTCATCGGCATATGCAATGTTTGTAAATGCCACGATTGGTAAAATCGCAACCGATGAAAATAGTTTAAACCTCGTTCTATGATTCATTTTATACCCCAATTTTATGCATTGATTAATTTGAGAAAATTATCTGAAAAATGCAGTTTGAAATTGAGGCGGTATTATTAACCAAATTTAACAATTGAATGATGGTTAGATAAACTTTGCATGAAGACCGTCTGATTTATTTAAAACAAAAAAAAGGGGTGCAAACCATATGATTTGCACCCCTTGAATATTCATTTGATAAAATTATTCAGTGACGCTTGTCGCCAAAAATGCCGGCATATCTTCGCCGAAACCAGAAGGCTCTTTATCTTCGCGCGGTTCACCGTCACGTTTTTGACGCGGACGACGACCAAGAGGGCTTCTTAGGCGTGAATTACCACGTGGTGCACGGGTTTTGACTTCTTCACCATTTTCAGGGTTTGCATCGTCAATTTGTGGTGCATCGTTTTGCGGTTCATTGCTTGCTTCGACAGCATCAGGGGTATTTTCAACACCTTCTGCAGTTTCATTGCGGTTGTTGCGGTAATGATCGCGGCCACGACGACGGTTGTTATTAAAGCGGTCGTTACGGTCATTGCGATTGTTGCGGTCATTACGATTGTAACGCTCATTACGGTTTGAAGATGCTTCGGTATCGTCTTCTTCACCTTCGGCAATGTTTTCGCCTTCGTTTTCAGCCAATTCGTTGTTTTCGGCGTCTTCGTCACCATCAGAAGGTATGCCAGAAATCGCAAGCTCCGAACGTGGGACAAAATGCGGCTGAATCGATTTTAAAAGCCTCAAATAATGCTCGGCGTGTTGCATATAGTTTTCAGCCAAAATACGATCACCCGAAGCCATGGCATCACGACCAACTTGTTGATATTTTTCAAGAATAGTCTGTGCAGAGCCACGTACTTTTATATCAGGACCAGTAGATTCATAAGCACGATTAGGGTTGTTATTCGTGGGTTTGTTGCGCCCGCGACCACGTTGACGTTTGATGTTCACTTTGTTTACTTGCCTTTGTTTATGTCCGTCTCAAACATTATAAATTGCGAGATTTAAACCACATATTGCTCGAAAAAATGGGTGTTGCATTATGCCTTATTCACCCAAATTCGGGGTTGTGGCCCATATTCTGATTTCTTGTTACGAAATCAGCCCACGTAAAACGGCGTTCTCAATTAAAACTAATATTGAAGAATACAGCCGCCCCGAGCAAAGCGAAACCGATTAGCATCAAGCCCCCAATAAGAATCATATCCATCAGTTTCATTAGAGTTTTCTACAATGAAGAAGTTAAACAATAAAGAGGCTAACTGCTTTTATTGTTTTTTCCCAATTATTACACGTTCAATATCAGATAAATCTTTAATAATCGCTAATTCAGTGAAATAACCGCTATTTTGTGCGATTTCAAGTATTTCTTTTGCCTGCCCAATACCAAATTCAAATGCAAAGACACCGCCTTGTTTCAATAAATTTGGTAATGCGGCAAAAATGATACGGTATGGCTCAAGCCCGTCATGCCCGCCATCTAAAGCCAAATGCGGGTCATAATCTTTAACATCCGTATCAAGTGTCGGTATTACATGGCTTGGGATATAGGGCGGGTTAGAAACCACAATATCGAATTCGCCTTTAACACCATCCACCCAATTTGTATTCAAAAACTCAACACGGTTTTCAAGGCTGTGCATATTGGCATTAATTTGCGCCAATTCGAGTGCGTCTTTTGAAATGTCGGTGGCAACACCTTTCCATTGGTGGCGTTCAGCAAGAAGTGAAAGGATTATTGCGCCAGTTCCGGTTCCGATATCAAGAACGCGCTTTTCTTCTTCGCCATTGGTTTTAACGACATAATCGATGATAACTTCGGTCTCCGGGCGCGGTACAAGGGCGCGGGCATCGGATGCAAATTCAAGCTTCCAGAATGCCTTTTTCCCAATGATATGGGCAACGGGTTCACGGGTTTTGCGGCGCGCAAGAAAGGCGTTTAATTTATCTTCATCTGCTTTTGCAACTTCGCGATATGGATCATTTAACAAATCAGTACGCGATATTTTCAAAGCATCAAGCAAGAGAATACGGGCATCGATGGTTGGGCTATCGACACCTGCTGCTTCAAGTTCTGATTTGGCATTTTTCCATAAAGTTACAAGATTGGTCATTTAAGAATCCTTTTGCGGGGATATGGGGCAGGGGGCGTTGTTTTTCAAGCTTCTATGCATGTTATGCCGCTGCGATTGCGCTTAAGAGTATCTCATTGATTTTTGGCTGTACCCTTGGAAGGTTGCCGTAATTACAATCGACAAAGCCGCATTTTTGGGTTTTGGGATAATAAATAAACTCGGCATACCATAAAGTGTTCGAGCCATTGTGCCATATGCCGCCATCATCACGCTTAATAACACCCAAGGCATAATTGCCGCCAAATGGTGGGTTTTCAAGCTTTTCCCAGCTTTGGAGGCCCAAAATATTATTGCGCCCCATGCGTGCCTTTAGGTATTTTATCATATCTTGGGCATTCATATTTAAGGTTCCGGCGGGGCCAAGAACCAACGGGTTATCGGAAATTATATCCTGCGGCTCAACGGCGACCCGTTTATTCACGCTGTCATCGAAATAATGCCCCATTGGTTCATCTTTTACATCGCGCCCGCGTGGTGCGCCAAAGTCTGCAGATGTGATATTAAGGGGGCGAAAGATAAATTCTTTTACAAGGGTTTCCCAAGAGCGCCCCATTTTATATTCGGCAATATGCCCCGCGATTACAAAACCACTATTGGAATAAAGAAAAGTTTTGCCCATTTCTCCGGCCGGACTTTGGGCAAAAACATTTGTGACATAATCCTTGCGCTGGCTCATGATGGGGGATTTGTTTTCTTTATATTCAAGCAATTTATCAATATCTAAATTGGCCTGTAACCCCGCGCGGTGGGATAAGAGATGCAAAAGAGTAATATTTTTATAGGCATCGGGAACATCGATATAATTGCCAAAAGTTTTTGAAATTGGCTCATCCCATTTAAGGATATTCTTCTCGACCAATATGGCAATCAAAAGCGCAGTAAAAGATTTGGTGATTGAACCCAAATGCCATTTATCGTCAAGCTCTGCCTTAATATCGTTATTGACCGAACGTATGCCAGAAACCATTGCCTTTGGCTGTGCTTCGGCTGCTGCACTAATGGCGATTATTGCGGGTGCGCCCGATTTTGCGACGGCTTCATCAAGCATGCCTTGTGTAAGTGGGGGCGGTGGCGGTGCGGATTCGGCAGCATTACGACTGAAAACAAGGTCAAATTGTGCGCCTTGGGTGAATTTGCCGATTATCTTTCCATTTTGAAGTTTACCTTCATATTTTGCATTTATCGTTGCAAATTCGGCATAAATATTATCGCCCTTGATTTTAAATTCAGACGCGGGGATTTTGGCGTTTTTTTGGGATATTGAATATAGGTTGGCGCTATCGGATGCCAATATTTCAAGCCGTAGCTTAAGCGTGGTAATACCAACATCAAGATTGCCGTACCAATCGCCAATAATGGCATCTTGCGCCCGTAGCGGAAGCGGTACCATACAAGAGGCAACAAAAATCCCCGCATATTTTGTAAAATCACGACGTTTCATGAATGCCTCCGAAAAATGCTGCATAGTCTAAAAGCACTTATCAATCTGGTCAATATTATATGAAAAAGACAAAATTATGCACGGTCTTATACACGCTGCATTACAATTTTGAAATCCGCAGCCTTGGCAGAGCTTTGCGAGAATATACCAACAATTTTATTGCCTTTTAATTTGCCGACAAAGGTTGCGTTGATTTCATCAAAGCGAAGCATGATTTGATTATTATGGATTTGAAGTTCATTAGAAACAATGGCGCGATTTGCCTGTGAAGTTGAATATAGGCTTGCGCTTTCTGTGCCGATGACAAGTTTTATTGGGTATTTCACATTGCTGGTAACGATTTCGCCAACCCAATCACCATCCAATTTTGTCGCCGCAAATGAAAGGCTAGGGACAAGAGATGAAATAATCAAAGCACCTGAAAGCTGAAATAAACCACGTCTTTGCAAAACCATCTCCTGAAAATTAGGTTCACTTTAATTCAGTCTTCCAACAAATCAACATCATCTTTGATATATTCGAATAAATCAGATGGTTGGCAGTCAAGATGATAACAAATTTTGCAAATTGTTGAAAAACGCACACCTTTTATTTTCCCATTGCGCAATTGCGACATTTGGGTTTCGGAGATTCCGATTGTTTGCGCCAAATCTTTTGCCCGAACTTTACGTTTGGCAAGCATGACATCAAGGGTAACATTGATAGGCATTATACTATTTCATCCAATTCAACTCTAAGTTTCTGCCCAATTTTTCCTATGGTAAATAATAATGCCCCCATAACTCCTGCCAAAAGGTTTTGATTATCAAATCCAATTCGACAGCAATGAAAAACGCCGCGAAATAGGTCAATTAAAAATGGTTGTATGAATGCTGCTGCGATAAAACCAAAGAATAAATTTGAACCAATTGCTTCGAGTTGAATTACCATTGAATTAGTAAATTTTTCGCCAGTTGAGATTTTTTCAAACAAGGTTGCGCAATTGAAAATCGCAATTGCAAAAAAGACCTGTGAGATTAACTCGACCCAATAATTTGGATTTAAAAGTGAAGATATTATGCCATTCTCATTAGGAATTAATTTCAAGTGTATATCTATTAAGCCTAGTTTGTATGCTCTTTCAGTCACCGCGCATAACATGAAATATAGACTTGCAAAAATCGAAAAATATTTTGCAAATTTTGCAAATTTTTTGACACCATATTTTTCCAAAAGTGAATCTAACATTTGAATTGGCACTTTCTTGCTAAATACTAACTTGCGTTATGTGAACTTTGTGAAGGCTTGCATTTTTAAATATCAGACAAAACTTTCAAGTTCGGCATTCAATTTTTTGCCAATATCGGCAATGAAATATAATGCACCGCCAACAATAAGAATTACGAACGCTTCGGTAGATGCGGCAAATTTAATTCCGCCTTTAAAGCTAAACCAGTTTAGTAATGTCGGGGTTATGAAAATCGCCCCACACGCCCCAAATAATAGATTTGCCCCCATTTTTTCCAAACCTTTTAAAAGTGTCGGGCTGAAATCATTTCCTTTATTTATTGCGCGAAATACGGAAACAGCGGCAATAATTGCCATGGCATAAGAGGCGGGCGCAATAATTGATACCCAAAAAACAGGGCTTAAAAGCGACAGGAAGAAAATTGACAATTGTTGTGTCAAATTCATGTCTGGCAATATCCCTGATGTAGCTACAAACCGATCACGAATTAGATAGATAATCAAAAGAAACGCCACCATAGTGCTTAAGGCTTCCCACAGCATGGCTTGCTTTTGCAAATTTGTTTTTGCTTCTTTCATACTATTTGCTCCCTGACAAAATATGTCAAAGGCAAATTAATTTAAGTATTACTTAAAGTCAAGTAGGTTTTAGTTTAACTTTCCAAATCTTCTAATTTTTCCAATGCTTCCAAATATTCCGCCTCAAATTTATCAAGGCGTTTTTGGTGCCAATTTTGCGTTTTGGTTAAATCCATTGCCGCATGATGGTCTTTGTTATAACTGCCGGGGTCGGCAAGTTGGTTTTCAATTTGCGCGATTTTATCTTGTTCAATCGCGATATCTTTTTCACACGCCGCAATTTTGCGTTTAAGGGTTTGAATTTGGTTATTGCCTGCTTTTGGCTTGCCCCATTTTTCTTTGCCGTCTTTTGCGGGTTTGCTATCCGGGCGATCGGCGGTCAAAACCATTTGGCGATAATCGGACAAGTCACCGTCATATTGGCTGGCGCGGCCATTAAATACCAACCACAAACTATCGGCACAGGCCTCCGCCAAATAAACGTCGTGGGTAATAAGCAAAATTGCACCACTAAAATCATTTAGCGCGTGGATTAATGCCTCACGGCTATCGATATCCAAGTGGGATGTCGGCTCATCGAGGATTAAAATATGCGGGCGGGCATAGGCAGTAATGCCAAGAAGTAATCGCACTTTTTCACCACCCGAAAGTTTTTCAACCTTGGTGCCGATTTTATCCTGTCCAAAGCCGATATTGGCGGCAATGGCGCGGTGTTTGGATTCGCCTGCTTCGGGTTCAAGGTCTTTGATATGTTGTAAAACCGTGTCGCCTTCGCGCAATTCATCCATTGAATCTTGGGAGAAATAGCCGATTTTGATTTTATTGCTGGCGCGCCTTTCACCATTCAATAGCTTGAGGCGTTCACCGATTGATTTCACAAGCGTGGTTTTACCCTGACCATTTGGTCCGATAATTACGATGCGGTCCTCATTATCAAGCCTGAAATTGACATTCTTTAGAACCGGTTGCCCCTTGATATAACCCAAATCGGCATCTTCAAGCTGAATGAGGGGGGAGGCAAGTTCGGGTGCATCGTAAAAATGGAATGGCATTGCCCGATCTTCAATCGGAACCTGAATATCCTGCATTTTTTCCATCATTTTGATGCGGGCTTGGGCTTGGCGTGCTTTTGATGCCTTGGCACGGAAACGATCAACAAAGGCCTGAAGGTGCGCCTTGGCGGCATCTTGCTTTGCCTTTTGCCCGGTTAAATTTGCCATACGTTCGGCGCGGCGTTTCAAATAAATATCATAGCCACCGGTCGAAATCTCAAGCTTTTGGTTTTCAAGCGCCAAAACGTGGGTAACTGAACGGTTCAAAACCTCACGGTCGTGGGAAACCACCAAAACCGTGTGCGGGTATTTCACCAAATAGCTTTCAAGCCATGCCGCACCCTCTAAATCCAAATAGTTGGTCGGCTCATCTAGGATTAACAAATCAGGTTGTGAAACCAAAACCCCGGCCAATGCGGCGCGCATCCGCCAACCACCAGAAAATTCACCGGCGGGTTTGTATAAATCATCCTGCTTAAAGCCAAGACCAACCATGATTTCGGCGGCGCGTGCTTCGGCGCTATATGCATCAATATCAAGCAGGCGGGAGTGGATATAGCCAATACGATCGGGGTCGGTTGCGGTTTCGGCCTCGGTCATTAATGCGTGGCGTTCAAGGTCTTGTTCAAGAACCATTTCCATCATTGGCGTTTCGTTGGCGGGAACTTCTTGGGCAACAAAGCCCATGCGCGCGCCACGTTTTAATTTAATGGGGGAATTGGGTTTGCCAACTTCTTCACGGATTAATTTCAAAAGCGTTGATTTGCCCGTGCCATTTTTACCAATGACACCAACTTTCCAGCCATCGGCAATAAATGCACTGGCATTATCAAATAGGATTCGTTTGCCAAAGGCGTGGGATAGTTCGGTGATTTCTAACATGGCGCGCTTTTAGCGGATTTTAGAAACCTAAGTAAACCGTCCCACAGGCAAAAAAGCACTAATTAGGCTTTTTTGGGTTTTAACTTGGCATTTAGCCATTTTCTAACCGGTGCATCATAATATTTATTGGCAAAATACGACAAAATAATCATGAATATTTGCAAGCCAACTTGCCCCCACGGCGCAATTGCATGGGGAACAATATGCATGACCTTAAGCTGATGCATCAACATTGCGATAATCGCATATTGCAAAACATAAATTGTATAAGAAAGATTGGATAGAAACTCCGCAATTTTTGCCAAAGTTCCACCGAAATCAATTTTTGTCGCAATAATTACCAAAACAGGGAAAACCACAATGGTTAAAACCAATGAAATAAGGGCATTGGAGTCGTGATTGATATTTTGGATGCACAGACAAATCGCCAAAATAAGGCTTAGTGAGAACCCAATTAAAGGCTTGTTATATTGCTTTTCAAAAAAGCCATTTCGCATAACACGATATAGTAACATGCCCAAAGTGAATGAGAACCCAAAGCGGCAGAAACCAAATTGCCAATTATAATTGGCATAGCCCAAATCAAGCCCACCCGCAGGGTTCATATGATATGCCGCCCAAACAAGCACAATTGCACTAATGATGCTTATGACCGCCAATGCAATGTTATTGAGATATTTATAAACGAATGAAAGAATAATTACGCCCGCAATATCAACGAATAAATACCATGCCAAGCCGTTGATTTGGAACCAAAACATTGGCGCGGTTAAATTCGGCCCCATAGTCAAGCTGATAAGCCATGCCTGCCAAAATGGCTGATAAGTTATGCCAAATGAGGTTGCAGCACCAGTAAAGAAGCATAATCCCGCCAATAAAACCGACAAAAAGTAAAGCGGATAGAGGCGAATAAAGCGGTTTATAATTGCGCCCTTGGCATCCATTTTGCCACTAACAAGTTTATCACCCGCAGAAGGGACAAAAACAAAGCCACTTATGAGGAAAAATAAATCAACCGCAAGATATGAAACATAGGGGTCAAAGCCCGCGATTGGCACAGAATGGCGCATAAGAATGATTAAAGCCGCAATCCCACGAAACAAATCCAAAGTAATAAAGCGCTTCATCATTCCCCCTAATAGCTTTGCGGAAATATTATTATCATTTGAATTGCGCTCGTAAAACCGCAAAGCGCATGAAGTATGGCACTAAATACACTAAATTACAGTTGGTTTTGGAGGGCGGTGGCTTGTGAATTTCATTTGCGAACCTATATTTTTGTTGTCCCAATAATTCTACTAATCCCTAAGGAGCTTTTATGCCTAATAGCGCGCTTTTCAAACCATTTGAATTTAAATCAATAAAATCAAAAAACCGTATTGCTATGGCGCCAATGACGCGCACCATGGCGCCAAATGGCATCCCTGGTGAGGCCAATGCCGCATATTATGAACGCCGTGCCAAGGGTGGGGTCGGCCTTATTATTACCGAAGGCACGGTTATTGACCGCCCTGGTTCAAAAATGGCGCCTGATGTACCTAATTTCTTTGGCGCGGCAATGGATGGCTGGAAAAATGTTGTTGAAAAGGTTCACGCTGCGGGCGGGCAAATTGTTCCGCAGATTTGGCATGTTGGCAATGTTGGTATGGCAAAGGGGTGGGAGCCATCAAAAATTGATAGCCCATCAGGCTATATCATGCCAGACAAACAAAACACCGAGCCAATGACCGAAGAAGACATTGCCGACACAATCGCAAAATTTGCAGAATCTGCAAAAGCCGCCAAAGATGTTGGCTTTGACGGTATCGAGTTACACGGCGCGCACGGCTATTTGATTGATCAATTCTTCTGGAAAGAATTGAATAAACGCACCGACAAATGGGGCGGCGCAACCATTAAAGAACGCAATGCCTTTGCCGAAGCTGTTATCAAGGCGTGTCGTGCGGCGGTGGGCGATGATTTTGCCATCATTATCCGCATAAGCCAATGGAAACAACAAGATTACGAGGCACGCCTTGCAACAACCCCTGATGAAATGACCGAATGGCTTGGTGGTTTGGTTGATGCCGGTGCGGATATTTTGCATTGTTCGCAACGTCGTTTTTGGACGCCTGAATTTGAAGGGTCTGATTTAAACTTTGCCGGTTGGGCAAAGAAACTATTGGGCGTGCCGACAATTTCGGTTGGCTCGGTTGGTCTTGACGGCGAATTCTTGGGCGCATTCCGTGGCCAAGGTTCAGAGGTTGCACCAATTGACGGCCTTATCAAACGCATTGAAAATGATGAGTTTGACATGATTGCCGTTGGTCGCGCGCTTCTAAGTGATCCTGAATGGGTTGCAAAAATCAAAGAAAACCGCGCAGAAGAACTTCAAGCCTTTGATCGTAGAGACTTGGCAGTATTGAAATAATCTTTTCTTCCCTTTGTGACGGGGGGGTATCTACTTCCCCCGTTGCCAATGAGGCTGTCACCACGCATTTATTGCGGGGTCTCATATTGCCTATAATCCTGCAACAAGTGCTAGATGATATGACTGATTGAAATCATATACTTTGCAACCATTTTAATCTTGTGATAGTAATTTTGATTATGGGGTATTTTTATAGGGTACAAACATGGTTATGAAAACTTTTAGCATTAACATATGTACCGAAGTAAGAATGCAATCGCTACCAGCGTATCCTGGACAACAAGCTCACATGATGCCAATGCCAATAATGACTTCCATCCCATTGAATTCGGGACAGCTTCTTTTTATTGTTGGGGCAAATGGCACTGGTAAATCAACCCTAATGGGTTCAATCGGTCAAATGAATTTTGGCAATTCTAAGCGAGTATTAGCAAACAGGACACTATGTTTTGATAATGAACAAATTGGCATGGCTTCTTCAGAAGTGAAAAACCAATCAGCAAATTTAAAAAACAATGAAAATAATCCTGATTCACGGTGGCAAATTAATAATTTTCAAAATTACCGAGCTAAGATTGATGTCAATGAAGTTATTTTAGCTGAAGCAAATCTTAATAGTGAAATTTCTCAAATTGCTAGAGAAGGAAACGTTGAGGTTCTAAACAATTTCATAAAACAAAACCCCTCATTAATAAAAATAATTAATGAGGTTTTTGAGGCATCTAACTTAAAAATAAAATTAAAACTCAATGGTATTGAGAATATTTCAGCCTTACGTGAAGAAAATTTTGAGTATAGTATAGCAAGAATGTCGGATGGCGAAAGAAATGCTTTTATTATTGCTTCAAATATTTTGACCGCTGAAAAAGACACTTTAATATTATTAGACGAGCCTGAACGGCATTTACATAAATCGATAGTAGTGCCATTGTTAGCTAATTTGATGAATTTACGTAAAGATTGTGCGTTTGTTATTTCAACTCATGAGCTTGACCTTCCACTTGAGTTTGCAGATTCTAAAATATTAATAACAAGGAATTGCAATAGAGTACCTATGGCACTAGGAGGCTATACATTTGAGATTGAAATGCTTGAAACAGCAGAAGAACTACCAGATAGTCTAAAACTTGACATCATTGGAAGCCGAAAAAAGGTGCTATTTATTGAAGGCGAAGTACATAGAAGTTTGGATAGCCCGCTTTATTCACTGCTATTTCCAAATATATCAATAATACCAAAAGGTTCTTCAAAGAATGTTTTTCAGTCAGTTATAGGAATACGAAGTAATCTTAAGCTAAATTGGGTCGAAGCATTTGGATTAATAGATAGAGATGGTTTTGAAGGTGATGACGAAATATCTTCACAAGAAGAAAAGGGCATATTTAGATTAGATGTGTATTCATCAGAAGCAATTTATTATAACCCAAAAATCATGGAAAAAGTAGCCGCACGTAATGATCTCAACTATAAAAAACTAGTTGAAAATGCAATAAAATCTGGATTGACTGCCATAGAAAAACATAAGGAAAATATAGTCAGTTATTCTGTTGAAAGACATATATGGAATCAAATTGATAGAGAAGTTCCCAAACGTTCCTGTTTATTAAAAGATAATGCACTTAAGCTAACCATAGATATAGCCTCTATTAGGGGTGCTGATTTGACTAAACTAAGTGAACTTGTTAGCAAAAATAACTTTGTTGAAATACTTAAATGTTACCCAGTCCGTGAATCATCAGCACTTTCCGAAATTTCGAAAAATCTAGGATTTGCCAGCAGGAAGGCGTATGAGGCTGCTGTTATTAATTTAATAAGCCAAGATGAAGATGCAAAACAAATAGCACTGTCACTCACAGGAAATTTAATGGCTCAGCTATCTTAAAATCAAAGTAGTTAAATTAAATATACATTGTTGTTATAGCTGCCCGTTGTTTCATTTCTGTGCGCCACAATTCTTTCAATCGCTTTGTCACTTAATTTAATGTTATGCAGCATGCGCCCCCTCCGCCGCCTATGGCGACAACTTCCTTAATAACGGGGGAAGCAAAGAGTGCAAAATCTACCCGCCCCTTGCGGGAAGGTCGGGTGCGAAGCACACGGGGTGGGGTTGGCGACGGTTGGTTTTATGGCAAGCGTTGCAGGTAATTATATATTGCTAACCCCCTTCACCCCTTCGGGGAGCTTCCTTAGCAACGGGGGAAGCAAAGATTGACGCAAACCCGCTATCACCGCCCAAGAATTTCCCCTTATAATATCAAAATCCTATTCCTGATGTTCTTTGAAAAATGTCAGGAATTGTCAGGGTTTTTGGCGATGTGCAGGATATTGGTGGAAATTATGCGCCTTTTTAATGTCAACAAATGTCAACATTTTTGGGAAATAGGCAGAATGAACGCCATTATGTGATGCAAGTAGTTGATTAATAATGATTATTTTAAAATTTTTGCAAAAAACATATTGTTACAAACGGTTAAAAGGGGGGGTAAATTGTTACAAAGGTGAATGGGTGCTTGGTTAATAATTTATCCCCATCATAATTTATCGCCCCAATTGCGCAGTATGAATGTTCATGATATGTTCTCATTATTATGAGCTATGCCAATAAATTTATGCACGGCGATAGTGCCGATAAAACAAGCCTTATTCACAGAATTCTTGCCGATAAACGTTGGGAAGATGGGGGCGGGCTTTTGTGGCTTTATGCCGATATGAATTCGTTTTTTGCCTCCTGTGAGCAGCAGGATAATAAGGCGTATCGCTATCGCCCGCTCATTGTTGTGCCGACCATGACCGATTATACCGGCGCAATTGCCGCTTCACGCGAAGCGAAATTATACGGCATCAAAACCGGCACTTCGGTGATTGAGGCCAAACAAAAATACCCCGACGTTATTATCGTCGAGGCGCGACCAAATCGTTATGTCGAATTGCACCACCAAATTATTGCGGCGGTTGATAAGGTCATTCCTATTGATAGCATTTGTTCGGTTGATGAATTTGCCTGCCTCTTGATGGGACCCCAAAGGTTTGAAGCGAATGCACGGCAAATCGGCATGAGTTTACAACGAATTATCCTAAGTGAGGTTGGGGAATATTTAACCGCATCGGTCGGGATTGCACCGTCCAAACTTTTGGCAAAAACTGCGGCCGATATCATAAAGCCGTTGGGGCTTACGGTTTTGCGGGCCGATGAGTTGCCGGGACGCCTACTTGATCTTGAAATTGAAGATTTTGCGGGAATTGGCAAGGCGATGGGATTTCGCCTGCGGCGTGCGGGTATCGCAAATGTAAAACAATTATGGGACCTAAGTCCTGGGCGGATGCGGGCATTATGGGGCGGAATAATGGGGGAAAATTTTTGGTATGCTTTGCACGGTAAAGACCCACCTGAACTTGTGACTACGCGCTCATCAATAAGTCATTCGCATATTTTAGCGCCAGAGCTTCGTCCGCCAGAGGCCGCACATGGTGTGGCGCGCCGCCTTGTTGCCAAATGCGGGTCGCGTTTGCGGCGGATGGAATATAAAACCCCGCGCCTTATGCTTTCGGTGCGTACCGATGATAAGCAAAACGCGGGGGCGGAGGCGCATTTTCCCGCCACCTCAGACAGCTTTAAATTAATGCGCACCACCGATGAATTATGGAAAAAATCTCTGTCTCGTCTTCGCGGTAAACGCATACGTATTAAAAAAGTTTCGGTGGTTTGTATGTCTTTGATAAAAGAAAATAGTGAGGAGGATTTATTTGGTTGGTCGGTTAATCAGCTTGATGACCCTGTTAATATCGGGCTTTTGAAATCGCTTGATAAATTAAACCAACGCTATGGCAAGGATACGATAACCATTGGTCCAAGAACCAAAATTCATAATTTTGTCGGCGCAAAAATTGCCTTTAACCGCGTTCCCGAAAAGAATGAATTTAGGGAATAGGCAATAAAAAAGCGGTGAGGGGGTTCACCGCTTGTTTTAATATCAATGTGGAAAGCAGAAATTACGCTGCTTTTACGTCCTGTGTTGGATCGCGAAGAACATATCCACGTCCCCAAACAGTTTCGATATAATTCGCACCACCCGCAGCAGCAGCAAGTTTTTTGCGCAATTTACAGATGAATACGTCAATGATTTTAAGTTCTGGCTCGTCAAGGCCGCCATAAAGGTGGTTAAGGAACATTTCTTTGGTAAGGGTTGTGCCTTTGCGCAAAGAAAGAAGTTCAAGCATTTGGTACTCTTTGCCAGTAAGGTGAACACGAACTTGGTTAACTTCAACAGTTTTTTGGTCAAGGTTAACAATAACGTCGCCAGTTTGAATAGTTGCTTGAGAGTGACCTTTAGAGCGGCGAACCACAGCGTTAATACGTGCAACAAGTTCGTCTTTGTGGAAAGGTTTTGTAACATAATCATCGGCGCCAACGCCAAAGCCACGAACTTTGGTATCAATATCAGCAGAGCCGGAAAGAATTAGAATAGGTGTGCCAACGCGTGAATTACGAAGTGTGCGAAGAACGTCAAAGCCGTTCATGTCTGGAAGGTTAAGGTCAAGAAGAATGATATCATAATCAAACAATTTACCTAAATCGACACCTTCTTCACCCAAATCAGTAGTATAGACGTTAAAACCTTCTGACTTAAGCATAAGCTCGATCGCCTGTGATGTCGCACGATCATCTTCAATTAAAAGAACACGCATTTATAACCCCCTAGGTACATAAAACGAAAACAAATCAACCCATGACGCAGTCTAAACTGATTTGCTAATAAAAGGTTAACAACATTTTGCAGTTAACCAGATTTTTTTACTTTTTAACGTAATCGGTTTAAGAAAGGTTAATTTTTTCGGCTTAAGTGACAAAAAAATGTTATTTTTTTAAGAATCATGAATTTTATTAAGATTCGTGGCTTATGATATAAGAATCAGGGGGTTTTGCCCCATTTGAAACGGCGAAATTATCAATGCGTCTTAATATTCTTGCTAAAAAAATTAATAATTTAGAGCTTGTCGAATATGAAGGTCGGGTCGCGGCTGTTAACGGTTTGATTATAGAGGCATTTGGTCCACCACAGGCAATGTCACTTGGGGCGCGTGCCTATGTTGAAAACCAGCAAAATACCCGTCTTGAAGTGGTTGGCTATCGTGATGGACGTGCATTATTAATGCCTTTTGACAGTGTGGAAGGTTTGCGCGCCGGTACAAAATTAATTTTTAGACCTTCGCAACCAGTGATTAATCCATCTAATTCGTGGTTGGGGCGGATTATTAATTCATTTGCCGAACCCATTGATAATAAAGGGCCATTAATAGAGGGTACGGATCCGGTTTTTGTAAAAAACACCCCACCACCAGCGCAAGATCGTGTTCGCGTTGGGGATAGGATTGAAACCGGTGTGCGCGCCTTGGATGCGTTTTGCGCGATATGTCGCGGACAAAGGATGGGTATTTTTGCAGGTTCGGGCGTTGGTAAATCGGTTTTAATGTCGATGTTGGCACGCGGCGCGGAATCTGATGTGATTGTTATCGGTCTTATTGGTGAGCGCGGGCGTGAAGTGCGCGAATTTATCGAAGATTCATTGGGCGAAGAAGGTTTGAAACGTTCTGTCCTTGTGGTGGCGACATCTGATGAATCTTCCTTAAAAAGGCGGCAGGCGGCATATACAACAATGGCGGTTGCCGAATATTTCCGTGACCAAGGTAAACAGGTTTTCTGCCTTATGGATAGTGTGACCCGCTTTGCTATGGCGCAACGTGAAATCGGCCTAGCCGCGGGCGAACCCCCAACCACAAAAGGTTATACCCCAACCGTATTTGCCGAATTGCCAAAGCTATTGGAACGCTCTGGCCCTGGTGCGCCGCTTGAGGATGGTTCGGCGGGGGCGATTACCGGTCTTTTTACGGTTCTTGTTGACGGTGGTGACCATGATGAACCCGTTGCCGATGCTGTGCGTGGTATTTTGGATGGTCACTTGGTTTTGGAACGCGCCATTGCCGATAGGGGGCGATATCCGGCAATTAATATTTTGAAGTCTGTTTCACGTCTTATGCCTGAATGCCATTCGCCAGAAGAACAAGTTTTAATTAAAGAAGCCAAAAATGCGATGGCGAACTTTTCGGATATGGAAGAATTAATCAGGCTTGGGGCATACCGTATTGGGGCCGATGCCAAAACAGATCGTGCAATTGCACTTAGTGAACCGCTTGAGGCTTTCCTTTCACAGGGCAAGCATGAGCGTTCAACCTTTCCCGAAACCTTTGAAAAACTGGAAAATATTCTAACTAATTAAAATTTGTACACAAAACTGTAAAGTTTTTTAACTTTCACTTGTTATCATGTCCGAAATTAACGGGAATGGTTTAATGCGTTCAGGTGAAACACTTATAAAATTGGCGAAACACAAGGTTGATAGCGTGCAAAAATTACTTGCTGCTGCCCAAAAGATTCATGCTGATTTGATTAAAAAACAAGAGGATTTGAAAAACAACCTCGATCGTGAACGTGTGATTGCAGAAAATAACCCTGCGATGGCATCTGACTTTGCGCAATATAAAATTTCTATGGATGGGCAACAGGCGAACCTTTTGGCATCATTAACCGGTGTTGAAGAAGAAATTCGTACCCTAGGCGAAGAATTACGTATTGCCTTTGAAGAACAAAAGAAATTCGAAACCCTTGAAGAGCGTCGCCAGGCACATGCCGCCGAACAAAAAAAGGCACGCGAACAAAAGGCAATGGACGAGTTTGCGATAATTCGTTCTAAACGGGCATAAAAGAACATTTAACCGATGCATTAAACCCCGCGATTGCGGGGTTTTTTGTTATTTGGCTTCTTCTTTTGGCGTTACATTCACCACCCGTATTTCATTTTTAGAATAAGGAATATGTATGTTATTCTCTTTGAATTTATGAAGAATACGCAGCATTACATCACTTTGCGGTCCGGCGCGTCCTTCGGTTACGTCATTAACCCAGAAATTAAGGCTTAGCCTAATTGCATTATCGGCAAATTCTTTAACAAATGCAGTTGGTGCAGGTGATTTAAGGCATTTGTCATTTTCCAATGCTGCTTCATACATAATTTTTAGTGCTGTTTCTGCGCTATCCTCGTATGAAATTGCAACGTTAATATCTACCCGTGCTTTGCGGTTGCGGTAAGTCCAGTTGACAACTTGGTTGGTTATGAAACTTTCGTTGGGAACCATAATTTTTTTGCCATTGGTTGCCTCAATAAGAATATATCTTGCCCCCATGCGGCGAACATAACCAAATGTGCCATCACTAAGTTCAATTAAATCATTGGTTTCCAGTGATTTCTCAAATAATAAAATTAAGCCGGAAATAAAATTTGATGTGATTTTTTGTAAACCAAAGCCAAGGCCAATACCTATCGCACCAGAAAATATTGCAAAGGAGGTTAAATCAATCCCAAGGATTTCAATGCCAATCAAAAAGCCAATCGCGTAAACAGCAATACGATATAATTTAATAGTAAGTGCTTTATTTGCGGCTTTTAAGGTTTTGATATTATCAATCCTTGCCGAGCCAAAATCAGAAATTAATCCAGCAAGCCAAAAGAAAACCACCATTATTATTAATGATTTTAAAATCAAATAAAGTGTGATTTTGCTTTTGCCAACTTCAAGAATAAATGGCGGAGAAGTCAAAAGCTCTTTAAAATCAGCATAATATGGTGTGGCCGAAAAATAAAAAAGCCCACCCATTATTGCAATTATTAGGATTATTGAAACGAATGCTTTTGGTTTTAAAAGTGAAGAGATAAATTTACTCATGAAATAAACCTATAAACATTGCGGTTAAAATTAAAAAAGATTGCGCCGTTTAAAAATAAAAAGGCTATAAATTATCAAATGGTTCTAAAATTAAACTTGCAAGGCGTTGCGGCGAAGCCATGACAATTCCACCCGCGATGAACGGGCTTGCAGAGATTAATGATGTTTTCATTCCGTGGTTTAAAAGTCCAACTAATGGGCCGGCACGGCGGTTGGTAATATCAGAACGGGTCAAAATATTTCGGACAACACCAAGTGATTTATATTCGCCAATTAAATCTTCTATATCATCGCTTCTTAGGTCACACGGAAGACATAAAATTGGTTCGGCTTGGGTTTCTTCGATTATGCGTTCTGTAACCCTTAACGATGCCGGTTCGATGTGCGATGCGGCGGCACAATCAATAATTACCACTTTTCCGGCATCAAGCCCGCCACGAACCAAGTGTGCTGCCTCGGTTACATTGTCGGCAAAATTAAATGATGCACCAAGTTTTTTGGCAAAGCCTTTTAATTGTTCAACACCACCTTGTCTTTCCGTGTCGGTTGAAATTAGTAAAACCTCTACACCGGAGCTTAGGGCGCGGGCAGCAAGTTTGGCGGCAGTAATTGTTTTACCGCAACCAGCCGGGCCAATTAATGCAATTGCATGATCTGGTGCGGCTTCTAATGGTTCAAAATCATATTTTTCTTCTAAGATTTTGACCAAAATATCGTGGGGGCTACTTTCGGCACCATATTCAAGGAAACTTGCAAATGGTTTTATTTCTTTAAGGTTAAGACCGGCCTTTACTAATAATGGCACAAGTGGATGAAGGGACGGCTTTTTCTTTTCTTCAACTTGTTCGGTTGGCGTTGGCGCAGTTGCCTCGGTATTAGCATTAACATTTTGCGCTTTAACGGCTTTTTGTTTTGTGCCAACTAAAACGCCGACCCCGCCTTTGTCGGATTTTGTCTCTTTGGTTGCCTTGCCGCCATAGGCACGTAAAGCACGCTGCCGCTCCGCGAGTTCTTTTTGGCGCAACGCTTCTTCATGTTCAAAAACATCGTAACGCGGTGCGGTTCCGCCTTTGGTTTGAAATTCACCAAGTGGCTGCGCGGGTTGCTGGTTTTGTGGCTTTCCGGCATGGGCAACAACTTCGATAGCATCACCAAGGTTATTCCATGAAATAATGGTCGCATTCTCCCCAAGCTCGGCCTTAACTTTTGCCATAGCATCCTGAAGGTTAGGGGCGATAATGCGAACGTTTTCCATTCAGTCTATATAATACTTTCTTTATACAGTTACCAATTATACGGTACAGAGTTTATACGGTACCAAGTGTTTTAAGTTTTGCTTTGGGGTGGATTTCATTTTGGCTCATAACAACAGTTTGCGCGCGGAATCTTTCAACCAATGAGCGCACAAACGGTCTGATACCTCCCGAAGTCAGAACAACCGGAACTTCACCCAATTGCGCCGCTTTATCCAAGGCAACCCTTATATCATTTACAAATTCATGCACTTGAGATGGCGCAAGCGCAAGTTGTTTGTCACCTTTTTCGCCGATAATTGCCTCTGCAAATGCAGTTTCCCAACGCGGTGAAAGGGCAACAAGTGGCAATGAGCCATCAACGCCACGATTTTGCCAGCATAATTGGCGGGCAAGGCGGGCGCGAACATGTTCCACAAGTGAAATAGCATCAAGACCTGCGCCTTCCATAATGGCTTCAACAATTGTTGAAAGGTCACGAATAGAAACACGTTCTTTAAGAAGTGATTGCAATACGCGTTGGAACAATGCCCAAGAAACTTGCGATGGAACCATTTCTTCAACCAATTTTTGGTTTTCAGCTGATAATTGTTTAACCAATTTCTGAACTTCTGAAATCGACAATAGTTCGGCCATATTGTCTTTGATAACTTCAGTAAGGTGTGTGGTAAGCACGGTTGCAGGATCAACCACGGTAAAGCCTTTGAATAATGCTTCTTCGCGCAAATCTTCAGTAATCCATTTTGCGACCAAACCAAATGCAGGTTCAGTTGTGTTTTCGCCGTGAATTGATGGGGTATTACCGGTTGGATCCATAACCAATAGATGGCTTAGGCGTAATTCACCTTCGCCGGCATCCATTTCCTTAACGCGGATTGCATAGCCATTATTTGGTAATGCCATATTGTCAAGGATACGTACGCTTGGCATGATAAAGCCCAATTCCTGTGCCATCTGGCGGCGAAGTGCCTTGATCTGATCGGTTACACGTTTGCCGTGAACATCATTCACCATGCTTAGAAGGCCGTAGCCAAGCTCGATTTTAAGTTCATCAATTGCAAGGGTTTCATTAATTGGTTCTTCAACCTCTTTGGTTTCGGCGGCCATCTCAGCTTGATGAACTTTGTCTGCGGCATCGAGCAGTTTTTGTTGATTATTGCGCCAAGTTTTATAGGCAAGATATCCAACTCCACCACCAATCGCCCAGAATGCAATAATTGGCATCCCTGGTAAAAGACCGGCGATGATTGCTGTTGCTGAAACCATGCCTAAAGCTTGTGGTGAGCCCGCCATTTGGCGAACAAGTGCGTCTTCAACTGGCTCGTCAACGCCCGCTTTTGAAACCAATAAACCTGCGGCAACTGAAATGATGAGTGCGGGGATTTGTGAAACAAGACCATCACCGACGGTTAATTGTGTATATGATGCGCCCGCTTCGCCAAGTGATAAATGGTTTTGTGCCACACCGATAATGATGCCGCCAATAACGTTAATTGCAGTAATCAAAAGCCCGGCGATTGCATCACCGCGTACGAATTTAGACGCACCGTCCATTGCGCCGTAAAAATTGCTTTCGCCTTCTAATTCTTTACGTTTTGCGCGGGCCTGATCTTCATTGATTAGACCAGATGACAAATCGGCATCAATTGCCATTTGTTTCCCCGGCATGGCATCCAAGCTGAAACGTGCGGCAACTTCTGCGATACGAGTTGAACCTTTGGTGATAACGACAAAGTTAACGATAATCAAAATGATAAATACAATCAAACCGATTACGAAATTACCCTGCATGATGAAATTACCAAAAGCTTGGATAATTTCACCGGCCGCATTTAAACCTTCGTGTCCGTGACCTAAAATTAGGCGGGTTGAGGCAATGTTAAGGCCAAGGCGGAAAAGGGTTGCTACCAACAAAATTGACGGGAATGCAGAAAACTCAAGTGGCTTTTTAATAAAAAGCGCCGTCATCAAGATTAAAACTGATGATGTAACTGAAATCGCCAGAAAGAAATCAAGCATAAAAGGTGGTAATGGCACGATAAGCAGTACGATAAGTAATACCACGCCAATACCCACGGCAATATCACCGCGCATCATACCTTTTAAAACATCATTTAGTTTTAATACCGGCACATTCTGTGCCACTTGTTCAGTCATTTATTTAACCTAGTGCAAATTTGCCTTCAGAAGCATGTGGGGCAGGGATGTCGATACCGGCATCCTGATACTGTTTTAGTTTATTGCGTAATGTACGGATTGAAATTCCCAAAATCACTGCAGCATGGGTACGATTACCAAGACAATGTTTAAGGGTTTCCAAAATCATTTCCTGTTCAACGTTTTCAATTGTTCTTCCGACTAATGAAACCGAGGCATTTGAAACCGCAATTTGTGCGTTGGTTAGGGCATCTTGTGAAATTCCGCCGCCAGTAACTGGGCTTGCGGTATTGACCACTTGTGAACCTAAATCCACTGCTTCAATTTGATTTTCACGCGATAAAAGTACGGCACGGTGAATGGTATTTTCAAGTTCGCGAACGTTTCCACGCCAGCCGTTTTGTAACAATGCGTCTTTGGCGTTTTGCGAAAATGCTTTTGGAGGCTGACCATTGGCAACCGCAAATTTTTTGGCAAAAAATTCAGCTAATGGAACAATATCAGATTGTCTTGTTCTAAGTGGCGGAATTTCAAGATTGATAACGTTCAAACGGTAATACAAGTCTTCGCGGAAATTGCCTTCATTAACTTCTTTGATTAATTCGCGGTTGGTTGTGGCAATTATGCGAATGTCAACCGGAACCGGTTTTGAACCACCAACTCGGTCAATTACACGTTCTTGGATAGCGCGTAAAAGTTTTGCCTGAAGCTTTAGATCCATTTCTGAAATCTCGTCCAGAAGTAGGGTTCCGCCATTAGCTTCTTCAAATTTACCGATACGACGGGCAATAGCGCCAGTAAACGCACCTTTTTCATGACCAAACAATTCGCTTTCAAGAAGATTATCTGGAATAGCGGCACAGTTTACTGAAATGAATGGCTTATCCGCACGGCGTGATTTAGAATGAAGAAAGCGTGCCATAACCTCTTTACCCACGCCAGATTCACCTGAAATCATGATTGATGCGTCTGATGGGGCAACCTGTTCGGCAAGTTTCAATGCGGCAATCATTGCAGGATCTTTGGCAATCATTGGCTTGCTGTCATCGGATACGGCGGCAATAACAGCGGCAATCAACTCAGGATCAGGAGGTAAAGGAATGAATTCTTTTGCGCCTGCACGAATTGCCATTGCGGCGGTGCGGGCGTCGGTTGAAATACCACAAGCAACCACGGGAACAAAAATATGCTCAACTTCATTTTGGCGAATAAGTGCTTCAATGTCATGGCTAACTTCAACCATAAGCAAATCTGCACCGCGTCCAGAACGCAAAGCATTGGTCGCAGCGTCAATATTATCAACCTGCATCACTTTTGCGCCGCGATCCATGGCAATTTTTGATGCCATTGCCAAGGGACCGGTAATAGATCCAACAATCATTAAACGCATATTATTCTCCTAATTACCCGTATCGCCGTCTTTGATGATTTCAGTCATGGTTACACCCAAATGATCCTCAACCACCACTAATTCGCCCCGCGCAACAAGGCGGTTATTAATATAAATGTCGATTGCTTCACCAACCTTACGGTCAAGTTCAATTACCGAGCCAGCATTAAGTTCCAAAATTGAACTAACATTCATTGAAGCGCGTCCTAAAACGGCTTTAACATGGACCGGAACATCGAAAACCGGTGCAAGTTCGCTTGCAGAGCGCTCTATTCCTGAAACATCGCCAAGCGTAAGTTCGTTATTGACACTTTGCTCATTGGTAAGGTCAGGAAGATCTAAATTGTCATTTTCGTCTGTCATGCTTTTGTCCAATTTGGTTTAATTTTTAAATTGTGTCGAACAAATTTAATTGTACTTCAGTTTGTTCGGCACTTTTTAGCCAGCTGTTTGCAGCTGCCTCAATTTTTTCAATGGTTTCATCATGGTTGTAGCTAATTGATCCGTCTTGCCATTCGATTGAACAATCGCCAAGGCGGGCGTTATCATCGCCACGAACTTCGATTTGTCCATCAAAACCGGTATCGCGGGCGGTGGTGTATATTGGTTCTTCAACGGCACTAATTAGGTCGTGCGGAACTTTGATGATAATGCGTGGCACATTACGTAAATTTGCGGTGGCTTCTTTGATATAATCAAGGATGGTTTCTTTACCGCATTTTTCAAGCGCAGCGCCAGCAATCGCTTTGGCAGCAGCCATAGAGACCTCTACGGCATCTTCACGCAATTGTTTTGATTCAGTGTTTAATTTACCCAAAATCATTTGCATCATTGATGCAATTGCTCGTAGGCTTTCAGCGGTTTGTTTTTGTGAAATCGCGATTTGTGAAACTTCGCCTTCTTTAAAACCTTCATTACGGGCGATATTCAAATCCTGCTCGTTTAAAACTTTTTTACGTTTTATCGGCGTGAAATCACCATTAGGGTCGTGAATTGGGCTAAAGTCAAATTTTTGATATGCGCTCATGATATAGCCCCTAATAAATTAGTTCATCGTCAGAGCTTCCAGAAGCAAGGACGATTTCACCGCTTTGGGCAAGGTCTTTCGCAACCTGCACCATAGACATTTGCGCTGTATCAACGTCTTTAAGACGTACGGGCCCCATTGCTGCCATATCCTCTTTAAGGATTTTAGAAGCACGTTCGGACATATTAGAGAAGAATAAGTTGCGTAATTCATCAGAGGCACCCTTAAGCGCCAAGCCAAGTTGATCTTTATCAATAGCGCGTAACAAGGTTTGCACGCCGCCCGGATCAAGTTTTTTGAGGTCTTCAAACACAAACATTAATGCACGAATACGTTCGGCAGATTCACGATTTCTTTCTTCCAGCGATGACAAGAAACGGTTTTCCGTTGCGCGGTCAAAGTTGTTGAAAATATCTGCCATTAATTCGTGGCTATCGCGTTTTGAAGTTCTGGCAAGGTTCGACATAAACTCAACACGCAAGGTATCTTCAATTTTTTCCAAGATTTCGCGTTGGATTGGTTCCATGTTCAACATGCGGTTAATGCATTCAAGCGCAAATTCTTCTGGTAAAGTTGATAAAACCCGTGACGCATGGTCTGCCTTGATTTTGGTAAGTACAACGGCAACAGTTTGCGGGTATTCATTTTTAAGATAGTTTGCTAATGTTTGTTCAGAGACGTTGCCCAATTTATCCCACATGGTACGACCGGCAGGGCCGCGAATTTCTTCCATGATGGAATTCACTTTGTCGGGAGGTAGTATTGACGACAATAGTCTTTGGGTTTGTTCATAAGAACCCATAACTGCGCCAGTGGTTGACATTTTCCCAATGAATTCAACAACTAATTCTTCTACCATAGAGGCGTTTACTGTGCCAAGGGTGGACATAGCGGCAGAAATTTCTTTAATTTCTTCCTCGTCAAGATGTTCCCAAATGCTGGCATGATCTTCCCCCAAGGCCAGAAGGAAAATTGCGGCTTTTTCGGCACCATTTAATTCATTTAGCGAAGCAGGCATTTGTTATTTTTTCTCCTGAAGCCAATTTCTTATTACGCTTACGGTTTGTTCTGGATGATCATTCACAACATCGGAAACTTGTTTCATTGCATTTGCGTTCACAGAGCCTGAAATGCGGGCTATATCGACAGTTTCCACAGAGGTCGTATGTCCCTGATCACCAGATGTTGGAAGACCTGCAACCATATTCTCACCTGATGGCATGCCGGCAACCATTGGCGGCATAGAGCCACCACCAGCAAGTGCAGGTTTTCTACCACCCGCCGCAGGTACGCCTTCTGAAAAGATGCCAGTTATAAGAGGACGGGCAACAAAGAAGATCATGGCAATTGCAATTAGGCTCATGGCAAGAATTTCAACGCCGCGCATAATTTCATTTTTACCAAAATCAAATTTGCTAGGTGCTTTTGAGCCGGTATCTGTGGCAGAGCGGGCGAATTTTACGTTGGCAACCTCAAGTTTGTCGCCACGTGTATCGTCAATGCCTGCTGCTGAACGTACAAGAGTTGTGATTTTGTCTATATCTTCTTGTGAACGCGGTGCCCATTTTGGTTGCTCGCCAGCTTTTGCGGCAGGTGTGGTAATGCCATCAACCGCAACAGCAACCGATAATTTGGTAACTGTTCCCGGTGATGAAACCTGAACTTTAGTGGTTTTTGAAATTTCGTTGTTTACGGTTTCTTCGGTGCGGCTAGTTGCGTTTGATGAACCATTTGCATTAGTTTGCGAATTGGTTCCATCGGGAACATTTTGACCTTGGGTAACGGCACCACCATCTGATGATTTTTCATTGCCACTTTCTTCAACGGTTTGGGTAGAGCGTGGAACAACTTTATCAGGGTCAAAGTCTTCGGTGGTAGTGTTGGTTTGCGAAAAGTCCATATCAGCAGAAACCTGTACGCGAACCGCACCAGGGCCAGTAACACCTTCTACAATATCTTGAATTCTTTTACGCAGGCGCTCTTCATATTGTGCTTTGCGGTCATCCGCCGCGCTTGCAGATGCATCAGCAGAGTTTTGCGCACTTGCCAAAAGCTCACCGCGCTCATCAAGAATTGTGATTTTATCGGGGCTTAGACCTTTTACGGCAGAGGCAACAAGATTGCGGATTGCGTTTACTTCTTTATCTGAAAGCGAACCTTTTTCAAGGCCAACAACAATTGATGCAGTTGGCGGGTCATTATCAGTCTCGAATAGTTGTTTTTCAGGGATAACCAAATGCACGCGGGTGTTTTTAACAGTATCAAGACTGTCGATAGAACGTGCAAGTTCGCCTTCTAAGGCGCGTAATTTATTTATGTTTTGAACAAAACTAGTTTGTCCCATTGCATCTTGTTTATCAAAGATTTCATAGCCGATGGAGCCTTGTCCAGGAAGTCCTTCTGATGCAAGTTGCATACGTGCTTCTGCAACTTTTGAACGCGGTACGAAAACCGAGCTGCCATCAGATGAAACCTCATATTTTACTTTGGATTTTTCAAGCTGTTGCGTGATAGATGATGCGTCTTTCGGAGAAAGACCTGAATAGAGCAATGCTTTGTCTTCAGTACCAACGCGGAACATGATTGCAAACAAGGTTGCAGCAACCAAGCCAGTTACACCCAAGGCGGCAATAAGTCTTCCTGGGCCAGCCTGAGCTAAAGTTTGTAAAAAGCGATCCAAAACAAAAAATCTCCCTACCGGAAACAAATCACATGTGATTCATCCCCGCTAGGCAGATTTTTCCCAGTAAAGCGTAAACTTTCTTTTAATTTTTGCCTCAGGTGTGCAAAAATTACCTATATGATTGCAGTCGGGTGACTCTTAGACCGCGAAGTCCGTGTTTATCAACCTGACGCTGCCATGAAAGAAACTCTTCCATCGTAAGTTTGTAGCGGTTGCAAACGTCTTCAAGACTTAATAGACCGCCCCGTACGGCTGCTACTAATTCTGCTTTACGTCTTGCGACCCAGCGTTCAGTTTCAGGAGGGGGGAGGGTTGCCAATGTTAATGGAATTCCTTCCGGTCCGATTACTGATGGTTCTTTTATTAGTGGTTGTACCATTTTTCCCATTCTCCATATCCTCATGAAAGGATAATAGAAACACTTTAAACTCACGCTAAATTTTATGTTTAATAACTCATTAGTAACACCGAGAAGATTGAAACTAATTTTTGTATAAACTTTTAGAATTTAGCCCCTTAACGCTTCATGCTGATTAGCTCATCGAGCATTTGGTCAGCGGTTGTGATAATTTTTGAAGACGCGCTATAAGCACGCTGGGTAATTATCATGTTTGAAAATTCACGTGCTAAATCCACTGTGGATGCTTCTAGTGCAGAAGATGTAAGTGTACCTGCACGCCCAGAACCTGCCTGCTGCAAAGTTGGGTCACCAGATTGTTGTGTGGTTTTGTAAACCCCACCAGAATATTTCTTTAAACCGTCAGGGTTGGTGAAAGTTACCAATGGAATTTGGAAAATTTTCTTTTTTGCACCTGATTTAAATGTTGCGGTTACAAATCCTTCCTCATCGATAGACAGTGTATCAAGTTTGCTTGCAGTTGTGCCATCAGTTGTGGTTGAGGTAAGTGTGGTGTTATCAGCGTGTTGTGTAACTGCACCAGTACTAGTCGGTGTTTGGCCTAATTCAAGCTGAATAGATTGTGATGCAAGGCCAGTTGAAGCCGCCCACGGGATATTGATTGCAGATAAAAGCCCGGCAGAAGTATTTGTAGTGTCTATTTCGCCACTTGTGGTAAAGGCCAAAGTGCCAGAAGTAATAAGACCGTTTGCACCGGTAACATTTGATGCGGGAGATGAATATACTTCAACGTTCCATTGGTTTGCTGTTGCAGATTTTAACAATGCGATATTTAGGGTTTTTGTTCCACCTAATGAATCGACAATCTGAACTGGCCAAGTTGCATCGGCGGTTACTGTTCCTGCTGCCATGTTACCAGCGGTATATGTACCAGAAGACGCTGCGGCAGAGATTGTGGTATCGGAATTTAGGTTACCGGTAAGTGCAACGTTGGTACTTGCGGTAACGCTATCAGATATACCATTAATGTTAACCGGAACCAAAGCAGGAATGCTTGCGGTAGGTCCAGAAATAGCACCATTTGCATCAAGTGGCCATCCGCGCAAAACGTTTCTTGCGCTATTAACAAGATAGCCTTCTTCATCCGGATAAAAAGTTCCGTTTCGTGTATATGCAATTTCTGGAGTGGTTGAATCAATATTTGAAATGGGCGAAACCACAAAAAAACCATCGCCCTGAATTGCCAAGTCAGTGGTTGCAGTTGTGCTCGCAATATTGCCTTGCGAACTAATAAGTTGTCTTGTCACAGCCCGTGTGCCGCCCGCATTATAGGTGGTTCTTGAACTTTGTGAGTTCACTAAATCTTCAAAATCAGATCTATCTGCTTTATACGCAGTTGTATTAACATTGGCGATGTTATCAGAAATCACCGCCATTGCAGATGAGTTCGCATTTAGCCCAGATACGCCCGCCAGCATTGCGCTATATATTGACATTTTAAGCTCCTAATTATTTGTATTTTTTGTTGAAGCATTCTGCCTGACACCACACCCTTCTTCGAAAGGTAATTTATTGGATAATTATTTTATCCTTGGTCTCAACTACCTGATGATTGCGCAAGATACGTAATAGCAGACAAAGAGACATATGTGCCTCCAATGAGGACTTTTGGTTCAGAACCAGACATATCAACTGCTGATATTGTTCCGGATCTGGTAACTTTTGCATCAAGGTCGGTACCACTTGAATTTTTTGCTTCGACCTCAAGTTTAAAATTGCCACTGGTTAGTTTAACACCATTTGATTTTGTGCCGTCCCAGTTCAATTCGTGCGTGCCAGCGGTTTTTGTACCGTCAATTGTCTGCACGAGATTGTCGTTTTCGTCATATATTTTAAGGGATACGCTGCTTGCGCCTGATGGAATATTATAATTCCAATTTGCACTGCCATTTGAAAGTGCGGCAGTGGGGTCGGTTGTAGTTGCGGTTTTTCCCAAATATGAAACTGCATATGAGCCACTGCTTGCTGTGACTAATTTATTTAACCCTTCAAGCAAGCTGTTGGTTTTCATGCTTTGCTCAACTTCTGAATATTGCACCAATTGATTAGTGAATTCGGTTGAATCCATTGGTGAAAGCGGGTCTTGGTTCTTTAATTGCGCAGTTAGAAGCGTCATGAACGTCTCAAAATTCGCAGTAAGAGTTTTATACGAACTCGAAGTTGTACCAGAGTTTGTATTTGTGGATGTTGACGAGTTTACTGTGGTCATGTCACTCTCACGCTATTAAAGACACACGGACATTATGCCAAACTTGGGTCCGGTTTATGTCACGATTAATTTGATTTATAACTTCGGGTTGAACCTCTTCTGATGTATTTTTATCTGAAGATTTGTCGTTGCTTTGCGATTTTGCATTTTGTGCAAATTCGTTATCATTGGATTGCTGATTAAGGTTAAATTCAAAATCTTCTTCGTTAATATCCACGCCGCCATCTTTTAGTGATTGGGCGAGTTCTTTTACAGATTTTGTCAAATCGCCTAATGCCTCGTGGTTTGAAGCAGATATTACGGCCTTTGCCCTTTTATCTTTGTCAATCTTTAACTCAACCTTGATTTCGCCCAATTCTGGTGGATCAAGGCGAATAGTAAAGGTTTTTTCACCACTAAAATGTTTGCGAACCATAATCGCAGCAAGTGATTGGATGTTATCAAGATTAATGCGGAGGCCAGTGTTTTGATCTACAGGGCTTTTATTAATGTCTGTGGTTGTTTGGCTATTTGATGTTGTACTATTTTCGGCAACTGCAAGAGTATTTGTATTGGCCGAAGATAAATCCTGTGTTTTTATACCCGCATCAAAGGTTTGCGCTGTTTGGTGCGCGTTATTGGTTTTAATCAAAGGATTATTTAAATTTTGATCATGATTTTGGTTTGCAACATTATTTGCAGGATTATTATTTTGGGTTCCATCATTTGGAATAATATTTGGGTTAGATGTTTTTAATGAAAAATCTAATTTCCCATTTTTGCCATCGTCGGTTTTGCCGTTTTCTTTTGGTGGCATAGCAATTTTTAATTCGGTGGCGGCATTATCACCATTTTGTGCAAGTGCCGCAAGCAACGCAGGATTATTATTGCCCTGTTTGTTATCAATTAAGGCTGCTACATCATTTGCGCTTACTGTGGAGGCATCACTTGTTAAGTTAGTTGTAGCATTTTCAACAGGCTGCTGCCCCTGATTTAATATCAAGGCCAACATTGCTTGTTGGGCGTCAATCAATGGATTTTTTTCACCATCTATATTTTCTGCATTTTTGACGCCATTGTTTTCAATATTGGCATTAGAATTTTCAATCGCAGTATCGTCATCTGCTACAACAGTTGGTGCTGCATCTTGGGAAGTTACGTTTTTAATATTAGCGCTATCTTGGGCATCACTATTTTGAACGTCTTTAGTGGCACTATTATCTGAATTAGAGGCAGACTTTTTTGCGCTAGTTGTGTCTTGTAGATTGTTTTTATTTGAATTTTTGTCGGTAACGGTGGAGAGCAGGTCGGCAAAATTGTCCACCTTGGCGTCTTTGCCATAAGCGGTATTATCCACTTTAGGGATACTTTTTGCGCTGTAACTGCTATTAATTTCCATAGTTATTTTTATTTCCCGATTGCAATACTAGGTTTGCAATTTTATTGAGCAATAATCGTGCCGCGATTTTCTTGTGGTTAACTTATTGAAAATATTATGAAAAATTAAATTGATGCACCGTGCAGCCTCTGCCGATAGGAATCGATTGCCCATCAACAAGGTAAAGATTGCAGCATAAAATTCGTTAAGTTTTAACCAATCTAAAAATTACGCCATCTCGAAAATTTTGAAGGTGATAAGTTTGGCAAGCGCTTTGCATTAATAATTATATGTAAAGTAAAGCTGAAATTTTGTGTTTGAATAAATGCAATAAATTCAGTTGGTTATTAATAAAATGCGAGAATGAAGCAAATAAAATAATAATAATTAAGGCAATTATTTCCATTTAATCGGTAATTATTGCCTATTTGGATATGGTTTAAAAAGAACGGTATAAGAATATGTCATCTTTAAGTTCGATTATGAATATTGCCACTTCTGGATTGTATACAGCGCAATCTGGTCTGAATGTCGTTTCGAAGAATGTCGCAAACGCAAATACAGAAGGCTATGTGCGGCTTGAACAACAACAATCAAACCTAAACTATGGTGGAATTAACGGTGGTGTTACTGTTGATGCAATAAGACGCGCAACAAATACATTTCTTGAAGCGACTGCATTGAACGCAAACTCTGCTGAAGCTGGCGCTAGTGTAAAATCCCAATATCTTGATTCATTGCAATCAATATTTGGCGACCCGTCTGAAGATACTTCTATATTCTCGACCCTTAATAATGCATTGGCAAGTTTTGAAACCGCGGCGTCAAATCCAACTTCAACAATTATAAAAAGCCAGATTATCGCAAATTTACAAAGCGCCTTAAGTCAATTAGGGCAGGCGTCCCAACAGATAAAAAACACCCAAAACCAAGTTGATAAAGATATTTCAAGTAAAGTTGACACTGTAAACAATTTACTGAAAAATATTGTTGAAGCCAACTCAAAAGTGGTTAGTGCATCAATCACAGGTGATGCAACAGGGGCACAAGAAACCCTATCAGGATTTATCAACCAACTTTCTGATCTTGTTGATATTAATGTTGATTATGGCAATGATGGCTCGGCAAAAATTTATACAACCAATGGCATGTTCCTTGCCGGTACAACTGCGTCAACGTTAAGTTATTCATCGCTTGATGGAAATTCTGATCCAAGCATAAATATAAAGATTACCCCAAATTCCACCCCTATGAACATCGAAAGCTCGGTTCAAAGTGGATCTTTGCGTGGCTTACTTGACTTACGTAATGTTGATTTGCCAAAAATTTCTGAAGCAGTGAACCAATTTGCCGGAAAGTATGCTGATGCGGTGAATAGTGTTTATAACCTTAATTCAACACTTCCGGCATTATCATCAACAACTGGCAGTGATACTGGATTGTTGGCAACAGATTCACTTGGCTTTACCGGAAATACTTCAATCGGTATTGTTGATTCATCTGGCACATTGGTTTCAAAGATTGCAATTGATTTTGATAATTTGACAATGTCTGTAAATGGCGGCGCTGCAACTTCGTTTGCAAATACTGTTGGTGGATTCACTTCAGCGCTTAATACTGCGCTTGGTGCAAATGGGACAGCAAGTTTTGCAAATGGTAAACTTAGTTTAACTGCATCAACAAGCGGAAATGGTTTAGTTTTTGACGAACCAGCTGCTGGCGGCTCTTTACGTGGTGACAAGGCTTTTGCCCATTTCTTTGGCTTGAATAATCTTATCAGCTCAACAACACCTACTTCCCCTGCGAGTGGAATTAAAGGAACTGATGCGAATGGCTTTACCGCAGGTGATACTTTTACCCTTGCACTAAGTGATGGCAACGGAAAACCGCTTTCAACAAAAACCATATCCATACCTTCTGGCACTTTTGACGATATCATTAGCGCAATGAATGATAATTCTACAGGTTTTGGTATTTATGGAACTTTCGCATTAAATTCTGATGGCTCATTAAAATTTACCCAGTCAAACGGCGGAACTGATTATAGTTTTAATATGATTGATGACAGTGAAAACCGTGGTACTACATCGGTTTCATTAGGAGAAATGTTGGGCTTTTCAGATGAGGCAAGGAATTCAATTGCGCAAAGCCTTAGCGTTAATTCAAAAATTGCAACAAACCCATCAGCGCTTGCACTTGCTACAACTGATTTGACCTCCACCAATGTTGGATCAATTGCATTAGGAAAAAGCGATTCAAGTGGTGCACAAGCACTATTTAATGCAAGTGCGGTTAAATTAAACTTTTCAACGTCACCGCTTTCTGGCTCAAAAAGCACTATGACATTGTCTGATTATATGTCATCGGTGGCAGGTGACATTGGTACACGGGCATCAAATGCCGAGACTGCGGCAACTGCGGCGGCCAGTTTTAAAACTGATGCTAAAACCCGTCTTGCTAATACAGTAGGCGTCAATCTTGATGAAGAGTTGGTAAAAATGACGCAATTCCAACAAGCATATTCGGCATCGGCAAGAATGCTAAAAGCCGCAGATGAAATGTTTCAAACTTTATTAGATGCAGCAGGGTAGGGAGATTAATAAATGACAAGAATTTCTACTTTAACCATGCTAAACAGCAATACTAGTGGGCTTATTAATGCCCAAAATGCTGTATATGAAGCACAAACACAACAATCGAGTGAGAAAGTCGCAACTGATTTAAAAGGTTATGGCAATTCAGCTGGGATTTTGGTTGATTCAAAATCATTATTGCAAAAATTAGATGTGCGTAATGATAATCTTAAGACCCTTTCTTCGCGCTCTGATATTGAATCTATCGCTTATGAGGGTTTTACGGATGCGATTTCATCAGTTCGTGATGCCTTGACTAATGCGCTTGCAAATAAAAACGGTTCAGGACTTTCAACCGCGATTGAGGGTGCATTAGCAGATGCTATGTCCGCCGCAAATACACAATTTGATGGACAATATATTTTCGGTGGCGTTCGTGGTGATACCCAACCGGTTACAACTGCAACACTTGATGCGCTTGCTGCCCAACCAAATACTGATGCCAATTGGACCGCAACCGGCGATACACGTAAAATCACCCTAAGCGATGGTAATACAATAGAGCTTAGCAAAAATGCAGAGGAAGTTTTCCGACCATTTGTTGATTTCCTTCGCGGAATTCGTGCATGGGAAAACTCTAATACTTCTCTTGAGGGCAAGCTTGACGATACATCCTCGGCATATATTTCAAGCCTATTGACCAATATAAAAACTATTCAATCGGATGCGATTAATTATCAATCTGGTGCAGGTTTGGTGCAAAAGCAAATTGAAAACAAAATGACCGAAAACAGTAATCAACAAACTGTGATAAAAACTGCAATCGGTAATGTTGTTGATGTTAATTTAGCAGAAGTGGCGGCAAAGCTTGTTGCAGCACAAACTCAATACCAAGCAATGGCATCAATTTTTGCACAGGTAAAAGGGCTTAACTTATTACCATATTTAAGCTAAAGAGCATTTTTAAATTTTGCTGTGGACCTTGACTCCACTGGAGAATAAAATGTTATCAAGTTTTAATGACCCCGTTGTTTTGGGGGATGTTTCTTCTATTCCAGATATTGATTTAGGCTTTGATAAGCCAAGAGATAAAACCCGCGTTGTTGTTGCAATGTCGGGTGGCGTGGATTCGTCTGTTTGTGCGGCATTGGTAAAGCTTGCCGGATATGAAACCATTGGCATAACTTTGCAATTATACGATCATGGTGCCGCAATAAAAAAGAAAAATGCCTGCTGCGCTGGACAAGATATTTATGATGCAAAAATAATTGCCGATAAAATGGGTTTCCCGCATTATACACTTGATTACGAAAGCCGCTTTAAACAATCCGTTATCGAAGATTTTGCAGATACATATGTTTCTGGGGCAACGCCAATTCCATGTGTACGGTGCAATCAATCAGTTAAATTCCAAGACTTATTAAAAACTGCGAAGGCACTTGGTGCCGATTGTATGGTTACCGGGCACTATGTTGCGCGGGTTGGTGGAATTGTTGATGCGAAAATGTATCGCGCAAAAGATAGGGGGCGCGATCAATCATATTTCCTGTTTGCAACAACCCAAGACCAACTTGATTATTTGCGTTTTCCTTTGATGGATATTGATAAAGACGAAGTGCGTCGCATTGCAAATATAATCGGCCTTGATGTAGCAAATAAGCCAGACTCCCAAGATATTTGCTTTGTTCCTGAGGGGAAATATCAAGATATTGTTCTTGGCCTTCGTCCACAAGCCGGTCGTGGTGGCGATGTGGTTCATATTGATGGGCGCGTGCTTGGTAAACATAATGGTATAATTAATTACACGGTTGGTCAAAGGCGTGGTCTTGGCATTGCAACCGGTGAGCCAATTTATGTGGTTGCGCTTGATGCCAAAAATGCGCGCGTAATTGTTGGCCCGCCAGAGGCATTGGCCGTTAAATCATTGACCTTGAAAGAAGTAAATTGGTTGGGTGAAAAGCCAGAAACTGAAGATTCGCTTGATGGTCTAAAAGTTCTTGCCCGTGTGCGTTCAACCCGCCCACCTATTCCTGCTACACTTTCTACTAAAGAGGGATGGAAGATAATTTTTGAAAACCCCGAAACCGGTGTTGCGCCGGGGCAGGCTTGTGTTTTCTATGAACCCAATAGTTCAATTGGCGAATTGGGTGAACGTGTCCTTGGTGGCGGGTTTATTGCCCAAACCATAAAAGTTTGGGAATAAAAAAGGCGGCTTAAAAGCCGCCTTTTCAAATTATTTCTTTTTCGGAGTTGTTGTCTTTTTGACAGGTGCTGCCGGTTTTGAATCTTTGAATTTAATTGGAATAGTAACCGAAGTTGCACTCTTTTCTTTTTTAACAAGTGGTTTTGGATAACCAACAGCTTCGGCAAAGCAATTTTTCATTTCGTTTTGACCATGCTCAGAAATACAGAATGCGTGTTCAAATGGGAATTTGGTTGCCGCCATACACATTCTTGAGTTTAAATAGGCGCGGTATGCACATGATTGGCCCGAGCCAATTTTCATAGTTGAAAGCACTTCACGATCCGCGCGCAAGATGCGCAAAGCCGCAGCAGCCATAATATCATCATTAACTTCGGCAATTGGTGTTGCAGTAACAACATCACCAGCAGCATTTGCGGTTTGTGTTGGATTATAGCTTATAGTTTTTGGATCAAAATCAGATTGTGCGAGTGGAACTTCCCAATTTGAAGCCATTTTATTTAGATGGATTTGTTTGTCTTGTGGAACTTTTGCCCATGAAGTCAGCTGCAAATCATAAGCGGCTTTTTTTACAATTGCTGATGCACTATCAATTTTTGCGAACTGCTCACCAACTGCGGCACCAGCATAGGTTTTTGCCTCTGAGTAACCAGGTATAGAGCGAACCATTGATGGGTTGGCAGTGATTTTGGCAATCATGCCATCGCGGCCATAAGATGCACCAATTTGTTCAATACCATTACGGAACGCTTGTGAATTTGCGGCAGCAAGAATTGCATATGCTTTTGCGCCGTCAATTGTTTCGGTGCGGCCTAGAAGAGGTGCGTTATCAATTGAATTACCAATATTTACAGCTGTTGAAAGATTAGGCGAAGTTGCTGAATTGGTTGCGGCATTGGCAAATTTTGGCAAATAGCCAGCAATATTAACCAAGCTAGTTGAAGATGGTGTTTCAGGCATATTTGCAGGAATAACACTTGGTTTTTCGACCACTTTTGGCGGTGGGGCAGGAGACGCGCCATCATCACATCCCGTAAGCGCCGCAACAGATACTGTTAAAACTAAACCAATTAACTTCTTCATTACAATACCTTCCAAATGTGATTCAAAGCAGACCACAAGTAAAACTCAAATCAACCTATAAAATAATTCTTCATAAATGATAATATTAAAAATTCACTACGCTTTTTCATTACTTTTTGCTAATAATGCAATTCCAATAATACCTGAAATGATTGAGCCTAAGAATACACCCATTTTCAATTCATTGCTTATTATTTCTCCTTTATCAGCATAACTAAGACCACCTAAAAATAGGCTCATGGTAAAGCCGATGCCGCATAATGCCCCGACACCTAATAATTGCCTCATGGTGATATTTTCCGGAATGCGTGCAATCCCAATTATTTTTGAAAAATAAACCATGCCCAAAACCCCCAAAGGCTTGCCGATAGAAAGGCCGCAAACAATTGCCACAACTAACGGGCTTAGAATTGTTGAAATTCCCATACCGCTGAATGAAAATCCAGCGTGGGTTAATGCGAATAAAGGCATAATTGCATATTTTACCCATGCAGAAAAATCATCATGCAAATCTTCTAATGGGCTTTCAAAAGCATCGCTGTTTGATTTTAGGGGAACGGTAATTGCTGTCATTACCCCTGCTAAGGTTGGGTGAAAACCACTTTGTAACATGAATGCCCACATCACAAGCCCACCCATAACAAAAACCCAAGGACGGCGAATGCCAAGACGTGGTAGTGCTAGTAAAACAACAAAAATCCCCAAAGACCATGAAAGCGCAACATAATCGATATTGCTGCTATATAATGCCGCAATTAGAACTACGGCCCCCAAATCATCAACAACGGCAAGTGTTAATAGGAATATTTTAAGGCTTGAGGGAATGTTTTTTGCCACGACGGCAATTGCCGCAACGGCAAAGGCGATATCTGTTGCAACCGGGATTGTCCATCCTTTTATTAAATCCTGATGACCTTCAAGCATTATAACTGCAATGAAGATAAGTGCCGGCATAATCATTCCGCCCAATGCACCAAAGACGGGTAACGCTAGTTTTTTGGCATCCGATAATTCGCCTTCCATAATTTCTTTTTTAATTTCCAACCCGACATGAAAAAAGAAAATCGCCATTAGGCCGTCTTTAACCCAATGCTTAACATCCGCAGTATGCGACCATGTGCCGATTTGTACAGGTATTTCATAATGCAACCAATTATCAAATGCCCCAGAAAGTGGGGAGTTGGCAATGATAATTGCAATCAGCGCGCTAATGCCAAGTGTAATACCGGCGGCGGCTTCTAGTTCAAAAAAATTACGGATTTTTTGTAAAGGCATAATATCTCTTTGGCATGAACATAACTCAATTAGCCAAAGAATTATTATAGCTTGCGGTCAACTAATGCAACCAAAACCGAACGCAATTTTATGCTATTTTAATGCCTCGATTGAACACGCATTGGTTTCGCTATATGCATGTTTTGCAAGGCAATAAGTGTGTTCATATGGATAACGACTTGCTGCAAGACACATTTTTACATTTAAAAATGCACGCTTTGCACATGGTTTACCAGACCCCAATGAAAGGGTTTCAAGCGCGCTTGAATTGTCTTTCAATTGCATCATAACTGCCGAAGCCATAATTCTATCATTAATGATAATTTTATCGCTGCCGCTATTATTGAACATATCACCGTTTATATCAGAATATACCAATGGCTTTTCTAAACTGGCATCAACTTCTAAAAGATGGCGTTCTTTATCTTGCGGCAATTGTGACCATTTATACTTTTGGATATCGTATGACGATTGCAAGATAGTCTGGCTTGAGGTGTCAATTTTATTGAATACAGTTTCCAGTGAATTTGCCGCATAAGACTTGGCTTCAGCATAGCCTTCAATATTACGTACCCATGATGGATTATACTTTAAGATTTGTACAAGGTTATTTGCGCCAACCTCTTGTGCCATTTTTGAAATACCAAACACAAAATTTTGATTTCTTGTGGCAACAATTGCGGCAAAAGCTTTTGAGCCATCAATAATTTCTGGACGGGTATAATATGATGAATGGTCAATTGATGTGGCTATGGTTTCGGGTGAAGAAAGATTTTCAGAACGTGCAGCCCGACTGGTTTCGGCAAAAAATGCGGCAAAATTACCTGCAAGGCTATATATAGCGTCTTGTGTGACATTATTTTGTTCAATTGGCGAAGAATTAACGGAATTGGCGATGATATTCATAGGTTTTTGCACATTTGTAAGTGCGGCCATTTGCGTAGTGGTTGGCGAAAAAATATCGGAAGTTTGATTTACATTCTGCGCGATTGTGAGTTGTGACATAGCAGTTGCAACAGCCAAGGTTCCGAAGAAGTAAAATATATTCTTGCCCATCCCAACAATCCCCCAAATAATCCAAATGTTGTTGAATGATTGAAAAAGACTAGCCGCAAAGATTTGCCACGAATTTAAATAAAATCATGAAAATTTATGATAATTTTATTAAATTTTACAGAGCCAAAAATGCCTTTGTATTTAGTGCTATTTTTGAAAATATATTTGAATAAAAAGGCCAAAGGAGTTTATCCTTTGGCCATTGTATTTGGGTGGTATTTTGGGTTTTATGAATTATGAAGCCCGCAAGAATTGCGTGAAGCTTGCAACTTCTTTGTTAAGTTCATCGGTTTGCCTTGACAAGTGATCCGCCAATTGCATCATATCTGCTGAAGCGGCGCCTGTTAGTTCTGCAGCGCGGCCAACCCCGGAAATGTTTTCGGTAACTTCTTGGGTTCCATTTGCGGCCATTGACGTATTGCTGGCAATTTCACTGGTCGCAGTTCCTTGTTGTTCAACAGATGCGGCAACACTTGAAGATACGCTTCTGATTTCACCAATGGTTCTAACAATCTTTTCAATAGATGCCACAGAGCGATTGGTTGCATTTTGAATGCTTGTAATTGCCGTGCTAATTTCTTCGGTTGCCTTGGTGGTTTGTCCCGCGAGGGTTTTAACCTCTTGGGCAACAACAGCAAAACCTTTCCCAGCTTCACCGGCACGCGCCGCCTCAATTGTTGCGTTAAGGGCAAGAAGGTTGGTTTGTTCTGCAATCTGATTAATCAAGCTAATTACATCACCGATTTTTGTTGCAAGTTTTGCAAGTTCTGTAATTTCGCGTTCTGAAATATCGGCCTCCATGGAGGCTTCATCAGATACTTTTGCAGCAAGTCGCATTTGCTCTGAAATTTCTTTAACCGAGATTGATAATTCTTCGGTTGCAGACGCAACATTTTGAACATTTTGCGACGATTCTTCTGCTGCAGAAGAAACCGCCATTGACTGTCTTGAGGTTTCTTCTGCGGTGGCAGATAGATTGTTTGATGCTTCGGTAAGTTCTGCAGAAGACTTCACAAATGCTTCGGTAATTCTTCCCATTTTGGCTTGGAACTGGTCAGCGATTGCATGGCGTTCTTGAATAATTTTTTGTGCGTTTAACTCTTCTTGACGCGCCGCATCTTTACGAAGTTGTTCTGCTTCTTTTAAATTGTCGCGGAAAACCAATAATGTTTTCGCCATGTCGCCAATTTCATTATTATTTTCAGTATATTCAACCTTGGTATCAAGTTCACCACTGGAAATCTTTTGCATAGAATTCTTGGTAACATCCAACGCATTGATAACTTGTTTATTGACGAATATGATTGAAATAATTGTTAATAACGCGCCAACAATTGATACACCCAAGACAGTAATTATTGCCGTAATGAATGATTTTTGCGCAGTTTTATAATCGTCAGCGGCGCCTTCTTTATTTAAGTTTACGAGTTTCAACAAGGTTGCAGAATAATTGTCAAATTCATTGCGTAATTGGGTTTTATATTGTGCCGCTGCTTGTTCGTTCATGTTTTGGCGTGAAAGAACCAAAACTTGTTGTTCTGCTTTAAGATAATTTGAATAATCTTTTTTAAATGAATTATATAATTCGCGTTCTTTATCAGATGAAATCAAAGGCTCATATTTTTCCATCAATGTTTTGATATCAGCTTTTCTGGCCTTTATGTCGTCTTCTGCACGCTGCATATCTTCTGCTGTTGTGCTCATGATATGGGTGCTTTCCGCAATTCTGAGGTCAGAGGTTGCGGTATTTATTTCTTCTGTAAGTTGGATTGATGGCAACCAGTTATTTGAAATATTTTTAACGTTATTATTAGTATTATTAACCAAATAAAGGCCAACGGCGCCCGTGATTATAATCATCATCAGTAGCGCCGACATGATGGTGAAAAGTGTTTTCTTAATTGTGAAACTCATAATTCTGCCCTTGTACAAAATAATGGACAAAAGTGAGTATATAAGAAACATTTAATAATAGATGAAATACATACGTAAAAATCGTAATATATACTATAAAATATAGTTTTTTGTCAGATTTTATACTTTTGTATATATATGGTTACCAATGAGAAACTATAAACTCATGGTAAATGAATTAATTAAAATTGTGGTTCAAAATATTCGTATAAATATCTTTGTTAATATTCCCACCTGACAGGATCACTCCGCACTTTTTGCCTTTGTTTTTGTCTTTGTGTTTTATTGCAGCAGCAAGTGGGGCAGCCCCTGCGCCTTCCGCAACATTATGGGTCGTTGAAAAATAAAGACGGATTGCATCGGCAATTTCTGTTTCGGAAACCGATACCACATCTTCTGCACCATTTTGTATAATTGCAAAGGCTTCTTCATGTGGCGTACCAACTGCCAAGCCGTCAGCAAAAGTATCGGTGGTTTTTGTGGGAATTATTTTACCAGATTTATAACTTTGTTCATAGGCATTGGCTTTTTCGGCCACGACCCCAATAATTTTGGTCTTTAGGCCCAACATGTCGCGCACCAAAATATTGGCACAAATGCCACTGCCAAGGCCGATTGGAACATAGACAACGTCAAGCCCTTCAACAGTTTTCATAAATTCATAGGCATAGGTTGCAACGCCAATTACCAAATCATCGTGATAGGATGGCACAAAGTGATAATTATTCTCGCACGAATGGCGCGCACAGTTTGCCTTGGCTTCATCAAACGTTTTGCCAGATTTAAAAACCGCAGCGCCAAAACCTTCCATTGCAGCGTTTTTATCCGGGCAATTACATTCTGGCACAAAAATATGCGCCTTTTTACCGAAAATGCGGCTGGCAAAGGCGATTGATTGCCCATGATTGCCGCGAGTAGCAGAAATAAAATCTTCAGCGTCTTTTTTATGGTTGTTTAAATATACAATCCCACCACGAATTTTAAACGCGCCAGTGGGTGTATGGTTTTCATGCTTTACCCAAATTTCATTGCCTGCCGCCTCATTCAAAAGCGACCAAGAATATTGTGGGGTAGGGGACATGAATTTATAGATTAAATCTTGCGCCGAATTTATGTGATGTTCTTGTATTCTGTTCATTGTGCTAACCAAATCAATGATTAAACGTAACAGAATATTATTACTGTTGTAAAGTTAGTAAATGGAACTGTATTCTATTTTAACTGGCGATTAAAGAACAAAAATCTATTTTTCGATTTTGCTCTTTGTTTTTGCTGGCAAGGGCTTTTCGTCAAATAGATCAGCCAATTGGTCAACCATTGCACCACCTAATTGTTCTGCATCGGTGATGGTTACGGCACGTTTATAATAGCGTGTTACATCATGCCCGATACCAATTGCAATAAGTTCAACATCTTTACGCTTTTCAATCATGGCAATCACTTCTTTAAGGTGATTTTCAAGATATGGGCCAGAGTTTACAGAAAGTGTAGAATCATCGACCGGCGCACCATCGGAAATAACCATTAAGATTCGCCGTTGTTCAGGGCGATGGCGAAGGCGTGAATATGCCCATTCCAACGCCTCACCATCAATGTTTTCTTTTAACAAGCCTTCACGCATCATAAGGCCTAGGTTGCGTTTTGCACGACGCCATGGGGCATCTGCGGCTTTGTAAATTATGTGACGAAGATCATTTAAGCGACCTGGTTGAGGCGGTTTGTTTTCGGCAAGCCACTTTTCGCGTGATTGCCCGCCTTTCCAAGCCTTTGTAGTAAAGCCCAAGATTTCAGTTTTAACTGCACAGCGTTCTAGGGTGCGCGCCAAAATATCGCCACACGTTGCCGCAATCATAATTGGACGACCACGCATAGAACCCGAATTATCAATCAAAATCGTGACCACAGTATCACGGAATTCAATATCGCTTTCCATTTTAAAAGATAATGGTGCAGATGGATCTGTAACAACGCGTGAAAGTTTTGCGGCGTCAAGCATACCTTCTTCAAGGTCAAACATCCATGACCGGCTTTGTTGTGCCATTAATTTACGTTGCAAACGGTTGGCAAGTTTTCCAACCGCCCCTTGAAGCCGTGAAAGTTGTTGATCAAGATACATACGAAGACGTTCAAGCTCATCATGCTCGCATAATTCTTCCGCCCCGATTATTTCGTCAAACTCACGAGTGAAAACCCTGTATTCATTGGCTTTACCTGCTTGTGGAACAGGCGGTTGTGAAAATGGGCTTTCAGCATTTTCAAGTTCATCATCAGAAACCTCATTGGGGTCATAATCGGTTTCTCCAGTGGTGGTTTCTTCGGTTGAATCTTCACCTTCAGGAGTTTCAGATTTATCGGGCTCTTGTTCTTCCTGTTCCTGATTATCCTGTTGCTCGTTGTCGCCTTCGGGCGGGGCCTCTTGATTTTCATTGCCGTTTTCTTGGTCTTCAGGGTCGTCGCCAAGTTCATCGGCATAATCAAGGTCGCGGATTACATCACGGATTTTTTTTGCAAAGGCATCCTGATTGTCAAGATTGTCCAAAAGCCCATCAATATCTTTGCCGGCCTTGGTAATGATTTCACCACGCCAGAAGTCGGCAACATGTTTTGTGCCATCTGGTGGTGCTTTACCTTGTAAAATCTCTCGCAATACCAAACCCAACCCCTCAACCATTGGGGTGGTTTCTTTGGAAAGCATACGGTTGTAACCCTTGCGGGCAGCTTTTTCGACTAATAAATGCTCAAGATTCTGTCCAACGCCATCCATATTGCGTGCGCCAATGGCGGCAACGCGGGCATCTTCGGCAATGTCGTAAATTGCCTGAGCATTTGGGCCAATTGGTCGATGCTTTTGGTGGGCAATTTCATTGTGATGTGCAAGTTTTAAGCCCGCAAAATCCGATTGCCCGCGAACTTTTGAAACTTCTTCAAAGTTTAAAAGCCTTGCGGGGTGGGGCAGGTTTACATTTTTCCCATCGACAGATGGATCATTAGCGGTAAAATTAACCTCGACACCTTCTTCACGTGCAAATGCACGGGTGACATTTGAAATCGCCCGTTTGAAAATATCTGCCTGTGTCGCTTTTTGTGTCAATTAATTTTACCAAATATTTTGCAAAGCAAAAAAACTAAAATGTAAAAGAAAATCGTCGAAATGCTTCATGATTTTCTTTTCCTTCATTGTTCACATTGCTAAGTGAGCCCGAAGGGCGAAGGTGCAATGTGATATACTATGTCACCTTCAACAAATGTGCCGCTTCTGGTAAGTCTTCACCAAAGCAACGCTGATAGAATTCGGCAATTGTTGGGCGTTCCAATTCATCACATTTATTTAGGAATGAAAGGCGGAATGCCAAACCAACATCTTCAAAAATCTCGGCATTTTGCGCCCATGAAATCACGGTTCTTGGTGACATTACGGTTGAAATATCGCCATTAATAAAAGCGTTACGCGTCATATCGGCAACGCGCACCATTTTCGCAAGAACTTGTTTTTCTTCTGGGGCCGATACTTCCATTTTTGCGGCAACAATGTCGGTTTCGGTGTCATGGTCAAGATAGTTAAGGGTGGTTACGATTGACCATCTATCCATTTGCCCTTGGTTGATTTGTTGTGTGCCGTGATAAAGACCAGTTGTGTCGCCAAGACCAATGGTATTGGTTGTTGCAAACAGGCGGAAATAATCATGTGGTTTAATAACACGGTTTTGGTCAAGCAGGGTCAAATTACCCGATGCCTCCAAAACCCTTTGGATAACAAACATAACGTCAGGGCGACCTGCGTCATATTCATCAAACAAAAGCGCCACAGAGCGTTGTAATGCCCATGGCAAAATCCCTTCACGGAATTCTGTGATTTGTTTGCCATCTTTTAAAACAATCGCGTCTTTGCCTACCAAATCAATCCGCGAAATGTGACCATCAAGGTTTACGCGGATAAGTGGGTAATTTAGGCGTGCCGCAATCTGTTCGATGTGCGTTGATTTACCAGTGCCGTGATAACCTTGTACAATAACGCGGCGGTTAAATTCAAAACCCGCAAGCACGGCGCGTGTTGTAAGAGGATCGAATTTATAGGTGCTGTCAATCTCTGGCACGTATGAATTTGCTTGTGAGAATGCTTTTACTTTGCGGGTTGATGCAAAGCCAAAAGTTTCTTCAACAGAGATTTCTTTATCTGGTGCGGCGGATAATAATTGTTCTGATAAATCGGTCATTTTCGTTTTCTAAAATTTTGCGGCGCAATAAGCCCGTAAATACCTACTATTAGCGAGGGGCGAAAACGTCAATCATTTTCGAGTGTGGGTTGCAGTTTGGTAAATTATGATTTGGCTTCACCATTTAATTTGCAAAATGTATAAGTCGCGACATATCCAGAAATAAAATATACCAGTATCATGTTAAAATGAATTTCTGGAATCAATTTATTATTGAAACGAACAATTTGTGAAAAGAAAACAATTGGTGTTATTGTTAAGTATAAATTTATTGCACTAACCCGCTTCAATGCTTTCATTAAAAGGTTTAGGTTAAGAATATTGCGTATGATGCTAATTTCAAGCCAAGCGCCCAATATACCAATTGAAATAAAAATAATTGCAATAAAAAATGACGAATAACCCTGAAGTTTCGCAGTCAATCCATAGCTGTTTTCAGCAATTATCGGGGCTTTGAAAAAAGTGTAAATCCCTGCAAGGAAAACCAGAAAATATATAGCTGCTAGGGATAAATGGAACGCAAGTGTTACCCATTTTGCGGCATTAGAAATGGACTGCCTTTTTAAAAATGGATTTACCTTGAAAATGCTATTCATGAATGCCCTAGTTTAATATTTAAGTAAATCACTTTACAAAATAATTTGCTTATAGCAATTGAATTTTGACACTTTTTGCATTTGCAATGCTAAGGTTGTGTATATTGAAGCAAGGAAAAATTATGACCGAACATTATATCGCCCCCGATGGTCAGCCGCGTTGCAAGTGGTGTGGTTTTGCGCCGGAATTTTTGGATTATCATGACAAGGAATGGGGCTTTCCAGTACGCGATGATTTAAGGCTATTTGAGAAGCTTTGCCTAGAGGGCTTTCAATCAGGGCTTAGTTGGCGGATAATTTTAAACAAACGTGAAAATTTCCGCGCCGCCTTTGCTGGCTTTGATTTTGAAAAAGTTGCTAAATTTGATGAAAAAGATATCGAACGGCTTGTAAATGATGCGGGCATTGTACGCCACCGCGGCAAAATCGAAGCCGTGATAAACAACGCCAAACGTGCGGTTGAGATGGTTACGGAACATGGCTCACTTGCCGAATTTTTTTGGCAATATGAACCCAAAGAAGAAAATACCAAACCGCAAACCCGCTCAACATCGGACATTTCAATACAGATTTCAAAAGCCCTAAAGAAAAAGGGGTGGAAATTCGTTGGCCCTACGACAATTTATGCTTTTATGCAGGCAATGGGGCTTATAAACGACCACTCAGAAGGGTGTGTAATCCGTGCAGAGGTTGAAAAGGCAAGAAGTGCATGATTTGACGGCAGAGCATTAAAAAGATCTATTACTGTGGAGATAATGTTTTAATTATTACAATTTATGATACTGTTACGCCTTGTATTCAATCGAGGCGGTCGTGAAGTATAATTCATTACTTAATTTCCTTTTATTGGCATTTATTCTGAACTCAAACTTCGCTTTTGCCAAAACCAGTAGCTTGACCAAAACGGGCGCGGGGGATTTGCCGGGTTGCGCTGATTTCAAATGGGCAAAAGGACCAGGTGGCGAAGATAAGGCGGGAATTCTCGTTCCTGTAAAAATAAATGGTAAACAGGAAATGTTTCAGCTCGATACCGGTGCGCCGTCTGTTTATCTATACTCCACAAAGCCGCACGATAAAAAAGAAGCTTTAGTAAATATTGAAATTGGCGGCATCAAAATTAATAAATTTCAGGCACAGTTTCACAGTCAAAACGGTGATGAAGGCGGGACAATCGGTCTTGATCCATTCTTGGGAAATATTTTGGTGATTGATTTTGTACAAACCAAAATTTGCGCCTTTAAACCAAGCGAAGCACCGGAAAATTTTGGCAAAGGTTCAAACCGAATTAGCGGAAATATGCTCAATAATAAATTCTATGTTCCTGTAAATATTAACGGACAAGTCGAACAACATATATTTTATGACACTGGCTCAAGCCTTTTGCCATTGTTGGTTTATTTGCCGCTTTGGCAACAATTAACAGGGTTACAAAAGGTTGAGGATGCTACAAAAGTAATAAAAGGAAATTCATGGGGTACTGAAGTTTCCATTTATGGCGCGCCAATTAAAGGCAGTTTTGCAATTGGGAAAATAAATCTTGAAAATGATTTGGTTTATTATACCCCTAATTTGGGTCTTTATGAAGTTGAACAACATGGTCTATTTGGTAATCAGCCATTCTTTGACAAAACTATTGCCCTTGATTTGACATCAAATATGCAGCTTTTAATTTTTCACAAATAAAAATGGAAAATCCCAAAAACAGATTCATAAAAATAAATGCTCTTGATTAATTGCAATAAATGGTGATGCTGTCCATCAAAAAGGGATGGAAATGAAAAAGAGTATAATCGCACTTGGGATATGCGGGATTATTTTAATCGGTGCCGGTGCATTTTGGTTTGGTCTTGATGATGAGACGCGTGGCGTTTTAAAAACCCTTCCTACCAATAAAGATGTATTATTGTGGTCGCAGCAACAGCGTGACGCAACCTTTCGTGCCTTTGACCGCCTTACCATACTTGCCGACCACCACACCATGAAGGCATCAAGCGCGCCAATGCCTTTGCCAATCGGCAAGCCGCTTAATATCCCCAATATTGACGAATATATGAAGGAACAGCGCACGGCGGGAATTGTAATTATCCAAGACGGCAAAATAAGATTTGAAAAATATGGTCTTGGTTTTGATGCAAAAGGGCGTTGGACCAGTTTTTCGGTTGCGAAATCCTTTACATCCACCCTTGTCGGGGCGGCAATTAAGGATGGCTATATCAAAAGCCTTGATGATAATATTACCGATTATATGCCTGATTTAAAAGGCTCTGCCTATGAAGGTGTAAGTGTGCGCCAATTATTGACCATGTCATCAGGTGCGGCATGGAATGAGGATTATGAGGATAAAAACTCGGACGTAAATAAATTCAATAATGCCAAACCACAAAAGGGTGTTGATGCAACCATATCTTATCTAAAAACCCTAAAACGCGCGCATGAACCAGGGACAGTTTGGCATTATAACACGGGTGAAACCAATCTGATTGGAGTTTTAGTGGCTTCGGCGACCCATAAAAACCTAGCAGACTATTTGCACGAAAAAATCTGGCAACCATATGGCATGGAAGCCGATGGAACATGGCTTTTGGGGGCAACGGGACGCGAAATCGCAGGGTGTTGTATCCAAGCTGCTACGCGTGATTTTGCCCGCTTTGGGCAATTCGTTATGGGCAATGGTGTGGCGGGCGGCAAACAAGTCGTACCCGAAGATTGGTTTAAGCAAGCAACCGTCAAGCAAATGGATATTGGCAAAGCTGGGCATGGTTATGGTTTTCAGTGGTGGACATACGATGACGGATCATTCGCCGCCAAAGGCATTTTTGGGCAAGGCATTTTTATTGACCCCAAACGCAAATTGGTAATTGCCAGCAATTCATCATGGCCCCGCGCAAGCCTTGGTGAACAACCCAAAGCCCGCGAAGAATTTTATAAACAGATACAGGAATTGGTGGATAGGGGAGAGTAATATTACGCCCTTATGTAAACCCATGCATTTTTGCCGGATTTAAGCGTGGTTTCGACACGCTTATAATCTGATACTTCATATTCATCGGCGGCAAGTAATTCTTGATGGGTGATTTTAAACACCATGCCTTTGACCTCGTCTGAAATATCATCCGATTGGGTGACTATGGGGTGAAAACGTTCGCCACTTTTGGCAATTACATCGGGATCGGTAATTTCAATTTTGTCGTTTTTAAAGCCAACAAGAAAATCTTCTTCACCTTCTAACAGGCGACCGAATGAAGCCAACTGAACTTCGTCAAATTGCAAAGTGCCATATGAAAACAAATAAATATCAGACATAATTTACTCCAATAAAAAAGCCCACATAAAGTGGGCTTTGTTTTAATTATGCACGTTTTCCGGTCTTAAGGACTTTGTATGCCTTGACCACGGCTTGTAACCTTGCCTCCGCAGAGCGATCACCATCGTTGCTATCGGGGTGATAACGGCGAACAAGTTCGGCATATGCCTTGCGCACTTCTGCCGGGCTTGCGGTATGGTCAAGCCCCAAATCCTCATAGGCGCGGCGAATAGGGTGGTTGGAGTTTGATGGAACCTCCATCGGGCCAACGCGACGCGTGCGTCCGGTACGGGTTTTGAAACTTTGTCCAACTTTTTCTTTGTTGCGGAAAGTCGCAGACTCACGAGAGCCACCTTTTGCGCCAAAGTTCCAAGTTGGGCGGTGCCCGTGCTTTTCAGCAAGCTGGAAAGCGGCATATTCGGCGGCCGTCATATTGCCAAAAAAGTCCCAATTTTTGTTATATTCTGCGGCATGCTTTTGGCAAAACCACCAGAATTCATTGGGCGTATGCGGCGATTTTGGTGCCTTGCATTTACCTTCTTCGGTGCAACCTTCTGCCTCACAGATTTTTGGTTCTTCTTTTGCGGCAGAAATTGACATTGGTTTGCGAATACGAATGTCGGTAAATTTAGGTCGGTAATTATAATTATCGGTCATTCGGCACTAAATAATATTATTTTGGAAAAAATCAAAGCGGAATGTGAAAAAACTATCCAAAATTTAACAAGTATTTGTACACAATTCTTGAAAACTATTGTTTATCAACTTGTTCTAGCGCTGCTTTAAAATCGCCGATAATAAGATAATCCATTGAATGTATAAGCATTAAGTTAAGCGAGTGCCCAAAGTCTTCGATAATCATGCCATTTTCATCACGGTCGATGTTTTTACCGTCTGCAATTTTTTCAAGCATGGATTTGCCATCATTGCGATAGCCAATTATCCTTTTGCCAAGTGCATGGGCAAAGCCAACTTCCCACGCAGTTCCTGAATCAGGTTCATGACCCCTGAAATCATCAAGATTGGCAAGAACAACATCACATTCTTTTATCATCGCGACATTGGCATCAAAAATTTGTTTTGATAAGTCAGGTGCATTTTCTGGGAATTTATTGTCGGATGGAAAAAGTGGTACATGCCCCGCCGCGCGCACCATATCGGAAAGGCTTTTGCCATATTCCACGGCATCGGGACGAAATACATCTGGCCCAGCGAGATAGATTTTATAGATTTTTTTATTCATTATATCCGTTCCATTCGGCATTGAATTTGGGGGAGTGAGTGCCTATTATCCTAATAAATTTAGAAAGATAATAAAAAATGCGCCCAATCGAACAAAAATTGCACGACAAATTGACGCAAGCATTCGCACCATCTTCGCTTGAAATCATCAACGAAAGCCATAAACACGCCAAACACAAGGGCTTTAAGGAAATGGATGCCGCCAATCCTGAAACCGCAAATAATTCGGAAGAAAGCCATTTCAGGATTTTTATTCAATCAGATAAATTTGACGGTGTGTCCCGCCTTAATCGTCAAAGAATGGTTTTAGATGTTATCGCCGATGAAATGAAAGTAATTCATGCCATGGCAATGAATGTGCGTGGAAGCGGGGAATAAGGATTAAGTGCGTAATTTTCGTAAACGTGCCTTTATTGCTGGACTGCTTGTTTCAGCTAAAGTTTCCGCCACATGTTTGAATAAATCTTTTGCCTTTTCGTTGTTTTTCGAAAATTGAAACAGGGCATCAATAGTAAATGCCACCACAATTTTGCTTCTGTCGCTAAGATAATTTTGCAAGATTGGAACAATCACTTCGATTTGCTTTTTATTTAATTTAAGGCGTGGAAGAATTTGAACTATATGCCACCGAACTTCCTTTTGTGTTGCTCTTTTGGCGAAGGCAATAAAATTATCGGTATATGGCATTAAAATCTCTGGTTCCGCGGCAGAAATTTTTTCGAGCGCATCAGATGAACGCATTTGAAAAACTTTATTTCCTGATTCAACCAGTGTCATTAACTGTGTGATAGTAGTTGGGTTTTTTAAAACAAAATCTGCCGCTTCTGCCGCGCCTTTGGGCGAACGCATATCAGAACCAGAAAATAAAGCCCTAAAATCCATATAAAAAAGTTAGAAGAAATTTTATTTCTGTCAATAAAAATCGGAAACCGTGTTTTTCGATTTTTAATGTCCTTATGGAACTAAATTCCTGAGTGACGAACGAAGTGAGGAGGGGGGTAGAGGGGGCGATGAGATAGGAAAAGTTGCAGACTTTTCCGTAGAATCGAAGAGTAAATTTGTTATGGCAAATTTTTAAATAATGGAGCGGGTAGACGGGATCGAACCGACATCCTCAGCTTGGAAGGCTGCTGCACTACCATTGTGCTATACCCGCGCAATAAATATGTCCGCCTTTGTTAAAACTATGGCGAGACATTTTTGCCAAATTGGCAAAAATGGTGGTGAGGGCTGGATTCGAACCAGCGTACGCTCTCGCGGGCAGATTTACAGTCTGCTGCCATTAACCACTCGGCCACCTCACCACTGAGATTTCAGTAAATTACACAAAGTAATTTTACCCGAGGGCGCATCCTTTAAATCCCATTTTGCAAATTGGCAATATGCCAAGCGCAACCAATTGCACAAGGAACTGAAAAATAATTAGCGACAAGGTGCTAATATTGGTCTATGAGGGCGTATGAAAATCACAAAACCTAGAAATACTAAGAAATCCGAGTTTAATGCCGACAAAACCGCCGGCAGACCAAACGCAAAATCATTTAACCGCTCCTTTGGAAAATCTGAAGGCAAATCAGAGGGTAAATTCTCTGGCAAGCCAGATGGAAAATTCTCAAATCGCACAGATGGACGTTCTGAGGGGCGTTCGGGTGGACGTTCCGAAGGGCGCTTTGAAAGTCGTGGCGAAGGCCGTAGCGATGCAAAGCCTGAAAGAAAATATGCACCAAAAGGCGAAAGAAGATACGTTCCAAAGCCTGAAAATCAATACCCACCAAGAACCGAAGGTCAATTTTCACCGCGCTCAGAAGGTAGAAGTGAAGGAAGATCAGAGGGAAGATCAGAGGGAAGATCAGAGGGCAGATTCCCTCCACGTTCAGAAGGCAGAAGCGAAGGAAGATTCCCACCACGTTCAGAGGGTAGATTTAACTCAAGACCAGAAGGTCGTGGCAATTCACGCCCATTTGATAGAGATAGAGATTCTAATTCAGAAAGATCTTTTGGTTCAGAAAGATCTTTTGGCAAAAAACCTTTCCACCGTGGTGAAAAACGTCACAGTGAGAAAAATACAACCCGTCCTGATGGCAATTCAATGTGGCTTTGGGGTATCCATGCGGTTGAGGCGGCGATTAATAACCCAAATCGTGAGATTTATGAAGTTATCGCGACCAAAAACTCGGCTTCTCACCTTCCTGAAGGTGTAAAGGTTCGTGTAGTAGAGCCAGAAGATTTGACCTATATCTTGCCGCCAAACAGCGTGCATCAAGGGCTTGCGGCGCGGGTAAAACCTTTGCCAGAGCCTGATTATGATGCGGTATTAAAAGACGGAAAACTTGTATTCATTCTTGATCAATTGACCGACCCACAAAATATCGGTTCAATTTTCCGTACTGCGGCGGCGTTTGGCGCAAGTGCGATTATCCAGCAAGACCGTAAAGCCCCAACCATCACTGGCGCACTTGCCAAGGCGGCACAGGGTGGCGTTGAAATCGTGCCTGATTTGCGCGTGGTCAATATCTCACAAACTTTGGTTGAATTATCTGAACAAGGCTGGCTTTGTGTTGGCCTTGATATGGAAGGTTCTGCGGGGCCATTGTCCAAAGTTCTTGAGGGTGAAACCCGCCCAGTAGCAATTGTTTTGGGTGCAGAAGGCAAGGGCATACGTTCACTGGTTGCCGAACGTTGCGACACCATCGCCCACATCCCAATGCCTGGTAATATGGAAAGCCTTAATGTCTCTAATGCGGCGGCAATCGCGGCATACGAGGTTATTCGGGGTAAATAAGCCTGATAAAAATTATCTTATGACCAAAAATAAAGCCCGTAGAATTTTTCTGCGGGCTTTATTTATGAAAAATGAAATTTAAAACCATCGCGGTATTTTCTCTAAATATTCCTCATAAACCGTGCCAAATTTTGCCCGCAATATTTCTTCTTCGGGTTTGATTTGAAAGGTTTCGATATATTTTATAAAGGCAGGAACAAGGATAAAACCATAACAAGACAGGTTTATCACACACCATCCTACAAGATTAAGGCATAGACCAAGATATTGTGGGTTGCGGGTGTATTTATAAATTCCGTCCGTAACAATCGCCGAAGCATTTTTTGGCGCCATTGGATTCATGGTTGTGTGGTGCTTTTGAAATGCCAAAAGCCCCATTAAATCAAGCGATAAACCAAGAAAAATAAACCCGCCGCCGATTAAAGCCTTAAAAGTATAATTAAGTGGCAGACGTGGCTCGAACCCGCGCAAAAGGAAAATCGCAATTGCGCAAGTAATCAACACCACGGGCGGCGGTATCTTAAGTTCCAAAAACTTCATGATGTGGTTTCATTAAACTTTTCGATTTTTTCGCTGGTTTCGGTGTCTAATTGCCCCTCTAATTTGGCAATAACCGCACTGGCAACGCTATTGCCAACGACGTTGGTTGCAGAACGACCCATATCAAGCAATTGATCAACCCCGATTACAAGGGCAATCCATTCAGTTGGTAGGCCAAAATATGCCAGTGTCGCCATAATAACCACCAATGATGCACGCGGCACGCCAGCAATCCCTTTTGACGTAATCAAAAGCAGGAATAGCATCATAACTTTTTGCATCAATGTAAACTCAACGCCATATGCCTGCGCAATGAAGAGAGTTGCAAAGGTGCAATAAAGCATTGAGCCATCAAGGTTAAAAGAATAGCCAAGCGGCAAAACAAATGACGTGATTTTACGTGAAATACCAATGGTTGGCAGGCCGGCAAGAAGCTTTGGATATGCGGCCTCTGATGATGCGGTTGAGAATGAAAGTAAAAGCGGGTCGGCAATAACTTTCAAAAGTTTTTTAATCATATCTTTGCCAAGGAAGGCAAGACCAGCCAAAAGAATGATTACCCATAAAATCACCATTGCCAAATAGAATTCCAGCATGAATTCGCCGTATTTTATAAGGATTGGCGCGCCCTGTTGCGAAACCACTTTTGCCAAGGCACCAAAAATTGCGAATGGCGCAAATTGCATAACCATTTCAGTAACTTTTAGCATGATACTTGCGGCTTCTTCGGCAAGCTCCATAACCTTTGGTGATTTGTCGTCAAGTGCCGCAATCGCAGTGCCCACAAATACCGAGAATACAACGATTTGCAGGATTTCATTTTCCGCCATTGCTTTGATAATCGAGGTTGGGATTACGTGTTCAATGAATTTTTCAAAGGTAAAGCCATCGGTTGATGGTGCTTTGGCGGCTTCGCCCGCTAAAAGGTGCAAATCCATGCCAACGCCGGGTTTGAAAAATTCCACCATAACCATACCAAGGGTAAGAGAGATTATAGAGGCCGAAATAAACCAAATCATCGCTTTTACGCCAACACGCCCAACCTGCGCGGCATCTTCCATGTGACCGATACCGGCAATTAGTGTGAATAACACCAATGGCGCGATAATCATTTTAATCAACATAATAAAGATTTTTGGCAACAAGCCAAAGAATGTAATTGCGCCTTTGATTTGATCTGGCTCAAAAAAGCTATTGCAAATAAGGCCAACTATAACCCCAAGAACCATGGCTGCGGTAATAAAATAAGCAAATTTTTTATTCATTCTTGCCCCGAGTTAAAAAATAATTGTTATGACAATAAGGCATTTATTCCAAAACAAAAGATATTTTGGTGATAAAAATAAAATATTGTAAAATTAAAGCTGCAAGATGCGAAAAGGGGCGGAATTTTCCGCCCCCTTGATTGCCATAATTACATTCCCGGTGGTGGACCACCGCCGCCGCCCGGGCCATGTGGTGGACGTGGGAATACATCATCCGATTGCCCTTTTGGTCTTGCCCCCATCATCATGCGGAAACCGACATAGAATACACGTGGCTCAGTGTTCATGACTGTAGTGCTGTTGAATGTCGATGAATTAATCACGCTTTTGGTTTTTTCCATATCGAATGGATTGGTGACATTAGCCATTAAGGTGATTGCAGGGTTTATTTGGTGGCTATATGAAATCATGCTCATGGAACGGCCACCATTATAGCCCTGCGCAGTATAGGTTTTGCCCATGCCGCCCATCATGAATTGTAGCTTGTCAGCTTTGGTGATGTCATAGCTAACACGCATACGCCCTTGCATAGTTGTGCCAGAGATTTTGCTTTTGGTGCTATTGATTGCGTCCAATTCAACATAAGACAAATTAGTGTTTAGGTTGACCGCCAATTTATTATCAAGGAATTTCTTATCAAGATTAACCTCAAGTCCACCTGATTGCCCGTTGCCAGAGTTTATTTTGGTGGTTTGCAAAATGTTTCCGGTCAAATATTCGCTATAGGATGTGATTACATTGTCATTATAGCGATAATATCCGCGAACTTGATATGAAACGGGACCTTTTGCATATTCATAACCAACTTCTAGTGAATCAGTGGTTTGTGGACGTAGGTTTGGATTACCAACCTTTACATTCTCAGCATCAGAATAAACCGGTGTTGCGTTCAAATCCTGCGCATTTGGGCGCTGGATACGACGAGAATATGAAAAGCGTAATTTGCCATTATCAGAAACATCATATGTCAAAAACGCAGATGGGCTGACATTGGTGTAAATTGATGAAGATGCAATATTTGATGTTGGGTTAAAGGTGTTTACATCAGTATTTTCGACACGAACGCCCAATTGCCCCGCCCATTTATCACCCAGATATTGTTGATAGGTAAAATATGCGGCATTCACAATTTGATATGAATCAAAGGTATTAGTGCGGTTTGGATTGGGAACCACAATACCATCTGCATCATTTATACGTACCGCATAGTTTTTAATACTATTGTCATTCACTTCAATTTGCAAACCAGAAGTAACTTTACCTTGCCCGACCGGTTGTTCAACATCGATTGAATAAAGGTAGTTTTTCAAATCCGATTTTGTATCAAGAACATCGTGATAGTGATTAATGCTTGGCAAATCATATTGATAATAATCATCGGCATCGCCATTGCCATCCGAAACGCTGTAACGCAAATCAGTTTTAAATTTGCCGCCATTGCCATTATTATGATCATAGCTTAGGGCAATTCCATAATCGTCACGATTATCGGTTTTAAGTGAATTTAGATTGTAATTAGTGATTATGTTTCCCGCGCTATCAAGGCCGATATATTTACGGTTTGATAATGACGTGGTGTCACGCGTTGCGTAATTTGCCTGAAAGCCAAGTGTATCCTTATCGCTAAGGAAATATTCAAGACCAATGTTGCCGCCAACACTTTTACGATTTGTATTTGCATTTCCACTTTGTTCGGAATGGGCAAGTGCGCCGCTTAATGGATTAATGGTATCACGCGTCATTCTTGATGTAGAGCTTCTGCCATCATCACGATAATTTAGCCCACCAGTAAGGCTGAATTTGCTGGTAGTATAAGAACCAGTCATATTGCCATTAAGGCGACCTTTTTCGCCCGCGCTCATCATAAGGGTGCCGAATTTACCTGGTTTACGGTTCTTTTTCATAACCAAATTAATGATGCCAGAGCTTCCTTCAGAAGAGAAACCCGCGCCAGGGTTATTCATAACTTCGATAGATTCAATATCGGATCCCGCGATTGATAATATACTAGCTGCACGATTATCGCCCTTCAGCATTGCAGAATCACGACCGTTCATAAGAACCTTAACATTCGATTGCCCGCGCAGAGTGATATTGCCTTCACTGTCAACATTTACAGATGGGACTTGGTTTAATGCGTCGGCCGCGGTTCCGGTTTGGGCGGCAATGTTATCTTTTAAATTATAAGACTGACGGTCAATTTGGTTTTGTGGCTTGGTGCCGGTGACGACAACGGTGTTTTTATCAGTTGCTGGTGAGTCATCTTTTTTTGTTTGTTCATCCGCTGGTTTTGCATCTTGTGCAAATGAAAGAGATGGTAATGCCAATACTGCTGCTAGAACCAATATAGATATACTATTTTTGGTTTTTAAGTTCGCATTTTTCATAATTTGGTAGGCCTCTGTATATTATTTTAAACCTTATACGGTAGAGAATCTTAATTCCGTCACAATCATGGCATGAATTAGCTGCAAATTTAAATTACATATTTTTCACGACGGAAACCAAAAATTATAGCGTAGAATTAATTGGTTGAGGCGGATGGGCAAAAGAGTGGTAACACCACAAAAGGTGGATTATATGATTATAAACACACAAGACACCAATTTTATAAAACGATTTGGCTATGGCAAAGGGCTTAATAATTTAAATTTTGCCAATAATACCAAGCCATATTTACCAGAAATTGATGAAAGCTATTCATCTGATTTTCCCAATATGATTGCCAATTATTTTGCGGCACAAAAAGCAAATGACAAAGATAAAATTGGCGAAATTGTAAAAACATCTTATGGCAATTTCATTGCCAAAAGGGTGGGGCTTGCGCTTGCAGCACCAATTGGTTTTCACGAAAGATTGGTTCATTTTTGGTCAAACCATTTTGCAATATCGGTTGACAAAAGGGTTGTGACATTTTTGGCTGGTGATTACGAATTTTCGGCAATTCGCCACAATATTAATGGAAATTTTTATCAATTATTGATGGCGGCAATTACCCATCCGGCAATGCTTGAATATCTTGATCAGGAAAAATCAATTGGTCCGGATTCAATTGCTGCGGCACGAGCCGCTGATAAGGGTAAGAAAATTGGTCTGAATGAAAATTTGGCGCGTGAAATTCTTGAACTCCATACTTTGGGGGTTGATGGTGGGTATAGCCAAAAAGACGTAACCGAATTTGCCAAGGCATTAACTGGCTTTGCGTATATAAAGCCCAAACAAGATACGACTGATTTTTCTAATGTTGGCAAATTCAATTTTATCCCGCAATGGCATCAAAAAGGTAGTGTGGTTTTTATGGGCCGCGAATATTCGCAAAATGGCTATAATCAACCTGATGCAATATTAAAATATATCGCAAGCCACCCTGCAACCGCAAAACATATTGCAACCAAATTGGCGCGCCACTTTTGTGCGGATGATCCACCCCAAGCATTGGTTGAGAGGCTGAAAAACACATTTTTAACAACAAATGGCGATTTGAACCAAATGTATGAGGTTCTATTAAACTCGCCGGAGTGTATGGACGCAAAATACACCAAATTTAAGACACCTTGGGATTGGTTTATTTCTAGTTTGCGGGCCATTGGCGTTGAAAATTTGGATGCAAGATTAATCAACCGTGCCATGAAAACATTGGGGCAAGAAATTTTAAAGCCCGAAGCCCCCAAAGGTTATGATGATATTCAAAGTGCATGGGCGGCACCAGATGCCATTGAAAAGCGTGCCGAGATTTCATCATTGATGGTGGCGAAATTTATGCCGCCAGCCACACCAGTAGATATTGCAAAAGCGATTTTTGGCGACACCCTAAGCGAGAATACGCTTAAAATTGTTTCGCGTGCCGAAAGTAAACAATCCGCACTCGCATTATTATTAATTTCACCAGAAAATATGAGGCGCTAAGAAAATGAAAATTCAAAGACGCGATTTCATAAAATACGCTGGCGGTCTTGGGCTGTCTGGCTTTATTCCTTCCATAAGTTTTGCCAATGCCGCAACCGAAACCCGTTTTATATTCATTATCCAACGTGGTGCGGCAGATGGGCTTGATATTATAAACCCGCGATTTGACAAGAATTACTTTTCTTTGCGTGGTGATATGGCCTTGAAAGATGATGAAGTAACCATGCTTGATAATGGCTTTGCGCTTCACAATTCTTTGACAAATATTGGGCAATTATACAAAGACAAACAGGCCGCGTTTATTCACGCCATTGCAACACCATATCGTGAAAGGTCGCATTTTGACGCCCAAAACATCCTAGAGCTTGGTTCGGGGAGGGCATATGAATTTAATGCCGGTTGGATGAACCGTTTGATGGGGCTTTTGCCACAAAATAAATCAACCGAAGCAATCGCAATTTCCGAGACAATACCTGCGGCATTACGTGGTAATAATAAGGTTACAAGCTATTATCCATCTAATATCAAAGCACCTTCTGATGATTTGATGGTGCGGGTGGCAAGCCTTTATGAAAACGACCCGCTTTTGTATGATTTGTGGCTTCAGGCACAGCAGACAAGCAAACTTGCAACCGGTGATGAAATGGAAAATGCAAAAGAGATTGGCAAAATCACTGCCAAGCTTTTGAATGCGCCAAATGGACCACGCATTGCCATGCTTGAGACGACGGGTTGGGATACACACTCGGCGCAAACCGCACGACTTAAAAACAATTTGAAACAGATTGATGCCCTTGTGGGGCAAATAAAAGATGGCCTGGGTGATAATTGGTCAAACACTGTTGTGGTTGTTGCCACTGAATTTGGCCGAACCGCTGCTGCCAATGGCACACAAGGAACAGATCATGGCACGGCATCTTGTGCTATGGTTCTTGGTGGCAAGGTAAAGGGTGGCAGAATTATTGCCGATTGGGCAGGGTTATCACAAGCCAATCTTTATCAAAACCGCGATTTAATGCCGACCGCACAAATGTACGGATTATTATCAGGGGTTTTGGGTGAAACATATGGAATTGAACCCGAAAAAGTCGCGGCAAATTTATTTGCGGCTGCAAAACCTGATAAAATTATAAAGGGAATTATGATTTAACCCCAATATGCAGAATCGAACCCCCAAAAAGCAAAACTTGCTAAAAAATTTGTTTTTCATAACCGTCGCAATCGCCATGATTGCGGCGGTATTTGCCTTTATAATTGAACCCTCGCGGACAATTGTCAGAGAGGTAGATGTTGAAAGCCCATATTGGAATGGTGCGCCCATTAAAATTGCCCTTATATCTGATGTGCATGTCGATAATTTGCAGGTTCCGATTTCACGAATTGAAAAAACAGGAAAACTAATTCAAGGTCTTTCGCCCGATATAATCTTTATTGGTGGCGATTATGCAGGAGGTTATTTATCAAAAACACGCATGCCAAAGGCGGCATTTGAAAACCGTAGCCATGATGAAAACAAGCTTGAGATTGCGGCAATGCATGCCTTGGGTGATTATAATAAATATGCGCCATTGGGTGCGGTTGCCATTATGGGCAACCATGATAGGTGGTGGTCGGCGGACGAAACCCGCAAGGCATTTGCCCAAACCCAAGCTACATTCTTGGAAGATAAACTCCTTCATATAAAGAACGATAAATATGATTTTTGGATTTGTGGCGTTGGTGACAGGAACAACTGGCGCAAAGATAAGCCAAAAATTTGTGAAACTGCGCCATCTGGTGTTGATGTCCTTACCTTTGTTCATAATCCTGCATATTTTATTCCATATTTGGGCCAGGCAAAAATCCAATTTTCGGGGCATTTGCATGGCGGACAAATACGTTTTCCATTCATTGGCGCACCAAGAACTTCTGGCCCATATACCGAAGAAACTATAAAGGGTTATATGGTGGATGGGGATAGGGTGCTTGTCGTAAGTTCTGGCCTTGGTATGGTTGGTTTGCCCGCGCGTTTTAATGTGCCTCCAGAGGTGATGATCATAAACTTAAAAAGCGGCAGTAAAGCTGCCGCTAGTTCAAAGACAATAAAAAACTACTGGTTCATTCGTTAAATTGGATATGAGCCAGATGGGTTAAGCCCAGATGCACGAATTAAAATTTTATCGCCAGGCTTTGCAGCACGGTCATATTCGTGGGTTCCAGTGACTGGCTTCCCGTTAAACGGTGAAGTATATTTGAAAGTTACATTCGATTTATGGGCAACATTTCCGCCAACCCATTTTGCATCGGCTTGCAAGCTTTGTTCGGCTTTTACACAATCCATTTTTGCCGATTCTATATAGCCGTGACGTTTGCGATATTTGCGGGGCAAGAAGTTTTTGATGGCGCTCCAAACGCTATTATTATCAACTTCTTTCATGATTGTGCAGTAATTATTTGCTGAAACAACCTGTCCTTGTACCTGTTTCCAGCCCATTTGTTGATAATAACCAAAGCCAACCCCACCAACAATAACAACACCAATTACAATTGGCGTGAATTTTCCGAATATTTTGTTTAGAAGTTTTGTGATTAAATTCATGTTTCCCCCCGTCTTTGCAGAAAAATTTGAATAAAAATTGCGTTGGATTTAATTGATTTATCCGGTCATTGGTTGTGAATTTTATACGCCAAGCAAAAACATTTCCGTCGTGTAATGTTGAAATTTTAACAGCAATTCAGAAGGTTACAGGGTTTACATTCGGCTATGGGTAAATTATTACCCCCAAATCATTTGGGGAGTAGCCGTCACCGTCATCGGTGAAGATTATGTCAACATACTTGTGCGGCATGCACATGGCATATTCATCAGCAAGTCTGAATTGGCAAGACCATTGGTAAAGAGTGCACACCTTGACCGGGTGGGCTGTATTCTTTGCCTTTGGATGTTTGCCCGCCCGGTCACAAATGAAATAATGCTTGTAACTTTAATTTTATTTTTCGCCTCGGCAATTGCAATTTATTTGGCATGCGAGTTTTTCGTAAATGGTGTTGAATGGGTCGGTAAACGGCTTAATTTCGGGCAGACAGCAGTTGGAACGGTTTTGGCAGCATTCGGAACCGCATTGCCCGAAAGTGCGGTTACATTTTTTGCCGCAGTTTTTGGCAAAGACGCCCACCAAAAAGATATTGGCGTTGGTGCGGCAATGGGCGGGCCATTGGTTTTGGCAACCATTGCTTATGGCATTGTCGGCTTTTCCCTTTGGTACAAAAGATACCGCGAAAAAAGCCCTGATTATTTAATTCAAGGTAATTATAATCACCTTGCCAAAGATCAATTATCATTTCTTGTAATTTTCGCATTTAAAGTGGCTTTAGGTCTGGTTGCATTCACGATTAAACCTTGGCTTGGGGTTTTATTCCTTATAGCATACGGTTTTTATGTCTGGCGGGAAATCAATTCCGAAGAAGAAGATGAGGGCGAGGAATTAGAAGATTTAAAAATTCGCCCCCATAACCCAACACTTTTTTGGTCAGGTTTTCAGACATTGGCGGCCCTTGTGGTTATTGCGATTGCGTCCCAAACCTTTGTCCACCAGCTTGAAAGCATAGGTGAACTTGCGGGGCTTCCGCCACATATTATCGCCCTTCTTTTAAGTCCTGTTGCAACCGAATTACCAGAAACCATGAATGCAATCATTTGGGTCAGACAGGGTAAAGAGCGCCTCGCACTCGCCAATATTTCCGGTTCAATGATGATACAGGCCACCATTCCATCGGCAATCGGTATTATGGCGACCAAATGGATGTTTGATACAACATTGGTCGTTGCAGCCGGTGTTACATTTGTTGCGATGACATTGCTATATTTCATGTTCAAACGTGGCAAGGTCGATAGCAGGTTATTAGGCGGCATCGGGCTTTTATACGCGGTGTTTGGCGGTTGGATGCTGTTTCATTGATTTATACATTCTCCTTATTGTTAATTCATTGCTTCCCCTAAAATGTTGACATTTGTTGACATTGCTAAGTTCAGGTCGTCATTAAGACGGCCTGCACAACGCCAAAAAACCCTGACATTTCCTGATAATTATTAGGTAATCATCGGACTTTTGGTTCTTGCCTAAGATATTATAAGGGTAAATTTTTCGGCGATGATAGTGTCCTTACTTCCCCTTGCGAGAAAGCTTCCGCGCAGTATATGAAGGAGGTGGCAAGGGGTAATTGCCCGCAAGGTTTGTTATAAAATACCTGTCGCCGACCATCTTTCAATTGTTATTATTTTTTTAATCCTGCTTGGTGGCGCTTTTTATATGGATGCGTTTGGGGTAATATTTCCAAACCTCTATATTCAACATCTGCCCCGGATAGGCTTCACCACCAATTTCACGGGTTTTATCATAAGTTTTGCCATCAATCGGTGAAGTGTATTTAAAGCTTACTGTGCTATATTCATTTAAATCTGAATCGTGCCATTTTTCTTTGACTTTGCGCAAATTTCTTGCGGCATCGCAGTCCATGTGTTTTGTTACAATGGTTTTGTAGTCATCGCGTGAAATTATTTTTTCTATAAAGTTTTTCTCAACGCGATTTTCCAATGCACAGCTAAAAACCGAACTATTAATTTCGGCAGTTGTTGGCACAAAATTATTATAATAATCAAACATATAGGCAAAGCCGCCAACAACAGTAATTATTATTGGCGGTATGAAATAATCAATATTTTTGCGATAAAATTCCCATTCCATTTGATTGGTATAAGAATTGAAAATATTGCCTAATATGCTGCTGAGAAAATTCATTATATGATAATAACTATAAATAGTTAAAATCCATATAATTCCTTAAGGCTTGGATCTTTTTCGGCAACCTGTTTTGCGGTATCGACCATTACTTTGGCCTGTTTCCAGGTTGCGTCATCCTGCATCTTGCCATCAATCATGGCAACACCAGAACCATCTGGCATGGCTTCAAGGATTTTTTTGGCGAACAAGACTTCGTTAACATCTGGGCTAAAGACCTTTTTGGCAATTGCCACCTGATTAGGGTGCAATGACCATGCACCGGCACAGCCAAGCAAAAAGGCATTGCGGAATTGTTGTTCGCACGCATCCAAATCGGCAATGTCACCAAATGGGCCATAAAATGCCTTGATACCCGCACTTTGGCAGGCATCAACCATTTTGGCGATTGTATAATGCCATAAATCTTGTTGCACGCTTTCACGTGCAACGTCACCATTAACATCACCCAAAACGCGGTAACCCGGATGCCCACCGCCCACACGGGTGGTTTTCATGGCGCGCGATGCCGCCAAATCCGCAGGACCCAAAGAAATCCCTTGCATACGCGGGCTTGCAAGGGCGATTTTTTCAACATTGGCCACACCTTCGGCGGTTTCCAAAATCGCGTGAATTAGGATTGGCTTGGTTACACCTGCTTTGGCCTCTAGCTGGGCAAGAAGTTGATCGACATAATGAATGTCCCAAACGCCTTCGACCTTTGGAATCATAACCACATCAATTTTATTGCCAACTTGGGTCACGATTTCGGTTAAATCATCAAGCAACCAAGGGGAGTTAAGGCAGTTAACCCGTGTCCAAAGTCCTGTGCCAAGGGCGGCAAAATCGGTTTCTTTCGCCATTTTGATAAAGCCCGCACGTGCGTTTTCTTTTTCTGTGGCGGGAATGGCATCTTCAAGATTGCCAAGAATAACATCAACGGTTTTTGCAATTTCTGGCACTTTGGCGACAACTTTTTCAAGATGCGGCGGCACAAAATGAATCATACGCTCAACCCGAACTGGAAGTTCGCGGTATGGCATTGGTGCGCCGATTGCCAAAGGTTTATAAAAGCTGCGTGGTGTTTTCATTTTTTCCCCCAGAATTTCCCCTAGAAAATTTTTTAAAATAGTTCGGGGGTGAAAATATGCTTGTAAATATTTTTTTGCAAGTGCGAAATTAACCGACTTAAGTTTAATTTTTATTCTTTTCTTGGCTAAGCGATTTTAGAAATTCTACAATATCTTTTGCATCATCATCGCTTAGATATTTTGGTTTGTTGCAGGTGCTAAAGGAATTGTTATTAATGCAATCTGGAGACACGTTTTTGGTTGCCATTCCCAATTGGGAAACCGCCATAATTTTCACGGCTTCTTCAAGATTATTGACCTTACCATTATGGAAATAGGGTGCTGTTTCGGTAATATTGCGAAGGGATGGAATGCGGAATGTGCGGCTTTTGCTATTTTTCTCAATCAAATCATATTGCCGCGAATAGTTTGAGGTATAGACAGGAAAAATCCGCAAACCATCCGAACCATTATAAAGTGAGTTTACGCCGGCACGCGAAAAATCTGGGCCATCATGGCAATTCTTGCAGCCAATTGAATAAAATTTCTTCATTCCTTTAATCTGCTGGGGTGAAAGTGCCTTTAAATCGCCGGCAACATATTTGTCATACGGCGTATCAGAGGTGATAAGGGTTCTTTCATAGGTGGCAATTGCATTTAATAAATTTGTTTCGGTAATGCCCGTTTTGCCGTAAACCTGATTAAATGCTTTTGCGTAATATTCGTCTTGTTTTAGACGTGAAACAACATCGCCAAGACTTTGTTTGCCCATTTCAATGGGGTTGGTCATTGGCCCTTTTGCCTGTTCTTCTAAAGATTTTGCACGACCATCCCAAAATTGGGTTTTCATAAAGGCGGCATTTTTCACACTGGGCGAATTGCGTGGCCCGATTTGCCCAAAAACGCCGGTTGCGGTGGGTTTACCGTCCGTACCGCCAAATTTAACAATATCGTGGCAGGTTGCACACGAAACCTCCCCATTTATTGATAAGGCCTTGTCATAAAATAATTCTTTGCCCAATTCGGCGGCGCTTAGATTGGTTTTTAAATTGGCAACAGGTTGTGCAAGAGATTGCCAATTTGCCCCGCGTAAGTTGGGATTGATTTTGATGGCGGTGGTGGGGGGGATGGAATAATTCTGCTCGGCTAGAAAGCGTTTATGAAATTCGGCGGCGCGCCTTTTGGTGCTTTCTTCTACCGTAATGAATATAAAATATTTTAACATAAAGGCAAAAACCCCGGAACCAAGTGCAATTCCAAAAACAATCCGCCCCAAAAGCGGAAGTTTCAAACCTTTGCTTAGATCCGAGCCGACAATAAACCATATGCCTAATAAACCACATAGGATTACAATCAGACCCACAATGTGGAAGCCTGCTAACGAAGTCATTTAAATCACCAGATTAGGAAATATATTGTTTTAATTTTTCAAGTTTCGTGACTTTGATACTTCCGGTTTCAACCTTGATAAGACCCGCATCGACAAGCCGCTTTAAAAGCCGTGACACTACCTCGCGCGAAGTTGCCAAATGGCGGCTTATTTGTGCCTGTGTGATTTTTATAACGGGTGATGATACCGCGCGGCGGTAAATGAAACGGGCAATTCGTGTCTCAAGTGCCGAGGTGGCGGTTTCTTCAACCATTGCCATTAAATCAAACAGTCGCGACGAGAGGGCGTCAAACGCAAATTTCTGCACGCTTGCCTCGGAGCCAAATAATTCCTTGAAAAATGCGTTGGGGATGACCGTAATTTCAACGTCCCCTTCGGTTTCCACCCATGCCGGATATTCAATTCCCGAAAATGTGCAATTAAGTGCAAGGATACAGGTCTGACCAGGTTCAATCCAGTATAAAGTCCCTTCGCGACCTTGCGCATTGATATAATAAATGCGCAAGGCGCCTTTGGTTACAAGATAGACACCCTCAACTAAATCACCGCGCTTTATCAATTGCAGGGCGTTTGCGAATTTATAGGTTTTGATATTTTCATAAAACTTCGCAATCGACCGCTCGCTTAGGGCGTTGATAAAGGGGAATAATTCGGCTTGAGGTGTCATTACATTTGCCCTCAGATTTTATTGAAGAAAATATCCGTCGGTGTGGATGAATTTATTTCAACAATTGTATCATATGGCAAGCCAACTTTTTCATGGGCGCGCTTTACTGCCTCAACATTTGGGGCAAGGTTAAGGCAGAAGGCGCGTGCCGCATCAAAGCCAACCAAGATGTTGAGATTAACCACCCCTTCTTCGCGACAGGCTTTTTCATATTGGCTATGAAAGCCTGCAAAGTCTTGTTTTGAAATGCCTTTTGGGAAAGTTTGGTTTTCCGCATCATGCAGGTCAATAAATAGTTTCAGTTTTTCCATTTTCGTCTCCTTTGATGTTCAAAGGATAAAATGGGATGGTTTTTTAGGCTGTGACAAAGGTCACACCTGCGACCTTATGTCATTTATTTCGGCCTAATGGATGTTTATCTTCAAGCATGGTTTTTAGCTTTTCATAGGCGACATGGGTATAAATTTGGGTGGTGGAAATATCCGAATGCCCAAGCATGACCTGAACCGCGCGCAAATCCGCCCCACCTTCAAGCAGATGTGTGGCAAAGGCGTGGCGCAAGGTGTGGGGTGATAATTTGGCAATATCAACGCCCGCAATAAGCCCCAATTTATCCAAAAGCCGTGCATATTGCCGGCGCCCAAAATGCCCCTCTGCAGTATTGGCGGGGAACATATATTTCTGTGCCTTTTCTTTTATATTTAATTCTTTGGGCAAGGTTACTTCGCGCACGGATAGCCAGTCTTTGATTGCATTTAATGTTGCGGGACTAAGGGGGACAAGGCGCTCTTTAGAGCCTTTACCACGAATAATAATTGCCTGAATATCGTGGTTTTGTAGTGCCGATAATGGAATGGCGGTAAATGGTAATTCCACCAATTCAGATACCCTAAGGCCCGAACCATACATTAATTCAACCATGCAAATAGCACGCGTTTTTTCAATTGGTTTTAGCTTTTCACATGCGGCGATTAATTTATCGATTTCGCCGACTTCGACAATTTTCGGCAAGGGGCGGGTGGTTTTTGCCCCCTCCCACCGTGAAGTCGGGTCAATATCAATCATTTTTTCAAGTAAAAGGAATGAGAAAAACTGTCGTAATGCTGCGCGCCGTCGCAAAAGTGTGGCATTCTTAAGCCCACGATTATCCAAATCGACCGAGTATTTTTCAATTACTTTATGATCAATTTCTTTGGGTGCTATGGGGTGATTGTGACTAGATAAAAATTCAAAAAAATCGTTCAAATCGCGTTCATAGGCGGCAATAGTATTCTTGCTTGCGCCACGTTCCGCGCTTAACATTTCTAGGAATGTTGAGGTTTCCTCAATCATGTTTTTTTCTTACTAGGCATAGTTTTTTTCCAAATAGGCACTATTTCCCCCAATCAGGTAGCTTTTTTTCATCTTTCTTTGGCGCATCTTTAGAGGCTTCGGGCTTTTTCTCTACTTTGTCGCTTGCTTTTGATAATGATGATGTGATGGGCTTAGAAGCCGTAGTTTTTGGCGCAGGTGCTGGCGCGGTTGTTTTTTGTGCCGCCGGTTTTGCGTCTGTGGTGGTTTTTGTTGCCGGTTTCACATTTTCATTTTTTGTTTGCGATGAAGTATTTTTTGCGACGGGTGCCGCATTTTTATTTACATCGGTGGCTTTAACAGCTGGGGCAGGGGTTTTGAAAACAAGTGATTTCGCCATAATGGTATAAACCGCAAGCTCTTTGGCATCTTGGGTCAATCCAACCTGTTTCAAATTTCCAATAATTCGCGCCATTACGACATTATCAACCGACTTTGGTTCTTGCCCTTGTAATGACAATGCCGCCAATAATGCGGTTTCTGCCATTGCATTGCGATTTGCCGCCAAATCCATGGCGAATAATATATTTTCGTTATTAACAGCGCCAGAATTCAAATTGCCGGAAACCAAATAATCGGTTGAACGCGCCTTTAGTCCGGTTGCATTGGCAATTATCGCATCCCCATAATAGTTTTGTGGTGATTGCGCCAAATCAATGCCGCTTTGAATGCGTGCCGAAACCGCATTTGCATCATTTGCCAATATCCCAAGCGCAAGTTTTGACGATGCCCCAAGACTGGGGGCAAGCGCCAAAAATCTTTTCGCCGATTTGACATCAGAGGCTAAGATTGCGGCATTGGCAAAAACTTCTGCCTGCGCCGACGATATATTGTCAATTTCATTGAATTTGGGCGCGATACGTTTGGCAATGGCGGCGAACGATTGAATATCACGCGCATTGCTTAATTCATCATAATAGTTTTCACCCTTTATAGGTGGTTGTTCAACCGGGGTAACAATTACATTTCCGGCGCTATCAAAACTTTGCTTTTCAATTGGTGGAACCGGCGTAATGCTTGTGACATCGTTTTTGTATTTTGCATATTCGGCGGGCGAAATTGCCCCCTTTATCGCCGCATTAAGATAGATTTCATCCTTTAGATTGCTGTTTTCCAATGATAGCGCGCTCAAAGTCATTGCCGAAAGTTTTGGCAATTGTGCCGCAGTTGGAAAAAGCCCTAATTTTCGAGAAAGTGCGTAGGTGCGGCCATTATCGGCACGGAATGGGATTTTGGCGGCGTCACCATTTAAACCATTGCCAAGGGCGGCAATCGCGCGTGAAAGCCAAACGTCATATTCGCTTGGGTTGGTATTTTGCCCAATGGCGAGATCAAGTGATAATTGCGCTGCATCAACCTCATTATTCAGGGCATAGCAGGTTGCACGTAATTCCAACAATTCACGTTGTGGCACTTGTGGTTTGGTGGCTTCGACAACGTTGCAGGCATCTTCACTACGGTTTTGGTAAAACCAAACATCGGCGGCAATAATCAATAAATCCTGATTGGCAATGATATTGGGATAATTGTTCAATAAATTTGCCGCAGGCAGTGGCCCAAGTTTTGCCGCAAGGCGGAATCTTTCGGTTGCAACTTTTGTGTCTGAATTGGGGGCAAGGCCGCCCGATAAAATCACGCGGCGGGTTAAAAATTGTAATGGCGTGAATTTTTGATTTTCTGAAAGCTTTGAAAAAATTGCGCCCAATGCCGGAACATCGCTATTTAGCCAAAGATTAGATGGCAAGCTGTCATAGCCATCAACGCTTTCATAATAGCCCCAAAGGCCGACATCTTTAAGGCTTGAACCTTCAACCGAAATCGGCGCGGCAACATATTGCACCGCCGCAGGCATTTCATCAATTTCGGGTGCTGTCTGCCCAAACGCAATTGAGGCAAATACAATATTTAAACCCAGAGAATAAATTAGCGCGTTTTTCATTGATTTTTTTGGTTTCAAGGCTCTTCCTTTGAAGGTTAAGTCATAATTATTGGCAGTTTTAAATAATTTTGCGGCAATGGTATGGCGTATAATATTACTTACTGCTTTATCTTTTCAAACTATATAGACTAAATGCACTGAAAAAATTAATTACTTATTTAAGAAGTATTTTAATGCCAAACAGTTTTGAAAATGAAATGAATGCCGCAAATATAGGCGGTGATGTTTATGCGGGTGGAATTCTGCCGCGCACGATTGCGCTTGTCGGCCTTATGGGTGCTGGTAAGTCAACCGTTGGTAAACGTTTGGCACATACTTTGGGTGTCGCATTTTGTGATGCCGATGATGAGATTGAGGTGGCAGCAGGTCGCCCCATCGCAGATATTTTTAAAGAACATGGTGAGGTTGAGTTTCGTGCCGGTGAACGCCGCGTAATTGCCCGCCTTTTGCAACGCCCACCGCATATTCTTGCCACTGGGGGCGGGGCATTTATGAACGAACTTACGCGCGAATTAATGCGTGAAAAAGCAATTACAATCTGGCTAAAGGCGGATCTTGATACATTGATGAACCGTGTGCAGCGTCGCAATGACCGTCCGCTTTTGCAAAACGGCAATCCGCGCGCAACCATGGAAAGTTTGATGGAAAAGCGCTATCCCATTTATGCTAGTGCCGACATAATGGTAGAGAGTGTTGATGGACCACATTCAGCGACTGTTGATAAAATCATTGCGGCTTTACAGGAACGATCAATCCTGCCGAAAGATTTGGTTTTAAACCACGGGAATAGTCATGAGCATTAATAAAATAAACGTTGATCTTGCAGAGCGTCAGTATGACATCTTTGTTGGCGGCGGGGTTTTATCGGGTGCATCTGATAAAATATTACCACTTTTAAAACGCAAAAGAATTGCAATCATTGCCGATGAAAATGCCTATAAGTTTCATGGTGATAAATTGATTTCTTCACTTGAAAGCCAAGGTGTCGAAATCAAAACTATTATCACCAAATCGGGTGAAGGCACCAAAAGCTTTTCAAGCTTTGAAAACGTCATTGAGGAATTACTAGAATTTGGTATCGAGCGGTCGGATATAATCATCGCCTTTGGCGGTGGTGTGGTTGGCGATTTAACCGGATTTGTGGCGGGTGTTGTTAATCGTGGTGTTGATTTTGTACAAATTCCAACCACGCTTTTGTCCCAGGTTGATTCATCCGTGGGCGGCAAAACCGCAATCAATGCCCGTGCCGGAAAAAACCTTGTTGGTATTTTTTGGCAACCAAAATTGGTGCTTGCTGATACCTCTGTTTTAGATACGCTTGATAGGCGTGATATAATGGCGGGCTTTGCCGAAATATTTAAAATCGGTCTTATTCTTTATCCGCAATTCTTTGATTATGTAGAAGAAAATGCGGCAAAGATTTTGGATGAAAATGGGCAAGCGCGTCAATATGCGATTGAAAAATCTATCGAAGCCAAAGCCAAAGTTGTTGCCGAAGATGAACGCGAAGCCGGCGTGCGGGCATTGTTAAACCTTGGTCACACTTTTGGGCACGCCATAGAGGCGGCGGTTAATTATGACGAAACCAAATGGCGACATGGCGAAGCGGTGGCATGTGGTATTGCCATGGCGGCGCGTTATTCAAAACGAATTGGCGCACTTGCAGCAGACAAATGCGAACGGATAGAAAATTTTATTCGTGATTGTGGTTATCGCTATCTTATTAAGGGTGACAAGACATTTGACGCCAACGCAATGTTAAAAGTAATGTCACATGATAAGAAAAATTCAGGCGGAAAAATCAATCTCGTGCTTTTAAAAGACATTGGTAATGCCTATGTTCACAAAAATGCCGATGTGGCTGATTTATTGGAATTTTTAAAAGAGGAATGTTCTTAAACCTATGGACCCGCAATTAAACGCGCTTTTCACAACCATCGCCATCGTTTTGGTTTTGATTGGTCTTAATGCCTTTTTCTCATTGGCGGAAACCGCGCTTACGGCAGCATCCAAAGCAAAAATGACAAGCCTTGAAAAAGACGGTGACAAAAAGGCCGCCCGCGTCAACAAACTTCTTGAAGAGCGTGCATCAATGATTGGTGCAATTCTTTTGGGTTCTAACCTTGTCACAATTGCGGCATCGGCAATTGCCACCACAATTTTAACCAAGGAATATGGCCCTGCGGGCGCGGCGATTTCTACAGTGGTTTTAACCCCATTGCTTTTGATTTTTGGTGAGGTTTTGCCAAAATCAATGGCGATTAATGATGCCGATGAAATTTCGCGTAATGTTTCTTTCCCAGTGAAAATAATGGTGAAACTACTTTCGCCAATCATGTATCTTTTGACCGGATTTGTTGCGCTTTTGATGAAGCTTATGGGCATTCAGGGTGAGGTTTATACAACTGAACAAGCGCTTGCAGAAATTCGCGGTGTTGTGGAATTGGGGCGCCAATCAGGGCATTTGGAAAAATCTGACCAAGATCGTCTTGGCGGTGTGCTTGATCTAAAGGATTTGGATGTTTCTGATGTTATGGTTCACCGTAAAAGCCTTAAAACCCTTGATATTGATTTGCCGCCGCGCGAAATCATAAATCAAATAATTGGCACGGTGCATTCACGTATTCCACTTTATCAGGATGAGCCTGAAAATATCGTTGGCGTTTTACATACCAAAGACGTTTTAAAAGCGGTTGCCGAAAACAATGGTAACCTTGATGTGGTGGATATAAAAGCCATCATGACAAAACCATGGTTTGTGCCAGACACGACACCACTTCAAGAACAGCTTGAGGCATTCCAGAAAAAACGCAACCACTTTGCAATCGTGGTTGATGAATATGGTATGTTACAAGGGCTTGTAACCCTAGAAGATGTTTTGGAAGAAATTGTTGGCGAGATATCGGACGAACACGACATTGCCAAACAGGGTATTCGTCCACAGCCGGATGGCTCGATTAATGTTGATGGCTGGGTTCCAATTCGCGATGTAAACCGCGCAATGGATTGGGAGTTACCGGATGAAGATGCGGTTACTGTGGCGGGGCTGGTAATCCATGAGGCGCAGACAATTCCCAATGTTGGGCAGTCATTCTCTTTTCATGGTTACCGCTTTTTGGTTCTTCGCCGCCAGCGTAACCAAGTGCTTGCACTTCGGGTTACGCCAGAGGTTAAGAAAGAAGGCGGCGATTAATCGCCTATGCAACCATTTTGAATGCCATATCGGCAAATTGCAGCATATATGCGCTTACCAATACTAATGCCACCATAGTTCCAGAAAGGCGGGTAAAGAATTTATTGTTTACTAGATTTTTCATTTTTAACTCCATTTGTTTGTGCTATGGTGTGTTAGTAGCGTAACACACTAATGAAGTCAAGCACTAAAATGCACTTTTTTTAAAATAAACATTAATTCTCTTGAAAATCCCGCATTTAATGCAAATATATCTGGAACTATTTCTCTTGAGAGGGTGGATAAATGAATATTTCGAGACGTTTTTTGGCAATTGGTGCGCTTGCTGTTGCGGCAACATCTTTGGGCGGTTGTGGCTATAACACTATTCCTACCAAGGAAGAGGCGGCAAAAGCCGCATGGGCGGAGGTGCAAAACCAATATCAACGCCGCGCAGACTTGGTTCCGAATCTTGTTGCCACCGTTCAGGGTGCCGCAAAACAGGAAAAAGATGTTCTAACTGCGGTGGTTGAGGCACGTGCAAGCGCAACTTCACCAAAATTTGATGCATCAACCATTACAGATGAGGCAAAATTTAAAGAGTTCCAAGCATCACAAGACAAATTATCGGGTGCTTTGGGCCGTTTGATGATGGTTACGGAAAATTACCCGCAATTAAAATCACTTGATAGCTTTAATACATTGCAAAGCCAACTTGAAGGCACTGAAAACCGTATTGCGATTGCGCGCCGCGATTATAATGCAGCGGTTCAGGACTATAACACCACATTGAAAACCTTCCCATCAATTATATGGGCGTCAACTTTCCAATCTGGTTCAAAGCCAATGCAGATGTTTACCGCAACTGCGGGCGCGGAAAAAGCACCAGAAGTTAAGTTTTAAAACATGACCGCTGCACACGGTGCGGTAAAAACTTATTTTGCCGCACTATTTTCCCTTTTTGTGCTGTTAACTGCTGGGTTTGCACATGCAGCCCCGACATTCCCGCCTCTAACTGGGCGGGTGGTTGATGATGCCCATCTTTTGCAGCCGCAGACCGCGGCAGCATTGGATCAACGTCTTGCACAAATCGAGGCGGAATCATCGGATCAATTGGTTGTTGTTACCCTGCCATCGCTGCAAGGCTATGAGATTGAGGAATATGGCTATCAATTGGGGCGCGCATGGGGAATTGGGCAGGCAAAACTTAATAATGGTGTACTGCTTATTATTGCACCAAATGAGCGCAAGGTCCGTATCGAGGTTGGGTATGGCCTTGAAGGGGTTTTAACCGATGCCCTATCGCATCAAATTATCACCGATAAGATATTGCCACAATTCAAAGCCGGCAATATGGAACAGGGGATAGTTGATGGCGTAAACGGCATTGATGAAATCTTAAAACTTAGCCCGGAAGAGCGTGCAGACCGCGCCGCAAAAGCGGGTATATCATCACAAAATACGCAGGTGCAGGCCGGACCGGCTGATGTGTTTGGGATTATAATATTTATAATAATCCTTATTTTCATATGGGTGGTGTTCAAAATTAGCCCGCTTGATTTACTTTTCATCATTCTTAGCAGTTCGGGTCGCGGCGGCGGTGGCGGCTTTGGCGGTGGCGGAGGAGGTGGCTTTTCCGGCGGCGGTGGTAGTTTTGGCGGCGGCGGCTCGTCGGGAAGCTGGTAGAATAATATGGCAATTGGCTTTACACACGAACAAAAACACGAAATCTCACAGGCAATTAAAGCTGCCGAAAGCAAAACTTCGGGTGAGATTTATTGTGTTGTTGCCCGCAAATCAGATGATTATAGCGTGTTTGCAATTGTGCTTGCGGTGATTTTGGCGATTATTATTCCGCTTTTACTTGCCGTTTTTGACATTGATTTAGGGCGGTTGGTTGCCGAGGCATTTGGTGGTTGGCAATCGGCGCAAATTAATGCTGTTAATAGCACCAATATTTATTGGATTTTAGGCCTGCAATTATTGATTTTTATAATTACTGCATTGGTTGCAAAGGCAAATTTCTATACCGCAATTGTGCCAAAGTTTTTCAAACATCAAAGTGTTCATAAACGCGCAATGGAACAATTTCTTGCGCACGGTATTCAACAAACCGCAGATCGAACCGGCGTTTTGATTTATATCAGCCTAAAAGAGCATATTGTCGAAATCGTTGCCGATAGCGGTATTCATTACAAGGTTGGCACTGATTTTTGGGATAAATCGGTTAAGATTATCCTTGCTAAAATCAAACAAGGGGATTTGGCGGGTGGATTGAAAGACGGCATTCAAGAGGTTGGTAATGCCCTTGCCGAACATTTCCCACAAAAAGAAAATGACGAAAACGAATTATCAGATTCCGTCATATTCATTTGATTAGCCTTATTTGATTATCGATATGGGTTTTCCCAAATTTCCTCAAGCGGCTTGTTAAATAGTGCCGCAATTTTATATGCAAGGTCGAGTGATGGAATGTGTTTGGAGGTTTCAAGCGCGATAATTGCCTGGCGTGAAACCCCCAATTTATCGCCCAATTCAGCCTGCGTAAATCCGTGTTCGGTGCGAAGTTCTTTTAGGATTTGCTTCATAACATAAACTCACTATCCGCATAGGCCGGTATCAAGGCTTTTGAAAACATATTTTCCCAAAAGTGTAATAACACCATAAGAAAACCAAAAAATCACATACACAATCCATAATTCAATATGGCCAACGAGATTGAAATTTTCCAAAAAGCCCCAGAAACTACATAGAAAAAGTGTGACGCCAGTTGAAATAATAAATAGCTTTGCCATTGCGGCTTTTAAAAATTCATCGCAATGATTGATGAAGCGTAGATAAGCGATAATTTGCCCACCAATTGCAAGGCTTGGAATAATTGCAATTATATATTTAATTAATAATGGCGGATTGAACTTATTAATCAATAATGCTCCGCCAATAATTGAAATCACATAAATTGACATGCTGATACCAAATTCAATATTATAGGCTTTTTTTGTGTCTTTATAGCTTTTCATTGCACTCTCCTGATGTTAGGCATACCTTACATTGGGCGATATGTAAGGTCAACATGACATGCTGCAAAAAGTTAGGTTTACCTTACATTTTTCTTGATTGCGCAATCAATTCACGAATTTTATCAGGCGTAATCCCTGAGTTTCGCAAATATTTCAATCCCTGCGCTTTATCGCGTTTGGCAAAGCGTTTGCCATCTGCGCCCACTAATAATTTATGAAATTGATAAAGTGGGACGGGAAGGGAAAGAAAGTGTTGCAAAACCCGATGGATATGAGTGCTTTGGCGTAAATCCTCGCCGCGGATAATATGGGTTATGTTTTGGCGGGCATCATCATGCACCACGCAAAGGTGATATGATGCGGGCGTGTCTTTGCGGGCAAGGATAGCATCGCCAAGTAATAATGGGTCAATTTTTGTAGAATTGCCATTGGTTTCGGTGAAAAATAATTCCTCATCACCCAATAATTCTTTGGCACGGTGCGCCCAAAACCGCCAAGCAAATGGAATGTTGCCATTGGTTTTGGCTATTGTTTCATTATCAATTTCTTTGCCCGCATCGCGCAAAACCAGAAAATTGTCGGGGCCATGCGGCGCATTCATGGCGTCATAGGCAATTTCGGCACGGGTTTTAAAACATGGGTATAACAGACCCATTGTTTTTAATTTATCCAAATCTTTTTGATAATCAGCAAAATGATCAGATTGCCTAATTGGCTTCTCGTCCCATTTTATCCCAAGCCACTCAAGGTCAATTTCAATATCGCGATAAAATTGTGGGCGGACACGGGTTTGATCAATATCCTCAAAACGCAGGATGAATTTGCCATCATTTGCCCGTGCAAAATCATGTGCCAATAATGCCGAATATGCATGCCCAAGGTGCAAATCACCGGTGGGGGAAGGGGCAAAACGGGTAATAATTGGCGTTAAAACTGCTTTTGTCATTTTTGTTTCAAGAGAATCGATTAACTTTATATTCATTCAAAGGAGATTTGTCTTCAATAATTTATTCACGAGACAAATAATCAAAATAGATGGGGGCTGTGATGTCATCTAACCCCGGTGGGGCGTTCGACCCGTTTAATCATGCACAATTCAAAACAAACTTTCGTAAAAACGATTATCCCGTTTTGGTGCTTAATGCCGATTATATGCCATTATCATATTTTCCATTGTCGCTTTGGTCGTGGCAGGATGCGATAAAGGCGGTTTATCTGCAACGAGTTGTTGTCCTTTCGACCTATGACGAATGTGTCCATAGCCCAAATATGGAAATGCGCATCCCAAGCGTGATTTCATTAAAAGAATATGTCAAACAAGACCGAAGCCTTGCTTTTACGCGTTTTAACCTCTTTTTGCGTGATGGGTTTTCGTGTGTTTATTGCGGTTCAAAAAAGGATTTGACCTTTGATCACGTAATTCCGCGTTCGATGGGTGGCAAAACTAATTGGGAAAATATTGTAACCGCATGCTCAAAATGTAATGCCAAAAAGGGTGGCAGAACACCAGAACAGGCAAGTATGCCAATTCCGTATAAACCACAAAGACCATCACTTTACGCAATCCAAGAAACTGGTCGTCGTTTTCCGCCAAACTATCTTCATGAAACATGGCTTGATTGGCTTTATTGGGACATTGAATTGGACGAATAATCCACCTATATTCAACTGATGGAAAATAAGTTTCTTTCACGTTTGTCAAAAGCATCTTTGGGTGGTGGCATAACCTTTATTTCAAGCGTGGGACAAATTGCGGCTCTGCTATTAAAGCTCGTACTTGGATTGATAGTTTTAATAACAAATGCAATTAATCAAAAAAATGCAAAAAAACCACTGCTGAAAACCAAAAGCAGAGAGCAAGCGTTGGACGAATTTTTTATGGCAAAGAATAATTTTAATTTTGACCCCAAAGTTGACCCCAAATTAAACCTTGCGCGGATTCGGTTTGAAAAAGAGGTTAGTGCGGTTCGCGAACAAGAACGTGAGAAAAAGCGTAAATTTAACCGTATTGATGGTGCGTGGAAACTTATCAGCGTTGGCACAGGGATATTTCTTGGCGGGGTAACGTTTGATGCATTGCATGTTGGCGGAATTGGCCTTGGTATTTTATCGGGTGCTTTTGTTGGCTGGATTGGTGCGGTAATCAATAATTTCATCGTCAAACAATCAAAAGACGATAAATACACGATTGTCCCAAAGCGGGAGGCCGTAACCGCGCCGGCAATTGCATCCAATGATTTGCCACAATCGCGTAATGAGCTTGTACAAAATGTTTTATTAGAAGCCGCAACCAATCTTCAAAAAATTGACGATACTATTGTAACTTTAAAACACCCTGATTCAATCAATATCGTGACGCAAATTGTCAATACTGGCAAACGAATTATGGGCAAAGTTGCCGATGACCCCGATAAATTCAGCATTGCACAGCGTGTATTTACTTATTATTTCAAAGAGGCGGTTGCCGTTGCCGCAAGCCTTGGCAAAATGGAAAATGATACCAAGCCCGATGTTGCACGTATCCTAAGCACGCAATCAGTTTTACAAAAGCTGGTATTATTGTTTGAAAGCACCGAATTGGAGCTTAAGGATGATGATAATAAGGCGCTTGATATTGATTTGAAGCTTCTCGACCAATCTTTAAAAGCTGATTTGAAAATCAATAATTAGATGAATACAATCCACCAAACAGAAAACTTATTATTTTCGGTTATCGTCCAAATCATAATTATGATTTGTGCGGCACGGCTTATGAACAATGTGTTTCGCAAGATGCATCAGCCGGGCGTAATTGGTGAAATTGTTGCCGGATTATTGCTTGGTCCATCGTTGTTTGGTCATTTTTTTCCAGAGGTTTCAATTGCAATATTTGGTGCCAAGCCAAACCCTGCCATAAGTGTGCTAAGCCAAATTGGGCTTTTGTTTTTGATGTTTCAAATCGGCCTTGATTTTGAATATAAAAATCTAAAAGATAAAAAAAATAGAAACCTTGTAACGACTATTTCTGTAGTTTCTGTCGTTGTTCCTTTTATTTCTGGTGGCTTGATTGGTTATTTTTCGCATTCTTATTTTGCACCAAATATACCTTTGCTCCATTATATTTTATTTATCGGAACGGCGGTTTCAATCACCGCTGTCCCTATCATGGGTCGCATTTTAAAACAGTTTAAACTTGAAAAAACTGATATGGGGTTGGTTGCTATTTCCTCTGCGGCGGCAAATGATGTGGTGGGTTGGATTATATTGGCGACAATTTCGGCAATAAGCATAAATGAATTTGCCATTGGTCATTTGGCGTTACAAATTTTGGGATTGTTAATATTAATCCCACTTGCCAAATTTGTCATAATCACTTTTGCAAATAATTTAACAAAAACAATTGATGAAAATAATCACGATATAACGCCAAACATGATGGCAATAATTATTATCATGATTTTGGCATTCGGCTTATATACACAAAAATTAGGTATTTTTACCATTTTTGGTGGCTTTATCATGGGCTTGTTTTTCCATTATAATCACCAATTCTCGATTGCGTGGCGTAAGAATGTAACCAATTTTATAATGGTGTTTTTATTGCCAATCTTCTTTACATTTACTGGCTTGCGAACCAATGTTTTGGGGCTTGTTACGCCAACCGAAATAATGTGGCTTGTGATTATTCTTTTGGCATCAATTTTATCGAAAATTGTTCCAGTATATTTTGTTGCACGTTCATATGGCTATGAGGATGCACAGGCAAAGATTGTCGCAACATTAATGAATACCCGTGCATTGATGGAATTAATTGTGCTTAATGTCGGTTATGATTTGGGAATTTTGCCGCAAAATATTTTCACCATGCTTACGATTATGGCGATTGTAACCACATTAATTACCGGCCCATTACTAAAAGTTTTCTTGCACAAAATGGGTCATGCCATTGATACAAAATTTGAAAGCTAATCTTTTATTTGGGCGTCAGAAAATTGATTGGCATCTTTTAACGGCTTGAATAATTTCATCCATGCGCCGGCAACCGCGATTGCACCAAAGCCACCCAAAATAACTGCCATAACGGGCCCTAAAAAGCGCGCCGCAAGCCCTGATTGAAACTCACCCAATTCGTTGGATGCAGAGATGAAAAGGGTTGAAACAGCACCAACCCGTCCACGCATGTTATCAGGTGTCGCAAGTTGCATAAGGCTTTGACGAACATAAACCGAAATCATATCCGCTGCACCGGCAATCGCCAAAAAGAATGCGGATAAATAAAGCACCCGTGATGCACCAAAGCCAATGGTGGCAAGCCCGAAAACACAAACCGCACCAAACATCCAAAGCCCAACTTTTTCACGAATTGGGTTTATCGCAAGTATTAATGCAACAAGTGCGGCACCAACCGAAGGTGCGGCACGTAAAATACCCAATGCCTTGGCATTTTCATGTAGGATATCGCGGGCAAAAACTGGCATCAATGCGGTTGCACCGGCAAGCAATACGACCGCTAGATCAAGTGAAATTGCACCCAATACAATTTTATTATTCCAAACAAACCCCAATCCTTCTTTGATTAATACAATGAATTTTTCTTGGGTTTTGGAATAATCTTGTGGTGGTGTTTGGGTTAAAATTATTACCAAGACCGCAATGATTTGTAATATTAAACAGGTTAGATAAACATTTACCGCACCGCTAATATATAAAAAACCGGCGATTGACGGGCCAATAATACTTGCCCCCTGAAATCCCAAAGAGTTCCATGCAATCGCTTGTGGTAATTCTTCACGTGGGACAAGATTGGGGCCAAGCGCGCTCATGGCGGGGGGTAAGAAGGCACGTATTACCCCAAAACCAGCCGCCACCGAGAAAATCATTATAAATGCCATATGGGTTGGTGATTTGGTCGATAGCATCAAGGTCGCAGACAAAACCACCTCAAGCAATAAGGCAAGAATGATTATTATCTTGCGATTATATTTATCGACTGCCTGACCACCAATTAATGACAAGAAAAATAAAGGTACAAATTGCGCCAAACCAACCATACCCAAAAGGAACGCACTTTTTTCGATATTCATGCTGTCACGGGCAAGGTTATAAATCTGCCAACCAATCGCGACCGCTTGCATTTGCAGGCCCATAGACGCGATTACGCGCATAAACCAGAATTGGGCATACGAGCGGTGTCTAAAGACACCAAGCGGGGGGAGGCGGGGGGCTTTAATATTACTCACTAGTTTTCTATCTGCCTGCTGCGACATTTTGGCAAGTATGGTAAGCCGAAAAATACAGCATTTCTGCATAAGTTGCTTTTAAAACCGCTGATTTTATACCAAAGCGGCGCAATGATTTGGAGGCTATCATAACAGACCTAACGCCATATTATTTTCAAGACAATGCAGACAATGATATTATTGTGGGCGAACTATACGCACGCGCATTTGGTCCTGCACGTTTTGTCAAGGCGGCGCATTTTTTGCGTTTGGGTAATGTTTGTGATTATGACCTTTCGTATGTTGCGAAAATTGATGGTAAAATCGTTGCCGCATGTCGTATGTGGCATATCAAGGATGAGGCGGGGAATACGGCGGTTTTTCTTGGCCCGATTGCGGTAGAGCGCCAATATAGACACCTGCGCATTGGCCATGAATTGATGAAATTATGCCTTAACGCTTGCGATGCAACGGGTGTGAAAATCGTGCTTTTGGTCGGCGATTATTCATATTTTGCGCAATTTGGTTTTGAGAGAGTTGCAAATAATCTCGTGTTTCCGCTTCCGGTTATGGATGGGCGGGTTTTGTGGCGCAAAACCGAGGGTGACGCTAATTTAAAGGGGCGGATTTTTCCCTTCCCGCCACCACATAAATAAACCAGTAAGTGCGAGCAAAAACGCAGCAAAAACAGGGTTTATTATCGGGTGTTTTTCAATTGCGTTGGTCGATAATATTTTATTATCAATTAAATATAACCCATTATCAAAGGCCAAAGTATTGCGCGGTTTAAGGGCGATTTTTGGCATTGCACCATTTGCCGAACGCCCAATAAAGAACGCAGACGATGCGGTTTTCAAGATTTTATTATTCAAATAATCACGACTTGCCCGCAAATCATTTTCGGTAATTTCATCACCGCCGCCTTTGATATTAAATGCACTTAAATCGCCATATGACGCGTGATAAAGACCGTCAGAAATATTGGAAATCCCAATTGTGAAAGCACGATTTTCATCAAAATCAGGTTTTAAAGTTTGCTTTTGTGTTTCGCCATCAAAGTTTAAAATATCGTCTTTATCGCTTTGCAAATTAATGGTTATTTGTGAAAAATCGCTTTGCATGGTCAGAAGGTTATTTTCCAAGGCAGGTTCGCCCAAAAGCCAGCCAGTTGTATTGCGGAATAATTCACGGAATGGTCCGCCACCTTCATACCCACGCTGCCACAGCCAGGATTTATCAGATAAAAGTGCCGCCACCCGTCCTTTACCAAAATATGAAGTTATCAAAAGTGGCGCGCCATCACCACTCATGAGGACGTTGCCTTTTGGCGTTGCCTCAATAATTCGTGTCCAATTTCCCCACATGTTTTGGGAATCTTTTAATGGTGCAGTAATGGGGTTTGCCAAGCCTTGCCCAGTAATTTGTGGCTTATATTCTTTATCAACTGCTTTGGTTTTACCAGTAAATGGAAGAACTTGTGCCAATGGTGTTGATAAAAGCCCCTCATTCTCGGCCTCGGAAGAACCGGCAAGCATTAAAAACGCGCCGCCATTATCAACCCAATCAACAATATTTTGTAGATATTCATCGGGCAATGCCTCGATGCGTGTGAATTTATCAAAGACAATCAGGTCAAAATCGCCAAGTCGTTCATTAAATAATTCATAGGTTGGAAAAGGAATAAGTGATAATTCATCGTCACTAGCATTCAAATCCTTATCCAGAGAGCGCATGATGGTGAAATGCACCAAATCAACATTGGGATCAGATTTTAAAAGATTGCGCCATGCCCGTAACCCTTCATAGGGATCCCCACTTACTAACAATACCCGCAGTCTTTCACGTACCCCTTCGATATCTGTGGTGATATAATTGTTATTATTGCTTATTTCACCATTTAGCGGGGTAACGCTAATTGCAATCGGGGTTTTACCGCGTTTAAGAACCGGGAATTTTAAATCGATTTCTTTATTAAACGCGGCCATCACTTTTTGCGGTGGTTGATTGCCAATATTTACAATTAATTCAGTGTGCTGCAGGTCAAAGCCGTGTTCAATTATTTTTAGTTTTAGATGGGCGATTTGCCCAACTTCGGTCGCGACAGGGTTTTGGGTAATCTTTAGATAGATATCTTTTTCATCATTTGCGCCCACCAAAATTTGATGCACAGGAAAGTCATAATTCATACGTACGGCGTTTTTAACCAAGCCATCTGTTATGATAATTGCACCAGCAATTTGTTTAGGGTTGATATTGGCCTTTGCCTGTTCAAGGGCGCGAACAAGATTTGCGCCATCGCTTTTATTAATTGCAGTTTCAATAATTTTTAGATTGGGAATTTTACCCAATTCATCAAGCAGCCTTTTATGCGCAACATCGACCCCATCTAGCCGATTTGTAGCGCGCATCGACGGGGAATTATCTGTTACCACAATCACATAATTGGGTTGTGAAAAAGACTGATTTTTAATTATTTGCGGATTTAAAAGAATGATTGCAAGTAAAGTGAAAAATACCCCACGTATAATTTTCGCCTTGCCATTTTTTACAATATAAAACCCCAAGCTAAGCGCAAGGGCAATAATAATCCCAATCACATATGGGGTTTTGAATACCGGATCAAAGGCAATTTGGTGCATGCTATCCATCAATGCCCCCGACCCAAGCGTTCAAGCAATAACGGCAGATGAACCTGATCATTCTTATATTGCCCCGTAAGGGCATAAAGATAGATATTTATACCGACCCGAAACGCGATTTCTTTTTGCAATTCTGGTCCATTAATTACCGCGATTGGTGATGGATTTGCACCACTTGCCCAAACATAGGCAAAGTCACCATCGGTAATTATTATTGGTGATACCCCATCATTGGCGGTTAAATCAGTTGCAGTGCGCGATTCTACCCAAATATTGGCATTGCCAAAACGGGCGGGGTAAAAACGTAACAGGTAAAAAGTTTTATTTAAAACATGTTCGGCAGGCACTTTTTCAAGCGGTGGGATTTTCAAACCGCCCAAGGCAATTTGCGTTATATTTTGCGCTGTCTTTGTATCACGTCCACCGCCGCGTGTATCAATGAAAAGCATGCCACCATTTTCCATGAAAATATTCAATTTTTGCTTGGCAATTGGCGAAAGTGGTTGTGGCTTGTCAGGTAAAAGCCAGTATAAAACCGGATAAAGCGCCAAATCATCCTTTTCGGGGTCAATTGCTTTTACGCCCGCCGGCTCAACATTGGTGCGACGGGTGAGGGCGGCTCTTAAACCCTCTAAACCTGCCTTGGCTTTTTGATTGGTTGCCGCATCAGGGGTGTTTATATAGCCCATAACCATGTCATCGGTTTTTGTTGCTTGTGCGTTGGCATCATGCGGCGCAAATGGCGCGCAAAATGCGAATATTATGATTGCAACAATCTTGCCAATGCTTCTATTGCGTCCAATCAAGAAACTTAGGAGCATTTCAACAAGCAAAAGCAATATCCCACCCAATAGCAATAAGGGTTTAATAAGTGCTTGTTTGGCATCTTTTTCAATAATTGGTGCAAAGCTATTATCAAATCTATATGGCTTTAAAATAAAGTCATCACCAATCATATTGAGGATAAGAGTAGAGCCACCCCCAGAATAAATACCCGGTGGGTGGTTAATATCAGCTTTGATATTTTGCCACTCATCAGGCAGGATTGATTTTTGCCCCATTGGGTTTTGATTGATTTTACCATCACCATCAATTGTTGCGATTGGCTGCATGGCTTGGGTTGGTGGAAGGCTGGTTGCAGGAAGCCCAATATTTTGTGCGCGCAATAAAACCCGTTCCAATATTTCATAAAGATGCTTGGTTAGGCCAAGATTTGACCAGCCGCCCATTAAACCAGTATGCACCAAAACCACATAGCCATTGCCAAGTTTTTTCGCGCTTACTAATGGGCTTTTATCTTTCATTTGCGCCCAGATTTCTGGCTGCTCGCCGCCCATTTCAAATACTGCAAGGCGATTTATTTGCACATCATCACCGAGTTCAAGCCCATAAAACGGGCTGTTGGTATCAAATGTGCCAACGCCTTTATCATTCCATGTAAAATTGCCAGATAATATTTTGGCCTCGGGACGAATATTTTGCGGCAAAAGGCGGTTTTCACTACTATTCAACAATAATGGACCGGAAAAGCGAATAATCATGCCGCCGCCACGGACATATTTTTGCAATTCTTCAAATTCATTATCAGTGAATTTACCACGATCGGCAAAAACAATTGCCGAAGGGTTTTTGGATATTATCTTGTCCAAATTGTCGGAAAATACTTCACCTTTTATATTTGCGGCGGTTTCAATATAGGTCTCATCGGCCAAAAGCGGGCTATCGAATGAATGTTTCTCAAAACCAATTAAAGGGCGACTATTGAAAATATTTATTATCCTTGTTGCACCCGCATTTTCTTGGCCCCGAATGCGTGCAAAATAAATTTCCCTCCGCATAAAAGAAGGCACTTGAATAATTGAATTTGCGCCAACATTTTGGGTGGTGATGATTTTTCCGTCCCTATCGTAAAAATCCAATATTGCTTTTGGTGTGCCACCAACGCCAGAAAGGCTTATATTATAGCCATTATCATCTTCTTTAATGTCTTTGATAATCAATAAATCACGCGCGGGCGGGATAAGGGTGATTTGACCATTGGCAATTGATTTCAGGCGGTTGATGAATTCCTCTTGCCCTTCATGATAGGAATTATCGCACAGGCAAATCACATTCGCCTTACCGCTAAAACGCATAAGTGCCTGATTAACGCCTTTATAGTCATTAAAAACAGAAATTGGGGTTATGTTATCAAGCTCTGTCAAAAGGGAGATATCGCTTTTTACCGAAAAATCCTGCGCCAAGCCTAAAGAAGTTTTTATGAGTGTGAATTGCGATGATGCACCGGTTTTTGCGGCCTGTGACTTGATGAAATTGGATAATTTTTGTTTGGCATTATTAAAATCATTGGCATTGCTAAACCCATCTTCGACAATGATTAAATAGTTTTGTGTCTGAATATTACTCGTTTTTTGCGAGCTGAAATACGGTGATGCCAACCCCAAAACCAAAAGCAATATACCCAATGCCCGCAATAGCTTTAGCCAGATTGGCGCATCATTTACCACGCTTTTTTGTGCATTTAACCCGCGCAAAAAATCAAAAGCTGGCAAGGTTTGCGGTTTTGGGTTTGGGGGGATTATTTTTGAAATTATAAAAATTATGGGCAGTGAAACCAATGCCAATAATGCAAATGGGTAAAGTAAATTCATAGCTTTACCTCATCAAGCAAGAGCGCATTTTGCCAGATTGGCATAATTTGGTTTAAAATATCTTTTCCACAATAAATGTTATTAATCAGGACATTGTTATTCTTTGCCAATTCATCAAGTTGTGCAAAATGCCTTTGATAATTGGCAATATATTGGTTGCGAATTTCATCGCAGTTTTCGATGAGGATTTTTTCATCACTATCAATATTTTGAAATTCAATGCGGCCTTTGAAGTTAAAATTCGCCTCATTCTCATCCTTTATGATGCCAAGGATGATTTTATTTCCGGACGAATTTGCCCGTTTAAAAGCGGCTTCGAAAAGCGACAAATCACAAAGCCCATCGTGAAAAATAAGAGAAACACCTTGGTTGAATTCTTGCGGTAATTCACCAATTATGGCCCCAAGGCTTTGGGCGATTGTGTTTTTGGATTTTGTGGTTTTTTGTTGCCCCGCCACCAATACGCTTTCGCCAATATCAATCATCGCAAAGCCAAGTGCAAGTGCGATAATATTGGCAATATTACGCTTGTTGGGGCTTTCGGGCGAAAATTGCCAATTTATACGCGGATTTTGTAAAGCAAAAATTTGAAAACGTCTTGGGCTTTGTTGTTCTTTTTGTTTTACAAATGCCTTGTCCGATTTTGCCGATTGCCGCCAATCAATATTGGCAACACTTTCACCATTGGAATAGGGACGGAATTGGAAAAATTCATCCGAAGATCCCGCCTGTTTTTTGGCATGAAAACCAATAAGTTGTGATGCAATATTTTGTGCAGGTTTGACCAATATTGGGATTTCGCCCGCAATCGTGTCGGCAATAATATTCGCCTGATTATAAAGGCTTTCCTGCAAAACCTTGCCCCCTAATCGTCAAATACCATATCAATTAGTTCGGATTTGCTTGCCCCCGATGAACGTCCATTCCAATTAAGTGACATACGGTGATTAAGTGCGGATTTGGCAACAAAATTCACGTCTTCTAAGGTTGGCGCAAGATGACCACGCAATAAAGCATGCGATTTGGCGGCAAGAATAATTGCCTGACCGGCACGCGGCGATGGACCCCATTCAAGGCTTGTTTTAACTTTTTCAAATTTTGTGGTTTGTGGGCGCAAATTGCGTACAATGTTTAAAACCTTGTCGATAATCTTCTCGCTTGTTGGCATGGAACGAACCAATGCCTGAAGCGCCAATAATTCATCGCTATCCAATGGGTTGAAAGCCTTGTCAGATTGTGTGCCAGTGGTGTTGATTAAAACCTGCTTTTCGGCTTCTTCATCGGGATAGGGAACATTGATTTCAAGCAAAAACCTATCAAGTTGCGCTTCGGGCAATGGGTATGCTCCCTCATGCTCGATGGGGTTTTGGGTGGCAAGAACGTGGAATGGTTTTGGCAAATCATGGTTTATGCCATTGATTGCGACTTTTCTTTCCTGCATTGCCTGTAACAATGCCGCCTGAGTTTTGGGTGATGCGCGGTTAATTTCGTCGGCCATTAAAATTTGGGTGAAGATTGGGCCGTTAATAAAGCGGAAATTGCGCCCGCCTTTATCATCGGTTTCCAAAACTTCGGATCCCAAAATATCGCTTGGCATCAAATCGGGGGTGAATTGCACACGGTTAAAGCCAAGGCCGCATGATTTGGCAATGGTTTCCACAAGCAATGTCTTGGCAAGGCCGGGCATACCCACCAAAAGCGCATGAGAACCACCCAAAAGCGCGCAAAGACAAAGGTCAATCACATTTTCTTGTCCAAAAATAACGCCTTGGACAGAGGTTTTAAGTTTTTCTATTGAGGCAATGGCGCTATCGACGCTTTGATTTGTTGCGGCGATGTTTTTATTTTCCAAAGCGGCATCAATTGCCATTTTTCACCTTTAATATTAAGAGACTTATGTATATTGCTATCAATAAGCTGAATTTTTTGCAATTACAATGTTTGGAACATGAATAATCATCTGTCACATATCTTAAAAGAAATTGCCGATAATTATGGCTTTGATAATGGGCAAAAACCACTGCCACCTGTTCATTTATGGCATCCCGAACATTGTGGTGATATTGGCATGGAAATCCGCAAAGATGGTTCATGGTGGCATGATGGCGTGCGAATAAGCCGTGAGAAATTGGTTTTCTTATTCTCACGCATTTTGCGAAAAGATGATGATGGTAATACCTATCTTGTTACCCCACATGAAAAAGTTATCGTTCGCCTAGAAGATGCGCATTTCATTATAATTCGCGCTGATAAAGTGGATGAAAAAATCATCTTTACGACGAATCTTGGTGAGATGTTTGAACTTGATAAAGAGCATCCGCTTTGGGTGGAATTTAACCCCGAAACCAATGAACCACGACCATATGTTATGGTGCGAAATGGGCTTTTTGCGCTTATAAACCGAAGTGTGTTTTACGAACTTGTTGATTGGGCGGAGAGTGAGGGGGATAAATTATTCATCACCTCAAACGGGCAGAAATTTGAATTGGGTAATTTTTAATGCGGCTAGAGGAATGGAAAAATCTATTACAAGCCAATCTTTTGCAGGATTTTACCCCTGATACGCAAAAGAACACCAAATTTGATATGCCAATCTATGTTGATTTCAAACATGATGAATTGAAGCCTGCGGCTGTGCTTATCCCATTGGTTTGGCGGCGTGGGGATTTGAATGCAATTTTGACCATGCGCACTGCACATCTTACCAATCATGCGGGGCAGATTGCTTTCCCTGGTGGGCGCATGGATAAAGAAGACATTGATTTGAAACATACGGCACTACGTGAAGCCGATGAGGAAATCGGCCTAAAAGGTGAATATGTAAAAATCTTGGGTTCCGGTGATACATATCAAACCAATACGGGATTTTTGGTAAGGCCGGTTTTGGGTTTGGTTGCACCCGAAGTAAGTTTGCAAAAAAACGACTTTGAAGTTGAGGAGATTTTTGAAATCCCATTCTCCTTCCTTTTGGATAAAAACAACCATCGTGAAGAATTTTTTGAACGCGGAGGCATGCGCCGCAGCTATTTCGTGATTGAATATGGTAGGCATTATGTTTGGGGCGTTACTGCGGCAATAATAAGGATGTTGGGCGCAAGAATTTTGGGGGAAATAAAATGAAAATCCCACCAGACGCCAATTTTTTGCATGATGAAAATGCACAAAAATTAATGCGAATTTTGAATGACCATGAGCAAGATTCAACGCGCTTTGTCGGCGGGTGTGTCCGTGATGCAATATTGGGGCGTAAAATAAAAGATATTGATATTGCAACCAAAATTCGCCCTGAAACGGTTGCAAAACTGCTTGATGAAAAAAAAATCCGCTTTGTACCAACTGGGCTTGAACATGGCACAATAAGTGCGATTTTGGGTGGGCGCGCTTTTGAAATTACCACATTGCGTAAAGATGTTGCCACCGATGGGCGGCGGGCGGTGGTTGAATTTACAAATAACTTTGTAGAAGACGCAATGCGCCGCGATTTTACTATAAATGCGCTATATTGCGATGAATGCGGCAATGTCTATGATCCATTGGGGCAGGGCGTGGATGACATTAATTCACATCTATTGAAATTTGCTGGCATTGCCCACGAAAGAATTGCTGAAGACTATTTGCGGATTTTACGATTTTTCAGATTCTATGCGCAATTGGGTAATTTCACGATTGATTTGGATGGTTTAAATGCCTGTCAGGATTTGTGCGCAGGTATCAAAAGTCTTTCGCGTGAACGGGTTTGGATGGAATTAAAGAAGATATTGGGCGCACCATTACCACATCCAACATTGAATTTGATGGATGAATACCATTGTTTGCAGACGGTATTGCCATTTGAATATCAATTGGAAAATTTAATAAGACTTGCTGAAATTGAAGAGGGTGCAGATTTCACACTTCGTTTGATTGCGATATTGCCCAAAAGTATCCGCATTATTGATGAACTTGCCGAAAATCTGCGTTTTTCTAATGCCGAAAAAAAGCGCTTTTCTGAATGGGCAAAGTTTGATGAAACAATCAATGCCCAAAATATTCACGCCAATATTTATTATCATTGCAATCAGGCGATTTATGATAACCTCATCAGTCAATATCTCATGGGCGATGGGGCAATAAATGATTTAATTAATATTGCAAAAAACTTTAAAGCCCCAAATTTTCCAATTAATGGCAATGATTTGAAGATTGCAGGTCTTCAAGATGGTCCAGAGCTTGGCAAAAAACTAAAAGAGCTTGAGAAGAAATGGGTTAAAAGCGGCTTTGAATTAACCAAAGCCGAATTATTGGGTGCGTGATTTATTCGCCCAATCTTGCCAATAATCCATTTTTCAGATCACCCCATTCATCATCAATAATCGCATAATAAGCGGTATTGCGGATAATGCCGTTCGACCGTAGCATATGTTTACGGAAAACCCCCTCAAACTTTGCGCCTAATTTCAAAATTGCAGTGCGTGAATGCAGGTTATTCTCATCGGTTTTTAATTCAACGCGCATCGCCCCGCAATCAAAGGCATTCTGCAATAATGCAAGTTTTGCCGCCGGATTGATTTTTGTGCCATGAAATTTGGGCGCATACCATGTGCCACCAATTTCACAACCCTTATGCTCCGGGTGGATTGCCATATAACAGCTTTGACCAACATATTCGCCATCAGGTGTCAAAATAGTATGGGCAATCCAATTGCCGCTTTGGTGGCGTTTAAGCACGCTTTCAAGATATGTTTTAACCGATGAAGCTTCGCCATCAATGGCATCGACATAATGCGTCCAAATTTTGGGATTTGCACCCGCATTTGCAAGCCCATCAATATCATTGGCGTCAAAAGGGCGGATTAAAACAAATTCATTTGCAGTTTTTACAGGTAAGAGCTTCATAATTCTTCATTAAAGCCTTATTCATGTTATTGAAAGGTTTGATTTGCTAAAAGGCATTGTGGACGTATGTTTCCATATGCGATTTTCGGGGTAAAAATGAAAAAGTTTGAATTAAAATATTTTTCTGGTTTGATTTTAACAAGTGTCGTGCTTGGTGCTTGCGCAACCACTAGCAATTCTGTGGCGCAAACGGCGGAAACTACGCCACCTGTGGCGGCCCAAACCACAACCCCACCTGCTGAAACAGCGCCTGCTGAAACCAATGTCACCGCGCCAAGCTTGGGCGGAAAAATCAATTTTAATGCGGGGCGGGTTTCAACCGATACGGTTTTGCCGCCGGTTGATGATCCATTATTGCAAACCACGCCAACCTCACCAATTGCCGAACCGCAAGCACCACCTGCGCCAACACGCCCATTAACGCCTGATGAGATTGCCAAAGAAATCGCGCCAAATTTTGACGTTGCCAAGGATTATACTCGTTTGGTGCAATGTTACGGCACGCTTGATTTCACAGCCGCCTTTATGCAGGTTCGTGCATCAAAACCGGGTGCTGCGCCACAATTAAAAGCGCTTGCCGCGCAGCTTGACGGTCTTAAAAAAGGCATGCAGCCATTTGTTTTGGCGGCATCAACTGTAAGGTCAGAGGCAAAATTCCGCGCCGATTATAGTGCGGTATCAACCAAGGCACAAAACCAATTCTTTGCCGCCCCAAACCCTGATGCCTTTATGCAAAGCAAATTGCAAATGGCAAACGCTTGCCAAAACGATGCCCGCACTTGGGCCGGGGTGAAGTGATTTAATCCCTAATCATCTCTACCCATTCGGCCTCGGTCAAAACTTTTACCCCAAGGCTTTGGGCTTTGGTTAGTTTTGATCCGGCCTCGGCACCCGCCACAACATAATCGGTTTTGGCGGAAACAGAACCCGAAACCTTTGCACCCAAATTAATTGCTTGTTGTTTTGCTTCTTCGCGGGAAAGGGTTTGTAATGTGCCGGTGAAAACTACGGTTTTTCCTGCAATTGCGGTGTCTTGTTTGGCGGCGACGATTTCGGTGATTATAACTTCTGATAAGAGATCATTTAGGCCCGACATGGCGCGTTCACTTTGGAAGAATTCGATTAATGCGTCGGTTGCTACTTCGCCCATGCCATCTTGGGAAAAGAAATCTATATAGGCTTGTTTGGGTTTGCCATTTGCGGCGGATTTAACAATTTCAACAAATTCTTTGGCATCATGAAAATGTGCCAAAAGTGCCTGTTTGGCCTTGGTATTAAGACCTTGAACGGGGCGTATAACTTCTAATAAATCGCTACCAAATAAATCATCGGGCGGGGATATTTTATCCGATGCTTCAAGTAATTTATCACGCATTACGGGGCCAAGACCATCTATTACCGAAAGCCTTTGGAAATCATCATTTGGTCGGGCATTTGCGGCATCTGTAACCGCTTGTTTAAACCTATCCCAAGAGCCAAAATTACGTGCCAAAAGCCCCGATGTGGTTTGCCCAATATGACGAACCCCAAGGGCGTAAATAAACCTATCAAGCCCAATATTACGACGTGCCTCAATGGCATTTAGAAGATTATTGATGGAGGTTTCGCCAAACCCTTCAAGCCCTTCAAGCGCATTGCGTTTGTCTTTTAAGCGGAAAATATCGGCAGGTGCGGATATTAGACCCTTTTCAAGGAAAATTTCAATTTGTCTTGGGCCAAGCCCGTCAATATCATAGGCGGTGCGCGAAACAAAATGTTCCAAATGGCGTTTCTTTTGATGTGGGCAATCATATTCGCCAGAACATCTCGCCGCAACCTCGGTCTCACCGCTTTCTTTATCGGTGATGCGTGAAACCACGGTTTTAAGCGGGCAGGGGCAGATGTGGGGGAAGTGGAAAACCGCCGCATCATGGGGTCGTAAATCCTTATCAATGCCGATAATTTGCGGGATAACGTCGCCGGCCCGTTGTACAAAAACCGTATCGCCAATACGAATATCAAGTTCGTGGATATAATCTTCATTGTGAAGGGTCGCGTTTGAAACCATAACCCCGCCAACGGCAACCGGTTCAAGACGTGCCACAGGGGTCAAAACGCCCGTGCGCCCAATTTGAATATCAATATCCAACAATTTGGTTTTTGATGGTTTTGCCGGGAATTTATGCGCGATTGCCCAACGTGGGAAGCGTGTCACAATCCCCAATCTATCTTGCAATGCCAACTCATTGACTTTGTAAACCACGCCGTCAATTTCATAGCCCAAATTCTCGCGTAATTCACCAATATGATTATAATGGGCAACCAATCCATCGGCATCGTTGAAAATTTTGGTCAATGGATTAGTTTTAAATCCCCATTTTTCAAGGGTTTCAATCAATTCCATTTGGGTTTTGGCAATAGGGGCGGTTTCATACCCTGTTGCATAGGCAAAGAATTTTAATGGGCGGGTTGCGGTAACTTGGGCATCAATTTGGCGCAACGAGCCCGCCGCCGCATTGCGGGCATTGGCATAAATTTGCGCGCCCTTGGCAATTTGATTTTGGTTTAATTCGTTAAAGCCCTCATCATCCATATAGACTTCGCCACGGATTTCGATTTCTTCGGGCGGATTTTCGCAATGCAAAGTGCGCGGTATTTCAGGAATTTGCAGAACGTTTGCGGTTACATCCTCCCCCTCTTTACCATCGCCACGGGTTGAAGCGGTTTTCAAAACCCCGCTCAAATAGGTGATTGATAATGAAAGTCCGTCAATTTTCGGTTCGGCAGTGAAGGGAAGGGGTGCGGCCTTATCAAGCCCCAAAAATTTGCGCGCACGATCCACAAATGCGGTAACATCCTCTTTTGAAAACGCATTATCGAGCGATAACATTGGCACGTGGTGTGTATGTTTTTTGAATTTGGTGGATGCTTTGGCGCCAACATATTTTGATGGGCTGTCATCACGTATTAGTTTTGGGAATTTTTGTTCAATAAGGGCGTTACGGCGCTCTAGTGCATCAAATTCGGCATCGGAAAGGGTTGGGTTATCATCGACATAATAGGCGTCGCGGTGCATACGAATTTCATTTGCCAATGCTGCAAGCTCTGCGCGTGCCATATCATGGGTTAGATTTTCAACGGGGGTGTTGCGATATTCGCTCATTGATTTTCCATTAATGATTTTGCCGCCTTGCGTGCTTCATCAGTTATTATTTCACCTGCCAACATTCGCGCCACTTCTTCGACACGTTCTTTATCTGAAAGGCGAACCACGGTGGTGCGGGTAATGCCATTTTCAACCCGCTTTTCAATACGTAAATGATGATTGGCCCGCGCCGCCACTTGGGGGGAGTGGGTGACACACAAAACCTGTGCATTTTTGGCAAGCTCTTTTAGGCGTTTACCAACCGCATCGGCGGTTGCGCCACCAATACCTTGATCAACCTCATCAAAAACCAGTGCCAATGTGCCAGATGTTGCCGATAAAATCACCTTTAATGCAAGTGAAAGCCGCGATAATTCCCCACCCGAAGCAATTTGGCTTAGGGGGCCAAAACCTGCACCAGGGTTCGGCGCGATTTCAAAGCGAACTTTATCAATACCCTTTGCCGCAATTCGTGTAGCATCACTTTCGAACGATGTATTAAAGCGCATTTTTTCAAGTTTTAAGGGTGGTAATTCACCCATAACTTTTTCGTCAAAAATTTTGGCACCAGATTGGCGTTTTTGCGATAGTGATAATGCAAGATTATCATATTCTTCCTTAGCAATTTTAAAGGCTTTTTCGGCCTTTAATAATTCCTCATCGCAATTATCGATTAGGGATAATTTCTCGGCGATTTCGTCCCTTTTACGTGGTAAATCATTGGCGATAACGCCATGTTTACGCGCCGCCCCACGAATTGCAAATAAACGCTCTTCGATACGTTCAAGCTCTTTGGGGTCAAGGTCGATGGAATAGCCAAGGCTTTGCAAATTACCCAAGGCATCGGCAATGTTATTTTGCGCATTTTCAAGTGAATTAACCGCCGCTTCAACCAGGCTATTTAGTTTTTTGCCGTTTTCACCCTCTATTGCACCAATTTTTGACATCGCACGCGATGCAACACCAAGGTAATTTTCAACCTTGCCGCCCTCAATGGCTTCTACGGCTTCTTTAATGGTTTCGGTAATCCGTTCCGACCCCATCAAAAAGCGGCGCGTAGTATCCAATTCTTCTTCTTCACCAATTTGCGGGTTTAAATCGTTTAATTCTTTTAGGATATGGGCAAGGTATTCACGCTCAGCCCCCGATTGACCCATGCGATCCTGTGCGGTCTTTAGATTTTGGCGCGCGGTTTCAAAAGTTTTGTAAGCGCCACTTACCGCAGATAGAGTTTGTGTGAAGTCATCGCCCAATTCATGCGATAAAAAGGCATCAAGCATTTCAAGATGCTTGCTTTCATCCATTAAACCAATTGCTGAATGTTGCCCGTGCACTTCTAAAAGTGCGTTACCAACCCGTTTTAAAAGCGCAGCAGAGACTGGGACATCATTAATAAATGCCTTGCTCTTGCCATCGGTGTTTAGGGTGCGGCGTAATATTACCTCACCGTCCACCTCAACATCGGCCTCGTGCAAGATTTCATTGATTGTGTGATTTGAACTAATGCTAAATTCGGCGCTTATGATTGATTTATCTGCACCAGCGCGCACCAAGCCTTTTTCGGCGCGTTCACCAAGTGCCAAGCCAAGGCCATCAAGCAATATTGATTTACCCGCACCGGTTTCACCAGTCAAAGCAGTAAAACCCGACCCGATTTCAAGGTCAAGCACATCAATCAAAACCACATCACGAATCGATATTTCACGCAGCATTTATGTTAATTAGCCTAATTTATTAATTTAAAAAATATTGAAACTGCCACAAAACAGGGTTTTTATTTTTTATATATTCCAGGTAGTTTCAAGATTTCGGAATATAAAAAATCAATCAATGCCCGCACTCGCTTTAAATTATTTCTCTCAGGGACAATTAGCATATTAATTTCAACTGGCGAAACTTTATATTCGGGTAAGATTTGGATTAGCTTGTTTTGCTTTAATAAATCATCGATTAGCCAAATGTGCGATATTCCTATACTGCGCCCGTTTTCAATTATTTTCCGTGCCGCTAAACCATTATCAATAGAAATATTGCCTTTTATCCCTATTTCATGAGTTTTACCTTCGGGGTTAGTGATTTGTAATATGTTGTAATTAAGCAAATTAGACATGCTTGCAAACTGATGATTTTGAAGATCATTAATGGTTTTAGGCAGGCCAAATTTATTAATGTATTCAGGTGACGCCACCAATAGGCGCTGGCTTTTACCAATTGGTTTTAGTTTTAGGCTACTGTCAACTATGCCACCAATTCTGATGGAGAAATCAACACCTTCTTCGATTAGATTTATTTTTTCGTCGGTAAAGTTAATGTCGATTTCAATGTCGGGATAAAATTCTTGAAATTTTAGAATCATTTCCGTTATGTGTGCGACACCAATTGCGACACTGCATGAAAACCTTATTTTGCCAGAATTTGCATGCTTTTTCAGTCCAACTTCTTCATTTGCTTGTTCCAGTAGTTTTAGGATTTGTAGGCATCTATGATAATATATCATGCCTTCATTAGTGATGGTCAGATTTCTTGTGTTACGACTTAATAATGAAACGCCAAGTGCTTTTTCAATGTCTTGCAAATGCCTGCTTATGGTTGCCTGTCCGGTTTTGAATTCACGGGCAACCGCGCTTAGATTCCCGCGCTCGACTATGCGAACATAGGTTTTCATTTTATCGATCGTAACATCTGGCGCTAGATTTAATTTATCCATTTTATGAAACAATAATATCCATTATGTTGATATTATAAAATAATCAAACTCGCCTTAAATAGCAATCTCCAATTCAAGGAGAAGATAATGAAAATATTAATCGTTTTTGCGCATCCAGAAGAATTATCGCTTAACGCATCGCTTCGAGATATTGCCATCAATCAGTTAGAAATGGATGGGCATGAGGTAAAGGTAAGCAACCTTTATAGGCAAAAGTTTAAACCCATAATTGATAGGGATGATTTCAAAAATCATACTGAAGGTCGTTTGAAAATCCCATCTGCCTCAAGCAAGGCATTTCAAGAAAACGCACTTACAGAAGACGTCTTATCAGAGCAGGAAAAATTATTATGGGCCGATGCCGTGATTTTACAATTTCCGCTTTGGTGGTTTTCTATGCCTGCAATATTAAAAGGTTGGGTAGATCGGGTTTTTTCTTTTGGCTTTGCCTATGGTGTTGGTGAGCATAGTGACAAAAAATGGGGGAATCGTTATGGCGAGGGGGTTATGGCTGGTAAGCGTGCTATGCTGTTGCTAACTATTGGTGGATGGGCTGAACATTATTCAGAATTTGGAATAAATGGGCAGATTGATGATTTATTGTTTCCAATTAATCATGGTATTTTGTTCTATCCTGGTTTTGATGTGTTGCCGCAATTCGTGATACATCGTGCCGATAGAATAGATGAAGAAACTTTTGAAAAAACTGCGTCAGAGCTACGTTTGCGTATGGCTGGGCTTTTTACACAAAAACCAATTGCATACCACAAACAAAATTTTGGCGATTACACAATACCAGACATGCAACTAAAACTAAGTTTAAGAAAAGATGGTTTTAGTGGCATAAGAGCCCATATTAAAGACAATTAAAAGGCGGCTATTCCGGTTTTAATGCTTTACCCTTAACATCTTTTATCTTTTGTTTTTTCTCATGCTTGTCACCAAATAAACCTTTTTTATTTGGTTTAATTTTTGGTGCATGACCCTTTGAAGTCAAAAGTTTGTAAGAACGTTCATACCATTCAGAGCCAGGGTAGTTATAACCAAGAACTGCGCCGGCTTTGGTGGCCTCATCAACAAGACCCATAGCAAGGTAAGATTCAACAAGACGGTGAAGAGCCTCTGGCACGTGGGTGGTGGTTTGGTATAAATCAACCACGCGGCGGAAGCGGCCAATTGCGGCAATTGGATTATCATCATTTTCAAGATAATAACGGCCAATTTCCATTTCTTTGCCTGCAAGCTGGTCACGCGTCATATCCATTTTCATACGCGCATCTTTTGCATATGCGGTGTTTGGATAACGCTGCGCAACTTCGTTTAAAGAGGCAAGTGCAAGTTCGGTCATACGCTGATCACGGCCAACGTCAGTAATTTGTTCAAAATAACAAATCGCAATCAGGTAATAAGCATATGCCGAATTATCTTGGTTTGATTGATACATTGAAATAAAGCGGTTTGCGGCAGCAATCGCATCCTCATACTTATTTTGTTTGTAATAAGTATAGGCCGACATCAAAATCGCGCGGCGCGCCCATTCTGAATATGGGTGTTGACGGTCAACTTCTTCAAAGCCCTGAATTGCTTCTTCGTAGTTTTTCCTATCAAGTTGATCGCGGGCGTTATTATAAAGGTTTTCAACCGGACGCTCAACATACACAGGGGCGCGATTCTTTTTTGAACCGACAGACTGACAACCTGTAAGGGCGGTTGAAGCAATCAAAATAGCAGTAATTAAAAGGGTAGCTTTATTTTTCATTATTAAATCGCGCAATTTGAACCAAATCTTTTTAAACTTGAAACGGTTTACATAAGATTTTGCAATTAAAAAAGTCACAAACTCATTATTTTACGTAAAATGGCGGATTTTTAATGATAATTAAAGACCAGCAGCCGCAAACAAGCGTGTGTTAACAGGCTGTGTAACAACGCGATATGCTTTTTGATTTGCCATCAATGCCTTAACGAGCGCTACATTCATTGCATGGCCTGATTGGCTTGCAACATATTTGCCAAGAATCGGGTAGCCAGCAAGCGCCAAATCGCCAACCGCATCGAGTGCCTTATGGCGAACAAATTCATCATCAAAGCGCAGACCGCCTTCATTCATGATTTTATCACCGTCAATAACAACGGCATTATCAAGAGAGCCGCCACGGCTTAGGCCCATTGCGCGCAATGCCTCAACTTGGTGTAAGAAGCCAAAAGTACGGGCAGGGGCGATGTCACGAACAAAGCCGTTTTTAGTGCCATCAAAAACCGCGCGTTGTAGACCGATTGCCTCGCTGTCAAAGTCAATGCTTACGTCAAGTGTAAAACCTTCAGAAGGTTCCAAACGTGCGATTTTTGCACCGTCTTTTACTTCGATTGGTTCAAGAATTTCAATAAAATTGCGTGGTGCATCTTGTGATGCCAAACCAACGGTTTGAATAAGTTCGATAAATGGTTCGGCTGAACCATCAAGAATTGGAACTTCTGGGCCATCAATTTCGATAAAGGCATTATCGACACCCATTCCAGTAAGCGCAGAAAGTACGTGTTCAATTGTGGCAACTGAATGACCAAATTCATTGGCAATCGAGGTGCCAAGTTGGGTTGCGGTTACATTTGAACCAAGGGCAGAGATGCGGCTCTCGCGTGGCAAAACGTCGGTGCGAATAAATACAAAGCCAGTATCCGCCGGCGCAGGCGCCAAAGTAAGCGTTGCACGCACACCAGTATGAACACCGACACCGATGCATGATGCGCTTTTCTTTAAGGTTTTTTGCAACTGGCAAATATTTTCGTGTTTCACTTTGTTTCCCCTGCCATAAAATGGACAGTTATCGCCCGCATCTCGCGGACACAATTCAATATAATAGCCACTGCCTGAATATTCGTTAAACATCAAAACAAAGACTGTTTCTAAATGTTACGGTTTTTAGACGAACCTTATGGAATAAGGCATCCTACGGATTTTAGTGGCTTTTATGGGTTAAACACGCTGCAAAAACTTTCGGTGCGTGTGATTTTTTCCTCTGCTGCAAAATAATCAAAAATAATCGATTGCGACAGCTTGTCACTATTGCAAACTATTAGCAATAGCAATAAGGATAGGTGGTTGAAAATTTGGAGAGGGACTTGAGAAATAAATCGAAACTTATGGCGTCTGCCTGTGTGTTTATGTTTGTAGGGGCTGCGGGAAATTCATATGCGCAAGAAGTAAGTCAAACTGATGATGCGGTAATAAAAACCCGAAGTGTAAAAGTAACTTCAACACAAATTGTAAGCCCATATGTTGCTGAAACTGGTGTAAACTCCGGAAAAAGTACTATTGAGGGTGAGGCAGTTTCAGATAACTCGCGTTCAAGCGGCGATGCCAACGCAATATTGAGAATTTTGCCACAATTGCAGTTTGATAATTCACGTAATGATGCATCACGTGAAAAGTTGCAGGATATTCACCCACTAGATATTTCTATAAGTGGCGGCAAATATTATGAAAATAATATTTCAATAGATGGTATCGGTGTAAATACCCGCCTCGATACCACCGATCCAAACCCTGCTTCGGTTAATGAGGTTGCCGGAAGCCGCGCGCAGACGCAATGGGTTGACACTAGTCAAATCGAAAAAATTGAAGTTTTGGACAGTAATGTTAGTGCTGAACACGGGCAGTTTACCGGTGGGGTTTTAAACATAACTACGCGTGACCCAATTGGTATTTTTGGCGTTCGATTAAGTTCTTCATGTACCGGTGATGATTTAACCTCGTTCAAAATTAGTAAAGCGACAAAAGAAGCATTTGGCGCGAATGCTGCATTTGGTGCAAAACCAGAATATAGCCGTTGTAATATCGGTGGGTCGGTTGACTTGCCAGAAATTTATGGAACTAAAATCTCCATAACCCACAATGAAGCTTTTTCAAAAGTGACTAATTATAAAGCGGCATCATATGGCGGTGGGGAATATCGCCAGACCAGTGAATCCAAATCAACCACTATAAAAGCATTGCGAAATTTTGGTGATTTATTTGCTTTAAGTACAACTTTTACCCATTCACCATATAGCAGTGAGTTTCAGGTTGCAAACCAAGTACAAAACCAAATTATTTCATATGGTGGAGGTGATAGGGCGGTAATTTCGATCAAAAATCTTGGAACCCCATTTTTGGGCGCAAAAGATTGGTCCTTTAATCTTTCATATTCAGATGATGACACAAGCCGAAGGGCTGCTGAAAATCATTATTCATGGCCAAGCGCAGTTCCAGAGTTCAAGGTATGTAGTGGTGCAAATTGCTCGTTTGGTGGGTTTGGTAATATCGACCAAAATGAAAAGGAGCTTAATCTAAACACCAAAATGGCATGGAATGTTCCATTTGGTACATTGAATGTTGGTGCGGGGTATGAAAAAATTGATGCAACAAAAAAACGCGCCATGGACGGTTATGCCTATCTAACGTCTGATGTTGCTTCAACAATTGTGTGTGCGACAGATGGCGACAAGGCATGCAGGACAGGTAATGTCGCCCTTATAAACCGATTAGTTTACAAAGCCTATGATATTGATGTTTCGCTTGAGACTGCAAACCTATGGTCGGAATATCAAGCAAAAATCGGCAATTTAACCCTTCGCCCTGGTGTGCGGGTTGAATATGATAGCTTTCTTGAAAATACCGATATTGCGCCGCGTTTTACGGCATCATATGACTTTGGAAAATTTGAAATATTTGCCGGCGCAAACCGTTATTATTCCAAATCATTCCTTAGCTTTGCTATACGGGAGCAAATGCCAGATACATATCGCTATGCACGTAGTCCTATAATTTCTAGTGGCAAAAGAACATATAGCGATGAAAATTGGAATTTAACATTACATTCCAAAGCAACAACTTATAAAAATGCCAATCTTAATACGCCTTATTCTGATGAAATTGCATTCGGCATTAATGCGCACTTGCCATGGGAAATTGATGCGCGGGTAAAATATATCAATCGCAAAGGCAAAGATATTATTGTCGCGGGTGACGATGTTACGGCTACTTATATTAATACTGTAACTGGTAAAGCAACATCATATCGAACAAGGTCTGCGACAAATGATGGGCATTCTGATTATGAAAATATCAGCATCGAATTATTCAAAAATATTGGCAATAACCACAGGCTTTCATTCAATACTGCATGGTCTGATATTAAATCTTATGGCAATACCTATTTTGATTCAGATATTTATGCCGAAGATATGGTTTATTACCAAGGTAATGTTATCTCGTTTGAAGAATTATATAACATAAAGCAACAATCAAATTTCAACACGCCATTAATGGCAAATCTTAGCCTAAATTCAAAATGGCTTGGCGGTAAATTAAAATCAAACCTAAGTGTAAGATGGCGCGATAAATATGACACGATTGCCGATTCATTGGTCGATATAAAAGTTAATAACGTAACCTACGATGTCTATAAAAAAATTACTTATAAGGCATCAACGGAATTGGACTTAAAACTCGATTATGAATTTATCAATGTGGGGCGCAATAAAATTATGCTTACCGCAGATGTCACCAATCTTCTTGATAATACACAATATCCTGAAGCACTTACCTTAGACGAACCATATGAAAAGGGGCGCGTAATATGGCTTGGCGCAAGTTACAAATTTTAAAAGTTGGTGGTTTTTTGCTTGCCGGTGCTTTGACTTTGCTTTCGGCAACGTTTGTATTGGCAGATGAAGGTTTCACAATGCCGTCAATTGTCGAATTGCGGAAAATGTATGCAGGTAAACCCGAAACCTGGCCCAAGCCTTGGCTTGAAAAAGGGGCAAAATACCGCGAACTTGGTCCTTTGCCAGCGGTAAAATACCCTGAAAATAATCAACCATCGAAAGAGCGTGCGGATTTAGGGCAGAAATTGTTTGATAGCCCGATTTTATCCGAATCTGGCCAATTCGCATGTTCATCATGCCATAATCCAGAACTTGACTTTGGTGACGGTATAAAAACCGCCTTCGGACACGATAGGCAGCGCGGAAACCGTAATAGTCCGCATTTATTTGCAGTTGCATGGCAAGAAAATTTCTTTTGGGATGGGCGTGCCAAAAGCCTTGAAGAACAAGCGATGGGGCCAATTCAAAATCCAATTGAAATGGCGGCACAACGCAAAACTATTGAAAATCGTCTCAATAAAAACCCTGAATGGAAGGCGGGATTTAAATCAGCATATGGCATTGATAAAATTCGTCTTGAAGATGTTGCCCGCGCACTTGCAAATTATGAGCGCACATTAAAGCCACGTCGCAATAAATGGGATTTGGTTTTTGAAAAACAGGGTATCGACGCACTTAATGATGATGAACTAAAAGGGTTGCATTTATTTCGTACCAAGGCGCGCTGCATGTCCTGCCACAACGGGCCTTTATTTACGGACGATAGTTTTCACAACCTTGGTTTAACTTATTATGGTCGTAAATTTGAAGACAAGGGACGCTTTAACGTAACATCACAAAAAGAAGATATGGGGCGTTTTAAAACCCCGTCATTGCGCGGTGTTTCACGCACCGGACCTTATATGCATAATGGCTTATTCCCAAGTCTTGAGGGTGTAATAAATATCTATGATGCCGGAGCATTTCACCCGCAACCAACAGAGAAACAGGCTAATGATCCGTTGTTTCCAGTTACTGATGAGATGTTGGTCAAATTAAATTTATCGGATGATGAGAAACAACAAATATTGGCATATTTAAAAACGTTATGATGTCTATTTCGCAAATTAATCCAACAATAATTGTAAAGCAAAGGGTGGCGAATTTTTTAATCGCTGCCTTATGCTATCTTTTGCTTTTTGTATTCATATTTAATGTTAAAGCCGCCGTAATTGATATTAAAGAAAGCGGAAGTGTTCTATTTGTTTCTTCTGAAATATTAAATAATAACAATGAATTAAATCCAAAAATTGAAACACGTAATATGGTTGAGAAACTCACCCCCCATATTCAGGATAATAAAGTGTTGCCGCCAAAACCAAAAATCATGCCAAGGCTTAAACCTGTCCCTGTCTTAATGAATGATTTTACGCCACAGCAGCAATCCATTAGTGTTTTGACATCTTTAAATATTCCCAATAACTTAGAAATAGGCATACCAACAATGGATAATAATTTCACCAATGTAGCAGCAACATCGGTGAATTCTAAGCCAGGCCCGCCAAATGGCGCTATTCACTCACATGAAAATAGTAAAAATGAAGTTGAGGCTGCTAAGTCGCAATATATTGAGAGAATTATTACTAGGATTGAGCGTAAAAAAACTTATCCATCAAGGGCAAGAGAACTAATGATGGAAGGGGTAGTGGTTATTAGCATGAAAATATCGCGTAATGGCGTTTTATCGGCGGTTCGTGTTGTTAAATCTTCAAAAATTCAAATGCTTGATGATGCTGCATTGAATGCCGTAAAAAATGCCGCTCCCTTTGAAAAATTCCCCGAAATAATTGATAATGACAGCCTAAGTATTGAAACCCCGATTGAATTTGAAATTAAGGTGTGATAGTTGCTGAAATTCATCAAGAGTTAGGCACAATGATTTGACGCCTGACACCAACCTGCTTTCCCGCAAGGTGGTGCCCCAAATGGGGGATGTGGTCGTACCGACAAAAAGGGGGCACTTTCACGTCAAATCATAATAAATATAAAGGAATTAGACGTGACAGCACAGGATCTTAAATCATTAACCCCAAAATTTACCGGACAACAATTTGCATCCGATAATTATTCTGGCATTTGCCCCGAAGCATTGCAGGCAATGATTGATGCTAATTCGGGTTCTTGTGCCGCATATGGGCAAGACATTTGGACGGAAAGGGCGGCAAACGGCTTTCGTAAATTGTTTGAAACCGATGGGGAAATGTTCTTTGTATTTAATGGCACGTCGGCAAACTCATTGGCATTGGCGTCAATGTGCCAGTCTTATCATGGCGTGATTTGTACTTCATTTGCCCATATAGCGACCGATGAATGCGGTGCGCCAGAGTTTTTCTCTAATGGTTCAAAATTATTGGTGGCACAGACCGAAAACGGAAAATTGACACCTGATGATGTGCGTTCGATTGCATGTTCACGTACGGACATACATTTCCCAAAGCCACGCGTCGTCACAATTACCCAGCCCACTGAAACCGGTGAAGTTTATACTATCGATGAAATTAAGGCGATTTCGGACGTATGCAAGGAATTGGGCCTAAAACTTCATATGGATGGGGCACGATTTGCCAATGCCTGTGCGGCACTTGGTTGTGAGCCGGCCGATATAACATGGAAAGTCGGGGTTGACGTCCTTTGCTTTGGTGGCACAAAAAATGGCATGGCAGTGGGTGAGGCGGTTATATTCTTTGACCACAAACTTGCCGAAGATTTTGATTACCGCTGCAAACAGGCGGGGCAATTGGCATCGAAAATGCGTTTTCTTGCAGCACCTTGGGTCGGAATGCTCGAAAGTGGGGCGTGGCTTTCAAATGCTCGCCATGCAAATGAATGTGCCAAAAGATTAGAGGCGGGGATTAAGGGCCTAAAGGATGTAAAGCCAATGTTTTCGGTTGATGCCAATGCTTTATTTCTTCATGCGCCCGATGCGGTATTTACGGCATTGCGTGCAAAGGGGTGGCATTTTTATACCTTTATTGGCGGTGGTGCACGTTTCATGTTCGCATGGGACAGCGACACAAAACGGGTTGATGAATTGGTGGCGGATATTCGCGAAGCAGCAGGTGCCTAATTCACGCCATTCTGTAAAAATACCACATAGCCTTTAAAATTCGGGTTTTGGGAAAGACCGATTGGCTCTTCCCATTCCCCATTTTGGATTATGCCAATGTGGAACGGAATTTTTATGCGGTTTATATTGGTGAAATAATTTTGATAATTGGGAATGGTATGCCGCCCTTGGTAGGTTTGGATGATTAATTCATCCACTACGCCAGAAAGCATTATCAAATCTTCGGCATTGGCATTTGCGCCCCAATCCATAAGGCCAGTTACACCAAGCTTACAATTGGCAGGAAGGTGCGTGCGTAACCCTTTTAAAAACCTTGCATATTCGCCAAGGCGGGCGGTTTTGGCATCGAAATCAATTTGTATTCCCACGACATCATTGCCCGCCGCGCGCCATTTTTTTATGTGGGCGTTGATTTGGTCATAGATTTTTGGCGTCCAGGTAAGGGTTGCCACGCGGTAAACAATCCAAACCTTGGCATTTTTGACATGCGGCGTTGCCGGGCGTTGTGCGGTTAAAACTACATTACGTCCTGCCTCAATCTGCCCATTTAAAAGATAAACGGTCTTTGCCTTTTGCAAAACTTTTTGGGTTTTAACGCCGGACCAAAGCCAAAAACTATCATAATTATTTGCATTCACGGGTGCGGCAATTACCAAATTTGGCAATGCCAACCATGTCATGCACAACACTATAATTTTGCGAATTTTACCAATAATAGCGTAAATCCTTTGCCCAAGGCGTGTTTTTATATTGGGTTTTTAAAATATTGAACCATGCTTTACGTTGTGACTTTGGTACCTCTATGCCGCCACATGTATTGCTTCCGGTTGGGGCATAACAATTAATTGCACGGTATAATGAATATGCCTTGTCATTAACATCGGCTTTGGGGTCGGCAATAGTGGTTTTATACGCCTCCAATCTTGAAAAAGGCTTGCCCTTGAATTGCGATGGAGATCCGCCAATTTCACCTTTTTCAGCCCCATAAGAACCATAGTCATCAAAGCCATTAATCCGCAAAAACTCACCAAGGCAAATATTGTATCGTGTGCTATTTGGGTTTTTATTTAAATTGGTGGCAATAATATTTAAGGAGGGACAAGAATATTCAGCATCAACTCCTTTCCAATTGAAAACACCTAATGAAACCTCATCACCTAAATACCAATATGATGCTTCGGCAACTTTGGCATCTTGGGGAACTATTTTATAATCATCTAAAAAGTCACTATATTTTCCAGTAGTTAGGTCTTTGTATAGCAAGGTAAAGAGGGCAACGTCCCGCTCATGCTTTTTAAGGGATTGATTATTGGTTACCTGGCGTAACAATTTCGCATCGGCAATGTTTGTAAGCAAAGTTTCACGAATATAAGTGTCTTTGATTAGTGAATCGGATGCGAAAATCTTATCAATATTATTATGGTTTTCATCATGTAAAGCCAATGCAATTTCTAATTCATCGCGTTGAGCAGGGGCATTGGCAGGTTTAAACATGCTTATCCAAAAGCCGCGTGCATTAACGTCATTCAGCTTTTCTAGTGCCTGTCCACGCAAAATTTGGCGGCTAAAAGTCAATGAGTTGAAATTTTTAACATTCGTCTCATCGGGTATTAATTTGGTTACTAATGCCGGATTGTTTTGAACATAATAGGCATGATTGGCAAGAAGAAAATCGAATAAGTCTTTGTCTTTATTGTAAATATCACGTTGAGATTCTAGTTCTTTAATTGATATAAGATTGGTATTGTTTTTATCATTTGCATTGCGCATACGGTATAAATCAATTGTCGCAAGTATTATTGGGTCTGTGACTTTTACCCCATCGGTATCGCGCAATATCTTGGAATCAATTTCGGTAGCTAGATCCAGGTCGTTTAGATTTCGCTCATTTGGCTTGGCGTTTCTAATTTGCCATGTGTATGCAGCCAATAGCTTTTCACGATTTCCTTTAAGCCAATAAACACGACGTAAAAGCCCGCGTGCCGATGAAACATATTGCCCATTTGGATAGGTTGAAATGTATTGGTTTAGATATTTTTCAGTCGTATCAAGTGATGCGGTATCAAGTTTTTCTTTTTCAAGATTGCCCCAATCGTCAAACGCGTTAATTTGCGCACGGTTTAAAGCCACACGCGATTGCATATATAATGACGCCTCGGCAAGCCATTTATCTTTGCTTTTCAATAATGTCGAAAACCCGCTTTGGGCAAAATCGAAATTTCCATCATAAAATGCCGCTGCTGACAAAAGGTAATATGAAAACTCTTGCCCAGATTTTGATTTAATTTGCAGTGGTAAATCATTCAAACTAGGAAATATTTTTGAGGTTTCATCGCAAGTTGGATTCAATTGCGCGCGATATTTTTTTAATGTTTCACGCTCTTCATCTGGAATAGACTTATTGGCAATTAATGCCAATTCAAAATCGGCCTGACCTTGATCAGAGCTTACACAACGTGAACCATCGCCATACCCAAAAATTGAAACCGATTCATGCGCATCATCTTCACCATTTTCGGTTTTAGGGGTTGGAATATAGGTATAGCTATACCATTCAAAAGGCGCGGCACCGGGTTCGCCAGGAAGTTTTAATTGTATTGGCGGAGGTATTTCTGATGCATGTAAATCGCCAAGTAATAAAACCAAATTTATCCGCGTATCATTTCCCGGGCTTAGGATAATTAGATTGTTGCAACGTTCATTATCAGGGCGTTCAAGGTTCCATTTGGTTGAACAATCTTCCGAGCTAGCGAATGATGGGGTCGCGAAAATCAAAGCACACGCAGAAACCCCAAAACCAAAAGCTTTTAATAGCTTAACCTTTGACATCTTAAACATCACAACCAGTCTTTCATGTATAATTTGAATAGAATTTTCGTGAATTTAGTATGCTTCGAAAGATTGTCCAGCTTAATTTTAAGGTAGAAAAAACGGCTTTAAAAATGGTAGTAAAATTGGTTATTTTGCGTGATTTTTTATTTTTGCCACAGGCTATCAAAGCGTAAGAACTATAAAGCCATACCGCCAAATTATGATTTTAATAATATTGGATTAAAAGAAGATTTTATAAACCAGAAACCAAAACAGTGCAGAAAGTACAACCACACCAATCAATGTCCATTTAAATGGATATTTACCTTCGCCATCTAAACCAGATGTGACGTCTTTGTTTGATTTGTTTGAATGTGACTTATTCTGATTACTTTTAATGTCGTAAAAAAGTGCGTAGGAAGCATGACTAGAGTTTTGCTCTAATACAGCTTTTACGGTATTTATGATCAAAATCATATAATAATTATAATACACAGCCCTTACTTATGCCCCAACCTTGTACTTTTTCATAATTATAACACAATCTTTTAGAATTTGTAGAAAATTATGCTTAACAAAGTATGTTTTTGTTTATTCTATTATTTCAGATTTGTTAATTGAAATAATTGTCGCAGGCATAAGTTTTTGACTGTATATTTGTAGTTGTATTTATTAAAGCATTTCTTTGAGAATTGACCTTATGGTTTCACCATTTTCGGCATCTTTTAAAGCATAAGCTAAGAAAGCTTCGGTATAACCAGCGCGTGAGCCGCAGTCGAAATCAGTTCCTTCAAACTCAAAGCCATAGAATGGTTGGGTTTGGTGAAGGGTGTGCATCGCATCGGTTAGCTGAATTTCGCCACCGGCACCGCGCTCTTGGGTTTCCAAAATTTCAAATATTTCTGGCTGAAGGATATAACGACCAGTAATTTTCAAATTGCTTGGCGCTTCTTCTTGTTTTGGTTTCTCAACCATATTGGTGATTGGCA
>NZ_JAHWUS010000002.1 GCF_019455445.1 Pseudaquidulcibacter saccharophilus
CATCAACAACCCAGTGAACCGCAGGTCTATCAAATACCGGAAGCATTTCTTTTGGTAAGCTCTTGGTCGCCGGCAATACTCTTGTCCCAAATCCCGCCACTGGCAATATCGCCTTACGAATCTTTTTCTTATTCATATTTTTTTCCATTTTCGAATATTAATTTGTTCTTATTATTATTTTTTCGGGTATTATTACACGAGGAAGTTATGGGCAACTTTGTAGGGTTGGCTATCCTACACATTATCAATAGCGCATTAAATTTAATCAAAATTAGAAATTGGTGCGAAAGTTTTAGCCGATTTTCACATTTTTCAGCAAAATTATTGTAGTAATATATAAAGTTTATGATTTACCAAAATATTCAGCTTTTATTTTTATGCCCTAGCACTTATAGTGCCACAAAGTGTCATATTATTCATATAACCAAAACAAACAAATTAAAATTACTGGCAATGACGCTTTAATGACGGGATAGCAAAATGAAACTTACAACTGCTATATTGGTATTTCTTATTGCCGTAGGTGCAATAATTATCAACCGTAAGACTATTGAAGCCGCAGCATTCGAACAGGTTGCAGGTTATAAAAGCAATTTGCCATCTTATGTTCCCAAAAACTATAAACTAATTTGGGCAGAAGATTTTAATGACGGAACGCGCCCCAATCCGAAATATTGGAATTATAGTACATATGCCAATAATGTTCTTTGGTGGCATAATGAACGACAATATTATACCGATAATAATGAGAAAAATGCTCGCATTCAAAAAGGCGAATTAATTATAGAGGCGCATAATGAAAAACTTGACCATGCGCCAGGCTGGGTAGGGCAGGAGTTCTCATCAGCTAGGTTGACAACTGAAGGTAAGAAAAATTTCAAATATGGTTTCTTTGATGTAAGGGCAAAGCTAACCTGTGCCAAGGGATCTTGGCCTGCGATATGGATGATGGGTGAAAAGCCACAATCTTCTTGGCCAAAAGATGGCGAAATTGATATTATGGAACATGTATCATTTAACCCGCAGACTATTTATGGTTCTGCGCATAATGAATATTCCGAAAAACACGGCATTAAATATACCGGAAGCGCTAATATTAAAAATCCTTGCGGTGAGTATCATAATTATCAGATTGATTGGCGCCCTGATTATATAGCATATCTTGTGGATGGGAATGAATATTATAGATTTTCAAAAAGCGTTTCTGGTGATGGTACGCCAGCTGATTATCAAAAATGGCCATTCAACCATAATTTCTATCTAATACTAAACGTGGCTGTCGGTGGTGCGTGGGGTGGGCAACAAGGAATTGACCCAAGTCAATACCCTGGACAAATGGCAGTAGATTATATTCACGTATATCAATAAAAGTTGAGTCAATGATCCGACAAAAACGCAACAAATATAGGCAATCTCGTTAACCATAAAAATTAACTATTAACCTATTACGCAGGGTAATTATAGATATAATCTATTAAAAATGCGCAAATCAATAAAAATTATTCATATAAGAAAAATCTAAAATATTTTAACTAAAACGCCGTTTTAACCTTTTAAGTAATTGAATATAAAAAGAAAAAATATGATTTTTGAAAAATTCCCCAATTTAGGGAATATCAATTTTAAAGAATCCAAGCGCGCGTAATGCTGATGAACTGTAACCAAAGTTTTAACAATATATAATCAAATCTATACAATTAGGGCTTAAAAATTAAGCAAACCCAGTGATTTTTGCATTGCAGCATGCGATTTGATTGACCTTGGGTTTGTTGGGCATGTATTAAACTGAAAAGACGGATAACACCGAAGCTACTAAATGGTAAGAATATGATGGAAGCAGTTTTAAGAAAAAGACATAATGTAAATGTTGCTGATGGCGAGAGAAATCAAAGCCAAGCAGGAAGCAACATTTATGAATCCAATGTTGAGCTGTTTACTCGTGCTTGCGATATTGCTCTAAGCGTTGCCGCCTTGGTTTTCTTGGCGCCAGTTTTGTTTACAGTTGCACTATTTGTTTATTTGCAAGATGGCGGCCCGATTTTCTATGGGCAAGACAGAATTGGTAAAAACGGCAAAAAATTTAAGTGCTATAAATTTCGCTCGATGCTTGTAGATTCTGCGGAGCGTCTTGAGAAACTTTTGGCGACCGATGCAGAAGCTCGTGAAGAGTGGGAAAGGGATCATAAATTAAAAAATGACCCTCGAATCACAAAGTTCGGCAATTTTATTAGAAAAACAAGCCTTGATGAGTTTCCGCAACTTTGGAACGTAATTAAAGGTGAAATGAGCCTAGTTGGACCGCGTCCAATTGTTTATAATGAAATTGTTAAATATGGCTCTTCATTCAGATATTATAAATCTGTTAAGCCAGGCATTACAGGCATGTGGCAAGTTTCAGGCCGTAACAACATTGATTATGTTCGCCGTGTTGCTATTGACCGTAAGTTTGTACAATCAAAAAGCGCGTTCTTGTATCTTTACATTATTTTTGCAACCGTTCCTGCGGTATTGGCGCAAAAAGGCTCATATTAATATAAAGAATAAATCGCATGAAATTCAAGCCCGTTGGTTTACCACGGGCTTGTTCTTCTTTCTGGGGCGCGGTTATTTTTGCTATATATTCCGCGTGAATAAAGTGGAAGTATAGCAAGGGTTATGCCAATTGCATCGGCGCACCAATCATAGAAATTCGCATCACGACCAACGAATCCTTGTAGCAATTCGCTCAAGGTTGCGTAGCCAAGCATGATAACAAAAATATCAAATTTTCGAATTGTTTGTAGAACACCAAGTGACATACAGGTCACTACATAAAAGGCAACAAAGTGCATAAATTTATCATTTATGCCAATTGCACTTTCTTCTTTGCTAAACGGTCCCAGTAATAAAACCGATAATAAGACGATCGCTAATGTCAAAATAGAATAGCTGATCACCTTGAAGATGTCACTTCTTTGCATCTATACCCACCATATTTTTTATATGATTAATCTTTCTGATTAAGGGCATTATAGCAGGCAAAGAATAAATTTTACTTAACAATAGCCTTGATTTTATAGGTTTTGGCCACGCAGGCAGATACAAGTGACCTAAGCGCTTTTTACTCTGTTATTTGCGTAATATCTATATCCACTCATTGCGGCTTTTATAGATGGTTTAAAGGCATAGGTAATGGCAATGATTGAAATGATTGATGACATTGAAAATTGAATGAAAAGCGGCACTTCAACCATGCTACGGATGATATAAAAGAATAAAATCACCGCAAAGAATAATGTAATTCTATCAGGTTTTGTAATCGCATTTTTCAGGCTGATGAAAAAACCGGTATAAAGAAGGAATGATTGGTAAAGCACGCCCAAAATACCAATTTCAACAGCGTTTGAAATATACATATTATGGAAGTGGAAGCCGGTTCGGCTTCCGATTAGAAATTTTTGCCAGAAATATTCTGCTGGCGGATTTCCCTTTACCCAAAAAGCTTGGAATCCTAATCCTAAAACTGGTTTTTCTTTAATAAGGCCAATACCATAATCCCATAATTCAGTTCTCCCGGTAAGGGTTGGGTCTTTGCCCAAAAATGTCAAAACCGCATTTTGAATGTAATCAAAATTCATAACAATTATCACACCAATTAATGCAGACAAAACGGCAGTGAAAATAGTTATCAACCAGCGGGCCTGAATATTAACTCCTTGAATGAGCATAATATAAACACCAAAACCAATAGTGGGTAAAAGCGCCATAAAGGCACCAGCTGATTGCGATTTAATAAATAGAGGGAAACACAATAGAAATACGAAAAATGCGATTACGTTATAAATGCGGTTGTTATGTTTAAACATCATCGCACTAAGTGATAAAATCATAAGGATTGAAATCATATCTGCAAATTGGTTCTTACTTGCGAAAATACCCTGCCAAGGGCGATCCGGAAGGTTGCGCCCAAAAACCAAGCAAATAATCAATGTGATTATATAGGTGGAAAGTAATACGTTAAATAAAAGGGATGGCTTAATCCGAAGTGCTATTAATATTGCAATTACAAATGTCAAAATTAATTGTATTGCGTGCCTAAATGTATCTTGTGGAAAAATTGACCACGAAATGCTTGCCAAACAAAAGATCGGGAAAAGTAAAATGAACCAGTTAGATAGCAAATCATGAATACTCTTTTTGATATCGGTCGCAAGAAGCGCTAAGCCAAAAATCAAGAATATAGCCGCAGAATATTTGCCAAAAAGCGGGTCAAGAATGATGGCAACCAATGATAAGGTGATAAGCGCGCTATCAACAAAATCTTGAATAATTTTGTTACGTTTTTGAAGGGCAATCTTTCGCGCAGTGAAAACCTCCTGTGTACTAAAAGTTGCCATTCTTAACGCCCTCTTTCACTTCAAATATTCCATTTTGCCTTTGGCAAATTATTATGCTTATAACCTGCGACGCTTAAATATGATATAGATTTTATTGTCAAATTTTTGAATTTAAAATCCGACAAAAAAAGCAATATCCAACATTATTGCATTATTTTAAATCGAAATATGCTATTAATCGTTACACTAAACCCATTGTTTTGCATTTTTATAACGTCAACATTGCCTTAAATCCTAATAGCTTTTTATAAAATTCATGACGGTTAAAACGCAATGTTACTAGCTTGTTTACCAAATCATTTGGCGCGATGAATAGTGCCGAAAACCAGGCAATATTTGATAATTTACCCTTTAATGAACTGCACGAGACAAGTGAAAGCTTTATACCGTTTTTGAATAATTTAAAGCTGCTATCGTTTTCATAGCCACTATATTTTTGCCCTAATTTTCTGGCAATCAGGCGATAGTTTACAAAAACAAGCTCGTTATCAAGAAAATTATCATCGGGCAGGGGATAGTTTAACAATTTTGCATTGTTTTTTAAAAGCTCGAATTCTGCGGTTCTTATATCAATGCTATATGAAAAATCTGGAACTTTATGCTGTTCGCCCGATTTGTTGCGCCGGCTAAGGTTGTTACTATGAACCCGATATTGCCCAAGTGGATAGGGGATTGTTATTATATCACCATAAAGGGGGGCAATGGTGTTTAATGCCCCATCCTGTGGCCCAACATCTAATGGCATAATTTGGGCCAAGAATTTTTTTGAATAGGCATTTCCAGAAGTAACTGGCCAAATATAAGTTCCGGTTTTGTCAAATTGCTTTCGCGCGGCGGCTTGATCATAATCATTAGAAAATTTGCAAAAACAACGACCAACTTTTTCACCAGTCGCGTCAATTAATTCTAAATCAAATTGAACCTTTGCAGCCTTATTATTCCAATGCTTTACAACTTCTTCCATGGCATTTGGGGACAATGCGTCATCGGCATCAAGGAATAAAATTATGTCACCAGTTGCTTTTTTATAGCCAAAATTACGCGCGTCACTTACACCGCCATTTTCTTTGCTAAGGCTTATAATCTTATTGCCATAGCCTTGAATGATTTTTGGTGAATTATCGGTTGAACCATCATCAACAACAATAATCTCGTCAACCGCAATAGTTTGTGCCAAGACACTATCAATCGCGTGTGCAACATATTTTTCATAATTATATACGGTAATAATTATTGTAGTTTTCAAGCGGTTTCCGAATAATGATGCAATGTATATTTGATTTACAGAGTAGTTTGATTCTATAAATATTTTTTCTTTTAAGACATTAGATAGTTATAATTTAAACAGATTTGCCTATATAAATGAAATATTGCCAATATTTTGAATTATTTTTGACTTTATTTAGCTAGTATACTTTTAAGTTTGTAATACTGGTAAACGGCATAGGATTTAAATATATAAAACCAACTTAATTTCTTTTGTCTTATATATTCATTTGCAAAAGGTGTTTTTAATAGGGCTTTGACATAAAGCCAACGTAAAGGATGCCACTCATCATTCTTCCAAGGCTTATATGCTTCTGTAAAGTGTATGATATTTGGTTTATATCTTAAGTTGTTATAAAGATTGTTGTTTTGATTATCTTCATAAAGGAATTTTCGTTGATAGTTCCATGAAATGTCAATTGCTTTCCAATTACCAAATAATGCAACATTTAAGGCATCTTGATCTGAATATTCGCATTTTTTTTCGTTTTTTCGCAATACATCAATAGATTTCTTGAAAAAACTATATCTTCTAATCTGTGTCATATCTAAAAGCATGATACCAGCGTTAAAATAGCCTGCATCAGTTTCAAAACCCCACTTTTTGGCAAATTCAAATGAATTTACGCCTGGATCAGTAACTGCTGCACATGACTTACCATCAAGTTGCTCGTCCCAAAGTAGTCTAACATTTCCGCATACCGTAATATCTACATCAAGATATAGAATTTTATCTAATTGCGTGGGGAGTAAGTCATCCATTAAAAGCCTTAAATACGTTGCTTTTGAAATATAACCTACTTCTTTAAAATTGATGTCATCATCATTCTCAACTTTTATCCAATTTATTTTAATCTTTGGTACAGATTTTTCGACTTTATTTTGAAGTTCTTCATCAATATCACTATGAATTACATAAACTTCGTACGAATTATCCTTACCATAATCTTGAACTGATACGAGCATGGCAGCCAAGTGGGGGGCGTAATTTTTATCAAGTCCGCAGGCAATTCTTATAACATCTAAACTCATTTTTTGTACCGTTAATTAGGTTTATATATGCCGAATAATTTTGCAAACCCAACCGTACTAAAAAAAAATATTACGTCAGGTATTTGTTTTGGGCTTTCTCTGAGTAAAGATATAAGTTCATCTGGAACTTTTCTATTCTTTACAAATTTCCTGATGATGAAAAAGGCATAATCAAAACCAAAATTGAAATAAGTTTTCCTTATCATTTGTTTGTTTTCACTTGATAAATTTTTTATTTTTAAAACATACCAGAAAGATATAAAGCGATCTCGTGCAATTAATAATCTACTAGGGCTGTCCCAATTAGTATATTCATTAAAAAAAATATTAATCCCATCTGCGCATGTTACCAATTTTTCTTTAGTAAAAATGATTTTATTTGCCCTTGCTATTAACTCTGTGAAAAATAGTATATCTTCACCTGCATTTTTTATATTGATATTAAAGATAAGCCCTTCCAAAAGTGCTTTTTTAAATGCAACAGTGGATGCATGGGTAATAAAATAATTTAGGTTGCAATTAATTAAATCTTCTTTTTCAATTTCAAAGTTGTTATTTCCGATATCTTTTATACTATAACCGCCTTCAAAAAATGCGTTTTTCATTATTGAATCATAAGAACCTAATCTTTCGTGGTCACAGAAGAAGAAATCCGCTCCGTTTTTTAATGCATTAATGCTTGATTGAATCTTGTTAGGATGCCAAAAATCATCAGAATCCATAAAGAGTACAATTTCTGTATTATCAGATATATTCGCAATTCCAGTATTTCTTGCCCCAGAAACTCCCGCGTTTTTTTGTTTTATAATTTTTGGTTTAATGCAATTTGTGAAATTTATTCCATCTACTTCTGCTTCTGCGGGTATTGGGGATTCATCGTCAACAATTAAAATTTCTATATTGACGTTATCATCAAGTTTTTGAAGCGCAATTGAATCAATGGCACGTCTTAAAATGCCAGGCTTCTTTTGATAATATGGTATAATAATTGATATATTTGACATGTGTAATTCTATTTATAAGATAAAAATCCATTGTAGAAATTATTCTCAATCAAAAACTCTAGAGACTTTTTCGTGTTTTTTAATTGTTTAAACCAGTGGTACTTCAGAAATGTAATGAAATATTCTTTATAAACCCAAAAAGGCTTGTTGTTTATCTTATATCTACCACTTACTTGTCTTATAAAATTATATTTACCTTCGGTAGATAAATAAGCAGCAGTTTCGCCAACTGATTGATAATAAATTGCAATATATTCCTTGGTAAGGCGTTTGGCGGGAATGTAATGGAATACTTTTGAAACAGGATTCCAGATACCCGATTTGTGTTTTCTCATAAGTTTTATAATTACATCAGTCTCTTCGCCAAGCCTTTTAATTAAAGGGCTGACGCCAAGGTTAATATCATAAATTTCTTCACGCTGTTCCTTGGCTCTGACTGCAAAATTTGCGCCATACGGCAGCATATTTTTATCAACTGACAGAGAGATATATTCATCACCGAGGTTTCTTGTGGCAACGATATGCTCAAGCAATTTTGCATTCTCAACCCACCATTTCGGAAATTCTGTTTCTGCAACTGGTTCTACGACACCACCAAAAACAACGGCATCTGGATATTTTTTAAAAGCTTCTACATAGCCAACAAGCCATTTTTCATCGACTTTTACGTCGTCATCGGTCCAGCATATATATTCACCAGTGGCATTTTTTACGCCGGTGTTGCGGGCATTCGATAGGCCAGGGGTTTCTTCAATAACGCTTCTAATTGGAAGTTTGTCTTTATATGAATTTATAACTTCTTGTGTATTATCACTACTGCCGTTATCGACGAGAAGCATTTCCCAATCTTCGGATGGTTTATCCATCGCAATAAAACTGTCTAATACATTGCAAAGTTGTGAAGCGCGGTTTCTGGTACATATTATAACTGTTACAAACATTCTCTATCCGTATTTTTGTTTTGAGCTTATAGCCATGGTAAGGGGTAATTGATACGGAATTATTGCAAATTTGCAATAAATTAGGCGGATTGACTAATTTTTAGGCTAAATAACAGCGATTAACCATAAAGCTGTTATAATGTTCTGTGTATAAATTGAATTTAACGTGAAACGCTTGCTTTAAGCACGAATTTTGGCTTGATTGCCAAATTGAGATAGAGGTTGAGTATGAATGAAATGAAGGGCAAATTAGCACAAGGTGCAATTTGGATATTTGCCTCTCGTATGGTTGTAAACCTCTTGTCACTCATAAGCACCATTTTGCTTGCAAGGTTGCTTACACCCGAAGATTTCGGTTTGGTGGCGATGGCAACAGCAGTTCTTGCAATTGTTTCTGCGGTTACGGATTTACCAATCAGCTCAGTTTTGGTGCAACGCGACCACGTTGAAGATGTGCATTATGATAATTGTTTTTCAATCGGGCTTTTGCGTGGCATAATAATAACGATATTGTTTGCATTAATCGCATACCCCGTATCCGTAATGTTTAAAGATCCACGCTTGATTGCGTTGATGTTCGTGCTTGGCCTAACAAGTTTTATTCCCAATCTGAACAATCCTAAACTAGCAATTTTTACTCGCGATTTAGTTTTTTGGCAGACTTTGGTAATGGATGCATCGTCAAAGCTAATCGGCCTTATAATTGCTGCTGCAATTGCGATAATTTATAAATCATATTGGGCTTTGGTAATTGGTTCATTGGCAACACAATTGGTATCTCTTGCAATTTCATATGTCCTTATACCATATCTACCGCGTCTGAACTTTTCTAAATTTAAAGAGTTTTTCCACTACTCTATATGGCTATCCTTGGGGCAGGCGTTGCAGCAACTAAATTGGAAACTAGACCAATTTTTAATCGGTGTATTTCTTGGCAAGGCGCCACTCGGTATTTATACTTTTGCCGATAATCTTTCTAATCTTCCCACGCGTGAGGCAACAATGCCAATTGGGAATACATTGTTTCCGGCATATTCAAGGCTAAAAAATGATAAGGAAAAACTGAAACGGGCGTTTTTGCTTTCACAAAAAGTTCTTTTGGCCGTCGCTTTGCCAATTGGTTTTGGTTTTGCCGCAATCGCACCTTTGCTTATTAAGCTTGCTGTCGGTACCAAGTGGGATCAGGCCATTCCCATGATACAAGTAATGTCAATTGTGTTTGCATATATTACTATAAATACACCAACACAGCATCTTGCGATGGCAATGGGGGAAACAAAAGAGCTTTTTTACCGTGACATAGTATATTTCGCTATCCGTGTTCCATTTATTATTGCGGGTCTGCTTATGGGTGGACTTATGGGAATTGTTTATGGTCGCTGTATTTCAAGTGTGATTGGTTCATTGGTTGTGATGAATATTGCAAAGAAAACCATTGATGCAAGCCTATGGGAACAGATGATGGGGTCTTTGCGATACTTAGTGGCAGCAACATTAATGTTTTTAGGTGTAAGTTGGCTCGGAAATAATAGCGTTTTAATGGGTTTTAACGACTATATAAAAATCACGTTTCAGGTTTTGGCGGGCGGGATTATATATCCGCTTGTGTCATTAATTCTTTGGTTGATACTAGGAAGACCATCTGGCGTAGAGAATGAAATAATAAAGGTTACAAGTAAAATTTTTCAAAAATAAGCGCATTATGAGCAATTAAATTCGTTAATAATAAAATGTATAGGCTAAGGTTCGGCTATGGAAAATAACATAAAAAAAGAAAGCAATATTGAATGTGTGAATCGAATTTCAAGTGAACTTAGAAGAACATACGAATACACAGCTGGCTACAATGAAAATGGGTATTACCTTCTTGATTTTCCCGACCATGCAAATGTTGGTGACAGCGCAATTTGGGTGGGAGAAGAAATTGTCTTAAACGAAATTGATGACAGAGATGCAATTAAAACATCTCTTGTAGATGACAAAGATATCCCAAAAATTAAAGCTGATACAATTATTTACTTGCATGGCGGTGGTAATTTTGGTGATATTTGGCCTGCACATCAAAATTATAGGAATAACGTCCTAAAAAACTTCAAAAATAATCCTGTGGTTCAGTTACCGCAATCAATTCATTTTGAAAATCACGACAATATAAAAGAAACCGCTGATGCCATTAAAGGGCATCCGAATTTTACGCTTTTGGTGCGTGACAACGAAAGCTTTGAATTTGCAAACAAGCATTTTGAGTGTCAAACCATCCTTTGCCCAGACAGTGCATTTGCAATTGGCCCTTTAAATAGAACTGTACCGATTAAGTATGATGTATTGCTGCTTTTGCGAACAGATAAAGAAACAAAATTCGGCAATTCCAAAGTATCGGTTCCAAATAATTGGCATATTTGCGATTGGCTCGATGACGACCCAAATATGTTTAAAACCGCATTGTGGAAGGTTAGGATAGATGCAATTAAATCATTTAATATTTCCGAATTTTCCAAAGCAAGACGTGAGTTCAATTATTATAATACCCTTGCAAATATGCGTGTTAAACGTGGGCTTGACTTATTATCCAGAGGGAAAATTATTATAACGGATCGGCTGCATGTCCATATATTATCGACATTATTGGGCATACCGCATATCGTGTTGGATAATAATTATCAAAAAATAAAGCGTTTTTCGAATGCATTCAATACATCTTGGGATGGGGTGCATTGGGCATCAACCATTGAAGAAGCAATCGAACTCGCAAAGACTATTGTTTAAATGTTTGTTTTTTTGCTTTGTTATAATATATTCTGACAACAAAGCATGCGAAAAATGATAAAAAAACTATCAATCTGTTAATGGCACAGGTCTTTGCACATCATTATGGGTATAAACCTAATTTGAAAGATGTATTAAAGTTCACCATTAATGATTATGGTGATTTGAAGTTAATGATCAGAATGGTCATTAAAATGTTATTGCCATAATTTAGAAACTAAAGACATTGTTTTTATGGTGACGGGCTCTGTAAAAACTTAGGTTGGTATTTGGGATAATTCCCAATAATTATAAAATATTGGGTTTTGGGATGACAAATTTAATTTCGGTTATAATTGCCAATTATAATTCGGCGTGTTTTATCGAGGAAACAGTAAACAGCATTATTGAGCAAACTCATAAAAATATCGAAATTATTATTGTTGACGATATCTCAAGCGATAACAGCATCGATGTCATCACAAAATTGCAATTAAAGCATCCTGAAATCACGCTTTGTGTAAACAAAGTTAATGGTGGCCCGGCATTCACGCGCAATAATGGCTTTGCCAAAGTGAAAGGGGATTGGGTCGCGATTGTTGATTCTGATGACATAATCCACAAAGACCGCTTTAAACGTCTATTAGATTTTGCCACAAAGCAGGGTGCGGATATCGTTGCCGATGATTTATTGCATTTCTATGAAAAAACCAATGAAATCAATTTTTTGCTTGAGGAAAAGAAGTATTGCACCCCCTATAAAGTAGAGGCTGCGGAATATATCCTTTCAAATTCTACACGAAGTGGCTTGCCGGTTATGGGGTATCTAAAGCCGTTTTTCCGGCGGGAATTGCTTGAGAAATATTCATATAATCAGGATCTTATAATCGCCGAAGATTATGACTTTTTATTGCGAATGCTGCTTGATGGTAAACAGTTTTGGATATTGCCAGAGCCATTATATTTCTATCGCAAACATTCAAATTCCATATCATATCGCCTTTCAGAGGGGACGATTGATAAAATGATTTCCGCGCAAAATCAGCTGCTTGCAACAATTGGAAGTCAGAATAATGAAATAATGGCGGCTTTCAAATATCGTGAAAAATCTTTGTTGCGGGATTTGTATTTTCAATCATTAATTACCGCAATAAAACGACCAAAACCTTTGCGGATAATTGGTCTTATTTTTGCGAAACCTGTGATTCTAATTGATTTGTATAATTCTGCGGCTTCTGGTCTTTTAAGAAGAATAAAGGAATTTTTTGCCAAATTTGATTTTGTTGTTGACCGTGTAAATCGGATTAAAATTAGACGCCAAAGAAAAGTGATTAATTCATCGGGTAATAAATATGATTTGGCAAATCCTGAAGCAATAGATTTCTCAGATAATTTTTTGCTAAAAGCTTATTTAAAGCTAGTAAATTTGGTAGGCATTGATAAATTTAAAAATCAAAAGGGGCGGGATAAGCTTTATGATTATTTCCGCTGGTCGGCACAGGCGCGCGGAATTACAGAATTAAAGGACAAGATTTGACAACGGTAACTGTTATTATTGCTGCCAAAAATGCGTCACCTTATATTCGGCGTGCAATTACTTCTGCGCTGGGTGACAAATATATCAAAGAAATTATTGTTGTTGACGATGGCTCAAGCGATAACACTTCGCAAATTGTCGAAGCCATGATGGCACAAAATGATATAATCCGCCTTATAAAGAATCCAAAAAGCCTTGGACCTTCTGCGGCACGCAATGCAGCTATCAAGCAAAGCAAATGTGAATATATATCGATTTTGGATGCCGATGATTACTTCCTTGAGAATCGCTTTGAAAAATTCTTCAATTGCCAAGATTGGGATATAATCGCCGACAATATAATTTTTTTTGAGGCAGGGCGTAATGTCGAAATCCCCCAATATGATTCTAGTGGGGTTTTGACGTTAAATCTGGCGGAGTTCATTGATAATAATATAAGTAAATATGGCAAAAATCGCAAAGAATGGGGCTTTTTGAAGCCTGTGATAAGAAAGCAGTTTTTACTTGATCATAATATAAAATATGATGAAGCAGTCAAACTTGGTGAAGATTTTGACATTTATTGCCGGCTTTTAATTGCCAATGCACGCTTTAAAATACTGAAAGAGTGTGGCTACGCCGCTGAAGTTCGCCCAAATTCGTTAAGCGCCAGCCATAATTCAGCACATCTTTTGGGGCTTTTGAATGTTTATAAAAATCTGGATGGGCAGATAAAAGATAAAGATGCCGCAAAGGTCCTTAAAACTGCGCTTTATAGACGTAATAAAGCTTATCAACTTGCCAAATTCCTAGAAGAAAAAAACGAAAAGGGTTGGGGCTTTGCCCTTAAAAGTCTTGCAGGTAATGCGGTGATGTTTGTCGATGTTATCGTAACACTTATACTTTTGAAAATCCCATTGTTTCGTCATACCGGCACAAGCCTGCATGGGCAAATTCTTATTTAATTTTGCAATTGCCTTTTTATATTGCCGTTTTCAATCTCATAGACTTCATCAGCTATATCGAGCAATTTATGATTATGGGTAATCAATAATATAGAGGTGTCATCCTTTAATTGCGCAATTGTTTCGGTAAGTTTGCGGGTGTTTTCCACATCCAACGCGCTTGTAAATTCGTCGAGAATTAAAAGTTTTGGATTTCGCAAAAGGGCGCGTGAGATTGAAATTCTTTGCCGTTCGCCGCCCGATAATCTTATTGCGCCTTCACCAATTTTGGTTTCGATTCCGTTTGGTAGGTTGTCAACAAATTCATTGGCGCTGGCTTTTATTAATGCCTGCTCAAGTTCTTCGTCTGTGGCATCTGGCTTGGCAATCAAAAGGTTATCACGCACGCTTGCCGACATAATGAAGGTATCTTGTGGTACATAGCTTACTTGCGTGCGCCACGCCTTGAATAGATTTGGCGTTAATGGCATGCGATCAATAATAATTTCCCCCTTGGTAGGAACCATAAGCCCCATAAGAAGGTCCACAAATGTGCTTTTACCGCTTCCCGATGGGCCAATTAATGCGGTGATTTTTCCGCCCATAATATTTAGATTTACGTTATTTAAAACGGTCCCTGCGCCATAATCAAAACTTAAATCTTTGAAAATAATACGGTCATTATAAACAACTTCTGTATTATCATCTTCATTTATATTTTCTTTGTGGCTTTCAAAATATTTGATAATGCTAATAATTTCTGTAAAGGCAGCGACGTTTAAAAGCAGGTTTTGTATTTGATTTTGTATTTCACTAAATCGCGGCGCAATTCGCATGAATATTAACAATAATAACAATAATTTAGTGAAATTTATGTGGAAAATTGCATATGCGACATAGGTGAAAATACATGCAAAGCCGGCGGTTATTGCACTGCTTAGCATGCTTCCATTTGATGATACGCGTGTTGTGTCGATGGTTATGTCTTTTAATGTCGCAAGATTATTTGCAAATGTACCAACAAATTGATTTTCCGCATTATAGCTTTTGGTGACTTTTATACCGTCCAAAAAATCACCAATAGTACGAAATTGTTTGCTATATTCTTCTGATAATTTACTGCCGATTTTGGCGGTATATTTGCGGAACGGGCTTTGAATTGCAAATGCAATGACCCCAAATACAATTGCTGTAAGCGTCATTTTTACAGAGATTATCATTGATAAAACAAGATATGCAAATAGGAAAAATGAACTTTGCACAATCATCAAAAGGCTGGCGAATGCGGCATGTGTGCGGTTGATTTCGCCATTTAACTTATGCTCAATATCGGTGTTCTTATAAATTCCAAGTGCCGACCATTTCGCATTGGCAATGCTTTTAAATAAATCAATCCGTAATTTGTTTACTAAATCGGTAATCAGTTCAATCATAAAGATTGATCTGTGCCGCATTAACAGTGCACCAAAAAGAACCACTATGAAATAGAATGATAAGATGTGCCATAATGCAAAATTAAATTCATGCCCGGCAATTACAGTCGAAAAATTATCGGTTTGTGATGTCCCATTGGCTATTTGGTTTTTACTTAACACCCCAAGCAACGGCAGCAATAAGAATACAGATAAGTTTTCCGTAACGCCATTGGCAATAATAAAAAATATGACCTGAATTGTCTTACTTTTGGCATTTGAATAAACATAGTTCGCCATATCCAAAATCGGGCGATACATTCCAATTTTACTATGTGGATTGCCTTTATTATCTGCCAATATCTTCCCGCACCAATTCAATAGTTTCCTGTATTCTGTCGATATATGCAGGAACAATAAGTTTTTTTACCAAGCCGTTTTTGGCAACTTCGACCGATTTTTTCATCACATCAGCAGAGAAACCGCCACCCATGGCATCCCTTTGGTAATAGTATGAAAACCGCATCATTGCTTCAAAACCGTCTTTAACCGAATAATCAATTATTTGGGCTTTTTCACCACGTTCCAAAACGTAAGTTCGCCCTAATTTTAAGGCTTCTGACGCAAAATGCGTGCCAAGGCCTAATTGTTGTTTTTCGAGACCTGGGAATTCAATTTTGGGCAATAAATCCCCAAAACTTAGGTCAATATTGGCAAGCAAATCATCGGTAACTTTCATTTGTGGAAAGCCGGATAAAATCTTGAAACCATCTTCAAAATTAATTGGCATGACATCGTCGGTAATTAGGTTATAGCCTTTGGAGATGAAGGCGGCAGACGTTGTAGATTTTCCGGCCCCTTTGTCGCCCATAAAACCAACTGCGAGGCCGTCCATCTCGATTGCATTTGCGTGCATCACTAGATTGCCTCTAAGCTGCAGTATAAGGCCCATAACCATTCCCATAAGTGGGTATATTACCAGCTCTTCTGGGCAATCGTACATTTCAACAAAAACTTCACTGGCATTGCGAATGTGGAATTTGGCAACAATCGTAAAGTCTAAATATTGCTCATCTGGCGAGAAATACCATGGACAATTGCCAATACGTTCAAGAAAAGTGGGGTCAATTACTGATTTGTGAACGGTAATATCGTGGGGTTGTTGATTGCATTCTATCAAACCATCGAGTTTGAAATCCGATGCAATTATGAGGTTATACGCCTTATAGTAATACATCTATTTCCCCTCTGCCTTGAATGAATCTAAAAAATAGCTAAGCGCGACCGCTTTCCAGATGTTTTGTAATAATCTATGCTCTTTAAACTTTTTGCCTCTAAATAACTTGGGCAATTCTTGTCTTAATAATTTTGTATCAAGATAATTTTCAAGCATTTTATTGTTTTCTAGAATGTCTTCTATTTCTTTTGCGTGATGAACTTTTAGGCCATTATTAATATGTACTGAAAAATCGAGTTTGGTTTTACGCCATTGTATTTTTTCTGGCAAAATGCCGTCCATGGCGTTGCGCATTATCAGGCGCGTCCATTCCTCATCCATGCTCTCTTCGGCACCAAGAGTAACACAAAATTCAATCAATCGTTTGTCATAAAATGGCATCCTTAGCTCAACACCACTTTTTGCCGCAAGAAATTCAAGGCTTTCGGTAACTATCGTAAAGAACTGGGAATTAAAATAATTTACGCGCGAATCCTGCTCACTATCGGCGGGGGTTTCATGCACAATTGGTTTTTGAAAAGCATAGCCTTTTTTGAAATAAACACTTACAGGCTTGTTAAATAGGTTGATTAGTTTGTGATATAAGCGCCCAAGTTTATAACTGCCTTTAAAGCCAGAATAACGTAAGAAGAGGGGGATAAACATCTCCAGGCGCGATTCCGCGAATAAGCCCGATGCCGCCTTAGTGGTTTTCCAAAGTTTGCGCCATTGTTTGGCTTTGGCCAGTTCAAAAAGGCGAACATTACCAAAAGCAATCACTTCGTCACCACCAGAGCCATCCAATATAACATCAAACCCTTGTTCATTTATTTTTTTATAAAATATTGCATTCATGGCTTGCCCAGGGGCAAAAACAAGTTTTTTTGAGGTGCTTATTAAATCATTCACACCTTCTAAGGATGGGTAATTATCAAATGCAATAAAATGCGGGTTAAAATGACCATTGTTTACAAGTGCTTCAATATATTCACGCTCACTTAATTGGGGCGTTTTGTCAAAGACAATTGAAAAAGTATCAAGTTTTGCATCTGAATTACGCTCTTTTATAATTGCTGCGCATGCTGATATTGATGAGGAATCAAGACCACCACTGACAAGACTTGCAACCGGTTTTGCCCCGCGTATTCGGCATTCAACAGCTTGAAAAAACAACTCTTTCAATTTTTGGGTTTTATCAATTGTTTCATCAACATCTGGTGGGCGTTTTAATTGCCAATATTTTGTTATTTGCAAACCATTTTTCGGTGAAAAGCAAAGATAGCTTCCGCCATCAAGGCGTAATATATTTCCAAAAGTTACACTTTGTGTCTCAATTAAAAGTGATTGGGCAAATGCATATATTTGGTCAGGATCAACATCAGAAAGGCCAAGGTCTTGAAATGGTTTGCCTGGCGCAATTAATGATCTTAAATCACTAGAGACAAGGAAGCCATTATCGTCATGCCGAAAGAATAATGGCTTTAGGCCTAAATGATCGCGGAACGCATAAAGGCAGTTTTGTTTAGTATCGACAATTATCACTGAAAAATCACCGACAATATGTGAAACAAAATCAACGCCCCATTTCAAATAGGCTTGTAAAAATAATTCGCCTTCAGAAATTTTATTTTTTTTGATTTTAAGGGCGGCGATTAATTCGTCACGGTTATCAATACGTGCATCACAGCTAAGATATATTTCATCATTGCTGAAAATTTTTGGTTTTTGCGGGTCTTCTGGTAGGCGGCGAGTATATGCAAGCCCAAGCCCATGTTTACCAATTTCTATTGTGGCGTTTCCGTCTTTGGCGCGATAATTTTGGGCTTCTAATAGATTGTTTAAAACCGCGTTGGTCTGTTTTTTATCTTTAAGGTATGTACCAACAACCCCACTCATAACATTATCCCATATCCATCAATGATTTATATTTGGCAAGCTGACCTTCTTCATTGCCAAGGATAATGGTTTCTCCAGACATAAGCCAGGCGTGGGCGTTTAATTTCCCAGAATCATCTTTATAAACACCGATTCTAATGGTTGAGGTGTAGCCTTTGTTTTTTAATGCGGCGCGTCCAGCAAGTGCACGTGACAAGCATGTTGCGCCAAAAACAAAGCGTGAGGTTTTGAAAATCATTCTGCCAACCCACTTTGCATAGCTTTCTGGGGCTATGTTTCCAAATTGGTCGCCTTTGATTTTAATATTCTCAAATGTATTGAAAACAATAAATAATCGATAATAGATATTTAGGGATGTGAATTTAAGCACTGAGATAAAATTTTTAAAGTCCATTTCAGACCGCCTGCTGTGAAACCTCAACAAGTCCGAAATTTGACAGGTCGTTGAGAATTTTGATTAAATCATTCTCTATAATCTCTGCTTTTACATCATATTGTTCTAATAACTTTTCTGTCAAACTTGCAACCTTTGTAGGTTCCGCAATATTTGCCCAGATAAAATTTGTTGTACCGTTCAGGTTGAAATAACTTCCAGATTTAAGATCCAGCAAAGCTGCGCCAGAATCAAGTTCACACACCACAACATCTTTTGATGCGCACACAACAGTCTCTGCATTAATCTCCAAGTAGTTACTCCGTTTATTATAAGCCGTTAAAGCTTATGATTATAGGTCAGGGTTGGGGGATTATGCCCAACCCTGAAAGCCCATATTAGTTTGAAAATGTAAGTTGATCTTTTGGAGTTTTTGGAGGGAATACAGCATCTGTATAAGTGCCGTCGCCCGCAGCCAAAGTAACTGAACCAAAATCACCTACTTTTTCGATAGAAGGTGCTTCATAAGCAATTTTTGAATTGGTAACCATCGATTTTTTCCTTGTTTAAGATGGCGGGATAATCCCACCATTAGTAATTGCACCATAACGGTGAAATTTAATCAATCATTAACTATAAACTTTATATGAATTTTTTGTGAATCGCAAAAAAATGGCAAATGCGACCATTTCGTGCAAAAAATGGATGCAAATTCCCCTTATACGCGAGTTATATTGGTTAATATGCTTGCAATTGGCTACCATCTAGTAGAGTGGGCGCGGTTCCACTTGTCACTAAACGCTAAAAGCGGTTTAAAAACGGTGCTTTTAGTCTGTAATTTTATCAGTTTCTCCTGCTATTTTACTGCATAAAAAAATCAAAAGACTGATTTTTGTGCAAATAAAACTACTAAAACTAGTAATTAGCACTGAAATTCGATACTCAAAAAAGCAAAGATTGCGATTTTGATGTTGCTTTTTGCGAATCTATATCACCATTTTTATAGCTTGAGTAACAAATCTGGCGAGAATGAGGCGCGCTACAAAAAAGATTCTTGTATGGTGTAGATTATATTAAATTTGTCGTAATTGCCTATTATGTAATCATCGACCGCCAATGTTGTTAATGAGCACCGCTAAATGTACTAAGTTTTAACGGTTTTGTTTATAAACAAATATATTCTTTATGGTAATTATATAATTACGGACATTTATCCAGAATTGTGGAAGCTTTAGTTTGAAAATATTATATCTGGTTCATGATTTGAATGACGCTGCGGTGGCAAAGCGTACCACAATGTTTAAAGCAGGACGCGCAGATATATTAATTGCCGGTTTTCGGCGTGGTCAGGAAGTTGTATCTAATATAAATGGTAATGTTCCAATTAATTTGGGGCAGACTTTTAATGGTAAGTTTTTTCAAAGAATAAAATTAGCAATAACAAAATTCGGATTTTTAAAATCCCAAATCGGGCAGGGGCGTTTTGATGTCATTGTTGCCCGTAATTTAGAAACCTTGGGGATTGGTTATTATCTTTTAAAGGCTGGTTATGCCGATAAGTTGGTTTACGAATGTCTTGATATTCATAAGATGATGCTAAGGGGTGACTTTATTGGTAAGGTATTACGCTTTATTGAGCGGCACTTTTTAAAAAAATGCGATGCAATAATGACAAGTTCACCCGCGTTTATCGAAAACTATTTTTCTGCACTTCAAAAGGTTACTAACAGGGTTATTTTGCTTGAAAATAAGGTTTTTAATGAAAAACCTTTGGGTGCAAAAATTGCAAAAATAAATAAAACTTATGCAAACCCTTTGCAAATTGGCTGGTTTGGGGTTTTACGTTGTAAAAAATCGCTTAAAATACTTTCCGAATTTGCGTTAAATATGAAAGGCGCGGTTGAGATTATTCTGCGTGGTAAGCCTGCATATGAAATTATGACTGATTTCGATGAAGTTGTTGCGCAAAACCCTTATCTAAAGTTTTGTGGCCCTTATAAAGCGCCAGATGATTTATATGATATATATAATGAGGTTAACTTTACCTGGGCGATAGATTTTTATGAGGAAGGACAAAATTCGAAATGGCTTTTGCCAAACCGACTATATGAGGGGTGTTTGTATAAAAGCATCCCAATAGTACAGGATGGAACCGAAACCGCAAATTATTTAAATAAATTGGGAATTGGCATTATGTTAGAAGATGTTTCACCTAACTCATTGGCGAAACTTTTTACAAATTTGGATGCTAATGTTTATAATAATCTACAAACGAAACTGATGAATGTGGATCCAAAATGCTTTATTGCGGACGAGGGGGATTGCATAAGTTTGATCAGGGATTTGAATTAAAACAAAATGACAATTAAAAAGAATGAAGAATTAAAAGACACATTAATAATTATTCCTTGTTTAAATGAGGAAGCCCATATCGCACATTTATTGGAATGGCTAACTTCTGAATATCAAGATAAAGGGGCAACAATTATCGTTGCCGATGGCGGTAGTACGGACAGCACGATTACGATTATTAAAGATATCGCAAGCCGTAATCCATCGCTTAAATATCTTCATAACCCTAAAAAACTACAAAGTGCGGCGGTTAATCTTGCGGTTAAAGAATATAGTAACGGCAAAAAATATTTAATTCGTATTGATGCGCACTCAAAATATCCCAAAGATTATTGTAGCAAATTAATTGAAGAAGCAGAAAAAATTGATTGCGATTCAATTACTGTTTCAATGCTATCGATTGGTAGTGATGGGTTTCAGATGCTTGCTGCATTGGCGCAAAACTCCAAACTTGGGAATGGTGGTTCTGTTCATCGCCTTTTGTCAGAGGGCCAATATGTTGACCACGGGCACCACGCGTTAATGAAGATTGAGGCGTTTAGTGCGGTTGGTGGCTATGATGAAACTTATTCACATAATGAAGATGCCGAACTTGACATAAGGCTTCGTCAGGCAAACTTTAAGATTTGGCACACTGCGACAACCTTCATTGAATATTTCCCGCGCGATAATCCCGCACGGCTTTTCCGCCAATATGTTTCATATGGTAAGGGGCGTGCCAAAAGCTATCTAAAGCATAAGTATAAGCTTAAATTACGACAATTATTACCAATAATGGTTTTTCCTGCGGCAGTTTTGGCTCTAATTGGTGTTTTCACTAATATTATTCTGGCTTTGCCATTTGTTTTATGGTTATTGGCAAGCGTTTTATTGGCATTGGATCTTGCAATTAAAGAAAAGAAAATAGCTGGGTTCTTTGCAATATTTCCTGCTGTGATAATGCACTTTTCATGGTCATTTGGCTTCTGGGCGGGGCTGTTTTTAGAGAAACTAAAGAATGATAAATAACAAAGAACCAAAAACCTATATATTAACCAATCAACGGGTGTTTCGTTCCGAATCTGGCAGTACAAAATATTTACTAGGAATTGCATCATACTTGCATAATGCAGGATGCAAAATGAACCTTATTTATTGCTCAAAATCTATGTTTGGGCGTTTGCCGTTTTTTACCTTATCTGAAGAAATGAAAATTTTTGAAACCATTAGGGTACGTGAAGGCATTAAAATTGGTAATTTGGTTTTCACACTTAATCTAAAATCTTATTTTGATGCTTTTATTTATTTAACCGAACGGGTTTTGCAAAAGCTTAAAATAATAAAAGAAGGCTTTACAGAGCCTGCACCATATTCGGTTTCATACCCGTTATCGCAAAATGATATTAAATTTGTGGACGATATCATTGCAGGTGATGCCGATATTTTAATTGCGGATTATTGCTATCTTACCAAGGCATTTCCCAAGCCAAGTGGCGGCTTCAACCCGCGCAAATATGTCGTAATGCATGACTTTATATCTCAAAGATTTGATGATTTTAAAGCATCTGGCACAAAAGAAAAAACCAGCTTCTTAACATTTGAAGATGAAATGGCATTGTTATCAAATGCTGATATTGTTATCGCAATTCAAAAAGAAGAGGCCGACAAGATAAAAAATGGGCTTCACGCCGGAACCGATGTCGTGGTTTGCCCGATTGCTGCCGATATATATGATAAATTTAATGCAAAAGACGCCAATAATGTTTTGTTTCTTGGTTCTGGTGCTGCGCCCAATGTTGACGGTATTTTGTGGTTCATTAGTGAGGTTTGGCCAAAGATAATTGAAAAAAATCCAAATGCCAGATTGAAAATTGCCGGCTCGGTTTGTTCAAAAATCAATGTCGATAACCCTACAATTGAATTAATGGGCATTGTTGACGATTTGGTTGGATTTTACCAATCAGGAAACATTGTTATTTCACCACTTAGATTGGGCTCTGGGTTAAAAGTAAAGCTTATTGAGGCCGCAGGGCATGCGAAGGCTGTTGTTGCTACCACAATCACACTTCAGGGCGTATATGACGAATTTAAAGATGCGCTTGTAATAGCTGATGAAGCAAATGATTTTGCAAATGCAATTATAAATCTGCTTGACGATAATAAAAAGCGTGAAATATTATCAGAAAATATACTTAATGTTGCTAAACAATATTTCTCTAATGAAGCAGTAAACCGCCCGTTATTGGAAGATTTATCTTTGCACATCAAATAGTATTTATTATTGGGGTTTTTTTGTACAATATCTGTGACTTAATTTTGGGGCATATTGAGGGGCAATCAATTAAAAATGAATTGTTTGACGATGACGCCGCTTTGTCAGGTCTTATAAATATTGCCAGAAAGAATAAATTGCCATTGTTGTTACGCTCTGCGCTATTATCAATTGATGGCGTTAAGGTGCCACAAGAACTGGAAAGCCTTTACCGCGCAACTTGTTTCACCAATATGCAACTTATTCACATGGCAAAATATATTAGTGGTGTCCTTAAACAAGAGGGGATTGACCACTTTTTTTATAAAGGACCATTGCAACAAAAAACGCTTTATGGAAACTTCTTTTCGAAACCTAGTGTTGATATTGATTTTAATGTAAGGCTCAAGGATTTTTCCGCCGCTCGTGAACTGTTGATTAAAAATGGCTTCGAGCTACAAAATAGAACCCAAGGAATATGGTGGACTTATTTTTTGGGCGAACAAACTCTTTTCAATTACAAAATCACAAATCAATCAGTGGATATTCACCATCGCTTGCAGCAGCCCGGTGCACCACAACCACATAATTATGATTTTTTCTTTGAAAACAATGACTTTATAGAGTTTGGTGATATTTCATTACGGGTTTTAAACGTCAAACAGACGTTGGTGGTTGCTGCAATGAATATGATTAAAAGCCTGCTACACCGTGAACATATGGGGGGGCATGCGCTTGATATTATAATGTGCCTTCGTAAACTTGGTGCGGATGATATACGTGATCTAAAGCAAAGATTACGTCAATATGGGCTTTATAATTCTGTTAGCATTTGTTCGCGAATGGCGTGTTTATTATTTAAGATCAGCGATAATTTCAATGATACCGAGATTGAGATCGCTTATGATGAAAAAAATCTATATGAGGTTATGATTGCAAATCCGCAAAACATCAAGCTTCATCCAAAGCGCAAATTATTCATGATGAAATTATGTGATGACAAGGGTGGGCAATATTTTAAAGAACTAATCCGACTTATTGCCTCGGATACCGCCCACTTTGTTCTGCATGGAAATGAAACGAGCATTAAAAACGATTAATGCCCGTTTTTCATTATTAATTCTTCAAATAACGTAGATACTCGTCACTCTTGTAATATGAGCCTTCTTTGTGGCCATAATAGCTTGATTGACGGTAATTAACCTGGGTAAGAACCAAGCCAGCAAGGTTTGCATTTGAATCTTCAATAATGTTTGCCGCAGCACTTGTGGCACGTTTTGGTGTCTTTCGCCAACGTGACAATAGAATTGTTGCATCAGCCAATTTAGTCAATGGACGGCTATCTGAAACCGGAAGCAAAGGTGCGGTATCAAAGATAATAAGGTCATAGCGGCCTTTTAAAACTTCAATTGCTTTTTTCATGCCTTCAGAGCCAAAAATATCACGTGCGGTCGCAGAGCCTTCTGACATCAGGATATAATCAACACCAGTTTTGTCATGTTGTATGATTTCATCAAGAGACGCATCATTGTTCAAATATTCAAGCAAACCTGCCTGCGGGCGTGAAGCAACAGTAGAACTTAGCGATTGTCTTCTGATATCACAATCCACAACTAAAACAGACTGACCAGACAATGCGGCAACGGTCGCCATACAAATTGAAGTCGTTGTTTTACCTTCTTTCGGGAACGCAGAAGTGATAGCAACAGTTTTTACGGATTCACCGGCCTTGGAATACAAAATTGTTGCACGCAAAGAACGGAAACCTTCAGCAAATGTTGAAAGCGGGTTTTGGATAATATAATCGCGCGGCGTGCCTTTAAACTTGCTCATAAGTTTAAGGGTTGAGCGAAGGTCATAGATACTGCCAAGGTATTGAATGCCAAGTTTTTGTTCAACATCATTTGCAGAATTTATGCCAACATCAAATAATTTGCGGATTATGAAATAAACCAAACCTGCAAATATACCACACATTATGCCAAGTAGGATTACAAGTGATTTAATAGGTGAACTAGGGCGGCTTGGAACAGCTGCATTTGAAACTATTCTCGCATCGGCCTTGATACCGCCTTCACGAGCCGCGATTTCTTTGGATTTATCCAAATAAGTCTCATAAAGAGTTTGTGCAGAGTTCGCCTGTGTTTGTAAATTGTTCAATTGGCTTGCGTATTGGTTGTTATGCGCCAAAGTTGATTGGGCGTTTGCCAATGCGCTTTGCATAGATGCTAGCTTATCACGTTTAACAATATACTGCCCATATAAGTCATTTACGATACGGTTGGTTTCAGCATTGATGTTTTTATCAATTACAATAACCTTCTGCGAGGCTTCCATATATTTAGGGTGTTTAGGGCCATAACGTGTTGCAAGGCTTGCAAGATCAGATGCTGCTTCGGCACGTCTTGTTTTAAGGCTTTGAATAACGCTTGAATCAAGTGCGTCCGAACCATTAGCCATACTTCTGCCAGATGTAGCTTTGGCAACTTCCCAACGTGATTTTGCTTCGGCAGCTTCAGAAGAAAGTTGTGCAACTTGCTGCGAATACAAGGAAATATCTTGCTCAATCATTCTGATGCCATCAGGGCTTCTTAGTTGATTAGAAAGCTTAAAGTTTTCCAAAGTTTCTTTGGCAGCAAAAGCCTGATCGCGAAGTTTGCTTTCGTTTTGTGAAACTAGCAATTTAGCATTATTGGTTGCGACCAATTTTGCATCCAATTGTTGTTCGATATATAGGCGCGCCCACTCATTCGCAATTCGTGCCGATTTTTCAGCAGAAAGTGAATTATAATTGATATCGATAACGCGGGTTAAGCCAACACGTTTAACCAAAAGTCCAGCTAATACACGGTTTACAACGCGTTCTTTCAATAATTGAGAGTTTGCATTCTGTGCAGCAGTACCCGCATATTGACCTGCAAATTCTGGATCGTCATATAATCTAAGTGAATTTATTACGGCTTCGGCAATTGACGAAGATTTTAAAACCTCAACCTCGGTATCAACCTGCGCGGTGTCGGTAGGCAAACCAGATACAACTGAATCATTGGTAAGTTCGTTATAAGGTCTTGGATCAATGATGATTGATGATGTCGCAGTATATCTTTTAGGTGCTTGAAGATTGGGAACGATTACCGCAACCGCCACAATTGCAGAGATAAGCAATATAGACGCCAAAAAGCGCATAAAATCAGCAAACAAAGACCCTAAATCAAAGGGCGATATCATCGGCAGATTTTCGTCAACAGTATCTTGTTTTCTTATCATTTCCAACTCTTCTGTACCGTCCTGATAATCCACACGGATTACCACACTAAATTTGTCTGGACACTTACTATTTCTATTTAGTTAATCGCAATTATAACGACTGAATAGCAATACAATCTGCCCGTTTTTTATCGCAATATGCCAACATTAAGTCACTTTTTGACTTTTTAATAAGCATAAACCAAACCCAAGCCAATTACATTTGAGGTGTAATCAGCCACCGAATTGGCGCCTTTTGAGTCAAGTTTAGAATATTTATACATAAACTTTGCGACATAATTTCTATTAATTCTGTATATTGCATCAAGTGATACAGAGTTACGGTTATCATTCCTGTCAATCAAAGAATAATCACCGGCTGAATTAGAAAAACCAACAGAAATTATTGAATTTCTGAAAAGCTCATAATCAACTTTGATGCCATAATTCGTGTATTTATAGCCAGGTAGCGCCGCAACCGTGCTTTCCTCTGTGCTTTGAGAGAAATCTACGGTAACGCTTGTTCTTCTTGTTGGATACCAACTTGCTTTACCTGAATATGGTGAGCTGGAACGTGTTCCATAAAGTGGGTTATCGTAATTTTGATCCTGTTTACCAACTTTGATTTCACCAGTTATAAGGTCCGTAATGTCAAAACTTGTTCCAAGGTAAACGGCGTTACTTGTTGAATCTAGATTATTGACATTGTTGTCATAGCTTATTTTTCTAGGCTCATAAGAAACAAAAAATGATAGGCTAGGGGAGGAGGCATATTCCGCACGAATTGAACCGCTAATTTCACTTCTGTCGCGATACGATTGATCGATTATTGTACCTTGAAACGATTTCACATTGCTGAATGAATATTTATCGTTATTGATTGTAAAAACGGTTCTTAGGCGGTTAAATTCTTTATTATAAGATAATTGGGAATTAAACCTTCTTACATCGATGGTTTCTGCAGCATCAGTTACAGAATAGGTTTCGCCGCGCGGCTCACCATAACCAGAATAACCTAATTGGCCGCTAAGATAGTCAAAACCAATAATATCAAGCTTTCCATTGGCCTGTGCTTTGAAATCGCTGAAGCTATTGGAGCTATTGCTAGTATATTCGCTATAGCCATAATTACCAAGGAACGACAAACTATGACGTCCCCAATCAGAACTAATTCTAATTTCTGGTTTAATTGTAATTATGCTGTCTGATGTTTTATTGCTATTTAGATAATAAATATTGTCATTATATGCCGCATTAACCGCAATCTGTGGGAATGCGGTGAAACCACCCATTTTTATGCCAAGTGGTGCATATTCGTTTGGTACACGATTAGATACTGTTGCGTTTCTATCACGAGCAAATGATGATTGAGCATAAGATGCATTAACAAAGCCAAGGCTTGTCGCCAGCATCAAAGACCCCAATAATAACCGCTTCGAAATCATTAGATATACCCTAGTAACAAATCCGTTTAAATCGCAGGATGTTGTTTGAAATTATATTAAACCTTAGAAAATTCGTTCCGCAATTCTTATGGTATCGCCAGGACTTACGTAAATAATACCATTGATTGGAACTTCGGTTTCGACTTGCTCTTTTTCGTGTTTTACAAAAAACTTACGTTTGTCGGCACGGTATGTATATCCCCCGCCGATTGCGATTGCGTTATCAAGTACGAGGCCGGAACTATATGGGTACATTCCAGGTTTATTAACCTCACCAAGGATATAGAACGGTCTAAAGCCTATCACTTCTGCGGTAACTTGTGGGTCACGCAAATATTCGCCTTTTAAAGCTTTGGTAACTGCCATACGAACTTGTTCAAGTGTTTTTCCAGATGCCTGAACTTCGCCGATAAGTGGGAAAGATACATTTCCTTCGCTTGAAACCGCGAATTCACCGCTAAGATCGGGTTCGCCGTAAACGCTAATACGAACCTTGTCACCTACACCAAGTTTATAGAAATTTTTAACATCAATTGGTTCTGGGTCGGGACGTGTAGAATATGTGATGTTATTTTGTGATGTTGTATAGGCTTGATTGGCAATAGCATCCATTTCCGCCGGATTTTTTGCCTCGGCCACGATTGCATTAGGCTGCGGCGCAGCTTGCACTGGTGGGGCAACATCTGCAGGCTTTTTCATAAAGCCAAGCATAGGTTTTTTTTCAGGCTTTGGCGCTTTTACTGGTTTTGCTTGTGGTGCAGGTGCCGCCACAACTTCAGCAGAAGGGGAAGACACTTCTTCTGAGCTATAATTACCACTAACTTTAATTGAATTTGCACGCGCCAACTGATCTTTCGCAATTACATCTTCGCTAAACGGTTTTAGCGCAGCATCAGTCGATTGGCAGCCCGCTACGCAAAGCACAGCCGAGCATATAAAAAGTTTAATAAACTTCTTGTGCATTACCAATATCCCCATCACCAATTTATACTTTTAGTTACACGTTAGAATCATTTAAATCAATCTTTAAATTATTCTGATTCACTTGTATTATTTTATATTTATCAGATTTAATATAGATTGCAGAAAGTTTTCCAGTCGCAAATGCCCCTGTATCAATCCCAATTCTGGTTCTTGTTACAACAGGATCAGTAACAATAGTATGACCATGAACGACCATATATGAGCTTGGTTTGCGATGGTTTAGAAATTCATCCCTTATTCCGGTTAAATCTTGTTCGTTTTGCTTGTCTAATGACACACTTGGACGCACGCCAGCATGGACAAAAAGAAAGTCGCCGGCAACAAAATAATTCTCCAAATTATTGTAGAAAACATAATGTTTTTGCGGCAAGTTTTTGGTTAATTCCTCTTGCACCTGATGCCAATAGGTTTCATTATTTGTACGTGAAATTATTGGCACGCCATAAGACGCAAGGCACGTATCACCACCATATTTACACCACGATAACCCGAAACTATAATCTTCTAGGAAATAAAGGATGGCGCGTTCATGATTTCCTTTTAGAAATATAGTTTCACCGAATGAACTTCTATTGGGGTGATTGTCAAAATTGCTAAGAAAATCAATAACTTCTTTTGACTTCATGCCGCGGTCTATATAATCACCAAGAAAAATTAGCCGTGGTTTTACGGAAGATTTGGCGAATTCATCGACCAATCTGTCAATCATCATTTCTAATAGATCCAACCGGCCATGAATGTCGCCAATTGCTACGGTTGGGAAGTCGATATTGTAATTCATAATTCGATTATAAACCAAAAATAAAACACATAATTACCATATTAAAAAAATTGCAGCAAATTTTTCAAGCGCTATTATTTAAGCGATTTATGCCTAAATAATAAGCGAATTTCCGCCTAATTAGACAATAGTAATTTATAAAATAAAAGAATTTAATAACGCATATCTAAGCTTTATAAAAAAGTGTAATTCTGCTCACCCTAAAATTTAACAATAAAAAAAGCCCCCTTGCGGGGGCTTCTTGATTATGGCGGACAGGGTGGGATTCGAACCCACGGTAGACTTCCACCTACGGCGGTTTTCAAGACCGCTGCCTTAAACCGCTCGGCCACCTGTCCTTGCCTATAAAGCGGTTGAAACGACATATAGATAAGGCAAAAACCTTGCAAGCCCTAATCGCAGCATTTTGGTGTGCCGTTGCAGACAAATAGCTGTTTTGGTGCAAAAAAAGCGGCGGTTATTACACCGCCGCTGAAAAGAGGGACTAATGATATATAAAGCATCGTGCGAAAAATTGGATACCGATTTCCCGCACATTGATGCGATATAGACTAGTCAATATTGCGCTTATAAGTTTCTGGTAGGAATAGCATACCAAGAACAAAAGTCGCAGCCGCAATAATGACTGGGTACCAAAGGCCATGATAAATATCGCCTTTGGCCGCCACCATCGCAAATGAGATGGTAGGCAAGAATCCGCCGAACCAGCCGTTACCGATGTGATATGGCAATGACATAGAGGTGTAGCGAATATTGGTAGGGAACAATTCGACAAGCATCGCCGCGATTGGTCCATAAACCATGGTTACAAGCAGAACCAAATAGAACAGAATTGCAATAACCATTGGTTTATTCATGGTTTTTGGATCTGCTTTTTCAGGATAGCCTGCAGTTTTAAGATCGCCTTTAACAGCGTCTTGGAACTTTTTGATTGCGTCTTTTTTCGCGTCACCTTTTAATGTTTCCACTTTTGGTGCTTCGAAAACTTTATCGCCAATTTTAACAACCGCTGTTGTGCCAGCAGGTGCATCTTGTTGAGCATAGCTTACAGCTTGTTTAGCAAGGAAGTTCTTCGCAACGTCGCAAGATTTGCTATCAAATTTTTGTTTACCCACAGGGTCAAACTGAATAGAGCAATCTGCTTTGTTCACGACAACTGTTACTGGTGAAGATGAAACCGCTTTCGCATATGCAGGGTTAGCGGCCGCAGTTAATGCCTTAAATACTGGGAAATAAGTCACAGCAGCAAGGATCAAGCCAACCATAATGATTGGTTTACGACCAATTTTATCAGACAACCAACCAAAGATTACGAAGAATGGTGTGCCAAGTGCCAATGCAATTGCAATTAGGATGTTGGCTTCAAGAGAGTCGATTTTAAGCGTTTTTTCAAGGAAGAATAACGCATAGAATTGACCAGAATACCAAACAACTGCCTGACCTGCTACTGCACCAAACAAGCAGATTAGAACGTATTTCAAATTGCCCCATTTACCAAATGCTTCGGTAAGAGGTGCTTTTGAACGTGTGCCTTCATCTTTCATTTTTTGGTAAACAGGTGACTCGCTTAGTTTCAAGCGGATAACCATAGATACGGCAAGCAAGAAAATGGAAACAAGGAATGGAATACGCCAGCCCCAGTTTTCAAAGGTTTCTTTTGGCATACCAACTTTACATGCCATAACCACCAAAAGTGCTGCAAACAAACCGAATGTTGCGGTTGTTTGGATCCAAGAGGTGTAAAGACCACGTTTGTCGTTTGGCGCGTGTTCCGCAACATAGGTTGCCGCACCACCGTATTCACCACCCAATGCAAGACCTTGGATAAGGCGCATTACAAGCAATAGGATTGGTGCACCGATGTTAAGAACATCAAAACCAGGAAGAACACCAACGCCAAATGTTGATAGACCCATTAAACCCATTGTTACCAAGAAGGTATTTTTACGACCAACAAGGTCGCCGATGCGTCCAAAAACGATTGCACCGAACGGACGAACCGCAAAGCCAGCAGCAAATGCAGCAAGTGCAAAAATAAAGCCGGTGGTTTCGTCAACGTTTGAGAAGAAATGTTTTGAGATTTGAGAAGCAAGAAGACCATAAAGATAGAAATCATACCATTCAAAAACTGTACCTAATGAGGATGCCCCGATAACAAGCTTTTCGTCTTGTAGCGCCTTGTGGTGCTTCGGCAGGTCCTCATATTCTTTTTCTGTAATCATTAAAATACTCCCTTGTATTTATAGGTATAGTCATACCATTGGCGTTGACGCCAAATGGCAGAAGCCTCTTTGGGCATATTATTTATGCCTCTATTTAAATTATATTATGGGGAGGAGTTCAGGCTGAAATAAATTCAGCCTGAAACAAATTAGTTTGATAGCAATTAGAATGCGTATTTTGCAGCGAATTCAATTCTATCAATTGTGCCATTAACGCCGCCAAATAATTCTCTTTCGGCGTGGCGATATTCAACACCGAAATCAACTTTTGGAACCGGTGAATAGAAATAGTTGATGGCAATGCTATCAAGGCGTTTTGTGATTGATGATGGGTTTGTAACCACATCTGGTAAATCAGCCTGATGCAAACCTGCCATAATGTTGATGCGTGAAGTTGGTGAAACCGCAAATTTAACAGATGCAAATGCGTTAGTTGTCGCAATTGCTTCAAGGCTGTTTGCAGTTGTAATCGCATCAGGCGTTGCCGCAGCAGCCATATAACGACCAATACCTTCACCATAAGTAACCATGAAGGTTGCTTTATGTTGTTTTTTCGCACCAAATGGAATTGCACCCGCCGCAGAAACACCGGCACCGGTTGCAGTTTCATCAAATGTGCCGCTTGCGTTTACAACGCGCAATTGGCGACCAACAGCAGCAATCGAGAACTCACCAATAGAGTTTTTAAAGTTCAAACGTGCTGCAATATCTGGAACATTATCGTCATCGTTTGAAGTCACAGAAGCCGAGTTAATAGCAGATGTAAGGGTTTGCGGGTTTTCAAGTGAAACCATGAAGTTCGCATTGTTTGAAATCTTTTTGGTATAACGAACAAGTGCTTGGCGAACGAACACTGTACCATCCAAAGTGCCTGCATAATCAGTTGATTCAGGAAGAACCGCAGGGTTTTGGAAAGTTGACCAATCTTGACCAACAGTAATGTTATCAAGGGTTACGAATGCGCGGCGAAGGGCAGGGGCATACGCGTTGGTTGCGTTTTGTGTACCTGCACCAGGGCTCGCTTGGAAGTCGCCTTCGATATATGCAGTAAGCGTGTGACCAGCAAGGTTTGAGTTAACAGTTGCCGTCATACGGGTTTGTTTTGCGTTTGCAGTAAACGCATTATAGCTTTTGCCATTGCCAACCGCGATACCCTGACCAAGGTAGAAATCGCGCAATGTGTCACTTGTTGGTTTGCCCGCAGAATATTCGGTGAAAGATCCAACAGTTTTAACAAAGCCGCTAAATTTAACGGTTGGACCAGATGGCGCAGCAGCAGCAGCAGGTGCCGGAGCAGCGGCAGCAGCAGGCAACATATCCGGTTGATGTTTTGCTTTTGCAAGTTCGGTTTGAAGAACCGATACGGTTGCTTCTAATTGTTTAAGCCTAGCTTCTAATTCTACTTCTTTTGCAGATTGTGCAAACGCCGCAGCAGGTGCAGAAAGAGCAACCGCAGCAGTAGTAGCCAATAGAATCATTTTATTTCTAAGTTTCATGTTTCGCTCCCCTAAGGAATCCGGCAAATATTCTTTTGCATACTCTTATAGTTAGTATTACGGATTTGTATAATAATTGCTTTGAGAAACGTTTTCCGATAGATAGACAATGGTCTATCATCCGAAAGACTGATAAAGCGCAGATAAAGCGCAGATAAAGCGCAAATTCGCAAGTGCGAATGTATTGATAAATATTGTGAAATATTTATAACAGCGATTGAAACATAAAGTGTGTCGGGGTTAATGGGGTTTTAATATGCCTGTGTTATGCAATCCGAAATACTTAATATCTATGCTAGGATAAGGCATGAAAAACGAAATTCTGATTGTTGATGATCACCCGCTTTTTCGTCAGGCTTTGGTGATTGCGGCATCTAATATTGACGCAAACGCAAATATTTTAGAGGCCGGAACCCTTGATGAGGCATTGTCTGCCGCTGGTAATGCAAAAAATCTTAAGCTTGTCTTGCTTGATTTAAAAATTCCGGGTGCCAATGGTTATTCTGGTGTCGCCCTTATCCATGCCGAAGTTCCTAATACGCCAATCTTGGTAATTTCTGGTGCCGATGCCCAAAAAGCGGCACAAGAAGCAAAACGATTCGGCGCAATTGGCTTTATTGGCAAAGACAACGACCTTGGCAAAATTGAAGAAGCCATCGGAACCGCGCTTAAGGATGGCAAGATTGACGATTCCTCTAGTGCCGGCGATAGCGAACTTGACGCAATGGCACAAAAAGTTGCCTCATTAACACCAATGCAATTACGCGTGCTTTTGGGGGTTCTAAACGGTCGCCTGAACAAACAAATCGCCTATGATTTGGGTATTTCAGAAGCAACAGTAAAGGCGCATTTAACCGCCATTTTCAAAAAACTTGATGTCGGCAATCGCACCCAAGCCGCCCTTGCCGCCCAGGCATTGGGAATTGGGAACTAGAATTAATAATTCAGAATTAACTCCTTCCCTTTAGGGAAGGTGGACGCGAAGCGGACGGAAGGGTGGCTTTGTCACCCCAATAACAAAATATTATCATTCAACATAACTAGCCCCAATATTTACAATGTGTAACAGCGATTATTTTTTAAAAAATAATTGATAATCAATTGGTTAATCTGATTATCGGTGCATTTCTTTTGAATTACCCCAAAACGTTGACATTTGTTGACATCCACCAAATTTAACACCGGCAAAAAACCTGACATTTCCTGACATACCCAAGCCACACCAATCAATTTAGCAAAAACCAACGCACATGAATATTAAAGGCATTTATTCAGGTGGGGATAGATGGATTAAGGATTTGCCCCCTCAGTCACGATAAATCGTGACAGCTCCCCCGTAAACAGGGGAGCATGGCAGCAATCTTTGTTCTCCCCTGCATTAGCGGAGGAGGTGGCTTACGAAGCAAGTCGGAGGGGGGCTGCTTCCCCCTTTAAGGGAAATGTCCATAATGGAATTAAGTATGCAAAACATAAAATAATAAAAATATGGCAGCTTTAATTGATATCATGTTACCGCTTTAGTAATAATGTTAACAAGAAACACGCCCTTGTTTGTTGAACGATTATATGCGTCCATATAAAGAATGGTATTCAATTAAATCATTTGACGAACTAATTGGCGTATCTGTCATTTCAATCATTCCTTAATAAAATCAATAAAGCTTAAACCCCTATAAACTATATCAACTTCAGGTCTTTTTTCATTTTCAAGCGTATCAAAGGTAAAATATTTTCCACGAAATGTCTTTTTAAATGAAGTTATCTCGTCCCTTATCCAAGGAATGACTTGCTCAACTTGCCCATAAGTCGCAGGCTCATTGGTTTTCGCAACCTCAATAGAAGTAATTTCCACACCTTCGCCAAAGTATTGCTCAATATTGTCTTTCATAACTGCTTTAACAGTATAAGGGTCATTAACGTCAGTAAAAGTGACGAACCTATATCTATAATCCGTATAATCACCTGATTTCACTTTGCCAGTTTCCCAAACATCACTTACCCGCCATGGGCTATAGCCATCTCGATAATTTGGGTCATCACTAATAAAATAGGTAAACAACAAAAACAGATATTTCCCATCAACATTGACAACTACGGCTTCGCCTTTTTTCTCACTGCTATCGCCACCGCCCAAGCCCAATAAAGGTGTTGCCCAATCTTTTACTTTGTAATTTATTATTTGTTGAATTGTTGAGCCCGAATAAGTTCTGCCATTTGCCTCGACACTGACAGTTATTTTATAATTATATTCGTACTTATCAGCAGTGTCACAGCCAGAAACCAATAAACCGAAAAAAAAGGCAATAACACTTCGCTTTCGTAAGTTTATAAACATAAACTATATCCCTTGATATTAAAACTGCGCCACCAACCTAACATAGTTCAATGTAGGAAATGTAAACATTTTACGCATAGTCAATTGCTTCAGGAACGATAATCAATCATCCCCGATGGACTACAAATTATCATCAATCCATTGCGTAAGGAATTTTGCTTTTAGGGGTTTGCGGAAAATATCTATCCCAAGTTCTAATGCCTGCGCCTGTGCCACCTCAATTGGTTTGGCGGTAATGATTGCGGCCTTTGCGCTTGGGTTGGTTTTTAATAATTCCTGCGCCAAATCCAGCCCGTTTTTATCGCCGCCCAATTCATAATCAAGCAACATGGCGTTATATGTGCCATTTTTGGCGATTGCCTCGTCATAAGAACCCGCAATATCAAAATCATAACCAAGCGCAGAAATTAATTCATTCATGCCTTTGCGTACGCGGGCATCATCATCAACAATAAGGAATTTCTTTTTATCTGTGGTGATTTTTGGTGCATCGGGTTTTATTATGCGTGTTTCTTCTTCTTTTAGTTTTTCACCATCTTCGGGTTTTTTAATCAATGGCAATGATAATGAGAAACGGCTGCCTTGATCCTCAATACTTTTAAGGTCGATTTTACCACCAATAAGGCGTGCGGTTCGTTCCACAATTGAAAGGCCAAGGCCCATCCCCGGTTCAACCTCCCGTGGGAGGCGTTCAAACTCACGGAAGATTTTTTCCTGAAAGCTTTGTGGAATGCCTTCTCCGGTATCGTAAACCTCTATTGAAACGGTTTTTCCGCGTTTGCGCACCCCAAGTAAGACCCCGCCGTCTTTTGTATATTTAATCGCATTGGAAACAAGGTTTTGCACAATAGAGCGGAATAGGGTGGGGTCGGTGTTAACCCATAAATCATTGGCGATGAATTTTAATTTTAACCCCTTTTCCAAAGCCACGGGGGTCAAAAGATTGATAATCTCTTGGCATTTATCTTTAACAGACATGTCGCGCGGTTGCGGCACAATCCCACCGGCATCAAGTTTGGAAATATCAAGCAGGCGACGCAAAAGCTTTTCGGCGCCCTCAATTGATTGGTCAATATTATGCAATAATTGTTTGTTTTGCGCCTCAATCTTTCTATCGAGTGCCGAAGTGAAAAGACGCGCAGCATGAAGTGGTTGCAACAGATCGTGGCTTGCCGCCGCCAAGAAACGGGTTTTATCTGATGCCGCTTGGGATAAGGCTTTGTTGGCGACTTTTAACTCTTTGGTGCGGGCGTCAACGCGGCGTTCAAGTTCACCACGGGCTTTTTCAAGTGCTTGGCGGGCGCGGGCTTCTGCGGTGATGTCGGTAAAACAGCTAACATAACCACCACCCGGCATTGGGCCACCAACGGTTTTAAAAACCCGACCGTCTTCACGCACCCGCTCAAAAGAGTGGCGTTGGCGGCGACGCATGTGGTTAAGGCGGCGTTCAACATGGTTTTCAACCTCACCTGGGCCGCATTCACCGTGCATTGCGTTATATCTTATAAGGTCGGCAACTGGTGCGCCAACCCGCACCATTCCAGGTGGATAATTGAATAAATCAAGATAACGACTATTCCACGCCACAAGTCTTTGGTGGCGATCAATAACGCTTACGCCGGGGTCGATGTGTTCAAGAGTTGCGGCAAGAATATCCTTGGAAAAACGTAAAGATTGTCCAGAATAATCAAGCATTTGCGCAACATCGGAAATGGTAAGACTTGAACCCGATAATGCCGACGACATCAATGCGCGTGCCGATGGTGCACCGATTACTGATGCAATCAAACGTTCGGCCTCGCGGGCGGTGGCGCGGTCGATTGGGGCGTGAATATCTTTGATATTGGCGAAATGCTCATTGGTTTGCTCTTCGCCAACAAAGCGGCGCACCAATTCAAGAAGGTCATTTTTTGTGGTTACTTTGCCAACCCGAACTTTTGAGCCAAATTCAATTAAAATCCTTGGAACCTGTAATTTGCGCGCACTGGTTAGGAAATGCACAAATAAATTTGCCCCGATTGACCACAATGTTCCATGGGTAATCGGGCTAAGACCATTGAAACCAAAAAGTCCATAGGGGTTGAAAATAGTTCCTTCGAGTGGGTGTAAAATCACTTGTGGCAGGATGGTTGGTAATAATAATGTATAGGCCCAAACCACCAAACCAGTTACAAGTGCGGATTTTGCGGCAATTGGATCACGATTTGGGGAATAAACCGCCATTATCAAAACTGGCGCAAATTGTGCCACGGCGGCAAAGCCAATCAAACCAATGGTTGCGAGTGATGATGAGTCTGGAATTAGGCTCGCATAAATAAAGGCAATCGCCATAAGTGCGAAAATGGTAAGGCGGCGAATAAGCAACATGGTCTCGCCAAAATTGGCATTTTTCGACCAGCGCGGGTTTTGCAAAAGAATTGGCGCAATCAAATCATTGGAAACCATGGTCGAAAGCGCGATGGTTTCGACCATAACCATGCCGGTTGCCGCCGAAAAGCCACCTACAAACACAAATAACGCAAGCGAGTTAAAACCCTGATGCAATGGCATATCAATTACCAACATATCCGCACTTTTGCCGCCGGGCATAATGGCAAAACTTGCAAGGGCGATTGGCAAAACAATCAAGGTTGTAAGCAAAAGATAAGTTATAAAACCCGTCCTTGCATTGGAAATGTCTGACGATGCGTTTGATTGGATAATCCCAATATAAAATTGGCGCGGAAGACAAATAATTGCGACTGCTGCCAATGCGCCAAAAACAAAGAAATCAATTGATAAATTGGCAGGGGAAAAATTATTCAACATCTGCCCAAGGGCAAAATTTTGCGATGCGGCAGGGGCCTTTAAAAACACAAAAATCGCAAATACACCTATGGAAATAAAGGCCGCAAGTTTTACAATCGATTCAACAGAAATCGCGAATAAAACCCCGTCATTGCGACTTGCAGAATCATAAGTTCGCGTTCCAAAAACCGTTGCGAAAAGGGTTAATGTAACGGCGGTAATTGCCATTGGGCCAACAATATCTTCGGCGCCCGAAAGGCGGGCATATGATGTGCCAACCGAGCGTAGTTGCAATGCCAAATATGGCACAATCCCCAATAGCGCCAATATGGTTACAAGTGCGGCGATGCCGCGTGAATTGGAAAATCGTGATCCAATAAAATGGGAAATCGAGGTTGCGTTTTCAAACTTTACCGCCTCGATTAAGCGTTCAAGGAATGGTGTGGCAAAACCAAATAATAATATTGGCCCCAAATAAATTGGCAAATAGTTCCAACCTTCGGCAACCGCAGTACCTACTGCGCCATAAAATGTCCAAGAAGTACAAAAAACCGCAAGCGCAAGATTATAGGCAATAAAACGCAAGCGGTTTGAATAACGTGGTGCGCCATTGTTTTGCATGCGCGGGCTTTTGGCCCAAAATGCAAGGGCAAAAAGCGCCATTGCATAAAGCGCCGCAACGATAAAGATTACTGTTCCTGACATTTATTTTCCCACCGGATATTAGTAATTAATGCCTAAAACCCAGTATGGCAAGACGCTTATGTTACTGGCTCAATAACCAAGGTTGCGCCGTCAACCGCAACTACTTTTAGGCTTTCACCGGCTTTGGGATTGGTTTTTGCGGTGGCCCGCCACCGTGTATCGCCATGTTTTACCGCGCCGATACCACCAACAAAATCATCGCTTACTATAACCATTTGCCCAATAAGGCGGACATTTGGATTATTAATATCTTCATTGACTTGTTTTGGCGGTGGTGGGAATAATTTACGCCCAAAAACCACCGTGATTACAGAAATAATTGAGAATATAATTACCTCACCGGTCATGCCAATATTGGGAAATATGGCGACAATTAAGGTTGTTATAAATGCCGCCACCGCAATCCAAAGAAGATACATGGTTCCGGTAAAAAGCTCTGCCACCAAAAGGAAAACGCCAATCGTTGCCCAAACCCAAATCCCACTTTGTAAAAAAGTCTCAAGCATATATTCTTCCCAATTTATTTTTTAACCGAAGGAATTGATGTCGAATTATCGGCACTTGTTTTTGAACTATCGATTAGTGTTTTAATCCCCTCAACCGCACCGGCAAGTGATGCCATATCCGCAGGGACAATAACCGTTCTCTGTTGCGGTGAAGATGCAAGTTTTCCAAATGCCTCAATATATTTTTGGGCAAGGAAATAGTTAATTGCTTGAACGTCACCACTTGCAATTGCTTCTGATACGGCCTTGGTTGCGTTGGCTTCGGCTTCGGCTGAACGTTCGCGTGCTTCGGCATCGCGGAATGCGGCTTCTTTGCGGGCTTCTGCTTCAAGGATGGTTGCCTGTTTCAATCCTTCGGCACGAAGAATTGCGGCAGCTCTTGAACCCTCTGCTTCGGTGATATCGGCACGTTTGTCACGCTCTGCCTTCATTTGGCGCGCCATGGCTTCGGACAAATTCGCAGGTGGCGTAATATCCTTAATTTCAATACGCACAACTTTTACGCCCCAAGGGGTCGTTGCGGCATCAATTGTATGCAGCAACTTGCCATTGATTGTGTCGCGTTGTGATAATACCTCATCAAGCTCCATCGAGCCGATAACGGTACGCAAATTGGTAAGTACAAGGTTGGAAATCGCCATACGAAGATTTTCGACTTCATACGCTGCTTTGGCGGCGTCATATACTTGGGTAAATACTACGGCATCGCATGAAACCATCGCGTTATCGCGCGTGATAACTTCTTGACGCGGAACATCAAAAACCGATTCCATTATCGAGATTTTATGCCCCACCGTCTCAACAAAGGGTAACAGAAAACTAATGCCTGGATGAAGAGTTCTTGTATAACGCCCAAATTGTTCAACTGTGAATTGATAACCTTGCGGAACAATCTTTACTGTTGAAGAAACCAAGGCAATTGCCAAGACGAAAAATACCAAAGAGAAAATTCCTGCACCAAATTCACCAAGAATTGATGGGATTAATGCAAGATTAGACAATATAGCCATTTATAACACCTTTACTAAGAGTTTGTAATTTTGCAATTTCTATGAATCTTTGCAAGCAAAATCGCATATTTTGCCTGTCAAATTATTTGAAGCATAGATTCCAATTGCTCTAAATTTTCTGTGGATAAGTTTTGAGGGTGATTAATAAGACGCTGATTCGTTTTGATTTTATGATTCGCAATATTGTTCACTTTTTTCTTGCAAATTTTGCTTTTTGTAATACACTTTTTCTCAAGAGCAAAGTAATAATTTGCCAATACCAAAAGCAGACTAGCGCGTATTTATGTATTGCAGACGCAATATCTATGACGCAGTCGGTGGGCGTGTTTGGAAATGTTGTTTTATACTTAAACAATACTTAATCATTATTATGATTATTAGTGTTATTACTTTGCTCCCTTATTCCCTATCATGAGGGATGGCGGGGGATGTCTTGGGTGTTTATTACAACCGCGGCATCCCCAAAATTATTTTGGCTCAAAATTATATGCCCCAAAATTCATTTTAAACGGTAGGTCGCGATACCATATACTTTATTCTCTTTGCGCAATCTAAAATTATTCAATAAATAGGAATTTGTGATTCAAATTAGTTTGTTTTTGAACGTGTTTTTAGATTGCGTGTTATGAATTATAAAATTGTCCCTGCGTTGGTCTCGGTTGCTTCTATATTTGTTGGTTCGGTTGCATTTGCAGAAGAGGGGATGTGGTCATATGACAAATTACCAACAGAGCAAATGGCCAATAAATACGGTGTCAAATTCACACCACAAGAAATTGATAAAATTATGCGCGCAAGTGTACGGGTCAATGAGGTTTGTTCGGGCGCATTTGTTTCGCCAAATGGTTTAATTCAAACCAATAGTCATTGTCTTTTCGATATTTATGCCGAAAATGATGATTTTGGCAAACAAACAACGGATAACGGCTATATTGCCCAATCACCAAAAAATGAGCGCAAGCTTCAAGACTTTTCAATACAGTTTTTTGATGGCTCAATTTACCCAGATATGGGTGCTGAAAAGGTGGTTGCCAGCGAACTTGCAACATATCACGTTAAATTTTGCGGCAATAAAGAAATTTCCGAATGTAAAGTTTTTATCGAGGGTAAATCCGGCAGATTACGTGTCGATAGCTATAAAACCATAAAAGATGTTCGATTAGCTTTTTTACCGGAAATGAATGTTGGGCTATTTGGCTTTATGAAGGATAATTTCCGCTTTCCGCATTATTCGGTGGATGTGGCCTATATTCGTGCCTATGATAAAGATGGCAAGCCATTAAATTCAAACAATTATTTTAAATGGTCAACCATAGAGCCAAAAAGGGACGATGTAATGTTTACATCAGGATATCCTGGGGTTTCGTTCCGCAATCGTACCTATAATCAAATATTGTTTGAATTTAATACAATGCACAAAGTATTGATGGAGTTGAATGGCGCCGCCATCAGTAAAATAATAAAAAATAATAAAGCACCAAACAAAGGCGAAATTTTTGAACTTAAAAACTCATATGATGCATTTAGTGCGGTTCAAGATAGTATTGATAATGGCGCAATAAAAAAATCCAAAGATGAAGAAGAAGCGATTGTTAGAAATTATCTTTCAAAAAAGCCTAATGAATTGAGTGCTGCGGCGGATCCTTGGATAAAATCGCAAGATGCCGGAGATGTGGCAACAATGAAAACATTGCACGGTCTATTCATGAAATTGGCATTGATGGAAGTTTCGCCATACGTCATGAAAATTGCAATGCCTGAAGAAGTATTGATGCATGATGGCCACGACATCTTAAACAAACCATCAAGTTTTGACGCAGCAAGTGAAAAAATAAAAATTGCAAGTTGGGGCGATGCAATTGTTAAAACGCTTGATAAGGATGATGTACCATTATTTTTGCAAAATAATACGCCCGACGAGTTTGCAGATAAATTAATTGCCGAATGCCCAGAGTTTTTTGATGCGAAAAATCCCGTGGCAAAGAAACCAAAGTCATGTGATAAACAACCACTGTTAAAACAATTAAGCCGCATGATGAACTTTACCGCAATGAAATATGGTATGATTTACAGTAATATTGCGGACGGCGTAGGGTCGCATGAAGTTATCGAACAAATAAAAGAATTAAAAGCAAAGTCAGATCCCGCGCGCTTTGATTATAGCGATGCCGATAACGAATTGCGCTTTTCATATGGAATAATTCGCCCTGATGAGAATTCAGATGTAATAAGCACCAAACTTGGCGATTTTTATGGGCAAGAAAATAAAGAATTTGATCGGATTTTGCCAAAAAAATGGAAAGATGCAAAGACAAAACTAAACCGCGAAACCACAATGAACTTTCTTTCAACCAATGATGTTGTGGGCGGTAATTCAGGATCCCCAATTTTTAACAAAGATTTGGTTATGATTGGTTCTGTCTTTGATGGTAATCAGGAATCAGCAGGGAACATGTATTTCTTTAGCAATAAAATGCGGACAATTTCTGTTTCTAATGCAGCTATTTCAGAAGCATTGAGCAAAGTTTATAATGATAACTGGCTAATTGATGAACTAAAGACAGGGATAATTCAATAAAATAAGGGGGTGAAATATTTCCCCTAAACTATAAAGCAAATTAACGCTTGACCGTTTTAAATTAAACTGGCAAGAGCAAAATCATTAAGCGGGAGAGTGTTTTAAAAACCGCCGAAGGAGCAACCGCCCCGGAAACTCTCAGGCAAAAGGACCGCTTGATACATATATCGCTGGAGAGCGTGGGCAACCACCGCCGAAGGAGCAAATCGGAATGATTCAATAGGATAATTTCGGCTAAAACTCTCAGGTCCAAAACAGCAGGGGCGCAAGTTGGCGGGTAAAACCGCATGCGCAATTGACTCAAAGTTTTGGAATGGGCGGTATGACAGAAAATCTAAAAGCAACAATCTTATCAAATTTATGGGCCGAAATGGGCGGTAAAATGGTCGGCTTTGCCGGCTATAATATGCCTGTGCAATTTAAAGAAGGCGTTGTCAAAGAACATCTTTGGACACGTGAAAACGCAGGTCTTTTTGATGTTTCCCACATGGGACCTTGTTATATTCATTTAAAAGATAAAGGCGATTTAAACCCCGAAGAATCGCATATCAAAATTGCCAAAATCCTTGAACAGGTTTTACCATGCGATATTCAAGGGCTTAAAATCGGGCAAATCCGTTATACCACATTGCTAAATGATGATGGTGGCGTGATTGATGATTTGATGGTGGCACGCGATGCACGGGGAAGCCTTTATGTGGTTGTTAATGCAGGCGGCAAAGAAGAAGATTTTGCGATTTTTGAAAAAGTTGGCGCTGGAGAGCTTGTGGTTGAACGCCTTGATATGAATGGCCTTATCGCCCTTCAAGGGCCAAAGGCAAAAGAGGTTATTAAATCTGTTGCCGTCGAAGCAACCAATCTAAACTTTATGAATTTCGCGCATTTCAAAAGCGAATTTGGCGCGCTTATTATTGCCCGTTCAGGCTATACCGGCGAAGATGGTTTTGAAATTCTTGTATTGGCGGATAATGGCGTAAAATTATGCGAATTCCTGCTGGCAAATGATGATGTAAAGCCGATTGGCCTTGGTGCACGTGACAGCTTGCGCCTAGAAGCGGGGCTTTGCCTTTATGGTCATGACCTTGACCAAACAATTTCACCAATCGAAGCTGATTTGAAATGGACCATTCAAAAATGCCGCCGCGAACGCGGTGATTTCAATGGTTCGGCACGTATCCTTGATGAACTTGCCAATAAGCCAAAACGTTTGCGAGTTGGCATAGAATTTTTGGACAAAGCCCCAGCGCGTGAAGGCGTTGAAATTCATTCAAAAGATGGTCGTAAAATTGGTGTGATTACATCTGGTGGCTTTGGGCCATCTGTTGGGACACCGATTGCAATGGGCTATGTTGAAACCGAATTTGCCGCAATTGGCACTGAAATAGATCTAATTGTGCGTGGTACGCCGCGCCCTGCGAAAATTGGTGCATTACCTTATGTGCCGCATAATTATTACAAACCTGCATAAACTTCCGGAGAGTTGAGATGACTGTTAAATTTACCCAAGAACATGAATGGATTAAAATCGAAGGCGATGTGGCGTCATTTGGTATTACTGCCTATGCCGCAGAGCAATTGGGCGACGTGGTTTATGTTGAACTGCCAGAAGTTGGCAAAACCATCAAAACCGGTGATGCTGTTGCGGTTGTTGAAAGCGTGAAAGCTGCATCGGACGTTTATGCGCCAGTTTCTGGTGAAGTTGTTGAAGCCAATGAAGAGCTTTCAGCAAGCCCAGAAAAAGTTTCCGAAGATGCCGAAGGCGAAGGTTGGTTTGCAAAAATCAAATTATCGGATGCGTCTGAACTTGATGGCTTAATGGACGTTGATGCCTACAAAGCCTTTCTTGAAAGCCTATAAGGACTAAAAATGCGTTATTTGCCGCTTAATGATGATGACCGCAAATCAATGCTTGAGACCATTGGGGTTTCAAACATTGATGAATTGTTCAAAGATATTCCTGAAAGTGCGCGCCTTGATGGCCCCGTTCACGGTTTGCCAATGGTGCAAAGTGAAATGGCGGTTGCCCGCACTTTGGGGAAAATGGCGGGTAAGAACACACCTGCTGCAAATGTTCCGTTTTTCTGTGGGGCGGGGGCGTATAAGCACCATGTTCCGGCAACTGTTGATCATATTATTCAACGTTCGGAATTTTTGACATCCTATACCCCTTATCAGCCAGAAATCGCACAAGGCACATTGCAAAGCCTGTTTGAATTCCAAACCCAGGTGGCGCGCCTTTTGGATTGCGATGTTGCCAATGCCTCTATGTATGACGGTTCAACCGCTTGTGCAGAGGCGGTGGTAATGGCGGCACGGGTTACCAAACGTAAAAAGGTCATTTTCTCTGGCGGTATTCATCCGCATTATTTTGCGGCGGCGCATATTCTTGCCGATAATATCGGGATTGAAATTGTGGCTCTGGACCCTGCTGTTGACGGCGAAAAAGCGGTTATTGAACATATCGATGCCGACACTGCTGCTGTGGTGGTTTCATGCCCGAATGTGTTCGGTACAATTACAGATTTGTCTGATATTGCTCAGGCGGCAACCGCCAAGGGCGCATTATCAATCGGTGTTTTCACCGAGGTGATGGCATTCGGCCTTATCGAACCTTTGGGTGCGATGGGCATTGATATTGTGGTCGGTGAGGGGCAGTCAATTGGCAACGCCCTAAACTTTGGCGGTCCTTATGTTGGGCTATTTGCAACGCGCGAAAAATTCATTCGCCAAATGCCGGGTCGCCTTGCAGGGCAAACCGTGGATTTGGATGGAAAGCGTGGTTTTGTTCTTACCCTTTCCACCCGCGAGCAGCATATTCGCCGTGAAAAAGCGACATCAAACATTTGCACAAACTCCGGTCTTTGTGCGCTTGCCTTTACCATTCACATGACTTTGTTGGGTGAAAAGGGGCTTGAACAAACTGCAATTCTAAACCATGAGGCAGCAATCAAAACGGCCAAGGCATTAGGCGAAATTGCGGGTGTTGAGGTTTTGACCAAAACTTTCTTCAATGAAATTGCGGTTAAATTGCCAATGAACGCCACCGAAGTGGTGCAAAAAATGGCGGATGCTGGTGTGTTGGGCGGCGTTCCATTCAGCCGTCTTAACAAAGACGCTACTGATTTTGAAAACGTTCTTCTAATCGCGGCAACCGAAGTAACAACCGATGACGATATTGCCGAATTGGTATCAGTTTTGACCAACATTTTGAAAGGTGCAATCTAATGACAATTGAAACTTTCACTGGTGCAAAGGCACTTTTGCAAAAAACTGAATTATTATTCGAATATGGTAGTGTTGATAAAACCGGCATTGATACCGTAAAGCCAGAAGGATTGGCAGACAATCTTGGCGGTTTAAAACGTAAAGCAAAGCCAAATTTGCCAGCCTTAACCGAGCCAGAGGCAATGCGCCATTATATTCGCCTGTCACAGCGTAATTATGCGATTGATTTAGGTATGTTCCCACTTGGAAGCTGCACAATGAAGCATAACCCGCGCCTAAACGAGGCCATGGCAAGATTGCCAGGGTTTAGCGATATTCACCCACTTCAGCCGCAATCAACCGTTCAGGGTGCTTTAGAACTTATTGATACATTGTCTGATTGGTTGTTGAAACTTACTGGTATGAAGGCGGTTGCAATGTCGCCAAAAGCTGGTGCGCACGGCGAATTATGTGGTATGTTGGCAATCCGTGCGGCACTTGATGCCCGTGGATTACAGGCACGAAAAAAGGTTCTTGTGCCAAAATCAGCACATGGCACCAACCCTGCAACCGCTGCCCAAGCGGGCTTTGAAGTGGTTGAGGTTGCCCAAACTGCGGACGGTCGCGTTGATGTTGAAGATTTCAAAGCAAAAATCACCGAAGATACTGCGGCCTGTATGATTACCAACCCCAACACTTGCGGTCTTTTTGAACACCAAATCAAAGAAATTGCCGACCTTATCCATGCGGCTGGCGGTTATTTTTATTGCGATGGCGCGAACTTTAACGCCATTGTTGGCAAGGTTCGTGTGGCGGATTTAGGCGTTGATGCCATGCACATCAATCTTCACAAAACCTTCTCAACCCCGCATGGCGGCGGTGGCCCTGGTTCTGGTCCGACTGTTTTGTCGGATGCATTGGCGGCATTTGCCCCGGTTCCTTGGGTGGTTAATGATGGTGATGGCTTTAAACTTCTTGAGCATAAGGAAGGTGAAGCAGCACAGGCATTCGGGCGTATGGTTGCATTCCATGGGCAAATGGGAATGTATGTTCGTGCATTGTCTTATATGATGTCACATGGCGCGGACGGCCTGAAACAAGTTTCCGAAGATGCGGTTTTGAATGCCAATTATATCCTTGCATCCCTAAAAGATGTTATGACACCGGCGTTTGACGGCTATTGCATGCACGAAGCCTTGTTTGATGACAAATTCCTAGAAGGAACAGGCGTTACCACACTAGATTTCGCCAAGGCGATGATTGATGAAGGTTTCCACCCAATGACCATGTATTTCCCATTGGTTGTTCATGGTGCAATGCTTATCGAGCCAACCGAAACCGAGAGCAAACATACATTGGATGATTTCATCAAATCAATGCGTGGCTTGGCTGCGGCGGCAAAATCAAACGACAAGTCACGGTTTGATCACGCACCACACCTTGCCCCAAGCAAGCGTTTGGATGAGACACAAGCGGCACGCAAGCCTGTGTTGAAAATGGCTGATTAGTTCGTCCTCTTCTCCTTCCCCGAAAACGGGGGAGGAGATTTGCGCTTCATAGGCAGTCATACTGCTAAGGCAAATTGCCATGCTTTATAGGCAATAATTGAACTTTCACAAACAAAAGCTATCAAAAGACTAAAAAAGCTTGCACCAATTGCAAAGCTATGGGACATTAACTCCATGAGTCTTGAGGATATAAAAAACAAAATCTTGGCTTTCGAGCCTATTTTCCACCATCCCGAATTGGGCACAAAACGGGAAGATTTCGCGCGCGTAATGGGTGATGATTATTGGGAAACCGGCGCAAGCGGTAAACGCTATGACCGTGAATATATCCTTGATGTCCTTGAAGAAAGATATTCAAAGCCATTTGAAGACGAATGGAAAATTACTGATGCCAAGGTGCAACCACTAAAGACGAATTTATATTTATTCACCTATATACTTGATAAAGGTGGTCGCACTTCTAGCCGTTCAACAATTTGGGAAGAAACCGAAAACGGCTTTATTGCCCATTACCATCAAGGAACGATTGTGGAATAAATCCGCCAATTTGTTCAACAAAACCTTCATCATGGCTTATAAGTAATATTGCGCCGCCAAACCCTTGTAGTGCTTGGATTAATATTTCACGCGAGTTGATATCTAAATTATTGGTTGGCTCATCAAGTAATAATATTTGTGGCGGGTTTGGTGCGCAAAACGCGATTGCTAATGCCGCGCGTAATTTTTCCCCGCCCGACAATGTCCCCGTAATTTTTAGCGCGTCTTTGTTGCGGAATTTGAAACGCGCCAATTTAGCATAAATTTGATTATCATTTAATTCGGGGTGATAGTGGCGCACATTGTCAAAAATCGACAATTCACTTTTCATAAGCCCAAGGTTTTGATCAAGATAGGCAAATGGTGCATTTATTTTTATCTGCCCGCGTTGTGGAAATAATTCACCCATAATATGGCGTAATAATGTGGTTTTTCCTGAACCATTTTTACCGCGCAACCATATACGTTCGTTCCCCACAATTTGCATTGAGAAATTGCTTAAGATTTGGGTTTGGTATCCAAAGCTAATGTTTTGAATATCAATCATAATTTTGCTGTTTGGGACCGTAATTTCGGGCAAATCAAAATGAAGTGGGGCAATAATTTCAAGCTGTGATCTGGCATTATTTAATGCGTCTTGTGCCAATTCGTTTTGCCGTGCATTAAGGCCGATATTGCGCCCCGCACTTTGTTCAGCGCGGTTCTTTTGCGCATCAAGCAAGATTTTAGGGGCATCGTTTTTCGCACGCTTTTTATTTCCCATTGCATTGCGCTTTTGTTGCTTTTCAATGCGTTTTTGGTTTTCAAGCCTTGTGCGCTTTTCATTATTTTGTGCGGATTTTAAATCATGCGTGGCTTTGGCAATTTGGCGTTGTTTTAAAGCCTTAAATTCATGATAATTACCGCTAAAAACCTGAATACCCAAGTGCGTGATTTCGATAATAATTTCGGCAAGGTTTAGAATCCGCTCATCATGGCTAATGAAGATTATGCCGCCAATGTAGTTTGAAATTTCGCGCGAAAGCCATTTGACGGCATCACTATCAAGATTGTTTGACGGCTCATCAAGCAATATGAAATCACTATTGCCCATGAAAGCCTCACGCAATCTAGCAATTTGGATTTGTCCGCCTGATTTTGCGTCACGGCTTTGTGGGAATTGCGGGCAAAATTGGGTTGTGCCATCAATTTTGATTTTGCCATCACTTGGCAAAATTTCCCCCATAATAAGGCGTAAAAACGTGGTTTTACCAACCCCATTATTGCCAATAATCGCAATTTTTGTGGGCGGCAAAGATAGGGTGATATTATCAAAAATTTTTATGAAATTAGGGGTGTTATAGGAAACACCCGATAAAGAAATATGCGGCATAATCCCTCCAAAAAGATTGTTAAACAAAATTTTCAAAGCAATTAATTCATCTCGCACCTTTGGTTAGGGTTTACGGTTAGCAATTTATTCGATTGGCAAATCATATTTCAAATATTTGAAAATGTAAATTATTTTATTCTTCTTTCTTAAATTTAATGCTAAGGTTACCGCTTAAATTATGAGTGTCTATACAGGTTTTTTGGTTAAAAAAACTGTGTTCAATAGGTGCGGTATCATTCTTTGTTTCAATTAGGTAGGGAATATAATAATTCGATGGAAAATTGTTTACTTCAAGCCAAATTATTTCATCTTTGGCTAAAGCAATTACCGAGAATGTGTTATTAACATCGTTATTATTATACGTGTTTGCATTGGCAATATAATATTTTCTTTTTCCGACCTCTTTATACTTCTTTAAATATTTTTCCAATTTTGATGCTTCTACTTCCCAATCATTTTGCTCATCAAAGAAAGGGGAGTGAACGCAAATTGCGTCAAATTTTTTGCTAATGCTAAATTCACAGTCTTTAATGGCTGAAGCATTATATTTTTGGGTTTCGGAAAAGGCTTTGCTTATTTCTGAGCAACTTTTAATTACAACATAATTGCCAGATTTTATTGCGTTTTTATGTGAGTTCTGACCATTATCGCAACCAGTTTGCAAGATGATAAGTAACAATAAAAACCATTTAAGTTTCATATAAACACCTCAAATATCGGGTGCCAATCTATAACCCTGTCCGCGTATGGTTTGCAGATACATTGGTTCGGCGGAATTGGGTTCTAGTTTGCGCCTAAGGCGCGCCACCTGTACGTCAATTGAGCGATCGGCGGCAACACCCGCTTTGCGCGCCAATTCTTCACGCGTAACCACTGCACCGGAACGGGTTGCAAGTTCGCGCATAAGTGACTTTTCAGTTTCGGTAAGGCGGATAATTATCCCCTCACGCTTTAATTCATCGCGTGTAAGGTCATAGGTGGTGTCACCAAATGTCATGGCGGTTTGCACCGGTGCAGGTTTTACACGACGCAAAATATTGGCAATCCGTAGTGCCAATTCTTCGGGTTCAAATGGTTTAGGAAGGTAATCATCCGCGCCCGCCGATAATCCTTCAATCCTATCATTGGCTTCGCCGCGTGCGGTCAAAAGTAGGATAGGGGTGTTGCGTTCATTGCGCACAAATTTGGTCAATGAAATGCCATCTTCGCCCGGCATCATGATGTCAAAAATCAAAAGGTCAAAATCAATGGCGTCAATCAACTCGCGTGCTTCGGCGGCATCTTTGGCGGTGGAAACACCATAGTTTTTGGACATTAAAAAACGCTTCAAAAGCTGACGTATGCGGTCGTCATCATCAACAATTAGTAGATGCGCATTTTGTGTTCCCATGATTTCCTCTTGTTACAAATTCATTTTATATATTTTTGGCAATATGGCTTTCGCCCAAAATTGCCCACAATACTTGATCCGAGCCATAAACCGCATCCGCACCGGCATTACGATAGGCGCGGGCGATAATATCGCGCATTGGTGTTGTTATACGCGCCAGCTCATTTGTGCCATTAACACTTAATTGCAATATTTTACGGCGTTTGTCACGGCGGTCCGTGGTGATTATAACCAAATCTTCGGCAATTAATTTGCGCAGGATTTTATTCAATGCCTGTTTGGTCATGGCAAGGCGGGAGGCAAGGTTTAAAACCGTATCATTGCGGGCATGAATTGCGATTAATGTCCTTATGTCGGCCCAATTATATTTTGAATTTTCGTCATCACTTTCGCAAATTGCCTTTAGCTTGGCGGCAACTTCAAAAATTGTGGCAATGCCAAAGCCCAATTCAGAATCACGAAGGAATAATCGTGAATGGCTTTCGGCATCAGGAATAGAAAGGTTAAAGGGGTTTATAACTGCCATATTTTTTTTAAAATCTTGCGAAAATCAAAACAAGGGTGCATAGGTTTTTTGTTATTACAGAATATCGCATTCGCCATGCGAAGCAATGTTCTAAATGTAAAATCACATATATTTAAAATAAAGGTATAATTATGGATTTTGTTGCCTATGATGATCGTGATGGATGGATTTGGCTTGATGGAAGTTTTGTTCCTTGGCGTGAAGCAAAAGTCCATGTCTTAACCCATGCACTTCACTATGGTTCATCAGTATTTGAAGGCGAACGTGCCTATGATGGCACTATTTTTGAATGTCATCGCCATTCCGAACGTTTGATTAATTCTGGCAATATTTTGGGCATGAAGGCACCTTTTACCGCCGATGAAATGGACAAGGTAAAATATGAAGCCATGGCAAAAAATGGTTTTGATAATTGCTATGTTCGTGCCTTTATGTGGCGTGGTTCGGAAATGATGGGCGTTTCGGCGCAAAAAAATACTATTCATACGGCTGTGGCGGTGTGGCAATGGGGTGATTATTATTCCGATAAAATGAAGGGCATCAAAATGGGCAAGGCCAAATGGAAACGCCCGCACCCTGAAACTGCGCCATATAATGCAAAGGCCGCAGGTCTTTATATGATTTGCACCCTTTCAAAACATGCTGCCGAAGATGAAGGTTATGCCGATGCACTTATGCTTGATTGGCGTGGACAAATTGCCGAGGCGACATCTGCCAATATTTTCTTTATCAAAGACGGCGCAATTCATACCCCGACCCCTGATTGTTTCTTGAACGGTATTACCCGCCAAACCGTGATAAAAATCGCACAAGAAAAGGGATATGAAGTGATTGAACGCGCAATTTTCCCTGATGAATTGCCATCCTTCACTGAGTGTTTTACTACTGGCTCTGCTGCCGAGGTTACGCCGGTTCGTGAAATCGCAGGCATTGAGTTTAAGCCAGGGGCAATTTGCGAAGACCTTATGACTTCTTATGAAAAGTTGGTGCGCGGTAAATAATATTGAGCTGGGGGGCGATATGAAGTTAAAATCGATTGTAACAAAATTTTTGCTGTATATTGCCCCTGTTTTGGCTTTCGCCCCATCTATTACCTATGCAAAAGAGCCTGATATTAAGGTTCTTATGGAAAAAGGTAAGGCGGCATACGAAGCAATTGACGAGGCTTCACGTGATGCCTTTACAATTTCTTTTCCAAAATATCCGGGCAATGTGACCTTTGGTAAAATAGAACATACTGCATCTGGTCTTGTTTGTGAGTTTGGTGTGAATGATGAGGTTAAACTAATTGTTTTTGGGAAAGATGAGAATAATGTCCCAAATGACGTTGGTTGCGATGTTGTTTCACAATTTTCTGGAACGCGAACATTCTATGCGTTCAAGCCTAAAGGAACGCAGCAAGAATATTTTGACTATGCTAAAGCAGCGATAATAGCTCGGTTTGAAGGTGCGGTTGAAGATAACCAAGCACCAATGGATAGACTAAACAATTTATTCAATATTAAATATGAGTGGGAAGTTACCAAAGGCACACTCGCTGCCGCATATACCACCCCAAATGGAATGCATACTTCGGTATGGGTAAAGCCAAAAGGGGATTGGATGATTAAAATGCGCTATACTGATTATGGCGGTTTAGGGCATGCAGAATTTATATGGATGAATGAATGGAAGCAATTAGAACCAGAAAATGCCATAAAAGATGATGCCAATATTAAAAATATGCGGAAATAGTGTTTGGCCTTATTGGTCTATTGAATAGATTTCGTGCATCTATGGATGCTGTATGCAAATTTTACGCGCATAATATCTTAAAAGTTGCGGCAAAGGGTCGCAAAATTGCCTTTGCTTTAATTTTTTACTTGTCAATTTAAAAACTTTATTAAACATTTGTCCTTGCTCGAAAGGCGGCCTGCTGAAAATGCAGCCTGAGATGCAGAATAAGGAGGGATAAATGTCTCTTGATACTTTATTATTCTCGTATGGCACATTAAATCACCCAAATGTGCAGATTGCCACCTTTGGTCGTGTTCTTGAAGGTGAAGAAGACGCCGCGATTGGCTATGAACTTCAAGATATTCTCATCAATGATTTTGATGTGATTTCAAAAAGCGGAAAAACAACACACCAAATCCTTGTTGCCACTGATAAAAAGGATTCTGTGGTTTCCGGTAAATTATATTATGTTAGCCCACAAGAATTGCGCCATGCCGATGATTATGAGGTTGAACAATATGGTCGCCGTGAAATTACGCTTAAATCTGGCAAAAAGGCATGGGTTTATATGGCGATATAGATTACCAATCGGGTGAAATTGATTGTTGTCCCAATGCCTCTTTAATGCGGCATAGTGTTCCTTTTGTCGTGTCTGTTGGCAGATCATTAATTGCGAAAAACCCGCATTCCGCAATTTCATGGGCGCGGTTGGTTGGCTCACTTTCCCAAACATTGGTGTGATAAACCAAAACATGATCACCTTTAAAATTTGCAAAATTGGCGTGAATTGAGACAAGGTTCAAATTTTCTGGTGCAATCACAAGCCCGGCTTCTTCGCGTGCTTCCTTCATTGCCGCATAAAGTGCGGTTTCGCCTTTTTCAACGCCGCCACCAGGCAAGTGCCAGCCAGGGGTATAGGTATGTTTTACAAGACAAACCTTATTTTCCGCATTAATTGCAACAATCCTAACCCCCAATGTCATTGGGCGTTTTAGGCGGAAATAATTCTGAACCAAAAATTTGGTAATTGATTTTAACATATTGTGGAAATAAACAATTATTTTATAAAAAGCAACTTGCATGTTCGCTATATGTTCTGTAATGTGAGCATAAGGGAGGCAAATATGTCTGATAAATTGATATTGTTTACACATCCACGTTCACGTGGGCGAATTGCACGCAGAATGTTAGAAGAGCTTGGCGTTGATTATGAGGCGCGCGTTCTTGAATATGGTACACACAAAGAGGAATTGTTGAAATATAACCCAATGGGCAAGTTTCCAACCCTTTTGCATGGTGAAACTGTGGTTACAGAGGCGGCGGCAATCATAACCTATCTTGCGGATGCTTTTTGTGAAAAAGGGCTTGCGCCTGATGTTGGTTCAAAAGAGCGTGGTACCTATTATCGTTGGCTTTATTTTGCTTCCGGCCCAATGGAAGCGGCAATTATTGATAAGGTTTTGGGCGTAAATATTGACGCCGAAAAGAAGGCCTTTGTTGGCTATGGCTGCTATGATGATGTGGTCGCGACATTGGACAAAAAACTTAGCGCGGATGAATATGTTTTAGGTGACAGGTTCTCGGCGGCGGATGTCTATGTTGGTTCTAGCGTGCATTTCGGCCTACAATTTAAAACTTTGCCTGAATTGCCTAGTTTTGAACGTTACGCCAAACAGATTTTCTCGCGTGAGGCATTTATTCGGTCTGAAGCAATTGATGATAGACTATTGGGTATAAAATAAACGCAGGTTTTTACAAATTTGCGCACTTGATAAATTGCCCCAATACCGCTATGCGAATTGTGTTAGTTTTTATAGGGGAAACCAGATGGCAGCACTTTATGGTCTTTTGGCAATCGTAGTATTGTTTGCGGCATTAAACTTTGCCGAATACGGACGCCTTGATTAATCTTTGAATTAATTAATTGCAGATTTTTTTAGATTAACGCCATAACCAGCAAGGTTGTGGCGTTTTTCTTGTACCACTATCAATGCTTCATAAAGCTGATCAATCATTAGCGGCTTGGTTAAAAAGCCGTCCATTCCTGCTTCTTCACATAAAATCCGCGCTTCGGGTCTATTATCGGCAGTAAGCGCAAATATTGGGATTGTTTGATTAAATTTGCGAATTATTTTCGCCGCGTCCCAACCATTCATGATTGGCATGTGTAAATCCATTAATACCAAGTCAAAGTTCTGAATGCTAAACTTTTCAACGCAATCTTGTCCATTTTCGGTAATAACAACATTATGCCCAAGCTGGCTAAGGATTAGATTAATAACGCGCTGATTGGTTGGGTTATCTTCGGCAACCAAAATATCAAGGCATTCATTCTCATAATCGTCTGTATTTTCTTCACTACGCTCAAACGGCAAGACTACTTTTGCGATTGTGCCGCCATCTGGATTGGCGTTGATAAAGACTTCACCACCCAAAAGGCGCGCCATACGTTGTGATAATGCAAGACCCATATTAATGCCGCCATTATTGCGTGTGGTCGGATCTTTTTCAAAGCGGAACGGGTCGAAAATATGTTCAAGAACTTTTTCGTCAATTCCTGTGCCGGTGTCGGTAACAAGGAAAGTTACGCCATTCTCATCATAATTAGCTTCGACACAAACTTTGCCTTTTGCAGTGAATTTCACCGCATTATCACACAAATGCGAAACAATCCGCTCTGCATATTGTGGTGAGCCAATGAATTCAGCGTCCAAATCGTCACTGATTTCATATTCAAATCCAATATTTTTATCTTTTGCCAAGTTTTTGAATTGCTTGAAAATGGAAAGTAAAAGAGTTTTCGGATTAAAACTAATTAAATCAGGGGTTATTGGCTTGGTTCTGATATTTGAATAATCAAGAATGTCATCAATGCGCTGGGTAAGGTTTCTTGCCGCGTGCGATGTCATATCAAGAATTTCAATCTGGCTTTCAGTTAATCCAGTGGCGCGAAGCATAGCCGACAAATTCATAAGACTGTTAAGAGGGGTCTTTAATTCATGTGACATAGCGGCGATAAAGCGGCTGCGTGACAAATCCTCTTCATTAGATTCTTCATTGGAATTTGTTACTTCGTTATGGCTACGGCTTAGGTAGGCAACTTCAAGATTTGAATCCGTAGGAACAATATTTAAGAAATATTCGTGGCGTTTTCCATCTCGCCCTTGAATAGAGCAAACTTTTTCACCATGGCTTACTTGTAGGGCACGCAGAATATGAATTTGTGACCTTAAAGATGCAATGTTGTTATATCCCAACATCTTAAGTGCCGCTTTATTGGCAAATACAATTTCCCTGTCGCTAAAGACAACAATTGCCAGCGGAGAATGTTCGATAATGAACTCTAAGTTAAGTAATTTAACTTTATCAGTCATGTTTCTGTTTACTGCTTTCTGCCGAAAACAGGGTAAAATTCCGATACCCAGTTTATTTATTTTTGGACACGCTACCATGATATCGTTAACACTCTGTATAGAGCGCTGATTTTAATTGAAAAAATTCAGATTTATAATTTTCCGTCTCTTTTGGTTGCTTAAAAAACCAAAATTCGCTAAACGGTGTGCAAGAAAATAGGTGATATATGAAGGCGGATGCAATTACTGAAATGGGTGTTATTATGCGGCCTGGAATGAAAATTCGCCGCCCAAAAAGCATCACAAAAACTTCTGATGAAGTTGTTCAACCACCTGTGACAGGAACAATTGCTGAAACTGTGGCGCCAATAAATGTCACCACCAAGATTTATGTGAAATCATTGGAAATCAGCGCGCAATGCGGGGTTTATTCGCATGAATTTGGCAAAGACAGAAGCCTATTTATCGATATTGAAATTGATATGGTATCAAACAATATGGTCAGTGTTGATGACCTTAATCAGACCTATGATTATGATAGGCTGGCACAAATTGCACAGGATGTTGCATCATCAAAGCATTTTTATCTTATTGAATCCTATGCCGGTGAAGTGGCACAGACAATTTTGAATGATGCCCGCATTAGCGCGGTTAAGGTAAGGGTCGAAAAGCCCAATTCGGTTAAAAATGCGGCGGCTGCGGGCACTGAAATATATTGCACCCGCAACGTAACCCCGTAATTTATGCCGCGATAATATCGTGCATAAATGATTGTACTTCTGAACGTAGTATTTCTGCTTGTCTGCTAAGGTCTTGTGCCGCATAGACTACGTCTCGTGCGGCCGATCCGGTCTCCTCAGAACTCGCGGTGATTTCAACAATTTCACGCGATACCATCTCTGTGCCGATTGATGCTTCTTGGGTATTCCGTGAAATTTCAGCGGTGGTTGCGGTTTGCTCTTCAATTGCGGCATTTATCGCGATTGATACGGTATTTATTTCATCAATAGTTTTTTGAATTGATGAAATTGCATCGACGGCATTACTAGTAGCAGCCTGCATTTGATGGATTTGTTTTGATATTTCCTCGGTTGCCTGTGCGGTTTGTCCTGCAAGACTTTTAACCTCTGTGGCAACAACGGCAAAACCTTTTCCGGCTTCACCTGCGCGCGCGCTTTCGATTGTAGCATTTAATGCCAAAAGGTTTGTTTGTGCGGCAATGTCGGCAATTAATGAAACCACGGCGCCAATTTTGTCCGCAGCAGCCGATAATTCGTTCAATGTTTGCGATGAATGGCTGACCATTACAACCGCCTCTGAAGCAACTTTTGTATTTAATGCCACCTGTGATGCGATTTCTTGCACCGATGCCGACATTTCCTTTGTCGAGCTTGCAATTATGCTAACGTTTTCATTGGTTTGCTCTGCTGCGGCGGCCACATTGGTTGCTTTTTCAGAGCTTGATTCCGCAATTTCCGACATTGCCTTTGCGGTTACTGATAATTCAGTAGAGGCGGCGGCAACGGTCTCTACCACTTTTGAAACGCTGCTTTCAAATTTTCCTGCAATATCCTGAACCAGATGATCACGCTTTTTGGTTTCTTCTTCCAGATAAATGGAGATTGCAAAATCCATATCAAGCATTGCGGCTTTGGTAAAAGCGGAAACTTGTTGTTGCACTTTTTCGACAATATTATTTTTGTTGAACATCGATTTTGAATTATCGATTTGCGCAATAATTGCCTTCGAAATTTCGCTTATAATATAAGTATAACCACCAATATACCAACGAGGTTCAAGCCCAATGCGGGAGTGTGCTTGGCCAATTCGGCGAACAGAATTTACATAGTCTGTTGAAAATTCGCCTTCGGCAATTGCCGTCCAGTGTTTTAATTGCGCATTTTTTGCACCATCCATATGTGCACCATTTGCAAAGAATTTTGAAACATCTCCCCAGATTTTCACGTGATTATAAAAGCCATCAAGAACCGCTGGGAGCGCTTCCTTTATTATTGGTATCATCTCACGTAAAATTGATTTCGTTTCATCATCGATTTTGAGAAAACTAGTGCGTTGAGATATATTATAGTCGTTATTTGTCATTTTGCCCTCGCGAATTCGAAGGCGCTTGCAATCGTTTGTGCGCCTGATATAGGCTGATTATTGCCTCAAAGGTTTATGTATTATTAACAAAATCTAATATTGCGGTGCGACAAAAAGGCTTGTTTTGCCTATTTTTATTCAGGCATTGCTAAATGTTTATGCAGTGCTTTGTTTAGCTTTAAATTTTTTTATTTGCATTGAATTTTTGCAAATATTGCACGCCTGTAAAAAGTGACATAAGCGCGCCAACCAAAGTAACCAAAATTCCAACCATAATTAAATTTTTAAACCCAAATGCCATCGCACCGAGATAAATTGCCATTCCCAGCATGATAACTGCGGTCTTGGTTTTGGCGAGAAATGTTGCAGGCATTGAAAAACCGGTTTTTTCCGCCTCGCTGCGCATTTGCGTAACGAAATAGTCGCGTGCAGTTGTTGCCAAAAGCATGAAAACAATTGCACCCATAATTATAATTTTATCGAATTGTCCCGCCAACATTTCATAAATGCCGATACCAACTATGGTTAGGCCAACCAATAATTTATCGGCAAATAAATCAAGTTTTGCCCCAAGTTCAGATTTGGCATCCAAAGCACGTGCCAAAAAGCCATCAACCCAATCGGTTAAAGACGCAAATACGAATATCCCAAATGCCCAAACCACATAATCATGATTGCCGCCCAAGCTAAGGACAAGCAATATTACCAAAAGCGGAGTAAGGGCAATACGAAAAATCGTAAATATATTCGGTAGATGCTTCATCATTCACTCTGAAAATGGGCGTGGATTCGCTTTGCAATCTCTTCGCTTATATGTGGGGTTTCTGCAAGCTCTTTTACACTTGCGCCCGCAACACCTTTTGCCGAACCAAAGCGCGACATCAATGATTTTTTACGTAATGGGCCGATTCCTTCGATTTCATCCAATGGGTTTTTAACAAATTCCTTGCCCCGTTTTTGACGGTGCGCACCAATAACAAACCGGTGGGATTCATCGCGCAATCTTTGTAGGTAATAAAGAACCGGTGAATTAAGCTCAAGACGATAGGGGGCTTTGCCAACCTCGTGAAACTCTTCACGTCCGGCATTCCTATCAACACCTTTGGACATGGCAACGATTTTAAACATTTTATCGACCTCTAACTCACGGGCAACATCCAAAACGGCTGCAAGCTGTATCTGTCCACCGTCAATAATGATTAAATCAGGGCGGCTTTCATAGTCGTTTAAATCTTCTTTTATGCGGTTAAAACGGCGGGTGAAAACTTCGCGCATCATGGCAAAGTCATCGCCACCTTTGGCATTTTTTATCGTCCATTTGCGATATTGGTTTTTCATAAAACCTTCTGGACCCGCAACAATCATTGCGCCAACCGCATTTGTCCCTTGAATGTGGGAGTTATCGTAAACCTCGATACGTTCGGGTCGGGTTTCAAGATTGAATTGCTTTTGCACTTCGTCCAAAATTTTGCCGATTGCCCCTGTTTCAGAAAGACGGCGGCTAAGGGTGATTTGCGCATTTTTGATAACTTGTTCAAGAATATCTTTTTTATCGCCCTGTTTAGGGACAGATATACGCACTTTTGAACCCGCAAGCATTGAAAGCGCATCTTCCATCAATTGCTTTTGCAATGGCGGTTCATTCATAATTATCAAATCGGGTGGTGGGTTGGATTGGTAAAACTGCCCGATAAAACTATCCAAAACTTCTTGTGTTGATAATGATTTATCGTGTTTTGGGAAATATGCGCGGTTGCCCCAATGTTGGGTCGCACGGAAAAATGCAACTTCGATAATTGTCATGCCACCTTGTGAATGAATGGCGAATATATCGGCGTTTGCAAATGTTTGCGGATAAATGGATTGATTGGTGCGAATGCTTGCCAATGCCTTGATACGATCGCGTAGGATTGCCGCTTTTTCATAATCATAGACTTGGGCGGCATTATTCATCTGTTCGGCTAATTCATCTTGTAAAGCGCTTGATTTACCACGCAAAAACATGCGCGCACCGTCCACAAGTTCACGATAATCCAACTGATTGGTAAGATTTACACACGGTGCGGCACAGCGTTTAATTTGATAAAGCATACATGGGCGGGAGCGGTTCTCAAACTCCGCATCCGAACAGGTGCGCAGCATGAATGCCTTTTGCAAAATCGTGATGGAATCATTAACCGCCTGCCCACTGGCAAAGGGACCAAAATATTCGACACCTTTTTCGCGTGGGCCGCGATGTTTGGCAAGATAGGGGGAAGGGTGGTTAAGGCCGATTGCGATATATGGAAAACTCTTATCATCGCGCATCAATACGTTATAGCGTGGTTTAAGGCGGCGGATTAAATTCGCCTCAAGCAATAATGCCTCGGATTCGGTGTGCGTTATGGTGAATTCCATTGAACGCACCATTGCCAAAACCCGTGTTAATTGGTTGGTATGTGCCGCGCCGCGGGCATAGGTCGCCACCCGTTTTTTAAGGCTTTTGGCCTTGCCGACATAAAGAACCGCACCATCGGCACCAATCATTCGATAAACCCCCGGCGAATTAGGCAGGGTTTTATGATGTTCTTTGATGATTTCGATGCCAGTTTTTAAATCAAGATTTGCTTCAGGTATATTTCCACCCGTAGGCAAAGTGCCAATATCAATTTCTTCGGGTTTGTTTGCCTTATTCATAGAATTTAAATAAGCTGTCTCGTATAATTTTTAAAGATTGAATTGCAACAATATTTCTATTAAGAATAATTCTCAATATGACCAAAAACACAATTCTTAAAGCAATTGCCGGGTTATTTTTTGCATTAGGCTCCGTGGGGGCGTTTTTACCTGCCTTGCCAACCGTGCCGTTTTGGATTGTGGCGGCAATAATTTACCTAAAAGCCGATCCCGTAATGGCGCATAAAATCTTTGAACATAAGGTTTTTGGGAAAATAGTCGAAAATTTTGTTCGCCATGGTATAATAACCCGTAAATCAAAAATCGCGGCAATTGGCGGCTCATTATTGGTTGGCAGTATATCGCTTTATTTCATGCGCAATCATGCTTGGGGCTTTTGGTTTATGATTATCGGGCTTTTGATTGGAATGGTTTTTGTGGCGACACGACCGGAAACCATTAAAATTGAAACTAATGCGGAATAGCCCTTTTGTTTGGCTATAAATTTGCTATTACGAATCCATGTCTTTACTTGAAAAATTATCCCCTGCCTTAGTTTCGTCTGTTCGCGGTAAAATCGAAGAGAATATCAGCCTTGCACCCTTTACATGGTTTCGTGTTGGTGGCGCGGCAGAGCTGTTGTTTCAGCCTGCGGATACACAGGATTTGGCGGATTTTTTAAAAGCACTGCCCAAAGAAATTCCGGTTTATGTGATTGGTGTTGGCTCAAACCTTATTATCCGTGATGGTGGGGTAAAAGGGGTTGTTATTCGCCTTACGCCCAAGGGATTTGGCGGCATTAGTGTTGACGGGCTTCGTATTACTTCGGGGACAATGGTTCTTGATTCTATGCTTGCCAAAAAGGCGGCAGAGGCGGGGATTGCGGGCCTTGAATTTTACCGTGGCGTCCCTGGAACAATTGGCGGCGCATTGCGCATGAATGCCGGCTGCTATGAACAAGAAACCAAGGATGTATTGGTGGAATGTCAGGCGGTCAACCGTGACGGTGATATCATCACCTTTAAAAATGCCGATATGGGCTATACTTATCGCCATTGCGCATTGCCAGATGATTTGATTTTTGTTTCGGCAACTTTTGAAGGCACAAAGGATGCGCCGGAAGCGATTTTAGCGCGCATGGACGCCATTACTGCACGCCGCGAGAATTCCCAGCCAATTCGCGAAAAAACCGGCGGTTCAACCTTTAAAAACCCTGATCAGGTGCAATCGGGCGGCCGTAAGTCATGGCAAGTTATTGATGACGCTGGGCTACGCGGTTTTTCAATTGGCGATGCACAAATGAGTGAGAAGCATTGCAACTTCATGATTAACAAGGGTAATGCCAAAGCTTCCGATCTTGAGGCATTGGGCGAACATGTTATTAAAACCGTGAAAGAAACCCAAGGGGTTGACCTTCATTGGGAAATTAAACGCATCGGCGAAAAATAATTATTTCTTCAATAGCTTATGTGCCAGTTTTAATATTGGTTTTTCAAACATAATATGCAGAATTGCCGATGCAATGATTGCGGCAACGAATGCAATCGCACAGAATAAAAAATTATCTAAAAGCCCTTCGCGCGAGAAGCGTGCAAATATGCGCCCGGTGGCGGCAAAAATCGGCACGTGGATGAGGTATAAGGCATAGGACCAATCACCCAATTTGATTAATGGCTTTTTGGCTTTGAAGCCATCAAGTTCCAATACCACCATGCCATAAAGCAAAATTGCTGACGGAAGGCCGAAGTAAAAGACGCGCTCCCACTTAAGGGCAAAGAAATCCTGTGCAAAGCCTGCTACACGGGCAAAACTAAAGAAAAGCAATACTGCACCCAAAATTGCGGCAACGTCGCCATAGGGACGTTCTTTGCGGTTTTTGATGATGATTGCGACACCGGCACCCATAATAAATTCAAGCGTAAGTGGGTGAATAACAATTGCAAGAAATGGCGTCGGATTTTGGTTTGCCAGTGAAGCAAATGCAACCAATAAAGCCCAGCCAACAAGAAACGCTGGCATTAATTTTTTGGGCGCAAATAATATAAAGCCAAAAACGATATAAAACCAAAGCTCGTGAATAAGGGTCCAGCCAACAGCATGAAGCGGCAATGTTGCTTGTGGGATTAAAAGAAAAGATTTTAAAATATCGGGCGTTTCTTTATGGCTTTGGTAAACCCAATCTGGGTGGATGGTATAAACCACAAAAATTGCCCCCATCACCAACCACCATAATGGATAAATCCTTATGGCCCTTAATGCCCAGAATTTTGAAACATATTGTGGGGTAGGGGTGGAATTAAAATTTGACCACACCATCACAAAGCCGGAAATGACAAAGAATAAGTCAACACCGCCAAAGCCGCCCAATGCCCAATTGCCAAATAAAATCTCACCACCAAGCTTTAATTCAACCGCATGTAAATGCGCCATGGCAACAAAAAGTGCAGCAAGCCCGCGTAAAAATTGAATTTGCCCAATGTTTTTTGGAAGTCTGGTTTTGGTTGGTTCCTTTGTGTTTTGCTTCAAGGGGACTAATTCAATCAGATCTTCGCTTGGCATTATATTCTCCGAATCCGTTTCTTTTAAGCGCAAACAAAAAGCCCCGCAAGTGTGTCCTGCGGGGCTTTTTAAATTTTGTCTTTGAACCCTAGTTAAGTTCAGCTAGCTTTTTAGAAATATTTTTGATCGAAGAAGAAAGCAGCTCTGCACCGCCTTTCTTGGACGCGTCTTCAACCAACATTTTCTGGGCGATTTCAACCGCCGCATTTGAAGCAAACGCACGAACTTCGTCAATCGCAGCTTGTTCAGCGCGTGCAATACGCTCTGACGCAGCTTGTGTTTTGGCGGCAATATCGGCTTCTAATTGCTTCTTAGCCTGTGCTTTAAGTGTTTTCGCATCTTCTGCGGCCTGCTTAATCATTTCCTCAGCCTGTGCTTTCGCTTCTGACTGTTGTTTTTCATAAGAGGCGCGTAGCGCTTCTGCTTGTTCACGGAGTTTTTTTGCTTCTTCCAACTCGTTGGCAATTGCCTTTGATTGTTCATCAAGGCTTGCACCAACCGATGCCGGAACTTTTAAATAAAGCATAATTCCGATGAATACGAAAAAAGCAATCGCCGCAACTAAAGTAGCATCAAAATGCATTAGTTTGCCCCTTTCATTGCAGACTTAAGTAAAGTAGCAGTAGGTTTCTTGCCAGTGATACTTGTGAAAATATCACCTGCAATATCATAAATGCTTTCTGAAACTTCTTCAATTGCTTTGGTTTTCTGTTCGTTGATAACAGTAACCGCAGCCTGAATTTTTTCGTCAGCTTCAGACATAGCTTTCGCCTGTGCTTTTGCTGCCTCATCTTCAAGCTCTTTACGCATAGCGTCTAAAGTAGAGCGTGCTTCTTCTTTGGCATTATGATGTGCCAATTCAGCAGCTTTTTTCGCCCCTTCAGCCGCCGCAGTTTCATCAGCAGCTTTTTTCAAATCGCCTTCGATTGCGCCTTTGCGTGCTTCAAGTGTTTTGCCAATACGTGGAATAATCACGTTTGCCAAAATCAAATAAAGCGCACCAAAAGAAATCAAAAACCAGAAAAGCTGGTGTGGAAACAAAGACGCATCAAATGGAGGGAAACCCCCAGACGCACCTTCTGCGGCTCCATGCGCACCTTTTGCAACTTCATGTGCAACTTCTGACATTATAAATGCTCCGAATTGCTAAAGTATTGCTTTAGCGTCGTGCCAAGTGGAAATAGTCCGTTTGTTTGAATATCTTTATAAAAGATATTCAGGCGAAACTATTAAACAACGAACAACAACAAAATTGCGATAAGCAAAGAGAAGATACCCAATGCTTCTGTAACCGCAAAGCCGAAAATTAGGTTAGAAAACTGACCTTTAGCGGCAGAAGGGTTACGCAAAGAACCTTCCAAGAAGCTACCGAAGATGTTACCCACACCAATAGCAGCACCAATCATACCAAAACATGCAAGACCTGCACCAATAAATTTAGCGGCTTCCGCGTCCATTTTATACTCCTTAATTAAATGGATTAAAACTTATAACTCTAATAATCCCCTATACTTAGTGATCTCCAGCGTGTAGGGCATCGTTAAGATAAAGACAAGTAAGCAAAGTGAAAACAAACGCTTGTAAGAAAGCAACCAATGTTTCAAGTGCATACAACGCAACAGTCATGGCAAATGGTAGAACCGAACCGATTGCACCCAAAGCACCAAGACCAAGTAAGGTTGGAACAAAACCCGCAAACACTTTAACCAAAATGTGTCCGGCAAAAATATTTGCCCAAAGACGAACAGAGTGGCTTAAAGGACGAGAGAAGAAAGAAATAATTTCAATCGGGGTCACAATTATATAAAGTGGAAGTGGAACGCCCGATGGAACAAAAAGTTTAAAGAATTTAAGGCCGTTTTTCGCGAAACCAACAATAATAACGGTTGCGAAAACGATTAATGCCATTGCGGCAGTAATGATAATTTGTGATGTCGGTGTAAAGTTATACGCAAACAAACCAACCATATTCAAAGTAAAGATGAATAGGAAAAGCGTCATAACCAACGGGAAGAACATTTTCACGCCTTTTGAACCCGCCGCACCATATAGGTTATCATAAACAAATTTATATGTGCTTTCGCCGATAAGCTGCATACGGCCTGGAACCATTGCTGCTTTGGCAGAAGACATCAACAAGAATGCAGCCGGAATAGCCGCACCCAAAAGCAAAAATGCACTGGCATTTGAGAATGAAATATCAACCCCGCCTAAATCCATAGGGATAATTCGCTCAATATGAAATTGATGCATAGGATCGTTTGACAATTTTCACTCCAATCAATTCTAAAGCAATTTAGTTATCTTCATCATCTGGGGAAGGGGGTAAATCCTGACCCAAAGGCTGGTTTTTAGAATATTCATTCCCAGCCCGAATGATGTTAACAACACCTGCGGCAAAACCTATACCAAGTCCCAACAAAAGAAACCAAGGTGTGGTTTTTAACCAATTATCAAGCCCAAGCCCCAAAAGCGCGCCCACCAAAATTGCCGAAACAAATTCAGACGCCATGCGCATCCCAAGACCCATCCCCGAATTGTTGTATGTTTCTTTTACAACCGGTTCTTTGGCCTTGATTGCAGCATTAACCTTGCGGCTAAGCTCTTCAAGAGTTTTGTGATGTGAATTATTGTCTCTATGACTCATATCTCAAAACCCACGAAAAACGTGAGATATAGGTATAGAATCCCGTCCCCACGCGGCGCGGAAACTAGTTTGCAAGCGCAAAATAGTCAAGCCAAATGAGTGTATAGAAAGTAATTTTTTCCGCAGGATAAGTTTTTCGCTTTAACTATCTGAAAATAAACAATAAAATTAAAATTTTAAGTATCGCTGGCTGCATTAATAAGTGTTTCTGCTCGACTAAGGTCTACTGAGACAAGTTGCGAAACACCTTTTTGTGCCATTGTAACGCCAAAAAGCCTGTCCATGCGTGCCATTGTGATGGGATGGTGGGTTATAACGATGAATCTGGTTTTGGTGCGGTTGCGCATTTCATTTAATAATGCGCAGAAGCGTTCAACATTGGCATCGTCTAATGGGGCGTCAATCTCGTCAAGAACTGAAAGCGGCGCAGGGTTTGATAAAAATACCGCAAAAATTAGTGCGGTCGCGGTTAATGCTTGTTCGCCACCACTCATCAGTGTCATGGATTGAAGACGTTTACCTGGTGGGCATGCGTAAACCTCAAGACCGCCACCAAGTGGGTCATCGGTTTCTGTAAGCGCTAAATGCGCCTGTCCACCATTAAATAGGGTGGTAAATAATTGTGAGAAATGGCCATTTACAATATCAAATGCTTTTATAAGTTTTTCACGACCCTCGGCATTGATTTCCTCGATGGCATTGCGCAATTTTTTTACGGCAGCGACAAGTTCATTGCGCTCATTATCAAGTTTTTGCGCGCGCTCACTTTGTTCTTTTAATTCAATATCGGCATTAAGGTTGACGCCGCCCAAATCATCGCGGTCTAAAAGCGCACGATTAAGGCGGCTTTGCGCCTTATCAACATCAAGCCCATTATATATATTGCCAAGGCGTTCTTGGGCATGGTTTTCCAAATCAACAGGATCGCAATCAAATTGATTGAGGATTTCGGTTTTTAAATCTTCCAATCGTTCAAGCCAACTTTGGCGGGTCGCTTGCAAACCGCTTTGGGTGGTCATTAATTGGGCGCGATTATTTTCAGATTGCCGCAGCGCGGATTGTAAATTGCGCAATTCACTTTCTGAAACAGCAAGAATGTCGGCGGCCTTGGCACGGCGTGCCTCGGCAAGTGGGAAATCACTTAGGGCTTTTTGGCGTTCCTGCTCAATTGCATCGGGCCTGCCGGATAGTTCATTTAAAACCAATTCAGTTTTTGCTTTTTCGGCTTCCAACTCTTTGATGCGGATAATGCAATTCTCTTTTCGTGCCGACCAATTATTTAATTGTGCTTTTAAACTTGCAATTTTTGCCTTTTGGCTTTCGGCCTCGGAATTAATTTGATTAATTTTGGCGCGAATATCGGCAAGGCTTTGGCGTTTTTGATTTAATGATACACTGCTTTCAGCAATAATGTTTTCAAGCTCATTACTAAGGCTGGATAGGCCCAATTGCTCTTCATTGAAAATATCGGTCTTTTCTTTAATCTCTTCTTCGATTTTTATATGGTTATGCTGCGCCTGTGCAAGGTTTTCGCGCGCCATTTCAATACGGTCATTATTACGTGTTTGAACCGCGATTAGGTCATTGAGATTTTTTTGGCAATTTTGCACATTCATCATCAGGCTTGGGTGCTTTGACCGCTCATTATTAGATTTATCGCGCAGTGATGCTAATGTTGATTTTGTTTTTGCCAGCTTTGCCGCGATTTCAGGGATTTGTGCTTTTAAAGGTTCTAATTCAGCCTCTAAAGCAATTATGCGGTTTTTTTGTTCGAGACGTTTTGCCTGTGCATTGGGGGCATTATGGGTTTTTATAAATCCGTCCCAGCGCTTTACGTCGCCTGCCAATGTTACATAACGACACCCCAAAGGTGGCAATATGCCTGAATTAAAAATGGCGTCATCGACAATTTTTATTGTGGCAAGCCTTGCCGCAAGTTCATTTGGCGCGGTAACAATTTCGGTAAGGCTTTGAGCCGTTTTTAAACTTTCATGCCATTCAATTTCGGGAATATCGGCACCATTCCAAAATATATCGCCATTTTTAAGGGTTGCGTCCAGATCTTCGCCAATTGCGGCGGCGAATGCTTTTTCAAAGCCTGCTTTCACATGTATTTGGGTGATAAGGGTGGATTGTTTGCCATCTTCACGCCCCAAAACCGCATTCAATGCCTTTATTTGCGCGAATATGGCATTAGATTTATTTTGCAAATCGTCATGGATGTTACGGTTTTCGCGGTCTTCGCCCTCTAGTTTTTGGAGTTCTGTAAGATAGGTTTTATAGTCCGCCTCGGCGCGTTCAATGGCTTTGACAGATTGTTCAAGCCGTTCTTTAGCTTGGGTAATTAATGTTTCATCAAGTTGGGCATTGCCCAAATCAATCACATCTTTTTCAAGACGGGCAACAATATTACCAAGACGTTGTTTTTCGCTTTCAAGCCTTGCTAATTCTTGTTTGCGTGAAAGAAGCTGGTTTTCGTTTTTTGCCTTACTGGCGATTGCTTCGTTTAATTTGCCTTCTATTTCTTTGATTTGGTCGTTTAACTCATTGGCAGATTTATTTAATTCGGCAATTTCTTCATCGGCAGTGGTTTCAAAATTATGGCTTTTTAACTCATCATTGGTTCTCGTGATTATTTCATCTGCTTCGCGGGCAATTTCATTTTCACGGGCAATGTCTTTATCCAAACGTTCAAGTGTGGCATTGGCATTGGCGGTTTTTTCGCTAATTTCTTGTAAGTCGCGTTCAAAAGCAAATTTTTTGATTTCAAGTTGGCGAATTACCGCCTCGGCAATTGCCATTTCTTGACGCGCGTCTGGTAATTTTTCTTCGACTTGTTCAATTGCGCGATTTGTCTGATTAATCTCAACCATATGGTCGCTGATTTGCAAATCAATTTCGTGGAGGCTTTGGTTAGTTTGCCCGACCGAACTTTCCATCGATTTATAACGATTATCAGCAAGATATGCCTGAAGCCCGCGTATAAGCCCCGCCAAACCACGGTAACGTTCGGCCTTTTGGGCTTGTTTTTTAAGGCTTGATACCTGTTCTTCTATGGTGATTATTATTTCACTTACACGTTCAAGATTTGCTTCGGTGGCGTTAAGTTTGATAACTGCTTCGTGCCGCCGCGCCTGAAGGCCCGAAATACCCGATGCCTCTTCTAAAACTTTTCGGCGGTTTTCAGGTTTGGCGTTTATAAGCTCGCTAACTTGGCCTTGGCGCACAAGGGCAGGGGAATTTGCGCCCGATGAAGCATCCGCAAATAAAAGCTGCACATCTTTGGCGCGCACCTCTTTACCATTAATGCGATATGTCGAACCAATACCACGACGAATTTTGCGCGATATTTCAATTATATCTTCAAAACGAAATGGATCGGGGGCAAGGTGGTCTGAATTATCGATTTTAAGGGTTACTTCAGCAATATCACGCTGCGGTCGCTCATCAGAGCCGGCAAAGATGACATCATCCATTTCCGCCCCACGCAATGCCTTGGCAGAGCTGGCGCCCATGACCCAGCGGATAGATTCAAGAATATTGGATTTTCCGCAACCATTTGGACCCACAATTCCGGTCAAACCCTCATTAATAGTGAATGTGACACCATCCACAAAGGATTTAAAACCCGAAATTTTCACTTCCAAAAGGTGCAAATTGTCCCCTTATTTCCTTTTTTTTGCTTTTGCCAAAAGCGCATGATCAATTCCCGGCTTTATGGCATTAAAGTCTAGTTCTTGAGTAGGGGCTAGTTTAACGATTTTACCATCAATTAAAATAGTTGGTGTGCTGTTTATCCCCAATTTTACGGCACCATTTTCGCTATTTTGTATGGCGGTAATTTTTGAAGGATCCGCAAGACAGGCTTTTATCTTATCAGAGGTAATTCCGGTTGTTTGATTGGCAACTGAAGTCAAATATGCCAATGCGCCGCCTGGGCTTTGTGCGCTTCGGAAAATTAGTGCCTGATTTTTGAAAAATGCATCAATCAGTTGATAGCGTTTCATGCCGCCTTCACAATCGGCGATTACCTGCATCCCCGCAGAAAGATTTTCAGGTGGGGTGGGAAGGGGGCGGAAAATATATTTAACCTTGCCGGTATCAATATATTGGGCCTTAAGTTTTGGGAATTCTTGGGTGGCAAAATGCGCACAATGTGAACAGGTTAAAGAGCCGTATTCAATCACTGTAACCGGTGCATTTGGCTTGCCAAGATAAAATTCCGTATTTTGCGCGGAAGATATTATGGGCAAAGAAAATGTTGCTGCGATAATTGTAATTAAGCCCAGTCTTTTCATTTTACTCTGCCCGATAATGATCCAAAATTATTTTGCTTTTGCCAATGCGGCACTTACCGCTTTTTCAATGTCACCATATTCATATTCACGGCCAACCGGAGGGGTAACGCGAACACCGTTTACAAATACGGTTGGGGTTGCATCAACCTTATCATGCTCTTCGCCATATTTCATTACATCAGCAAGAGTTTTAAGTTTCGCCTCATCCTTCATGCAATTGTCGAATTGGGTTTCATTCATGCCCGCAGATTGCGCAACTTTTAAAAGAGCTTGTTTTGCACCACCTGCTTGTGCAGAGACGTAAATATCCTGCTGCTGTGCCATTAATGCGTTAATCATGGCCTCACGCTTGCTAGGGTCAACGCAGCGACCCAAAAGGTGGCCAGCAGATGCCAAATCAACCGGCGGGGTCGGGAATTCACGGAAAACATAACGAACTTTACCAGGCTCAACTAGGTTTTGCATGATTTTTGGAACAATATTATTTTGGAAATTTGCACAGTGTGGACACATAACAGATGCATATTCAACAATAACTACTTTTGCATCTTTTGAGCCAACTGGAATGTCGCTTGCGATTTCGAATTCAGAAGTGCCTTTACCAACCGTCTTGGTTGCATCTTTTGAGCATGCGGTTAAACCAAGGCTAAGAGCCAATGTGGCGGCTGCGAAAATTGTTCCGATATTTCTTTTTGTAATCACCTGATCTTCTCCGTAAAAGCCTTTAAATATTAGTCAATATTTTTGATAATTGTGCTTAGATTGATTATTGCGCGTTTTAAACCATCTGAGTGTATATTTTGCAGTTTTCCTTCAATATTTTGCAATTCAGAGGCATCAAGAGGTTTAAGCGGTTTTGCTTTATTTTCATCATTGTTTAAAGTTACATTTTTTTTAAGTGGCGCGGCAATAAAACTTAGCTTGGAATAATTTGTTCCTGTGGAAAGGTTTATAAGCCCCAAAATCTCATCGGCGCGCATTTGCAAAAGCGCCACCGCAGAGGCATTGGCGCGCAATGTAACGGTTTTGCCCCTTAAGCTTTCGGGAAAGCAAATCTTGGCCAATTTTTCGCCAACCACCATTTGCCAATTCGCTTGAAGCTCTTTGATGCGATTGGGTTTTGTGTCTTTGGCAAAGGGCAAAATTTTGCCAAGCGCATTCTTAAGCGGTTTTTCACTTATTGAAAATTTGCGCCCGCGCCGCATCGCAAGATAGGATAGCGCCATATCTTCCAAATCTTTATCAAGTTTTGGGGTGGCATCATTGCTATTTTGCGGGTCGGAATTCATCGCCCAATATTACACAGCCATACGGTTTTTAACAAGTAGATTTGGCTTTATACCGCAATTATGCCGCAAGTTTTTGGCGTAATTGGTGGCGAAGGTGATCGATTGATTTTAAGCCGTCTTCAGTTTTGAAATGCCAATAGGTCCAACCATTACAAGCCGCTGAGTTTTGCGCAATCGCCCCCATGCGGTGAATTGAACCAACCAAATTGCCCATTGTGATTGACCCGTCACTACGAACCCGTGCCGAAATATCACCTTTTGGTGAGAAAATAGTATCACCAGAGCGTAACAAACCTTGTTCGATTAAATTGCCGAATGGAATGCGGGCTTCTTCGCGTTTTGATTTCATTGGTGTGGTGTCTTCAAGGCTTGCCGGAATAACCGCATCAATGCGTGCCTGTGCGGCAGTGGCATAGGTTTCATCGCGTTCAAGACCAATCCAGCGGCGGTTTAATGCCTTGGCAACTGCACCACTTGTACCAGAGCCAAAGAATGGATCAAGAATTAAGTCGCCGGGTTTGGTGGCGGCGGTGAAAATGCGGTGCAAAAGTGCCTCTGGCTTTTGGGTTGGGTGAACCTTGCGGCCATCATCATCTTTAAGACGTTCTGAGCCCGAACAAATTGGAATTGACCAATCAGAACGCATTTGCAAATCATCATTCATGACCTTTAGGGCGTCGTAATTGAATGTATATTTCTTCTGATTTGCCGATTTTGTTGCCCAAATTAGGGTTTCGTGGGCGTTGGTAAAGCGTGTGCCTTTAAAATTTGGCATTGGGTTGGATTTACGCCAAATAACATCATTCAAAATCCAAAAGCCCAAATCCTGCATGATTGCGCCAACGCGGAAAATATTGTGATAAGAGCCAATAACCCAAATCGTGGCATTGTCAGACATGCAATCGCGCGCAGCCTTAAGCCAATCACGGGTGAAATCATCATAGGCTTTGAAATTATCAAACCTGTCCCAATCATCATCCACGGCGTCAACCTTGGAATTATCCGGGCGCAATAAATCACCGCCTAGTTGCAAATTATATGGGGGGTCGGCAAAAACCATATCGGCACAGCCTTTTGGAAGTTTGCGCATATTTTCAATGCAATCCCCAAGGTGAATACGATTTTCAACAAGCTGGCTTAATTTCTCTTCAATTTTCTTAGTGGTCAAAGTAACGCCCCATCATCAATTAGGGGTATTAGAATCCTTTTTAGTTAACAAAAGATTCACGCTGATTCAAAAATCGAATCAGGTGATTCCTTTTTTGCAGTTGGGCTACGAAAAGTCACTATATGCGGCAAATATGCGGAAGGATGAAGAGTGATTACCAATACTCGTCATCACTAGTTTACAACAACTTCCCTTGGCCTGAAAACCCATCTGATGCCCAAAAACAGGATATTGAATTAAAGACACAGGCGGTTTTGGATGCGCGCGCAAAATTCCCTAATTCCACGCTTGCCGACCTCTACGACCCCCTAACCATGCCGCCCGAATTATTAAAGGCGCATCAGGCATTGGATAAAGCGGTCGATAAAGCATATCGCAAAGAACCATTTCCAAGCGAACGCGCCCGCGTTGAACATCTCTTTGAACAATATCAAAAACTTACCGCCCCATTATTGCCCGCTGAGGGTAAGAAGAAGCGAAAAGGGAAATAATTCCTTGGGGTATTTTTATATTTATCCCCCATTCCATTGGGCGATAATATAATTGTTTTATGCCACAATTATCAAACACACGACACGAAACCTTTGCGCGCGCTGTTGCAGAAGGTAAATCACAAACCCAAGCCTATATTTACGCCGGTTATTCCGAAAATGGTGCGGGTGCAAATGCCGCCAGATTGATAGCAAATGATAGTATTCGACAGCGTATTTTAGAAATTACAGAAACTATCAAAATTGAAACGGAAGCCGAGCAAAAAGACGCTTCAATCGGGGTTTTTAAAGAACTCGATAAGCTTATCAGAGGTGCAACAGGTTTGGGTCAATATTATGCGGTTTATCGGGCGGTTGCATTAAAGGCAAAGTTGAAGGGGTTGTTATAAATCTCCTACCCAACTGCAGTAGGGAGGAGTGCCTTGACCGGTTTAAAGCTTTTGCGATGCAGGGGGCAGGGGCCGTAGGTTTCAAGGGCGGCAATATGCACAGGCACGCCGTAACCCGCATTTTTATCAAACCCATATTGTGGATAAGTTTTGTGGGCGTTTTGCATAAATTCATCGCGCGCAGTTTTGGCAAGAATTGATGCGGCGGCAATCGATAATGAAAGGCTGTCACCCTTTATGATTGTTTTTGTGGGGATGCCAAGTTTGGGATCGCGGTTACCGTCCACAAGTGCAAAATCGGCGGCGGTTTTAAGGCCGCTTAATGCTTCACGCATTGCCTTAAAGGTTGCTTGCAAGATGTTGATTTCATCAATGGTTTCGGCATCGATAAAAGCAACATGCCACGCGATTGCCATTTCTTTTATTTGGGGGGCGAGTTCGTCACGCTTTTTCGCGCTTAGCTTTTTTGAATCGTTTAATCCTTGGGGGATTTTGCCCGCGTCAAGAATTACTGCGGCTGCTGTAACTGGGCCGGCCCACGGGCCACGCCCGGCCTCATCAATGCCACAGATTGATTTTGCGCCAAATTCAGAACTTACCCACAATTCATTAGAGAAATCAGTCATTTCTTCCAGATACACCAAAACATATTATTCACAAATATTATTTCATAACCGTGCCAAACCCTCTTGTGCAATGGTGCAAAACTTAATAGTTTGTTAATTGCCGCGATGAGACCCGAAAAGTGTGAAGCGGTTTTCGGACAAGTCGAAGAGCAAAATCGCTACAGCGATTTTTTTTTAATAATAATGGTGGGCTAAGAATATGAACAACAAAAATGAACCAAGTCAGTTTGATGCTTATGTGAAGGCCGAAGCAGATGAACCTGTTTTCACACTATTGGCACGCGACCCCATGTCACCTGCTTTGATTGAAGCATGGGCTTATTTACGTTCTGGCCAAATTGGCGCAGCAGAGATTGCGTTTAAACAAGCTATTGATGCGGCATCGGCATTTGATCCACAAATGCCAGGTGAGGCACAAATCCGTTCTGCATTCGAAGTTGCCGAAGAATCCCGCAAATGGTTGCGTAATAAATTGGTACGCTAAAACTGGCGTAAGGTTTGCAACTCTCCCAATTGAAGAAAATTCAGTCTCAAAATGGGACTATTTGGGGAAAGTGAGCGGTATGTTTATCGATTATACACAAAAAGTTTTGCGTAATGTTGGCGCGGTATGGTTCTTGTCACTTGTTGGAATCACTGTTGCGATGTTGCCAATTACCATTATCAGCATGTTTGGAACTGTTCCGCAGGATCCACTGTTTTGGGGTTTTTGCGCAGTGCTTGGCGGCGGTGCAATTGGCTTTTTATTACGCCGGTAATCACTGTTAAAATCGCCTCTTTGGGGCAAATGTAAAGATATTATTAACCATAAAATTGCACGATTATAAATAGTCGAATCAAGACACAGCTTTGTCATGTGGGGTTGTGTCCGACTTTGTAATTTGGGTGTAATTTATAATGGGCGTCAATACTTTACGAGTTAATCTCACTGAAAACGATATTCGTTCCTTGGTTAAGGGCGATACAGACGAGGATAAGGCGCTTGCTTGCTATCGTTTGTGCCGTCATATTGATACCGCTCAAATAACTGATGAAGAAAGGCATTTTGCCGAAGAAATTCTTCGTCTTGTGGTTAAAGGTGCTGCTGAACGTGTAAGACGTGCATTGGCAATCACGCTTAAATCTTCCCCAAATCTTCCATCCGATGTTGCCGCAGTGCTTGCCAAAGATATCGAGGCAATCGCACTTCCGGTGCTTGAATTCTCACCAACCCTTACTGATGCCGATTTAGTGGAAATCCTTGAGGCGGCAGAACCTGTGCGCCAAATCGCAATTTCAAGACGCGAAGAATTATCTTCAAAAGTTACTGATGCGATTTGTGAACACGGGGTTTCGGTTGCGATTAATAACGCGCTTCACAATATCAAAGCTGAATTTTCGGAAAATGGTTTATCCAAAGCCATTGAGCGTTTCCCAACCGCAAGCGATATTGCAATGGCAATGGCGGAACGACCAATATTGCCGCTTATTATTGCTGAAAAAATTGCAACCAAGTTTAGTGGTCAAGTATTTGATAAATTGGTTGAACGTCACGCACTTCCGCCACAGCTTGCTATTGATATTGCCAATGACACCCGCGAACGTGCAAGTCTGGACTTAATTGCCCAAGCAAGCATGCAGGCGGATTTGCGCCGCTATGTGCAGCAGCTTAACCTTAATGGTAAACTTACGCCATCATTTGTTTTACGGGCATTATGCCAAGGTGAGGTGAGGTTGGTTGAATATGCAATGGCTGAACTTGCCGGCATCGAACACTCTAAAGCATGGCTTTTGGTGCATGATGGTGGCACATTGGGGCTTCGTGCCATTTTTGATCGCGCGCATATGCCAAGTAATATTTATCCTGCTTTTCGTGCCGCTATTGATGTTCTTCACGAAACTGAATTCGATGGCAGCATGGATGACAAAGCCCGCTTTAGAAAGCGTATGATTGAACGTGTGCTTACTCGCTTCCAATCTATCCCTGATGAAGATGTTCGTTATCTTTTGGATAAACTTGATGTTCCTATTGAGGATGTGGTTCAAGATTCACGATTTGCCGCTGCGTAAATTCAAATAAATCATAAAATTAAAGCCGGGGTCATGCCCCGGCTTTAATTTTTAATATCTGTATGAATTATTCTATTCAGGCTCACCATATACGGCAACACGTTTGGTCAATTCTTTTAATAGTTCGTGACCAATTGGGTGCGTGTCCAGCTTGATACGTTGGCGAACCGATGCATTAATTGCCTCTACATGCGCCGTAAGAAGCTCGATAGGTGCTTTGTCGCGACCTTCTGGGCTATCGATAAGACGGCATAGAGACGCTGCAAATTGTGAAACAATCGGATAGCCGTATGTTGCTCCCAAGCCTTTTAAATCGTGTGCAGTACGATAAAAAGCCTCAATATCTTTAACTGAATGCGCTGGGTTAAGAATAACTTTATGGGCTTCTAATAATTTATTTAGCTCATCGTGCAGCCATTCTTCAAAATTGCTCGACATATTTGCAATAGCAGCTTCAGCGCGTGCAATTGCCTCTGCATCAAAGCCTTTTAAACGACCACCAAGTTTCATTTTCAGGCGATTTGGTGGGTTAAATACTTGTGGCTGTTCGTCTTCGGCTGGCATATTTGTTCCTCTTCATATTTCCCTAGTGAAGGCAACATACAGCAATAGCCCTAAATAAAGGTTACTAATTTAGTGATTTTCGAAAATTTTACATAATTTTTTAAATTGCAAACTGCTCGGTCAAAATTCGCTCGTCATGCGGCCTGTCTTGGTCGAACAAAATATGCATTGAACGCGTAAAGTCGAATTCAATTCTTATATTGGTTATATTTCGAAATTCACGGTTATCCGCAGAAACTGCAACTGGGCGTAATTCAGGATCACTTATACGGAATTCAACCTTTGAATTATCGCGTAATATTGCCCCGCGCCATCTTCTTGGGCGGAATACGCTTATTGGGGTAAGTGCCATCAGGCCGCTGCCGATGGGTAATATCGGACCATATGCGGAAAGATTATAGGCGGTGGATCCTGCAGGGCTTGATAAAATCATGCCGTCGCAAACAATATCCGAAATTCTTTCTTTATCATCGACATAAATATTAAGATGTGCGGTTTGATGGGTTTGCCGTAAAAGCGAAACTTCATTAATTGCATATTCGCAATATTCTTTGCCATTTATATCGGTTGCCGTCATTTTTAATGGGTGGATTGTAATTGGATTTGCATTCTCAATGCGTTCAATTAAACCTTCTTCGGCATAATCATTCATTAGAAAACCGATTGTGCCCTGATTAAGGCCATAAACCGGAATATTATCGTCCATATGCCGCCTTAAAGTTTCCAGCATAAGGCCATCACCACCCAGGGCAACGATAACATTGGCATTTCTTTCGGGAACTGCACCGTATAAATGGCGCAAACGTACCAAGGCTTGTTGTGCCTCTGGTTTGGCACTCGCGATAAAGGCAATTCTATCTAGGATGTTATTGTTTTCCATAAGGCATCCTTATGGCTTTATAAATCTTTTAGGTCAATGGTATTTTATTGCACAACTTGACGCATATATTATTCGTCAAACTTGTTGTGAAGCATTCCAACGGCACGAGGTACTGTGACCGTAATCCAGAAAACAAGTGCATCTTTGCTTTCTTGCTGGCTTAGATGTTTTGTTTCTTTCAAATATTTGTTTCGGATATTTTCAACGGTGCTAACATCCAAATCCATTGCGCGAACAAGCAATGTATAATGTTGTAAATTACCGGTATCCAGCGCGGCCTTTAATTTATATGGAGAAATTCCAAAATGTGCGGCACAACATTTAATGAAGGCGCCGTTATGGCCATTTTGTAACTGGTCTAGGCATTCACTTACTGAAACTTCGCCAACATATACAGTGTCATCGGGTTCATTTTGTTGTGCGTGTTCTGTTTTATTGTCGTTGCTTTGCTCTTTAAATTCTTTGGTGAAGATTTCTGTTATTTGTTTTGACAAATCTTCAGGAATGTCGGAGCGAACCGCAAACAAACCAATTGCATCAACATTATCTTTTAATACTTGAATATACTTGTCATAAGTATTTTTTGAAATTTTTGCGGTTAGGTTTTTCCCAACTTCTGCAGCAATTTCAGAGTTATTGGTTTCGGCAAGTGCATCAGTAATCCCTTCGCCAATATTTGGGCGCTTTGCAATTAAAACCTGATGATCAAAACCCTTTCTTTTAATAACACCAATCAAAGTGTCATCGCTTAGGTTATTTGAAAAATTTAGGACTGGCCCTGCATATTCAATATCATCTTCGGCAATTGTCGCCAAAATATTTTCAGGTGACGCAGCATTAATGGCCAATGCATTTACCAATTGCGCCTTAACGCCATTAGGTAGGTAATTATATAATTGGTTTATGATAGACGTGAATAACGCCAGTTGTTGCTCAGATAGTTCATCTTTGCATCCCAAAAATTCTTGTGAAGTCAACTTCACAAGCTCAAGACGACTTTCATCTGATTTGTCATGGGCTAAATTAATAAGGGATGATAAATTCTTCATATTGCTATTATTTCTTATTTTGATAAAAAATGTGTAAAGAAATAATATTCAATGACATGAATATACTAATGTCTGCCTTGTGGGGGCAAAATGGGGCGTATTTGGCAATATAATATTTGCTTGGGATTGTTGTTATTTTTCCCTAATATTGCCTTTTCTGGCGCATGGATACCACGAGAAGGTAAAACTGAATTAATTGCAAGTATTAATACTGTTGGTAATGATCAAAACCATAACACTTCATTCGAATATTACATCGCACGTGGCTTACGCACTGATTCAGCGTTTATATTTTCGCAAAATCTTAAAATGTATAAAGATTTTCCGGCGATTTCTAAAACTGATTTCAAATTGCAATTTAAATTATTACAGGGGAATGGGTTAATTCTATCTTCGCAATTTGGAATAAGCACTATTGATAGCGTGCAAATAAACTACCGCGAAAATAATATGATTTATAATATGCTTTTGGGGTACGGATTTGGAAAAAATTGGCTAAATCTTGAATATGGGGACGAAGGCTGCCTTGGCGAATATCAAAAAACTTCTGAAATTACGTTCGGCAGACATGTTTATAAAAAAGACTTGCTCATTTTAAAGCAGTTTAGGGCGGGCTGCGATTATTACAATGATAATAATAATTTCCAGATTAGCTATATAAAGCGATTTAATAATAATTTGGGAATTGAATTTGGTTTACGCCAAAGTATTGCCCGTGCAAGATTTGATAATAGCGAAAATATAAATCAGGGTTTTATAGTATCATTATGGAAGAGATACTAAAAAGCGCGGCTAAAAAATAACCGCGCTTTTTTCATTTTATTTTAGAGAGATTAGTTTGCCTGTCTGCGAAGGAATGCAGGGATTGAATAATCATCATCATTGATGTCATCATTATACATTGGTTCGTCATTAGGTTCGATATTTTCTTGGTAAGTGTCCTCTTGAGTAGGACGTGGTTTTGGGCGACCAAAAATATTCAAAAGACCAGCGCCACTGCTGCGGTGAGGTTGTGCATGTGATTGCTCAACTGGTTTTTTAGGTGCTGGTTGAGCTGGTTGTGCAGGTTGATAGTTTTGGGTGCGTTGATTTGCTAGTTCACGCTGTGCTTCACGAACCAAATGCTGTTGTGAGTTGATGTCATAATGTGGACGCTCTGGCTCTTGCAAAGGCATTTGTGCTTGAACTGGTTCTTGCTGATGATGAATAGGTTCACGTGCAGTCATTGGCAATTCAGGCTCTTGAACGATTTGTTGTGGCTGCGGCTGCGGTTGCGGCGCAGGAGTAGGCGCAGATGCATAAGTTTCACGTTGGGTTACACGAACAACTTGGATTGGTTGTTGTGGTGCAGATGCCTGAACGGTACGTGCGCTTTGCATTTCTGGAACTGGTTGAACAACTGAATCTTCATCAATACCAGATGCCACCACAGAAACGCGGATTTTGCCTTCTAATGCTTCGTCAAAGGTTGAGCCAACGATGATGTTTGCTTCTGGATCAACTTCGTCTTTAACTTGATTAGCTGCTTCGTCTAATTCGAACAGGGTCATGTCATTACCACCAGTTACGTGGATAAGGACAGCTTTTGCACCTTTTAATGAAACGTCTTCAAGCAGTGGGTTATTGATGGCAAGGTTTGCCGCTTTGCGTGCGCGGTCATCACCCTCTGCTTCGCCGGTTCCCATCATTGCTTTGCCCATGCAAGACATAACAGATTTAACATCCGCAAAGTCAAGGTTGATAAGGCCAGGCATAATCATAAGGTCGGTAACGCCACGAACGCCTGAATGAAGCACTTTGTCAGCCATTTGGAAGGCTTGTTGGAAAGTGGTTTTATCATTGGCAACGCGGAAAAGGTTTTGGTTTGGAATTACAATCAATGTATCAACATTTTTTTGAAGTTCAGACAAACCAGCATCCGCCATTTTCATGCGGCGTGTGCCTTCAAAATGGAATGGTTTGGTAACAACTGCCACGGTCAAAATACCCATTTCACGAGCGGTGCGTGCGATAATTGGCGCTGCACCAGTACCTGTGCCGCCGCCCATACCAGCAGTGATGAACACCATATGCGCATCGCCAAGATGTTCCATGATTTCTGCTTGGCTTTCTTCAGCAGCAGCCATACCAATTTGTGGGTTTGCGCCGGCGCCAAGACCTTGTGTAGTGTTAAGGCCGATTTGAATTTTACGTTCTGCTTTAGAGCGGTGAAGTGCTTGGGAATCTGTATTCGCAACCACAAAGTCAACGCCTTGAAGATTGTCTTCAATCATGTTGTTAACGGCATTGCCACCTGCGCCGCCAACGCCGAATACGACAATGCGTGGTGAAAGTTCAGTTGTTGCAAGTGCATTAAGGCGTAAAACCATTGGTCTGCTCCGAATATTAGTTCTTAATAAATTGGTAAACATAATCTCAATTAATTTGCTTAAGAGAATCTTAACGCGGAGTATTAATTTGCTGATTATATGAATATTTTTCACTCAGAAATCATTGAAAAACAACATTTTTTCTTAAAAACTATATCTAATCAGAAGGTTAAAGGGTTTTATTGATAGTGCGAATTAGAATTCCCTCGTAAAAAGCCATTAAAAGTAAATTTTAAGGCGTTAAAGTGTTAATTTCTTCAGAAAATATAATTACATTTTGTCCGTTTATTTTTGCACAAACACCCCCTAAATATAAAATTAGTAAAAATGGACAATAAAATGACGACCAATATTAATGATTCAGACCTAACTACCCGCGCATTAACAGAAGGTGCACAGGAAATTCTTTCCAACGCACTTTTAGGCGCCGATGACGGTGAGATTTATCTTGAAAATACCCGCTCTGAAACCTTTTTATGGGATGATGGTCGTCTTAAATCCGCAGGCTTTGATTCAGAAGAAGGATTCGGGTTGCGCGTGGTTTCGGGTGAGGCAACGGGTTATGCCCATTCCAATGAAATCTCCAAGGCATCATTCATGCGCGCCAGCGAAGCCGCACAATTAGCAAAACGTGGCAAGGGCTTTAAACTTGGCGACGCACCACAAAAAACCAACCGCAAATTATATGATGATGTGGACCCCCTAAGCGCGCCAAGTTTTGAAAGCAAGATTGAAACCCTAGCACAGGTTGATTCCTATGTTCGCGGCAAAGATTCGCGTGTTGTACAGGTTTCGGTTTCAATGGCGGCATCAAAAAAGGATATTGCAATCATTCGCAATGACCGCGACATTGCCACCGATCACCGCCCTTTGGTGCGGGTGAATGTTTCGGTAACACTTGAAAAAGATGGTCGCCGTGAAACGGGCTCATCGGGCGCGGGCGCACGTATGATGTATGATAATTATATCGAAGATAGCAAAATCAAGGCTATTGCCGATGAGGCACTTCGTATCGCTTCTGTTAATCTAGAGGCAATTGCCGCACCTGCTGGTGAAATGGATGTTGTTCTTGGTGCCGGTTGGGCAGGTGTATTGCTTCATGAGGCCGTGGGGCACGGACTTGAAGGTGATTTTAACCGCAAAGGCACAAGCGCATTTTCGGGCAAAATTGGGCAACAAGTTGCCGCAAAAGGTGTAACCGTTGTTGATGACGGCACATTACAAGATCGCCGTGGCTCTTTAACAATCGATGATGAAGGCACACCAACCGAACGCACGGTTTTAATCGAAAACGGTATTTTGGTTGGCTATATGCAAGACCGCCTAAATGCCCGATTAATGGGTGAAAAATCGACTGGAAACGGTCGCCGTGAAAGCTTTGCCTATGCGCCAATCCCACGTATGACCAATACTTTTATGGAATCTGGTGATAATGACCCACAGGAAATTATCGCATCTTTGAAGAAAGGCATTTATTGCGCGGCACTTGGTGGCGGGCAGGTTGATATTACATCGGGCAAATTTGTATTTCAAACGTCTGAGGCCTATTTGGTTGAAAATGGCAAAATCATTGCCCCGGTAAAAGGCGTAACCCTAATCGGTGATGGCCCAACCGCATTGACCAAAATCTCCATGATTGGCAATGATTCCAAACTTGATGAAGGTGTTGGAACCTGTGGCAAAGGCGGGCAGGGCGTTCCAGTTGGCGTTGGCCAACCAACCGTTATGATACATGGTCTTACAGTGGGCGGGGCAGGGTAAGCCGTTCAAGTCGCCACCCTCGCTTCGCTCACTCAGCGACTTGGGATATAGGAAAAGAATTTTTTAAAAGGCACTTTGAAGAAAGTGCCTTTTGTGTTTTCACACCACCAACACGCTCGCGCCCGTGGTTTTGCGGCTTGTTAAATCTTTATGTGCGGTCGCAACATCCGAAAGCGCGTATTTCTGATTAATTTCGATTTTAATTATGCCTTTGGCGATTAGGTCGAATAATTCTCCTGCACTTTCAAGCAAGGTTGCACGATCGGGATTATAGGCAAAAAGGTTAGGGCGGGTTACAAACAGCGAACCTTTGCGGTTTAACAGGCCGATATCAAATGGCGGAACCGCCCCCGAAGATTGCCCAAAGCTAACAAATAATCCCAATGGTTTGATAATGTTTAATGAGCCGTCAAAAGTATCCTTACCAACGCTATCATAAACCACGTCGTATTTTTTGCCGCCATTTAATTCAAGCGCGGGTTTAACAAAATCACCTGCTTTGTAATCAATAACTTCGTCAAAGCCGTGTGCCTTGGCAAGCGCGCATTTTTCCGCACCGCCCGCAGTGCCGATAACTTTTGCACCCAAATGATGCGCCCATTGCCCGAATATAAGGCCAACGCCACCGGCGGCAGCATGGTAAAAAATTGAATGTTCAGGGCCAACCTTAAAAGTGCGACGTAATAAATATTGTGCGGTTAAACCTTTTAACAAACATGCCGCCGCAACTTCTTCGGAAACCCCATCGGGAAGGGGGATAACCTCATCGGCATTTATCGCGCGATATGTGCAATATGAACCAAGACCACCGGTATAACAAACCCGTTGACCAATTTCAAAGCCTGTCACTTCTTCGCCAATTTCGGCAATAGTCCCTGCGGCTTCTGCACCCAAAACCACTGGAAAGGGTGGTGTCGGATAAAAACCAGAGCGGAAATAAGTATCAATAAAGTTTAGACCGACCGCGGTTTGTTTAATCAAAACCTGCCCTGCTTTTGGCTTAGGGGTTGGAAGGGTTTGATATTCAAGAACACTTTCATCGCCATATGAATTGATAATTATTGCCTTGTTTTCCATTATTTTAATCCCTGTTTACCGCAAAGCCCGCAAATGCTTGTTGCACCGGCATGATTTCAAGCGTGTTGATATTAATATGCGCTGGCAGTTTTAGTACGCTTTCAACCGTTAGGGCAATATCATCTGCCGAAAGTGGTTTCATGCCTTTATAAACATTATCGGCGGCTGATTTGTCACCCTTGAAACGCACCAATGAGAATTCGGTTTCGCACATGCCTGGCTCAATATTGGTAACGCGGATATTTTTCCCAAGTAAATCGGCACGAAGGTTTAAGGAGAATTGATGCACAAATGCCTTGGTTGCCCCATAAACATTGCCGCCAACATAAGGATAAGTTCCAGCAACCGAACCCATATTTATAATGTCACCACGATTATTTTTGACCATAATCTCAAGCACGTGGCGCGTTACATGCACAAGTGCGCGGACATTGGTATCAATCATAGTGTCCCAATCGGAAAGGTTTGCCGCATCCGCGCCGCCAAGCCCAAGTGCCAGACCAGCATTGTTGAATAAAATATCAATATCAGCAAAATCAGATGGCAGGGTTTTGATACATTCTTCGATTTTGTCAGTGTCGGTTAAATCGAGCGTTCTAGTTAATAATTGCCCGCTTCCTAATTCTTCAACCAATTCATCAAGTCGTTCTTCGCGGCGACCGGTTGCGATAACTTTGCCACCAGCAGCAATAATACGGCGTGTTAATGCCGCCCCAAAGCCTGATGTAGCACCGGTTATAAAGGCAATTTTTCCCTTTGCCCAATTGTTTTCTTGCTTTATTGATTGTTCCATAATATTCCTGCTATGCGAAAATGTTTGGTTTTTATACGATGTCGTGAAATTGTATTCAGAGTTGCAATGCTTATTTTAGAGGAAACAGCACAATAAGGAAATAATATAATGGCAATTTATCACAGAAAATCTGAAGAAAGAGGTGCCGCAAACCACGGTTGGCTTGATACCAAATATAGCTTCTCTTTTTCAAACTATTATGATCCTAATTTTATGGGCTTTGGCCCGCTTCGGGTTATTAATGATGACCGCATTGCCGGCGGTGGTGGTTTTCCAACCCACCCGCACGATAATATGGAAATCGTAACCTATGTTCTTGAAGGTGCATTGGCACATAAGGATTCAATGGGCAATGGCACAACTATTAATGCCGGTGATGTGCAGCGTATGAGTGCGGGAACCGGTGTTCGCCATTCTGAATTCAATGCGTCTGACAAAATTGGCGTTCATCTTTTGCAAATTTGGATTATGCCCGACAAAGATGGTTATGAGCCATCTTATGAGCAGAAACAATTTACACGCGGTGACAAACTTGGCAATCTTAGACTTGTGGCATCAAATGACGGCCGTGATGGTTCGGTATCAATCCATCAAAAAGCCAATATTTATGCGGCAATCTTTAATGATGGCGATAGTGCCGAACTAAACCTTGCAAAAGGTCAAGGCGTTTGGGTTCAAGTTGCCAAAGGTGGTATTGTGGTTGTTAACGATACCGAGCTTAAACAAGGTGATGGTCTCGCGATTTGGGAAACCGATAAAGTGACCATCAAAGGCAAAGAAGAAGCCGAATTTTTGGTTTTTGAATTGGGTTAAACCTGTTTGAATTCTTTTCTTTGCCCGATTTCATAGGCAAATAATGCCACATCATCGGCATTATAAAGACGATATATAACCGGCATATTTTTAGATTTACCTTCGTATAATTCGGGAACAAGGAAATTTAGCCCAACAATATGTCCGGTTTCGTGAATTATTGTAACCACACGATTCCTCAAGTTGGTTTCAAAAAACGGCGTGCCAAGTTTTATGGTCCTCCCCAGAAACATGGCACGCCCCATTTTATTGCCAATATTCGCGGCTTTTATCCGGTATTTATTGCCGTCATCACCCAAAACATTCGCAATTTTTCTAATTGTCTTAAGGGCGGATTTAAGAACATATTGATTATTCTTGCCAAAATGCTTTTGCAAAGTTTTTAAGATAATTTGTGAATTTGGCGATAATTGCCCCGAATACTCTTCGCGTGCTACTTCCAGCAAATTAATAGCAATTTTTAGGTATTCACGTGCAATTTCTTGGGCATGGACGATTTTTTTGATTTCTTTGGCGGGAAGGTTTTCGATTATTTTTGCCATGCTTAAGCCGTTTTGGCTAACCAGTTTAAAATATCTTTTGCGACATCTTCTGCATTTGGTTCCATGGTTATCATATGCGCATGATCGGGATATTCGATATATTCGCCACCAATTCGCGCATATTTCTCGCCAATCTTGCGCACCAAAGGAATGATACAAGTTCTATCATGGAATGACCCAATGGTTAGGGTAGGGACATTGATTTTATTTTCATCAATGATACCGGTTTTATTTTCGTCGGCATATGGATTTACGATATTTTCAAGCGCCAGCCCCGATTCATAAACCATGGTTTTATGAATTGCCAATCTTTCTTTTTCGGGGATTTTGTTTAATGCCAAAAAGTCGAGCGATAAATCATCGATTTTATATGAAAAACCAGGGCGTTTTAATTTCAACTCCCCAATAAAACTTAAACCCATTTGAATGCCTTCATTAAAGCAATCGCCGGGGGCGGCGGGGGTTATAAATACCGATTTATTTGACAACCCCATTTCTGTAAGCTTTTGGGTAATTAAACCGCCCATCGAATGCCCGATAATAATAGGCTTTTGGCCTGTATCTTCGGTTATTTCATGGGCAAGCTCACTCGCTTCATCGACCATGTCTTGTAATGACATTTTTGATAGTGAGTGTGGCGGGTGCCTGTGCATACGCAAATCGGGGAAAAGTGTTGGCGTAAAACACTCATAGCCCGCCTGTTTAAAAAGCGGGACAAACTTTGCCCAAATGATATTTGTTGCAAAAGCGCCGTGTATGAATAAAACGGGTTTGGAACTTCCTTCACCCATTTATGCGGCAAACCTTGCGAAATGCTCGATAACCTGAAGATAGACGCCACGTTTAAAAGGCACAACCAAATCAGGTAAAAGTGCAGGCTTTTCCCAACGCCAATCATCAAACTCGATTTGCTTGTGACCATCAAGTTTTATGTCATTGTCATCGCCATTGAAGCGCATGGCATACCAAATTTGTGCCTGCCCTTTGTAGTGGTTTAGTTTGCTTTTGCGCATTGATTCAGGAAAATCATAACAAAGCCATTCATTGGTGCGTGCCAATATCTCGACCTTGGACGAATCTATTCCTGTCTCCTCAGTTAGTTCGCGTAATGCGGCATCAACGACACGTTCCCCGTGATCGATTCCCCCTTGCGGAGTTTGCCAACAATACGCACCGCGAAAGCCGCGTCTGCGGCCAATCCATGCCTTGCCATCTTGGTTAAAAACCAAGAGACCGACATTCGGGCGGTATAAATCAGGTGGTGGTGGTAATAATTCCATAATTATTCAGCATAAACTAAATAATATCAAACTTCTATATCAGACATAAGTTATGTGACAAATTTTACACAATTTTTGGCTAATTGGTCATTGCTGAAACCGGCGCCAAAACGATGCCGCGCGATTTCGCCTGTGATGCCCATGATGAAATCTGATCAATGGTTACCGCATAACCAACCCCAAAGCCAATCGAATAGCCACGTTGTCCCGCAAGTGCTTCTAATGCGCCTAATTGGGCATTAATATCACTTGCAGAAGGTCGCTGGTCAATCAGGCGGTCGGCATTAGATGACTTTAGGCCTGCACCCTTTGCAAATTGCCCTAGCCCATTTGTTGTGCCATCAGACACAAAGCCAAGACCACGCGCTTTTAGCATTTTCATAATTGAGGTTGCAGGCCCCGCAGAACCCGCAAGTTTTCCACCCAAATAATTGGTAACACCAAAATAGCCAGTTGCACGAGATAATGAGAATTCAAGGCGGTGTTGGTTTTCCTCTGCCGAAGCACTTGAAAGAATCGTTTGTGGACCGGGGTCATTATCAGGGTAATCATATGGTTCCATTGGAATTTCAATCAAAACCTCATGCCCCTTTGCGCGCGCTTTATTTATCCAACCTTGAAGGTTATCGGCGGTGGGAACAAATGATAGTGTCACCTCGGATGGCAGTTGATTAATCGCCCGTTCGGTAATGCGGGAATTAAGACCAAGACCACCAACCACAAGCGCAATTTTTGGCGCGCCAGTTGCCGCAAATGGGCGTTTATAGGCGTCAAATGGCGTGCGTCCATCTGATGAAACGATTGGCAATGGGCCAATGCCCGCCATTTGGGTAAGGCCTGAAATCGGTGCAGATGGCAGTGGCGCACCGCTGGCATAAGAAACCGCACCACGGGTAATGTTTACGCCGTTTTCGTTATTAGTAACCAATGTTGTCTTGGTATCCATTTGCGGTGCCAATATGCGTGCTTGCCCACTATTGGGGGCAGGTGGCGCAATTGCCGCCTCGGCAACGCTTCTGGCATGGGGTTCGTTTGCATTTGCGCCATGCGGCGAGGTTTTTTCTTCTTGTAAAGAATCAAGTTGCAAACCCTGTACCCATGGTGACATAGAACCATCAGGAATGCGCCAAGCCATTGCCTGCAAAACGCCATTTGGATTTTGTTCGGTGTTGGTGATTTCGGAAACTTGACCATTTGCAGGAAGTTGCGCAGGTGGTTGATAATGTGGAACATCAAGTTCAATTCTTGGTCCAACATCTCTTGGGTTTCCAGTGACTTCGATTGCACCTGCACCCGCAACCGTAATTGCGCCAATCCCAAGAAATGCCTTGGCAAAATGGGTCATTCCAACCAATAAGGGTTTTTGATTTAAAAACGCGCTTGCAGCCGCCATTTTGATTTCCTGATTTTCTATCAATTTATAAATTCTTAATGCGCTATTTTGGTTAGCGAATTCTTAACATTTTGCCGCACCAAACTATGATTAAGGAAAATTACGAATTTTGTCATACAGGAATTTTATGAAATAAAATGTCCGGTATCTCGGTCACTGAACCAATATTCAAACAATATTTCACGTAATGTAACCATTTTACCCCCTTTTGTGACCATTTTTAACATTGTTTTTCATAAAACATCCTTTGAAAAGTTATTAATAATCAATTGGTTGTGCTGAAATAGCATCGGTTTTTTTTATGCAATGCCCCAAAAATGCTGACATTTGTTGACATTTTGCCGTCCTCCACCACGCATTGATTTTGCATTTATGCCCATATCATAAGGGATAAAGTAGGGTGGTGGATAGTGTTTCTTAAATGTTGGAGTTTGCGTGCCTTGCTTCTCCCTTGCGGGGAAGCTGTCGCCGAAGGCGACTGAAGGGGGGCGGCTATTCAAAATTACGAATTACGTATTTTGTCATGACCTTCAAAATTGCAAAGCAATTTGTCCGGTATCTTGTGGTTTATACAGTTAGATACCGGACATTTTGTTTCACAAAATTCCGGTATGACAAAATCCGTAATCCGTAATTTCTACGCTTTTCTATCCAGTGCGATTGCGGTGGTGTTTGCGCGGGCTGGGGCGGTTTTTATGCCGCCTGCGCCATATGAAATTGGGGTAGGGCGCGCGTTCATTGCCTCTTTGGCGATTGCCTGAACCAAACCTTCGGTAAGGCGCATTTTTCTTTCCAAGGCGTTTTCATGTTTTTCCATTAAATCGCGAAATTTTTCGGTGCAATCACGCAATGCGGCTTTTAATGCCGGATTACCAGATTGAAGCAAATCAGGGTTTTGGGCGATGCGTCTTGTCTCGCTTGAATATGCGGCGGCAAGGCGCGAAACCTCATCATTAAGGGGTTTTACGTCGGTTAATTCATTTGAATCAAGTGCGGTAAGTTGGTTTTGCGTTATCTCGCACAGGCGTTTTGTCAAAAGCACCATTTGCTCAAGATAATCATTTGTGTCTTTTGCGATCAAAGCCATGAATTACTCCTGCGCCAATGGTATTGCTTGGGTTTTTTGTGCGGCTTCTTGGATTTTAAGGATTTCACCTTTTACAGCAGTGGCAATTCCAACCCCGTTGGTGTGTGAAATTGCCTTTGCATATTCATCGTATAAAAATGGCTTGAAGGCGCGTTCGCCCGCGCCGCCGCCAAATTCTGAATCCGACATGTCATTATCTGTATCAGAGAATGACAAAAGCTGTGACAGAACCATTTGTTCAAATTGCTTTGCCACTTTGTCGGCGTGTGCCTCACCAGTGATTTTGGAATTAATGCTTCCAAGTGTCTGGGCGACTATGTTTGCGCTCATGTTACTCATCACATTACCTCAATATCTGCTTGGATTGCGCCGGCGGCTTTTAGCGCCTGCAAAATCTGAATTAAGTCACGTGGGTTAACCCCAAGGGCATTAAGACCCGCCACCAGTTCACGAAGTGGCACACCGCCCCGAACCATGGTCAAATCGCCTTTATCTTCTTCAACTTTGATGGTTGATGATGGAACTGCTGCGGTCTGGCCCTGAGAGAATGGGGCAGGTTGGGAAACGCTTGGGTTTTCGCCGACAGAGATTGTCAAATTACCCTGTGCCACAGCAACGGTAGAGACCTTAACATTCTCACCCATAACTACGATGCCGGATGATTCATCAACCACAATTTTTGCAGGGCTATCGGGGATAACTTGAAGGTTTTCAATGCGGGCAATCAAATTCGCCATATTACCAGGGTAGCCAATAGGCTTCATCAAGGTTACGCTTGATGGGTTTTCAACGATTGCCGCCTCTATACCAAGGTTTTTGTTGATTTCTGCCGCAATACGTTTTGCGGTGGTGAAATCTGGGTTGCGTAATGATAGGCGCAGCTCAGTCATATTGGCGAGGTTGAAATTAGTTTCAAGTTCGATTGTCGCGCCATTGGCAACGCGGCCATTTGTGGTAACACCGCGACCGATTTTTGAGCCTGATTTACCGCTTGCTTCAAAGCCACCAATTGTAAGCTGCCCCTGGGCAACGGCATAAACATTGCCATCCGCGCCGCGTAATGGGGTAACGCTTAGTGTGCCGCCTTCAAGGCTTTTGGCATCACCAATTGATGAAACATTGACGTCGATTTTTGTGCCAACAGTGGCAAAAGGAGGCAAGGTTGCAGTAACCCAAACCACGGCAACGTTTTTAGTTTGCATAGAGGTTTGATCACGAACGTTTGTTCCCATTGGCTCAAGCGAATTTTCAAGCAATTGCTTTGTCATCGGGCTATTACGCAAATTATCGCCAGTTCCAGGCAAACCAAATACAAGGCCAACGCCGACAAGCTGGTTATCGCGAACCCCTTCAACCGAGGTCATATCCTTAATTCTTGAACCACTGCCGGCCGCGTTCGCCACCGTAAAGGGGGCAAAAATTAACAAAGCCAAAGCAAAGAGAACAGGTTTAAATGATTTCAACACGGTATAATTTGCCTTAAAGTTAAATAAAAACATTATCCGAAATTACAATGCGAAATCCGTGCCAATTGACGATTTATATAATGTGTTGATTTTAAAGCAAAAATATTATTAATTTCTGATAATAAATTACCTATTAGGCAATTTTTGCCCAATTGATTAAATTTTATCAAATGCTTATAGTAAATTAACCAAATATTATGAATACAAACCTATATTTTAAAGCATGAAAATCGAAGGCGTTTCATCATCTGTGGCAGCACAAAATAGGAAAGCAGAAAAAATCGCTGCTTCTGGTTTTGCTGTACCTAATCAAGCGGCACCAAAGGCTGGTGCAGCGCAAACGCCAATTCCATCTAGTGCGATAAGTTCGCTTGATTCACTTTTGGCACTTCAGGCCGAAGACACACCACAAGAGCGCCGCCGCCGTGCAATTTCACGTGCTGATTCGCTACTTGATCAGCTTGATGATTTGCGTGTTGCAACGCTTTCTGGTCGTGTAATGCATTCCCAAATTTCAAAACTTGCCTCGTCACTGCGTGAGCGCCTCGAAGGTGTTGATGACGAAAAATTGCAATCAATTCTGGATGATATCGAATTGCGTGCAGAGGTTGAGTTAGCCAAGCTTGAAAAAAGTTTGTAATTAATTGGGCTAGCATCTGCTAAAAAAACTAACTTAGTGGCATTTTTACACATCAATTACAGTAGAAGCAGTTTGTCAAAAGACCTCACTACGACTATATGCGCAAATTAAATAAAGCATACATGGCACTTTAGGAATTCTAGTGCACTTTGAGAATTCTAGTACTGGTGGAGGGCTGAGGATGACGCAGATTACATCCAATGAATATAGCGCAGATGTTAGCGAAAAGATCCGTAAAATGGACGAAGATCTGGGCAATTACATACCAACTGATGACGAACCATTCATGAATGAACGTCAGCTTCAATTTTTCCGTGTGAAACTTGAAAAATGGAAAGCTGATATTCTCGCCGATAGTCAAAATACAATATCTCACTTGCAAATTGATTCAATCAACTTGCCGGATTCAATTGATCGCGCATCGGCTGAAACCGAAAAAGGTATTGAACTTCGCACCCGCGATCGCCAACGTAAACTTATTGCCAAAATCGATGAAGCAATTAAACGCATCGATGAAGGTGAATATGGTTATTGCGAAGAAACCGGTGAGCCGATTTCACTTGGTCGTTTGATTGCCCGTCCGATTGCGACACTCTCCTTAGAGGCACAAGAACGCCACGAACGCCAAGAAAGAGTTCATAGAGACGACTAATAATTCGTACTTTGATGCATTTTTTGAGGAATATGGGGCAATTTATGCAATTGCCCTATTTTTTTTGTTATGATTTCGGGTAAAAGACGCGAGTTCTGGCAAAATGGCTCCGTAGCTCAGCTGGATAGAGCATCCGCCTTCTAAGCGGACGGTCACTGGTTCGAATCCAGTCGGAGTCGCCATTCTTTTCAAAGGCATTTTTCAAAGACATATTGGCTATAAACTAACCAGAACGCCTATTTTTTGATGTTTTGTGCATTCTGCATGGAATATTTATATTTTTGCCTAATTCAATCACAATTTTGTGCCAAGATATAGGCGAAAGTTGGTGTGAAGAATCAAAATGAAAAAGATGATTTTGCCATTGGTGGCGTTTTTATCTGCTTGCAGCTTTATTGGTAATGAGCCGCCAAAAATTAAATCTACCCATGTGCCTGAAACTGATCTTGAGTATGTTTATTATAATTATGATATCTATTCCCAAGATTTTACTGCGGATAGAAATGTTTTGGGAATTGCCGAGGCAATAAAGGACACCGTAAAATCACTTCAGGCGCAGAAAAACAGCGAATATAAAAATATAAAATATGTTGATTTCAATTTCCGGCTTGTGAATCCGAATAAACCTAGTGAAACCCTTGATTATGCGGAATTTGTTATTCCTTATAATACGGCGATGCACGCAAATATTTCAAAAGACAAACCTGTTGATTATCTTGATATGGAAAATGACTTCTGGTTCAAAGATGAAATGAGTAATGTTGTTGTTGAAAGCTTTTGTGCAGATTTGCGTTTTGGGCCCAGCCGTTTTTGTAATCTGGTTGATGCAGGTGTTTAAGGCGGGTTCTAATCACTATTATAATGAATTTTGCACTTTACAAATTTTGTAAATTTTGTAGGCACATAATGGAATGAGAGGGAATTATGGGCGCACGTATTTATTCACCTGCGAAAAATCCGTTACAATCAGGTCGTGGCAAACTTGGCATCTGGGTTCTTGAATTTGAACCACAAGGCGCAAAGACCAAAGATCCACTTATGGGCTGGACATCTTCGGGTGACACTTTGCAGCAATTGAAAATGACTTTCCATTCTAAAGAGGCGGCAATTGAATATGCCACCAAAAACAATATTCCATATGATTTAGAAGAACCAAAACCGGTTAAACGTATTATTCGTGCCTATGCCGATAATTTTTCGATGAACCGCAAAGAACCTTGGTCACACTAAAAAAACAATATGCTACAAAAAAAAGCCCTGCATCGCAGGGCTTTTGTTTTATGATATGGCTCGTGTTTTATGCGATTTGTTTTGGGTTTGGCCCATAAATGTTTTCAGGTTCAGAATCTTTTACCATGAAATAAATTAAAACAATCGCGCCGAAGAACGGTATAAGGGCAATCAACAGCCACCAAGCACTTTTACCAATGTCATGCAATCTGCGGAATGAAACGGCAAGACCGGGAACCAAAGCCACAAGGCTATAAAGCCCACTTAATGGACCTGATCCCGCGCTTTTGAAAATTACACCATCTATAACGGCAAGAAGAACTGCAACAATTATGTTGGCAAGCGTGAAAAGCCAATATTCACGTCTGCGGGCGCGGCCTTTAAAATCACTCCAATTTAAAAAGACGCTTTTATAGTTTTCAACGATTTCGTTCATTAAAATCCCCTGTTATTAAATTTAATTCATGATAGCAGTGGAATGTAACAATGCAAGGACAATTACTATTTATTGCGCCGTTTACGCCTTTGTTCATGGACTTCTAATGTGTGTTTTAAGTATTTGCCGGTGTGGGTATCTGTTTTGGCAACATCTTCTGGTGTGCCTTGGGCAATAATTTGCCCGCCGCCGTCACCGCCTTCTGGCCCAAGATCAATAATCCAATCGGCAGTTTTAATAACATCAAGATTATGTTCAATAATCACAATTGTATTACCGCCTTCGGCAAGTTCTTGTAAAACCTCCATTAATTTGCGGGTATCTTCAAAGTGAAGACCGGTTGTTGGTTCATCAAGAATATAAAAGGTGCGCCCGGTTGAACGTTTTGCAAGCTCTTTTGCAAGTTTTACCCGTTGTGCTTCCCCACCTGAAAGTGTGGTTGCGGGTTGCCCGATTTTTATATAACCAAGCCCAACACGGCTAAGCGTTAGCAATTTGTCGCGAATTGCCGGAACCGCACCAAAAAAGTCCGCACCTTCATCAACCGTCATTTCAAGGACGTCGGCAATGGATTTGTTGCGATAACGAACGTCCAATGTTTCGCGATTATAGCGATGACCATTACAAGTGTCACAAGTAACGTAAACGTCGGGCAAGAAGTGCATTTCAATCTTTTGAACCCCGTCACCTTGGCATGCCTCACAGCGACCACCTTTTACGTTAAAGCTAAAACGACCAGGGCCATAACCACGTGCCTTTGCCTCTGGTAAATTGGCAAACCATTGGCGAATGGGATCAAATGTTCCGGTATAGGTTGCGGGGTTGGAGCGCGGCGTGCGCCCAATTGGTGATTGGTCAATATCAATCACTTTATCAAGATGGTGATACCCCTCTATATCCTCATAAGGGGCGGGGTGTTCGGACGCACCATTAAGGCGGCGTGCCAAAATTTTATAAAGAGTTTCGATAATAAGTGTTGATTTTCCGCCACCAGAAACCCCAGTGATGCAGGTCATAAGCCCAAGTGGCAAATTAAGCGTAACGTTTTTAAGGTTATTGCCAGTTGCACCCTTTAACACCAACATTTTGTTTTTATTGGGTTTACGGCGTTTGGCAGGAATTGGAACCTCAAGTTCGCCACGCAAATATGCGCCGGTAATACTTGTTGGGTGGTTTTCAATATCTTTTGGTGTGCCTTGGGCGATAACTTCACCACCATGTATGCCGGCGCGAAGCCCCATATCAATAACATGATCTGCGGTTAGGATTGCCTCCTCATCATGTTCGACCACCAAAACGCTATTACCCAAATCGCGCAAACCTTTTAGAGATTCCAAAAGCAAAGTATTATCGCGCTGATGCAGGCCAATTGATGGCTCGTCCAAAACATATAAAACCCCAGTCAGGCCAGAGCCAATTTGTGAGGCAAGGCGAATACGTTGGCTTTCCCCACCCGAAAGCGTTGCCGAACCACGGTGCAGTGTTAAATAATCAAGCCCGACATTGACCAAGAACCGCAATCTTTCACGAATTTCTTTTAAAATCCGTGCGCCAATTTCTTTTTGACGGTCACTTAGGACATTATTCAAATCTTCAAACCATTGGTGGGCGTTACGGATTGAAAAAGTGCTGGCTTCACTAATATCAAGGCTATTGATTTTTACCGCCAATGCTTCAGGGCGGAGGCGTTTGCCGCCACAAGAAGGGCAGGTTTGCGCCGATTGGTATTTTTCCAAATCATCGCGTATCCAATTGGAATCAGTATCGCGCCAACGGCGTTCAAGATTTGGTAAAACGCCTTCAAAAACCTTGGTGGTTTCATAACGGCGATTGCCATCTTCATAAATAAATTGAATTTTTTCTTTACCAGAACCAAACATAATTGTGTGGCGGGTTTCGGGTTTTAATTCTTTCCACGGTGTGGTGATTTTATCGCCCATATGCTCACAAATAGCTTGTAAGGTTTGGAAATAAAGCGGTGAATTACCCTTTGACCATGGGGCAACAGCGCCATTTTGAATGGTTTTATCGGTTTCGGGAACAATTAAATCAGGGTCAAATTTCAACTGCACCCCAAGGCCGTCGCAGGTTGGGCAGGCACCATTAGGATTATTGAATGAAAATAGACGCGGTTCAATTTCGGCAATCGTAAAGCCAGAAACCGGGCAGGCAAATTTTTGCGAGAAAATTATTGGTTCTTTTGTGTTGTCCTTGTCGGCAAATTCAACAATCGCAATCCCATCGGCAAGTTTGCATGCGGTTTCAAAGCTGTCGGCAAGACGGGTTTCAAGACCTTCTTTGACAACAATCCTATCAACAACAATTTCGATTGAATGTTTGAATTTTTTATCAAGCTCTGGCGCTTCATCTAATGTATAAAATTCACCATCGATGCGCGCACGGGTAAGACCTTGCTTAATCCAGGATTTGATTTCGGTTTTAAATTCCCCCTTGCGGTCACGCACAACGGGTGCAAGCAAATAAAGGCGTGAACCATCTGGCAGAGCCATAACGCGATCAACCATTTGCGAGATTGATTGGCTTTCAATCGGTAGTCCTGTTGCCGGAGAATAGGGGACCCCAACCCGCGCCCATAAAAGACGCATATAATCGTGAATTTCGGTTACAGTTCCCACGGTTGAACGTGGGTTTTTGGATGTGGTTTTTTGTTCAATCGAAATTGCGGGTGACAATCCCTCAATGGCATCAACATCGGGTTTTTGCATCATTTCAAGGAATTGCCGTGCGTAGGCAGAAAGGCTTTCGACATAGCGTCTTTGCCCCTCTGCATAAATGGTGTCAAAGGCAAGTGATGATTTACCCGAACCCGACATACCAGTTAAAACCACGAAGCGACCACGCGGAATTTCAACATTGATGTTTTTGAGATTATGCACGCGCGCACCGCGAATTCTTATGGTTTTGCTCTCGCTCATCTTATTCCCTGATTAAGATTTAGAATCGACTTGGCTTTTGAAAATACTAGAACATAGTGTGAACAAAATATAGGCGGTCAAGTGTAAAAACTCTTGCCACGATTTTGTAAAGCTATATAAGGGTTGGCTTAGTTTTTTTAAAGGGTAAAGCCCAAATTGTTGTATAAGGTGTAGTATGGCTGGTTCGGTAAATAAAGTGATTTTGATTGGCAATTTGGGACGTGACCCGGAGATTCGTTCATTCCCATCGGGTGACCGCGTTGCGAATTTCTCAATTGCAACCTCCGAAAATTGGCGCGACCGCAACACTGGCGAGCGTAAAGAGCGCACAGAATGGCATAATATCGTGGTGCGTGGCGAAGGCTTGGTAAAAGTTGTTGAAAACTATGTTAAAAAGGGTTCAAAACTTTATATCGAAGGCTCGCTTCATACACGTAAGTGGCAGGATCAAAATGGCCAAGACAGATATACAACCGAAGTTGTGATTAGTGGCTTTGGCGGTTCTTTGACAATGCTTGATGGTCGTTCTGGTGGCGGTGGCTCATCTGATTCATATGGCGGCGGCGATGATTCTTACGGTAGCTCTAGCTATGGCGAACCACGCCAAGGCAGTGGTGAAAAACAATCATTCTCTAATGACACCATTGATGATGATATTCCGTTCTAGGAAATTTTAAAATATTACGCTTTGCGTATTTATTTGACGTTTTATTATAAAATGGCTTAGTGTCGGCTAAGCCATTTTTAATAACTAAATCATTGTTCCTTTGGGGTGCAAAATGCCAGATTTAAAAACCTTTCACGGCTCTTGCCATTGTGGCGCGGTTGAATTTGAGGTTCAGGCGCGGGTTGATGAGGAAATTCGTGAATGTACTTGTTCAATGTGTGAACGCACGGGGTTTATTCACTTGATTGTTTCTAATTCGCGTTTCAAAATTACCAAAGGCGAAGAAAATCTTACCCATTATAAATTCAATACTGGCGTTGCCGACCATACATTTTGCAAGATTTGTGGCGTAAAAGCGTTTTATGTTCCGCGGTCTAATCCCGATGGAATGTCGGTTAATGTACGCTGTATTGATGGTTATCCTGATTTGCCTTTTAAAACGGTCGCGCCATTCAATGGCAAAAACTGGGAACAGGAAAAATCCATAAGGCATTTATCACAAGATTAAATATAGATTGAATGGGCATTTTACCCACAGTCTGATTTGTCGTTCTACTTCCAAACTGCTAGTATGAAAAACCAATTATAAAAAATTCGATTCGTGCAAGAGAGCGCGAAAAACAAAAGGTATTATTTTGTCAAACGAAGATAATGAAAACGAATTAGAAGTAAATTCAGGTGGTGAAGGTGAAAATAATGGCGGCGGTCGCCCACCCATCAATGAAGATGGTATCGAACCGATTGCCATTGAGGATGAGTTAAAGTCATCATACCTCGACTATGCCATGAGCGTGATTGTTTCACGTGCCCTTCCTGATGCGCGTGACGGTTTAAAACCAGTTCACCGTCGTATTTTATACGCAATGTATGACGAAGGTTTTACGCCTGATAAAAAGTTTGTGAAATCGGCGCAAACTGTTGGTGCGGTTATGGCGAAATACCACCCGCATGGTGACAGTGCGATTTACGATGCAATGGTGCGCATGGCGCAGCCATTCTCAATGTCTCTTATGCTGGTTGATGGTCAGGGTAACTTTGGTTCGGTTGACGGTGACCCACCTGCTGCGATGCGTTATACGGAATCACGTTTATCAAAGGCGGCAATTCCGCTTTTGGATGAAATGTATGAAGACACCGTTGAGTTTGTTGAAAACTATGACGGTTCTTTCCGCGAACCTGCGGTTTTGCCGGCAAAATATCCAAATCTTTTGGTAAATGGTGCGGGCGGTATCGCGGTTGGTATGGCAACCAATATCCCACCACACAATTTGGGTGAAGTTTGTAACGCCGCCCTAGCTATGCTTGAAAATCCAGATATTTCGGATAACGAAATTCTTGAAATTATCCCTGGTCCTGATTTTCCTACTGGCGCGCAAATTGTTGGCCGTGCCGGTGCGCGTAAAGGCTTGCTTGAAGGTCGTGGCTCTGTGGTTATGCGTGCGACTTCTACGGTTGAAAAAATACGTGGTGAGCGTGAGGCAATTATCGTTACCGAAATTCCATACCAAGTGAATAAAGCGGCAATGATTGAAAAAATCTCGGAACTTGCGCGCGAAAAACGTATCGAGGGGATTTCGGCACTGCGTGACGAATCTGACCGCAAAGGTATGCGCGTTGTTATTGAAATCAAACGCGATGCCTCTGCCGAGGTGGTTTTAAACCAGCTTTATAAATATACCCAACTTCAGACATCTTTTGGTGTTAATATGTTGGCGCTGGTGGATAGATTACCAATCCAGATGAATGTTCGCACAATGTTGCAAACTTTCTTGCGTTTCCGCGAAACAGTTATCACCAACCGCACTCGTTTCCGTCTTAACAAGGCGCGTGATCGTGGGCATGATTTGGTTGGTTTGGCGATTGCGGTTGCCAACATTGATGAAGTGGTGCAACTTATTCGTAATGCACCCGATCCTGCTGCTGCACGTGAGGCATTATTGGCGCGTGATTGGCCGGCAAAAGATTTGGCGCCACTTATTGCCCTTATTGCCGACCCGCGTTCACATCTAACCGATGGTAATACGGTTCGTTTATCGGAAACACAGGCGCGGGCAATTCTTGATTTGCGCTTGCAACGTCTTACTGGCCTTGGTCGCGAAGAATTATGGAATGAAGTTAACTCACTTTCTGAAAAGATTGCTGATTTGCTTGAAATCCTACGCTCACGCGCCCGCATTATTGAGCTTATTCGTAGTGAACTTGTTTCAGTGCGTGATCAGTTTGCGGTTCCACGTCGTTCAATCTTTATCGAGGCTGGCCTTGATATGGAAGATGAAGACTTTATCGAGCGTGAGGATATGGTCGTAACCCTTTCTCACCAAGGTTATATTAAACGTACTGCGCTTTCTCAATATCGTGCGCAAAACCGTGGTGGTCGCGGCAGAAGTGGCATGAATACCAAGGATGAAGATTGGGTGGTTGGTCTATTTGCGGCATCAACGCATACACCAATTCTATTCTTCACCAACAAAGGCTTGGTTTACCGTGAAAAAGTTTGGCGCTTGCCACAAGGGGATCCGCGCACAAAGGGTCGTTCGGTTGCCAATATCCTTGCATTTGAACAAGGCGAAAGAATTCAATCGGTTCTTGCCTTGCCAGAGGATGAGGGAACATGGGAAAACCTTGAATTAATGTTCGCCACCAAAAAAGGCACAGTGCGCCGTAACTCATTGCTTGATTTCCAACGCATTTCACGTGGCGGTAAAATTGCGATGAAGTTTGATAGTGAAGATGATGCAATTATCAATGTTGCGATTTGCGCACCCGAAGATGATGTGCTTTTGACCACTAAAAACGGGCAATGTATCCGCTTTAGAGCAACCGATGTCCGCGTCTTTAAAGGTCGCGATTCAATGGGGGTTCGCGGTATAAACCTTGCGGCGGGCGATGAAGTTATTTCAATGTCTGTCATCAAAAATGTTGATACCGAGGCATGGGAACGCACCGCATATATCAAACGTTCACGTGCTGAACGCGGTGAAGCCCTTGAGGATAATGAGGTTGAAGTAGAAGAAACCGAAGTGGTTTCTGATAATGGCCTTGATGATAGCCGCTATCAACAACTAAAAGAATTTGAGCAATTCATTCTTGCGGTTACTGATGATGGCTATGGTAAGCGTTCTTCTTCATACGAATATCGTGTAACTGGCCGTGGTGGTAAAGGTATCGTTGCCCATAAACTTGTTCGCAAAGATACTTCATTGGTTGCTGCTTTTGCGGTTAATGATGCCGATGATTTGATGATGGTAACTGATGGTGGACAGTTAATCCGCACCAAAGTTGCCCAAATCGGTATCAAAGGGCGCGCAACCCAAGGGGTTCGCCTTATCCGTGTTGGCGATGATGAAAAAGTTGTATCAGTTGAACGTCTTGATGAGCCGGAAGGGGATGATGAAACAGTTGATGTTGAAAACATCGCTGAAAATGAAAACCCCGAGGTAACAGCAGAAACACCAACTGAAGAATAAACAAAAGCCGCCCCTTAAAGGCGGCTTTTTTTGTCTTACAAAATTGCGGTAATTTAACATCAGCACCCGTATTTTTGGTTTATATACATGCGTGTCCTGATTTATTGTGAAATTGGTTGATTTATTTTTGCAATTGGGTTTGGTAAAGTGACCCAGAATTAGAATAAACCAAATTTTTTAGGGGAATGTTATGGCAAAATTAGGTGAACCAAGAGTAGGGCTTTACCCAGGAACTTTTGACCCCATAACATTCGGTCATCTTGATATTATTCGCCGGGCGGTGAAAATTTTTGATGAACTTGTGATTGGCGTTGCCGTAAACCGCGATAAAGGGCCTCTGTTTACTTTAGAGGAACGTGTGGCGATGGTTGAAAACGAAATTCGCCATATTCGCACCGATGCGGTTATTCGTGCCGTGCCTATGGATGGTCTTTTGATGCAGTTTGCCGTTGAACATAAGGCAAATTGTATTGTTCGCGGTCTGCGTGCGGTTGCCGATTTCGAATATGAATTCCAAATGGTTGGCATGAACCAAAAACTTAATTCCGATATTGAAACTGTATTTTTTATGGCTGCACCACAGCATCAGGCAATTGCTTCACGTCTGGTTAAGGAAATATATCGTTTAGGTGGTGAGGTCGAGAAATTTGTTCCCGATGGCGTAAAACAGGCATTAAAGGAGAAACTGGGTGACCAGAAGCAAAAATAATAAAATGAAAAACATTCTTATTAAAACCGGTATTGCCGCAATTAGCCTTATGTTGGCAGGGCAGGCGGCATTTGCACAAGATGCAACCACCAATATTGATATGTCAAAAGTGGTTTTTAAACCGATTGATCCAGAAAATGTTATCGTGATTGATACCACAAAGGGTCAGATTATTGTTGCTCTTTCGCCCGATATTGCCCCAAACCATGTTGAGCGTATCAAAACACTTGTAAGACAAGGCTTTTATGATGGCGTGGTTTTTCACCGTGTTATTGATGGCTTTATGGATCAAACTGGTGACCCAACCGGAACCGGAACTGGTGGTTCACAATTGCCTGATTTAAAGGCTGAATTCACATTTTCTCGCGGTAAAGATAGCCCGTTTGTAGAAGCTGCTACAATTAATGGCAGAAGTCTTGGTTATTTTGGTTTCTTGCCTGCAACCTCACAACCAAGCGCACTTTTAAGCATCATCAAAAGCGGTCAATTAACGGCATTTGCCAATCATTGCGAAGGCACGGCATCAATGGCACGCGCAATGGACCCCGATAGCGGTAATAGCCAATTCTTTTTAATGCGCGGCGAAACCCCTGCTTTGAACGCAAAATATAGTGTTTGGGGGCGTGTGGTTTCCGGCGTTGATGTGGTTAAGGCCATCAAAATCGGTGAGCCGGTGGTTGACCCCGATAAAATGATTAAAGTGCAGGTTTTGGCCGATATAAAAGATAAAAACCGCCCAAAAGCTTTTTATGAAGATCCAAATTCAAACTATTTTAAACAACGCCTTGCAGCCGAAGTTACAGCCAAGGGCGATAGTTTTAACAATTGTAGTTTTGAGCCATTGGTAAAGGCACAATAATCGTCAAATTTCCATTTATATATTATGGAATTATGATAATTTAGCGTTTTTATATGATTTGCTGATTGCATTTTTATTAGTGCAGTCCTATCTATGCTCTGTGCTATTTTGTCGCATCTAAAATTAGAAAAGGAATCTGAAAATGGCTTTTGAACTTCCCGCTTTACCTTATGCTGATGATGCTCTTGAACCTCATTATTCTGCAAATACCTTCAGCTATCACCATAAAAAACACCACAATACCTATGTTGTGAACCTTAACAATCTTATCAAAGATACTGAATTTGAAGGTAAAACTTTGGTTGAGATTATTTTGGCGTCTGCTGGTAAAAACCCTGGTGTTTTCAATAACTCTGCACAGGTTTGGAACCATACATTCTTCTGGAACTCTATGTCACCAAATGGCGGCGGCGCACCAACTGGCGCAATTGCTGATAAAATCGCGGCTGATTTTGGTTCATATGATAACTTTGTTACTGAATTCAAAAATGCTGGCGCAACCCAATTTGGTTCTGGCTGGGCGTGGTTGGTTCTTGGAACTGATGGCAAGCTAAAAGTAACCAAAACCCCAAATGCTGAAACCCCGCTTACTGCTGGTGAAAAACCAATCATTACTTGTGACGTTTGGGAACACGCTTATTACCTTGATTACCAAAACCTTCGTCCAAAATTCCTAGAAGTTTTCCTTGAAAAACTTGTAAATTGGGAATTTGCGAATGAAATGCTTGCTGGCAAAGAATTCAGCGGTGATAAATAACATTTAATATGTAATTACATATATTCATGTTAAAAAGGGGTTCGTTAGACCCCCTTTTTTATTGGTTGTTTATGACAAATAATTATACAAAAATCGCCCAAGTTACTTTTGTTTTTTGGGTTTTGAAAATCATTGCAACCACATTGGGTGAGACCTTAGGTGACTTTATTTCAATGTCGCTAAACCTTGGTTACCTAACCGGAATTATGATTACATTTTCTGCATTATTCGTGATTTTATTGATGCAAATTCGTGCCGATAAATATTATTCATGGCTTTTCTGGCTTGCCATAATTGGAACCACAACCGCAGGGACAGAAATTTCCGATTTTATGGATAGAAGTTTGCACCTTGGTTATATCGGTGGGTCAATTTTATTATCGACATTATTATTAATTGCCTTATTTATATGGCATCGTATCGAAGGGAATGTTTCGGTAAATGCAATAAGTAACAAACGTACGGAAATCTTTTTTTGGTGTGCCGTACTAATTTCCAATAGTTTGGGAACCGCATTTGGCGATTATCTTGTTGATGATTTGGGGCTTTCTTATATAGCGGGAGCCATGGCAACATCTGCAATAATTGTGGTTGTTCTTGCATTGCACTATTTTACGAAAATCAATGAAACAATTTTGTTTTGGGTGGCGTTCATTTTTACAAGACCGTTTGGCGCAACTTTTGGCGATTTTCTAACCAAGCCATTAGAAAGCGGTGGGCTTAACCTTCCGCGTGATTATGCGTCAATCGCGGCGGTTATGCTTTTTATCCTGATTTTGTATTTTTCCGAAAATTATAAAAAACGTGCTGTAAGGTAATTGCAATAATAGTTTCCATATCAATCTATATGTGATATTTGGCGCGGCAATTTTTAAGCATTATTCAAAAGGGATAAAAATGGCTGACGGAAATACATTGGTATTCGAACTTGATACTGGTACAGTTAAAATCGAACTTCGCCCTGATTTGGCACCAAACCACGTTGCCCGCATCAAAGAACTTGTAAACGAAGGTTTTTATGACGGCATTATCTTCCACCGCGTAATTGATGGCTTTATGGCCCAAGGTGGTTGCCCGAATGGTACTGGTATGGGTGGTTCTAAAAAGCCTGACCTTAAAGCAGAATTCAACGCAGAACCACATGTTCGTGGTGTATGCTCTATGGCGCGTACAAACTATCCGCACTCTGCAAATAGCCAATTCTTCATCTGCCTTGATGATGCGACATTCCTTGATCGCCAATACACTGTTTGGGGTGTGGTTAAAGAAGGTATGGATGCAGTTGACGCACTTCCAAAAGGTGAGCCACCACGCAACCCTGGTAAAATTATCAAAGCAACTATCGAGTAATGCTTTTATCTGATTTCGATTTTGAATTAGATGACGAATTAATCGCGCTTCGCCCGGCGGCAAAGCGCGATTTTTCGCGTTTGCTTTATGTGGACCCTAATCAGAATGAAATAAAAGATTATATTTTTCATGACTTGCCATCATTGCTTCGGGCAGGGGATGTTTTGGTTTTTAATAATTCCAAAACCATTCGCGCCCAATTGGACGGCATACGCCACGCGCGTGACGAAAATTCCAAAGACGTGGCAATCAATGTCAATCTTCATAAAAACACTGCCCCAGATGTTTGGCGGGCTTTTTGTAAGCCGGCAAAAAGATTGCATCAGGGGGATAGAATTGTTTTTTCGCCCGAACTTTCTGCAATTGTTTTGGAAAAAGACGATGGCGGTGACATTGCGTTGCAGTTTTCAAAAGCGGGTGATGAATTATTGCACGCGATTGATGGTATTGGTCACATGCCTTTGCCGCCCTATATCGGCCTAAAACGCGCGGTCGATGAAAAAGATGAAAGTGATTACCAAACTACCTATGCGGCAATCGAGGGGTCGGTTGCTACCCCAACCGCTGGTTTGCACTTTACCACAGAAATTTTGGATGAATTGCGCAATATAGGGGTTGAAACCCATTTTTTAACGCTTCACGTTGGTGCGGGAACCTTTTTGCCCGTTAAGTCAGAAAATATTTCCGAACATAAAATGCATTCAGAATATTTTGAAATTTCTGAAGAAACCGCAAATGCACTTAATAAAGCCAAGGGAGAGGGGCGGCGCGTGATTTGTGTTGGCACAACCTCTTTACGCTCAATTGAAAGTGCGCTTGACGAAAGTGGTCATGTAACTGCGGTAAAAAAAGAAACCGATATATTTTTGCACCCCGGCAAACAAGTTCGTTTTGTTGATGCCTTGATTTCCAACTTCCACTTGCCAAAATCGACACTTTTGATGTTAATGTCGGCATTCGCAGGGATTGATGAGGTAAAGGCCGCATACCAACATGCCATTAAAAATAAATACCGCTTTTTCTCTTATGGTGATGCGGGTTTATGGATTAAGAAGGTTATATAAGTGTTTGAATTTAAAATAAATGCTACACAAGGCAGAGCACGTACCGGAATATTAAAAACCCCGCGCGGTGATATTCGTACCCCTGCATTCATGCCGGTTGGCACTGCGGCAACTGTAAAGGCATTAACTGTGCCACAAGTTAAGGCGACTGGTGCGGATATAATCCTCGCGAATACTTATCACCTTATGCTTAGACCAGGTGGTGAGCGGCTAAAACGTCTTGGCGGTGTGCATGAATTTATGCGTTGGGACAAGCCTTTGTTGACTGATTCTGGTGGTTTTCAGGTTTGGTCATTATCTAGTTTGCGCACAATCACCGAAGAGGGTGTGACTTTTGCAAGCCATATCGATGGTTCGCGCCACAAACTTACGCCCGAATCATGCATGGATATTCAAGCGGATCAGATTGGCTCTGATATTATTATGCAGCTTGATGAATGCACAAAGTTTGGTTCAACGCACAAAGAAGCCCAAGATTCGATGGAATTATCACTTCGGTGGGGGCAAAGGTGCAAGAATCATTTTGGTGACCGCGAAACCCAAAACCTTTTCGGTATTGTACAAGGTTCGGTTTTCCCTGGCTTACGCGAACGCTCAGCGAAATCGTTGGTTGATATGGGCTTTGATGGCTTTGCTATCGGCGGTCTTGCGGTCGGGGAAGGGCATGAAACCATGTGTGAAGTTATCGACTTTACTGTGCCACACCTTCCAAATGCACGCCCACGCTATTTAATGGGCGTTGGCAAACCGATTGATATTTTAGAATCAGTCGCGCGCGGCGTTGATATGTTTGATTGTGTTTTACCAACCCGTGCTGGTCGCCACGGTCAGGCTTGGACATGGGATGGACCAATCAACATAAAAAATGCCAAATTTATCGAAGATTTATCGCCACTTGATTCTGCTGTGAATTGTGAAGCTAGCCAAAATTATTCCAAGGCTTATTTAAACCACCTCTTTAAATGCGGTGAGATATTGGGGCAAACTTTACTAAGCTGGCACAATATCGCGTTTTATCAGGATATGATGCAAAAGATTCGCGCGGCAATTGCCGGCGGCTATTTTGACGAATTCGCAAATGAATTACGGGCAAAGTGGAAATAATTATTTATTGCCCACGGCATTTCTTTGCTTCGGCAAGGCCATTTAGATAGCCACGGCGAATCTTACCCATTTCATACGCCTTATTTAGCTTTTTATCACGCTTTTCAGCGCCAGTTAGCTTGCGAACAATGCCGCGTGCCGGAATAATTCCCGTTGCCGCAGAATTTATTGCGTCATTCGTAGCTTCTACAGCTAAATCAGAGCTTTGCTCGGACAGGGTCTTTTTATCTTCGCGTGCCTTCATGATGGGGTCGGGACCAAGTGCCTTATCAAGCTCTGACAATTGGTAATTAATCCAATCGCAATCAACAACTTCGGGCGTCGCATACGGGTCCGTAATCTGTGCAAGCGTCGGTGGAATATCGGTTTTGATAAGGTTTAAATCCTTAAATGGCTGCGAAATAATCTTACCAGCAGCGTTTTTTGTACCATCTTCAGCATTCTTGGAAGATGCACAAGACGTCAATCCCAAGGTAGCCAGTGTCAAAGAGGAAATAATAAGACCGCATTTAAAATACCTATTCATAAACACACCTCATAAAATTAGTCCCTCGAAAACAGATAATATAAAAATGATATTATATAGAAAATACAATTACAACCAAGTCATGCTATAATTAAGGCTAATTTAATTTAAACAGCGCTGTAACATGCTGTAAAAACAGGGTGTATCTGCAATTAAGTGTAAAAAGCTGCTTAAAATGTGAGAATAAGTGCGCATAAGAGATTGACGTTTTGTCTTAAATCGCTAAACCGCACACCTCAATTGTTGAACGACAATTTTGATGGGCCGGTAGCTCAGCGGTAGAGCACCCGACTTTTAATCGAGTGGTCGTGGGTTCGATCCCCACCCGGCCCACCATTCACAAAAAGCCACTCCTTCGGGAGTGGCTTTTTTGTTTTCATATTCCCACCTTCGTCGCTTTGCTCCTCACTCAGGAATTTGTGGAATAAAGACAATAAAAATTGAAAAGCGTGGTTTCCAATTTTTATTGACATAAATTTTTGTATTTTTTGGCTCGGGGTGAACGACATGATTTACATCGAATTAAAAATACTTTCATCTTTTGCCGAATTTACAACATAATCAAATAATATTAGGTTTGAAAGATTCTGTTTTCGGGGAAATGTAATGTTAAGAAAAGGTCGGTGTTCAAATAATGTTGATAAATGTTCTTTGGCTGCAAGCGGTAAATTATTGCCATATGCGGGCATCGGCAGCATTTGTCCTGAATGTGGCGCGCCATTGGCGTTGGTGGCATCTGATGATGCCACAGACACAACACGCGAAGCAGAAACTGTAATGCCTGGTCAGCGCCGTAGGGCGGCGCCACAGCCTGTTTATGAAGAAGAGCCATCACGTGGGTTGGAAATTGCCAAAATCGCGGCGATTGTCGTTATTATTGCCGGTGGTGTGTTCCTTGGCCTTCGCATGATGGATAATCACAACAAGGGTAATCAGGAAACTGTTGCAAGTAATGAAACTGTGGCACCAAGCAATGATTATCAGGTTGAAGATTTTGCCGAACCGCAGATGTTAAAAACATTGGCCAGCACACCTGCTTACGATACACCAGCAGAAGGTAAAGCAATCGCCACAATTGGCGAAGGTGTTGCCGTTGATGTAACTGGGCAAACCACATACAATGGTAAAAATTATTACCGTGTTTCAATCCCATATAAACAAGGTATGATTGGCTATGTTGCCGCAGAGCAGCTTGTACCAGTTAATCAGGACGGCTCATTAATCGGTCAGCCACAGATTGAGGATGCAACGCCACCAGCACCTGTTATTTCAGATGTAACTGAACAAGCACCGGCAATTCTGTATGTAAATTCGGATAAAGCTAATATTCGTGAAGGTGTCGGGCCAACTGCTAAGAAAATTGCTGAGGCATTAAAGGGTGATACTTTAACCGCATCCGCAACCCGAACTCTTGATGGAAAATTATGGTATCGTGTTACATTGCCAAGTGGCGGTGAGGGGTGGGTATCTGCGACTTTATTATCATCGCAAAAGCCATCAATGGAGCCGGTTAAAACAAGTGGTCTGAAAACTTATGAAACTGGTGATGCAAGCAAAGTCACAATCAATAGCGGAAGCAATGTCGTAATAAGTTCTGAATCGGCAAATCTTCGAAATGATTCTAATGCGTCATCTGCTGATAATATTGTCTCAAAGCTTGATAAAGGAACCGTTCTAAAGGTTAGTGACGTAAAAGTTGTTGACGGAACCACATGGCTTCACGTGCAGTCAAAGGCACTTGGGGTTGATGGTTGGGTTTCAAAAGCAACTGTCAAACCTTTGAACTAATGGCTAAAGCAGCTTGCGAATAATTTTTCGAGCGGTATAGAAATTATAGCGCGGTAATACTTGCCTTGGGATATATCTATGCAGCCTAATGATGACGATGATTATTCAGTTTCAAAAAGGTCTCGTCCTGTGAAAAAGAAAGCACTTTCCGGTGCAACATTTTTTATATTTGCGCTTGCAGGTATTGTTGCTGTGGGCGTGGGCGGTTACTTTGCCCTCGATTATATGAGCAAGTATAATGGTGGCAGCCAATTAAAAGAACCAACCCTTAATTCTTATAAAACGCTTGATAAAGTTGAATTAAGGGCGCAGCCATCAATGGGGGCAAAAATCATTGCAACCTTAAAAGAAGAAACGATTTTATCGGGAAAATCTGCTGGAAAAGTAGATAGTGTTGAATGGTTAGAAGTAACTGCGGCTGATGGCTCACACGGCTTTTTACCTGCAAACAGTGTTGCGCAAATCGACACTAATGTAGATTTGTCACAAGTTAAGAATGAAACTGTTGGTATATTAACAACAACTGCGGTGAACATTCGCGCCATTCCGTCATTAACTGGTCAGGTCATCGGAACAATTGATGGTGGAACCAGAATTACGGCCACTGGAACCATTATCTCGCAGGGGGAGCAATGGTATAGGCTTGATTTTGGTAAAGATGGCAAAGGTTTTATTATGGGGCGCTTTACAGCCCCTGATGAAGATAAAGAAGCCTTGAAAAATGCCACTGGTGCAGGGGTTGGTGTTGTTGGCATCGTAAATTCAATTACCAACCTTCAGGCAACGCCTTTTTCAGAGTCACGCATAATGCAACCATTGCTTATGAATGATGTTGTTTCGGTAATCGGACAAACAAAATCAGATGATTGGTGGTATATTGTTCGCCTAAGTGATGGAACACAAGGTTTCGTCCCAAGAAATGCAATCACAATACCGGCAACACAAAATAAATGGATGTATTCAGATGGAACCGAAGCGCCGGGGCCAAATATTCCAAAGGCAGTTAATGATACTGGCACAACGACAACTACGCAATCAACGCCAGAGGCTGTTAATATGAATAATGGTGCAGAGCCGCCGATTGCAAATGCGCCGCCCAAGGATAAAACCGAACAAAAACCAATTGGTGCAGAACCGCCTAAATAGAAATAAAAAAGCGCCTAAAAAATTAGGCGCTTTTTTATTAGTCTAAACGTTTGTCGGCTTGTTTTTATCGGTTTGTTCTAGGACCACCAGCAGCCGATGGAAGGTTTGGATCTTGTCCAGGCAATTGAACTGGCGCACGACCAACCGAGCCAAAGATTTGCTCTAGGAAAGTTATTTCACGACCACGGGTTGGGGTCTTATGCTTGTCATAATCAATTACGCGACCATCAGCCAATGTATATTGGCGGACTTGTGAAACTGTATCGGCATCATCAAAGCTAATGGCAGTGATATGACGCTCGGTAGTTTTTGGTTTTAAAAATGCTTCTTGGCTTTGGGTTGATGAAATATAGTACCAGACTTGGTCATCGAACGTACCAGTTTGCGAAGGGTTGCCATATTTACTAAGCAAGCTAGTTTTGCTATCAGAGCCGACATTGGCGCTAACCAAGCTTTCGTCATAAGTAACAAAACCATGTTTACTGATGATTGGGCTGCATGCGCCAAGAGCAAAACAACAAATCAAACTGGCAAAAAGGGTGGTTCTCATCTATTTATCCTAAAATTTGCACCAACGAGCCTGCAAATGACTAGCTTTGTTAAGAGTTTGGTTCAAGTTAAAAGCGCATCAAACATACAGGTAAAAATGTTTTCTTTTTTCAAAAATCAGAAATTAATCGACGAAGCAAGTGACACTTTGTTAATAGAGTTGAATAAATATGCCCGCAATCCCAAGTTTTTTGGGGATGAAAAAGTGTCCGATGACCCTGATGGTCGTTTTGAAATGGTGGCATTGTTTGCAACGCCTTTTTTTATGGCGCTTTCGGGTCGTGATGAGTTTTCATCACGTGTTTCGCAAAAATTGTTTGATAAAATTTTTAAAAGCTTTGATGATGCGATGCGGCTTTTGGGAGTTGGTGATTTGGCGGTGGGAAAGCGTATAAAGGCACTTTCTGAAAGCTTTTATGGTCGTCAAAAATCGTACAAAGAAGCGATCGAGTCAGGTGATAAGGTTTTATTTGAAAACAAAATTGCATTGAATGTTTTTTCAAAAACTGTGTCTGATAATAAAATTGAAAAAATTCTGTGCGAAGAGGTTGGGGCGCTATATGAACGTCTTAAACAACTGCCAACTGCGGAAATTTTGGCAAATTGTAAAAAATAATATATATCGCAAGAAAATAATCTGAAGTTTCTGCTTTGGGGGCAGGGCTATATTTTGAGGATTTTAGATTTTAATGGAAATATCCAATTCCGGTGAGAATGCAAAAATCTCACAGAATGTCGTTACATTATCTATTGATGTTATGGGTGGCGATTATGCCCCAGACGAAATTATAAAAGGCATAAATCTATTTGCTAAAACAAATGGTGATGTGCATTTTTTACTTCATGGCATTGAGAATGAAATAAATAAACGCCTTGCTGCTGCGCCAGATATAAAGAATTATACAATTATCCATTCTGACGAAGTGGTTGGCATGGATGCCAAACCATCACAGGCAATGCGTCGTAAAAACACCTCTATGTGGGGGGCAATTGAAAGCGTGAAGAAAAACGTGGCTCATGCGGCGGTTTCGGCGGGTAACACTGGCGCATTAATGGCGATTTCAAACCTGCAATTACGTACGCTAAAAGGGGTTCACCGCCCGGCAATTACGGCATCTTGGCCCAATCCAAATGGTGGACGCTCTGTTGTTCTGGATGTTGGTGCAAATGTTGACAGTGATCCAGACCAATTAGTTGAATTTGCAATCATGGGCGAGGCATTCGCCAAAGCAATTTACGACATCAAAGAACCTTCTATCGGGCTATTAAATGTTGGAACCGAAGATCAAAAAGGCCATGAAGAAGTTCGTGAGGCGATGCGCCTTTTGCGTGAACATGGTGAAACCCTTGGGCTAAATGTTTATGGCTTTGTTGAAGGTAATGATATTTCAATGGGAACAACCGACGTTGTTGTTACCGATGGTTTTACCGGCAATATTGCACTTAAATCAGCGGAAGGCGCGGCGAAATTCATCGCAAAATTATTGAAAGATTCATTAAAGGCCGACCCATTATCAATGCTTGGCGCTGTTATCGCCAGCAATGGTTTCAATAGATTAAAGAAAATTATGGATCCGGCAAATTTTAATGGTGGCGTATTCCTTGGGCTTAATGGTTTGGTTGTTAAGTCGCATGGTGGAACCAACGCAAAGGGCTTTGCCAACGCGCTTGAGGTGGCATTAAAGCTTGCAAAATCGGATTATAATAAGTTCATTGCCAATAATCTTGAACGCCTTGAACGAGTTCGTAGCGAGGTCAAAGAGCCTGCTATGGCTGATAAATAATTTTGCATTTGCGATTTATATGTTTAAAGCAATGACCTATTAATTTACTCATGTGAATAGTATGTGTGCACGATACGGGGTTTAATATGCCAATAGTTTCAGTAGTTTCATCATTATGTGCGGTTACGCCAGAACGAGCTGTGGGTAACGATGAACTTGCGCGTATGGTTGATACTTCTGATGAATGGATTTCAGCGCGTACTGGTATCAAATCCCGTTATGTTGCTTCACCACTTGAAACCACATCTGTTTTGGGGGCGCAGGCGGCAAAATTGGCAATTGAAGAAGCGGGTCTAAAGCCCGAAGATATTGATCTTATTGTCTGTGCAACTTCAACCCCCGATAAGACGTTTCCGTCAACGGCGACATTGATTCAAGCAAAGTTGGGCTGCAAAGTTGCGACTGCATTTGATGTTCAGGCTGTTTGCTCTGGCTTTGTTTATGGGATTGGCATTGTTGATGCCTTGGTTAAATCTGGTCAGGCAAAAAATGCGATTCTAATTGGCGCGGATACTTTCTCACGCATAATGGATTGGTCAGACCGGGCAACCTGTGTGCTTTTTGGCGATGGGGCAGGTGCTGCTGTTATTCAAGGTGTTGATGCCAATGAGGCAAAAGGCAAGGGCATTCTTGCAAGTGTTCTAAATGCCGATGGTAAATATGCCGATATTTTGAATGTTGACGGCGGCGCATCTTCTAATGCGCGCGTTGGTAAATTGCGTATGGAAGGGCAGGCGGTTTTCAAACATGCTGTAACCAATATTTCTAGCGCGATTGAAGAATGTTGTGAAAAAGCTGGTCGTCCGGTTTCAGACATTGATTGGTTTGTTCCGCATCAGGCAAATAAACGAATCCTTGATGGCGTTGCAAAGCGTTTGGGTATCCCTGAAGAAAAAGTTGTAGTTACCGTTGATGTTCATGGTAATACTTCTGCGGCATCGGTTCCATTGGCATATGATTTTGCCAAAAAAGACGGGCGCATCAAAAAAGGTGATTTGGTTCTATTCGAAGCCATGGGCGGCGGCCTTACTTGGGGTGCAGCATTAGTGCAGTTATAAGTAGAAATGTAATAAAACTGGGTATTAGGTTTCTCGCATCTGCAATAATTTACACTTTTTAACATATAATCTAAAATTTTCTCTTTACGATACTGAATTTGTTGGATTAATATATCCATGATTATTATTGTATGTAAGAAATAGGGGGAATTATGGCTGAGACACTAACTAGAGCACATTTAATTGATGTTATTGGGCGTGAATTGGGACTTTCCCGTACTGATGGAGCACAATTATTAGAATCAATGCTCGAACATATCGTTCTCACACTTGAAAGCGGTAAAATTGTTAAACTTGCAAGATTCGGAAACTTTGCGATTCGTGATAAGGCACCACGGGTTGGTCGTAACCCTAAAACCGGTGTTGAGGCAAATATCTGTGCACGTCGTGTTGTTACTTTCAAACCTTCGCAAATGCTTAGGGCGCGCGTAGAAAGAGGATAAATTGTCAGATTATGGCGGTGCGAACCTTAAGGCCCCAGAGGCTTTTCGTACGATTTCAGAAGCAAGCGATGAAATCGGTGTGGCACCGCATGTTCTGCGATTTTGGGAAGGTAAATTTCCGCTTTTAAAACCGCTAAAGCGTGGTGGGGGCCGGCGATTCTACCGGGTTCAGGATATGGCGCTATTGCGTGGCCTAAAGATTCTTCTTCAAGATGAAGGTTATACGATAAAAGGCGTTCAGAAATTGATTCGTGATAATGGTATTCAATTTATCCGTGAACGTGGCATAGGCATCAGTATAGCTGAAGAAAACTATGCTCCTGAGGTTGCCGAAACGCACGCCACGCCTTCTACACCTGAAACCAAAAAATCCCCTCCACCTAGCTTTAGCAACAGCAATAAGGCAATGGGGCTACGGCTGCGGCAAACCCTAATTAAATTAGAGGCCGCACGACGACATTTGGACAAGGTTTTGCCACCACAATGACCGATAACATTACCATCCGTGAAGCGAACGCTAATGATATTGCGCGCATCGAGTATTTAGTAGAGACCACATATCGTGGCGAAGACTCTAAAAAGGGTTGGACTACTGAATTTAACCTTCTTGCCGGTACCCGTTTGCAAAAGGGGGAAATTGCGGCGGCGCTTGCCGATAAAGCCAATCAATTTTTCGTTGCCGAGCGTGACAATATTGTCGTTGGGGTTATTTGCGTTAACAAAAATGGTGACTGGATAGAATTTGGTAAATTTTCGGTGGATCCTGAAATGCAAGGTTTGGGAATCGGCAAGATGTTGATTGCCAAAGTCGAAGACTTTGTAAGAAATATATGGGGCGCCGATAAATTAAAGCTAAGCGTGATTTCAATCCGCAAAGAATTGGTCGATTTTTACGCGCGTTATGGCTTTAAAGATACTGGCCAAAGAATAGATTTTATAAAAATCCATCCCTATGTTGAACTAAAAGACGGGGTTTCCGATTTTGAAGTTATTATTATGGAAAAATCTGTATAGGTTTTACCATTGTGAGGAATGTTTAATCAAAAAATCCAGGCGCTTCTAATTATGCCAATTGCACTTGCGCGCAATAAGTCTTTTTATTAATTCACAATTTATTCGGAGTATAGCGCAGCCTGGTAGCGCACTTGTCTGGGGGACAAGGGGTCGTGGGTTCGAATCCCGCTACTCCGACCATTGGCAATAAATCCATCAAAATTTTCACTTGTTATAAAATGCGTCTGTCGCTAATAAGCGGACAACGGGGACGATTTTGACCAAACATATTCTTGATAAACCGGCGTATAATTCACTTATTACACATCATAAAATTAGGGCGCAGGGTGATAAATTTGCAATTGCCATGCTACCAGAATTTGGTCCGTTCGCAGGTGTAAGCGAATATACAAAAGCGGCATTTGATGCACTTTATGAACTTGAAATTGGCGATGATGGTTTTTGGCTTTTAGATACTTTTCCAATTGAGCCGTTGGGTGGTTTTGAAATTGTGGCGCGCGCGCATTGCCACCAAATGATTCTTGATAACCTCCCGCCTGAGGTTGATGAAACCGGTGTGGTTACACTTGGTAAAAGTGATCTTGCAGAGATGTATGAATTGGCAAAACTATGCAATCCTGGCCCATTTGCCACAAACACTGGTGAAATTGGTGAGTTTATCGGAATGTTTGATGAAAATCGTTTAATTGCCATGATGGGTGAGCGGTTTAGAATGCCTGAATTCACAGAAATGACCGCACTTTCAACCCATCCTGATTATCGTGGGCGCGGGATGGGGGCAAAATTATTTGCCATTACGGCAAGACGCATTTTAAAGCGTGGTGATACCCCATTCCTTCATGTTTATTCGGAAAACGAAAAGGGAATAAAGCTATATGAAAAACTTGGCTTTAAATTCCGAAGCGATATTCACGTTACAATTATAAAAAAGAAGTGATTGCCAATTGCTTGCAATTGCGGGCAATAAAAAACGCAGGTGCTGAGACCTGCGTTGATTAAATCCTTCGGTAAGGAAAAGTGGCTCCCCGAGCAGGGCTCGAACCTGCGACCCAGCGATTAACAGTCGCTTGCTCTACCGACTGAGCTATCGAGGAACACTGTGGGCGGGTGTTTAAGCAAGTTATAAAAACTTAGCAAGACCCAATTGCAGACAAATTACACTAAATCGACAAAAACGCAATAAATATAGGTGATTAGAGCTGAATTTTAGTCTGTAATTGCAATGGATAGGTGAAAAATTCAAAAACCAGAACCAGAAATCACAAAAAAGAAAAGCGAGGAATAAAATTCCTCGCCTGAAAGTGTTGGGTATGGTGGGGTGTCTAAAGAGAAGACACTAATTCTTTTTAGCGATTCATGGTTAACAACGGGTTAACGGAATTATTAAAATTTATAATTTTGTAATAAATTGAATTAATAAGGTTTTTTACTGCCCTGAAAGCATGTGTCCAGATTAATGCGTAAATAATGCCGAATTTGTTGGCTAATGAAGTTAAAAAATAGAATCAAAATCTCGCATGCGCTATTGTATGCGTTTAGTATTATTGGCGTGTGGATTGGATATTTTTTGGAGGCCTCGCCCAGAATCGAACTGGGGTTCACGGATTTGCAATCCGCTGCGTAACCACTCCGCCACGAGGCCATATGCTAAATAACGGCATTTGAATAAAGCCGCTTTTGAGTTCGCGCTATCTATCAGCAGAAATAGACTTAAACAATTAAAAAAAGCGTAAAAAAATAAAATTTATGCAGCGCAAGCGATATTTAAAGCATTTACACGTTGCAAGTTTTTTTACAAAGTGAGATATGCGGTTACCAATTGTAATCAAAATACTAAGGGATAATGAATCGTGAGCGTTGATTTTAAAGTTGCCCGTAAGAATATGCTTGAAAGCCAGGTTCGTACCAATGATGTAAGCGACAAAAAGCTGATTGAAGCTATTTTGAAAACCCCGCGTGAGGAGTTTACAAATGGCGACAAAAACTTTGCCTATGCGGAAATTGAACTTCCGACTGCATCTGGTCGCAATATTATGAAGGCGCGTGACTTTTCTAAGCTTGCGCAGGCGGCCGGCGTTACTGAAGGCGCCGAAGTTTTGGTTATTGGCGGCGCGTCACTATATTCTGCGGCAATCTTTGCCGAAATTGGCGCAAAAGTTACTGTTATCGATACTGTTGATTGCGCATTTGATGGTGTCACAACCGTCAAAGGTGACATTGCGACATTAAAAGAAGTTTCTGACAAGAAATTTGATGTTGTTTTTGTTGACGGTGCCGTTGAGACTATACCAACTGAATGGTTCGCTGCTGTTAAAGATGGCGGAAACCTTGCATTATTCAAATATGAAAATGGTCGCTCTTCTGGGCTTTTGTATGTGATTTCTGGAAATACACATTCATATCGTTCTTTGTTCGAGGCAAATGTTTCAAAGTTGTCTGAACTTAATGCCAAAAAAGAATTTGTATTTTAATCTGTTGACCAATACCGTTTTATTTTAACAGAAAATTATCTATATTTACCAAATGATAAGTTTCTGGACGTTATTAGTGAAATCAGTTTATTCTATAAGCCGTTTTATTGATTCGGGGCTTAATTTTTAAGGGGGCGACATGAGCGCGGCAGAAGCACAATCAGAACCAACCATGGAAGAGATTTTGGCGTCTATTCGTCGTATTATCTCTGAAGATGATGCCCCAAAGGCTGCTGCGGAAGAATCTCCTGATGAGGTTCTGGACTTGCAGCAGGCTGCTGAACCAGTCTTTGAACCAGCGCCGGAACCAGTTGCTGAAACTGTTTCGCCTGACTTTGACTTTGACGCATTGCCAATGGATGACGATTTCGCAGAGGTTGCTGTTGAAGAGCCTGTGGTCGCATTTGACGAGCCGGATGAAATCATCGCCGTTGATCGTGAGCCAGAATTCGAACCAGAACCTATGGTCGAATTTGATGCATTTCCTGAACCAGAGCCAGAACCTATTCCACAGCCTGTTATGGAAGATAGCGCACCGCCGCCAATTTTCATGTCGGAACCCGTTCAAGCTCCTGCGCCACAGCCACAGGCTTCTTATCAGCCTAAAGTTATCCCGCCGCATCTTGAGGAAACAATTGGCTTGATTGGTGCGGATGCCGCAAATGCAGCGTCAGAAGCATTTGCAAAATTGGGTCCTGCGATGCCTGGTCATTTTGCATCTGGTCCATCAGTTGAAGAATTGGTTGCTTATTTGCTTAAACCAATGCTTAAAGATTGGCTTGATAAAAACCTTCCACGTATTGTTGAAGAACGCGTCGAGGCCGAGCTTGCAAGGATTGCGCGCCGCGGTTTTTAGGCGGGGATAGGGTAGATTGACATTTGGTCTATCCCAGAAAATGACCCATATACTGGTAAAATCATAAAAAAACGCTGATTTTACGCAATTTATATCTTCAAAAATAAAGCCCGTGCGTATAATACGGGCTTTATTTTTTAATATTTGCGGATTGTCGCAGGGTAAACATGTTAGAACCGAATTTTTCGTCAAAATCACAAGAAGCTGAAATTTATAAGAATTGGGAAGACGCGGGCGCGTTTAAACCAGATATGGAAGGCAATAAAGCACCATATTCAATGGTCATACCGCCGCCAAACGTTACCGGCTCTTTGCACCTTGGGCACGCCCTAAACAATACTTTGCAAGATATACTTGCACGGTTTGAACGTATGCGTGGTAAATCGGTTTTATGGCAACCTGGCCTTGACCATGCCGGTATTGCAACGCAAATGGTAGTTGAACGCCAACTTGCCCAAGCCGGTGGCAATGAAAGCCGTGCTTCTTTGGGGCGTGAAAAATTTATCGAGCGGGTTTGGCAATGGAAAGCGGAATCAGGCGGCACAATTGTTTCACAGCTTAAACGTCTTGGCGCATCATGTGATTGGTCACGTGAACGTTTCACAATGGATGAAGGGCTTAGCGAAGCAGTATTAAAAGTATTTGTACAGCTTCATAAAGAAGGTCTTATTTACCGTGCCAAACGTTTGGTGAATTGGGATCCGCATTTTGAAACCGCAATTTCCGACCTTGAAGTTATCAATGAAGAAAAGGCGGGGCATTTCTGGCATTTCAAATATCCGCTTGAAAATGGCGAAACTTATGAATTCCCGATTGCTTATGATGAAGAAGGCAATCCAACCGAATACGAAACCCGCAATTATATTTCAATTGCCACCACACGTCCTGAAACCATGTTGGGCGATGGCGCGGTTGCGGTTCATCCATCTGATAAACGTTATGCGTCGATTGTTGGTAAAAAAGTTCTTTTGCCACTTGCTGATCGTTATATTCCAATCATTGCCGATGAATATCCGGATCCTGACTTTGGTTCGGGTGCGGTGAAAATTACCGGCGCGCACGATTTTAATGACTATAAGGTTGCGCAACGCCACAATTTGCCAATGTATGAATTGATGGATACCAAGGCACGCATGGCGGATGCCGATTTTATCCCTGCCAAATATCGCGGTCTTGATAGATTTGAAGCGCGCAAACAAATTGTTGCCGATATTGATGAACTTGGGCTTTTGCTTGAGGTTGAAGATAAAACTATTTCCCAACCAATTGGCGATCGTTCGGGCGTGGTAATCGAACCAATGTTGACCGACCAATGGTATGTTGACGCCAAAACCTTATCTGTTCCGGCATTAGAGGCGGTAAAAAGCGGCAACGTGACCTTTACCCCCGATAATTGGAAAGAAACCTATTTCCAATGGCTTGAAAATATCGAGCCATGGTGCATTTCACGCCAATTATGGTGGGGGCATCGTATTCCGGCTTGGTATGATGAAAATGGCAATATTTTCGTTGAATTGACCGAAGAAGAAGCACAAAAGGCAGCAGACGAAAAAAATGGCGCGCCAACCAAATTAAAGCGTGATGAAGACGTTCTCGATACATGGTTTTCATCTGGTCTTTGGCCGTTTTCAACACTTGGTTGGCCTGAAAAGACTGAATATTTGGATAAATTCTATCCAACAACTACACTCGTAACCATGTTTGATATTATCTTCTTCTGGGTTGCCAGAATGATGATGATGGGTATTCATTTTACCGGTAAAGCACCATTTAAAAACATCATTATCCACTCTCGCGTTGTCGATGAAAAGGGTAAGAAAATGTCAAAGTCAAAGGGCAATATTATTGACCCTGTGCCTTTGATTGATGAATATGGTGCGGATGCCTTGCGCTTCTGTCTCGCGATTGCTGCTGGTCCTGGTCGTGACATTCGTATGAGTGCGAAACGGGTTGAAGGTTATCGCAATTTTGGCACAAAATTATGGAATGCGGCACGCTTCTGCCAAATGAATGAATGTGTAAGCGATGCGGAATTTAATCCTGAAAATGTTACACACACATTGAATAAATGGATTGTCTCCCAAGTTGCCCGCACGGCAAAAGACATTGAACGCAACCTTGAAAGCTTTAGATTTGATGAGGCTGCGGGAACTTTATATTCCTTTATTTGGAATATTTTCTGTGATTGGTATTTGGAACTTATCAAGCCACTATTAAATGGTGAAGATGAAGAGTTAAAAGCCGAAACCCGCAAAACCGCCGCATGGGTAATTGATGAAATCTTGAAATTGCTTCATCCATTCATGCCATTCATTACCGAAGAATTGTGGGGCAAGGTTGCGGAATTTGGTCATGGTCGCGAAGACATGCTTATTAACCAAGCATGGCCAAAATATCCGTTGGCACTTATTAATGACGATGTAGAAAAAGAAATCGCATGGGTGATTGATTTGATTTCTGGCATTCGTTCATTGCGCGCCGAAACCAATATCAATGCCGGCACAAAAATCACCGCGATTTTGGTGGGTGGAACCCAAGACAGCGTTAATTTGCTTGAGAAATATCAAGACGTTATTGACCGTTTGGCACGCCTTGAATATTCGACATCTGCCAATGAAACACCAAAAGGTTCGGTGACATTTGTTCATAATGAGGCGGTGGTTGCATTGCCGCTTGCGGGCGTTTTGGATGTTGAGGCCGAAAAAGTTCGCCTTTCAAAAGAAGTTGCGCGCTGTATTGCCGAAATCAAAAAGATTGAAGGCAAATTGGGTAATGAAAACTTTGTTGCCCGCGCCCCGCAAGAAGTTGTTGATGAGCAGAAGGAACGTCTTGCTGGTTATCAAAACGAAAAAGACAAATATTCCAATGCATTATCAAAATTGGATGAGATTTAAATAAAAAATCCCCCTTTCATGAAAATTTGGAAGGGGGTTTTTTATTTTTCTATTTGCCCGAATAATTACAGAATAGATTTCTGTATAAAGCTATTTAATATGCGCTATGCGGTGTTTAAATGGGTTATGGCAAAATATTATATTATCCCTGGTTATAGCAAGAACACACCCGAACATTGGCAAAGTGTTTGGGCGAATGTCATTCCCAATGCCCAAACTATTGAACAAGACAAATGGGAAGACGTTCACAAGAATGATTGGATTGCCCGCATCGAGGAAACCCTTGCGAATGAGGATTTATCACAAGTCATCCTAATCGGTCATTCATTGGGTGTTGCCACGATTTTGCATTGGGCAAAGGAATATGGGCATTCGGTACGGGGCGCGCTTTTGGTTGCGCCAACCGATGTTGATGATTTGCCGGAACCAATTGCGGCACATGGCTTTACCCCCATGCCGCTTGAAAAATTGCCTTTCCCGTCAATCATTATTGCCAGTGAAAATGACGTTTGGATTTCATTGAAACGCGCCCAAGAATATGCCGAACTTTGGGGTTCGGAATTTGTGAATGTTGGCAAACTTGGCCATATCAATGCCGATAGCAATTTGGGCGAATGGCAAGACGGGCAGGGGGTATTAAAGCGCCTTTAAAATGCAAAATTATGCCCAAAAAAGTTTTACCCCTGCCTTACGACAGGGGTATTGTTTTTGTTTCCATCCCTTGAAAACGTGAAACCTACTAGTATTCGTGGCCCATAGCTTCTTTGATGTATTTTAATGCTTCTGAATCCTCGATAGTAGCCGGAGTATCAACATTTTCACCAGATGCAATCTTACGAATTGTCGCACGTAGGATTTTACCAGAACGAGTTTTTGGAAGCTTTTCAACAATGTGAACATCCTTGAATGCCGCAACCGGACCAATCTCTTTACGGACAAGCGCGATTAATTCGTAAACCAACACGCCGTGTTCGATATATTGACCAGATTTAAGCACAACGAATGCAAGCGGGTGTTCACCTTTAAGCGGGTCAGGAACGCCAATAACCGCGCTTTCAGCAACCGCAGCATGGGTCGCAACCACTTGTTCCATTTGACCAGTTGATAGGCGGTGACCGGCAACGTTGATGATGTCGTCAATACGGCTCATAACGTGGACGCGACCGTCTTTATCAATCATACCTGCGTCGCCGGCAGTGTAATAGCCAGGGTGGCGTTCAAGATATGATTTAACGAAGTGGTCGTGCTTTTGCCAAAGTGTCGGCAAGCAGCCCGGAGGAAGCGGAAGTTTAATCGCAATTTCGCCAATTTCATCTGGGCCAAGGTGGGTTTGATCTTCGGCGATAACATGAATGTCAAAGCCCGGAACCGGATGCCCCGCAGAGCCAGCCAAGGTTTCGGTACGCCCCAAACCAACGCAGGTCGCCATAGCCGGCCAACCGGTTTCGGTTTGCCACCAATGGTCAATAACGGGCATTTTAAGGTTATCTTCGGCCCATTTCACAGTGTCTGGGTCGGCACGTTCACCGGCAAGGTAAAGTGCGCGCAAATTGCGTGTACCTTCGTTTTTAATGAAAAGTGCATCAGGGTCATCACGGCGCACGGCGCGAATTGCGGTTGGTGCGGTAAAGAATACTTTTACGTCATAATCACGGATAACGCGCCAGAAAGTTCCGGCATTTGGCGTGCCAACTGGCTTACCTTCAAATATCACGGTGGTTGAACCGTTCAAAAGCGGTGCATAAGCGATATAAGAGTGACCAACCACCCAACCAAAGTCAGATGCCGACCAGAATACTTCACCCGGTGCAAGGTTATAAACCGCAGGCATAGACCATTTAAGTGCGGTTGCATAACCACCACTGTCACGAACCACGCCTTTTGGAATACCAGTAGTGCCAGATGTATAAAGGATATAAAGTGGATCGGTTGATTTAACCGGAACGCATGGATGTGGTGCCGCTTTTTGATAAGCACGCGCCCAGTTTACATCTGCATCAGGGTCAAGCAAATTAGAGTGAACTTCGCGTTGGAAAATTACCGCTTTTTCAACCTTATGCTCGGCGATTTGGCGCGCCGCGTCCAAAAGTGGTTTATATTCAACCAAACGACCGGGTTCGATACCAACCGATGCCGACATGATAAGTTTTGGCTTTGCGTCATCGATACGTTTTGCAAGCTCTGGTGCAGCGAACCCGCCAAACACCATAGAGTGAATTGCACCAAGACGCGCACAAGCAAGCATTGCAAACAAGGTTTCAGGAATCATTGGCATATAAATAATTACGCGGTCGCCCTTGGTAACGCCCAAATCGGCAATCATACCGGCAACGCGTGAAACCTGTTCTTGAACATCTTTATAGCTATATTTTTTGACGGTGTTGGTAACCGGGCTATCATAAATAACCGCAAGCTGATCACCACGACCAGCCTCAACATGGCGGTCAATTGCGTTATAGCATACGTTTAATTCGCCATCCGCAAACCAGCCTTCACCCTCTGTATATCCGGTGGTTGGTTTTTTATACCACGTGATTTGTTCGGCCGCCTCTAGCCAAAAAGTATCACGGTCTTCGATAGATTTACGATAGGCTTCTGTGTATAGGTCTGTCACATTATTCCCCAGTTGCAGTTGTTTAGGTAGATTTTTGGTGATTATTGTTTTTGAGGGCAACAGATTAGCAAAAACGCATAACAAAACATCATGGCAATAAGTCTAATCATACTAAAGGCTAGGGGATTGAGATTAAGGATTAAGAATTTAACTCCTTCCCTTTTAGCGAGGTTACTCGCGTTATCGAAAAAGTCTGCAACTTTTTCGCGCTCGAAAAGCGGGAAGGTGGATTTTGCGTAGCAAAAGACGGAAGGGTGGCTTCTGCTTCACCAAAACCCGCCCCATAATTCACAAAATGTAACCATTTTTTCCTATTTCCACCATTTTGTAACCTCAAATAATTTCAATAAAGTGATTATTAATCAGTTAGTTAAGTTGATTGTTGGCGCGTATTTTGTGGCTTATCGCGAAATGTTGACATTTGTTGACATCCAAAAACCCTGACATTTCCTGACATCCCAAAACCGCACCCATCAATCCAACCAAACTAACTCGCCATGAATATTAATGGCATTTATCAATGCGGGGATAGACTGGGATTAAGGATTGTCCTCTTGCGAAGCGGAAGGAGGGGGCTTTGCTTCCCCCTTGCGGGGAAGCTGTCGCGTAGCGACTGAAGGGGGTCGGCGAAGGTGCAAATACCGCAACATTAGCAAATTGTACCATTAGCAGTGCATTTAAATTAACTAAATGGACGCAAAGCTAAACCTGATACCGCCTACGAATTGCCAAACCAAACAAAAACACAAGAATAATTGAAAACAGGTTTTGTAAAAATGCGACTATGCGGTCAATGACCGATAAAAATAAATTATTATTCTCCATAAAACCTATGAAATCTAGCCATTTGGTGTCGCCTTTGAATGAACCAAGCACCATTTGCGAAGCGGAAATTACAAAGCCGTCAACAAGCGCATTCCAAGAAAACACCACATCGCCTTGATGAATTAATGTGAATGCCTGTGTCGTAAGATAGATTAGAGACGGGACAAGCCACAATAAAAACAACCATATTAACGGCTTGGTTAGTGATAACCCATTCCCAGAAAATGTATCATATAATTGTTCAAGACTAAACGATGATAAAAATCTTTTGATTATTGATTTTCTACTATTTATTTTATTGATTTGTAGTCTCGCATAATGTTCGATGTCGTAATATACCCATTCTGCTTGCTTATCATTAACCAAGTTCATTTGTTTATTTAACTCTTGCGTTCCAGATATTACGCGAGACCAGAATTCATAATTAGTAATATATTTATTATTAATATCTTCGGAATGATTATCTAATATCTTATTTGGCAATATGAAGTTTCTATGATTTCCAAGTTTTGTTTTTGTTACAAATAGTTTTTTAGATATTGTGCAATTGAAAATTATATGAGGGGGAAATACTTTATCGGTAAGTATTGATAGACCTGATGAAAATTCTGATCTAGAAATATTCCAAGCAAATAAATTTTCTGGACTGATTTTATCCAATTTAAAATCAACATTTTCTCTAAATTTTGATTCAATGATATTTATTATTGTATCTTTGCATTCTGAGTTTCTTATCAATACATCTTTTATAAATTTTGCTTTAACAATGTTTAGTTTACACAACGTGTTTGAGTGATTTGAAATACTTATTAAACTAAAATTTCCATTAATTTCACTATTACTTATTGTTAAGCTATCAAAATTACATGAACTAAAAACTAGGCTTCTAAAATTGCATTCATGTATGTTTGCTTCTCCTATAAAGTTGCAATTTATAAAACTAATATTTTCTTCAAAATTAGCTTTAAATAAAATTATATTTTCAATTGTACTATTAGAAATCCTTGATATATTTGCCTTATTAATTGATCCAAAGATAATGCACTGATTTAATGTAAAGCCATTTTTTGCTTTACTGGTTATAACGTCAAGTGTTGTTCCATCAATTGCCATGCCAGAAATATGATTGTGAAATGTTTCAAATGGAGAGGCAAATTGGCGTAAGTTTGAAGTTTCTTTTTCCGTAGAAATACCATTTTCCCATTTTAATGGTGCTTGTAATATGTGCCATAATTCACCATCAGGGTCTTTTATCAAATAGCCGTCATTAAGCATCATATCTTCTAATGGAGCAAGAATTTGATACCCTTTTCTTTCTTCATATTGTGCCTTCAAAATAGGTTTCATATTATTGTCTTTGGAATTCCATTTATACTTATCCCAATTAAGTTCTTTTAATTCAGTCAACGATTCCCCCACCAACAAAAAAAGCCACTCAATCATGAGTGGCTTTTGTATGATTGTTATTGCATGGTTGCAATAGAAATTATTCTGGTAAAACGACCCGCAAGTTCAACTCACGCAATTGTTTGTTGGTTGCTTCGTTTGGTGCTTGCATCATCAAATCTTGCGCGTTTTGGTTCATTGGGAACATGGTTACTTCACGGATGTTTGGTGTATCCGCCAAAAGCATAACCATACGATCAACGCCCGGTGCAAGACCGCCGTGTGGTGGTGCGCCGTAACGGAATGCGTTTAACATACCGCCGAATTTATCTTCAACCACGCTTGCGTCATAGCCCGCGATTTCAAATGCCTTAAGCATGATTTCAGGGCGGTGGTTACGAATTGCACCCGAAGAAAGTTCCACACCATTACATACGATGTCATATTGATAGGCATCAATAGTAAGTGGGTCTTTGGTCAATAATGCTTCCATGCCGCCTTGTGGCATAGAGAATGGGTTGTGCGAGAAGTCGATTTTCTTTTCGTCTTCATTGTATTCAAACATTGGGAAATCAACAATCCAGCAGAAGCGGTAAACATTCTTCTCACAGATTTCGAGTTCTTCACCAATTCTATTACGTGCTTGGCCCGCAAGTTTTGCAGCCTTATCTTCTGTGTCGGCCGCAAAGAATACCGCGTCACCTTCGTCAACGCCCGCAATTTCTTTAAGGCGTGCAATGGCTTCTGGGGCAAAGAATTTTGCGATTGGCCCTTTGGCTTCGCCATCTTTAAAGGTGATATAGCCAAGACCCGCCGCCTGCATATCTTTGCGCGCCCATTCATTCAATTTATCAAAGAATGAACGTGGTTTGTCGGCTGCTTTAGGGGCAGGGATGGCGCGAACCACACCGCCTTTGTCGATAACGCCTTTGAATGCGCCAAAGGTCACGTCTTCACGGGTGAATACTTCGGTAACGTCAGAAATAATCAATGGGTTACGAAGGTCAGGCTTATCAGAGCCGTATTTCAACATTGCATCGCGGTATTTGATGCGAGTGAATGGTGCGGAATCCGCTTCCCATGTCGAAAACTCGCTAAATACGCCAGAAAGAACCGGTTCGATTGCCGCGAATACGTCGTCTTGGGTCACAAAGCTCATCTCGATATCGAGCTGATAGAATTCACCAGGTGAACGGTCGGCGCGTGCATCTTCATCACGGAAACAAGGCGCGATTTGGAAATAACGGTCAAAACCTGCAACCATGATTAATTGTTTAAACTGCTGCGGTGCTTGTGGAAGCGCATAGAATTTACCCGGATGAAGGCGTGATGGAACCAAAAAGTCACGCGCACCTTCTGGTGAAGAAGCAGTCAAGATAGGGGTTTGGAATTCAAAGAAGCCCGCATCATTCATTCTGCGGCGAAGTGATGAAATCACATTTGAACGCAACATAATGTTTTTGTGCAAAGTTTCGCGGCGCAAATCAAGGAAGCGGTAACGCAGGCGAACATCTTCTGGATAGTCCAACTCACCGAATACAGGAACAGGAAGATCTTGGGTAACTTCTGAAAGCACCTCAATGCCTTCAACGCGCAATTCAATTGCGCCGGTTGCCAAATCAGAATTTTCTGTGCCCGGTTCACGTTTGATAACCTCACCCTCAATGGCGACAACAGATTCGGCGCGAAGGTGGGTTAATTTATCAAAATTTGGATTGGTTGGGCCGCAAACCACCTGTGTAATGCCGTAATGGTCGCGCAAATCGATGAATGCAACACCGCCATGATCACGGCGACGGTGAATCCAACCTGCTATTTTAACTTTTTTACCAACGTCAGTTTCGCGTAACTGACCACAAGTGTGTGTGCGATATGTCATGATAAACCTTTTGAAATTTGCCGCTTTATTAGCAGATTTTGCTTTTGTATCAAAAACAATTTCAGTATTCACGGGAATTAACTGCTTTTGGCTTGCCTAAATTGGGCTTAACACCTTACATATTAACAACAAATGAGTCATAGAGAGAAAAAATCGCAACTAAAAGGCAGTCTTAATGAATCTTATTAAAACAACCGAAGAATTATCTGCGGTATGTGGGGATTTAGCCAAACAGGAATTTATCGCCATTGATACCGAATTCATGCGCGAAACAACTTATTGGCCAAAATTATGTTTGATTCAAATTGCTGCGGGTGAAATTGAGATTATTATTGACCCATTGGCGGAAAATATTGATCTTTCACCACTTGTCGCCATTCTTTTGGATGAAAAAATCCTAAAAGTATTTCATGCCCCGCGTCAGGATTTGGAAATATTCTATCGCATTATGGGCAAAACCTTACCTAAACCGGTTTTTGATACCCAAACAGCCGCAATGGCATTGGGGCTTGGTGAACAGGTTTCGTATGACGGGCTTATTAATGCGCTTTTGGGGATTCATGTTGATAAAACCCATCGCTTCACTGATTGGGCCCTAAGACCTTTAAGCCAAAATCAGCTTAATTACGCCATTGCCGATGTAACCTATCTTCGCGATGCCTATCCGATAATTGTTGAACGCCTTCAGGAATTGGGGCGTACTAATTGGGTTTTGGAAGAAATGGAACATTTCACCAATCCTGATTTATACGATACAACACCGACAAATGCGTGGAAGCGCCTAAAACCAAAAAAATTCAATACTGAATATATGGCGGCATTTTTTGCGGCGGCAACATGGCGCGAATGGTATGCGCAGGAAAAAGATATTCCGCGCGGTCGTACTTTAAAAGATGATGCAATTTTTGAAATTGCCGAACAAAAACCACGTACTCCCGAAGCAATGGACAAAATGCGTGCCATTCCAAAGGGTTTTGGCAAATCTAAAGGCGGTATGGCACTTTTAGAAGCCTTAAACGAAGCCATGGAATCACCAGAAGAATTCGCGCCAAAGGCGTCGCGTCCAAAGCCAAACCCATCCGGCATTGGTGCAATTACCGAATTATTGAAAGTTCTGCTTCGCGCTGTTTCCGAGGATTTGGGTGTTGCACCGCGTTTAATCGCAAGCACCAATGACCTTGAGGCAATTGCGATTTCTGATGATGCCGATACACCTGCACTTCAGGGGTGGCGGCGTGAGATTTTTGGGGAAAAAGCCTTAAAACTAAAACATGGTGAGTTTGGCCTTGCGATAAAAGGCAAAAAAGTCACCATAAGCGAGTTGCAAAAGGCAATTGCGGAATAGGTTTATCCCTTCAACAATTCCATATTTAATTTATGCTCAACATTTGCGATTTCGGTTGTTGCGGCATCAAGGGTTTGCAAAATTTGTTCACGCCAAACGAACTTTTCATCGCGCGATAATTGCCGTGAACGTGCCTCTTCTTCGGCGCGGGCGCAAATTTCGCCCAATTCCCACGCGCCAATTGATTTGGCAGAGCCTTTGATAGTATGTGCCGCAACCATAAAATCTGGGGTAGGGGTATCGGGCGACAATAGTTTTTCCCACATTTCAGCCTGTTGACGGAAAATTCCCAACACTTCAAGCATTAAATTTTTGTCATCACCAGCCATTCTTTGCAAATGCGCGACATCAATAACTGGTCCTGATTTATGGATTTCTGTGAAATCTGACACTATTTAGCCCCTTTTTATGGTTAACATATCTTCTAATTATGAAAAATCCGTTCATATTGTGGTCAGGAAAGCTATTTTACAATTGTTACCGTTGGGAATGCTTAGAATAAGTATTTCTTGAAAGGAGTATATGATGGAAAAAGCTTCATCAAATATGGGTTTAAGACGTTCAAGTGTCGCTTTTATGGCGCTTATGGTGGGCGGTTCATTAATCGCATCATCGGCGTTTGCTGCACCAGGAGATTATCGCAATGATCGCGATGAAAACCGTGGTAGTGAGGTGAAAATTCACCGCACACCAGAGCGCAACCCAAATTATGTTCCGCAGCAGAGACAAACCCCGCCGCCGACCATGACTGCACCTGTTGCTCGTGAGAATCCACAGCCGCAACAAAGCTATTCACCACGCCCAGATAATCGCCCAGATAATCGTAATGAGCGTTTCAGCCAGAATAACAGGCCGCAACCACGTGATAATAACGATGGTAATGCATGGCGCGATAATCGTGGCGATAATAATTATCGTGGCAATGACAATCGCGGTGGTTATAATAATGCCCCACGTCCACAACCAGCGCCACAACCGCAATATAACAATAATTATCGCAATAATAATGGATATCGCACACCGCAATATGGCAATGACCATCGTCGTGATAATGACAGAAATGACTATTACCGCCACGATAATGACAAACGCCGTTTTGAATATTCTGACCGTAGCGGAAGCCGTTATTGGGGGCCATATGGTAATTGGACCCGTTGGAATTATTCATGGGGTGATCCAAATACATATGCCCGCCGTTGGGGCTTTGATGGCTATGACGCCCGCAGAGGGTGGCGCCGTGGAAGCACTTGGTACGCATACCCATCTCTTTGGAGTAATTGGGGTGGTTGGTATTCCTTCTTCCTATCCGGTGGGAACTGGGCATTCAGCTATAATGATGGCTATTCACCTTATGGCGGTTACGGCGATGACTGCATGCGTGTTCAAGCCCGCGATTGGTATCGCGGTGGCCGCGCGGTCGTAAGCTATGTCGTTTGTGAAAATGGCTGGGGTGATTGGCGCGAAGTGCCGGGAACTCGTCAATTTGAATATTGGACATATTAACATTTTCAAGCTCAAAATAATTAGCGCCCCTAAATAGAGATATTTGGGGGCGTTTATCTTGGTGTGTTATAAAATATTTGACAAATAAAATTATATGCATAGTCCTATGGGGCATGATTTAATAATTGGGGACATTAAATGAAACAGGATATTTCAAGACGCGGTTTGCTTTTGGGCGCTGGTATGGCGGCATTGTCATCACCGGCATTGGCACAAGTTCCCGGTCTTGGTGGATTGGGTGGGATTATTGGTGACAATCTTCCAAAAGTTGCAAACGGCCTTAGCCTTACAAGTCTCGCGGGGAATCGCGACCTGATTACAACCTCCTTAAAAGATGCAAAATATGGCGTGCCATCAATGGATAATTTTGTCCCGCCAGTGCCTAAAAAATCACTTAAAGTTCTTCAAAGAAATAGTGTTGGTGCATTTGTTTTGACTGCGGGATATTTTGATTTTCACGCTCAATCATACTGTTTCCATGCCGGAACGCATGGCCCAGGCGGTGGTGATGCCTATCTTTATGCGCCAACTTTGGGTTCTGCGGCGGCGCTTATTACCCAAATTCGTCAAAATTCATTTCTAAACCCAGATATTGAACAGCATGATATTCAATCACTGATTTGGGCAATTTTATCGCGTGCAAAATTTGAAACCCTAAGCCCAGAGTTACAGGCCGTTGCCGCACGATTAATGACGAAACAGCAATTGCTAACACTAAACCGTAGTGCGCTTGACGTTATTCCGCCATCGGTTTTGAATAAAACCATTCTTCAAGCACCCCCAGCATTGCAGCAGGCATTACGTGCAGAGGGGCAGATTAGATCGCTTCTAAGTTCAGGCGGTTCTTATGCATCTATTGAACGCGTTGCCGTTTTAACGGGTGATGCACCATGGGGCGCAGGAAGTATCGAGACACCACAAACACGTTGGTCGCTTCATCCTGATGGTTATTATATTCGCTTTACCCCAAGTGGTTATAGCCATACCTATGTTGAAGTTTGGGTAGAAAAGACATCAAAAGCCATTGGCAAAATCCTTGATTTATGCACACATGTTGCAGTTCCTTGTAATACTTCAAGGCAAAGACTTGGCCAATCAAACCGTGAAAAGAAAGCATAATAATAAATGAGTGAAGGTGAAAAATTCTATATTTCCAAATCGCGTCTTGAGGCATTTTCCGACGGCGTAATCGCAATTATCATAACCATTATGGTCTTGGAAATTAAGGTTCCGCATGGCCATGATTGGGCGGCGTTAAAACCTCTTGCACCGGTGTTTTTCACCTATATCTTAAGCTTTATTTATGTTGGGATTTATTGGAATAACCACCACCATTTACTTGCGGCGGCAAAACGCATCAATGGGGCAGCAATGTGGGCCAATTTACATTTGTTATTTTGGCTTTCACTTTTGCCATTCTCCGCAGGTTTTATGGGGGAAAACCATTTTGAAATGTTGCCAACCGCGATTTATGGCTTTGTCCTTTTAATGGCGTCAATTGCATATGGCATTTTGGCAAAAACCCTTATCTTCCTTAGCGGTAAAGATAGCGCCATTGCCAAGGCATATGATAAAGCGGGTTATAAAGAGATTTTATCGACCACATCTTATTTAGTTGCGGTTGGTTTATCCTTCTTTGTGCCTGCTGTATCATTGGTTATTTATCATTTGGTGGCGTTATTGTGGGTGATTCCCGATAGGCGTATTGAAAAATTGGTTGATAATAAATAGTTCAAAAAACCACTTGCGTTCTATAAATGTTCTGCTAAAGTTCTCTTTATGGCCCGTGCAATCGTTTGGTTGTGGATGTTTCGGTTGCGAAATGATTTGGTCGTGATTTGCTTTTGGGGGCGTGATAATGGTCGCAAAAATTGTAACTTATGCATTTGATGGCGCAAAGGCGCGCCATGTTGATGTTCAGGTGCAGATAACCGATTGCGGATCAAATCCATATTTTGCGATTGTTGGCCTTGCCGATAAGGCGGTTGGCGAAAGCCGTGAACGTGTTCGTTCTGCTTTTGCCTCTATTGGTTTGGCTTTACCGAATAAACGGGTGGTTGTTAATTTATCACCCGCCGATTTACCTAAAGAGGGTTCGCATTATGATGCACCAATTGCCCTTGGCATTTTGACCGAAATGGGGGTTTTACCATCCGATGCGCTTGATGGGCTTTCGTGTATGGGTGAATTGGGGCTTGATGGTTCATGGCTTATGGTTGCAGGCGCATTACCCGCGGCAATTGCGGCATTGGAAGAAGAGCTTACTTTTATTTGCCCACACGATTCTGCGCCCGAGGCTGCGTGGTCTGGTGGCAAGGTAATTGGCATCAAAAGCCTTATGGGATTTATAAACCATATTCGGGGCCTAGAGGTGATTGCACCCGCAAAGGCCGGCGAATTACTTGATGATGTTGGTTTACCAGATTTACGTGATGTGCGCGGGCAAGAACAGGCAAAGCGCGCGTTAGAGGTTGCGGCAGCCGGCGGGCATAATCTTTTAATGTGTGGTCCGCCCGGGGCGGGAAAATCCATGCTTGCGGCAAGATTGCCATCAATTTTGCCACCGCTTGACGCCTGGGAATTACTTGATGTTTCAATGATACATTCAGTTGCGGGGGTATTGGCAAAAGGTTCATTAAACCGCCATCGCCCATTCCGCGCACCACACCATTCGGCGTCGATGGCGGCACTTACTGGCGGGGGCAATCGTGCAAAGCCCGGTGAAATTTCACTTGCCCACAATGGGGTTTTATTCCTTGATGAATTACCTGAATTTGGTGTGCAGGCACTTGATGCATTGCGTCAGCCCCTTGAAACTGGTGAGGTTGTGGTTGCGCGCGCCAATCGCCATGTAACTTATCCTGCCCGTTTTCAGCTTGTGGCCGCGATGAACCCGTGTCGCTGTGGCGCTGCGGGTGGTCGTACCTGTGGCAAGGCACCAAAATGCATGGCGCAATATCAATCGCGCATTTCTGGCCCATTACTTGATCGTATAGATATTCAGATTGATTTGCCGGCGGTAACGGTTTCTGATTTGTCATTACCCCCACCAGCAGAAGGTTCAAAAGAAGTTGCGGCACGTGTGAAATCTGCACGTGATATTCAGACACAAAGATATAAGGATTTGGGGCTTAGCCACGCTTTAAACACCGTTATATCTGGTGATTTGCTTGATAAGTTTGCCACTCCTGATGTGGCGGGTCGTGAATTGCTTACACGTGCCGCCGATACAATGCGGCTTTCGGCGCGTGCCTATCACCGCACTTTAAAGGTGGCGCGTACAATTGCCGATTTGGATGGTGTTGATGGCGTAAAAAGAATTCATGTCGCCGAGGCTTTGGCATACAGGCGCACCGACCCAATGGAAGAGGCGGTAAATATTGGAAATATCACCAAGGTTCGTGGCTGATTAACCAGATACACCAGTTGAACCGAAACCACCTTCGCCGCGTTCGGTGGCATCAAGTGCGTCTACTTCTAGCCATGCTGCTTGGGTAACGGGTGCAATTACCATTTGCGCAATACGATCACCCCTTTGGATGCGGAATGCCTCCCAACCATGATTGATAAGGATAATGCCAACTTCACCACGGTAATCGGCATCAATCGTGCCGGGGCTATTGAGGCAGGTAATACCATTTTTTAACGCAAGACCGGAACGAGGGCGGATTTGTGCCTCATAACCCGGAGGCAACGCAATTTTTAAACCAGTTGGAATTAATGCGCGACGCCCAGGAAGAATATCAATGTGCTCTTTTTCACCCAGTGCCGCACGCAAATCCATGCCCGCTGATTGTTCGGTTTCATATTTTGGCATTTGCAAATCGCCGAAATGCGGCAATTTTTCAACGGTAATTAATGGTTTCACAGGTGGCAGATTCATTTGCGGGGGAAGGCTTTCAATTTTTGGTGCGCTTGTTTTATTGGTTACAATGGTTGCGGCGACTTCGGTAACTTCCAAAGTATTTTCTTCGGCAGTTTTTACAGGCTCTTTATCCTTTGTAACAGCTTTCTTGACCAAAGCTCTTTTATTCTTAGTGCCAAAGATACCCATACAAACCCCCACCTTTATAAAAGATTTTATGGTGTTTATTTGTGGTGATTCAATGAAAAATCAAAATATTATTGTGCGCTAACCTTAACTTTTGCAAGTTCGCCAAAATTAATTGCAGGGATTTTCTTGCCGCCACCCGGAAAGTCATCGTCATCGTCATCATTCTTATGCATGGTCATAACGCCAATACCCATCGAAACCGCGCCAAATGTGATGGCAAAAAATAAATAGAGCAATGGATAAACAATATATTCAATATGGTTCATATGGGCGAGGGTGCGCAACCCACCAACATCAAGCACAAAAAATGAAGTAAGAATCAACCAGCCAGTACCAACCCCAATGGCAAGAAACTTTGCCAAAAGGCGAAACATTTTACGTTTTGACCGTCTGTAATTATGATTTTCCATTTTTTACCGAGCAATTTGAAAAATTGTTGCACAAAACTTTTACACCAGATTTGACAATAATAATTTTGTGACAGATTGTTACCTTATTGAGATTTAAACACGGATGGTTTGATATGTCTAATAAAAAATTTGCTTTATTTTGTGCTGGTGCAGTAATCGCCTTAAATTGTTGCATTTTCCACACTACATTTGCACAAGAGGCAGTTAAAGAGGTTAAAAAGGGCAATTTAATAACCCAAAATGTGCCTGAAACTCCGGCGGATATAAAAGAAAAATTGATTCAATATCAAAACGTGCGTGGGGCAGGGCTTGCAGGTTTCACGCCTGATGGTGGTGTTTTGATAACCACACGTTTTGCACAGACGAATCAAGTGCATTTGGTAAAAACCCCATTGGGCGCGCGTAACCAAATTACATTTTATGACGAGCGTATTTTATCAGTCGAAACCCGCCCACATTCAAAACAATTCGTTTTCTCAAAAGATACAGGTGGTGATGAATTCTTTCAATATTTCTTATATGATCTTGAAACCGGAAAAACCAAACAATTAACCGAAGCGGGCACAAGAAATGAGAATTTGATATTCTCAAAAGACGGCAAAAAAATTGCCTATTCGGTTTCTCGCTCCGGCAGCCCAACCCGAGAGATAATGGTTATGGATATTGATAATCCGGCATCTGCAAAAATGGTTTATAAGGCCGATGGCGGTTATGGGGTTTATGATTTTTCACCAGATGGTAAAAAACTTTTGATGGGAAAATATATTTCGGTTCAAAAATCGGAACGCGGAATTTTGGATATTGAAAGCGGCGCCTATACGCCAATTACCCCAAAGCTTGAAGTTTCATATGATGGCGGTTTCTTTAGTAATGATGGAAACACAATCTATCTTACAACCGATGAAAACTCCCAATTCGCATATGGAGTTGCGCTTGATTTAAAGACTGAAAAGCGCACACGTATCACACCAGTTCAAAATTGGGATGTTGCGGGAATGGCGGCATCCGAAAGCGGAAATAAATTATTATATGTTGTGAATGAGGGTGGGTTTTCAAAGGCATATTTAACCGATACCAAAGGCACAGCACCTAAAGAACTTGCGATACCGAATGGCGTTTCTGGCGATTTCAAATGGAACGGTGATGAACAAATTGGTTTTTCTCTAAGCTCGGCAACGACATCATCAGACGCATTTGTATATTCATTGGCGGATAATAAAATCACCCGCTGGACAGAGAGTGAAATTGGCGGATTAAACCCAAAAACTTTTGTAGAGCCAAAACTTATCAATTATCCAACATTTGATAAAGTTAATGGCAAGCAGCGACAAATCCCTGCATTCATTTATGAACCAACCACACCAGGTAAGCATCCGGTGATTATTTCAATTCACGGCGGCCCAGAAAGCCAGTCAACACCATCATTTTCATCGGCCTATCAATATTGGGTCAATGAGCTTGGGGCGGTTGTGGTTGTGCCAAATGTTCGCGGCTCAAACGGCTATGGCAAAGAATATGTAAGCCTTGATAATGGCTTTAAGCGTGAAGATAGCGTAAAAGACATTGGCGCATTGATTGATTATCTTGGCACTTTGCCAAATGTCGATAAGGATAAAATTGCGGTATATGGCGGCTCTTATGGTGGTTATATGGTGCTTGCTTCAATGACCAATTTTAATGATAAACTTGCGGGTGGTGTGGACATCGTTGGCATTTCAAACTTTGTGACATTCTTGAAAAATACCCAAGGCTATCGGGTTGATTTGCGCCGTGTTGAATATGGTGATGAGCGGGATCCCAAAATGCGCGAATTCCAAGAAAAAATTGCGCCTTTGAACAATGCACAAAAAATCACCAAGCCTATGTTCGTTATCCAAGGTGCGAATGATCCACGTGTGCCGCGTTCAGAGGCCGAACAAATGGTAACAAAAATCCGTGCCAATGGCGGCAAGGTTTGGTATATGTTGGCACTAGATGAAGGGCATGGTTTTTCCAAAAAGAATAACCGTGACGCCCAAAGAGAAGCAGAAACCCTATTCTTTAAGGAAATTTTTGGAATAAAATAGGCGAAATATTATGACTTCCACGGTTGCTTTGGCGACGTTTAGGCGGTAGTTAGCGTTTTTCTCAAAAGTAATCCAAACATATAATCATGACAGTAACTGTAAAAGACATTCAAAAAGCCCGCGAAAACATCCAAGGCAAAGTTAAATATTCACCAATGGAATATTCAAAAACTTTGTCTGAGATTACGGGGGCCGAGGTTTGGATTAAGTTTGAAAATTTTCAATTCACTGCGGCCTTCAAAGAACGCGGTGCATTGAATAAATTATTGTCACTAAATGATGATGAAAAGCATCGCGGTGTTATCGCCATGAGTGCGGGAAACCATGCCCAAGGGGTTGCATATCATGCGGCGCTGCTTGGTATTCCTGCAACAATTGTTATGCCAGAGGGGACACCATTCACCAAAATTGAGCATACAAGAAGACATGGCGCACGCGTTATAATTCATGGTCGTAATTTGGTGGAGGCATCAAATTTTGCCCATAAAACCTGTGATGAAGAAGGGTTGGTCTTTGTTCACCCTTATGATGATGAGTTAATCATTGCAGGGCAGGGAACATTGGGTTTTGAAATGCTTGAAACCGTGCCAGAGCTTGAAACCTTGGTCATTCCGGTTGGTGGTGGCGGCTTGATTTCCGGTATCGCTATTGCTGCAAAGCATCTAAAGCCTGAAATTGAAATCATTGGGGTCGAACCTGCAATGTATCCGTCAATGAATGCTGCATTGCGCCAATTAAAAGACGTTAAATGCGAAGGGCAGACAATTGCCGAAGGTATCGCTGTTAAAGAAGTCGGCGAAATCACCAAAGAAATCTGCCGCGAATTTGTTCGTGAAGTGGTTGAGGTTGGCGAATCCGAACTTGAACAAGCGGTCAATCTTTTCTGCAACGTTGAGAAAACTATTGCCGAAGGGGCGGGCGCTGCGGGCCTTGCCGCACTTTTGTCATATCCTGAAAAGTTCAAAGGCAAAAAAGTTGGCTTGATTTTGTCGGGTGGTAACATTGACCCACGCCTTTTGGCATCGGTTTTGACCCGCTCTTTGGTGCGTGAAAAACGTATTGTGCGGATGCGCGTGATTGGTGATGATCGCCCTGGGCTTTTGGGTGTGGTTTCTAATATTATCGGCTCTAGTGGTGGTAACATAATCGAGGTTGCGCATAATCGCCTTGCCCTTGATGTGCCGGCAAAGGGTGCGGAATTCGATATTATGGTTGAAAGCCGTGATGCCCAACACACGCAAGAAATTATCGAGGCTTTGACCGAAGCAGGTTATCCGCCGCGCGCAAATTCATAATTTAAAGATACAGGATTGCACATGTTTGCCATTAAAAGAAGTTTGCTTCCCGTCATTATGCTTGGTCTTTTGGCTGGCGCTTGTTCCCCAAAACCACAAGAAGCCGCAAAACCACCTGAGGGTTCAATTGCGGCAACGGCACAGGCAAATCTTGAAACCGCCGATAAGTTTCTTGCCGAAAACAAGGTTAAACCCGGTGTCATTACCACCAAAAGCGGTTTGCAATATCAGGTGCTTGCGAGCGGTAATAAAAATGCGCCAATGCCAAAATATGATTCAATCGTTCGTGTGAATTACGAGGGCAAATTGCTTGATGGCAGTGTGTTTGATTCATCATATAATCGCGGTGTTGCAGCAGAGTTTCCGGTGGCAAACCTTATACCAGGTTGGGTTGAGGCATTATTATTAATGCACGAAGGCGATGAGTTTGTTCTTTGGGTTTCGCCAAATCTTGGTTATGGACCGGCAAGCCTTCCGACTGGTTGCGGGGTTGACTTGCCTTGTCAAATACCTGCAAACTCACTTTTGATTTTTAAGATGAAGCTTGAAAAAGTTATTGGTGCCAATGATGTTGGCGGTGATGCGGGCGGTGATTTCAATGCCGTGGGTGCAGCAAGCGAAGAGAGCCAACAACATTAATGATATGATTTAAAGGGGATTTGCGTGGATTTGTACGAAGATACAATAGGCATTTTAGAAAAGCTAATTGGTTTTGATACGGTTTCACGTAATTCAAATTTAAACTTCATATATTGGGTTGATACCTACCTTAAAACATATGGCGCAAAGACCATTCGTATCAATTCGGATGACGACAATAAATGCAATTTAATCGCCGTCTTTGGCCCAGAGGTTGAAGGCGGCATTGTCTTTTCTGGGCATAGTGATGTTGTCCCTGTTGATGGACAAGATTGGCATAGCAATCCATTTGAATTAATCGAAAAAGACGGCAAATTATTCGGGCGTGGCACATGTGACATGAAGGCGTTTTCGGCATGTTTTCTTGCCTATGTACCATTCATCCAAAGCCTTAAGCTGTCGCGGCCAATTTATTATGCGCTTTCATATGATGAAGAAGTGGGCTGCCTTGGTGCGCCGCGCATGGTTGAATATATCGCGCAAAACTTTCCGCCAATTAATGCCGTGATTGTTGGCGAACCAACCGATATGAAGGTCGTGTCGGGGCATAAAGGCATCGCAAGTTTCATTATTGAAATTACGGGACATGAGGCGCATTCAAGCCGAACAGATAAAGGCGTCTCCGCGATTATGGAGGCAATTCCATTATTATCGCTTATCCGTCAATTGGGTGAAAAATATCGCAAAGCTGATAGTTTATTTACCCCATCTGGCACTACCATGACAATTGGAACTATTGAAGGTGGAACCGCCGTAAATATATTGGCGCGCCAATGCAAATTTGCGTTTGATATTCGCTATGAACCTGATTTCAACCTTGATGAATTGATAAATATTATAAAAGACGCGGTTGATGATGTTGATAAAAGCATAAAAGCGCGCGCACCAGACGGTGGGGCGGTTTTAAAAGTTCGTTCAAGAACGCCGGCTTTAAGCATTGTTTCTGATTCATCTGCCGAAAATCTTTGCCGTGCTGTAAATGGTGATAATGATATTATTGCCGTTTCTTATGCCGCCGAAGCAGGTCTATTTCAGGCGCAAAATATGCCAACCATTATCTGTGGACCAGGCTCTATTTTGCAGGCGCACCAGCCAGATGAATATGTTGAAACTGATCAAATCAAAAAGTGTTTACAGTTTTTGGAAAAAATAATTTGTACTCAAATCTAAATAATTTGCAGTAAAAGCACGCCAAAACGCAATTTATCAACATTTTGTAAACCCAAAATCCACTTAACGTTAATTCTTATACTTTAAAAGAGTACAAAATTATCGTCAGGGATGACTTCATGTTTCTTGCTATTGGTATTGTAATAGTTTTTGTAATGATTTTTGGTGGCTACCTTTTGGGTGGTGGACACCTTGAGGCTGTTATCGAGGCTGCTCCGACAGAATTGATCGTTATCCTTGGTGGCGCAATTGGTGCGATGGTTATTGGTAACTCGCTTGATACATTAAAAGGTGTTGGTGGTGGCTTTGCTAAAATTGCTGCTGGTCCAAAGTGGAAAAAGCAAGATTATACTGATTTATTATTGCTATTATTCTCACTTACCAAATTAATGAAGTCAAAAGGGGTTGTGGCATTAGAGGCGCATATCGAAAAACCTTCAGAAAGCGCAATTTTTTCCCGTTACCCAAAAATCCTTAAAGACCACCATTCGGTTCATTTTATCTGTGATACCTTACGTATGATGACCATGAACCTTGATGATCCGCATCAGGTCGAAGCCAATATGGAAAAACAATTAGAAAAACATCATCATGAGGCACATCTTCCGTCACATGCTTTGCAAAACATGGCGGATGGTCTTCCTGCACTTGGTATCGTTGCGGCGGTTTTGGGTATTGTTAAAACAATGGGCGCAATTACCGAGCCACCAGCAATTCTTGGTACAATGATTGGTCACGCGTTGGTAGGTACGTTTTTGGGCGTGTTCTTGGCGTATGGTTTGATTGCCCCAATGGCGGCAAGACTTGGACAAATCGTTGATGAAGAACATCAGTTTTATGTGATTATTATGGATGTATTGGTTGCCCACCTGCATGGCAATGCGGCACAGGTTTCAGCAGAAATTGGGCGTGGTTCTGTGCCATCTTCTATCCAACCTTCTTTTGCTGTTCTTGAAGAAGCGATAGGCAATCTACCAAACGATTGATTCTAGTTTTAATATTATTCGTAAGGCCGCATCTATTTATTATGGATGCGGCTTTTTTATTTGATTTGTCGATTCTGTAATATTGGCGCTTTTTTAGATATAAATTCTGATTACGCTTAATTATTAGGCGAATTACTGCAAAATTTTCATTTAATATGTGGCATTTTTGCAAACTCTATTCTTTGCCCATTCTTAGGTTTGTATATATCCTATGCCAATGCATGGTTTAATGCTCTTATGTGTAACCTATTGAAAATAAATATAAAAATTACAATTTTTTTATCTGGCATCGCTGCATTTTGTCCAAATTCATAATCAGCTATGCCTTAAAACAACGTATTTTCCGTCTTATCTATGCAAAAACGCATAAATACGAACACAGAAAAATATGGTTATAGGGCTTGCACGAAATGAAATTTCAGCTAAATCGGCATTAATGCGTGCGTTTCTTATGGGGCTCGCAGAGAAACTTAATTGAGGATGTTTTCAATGATCGAGCTCAAAAAGCTTTTCGCTGCTACCGCTGTTGTAGCTCTTCTTGGTGTTGCTGCTTGTGGCAAACCTGCTGAACCTGCTGCTGAAGCTGCTAACGCTGCTGACAATGCTGTAGACGCTGCTGCTAACGCAACTGACGTTGCTGCTGACGCTGCTGCTAACGCTACTGACGCTGCTGCTGCTGCTGCTACTAACGCTGCTGACGTTGCAACTGATGCTGCTGCTAATGCGGTTGACGCTGCTGCTAAACACTAATTTTTAGCAGATTAGTTTTACAAGGCCGCTCCTTAACAGGGCGGCCTTTTTCATTTAATAATACATTCTATCATATTGCTGTGATGGAGGATAAAATGGGCGATGGGCGGCGTTCTGAAGAGACCAAGATTGTTTTTGATGAAAACAATATACCAGTGTCTTTGGAATATGATGATCCATTTTATTCAAAAGCCGATGGTTTTTTGGAAACCGAGGCTGTTTTTCTTAAGCCGTGCAATATCCCCGAAGCATTCACACAAAAGAACGGGTTTGTAATTGCCGAAACCGGCTTTGGAACTGGTTTAAATTTTCTAGTTACCCTTAAAAAATGGATTGAAACGCCTAATAAGCGCGGTGTCCTCCATTTTATTAGCTTTGAAAAGCATATTATGCCGCTGGAAATTGCCCGTGCTGCGCATTCCAATTGGCCAGAAATTGACGAACTTTCTAGGAAACTAACTGCTAAATTCCCAAAAGCTATGAAGGGTGTGCAGCGTATTTGGTTTGATGAATATAATGTCGCGCTTACATTGGTGGTTGGCGATATTGATGACACAATCAAAGAAATGAATTTCAAGGCCGATGCTTGGTTCCTTGACGGTTTTGCACCGGCAAGAAATCCTAAAATGTGGTCAATGCATCTTTTTAATGAAATAAGACGCCTTTCTAAACCTGATGTAAAAATTGGAACTTATAGCGTTGCAAGGATTATCCGCGATAATCTTGATGCCGCAGGGTTTAAACACGCGAAACGTGAAGGTTTTGCCAATAAACGTGAACGCCTAGAGGCATGGTTAGAAGGTGAAGAAGAGCCCGAAAAGTCAATCCAAAAAGTTGCGATTATCGGCGGCGGTATTGCAGGGGCTTGTTTATATAATGCCTTTAAAAAACGCGGTATCAATGCGGATGTTTTCGATGATGACCCCGAACATATTGCGAAGGCAAGCGGCAATTATGCCGGCCTTATAATGCCACGCATAGATCGGCAGCCAACAACACAAGCATGTTTTTTTACAAACTCATTTATTTATGCCCATTTCTTTTATCAGAATATGCCGGAAGAAGCTTTTGTTCCGCTTGAAATAAATGAATACCCAAAGGCAGAGCGTGATTTTCAAAAACTTGAAATGTTTAAAGGTTTACCACCTTTGCCAGACGATGTTTTGGGTTTTGGTGATGATTATTTTATTCACCGCGCGGGTGGTAAAATTATGCCGCAAAAAATCCTTAAAGAACTGTTCCAAGATGCTGTAATAATTAATAAAAAAATCAATCATATTGAATTTGACAATGATAAATACACATTATCTTCTTCTGATGAAAAATATCAAAATTATGATTATGTGATTATTGCTAATGGCACTGGTGTCAATGAATTTGATAGCATTGAATTCCCAGTCGGTGGCAAGGCTGGTGTCGTAAGTATTTCACCGCATAATTATGAAATTACAATCCCCAAAGCCGGTAAAGGTTATTGCCTTGAACACGAGGGTAACACAATTTTTGGGGCAACTTTTGATGCCATTGAACTTGGCGATGGTCCAGAAATTACAAATACGCATCATCAACGCAATCATCGTGTTTTGTCTGAATTTGCGCCGGAGCTTGCCGAAAAAATCGGTTTTAACGACTTAAAAGGGCGGGCATCGGTTCGGGTTGTATCCAAAGATAAACTGCCGATTGCAGGGCAAATTGACGGCGGGATTTATGCGCTTGGTGCGCTTGGGTCACGTGGGTTTTCAACCGCACCAATTCTGGCTGAGACTATTGTAAGTGAAATTGTTGAAGAGCCTGTGCCATTTTTCAAAGAAATAAGGGCATTAACCGAAGCGCACCGTTTTAAGGTGCAGTGATATAAATCCAATTTAAACCAATTTGCGCTATTATCCGCCTATGAATAATAGCACAATTGAAACCGAATACCCCGAAGATACGTTATTGCTTGACCGCCGTGGTGAAAACCGCGTCGTTGAATTTATGGGGATTAATTTTGCCCCAATTGATGATAGCGTTTTATTAAACCGAATTCTTGAGCATATTAAAAACCAAGAAAACTTCGGGTATTTCGTAAATCCTAATGTTGATGTTGTGGTGAAAACCCATGCCAACCCCTTATGGCAAAAGCTTATTAATGAAGCGTGGTTGTGTGTTTCCGATAGTCGTATTTTGGAATTATTGGCAAAATTCTCTGGAATTACACTTCCCGCGTGTCCGGGTTCTTCCTTGGTTGAGAATATTTTTGAAAATGTTTTAGAGCCAGATGAAGTGGTCAATATTGTCGGTGGCGATTCCGAGCTTGTTGAAATTGTAAAGCAAAAATACGGCCTCAAAAATGTGAATTTTTATGAGCCACCAATGGGTTTAAAAGATAAGCCCGATGAAATTGAAAAATGTGCAAAGTTTTTATTTGAAAATCCGGCGCGGTTTCATTTCTTATGTGTTGGTAACCCGCAACAAATGATGGTTGCCAATGCAGCCCTAAAATATAAAGGGATGAAGGGGGTTGCGCTTTGTGTTGGTGCTTCTTTGGACTTTATTGGCGGTCGTACAAAGAGAGCGCCTGAATTGCTGCAAAGACTTCGTCTTGAATGGCTGTTTAGACTGCTTTCAGAGCCAAAAAGACTTTGGCGTCGCTATTTGGTTGAAGGTCCTGCAATATTCAAAATTTGGCTTGATTGGCGCGCATCGCGGAAATAGAAGATAATTTTTCTTGCATTCAAGTGATTTGGCGGGCATTTAGAATTTATGCGTGCAAGAGTCTTTTTTCCATTAGTTTTATTATTGGCATTGGCATTAATTTCTTATGCCTTGTCACCGCTTTATTTAAAAAAGCCTGCTACTGGCCAAAATTATACGCATTCAAAAGTCGGTCTATATCTTGATGGCAATAATCTAAATAACATCATTGAATATGATAAAAAGAACTTTGCCGTTTCATTAGCGCCGGGGACGGCATCACCACAGGCTGGACCACGTTTCATTGCAAAAGCAAAGAGTGATGGTAGCGCGGGCGTTATATTTAATTTACCGCCATCATTGGTTGCCGAGCTGTCGCAAAAGCCGGCACGCGCAATAATTTTAAATTATCAACCAATTGGCACTGCGCCGGCTGGCTTTGTTAAATTCACCTTTATTGATGATAAAAATAGTGCCCAAAGTTTTGAAGTAACCAATCCAAAAGGCAATAAATTTTCGCGCTTTAGCTTTATTGGCGAGCGGAAAGTTATAAAGCAAATAGTTATCAATCCTGCTCTTGAAGGTGATAATCATGGCATCGAGCTTATGGCGGTCGTGATTGAAAATTAATCACTTAAACTATTTGTATTGTTACAAATCATTATAATCTCTGCTCATATTTTGCCACATTATTGTTAAAATATAGAGATTAATGCATAATGGAAAAGATGATGAATAAAAAACTTATGTTTGCGGTTTCTTCAATGGTTATTGCGGCAGGGATTACATTTGCTGCCTGCGCCCAAGATACGCCGCCACCTTATGCACCACCGGCCTTTGCGACCTCTGGGGATGATACTTTTGATAAATGGCGGCTTGATTTTGTGTCACGCGCTGTGAATATCGACCGTAAAGATCCAAAAATTATTGAGGAGATGCTTACAGGGCTTACCCCAAGCAGTACCGTAAATAAATTAAACAATAACCAGCCGGAAGTTTTAAAACCAATCGGTGATTATGTGGCATCCGCAGTTTCGCAAGCACGTATTAATGATGGTCGCGCTAATTATCTGGCAAAGACCCCAATTTTAAGCGAGCTTGCGTCTAAATACGGGGTCCCGCTTGAGGTTGCAGTTGCCATTTGGGGCATGGAAACTTCGTATGGCGCCAATAAAGGTTCAACCGATGTTGTGCGTGCCCTTGCCACGCTTGCCTATGATGGGCGCCGTAAAGATTTGGGCGAAAATGAATTGTTGGCGGTTGCCGATATTTTAAAGAATAATGATGCAACACGGGAAATGTTAATTGGCTCATGGGCTGGTGCAATGGGGCATACGCAATTCATGCCTTCATCATATCTTAAATGGGCCATTGATGGTGATAACGACGGCAAACGTAATATTTGGGGGGACGATAATGATGCCCTTGCGTCAACTATAAATTATCTTGCCTCTGTTGGCTGGAAAGCAGGCGAACCATGGGGCAAAGAAGTCAATTTAAAAGACGGTTTTGACTATTCACTTGCTGATGGAACATTTCATTCAATTGAATATTGGCGCCAAAATGGTGTGACCGATGTTTGGGTATCTGATGGCTGGCAATGCACAGGCAGCACCAATCCATCATGCGGTAATGGGGTTATGAAAACCACCGAAGTTCCCGCAAATTGGCAGGCATATCTTCTTGTTCCGGCGGGCGCACACGGGCCAAAATTTTTGGTTGGCGTGAATTATAAAGCCATAAAGCATTATAATAATTCTGATTCATATGCGCTTTCGGTTGGTCTTCTTGCCGATCAGATTTCTGGCAAAGCCAAACTATCTTCAAGTTTTGCCAATGCAGACCCGCTTGTAACCCGTACGCAGGCAAAGGAATTGCAATTATTATTGACCAATCTTGGTTATGATGTTGGCGTGATTGATGGTGCACCAGGTGCCAAGACAAGAGTGGCACTGCAAAACTTCCAAAAATCGCATAATATGGTTGCCGATGGCTATCCTTCACAGATTGCATTGCAAAGCATAAAGGCCGCAACCGGAATGTTTAGTTCGGATGCATTACCGGATGATATGTCGCAAAATTCTGTTGATACATTGCCAACCGATGCCAGTGGAAATCCAGTTCCAATTCGTATGTTTGGACCACCAAAAACACCTGAAAAAACAACGCCTTCAAAGAATAACTTAAATAAAACCAAATGAAATAAAAAAGTGATTATTTAATTGTGAAAGTTTTGTTATTAGAAGCTTTGGATTATTGCAAATAGTGCCAATAAAAACTATATATAAAGACTGGCAATTAAAGGAGTTTTAGATGTCATTTGATCCAAAAGAATTATTGAATAAAGTAGGCGGCAACGATTTGGTTAAAAACATTTCCGATAAAGTTGGTGTTGGCGCTGAACAGGCACAAAATGTTGCCCATGACTTATTGGCAAAGGCGCAAGAAACTGGCTCCGGTCTTGTTGATAATGCTGAAGAAGTTGCTGCGAAACTTGGCGTTCCTGTTGAAAAAGTTCAGGAAATTGCAAAAAATCTTGGCGGTACTTTACAAGAAAAAGCCGGCGAACTTGGCGAAATGGCAAGTGGTGCATTTGGTGGCGTTCTTGATAAAATCAAAGCAAGCCCACTTGGCGATGCAATGAACAAGCTTGATAAAGATGGCGATGGCAACCCAATCAATGATATTGTTGATGGTGCAAAAAATGTTATCGGCGGCATCTTTGGCAAAAAAGACTAATTAGTCTTTTATGAATAGATTTTATTGGGGGCGGTTATTCCGCCCCTTTTATTTTGCCATATGCAAAAAGCGTTTTCTCACGTGCCGTTTTATGATTTACTATCGGAAGGGGATAGGTTTTTCCCATAATAATTCCCGCATTTGATAAGATTTCTTTGGGCGCAGTTGACGGCTCATGTATATATTTATTTGGCAATTTTACTAATTCCGGCAACCAGCGTTTAATATATTTCCCATCTGCATCAAATTTTTGTGATTGTGTTGTTGGGTTAAAAATCCTGAAATAAGGGGCGGCGTCCATGCCACATCCCGCAACCCATTGCCATGACGCCGGATTATTGGCGTAATCGGCATCAAGCAAGCAATCCCAAAACCATTGTTCGCCATATTGCCAATCAATCAATAAATCTTTGACCAAAAAACTTGCCACAATCATACGTACACGGTTGTGCATGTATCCAGTTTGCCATAATTCGCGCATTCCGGCATCAATAATTGGAAAGCCGGTTTGCCCGCTTTGCCACGCAATAAGCAAATTTTCATCATTATCCCATTCAATCGCCGAAAATTGCTGTTTAATAGGCTTTGTTGCCATATCAGGATAAGCAATTAACAAATGGTAAGAAAACTCACGCCATGCTAGTTCAGATAGGAATTTTTGATAATTACCAATTGGCGCCCCATGGCATTTTAAATTTACAATATCCCAAATTTGCGCAGGGCTTATTTCACCAAATCGCAAATGTGGTGATAGTAGGGATGTGGCCGCCAATGCCGGAAAATCACGACCCTCGGAATAAATATTTATTTTGCTGTTCAAAAACTTTTCTAATTTTTGAAACGCCGTAACTTCACCAATTTCCCACTCTGCAAAACCCTCTGCCCAATTGGGTTTGGTTGGCAATAATCCCCAATCGTCAAGATTATCCGATTGTATTCCTCCGGCAAATGGGATGATTTTATCGGGTTTGGCAAATGGTGTTCTTATATGATTTGATTGTTGCAATGCCTTGAAAAATGGGGTGAAAACCTGAAATGCAGTGCCTTGTTTGTTGGTGATCTTTTCAGGCTCAATTAAAAGATTACCGCCAAAACGCCTAAATTCAATTTCCGTATTTTGATATTTTTCATGCAGACTTTTTTCAAGTCTTACATCATGTTTTGTATAGCTTCGAGTGCAATATATTGCCTTGGCATTGGTTTTATTTTGTATTTCTTCAATGATTTTTTGCGTATCGCCACGCCGTAATATTAGCTTTACACCATGCTTTGCAAAGTCATTGCCAAGCGAATTCAACGAATGATGCAGCCACCACAATGATGCACCACCCAATTTAACTTTATCATCAAGAACAAAAACGGGTATCACCGCCGAGTGTTTGGCAGCATGAAGAAGTGCAGGGTGGTCGGTTAGACGTAATTCATTGCGCAACAGCACAATGCATACTGATTGTGTCATCAGGCATTCCCACAGATTGTTGAAAGCCTTTTGGGATCAATATTCATTAAAAGCATTGAATGTTGCCATTTTGATTCTGCGCTACTTTTTGAAAAAATAAGTTCTTCATCGGCATCGCCAACCAACCAGATATTATTGGAAACTTCATCTTCCAATTGCCCCGCGCCCCAGCCAGAATATCCCATTGCAATCAGGCTTTTTGATGGGCCAACATCATTCATAATTGCTTCGATAATATCTTTTGAAACCGTTAGTGATAGGTTGAGATTTACATCACAGCTAGAGGCATCAATCCAATCATTGGAATGTAAAACAAAGCCGCGCTCTGGTTGGCATGGGCCGCCGTCATAAATTGGTGGGTTTTTTATTTTTTCGCTGGCGCTAATTCCTAATTGTTCGCCAATTTCACCCAAAGAAAGGTTTTTAATCTGCTTGTTTAAAACTATGCCAAAAGCGTGTTCGTCATCATGTTCGCAAATAAGGATAATTCCATGACGGAAACGTGGGTCATCCATCTGTGGGGTAGCAGTAATGATTTTTCCGCTTAAATATCCCATATTAAAACCAATCTTTACACTCGGGAATTAATCCACAAGATTTGTAATCTTGCAAGTCCGTAAAATGTATTTATTGTGCCTTTAGTTCTTAAGACTATATCACAAATTTAAAGAGAGAATAATATGCCAATTGATAATGGCGATAAACTACCGCAACAATCATTTATAATTGCTTCTGATAATGGTCCGAAACATGTTGATTTTAATGAATTATTTTCAGGGAAAACAGTTGTAATATTTGGGCTTCCTGGTGCATTTACCCCAACATGTAGCGCCAAACATCTTCCTTCCTATCAAAAAAATGCCGCTGCATTAAATGCAAAAGGCGTTGATAAAATCATCTGTATGTCCGTTAATGATGCGTTTGTGATGCAAGCGTGGGCAAAAAGCCAAGACATAAGCGATGATATTATCATGCTTGCTGATGGTAATTGCGACTTTACCAAGGCATTGGGTCTTGAATTAGATGGCACAAAATTTGGTATGGGAACACGTTGTCAGCGTTTCGCATTATTGGCAAAAGATGGAGTTGTAAGCCGTATTTTCATTGAACAAGCCGGGGAATACAAGGTTTCAGCCGCCGAATATATGTTGGCAAATATATGATTGAGGTAAAGGACTTGAAAAAGCATTTACCGCATCTTTTCGAACTTGCCCGTTTTTTGGTGGTTGGTGGCGGTGGCGCCGTTGTCAATTATTTCATGGTGCAATGGGGCTTAAATGCGTTTCCTAATCTATATAAACCGATAATTACGGTTACATGCCACGCCTTGTTGATTGTACCAGTTTATCTTTTACAGCGCAGCTTTACCTTCCGCTCGGATGCCAATCATGTGCAGGCATTTCCCAAATATTTCACCACCCAATTGGTTTCATTAGGGATTAATTTTACAATTTCGACTATTATTTTCCCAATATTTCACATTGATAATAAAATTGGGGCAATTTTGGTGATTGGTTTGACGTCGATATTGTCAATGTTGGCATTAAAATTCTGGGCATTTAAAAAATGAGCGTAAACGCATTAAATGTGGAAAGCCTTTCCAAAAGTTTTGGCGACAAAAAGGCGGTAAATTCGCTGAACCTATCTCTTGAGGCAGGTGAATTTTATGCTTTTTTGGGTTCAAATGGTGCAGGAAAAACCACAACAATGCGAATGATTTCAGGGCTTTTGGCGCCTGATAGCGGTGCGATTGAGGTTTTCGGCATTAATGTTCTTGAAAACCCAATCCAAGCCAAAGAAATCATGGCGTGGCTTCCTGATGAGCCACTATTATACGATAAATTATCGCCGATTGAATATTTGGAATTTGTGGCAGGTCTATGGAAACTCGACGGTAATCGTGCGGCATCACTTGCCGAAGATTTGCTAAAACGGTTTGAATTATGGGACGTTAAAGACAAAAGATGTGAAGGTTTTTCACGTGGCATGAAGCAAAAAACAGCAATTTGCGGGGCTTTGCTGCATGAGCCAAAGTTGCTCTTGATGGATGAACCTTTTTCAGGGTTAGATGCCGCCATTGCCCGCGATTTAAAAGAATTGTTGAATGAAAAAACCAAAGAGGGTGCAACCATAATTCTTACAACGCATGTTCTTGAAATTGCCGAGAAACTTGCGCGTAAAATTGGCATTATTCACAATGGATTATTGTTATCGCAAGGCACACTTGATGAATTGCGTGAAGAAAATGAAATGGCTGGAAAATCGCTTGAAGATATCTTCCTTACGCTGATTGATAGGCAAAAAGCATGAGCGATGTGGTTTTCAAAACACCGAAATTAAAGCCCGGATCGGCGTTTTGGCTTGCCATAAACCAATTAAAGCGTGAATTTAGAATGCGCCAAAATAATAGCGGCGCAAAGGCAATTATCGGCAGATTGTTTTTTATTGGCATTATCATGCTTGCAATATTTGGGGCCGGGCAATCCGTAAAAATGCTTTATACAGGCGGGTATGAACTTGGCTACGGCTTTTATCTTACCGCAGGAAAAAAACTATTAGGCTTGTTTTCTGGCCTATTATTCATGAGCCTGATGACGGCCTTTATGTATTTTTCCGATCGTGGTGATTTGGATTTATTATTATCATCACCATTAAAACCAAAAGATATTGCCATTGGGCGGATATTGGTAAGCACGTTTCGTACATTGATGATGTTTTTGATGTTTGGCGCAATGTTTCTTGGCAATGCGGCAATAAGTGTTCGCCATGAATTATTCACTTTTATCCCTGTTGCCATTGGCTTGTCATTGTTTGAAGGTGGCGTTGGCTTTATGTTGGCGCGGGCTTTATTATTAAAATTCGGTCTTTCAAATGGTCGCAAGATTTCACAAATCCTTGGCTTTGGCGGCATTGCGGCGGGTACAATATATCTGCAAACTTCGCGCATTAGTCATTCCTCTGGAAAAATGACGGATTTGTTTGCCTATCATGGCAATTATTCAATGACCGATAACATGTTGGTTTGGTTTGGTCATGCGCTTTTGGGCAATTGGGTAAATGCGCTTTTGGTTATGGTGGCAGGCATATTGGTTTTTATGGGCATTATGAATTCGATGGGCAATGCCTTTGCCAAAGATGTCGCAAATATTGCGGGGCAAACCGAATTATCACCAGATGTAAAGCGCAAAAGTAATAAAATCGCTTTTTCAAAAAATGCGGATTTTATTATCCTTCGCAAGGAATTATTATCAATCATGCGCGATCCAATAACGATTGTGCAAATGATTATACCGCTTGCGGCCTTTGTCCCGATATTCATGACATTGTCTGGGAAAAATGACATTGACACGGGCGTGGTACAGTATGTTTTTGCGCCGCTTACTGTCTTTGCAACCGCAACCATGACCTCAACCTTGGCATGGATGGTGGCATCGGTTGAGGAGGCGCGTGACTTATTAAAATCATCGCCCATTAGCATGGCAAGAATCTATTTATTCAAAGGGTTGGTTGCCTTTATTCCCGCATTTTTTGAATTTGCAATTCTTTCGCCAATATTGCTTAAACTTGGCATAATGAAATTTGTGATAATTTTATTCTTCACAATCTTTGCCAATTTATCGGTAATTTTGATTGAATTTGCCAATATAAAACCATCCAGAAGACCTAAAATGATGCAAAAACCAGATAGGGCGATAACAAGCATTATCTTTGTAATGATTTTGGTTTTGATATGGTCAATTGCCGCCGGTGTGGCGCTTTATAATTTCTGGTTTGGGCTTTTGGTTTCACTGCTTGCAATCATTGTTAATTGGTTTGGAATTAATGGCGAAAAAGAAGGGCAAGAAAACCAAATTAAATCTATATGGCAGAAACAATTGGATTCTTCCAAAAGTTAATATATGGGTATTTAATGTCCCGTAATGTTGCCAACCGTTTTGAGCGCGCTTTTCTTGACCAAGTGCTGAACAGAACCTCTATTACCTCGGTGGTAGGGCGCAAAGTTACTTGGGACAAGAAAAAGTCAAATCCTGCGCGTGGCGATATGTGGGCCTGTTGCCCGTTTCATGGCGAAAAAACCCCATCTTTCCACTCGCTTGAAGATCGTGGGATTTACCACTGCTTTGGTTGTGGGGCGACTGGCAATGCCTTTGATTTTCTTATCAATACCGAAAATATGGAATTTTATGAGGCAGTTGAAGAATTGGCGCATCTTGCGGGCATGGAAATTCCAAAATCTGCGGTAATTCCGAAAGAAGTAATTGATAAGACCGAAAGGGTTTATGCCGCACTTGATAAAGCGCGCGAAATTTACGCCGCCGAATTGCAAAACCCTAGTGGAAAATCTGCGCGCGAATATTTGCAGAAACGCGGCCTTAACCAGCGCGATTGGGCAAACTTTTCATTGGGATATTCACCCAATAATCGCACTTTTATACGTGACAAACTTACTGGTCTTGGTTTTGCGCTTGAACACCTTATTGATGCGGGTTTGGTGCGCAAAGGTGATGATGGGCAAACCTATGATTATTTTCGTAACCGCGTCATGTTTGCCATTGAGGATAATAAGGGGCGGGCGATTTCATTTGGTGCGCGCACGCTTGACCCCGATGGCATGCCCAAATACCTAAATGGCCCAGAGAGTGTTGTCTTTTCAAAAGGCAATAATCTATATCGCTATAAAAACGCGCGCTCTTTAATCAAAAGTCATCCATTGGTTATTTCCGAAGGTTATATGGATGTTATTGCGCTTGAAAAAGCAGGTATTCCTGCGGTTGCGCCACTTGGAACCGCACTAACCGAAGAGCAGATGACACTTGCGTGGCGTATGTTTAGTATGCCGATACTTTGCTTTGATGGTGATTCTGCTGGGCAGAATGCGGCGGTGCGTTCGCTAAATCGTGCTTTGCCACTGATAAATTCTTTTAAATCATTCCGCTTTGCAATTTTGCCAAATGGGCAAGATCCAGACGACATAATTAAGAATGAAGGCAAAACGAAATTGCTTGAAGTTTTGTCGAATGCACAAAGCCTTACCCAATTTTTATTTAATTCCGAGGCGGCAAGCATAGGCATAGATAGTGCGGAGGCGCGCGCATCATTACGTAAATCATTGCGTACACGGGCAAACGAAATTAGTGATGAAGACCTTAAAAATGAAGTCAATCTTGAGCTAAAACGCCTATTAGATAAGTCTTTGGGGCGGGATCAGGAAAATACTGCAAAACAAAACTTTACTAATAATCGCAATACTTCATTCACGCGCAATAAAAAAAATTCCTCTTATGAAGCGTCACAAGAGCTTAAGCAAAGCGTGAAACAAAATCCGCAAAATATAAATTCACGCACCGCAATGGTAAAACGAAAACGAAGCCTAACCGACCTTTTGGTGGCTGTAATTTTATGCCCGCAATTGCTTGAATATGGTCTTGAAACGCTCGCGGAATTGGATTTTGGTGATTCTGCACTTGACTCATTGAGAAATGCTATTTTAGACATTAATAATCACGGTGAAACACTTGATTTTCAGACGGTACATCACCATCTGCAATCTTTGAACAACAAACCAGCCATTTTGTTACTGGAGGGCATTAAAAAAATTCCAATCAACCCTTATGTGAAAAAGGGTATGGATTTTGAAACCATTAAAACAAATTGGCACAATGCCTTGCTTCGTGAAGAAGAATTCAAAGCGATTTTTACCGAAACAAAACGTTCTGAATTGGAAAGATTTATCGAAGAGGGCGAAGAAGAGGGGTATCACAAATTTTCAAATCTAATTAACGAACGTCAAAAGTTATCAAAAGACGGTAATTAGGTCGGATTTTTTGTGAAAATAATATTAACTTATGCAATGTAAAGCATAATTAAATGAAATTGCTGGCTTTGGAGGCATCTGGTCTATGACCGAAAAAAACGAAGTTGAACAAATCGAAGATAAAGAGAATTCAGAAAATTCTACATTGGATACCAATGTCGCCGCTGTGAAAAAATTTATTAAAGACGCGAAAAAACGCGGCTTCGTCACGCTTGACGAAATTAATAAATATTTTCCGCAAGATGAATTTTCGTCCGAACAATTGGATGAAATTATGGCGCAATTGTCTGATTTGGGAATTAATATCACTGAAAATGAAGAAGATACAGAATCCGAATCAACTGCGGTAACTGTACAATCTTCAACTTCGGTTGTTGCCACCCAAACCGGTAACACCAAAGAAGGCCAAGACAGAACCGATGATCCGGTTCGTATGTATCTGCGTGAAATGGGTGCGGTTGAGCTTCTTTCCCGTGAGGGTGAGATTGCAATTGCAAAACGTATTGAGGCCGGCCGTGACGCAATGATACGTGGTCTTTGCGAAAGCCCGCTTACATTCGAAGCGATTATGGTATGGCGCGATGAGCTTCAGTCTGGTCGCGTTCTTTTGCGCGAAATTATTGACCTTGAGGCAACATATGGTGCCGAAAACTCAACTGGCCAAGTCGATGAAGAAGAGGACGACGAGGATGAGGAAGAAGATCTTCCAATCGCTCGTGGTGGCGAAGATATTGACGAAGTTGAACTAGAGCGTCGTCGCCAAAAGGCCCGCGAAGAAGCCGAAGAAGACGAGGGTGCGGTTATTTCCATGTCTGCCATGGAGACCGAGCTTCGTGAAGGCATTATGAAAGTGCTTGACGAAATCGCAAGCCACTTTGACGAATTCCGTAATCTTAAGGATCGTTCGGTTGATGCCCGTATTGGCGGCAGAAAATTTTCAACTGATGATGCGGCGGCAATGGAAACATTGCAAAACAAAATCATTGATGAACTAAAGTCATTGAAACTTAACAATGCCCGTATCGAGGCATTGATTGAGCAGCTTTATACAATCAACAAACGCCTAATCCAATCCGAAGCGCGCCTTATGCGTCTTGCGGAAACTTGCGGTGTGGCGCGCCCTGATTTTATCAAAGAGCACCAAGGTCATGAAATGGACTTTGATTGGCTTGATAAAATTTCATCAAAGTCAAAATCATGGACCCGTTTTGCGGGTGAATTCCGTGAAAAAGCCGATGATATTCGCCATGAAATCTTTGCATTGGCATCTGAATCAGGTGTGCCAATCGATGAATTCCGCCGCATTGTGCAAACCGTACAAAAAGGCGAACGTGAAGCGCGTATTGCGAAAAAAGAAATGGTCGAGGCGAACCTTCGCTTGGTTATTTCAATCGCGAAAAAATATACCAACCGTGGTCTGCAATTCCTTGATTTGATTCAAGAAGGCAATATCGGCCTTATGAAGGCGGTTGATAAATTTGAATATCGCCGTGGTTACAAATTCTCAACCTATGCAACATGGTGGATTAGACAGGCAATTACCCGTTCAATCGCCGACCAGGCGCGGACCATTCGTATTCCGGTTCACATGATTGAAACCATCAACAAATTGGTTCGTACTTCGCGCCAAATGTTGCATGAAATCGGTCGTGAACCAACACCTGAAGAATTGGCAACCAAATTATCACTGCCGCTTGAAAAAGTGCGCAAGGTTATGAAAATCGCAAAAGAGCCTATCTCACTTGAAACCCCTGTGGGTGACGAAGAAGATTCACATCTTGGTGATTTCATCGAAGATAAGAATGCGGTTATCCCAATTGATGCCGCCATTCAGTCAAACCTTCGTGAAAACGTTACAATGGTTCTTGCGTCCCTTACCCCGCGTGAGGAACGTGTGCTTAGGATGCGTTTTGGTATTGGCATGAACACCGACCACACCCTCGAAGAGGTTGGTCAACAGTTTAGCGTTACCCGCGAACGTATTCGCCAAATCGAGGCGAAAGCACTACGCAAACTAAAACATCCAAGCCGTTCAAGAAGACTTCGTTCTTTCTTGGATAATTAATTAAAAATTGTCACCCCGCATTTTTTGCGGGGTCTTTTTTACATTTATTTCCATGCCAATCCAACTTACCCCCAAACATAACGAAGCCGCCGGCAATTTGATTAATCTCTTTATCAAATATGCCAAAGCGGGCGAAATCGGCGAAGATGCAGGCTATTTAGCGGCATTTTTGGGATTGATTGCGGGGCGTGAAGTTGCCAAAGAACCCACACAAAATAACGTTGCCGAATTGGTGGAATTTTTAATGTGGGTTGGCGAGGTTTTAAAGTTTTCACCCGTAATTATGGGCGGCGAAACACTATCTGCCGAAGCATCGGACGAAATCCTTAGGCTAATCGCTAAAGAAGCTGCCGAAATTAATGCCGCATTTTTTGATGATTATTTCCCCCCAAATGAACGTGCGAATATAGCACTTTTGGCGGTGGCAAATGCGGTTGAATATTTTGGAAATGATAAAGAGCCATTCACCTTCACAACCGCATCGTCATTGGCATTGGGCGGGTTGGTTTATGGTTCAAATATATCTGTATGATATGGATTAATTATCCAATCTGCGATAATAAATTTATATGGCAATCATGGCAAAGCGAATCCCATATGTTTCCAATTTTTTAAACCATCCGCGTATGTTAATTGCGGCGGGTTTTGGCGTTGTATCTTATTTCACCACACAAAGCTTTTTTCATTTTCGCGATGTTACTGATTTGGTTATTGCGTGGAATGTTGGCGCGCTTATTTACATGCTTTTGTGTATGGAATTGATTTTCTCACCGAATGCAAAAATAAAAACCCGCGCCAAGCAACATGATGAGAATGAATGGGTAATATTACTTGTGTCGTCTTTGGCGGCATTTTCATCGATTGCGGCAATTATTGGTGAATTGGGTGTTGCATCAAAAGCAATTGGATTTTTGAAATTTGTCCATATTGGTATGGCGGTGGTAACACTTTTAAATTCATGGTCATTTATCCATTTGGCATTTACTCTGCACTATGCGCATGAATATTATTCGCACACGGATTGGGAAACAAAGCCAGCAATAATATTCCCGGACACTAAAGAGCCAAATTATTTCGACTTCCTCTATTTTTCGTTTGTAATTGGCACATCGGGGCAGACTGCGGATGTTGCGTTCGGCAATACAAAAACCCGCCGTGTGGGGCTTATTCATTGTATTTTGGCATATTTATTCAATGCCACCATCCTTGCGCTTATGATAAATATCGCGGCCAGCCTAATCGGAAGCTAAAGCGGTTTATCCATCATTACAATGCCTAAGGTCTCACCATTCGGAAGTGGGGTTTCGAGTTTTTCAATCTCTTTATAGCCGTGCTTTTCATAAAACGGCACACCGGTAAGGGTTGCGCCAAGTGCGCATTTTTTAAAACCTGCTTTGCGCGCCGCATTTTCGCAATGTTCAAGAATGACTGCCCCAAGCCCGCGCCGTGCAAAATCGGGGTGAATAAAAAATGCCCGAACGCGCGCGGCATCATTTGCGGGATCAAGTTTTTCTGGTTCGGCGCTGGTAAGTGTATCGGCGCCAAACATTGCCTTGCGATAACTCCAGCCGCCGCAGCCGGCAATTTTACCGCCTACCTCAATAATGAAATAGGTTTGATCTTTTAAAAGATTGGTATCAACCCCAAAAACCGTTCCCAAGGCGGCATCACGTTGGGATTTTGAATATTCACCTGCCTGAAGCCCGTGAACCGATTTTTCGATTAAATCTTTTATTGCGTCTATATCGCCCAAAGTGGCGTTGCGGATGGTTGGTTGTGTCATGCCTAAGATTTGCAAATTTTACAATTGCCCGCAAGTTAATATCTGGCAATTACAATAATTTTGTTCGTAAATACAAAAAAGGAGGCAATTTGATTGCCCCCTTTAAAGTTACTTTTGGAAAGTTTTAACCCGCTGCTTTCTGCCCGCCGCTATGGCGTTCCTTTTTGGCAATTAGGCGGTTTAATGCGCCAACATATGCCTTGGCAGATGCCACCAATGTATCGGCATCCGATGCGCGCGCCGAAGTGACATATTCACCATCAGAAAGCCTAACCGAAACTTCGGCTTGTGCGTCTGTTCCTTCGGTGACCGCGTGAACTTGATAAAGCTCTAGTACCGCATCATGTGGAATTAATGCGCGAATGGCATTAAAGACAGCATCAACAGGGCCATTGCCGCGTTGGGTTGTCCATTTGTTTTCGCCATTAATTTCCAAGTCAAGCTCGGCAGTTTGTGGGCCATCGGTTCCCGCAACCACACGAAGGCGTTTAACCTTTACGGTATCGGCGATATAGGCGGCGGCATCGTCCACAAGGGCAACAATATCATCGTCATAAACGAATTTTTTGCGATCTGCCAAATCTTTGAAGCGTTGGAAGGCATCCAAGAATGCATTATCGGCAAGTTCATAACCAAGTGCCGATAATTTGTCCTTGAACGCATGGCGACCCGAATGTTTGCCCATTACAAGATTGGTTGCACCTTGCCCAACGGTTTCAGGATTCATGATTTCATAGGTTTCGGCATTTTTTAACATGCCGTCTTGGTGAATACCGCTTTCATGGGCAAAGGCGTTTTTGCCAACAATTGCTTTATTGTATTGCACAGGGAAACCAGTAATACGCGAAACCATTTTTGATGCCGTAGTAAGGCGTGTGGTTTCAATCTTGGTTTCATACGGCAAGGCATTGCGACGCACCCGAAGCGCCATGACAATTTCTTCCAATGCCGCATTGCCCGCACGTTCACCAAGGCCATTTATGGCGCATTCAATTTGGCGTGCGCCGTTTAAAACCGCACTCAAAGAATTGGCAACCGCAAGGCCAAGGTCATTATGGCAGTGCGCCGAGAAGATAACCTTGTCCGCACCCGGAACGTTTTCAATCAAATCCTTGAAAATCGCGCCATATTCCTCTGGGAAGGAATAGCCAACAGTATCAGGGATGTTGATTGTGGTTGCGCCCGCCTTGATGGCAATTTCAACCGCACGGCGCAAAAAGTCACGCTCGGTACGGGTGGCATCTTCGGCCGACCATTCAACCTCGGCAACTAAATTACGTGCCAAAGTGACGGAATCATGGATTTTTTCCAAAACTTTTTCCGGCTCCATTTGCAATTTATATTTCATATGCAAAGGGGAGGTGGAAATGAATGTATGAATCCGTGACCGCGCCGCAGGTTTAACTGCCTCAGCACAGCGTTCAATATCTTTTTGACCTGCGCGTGAAAGCCCGCAAATCGTGCTTTCTTTGATGATTTTGGAAATGGCGTTTACTGCCTCGAAATCACCTTGCGAAGCGATTGGAAAACCTGCTTCGATAATATCAACGCGCATATCTTCCAGGAGTTTTGCAAGATCCAATTTTTCTTCAAGTGTCATTGATGCGCCTGGGGATTGTTCACCATCACGCATTGTTGTGTCGAAGATAAATACTTGCTCGCTCACTGTAAAATTCCTTTCTCTTCCGCGAAAATTTTGCGGAAGCGACAAAATAGTGAAATTTTTTGCCTTTTCAAGTTAAAAAAGTGCTTTTGAGAGGAAAATATGTCTAATTTTCCTGCTTTTGCTCTGCGGCAATTTGACGTTTAAGGAAAAACGGGCGAACTACGAATACAATCAGCGCCCAAATGGCGGCGGCGGCAATGAAAAACAATATAGCAGACAGGTTTTCACCTTGTAAAACTTTGCCGATTCCATGTGCGCCAAATGCCACCAAAAGGATTTTTGGCAAAATGCCCAATCCGGTTCCGGCAATGAACCATGATGCCCGAACATTTGATGCACCCAAAGCAAGATTTACCAAAATGAATGGGCCGGTTGGAACTTGGCGTACCATAAAACTGGTTAGGAATCCATTATTTCCAATAAAACTTAAAAGTCGTCCGCCTTTTGTGCCAATTAGTTTACGAACGGCGTCGGCGCCACCTAAACGCCCGATGATATAGCCAACAGTTGCCGAAACCATTGTGGCAACCCATGACATTATAACCCCTTCGGATGTGCCAAAAACGGCAACTGTAGCGGCGATTAAAACAAATTGTGGCGCACCCAAAAATGCCAAAAGTGTGAACATTGCGGTTACAGCAATTGCCGACCACCATTGACCACGCAGACCACGTAAAAAATCCGCCAAATCACCTTGGTTAAAGTCAATAAAAAACATACCAACCGCAAGGACAACGCCCGCTACACTAAAAAGTGCAAATGCAATCCACACCGCTTTTTGCGATGTCGATTCCATTTCGGTAAAATATTTTATTGCTTTATCAAAAATCTTTGGCATCGCCCGCCATATAAAGCATTTTGCCAAATATTGAAATTAATTTGGCATTAGAATCTCCACCCCGCATTTGGCGGGGCGGAGTGGCAAAGTGTCTTAACCCAATGCCTGTTCCAAATCGGCAATCAAATCATCGGCATCTTCGATACCAATAGATAGGCGAACTACTTCTGGGCCTGCGCCTGCGGCTGATTTTTGTTCATCGGTCAGCTGTTTATGGGTGGTTGATGCAGGGTGAATAACAAGCGAGCGTGTGTCACCAATATTTGCAAGGTGCGAGAATAGTTTTAATTTTGAAACCAATTCAATACCTGCTTCATATCCGCCTTTTAGGCCAAAGGTAAACACCGCACCCGCGCCATTTGGCGATAATTTTTCCGCCAACGCACGATTTGGGCTTGATTCAAGGCCGGAATATTTCACATAGGCAACTTTTGGATGCTGCTCTAAATACTCTGCAACCAAGGTCGCGTTATGAACATGGCGTTCCATGCGCAGCGCAAGGGTTTCCATTCCGGTTAAAATTAAAAACGCATTAAATGGCGATAGAGCAGGGCCCAAATCACGTAATCCCAATGCCCTAACCGCAATTGCGAAGGCAATATTGCCAAATGCGTTGCCAATATTAAGACCTGAATATTCAGGTCTATCCGCACTTAAAAGTGGGTATCGGTCGTCACCAACCCAGTTAAAATTGCCACCATCAACAATTAAACCACCCAGTGAGTTACCATGCCCACCAAGGAATTTGGTTGCCGAATGAATTACGATATTTGCACCATGTTCAAAAGGTTTAATAAGATATGGGGTTGCCATTGTGTTATCAACAATCAGCGGAATATTATGCTTTTTCGCGATTGCGGCAATTGCCGGAATATCAACAACTTCGCCCGCAGGGTTGGCAACAGATTCAACAAATATTGCCTTGGTTTTTGGGGTGATTGCATCTTCAAATGATTGGATATTGTTAATATCCGCCCATTTTACATGCCAATCAAATGATTTGTATGAATTGTTAAACTGATTAATAGAGCCACCATATAATTGCTTGGCGGCAATGAATTCGTCACCTGGTTGCAATAATGCGTGAAATGTCAAAAACTCTGCGGCATGGCCGGATGCAACCGCAAGGGCGGCTGTGCCACCTTCTAATGCCGCGATTTTACCCTCTAATGCTGCGTTGGTTGGGTTAGTTAGGCGTGAATAGATATTGCCAAATGCCTGAAGCCCAAAAAGGCTTGCGGCATGATCAACATCATCAAAAACAAAACTTGCGGTTTGATAGATTGGGGTGATGCGTGCATTGGTGGTTGGATCGGGTGCGGTACCTGCATGAACTGCTAAAGTGGAAATACCTTGTGGTTTGTCTGACATTTGTTTGCCCTCATATTGCATTTGTATAATTTTATTGCATCACCTGATAAACTTATTAATCTTGGTTTCAAGAAAAATATTTTGTTTTACTGACTACGAATAGAAAATCTAATCATGAAAAAATATGTGGCATTTTTGCGGGCGGTTAATGTCGGTGGAACCGGACAAATACCCATGTCTGAATTAAAAAATATTTGTGATGAATTGGGGTTTTTATCAGCAAAAACCTATATCGCCAGCGGCAATGTATTGTTTAAAAGCAATCTTGAAGCAGACGAAGTTAAGCAATTATTAGAAGCCAAATTAGAAGAATATTTCGGCAAATATTGCGAAACCTATATAAAAACCAGTTTGGAACTTGTTGATATTATTGATGAAAATCCATTTAAAGACCATAAGCCTAATCGAGTAATTTGTTATTTTTTAAATCAAATGCCTAATGATGCACTTTTGGGGGTTAAAAACCAAAAGGATGAGGAAATAATAAAAACCAAATCTGCAATTTTCATTCATTATGGTGAAGGTATGGCGGCAACGAAATTGCAAACCCCATGGTTAAAATCTGCTACGGGGCGCAATATAAATACAATCAGCAAAATTTGTGAATTGTTACAACAAATTTGATTTGCAAAGCGAAATTTTATGCTAGCTTGTTGAAATGAAAAAATTTCTTCTTATCACTGCTGCCGCCCTGTTTTTCTCAACCCCAGTTATGGCACAAGACTATGTGCTTTATAACGGCAAGGTTTTTACCGCCACCGATCAAACAAAGGCGACCGCAATTGTGGTTTCTGATGGCATTATAAAATATGTTGGCAATGATAAAGCGGCATTAAAACTTTTGCCAAAGGCGAAAAAAATTAATGCCGCTGGCAATACAATTATGCCGGGGCTTATTGATGCACATATGCACCCACAATCTGGCGGGCTTCGCATGTCTGGCTGTTCATTAAATTATCTATCTTTAACGATGGATGAGATGAATGCACGCATTCAAAAATGCCTTGATGAAGACAAAGATGCAGGGCCAAATGATTGGCTTGTGGTTGCCGCATGGTTTGAACAGGAAATGAAGCCAACGGGTTTTGTCCCAAACTATAAGGATTTTGACGCATTAAAAACCACCCGTCCGATTTTTATTCGAAATTCATTTGGACATGCCGCGCAATTAAACCGCAAAGCGGTCGAACTTATTGATTTAAAAAATCAAAAAGAACGTGCGGGTGGAATGATTGTTCGTGACAAAGACGGAAACCCAACAGGGCGCCTTGAAGAAGCGGCACGCGATATTGTTTTTGAAATCTTGCCGCCACCAACTGAAAAGCAAAATTTGGTTGCCGCACAAACCGCAATAAAGGCAATGAATGCGCAGGGGATAACATCAATTTTTGATGCCTATACCGATATTGAAACCATGACGGCCTATCAAACCATTCAAAAAGCGGGTGAACTTACACTGCGTCCGCATTTTGCGGTTCTGGTTGATTTGGATAAAGAGCCAAATATGGACAAGGCGGTTGATGAGGTTTTGCGGGAACGCAAAATGTTTGATCAAGGGAAAGCCAAGGTTCAACCCAGCCTTAGTGTGCATTCTGCCAAAATATTCCTTGATGGTACAAATGCTTTGCCATCATTAACCGGTGCGATGCTTGAACCATATTTTGAAGAAAAAGACGGCAAATGGGTGCAGGGGGCAAATTATGGTGTGAAACCATATATTGAAACCGAAAAACTATCTGAATTAATGCTAAAACTTACCAATGCAGGGATTGATACGCATATTCATACTGATGGTGATCGCGCGGTTCGTGTTGCCCTTGATGCCACCGAGAAAATGCAAGAAAACTTCCGCAAACAAGGCAAGGGCGACCCAATGGTTCGCACTGCGCTTGCCCATTGTGAACTTGTTGCACCCGAAGATTTTGGACGCTTTAAAAAGCTTGGGGTGCTTCCGGTATTATCTTTCCAATGGGAAAGACCGGCGGCAGATACATGGGAAGGGTCAAAAGATGTATTTGGGCCAAAGCGCTTTGCCTTAATTGAGCCTGCTGGTTATTTGCATGATGCAGGGGCAAAAATTGTTTATGGTTCCGATTGGCCGGTTGACCCACTTGATGAATGGTTGGCAATTCAGATTGGTGTTACCCGCATGGCGTTGCCAGAAGACCGCGCAAAATACCCAGAAAGATTGGGCAAGGACCCCGGCCTAAGCCTTGATAGTGCATTAAAGGCAATTACCATTAATGCCGCATATTCACTGCATAGTGAGAAATATACAGGCTCACTAGAAAAGGGAAAATATGCCGATATAATCGTGCTTGATCGCGATTTATTCAAAACCAAAGCAGATGAAATCAGCAAGACCAAGGTTAAAATGACATTTGTTGGCGGAAAATTGGTTTATGAAGGGAAATAATTAATTCCCTTCGGATGGATAATATACCTTTTGAATGTTTCCTACTGCTTTGTCGGGAACGATTTTCCATTTTTTGGCGGCATCTTTTGCTGCGGTGGCATAAAAATATGAATAGCCAACTTCGTTCGGAACGGAACATTTTACCTTTAATGTTGCGTTATCAGCCCATTTTAATGGTTGGCATGGGATTTCAAAAATTGTCGGATCTTCGAGATGCTTGATGTCATAAAATGTCAAGCCGCCGCCGCCCGTCATGCCGTCCATTGTATCGAAACCGGTTGCAATGGTTTTGCCATCAGGGGATGCAGACGGCGTTGCATCAAATTCGACCTTTTCTTTATCTAGCGCCCAAATCTCATAATTGTACCATTCATAACCCATATTGAAGACTACGGGATATGCCTCAATTTTAGAGGTTTTGGGGTTGAAAAGATTTATTGCCCCAAAAAATGAAGTGGTAACACAATCGTCGTCTATGCTTTGATATTCGCAATCAACTTTCTTGAAGCCGTGTAATTCTTTGCCATTTTTATAAATCAAAAGCTCCGCCTTGGTGCGCTTGGCAAGGGTAGGATAGCTTTTTAATGCGACAGCCTCGTGTTTTTCGTCTGGTATGGTTTGTGCGATTGCCCCCCCAGAAATAAAACTGAATGCTAAGACACTTAAAATAATTGTATTTTTCAATTCCCAATCCCCTAAAAGCTATCAACTTACAATGCGTTATTATAATTATTTTTGACTTAATTATGGCAAAATTAACAGCCCAAAACAAAACCGCCCAAAACAAAACCGCACAGGAAATAATTCCTGTGCGGTAAGTAGTGTCATAACTTATGAATTAGAATTTATAAGTTAATTCTAAATAGTAGCTTCTGCCAGTCGCATCAAACCAAGATGTGTCATAATAAGGATATGATCTATAGGTTGGGTCTTTACCTGGTTTGGTGTCTAGAAGGTTTCTAACTGTGAATGAAAGGTTCGCCTTGTCATTAATGTCATACTGAATATTGGCATTATACAAATAGCTTGGTTTCACATAATCATCTTCGTTCCAGTTTTGGAATTTGCCAAGTCTGGTTCCTGACAAAGTTGCGGTTAGAGGGCCTTTAGACATAGAAATTGATGCGTTAGATTTTTGCGCAGGTATATAATAACTGCTGTCAGCGGCAAGCATATCAAGTTTTGCATCACCGGCATATTTAACAATAGTATGATCAAATACTTCAGTGTGGCCTAGGCTAATTCTGTATTTTGCAAAATTAGAAACGATGTTGAAATGTGCTTCAACGTCAATACCTGAAGTTTTTTGTTCAGACACGTTATATGGAGAGACATAAACAGTTTGAATATCTCCTGCTTGAGGGCCTGTTGTATAACGGACAACACGTGAAAGTGCATCAACGCATGCCGCAGAAGATGTGTTTACAGTGTTTCCATCAATGTCGGTGCCAAGTTTACAAGCTGCTTCATCACGCAATATTTGTGAAATTGGAATGTCTTGAACTTCGTCTTTAAGTGTTACATTGAAATAATCGATTGAGATATCGAATAATTTATTCGGTTGCCAAACTGTACCAAGGTTAAAGCTGTTTGAAGTTTCTGGGTCAAGTTTAGATGTTCCTTGGCGAATTTCTAAGAAAGATTTTGAATAATCTTCGTTTGCATAGCAATCTCCACCGTTATCCACACGGCACTGGTAAACGTCATAATCAGTTGGGTGGTAAAGGTCAGGTTTTGCAAAGATGTAATGCAAATCAGGTGCACGGAAACCAGTTCCATATGCGGCGCGAAGCAATAATGAATTTACAGGGCGATACTCAAGGCCGGCATTATATGTTACCTCACCCATATCACCACCGCTAAATTTGTATTTATCGTAACGCGCGGCAAAGTTTGCATCTAGTTTATCTAGAATTGGTGCTTTCAATTCCACACCAATTGCACCGTGTGTTCTGCTACCACCACCATCAGTTGCCGCATAACCATAATAATAACCAAAGTTAGTTGAGTTAGCTGATGGGTTAATATCATAAGATTGTTTGTCCAACTCCGCGATTAATGCAAAGCCAACATCACCTGCAGGAAGTGTGAACAATGAATCTTTGTTCAAAACGAATGACACGCCACCATTTGAGCTATCAGCTTTTGAAACAAACGTTTCAGAAATTGATGCATATTGTGCAGGAGTTAAAGGTTTAAGGAAGTTTGCGATTGGAACATCAAAGTCAGTGCCATAAGATGAGCCAAGGAAGAACGCATTTGCTTTTGAGGCAACTATTAGAGGAATACGCATTTCGGCATTAGCTTTTGAGTAATTGCCAGTAACTTCATAGTTCCAACCATCACCAAAAGAGTTTTTAAACCCGAGTGTTGCTGAAATAGTTTTTGATTTCGCGCGTGTCATCATATTGTTGATGCCACCAGCCTCTTCTGGTGTGAAAATGCGAACAAATGAGCCATAAACATCGGTTGCAGCGTTGTAATAATATGCTTCGTTGCCATCGATATCTTGGTATTGCCAAGATGGAATGCGGCGTAACAATTTAGTGTTCGATTGACCAATCATGATGTCGGCAAAGATAGATGCCGTGTCAGAAAGTTCGTAATTCATGCTTGTGAAAGTGTTCAAGCTTGATTTATCACTAGTCATAGTTCTTTGTGGAAGAACATTATAAGAGCCGCAATATGGTTCATCCCAATAGTTAGTTTGATATGATACTGTTCCATAAAACTGACCAGAAACTGCAGAGCAATCATTTGGGCCAACGCTGCCGTATGCGTCGTAATCATAGTCATATTCGCCATATACAACTTCTGGACGTTTCGTTTTTGCATATGGTGAATCAAGGTTTGAATCCTGAATATTGCGTTGGTATCCAAAAATTGGATCCTGTTTGAAATATTCAGCACCAAAAACAAGGCTAAATTTATCTTTTTCAAAACCTGTTGAAACTGAAAGACGGTCAGATGCGCCACCGCCATGTTCAGTAATACCGTGTTTATATGAAAGTGTTGTCCCGTCAGCTTTTTTCTTAAGATTAAAGTTTACAACGCCAGAAATCGCGTCAGAGCCGTAAATAGCCGATGCAGAGCCAGACAAGATTTCCATTTTATCAATCATGGAAGTTGGAATTGCTGAAATATCTGTAAAGTTAGAAATCCCGCCGTAAGGTAATGGGAAGTCAGCGATGCGGCGACCATTAACCATTACGAGTGTATGGTTTGGTCCAAGACCGCGTAAATCAACAGTGGTTGCGCCAGGTGTTGTAACTGCAACGGTTCCGTTTTGCTGTCCGTATGTTTCACCACCGTTTTGGGTAGAGGCTTTTAAAATATCTGGAACCGAGCTGTAACCACCGGCTTTGATTTGAGTTGAATCAACGACGGTTACCGGCGCTGGGCCTTCTTTATTGATGCGCTTAATGCGGGAGCCAAGGACCGTAACCGTTCCTTCACTGCTAGTTTGTTCTTGTGCAAAAGCAGGCAATGCAATGAGTGCCGAGAGGCTTACGCCCAAAATTAATGCAGACTTCTTAAATTTCATCATTTTTCAACCCCTGATTAGACTGACAATAAAAAAGCTTTTCAGCTTGGTTTTTTTGAGTTATGCCTTAGATGTTATAACAATCAACCATATTTTGTAAACAGAATTACATTTTATACATTTTTATACACGTGTGAAACTTTTTTGTCACATTTTTAACAAAAGGTGTCCAATGAAACGAATAATAACATTTATACTCAGCCTGTTGCTGCCCATAATTTGTGCGGGAACGGCGAATGCCAAGGGGGTCGATTACAAAACTTTTGTAATCGGTGATGAAACTAAACCGACTGTGAATAAGCCAGAATTCTCACTTTTATTAAGTGGTGGTGGCGATTGGCCATATGAGGCATTTCGCATTTTTGCTAAAAAATCAGGCAATGGGCATCTTGTTTATTTGCGTGCGCCTGATGAAAGTTTTGATGATAAAGAACTTCAAGCCGCACAAAACGAATTTTATAACGATATTGGTGGTTTCTCATCTGTAAGAACCATCGCGTTTTATGACCGTAAAGCGGCATATGATCCATTTATCTTGGAAAAAATCAAAAATGCGGACGCAATTTTCTTGGCGGGCGGCGACCAAAGTCGTTATATCAATTATTGGAAAGGCACACCGCTTGCCGATGCTTTGAATGCACATATAAAGGCAAATAAGCCGTTTGGTGGCACGTCGGCCGGTTTGGCAGTTCAGGGTGAATTTCTATATTCATGCGCCGATAGTGTTTCAGTGGTTTCAGAAGAAGCCCTAAAAAATCCATTGGATAAAAGGAGTTCTATCGAAACTGATTTCATTAAAACTGATATTATGAAAGGCATTTTCACCGATAGTCACTTTAAAGAGCGTGACCGTTTGGGCCGTCTTGTAAGCTTTGTTCACAAAGCGCAATCAATGTATAAACAAAAAATCTATGGTCTTGGCATCGATGAACAGACTGTGCTTTTGGTTGATGGCGATGGTATCGGTAAAGTATATTCCAACACTGGCGGCTATGCGTGGTTGTTTGACAATATTCCAATCAATACTACAAACCCAAAAGCTGCGCTAAAGTTACAAGATGTGAAGGCAACTGCGGTTGCATCATATTCAACCATCAATTTAGCCACAAAGCAGGTGGATAATCCTGCGTTTATAAGAAATTACAATGTGGAGAACGGCAAATTGGTTACAAAAGCAAAATGGTCATTAGCGATTCACGGCGGTGCAGGTGTGCTTGAGCCGGGTGATATGTCACCAGAAAAAGAAAAACTATACCGTGCAGGTCTTGATGCATCATTAGCAGCAGGGCAGGCAGTATTGGAAAAAGGCGGATCTTCATTGGATGCCGTAGAAGCCGCAGTAAGAGTTATGGAAGACAATCCATTATTCAATGCCGGCAAAGGTGCGGTATTCACTGCACAAGGCACTAATGAGCTTGATGCAGCAATTATGGATGGTGCTTCATTAAAAGCGGGCGCTGTTGCCGGTGTTACCCGCACCAAAAACCCAATTTCTCTTGCCCGCAAAGTTATGGAGAAATCAGGCCGTCTGATGCTTGCGCGCGACGGTGCAGATCGATTCTCAATTGAAAATGGCTTAGAACAAGTTGATCCAAGCTATTATTATACAGATGAGCGTTGGCAGCAGTTGCAATTATGGCGTGCCAAAAAATTCAGTGAAATCGATCAAACCCATAAATTTGGTACTGTTGGTGCGGTTGCGCTTGACCAAAATGGCAATCTTGCGGCGGCAACTTCGACCGGTGGCCTAACCGGTAAAGTATTCGGTCGTATTGGCGACACACCAATCATTGGCGCGGGTACAATTGCGGTAAATGGCTATGCGGCAGTATCATGTACAGGAACCGGTGAATATTTCATCCGCGAAAGTGCAGGGCGCCAAATCGTTGATCGTATGAGATGGAATCACCAAGATATTCACTCTGCGGCATATGACACAATCATGAGCATTGGTGCATTGGGTGGCGATGGCGGCCTTATCGCAATGGACAAAGATGGCAATGCCGCATTCGCAATTAATGATGTTGGCATGTATCGCGGTTTCGTTTCATCGGATGAAACCAAACGCCTAACCTCAATCTATCCAGTGGATGTGATTAAGGCGGAAGGCAAAGCAGCAAAAACCTCAAACGAAATGCACTAATATTATTAATTTGCAAAATTGATATCATGAATTTAAAAGGCGGTCTTTATGCACCGCCTTTTTCTTTTGGAGCAATCAAATGCAAATTGAAATGTTACGAACCAAACTTCACCGCGTCACGACAACACGGGCGGATTTGAATTATGAGGGTTCAATTTCAATTGACCGCGATTTTATGGATGCCGCAGGGCTTTTTGCCAATGAAAAAGTGGATGTGCTTGATATTAACAATGGCGCACGTTTCACCACTTATGTTATCGAGGCAGAACGGGGTTCAAAAACCATTGGTGTAAATGGTGCGGCGGCGCGTTTAGTGCAAACCGATGATAAATTAATCGTCATTTCTTATTGCAGTATTGATATCAATGATGCGCCAACCCACAAGCCAAAAGTGGTTTTGTTTGATGATGATAATGTAATCAAAGAAATCATCTAATCTATACAGAAAATATACGCGCTAATAAGAAAATATACGCCTTTTATATCCGCCAAGAATTACAATCAAAGCATTAGAAAGAGTGCTTGGAAATGTTTTTCATACGGGTTTTGATAATTGCTGGAACTTTGGCGGTAATTATATTCATGGTCTTGATGAAACTTATTAATCCGTCACAAAATGACTGATTAACAGGCCTCTTGCTATTTGTTTGCAGAGGGTTTTATGGAAGATAGTAATTTATCCAAAAGGCAAAGTTTCTTATCATTGGCTTTGGGATCTGTTGGGGTGGTATTTGGCGATATTGGAACCAGCCCCTTTTATGCAATGCGCGAATCGCTTGCGCATGTTCGTCAGGGAATGCCGCTTGAAACATCGGTAATCGGCGTAACTTCTTTGATTGTTTGGGCGCTTATTCTAATTGTTTCAGTGAAATACGTTATATTTCTAATGCGGGCCGATAATAATGGCGAAGGCGGAACACTTGCATTAATGACAATTGCCCAAAAATTTCTTGGTAAAGCCTCGGGCTGGGCGTTTTTTGCGGGTATTCTGGGTGCGGCATTCTTTTATGGTGACGGTATCATTACACCCGCGGTTTCGGTTTTGGGTGCAATCGAGGGGTTGAAATTAGCGCCATCAATTGGCGAAAGCCTCACCCCATTCATTCCGGCATTTGCGACCGTAATTTTGATAATATTATTCTTGTTCCAATCAAAAGGAACGCATGCGGTGGCACAATGGTTTGGGCCAATAACATTGATTTGGTTTGTTGCCTTGGCATGGCTTGGCTTGCTTCATATTTTTGATGACAAGTCTTTGCGCATTTTGGCGGCAATTAACCCACTTTCCGCTGTTATGTTTATAATGCACGATGGCATGAATTCACTTGTGGTTCTTGGTGCAGTATTTCTTGCGGTTACAGGTGCCGAAGCCTTATATGCTGATATGGGGCATTTTGGGAAAAACCCAATTCGTGCCGCATGGTTTGTGGTTGCGTTCCCATGCCTTGCTATAAATTACTTTGGACAGGGGGCATATGTAATTGCCCACCCAGAGGCGGCAAAAGATCCGTTTTGGATGATGGTTCCACATTTTGCCTTTTGGCCAATTATGATTTTGGCAACGCTTGCCGCCATTATTGCTTCACAGGCTGTTATTACTGGCGCATTTTCGGTGACCCAACAGGCGGTGCAATTGGGGTTATTGCCGCGTATGCAAATTACCAGAACTTCGGAAACCCAGGCAGGGCAGATATATGTTGGCCAAATAAATAGCTTGCTATTAATTGGGGTTTTGATGTTGGTCTTTATTTTTAAAAACTCATCAGCCTTAACCTATGCCTATGGTATGGCAATTACTGGCACAATGTTGATAAGTACATTACTTGCGATACCGGTCATTGCCCATCTTTGGAATTGGCGTTTGTGGCAGGCAATTATATTATTCGTGCCATTCTTGTTTGTTGATTGTGTCTTTATTTCTGCGCAATTGTTGAAAATACCGCATGGTGCATGGATGCCGCTTGCGCTTGGTGGTGCAATTGTCATTATCATCATTAGCTGGACTAAGGGGGCGCATTTATTATCGGAAAGAAGCCGCAAAGATTCGGTTCCTTTAAAAGACCTTTTAAAGGCGCTTGAATATCGCCCTGTCCACCGTGTTCGTGGTATGGCAGTATTTTTAACGTCTGATGTTGATATTGCGCCGGTCGCACTTACCCATAATCTAAAGCATAATCATATTTTGCATGAAAACATTATAATTATGAAGGTTGAAACCACCGAAACCCCACGGGTTGTGGAAAAAGACCGCCTTGAAATTATTCCGGTCAGCAATGAGATAAACAAAGTCATTGTTAGATATGGCTTTATGGAAAGCCCAAATATCCCCAAAGCCATGAGCATGTGTCGGCAAAAAGGTTTGAAATTTGATATTATGTCAACCTCATTCTTTTTAGGGCGGCGTAAAGTGGTTGCAGGTAAAAATCCATTTATTACCGCTTTGCAGATCTATCTTTTCATATTCCTTATGAAAAACTCAACTAATGCCACCGACTTCTTTAAAATCCCATCGGGAAGGGTCGTTGAACTAGGAACCCAAGTGGTGATATAATGCGCCTCATGCAGATACAAAACCGCACAAGACAAATTTTGGTGAATTACTCGTTTGCGCTTGCTGCGGTTTTGGTTTGCACTCTTTTATGCCTTCCTCTTCGTGAAAGGGTCGATGCCATAAGCCTTACGATGGTTTATTTGGCGGGGGTGGTAATTGCTGCGGCGCGCCTTGGGATTGGGCCGGCAATTTTTACAAGCTTTTTAAGCGTGTTGGCATTTAATTTCTTTTTCACAAAGCCCTATCACAGTTTTGAATTTTATGATGCCTCATATTATTTTACTTTTAGTGTGATGCTTATAACCTCTTTGATTGTTGGTTCTATGACCGCGCAATTATCGCGACTGTTGAAGCAAACCCGTGATGAAGAACGCGACACGCACGCGCTTTATGATTTTGCACGTGGCCTTAGTGAGCTTAAGTCAAAAGAAGAAATAATTGAATTTACAAAAGAATTTGTTGGAAATTTTTTTGGTGGCAAATGCGTTTTTGCCAATGAATTATCAAATAATTCGGCTTCGCAATTATGTGATAATGTCTCAGATGCAAGTGTAATTATTACGAATCGAAGTGTCGTGGCGGACGATTTTTCCAAAAATGATATTATCATGCACCGCACTTTTGCCGGCTTGGCTTCGAGTGCAATTGCCCGTGCCGAAGCGGATGAAAAAGCGGCACTTTATCGTTTTGAAAGTGATAATGAACATTTGCGCAATATGTTATTATCATCTTTGGCGCATGATTTACGCACCCCGCTAACTATCCTTAATGGCACGCTTAGCAATCTATTTAAACACCGCAAAAGTTTGCCGCGTGAAGGCGTTAATGAGCTAACTTCAATGTCGATCCAGTTGAATAGATTGCAAAATTTTGTCGCGAATTCACTTCGTATGGCTTCGATATCTTCGGGGGCAATAAAATTAAACTGCGAAACCTATACTATTCAAGAAATTATTGGCGCAGCCATAACACGGATCGAACCGCAAAAGGAAAATCGCAAAATATTATCCACCATTAATGGTGTTATACCAATGGTTTCGGTTGATGGCGCATTAATGGAGCAGGTGATTTTCAATATCCTTGATAATGCCATAAAGCATACCAAGCCCGATGGTGAAATTCGGGTTATAATCTCTAATAATGTCGATAGGATTGAAATTGCCATAAAAGATAATGGTGACGGATTGCGCGAAGGAAGCGAACAATACATATTTGAAAAGTTTTATTCAGATAGGGAACAGGGGCATAATAATTCCGGCACAGGTCTTGGGCTTGCGATTTGCAAAGCAATTGTCAAAGCACATGGCGGAAATATAAGTGCAAAAAATGTTGAACCACCCGAAAGGGGGGCAATATTTGCCATAAACCTACCGATAGCTTTAAAACTATCGACAGAAAGCGCGATTAATCATGACTAATCCACCCAAAATCCTTATCGTAGAAGATGAAAGCGAAATTAGAAAGTTCTTAAAAGTCGCGCTGCAAAGCAATAATATTCAATCAGTTGAATGCGACAATGCGCGTGATGTGCCGGCACAAATCATTGGCACAAGACCGGATGTGATTATTCTTGACCTTGGTTTGCCCGATAAGGATGGGCAAGAATTGATTCAAGAGATACGTGAATGGTCGAAAACACCAATCATTGTGCTTTCGGCGCGCTTTGCCGAAATTGAGAAAGTGCAGGCGCTTGAAAACGGTGCCGATGACTATTTGATAAAACCATTTTCGACCGCCGAACTGTTGGCAAGGATTAAGGTTGCACTCCGCCATGCAAATAATGGCGGTGATGATGGCTATCTTATCGAGATTGGTGACTTACAAGTTGATTTATCCAAACGCCAAGTAACCTTTTGCGGCAATGAAATCAAACTAACTCCAATTGAATACAAACTACTTACCGAACTTGGCAAGAATGCCGGTAAAGTTATAACTCATTCGCAATTATTATATGCGGTGTGGGGAAAGCGCGCCAATTTGGATTCATCATATCTTCGCATTCACATACAGCATCTGCGCGAAAAAATTGGGGATGACCCCATGAACCCAAAATATATTTTCACAATCCCTGGAATTGGTTATAAAACAAGGGGTAGTTGATGATTTAGTGGATTGTTGGGCTTTCGCGATCAATACGACCACAAACCACATCTTCAATTAGTGTTTTCACGCTGCGCCATGCGTCTGCGGCGCCATATGAACCATCGTCTTCAAGTTCACAAATTGCGTTATCGGCAACCGAAAGTGCATTTTCACCATGAACATCAAATAATGCCCATGCAATGTGTGTAAGGCTATCGATATGTAAAAAATCTAATTGCATTTTTATCTCCAACGTTTTGGAGTTTGCAATCCGCGTGCCATAGATTTACCGCTGATTAATAACGACTTTTAAGCGGTGATTAACTATAAAGTGAAAATTTTACCGTTTTAACGCTGCAATAATTGCACAATTTTCGCTTCATAAGGATAATATTACCGCCCGCTTTCAAGTGACTTGATTTTATCATATGCCACCTGTCCCAATCTGCCATTAAATGTAAGATTATGAGCCTTGTAATACTCCTTTAAAGCATCATTGGTTTTCTTGCCGATTATGCCATCGGGTTGGCCGACATCATATCCTTTTGCGGTGAGGATTTGTTGAATTTCGCGGCGCATTGCCCGTGAAATACCTGGGTCATTGGTTGACCATTTTCCAATTACACCTTTGCCACCTTTGATGCGGTCGGCAAGTATATTAACCGCCAGTGCATAAGAAGTGGCCGGATTATATGAATAAACGGCATTAAAGTTTCGCCCAACCAGAAACGCAGGGCTATTGCGACCACCAGGGAATATTAAGCCATATCTGATTTCGCTGTCTTCAAGCTCATTGCCATCGGCAAGTTTTACCCCAAGCGCTTTCCATTGGCTAAGGCTCTTTTTGGCGTTTCGCCCAATCGCACCATTATAAGTGCTTGGCACAATAACTTCATAGCCCCATTTTTGGGTTTGATCCCATCCCGATTTTTTAAGGAAATTCGCAGTGGAGGCGAGGGCGTCTTTTGGTTCGCCAACAATATTTTTTATTCCGTCACCATTGCCATCTGCGGCAAGGCGCCAGAATGTAGATGGCATGAATTGCGTATGTCCAAATGCCCCAGCCCATGAACCATTGAATTGGCTAAGTGGGACGTGACCATTTGCCGTAATCCTTATGGCTTCGACAAGTTCGCTATTAAAATATGCAGCGCGTCTGCCGCCGCCACAGCCCAAAGTGCCAAGGGCGTTTATAATATTGCTTTTGCCCATTACTTTGCCATAATCAGTTTCAACGCCCCAAATGGCAACAACTGTTGCAGGGTCAACGCCATATTGAATGCCAAGATTATATAAAAAGTCTTTTTGCGATAAATATGCCTTTGCGCCATCTGTTGCGCGTTCATCATCAACTACACCTGCGAGATAGTCCCAAATTTTTAGATTGCTTTCAGGTTGGGCGCGTGATGCCGCAATTATTTTTTCATCTGGTACATAAAGCCCATCAATTGACGCCATTGCGGCTGCTTCGGATGCACCTTTTGCAATTGCTTTACGGGCCGCATTACCAAGGCATTCCATATAATTAGAATTTTTTTGCGGTTCGGTTTTATCACTTGATTGCATGGTCGCATCGTTTGCGAATGCAAGTACAAATGAAAATAAAGCAATTGCGGACATGACTACTCCCTAAAGTTTATAATATTTCATGATGAACGCGAAAATTATTATTGGTGGGTTTGCCAGAAATGTAAACATCACCATTTGGAATCAAATCAATTGGTCGATTAATTCGCAATCCAAAATAAATTATTGCAAATAATTATTTTATAAATAGGATATGTTTTACGGCAAACAAAGTATAGTTAATCTTAAAAATTATATATTTAAAGACAAGAACATATATAATATAAAATATTGATTTTAATAATTATAATATAATGTAAAATAGTTAATAATATTAACCTTTTTTACGGTTTGAATATTTACTTGAAAAAATCTCGCTGTTAATAAAACTGCAATCTTAACTTAACAGGGGGTTAATTATGGATGGTGCATTACAAGGTGACGTGGTCACAAATGTAACGAATTTGGTCGTACAATGGGGGCCAAGAATTTTATCAGCATTGATTATTTTGGTTATCGCGCATTTGGTTGCAAAAGGCGTGAAATGGGGCTTGGCAAAAGCAATAAATGCTTTGCCAATCGCAAAAACAGCAAATGCAGGTGCTTCAATAGAGGCTTCGTTGGGAGCACGTTTGGGTGAAATCGGCTATTGGTTGGTTTATCTTGTTGGATTAATTGCGGTTCTTAACACGCTTGGTTTGTCAGAAGTTGTTGCGCCTTTGAATAATTTGGTTGCTGGTTTCTTTGCATTCTTGCCAAATGTTGTTGGGGCAGCGATTATTTTCTTCATTGGTTGGGTGGTTGCAATGGTTACACGCCGTGTTATCGCATCAACCGTTGCGGCGTTTGATGTTGGTCCAATGGCACAAAAAATTGGTCTAAAAGACATTACTTCTGAAGGCCTTGCCAAAGCAGTAAGCCAAGTGGTTTTTGTTCTAATCATTATTCCTGTGGCAATTGCCGGCCTTCAGGCATTGAAAATTAGTGCGATTTCAGACCCTGCAGTTGCGGTTCTAAGCTCGATACTTGCGACATTGCCAAAATTGATTGGTGCATCACTAATTCTTGGCGTTTCATTCTTTATCGCACGTTGGGTTGGCGGTCTTATTGAACAAACATTGCCAACAATCGGTTTTGATAATTCTGTTAAACAGCTTGGTTTGTTTGCTGATGCAGAGGAGGGTGAAAACCCTGCTACTAAAGCAGTTTCATGGGTTGCAACGTTTGCAATCATGTTGTTTGCGGCAATTGAAGCTGCCAAAATGCTTGATTTCCAAGTTGGTGCGGTAATCATCACCCAGCTTTTGACTTTGGCAGGCAAAGTCTTGTTCGGCGGTATCATTATTGCGGCGGGTGCAATGATTGCGAATATTATTGCCAATGCGATTTCTCGTAGCGGCGGTGCAAGTGCAACAACAGCTTCACAAATCGCTAAATGGGCAACTATCGTCCTTACAACAGCTATGGGTCTTCGCTTTATGGGCCTTGCAGACGACATCATTAATATGGCGTTTGGCATTATCCTTGGTGCGGCTGCGGTTGCTGCGGCAATTGCATTTGGCGTTGGCGGTCGTGATGCGGCTGGTAAATTGCTTGATAAGTGGCTTAAATAATCATTTTCCAACTAAAAACCAAAAAGCGGGGGTTCGCCTCCGCTTTTTTTATGCTTATTTTACAAAAAAAGTGCCGCTACTGATTGACCACGAAATTCTATCAGCTAAAAGACCCAAAATCGGAGTAATAAATTGACCAACCAACCTAAATTTGCCCCAAAAAAGACGGGCGTTTTAGTGCTTGCCGACGGAACTGCTTTTTACGGACAGGGTTTTGGCGCAATCGGGGAAAATATCGGTGAAGTTTGCTTTAATACAGCAATTACCGGCTATCAGGAAATTCTGACAGATCCTTCTTATAATAACCAAATAATCGCTTTTACTGCGCCGCATATCGGCAATGTCGGCACGAATGATGAAGATGAAGAGGCAAATTCAACGCCTGCTAAGTCTGGCGCAATTGGCATGATTTGCCGCGCGCTTCCAACTGTGCCGTCAAATTGGCGCTCAACGCTTGATTTGCCTAATTGGTTACTAAAGCGTGGGATTGTTGGTCTTGCAGGAATTGATACGCGCGCAATAACCCATTTGATTCGCGAAAAGGGTATGCAGCATGGCGCAATCGCCCATAGCCCCGATGGCAAATTTGATATTGCCGCCTTGGCACAAAAAGCAAAGGAATGGTCTGGCCTTGAAGGTCTTGATCTTGCCAAAAAAGTTTCAACCGACAAAGAATATGATTTCGCTGAAAGCGCTTGGCATTGGAATGAGGGTGTAAAAGACCTTGCCAATCCAAAATATCATGTTGTTTTGATGGATTTTGGTGCCAAAGCGAATATTTTGCGCGATCTTGGTGAAATTGGTGCCAAGGTTAGTGTTGTTAGCGCTGATGCAAGTTTTGACGATATTATGGCGCTTAAGCCAGATGGCGTAATGCTTTCTAATGGTCCTGGCGACCCTGCGGCAACTGGTGAATATGCGGTTGTTACAATCAAGAAACTTGTTGATGCGGGCGTGCCTATTTTTGGTATTTGTTTGGGGCACCAAATGCTTGGCTTGGCATTAGGCGGCAAAACCATAAAAATGAAACAAGGACACCATGGTGCAAATCACCCTGTAAAAGATTTGCAATCTGGAAAAGTTGAAATTGTTTCAATGAATCATGGTTTTGCGGTTGATGGCGATAGCTTGCCTGAAAATGTTGTTGCAACCCATGTTTCACTTTTTGATGGTTCAAATTGCGGGATTTCAACGATTGGCGGCAAGGTGTTTTCTGTTCAATACCACCCAGAGGCGAGCCCAGGGCCAAAAGATTCGTTTTACCTATTCAAACAATTTGCCAAGAACATGGATTTACACAAAGCGAACGTCTGATAGCTTGACATAGTTGCTAAAATAATCACTCTTGTACGATGAATTCAATTAATCGTAGGCAAATTACAACTTTTATGGCGGCGGGGCTTATTAGTCCTTCTATACTATCTGCATGTTCTAAAAAGGTACCTGAAAAAGGCATTATGCGCATTGCATTACGCGGTGAGGCAGACAGCCTTGACCCCTTTAGGGCAGAGTTTGCGATTGCTGATCTTATATTCCCGCAATATCTTTTGCCACTGGTTGGTTTTGGCGATAATAGCACAACAATCCCATCGATTGCATCATCATGGGAGGGCGTTGATAATTTCACGAGTTGGATTTTTACATTAAATCCAAATCTTAAATGGTCTGATGGTGCGCCATTAACTGCAAATGACGTTCTGCAAAGCTTTAGACGTGGTGCAAATTGGAAAACTGCATTTCCAGATGCGCCAGAGCTTTATTCAATAAAAGGCTATGAAGAAATAATAAAAAACAAAGGTAATCCAGAGGATATTGGCGTTAGCATTGTTGCACCTAATAAAATCAAGATTGACCTTGTTGCGCCCGAGGCACAATTTCCTGCACAATTGCGGGAGTTCTATCCGATTCCGACCCATGTTTTTAATAAATATGGTGATGATTGGACCAAATTAGAAAATATTGTGGTTTCGGGGCCATATAAGCCTGTTATTTATAACCAAACGCGTATCAGGTTTGCCAAAAACCCAAATGGTGATTGGGCGTCATTGGGCTTTAACCCTAATCTTCCAAACATGATTGACGTTGATACAGTGCAAGAATCTGCAACCCGTATAAGAATGTATCAGGCGGGTGATGTTGATTTATCACAAGATCCGGCATTGTTGCGTTATACCGATTTGAAAGAGAAATATGGTGACAAATTCCTACGGATGCCTGCACCACTTTTGATTTATATCTCTTTAAACACGAAGCGCCCACAGCTTCAGGATATGGATATAAGGCGTGCTTTGGGCATGGCGATTAATCGTGAGATTATTTCACATAATCTTTTGCGTGATGCGGTTCATCCTGCAAATCGTATGGTCCGTACAGAGCCGTTATTACCATTTGACCGTGAAGGTGCACGAAAAATTCTTGAGGCAAAGGGCTATAATGCCAATAATCCACTAAAACTTGATTTATTGGTTCCCAAGGATGACCGTGAACGTGCGGCGGTGCAAATTGTCAATTCCTGGAAACAAATTGGGGTTGAGGCGACAATTTCAAGCACTGATTCATCTGCAATATCGGCGCGTCTTAATGGGCATGATTTTGATGCCGCATTGGTGAAAATTGATAAAGGCCTAAAAACCGATCCGATTGATTTGATGGCAAGTTTTGCCAGCGGTGGAAACGCATATTCGCATCAATGGATTAATCATGATTTTGATGCGGCGCTTAAAAAAGCGCGTTCAATTGCCGATGAAAAACAACGCCATGAGGCAGTTTTAGCGGCAGAAAAATATATTATTGATGAGGCGCCAATCTTGCCGATTTGGTTTGGTGATTCCGCATGGCTTATTTCTGACAGAATAAAAGGTGGTCGCAAAGGCATCCCACCGGTTATTTGGCCAACATTGGAATTAAAAAGTTAGAGAATTTCGGTAAGACGAAGACCAAACAATGTATGAGGTAGGAAAAGTTTTTGACTTTTCCGTAAGCCGAAGACCAGAAAAAAAGAAAAACTGCCGTCACTATTCCGGTTTTTCTTGTACCTTGAACTCGATACGGCGGTTTTTCGCATCGGCTTCTGGGGTGTCGCTTTTATCAAGCGGTATGCTTTCCCCATAGCCTTTTATTTTTAATTCAGTGGCGTTGACACCTTTGCCGATTATATAGTCGGCAACCGCCTGTGCACGGCGTTCTGATAATGCCTGATTTGCACCAGCATCGCCTTTGGTATCAGTATGCCCGCCAACCTCTACAACATAACCAACGCATTTAATTGCGACATTGGAAAGCCCATCAAGCAATGGTTTTGAATCATCGGAAATCATTGCGCTGCCTGAATTGAAATTTATTACGCGCCCATCAAGCAATGTATTATAGGCACTTTGGCAGGCTTCTTTTTCGGGCTTATTGCCCAAGGTTGAAGTTGCATCAGGAATTTCAGCGACTTCTTGTCCATTGATTGTAATTTGGTTTTCAAAAGCTAGAATGTCAGATTTGCCATCAAGTTTCTTCTCTGAAATTGCTTGCAAAATTGCATTTTGGGCGGTTTCAAAAGCTGAAATTCGGGTTGAAGCATCCTTGGCATCACCCTTTATTGCCAAAACGCCTTTTTCGAAAGTTGCGTGCGCAAAAGTAAAGCCGGATGACATAAGTTTATTGGTTGCGATTTTTGCCCAATCATTTGTTTCTTCGGCTTTTATGATTGGTTTTTCTTTTTTAATGCTTGTGCCGATACACAAACCAACCGTCGCAACCCCCATAATTGATGCAAGACCAACAACGCCAATTGCAATTGCTTTACGTTTTTTGCTTTTTACATCGCTCATAATATTGCCATTCTTTATTGTTTTTGCGTTTACGAGATGTCTGGCTTTATTAGGAATCTTTCGAATTTCCAACCTGAATTTTATTATTTATCAGTAAAAAGGCAATATTCAGCCCAAATTAATGCACTTAATAAAAAAAATGTGTATAGGCGGGTTCAAATTTTTACTTTTTGTGGCTAGAGCATTTTGTAAAAAAGTGACGCAAATCTGTGTCGCAAATTATTTTGGAAAATAGGAAAAACAATGGACGACAAAAAAGATATTATCCGCCCGATTGCGCGTAATCCGCGTGGTTTTAGCGATTTTCGCGGGGCTGGTCTTTTGCATCGTCATGAGGTTGTTTCAAAAATTCTTGGCGCTTATCAAAAATCTGGTTTTGAATATCTTGAAACTCCGGCGTTTGAATACGCCGATTGTTTAGGTAAGTTTTTGCCAGATTCTGATCGCCCTAATGAAGGCGTGTTCGCGCTTTTGGATGATGACGAGCAATGGATGGCATTGCGTTATGACCTAACTGCACCATTGGCGCGCTTTGTGGCACAAAATTTTGATGCCTTGCCAAAGCCATTCCGCCGTTGTGCTGCTGGTCCTGTATGGCGCAACGAAAAGCCTGGCCCTGGTCGCTTCCGTGAGTTTTGGCAATGTGACGCCGATATAATTGGTTCACCAAGACCAGAAGCTGATGCCGAAATTATTGCAACACTTTCAAATGGTCTTGCTGCCACCGGTATTGATAAATCAAAATTCGTGGTCAAGGTTTCAAATCGCAAATTACTTGATGGTTTGTTGGGTGATATTGGTGTTGATCCTGCTGATACTTTCAAAAAGCTTACAATTTTGCGCGCGGTCGATAAATTAGATCGCCTTGGTGAAGAGGGGGTTGCCCTTCTGCTTGGCGCAGGGCGCAAAGATGCCTCTGGTGACTTTACCAAAGGGGCAGGGCTTGATGAAAAATCAATCGCCAAAGTAATTGCCTTTACCCAAACCAAACGCGAAACCCGCCAAGCATCACTTGATGCATTGTCAAATGTTATCGGCAATACCGAAATTGGTAATGAAGGTCTTGAAGAGCTATCAAAAATCTCTCTAACTCTTGCGGCACTTGGTCTTGATGAGGCATCTGCCGAATTTGATCCCGCAATTGTTCGTGGTCTTGAATATTATACTGGTACAGTGTTTGAAGCCGAATTCCTTGGCGAAACCATTGATGAAAAAGGTAATCCGGTTCGGTTTGGTTCGGTAGGTTCTGGTGGGCGTTATGACGATCTTGTTATGCGCTTCAAGGGGGAGCGGGTTCCAGCAACGGGATGTTCAATTGGGGTTTCGCGCCTTTTGGCGGCGCTTTCACTTTCTGAAAGCGAAAAACCGGCTGAAACTGGCCCCGTGGTTATTCTGGCGATGGATAATGACCAAATCGCAGGATATTTCCAAATGGCACAAGAACTGCGTAATGCAGGCATTTCCGCCGAGGTTTATCTTGGAACTTCTGGCATGAAGGCGCAAATGAAATATGCCGACCGTCGCAATGCGCCATTGGTAATTATGGAAGGCTCAAATGAGCGTGCAGAAGGTATTGTAACCATCAAAGATTTGGCACTCGGTGCAAAACTTGCGACACAAATTTCAGATAATGAAGAATGGCGTAAAGGCCGCCCTGCGCAATCAGTGGTTAATCGTAGCGATCTTGCTGCCGAAGTTAAAAAGTTATTGTCCGATGATTGATATTCAACAAAGCGTAAAAATTAAAAACACCCTTGCCCAAAATGGCGGTGAATGGGTTGATTTGCCATTGCTTTTGCCGTCTTCAACCGTGCTTGAATTAGCGGGCGAGGGGTTAAGGCCACGCCTATATTTCGCCAATTCACCAGATGGCGAAGAATTATGCTTACGGGCGGATTTGACAATCCCTGCGGCAGTGACTTTTATTGAAAGTGGTGCAAAGCAGGCGATTTATTTATGCTCTGGCAAGGTGTTTCGCGCGCAAAAGGAAAACGGCGTAAATCCTGAATTCCGCCAAATGGGTATCGAAAGATATGGCGATAGCGACAAGCAAATCGCAGACTTTGAAGTTTTTTCATCAATCTACAAAACCTGCAAAACCATTGGTTTGAATGGTGGGCGTCTTATTTTATCTGATGGTGGGTTGGTTGAAAGAATTCTTAAAACTGCAAATCTTCCTGCCGTTTGGCGTGAATATTTTATGCCACAGGCCAATGTTGTTTCCGAGCTTTTGAAACGAATTAATTTGGCAACAATTCCAAATACAGATGCGCCGACCGCGATTGAAAAGTCTTTATTGGCAATTCAAAACGACCAAGAAGCGGCAAATCTTGTCGAAGAAATACTTGATATTTCTAAATTAAAACAAGGTCTTGCGCGCGACACGTTGGATATTGCCAAGCGCCTTCGGCAAAAAGCGAAACGCCAAACCGCAGAGCCATTATCAAAAGAAATTGCCAATATTTTGCAAGAGGTTTTGCAATTAAAAGGCACGCCAAGCACGGTTTTTGAAAAAGTGCAGTCTTTGGGCAAATCAATCGGTGTTGATTTTACCGACTGGGCCAAGGAATGGGATTTAAAAATACAAAAAATTCAAACTGTTATTGATGCAGACTGTGAAGTTATTTTCGATGTCGCAATGCCAAAACGTTTTGAATATTATGATGGTATTCGTTTTGAGATTTTCACCAAAGATAGCGATAAATCATTGGCAAGTGGTGGGCGTTATGATGGCTTGATTGCCGAGCTTACTAAGGGTGAAAAGAATATTTCTGCGGTTGGTGCGGTAATTCGACCAGAAGTAATTTTAGGGGGCAAATAATGGCGGGTGATGAAATCATTTTTGGTTTGCCTTCTAAAGGTCGCCTAAAAGAACAATGTGAAGCGTGGCTTGTAAAGCGCGGGCTTTTCCTAAAGCAAACCGGTGGTGAGCGCGGTTATGCCGCCCATTTTGACGGTGAGCCGATGGTTGAAGTTCGCCTTATGTCATCTTCTGAAATCTCTAAATCATTGCTTGCGGGTGAAATGCACCTTGGGATTACTGGCGAAGATTTAATCCGTGAACAAAGCCCAAAATCAGATGAACAAGTAGAGTTTGTTCACAAACTTGGCTTTGGTCGCGCCGACGTGGTGGTTGCTGTTCCCGATGGTTGGATTGATGTTTCAACGATGGGCGACCTTGCCGAGGTTGCAAGCGATATACGCCGTACAAGCGGAAAGCGTATGCGTATTGCCACCAAATTTGCCCGCCTTACGACCGAATTTTTTGAAAAATGTGGTGTGTTGGATTACCGCATTGTTTATTCTGGTTCGGCAACCGAGGGGGCGCCGGCAAATGGCATTGCCGAGGCAATTGTTGATATTACCACATCGGGCGCAACATTAATTGCCAATAATCTTAAAATCATTGATGACGGTTTGATTTTATCGTCACAAGCCTGTTTGATAAAATCACGAACTGCAATACTATCTCCCAAGCAATCCGCTTTAATGAATGAATTAACACGGAAATTTGGATAATTTTCTTGCACATTTTGTAATATTTGTCACAATGCAAATAAAAGTTTTGGTTGCTTTGAACCCTAAGGGATGAAAATGTCCGATATTGCCCATTCTTCTGAAGACTTAAAAAGTGCGGTGTTTCGATTTGATAAATCGCTTACCAATCTTGAACATTGTTTAGGGCAGGCGGTTGCCAAAATTGCCGAACTTGGGCGATCAACTGGTTATGCTGATGCCAAGGCCGAAGTTGCACTGGCTTCAATTAATCAGGCTTCAATTAATCAATCATCGCTTGATGATGAGCTTGTTTCAAAAGAGCTTGAAATTGCCAAGGCACGTGAGCACGAACTTGAAGAGGCCGTCAAACACGCCCGTACCGCCCTTAATGAAGCTATTGAAGATATTAGAACCGTTTTAGGACCAGTTTAAAATGGCAAATGTAAGCATTGAGATTAATGGTCATAAATATAATATGGGCTGTGAAGATGGCCAAGAAGAGCATTTAATCCGTCTTGGTCGTTATTTTGATAACCATGTCAAAAACCTTGCCAAAGGGGTTGGGCAAATTGGTGATCAGCGCCTTTTTTTAATGGCGGCACTTTTGATTGCCGATGAAAATTACGAACAAAAGCAAAAGCTTGATGCCCTTCAGGCCGAACTGATGCGCCTTAAAGATGCGCGCCCGAATGGTGAAGAAGAAGTTCAGCAAGCCAGGCAGGCGGCAAAAGATATTGAATTTCGTGCCGTTGAAACTTTGGACGAAGTTACAAAAATCTTTCACCACGCTGCCGATCGGCTTGATGAGCTATCTGTCGAGCTTAATAAGGCATAATTACAGATTTGGCTTATACTTGTGCCAAGCCACCATCCACGCTTAATTCAATGCCATTGACATAGCTTGCACCATCAGAGGCAAGAAATAATACGACATCGGCAATTTCATCAGGTGTGGCGGCGCGTCCAGATGGTGCAGCTTGGGCAACATATTGTTTAAATCCTTCAATTGCTGCGGCATCCATCTTTAGGCCATTTTGCATAATTGGGGTAATTGTTACCCCAGGGCTAAGGGCATTAACGCGGATTTTACGTGCTTTTAAATCATTTGAAAATGACCTTGCAAATGAACGAACAGCGGCTTTTGATGCATTATAAAGGCTTAAATTGGGCATTCCTTTATTGGAAACAACTGATGCAGTAAGGATTACTGATGCACCGTCTAATGTATATGGCAATAATTCTTGCACCGTGAAAAATACACCTTTGACATTTATGTCAAAAGTTTTGTCAAATTCATCAGAAGATGTTGCGCCAAAAGAATTGTTTTCCGCAATACCGGCATTGGCAAAAACTACATCAAGTTTTTCACCGCTTGCTGCGACTGCTTCAACCATGGTTTTGATGCCATTAATTGTTCCGACGTCGGCAATAATTATTTCGGCACTGTCACCAATTAATTCTTTGGCGGCTTTTAAGGTGCTTTCATTGCGCCCAGTTATAAATACTTTTTTTGCGCCCAATTTTGCAAATTTGATTGCGGTTTCAAGGCCAATTCCGGTTGAGCCGCCGGTGATGAATACATTTTTTCCATTAAAATTATAAGGCATGTGGGGGTTCCTTTTGTAAAGTTCATTAGTGCGGAAAAAGCGAACTAATAGTTCGTAATTACCGAACTATTGAAATATGTCAAGCCTTATGTTATGAGGTTTATATGAGGCAAGAAAAACAACCACGCACTGAAGATTTGGTAATAACTGATATTTTATCGGCACTTGGTGACCCTGTGCGCTTTGCAATTGTGAAGCATTTGTATGAAAATAAATGTCAGCTTAATTGCACGCAGGCTGTTACGCCTTTTGCCAATATAGCCAAATCTACATTATCTGGTCATTTTCGGGTTCTGCGTGAAAGTGGGCTTATTAGTGTTCGTAAACAGGGTGTTGAAAATATAAATTCAGTTCGTGTTGACGATATTAATTCACGATTTCCCAACTTGTTGAATTCGATTTTAAGTAATGATTATAGTATTACTTAATACTCACTTCACAGTATTGCCTAAAATGTAATCAATAACGCATAATATTTACGCATTGAAATGTTGCGCTGCGACATTGCAAGTGCAATGTGCTTTTTTATGCGGCAAATATTTTCATTTATGCTTCATTTGATTTCGGAGAGGAATTTGAGAGCATATGAAAAAAACTGGCTTTGATGAAATGTGGGGCGGTGGAAACACACGTTCAATTCGCAAACCCTATTTAAGTTTTGCCAAATGGGTCGATGAAGTTTCTGTTGATGAAATGCTTGTCCGGCAAGCTAGTGCCGAGCAGATTTTCCGTAAAACTGGTATCACTTTTGCTGTCTATTCCAATGATGAGGCAGAAGAAAGAATTATTCCGTTTGATATTGTTCCGCGCATTATTGCCGGTGATGAATGGGATAAATTATCAGAAGGTCTTATCCAGCGCGCCAATGCCATAAATATGTTTCTTTCCGATATATATGGCAAAAAAGAAATCATGAAAGCGGGTATTTTGCCTGAAGATTTGATTTATGCAAATCCGCAATATCGCCTGCAAATGACTGTTATCAAGCCGCCACATGATGTTTGGTCACATATTTCGGGTATTGATATTGTGCGCACCGGCGCCGATGAATTCTTTGTCCTTGAAGATAATGCCAGAACCCCATCAGGTGTTAGCTATATGCTTGAAGATCGTGAAGCAATGCAAAGATTGTTTCCGTCATTAATTGAAAAACATAAGATTCGCCCTGTTAGCCAATATACTGATTATTTGATTGAAACCTTGCGTTCGGTTGCGCCACCAAATGCCAGTGCCGATCCAATGGTGGTTATTCTTACCCCTGGGCCATATAATTCCGCATTTTATGAACATTCATTCTTGGCAGACCGCACAGGTGCAGAACTGGTTGAAGGAAGTGATTTATTCGTAAAAGATCGCAAGGTATTCATGCGAACCACCGAGGGGCCACAACAAGTCGATGTTATTTACCGCCGTGTTGATGACGACTTCATCGACCCGTTAATGTTCAACCCTGATTCCATGTTGGGCGTGCCGGGTCTTATGGATGCCTATGCCCAAGGGAATGTAACGATTGTAAATGCCCCAGGAACAGGAATTGCCGATGATAAGGCGATTTATTCCTATATGCCAGAAATTATCAAATTCTATACTGGCAAGGATGCTATTATTCCAAATGTTGAGACCTATCGCTGCCGTGAGCCTGATAAGTTGAAATATGTAAATGATAATTTGGATAAATTGGTTGTGAAGTTGGTCGATGGATCTGGCGGCTATGGCATGTTGGTTGGACCAACCTCAACCAAGGCACAGATTGAAGATTTTAGAAAAGCACTATTAAAAGAACCCCATCGTTTTATTGCGCAGCCAACATTGGCGCTTTCAACCTGCCCAACCTTAACTGAAAAAGGGTTATGCCCGCGTCACGTTGATTTGCGTCCATTCATTTTGACGGGTTCAAATGGGGTTAAAATCGTCCCCGGTGGTCTTACACGTGTGGCATTGACCGAAGGCTCGTTGGTGGTCAACTCATCACAAGGTGGGGGAACCAAAGATACATGGGTGGTTGATGAAAATAATCTAAAAGTGGTGGAGGAATAGATGTTATCAAGAACTGCTTCTTCACTTTATTGGATTGGTCGCCATATTGAACGTGCAGACTTTACTGCGCGCCTAATTGATGCCGGCCTTAAATTTGATATGCTTCCCTTTAGCGAAAGCCCTTCTGGTATTCAGTCGGCGTTTGAGGCATCGGGAGCAACCTTGATTTATCCGGGTGATAAGGCCAAGGCCAAGCGTAAGCAAATTATCAATTTCATGTGCTTTGACGAAAGTAACCAAAGCTCTGTGATTTCATGCTTTGGCAAGGCGCGCCACGATGCTCGCGCGGTTCGTACCGCTTTAACCCGTGAAGTTTTTGAAGAATTAAATGAGGCATGGCTAAACTTTAAAAAAGTTCAAAATGCGGTCAAAAACGATGATTTTGGAACATTTGTTTCCTGGGTTGAGGATGTAGTGCGCGGTTTTGAAGGGGCATTACACCGGACAATGCTACGGAATGAATGTCTGTGGTTCATCCGCCTTGGTGCGGCGGTGGAACGTGCCGACAATACCGCAAGACTGTTGGACGTTAAATATCACGTCCTTTTACCAAGCAAAGAGCATATTGGCGGACCAATTGATCAAGCGCAATGGACAACACTTTTAAGAAGCGTTTCGGCAGAAACCGCATATCGGTGGCTTTATCGTGAAGGGCTTGTTGCGTGGGATGTTGCAGAACTCTTGATATTAAAACAAGAAATGCCGCGCTCACTTGCCGCTTGTATTTCTGAAATAAACCTTATTTTATCACGACTTCGTTCAAGTAACGGGCGAACAGGTGCGGCGGATAGAAAAGCGCGCGCCATAGAGAATAAAATAAAAGGCACCAATATAAATAATATCTTCCAATCTGGATTGCATGAATTTTTGGTGCAGTTTCAAATTGATAATAATTCATTGGGGCATTCAATTGCCGAACAATTCTTATTCTGATTTAAAATGCATATAGATATTGATCATATAACCAAATATTCGTTTTCCCATCCCACCAAGATGGTTATCCAGACTTTGCGTCTTACGCCGCAATCAAATTCGGTACAGAATATCTTGTCATGGGATATTAATGTTGATTGCGATGCCAAACTTAGTCCTTTTTACGATGCTTATGGAAATTTGTGCCATCTCTTGGCAATCGAAGAACCTGTGCAAGAGTTTTCAATCGAGGTTATTGGTTCGGTTGATACCTATTCAACATCTGGTGTAATTGCCGATTTGGACGCAAATTTCCCGCTTGCGGTTTATAAACGTTTTACGTCACTTGCTTGTTTTTCCCCTGAATTAAAAGAATTTGCATTCACTGTGGCAAATGAAAAAGACGATTTGGGAAAAGCGCATCAATTACTTGGTGAAATATATAAAATCATGCGCTTTGATACTTCGGCGACCGATGCGCAGACCGATGCGGTGCAAGCATTTGCGGCAAAATCAGGGGTCTGTCAGGATTATGCCCATATTTTCATTGCCTGTTCACGTCTTTTGGGAATGCCGTCACGCTATGTTTCTGGGCATTTGTTACGCCAAGACGGCGCAAATTTACAAGAGGCAAGCCACGCATGGGCGGAAACTTATATATCGGGTCTTGGTTGGGTTGCGTTTGACCCCGCAAACGGTATTTGTTCCGATGAGCATTATGTAAAAGTTGCCATTGGTCTTGATTACCGCGATGCCGCACCAATTGCGGGTGCAAGGTATGGAGGCGGACAAGAAACATTATCGGTCGGTTTGAATGTTCGTAAGGCAGGATTACAATTTCAGTCGCAATCGCAGTAATTATGATTGATTTATGACTTAACTATTGCTCTGTTATGACAAATAAGGAATCAATGGTTCTTTGTTTCTTTCGCCTTGGATTTTGGGGCGCTGAATTCGGGGGGAATTCTAAAAATGACCTATTGCGTGGGTATGTTGATTGATGCGGGGCTAATCATGATGGCCGACACGCGCACCAATGCCGGCATTGATAATGTCTCAACATTCAAGAAAATGCATATTTTTGAAGGCAAAGATAGGTTTATTTCAATTGCCACCGCAGGCAACCTTTCGGTTACGCAGGCGACACTTTCAAAACTTGAAGAAGGCATCAAAAATCCTGAAACCGATGAAGTTGAAACCCTTGAAACCGTTCCAACAATGTTTCGCGCCGCCGAACTTGTGGGCAAGGTTTTGCGTTCAACCCAATTGCAAATCAAAGCTGGCTACGAAGCAGAGGGGGTAAGCTTTGGCGCAACCATGCTTTTGGGGGGGCGTATTGGCGATGGGGCATTAAAACTATTTTTGATTTATGATGTTGGCAATTCGATTTCATGCGGTCGTGAAACGCCATACCTACAAATTGGTGAATTGAAATACGGCAAACCAATTCTTGACCGTGCGCTTACTTCTGAAACCCCATTTAATGAAGCGGTGAAACTTGGTTTGATTTCATTTGATTCAACCATGCGCTCTAATTTGGCGGTTGGCTTGCCGATTGATATTGTGATGCTTCGCAATATTCCAAATTCAAAACCGGCGTTTTACCGCGTTGAACGAACCGATCCTTATTTCCAAACCCTATCACGCGAATGGGGTATTAAATTACGTGAGGCGCAGGCATCAATACCACGCCCACCATTCGTTTCACCACTTGAATGATTTTTAAAAAGGCCATGCAAATGAAAACCAAAACCATTTTAATTGCGTCTTCATTTGCCTTGCTTGCTTCGCCTGCATTTGCGGACATTAATAAGGCGCGCCAAGCGCTTATAAATGAGATGCCAATCCCAGAGCTTGAAAATGCAATGGATAGCGGGGCATTCACTTCGGTCGAATTAACCCAAGCATCACTCGAGCGAATAAAGAAATATAATGGCAAATTGGGCGCGGTCTTAAACATAAACCCAGATGCACTTAGTGCCGCCAAGGCCGCAGATGCCGCCCGCAAAAATGGCGTCAAAAGCCCGATGTTGGGTATTCCAATTCTGGTAAAAGACAATGTTGATACATTGGATAAAATGCCAACCACGGCGGGTTCATTGGCATTAAAAGATAATTTTACGGGGCGCGATAATCCTGCGGTTGCCAAACTTCGTGCTGCTGGTGTTATAGTCCTTGGCAAGACCAATTTGTCCGAATGGGCTAATATGCGCGGCGATAGCTCCATAAGTGGTTGGAGTGGTTTGGGCGGGCAAACCCATAATCCATATGATTTAAAACGCACGACTTGCGGTTCATCATCGGGAACAGGGGCGGGGGTTTCGGCATCTTTTGCGGTGATTGGTATTGGTTCGGAAACCGATGGATCAATTATTTGCCCTTCTAATATGAATGGCTTGGTGGGATTAAAACCGACTGTCGGCCTTGTATCGCGCACCCATGTTATCCCCATTTCGGCAACTCAAGACACGCTGGGCGCAATGGGGCGTAATGTTATTGATGTTGCCATTATGACCAACATTATGGCGGGAACAGACCCGCTTGATAGTGCAACAATTGATGCGGATAATCATAAAATAGATTATTCGGCGGCAATGGGTGGCGCAAGCCTTGTTGGCAAGCGTCTTGGCATTTTGCGCGATAATATCGGTGATAATCCCAAAACCAATGCCGCATTCAACAAAACCGCCGAAAAGTTAAAAGCTGCGGGGGCAATATTGATTGAAATTCCCACCAATCGCCTACAACAAGTTAATGAGGGCGAAGGCGTGGTTTTGCATTATGAATTAAAGGATGGTTTGAATAAATATTTGGCGTCCACAAATTCAAAAATGCGCACGTTAAAAGATCTGATTGCATTTAATAATGCCAATGCCGACAAAGAGTTGCAATTCTTTGGGCAAGAAGACTTTATCAAGGCCGAGGCGACAACAGGGCTTGATGCACCCGAATATATCCACGCAATTAATCGTTCGCATGATTTGGCGGGGGCAAATTTAAATATCCTATTTGAAACCTACAAGCTCGATGCGCTAATTGGTCCATCATATGGTCCGGCGTGGCTGATTGATGATATTTATGGCGATCAATATAGTGGCAAATCCATGAGCGGCATGGCGGCTGTGGCGGGCTTCCCGCACCTTAGTGTGCCAATGGGGCAGGTGCAGGGGATGCCGGTTGGTTTATCCTTCATTGGCAAAAAATGGGATGAGGTGGGCATTTTATCGCTTGGTATCGCATTTGAAAACCTTGGGAAAATGCGTCAACCACCAAAGTTGGATTAAAGCAATTTCCCTGGATTCAATATCCCTTTGGGGTCAAGTGTTTGCTTTAATGAGCGCATGATATTTAGCTCAATCTCACTTCGCGAATTATGAAGGAAATCGCGCTTTTCAAGTCCTATGCCATGCTCGGCAGAGACAGAACCACCAAGTGATTTAAGCGGCGTGTAAACCAATTCTTCAATTTCGCGGTGGGTATTGTTTTCCCAAACTTTGGGCGAAACCGCAATATGAAGGTTGCCATCACCCAAATGACCGAAAACTGAAACCTGTGCAATATCGCCCCATTTTTCCTTAACATTTTGTGTTAAGTCATTGATATAATTATCCATATCCTTAATTGGCATCGAAACGTCAAATAATGCCAATGGTGACAAAAGCTCGTATAGACCTGCAATATCTTCACGAATTGCCCAGATTGATTTTGCCTGTGCTTCGGATTGCGCAATTACACCATCGACCAATAATTCATTTTCGGCAAATTCTGCAAAGCAATCGTCAAAATGCTCTTTATCCTTTTCAGGGTTTAACCCCCAGGTTTCAAAAATTGCGTAATAGGCGTGTTCTGTTGCCAATGGCGCAGGATTACGACCTGAATCCTTGGTCAAAAGGCGGTAATGATCACCCCACAAAACCTCAAATGAGGTTAGGTTGCCGCCAAAGGCGTTTGATGCCGCCTTGAAAATATTGGTCAGCGCCGCAAAATCATCAACCGCAACAAACGCCATATTTTTGGATTTGGTTTTGGGGTGAAGGCGTAAAACCGCCTTGGTTACAATGCCCAATGTGCCTTCTGCGCCAATGAATAATTGTTTTAAATCATAACCCGTGTTGTTTTTCAAAAGGCCATTAAGTGATGAAACAATTGTGCCATCCGCCAAAACGGCCTCGATCCCTAAAATTTGTTCGCGCGTCATACCGTAGCGAATTACGGTATTGCCGCCCGCATTGGTCGAAATATTGCCACCAATTGTGCATGAACCGCGTGCACCCAAATCAACCGCATAGTTTAAATCATGCTCTGATGCGACTTGATGAACTTTTTCAAGTGGTGTTCCGGCTTCCACCAACATGGTTTTACCGATTTCATCAACCGAAATAACTTTGTTCATACGCTCCAAAGAAATTTGAACCTGCTCTTTGGTGCAATCGGTGCCGTGCACTAAGCCTGTCAAACCACCAGAAGCAACAACGCCAATTGCATTATCGTTACAAATTTTCATAATTTGCGATAATTCTTCGGTGGTTTTGGGGCGCACAACACAAAGGGCGTTGCAAATGGTTTTATTTAACCAATCGCCAGAGCGTTTTTGAACATCTTCACCATGAATAACGCCGCTTTCGCCACAAATTGCGATGAATTTATTTATGATTTCGGTCATTTTTGCTCCCGTTTATTTATTCAATTCTTTCATGGCATTATCAAGCCCCTCTAACGTCATGGGAAACATGCGATGGGGGCCAATAATTTGCCGTATCATATCAGTTGATGCGCTATAATGCCAATAATCAGGCCGCACAGGATTTATCCATATAAGGTGTGGGAATTGATTTACCAAGCGTTCAAGCCATACTGCGCCGGCTTCTTCATTCCAATGCTCAACCGAGCCACCCTTCATTGCAATTTCATAGGGCGACATGGCGGCATCACCAACCACAACCACTTTATAATCGCCGGAATATTTATGCAAAACATCATATGTATCAATGCGTTCGGTATTGCGACGGTTATTTTTGTGCCATAGTGTTTCATATAGGCAATTATGGAAATAATAATGTTCAAAATGTTTGAATTCGGATTTTGAGGCGGAAAATAATTCTTCGCAAACTTTTATGTGATCATCCATCGAGCCACCAATATCGAACAATGCCAAAACCTTGACATTATTGCGGCGTTCCGGACGAAGAACGACATCAAGATAGCCATCCTTTGCAGTTTTGTTTATTGTGCCGGCCAGGTCCAATTCGTCAGCAGCGCCCATGCGCGCCCATTTGCGCAGACGTTTAAGGGCAACTTTGATGTTACGCGTGCCGATTTCGACATCATCATTTAAATCTTTAAATTCCCGTTTTTCCCAAACTTTTACGGCGCGGCGGTGGGTGCTTTGGCCGCCAATTCTTATGCCTTCGGGGTTATAGCCAGAATGCCCGAATGGTGATGTGCCGCCCGTACCAATCCATTTATTGCCGCCTTGATGCTTTTCCTTTTGCTCTTCAAGGCGTTGTTTTAAGGTTTCCATTAATTTGTCAAAACCACCCAATGCCTCGATTTGTTTTTTCTCTTCTTCCGTCAGATATTTTTGGGCGAGGGCATTTAGCCATTCGTCAGGGATTTCGGCGGATATTTCGCCATTAATGCCTTCAAGGCCTTTAAAAGTTTTGCCAAATATCAAATCAAATTTATCAAGATTACGTTCGTCCTTGATGAGTGATGTTCGGGCAAAATAATAAAAATCTTCAAGGCGTGTTGGGATAACTTCTTTTTCAAGACCTTCAAGCAGCATCAAATATTCTTTGAGAGAAACGGGAATTTTTGCATCCCTTAGGGCATAAAAGAATTTAAGCAACATAACGTAAATTTACATTTGTTTGCATTTTGTGCAAGAAATAAAAACGGGGGCAAAAGCCCCCGTAAATTATTTTTGAATTGGTGATTTATTTCAAATCATCTGGAACAACGCCACCATTTTTGGCAAGTTCATTCATAACCGCTTTATGAAGCCAAATATTCATTGATGCGCTGTCGTTTGTGTCACCAGTAAAGCCAAGCTCGCCGGCAAGCTCTTTGCGATTTTCAAGGCTTGAATCAAGTCCAAGTAATTTCATCAAATCGACAATTGAAACTTTCCAATTTAATTTTTGGCTATTATTGCTTGCCAAATTATCAAGTATGGCGGCGACATCGACCGCATCAATCGCAACTGGTTGCGGTGCAGCTGTTTGCGCAATAGGTGTTTCAACTGGCGCAGGTGCAGCAGCCTGCGGAGCCGGTGCAGGTGCAGGTGCTGCTTGTGCTTTGTGTCCAAATATTGCGTCTTTAATTTTTGAGAATATTCCCATTTTTTACTCCGTTGGTTTGCATCCCTCGGAATGTAAATTAAATTGATTGCAATATTGCGACAAGTAAAAATAATTTAAACCAATTATTTGTCCACAATCGGTAAGTAAATCGCACTTCCCATATTTGGCGCAAAGTGAACTTTTATTTCCGCTTTTTTATAATCCTCTGGTTTTGCATTGAAAATATTTGGCACAAAGGTTTGCGGATTGCGATCATAAAGTGGGAACAAGCTTGATTGTACTTGTACCATTATTTTATGACCTTTTTTAAATACGTGGTTTGCATTTGGCAGGCCGAATTTAAAATGTTCAATTTGGTCGGCTTTTAATGCACGTGGTGCCGCAAAACTATCAACATAGCGCCCACGGAAGATTTCCAAACCAACTGCAAGCTGATAGCCTTGTAATTCTGGGTGCATTGTATCTTCTTCAGGGTAAACATCGATAAGTTTAACAACATAATCGCCATCGGTTCCGCTGGTTGATGCAAATAAATCGACCATCGGTTGCCCCATAATATGAATATCTTTATCAAGGACGGGGCTTTCAAAAACCGCAACGTCAGGGCGATCTGAATATGGTCTTTGGTCGCTAACTAGCCATGGTTTCCACTGATTTGCATCGCGTGAATTTACCGGACGCATAACAAAGGGAATTGGTTTTGCGGGGTCGGAAATATATTCAACATCACCGCTTTGTGCCGGCGCACTAAAGCTTAGGCTATTGTTTACATTCAAATAAAGTGGGGTTTTAGGAGTTTTATTCCAATCCTTGGTTTCCTGCCACTCATCTTTACCGGTTGCATAGGTTAGGACAGGTGGGGTTTTGGGGTCGGGTGCGTCTTTCAAATAATGGTCTAGGAATGGCTTCATATATTTTACGCGCCATTCGGTTGCCGTGTCGCCCTTCCATTTGAATGGCCCAAGGTTATAGGCGTCATAATTAACTTGGGAATGGCGCCATGGGCCAATTACCAAATATAATTTGTCGTTATTTTTGTCTTTTGGTTCAAGGGTTTCATATAGTTTTGGTGCGCCATATGAATCTTCCTGATCCCATTGCCCAACCACAAGCATGGTTGGAACTTTTAATGGCATATCCTTTGCCCATTTATCGACAGCTTGTTTTGACCAGAAGTCGCTATAAGCTGGGTTCTGCATTAGTTTTTGGGCGAACGGATATTTTTCAATTCCCCATTTACGGGCATAGTCACCGGCAGATCCCGCAGAGAGAAATTTTAAATATTCATCACCGCCACCATTGGGAACATCATCATTATCGCCTTTATTGGTGGTCATTGCGGTGACATAATCAAATGTATTTTGGCGGAATGCACCATTATGGAACCAATCATCGCCCATCCAGCCATCAACCATCGGGCTTTGCGGAACAGAGGCCTTTAGGGCAGGGTGTGGGTTTATTGTGGCAACAAATGAAGTGAAGCCAAGGTAGCTAGATCCCGTAATGCCAACCTTGCCATTTGATTCCTTGACGTTTTTAACCAACCAATCAATTGTATCATAGGCATCAGTTGATTCATCGATGCCGGTTTTGTTTAACTCGCCGACAATTGGGCGGTTCATAATCATTTCGCCTTCTGAACCATTTCTGCCACGTATATCTTGATAAACGCGGATATAATTATCTTCGATAAATTCCTTATCCATAACTGGCAAAATTTCACTGGCTTTTAATGAAACATTGCGTGATGCCATTCTGCGGGCGTTATATGGCGTACGAGATAATAAAATAGGCGCATTTTTTGCATCCTTCTTCATTACAATCACCGTATAAAGTTTTACGCCATCGCGCATTGGCACCATTTCAACGCGTTTAATATAATCGGCTTCGGGGCGGGTGAAATCATAGTCTGGATACATTTCAGGCGTCATTGGCGTTACGGCCGTCGGTGCATTTTGTGCAATGGCAACAAGCGGTAATAAACCGACCCCGAATGATATTGCAAAAGCCGCCTTTAATGTTATGTTTTTAGACATGATGATTATTTCTCCGCATGATAGAATTTGGTGAAACCAAGGTTTAGAATGTTTTGAACAAAAATAAAGTTACCTTGGCATAATTTTGGATGGTTTTTATGAATAAGAAGAATGTTTTTGCAAAAGCGGTGGATATCGCACCAAATTCTAAGGTTTCACTTTATCCTGAACCATTTTATTCGATGATGAAATTACGCGAAAAAAGAAGGTTGGGCGACTATTTTGGGCTTTCAAAATTTGGTGTTAATCAGACAATAATAAAGCCAGGTGGCATATCTGCACTTTTTCACGCCCACAGCCATGAAGAAGAATTTATCTATATCCTAGAGGGTGAAGCAGTATTAAAAACCGACGATGGTGAGCATGTTTTATCCAAAGGAATGTGTGCGGGTTTTCCAGCCGGCGGCAATACCCACCAGCTTATGAATAAAAGCGATAAGGATGTCGTTTATCTTGAAATTGGTAATCGTGATGCAAATGACAGTGCTTCTTACCCCGATGATGATATTACCGCCCACAAAAATGCAGACGGTAATTGGGTTTTTAACCACAAAGATGGCACGCCATATTAATCCGCAAATGCTTCTTTTAAATGTGCTTCCATTAATGCAAAGGCGCGCTTTGCACTTTTTTCATTATAAACCAATCCGGCGTCATGGTTTTTGGCGTGCGGGTTGGTAAAGGCGTGTGATGTGCCGCCAAAGGCGTGAAGTTGCCAATCGGCATTGCGCGAGGTCATTTCTTTGCACCAATCAACCATCGCATCAGGCAAGGCGAGGGGGTCGTTAAATCCATGACAAGCAAGAACTTTGGCTTTGATATCCCCCTCATTATCAAGGCCGTTGGGATAGAAAAGCCCGTGGAAGCTAATGGCGGCTTTGATTTCATCGGTGCCAGAGCGCGCTAAATCCATCGCGCACATACCACCAAAGCAAAAACCGATGATTGCGATTTTGTTTTTATCGACAATGTTTAGCCCTTGGGCAAAATTTAATGCACCTGTTAAACGACCCAAAAGCTTGGCGCGATCTTCAACCAACGGCATCATAAGATGGGAATTATCGCCGGCTGGATTGCCGCGAACGCCTTTGCCATAAACGTCAATTGCGATACCTACATACCCAAGTTTTGCGAGATTTCTTGCGATGTTCTGGTCAAAATCACCTTGCCCAGCCCAAGCATGAGATATTAATACGGCAGGTTTTTTGCCTTCTCCTTCATACGCAATGAATGCTTCTGAAGTAATGTCGCCACCCTTATAGTCTTGGAAAATCTCGGTCATAATAAATCCCTTTGTTTGGCAATTGATATTAAATTATTGTGGCTTGTTCAAGGCTAATTTTTTAAGGTGACAAAACTTACGAGATATATTTTTATACGCCTAACAGAAAATAATTCTGCAAATATCTAGGGATTAAGATTAATTGTTTGGCATGTTGCCTTTAACAAGTTGAAAGATGGTGTAATACCGACTGACGCCATAATTTACATATTTACAAGAATATAATTCTTTTTTATAGGTTAATTTGTCGCTATAAAGGAATTATATTCGCATTTAGAGGGTTTTGTACCATGGGCGCACGTAAAGCAGGTAGTCTTGATAAAATTGACCGTAGAATAATAAAGGCACTTATGGAACGTGCCGATATACCTATTGCTGAGCTTGCAAAGAAGGCCGGTCTTTCACAAACCCCATGCTGGCAACGTGTCCAAAAGCTTGAGCAAAATGGTGTTATTCAAAAGCGGGTTGCAATTGTTGACCCCAAGGCAATCGGCCTAAATTTAACGGTTGTGGTTGCAATTGAGGCCAATGAACATACCGCAAATTGGCTTGCCAAATTTACCAATTACGTCACCAAGCACCCGCAGGTGGTTGATGTATTGCGCATGGCTGGCGATGTTGATTATGTTTTGAAATTAATTGTCGAAGACATGGCGTCATATGATAAATTTTACAAAGGCTTGATTGAAAATGTGCCTTTGAAAAATGTTTCATCACGCTTTGTTATGGAAACCATTAAAAACACAACGGTTCTTGCGGTTCCTGAACCTGAAGACGATTAAAAATCATCATAACAATTAGGGCTTTATTTTCCCGAGCAATCAAAATTATAGGTTTTCCAACCATACCAGCCTTGCTTGTCGCTATTGATATAGTTTTTATATTGTAATGATCTTTCGGCACGTAATTGGGCGTAATCTATACGCTCTCTATATTCATTATAGTGTTCTTGGAACGCGGTTTTTAGTTGTTCATTCATTGCGTTTAGTGGTTTGCAATATTTATGGCTATCGCCGCTTTTCTTTAGTTTGAACTTTTTGTTGAATTCATTGGAATATTCGCAATAATTTACAACAATATCTTTTAACCATGCGGGGCGGTTTGTTGATAATTCTGCGGATTTTACCAAATTGCAGGTTGATACCAATTTGTCTGCATATACACCCCAGTCACGAGCTTGGGATAAACCATACAATGCCTGTTCAATTTCATATAATGTTTTTGCTTCTGGTGATGAATTTGGGCTTTGGGCATTGCCAAGGTTTGGCGATAACCCCAACATCAGCCCCAATAACATAATTTTAATCGCGGATTTTTTCATACTAGCCCCCTGATATAATGAAACATATCATATGAAAACGACATTTTAAATATGTTGATTTTGACTACTCATCATCATCAAGCAAGTCGGTAATCGAAATCATATTTGCTTTGGTGGCGGGAATTTGTTCGGCATCAACATTCTTTAAGCTGCGATTAATGGCGCGCGTGCGGGTTTCGGCCTCGGTTACAGTTTTTTGGGCGGTGTCTAATTGCTTTCTAAGTTTATCCATAACGCCGCCATAATTGTTAAACTCACGCTTTGCAGCTTCCAAAATCTTCCATACTTCGGATGAGCGTTTCTCAATTGCCAAGGTTCTGAAACCCATTTGCAAACTGTTTAACAACGCCGCCAATGTGGTTGGGCCAGTGATTACAACGCGGTTTTTTGATTGTATTTCCTGTACAAGGCCGGGGCGGCGTATGATTTCGGCAAAAAGCCCTTCAGTCGGCAGATACATAATCGCAAAATCGGTTGAATAGGGTGGAAAGATATATTTATCCTGAATATCTTTTGCCTGTTTTTTAATTACTTTTTCAAGATTAGCACTTTGAAGATCAACGGCTTCGGCATTGCCGTCATCTTGTGCTTTGGCAAGGCGTTCGTAATCTTCTTGCGGAAACTTGGCATCAATGGCAAGAAAAACGGGGCTGTCTTGTTCTTTACCAGGTAATCTAACCGCAAATTCCACCAATTCACTAGAGGCGGGGTTGATGCGAACATTCTTGTCAAATTGGTTTGGGGTTAAAATATCTTGGAGTAGCATCTCAAGCTGAACCTCGCCCCAAGTGCCGCGTGATTTAACGTTTGTAAGCACACGTTTTAAATCACCAACCCCGGTGGCAAGGTTTTGCATTTCGCCAAGGCCTTTATGAACTTTTTCAAGATGATCTGAAACCTGTTTAAAACCTTCGCCAAGGCGTTCAGTCAAGGTCCCTTGAAGTTTTTCATCAACTGTTGCGCGCATTTGTTCTAATTTTTGCTCATTACCTTCGCGCAATTTATCAAGGCTTGTAATTAAGGTTTCAAGCAATGCCTTTGAATTTGCATCATTTTTATCAATTAGCCCTTGGAGTTTATTATTGCTTTCATTGCGAAAATCACGAAACCCACCGGATAATTCACTGCGCAATGCCCGCATTTCTTCAAATGAATTGCCAAGAAAATGCTTTAGGCCATTTTCCAAAACCTCAAGGCGGTAATTTATTTTTATTTGTGCCTTATTGGCTGATTCAAAACCTAGATAGCCGAATATTAATGCGCCAAGGGCAAATATAGCAGTAAGAATTGCAATTATAATTATTAGGTCTGGTGATGCGACGTTTGACAATTAAATAACCCCTTTTGTAGGATTGTGGCACATGTGTACGACAAATATGGGCATATGTTATAAGAATTGCAATTAACGCGCTTTTCGTCTATATAAAGCCAAATTATTGAGAGTTTTATGTCTGAGATTGTAGTAACCAAATAACCACATTGCCCTTGTTTATAGGGCCTTTTGTTGTGGTTTCGTGATGCGGCGGCTAATTGCCCCCGCAATTATTTGGTTATTTAATCGGAAATCCTAAAATGAATATATCACGGTCCGAACAACGGACTTTGCACGTGCTCGCAAAAGGTGGGCGCATTGCGCACTTTCGCGAAAATTCAAAAAACATAAATAAAGTAATATGTTATACGCGCGAAGGCCTTATTTTGGCAGATTGCACATTATATGTCTTTCAAAAATTAAGACAAAAAGGTCTTATAAAATCCAAAAATGGAGAGCCATATTCAATTAATTCTGATGGTCTAAGGACTGTTAGGGCGCAATTGGACAATAGATAAATTAAGGCGCCACCAGATTATTCTGGTGGCGTAATTTTTATTTTAAATTTTTTTGGTTATTAATCTTCGCTATTTGCATTGAACTTACATGCGTTACGCAAGTTAGACATGTCGGCTTCTGTTATTGCTGATATACCAGTTCGGTTGCCAATTATTTTTAGTGCATCATTGGTTCTTGTAATATATGACGGATGAGTTGATACTATTTCATCCAATGCATTATCCCTCAAATTAGATAATTTATGTAATTTTTTAAATGAGGTTCTGGCACCATCCGCCGAATAGCCGCTTGAAAGTAATAGTTCGATTGCTTCTCTGTCAGCCCTGCTTTCAACCTTTCTGCTATACCCGTAATCCATCATTTTTTGGGCTAAAGTAATCTTGGTTGCAGTATCGCCAGTTGATAAACCACCAAATAATGCATCAAATCCGGTTTTCTGTATCAAAGAAGTCATTGGATCACGGTTTTTTGCATGGCTAATTTCATGAGTAATAACCATTGATAATTCGTCACCCGTTAGTTTTCTAGCAAGTGAACAGAATACAACTATTTTATTTGCAGGAAGGGTGACTGCATTTATTGGTCCACCACGAACGAAATAAATGTCAATTGGATCATTAATGCCGGCTCTATTGCCTAGTTCACGTGTCCAAGCAAAAATTTTAAAAATGGTGGCCTTGTCTTCGTTTCTTGTATCTTCATCGGGAAGATCGCGCCCCTTTACAATATAATTAATTGCTTGCGCGGATATTTTATCTTCGCTTTTGAAGGGTATCATCTTTGCAATGCTTGGAGTAATAACAGGCCAAACAGTTAACGAGCCAATTATTACAACCCATGCAATAATACTAATCTTGGTGATTTTATTTTTGATTAGTTTATTGATTTCATGTGTGTTTTTTATTTGTGGCGCTTTGGTGGAGATTGTTTGAAGTATTTGACTATCTTTATTTGTTATAATGTAAGAAGTCTTTGAAAGACTTATCCTAAACTCATCATCTCTTTCACAGAAAAAATCCCTTTGCAATTCCTCGTAATAATATGATGATAAGTAGTTTTCTTCATAATCATATACTTTTATCAAATCATCCATTAACGCTAGGCGAACTAATCGTCCTGTCGCTTGGCTGCCGTCATAATAAATAATATCATGTTCCATCATATCGGGCTCATATCAAAATATGGAAGTTCCCAAGTGTCAGATATTCCTTCAGCCCTTGCGCTTATCTCTTCATTATGTTCAAAGATTGCATCAAGATTTTCAGGGGGGATATCAATCTCAAGATTATCGATGATGTATTTCCAATAAAATGAGGCCGTAAAAGGGGCTAAAAGCCCGAGAGATACGGTCATCAAAATTGCGTTTTTAAGGGTAACAAAAAGAAATCCTCTTGCCGTAATCTCAAGCCTGATGATGCAGCCATTAATTGAAATACGGTTTGCAATTTCTTGTAATGCTTTTGCGCGATAAAAAGCCATTGCGGTTACTAAAAATATCCAACTCATCGCAAAGTTTGCATACCCAAAAACTAATGTATAAAATTGAGAATTGCGGATAAGATCGAAGACGCCCAAATATTTTAGCAAAAAGTTCCATAAGGTAATTAGTATTAATGTTGAAAACCATCCGAGTGCAAATTCAGGATATAAATTAGTGCTTTTATTCTCGAAACAAAAACTTATGTTGCCCCACTTTGTGTTTTGCCAAACTCTTCTTGCCACAGATATGCGCATTTTGGGGTGCCACCAACCAAATGTAAGCGCTAATAGAATGTTGTGACCAAGAAAACGGAGTGCAAAACCAATTGCGCTCTTGGAAAGGGAAAAATTTATACCTTTCCAATATGTTCTATCCAAAATATATGCACGGGCGCGCCAAATCCCAATTCCAGAAATAAATGACAATAATAGATACAGGAAAAGTGCGATGAAGCTATAAATTAAAGGGTTTAAAGCTATTTGTGATAATTTTGATACCAGCCAAATTGGCCCAAATATCATGAACAATGCAATGCCAAAACCTTTGAATAATTCATCGCCAGTCCCTTTGTATTGAAATGGCTCTCCATCAAGGCGTGTTGAGCCCCATAGAAAGCCTCTTATATTGGCGCGCGCCCAAAACCTGTACAATGTCGCAGAGGCAATATTATATAATATATTACGCTTGGCTAATGGTTTGATGCATTCAAAAGAAGTGTCGGTTGTAATTTCCATAATACCCCCTAGTTAAAGGGGTATATGTATCTAAGGTAGAGGTCAATAAAATTATTGCTATGTAATTATTTTTTTACATTCAATTTGCTATTATCTAGTGGAATAGCGCTTGTACGTTTTGCAATTCGAATAACAATTCGTGATTGAACATCGGATACAAGGCCAATGCCAAGCAATTTATCACGTAAAAATGCGTCATAGGCGTGCATGTCAGAGGTTACGATACGCATCATGTAATCAACCGCGCCAGTGACAGTTGCACAATCAACAACTTCTGGCCAGCCAGCGATTTCTTCCTCGAATTTCTCAAGATTTTCACGGGTAGGCAATGCAAGTTTTACCGATGCCATAACTTCGAAATCAAGACCCAATTCTTCACGGTTTAACAAAGTAACGCGCTTTTGGATTACGCCAATTTCTTCAAGTCTCTTGATTCGTCTCCAACATGGTGAAGAAGACAGTCCAATTCTGTCGGCGATTTCAGCCACGGATAGCGCCGCGTCGTCTTGGATAAGCTCCAGAATGCGGAAATCAATTGCATCTAATTCCATTAATATACCCCCTAATAAAAATCCCAATAGGTATAATATTCGATAAAGTCCAGAGAAATTAGTTAAAAATTTCAATTATTTTTGCATAATTACATATATAGGGCAAGTATTTGTTTATATTTGCGGACGCAAAGCAATAAAACTAGACCAAAGTAAGGTTGTAAAAATAGCTAATATTAAAATTTATAATTGTTTGAGTGGTTGTTGCTATATAAAAAATCATTTGCAGCATAAATGTGATTTGTTACTTGCCACAAAATGAAAGCTGTAATAAAGCCCTCGGCTCGAAACCAACGTGGCTGGGTAGCTCAGCTGGTTAGAGCGCACGACTCATAATCGTGAGGTCGAGAGTTCAAGTCTCTCCCCCGCCACCACTTTCCCACAAAATAATTGTGGGGCTTTAGAACAGATTAAGTCTTGATTGAAAGACAATATCTAAAGCATAAAAATAACAAAATTACTAAATATTGGTCATTGTCATATTGCCCTGCGGCATATGAGTTACTTAGTCTTTTAATTGCAACTGATTAATGCTAATTGCCGATTTTGTAATTAGCTAAATAGATGCGACATGGATAAAAAAGATAGAAAAGCCTTGGTAATGTTTTCGGGTGGTCAAGACAGTGCTACCTGCCTTGCGTGGGCGCTTGAAAATTTTGAATCTGTTGAAACTATTGGCTTCGATTACGGACAACGCCATTCAGTAGAACTTGAACAGCGCAAAATTGTCCTTGCCGAAATGCGCAAATTATACCCGCATTGGAATGATATATTGGGTGAAGATTTTGTTCTCGATATTCCTGTATTGGGTCAAATATCTGATTGTGCCTTAACCAAAGAAGCTGAAATAACTTATGGCGAAAATGGTTTGCCAACCAGTTTTGTTCCGGCAAGAAATTTGCTTTTTATCGACCTTGCAGGTGCCTTAAGTTATCGCCGTGCAATTTATGATTTGGTCGGTGGAATGTGTGAAACCGATTTTTCTGGCTATCCTGATTGCCGTCGCCATACGATTGATTCATCGGCCAGAACCTTGTCGCTTGGCCTAGAGCAAAATTACCTTATCCATACGCCATTAATGCACATTAATAAGGCCCAGACATGGAAAATGGCGTTTGACCTTGGCGGGCAACAATTTGTTGATTTAGTTATTGAGCATACACATACATGCTATCTTGGTGATCGTACGCATCGGCATGATTGGGGCTATGGATGCGGTACATGTCCGGCGTGTGAGCTGCGTGCAAATGGATATTCTGAATGGATGGGGTAAAGGCAATGGAACGACCAGCGACCACGGGTCGCCGGCGGGTGTCCGCCGCGCCCGCGCAGGCATTTTGCAAGGCAAAATTAGCCGTGAGCGATAAAGATTTTCCGGCGTGTGAGCTGCGGGCAAATGGTTATCAAGAGTGGCGGGGCTGAACGCCATGACATATTCAATTAAAGAAATCTTTTTCACCCTCCAAGGGGAAGGTGCGCATTCAGGGCGCGCCGCGATCTTCTTGCGCTTTGCTGGATGTAACCTTTGGACCGGGCGTGAAGAAGACAGGTACAAAGCAATCTGCCAATTTTGCGATACGGATTTTGTCGGCACGGATGGTGAAAACGGCGGTAAATATGAAACCGCCGAAATGGTTGCCAATCTTGTCGATAAGATATGGTGCGACCATACAGAAAATCAAAACAGAAAATATATTGTTTGCACCGGTGGGGAGCCGTTGTTGCAAATTGATGCGCCGTTTATTGATGCGCTTCACCAAAAAGGTTTTACCATCGCCATTGAATCCAATGGCACAATAAAGGCACCAATTGGTATTGATTGGATTTGTATTAGCCCAAAAAAAGGTGCGCCGATTTTGCAAACTTCTGGCAGCGAACTAAAATTCGTTTATCCGCAAGAAGGGTTTGAACCACAGCAATTTGAAAGTTTGGACTTTCAAAATTTCTTTATTCAGCCAATGGATAACGAAAATTATGAAGAGAATTTGATTAAATGTGTGGTTTTTTGCCAGACCAATCCCAAATGGTCATTAAGTTTGCAAACCCACAAAATTATCAATATTCCTTAACCAAATTAAATTAGATTATGTTAATAACCCCTGTTACAAAGGGGGATTATGGCACCCTAATTGCGTAATGAATCCGAATTAAATGAGATTAACCAAATTGCGCCATTTTGGGGCGGGAGAAATAATAATATGGAATACCCAAATGACATAAAACCACTTACAGGGCTGCGCTTTATCGCTGCTTCGTGGTTGTTGATTTATTTTTTCTGGAAACGGTTGGGTTTAGAAGGCGCGGTTCCAGATGTTGTTGCTTTTGGCTATATGGGGGTCGATTTATTCTTTATCCTATCTGGTTTCGTGCTTGCGCATGTTTATGGCCCACAGGTTGAGGCAAAAAATTATAGCCATAAGGGGTTCATTTGGGCGCGTCTTGCCCGTATTTATCCATTACATATCCTTATGCTAAGTGTGATGATTGGTCTTTGGATTGTTGGTTCAAAACTCGGTTTTACTTATGATGCCTCTGCATTTGATGTAAGCCAAATTCCATTTCATATCGCATTGTTACAGGCTTGGGGCTTTGTTAATTCCGATGGTTGGAACTTCCCATCATGGTCAATTTCTGCGGAATGGTTTGCGTATTTAACTTTCCCAATTTCATTTTATTTGGCATCAAAATTCAAAAATTCTAAGATTGGTGGTTTGTTTGCCGTATCTGCATTGTTTGTGGCGATTTATATTCTTACTGCGCTAATTGGTAAGATGGAGCTTACAAATATGACTTGGGAAGGTGGTATTTTGCGCATTATCCCGGCATTTATGGCGGGTGTTATGTTGTGGTTTGTTGGCCGCGATATTCGCCTTGGCCAAAAGGCCGCTTATGCAGGGGTGTTTGCGTCATTCCTAATGCTTTTTGTGGCAATGACTATTTTTAAATCGCCAATGATGATTTGGTTTACGCTTGCGGCGATTGTATTCTTTTTTGCCGAAACTTCAAAATATGAAAATGGCGGCATTTGCTCTAACAAGGTTTGGGTTTACTTAGGCGAGGTTAGCTTTGCAATGTATATGGTTCACTTGCCGGTCGATATTTTGACTTGTAAAGGGATTATGAAATTTGCGACCGCATTCCATGAAAAACATCATTATATTTGTTTCTTTGCTGGTATGACGCTTAGTTTGATTGCCGCAATCACTGCCCATGAATTATTTGAAAAACCAGTGCGTAATTTTATGCGCACCCATACCCCGTCATGGATAAAAAAGGGAAAAAAGTCATTAAAACCGGTTGAAAATGCGGCCTAACTCATTCAATTCTATCGGTTTCAATTGAAATATATTTGATTTTATCTGTTTGCGAATAGATTAAAATTGCTTTTTTGCCTTCGATAATAATTTCTTTGATATCTGCATCATTCGGCAGTTTGTTTTCAAAAAACAGGCTGCCGTTTTGTTTTGCATCATTAAAAATATTGCGGATTTTTTCTTTTAATTCGGCGCGTCTTAATTCTTCAAAACGCCGTCTTGGCCCTTCGGCAATTACACGCAATGCGCCGCGAAATAAATTGATTTCACTTTCCGAAAATTGCGCGCGCACTAATGAATTCTTCAAGGTTTCAACCATGTTTTCACGCCGATCAGCGGGCCAAAAGAAACCAATTTCATCAAGTTCGGAAATTAAAAAATCAAACAAATTCTCAAAATATTTACGTGGTGCGGCTTCATGGCTTGCTATATTCCAACCATCTGGCATTTTATCGCCATCACGGACCGCCCAAAGATATGAGAATACCGCAACAGATTGCGCCAAATTAAGGCTTGGGAATTTAAAATCGGTCGGATAGGTAACTATATAATCGGCGGAGATTAAATCAATTTGATCAAGCCCAAGCCGCTCATTACCAAATAGCACCACCGGCCTATGTCCGTCTTTTATTGCCTGTGAAATAAGTTTTACTGCTTCGGATGGGCTAATTAATGGCTTGTCTAATTGGCGCGGTGTGCCAGAGGTGGCGAAAATAATTGTCTTGTCTTGGGTTGCTTCTGACGTGGTGTTGCAAAGCCTTGCATCATCCAAAATCCAGCTTGCCCCCGCTGAAACCGCAGTGGCCTTTTCATTCGGGAAGCCGTCACGCGGATTAACAATGATTAGTTCAGATAAGCCGAAATTTGCCATTGCGCGCGCCGCCGCACCAATATTTTCCCCCATCTGCGGCTTTATAAGTGCAATAGCAGGGGCAGGGGGCGGTGGCGGCAATGCCGCACGATCAGCATTGGAGGGAAGGGGCTTAGAAGTGGTCATTCATGTGATTTATTATTTAAAAATCATAATTGCAACTAACAATGTAATAAAGCAATTATAGAGTAATGATTGAATGTTATACAACCTTGACTGTTTGCAAATGTCGGGGTTTAAAATATACACTATGTTAAAATCATAAGTAATATTTCAAATGAATATAGGTGGTAAATATGAATAACGAAGATATTGAAAAATCACCAAATGAAACGGCGTCTTATGAAGTTAAGGAAGAAGCCAAGTTTTATGTTGTATCAAGCGAAAAATTTTGGATTTTGACAATTGCTTCGTTGGGTTTTTATACTTTGGTTTATTATTTTTTAAATTGGGAAGCATATAGAAATGCTACCCGAAAAGATATATCGCCGTTTTGGCGCACAATTACCTTTCCGTATTTTGTGTTTGATTTCCGCGATAAAGTAAAAGAATTGTGTGATGAGAAAGATGTAAAAACGGGGTATGAATTCGATATTTTACCCTTTGCTATGGTATTAACATACGTCTTGTCGTCGCTTATTGTTTATAAACAAACAGACTCTGGCAGTTTTCATTATGGGTTATTCGGCGCTGGTATGGCAATTAGTATTTTCCAATCACGATTTAGAAAATTTATCAATATTGCTAGCGGTGATGAACTTGGCGAAAGTAACAGTAAACTAAGCCTAGAAAATTATTTCTGGCTTGGGTTATTATGGTTCTTGTTAATTTTATCTCTTATGTTTGTTAAGGCAAAATATTTGTAAGTTTAAGGTGGATATCTTAGGTATAATAATTTTACCAAAAAGACCAATTGGGGTGTTGACTAGCTTTTACCATTATGTAATCTTGAGTATATTAAGTTGTATTCCCCCCCGCCCATCAGCAAAAATGTTTGGAGTTTAGTAATGACTGTTACGACAACATACGAATTTGAGAATTGTGAAACTGCACCTCCGTTTTATGTAGTTTCACCAGTTAAATTACTGCTCCTCACAATATTTACATTTGGTTGTTATAATGTTTTTTGGCTTTATCAAAATTGGAAAGCATATTCGAAATATAATGAGAAAAAAATCTCTCCATTATTTCGATCAATTTTCGCCCCATTTTTTATCTATGACTTGTTAAAATCAGCCCGTGAGCATGGTGACGGAAAAGCAATCTCCGATATGGCCGTTGTCATTGTTTCTATGGCATATATTATTTTATTCTTCATAGTCGGATTTTCACTTGTACCAAATCCAATGGGGCATTTAATTATTAGTTTTCATTTCTCTTACTTAAACGGTACTGGGCTATTATTAATTGGTCTTATGTTTTGGATTCAGTGGCGGCTTAATATCATCTGTGGCGATGAGTTTGGAAAATCAAACGATAAGTTAAGCATAGAAAATTTTGTTTGGATTGGATTTATGTGGGTTGCATTTACCAGTGCTTTTATCTGGAGCGGTGCAAATAAAGAAGAAGCAGCCAAATGGGGACTTACAACTAATTTCACCGTCACTAAGGATTAGTATTTAAAATTCAATAATTATTTTTAAGTGATAATTTTATGAGCCAAGATAGCGTTTTGCAATCAAATGATAATGGATATTTATGCTTATCATCTGGTGATTTATCGGGCGTTATAATAGGTAGTTTTGGATTATATAATAGCAGGTGGATTTCATCTCAATGGCACAGTAATGCAATATCAAGCATAAATAGTTTTAGCAAATTTTTTGCATTAATAGGTAATTTTTCACTCCCATTTCTTATATCAACAATATGGAAGATTGAAATATCCGAAAGAAAATATAAGCCACACTTTGTAATATTGTATTTACTAGCATTTCTTAGAATTATAGTCAGTATTACGAAAATTGTTATTCTAATTCATTGCTTAAATGAAAATGATGGGTTGGGTTTGTTCAATTTATTGCTTTGGAATTTTTATATATATCCAATTGGGTTGATTTTATCCGTCTTAATTTCTGTTCTTATTCAGAAACATATAAATAGAATAGCAGGCTTTGAAATTGATTTTAGTGCCTCAAATAAGGGATTAGGCATTTTAATATTGCCAATTTCAATACAAGTGTTGGCATATATATTTTTTCCAATAACAAATTTTCTAATAATGCTTTTTACTATTGGTTATCGTGTTTGAGGTATTGAACGCCTTAAATAATATAAGGAAATAGAATTTAACCATTCCTACTCAACCTTTCAAACCGTTCCTCCAATTCCTTCATTAAATCGTCGCGTTGTTTTTGGCGTGATTGATAGTCTTCTGGTGCATGGTTTGCGCCGATTAATCGCGAAATCTTTACGACTTTTTCTAAAATCACTAATTGCCTCCGTGCGCTTTCGGTTTCGCCATCAATAAGTGATTGCAAAATTCGTTCGCGCACTTTGGCAAAAGTTCGTCTAATTCCTTGTTGGTAGTTGGGGTTTTATTCATCGTATTATTATTGCACCTAAAAGATTTGGGGTGGATAGGGGGGCGCAATCCCCATTTTTTATACCCGTCATAAAATATGCCATGACTTATGAACCATTACCAAATCCAAAACACGAAAAATTCGCCCTTGCACTTGCGCGGGGTATGTCCAAAGAAAATGCCTATGCCGAAGCAGGGTTTATTGGCGGGCGGACTGCCGCAAGCCGATTGTCAACAAATGTCAACATTTTGGCGCGTGTGCAAAAATTGCAAGAAATTGCGCAAAATCGCAATGAAATCAATGTTGATACATTGTTACAAGAACTCGAAAAAGCGCGAAAATTGTCAATTTCTTTGGGGCAAGGCAGCGCCGCCGTTTTGGCAACAATGAGCAAAGCAAAATTATTAGGGTTGATGAAATGATTAATTCCAAAGTCGCACTGAAAAAAATACAAAACCTACTAGATTTTATTGTCACTTTCGCTATTGGTAGCGGCATCAAGGGCAATTAATAATTTACGAAAGGTTCGTTATGTCTAAAATTAAAGTTGCAAATCCGGTTGTCGATCTCGATGGCGACGAAATGACCCGTATCATCTGGTCAATGATTAAAGAATATTTGATTTTCCCATATCTTGATTTGCCAATCGAATATTATGACCTTTCTGTTGAAAATCGCGATGCCACCGATGACCAAGTTACTATCGATGCTGCAAAAGCAATCCAAAAATATAATGTTGGTATCAAATGCGCGACCATCACCCCAGATGAAGCACGTGTTACCGAGTTTAATTTGAAAAAAATGTGGAAATCACCAAACGGCACAATCCGTAACATCCTTGGTGGTGTGGTTTTCCGTGAACCTATCATTTGCCAAAACGTTCCACGCCTTGTCCCTGGTTGGACTGCGCCAATCGTTGTTGGTCGTCACGCATTTGGTGACCAGTATAAAGCAACAGATTTCAAAGTTCCTTCTGCTGGTAAACTAACTATGAAATTTACCCCAGATGATGGCGGCGAAGAAATTGAATACGAAGTATTCCAATATCCTGGTGCCGGTGTTGCAATGGGTATGTATAACCTTGATGAATCAATTCGTGAATTTGCGCGCGCGTCATTCAACTATGGCTTGCTTCGCAATTGGCCGGTTTATCTATCAACCAAAAATACAATTCTTAAGGCTTATGACGGCCGTTTCAAAGATATTTTCCAAGAAACTTTTGATGCAGAGTTCAAAGATAAATTTGCGGCTGCTGGCATCGTTTACGAACACCGTTTGATTGACGATTTGGTGGCTTCTGCACTTAAATGGTCTGGTAAATTCATTTGGGCTTGTAAAAACTATGACGGCGACGTGCAGTCTGACATGGTTGCACAAGGCTTTGGTTCATTGGGCTTGATGACGTCTGTATTGATGACCCCAGATGGCAAAACCATCGAAGCCGAAGCGGCACACGGTACTGTTACCCGCCACTATCGCCAACATCAAAAAGGCGAAAAAACTTCTACCAACTCAATTGCTTCAATCTTTGCTTGGACCCGTGGTCTTGCACACCGTGCGAAACTTGATGACAATGCTGAATTGGCGAAATTCTCTGCTACTTTGGAAAAAGTTGTGGTTGATACCGTTGAAAGCGGCTTCATGACAAAAGACTTGGCTCTATTGGTTGGTGACGAGCAAAAATGGCTTACCACTGAGGGCTTCTTGAAAAAAGTTGCTGAAAACCTAGAAGCAGCAATGGCTGCGTAATAGCGTCAAATTGGTGCGTCGAAATTTTTTGAAATAGTTCACTATTACAAAAAATTTTCTCCTACCACTTTTTAGCTATTACTTGCCATTGATGGCGAAAATTGAATTTATTAAAGGCGCGAATTTCGGTTCGCGCTTTTTTTGTCAACAAGGCAAATTATTTGTGATAGACTCAATAAATGATTGAGAATTACCAATGGCAAATAACTGATTACGGTCTTGAAACCAATGTGGGGCAGAATGAATATGCCATTTCGGTTGCTGAATTGTTCAAAACTTTCAACTATGAGGGAATTGAACTATTTTATTCACTAATCCTACTGATGGGGCGAGAATGGGTTATTCGTGATGATATTGTCGAAATTTATCCTCTCGCGGTTAAATATCACGCTAAAAAACATGCTATTAATTTCAATCAAGAAATTCTTATGCGTTCAATTGAGTTTTATATTGATAATGATACTTGGCTAAAATCACGCCCAATTAAAGCGTTTATGCATAAATTATAAAATAAAATTACAAGTTACAGATTTACCTAATTTTAGTCATATATTCGCCTTAATTAAATTTAATTAATGCCGCCGTTAAATTGGCAATTATATTTCAAAAAGAGGGGAAATTATGAAAAGGAAGTTGCTTGGACTTGTGGTTACAAGTCTTACTTTTATCGCTGCACCAGTTTTTGCAAAAGACACAAGTGAATATAAAAAAGCGCTTGCTGCATGTAAGGCATTTGATGCAGATACTTTTGTTAAAAGCGTGTCCTCTGACAAGAGGGTCTTGAAAAAATTCACACCCAAAGATGTATATTTTGGAACTTTAGAGGCAAATAGTGAAACTGTTTATGAGGTAAAATATTCGCCAAAAGATTTTTCTTTTCCATACTCTTATGTAGGAAAAAATATCGATAATGAAGATTTATGGGTCGATAAATCTACTTTGAGTGATGAGTATCCCACTTATGCAAAAGTCAATATTTCACGTGATGATACCAATCAATTGAAAGTGCGTTGGCAGATTGCGGAATATGAAATCGCAGAAAAAGGCAAGGTAGGGAAATTTATAAGCACATCTGGCAAAATCCAGCAAATGGAATTCAGTCCGAACGGCAAAAATAATTGTTGGGAATTATCTGCTGTTTATAATGTGAAAGAATAATATGATGAAAGCATCTAATATTGCTTTGGTCTTATCATTATTTGCGGTTTCATCTTGCGGCGCATTGAATAATAAAATTAACAAAGAAGTGGCGATTAACAAAAAGACGCTTATTAATTTTAGGGTCGATTTGATAAATCCTGATAGCAAAATGGCAAATGGTTTTGATAATCCCGCATTTAAACAGCTTCATGCTGATTTGGCAGAGGTTCTGCCGGATTTTAAACAAAACATTTGTGTTAATAGTCCAAATGCACCTTTAACAGATGAAATTATTTCTAAATGTGCCGGCAATCAAAATTTTACAATTGGTGACATGATTGAAGATGCCACATCAATAGGTGTTTATGACCTAAACAAAGATGGTAAAGAAGATCTCATAATCGCAATGGGCGGCAATACTGGTCTCTCTGGTCTTGGTACATGTGGTGCAAGGCAATATCGGTTTTATGAGAATATTGGGAATGATTACCGCCCAATCGGCAAAGTGAATGTATTGAATGCGCAAACGCTTTATGTTTATGACAATGCCGGAAAAAACAAGTTTTCAAGCTTGTTATGGAAAAGTGAAATTGGCTGCGATGGTAATCCGTTAAAAGGTGAAAGCTATCAAAGTTACGATTATAAAAAAGCAAGTTATTATTAAATAACGAGGGGGAATAAATGAAATTTTCTGGTGCCTTGTTGGTTACATGCCTTTTGGTTGCTTCAAATGCTTATGCCGGCACAAAATATCCCATGCCTTTGATTTGGGATTATAATCCAACACAACAAATAAGAACTACATTATGGGAAAAGCCAACCATAAAAAATGACTTGACCGAAGTTTACAACGATTGGGTAAAAAGAAATTGTTATGGTATCGATGACATTGCGGCATGTGTTGCCGGCAATCCTGGATATTCCCAAAATGGTTTATTTGACGATATTGCAATCGCCACACCCGATTTAAACAATGATGGTAAGCGCGATTTGATATTATATATGGGTTCAAATACTGGGCTTATGGGGTCTGGCTCTTGTGCAATGACAGATGTTTGGTTTTATGAAAACACAGGCACAGATTATCGCAATATTGGCAAAAGCGGTTTTGTTGTACGGGCTGATATTGCGCTTGGTGCCCCAAAGGCAAAGGGTAAATTTCGCGACATAGTTACAAATATCAAAAATGATAGCTGTAATAATGGCAAAAAAATCCCGCCACAAATTGATAAATATAATTATAAAACAAATTCTTATTACGATAACGAAGGATAAATATTTTATGAAATACATTGCTTCTTTAGCTTTAATTTCATGCCTTTTCGCAAGTTCCGCCAATGCAAAAGGAAAATACCCAATGGAATTGATTTGGGATAGCGGTCCTTCGCAGAATGTGCGCACTGAATTAGTTTCAAAGCCAACGATAAAAGCTGATATTCAACAAGCCTATGATGGTTGGGTTGAAAATAATTGCTATGGTCAAAAAGACTATGAGGCATGTCTGAAAAACCCACCTAAGCCACCGCTTACAGATGTTTTTGATGTGCTCGCGGTTGCAACACCAGATTTAAACAATGACGGTAAGCGTGATTTAATTATCTATATAAGTGGTGAAACCGGAATGTCTGGCAATGGTCGTTGTGGTATCATGGAAGTTTGGTTCTATGAAAATATTGGAACAGATTATCGCAGCCTTGGGAAGTCAGAATTTTTACATTCTAACCAATTCTATTTGGGTGCACCAAAATCAAAAGGAAAGTTCCGAGATATTATTACAAAAGATGTTGATGGCTTTTGTTCCGGTGAAAAGAAGCCTAAATTTATAGGAAATCCCTATGATTATAAGAAGGGCGTATATTTCCCATTATATATTGAAACACACTAATTTCTTAGGCCACCAACCAAGGAGTATTTCCCGATTTTTGGATTGAATTCGCGGAAATATTCCTGAATTTGTGGATGTTCAATTGGAATACCGCTTTCATCTGGCATCAAATTCTGCTCGGAGACATATGCAAGATAATGGGTTTCATCATTTTCCGCCAACAAATGATAAAATGGCTGATTACGATCTGGGCGCATGTCTTCGGGGATGGAATTATACCATTCTTCACTATTTGCGAAAACTGGGTCAATATCAATGATAACACCGCGAAACGAAAATAAACGGTGCTGAACAATTTGTCCTATCCCATATTTTGCAGTTTTTACCAGCATATCAATCTCCATTGAAGGCTTAATCAAGAAATAGGTATGCTTTCGGGCTTTTACAATAATGAGTTTTCGTCTATTTGCATAATATGAGTGAAACAGAAAACACCGATGATAACAAAAGACGCAGGCGCGTTACAACACCTGATAAAAAGGTTTTGCGCGGTGATGCGCATGAAAAGGTTCGTACTGCCAAAAAACGGTCCGTGCAATCGGCACGCTGGCTAGAGCGGCAATTAAACGACCCTTATGTAAAACTTGCGCAGGCAGAAGGTTGGCGCTCGCGTGCGGCATTCAAAATTATTGAGATTGATGATGCCTTCAAAATTTTTAAAAAGGATGCCAAAATTCTTGACCTTGGCGCTGCACCTGGTGGCTGGTCACAGGTTGCGATGAAACGTGGTGCCAAAAATATTGCCGCAATTGATTTACTTGATATTGATCCAATTGATGGTGTCGAAATTTTTAAAGGCGACTTTTGCGATAATGAAATGCAAAATGCTATTATAGCCTCACTTGGTGGTGCGCCTGATGTTATAATGTCTGATATGGCTGCCAACACTGTTGGTCACAGGCAAACCGACCACATTCGTACAATTGCGCTTGCCGAACTCGCCGCCGATTTTGCCATTGAGTTTTTAAAGCCAGGTGGGCATTTTGTGTCAAAAGTTTTTCAAGGTGGCTCGCAAATTGATATGTTGAACCGCTTAAAACACAATTTTAAAACCGTGAAACATTTCAAACCAAATTCATCCCGCAAAGAAAGTGTAGAGTTATTTTTGGTCGCACTTCATAAAAAGGATAAAATATAATACTAACGTCTTGACAAAATACCGATTCCCAAAGTATTAGCCGCCATGTTTGACCATAAAATTAAAATCCGTGACGCCCTGACATTCGATGATGTATTGCTCGAGCCATGCGCGTCAAATATCCTTCCCGCTGCTGTTGATGTCAAAACTCGCCTTGCAGGTGACATCACTCTAAATATTCCTTTAATTTCTTCTGCAATGGATACCGTTACCGAAGCCCGCCTAGCAATCGCAATGGCGCAAGCTGGTGGCATGGGTATTATTCACCGCAACCTTGATGTTGAGGTGCAGGCAGACCACGTTCGCCAAGTTAAGCGCTTTGAAAGCGGAATGGTAATTAACCCAATCGTGGTTCACCCTGATATGACTGTTGGCCATATTCGCGCCATCAAAGAAGCTCGTGGCTTTACTGGTTTTCCAGTTGTTGAGCGTTCTGACGATGTTCGCGGTGGTAAGCTGGTTGGTATCGTTACAAATCGTGATATTCGCTTTGCCAATGATAGCCAAACTGTAAAAGAGGTTATGACCTATCAAAACCTTGTAACGGTTAAAGAAGGTGTTGACCTTGCAACCGCACAGGCGCTTTTACAAAAGCATAAAATCGAGCGTATTATCGTTGTCGATGAGGCCGAGCGTTGCGTAGGTCTTGTTACCGTAAAAGATATGGAAAAGTCACAAGCTTTCCCAAATTCATGCAAAGATGAATCTGGACGTCTTCGTGTCGGTGCGGCATCTACGACTGGTGATGATGGCTATAAACGTACCGAAGCATTAATTGAAGCTGGTGCCGATGTTGTGGTTATTGATACTGCGCACGGTCATTCTAAAATGGTTTTGGATTCTGTTGAAAAGGCAAAACGCATTTCCAACAAGGCAAAAATCATTGCAGGTAACGTTGCGACCTATGACGGTGCAAAGGCACTGATTGATGCAGGTGCTGATGCGATAAAAATTGGTATTGGTCCTGGTTCAATTTGTACAACCCGTATTGTTGCCGGTGTTGGTGTTCCACAATTAACCGCAATTATGGATGCGGTTGAAGCCGCACGGGGACAAAACATTCCTGTTATTGCCGATGGTGGTATTAAATTTTCTGGTGACCTTGCCAAGGCATTAGCGGCGGGTGCGTCAGTTGCTATGCTTGGTTCATTGCTTGCTGGCACAGAAGAAGCACCGGGCGAAGTTTTCCTTTACCAAGGGCGTTCATATAAGTCTTACCGTGGTATGGGTTCATTGGGTGCAATGGCGCGTGGTTCTGCGGATCGTTATTTCCAAAAAGAAGTAACTGATAGTATGAAATTGGTTCCTGAAGGCATTGAAGGACGTGTTCCGTTCAAAGGCCCTCTTAGCCCAATTTTACACCAATTAATTGGTGGTTTACGTGCGGCAATGGGCTATACTGGCTCTGCTAGTCTTGCGGATTTCCATGAACGTGCAAAATTTGTTCGTCTTACATCTGCTGGACTACGTGAAAGCCACGTTCATGATGTTGCGATTACTCGTGAAGCACCAAATTATCCGGTGGGTGGCTAAATGCGTGACGGTGCGCGCGTTCAGGCTGCAATTGAAGTATTAACCGACAGTGCCGAACATCACCGCCCACCCGCGCTTTCATTGCGTGATTGGGCGGTTAGGCATCGTTTTGCCGGCTCAAAAGATCGTTCGGCAATTGGTGATATTGTGTTTATGGCGCTGCGCGTTCGTGCGATGTCTGAATTTGCGCTTGAGGCGGAAACACCACGGGCATGGGCATTAGGTGCCTTGAAGTTTGGGTTTTCTTATGAAATCGAAAAAATTCAAGAGCTAGCAGTCGAAAATGAACATTCATTTGGCGCCTTAAGCCTTGAGGAAATTGAGGCATTAAGCAAGCCAGTTTCGGATGCACCACATTTCGTTTTGGGTAATTATCCAGATTGGCTTGATGAAAGCCTTGAAAGGATTTTTGGCGAAAATCGTGCTGTTGAAATGGCTGCAATGGCCAAACCTGCACCGCTTGATTTGCGTGCGAATGTTTTGAAAATAAATCGTGATGATTTAATTACAGAGCTTTCAACATCTCCCAAGCTTACTCAAAAGCCTGATGCAACCGCACTTTCGCCATGGGGCGTAAGAATTCCTTGGGGTAATGGGAAGAACTTCCCTTGGGCGACCGAATTTTCATACCTTAAAGGTGAATTTGAGGTGCAGGATGAGGCAAGCCAATTAGTTGCACTTTTAACAGGTGTAAAAGAAGGTATGTTAATTGCCGATGTTTGCGCTGGTGCGGGTGGTAAAACCCTTGCGCTTGCAATGATGGCAAATAATAATGCCAAAATCATTGCCTATGACAAAGATCAAAATCGGATTGCGCCAATATTTGAACGCCTAACTCGCGCGGGTGTAACATGCGTTGATGTTCGCACTCAAAGACGTGGGCATGAACTTGAAGATATTAATGGCAAATGCGACATAGTTTTGGTTGATGCACCATGCACCGGTTCGGGGACATGGCGACGCGCACCGGATACGAAATGGCGTATAAGCCCGCAAAATATTGAAACCCGTCAAAATAACCAACAAGAAGCATTATCAATTGCCGCCCCATTGGTTAAATCGGGCTCTTTGATTGCCTATGCAACTTGTTCAGTTTTACCAGAGGAAAATGATGATACAATTGGCAAATTCCTTGAAAATAATTCTGAATTCACGCTAAAACCAATTGATAAGCATTTAGAAGAATTGGGTTTCAGTCACTTGCTTGAAAAATGCCATAAAACTAAATATGGCATTCAGTTCACGCCATATAAATCAAATACAGATGGCTTTTATTTCGCGGTTATCGAAAAAAATTAGATGAGGACAAAATGACAAATATTGATAATAACAAGCACGAAATTGTGTTGATTGTTGATTTTGGCTCACAAGTGACCCAGCTTATCGCACGCCGTGTTCGTGAATGTGGTGTTTATTGCGAAGTTCATCCATATAATCGCACCGCAGAATTTCTAAAAACCCATTCGCCAAAGGCAATTATTTTCTCTGGCGGTCCTGACAGTGTATTGCGTGAAAATTCACCGCGTGCGCCAAAAGAGTGCTTTGAGCTTGGGGTTCCTATTCTTGGCATTTGTTATGGGCAACAAACCCTTATTACCCAATTGGGCGGCATTGTAGAGGGTGGACATGCGGCTGAATTTGGTCGTGCTGATGTAGAAGTCTTGAAGAATAGCCCACTTTATGACGGTATTTGGGAAAAAGGTGGCAAATACACCGTTTGGATGAGCCACGGTGACCGTGTTACCAAACTTCCAGAGGGCTTTGAAGTTCTTGCATTCTCTGAAAATGCACCATTTGCCATTGCCGCAAATGAGACCAAAAAGTACTATACCTTTATGTTCCACCCAGAAGTGGTTCATACGCCAGACGGCAAAGAATTAATCAATAACTTCCTGACCAAAATTGCTGGTTGCCATAATGACTGGTCAATGGCGGCATTCCGTGAAGAAGCAATTGCGAAAATACGTGCCCAAGTTGGTAAAGGTAAAGTAATTTGTGGTCTTTCTGGTGGGGTTGATTCATCGGTTGCTGCGGTTCTTATTCACGAGGCAATCGGCGACCAACTTACATGCGTATTCGTTGATCATGGTCTTTTGCGCGCGGGTGAAGCAGAACAAGTGGTCGATTTGTTCCGTAATCATTATAATATTCCGCTTATTCATGCCGATGAAAGCGAACGTTTCCTTGGGGCATTGGCGGGTGTTACCGACCCAGAGGTAAAACGCAAAACTATTGGTAAGCTTTTCATTGATGTATTTGAAGAAAAAGCCAAAGGTGTTGGTGGTGCAGAATTCCTTGCCCAAGGTACGCTTTACCCTGATGTTATTGAAAGCGTTTCATTTGATGGTGGTCCATCGGTTACCATTAAATCGCACCACAATGTTGGCGGCCTTCCAGAACGCATGAATATGAAATTGCTTGAACCATTGCGTGATTTGTTCAAAGACGAAGTGCGCGCATTAGGTGAAGAATTGGGGCTTAATCACCAATTCGTTTCACGCCATCCATTCCCTGGTCCTGGTCTTGCCATTCGTATTCCAGGCGATATTACACGTGAAAAATTGGAAATTTTGCGTAAGGCAGATGTCATTTATCTTGAAGAAATCCGCAATGCCGGTCTTTATGATAAAATATGGCAGGCGTTTACCGTATTGCTTCCGGTTAAAACTGTTGGTGTTATGGGTGATGGGCGAACATATGATTATGTTTGCACATTGCGTGCGGTAAATTCCACAGATGGCATGACTGCCGATTTCTATCCGTTTGAAATGTCATTCCTTGCACGTGTTTCAACACGAATTGTTAATGAAGTTAAAGGTATCAACCGCGTAACCTATGACATAACCTCAAAACCACCCGGCACGATTGAGTGGGAATAGTTTATGTACGTCCCTGAACATTTTAATGAAACTAACCGTTCAGAGATTGCAGCAATTGTTGAAAACTACCCGCTTGCGACATTGGTTGCCAATGGTTCGGGTGGTTTGATTGCAAACCATATCCCTATGCTTACAAAAAAGAACGGGGTAGGGGATATTATTGAATTTCATGGTCATATCTCACGCCACAATCAACTTTTTTCCGAAGTCGCTGATGGTGAGGAAGTGCTTTTGATTTACCGTGCTGAGGATTCTTACATAAGTCCGAATTGGTATCCATCAAAGCAGGAACATCATCGCCAAGTTCCAACCTGGAACTATCGTGCGGTTCATTTTTATGGCAATATTGAATTTACCGATGACATAACGTTTCTGCGAGTTTTGTTGGCGCGGCTTACCAATCATCATGAAGCAAAAATTGGTGAACAAAATCCGTGGAAAATGTCAGATGCGCCACGCGATTATATTGAAGGAATGATGCAGGAAATAATAGGCGTTAAAATCACAGTCACCGGATTTTTTGCCAAAAGCAAAATCAGCCAAAATAAGGCCTATAATGACTATGTATCGGTCCACGATAAACTGGAAGCAATTGGCAAAACCGATTTATCAAATGCTATGGCTCGCAAAGTTCGGGATTTGAAGCGTAATATATAGTTATCCAATTACTGAATTTTTGATTTATACTTCATTATATTGGGCAAGTTAATTTCAATCCAATCGACCAATGTTTCCATTCTTATTGCAATTTCTTTGCCCATTTCTGACAAAGAATATTCAACATGCGGTGGGATTACTGGATAGGCGGTTCGGATTATAAAACCATCTTGTTCAAGTGTTTGCAGTGTTTGGGAAAGCATTTTTTCAGAGACGCCTTGAAGTTTTCTTCTTAGATCACTGTAACGCAACGTGCCGCCTAAAAGTGCTACAAGTGCAAGAAGGCCCCATTTATTAGTAACGTGTTTAAAAATTTCACGAGATGGACATTTATCGGAAAACACCATTCCTCGTTCAATAGCCTTTGATATTGACCCTGTTGATAATTTTGTTTGAGAATTATTTTCCATTTAACTGTTGCTTTTTGATACTAACTTTTTTGTATGTACTTGTAAATAATATAGCTGAATAATAAATTCAAGCCCATAAACCAAAAAATGGAGATTGAAATGATTTTTATTGCTGCTGCAACATCACAATTGGGTAATTTGGTTATCCAATCACTTCTTGAAAAAATTCCGGCATCGCAAATTATTGCGGGCGTAAGAGATACGAACAAGGCGCAAAACTTAAGTGCCAAAGGCGTTACTTTAAGAATTGCCGATTATAATGACCCTGATGGTCTTGAACGCGCACTTTTGGGTGTTGATAAATTACTATTAATTTCATCTGGCGATATTGCCGCCAGCCGTCAACAGCAACATGCAAATGTTATTGATGCCGCAAAAAAAGCTGGCGTTGGTTTGATTGCTTACACATCTATTTTAAATGCAGACACATCCGAGCTTTTACTAGCTAAAGATCACCAAGAAACTGAAAAATACTTAAAAGCATCTGGCGTGCCTTATGTATTCTTACGTGACGGTTGGTATATTGAAAATTATACCGGTTCTATTCCTGTTGCCTTGCAGCATGGGGCAATTATAGGAGCATCTGGTGATGGTAAAATATCCGCAGCAGCACGAAAAGACTATGCAGAAGCTGCGGCAGTTGTTTTAACCTCAGATGGTCACGAAAACAAAATTTACGAATTGGCTGGGGATAATGCTTTCACCTTGAATGAATATGCCGATGAATTATCGAAACAAGTGGGTAAAACGATCCCTTATGTAAATCTTCCAAAAGATGAGTATGCGGCAGCATTGGTTGGTGCAGGGCTTCCTGAAGCACTTGTGAATATTTTGGCGGATTCTGATATTGGTGCTTCAAAGGGGCAGCTATATTCAAAAAGTAAAGACCTTGGTGGCTTAATAGGTCGCCCAACCACAACTTTAAAAGATGTGATTGCATCTTCAATATAATATTAAATTGGATATAGTGGGGCATGCATAATTTTGTCCCACAAATCCGTTGCTTTGTAGAAAAAGATCGTGAAGCGGTAATAGCACTATGGCAAGAATGCGAACTCATACGTTCTTGGAATGACCCAGACAAAGACATAGATCGCAAAGTTGCATTTCAGCCTGAATGGTTCTTTATAATGACTTATGGCGACAGTGTAATTGGCACAATTATGGCTGGTTACGATGGTCACCGTGGTAGTGTGTTTTATCTTGCCATAGCAAAAAAGTACCAAGGGCATGGGCTGGCTAGTAGATTAATGCAACATGCGGCAGATGAATTGAAAAAGGCTGGCTGTCCCAAAATAAATTTGATGGTACGTAGTAGCAATATTGAAGTTTGCACTTTTTATGACAAGATTGGCTACAAACAAGAAGACATAGTCTCTTATGGAAAGCGACTTATAAAAGACGATTAGATTTATTAATTGGGAGAAAGTATGGGCAATTCATTTCAATGCGTAAAATGTGGTCACGGTGATTATACATCTGAAAGAATTTCGACTGAGGGTGGGATTTTTTCCCGCTTTTTCAATGTTTCTACTAAAAAATTTACCGCAATATCATGCAGAAAATGCGGCTATACAGAGCTTTACAAAGGACATGCTTCACTGGGGGGTAAGATAGTAGATTTTATCGGTGGTTAACTGATTTTAGACGCGTATCTAGCCGCAATCACACTGCAAACCATTAATTGCAATTGGTGATAAATCATTGTTGGTAGGATGATTATTCCAAGCACAGGGCTTCCTGCAAATAATATTGCGGCAATTGGTGCGCCATTGGCAAGACTTTTTTTTGATCCGCAAAAAACGCCAGCAACCTCATCTTCATGGCTAAAGCCTAAGCTTTTGGCAGTTATGGTTGTTATAAACAATACTAATGCCAAAATTATTGCGACAATTGCAAATATCAAAACCAACTGTAACGCCGGAATTTTTGACCAAATATTTGAAATATTGGAATGACAAAAGGCAACAAAGACGATTAAAATAATTGTTGTTCTGTCAAGTGTGTTAATTATTTTCTTATTTTTTTGCAAAAACTCTTTCAAAATTGGGCGTAAAACTTGGCCCAAAATGAAAGGTATAAGCAGGGTTTTCATGATATCCAAAACGGCCCCAAGCACGTCCAAATGTCCACCATTTGTCGTTGCCGTTATTAATGAAATATAAAATGGGGTAATTATCATTCCCAATATACCGGAAAGGGTTGCGTTAAACACTGCACCAGCAACATTCCCTTTGCCAATTGCGGTCATTGCAACCGACGAAGATATAGTAGAGGGTAGGGCGCAGAGAAAAAATAGGCCTAAACGTACTTCAGGCGACAAAAAATCAAGTCCAAAATAAATTGCAAAACCTATTATAGGAAATAATACAAAAGTAGTTGCCTGTACCAAAAGGTGCAAACGCCAAGCTCCTAGGCCTGCTTTGATTGCACCAAATGAAAGATTTGCACCATGCAAAAAGAATACAAGGCTTATTCCCCAAGTTGTTACTAGGCCAAGGTGTAATGGAGAATTATCACCACCTAATTGAGGGAATATAAATGAAAAAATGACGGCCAGTAACATAGCAATTACAAAGCCGTCTATTTTTATAAGTTTCATTTTTTGCTTAGCTTATTTAACAATTGAACATTGACCGCCAGCAGATTTAACTGCTTTACACGCAAGGTTGGCCGCATCGTTTCCGAGTCCAGTAATGCGTGCACGAAACCAAGTTCCTCGCTCATCTTCAAACTTCACAACTTGTTTTGCCGCAAATGAAGGGAAATAAGACGACATCATAGCCAAAGTATTATTCGCATCTGATTTGGTTTTAAATGCACCAACTTGAACAATGGCATTGCCGCGCTGATTTTTAAGCGCCATTTGACGTGATTGTTCACGTTTAAGAGCAGCGTCACGTTCCTTGCTTTCAGCAAGAAGGCGTGCAGCTTCTTTTTGTTCAGCAAGTTTTTTTGCGGCATCTCGTGCCTTTTTTTCTGCAAGCTGACGTTTGGCTGCTTCTAATTTTTCATCGTGTTCAATTTGCGCAATGCGTTCATCTTCACGGGCTTTTGCCTCTAAACGCATTTTTTCAATTTCGTCAGAATTATTATTAGCCTGTGTCTCTAAAGAAGCCATAACCAAGCTATTATTTGTGGTTGCTTCTGGCACAGTAAACTCAAGGCCATTGTGGGGGTCGCTGTTGATGTTTGGTGTTGCTACCGCAGCCATAACAATTGGCGCTTGCGTATCTGTTTTTGGCTCTTCTATTTTACCACGCAAGTCCTCACTTGGAGTGTTCTCATTTTCAGACATTACCACAGGCGCCGATTGTGTTATTGGTGCACTGAATGACATAACAACTGGGTTAGAAGCCGTTGATTGAGTTTTGGTCTCAACTTTTACGGGGGGTGCAGCTGCCATCATTGTTGGGGTTGAAGTCTCTTCTGAACCTTCGTCATCGCCACTAGACGCTTTGATATCAACATCATCATTAGAGATATCTTTTTGATGATCTGTACGTTCGTTCATAGAAAACTTAACGGGAACTGGGGTTGGTGTCGGATTGTTTTGTGCCATATTATAGCTACGCTCGCTATATTTAGGCTGATCCATCAAAATTGCTTCAGCATCTGCACGATCATCTTCTGATAAATTTGCCAGAGAGTAATTTACACTTGGAGCTTGTGCATTTCGTATTACACCGATTTGATTGTATGATGCTTCTATAAGGTTTTCTACACGAAGATCGCGTTCACGCCACGAAGAACCACCCATTACAACTGTAACAAGGCGATGCCCACCACGGCTTGAAGTTGCTGCAAGATTATAACCAGATGCACGTGTTAAGCCTGTCTTTAAGCCATCAACACCTTCAACTTTTCCTACAAGGTGGTTATGGTTGTTAATCCGTTGACCATTATAAACCATGTATTCAGTGCTAAACCAATGATATTGACGCGGAAAATCACGGCGAATTGCGATTGCAAGTTTTGCCAGGTCTTCGGCAGTTGTGACTTGTTGTGAATTAGGAAGGCCAGAAGCATTTTTAAAGGTGGTATTACTCATACCAAGTTCATGTGCCTTTGCGGTCATACGTTCAGCAAAAGCAGATTCTGAACCTGCTAGTCGTTCAGCAACAGCAACTGCCGTGTCATTGGCTGATTTAGTTACAAGCGATAAAATTGCGGTCTCGACATCAACTGAATTGCCTGCACGGACACCAAGTTTTGTCGGGCTTTGGGATGCGGCATATTTTGAGTAAGTAATTTGGTCTTCAAAATTGATACGACCATCTTCAATAGCTTCAAACAGCAAATAAAGCGTCATAACTTTTGTAATAGAGGCCGGATAACGCTTTTCTGTTGCGTTCATTTCATGGAGAACAACACCATTGTCAGCATCAACAACAATCTCGGCACGTTTGCCACCGGCATAGCTTGGCGCGGCAAATGTTAATATTGAAACTGCACTTACCAATCCGATTGAAAACCTTGTGGTAAAATTCGTATTGCACAAAAAACGTGACTTGATGGTTTTAGTTTTAACCATGTTCTCTAACTTTTCCTAATCCCCTATTTTTCAATAGAAGGTTAATCCGCGCCCCAGCGGGCAAAAATTAGGCGGACATTATTTCCAACTTGGGTCGGCCCCATACTCAACCTATCAGCAGAATAAAAAATAAATCCCAGAAAAACAATCAAACCAGATGTTATTTTTCTATTTATGTCAAAAATTTAAGCTATTTCTGCGTATATTAGGCATATTCACTCATAAATTACTTAATAAAATATTATAAATTCATTAACCTTTGGGCGGTTTTTGATGGCGTTACACGTTGCTAATTGCGTATTAAAATGCCGCAAATTTGATATATTTGTCATCTAAGGTACGAATTTATTTATATTTTCGCTTTTTTTAATTTTTAAATTTTATGAGAATAAATCAATTTTTACGTAACATATATTTTTTGTAATGTTGAAAAGACAAGCTTCTGCTATGACTTATTTAAAAATAGGCCATAGCAGTGAATTATATTTATGGCGGAAAATATCTATTAGTTATTGAACCTAAAGTGCATTACATCACCATCTTGAACGATGTATTCTTTCCCCTCGAGGCGCATTTTACCGTTTTCTTTTGCACCTTGTTCACCGTTAAACTTTACGAAATCTTCGTAGGAAATAGTTTCAGCACGAATAAAGCCTTTTTCAAAGTCACCGTGAATAACTCCGGCTGCCTTTGGCGCAGTCCAATTTTTGTGAATTGTCCATGCACGTGCTTCTTTTGGGCCAACTGTGAAATAAGTTGCAAGGCCAAGAAGCTCGTATCCTGCGCGAATAAGGCGATTTAGTCCCGGTTCTTCAAGACCAACTGTGTCGAGATATTCTTTTGCCTCTTCATCATCTAAAACTGCAAGGTCAGCCTCCATTTGCGCACAAATGGTTACGCATTCGGCGTTATGGGTTTTTGCATATTCTTCAACGCGGCGTGAATAATCATTTCCACTTGCGGCGGCATCTTCATCAACATTACATACGAAAAGCACTGACTTTGAAGTCAAAAGTTGAAGCATGTCCCAAGCTTTTTTATCTTCATTGTCAGGTATATAAAGGCGGGCAGGTTTACCTTCATCCAGCAATTTTTTTGCCTCTAGGCATAATTCGAGAGTTTTTTTAGCCTCTTTATCTCCGCCAGACTTCGCCTTTTTTTCAAGGTTTGTGATACGTTTCTCAACGCTTTCAAGGTCGGCAAGCATTAGTTCGGTTTCGACAACTTCCATATCGTCAAGCGGATCAATTTTTCCAGAAACATGGGTGATGTCATCATTGTCGAAGCAGCGCAAAACATATGCAATAGCATCACATTCGCGGATGTTTGCAAGGAATTGGTTGCCAAGTCCTTCGCCTTTTGATGCGCCTTTAACAAGACCAGCAATATCTACAAAGTTCATACGTGTTGGGATTATTTCTTTTGAACCAACTATTTTGGCAAGTTCGTTAAGGCGTGGCTCTGGCATAGCAACTTCGCCAACATTTGGCTCAATTGTACAAAATGGATAATTTGCCGCTTGTGCTGAAGCTGTTTTAGTCAAAGCATTGAATAGCGTCGATTTCCCAACATTTGGTAAGCCAACAATCCCACATTTAAAGCCCATAATAATCTTCCCATCTGGCTGTGATAAACTTATTTCATCGCCTTTAGACAATTAATGGTAAGATTTAAAGTGCTATTGATGCTAAAGCCCAAAACTTCTAGGCCCTCAAGTAAAAGACCTGTACCAAACCAAAATAGTAATTCCAAAATTGCCATTAATAATTCATTTTTATCAAGGCGCCGTGGTGAGCCTTTTTCATATTTTGAAAAATTTGGTATGACGCGAGGAACTTTCTTTTGATATTCACGGAATTCGTCGCCATAAATTAATATCATCAAGTTTTCTTGACGATTAATAATATAGGTAAAGATAACACCCGCCATTATAGGCAAAAAAATCATTAATTGAATACGTGCAGAAATTATGCTTAGGCCAATCATCGCAATATATGCCATTAAGCATTTCGGATGGCGCACTATCGAATACGGGCCCTGTGTACTAATTTGGTCGCGGTAAAAATAAAACTTTGAAAAAAATCTACCGATTGCGCCAATTGCAATTAATAAAGCGCCAATCATATCCATTGTATCGTGTAATATGCTATTATCACGGTAAAGCGGTGCAAAAGCAAAGAATACAACGGTGCTTAATAGCGCACATAGCCAAAATTCTTTAAAACTAAATTGCCTTATTTGATTCATGGCCAATCCCGAATTATCTTCGTTTGCGCTTTATTGTTATGATATTACAATATTATGACAATAAAAAGCCCCCACAATTATGTGGGGGCTTAATTTGTATTAATTTAATCGATAAATATTAGAATTTATGGACATATGAAACGCCAAAGTTGTCAACTTTTTGCTCTGTGTAGCGTGTATAATCTGCACGAATACCGTTATTTGTATCTAGCATATATTGTGCGCCAACACCTGCTGCAAAGCTACCATCGTCATTTTTAACTTTTAGGCCAGCAGCTTTTGCTTCTTCCCATGTGTGGTGGTAGCCGATACGTCCCAAAACGCTAAATTTATCATTTACCGGTGCGGTACCAACCGCATATGCGCCAAGATCGCCTTTGTTTTTATATTTTACGCCTTGATAAGTATCTTCATTAACACCAAAACCACCTTCTGCTTCAACACCAAAGTATGGGTTAATTTGAGTGCCTACTTTACCAGTAATAGATGCGGTGTCAGTATTTTTGGTGTGATGCTGAGTTACACCTGCATTCACATATACATTTTCTTGTGCAGAAGCTGCGCCTGCAACAAGTAAAGTTGATGAAATCAATGCACCGACCATGATTGTTAGTTTGTTATTTTTCATTTTCATTCTCCTTAAAATCGTGGACTTTTCATCCGCGCAAATTGAATTTAGGATTAGTATTTGCACAATTCAAATTGCAATGTGGTAATGTTAAGAGGTGAAAAAGTGTGTGTGGTCAACAAGTTACACAATGTGTCTTAATTGTGTTCTTAAGATAAACAGGAGGTAAATATGCCGTATTTGTGACACAAGTATGGAAATATTTTAATTGTTGAAACGTGCACAATGCAATAAATTCAAGAATTAACGATAGTTACATTTTTAGAAAAGGATTCTTAAAACTTTTCTGATAATCTGTTGTAATGGCATTAAAGATAGCGGTTCCGAAATTAGATAATCCAAAGCTCCAAGCAGTTGGGGCGAAGCTTCGCGCATGGTGGAATGGCGAAGAAAGTATTCCTGTCGAAACTAATGAAGAGGCCACTGAAATAAAGCATGAGCAAAATGAGGCTGCGCCTGAAGAAGCTTTAACCGTAAGCACTGATACAGAAAAAAAAAGCGAAAATAAAAAAGATAATTCTGCTAAGCAGGCTGAACTTATTAAATATGCTGTTTTAGAAAAACTGTTTGGCGAAGGACGTGCCGCGCCTGCTGATGGTGAAGTTGATAAATCAATTATTGAAGGTATGCCATTTACTTATGCCGATAAAAAACAAAAACTATATCTATTTGGTACTGAGCCATGCGCTGCGATTTTTGGTTGGTTGAATCGCTACGAGCTAGAAATTGAAGCTTATGAAGCCAATCCTGTTATATTGCAGCGTGCAAAAGACTTTTTGTCTAAAAAGGGAATAGGATCAAAAATTAAATTTCATTCTTATGATAAAAGCCCAAAATCTCTACCTAAAAATAAAGCATCGCAATTATTAATTTATGCCCAGGCCACAAGCTTTGAGGCAATGGAAGCAATTGCGTTTTCACTTGCACGTATTTTAAAGCCGGGTGGCGAGGCAATATTATTTGACTATTTTGCAAAAGATGGTGAGTCTGAAATTGCAAACGACAAACAATATGGCCGTAGCTTTATGTATGAAAGCGACATTGCACCTTTAATGGATGCTGCTGGCGTTGTTATTGCTGAACAAGAAGATATTGGGGCGCACCTTTTAAATTCTTATAGACAAAGACGAATTAAAACCATTGAAAGCTGGGATGCGATTCAGGCGGATTTGATTAAACTTGGTGGCATTGAGGTTGCAAATCAGGCTCTTGAGGCAACTGCAGCTTGGAATAAGCGTATTGAGGCAATTAAAAAAGGCAAAATGGTTGTAAAAAAATTCAGGCTTATGTTGGACTAGCATAAATTCTGTATTTGTTGAGTTTTTTGCTTTAAAATGTCTATTATATTTGCCAAAAGAAAATAAATTACCTTTTGGTGGGCAAATGGCTGAAGATTTGAATATTGCTGTCCTTAATGCAACTTATAAATTAGAACAAAGCGATAATGAGGGCAGGCGGGTCGTTGGAACGGTTTGGTTGGTCAATCTTGGGAGTAAATCCAATCCCAAAATTGCACTTGTTTCCGCGCACCACGTTCTTGATGGTATGAAACGCAATGAAGCAGTTGTTCATTGGCGTGCCCAAGATGATAATGGAAATTGGCATCGTTATCCAACCCCAATTACAATTCGCGATGATAATGGAAATGGAATATGGCTTCATCATCCTGAAAAAGATATTGCCGTAATGTGGATTAATGCCCCCGAAAGTGTCGTAAATAATGCAATAATGTACGAGAATTTGGCAGGCGAAAGAACCATATCAGACCTAGATATAAATCTTGGTGATGAGATGTTGGCACTTGGGTACCCAAAAGGATTAAGTGCAAATGATCTTGGGTTCCCAATATTGCGTTCTGGTAAAGTGGCGTCTTACCCAATTGTGCCTATCAGGCAATTTCCGAGCTTTTTGATGGATTTTTCTGTGTTTTCGGGTAATTCTGGCGGGCCTGTATATATGTCCGACAAAATATTAAGCCGTACCAAAGACAATAAAAAAGATAAGAGATTTATTGCGGGTCTTTTGACACAGCAGGTCAATATAGACTCTGAACGCCTTGAAATCGGAATTGTACTTCATGCAAGCTTTATCAAAGATATGCTAAAAGAGCTTGAAGGTGATGAAGATGACTTAATCAGTTAGTCTGGTTTAAAGTCTAAAACTGCACCATTTATGCAGTATCTTAATCCCGTTGGTTTTGGTCCGTCTTCAAATACATGCCCTAGGTGAGCACCGCAATTGTTGCAATGTACTTCTACGCGTTCATAGCCAATGTCATAGTCAGTGGATGTGCCAATTATTTCCTTTTTTGCTGGTTTAAAAAAGCTTGGCCATCCAGACCCAGAATCGTATTTTGCGTCACTTGAAAACAATTCGGTATGGCAGGAAGCGCAATAATATATTCCAGCGCGCTTTTCGTAGTTTAAAGGTGATGAAAATGGGCGTTCAGTAGCGCCTTCAAGGGCGATTTTTTGTTGTTCTTTGCTAAGCTTCTTTGTCATTTCAGAACCTTTTAAATATATCTCTACCAAATTTATCAGAAATTTTATCAATAGCACGTTCAAGTTCTAAATTCTTGTCCACTTCCATAAATAAGTCATAATTATTTTGTGAATTTTCATCTAAAAGTTCTGATAAACCTATACCAATGAGGCGAAATGGGGATCTTGCCATTTCTTTTTTCAACATCTCATCTGCAAATTTAAATATCGTCTTTGCGGTTTGAGTTGGGGCTGTACTTATTTGGCGCGTAATGGTTTTAAAGTCATGTGTTTTAAGTTTTATATTTATCGTTTTACCAACTAGCTTTTTAATTCGTGCAGTTCTGGCAAGTTTTTCGCATAGGTTTTTCAAAGCCGTTCTAATATATTCATAATCTTTTACATCTTCAACGAATGTAGTTTCTGTTGAAATACTTTTGGTATTATGTTCACTTTCCACCTTGCGATTATCATTGCCGTTGGCGATGTTATATAACCATTCGCCATGTTCCCCGAATTGGCTGATGAATTTGAATTTATTGGCCTTGGCGATATCTCCAATTAGTTTATAACCTAATTTATTAAATCTTGCAGCCGTTGCTTTGCCTACACCATGTAGAAAGCCTATTTCACGATTCCATAAAAGTTTTGGAACCTCTGCCTTGGAAATAATATAAAAGCCACGTGGTTTATCCATATCTGATGCGGTTTTTGCCAAAAACTTGTTTTCAGATAGGCCTATTGAAATCGTAATTCCAATTTCATCTTCAATTCTATTTGCAATTTTAGCCAAAAGTTGTGCTGGGTTAAGACCATGAAGTTTTTGGGTTCCAGATAAATCTAAATAAGCCTCATCAATAGACACTGCCTCAACTGACGGGGTTATTTCTTCAAAAATTGAACGTATTTTCCTTGCGTTTTCACTATACAGCTTCATATCAGGTTTTATAAAAACCGCATTCGGACATAGTTTGCGTGCCATAAATGTTGGCATTGCCGATTTTACACCGTAAGAGCGCGCAATATAGCATGCAGTTGAAACCACACCACGTTTTCCACCGCCGATAATGACGGGCACATTCTTTAATTCTGGGTTCTCGCGCTTGTGAAGGGCTGCATAATATGCGTCACAGTCAATATGTGCGATATATAGATTATTAAGTTCGTTATGTGAGACTACCCGCCTAGAATGGCAATTTGGGCATTGTTCGGCATAATATTCATGTTTATTGGGGCCTTCATTTCTGTTTTGGCCTTCAAATATGTTAATGCAGTCTCGGCACAGGTTCGGCAATGTAAATTTAACCCAATTCTAATAAAACTGTCTTATAATGTTTTATAATTTGGAGATAGTGTTTGGTGGGCGAGCAAATCATAAAAAATAAGAAAAAAGTTATGATTGTTGAAGACAATGAGCTTAACATGAGGCTTTTTCGTGATTTGCTGCATGCATTTGGCTATGATACTGTTGAAACCAATGATGGTTTAAAGGCATTAGAACTTGCAAAAGATGAGATGCCAGATTTGATTCTAATGGATATTCAGCTTCCACATGTTTCGGGGCTTGATGTTACCCGTTGGATGAAGGCAGACAGTGAGACAGAGCATATACCGATTATTGCCGTGACTGCTTTTGCAATGCGCGGTGATGAGGAGAGAATTAAGGAAGGTGGATGCCAATCGTATCTGTCAAAACCAATCTCTGTTAACACTTTTATAGCAAAGATAAGAGAATTTATTGGTTGATAGTAGATTATGATTCTTTTAATTTATTCTAGCTAGAATAAAACTGGTTTTCTGGGGGTTTATTAGAAGCTTTTGGATGCCATCAGGGTGATGAATGACCGCGCGTGTATTGATTGTTGATGATGTTGCTACGAATGTTCGTTTACTGGAGGCAAAACTCCAGCACGAATATTATACCGTCATTTCAGCAACGTCAGGCGAAGAAGCAATTATGCGCGCCATCGAAGAAAATCCTGACGTTATTTTACTAGACGTTATGATGCCGGGGCTTGATGGTTTTGAAACCTGCCGTCGGTTAAAAGAAGACCCAAAAACTCACCATATACCTGTTGTTATGGTTACTGCTCTTGACCAAAAATCGGATAGGATTCGTGGTCTTTCTGTTGGCGCAGACGATTTTTTATCTAAGCCCATTGACGATACTTTATTGCTTGCACGCGTTCGCTCTTTGGCCAAGTATAAAAGTATTGCAGATGAACTGCGCTCGCGAGAGGCAGTTGGTCGTAGGATTGGCGTTATTGATGAAATGCAACAAGGTGAAAATGGTCTTGGTGCTAGGGTTATAATACTTGAAGATGATGCAAAGCGCGGTGAACGGTTAAAAAGAATCTTAAATGAAGAGCAGCGCGCGCTTTTGATGGAGGAATCTAATCAACTGGGTCCAGACGGTCATTCGTCTGTTGAGCTGTTGATTGTTTCTGCATCAGGAAAGACATTTGACGGCCTACGCTTGGCTGCCCATATTCGTTCACAATTTAATACCCGTAGTCTTCCAATTTTAGCGATTGTTGATGCAGAAGATCGTACAAGGTCCATTAGGGCGTTGGAAATTGGCGTAAACGACATTATTAATCGTCCATTAGATGAGGATGAATTAAAGCTTAGGGTTCGCACTCTAGTGCGTCGTAAACGTTATATTGAGAATTTACGACTTAGCGTGGACGCGACTATGGAAAAAGCTGTCACTGACCAGCTTACTGGACTTCATAATCGTCGTTATATGGAAACACAGCTTAAAGCATTGCTTGAACGTACAAAACGTGGTGGTGCACCGGTATCAGTTATAATTGCAGATATTGACCACTTTAAACGCGTTAATGACCTTTTTGGTCATGATGCAGGGGATGAGGTTATCCGCCAATTCTCAGAAAGGTTAGCATCTAACTTCCGTCCACGTGACCTTGCTTGTCGTTTTGGCGGTGAAGAATTTGTAGTTATTATGCCGGATACTTCTGCGGAAGATGCATACATAATTGCAGAACGGCTTCGGGTTGCCGTATCTGGTGATCCATTCCATATTGGTTCAAATAAAGACCCGCTTGAGGTTACTGTTTCTGTGGGTGTTGCAATCGGCAACCGTGCAGATGATGATACTGATGTGGTTATAAAACGCGCTGACCAGGCGCTATATGCGGCGAAACAAAGAGGTCGTAACCGCGTTATTGCCAACGTGGCATAAATTTAGAATTCAGTGATAATTTAAGAATATTTTTTGTGAAAGATTAAATAAACAAAAAGCCCGCCATTGGCGGGCTTTTCGTATTTAAGTAATGGTAAAATTACTTGATTTTACCTTCAACGAATTCAACGTGCTTACGAGCAACTGGATCGTATTTGTTCATACGAAGTTTTTCGGTTTTAGTACGAGCGTTTTTCTTGGTAACATAGAAAAAGCCTGTGCCAGCTGAAGAGTTCAAACGAATTTTAATAGAGGCCGGTTTAGCCATAATAATCCCCTCCGCGGTTGCGGTGTTGTTAAAACTGAAGGTGCGCGTTGACCATAATTGAGAGCCTGTGTCAAGGTGAGGTTGCAGTGTTTTTAGTGAAAAAGTTTAAAAACAATGGCAAAAGTCCTATAATTGAAAGGATTAGCATAAATCCACTATTGCCAAATGCGTCCATTATATAGCCACCAACTGAAGGCGTTAGGGTCTGTGAAATGCAATATGTTGTGCCAAATGATGCATTTGCGGTGGCGATTTTGTCACCTTTAAAGTTTTCTGCGATTCCCACAAGGCCCATAGTATAAAACCCCGTTATAATTCCCGACCATAAGCATACGATTGCCAATATAAATAATTTTGAGAATGGAAACATAAGGCCAATTGGCAAAACAAATGCAATTATTGCAATTATGTTCAAAACGTTCTTTCGACCGATTCTATCACCCAACATGCCAATTGGAAATTGAAGAATAACATTTCCAATTGCTGCCGCGGTCAATATATGCCCTGCAAATGCATCATCAAAACCTTGTTTGCGGCTCCAGACGGGGAAAAGATTGAATGCTGATGTCTCTAGGCCGCCAATTGCGAACGCAGGCATGAATAGCGCAGGGAATAAGAATATTAGCTTATATATACTGCTAAGGCGCTCCCCAGCATGTGGTTTTGAAGGTTGGAGTGTTTTTAAGAAGAATAATGGCGTACATAAAAAATTTAATATAATTGCGACCAAAATCACATTGTTGCTTTGGTAACCTAATTGGGAGATTAATATGCCTCCAAGTCCAATTCCACCATAAAATATTACGGCATAAAGCCCAAATATCTTCCCGCGAATCGATGGTGGCGATATTTCTAATATCCAACTTTCTGATGCAATAAATAGGAAGGTACCCGTAATCGCGAACCCAATTCTTACAGATGTCCAAATGGTTGGCGTATGGGCAAAAAATAGCGTCACATATAGTAACGCATTTAATATCATTACTATAATCAAAGCTTTTTTTGTAGGAATTATATTTAAAATTTTTGGAATAAATGGCGTCATAAATAATGGGGCAATGCCGATTATTGTTACCAATGCGCCAATTTCTTTTGGTGAAAGCCCATAATCATCCATTCTCAACGCAAATAAAGGCGCCAGAAGGCCGAAGCCAATAGATGATACAAAGCCCGCTGATAGCGCAACAACTAGTCCTGCAATCACGGGAAACGATATTTTTTCTAATTTTGGCTCATGTGTTGTTAAAGGCAATTTAAACTCCTAAAATTGCCTTTAACAAACCTAAGTAATTACATCAATTTTATTTCACTTAATCGTTGTTCTAAGAATGCCTGGGCTGTTATTGGCGCAAACTGGCTATTGCCACATGATGGCAATGTTTCAATTAGATAGTCCGGATTGAAATGTAAGAAGAACGGCGTTGAATATCGTGCAAACTTTGCCCGTTCGGGTTGAGGGTTGATAACGCGATGAATTGATGACGGTAAAACACCATTTGTTAGGCGTGAAAGCATATCACCAACATTAATCGCAAGGCAGCCTTTGGGCGCGGTAACATTTTGCCAATTTGCTTCTTTGTCAAGAAGTTGAAGGCCTGGTTCATCTGCACCTAATAACAATGTTATTACGTTAATATCGCCGTGCGCACCGGCACGAATTGCACCTGGTTCAATATCGCCAGTAACTGGTGGATAATGTAAAAGGCGCAATACCGAATTCCCATTGTCAACCTTGCTTTCAAAGAAATCGGCTTCAAGGTTTAGATAAATGGCGACAGATTTCAAAATTCTTTTACCTAGATCGTCAAATGCATTATAGAAAGTATCAACTGCGTCATTGAAATCATTGACGGCATCAACAATTATGTTTGGCGGCATATATTTTTCATATTTATGATTTTTAGGTAAGTTTCTGCCTTGGTGCCAGAATTCTTTTAAGTCGGCCTTATCGTGACCAACTGCAGTTTCAATACCAAACGGAACATAACCGCGGGCGCCGCCCAAGGTGGCCTTATATTTCATTTTGACTTCTTCAGGTAAGGCAAAGAAAGTTTTAGATTTTTCTAAAACATTATCAATGATAAGTTGATCGACACCATGGTCGGCAACGACCGCAAATCCATATGTTTCAAACCATTTGCCAAGTTCTTGTGCAAAATCTTCCGGGCTTTGTGCCCATGTTTTCATTGAAACTGGTGGAATTATTGAATCCATATTTATCCCCAAAATTGTTTATCTGATATACGGCAATTATTATTTATGATTTAAGGTAAATCTTATAATAAATTATTACATAATAAAACTAGAGAGGTTAGGGTAGATGTCAAACGAGATTGAATTATTCTTCTGGGCAACACCAAACGGTTGGAAAATTTCAATTGCGCTTGAAGAAATGCAATTGCCGTACAAACTTAATTTGGTTGATATTTCCAAAGGTGATCAATTTAAACCAGAGTTTTTGAAAATCAGTCCGAATAATAGGATGCCGGCAATTATTGATCCTACATTCATTGATGGTGCGCCAATATCAGTTTTTGAATCTGGTGCAATTTTACAATACCTAGCTCGCAAGACGGGCAAGTTTTATGGCAAGAATGATCGTGAACGCATTTTAATTGACCAGTGGCTTTTTTGGCAGATGGCAGGGCTGGGGCCAATGGCGGGACAGGCATCACATTATAGGAATTATGCACCCAATTTGGTTGATGACCAAAAGCTCATTGAATATGGGCGAAATAGATATTTTAATGAAGTTAGGCGCCTTTTTGGTGTCCTTGATAACCAGCTTGCGAATTATGAGTTTATTGCGGGCGAATATTCAATTGCTGATATGGCATGTTTCCCATGGATTAGAGCGTATGAGTTTGTCGGACAAGATTTGAAAGAGTTCAAAAAATTGTCAAATTGGTATGAAATCATAAATTCACGCCCAGCCGTTCAGAAAGGGCTTGCAGTTGGAAAAGAGAGTAAGCGTGACCAAACAAAACTCAATAAAGAAGAAATTGAGGAACAGGCGCGCAATTTATTTGGCAAAAAATAACTCCCCCCATTTTCAATAGAGGGAGTGTTTGGCGGGTTTATTTAGTTGATGCGTTGGTGGTGTCCGGGTTAATGGCCGGATTTTTCCATGCCTTTCATGTCACCCATTGTCGCAGATTGACCTGGGTCAACAACTAATGGTGCTTCAAATTTAATTTTTTTGCCATCCGTAGTATTTAGCGTGATTTTAGCAACATCGCCCTCTTTAAGACCTGGTTTAATTTCAAACATCATTATGTGTTTGCCCATAGGTTCAAGCACAAGGTCGCCGCCAGCAGGAACTTCAAAACTGTCAACTTTGCGCATTTGCATCATACCGTCGGCACTTTTTTCGTGAGTATGTAGTTCAGTTCTTTTTGAAAGATCATTTTCACCGCCAACAATCACAACTGCTTTATCGGTTGAATTATGTATTGTTACATAAGCGGCAGTTTTATCTGTGCCACCCATTGGTACTCGAACGCGAGGGTTTTCGAGTTTTAAGCCATCGGTTTCAATTGCAGCTACTTCATTCGTTGCGATTTCATTTGATTGTGTTGCTGGTGAATTAGCTTTTTGTGAACAAGCGCTAATAAATGCTATGGCAGATATTGCTATAATTACTTTTTTCATGAAAACTCCGCTATAATAATTATATCTTATATGCGGCATTAAATAACATGGTGTTATAAAAAGAGCTGTGAATCAGTTTTAATGCAGCAGCTAATTAATCAGTCTTAATGTATGTAATTTAAAGGCATATTATTATAAATTAATATAAAACACATTGCTTTATTATAAAAATGGACAAAATGTCATAGTATGCAAAAATGCAACGCAACTATCTATTTTTGCATTTATTGCTAAATGGTTATAATAAAATGCAACAATAATAGCATTGCGAGGCATAAAATGACTATTATCTATTCATACTTTATCTGCATTGAAAAAATATTTCAATATAATGTCAAAAATGTGAATAATTTGTCCTGAGGTATGTGGAAGCGTTTTCATTTTTTTTATTATAGTCAAATTTTTTTTTATTTTTATGCTTGATTTTATTTTCGATATGCTGTTTAAGCCGCCACCGCACTTAAACATACTGTGATTTGCGACAAGTTTGCAATTTTTTGCAATATGCAAGCACATTATTTTTCAAAAATTGGACTAAGTTAAACTTAGACAATTCACTATTACGAGGATAAAAATGGAAGGTGATTTCTGCACTAGCGAAGGCGCGCGCCGCCTTAAAACCAAAATTCAAGAATACTGGCGTGACCGTGGTTATGACGTAACTGTTGATTTGGTTGATGAAGGCTTTGTTCCTGCAATGCGTTCTGGCAGAACAGATGTTCGTTCAGATATGATAAATGGCTTACCGCGCCGTCGCATCCAACAGGATAGCTAATTTTGCGTTTACTAGCTTTTATTTTTACGCTTAAATTTTTCTAAGAAATTTACATACTAAAAAATTTATGCCACCGTCTCATAAAGATGGTGGCATTTTTTATTATGCAAAATTTTGCAATTTTTGACTTAGTTTAATGATTATATCAAATAATTCATCATAATGATTGAAAAATGCATCGGCGCCAAGGTCGTGTACTTTAATCTCTGTATAACCAAAAGAAGTTACTACAACAGGGATTTTAGCGGACTGCGCGGCAAGAACGTCATTTTCACTATCTCCAACCAAAATTGCCATATCGCGATTGCCACCAACGCCATCAATTGCTGTTAGCAAGTGGATAGGGTCTGGTTTGGTTTTCTTAGTGGATTCTGGCCCATATATGCCGATAAAATCGTCCAGAATTCCAAGCTCTTGCATAACCAATTCAGAAAGGTGTGTAGGTTTATTTGTGCAAACAACAAGTTTTGCACCAGATTCCTTTAGGACCTTGAGGCATTCTTGTACGCCTTCGTAAACCTTACTTCTTAGGGCGATACCTGCCTTATAGGTTTCAAGGAAAAATGGAACGTGCAAATCTAGTTCATCTTCAGTAATTTCATAGCCAGCAACCTTTGCAGCCCTTTTAACTGCAAATCTTGCACCACGACCAATAATCCTTCTCATGTCATCTAGTTCTACATGCGGTAGTCCTAGTTTATCCATCACTTCATTGGTCGCGCGCACCAAATCAGGTGCGGTATCAATTAAAGTACCATCAAGGTCAAAGGCAATTGTAAAATTATCTAAAGGTTTTGACATGATTGTCTTATAGATTTTTGAATAAATAATTGCTAGCAGACAAAATGTAATTTATCGGTCTGGAATCAGACTTGAACAAAGGGCTTACCATGACAGTTTCTAAAGCGCGCGCCGCAATAATTCTTGCAGCTGGTCAAGGCACAAGAATGAAATCTTCATTATCTAAAGTACTTCACAAAGTTGCTGGACGAGCGATGTTGGATTGGGTGATTGCTTTGGCACGTGATTTAGATTGTGAAAAAATTGTCGTTGTAACTGGGGCGCATAACCAAGATGCAACCAAGAAAGTTATAGCGCAATTAGGTGAGGGGGCGCATGCGCTTCAAGAGCCACCAATGGGAACCGGTCACGCTGTTAATTGTGCAAAGGATGCAATGAGCGGTTTTGATGGAAACGTTATTGTTCTTTACGCTGATACACCATTAATCACTAGGGAAACTGCCGTAAAAGCTTTTGAAGCAGTTGAAAATGGCGCTAGCGTTTCAGTACTAGGGTTTGAAGCAAAGATACCTGGCGCATATGGTCGATTAATTGAAAATAAAGATGGCGATTTACTTGAGATTGTCGAAGCAAAAGAAGCTACTGCCGATCAACTTGCAATTAATCTATGTAACTCAGGTGTAATGGCGGCAAATGCAAAGGATTTATTCGCACACCTTGAAAATGTTACTAATGAGAACGCCAAAGGTGAATATTACCTAACTGATGTTGTTGGGCTTGCGGTTAATGCAGGGCAAAAATGTAAAGCGGTTCGCGGCACAGAAGATGAAGTTATGGGGGTCAATTCACGCCTTGAATTATCGCAAGCAGAGGCCGCATTCCAAAGTAAAAAACGTGTTGAGATGATGGAAAAGGGTGTAACTTTAATTGCACCCGAAACCGTATTCTTTAGTCATGACACTGAAATTGAAAACGACGTCACAATTGAACCAAATGTTGTATTTGGAGAAGGTGTTGTTGTTAAAAGCGGTGCAACAATCCGTGCCTTTACCCATATCGAAGGTGGCATAATTGGCAATGGTGCAATTATTGGCCCATATTCACGTATTCGCCCAGGTTCTGAAATTGGCAAAGATGTTCATATCGGAAACTTTGTTGAAACCAAAAATGCCAAGCTTTCAGAAGGGGTAAAAGCAAACCACCTTACATATCTTGGCGATGTTACAATTGGTAAAAAAACCAATATTGGTGCCGGTACCATTACTTGTAACTATGATGGTTATTTCAAATATAAAACTGAAATTGGTGAAGGTGTCTTAATTGGTTCTGACACTATGTTGGTTGCGCCGTTGAAAATTGGCGACAAGGCCATGACCGGTTCAGGTTCAACTATTACTGAAGACATTCCTGCGGGCGCATTATCTTTTGAACGTAATGCACAAACAATTAAGGAGAAATGGGCGGATAATTTCCACGCCCTAAGTTCCGCAAAAAAAGCGCAAATGAAATAATATTAGCAAATTAATATAGGCAAGATGATTATGGATGCAGATACACAAAAGGCGCAAGCTGCTGCCAAGGCAATTGAGTATGTTAAAGAAGGAATGTTGCTTGGGCTGGGAACTGGCTCAACTGCCGCACATTTTGTCCGCCAATTGGGTGAAAAGGTGGCAAATGGCTTCAAGGTTGCCGGTGTTCCAACGTCTATTGCCACCGAAACACTTGCCAAAGAAGTCGGCGTGCCACTTTTGAATATTGATGAAGTAACAACACTTGATTTGGTTGTTGATGGTGCTGATGAGGCCGATGGTGCTTTAAATCTGATTAAAGGTGGTGGGGCGGCGCTTTTGCGTGAAAAGGTTATTGCGCACGCTTCTAAGCATATGATTGTCATTGCTGATGAGAGTAAATTGGTGAATACACTTGGTACATTTGCTTTACCAATTGAGATTATTCAATTCGCAACCTCCATTACAATCCATGAAATTAAGAATTGTTTGAAAACATGTGGTGTTAAAGGGGACGAGGTTGCAATTCGTCAAAAAGACGGTGCGCCATTAATTACTGATAATGGTAATTTCATTCTTGATTGTAAGTGCATTGAAATACCTAACCCTGAATTACTTTGCTTTGAACTAAATAAAATCCCAGGCGTTGTTGAGAACGGCATTTTCCCGAACTTCAAAAACGCAAAACGTACTTTGGTATTGGGAACGCCAAACGGTGCAAAAGTTGTCGAATAGATTGAAATCTTTAACTCAAGTCATTATTTGTAAGTAATGACTTATGATTTTGATTTATTCGTGATTGGTGCCGGTTCAGGCGGGGTTCGTGCGGCGCGTATGGCAGCAAGCTATGGCGCAAAGGTTGCCATTGCAGAGGAATATCGGATTGGCGGAACCTGTGTAATTCGTGGCTGTGTTCCCAAGAAGTTCTTGGTTTATGCTTCTGAATTTACACATAATTTTACGGAAATTGCCCCTTCGTATGGATGGTCAATTGGTGACATAAGTTTTGACTGGAAGACGTTGCGCAATAAAGTGCAGGATGAGGTTGCAAGGCTTTCGGCAATTTATAACCGCAACCTCGGTAATTCGGGGGTTGAAATTTTTGAAACCCGTGCCGAAATTTTGGATAAAAACCATATTAAGCTATCAGATGGGCGTGTGCTAAGTGCCAAATATATTCTTATCGCAACAGGCGGCGCGCCATATATTCCAGATGAAATAATTGGTTCCGAGCATGCCATAAGCTCGAACGAGGTTTTCTTATTAGATAAATTGCCTAAATCAATTGTGATTAATGGCGGTGGTTTTATTGCGATTGAATTTGCCTTTGTCCTAAAGGGGCTTGGCGTTGATGTTACGCTTGTTTATCGTGGTGAAGAAATCTTGCGCAGTTTTGACGATTGTATTCGTGCCGAAGTTCACGAAAATATGAAGAATCGCGGAATTCGTGTTATCACCAAAGCAAACATAAATGAAATAAGCCCGATTGATGATGGGTTTAATGTGCATCTATCAAATGGCGAGATTATATTTGCAGGCAAGGTTCTGCTTGCATTGGGTCGTAAACCATATGTCAAAGGGCTTGGCCTTGAAAATGCGGGTGTCGAAATTGAAAATGACGCCATAAAGGTTGATGAGTATTCAAAAACCAATATTGATAATATTTATGCCGTTGGTGATGTTACCAATCGCATAAATCTTACGCCTGTTGCAATCCGTGAAGGTGCTGCATTCGCGGCAACTATTTTCAATAATAAACCAACCAAAATGAATTATGAAAATGTTGCCAGCGCAGTGTTTTCCCAACCACCTGTTGGCACTGTTGGTTTGACCGAACATGATGCGCGTGCAAAATTCGGACAAATTGATGTTTACAGAACTCGTTTCCGGCCAATGCGCATTGCATTATCAAATGATCAAACGCGGGTAATGATGAAATTGGTGGTGCGTGCATCCGATAATATTGTGGTTGGCGTGCATATCGTTGGCGATGATGCCCCAGAAATGATTCAAATGGCGGCGATTGCGGTTAAAGCAGGGCTTACCAAAGAGCAGTTTGACGAAACCTGTGCAGTTCACCCGACAATGGCGGAAGAATTGGTGACGCTTAAATAAGGAAGTTGAACACAAGTGGACGGAAGGGCGTTTTTACCACCCCGATAACCAAAATATTTTTCAATTAATGTGAACATTTTTAAACAATATTTACAATGTGTAACAGCGATTATTTCTAAAAAAAACAATTGATAATCAATTTGTTAAACCGATTATTAGTGCTTATTTTTTGAATTGCCCCAAAATGTTGACATTTGTTGACATCCACCAAATTTAATACCGGCAAAAACCCTGACATTTCCTGATATTTATCAGGAATGTGTCAAGACTTGTAAAAAATATTATAAGGGCAAAATTGGGGACGGTAATAGTGTTTTTGCTCCCCCACGAATGACCCTATTAGCTTTGGGGCGGTTAGTGTTTTAGATATTTGTTTTTGATTGGTATGGCAATTTAATTAATCCCGTTCGCACACGCCCAAGCGCTTGACCATGCCCATTGGAAATTATATCCGCCCAGCCATCCGGTGATGTCGATACATTCACCAATGAAATAAAGACCGGGAACTTTTTTGCTTTCCATAGTTTTTTGATTCAATTCATCGGTATCAATGCCGCCCTTTGTGACTTCTGCCTTGTAATAACCTTCATTACCGGCGGGCGTAAGTGGGAATGATTTGAGGCGTGTAATGAAATCAGTTATTTCATGGTTTTTAAGGCTATGAAGTTTTCGTTCGCCTAAATCCCCAACTAATTCTTTTGCAAGCCTGCTAGGTAATAATAAGGAAAGCGTGTTTACAAAACTTTGATTTGGGTGCTTTTGCTTGGTGGATAGGATTTTCTTTTCAAAATCATGCCCTGCCGTAAAATCGATATATATTTCTTCGCCTTGATTTATATAGCTAGAGATTTGTAAGATTGCTGGCCCTGACATTCCTTTATGGGTAAAAAGAATTGCCTCTTTGAATGATGCGGATTTACTTGAAACAATCGCTTCACAAGAAACCCCGCTAAGTGATTTAACCCAATCATATTTTTGCCCGCTAAAAACAAGCGGGACGAGGGCGGCGGATGGTTCATTGACGGAAATGCCAAATTGCTTGGCTATATCATATGCAAATCCTGTCGCACCAATTTTGGGAATTGATTTGCCACCGGTTGCTATAATTACATTTCTTGCGAGATATTCACCTTCTGGGGTGGTTATTTTAAAATCTTCATTTTTTTCAATTGAGGTTATTTCAACGCCAGTTTTGATTTTGATGCCTTTGCATGCCTCAGTAAGCATTTGTAAGATATTATTTGCCCCGCCTTGGCGATCAACAAATAATTGCCCCAAAGTTTTCTCTACATATGGAATGTTTGCGCGCTTCACCATTTCAATGAAATCAGCGTTTGTAAATTGCAATAATGCCGAACGCGCAAATTGTGGGTTCTTTCCGTGAAAGTTCTTATAAGACACCTCTAAATTGGTGAAATTGCACCTTCCTCCACCAGATATTAATATTTTTGTGCCAATCTTATCAGATGCTTCAAGCACGAGGGTCTTTTTGCCTTTTTGCCGAAGTTGTCCCGCGCAAAACAGACCGGCAGCACCCGCACCGATTATGATTGCGTCAAAAACTTTAATAGTTTCAGATAGTTTTAATATATTACGCGACATTTTGCCCCAGTGCTACAATTTGTCTCAAAATTTGGCGGGATAAAAAGTTCGATATGTGATATGAATTATCCATTACGAACGCCAAAAAATAAGGATTTATACATGGTTGCAACTACCACAAAAACAAAGACAAATGCCACTAGGACGCGCACTAATGCTGTTACTAGACGCACAAATGCTGCAAAAACTGTTGCACAGGCTGATATCACCGAGAAAGCAGTTGAAGAAAGCGCGGTTACACAAAGCATTGATGCCGCGGTTGATGCTAAACTTGCTGCTACACAGGATATAGTAAAAAATACTAAACCGACGCCTACGGATTCCGACGGCGCATTAAAAGCAATTGAGGCGATTTTGAAAGGGGCATCAGAGGATGATGCAATTGCAATTCGTGCAAACCTTTTAAAGTGGGACAAGTTGGAACGTGGTATTCCAAAAAGCCCGGATGATGATTTGGTCGATGATTGGCGCAATGCAGTTTACCCATATAAAAACCGCATGCTTAGAAAGAATTATGAGAAGCAGAAATATAAGCTTCAAGTAGAGCTTTTAAAGCTTCAGGCATGGGTTAAAGAAACCGGGCAAAAAGTTGTTATCGTTTTTGAAGGACGTGATGCCGCCGGTAAAGGTGGAACTATAAAACGCTTTATGGAGCATCTTAATCCACGTGGTGCGCGTACCGTAGCGCTAGAGAAGCCAACCGATGAAGAAAAAGGTCAGTGGTATTTCCAACGATATGTAAAGCATCTTCCAACACGTGGTGAAATCGTTCTTATGGACCGTTCATGGTACAACCGTGCCGGTGTTGAACGAGTTATGGGTTTTTGCTCAGAGCCGGAATACCGTGAATTTTTGCGTCAAACACCAGAATTTGAACGTCAATTAGTTAACAGCGGCATCCATCTTTTTAAATTTTGGTTCAGTGTTTCCCGTGAAGAGCAAAGAAGAAGATTTAAAGAGCGTGAAATTCATCCATTGAAACAATGGAAACTCTCACCAATTGATAAGGCATCTTTGGATAAATGGGATGATTATACAGCGGCAAAAGAGTCTATGTTCTTTCATACCGATACCTCTGAATGCCCTTGGATTGTTATAAAGTCTGATTGTAAAAAGCGTGCGCGTCTTAATACCATGCGTTATGTCTTAAATAAATTACCGTATAAGGGGCGTTCACAAAATAACATTGGGCACCCAGATCCGCTAATTGTTGGGCGCGCAAGCTTTAATAATGGCTAAAAATGCGGCGGGGAAACCCGCCGTTTTTATTTTAAATGCGATTGTTACTTGCAATTTGATTTCTTTTTTCGTCATAGAGAGGCATGACAAAAGCACTCTTAGTAATTGATGTACAAAAAGCCCCTTTTATTTCTGAGCGGTTTCAGGTTTATCAACCTAAAGAAACATTAGATAATATTAGACTATTAATTAAAAACGCCCGCAATGCAGGTGTCGAAGTTATTTTTTTCCGGCATATTGATAATCGGTTTCCGCATCTTTCAGAAAATTCAGAGGGTGTCGAATTTGTTGAAGGAATTGCGCCTGAAAATGGTGAAAAATCATACTCAAAAGATGTGATTTCGTGTTTCGGTGGAACCAATGTTCATGAATATCTTCAATCAAAAGGTATTGATGAACTTGTTGTTTGCGGCATTCAAACTGATTTTTGCGTTGATACATCCGTTAAAGTTGGTGTTGATTTAGGTTATAAAATCATTGTTGCGTCTGATGCACACACTACATTTGAAACCAAAACTATTGCTGCAAAAGACATTATTGCACATTACAACAAGGTATTGGGCGTGGTGTTCTGTAAGGTTATGCCGAGTGCAGAAATAAAATTCTGAAAAATAAACCGAATATATGCAGTTTTATGACACAAAGTAATTAAAATGTCATATAAGTGTCATGAAAATAAAATATTCGCCCCTCGAAAAAAGGGATAATTATGACTGATACCGATAAGACTGATACGAATTTTACGCCAGAATTTCAGTCAGAAGAAGCTTCAAATTTAGATTCCAGCAGAATAACAATTCCAGGCACTCATAGTGGTGACGAAAAAATTGTTTTGCCTTTACCAGAAAATTCAAATGCTAATGAAGCTGGAAAATCTAAAGAAAACAAAAGATTAAAAAGCGTTCGCGCAATTATGGAAGCCAAGCCAAACCGTGCTGGGCAAATAATCTTTACTACGCTTCTTATTTTTGGTTTGGTTTATACTGCACTTAACGTTTTTACAGACATAAATAAATCGGCAATTTTCGGCGGCCCAGCGGTTACAGCTTGGCTGTATTTCTTATTGGGTACAGGGCTTCTTATTGCCCTTGGCTTTGAGTTTGTTAACGGCTTCCACGACACAGCAAACGCCGTTGCGACTGTTATTTACACCCATTCATTACCACCACACTTTGCCGTTATTTGGTCTGGGGTGTTTAACTTCCTTGGTGTGTTGTTTTCATCTGGCGCTGTTGCATTCGGTATTATTTCCTTATTACCAGTTGAACTAATTATGCAGGTTGGCGGTGGCGCAGGGTTTGCAATGGTTTTTGCGCTCTTGATTGCCGCCATTATCTGGAATTTGGGGACTTGGTGGCTTGGCCTTCCTGCATCATCATCGCATACACTAATCGGTTCTATAATGGGCGTTGGTATTGCCAATGCGCTTATGCGTGGTCGTGACGGGGCATCGGGAATTGATTGGGCGCAGGCAACGAAAATTGGGTGGTCTTTGCTTTTATCACCGCTTGTGGGTTTTGGTGTAGCAGCAATTTTATTACTCGTAATGAAGCTAGTTATCAAAAAACGTAAACTTTTCCGCGAGCCAAAGGGTAAGAAGCCGCCACCATTATGGATTCGTGGGCTTTTAATTATGACATGTACAGGTGTTTCGTTTGCCCATGGTTCAAACGATGGTCAAAAGGGCATGGGGTTAATTATGCTAATATTAATTGGCACAATCCCAACCACTTATGGTCTTAACCGCACTATGCCGCATAGCCAGACTACACAATTTATCGCAATGGCAGAAGTTACGCAGCGCTCGCTTGATAAAATGTCTCCGGCGCCTTTTTCTGGCAATTCGCGCGCAATTCTTACAGACTATATCAGAACCAAGAATTATACTCCGCAAACCTTGCCTGCATTATCTTCAATAATTGGCGAAATTTCTTATAAAGTTAAATTGTCAGGTTCATTGTCAAATGTTCCTGCCGCTTCAGTTACAAACGTGCGCAACGATATGTATTTAGTGTCGGAAACTGTTTCACGTCTTGATAAAGGTGGAAAACTTTCAACTTTTGCCAAAGAGGATCGTGAAAATGTTAAATCCTTCAAAGGAATGGTTGATAAGTCCACCAAATATATTCCAATTTGGGTAAAGGCCGCTGTGGCGATTGCGCTTGGCCTTGGAACTATGGTGGGATGGCGTAGAATTGTTACAACTGTGGGCGAACGTATTGGTAAAACTCACCTTACTTATGCCCAAGGTGCGGCGGCGGAATTAACCGCAATGGCAACCATTATGGCGGCCGATAATTTTGGTTTGCCGGTTTCAACAACACACGTCGTTTCATCAGGTATTGCAGGGACGATGACCGCGAACGGTTCAGGCTTGCAATTAGGAACGGTTCGTAACTTGCTTATGGCGTGGCTGTTGACACTTCCTGCCGCAATTTTGTTATCAGGCACACTCTATTGGATCTTTAGCCAATTTGTGAAGTAATTCATTTAAAATTTAGGGTTCTTGTGATATATGCCGCCTGCTTTGATTAAGTATGGAGGCAAAATTGAAACGAAATCCGATTGCAAAATCCCTGCGTTCCCCGCATTTGCGGTTGCAGGTGGTAAAGAATAAGAAAACTTATTCGCGAAAAATAAAACACAAAAAAGGCGGCTTTGAAAAATCTTCAGCTGCCTTTTTTATTTGTAGTTTTATATAGCCATCACAATAGTTCAAATTCAACCGCTTCGCCCGTTACCGAGCTTGGTGCAATCCATAGTTTGAATTTGCCGGCCTCTGGGTAATGTTTCAAATCATTATGAACAAAACCAAGTTCAGGAGCGCCAATTCTAAATTCAACTTTTTTGCTTTGACCGGCGTCAATTTCTACTAGTTCAAACGCCTTCAATTCACGAATGGGGCGGGTAATACTTGCGACCATGTCATGAATATATAATTGAACGGCTTCACGGACTTTGCGGTTGCCTTTATTGGTAATTATGCAGCTTGCGAATAAATCTTCATTCATCCCGATTTTTGGTGATGATAATTCAACCTTGCCATATTCAATTTCTGAATAAGTCAAACCATGACCAAAGCTATAAAGGGCGGTATTGTCGGTTTCGATATAGCGTGCCTTGTAAAACCTTTCTTGCCCCGGTTGTTGCGGTCGCCCGGTTATGCGGTGGTTGTAATAATATGGTTGTTGCCCTGAAAAATGCGGGAAAGACACGGGAAGGCGACCTTGTGGTGAATAATCACCAAAAATTAAATCTGCCAAGCCATTGCCATGCTCTGACCCCAAAAACCACGCGCAAAGAATCGCATCAGCATTTTTGACAGCACCTGATAATTCTAATGCTCGTCCGTGCGATAAAACTACAACCACTGGCTTTCCGGTTTTTGCGATAGCCTCGGCAAGTTCTTGTTGCGGTTGGGGAATGGTTATTGAAACACGAGATTGTGATTCACCGGAGAATTTTTCAGGTTCACCAACACAAAGTACAACAACATCGGCCCATTTTGCGGTTTGAACTGCTTCTTCAATTCCGCCATCCATTGCTTCTGTTATATGAGAACCTTTGGCAGTTTTTATCAAATCTTGCGATGATATTTGCGCACGTAAGCCTTTTTCTAATGTAACCGCATTGTCAAAATCAGGGAAAATCGTCCACGTACCAAGGGTTTGATATTTATCAGAAGCAAACGGTCCAATAAGCGCAATTTTTTTACCGGTTTTAGGAAGCGGTAAAATATTGTTTTCATTTTTCAATAAAACCGCTGATTTGCGCGCGGCTTCACGCGAAAGTGCGATTGCTTCCTTGGTGCGCTGGTCTTTTAATTCGCGCGCTTCATTTAAAGAGCGGTATGGGTTTTCAAATAGTCCCAAAGCTTGTTTAACCCGTAATACGCGGCGGACAGATTCATCAACCACTTTTAACGGCACTTCGCCTGATTTAACTAAGTCAGGCAGATATTTATTATAAAGCCCGCTTTCCATCGACATATCGCAACCTGCAAGAATGGATTTTTTGGCGGCATCACGACCATCTGCAGCATAACCATGATGAATTAGCTCATCATCGGCCGTATAGTCAGATACTACGAGCCCTTTAAAACCCCATTCATCGCGCAAAATATCTGTTAAAAGGTGAGGGTTTGCAGTTGAGGGAACGCCAGAAATATCGTTGAAAGATGACATCACGCTTAGAGCGCCGGCATCAAAAGCCGCTTTGAAAGGCGGCAAGTGGAGGTCGCGTAATGTTGCCTCGCTCATTTCTGTTGTGTTGTAATCCATCCCACCTTGAACGGCGCCATAAGCGGCAAAATGTTTTGGGCAAGAAAGGACGCTATATTCTGATTTTAAATCATTTCCTTGGAAACCTTTTACTCTTGCTTGTGCTAATTTGATGCCTAGATATGGATCTTCGCCAGAACCTTCGGCAACGCGCCCCCATCTTTGGTCGCGGGCAACGTCAACCATTGGGGCAAATGTCCATTGAATGCCGACTGCTGTGGCTTCAAATGCCGCCATTTTGGCCGTGCGTTCGCAAAGATCTATATCAAAACTTGCGCTTTCACCAAGTGGGATTGGGAATTGTGTTGTACAGCCATGAATAATATCGGCACCAAAAATAAGCGGTATTTTGCTTTTGGTTTGTGTTATTGCGATTTTTTGATATTCACGCGCACCTTTTGCACCTTTCGCGCTAAACAATGCACCAATTTCACCATTTTTAATTCGGGATATTAGTGCATCTTTTCCGACTTTTGCTTGTGCGGGATTAATTGCAATTGAGTTCGAGCGTGTGTTGTCGGCAAAAATGCTAAGCTGTCCAGCTTTTTCCTCTAATGACATATTGGCAATGAGATTATCGATAAAATCTTCATCTTTTGATTTTGCGAAAATAATTTTTGGGCTGAAAACGCCTGCGGCAATGCTGCCCATTAAAAAACTGCGTCTAGAAAATGCTAAATTATTTTCGAGTATTGTCATCATTCATCCCTTAAATGTTTTCTTTGACAATAAAGGCGTGGAAACGTTTCCGCAATATTAAAAGAGCAATAATTATGCTATGAACTGATTTTACACCTTAAGACCTTGCCCAAAACGGCGGCTTGGAGTAGGCGAGAAATCATAAAATACAGGGAATATCATGTCGGTTAGCGAAAAAGACGTAAGAAAAATCGCCCGCCTTTCACGACTTGCCATACAGGACGAAAAAGTGCCTGTAATGGTTGATGAACTGAATGGCATTTTGAATTGGATTGAAATGTTGAATGAGGTCAATGTCGATGGCGTTGAACCTATGACATCTGTTGTGGCGCAGGTATTGCCAATGCGTGATGATGTCGTTTCTGATGGAGATCAACAGGCGGCAGTTTTGAAAAATGCACCCAAGGCAGATTCTGGCTTTTTTGTCGTGCCAAAGGCAGTGGAATAGGGGCAGGACATGACTGATTTAACCAAACTAACTCTAAAATCCGCGCTGGATGGTTTGAGCAAGGGTGACTTTACATCTTTGGAAATCACCGATGCATTTTTGAATAAAATTGATGCCATCAATCCGAAATTAAATGCCTATACATTGGTAACCCATGAAAAGGCACGCGAAGACGCAAAGGCATCTGATGCACGCCGTGCGGCTGGCAACGCGGGGGCATTAGAAGGCGCGCCTCTTGGTATTAAAGACTTGTTCGCGACCAAGGGATATCGCACTGCTGCTTGCTCTAAAATTCTTGGTGAATTTAAACCAGAATATGAATCAACCGTCACAAGTAATTTGTGGCGTGATGGTGCTGTAATGCTTGGCAAGTTGAATATGGATGAATTCGCAATGGGTTCATCAAATGAAACTTCTGCTTACGGTCCGGTTGTAAACCCTTGGCAGGTTGAAAAGAAACTAACCCCTGGTGGTTCATCTGGTGGTTCGGCGTCTGCTGTTGCGGCTGATTTATGCCTTGCGGCAACTGCGACCGACACTGGTGGTTCAATTCGCCAACCTGCATCATTTACTGGTACAGTTGGTATAAAACCAACCTATGGACGTTGTTCACGTTGGGGTATTGTTGCCTTTGCAAGTTCACTTGATCAAGCTGGACCAATTGCCAAAGACGTTACCGATACCGCAATCATGTTGAAATCAATGTGCGGTCACGACATTAAAGATTCAACTTCTTTGAATGTTCCGGTTCCTGATTTTGCTGCCGCAGTTTCACGCGGGGTAAAGGGCTTGAAAATTGGTGTTCCAAAGGAATATCGCCTTGACGGTATGCCAGAAGAAATTGAAAAATTGTGGCAAGACGGCATTAATTGGCTAAAAGAAGCGGGTGCAGAGATTGTGGATATTTCACTTCCTCACACTAAATATGCACTTCCAACATATTATATTGTTGCCCCTGCTGAGGCTTCTTCAAACCTTGCGCGTTATGATGGTATGCGTTTTGGAAATCGCGTTGATGGCAAAGACCTTATCGATACCTATGAAAAGACCCGCGCAGCTGGTTTTGGTGCAGAGGTACAACGTCGTATCCTAATTGGTACTTACGTTCTTTCTGCGGGCTATTATGATGCATATTATCTAAAGGCACAAAAGGTTCGTGCAAGAATTCTTGAAGACTTTACTAAGGCTTGGGAAAAATGCGATGCGATTTTAACGCCAACCGCACCATCCGCTGCATTCCCACTTGGTCAAAAACAAACAGACCCTATTCAAATGTATTTGAATGACGTCTTTACGGTTACTACTAACCTTGCTGGTCTTCCTGGTATTTCTGTGCCTGCTGGCGTTGATGTGAACGGTCTTCCTCTTGGTTTACAAGTTATCGGCAAGGCATTGGACGAAGAAACATTATTCGCGGTTGCTGGCTCTATTGAAAAAGCCGCCAACTTTACCGCAAAACCAAATTTATAAGGTGTTATTATGACAGTAGAAGCAAGCACACCTGTTTTCACCGCTTTCAAAACCGCACGTCCTGACCAATGGGTAAAGGGCGTAACAGGTGATTGGGAAATCATCGTTGGTATGGAAGTCCATGCACAGGTTGCGGCAAATTCAAAATTATTTTCGGGCGCATCTGCATCATATGGCGGCGATCCAAATAGCCATGTTTCATTCATTGATTCTGGCATGCCGGGCATGTTGCCGGTTATCAACAAGTTTTGTGTTGAGCAGGCGGTAAAAACCGGTCTCGGTTTGGGTGCGAAAATTAACCTGTGGTCACGCTTTGACCGTAAAAACTATTTTTACCCAGATTTGCCACAAGGCTACCAAATTTCTCAATATCTTTACCCAATCGTAGGTGAGGGGGAGCTTGAGGTTGAATCCGAAGATAAATCAACAATCATGGTTGGTATCGAGCGTATCCACCTTGAACAGGATGCGGGTAAATCAATCCACGACCTTGATCCTGATGCAACCTATGTTGACCTTAATCGTTCTGGCTGTGCCTTGATGGAGATTGTATCAAAACCTGATATTCGTTCACCAGAAGAAGCAGCAAATTATTTCAAATCATTGCGCTCTTTGGTGCGTTATCTTGGCACTTGCGATGGTAATATGGACGAAGGTTCTATGCGTGCTGACGTTAACGTATCTGTTCGTCGCCCAGGTGGTGAATTGGGAACGCGTTGCGAAATCAAAAACGTAAACTCAACTAAGTTCGTTGCGATGGCTGTTGCCTATGAGGCGCGTCGCCAAATTGAAATTCTTGAAGATGGCGGTTCAATTGACCAAGAAACGCGTCTATTTGATGTGAAAACAGGTCAAACCCGCACCATGCGTTCAAAAGAAGATGCGCATGATTACCGTTATTTCCCTGATCCTGATTTGTTGCCATTGGTAATCACTCAAGAATGGGTGGACGGTATTAAGGCAACCTTACCAGAATTGCCAAGTGCAAAAAAACACCGCTTTATCAATGACTTTGGCTTGTCTGCTTATGATGCGGGTGTTTTGGTTGCCGATAAAGAATTCTCTGATTATTTCGAAGAAGCGGCCAAGGGTACAGATGCCAAAATGGTCAATTCATGGCTAACGGTTGAATTATTTGGTTGGTTAAACAAGAACGGTGTTGAATTTGCCAATTCACCAATTTCTGCCAAGAATTTGGGTGGTCTTGTAAAACTTATTCAAGACGGAACTATCAATGGTAAAATCGCCAAAGATGTATTCGCAAAAATGATTGAAACAGGTGATGAACCTGCGGCAATCGTTGAGCGTGAAGGTTTAAAACAAACCACCGACACCGGTGCAATTGAAAAAGCCATTGACGATTTGATGGCAACCCAACCAGAAAAAGTTACCGAAGCCCGCGAAAAACCAAAAATGCTTGGTTGGTGGGTTGGTCAAGTTATGAAATCCACCGGTGGCAAAGCCAACCCGGCGATTGTGAATGATATTCTTAAGAAGAAATTGGGAATTGAGTAAATTTAACCCCAGATTACGCTCTTAGGTGTTTCGTAATAGAGATAAGAATTTAAAAAGGCGCTTCAATCGAAGCGCCTTTGATATCAATTAAAAGCTGTTTCCAAAAACTTATTTTTTATTTTATCTTTAAATTCTGAATCTATTAAATTATCTAAAAAAGTCGTTTGTTCTATCAATTTTTTTAGAGCCATACCGCCTTTTTTATCGTATGAATGATTAGATAAAGCATTATATATTATCATTCTCAACTGATATTCTGAAGTTTGGGAACGCAATACTCTAACATAGAAAGATTTTACGTTTTTATTTAGATTTGATTCCTCAATAAATTTTAGAATTATGTATATTGTTCTAAAATAATGTAGTAATTCAAAGCCATTATCTCCATTAACTCTTGCTTCTTTGTTATTTTCAGGAATAATTTGTTTTGTTATAAAGCATTTATATTCTTTATTGAATTCAGCATTAAAATTTTTATTGGTATCTGTAAAATCTATATTTTTAAGTCTCATTTCCAATTTATCATAATAAAATACAAATACATCCCTGCCTCTATGTATTTGTTCATGTGTTTTTCTTTTTTTAATATCAAAGTCATTTACGATAGAATTTAATAAATTTATTAAGTTAAAGAATCTGCTTTCATATTCTTGTTCTAAATAGGAATTTCTTGCATTTTTTATTTCTAAAAATTGCAAATAGAAACCCGCAACTAGAAATAGAAATGCAAGTCCTGAAAACAAGGCATTTGAAAATCCAAAAATATCTCCAAATTGTCCAAATATTTCTCTGAATTTTGGATTGTCCGCAATATAAAGCCCGAATTTCCAGTTTTCATAAATTATAAAATAAATAAGAAAAAATACTAATATCATAAAAAAAATAAATTTAAGATTATCAAATGATTTTTTTATTATATATTTCATTTCGAGACTCACTATTTATATTTAATTGTTTGTGCATGCCACAACATAAGGCTTCAAATGCATATCGTAATATTTTATAAAAAAATTTCATTGGTTTACATTCTAAGCTTGGTCGGTCAATTTTCACCACGAAATGTATTTCTATAATTAATAAATTTTACTTTCCCTGTGGGGCAGCCTGATCATAGAAGCCACCTAAATCCTTTACCAATTGGCTTAAGGCTTCGGGGTTTAGATAAATCATATGCCCAGATGGGTAATATTTAAAGCTAACATTTTTAACGGTTTGTGGTTTAAGTGGAATATGCGCAATATCATATTCGGTGGCAAAAAACGGCGTTGCCATGTCATAATAACCATTCAGGGATAGCACTTTCAAGTGTGGGTTTTGACGCATTGCGGCGCCCAAATCGATACCAACGTCTGGCATCATTTGTGTCCAACCTTGTGCGGGTCTATGTTTCCAGTCCCAATCAAAATCAGGTTGCGAATATGCGCCAAGGCGGTAATCCAAATCAGTTTTGTATTGTAAATCTGATGTCAAATATGCCCGAAGTGACGACACGAACACTGAATTAATTCCGGTGTCCGATGCGTCAAAATCAGGGTTTTCGCCGGCATCATCATAATCAACCCCAAGGAAACGTGAATCAAAGCGCCCAACGGTTTCATGGCGATCGCGCAATAATTCTTTTTGGAAGCGATTAAGATCAATTCGTAAATCCGCTTTCATGATATAATCAGCCGAAAGACCGGTGTATTTTGACAATTTTTGTGCAACAGCACTTTTTTCTGCATCGCTTATAGTATTACCTTTTGCAAGGGCGGCGGCATATTCACCACTTGCAAATTTTCTGACTTCGTCAACAAAGACTGATAAATCGGAGGGCTTATTTTCAATTTTGTTATGGTACCATGCGGTTGCCGCATATGACGGCAAATAAGCAATGTAACCAATATCATAGCCTGGTTGTTCGATGCCGTAATTAAGAATACTTGAAAGCAATATTACGCCATTAAAATCCATACCTTGGTTCTGTAAATTATTCACAAGATTGGCCGAACGTGTCGTGCCATAACTTTCACCAAATAAGAACTTTGGTGAGTTCCAACGTTCATTTAATGTCACATAGCGTTTAATTGCACGTGCAAACGCATCCACATCTTGATCAACTCCCCAGAATTTTTTGCCTTCTGTTTTGCCAAGTGGGCGTGAATATCCGGTGCCGATTGCATCAATGAAAACTAGGTCAGTCTTATCAAGCAAACTTTCATCATTCTCACCATAGGTATATGGGGCAGGGCCAGTTGCATCGGGTGAAGTTGTGCGCACCCTTACAGGGCCAAAGCTTCCCATATGAAGCCATAATGATGCAGAACCTGGACCACCATTATAAAGGAAGGTGACAGGTCGGTTTTTTCCAGGATTTGCGGTATAGGCAACATAAAATACGCTTGCTGTTGGTACGCCTTCATCGTCTCGGATGGTTAGAGTTCCAGCCGTTGCGGTATAGTCAATTTTCTTTCCCTTTATTGTGACGCTATGTTTTGTGGCCTTAGTTGTTTCTGTAATAGGTGCAAGCGCGGTTGCCTTGGTGATTTGTTCCGTGACGCTATCGTTTTCAGGTTTTGCATCTTCTTTTTTTTGTGGCTCGGCGGCAAAGGCGATTGAAGAACAAAGTGATAATGCTAACACTGAAATAGAAACAATTTTGCGCATAAATTAGACCTCAGGATTGACGGTTTGTATAAAAGCGCAAATTGAGTGTGAGTCCTTTTGTTTGTGAATAGAAACTATTGCAACAAAATGATTTTAAATAAAAATTCTTTATTTTTTAAACCAGTCGTCAAATGCATTTTTTAATGCATTATCCAATACTGAAATGTCCGATGTGACCCCAAGATTTGCAAGGCTAGTTACACCATATTCTTCTGGATCTATGCCGCACGGAATAATGCCACCAAAATGCTCTAAATTTGGCGAGACATTTATTGCAACACCGTGAAACGAAACCCAACGCCTAATACGCAAACCAATTGCCGCAATTTTTTCTTCACGAATATTGCCGTCAATTTGCGGCACATCAACCCAAACCCCAACGCGTCCATCGCGTATTTCGCCTTTAACGCCAAGTGAGGCGAGGGTGGCAATAACCCATTTTTCAACACGGCAAACAAAATCACGTATGTCGCGACCTTGGCGGTTTAGATCTAGCATAAGATAGACTACGCGCTGCCCGGGGCCATGATAGGTTATTTTTCCACCGCGCCCGGTTTTTATAACTTCTATATCATGTGCATCAATAATATCGTCCTCTTTGCCAGAGGTGCCAATTGTGTAAACTGGTGGATGTTCCAAAAGCCAAACAAGTTCACCCGATACACCGTCTTGAATTTCTTTTACGCGGTTTTCCATAAAATCAACCGCTTCTGAATATGAAATTGGTTCGGGGGATATCAACCACTCGACAGGCATTACTTACGAACTTCTATGAGGGTTTCGTTCATGCCAACTTGACCGACAAGGTCATAGAATTTTTTAGCATTATATGTGTTCAAACGAATACAACCATGTGACGCAGCGCTGCCAAGGCGTTTTACGGCTTCGGTTCCATGAACCGCATAACCTTGATAAAAGAATACAGCATATGGCATTGGGGCATTATCATATGTACGTGAGCGCCACATTTCATATTTTCTTTGTGCATTATAATACCCCGGCGGAGTTTCATAACCGATTTTTCCAGAAGATATGTTCCAATGATAAATTAGCTCTTCATCAAGTGTAACGTCCATGGTTTGATTAGAAAGGGAAATAACCGCAACTAGTCTTTCCGCATGCGCAACACCTGGAAATAGCGCGATTATCATTATTAGTAGAAGTTTTTTCATTATTCGTCCCAGCTGCGAGTTTATTAATTCAAGTCCTTTAATATTTCAATTGGCGGTCGTCATTATTTACTGATTGTGGCAATTTGTTGGAATTGCATAAAATTGATAAAATTATTTTCATTAATAACTTATCATTCATAATTTGAACTTAAACTGAACGGACAAATCAAACAGGGATAAAAGATGCAAATCAAAAAAGTGGGAATTGATATTTCGGTATTGGTTGGACGCTCAACCCTTGCGATGCATCAATTGCTTCGTATGGGTCGTGGCGCAGTTATTCCTCTTAGCGCTAGTCCAGATGATCCGGTTTGGATACTTGCCAATGATCATCCAATCGCACGTGGTGAAATACATCTCGAAGATGATAAAATTTCTGTCGAAATTATTGGTGCGGCAAATGTTTATGACTATTACGCAGGTACATAGTCTTTAAAGTGATGCGTTTTTTGTATTTCTACAAAAGCATCACAAATCATTGTAATTTTTGCTTTTCATTTATGGCAAGCTAAGCTAAGCCAACCTTGCTTTTATTGCGCACGTGGCGGAATTGGTAGACGCGCAGCGTTGAGGTCGCTGTGGGGAGACCCGTGGAGGTTCGAGTCCTCTCGTGCGCACCATTTATTTAAAATGCCGTGTTTGCGATTTTTTAGCGCTTTCAGCATTTTAGTTACATAGTGAAGAGTTTTGAAAACGATTTTCTATAACTTTTCACCAATATTTTATATTTCTTGATGTGTTTATGACACATCATTCGTAGAAGGATTTTAGCAATGACAGGGGATGGCAGTAATGGAAACTTTAACCAAACCCGTAAATCCTTTGGACATTGCGGATAAATCAAACCCAAACTATCCTGATAATAATGGTTTCGACCCTAACGATGACGATTCACAGTTCATCGTAAAGGTTATTGCTGCGGCTGGGGATCATGACCCAATTGCGCTGCGCAAATTACTATTACCGCTTCACCCCGCAGATATGGCAGCGGTTTTGCGCAATATTCCCGAAGAAAGCGCGCGAACCATTATAAAATTCATAGGCGAAGAACTTGATTCTGAAGTTTATGCTGAGCTTGATGAAGATACACGTGAACTTGTATTAGAAGTATTGCCAAAAGCTGCGGTTGCGCGCGCAATTGAAGATCTTGATACCGATGACGCGGTTGCATTCGTTGAAGAGCTTGACGAAGATGACCGTGCTGGCGTTCTTGCGGAAGCATCCGATGAATTGCGTGCCACAATCGAAGGCGCAATGTCATTTGAGGAAGAAACTGCTGGCCGCTTGATGCAGCGGGAATTTGTGGCCGCGCCAGAATTTTGGGACGTTGGGCGTACAATTGACCATATGCGCCAAGTTGGTGAGGATTTGCCGGACCTTTTCTTTGAGATTTATGTCGTCGACCCAACTTTTAAGCCTATTGGTGCAATCGCGGTTTCACGCCTTATGCGTGCGCCACGAGATACAAACCTTAAAGACCTAACTGAAAAGCTTCACGTTATCGTTAGCCCTGAAACTGACCAAGAAGACGTGGCTTTGGCATTTAGAAAATACCACTTGATTTCTGCGCCGGTTGTTGACGATGCGGGGCGTTTAAACGGTATGATTACCGTGGACGATATCGTACAGGTATTACAAGAAGAAAACGAAGAAGACTTGTTGGCACTTGCGGGTGTACGCGAAGCATCAACTACTGATTCTGTTATAAATTCGGTGCAATCACGTTTGCCGTGGTTGATTTTTAACCTGATAACCGCGTTAATTAATTCGTTTGTTATCGGTAAATTTTCCGGTTTAATTGAGCAAGTTGTTGCACTTGCTATTTTGATGCCAATTGGTTCGGCGCTTGGCGGAAACGCAGGCACACAAACTCTTGCGGTTGCGGTTCGTGCGTTGGCTTCACGTGAGCTGACTGATAAGAACTCTGGTAAAATTATTGCGCGTGAGTTTTTTACAGGTGTTTTGAATGGCGTTGCGGTTGCCGCAGTTTTTGGGCTTGTTGCCTATATTTGGTTTAAAAACCCAATAATTTCGATTGCAGCGGCAGGTGGCATAATGATTGACTTTATTGCAGCTGGCCTAGCAGGTATTCTTATCCCGCTTACTTTGAAGAAATTTGGTCAAGACCCTGCTGTTGCATCAAGTATTTTTGTGACTTTTGTTACTGATTGTGTTGGCTTTGCGTCATTCCTTACTATTGCGATGCTATTGCTAAAATAACCTATTTTGGCAAATAAATTGCGATATTCCATCTGAATGTGGATTAGTGCCCCAAAACGGCACAAATTTGATGGAAATAAAATGTCGCGAATGAAAATTTCAAGAAATGGCTTATATCTTATCGAAAGTTTTGAGGGTTTTCGTGCCAAAGCGGTAAGTTTGCCTGATGGAAGATATACGATTGGCTTTGGTCATGCCGCTACGGCGCGTGAAGGCATGATCATTAATCGCGAACAAGCCGAACAATTGCTTTTGTGGGATTTAATACCTGTTGAAGAGGCGGTTCGTTCATTGGTTCATGCGCCGATTAATCAAAACCAATTTGATGCGCTTGTTTCATTTATTTTCAATATTGGCATAGAGAAGTTTAAAGAAAGCGATATTTTAAAATACCTTAACCAAGGACAAATGGTTAATGCTGCACTGGCTATGAATTTGTGGCGACGTTCAATTATTAATGGACGTGAAATTCTGGTTGATGCTTTGATAAGACGTCGTGCCCATGAAATAGCAATATTCTTAGAACCTGTCGGCACGCGACCTGCGGCACCAAGCCCTGTTGTTATTCCATTAGTTGATAATACTCTTGTTTCACATATTCCTAATGCTGAGAATGTTAAAGAAATTAAACCAATTCCACAATCGGCAGCGTTTGAAATTGCAGAAAATGAAACTGTAAAAGAAGGTAAAGAAAAAAACGCAAGCGATCTAGTTGAAGATGATGATCAGTTCACAACTGATTCAGATAATGAATTACTAAATTCGCATGACACAGAAAACCATCTGAAATTTATTGATGATACAAATCAAGATGCGCAGCCTAATGCTGCAAATGTTGTTAAAATTACCGATGACAAAGATGAGGCAATTACAAATGATGTAATTGCAAAAGTCAGTAATGAAAGCGTCACTTCTGACCCTGTTGAAGATACAAAAAAAACTAATTCAAAGCCGTCATCGAATGACATCGCGAATTATTTTATGATTGGTTCGGGTGCAATTGCATTGATCGCAAGTGTCTCAGAATTAATACGATTTGGTGTGTTTACTGGCGGAACTGAATTAACGCCAAATATTGCATTTATCGAGATGATCGCGGCAGTTGGTTTAATTGCAATTATAATCGGCTTATTATCAAAGTTGAAATCTTAGCCGCGTTGTAAAGTTTTCATTTTATCCGTTGCAGCGTCATAGGCAACGCATGTTTGCGGCGCTGTCGGCACTTTGACGCAAATTACAGGAATATTTTTGTCGCGTGCTTTTTGATAGGCTTCGCGTGTGAATTCAGTGCCATATGGCGCATCATCATCACTAATCCAAGCAGGATATGCCGCTGCGTGAATTGCAGAGTCCGGTAAAGATGCTGCGATTGCCTTTTGCAAATTATTTTTATCAACGTTTGGGTCAATGCCAAAATCACGACCCGGTGCAGCCATGGAAAATAAAATCTTTCCTTCTGGTGATTTTATGGCAATTCGAACAATTGAATTATAGCAATCATCGCCGATTGCCGTTGCGACAACTAGACCACTTGTTGACCAATCTCTTATAGGAATTTTTTTGCTAACACTAATGACGCAGCCTGCAACAGCCTGTTGTGCCGCAAGTGCCTCAGCATTTGCATCAACTGGCATGTCTTTATTTGCGGGAATTAAAGTGCTTGTATCATTTCCTTGCCCAGCGAGCATGTTAGACAAATCTTGTTGTGCTTCGCCTGTTTCATTAACGATGTGTGATTGTGTGTCATAATCGTTATTTTGTGAGTTATCAGGATTAATCTTAAGAACAAAGCGGGTAACAACTACGCCAGCGCCAATAAGTGCGACAACGCCCAAAGCAATAGCAGATACAACAACGGCTCTCATAATTTTCCTTAGATTACATTATGAACAAGTTAAATAGATCTAATTAGGCGTAATACACTCAAACATGGGCAAAATATTGACCAAATTTATAAAAATTCTAATTCACTGTAATTGTTGATTCTTCAAGATTTCTTTAACATTATTATATCCAGCCTCTATTGCCACATCGAATGCCTTCCAATCGCGAAGGGCGATATTTCCTAATTCAGGGGTTGCCAATATATCTGGCTGAATTGGGGCTTTTAAATTTGTAATCGGAACAGTTGCCGCACGCATCAAAAGCTCGGCAATAGGTGGAGGGGAATGAATACCGTGTTGAATGACCCAGCCAAAAAAGGTAGGTGGGTTTATGAATTCATCTGGGATTAATGCATTCTGCGCGGTTACATCAACGCCAATGTTAATGCCACGATGAATTGTTGCCATTATATCGACAGGAAAATTGTTTAGTGTCGCACCATCAACCAATATTTCATCTTCATTGGCCACCGGTGGCAATAGGCCAGGGATTGCAATACTTGCCCTTAAGGCATCTCTTAAACGACCTTCGCGATGTATCTTAAGCTTTCCATTCATTAGATTTGCAGAAACGCAAAAGAATGGCCTTCGTAAATCTTCAATAAGCGTTTCGCCAAAATGTTCTTCGAGCCTTTCATCAACTTTATTTCCAGATGCAAAGGAAACGACAGGCAAGACATAATCGTTTAGTGGATTAGATTTAACAAATGCATCCCATATATGTTTTTCAATTTCTTGATCATTCCATCCCATTGCAACACATCCAGCAATAACGCCACCCATTGATGTGCCACTAAGAAAGTCAAAGTCATAATTTTCTTCGCGTAAAGCCCGCACTGCGCCAATATGAGCATATGCCCGTGCGCCGCCGCCACTTAGGATTAGACCAACTGATTTTCCTGCAATGACGCGCGCTAATGATTTTAAGTCGTTATTATCACTTTGCCGCCAGTTGAAAACACGTGCTGCTCCGGAATGTTTTGACCATTCTTGCGCGGTTGATATGTTTTTCTTGCCCATATCGCGGAGTAAGACAATATCCACAAGTTTAAAACGTTGCATGGGAATTGAGTTTTCTGGCAATAATGGAATTGACGGTTTGGCATCAGTTCTACCAAAAATCCATATTCTATCGGCTTGCCTTAGACAAATTTGCGACCAAGAATCTTGCCCCAATTGTGCGGCAAGGATTATGATGTCATGGGTTCGTTCAAGCTCATCAAAATAATCGGAGGTTTCAGCAAGTGCCTCGTGACCCAAAACTATGGTTTTTTTACCAAGTTTTCTAATCTCATCGGCAATCGTATTTGCCCGATATAAAATGTCAATTGAAGGGGACGCAGAGAAAAAAGAATAAACTTTTGAATTTCCAGATTTTCTAATTTTATCTTCTTGCCGTAGGCGGATTAATATTAGCTTTGCAAGACCGCTTATAAGCTCGGGGTAGCGCATAATAAGCTTGTTATATATCTTTTTTTCAAGCCCGAATAATTCACTGTCTCTAAGGGCATAAACCGATGATGAATGCTTTTCACCTGCTATTAGTGCCATTTCACCAACAGGTTCGCCACTTCTAATATAGCCAACTAACTCTGTTTCGCCATTGGGTAATGCGCGAAATGCTCCCAATGAGCCAGTTCGCACAAACCATAACATGTCGGCATCTTCGCCTTCTAAAAATAATGGCATGCCGCCAGGCAATGAATACCACCGCAACTTTTTGGCGATTTCTCTTCTCGTCAGCCAGCCGGTATTTTTTAAAAATGGAATTTTATCAAAATCAATCGGTAGCATTTATTCCCTGATGGTTTAATTATTTAAGGCTAAAATTTCCATCTGCCCATTAATGTAATAGCGGGATAATATTTTGCATTGTCAAGTTTATCTTCTAATTGTGATGTTTCTTTTGCTAAATCTTGTTGGAACGTAGGATTGGACGCAATCGGTCCACTTACATTAGATGCGATTTTTGGGCTGCCTTGATAATATATTCCGCCTTCTAAAACTGTTGCAATTGGCCCCAGTTGGAATTCAAGGCCAAGGCCACCATACAGCGCAGTTTTATTGAAGGTCGCGTGTGAATTTAATGTACCAACTTGTGCGCCTGTATATGTATTGTCACCAATTGTATAAGTACCAGAAGGAATAGCCGTCAAATCCATTTTATTGTCATTGGCATAGATACCGCCTGTAAAATAAAGCGGGATTAGAGGTGGGTGAAAATCAGCTTGAAGGCCATATGAACCAAGGCTAAGTTTGCCATCATAATTAATGCCATCAAGAGTTTTATTATAATTATATTTGTAGCCCTGACCGACACCACGCAATACAAGTGTTGGCAAAACTTCTACGCCAACTTCTGCGCCAACGCCAAGTGTACCTGCGCGCGCACTTAATTGTTCAAGCTCAAATGCATTTGCAATATTTGGCAAAGTTGTAAGTGCGACAAAAGCGAAAATTGTTGGTAATCCGGTTTTTACTACGTTCATATTTCTCCCCTGATATGGTATGGTTTAAATAAAATTACACATAAATTTTAAATAATAATAAAAGAATGAAACCTACATCAGTTTATTGTTATTTTATTGGACTGTGATTAAGCAACGCAAATGTTTGAAAGGATATAAAAATGGAAAATACTAATCCTGTAATTCTCGAAACTACTGAAGAGGGTGTGGCATTTGTAATTTTAAACCGTCCAGATAAAAGAAATGCTTTTGATGAAATGGTGATTTCTGGCTTAAGCGACGTGTTTGAAACCTTGAAATCAAATGACAACATACGACTAGTTTTCATAAAAGGTGCAGGCGGAAATTTCTCATCCGGAGGCGATTTAGAATATATGGAACGTCAGGCACGCCACTCTGCGGAAGATGATGAGATTGACGCCCATGACATGGCTATGATGCTAAATAAATTATATAAATTACCCCAATATACTGTTGCCTTAGTGCAAGGTGGCGCTTATGGCGGTGCAATTGGTTTAATTGCGGCATGTAATTATGCCATAGCAACTGAGAAGTCGCACTTTTGTTTTTCGGAAACCCGCCTTGGCTTGGTGCCATCTGTTGTTGCGCCATATGTTCTGGAGGCGATTGGCGTTAAAAATGCACGTGCTTTTATGCCTTCTGCTATGCCATTTGATGCGCATCGTGCACAGGCAATGGGATTGGTTCAAGAAATTGCAATTGATGCCCAGGATTTGGCAAAACGTGAAGAGATTATTGCAAACCTTGTATTTTCTGCCTGCCCAAGTGCGATAACTGAAACAAATGCAATGATTGATGAGGTTAAAGATAAAGAAATTGATGCAAGGCTTATAAAAGAAACTGCAAAAATCATTGCCCATCGTCGCTCAACCGAAGACGGGCTTGAAGGAATGCGTGCATTTTTGGAAAAGCGTCAACCTAAATGGGCAAAATAATAAGCAAATAACAATAAAGAAGATAATTAATTCAAATTTTACGGATTTATTTTATCTTTTTTATATGAAAAAAATATTTGGCAGTTTGTGTTTATTTGGCGGCTTCTGCGTTAGTGGTGGCGCGTATGCTCAGTCATTGGGGTATTTTGAAACTACGCCTTATTACAATAACACGACAATTATTGTAAATTCACCTTCTGAGCAGGCCAAAGAGCCTGCTCAACAGCCAAAAATTATAGAAAAATCACAAGTTAAATCGCCATATTTGGTTGCGCCAAGTGTTGAAATTACAACGCATTCAGACGTGAAACCAAAAAACACCCCACTTAAAAAATCCCCTGAGAAAAAATCCCCTGAGAAAAAGGCGGTGGCTAAGCCAATTGCTTCCACACAAAAACTTGTGTCTAAGAAGCCGGCGAATAAGAAGTATCACGGGGCTTCCGCTAACGAAAATGATGTGCCATCACGTGTAATTTTATTCTGTGGAACCCCTGCGGAACCCATTAATAAGACTACATATCCTACTGCTGTTGCCAATCAAGCGACCCCAAATATCGTGGAAGATTGGCATGTTCCAGATGTTAATGGACAAAAACCAATTCACGATTCTGTTTCAATTCCTGCAAATGCTAAAAGCAAAATTGTCGGTGGTGAAAATATTGATGTTGCTAAACATAAAACCACGAATTTTAAGCAGGACTGGGACGAGCTTAATCGCCGCCCACAAACCCGTGAAGAATTTGCAACACGTGGTCCAATAAAGGCAATCTATCAAGATACTAAATCTGCTATTGCCAATGATGTGCCACAGGCGCTTGCCGATCATCTTCCATGGGTTGATACCAACCGCAAACAAGAAAATTTTGAAAGTGTTCTCGATAGAGTTTCTGATAATTTACAACGCGCAAGTGCTGCCGACCCTGAATGGGCTTATCCTGCGCAAAGTGAAATTCGTGAACTTGCGCAAAAATTGGATAAATTACCTAGCCCTCCGCAATATCGGGATGAAACAGTCTATAAAGACTATGACCCTAAGCATGAAGATATAACAACTTCAACAGGCTATCATAAGCGCCCAGTATGGGGTGGGGCTAATGCCTCTAGTGCCGAACAACCGCAAAAGCCAGTCGCCCTTAAAAATAATAATTAGCAGCCAATTTGCTTTATAATTCATATTTAATTGCATTTTGAACTTGGCATTTGCAAGTGTCATTTCCTATGTATTGTTCCTTAAAATAAAATACACCGTGATTCTGTTGTATGATTGATATTCAATCGGGGGACGATTTGGGAAAAATTATAATAATCGCCAATGAAAAAGGCGGCGCTGGTAAATCAACAATCGCAACACATCTTATTATTGCTTGTCTTAAGGCTGGTAAGAAAGTGTGTGCGTTTGATATTGATAATAGGCAGCAAACAACAACGCGTTTTATGGAAAACCGAAGAGTGTTCAATGACACACATGGCCTCTCTCTTATATTTCCTGAATTTAGATCAATAGAATTATCTAAAGAAGAAGAAATTAAAGCGCGCCAAGAGGAAGATAGAGAAAGAACTAATAGTGCGCTTAAAGCCGCTGCGCAGGATTATGAGCTGGTTTTTGTTGATTGCCCTGGTGCAGACACGGCACAGGCGCGCGCCGCACATGGTAGTGCAGATGCAATCATCACGCCCGTAAATGATTCTTTTATTGATTTTGACCTTTTGGCAAAGATTGACCCTGTTACTGATGAAATTTCTGCACCGAATTTTTATTCGCAAATGGTTTGGGAAGCGAAAAAAAATAAAGCTATGAAGGAACGGGCGCATCTTGAATGGTTTGTTATTAGGAATCGTCTCTCCCAAATTGATGCCCGCAATAAAAGAAGAGTAGGCGAGGCGATTGAAAAGCTTTCGAAACGAATTGGTTTTACAATTCTACCTGGTCTTTCTGAACGTGTGATTTTCCGCGAATTATTTCCAAAAGGTCTAACCATTATGGATCTTGAAGATGTTGGTGAAGCTAATGGGATGTCGCTAAGCAATGTTGCCGCACGACAAGAAATCAGAAATTTGGTTCAATTCCTAAATTTATAGTGTAATAAGATTAAATCCAAATTATGGATGGCTTTACAAAAAACTGTTACAAAACCCGATTAATGCAATAACTGTGGCAATGGGGGTTTCGGGTGAGAGTTTTTTGTGGCAATCATAATTCGGATTTTATGCAAACGGATATTGATGTTTATTATAAGTCAGTGTCCGATAACAATATTAATAATGTCTTGGAAGTAATTGCAAAATTGAAAAGCCCCGACGCAAAATCAACCCAAAAGACAATAATTGTTGCGCGTCACGGTAAGCCTGCGCTTAACCGTAAGGTTTGGCTTAATTCCGATGAATATATTGACTGGTGGCAAAAATATGATGAGGGCGGTCTTATTCCCGACCAGAACGTCCCTCGTAAATTATTAAATGCGGTCGCCCATAGTGAAGCAATTATTGCAAGCCCACTAAGGCGTGCGGTTGAAACTGCTGAACGCGTTGCTGGCGATAGAAAATTTATGCTTGACGAAGTTTTTGTAGAGGCACCTCTGCCACCGCCAAATTTGCCAAAGTTTTTAAAGCTGACGCCGCGTATGTGGGGTTTTGTTGCCCGCTGTACTTGGTATATTGGCTTGCATGGTGAACAAGAAAGCCATGAAGACGCAAAAATCAGGGCAAAGAATGCCGCTGATAAATTGGTCGCTTTAAATGAAGAAAAAGGCACGGTTTCATTGCTTGCACATGGCTGGTTTAATCGGATGATGCGCCCACATTTAAAGGCTCATGGCTATGAATGTGTATATGATGGCGGCGATTTTCATTGGTCGTATCGCGTATATCAAAAAGGCGAATAATAAAATCCCGAATTTACGAGAAATGTTGCTTGCTCATCATTATTATGCGAGCTAAAAGGGCATTCGGAGTTTTGTTAATGCCTGCAACAGATGAAATTGATATTAAATCATTAAGCTTTGAAGCCGCTTTGAGAGAGCTGGAAGAAATCACCCGCTCATTAGAGACTGGCGAAGCATCTTTGGAAGATTCCATTAAATTATTTGAACGCGGTTCTGCGCTTAAAATGCATTGCGATGAAAAATTAAAATCGGCGCAAATGCGGGTTGAACAAATTGTTGAAACGCAAAATGGCATTAAAACGAAGCCATATAGTGATGACAAAAATTAATCTATAAGCCCGTAAAGGATAAATTGTGAGCAATTTAAAAGTCAGACTTCAGGAAAATGCCGATAGGGTTACTGTTGCGCTTGATGCGCTTATTCCACCTGTCCAAGGACCAGAAGCAGAGCTTCTAAGTGCTATGAGATATGCTGCATTGGGTGGCGGTAAGCGCCTTCGCCCTTATCTAGTTATTGAAACTGGGCGCATGTTTGGGGTTGATGAAAGGTGCTTGCTTCGGGTTGCTGTGGCGCTTGAATGTTTACATTGTTATTCCTTGGTACATGATGATTTGCCGGCAATGGATAATGACGATTTGCGCCGAGGAAGGCCAACCGTTCACCGTGAATATACCGAAGCAATTGCGATTTTGGCTGGCGATGCACTTTTGACACTTGCGTTCGAAATTCTTGCAGACCCGCAAACGCATACGGATTCACATATCAGAGCAACTCTTGTTTCATCACTTGCCAAGGCGTCGGGCGCAAAAGGCATGGTTGGCGGTCAGATGATGGACATGTATTCAAATATACTTGAAAATGATATCGCCGCAGTAACAAGAATGCAGAGACTAAAAACTGGTGGATTGTTCCATTTTGCAGTTGAGGCGGGTGGTTTAATGGGGCATGCTTCTGCTGAGGCGATGAATGCTCTTTTTGGCTTTGCACATGATTTTGGTCTAGCATTCCAAATTACCGATGACATCCTTGATGTTACTGGCACAAAGGAAGTTACAGGAAAAGCAGTAAGCAAAGACGATGAATCAGGAAAGACCACATTTGTGACGTTACTTGGCCTTGAAAATGCCAAAGAGAGGGTCGCAATTTTGTGCAAACAAGCCAAATCACACCTTAGAATGTTTGGCGGCAATGCCCAAATGTTGCTTGAATTGGTTGATAATATCGAAAATAGGCAATATTAGAAAAAACAATAATTTATAAAGAGTCTTTTATGACAACTAATTCTTATGATTTAAAAACACCCCACCTTGATTTAATTAAAAGCCCGGCTGATTTAAAAGGTAAGTCAGCGGCTGAGTTACAATTAATTGCAGATGATTTACGCGCTGAAACTATTGATGCGGTTTCGGTCACTGGTGGCCACCTTGGCGCTGGTTTAGGTGTGGTAGAACTTACAGTCGCACTTCATAAAGTTTTTAATACACCAGAAGATATTATTATTTGGGATGTTGGCCATCAGGCGTACCCGCACAAAATTCTAACAGGACGCCGCGACCGTATTCGTACATTACGTCAGGGTGGTGGTCTTTCAGGTTTTACAAAACGTTCTGAAAGTGAATATGACCCTTTTGGTACTGCACACGCATCGACATCAATTTCAGCTGCACTTGGTTTTTGCGCTTCACGCGATGCGCAAGGAAAAAGCAATAGTGTGATTGCCGTAATCGGTGACGGATCTATTTCGGCTGGCATGGCTTATGAGGCAATGAATCAAGCTGCCGAAACCACCGGCCAACTTACTGTAATTCTAAATGATAATGATATGTCGATTGCACCACCTGTTGGTGGCATGTCAAACTATTTGGCGAAACTTGTATCATCTGGTCATTATAGAAATTTGCGTAAGGTTGGTAAAAAAGTTGCCGGCGTTCTTCCCAAGCCACTTCAGGATGCTGCAAAGAAGGCCGAAGAATTTGCACGCGGCATGGCAACCGGTGGAACATTATTTGAGGAATTAGGTTTCTATTATATCGGTCCAATCGATGGGCATGATATGGAGACACTTCTTGAAGTATTGGAAAATGCAAAACAAATTACCGACCGCCCAGTTTTAATTCATGCAGTAACACAAAAGGGCAAAGGTTATGCCCCTGCTGAAAATGCCGATGATAAATATCACGGTGTTCAGCGCTTTAACGTAATCACTGGTGAGCAGTCAAAATCTAAATCAAATGCACCATCATATACGCGGGTTTTTGGTGAAACCCTTGTTAAATTAGGTGATACGGATAATAAAATTGTCGGAATAACTGCCGCTATGCCATCTGGTACAGGTATTGATATTTTTGGTAAAGCATATCCGGCGCGCGTGTTTGATGTTGGCATTGCCGAGCAGCACGCAGTTACTTTTGCGGCCGGTCTTGCTGCCGATGGCATGAAACCATTTTGCGCAATTTATTCGACATTCTTGCAACGTGGTTATGACCAAGTTGTTCATGATGTGGCGTTACAGCATTTGCCAGTTCGCTTTGCGATTGACCGGGCTGGTCTTGTTGGTGCTGATGGTCAAACCCATGCGGGTTCATTTGATATTGGCTTTATGGGCGCATTGCCTGGTATGGTATTAATGGCGGCTTCCGATGAGGCAGAGCTTGCATTGATGACTAAAACCGCGCTCGAAATTAATGATCGCCCTTCCGCCTTCCGTTATCCACGTGGTGAAGGGGTTGGCGTTGAAATTCCAGAAATTCTAACACCTCTAGAAATTGGTAAAGGCCGTATAATTCAACAAGGCAGTAAGATTGCGTTATTGTCATTTGGAACACGCCTTCAAGAGGCTCTTAAAGCCGCAAATAAACTTGGCGCATTGGGGCTTTCAACAACTGTTGCTGATGCGCGTTTTGCGAAACCTCTTGATACAAATCTTATAAATGATCTTGTTAAGAACCATGAAGTTCTAATTACCCTTGAAGAAGGGGCAATGGGCGGTTTTGGCGCATTTGTTTTGCAATATTTAGCGCAAAGTGGACAACTAGATGGTGGCGTCAAAATTAGAACGCTACATTTGCCAGATATTTTCCAGGATCATAATAGTCCTGAAATGCAATATAAAGAGGCTGGTCTTGATGCGGATAGTATTATCCATACAGCATTAACCGCGTTGGGAATGGACGAAACCGAACAGGTGAAAATTCTTAATACAATAAAATAAACTTATTTTGCTTTTCTAATTGGTGGCAGTGAGTTGCATATATCAACTGCCCCGGCTGGCTTAATAAAGAAAGGCCCACCACGATTTGCCCGCGCATTAATATATGCGTCAAAGCTTTTGCTATTAGTATCAATTATTTCGTATTTTGGTCTTTCATTTTCAGGTAATTGAGAGGCCAATATTGACGATTTAAATGCAATTTTTTCGGCATCATTTTCATAAAATCCCATCTGACCACTACCTCGTTTGCGTGCTGATAGATTTTCCATGCCATCGATAATGCGACCAACTGTTGTGATATTGCGGTCAAGATGGCGAGGGGAGTGGCCAATAACAACATATAATTCTTGCCCGGTTCCAACATCTGGTGCCATATCGCGCCCAACACCTACCATCGAATAGCAATGTGGCAGCCATATGTTTTTTCCATCACCCGCAACCGCCCAAGAATTAACAAAGCCAACTTGTGCGGCATAGGCATCACGATATTTTAGTGGTTTGAATCTATATTTTTGGGCGGTAAATTCATATTCAGCAGGTGGTTGCTTTATTACGCTATTTGGGATTTCAGTACCTTCTTCACGGCCCCATTGTACTACATAATTATCCTGAACTCTTACAATTTTTGCTTTATCAAACCAGCGTGAGTTGGCAAGGTTTTTGATGTTTGCGGTATGCACTTGTGGCATAAAATCATTTAGATAAACAATAAATTGTGTGCCATCACTAAGTGTGTTGATTAATAAATTATCTGGGTTGATTGTGTGCCATTCATTGGGCGTGCTTTGTTCAAGAACTTCACTTGGCGATTTATTTGGCGATTTTGGCGCCTCTGCCGCAATAGAAGTCAATGGAATGAGTGCAAGCGAAATTGTAAATGCAAATAATTTCATAATCAAATCCCGTTTTTAAAAGAGATTGGATTAGGTTTTTGTTTTTTACAAGCCAGAAAATGATAAATTAATTACCGGCGTAATTTTAGTTCATCCTGTGGTTGGTCAATTATACTATCCAAAATCAATTTGTCCCAACCAGATTTTCGGTCATATATCCCAAATCCAGCGTTATAATTAAAGTAACACGCGGGAATTTGCGCCATTTGTAATTCGCGCGTTACTTCACCTGCCCAACGTGCGCGAAGGTGACGTGGGACGGATTCGCTTGTTCCGTATTCACCTACGAATACAGGAATTCCAAGATGCGTGCGCCATTGCGCAATTTTTTGAACGTAATTGTGAAGATCTTTTTTATCACTTCCGATTGGGAAATCGCGCCCCATAGGTGGTGCTTGTGCCCCTAACCATTCGGCACCTTGATGAGTAAATTCGAATGGTAAATAATGGTGGACTGTCGCCACAATATATGGGTCATTCGGGATATTAAGGTTATACATACCGCCAATTGTACCCCAATTATCACCGCTGAATATAACTGTCCGTGTAGGATTTGTTTTCCTAATTTCTAAAAGTGCACGATATTGTGCCTGATTCATTTTATCGCCAGAAAATGCATCGCGTGGCTCGTTTATAATTTCAAACATTAAATTCTGTGGGGCATTTCTATAATGCTGGGCTATTTGTGACCACAACGCTACAAGACGGTTAGTGTTTTCATCGGGGGCTTGATATATTTCCTCATAATTATGGACGTTTATTATTATGTTTAGTTTTTGATTTAAACCCCATTTGATAATCTCATCGGTGCGTTTAAAAAAGTTATTGTCAATTTGGTATGGTGATTGTTTTGATGCCCGACTAGACCAATCGATTGGTATTCTAACCGTATCAAATCCCTTGTTTTTAATATTTGAAAAATCGTCTTCCTGAAATTTAAAGCCCCATTCACCCTCGATTGGTGCTTCTAAACCGCCAGCCATATTGATACAGTTTTTTGTCGGGAAATATGCTTGATTAGCTACTTTGGTTTTATAATTTCCAAGCCATATGCTTTGCGCAACGGCTGCGCCAACCCCAATAAGGCTAATAGCGGCGATAATTGCACAACTAAATCGGTGCCTTGTGCAAAATGCAATGATTTTTGATAAAGAGTTTTTCAATTTAATGCACCTTTAGTTTTTATCTGCTAATTGTATTACCAAATATAAAAATCACAATTCTCAAACAGTAATTTTAAAAAGTTAAATTTCAGTAGGTCATGATAATGTATGATAACAATATTATTTCGCATTTCGGTTTAAATTTGTTAATTGCGACAATACTGATTGTGACCACTGTAATTATACATTTGACTGCTTTATCTGTTTTAACCTTTATTTTAAGGGCACGAGAATGGCGTCATGAAGCCAATCAATTGGTGGCGCACCCATTAAAAGAAGTTGTAACCATTTTGTTTGTTGTTATGGGCATATTTGCTGCTCATAGTATTGAAATTTGGATTTATGCAATTGTTTATCACTGGGGGTTTGGCGTTTTCCATGACATAGAAGAAGCGCTTTATTTCTCTATCGAGAACTTTATTGCTCTTGGTTACGGTGATTTATTTTTGCCTAAGCAATGGCGTGTTGTTGGCGCTATTGAATCTGTAAATGGCCTTGTGCTTGTTGGTTGGTCAACTGCATTTTTAGTTACAGTGGTTGGACGGGCAAGAATTATGGAACATGAGTGGGTAGAAAGTATAATTAAAAAACATCTTTCAAAAGAAATTGAGAAAAAATAATTAGACTTTTGACCAATGGACATGCTAAAAACCCGCTTGTATATGGTGATTGTTGCAGTATCACTTGTATAACTAAGTGTAATAATTCTGGGGATATTTGATGTTTAACAAAATTCTTATTGCCAACCGTGGTGAAATTGCGGTTCGGGTAATTAAAACCGCACGCAGAATGGGAATTAAAACAGTTGTTGTTTATTCTGATGCGGATGCCGGTTCTTTGGCTGTTGAAATGGCGGATGAAAAAGTTCACATCGGTCCTAGCCCTGCGGCACAATCATATTTGGTTGCCGATAAAATTATTGCTGCATGTAAGGAAACTGGTGCTGAGGCTGTTCACCCTGGTTTCGGCTTTTTGTCAGAGAACCAAGGTTTTGCACAACGTCTTAAAGATGAGGGGATAGTGTTTATTGGCCCTAATCCATATGCGATTGGTGCAATGGGCGATAAAATTGAGTCTAAAAAAGCTGCTCAGGCGGCGGGTGTTTCATGCGTTCCTGGTTTTATTGGTGAAATTCGTGATACTGAACACGCTTTAGAAATTTCTAAAGATATTGGCTACCCAGTTATGATTAAAGCTTCTGCTGGTGGTGGCGGTAAAGGTATTCGTATCGCATATAATGACCAAGAGGTTTTAGAAGGCTTCCCAGCGGTTAAAGCAGAGGCAATTGGTGCATTTGGCGATGACCGTATCTTTATTGAAAAATTTATCACTGCGCCACGCCACATTGAAATTCAGATTCTTGGCGATAAACATGGCAATGTTGTTTATCTTTTTGAGCGTGAGTGTTCAATTCAACGCCGTAACCAAAAAGTTATTGAGGAAGCACCATCTCCATTACTAGACGAAGTTACCCGTAAGAAAATGGGTGAACAGGCGGTAGCACTTGCCAAAGCGGTTAATTACGATTCTGCTGGTACTGTTGAGTTTGTTGCCTCTGGCGTAGATAAATCTTTCTATTTCCTTGAGATGAATACCCGACTTCAAGTGGAACATCCTGTAACAGAAATGATCACTGGTCTTGACCTTGTTGAGCAGATGATACGTGTCGCTTATGGCGAAGCATTATCATTCAAACAAGAAGATTTAAAAATAAACGGTTGGGCAATGGAATCCCGTGTTTATGCCGAAGATCCATATCGTGGTTTCTTGCCTTCAATTGGTCGCTTGCGTACTTATAAACAGCCTGTTGAGGGTGAATTATTAGGTGGCAAAGTTCGTGTTGATTCTGGTGTGCGTGAAGGCGATGAAATTTCAATGCACTATGACCCAATGATTGCGAAACTTATTTGTTGGAACAAAGATCGTATTAGCGCGATTGAAACTTCACTTGTTGCACTTGATGAATTTGCCATTAAAGGCATTCAGTCAAATACACCTTTCGTATCTGCAATTATGGGGCAGGATTTGTTCCGTTCTGGCGATATTACAACTGCATATATTGGCAAAGAATTTAAGGACGGTTTCCACGGGGTCCCTCTAACGGATAAAACCGCTAAATTATTTACTGGTATTGCTGCGCTTGTGCATACACAAAAACGCAAAAAAGAGATGTCAACCGATGTTGCATTGCATTCACTTGCAATTTCAACACGTTCGGCGCGCAAAGATTGGGCTGTGGCAATTGATGGCGATTATCATCAAGTCCATGTTGAACCAAATGCCGAAGGTGCAGTGATTACATATGATGATGGCAGCACACTTGAAATTAAATCTAATTTCAAAGCTGGTGAAAAAGTTATTCGTGGTTTTGCATCATCTAAAGGTCTTTATGATAATGAGGCATTTACAATTAATTTTGAAGATTTGCCGCAAGGGTTTAAATTCCACTATCGTGGAATTACTGAAACCGTAATCGTTGCAACTCCAAGAATGGCTGAATTACACGCCATGCTTCCGGAAAAAGAAGCGCCAGATACTTCTGGTCTTGTAATTTCACCAATGCCGGGCCTTGTGGTTTCAATTGATGTTGCTGTTGGTGATGCAGTTAAGTCTGGGCAAGCTATCGCAATCATCGAAGCAATGAAAATGCAAAATATCATCCGTGCCGAACGTGATGGCACAATTAAGGCAATTAAAACCGCTGCAGGTGCAGCAATTGCCGCAGATGAAATTATGATTGAACTCGATTAATTAAGTCAAATATCTAATAAAGAGGGCGGCAGTTTTGCCGCCTTTTTTTGTAATAAAACCTATATAAATCAGTGTCTCATGAAAAAATGCATATCTAAAGTCTAAAAACGACTTAGGTCTAATTGTTATTATCTTTTACCCGTGGAATTACGCCCACGGGAGGAGCGCCCATGACACGCTCTTAATAAAAATATTTATAGTAAAAAGGTAGTGACTATGACCATTCAGAACCCGATTAATCAATCGAATATTACGGAAACTAAAATTATCACTGAAACCAAGATTATGATGTCTGACCCAACTGCTTTGGGCGTATTTGGTCTTGCAATCGTTACATTTGTTGCAGCTAGTCAGAAACTTGGTTTGACTACTGGAACAACATTCTTAATACCATGGGCCTTGTTCCTTGGCTCTGCGGCACAAATTTGGGCGTCAACGGTTGATTTCAAGAAAAACAATTATTTCGGTTCAATTGTACTTGGTGCTTACGGCCTATTTTGGGCAGCGGTTGCGCTACATTGGTCAATTTCATTAGGTTGGTTTGGCGCGGTTGACCCAACAAAGGCGGATCCAGCACAGCTTGGATATGCTTGTTTTGGTTATTTCTTCTTTTCATTATTTATTATGATTGCATCATTCGAAGCCAATAAAACCTTTGCGGCAATCTTGGTTCTAATTAACGTATTATTGCCATCGCTTGGTTTTTCTTTAATTGGCTTCCATAAAGAATTTTTCCATACTCTTGCGGCATATTCAGAGCTTGGCATTTCTTTACTTGGTTTTTATGCTGCTGGTGCAATTTTCTTGAACCAGTTCTTTGGACGTCAAATATTGCCTCTTGGCAAACCATTTGGCTTTATCAAAAAGAGCTAGTATAAAATAACTAGGATTTAATCACTTACAAAAGGCCCTCGCAAAATTGCGGGGGCTTTTATTGTTTTGCAATTGCAAACACGTTTTCGAACATTTGCGTTGTTAGGCGGTTGGTTTGTGTGTTGTAGCGCGAGCAGTGATAGGAATCGATAAGTTTTAAATCACCCAATTTATGAACCGCAGCGTGGCCAAATTTGAATTGGCTCTTCTTATACCCAAGTGCCTTTAATGTCGCGTCATGCGAGACCAAGCCAAGGCAAATAATAGTTTTAAGGTTTTTCATTGCCGAAATTCGGGCTTTTAAAAAATCATTGCACAACTTAATTTCATCGGTTGTAGGTTTATTTTCAGGTGGTGCACAGCGTACTGCATTAGTTATCATGGCGTCATGCAATATTATGCCATCATTCGGATCGGCACGATATTCACCCTGTAAATATCCAAACTTTTTCAATGTATCGTAAAGTAATTGTCCTGCAAAATCACCCGTAAATGGGCGCCCTGTGCGATTTGCACCTGTTCTTCCTGGTGCAAGACCAATAACTAAAAGTGATGCATCTTCGTCGCCAAAGCTAGGGGCGGGGCCATTAAACCAATCAGGATTTTCTTTTGTATTTTTATCGCGATATGCAACAAGGCGCGGACAAAAATTACAATTTTTCGGTGCTTCTTTTAAAATCATCAGAATCTAATATTGATTATGTTTAAGCATGACAATAGATAGACTCATGGGCAATGTGACAAAAACAGCTTTAATTGGTTTGGGGTCAAATCTTGGTTTTAACGATTTGGATAAAGCTGAGGTGATTGAGGCTGCGATTGAGGATATCTCTCGATTTGCTTATCTCAAGAAATCTTCGTGTCTTTATGTTTCGCCGGCTTGGCCTGAAGGAAATGATTCCCCCGACTATTTGAATTGTGTGATTGCAATTGAAACGGGCCTTTCTCCCAAAGATATTCTTGAAAAATTGCGCCATATTGAAGAAAAATATGGGCGCGTTCGTGATAAGCAAAATCGTTGGGCGGCACGCACCCTTGACTTAGATATAATTGCAATCGACGATATGGTTTTAAATGAAAAAGACCTTAAAATTCCGCATCCTCGTATGGAAGTTCGTGATTTTGTGATATTGCCGTTGAGTGAAGTTGCCCCTAATTGGGTGCACCCAATAAGTGGTGCATCATTAGTGGAAATGATTGCTTCATTAATTTTTAGCGGTAAACATATTTTGGCTAAACCTGTTGTTAATGCTTGAGAATTAAAAACGTTGAGCCAAAGTAATTTTTATTGCCCTATTGCTTCGTGTTGTAATGGCATGTTTTTTATAATTATCCGCTATGAAATAACTATCTTGTTTATTACTTGATAAGAAATCAATGGCGGCTATATCCATCGATAGGTTATTTCTAAAATCATGAGTATATTTGATACTTGATGAAATTTTACTTGATGTGGTTGAGTTCACAGAACCATTTTTCCCTGATTGTTGCACCATAAAAAGTATGGAATTATCTTTATCGATTCTGTATGTACTATTTAATTTCCAGTCAAAAACAATAATCTGATGTAATGATTTTTTTGTGTCGATATACCATTCCTGCTTCTTATTATAGAAATTTAAGTCAATCGAATAATCGAATTTATCGCTAATATTATGCTTGAAGTTAAGGTTTATTCCTTTATTTATCAATTGTTTGATGTTTATGTGTTTTATATAATAAATATTGTTTCCACCATATTCAAAATAATTTTCAATATTATTATCATAATTACGCCAATAAAGCGTAGTAAGAAAGCTGAACTTTTTATTTAGGAATTCATAAGATGTTTCATAATTATCTATTGTCCCATTAATTAAATCCTTATTCCCAACCTCGAATATATTATATTTTTGTGCAACTTGATTGGGGTTGAAGTTATTGTAATTAATATCCTGAGATTTTCTTGCAAAGCTTATTTTATAGTTTCCTAATTCTCGAAATTTTATTCCAAAATGAATTGAAGGCAAAAGCATTCTATAATTATTGATATTATTTAAATTATATATTTCATAACGCAGGCCAGGCTTAATATCAAATTTTCCAAGAGTAGTGTTATATGCAATATAAGCGGCATCTTCATTACTGATAATTCTAAAATTATTTAACTTAGCTTGTTCAAAGTAATAAATGTTATCAAGGTCATTATATCTGTGCCTGTAACCGTATTCAAACTTTTTCCCATCTATGTTATATTCGTTATCAATATTGAATGTAATGATATTATTGTGAGTATTAGTTTCATAAAAATAAGATTGGTTATTTACCAGATTATAATTTTTCGAAGCTTTATTTTGCGCATCAAATTGCAACATATATTTTTCTTTTGAATTATCACCATAATTACTAAGTGCTGCAACATAAGAGATACTGTTGTTTGTAGAATTACTTTTATAATCAACTATGTCATCGTATATATCTACATCATTTTGAAATGAATATTTTTCCTTTGAATGAATTTGACTATCATATGAAGTTGGCACCATTCCTAAGAGAAGTTTGTTGCTGTTATTTTTTAAAGTATGTTCAATTGTAAAGAAATTAACAAATAGCCTTGTTTTTATAGTCTGATTAATGCCTCGATATCCCATTCCATCATTTATGTAATCTTCATATTGTTGTTGGCCAGAATTTTCATCCAAAGATCTCATAAAGCTAAAAAAAGAATATTTATTATTATTGGTCTCATGGTCATAATTTGCATTGACATTTATATTTTTAAGGGTGTCCCCGGTAATTCTTAACAGTATGTTTTGGGGATTACGTGCCTTTTTATTGCTTATCAGGTTGATTATTATTTCGTCGCCACTGCTACTTTTTGCTCCTGGATTAGTAGTTACTTCAATTCTTTCAATTTGAGAGGCAGGAATTTGGGTTGCAAGATCCTGTGGGAAATAGCTGCCATCGAGCTGATATGAAATATTGGTTCGTCCCAAAATGCTGATTTTGCCATTTATGTCTTTTATTGCCCCTGGAAGCCTTGTTACCACGTCTTCAGCAGTTATGGTTTTTGCATCTGGATTAGTTTTTATATCATAATATCTGGTATCAACAGAGCCGCGTATCTTTGAAGCCCTTACAATAATAACTTCACTATCTTCAGTAGTGTTAATTCCTTGGTTGTTAATATCCTGAGCCTTCAACGATTGCGGAATTGTTACATAGGCAAAGGTTATAAAAGTTATATTTGCAAGCACTTTAAGCTTGTTAATCATAAAACATCACCGAAATTTATAATTAGCTGGCACATAATAAATTAAATACTAGCTAATTGCGTTTTCTTGTTGAAAGATAATCATCCTGCTTTTTGGTTATCTTCTTCTACTGATACACAAATCGTAACAGTTCTTATTGTTACATATATTGTTATGGTGCTTGCGTATGCCGCCAATGGTGCGAAGACAGTTGTTGTAAAGATAGTTGATAATACCATGATTTTTTAAAGATTCATAATAAGCCACCTAAAGCCCTAAAGTTATATATAACTGCAACAGTAACTTTACATTAAGCGTTTTTGCCGTCAACAATAAATTGTATTATCGGACGTGGAGATTTTATATTGTTTAAATTCGCAAGAGTTAATAATGTGGTTTTTACTGTTATAATTTGTAATATTGTAGTTTTAACTTCTGCCTTTGCCGATGATAATGCAAATAATTCAATTAAAAACAGAAAGCTTGATAATAATATTAATGAGTTCATGAAGAATGATGCTAATCATGATGGTTTGGTATCATTGGAGGAAGTGCGGGCGATGATAAAAAAACAAAATCCAGCATCACCTGATTTTATGATTAACCTTCTTGCCGATAAAGTAATGAATTCTTTTGATGCGGATAAAAATGGATTTATTTCAAAAGTTGAGGCAGCGATAGCACTTTCAAAAGAAATGAACAATCTTTCATGTACTAAGTGTAAATAGTTTGTTTTATAGTACTTGATATATTCATTTCAATTTGATATTCCCCGAACATAACTAGTTAGGAATAAAAATGGCTCGTGTAACTGTTGAGGATTGCGTAGAACGCGTTCCTAATAGATTTTCTTTAGTGCTTTTTGCCGCGCATCGCGCGCGTCAAATTTCAGGTGGTGCGCCACTTGCTGTTGACCGTGATCGCGATAAGGATCCGGTTGTTGCATTGCGTGAAATTGCTGAAACTGCGGTTGAGGCACCTGATTTGCGTGATGGTTTGATTGCGTCACTTCGTGAATATCGTCCACAAGCTGTGCGTGAAGAAGAACAATCAGATTTACTTGCACTTGAAGCACCTGTTATTGTGTCAGAAGATGACGTTTTGCGTGCTTTACAGCAAGAACAAGAAGCTGTCCGCGAAGACCCTTATTAATATTCGCGTAATTTTTCTGTATTAGGTGTGAAAAGTGGCAATTATACAATTGTCAAATTTCACACCTATACTATCTTTATTAGATGTTAGCAGAGCAACAAAAAAAATCGCGCATTTTACGCCAGTACGAATTATTAGACTTAATTCGTGCCTATAATCCCAACATCAATGAGGATTTGGTGAATCGTGCTTATGTTTATGCAACCAAAATGCACGGTTCACAGCTTAGGGCATCTGGCGATCCATATTTTGCGCACCCTGTTGAAGTTGCGGGTATTCTCACACAATTAAAAATGGACGAAGCGGCGATTGTCACCGGTCTGCTGCACGATACCATTGAAGATACAGAGGCAACCTTTAACGAAATTTCCGAGCTTTTTGGCGAAGAAGTTGCCACATTGGTTCATGGTGTAACAAAACTTACTCAGCTTGAGGTTACTGCCGAACGTACAAAACAGGCTGAAAATCTTCAAAAATTTGTTTTGGCACTTTCTAAAGATATTCGCGTGCTATTGGTCAAACTTGCTGACCGATTGCACAATATGCGCACATTGCATTTCATTAAAAAACCAGAAAAGCGGCAGCGGATAGCAAGGGAAACAATTGATATTTATGCCCCATTAGCAAGGCGTATTGGTGTCAATAAATTCGCATCTGAGTTGGAAGATTTGGCGTTTCGCCATCTTCATCCCGATGCCTATGAGGCAATCTACGAACAGCTTGAAACAAATCGTATAAAATATGCCCAATCAACCGAAGATGTCGTTAGCAAAATAAATTTATTACTTTCTGAAAGTGATATGCATGCTGATGTTTCGGGTAGAGAAAAACGCCCGTTTTCCATTTGGAAAAAGCTTGATAAAAAATCGGTATCTTTTAACGAGATTTCTGATATTTATGGGTTTAGGATTATCGTTGATACAATGCTTGAATGCTATAAGGCTTTGGCGTTGGTTCATACTCGTTGGCGCTATGTGCCAGGACGGTTCAAAGACTATATTTCTGTACCAAAAACAAATGGTTATCAGTCTTTGCATACTTCAATCGTAACTAGTAGCGGTATGCGTCTTGAAATACAAATCAGGACTGAAGAGATGGATAAAATCGCCGAACTTGGGGTTGCGGCGCACTGGAAGTATAAAAACCACTCATATGGTTATCACCCTGACGAAAATTCACCGGCAGACCCAATTGAAGCATTGCGGAATATTTTCTCAATTCTTGAAGATGGTGGCGACCCTGAAGATTTCTTTGAAAATGCCAAATTGGAAATGTTCCAAGATCAGGTGTTTGTATTTACTCCAAAAGGCGATCTTCATGCTTTGCCGCGTGGGGCGACTTCGGTTGACTTTGCTTATGCGGTTCATACCGGAATTGGTGATACAATAGTTGGTGCAAAGATTAATGGCATAAATGTTCCACTTAGAACGCCATTAAGAAGTGGCGATATTGTTGAAATTCTTCGCTCTGATGTTCGCAAACCGCCACCCAATTGGGAATCTTTGGCAATTACTGGCAAAGCGCGCTCTGGCATTCGCCGTCTTGTGAGAGAGTTTGAACGACAAGAGTTTTCAACACTTGGTAAAAAGCTTGCGGGACATGCCTTGCGCCGTCTCGGCCTTAATCCAGAAGATATCGATTTAAAAGTTGCATGTGAAAAACTGAAATTTAAAAATATTGAAGAATTACATGAAGCATTAGGTCGCGGAAAGCTAACAGGGACTGCACTTGCGGAGGCTGCTGTTCCGGGGTTTGTGCGTAAAAATGCACTCGGTGAGGCAAGAATTTCAATTGATAACGAACACGGTAGTAACTTCTTAAAAGGCGATGGCTTGACAGATGGGGTTGCAATTCATTTTATGGAATGCTGTTCACCTTTACCTGGGGAAAGAATTGTTGGTATTCAAAAAGGTGAAAAAGGCATAGAAGTTCACACGATCGATTGCGATAAGCTTGCAGATTATGAAGATAATGAAGAGCTTTGGATTGATTTGTCGTGGAATGAAGAGGCGCGTAAAAACGGGCTTGCTGTTGGACGCCTTCGATTAACATGTGAAAATACTAAAGGGGTTTTTGCAGACGTCGGTAAGATTATCGCTAATTGCGATGGCAATATTACAAATCTACGTGCGGAAAACCGTAAAGAAGATTTTATCGACTTATTGGTTGACATTGAAGTTGCAGATAATAAGCATTTGAATGTAATTGCTGCAAGTTTGCGTTCACTGCCAAGCCTTATTGAGGTAGAGCGTTTACGTAGTCAGGATTAAAAAGGCTTAAAACCATGAAAACACAAAAAGTATTGAAAATTTTCAAAGAAGCTGGCGCATTACTCGAGGGGCATTTTATTCTTTCTTCTGGTCGTCATAGCCGAAAATTCTTGCAAAAAGCATTTGTTTTCATGAATCCAGATGCAACAAGTAAACTTTGTAAAGCTCTTGCGAAAAAAATTGCAAAAGAATTTGGTGAAGTTGAATATGTTGTCTCTCCTGCGGTTGGTGCGATTATTCCCGGCTATGAAACTGCTCGTCATTTAAAAGCTAAATCAATGTTCGTAGAGCGCGAGGATGGGGTTTTTAAACTCCGTCGCGGGTTCGAGCTTCCAAAGGGCGCAAAAGTCGTTGTAGTAGAAGATATTATATCAACAGGTCTTTCAGTCCGCGAAACAATTGATGCAATAAAAGATTTAGATATTAAATTGCTTGGTGCCGCAGTATTAATTGACCGTTCTGGCGGTAAAATTGATTTAGGCTTGCCACTTGTTTCACTTGCAGAATATGAGGTTGAAAGTTTTGATCCAAATAATCTGCCAGATGATTTAAAAGATACGCCCGCAGTTAAACCGGGAAGTCGTGATTTATCAAAAAATACAAAGAAATAAGTTATGAGACCATTAAAATTAGGCATCAATATTGATCATGTGGCAACAATCAGAAATGCCCGTGGTGGGTTACACCCTGACCCGATGCGCGCCGCCATTTTAGCGCAAGAAGCAGGGGCCGATTCAATTACTATTCACCTACGCGAAGATAGGCGTCATATCATTGATTCAGACGTTTTTGAAATTGCTGGTGGCTTGGTGATACCGCTTAATCTTGAGATGGCGGCGACCGATGAGATGAAGGAAATTGCCCTCAAACTTGCCCCAGAGGCAGTTTGTTTGGTTCCAGAAAAGCGTGAAGAAAAAACCACTGAAGGCGGACTTAATGTCATTGATGTTCAAGACAATCTTCGTGAATTCATTTCTGAATTGCAAGATAATGGCTCGCGAGTGAGCTTGTTCATCGAACCAAATGAAATGCAAATCAAAGCCGCACATTACACCGGTGCAAGAGCGATTGAGTTTCACACTGGCCGTTATTGTGAAGCAGTTGAAAAAGGTGATTATACAGCCGCATCCGAATGCTTAAGTGATCTTCATATTGGTGCTAGATTGGCTGCCTCACTTGGTTTGGATGTTCATGCGGGGCATGGAATAACGTATGACAGCGTTACCGAAATTGCCCGTATTCCTGAAATTTCTGAACTTAATATAGGTCACTTCTTGGTTGGTGAAGCAATTTTTATCGGCCTAAAAGATTCAATATCAAAAATGCGACAAATAATGGATGATGCGCGCAGGGTTTCTTTTTAATGATAATAGGCATCGGTTCAGATATTTGCCGTATTGATAGGATTGAAAAATCACTGTTACGGTTTGGCAAAAGATTTGAAAATAGATGCTTTACCAGTACAGAACAATCTATTGCTGAGGGAAAGAAAGCCATAAAGGCTGCATTTTACGCAAAGCGTTTTGCTGCTAAAGAGGCTTTTGTAAAGGCAATAGGTGGAGAAATAAAAAATTCCCTTAGCTGGCTTGATATTGAGATTGTAAACCTTATAAATGGTCAACCTGTGATTAACCTTACTGATCATGCAAATAGAATTTTAAACAAAATCATTCCGCAAGGATTTGAACCCAAATTATTTTTAACTTTAAGTGATGACTATCCTAATGCTATTGCGTTTGTAATTATTGAAGCAATAGAAATCAAAAAGAGAGATTAAATGGCGGACATTACCGAAGCATCGGAAACAGTTTCAAACAATAGTGATGATAATAGCGCTAAAACTACGAAAAAAGGTGATGCGCCATTGAATGATAAGCACCATGAAAAAGAATCTTTAGGCGATATTATAAAAACCGTTTTGGGTGCGCTTATAATTGCTCTTTTATTGCGCATAGTTATTTTTCAACCGTTTTCTATTCCTTCCGAATCGATGCGTCCTGGCCTTTTGGTTGGCGACTATCTTTTCGTTTCTAAGTGGGATTATGGTATTTCGCGTTTTTCGATTCCATTTGAACCTAAATTATTCAAAGGCCGCATCTTTGATAAACAGGTTGCGCGCGGTGATGTGGTTGTTTTCAAACATCCATACCAAACTAAAGTTGACTATATTAAACGTGTAATTGGCCTTCCAGGAGACAGAATTCAGGTTGTTGGCGGTCAGTTGGTTATTAATGGTGTTCCAGTAACCCGTGAGGCGTTGCCGCCGGAAATCATAGTTGATTCACGCAATAATACGATGAGCACAAATAGATGGAAAGAAACTCTACCAAATGGTAAGAGTTATACTACCTACGATTTGGTCGAAGAAGGGCAGTTTGACAACACCAAAGTTTACGAGGTTCCACCAGGGCATTATTTTATGATGGGTGATAACCGCGATAATTCGCTTGATAGCCGTGCAGACCCTATTTTGGAGCAAGGCGTTGGTTATGTTCCAGAAGAAAATGTTGTTGGCAAGGCCAGAATTGTACTATTTTCTTGGGATAGCGGTGTGAGCTTGTTTAAGCCTTGGACTTGGCTAACCGATTTGCGTTATGACCGTATAGCAGTTCCGATTAAATAATGGCAAAACTAAAACTTGAATTACCTGATGACGCTGAACTTAAAGAGTTGCAAAATGCGATTGCTTATGAGTTTAAGGATAAATCTCTTCTAAAGCTTGCGCTAATTCATAAGTCTGCCGGTGAGGGGCGTGATAATTTCGAATGTAATGAACGTCTGGAGTGGTTGGGTGATAGGGTTTTAGGGCTATTATCTGCTGAATTCTTATATGAAAATCATCCAACGTTTGAAGAAGGCAATTTAACCAAGGCCTTCAACAAATGTGTGTCTGGGGCTAATTGCGCGGTTTCTGCACGAAAAATAAATTTACAAAAATTAGTTGTCGTGTCTAAAAGCGTTATGCAAAATCAGGGCGTAAATGACAATATTTTGGCTGATGCTTATGAGGCATTAATAGGCGCAATATATCTTGATGGTGGAAAAGATTATGCTTGGAAGCTGGTTGAGCTTGCAATAAAAACTGCTTCAGAAGCCCCTGATGATGGCAAAAATTACAAAAGCATGTTACAGGAATGGTTGCAAAAACGTGGACATGATGCACCAAAATATTCTGTTGTAAACCGCGAAGGTCCAGATCATGCGCCGGTATTTACGGTGGAGGTAACTGCGATTGGGCAAAGCCTGTGCGCAAAAGCAGGCTCGAAACAGGTTGCGCAGCAAATATGTGCCAAAGAATTTTATGAAAAAGTGATAAAAAATGCCGATAAATAACCCTGAAAATAAACAAGAAAATTCAAAATGTGGTTTTGTGGCAATCGTTGGTGCGCCAAATGCCGGTAAATCAACGCTTATGAATGCCTTGGTTGGGCAAAAAATTTCCATTGTATCGCAAAAAATTCAAACAACGCGCTTTCCGGTTCGTGGTATTATCATGCAAGATAATGCGCAAATCATTTTCATTGATACGCCTGGCGTATTTAATCCTAAACAAAGACTTGATCGTGCTATGGTTGCTTCTGTTTGGACTGGTGCCCGTGATGCTGATTTGATTGTGCATGTGGTTGATGCGGGATTAGCGCAAAAGTTTGGTAAATCCGGCTTGCCTAAAGGTGAAGAAAAAGCGCTAGAAGATATTGAACGTACTGAAGCTGGCATAAAGTCACAAAATAAAAATACGCTTCTTTTGCTAAATAAGATTGATACTGTTCCTAAACATGAATTACTTGATTTAGCGCAATCATTTGCGCAAAAAGAGATTTATAAGGAAATTTTGTTTGTAAGTGCTTTACAAGAAGATGGCCTTGAAGAGCTTAAACAATGCCTTGGTAAATATTTACCAGAAAGCCCATTCCTTTATCCCGAAGATCAAGCATCTGATATACCTTTGCGCCTTATGGCGGCGGAAATTACGCGCGAAAAAGTTTTCCATCGTCTGCATGATGAATTGCCTTATAATGCCAATGTTGAAACCGATAATTGGAAAGAATTAAAAGATGGCTCAGTGAGAATTGACCAAACGCTTTACGTTGGCCGCGAGGGGCATAAAGCAATTGCCATTGGCAAAAATGGACAAACTCTAAAATGGATTTCTTCGCAAGCCAGACATGAATTGATGCGTGAATTAGAGCGTGAGGTTCATCTGTTCCTCCATGTTAAGGTTAAAGATAATTGGCAAGAAGATAGCCGCCACTATACCGCACGCGGGCTTGATTATAAGGCGTAATAATGGCGTCATGGGAAACTGATGCAATTGTCCTTAATGCCACCAAATATGGCGAAAATGACGCTATCTTAGAAGTATTTTCTTATGATCATGGCCGTATATCGGCATATGTTTATGGTGGTGCAGGCAAGAGGAAACGTGCACTTTTACAGACTGGTCAGATACTTCACCTGAGCTTTATGTCAAAAGGTGAAAACCAATTGGGATATTTTGATCGCCTTGAAACAAAATTTTCCATTGAAAACGTCTTTGATAACGCTGCAGGTATAAATGCCATTGGCTCTGTTTGTGCGCTTTTAAAAGAAGCTTTGCCTAATTTTCAAACCTATAAGCATTTATTCAATGCAACCGAAATATTGGTTCGTTTGATTTGTAATCAAGATAATTGGGCCGCCGCTTATGTCCGTTGGGAAGTTGGTCTTTTGGCTGATTGTGGTTTTGGGTTAGATTTTGAAGAGTGCGCATTAAGCGGTGTTCGTGAAAACCTTTCATGGGTTTCACCACGGACGGGTAGGGCGGCAAGCTATGAAGCAGGATTACCCTATAAGGACAAATTATTAGTTTTGCCGCCGTTTTTATTGTCATCGGAAAATGAAATCAAAAGCGGTGATATTGCCGATGGATTTGCGTTGACGGGTTGGTTTATTGAACGTGACCTTTTGGGGCAAGCAATGAAAAACATGCCGGATGCAAGGGCGCGTCTAATAATATCTTTGGGTAAAAAAGGCTTGTTATAAAAATACCCCGCATAGAGCGGGGTATAATTGTATTTGCTTGATTTTTTACGAATAAATCTATGATTTTAAACCACGATATTCAAGTAATGCGTCAACGGTTGGCGCGCGACCACGGAATTCAATATATAAATCCATTGGGTCTTTGGTTCCACCTTGTGAGAAGATTGTATCTTTCAGACGTTTCGATGTCGCAGGATCATAAACATTTCCAACTTCTTTAAATGCATTAAAGCCGTCGGTTTCAAGAACCGCTGCCCAAATATATGAATAATATCCAGCAGCATAGCCACCGTCAAAAGTATGTTTGAAGTAACCAGGGCGATAACGAACAACAATTTCAGGAATAGCCCCCATATCGTCAAGAAGCTGTTTTTCCCACGCATCAATATCTTTTGGTGCAGGTCCTTCAATCATGTGCATTTTCATGTCCATGATTGCAGCCATCATATATTCAGAGGTTGTCCAGCCTTCATTAAAGTTTTTCGCCGCCAATAATTTATCAACAAGCGGTTGAGGGATAACTTCATCAGTTTTCCAATGGCGTGCAAATTTACCCAAAATTTCAGGTGTTGGAAGCCAATGTTCCATCATTTGTGATGGGAATTCAACGAAATCACGTTTAACATTTGTACCTGATTGTGATGGATACATTACGTTTGAACACATGCCATGAAGCGCGTGGCCAAATTCGTGGAATAATGTTGATGCATCATCAAAAGAAAGCAATGATGGTTTACCAGGTGATGGTTTTGCATAGTTACAGATATTGTAAACAACTGCTTTGACGTCACCAATTAGTTTTTGTTGGTCACGGAATGAAGACATCCACGCGCCAGACTGTTTTGATGGGCGTGCATAGAAGTCACCAAACCAAATTGCCTGTAAAGTGCCATCACTTACGTTATGAACTTCATATGCAACAACGTCTTTGTGCCAAGTTGGAATTTTGTCGTTTTTAACAAATTTTAGGCCAAATAGATGTTCCGCATGATAGTGGATGGCTTTAATCATGTTGGTAAGTTCGAAATAAGGCTTCACCTCATTTTCATCAATCGCATATTTTGATTGGCGAACTTTTTCAGCATAATACCACCAGTCCCAAGAGGCAATTTTATCAACACCGTCTTTTGTGGCCAATTCTTGCAACATGCCGCGTTCTTTTTTTGCGGTTGCAATTGATGCAGTCCAAACAGCATTCATGGTTGTCATTGCATTTTCTGGGGTTTTTGCCATTTTGTCATCAAGCTGATAGGCGGCAAATGATTTAAAGCCCATAAGGTTGGCACGTTGGGTGCGCAAATCAACGATTTGGGTAATCAATGGACGGTTATCTGGACCAAATGTTGAACCAACCGACATCCAACCTTTTTGAACAGCTTCACGCAAATCGCGTCTTGTTGATGAGGTCAAAAAAGGTTCAAATGAAGAGCGTGAAAGGGTAATTGCACCCAAGGCATCTTTGATACCGCGTTCTTTAACCGCAGCTTTGGCGGCGTCAATTTGGCTTTCGTTCAAGCCTGCAAAATCAGCTTCTGTTTTTAGCGGAAGATAGAATGTAGATTGTCCTTTAAGAACATTTTGGTCAAATTGAACTTGAATCTTTGCAAGTTGCGCATCGATATCGGCAACTTTTTTCTTTTTATCGGCATCCAATAATGCACCACCACGCACGAATGATTGGTAGGTATTTTCCACAAGGTATTTTTGTGGGCCATTCAATCCAAGTTTTTCACGACGTAAATATACTGATTGAATTTTTCCAAACAACAATGGGTCTTGCGTGACCGAGCTTTGGTGTGCCGATAGTTTTTCAGAAATTGGCCCTTCGATTGCTTGAAGTTTTTCATTGGTATCAGCCGAAGTAAGGTGGAAAAATACCGAAGCAACCTTTGTTAAATCTGCGCCTGAACGTTCCATTGCACCGAATACATTGTCAAAAGTCGGGTCTTCTTTATTGGTTGCAATCGCCTTTAGCTCTGCTTTATGGGTTGCCATTGCCGCTTCGAAAGCCGGCATAAAATCAGACGGCTTGATTTGAGAAAAAGGAGGAACACCAAACGGGGTATTCCATTTTTGTAATAATGGATTTGAAGACATTTTTTTTCCTGTTGCTGCAAGAGCTTCGGTTGCAATTATTGATCCTGAAGTTGAACCAATTATTGCCACCGCAGCAGCAGTTTTAAGAAAGTTACGACGACGCATAATTTTTCCTTCCGGTTTGTTTGTTTGGGTGATTTGTTCCACATTTTAGCGCTTTTGTCGATTAATAAAGCGCACAAGAAAGTGTAATTTAAATTATAACTATTTTTTAGTTTTGTTTGACAAAAGATGGTTTGATGCTTAGGGTGTATATATGCAAAACACTACCACTGGCGCGATTGGTAAATACGAATATGGGGCGAATGATGATTTGTTATCACGCCCCCTTTTAAAAAAATATATAAGCTTTTTTGATGTTTTTGTTTGGCTTAGGGTATACGACGCCATCAGAAAGGCAGCAGGTGATCATATTACTTGGCAGAGCTTATTTCTAATTCTTACTGTATTAGCTTTAGGAGCAGTAATTACGCTTAATACTTATTCCAATGCACGTAAAATTTATGAAGTTTCGCCAGAGGATTATGAAAATAGATTTACACCATTCAAAATATTTATCTCCTTTATGATAATTAGTGGAATTATTGGCTTTATATTAAGCTTTCTTAAGCAGGCATTTAAGGAATATGGTCAGGTTTTTGAAGCAATGATATCTGCCCAGATATTAATGTTTTGGGCCTTTTTCTATTTAGGGTCTCGTGCAAAGGCAGATTTATTTCCGGAAAAGTTTTGGAATACAAAGAATGTGATAATCGTGATTTCTTTATTCATATTCTCTTGCTTTGCATTTATACCTGCATCCATAATAGGAAAAAATGTTTACGATTACCGCGTAGAACATAATAACAAGGCGCGGCCATAATTTACTATTGGTATTGCGATTATTATATTTAATGATAATGCAGACATATGCCTTTATATACATTTACAGAATCTGAACCTATGCGCGTCAATAAATGGCTTGCGCAATTAGGTGTTTGTTCGCGCCGTAAGGCTGAGGAATTAATTGTTTCAAATAGTATAAAAATTGATGGCGACATAGTTTCCGATCTTGGGCGAAAGATTGAAAATGGCCAAGTGCTTGAGGTTATGGAAACTGCACAGAATAATCTTTCGGGGCAAATCTCAATTGCTTATAATAAGCCTGTTGGCATAGTTTCCGGACAGCCGGAAAAGGGTGAAATCCCCGCGGTTCGAATGCTAACGCCAGAAAATGCGTTTAATAATGCGCAAATTTTAATTCCAAATAATATATCAATACCGCCTATCGGACGTCTTGATAAAGATAGCCATGGATTGCTTATTCTGTCGCAAGACGGTGTTTTGGCAAAGGCAATCATTGGTGAAAATACCGAAAAAGAAAAAGAATATATCGTAAAAGTAGCGGGCTATATTACGCCCATCGCTCTAAAACAGCTTCGTCACGGCCTAGAGCTTGATGGGCGAAAATTAAAGCCTGCAATAGTTGAACAGCTAGATAAACAAACATTGCGCTTTATTCTTAAAGAAGGGCGCAAACGACAAATTAGAAGAATGTGTGATCTTGTTGATTTAAAGGTTATCGACCTAAAGCGTTTGCGAATTGGCAATTTGGAATTAGGTGATTTACCAGAAGGAAAATGGCGGGCTTTAACAATTGATGAAATAAATAGTTTTAAAGGGATTTAATTGCGGTTCTTGCTAATTCATCACAACGTTCATTTTCTGGATGCCCTGCGTGGCCCTTAACCCATTCCCATTTCACTCTATGTTGGGAAGTAATTGCATCAAGTCGCATCCATAAATCGGCATTCAACAGAGGTTTTTTATCAGCTTTTTTCCAGCTATTTTTTTTCCATCCCCAAATCCATTTTGTAATTCCATCCATAACATATTTAGAATCAGTTGTTAGGATTACTTCACAAGGTTGCGTAAGCGCTTCTAATGCCGCAATGGCGGCCATTAATTCCATGCGATTATTTGTGGTTTGTTTTTCGCCACCAGAAATTTCTTTTGTCGCGCCATTATGGCGTAAAACGGCACCCCACCCGCCAGGTCCAGGGTTGCCAGAGCATGCACCATCGGTAAAAATTTCGACCTGTTTAAGGTTATTAGTTTGATTCATAAGCGCCAGATAAATTGATTTATCCAAAAATTGAAATATTTTTGCCAGTTTATTGCAAATATAACTTGACAAAAACACTTAAAGATATGTTTAAGTGTTTAAACGTTTTGGAGCTTGCGATGGACAATGTAATCGAAATCTTAAAAGCAGCAGGTGAGGACACACGGCTTCGTATCATTGCACTTTTAAATAATGGCGAATTGTCCGCAGGTGAATTATCCAGCGTTATGGCGCAAAGTCAACCACGCGTATCACGACATCTTAAATTATTATCTGAAGCGGGTATTATTGAACGCCGTACAGAAGGGTCGTGGGTATTTGTTAGGCTTTCAAATAGCGAACCAGCAAGATCATTAACAACGCAGATTATTTCATGTCTCAACCGTGATAGCTTTGTTTTAACGCGCGATTTAGCAAAGTTAAAAGAAATACGTGAAGCGCGCCAAGAACGTGCACATAAATATTTTGAAAAAATTGCCCCTGAATGGGAATCTTTGCGTAAGTTGCATCAGCCTGAAGGTGTTGTAGAAGCGGCAATGTTAGCGGCGGCTGATGGCCGTAAGTTTGATTTCCACCTTGATCTTGGTTCAGGCATGGGTGTTATTTTAGAAACTTTTTCCAAATATGTTAAACGGGGCGAGGGGATTGATACCTCTCATGGGATGCTAAATCTATCTAGATTGCGGTTTGACGAAGGGGATAATAAACATCTAAGTGCCCGCCTTGGCGATATTTATAGCCTACCATATGGCAATGAAACCGCAGACTTAATCACAATCCACCAAGTATTGCACTATCTTGATAATCCAGCCGCTGCGATGACAGAGGCGGCAAGGGTTTTAAAGCCTGGCGGACTTCTCTTGATTGCGGATTTTGCCCCGCATGATTTTGAAGAATTGCGCAATAAATACGGTCATTTGCGACTTGGCTTTGCCGATGCAGAATTTAGTGAATGGTGCAATCTTGCAGGCCTGAAAATTCAATCAATTAAATCATTTAAAAATGAAAAAAATGCTTCTGGTTTAGAAGTTAAATTATACGCAATTACAAAGTAACAGGAAAATATAATGACATTGCCAAATTTATCTTTGGAATTCTTCCCCCCCAATAGTGAAGCTATGGAACAAAAGCTTTGGCAAAGCATTATGGAACTTAAGATTCTAAATCCAAAATTCGTGTCGGTGACTTATGGCGCGGGTGGTTCAACGCGTGAGCGTACACACAATACAGTTGATAAAATCCTTCAACAAACCTCACTTGTTCCTGCGGCACATATTACTTGTGTTGATGCTTCAAAGGCACAGGTTGATGAAGTTTTGCAAGAATATTGGAATATGGGCGTGCGTAATATAGTTGCTTTACGTGGTGACCCAAAAACTGGGGTAGGTACCGAATTTATTGCTAATAAGGATGGCTATTTAAATGCAACCGAGGTTGTTGAAGCAGCAAGAAAAATCGGTGATTTTCAAGTTTCGGTTTCTTTTTACCCAGAGAAGCACCCGGAATCTCCATCGCTTGAGCATGAGTTTAATGTTTTGAAAGAAAAAATCGAAAAAGGCGCAACACAAGCAATTGGTCAATTTTTTGTTGAACCTGAAACCTATCTTAATTTTCGTGATTTGGCTGTTAAACATGGGATAAAAATTCCGCTTTTGCCTGGCATTATGCCTGTCGGTAGTGTCTCTGGATATATGCGAATGGCAAAGGCGTGTAATACCAATATTCCTGATTGGTTTGCAGAAAAGTTTGATGGCATGGATGGAAACCCTCAGGAACGCGAAAAACGCGCAGAAGAAACATTGGTAAACCTTGTCACAGCCTTGCAAAAAGAAGGTGTCGAAGATTTCCATTTTTACACACTGAATCGCGCAAAGTTAACCTTAGAAGCCGCAAAAGCACTGGGTTTTTAATAGAATTGATGGCGTTATGAAACGCTGGAGTAAATTATGAGTATTTTTAAGAATCGCGCAGAACGTCTTGCAAAAACCGAAGAGATTATAAAAAGTAGAATTTTAATTCTTGATGGTGCAATGGGTTCGCTTATTCAGCGTCTTGGTTTAGAAGAAAAAGATTATCGTGGTGAACGTTTTAAAGACGTAAAAATTGACCAAAAAGGTAATAATGACTTATTGGTTTTAACAAAACCTGATGCAATCCAATCAATCCATGAGCAATATTTTGCGGCGGGCTGCGATATTGTTGAAACCAATACTTTCGGCGCACAAAGGGTTTCGCAGGCCGATTATGAGATGGAAGAATATTCATATGAAATGAACAAAGTCGCGGCGCAAATTGCGCGTGCTGCGGCCGATAAATTTGAAACAATTGATAGCCCAAAACTCGTTGCTGGTTCAATTGGACCAACTACAAAACTACTTTCTTTATCGCCAAAAGTTGATGACCCTGCATATCGTGATATAAGTTTTGATGAAATGAAGGACGCATTTTATGAGCAGGTTAAGGGCTTGTACGATGGCGGTGCTGATTTATTATTGGTTGAAACTATAACTGATACTCTTAATGCAAAAGCAGCGATTTTTGCCATTGAAACCCTTTTTGAAGAAGTTGGTGAAACCTTGCCTATTATGATTTCTGGCACGATTACAGATATGTCTGGTCGTACTCTTTCTGGGCAAACTGTTGAAGCATTCTATAATAGTGTTCGCCATGCAAACCCATGGTCAATTGGGTTAAATTGTGCCCTTGGTCCAAAACAAATGAAGGCGTTTTTATCTGATCTGGCTCGGGTTGCAGAATGCAAAATTTCATGCCACCCCAATGCAGGCTTACCTAATGCATTTGGTGGATATGATGAAACACCTCATGATATGTGTGAAGTTATTTCAACATGGGCGATTGATGGTTTGGTCAATATTGTTGGTGGATGTTGTGGAACAACACCTGACCATATCAAGCATATTGCACATGGTGTAGAAGGTAAAAAACCGCGCCAAATACCACATTTTGAAACAGCACTGCGTTTAGCAGGCCTTGAACCATTTAATTTTTAAGAAGAACAAATGACCGACACAGTATCCCGCTTTGTTATTGTTGGTGAAAGAACCAATGTTACTGGCTCTGCAAAATTTCGTAAATTGATTGAAGCCGATGATTATGTTGGTGCGCTTGCCGTTGCCAGAAGTCAGGTTGATAGTGGCGCAAACGTGCTTGATGTAAACCTTGATGCGGCAATGATTGATGGCGTCAAAGCCATGAGAACGTTTTTGAATCTAGTTGCGACTGAGCCAGATATAGCAAAAATCCCAATCATGATTGATAGTTCAAATTGGGCAATCATCGAGGAAGGCTTAAAATGCGTTCAGGGTAAGGCGATTGTAAATTCAATATCACTAAAAGAGGGCGTTGACGCATTTCTTGATCATGCCCGTAAAATTCGCAAATATGGTGCTGCTACCGTCATTATGGCATTTGACGAAAAAGGGCAGGCAGACACATTAGAGCGCAAGGTCGAAATTTGTACGCGTGCTTATAATCTTTTGATGGAAATAAACTTCCCACCAGAAGACATTATTTTTGACCCTAATATTTTTGCGGTTGCAACTGGTATTGAGGAACATAATAATTATGGCGTGGATTTTATCGAAGCCACAAGAATAATTCGTAAGAATTTGCCACATTGTCATATTTCCGGTGGTGTATCGAATGTTTCATTTTCATTCCGTGGTAATGAGGCAGTACGCGAAGCAATGCATAGCGTTTTCCTATACCATGCCATAAAGGCAGGTATGGATATGGGCATTGTAAATGCTGGGCAATTGGCAATTTATGATGACATCGAACCAACGCTTCGTGACGCATGTGAAGACGTGATTTTAAACCGTCGTCCAGATGCAACAGAGCGTCTTTTGGATATTGCAGGAAATTATCTTGCTCAAGGTGGTAAAAAAGAAACTGGCCCTGATTTAAGTTGGCGTGAGTTGCCGGTTAATGAACGGCTTACACATGCATTGGTTAAAGGGATAACTGAATTTATTACCCAAGATACCGAGGAGGCCAGACTTCAGGCCGAGCGTCCACTACATGTTATCGAAGGCCCGTTGATGGATGGTATGAATGTTGTCGGTGATTTGTTCGGCTCTGGGAAAATGTTTTTGCCACAGGTTGTAAAATCTGCACGAGTTATGAAAGAGGCTGTTGCTTATCTGATGCCATTTATGGAAGCAGAAAAAGAGGAAATGGGCCTAGCACAAAAGTCAAATGGCAAAATACTTATGGCAACTGTAAAAGGCGATGTTCATGATATTGGTAAGAATATTGTGGGTGTTGTGTTGCAATGTAATGGCTTTGACGTAATCGACCTTGGGGTTATGGTTCCAACAGAAACAATTATTCAAAGAGCAATTGACGAAAAAGTAGATGTTATTGGGCTTTCTGGCCTCATTACACCATCCTTGGATGAGATGTGCTATGTGGCGCAAGCAATGGATAAAGCGGGGCTTAAAGATATCCCTTTAATGATTGGCGGGGCAACGACCTCACGCACACACACTGCCGTTAAAATTGCCCCAAATTTCAAAGGTGACACATTCTATGTAACGGACGCAAGTCGTGCAGTGCCTGTTGTTCAAAAGCTTGTTGGCGATGAAAAGCAAGAGTACGTCGCAGAAAACAAAAGGGATCAGGAAAATGCGCGCAATGCGCATTATGCATCCCAAGATAAACGCCCAAGGCTTTCATTAGAAGATGCTCGTAAAAATTCTTTAAAACTAGATTTTGAAGGCAAAACTCATAAGCCATCATTCCTTGGGACAAAGGTTTTTGATGAAATTAATCTTGCTGAATTAAAAGATTATATTGACTGGACGCCGTTCTTTGCATCTTGGGAATTAGCAGGAAGTTTTCCAGCAATCCTAACCGATAATATTGTTGGATCCGCAGCAAGCAATCTTTATAAAGATGCTCAAGTAATGCTTGAACGGATAATTAATGAAAAGATGGTTGGGGCAAAGGCCGTAATTGGTTTTTGGGCAGCAAATAGTATTGGTGACGATATAATTCTTTATGAAGATGACGCACGACAATCACCAATTGCTACGTTCCATACTTTACGTCAACAAATGGTAAAGGCAGAAGGGCGCGCAAATTATGCCTTATCTGACTTTGTTTCCCCTGTTGGAAACCCTGATTATGTTGGTGGCTTTGCGGTTACTTCTGGTATTGGGGAAATTGATGTTGCCAATGCATTCAAGGCAAAACACGATGATTATTCTGCAATACTGTTCCAATCGCTTTGTGACCGTTTAGCAGAGGCCTTGGCGGAATATATGCATGCAAAAGTTCGTCGTGAACTTTGGGGTTATGCAAAAGATGAAAATCTTTCTTATGAGGATTTAATTAAAGAAAAATATCATGGCATCCGCCCTGCCGCCGGATATCCCGCACAGCCTGACCACACCGAAAAAGAAACACTGTTCAAACTATTGGATGCAACCAATGCCACGGGCATAAGTTTAACCTCATCAATGGCCATGGATCCGCCATCATCTGTTAGCGGACTATATTTTGCGCATCAAGATTCAGAATATTTCGGGGTTGGTAGAATTGATAAAGAGCAAGTGAAGGATTACTCAATTCGTAAAAATTGGGACATTAAAACAACTGAGAAATGGCTTGCGCCAATTCTTTCATATGACCCATCAACTAGCGAATAAATTGTTCAACGATAATACTTGTTGAGAAAATCGGTTTATCGTTTGTGACATTATACATGGTAAATAATGAGAATACGATGAATACCAATGAAGATAGCATTGCAATCGAACTTGGTTTTTCAGATGAATTTTTATCGCCATCCCAACATTTTACGTTTAATGCGCGCTCTTCAATTTTATTTGCTTCTGTGGCACGCAATATTTGAAAAGCTAAGGCAAATGCAACAGGGATCAATACCAGCAATGGTATTGGCATGTTTAGCATTATTGCAACGCTTTCTAATAAGTTGGAAATATTCATTTTCGCCCCTCTACAAATTATCAATACAATATCTGGTTGAATTTTAAATTAACCCAATTGATAAAATTTTATATTTATAGGTAAATTTAAACATTGGTGTACAGTAAGTATGAAGAAAACTTGTTTCATATTTTTAATATTTGATTTTATTACTTCAAACGGGGGGATAGGCCAACATAATCCCTTTAAACTCAAGTAATTATATAATGTGCAATGGTGAAAATATAATTGCCAATGTGGGTTTAAAATAAAGTTTTCCATATATGAAAAACTTTTTTAAAATCACTAAGTTTGCCATCTCGATGTCAGGAAATGTCAGGGTTTTGGTGAATGGGCATTAATTTAATAAAACCTATGGTTTTGTGTGCTATGATAAAGATTATATAAGGGGGCAATCTATATTGATTGTTTCTGCGCTTTAATTTATTTCTTGGTTATTATGTCAATTTGGAAGAAATTATTTAGAAATCCTTTTAGTTTTTTTGACCCCGGCGCTAACTTTAAAAAGCCGGCTAAAAGCGCTAATAAATCACTAATAATTTCAGATATACGAAATGACGAAGACTTTGCTTCATCAGTTGTGGCATTGGCGGCAAAGATGGCAAAGGCTGATGGAATTGCAACGGTTGATGAAGCAATTGCTTTTGAAGCGGCTTTTCCGATTGCTAAAGAAGATAAGCCTGCATTTGAAAAACTTTTTCGACTTGCGGCTGGAACAACCCTCGGTTTTGAGCATTACGCAAAAAGAATCGGTAAAAAATACCGCGAAAATCGACAAATTTTATTCGACGTTATGGCAGTATTGTTTTTTGTTGCGGTTGCTGATGGTCAGATAAAAGAAGCGGAAAAACAATATCTTATAAATGTATCGCAGTATTTGGGGCTAAGTGGCAGTGATTATTCACGAATTTCGTCTTTTTTTATAAAAGATGTTGAGCCAAATCCATATGTTATACTTGGTGTACACGAAAGCGACAGTGACGAAATAATAAAACGTGCATGGCTTGATATTGTAACCAAAAACCATCCAGATTCATTTATGAGTAGGGGGGAGCCCATGGAGTTTATAAGGCTTGCCCATGAAACAACTGCTCAAGCGAATGCGGCATATAATAAAATTCGTTCAGAAAGAATGACAAAGGGTTCTTCCTAATGTCATTTCGTGATTTGATTTTAATTTTGTTGGTTGCATTTGTTTGGGGTGCAAATGTTCCCATGTCTGCAATTGCGGTAAAAAATTCACCACCAGTATTTTTTGTTTTATTACGTTTTATAATTCTAACCATATTGTTTTTGCCAAAACTTTTGCCAATTCCTAAACAATTAGGAATGTTATTTTTTGTATCGCTTTGTATGGGGGGATTATCGTTCATTGCGCAATTTGTTGCGCTTTTAACAACTTCGGCGTCAAATTTGGCGATTATTGCGCAGCTTTCTTTGCCACTTGCCACAATATTATCAATCATATTTTTAAAAGAAAAAGTAAGGTGGAAACGTGGATTGGGAATGTTTCTTGCCTTTTCAGGTGTGATTTTTGTTATTTATAAACCACATGGTATTGACCTTAACTTAGGTAACATTCTTGCTTTTGCATCAGCATTACTTGCGGCAATCGGAACCGTTTTAATGAAAAAACTTGAACCAATTGAGCCATTAAGGTTTCAGGCATGGAATTCATTATTTTCTCTAATCCCGCTGTTTTTATATACCTTATTTTTAGAGCATGGGCAGTTTGAAGCATTAGAAACGAACTCTAAAACAATAGGCTTAATATTATTATTTTCTGTTGTTTTTGTTTCTATATATGGGCATACAATGTATTTTCACCTCATAAAAAAATATGAAGTTACCCAAATTATGCCATTTACTTTAATGACGCCAATTTGGGCAGTTTTACTTTCAAGTGTAATTCTTCACGAAAAAATAACTTTACAAATTGTTTTCGGCGGGCTTATCTCTATTGCTGGTGTCGCCCTAATTGCAATGAGGGATAATGCTTCATTGGGTAAAAACACTGCTACAACAATAACTAAAATATAAAGATGTAAAATGTTTCCATATCGCCCATCAAATCCAAAACCTGTTAGAAATCTTAAAAAAATGCCAGCAAAACTTATTATTGAGCAAGCGCCAAGTCCAAATTTTAATGAGCGCACTCGCCCCATTCGTTATGTAGTTCTTCATTATACAGGCATGCCGAGTGAAGAAAAGGCACTTGAATTGCTTCGCGATCCAGATCCAAAAAGAATAGCATATAAAGCCGAATTAGTTGAACATCCGCGTGAAGGAATGGCTCCCCCGGGGCCAAATCTTAACCGCGTTTCTGCGCATTATGTGGCGTTTAAAAGTGGTCATATTTACCAACTTGTAGATGAAGAAAAACGCGCATGGCAAGCTGGCGCGGGTGTATATGGCGGCGAGACCGATATGAATTCTGCATCCATTGGAATTGAAATTTGCAATGCCGGACATGATTTTGGTTTGCCAGATTTTCCAGATGAACAAATAGATGCCGTTATGGAATTAGTGAAACAAATCAAAGAACGTCACGGCCTTGATAAACGCCATATTATTGGGCATTCAGATCTTGCGCCGCGTCGAAAAATAGATCCAGGTGAAAAGTTTCCTTGGCATAAATTCGATGCCTCAGGGATTTCACAAGGTATTCCTGCCGCCAAAGCAGATAATGACAAAACCATTATTGCTGAAGAGATAGGATCGCAATCCGAAGATATTGCTGCTTTTCAAAAGGCGCTTTCTGATGTGGGATATGGAATTCCGCAAAATGGTATTTTTGATGAAGATACAAAATATGTCTTGATTGCATTCCAGCGCCGCTATCGTCAAAGCGATGTTGGCGGCAAACTAGATGTTGATTGCCTTGAAAAAGCACGACGTTTGGCTAAAATCATCAAACCTGCTTGATAATTCAAGGGTTTTGAGGCAAAAGCCATTTGTCAGATAGTCGGGTGATTGCGGATGATATGGCCGAAAGGTTTCATCTGAGGAAAGTCCGGGCTCCACACAAATATGATGGCGGATAACGTCCGCCGTGGGTAACCACAGGGAAAGTGCCACAGAAAACAAACCGCCATTATTGGTAAGGGTGAAAAGGTGGTGTAAGAGACCACCGCCTTTTTGGTAACAAAAAGGGCAGGGTAAACCCCATCAGGAGCAAGACCGAATAGGAACACGTTGAGCGTAAGCGAAGGCGAATTTGTGCGCAGATGTTCGGGTAGGTTGCGTGAGCTTGTTAGTAATATCAAGCCAAGATGAATAATCGCCACCCATATGGGTACAGAACCCGGCTTATAGACTATCTGACGAATTTTTATTTTAAAACTCTGCATATAGTTATATTTGATTTTTGGCTTGCTAATCACAACTTTTGATGCGAAATTAAATTTAAGGGGTGGGGGTTTTAATGAAAAGTTGCAAACCGAAAAAAATAGAAATTTTGTATTTAATTGGATTATTGTCTACAATATCTTTTTGTGGTCTTGCTAATGCAGAGCCATTAAATGCAGGTGATTATTCTGCATTGAATTGGGCGAATTCTCAAAGATTTGCTTGTTCTGCTAGTATTCCTAGTGAAGCTTTTGAAGGTGGATATTCAAAGCAATATATACAATTCGCTATACAGGCACACGATGATATGACTGCCACAGGTATTCAACGTGATACAATTAATGTAAGAGGATCAAATTATAAAAAAGACACGCAATTATCGGGCAATGTTTTCAAAAATAGCAGCTCGCTTGGTTTTTGGGTGGAAAGCCATAGTCTTGTTGAATATGATCCACTTCCAGATGGTATGACTTGGGGCGATGAGCTGCAGATGCAGATTTGGATAAATGACAATGGTGGGGGCAATTATTCAATTCAAGGGCAATTGGTAAGGCCTAGCTCATCACGTATAAATTTTGATTATTGTATTGTTGACAATTAGTATTGGTTGGCAGCTTTAATAAAACTATTTTTCTGCGCTCACCAACCAAACTTTGCCTTTAAAACAAAGGCTTTCATCCTTTACATAATCTTTGCATGCTTGTGTAAGTCGCGTGATACCAATTTTTTGTTGTTCAAGGGGGAGGGCCGCAAGGTTGCGTGACGCTGGGCCGATTTTTGCTAAAAGCGATACACCAGCAGCGAGACCTTTTCCTTTGTTATAATAAAGATTTCTTTCGTGCCCTGTGATTTCAATGTTACGAAAACCTGCATCGGTTAAAATAGCACGCACCCGGTCAGGGTTGTTAAATGCAAAAGCACCAGGGGCATCCGGATTATTGGCGGAAATGGCTTCAGCGATACCATGCAATGCATTTTTAGTTACCATAATCCATTCGTTTTCTTGTGGTGACTGCCAAGCAATAAAAATAAGCTTTGCATTTGGTTTCATGGAATTATGGATATTTTTAAAGCTTGTAACGCTATCATCAAAAAACATTACACCAAAACGTGATACTGCTAGATCGAAATAATCTGGAATAAACTGATAATCAGTAACGTCGCAAAGCTCAAAGCGCGGGTTTATCTTATTTTCTTGTTTGCTTTGTGCGTTTGCTAAAAGTGATTTTGAAACATCTGCGCCAAAAACTTTTGCCCCATTTTTAGCAAGTGAGTACGATATAGTACCTGCACCACAGCCGATATCAAGAATTGATTTGTTATGGCAATTTCCAATTTCGTCTAATAAAACTATTGAAAATTCTTCTAACATTTCGTCGATTTCGTGGTGATATTCATCCCACTTATTACCGACTTCACCATTCCAATATGCGATTTGTTTTTGATTCTGTGTCATGTTTTCTTTTTGCATGAATTTAAAAAATATTAAATCTGCACACGCATATTGAAAATTACATTATCAAAGTGCATATTATGCACATCATGATAAATAGCGATTGGTTTAAAAATAGATTGAATGCACTTGGCCTTACGCAAGATGATGTTGCACGTGCATTGGGTAAAAATCGAACAACTTTTGGGCGGTTAATAGGCGGCCAGATAGAATTTAAATTACAACATGCTCAGGCATTAGCGCCACTTTTCAAGACAAGTGTTGAAGAAATACTTGTCAAAGCTGGTTTAAAGTTAAAAGAAAAAGAAAATAATATGTTAGAAAATATAGAGACCGCAATCGAAGCCTTTAAAAATGGTGAAATACTTATTGTTACAGATGATGATGACCGAGAAAATGAAGGTGATTTAATTGTTGCTGCTAATAAATGCACGCCGGAACAAATGGCCTTCATTATTCGTCATACATCAGGGATTGTTTGTACACCTTTATCTGAAAAGAGAGCGCGTGAACTAAATCTCAATCCAATGGTCGCGCAAAATAATGCGCCTTTAGCAACTGCTTTCACTGTTACGGTTGATGCGCGTCATGGCACTACGACGGGTATTAGTGCTGCGGAACGCTGTAATACTGTTCATGTGATTGCGAACAATAATTCAACTGCTGATGACTTGGTTCGCCCAGGGCATGTTTTCCCGCTCATTGCGCGCGAAGGAGGTGTTTTGGTGCGTACAGGGCATACTGAGGCAACGGTTGATTTGTGTCGTTTGGCGGGTTTGCCAGAGGTTGGTGTCATTTGTGAAATGGTCAATGATGACGGTAGTGTTATGCGTGGCGACGATATTAAATTATTTTCGCAAAAACATAATATCAAACACATCTCGATTGAACAGTTGATTGCATATCGGCAATCTCGTGAAAAGCTAATTGATAAAACTAGCGAGTTTACAATTGAAAGTGAAATCGGCACGCTAAGAGCAATTTCTTATAAAAGTCATTTTGATAATGTGCAGCATTTGGCATTAATTTATGGTCGTATAAATGATGGCGATGATATACCGGTTCGACTTCATCGTGGTGATATTGTTGATGATGTTTTTGGCGGTCGTGATTCAATCAATAGCGCATTGCAAAAATTCAAAACACTTGGACGTGGTGTGTTAATCTACCTGCGCGATGGAAGTGTTGGTGTTCCATCAAATCTTAGTGCGCAAAGTCATTCAAGTGAAGAAAAACGCAATGTTGTTTGGCGCGAAATCGGAATTGGGGCGCAGATTATCCGTGATTTGGGGATTAACTCAATTCACCTTCTAACGCGGTCACAGCTTAAGTTTGCTGGTTTAGACGGTTTTGGTATAAAAATAGCAAAAACAGAGGGGCTGTAAAATACAGCCCCAATATTTATAACCCTAATTTTTCTTCAACAAATTTTTGTGATGCCACATAATCAATTTTACCGGTTCCTAATATTGGAACATTTTCGGTGAAAAGGATTTGTTTAGGTAATTGAAGTTCGCTAATGCCGTTTTCTTTATAATATTTTTGCAAAGCATCTTTTGGAAAATTGGGTAGGTTAGAAACAAGAATGATTTGCTCACCTTTTTTACTATCGTTAACTGCAATAGCAACATGAAGATTTTCTGGCCAAATCGAAGCAACGTGATTTTCAACAGCAGTTAAAGAAACCATTTCGCCACCGATTTTTGCAAAACGTTTTAAGCGACCACGAATTGTCACAAAACCATGATCGTCAATTGATGCGATATCGCCTGTATCGTGCCAGCCGCCAGGAAGTGCTTGTATTTCGCCTGGCGCATCAACACGAACATAGCCTTGCATGACATTAGGGCCACGAACATAAAGGCGACCGCCACCATTTATACCGGGAACGGATTCTAGTTTCCACTCTATATCAGGCATAAGCTGACCAACAGTACCGTGACGGTTGTTTTCATCAGGAGTATTAACAGCCAGAACAGGTGCAGCTTCTGTAACGCCATATCCTTCGACAATAGTTACACCAAATTTACTCATCAAGGCTTCGCGGGTTTCTGGTTTGACACGTTCCGCGCCGCAAACGACAAACTCAAGCGAGTTTAAATCTCCTTCGTCTGCCACACGAATGTATTGGTTTAAGAATGTATCAGTACCAAATAAAATTGATGCTTTTAAATCTTTAACCAAGCCAACAATATTTTTTGCTTGAAGTGGAGACGGGAACATGAATGTTTTCATGCCAGTAAATAATGGCAAGAAAGTTCCGCCGGTTAGCCCAAAGCAGTGAAAAATTGGTAGCGGGTTGAATACAACCCATTCAGATTTAAGATCAATGTGCGCTGCAATCTGTTGAACATTTGCCACCAAGTTTTTATGGCTTAAGGCAACACCCTTTGGTGCACCTTCGGTTCCAGAAGTAAATAGCATCACAGCGGTTTCATCAGGATCAACTTTTGGGACGGCCGATTTGGGATTAAATGAATCCATAAGACCACGAACCTTATCAAGTGGTCCGATTGCATCTTTAATGTCTTCTAGATAGATAATTTCAAAATCTTTGCTAAGATCGCTGAAAAGTGTCTCAAGTCCTGCTTTTTCAACAAAACGGCGTGCTGAAACAATATGCTTTACTCGACCAGCTTCGCAAGCGCTCTTAATATTTTTTAAGCCAGCAGTGAAGTTAAGCATGGCAATCGTGTGGCCAAAAGCACTTAGGCCAAGAAAAGCAAGTGTGCCACCAACCGAATTGGCAATCAATAAACCAACCGTTTCTGAATCTTTTAAAGCTAAGTTTAACTTGCGTCCAAGAACCAAAGAAGCCAAAACAACTTTGTCATAGCTTAAAGGGTTGCGTTCAATATCTTCAATAATAGGTTTTTTGCCGCCGTAGAGTTTCTTTGCATCTAACAAAGCCTCGAAAATGGTCTTGCGGGCGTTTTTTACCTCAAACTTTCGTGAAGGCATATCCTGTCCTTATTGTTCAGTTTTTGTTGAGGATTTAGCCATTATCACGGAATATTGCAAATTGTATCAACAGTAATGCTATAAAGACGATAATAATCTGCCCTTAATCCTTGCAAAATAAAATAATTACATTCACAAAAATTGAATGAGAAATTATGCAAAAAAACAAAATACTATGAAACATACCTTACAATTATCGATATTTGGAATAACGCTTTGTGCGACTATTAGTCCTTCGTTGGCAAATGCGCAGGCTCTTAGGCAAACCAAGGGCGATTTTTACGATGCATTTCGTCAATTAGACCCGGAAGAATTACCTACGCCAAATGAATTCAGGTCTGCTTCGGGGGCACCTGGATACAAATATTGGCAGCAACAGGTTGATTATAAAATCAAAGCATCTCTTGATGAGAAAAGTAAAAGCATATCTGGCACTGAGAAAGTTGTTTATAAAAATAATTCGCCTGATACTTTAAACTATCTTTGGCTTTTGCTCGATCAAAACTATAAAAGAAACTCTATTTCTGAGCTAACTCGTACATTCCCTGATGGCGATAAAATTTCTTTTGGTGAAGTCAAAAGAATGATGAAAATGAAGGAATGGGAGGGTGGTTTTGACATTAAATCGGTGCGAGGTCCTGATGGTCAAAATTTACAATTCTCTATAACCGATACTTTACTTCGTGTTGAGTTGCCAAAGCCTCTTAAAAGCGGTGAAGAATATAGTTTTTCAATTGATTGGTCATTGCCACTTGTTGATAATAAATTGATCGGTGGCCGGTCTGGCTATGAATGTTTCACCAAAGAAGGTGAAGACGGTAATTGCATATTTGAAGCGGCACAATGGTTTCCGCGTCTTGCAGTTTATTCCGACTATGAAGGGTGGCACAATAAAGCGTTCATAGGTTCTGGTGAGTTTACCTTGGAGTTTGGCGATTATGACGTTGAGATAAATGTTCCGTCAGATTTTGTTATTGCTTCAACGGGTGAATTGCAAAACAGTGATGAGATTTTAAGCGCAGCTCAAAAGCAACGCCTGCAAAGCGCCAAATCAAACTATGACAAGCCGGTTTTTATTACCACACCTGCTGAGGCAAAAGCCGCGCAAGCAAATAAGGCAAGTGGTACAAAAACATGGCATTTTGCCGCAAAAAATGTTCGTGATTTTTCTTGGGCTGGTTCTCGTAAATTTATTTGGGATGGTATGGCAGTAAAACAGGATAATGCCCCTGATGTACTTGCGATGTCGTATTATCCGAATGAAGCAGAGCCATTGTGGTCAAATTATTCCACACAGGCAATTGCACATACCATAAAAGTTTATGGTCGTATGAGCTTCCCGTATCCATATCCTGTTGCACAGTCGGTAAATGGACCAGTTGGCGGTATGGAATATCCGATGATTACTTTTAATGGACCACGTCCAGAAAAGGATAAAAAGGGAAATCTAACTTATACTGACAGAGCAAAATTTGGTTTGATTTCTGTTGTTATTCACGAAATCGGTCATATTTGGTTTCCTATGTCTGTGAACTCCGATGAACGCCAATGGACATGGCAGGACGAGGGGATAAATACCTTCTTGCAATATATTGCAGAGCAAGAATGGTCAGAAAATTATCCATCTCGCCGTGGTGATCCGCGTGATATTACTGAATATATGCTTTCAAGTGACCAGGTTCCAATTATGACCAATTCTGAAAGTGTTTTGCAATTCGGAAATAACGCCTATGGTAAACCTGCAACAGCTTTGGTTATCCTTCGTGAGACTATTATTGGTCGCGAAAAGTTTGACCGCGCATTTAAAGAATATGCGAATCGTTGGCGCTTTAAACGACCAACTCCTGCAGATTTCTTTAGGACATTAGAGGAAAGCTCTGGTGTTGACCTTGATTGGTTCTGGCGTGGATGGTTCTACTCAACTGATCATGTTGATATTGGCATAACTGGTGTCAAAGAAGCGACAATTAACACGCAAGATCCAGAAATCGAAGCTAAATATCAAATTGAACAACGTGATAAGCAACCATTAGAACTAGGCGCGCAGCGCGTTAAAAACGTCGAAAAAGTTGTCGACAGACATCCAGAGCTTAAGGATTATTATGACAAAACTGATCCTTTGGCTGCAACAAAGTCACAAAAAGATAAATACAAGAAGGATTATGCGGATTTTGATAAATCCGAACAAGATGTCCTGAAGTTAAAAGATAAAATTTATATTGTTGGTCTTGAAAATAAAGGCGGTCTCGTAATGCCTGTTATTTTGAAGTTCACCTTTGCTGATAAAACATCAAAGACAGTTTATATTCCTGCTGAAATTTGGCGTTATGATACCCATAAAACTAATTGGGCATATATGTCTGATAAAGAAGTTGTATCAGTTGAGTTAGATCCAAATTACGAAACTGCAGATGCTAATCGTAATAACAACTATTTCCCATCACGAATTGAGCCTTCTCGCCTAGACGTCTTCAAGGCAAAACAGGGGAAAAATCAAATGAAGGATGATGAATTAGTTGTCGATCCAGACAGCTTGAAAACTCATCCAATGGCAAAGGATAAATAATGAGAAAGGCGATTGCCGCCTTTATGTTGGTGTTGTTATTGCCAATTGCGGCAATAGCGCACCGCATGAATTCAGCCTATTCTGTGATAGAGATTGAGAAAGGGGGATATGTTGAAATCACCCACCGTATATTTGCCCATGACCTAGAGCATAGCTTTAATCTTTCTGATGTCGGTATTGACTATTTTGCGTCAAAAGAGGGGCAGAATGCGCTGAAAACTTATTTGGAGCGCTCTTTCTCTATTTCTGCAGATGGCAAGCCGATGACTTTAAAATATGTTGGGTCTGAGGTAGAGGGTGATTTAGTATATTCTTATTTTGAAGCAAAGATAAAACCCAAAACTCGTAATCTATTGATTAATTCAAAAATCCTTTTTGAATTTCAAAAAGATCAGAATAATTACGTGAATGTGCATTTTGAAGGTAACACAAAAACGCTTACTTTCAGCGAAGGTAGCGATGATAAAGCAATTTCTTTATGGTAATGCTTGATAAAAGAGCTTTTAAAATTGCTTAATTTTGCTAAAGGAAATCGAATGGTTACTTTAATTGACAATTCAAAAGGCAATCGCCCGGCTAATGGCGAATTTAGGCATCCTGAAAAACGCAATCGGCCAGATAATCCTATTCAGCGTAAGCCTGATTGGATACGTGTGAAAGCACCGGGGACCGGTGAATATAAGGCAACACAAGCACTGGTTAAGGCAAATAATCTGCATACAGTTTGTGAAGAGGCGGCATGTCCAAACCTTGGCGAATGTTGGTCAAAAAAACATGCAACCATGATGATTCTTGGCGATACATGTACTCGTGCGTGTGCTTTTTGTAATGTGAAAACTGGTAAGCCTGGCCCAGTTGATGTTGACGAGCCAAAACATGTTGCCGAAGCCGTTGCAAAAATGGGGCTTCACCATGTTGTTATCACATCTGTTGACCGCGATGATTTGGATGACGGCGGCGCATTCCAGTTTGTTGATACAATAAGAGAGATACGTAAGGCCTCGCCAGAAACTACTATTGAAATTCTAACCCCTGATTTTTTACGTAAAAAAGGTGCTTTAGAAAAAGTTATTGATGCCCGTCCTGATGTTTTCAATCACAACCTTGAAACTGTTCCGCGACTATATTTATCAATTCGACCGGGTGCACGTTATTACGCCTCTTTAAGGTTGCTTGACATGGTCAAACAACGAGACCCATCGGTTTTTACAAAATCTGGTTTAATGGTTGGTCTTGGTGAGAGCAAAGAAGAAATTATGCAAGTTATGGATGATATGCGAAGTGCTGAAATTGATTTCATAACGATTGGACAATACCTTCAACCAACAAAAAAACACGCAGCTGTTGATCGATTTGTTCCACCTGATGAATTTAAGACTTATGAAACGATTGCTTATTCCAAAGGCTTCTCAATGGTTTCTTCTTCGCCTCTAACGCGTTCAAGCCACCACGCAGGTGACGATTTTGAAAAATTGCGTGAAAATCGCCGTCGCGAGCTGGGGCTCTAACTTATGTCAAAAACCGGTACTATTAGGGTTAATCGCATAATAAAGCATAGTGCCGACGAAATTGTGGCCTTGGTTGGCGATGTTCCGAATTATGGAAAGTTTATCCAATGGGTAAAGGCGGTTAGAATCTGGGACAAAGCGCCAGATGGCAATTCTTTTAGTGCAGAACTAATGATTGGCTATAAGGCAATAAGGATTCCATTTTCAACGCGGGTGACTATTGACAAAAACAATAGAACCATCAGAACTTCGCTTTTAAAAAATAAAAGTTTTTCACTTCTGCCAAATCCATTAAGATTGCTTGAGTGTACATGGAAAATTATGCCGCATGAACAAGGATGCGAAATAGACTTGCAAATAGACTATAATTTCGCAGATCCATTTTTGGCAACGCTTATTACCTCTAATATCAACAAAGCTACTAGCAGACTTATCGAGGCTTTTAGTAATGAGGCAGATAAAAGATACGTTATCCCATAGACTACTGCATTGCCTTAAAGAACAAGCCAATTGCGTAATTAACAGCGCTTAACCTAATTTTGTCGCGTCCGATATCGCCAAAGTTTTGTTCAAATGTTCTCGTCAGTGAGCCTTTACGGGCAAGTCCGAAATAAACTAATCCTACAGGTTTTTCAGCAGAGCCACCGCCAGGTCCAGCTACACCAGTTACGGATACCGCAACATCTGCCGCCGAGTTTTTTAAAACACCATTTGCCATCGCATTGGCAGTCTGTGGTGATACAGCACCATGAAAGCTAAGCGTATCAGTTGGGACGCCTAATAATTCATGCTTTGCAAGGTTTGAATAGGTTACGAACCCACGCTCAAAAACATCAGAAGAGCCTGGGATTTCGGTTAAAAGCCCAGCTAGAAGTCCGCCCGTGCAGCTTTCAGCAGTTGCAAACTTAACTTGGTTGATGCGTGCTTCCATCAATAATCTTACGGTGGCATCAATTAATTCTTCGTCAAACATAATAGTATTCCTGTTTCTGAATATTTTAAATATATTGAACCACGCTTGCAATTGCTTGTGCGGCAATTCCTTCACTTCGTCCAGTAAATCCAAGACGTTCAGTCGTGGTTGCCTTTATACCGACCCTATCAATGGGGATTCCCAAAACCGCGGCAGTGGATTTTTGAAGTGCCTCACGATATTTGCCAACTTTGGGTGCTTCACAGATTATGGTAATATCAACATTTGCGATTTCTGCGCCGTGTTTCTTAACTTCATCTTTTGCAAATTCAAGAAAGATTGAAGAGGCGGCACCTTTCCATTTATTATCGCTTGGCGGAAATACCTTTCCAATATCGCCAAGAGCCATTGCCCCAAGTAAGGCATCTGTCAATGCATGCCATGCTACATCCGCATCTGAGTGCCCCTCAAGCCCCATTGTATGAGGTATTTTAACCCCGCAAAGTGTAACAAAATCGCCATCGCAAAAACGATGAACATCAAATCCAATACCTGTACGCGGTAAGATTTTTGGTGATAATGTTCTTTCCATACGTTTAAAGTCTTCTTTATAAGTTAGCTTATCAGAGAATGATGTGCCCTTAATTGCCTTTATTATCATTCCATTTTGTGTTGCGATTTGTGCATCATCAAGTGCGGATTTAAAATCACATGATGAATAGGCTGCCAAGAGTTTGTTATATTTGAATGCTTGTGGTGTTTGCGCTCTAATGCGTTTTGTTTTGTTTACGGGCGACAAAAGTTGATTATCATCATCAATTTGCCAAAGAGCATCCGCTATTTCAACATATGGTATCGCCCCATCTGCGCCATTTGAAATTGCATCCTGCATTGAATTAATAACATCACTATCAATAAACGGTCTTGCCGCATCATGGATATACACATTGTCTGGCGATAAAATTTTTGCCGCTTCAAGGCCATTATAGACGCTTTGTGATCGTGTTTTTCCGCCGATTATAATTGTATAATTGTTATAATTAACTAGTTGTTCTCTAATGAAATCGTGCCACTCAGGGTTAGCAACAACTATTATATGGCTAAATAAATTTGACGTGTAAAAGAATTTAAAAGAGTGTACAAAAAGTGGTAGGCTGAGAAAATTATTATATTGCTTCGGAATATCAAGACCGGTTCGGGTACCGGTTCCCGAAGCAACAATTATAGCAACATTATTCATTAAAAACTCTAGCTTAAAAAATAGATGTTTAAAGGATAATAGGTTTAGTAAGTTTTGCAATCGTAAAGTCAGTGTCTGTATTTTAGACAAAGTGATTAAAATATGGTCATAATTCAATTGACCAAATTGCTAATCATATTAAAACATTTCAACAATTAACAATCTGCTTAAAATTTAAGCTCGTGATTTGGATGGATTTATGGAAGCGGTAAAAGAAATGATTGATGAGGCACATCAGCCTTCAATAGAATTTATACCAGCCCCGATAGTAGTCGTGGATAGCGAAGGCTATTTAAAATACGGAAATGTCTTTTCACAAGATTTGTTGGCATCTTCTAAAAAGTCCATGATTGGCAAGAATTTATTTGAAATAATTCGCTCTGAGGAATCTTTGCGCACTCTTGTGAAAAAAGCGGAAAGTTCAAACTCGGTCATTACTTCGTATGATATTGAAATTATTGATGCCAATTTAAATAGTTTTAAATCAGACATTACAATTTATCCTTCTGTTGCATCTGGACTTTTTAATGTCATGTTTTGGGTAAAGAGCCTTTCTGAAAACATCATTGAAAAAAAATCTGATAATGAAAAAAGCAAGTCATTTGGGCAAATCGGCCGTGCCTTGGCACATGAAGTTAAAAACCCACTTGCTGGCATTAGAGGTGCTGCACAATTGTTAATGCTTGACGCTTCTAATGAGCAAAAGCCACTTGCGAAATTAATCATTGATGAAACCGACCGTGTGCACCGCCTTATCGATCGTGTTGAAAGCCTTGGCATTGATAATGCCGTAGAGCTTGAACCAATTAATATCCATTCAATTATAGACCGTGTTGCCCAACTTGCTGAAAACGGTTTTGCCAGCGAGCTGCATATTTCAAGGCAATATGACGTTTCTTTGCCATTGATAATGGGTGAACGAGACAGGCTTACACAAGTGTTTCTAAATCTTGCAAAAAATGCCGCCGAAGCCGCAAACGAAAAAGGTGCAAAAGGGCAGGTTATTTTTGCAACATCATACAGACATTCACGGAAACTTCGCAATAATGAAATAGAGAACCCACATTTACCTATCGAGGTTTCGATTACGGATAATGGTTTCGGTGTTCCTGATGATTTGCGTAACGTAATTTTCGACCCCTTTGTCACCACCAAGAGCGAGGGAAATGGGCTTGGTTTGGCATTGGTAAGGAAAATGGTAACCGCACTTGGCGGAACAGTTGATTTTGAATCCCAACCTGGGCGAACGTGTTTTCGGGTACGCTTGCAGCAGGCATTGGATGTGGAGTAATTTATGTCACTAAATAATGTAAACTATAATAATGATATCCGAGGCACAAAAGGTACTGCGTCCACAATTCTAATTGCAGACGATGATGCATCCATCCGCACTGTATTGTCACAAGCATTGGCACGTGCGGGTTTTCAGGTTCGTTCAACATCGAACGCATCAACCTTATGGAAATGGGTAAAAGATCAAGAGGGGGACTTGGTCTTGACTGATGTGGTTATGCCAGATGGTAGCGTTTTTGATTTCCTGCCCAAAATCCGTATGGAGCGCCCAAAGCTTCCAATCATTGTTATGAGCGCGCAATCAAACCTTCTGACTGCTGTTTCTGCCGCAGAGCAGGGGGCGTATGAATACCTTCCAAAGCCGTTTGATTTGGACAAAATGATTGACCTTATTAAGCGCGCCTTAGAGCCAGTTGGCGAACACCGCGCAGTTGTGCAAAAACGTAAAGCACAGGTTGATGAAGGTCTGCCACTAATTGGTCGTTCTAATTCAATGCAAGAGGTTTACCGGTCTTTATCACGCGTTGCGCCAAGCGATTTAACCGTGCTTTTAGAAGGTGAGGTCGGTGTTGGCAAAAAACTAATTGCCCGCACAATTCATGATTATTCAAACCGTAAAACCGCGCCATTCCGCACTATTAACGTTGCCGGTTTTACCAATCCATTTGACTTGGATAAGGTGTTTTATGGCAAAAACCTTCAAGGTGGTGGCCTTATTGATGAAATGCGCGGCGGCACCATTTTGCTTGACTGCGTATCTGATACCACAAGTGAAATGCAATCGCGCATTCTTGGCATTATCTCCGATTTAGAAGCCGGCGATATAAGGATTATCGCATCATCAAACGATAGTTTGCGGGCGAAATTGGCGGCCGGTGAGTTTCGTGCTGACTTGTTCCATATATTGAATGTCATAAGCATTAGTGTGCCACCGCTTCGTGAACGTGTTTCCGATATCGGTGACTTGGCTCGCCTATTCCTAACGCGTGCGTCACGTCTTGGAAATGGCGAAAAAATCATTGATAAAAGCGCAATTGAAGAGCTTGAACAATGGTCATGGCCTGGCAACGTGCGTGAGCTTGAGAACCTTATGTATCGTCTATGCGTACTTAACTCACAGAATGTTATTAATGCCTCTACGGTTGCCAATGCCTTGGTCGAGGCAAAGATTATTCCGGTTGCTGCCTCAAAAGAGCAAGACGGCGATTTACAAAGCATGGTTAAAAACACCATTTCATCCATCCTGCTTAATGCAAAAAATGAAGGTAAAAATATCCACGATCTTCATTCAAACATTATCCGTTCGGTTGAGAAGCCATTGTTTGAAATGACCCTTAAAGAAACCCGTGGCAACCAAATCAAGGCAGCTGAATTATTGGGCCTAAACCGCAACACATTGCGTAAACGCCTCAGTGACTTTGGTTTAAACTAGTGATTTTGGTTTAAATTAGTGACTTTGGTTTAAGATAGGCAATTCTGGTAAACCCAATTGCCTATTTTGTAACTTGACCATTCCATTGCGTAACAAATGTTGATAATTCAATTTGGCGGTTGTGCCAAAAAAATATTATTAATCAATTTGTTACGTAATGATTTTAGCTATTTTTTGCGCAATTTCCGAAAATTGTTACCAAATGTTGACATTTTTACTTGGCGAGTTTTAACAAAAAACATTATTAATCAATCTATTACGCTATATTAAATGGCGTAAATTCCGCGCATTGCGCAAAACCCTGACAAATCCTGACATTTTAAAAACATACTAACATCTTCAATTAATCCCAATGTAATTTGGAATTATAATTGCGTTTGTTAGTGGTGGGGATACGCATTATTCTTTTGCATCAGCGGTAAATTATAAAACAAATTATTAGGAATATTGGAATTCAGTATACGCGAAAATCCGAAAACTATATTATAGGGATTAGTTCATATCCATATTTGCAAAATTGACATACACACATTACTGAAACTTTACCTTTGCCCCTGTTGCGGCGCGACAACTATTGTGTCATATATGCAACATGGTTGATGTTCAAAAGAATGAAACTCCAATAAAAAAAGCCGAAACCGGCTTCATTAACCGCAACGACGGCTTTGAAACCCTTAATTACGGGCTTTCTAAATATGCGCTAATCTTATTTGGCGTTGGTTTTCTGCTTAATGTTATTGCCCTGTATTTTTCGGTATCACAGGCACAGGATAATGGCTTTGCCGGAAAAATCATTGCGTTTTTCCTTATTGTAAACGCCCTGATTATTGGGTTCTTTGTTTATCGTCTTTTCAAAGTTTTCAAAAGCCTGCAATTTTTCAAGAAAAACAAAGGGCAGGGGTCGATTCTTCACCTGCGTTATGTGCGTTTCTTTGTTATGGCGGCGGCGATTCCGGCGATTATTATCGCGCTCTTTTCCGGTGTAACCTATGGACGCGGGGTACAGGTTTGGCTTTCAGGTCAGGTTAAGGATGCGATTACATCGACATCAAACCTTGGTAATGAAATTATCAATCAAATTTCTGAAAGCGCGCGTGCCGATATTATGGCAATGGCGTCGGACCTTAATCAGGCGTCCGCTAATTTTTCTTCATCGCCAGAACAGTTCAAGGAATATTTGCAAACCCAAGCCGTAAGACGTGCCTTTGTTGCGGTTTATATTATCCGCGAGAATGGCGAAATAATTTCAAAGGCAGAACGTCCGCAAAACGTCCCCGCATATAAACCGCCATCAAAAGATAATTTTGATACTGCGCGCGTTGGCGACGTTTCCTTTACTTTTGACGAGGTAACAACCCAAACCCTTTTCCGCCTTGATGGCATAAGTGGCGCATATCTTTATGCCATTAGATTGCAAAATCCAGAACAAATTTCGGTACTTAGTAAGGCAGAAAAGACAATATCCTCATATCGCGCATTAGAGGCGCGTCAGGCCAATATTCAATTTATTTTTGGTATTGCCTATCTTGAAATTGTTTTGCTTGTGGTTTTGGCTGCGGCATGGCTTGGGCTTTATTCGGCAACAACAATTTCTGTGCCCGTTGCAAAATTGGTGAATGCCGCCGGACAGGTTGCGGCAGGTGATTTAAGCGTCAGAATTGATACCGATCGCAAGGTGCATGAACTTGCGCTTTTAACCGATACGTTCAACACAATGACCAAAGAGTTACGGGTTCAAAAAGACGAGCTAGAGGCCGAACGTGAAGAGGCGGTCAAAAGATCCCAATTTATCAATGCGGTTATTGAAGGGGTTTCGCCTGGTGTATTAACACTATCAAAAGACGGAATTATTTTAACCGCCAACTCATCTGCGGCAAAGTTTTTGGCGATACCGGCGGAAAATTTAATTGGTACATCGCTTGAGGCGGCGTTTCCGCAATTCATTGCCGTAATTGAAAAATCGAAAACCCATCCGGGTGAAAAATCGCAAATTGAAATAAGTCGTGAAAATATTAATTTGCAATTTGAAGCCAGTGCGGCCCATGCTGGAGACGATTTGGTGATAACATTTGATGATGTGTCGGCCCTTATACAGGGGCAAAGGCAGGCGGCGTGGCGCGATGTTGCACGCCGTATTGCGCACGAAATTAAAAACCCACTTACACCAATACAGCTTTCTGCCGAACGTCTGACCCGTAAATTCGGCAAACAAATCGTTGAGGATAAGGATACTTTTGTTCGCCTTAATGAAACAATTATCAGACAGGTCAGCGATATTGGTCGTATGGTTGATGAGTTTTCATCATTTGCGCGTATGCCGGCACCGAAATTTATTGCTGCTGATATTTGCGAAATTACGCGCGAGGCCGTGTTCAGCCAAAAAATAACCTTTGCAAATATAGACTATCAATTAATCAGCCCACCAGAAAAAATCAAAGTTATGATGGATGAGCGGATGATTTCACAGGCATTATTAAATATTTTGAAAAATGCGGCGGAATCTATTTCTCATGAACAGGTAACTCAAAACGGCGAATATAAGGGAAAAATTGATATTTCTGTCGAAATTAAAGGTGAAAATGTTGTGATTACCATATTGGACAATGGCATTGGCTTCCCGGCAAATAATCGCCACAGCCTGCTTGAACCATATGTAACCACGCGTGAGAAGGGTACTGGTCTGGGGCTACCGATTGTGGTGCGGATTATCGAAGAACATGGCGGGAAATTACGACTTATTGACCGACCAGACGGGGAAAAAGGTGCGGGTGTTCAAATGAACTTACCTATTTTAGCAACAAGTGAAGTAAATTCGGAGGATGATAATGGCTGAAATTCTTATTGTGGATGATGAAGCCGATATTCGTGATTTGATTGGCGGAATCCTTGAAGATGAAGGTTATAATGTTCGCTTTGCTTCAAATTCGGACATGGCTTTGGATGCTTTTCGCGGGCGGCGCCCAGATTTAGTTGTTCTTGATGTATGGTTACAGGGTTCAAAACTTGATGGCCTTGAAATTCTTTCAACTATCAAGGGGATTGATGAAACTATTCCTGTGGTTTTGATTTCTGGTCACGGCACGATTGAAACCGCGGTTTCGGCATTAAAACGCGGTGCTTTTGATTATATTGAAAAGCCATTCAAAAGCGAAAGATTGTTGCTTTTGGTTGAGCGCGCCTTGGAAAATGCCAATTTATTAAATGAAAATGCGCGCCTAAAATTACGCAGTATGGCGGATGATGAATTGCTTGGTCAAAGCATTATCATGCAACACCTCAAAAGCACTATCGAAAAAGTTGCCCCGATGAATTCGCGCATTCTTATTTCCGGTCCATCTGGTTCGGGTAAGGAAATTGTTGCCAGAATGTTGCATACCAAATCCCAACGCGCAGAAGGGCCATTTATAGCGATCTCAGCATCATCAATTGCGCCTGAAAAAATGGAAAGCGAGCTGTTTGGTGAAGAAACGCAAGACGGCAGACCAGTCCGGATTGGTGTGTTTGAAAAGGCGCACAATGGAACTTTGTTGATTGATGAAGTTGCCGATATGCCATTTGAAACCCAAAGCAAGATTTTAAGGGTCTTGCTTGAACAACGTTTTAAACGTGTTGGTGGTAACAATTATATCGATGTTGATGTGCGGGTGATTTCATCAAGTTCACGTGATTTAAAGGCGGCAATTGCTGCGGGTATATTCCGTGAAGATTTGTATCACCGCCTAAATGTAATTCCTGTAAAAGTTCCGCCATTATCTGAACGGCGTGATGATATTCCGTTATTGGTTGAATATTTTGCGGGCAAAGTTGCAAAAGTGAACGGCCTGCAAAACCGCCCATTTTCAACAGAAGCAATTGCGGCACTCCAAACCGCACAATGGCCTGGTAACGTCCGTGAGTTGCGTAATTTGGTTGAACGGGTTTTAATACTATCGCAAGGCGGTGATAAGAATTCAATTGACCTTAGCGCATTGGGGCTAGAGAGCAGCGGTAATAACGAAGGCGACGTAAGAATTGGAATGCACCAAATGGTTTCATTGCCACTGCGTGAGGCAAGGGAGTTGTTTGAGCGTGAATATTTAACTTCACAAATCTCAAGATTCGGCGGCAATATTTCAAAAACTGCATCCTTCATTGGTATGGAGCGTTCAGCGCTTCACCGTAAATTGAAAACTTTGGGTGTTGAAGGTCTTAAAGGGGACAAGGACTAATGGCTAAAATTGCATATGTTAATGGTGGTTTTTCTCTTCAATCAGAAGCCGTAATAAATATTGAAGACCGCGGCCTTCAGTTTGGTGACGCCGTTTATGAGGTTTGGTCTTTTAAAAACTATAAGCTTCTTGATGAAGAAGGGCACTTTACCCGCCTGCAAAGATCCCTTGATGAACTTGGAATTGATTATCAGGTAAATCCTGTATCGATGAAGATTGTTATAAAAGAGCTTATAAGAAAAAACCGTGTAAGAGACGGTATGGTTTATTTGCAAATTTCACGTGGCACGGCGCCTCGCGATCACAAATTTCCTGATGATGTAATGCCAAACGTGATTTTTACGGTTAAACCGTTGAATTTTGTGGCTTTGGAAAACAAAGCACAAAAAGGCATAACAATAACCTTTATGCCAGATAATAGATGGGGACGGGTTGATATTAAAACTACTAATTTGCTCGCCAATGTTTTGGCAAAACAAAATGCATTGGATAATGGTTTTGATGATGTTTGGTTTTTTGACAATGATGGATTTATTACCGAGGGGACTTCTAACAACGCTTGGATAATCGATAAGGATGATAATCTTATTACTCGCGCACTTTCAAATGAAATTCTTGCGGGTATTACCAGAAAGTCGGTACTGGCGGCTGCGGCGCAATTAGGACTAAATATTGTTGAGCGTAAATTTACTGTCGAAGAAGCTATTAATGCCAAAGAAGCCTTTATAACATCGGCAACACAGTTTGTTATGCCGGTCGTTAAAATGGAACAAAATACCATAAGTGGCGGCAAAATGGGTTTGGTTGCGTCCAAATTACGCACTCAATATTTACAAAATAATATGTAAAATAATAGAAATTAACTGTGTTGATTATTGAAATTATATATAAAACAGTTCAAATAGGGAAATTCATTATTTGTAATAATGGATTTATAAAGTGGCATCCCGCCTTACATCAATATTAAAAAAACGGAAAAAAATATGTCAGGTGAAAAAAAACAAAACTTACAGGACGCTTTTTTAAACGCGGTCAGAAAAACTAGAACTCCCCTTACGATTTTCCTTGTAAACGGTGTTAAATTGCAGGGTGTTGTTACTTGGTTTGATAATTTCTGCCTGTTATTGCGCCGCGAAGGTCAGGTGCAATTGGTTTATAAGCATGCCATTTCAACTATTATGCCGGGCGGTCCGGTATCATTGTTTGAAAATGAAACTGTCGAGGACGACAATTAATTTAAAAAGGTTTTACCTTGTACGAAACTCGTACGCCTAAACAAAGGGCGTTGGTAATTCATCCTGTCACCAAAGAATCGGCGGCAAATCGTGAGCCTGACTTGCGCCTTGAAGAGGCTGTGGGTCTTACGATTGCGCTTGGGCTAGAGGTTTGTGGCGCATTCATTGAAGTAATTCGTGAAATTCGCCCATCAACCTATTTGGGTAAGGGTAAGATTGAAGATTTTCGGGCACAAATCGAAGTTGATGAAGTCGATATTGTAGTAATCGATGATGAGATAACGCCTGTTCAACAACGAAACCTTGAAAAAGAACTTAATGCCAAGGTTATAGATAGAACGGGACTTATTCTTGAAATCTTTTCCCTTCGTGCGCGTACCAAGGAGGGTAAGTTACAAGTAGAGCTTGCACGCCTTACGTATGAACGTTCGCGCCTAGTTAGGACTTGGACCCACCTTGAACGCCAACGTGGCGGAACGGGTAAAACCGGTGGCCCAGGGGAACGCCAAATCGAGCTTGATAGGCGATTAATCGCTGATAAAATCGTAAAATTAAAAAAAGAACTTGAACAAGTGCGCCGTACACGTGGTTTACAACGCCAAGGGCGCGAACGCGTGCCGTATCCAGTTGTTGCTCTTGTCGGCTATACCAATGCTGGCAAATCTACATTGTTTAACAATGCCACCAAGGCAAAAGTTTTGGCAAAGGATATGCTTTTTGCCACACTTGATACAACTTCACGCGCTATGAAAATTAAAAATGGTCGTGAAATTATTTTATCAGATACGGTCGGGTTCATTACTGATTTGCCCCACGAATTAATCGCGGCATTTCGTGCAACATTAGAAGAAGTTGCCGATGCCGATATTCTTATCCATGTTCGCGATATTTCGTCACCGGAAACCGTTGCGCAAAAGCAAGATGTTGATGAAATTCTTGATAAAATACTTGAAGATAAAGAATTAATACCAGCCGTTATTGAGGCGTGGAATAAGGCAGATTTACTTTCAGAAGCTGAATTCAACTCTGCCCAAGAGGATGCAGAAAACATTTTCAAAAAAACTGGCACGAAATCGGTTTTGATTTCTGCTGAAAACGGGCAGGGTCTCGATGAATTATTCCAAGCTGTTGAAAATGAGTTGGCGGTTGGATCCAAAGAGGGGTATATAAAAATTACCCCAATAGATGGTAAAATTCGTTCATGGCTTTACGAAAAAGGTGCGATTTTGAACGAATATCCGCTAGAAGATGGGGATGTGGTTTTAAAAGTCATTCTCAACAAAATTAATCACGCTAAATTCATGGCGCAATTTCATGAATTTGTTGAATTAGATTTCGCCACGCTCCGAAAGCTTGGCATTAACCCATAATGCCTCCATTTCATCAAGGCTTGCCTCATTGGTGGTGCGACCTTGTGATTTAAGTGATTGTTCAACTGCACGGAAACGGCGTTCAAACTTTGCATTTGCGCCGCGTAATGCCTTTTCAGGATCAATTTTTAATTTACGTGCCAGATTAACCAAAACAAACAAAACGTCGCCGATTTCTTCTTCGATATGGTCGGTGTCTTTTTCGGAAATTGCTTCACGGGTTTCGGCAATTTCTTCTTCTAATTTTGCAAAGACATCATCGGTATTTGCCCAATCGAATCCAACCCGTGCCGCGCGCTTTGATAATTTTTCAGCCCGTGACAAAGCGGGAAGGGGAAGGGCAACCCCCGCCAAAACACTATCATCATTTTTGATTTTATCTTCACGTTCTTTGGCTTTTAATTTTTCCCAATTGCCCAAAACTTCATTTGGTGTTGCAAATTCAGCGTCACCAAAAACATGGGGATGACGGCGCACCATTTTTTCATTTAAGGTTTCCACAACATCGGTAAAGTCAAACATTCCGGCCTCTTCTGCCATGCGGGCATGGAATGCAACTTGAAACACCAAATCCCCCAATTCCTCTTTTAATGCCGCATAATCGCGGTGAAGAATTGCGTCATAGACCTCATAGGCTTCTTCGATTGTGTAGGGGGCAATTGTATCAAAATCTTGCTCTATATCCCAAGGGCATCCTTTTTCAGGATGGCGTAAAGCCGCCATGACTTCGATTTGTTTTTCGATTGCCTTATGTAATTTGTCGCTTTTATTGGTCATTATTGTTTCGCTAATTCTTGTTGAACTTCTTCGACCCGTGCGCGGGTTAATGGATAGGATTTCATTAATAATATTATCACCAAGTTCGATAAAATTGGTAGCCCAACAAATAATGCCTGTAATCCCATGAGAGAAAATGCGCTATTCATAGAGCCCAATTCACTTTTGAAATGTATCATATCAAGCAAAATATAAGTTACGCCAACCGATATCGCATATCCTGCCTTGGAGGTTAGGGTTGTTGCGGCAAATAAAAGCCCAGTGCGATCGTGGCCAGATTTCAATTTATCCTCGTCACCAACATCGCCAACCATTGCCCGCAATAATAGGGTGGGTGCGGCGAATACTGCGCCGGCAAAGGCGATTATCAATGCAGCAATCAAAAAAATTCCACTTGGCATAAATATCAATAAACTTTGTGAAATTACTACATAAATTGATGCAAGCGCGTATGAAACATGTTTTCCAAACTTATTTGCAAGTTTTGTCCAAATTGGTGTGCAAATCAAACCCACAACAAAATATATTAACATCAATGTATTAGCTTGTCCGGCATCATATCCTTTTATGCTTTTTAAGAAAAACAAGAAAAGTCCGCCGATAACGCCGTTCGCAAATGACGAAAATACATCAGAAAATAATAGCCTTCTGAACGCGTCAATGCCAAATAGAATTTTGAAATCTTTTAAATCAGTATGTTTCGCCGCCGCATCAGCCTTGTTTTCTTTGGCAAATAAATATGAAATAATGGCACTTATGGGCATCATTATCATGATAAAAAGCCCCATAGCTTGAACGCCGTTTGCCGCTGTTCCGCCTGTTTTCTCAATGATAACGGGGAGGGCGAGGACCAATAACATGCCAATAATATTGCCTATTTGCCAATATGAGAAAATACGCGAACGTTCGTTATAATCACTTGATAGTGAGTTTCCGACACCTAATTGCGCCAACATACAAACAGAAAATGCAAAATATGACCCAATCAATGCAATTGTAAGATAGGCCGGCGATGCACCGGGCTTTGCCATAAATAATAAATAACCAAAAAATGCGAGAAGGGGGGCGCCGCCTAATAAGTATGGTGTAAATCGACCGATTTTTGAATTGGTTTTGTCCATTAAAACCCCAAGACCTAGGTCAATGAACACATCCAAAAGACGTGCCGCCATAAAAATCATGCCAACTGTGGCAAGGCTTAAACCAACATAGCCAACATAATGTGGCGGTAGTTGAACAACAATTGGCAATCCAAATGCCGCCAAAGGCAAAGAAGGGGCAGAAAACGCCAATATACGCGGTAATGAAACTTTTTCTTTTATGATTGTTGTCAAAACTTGCCCCTAATAAAAGCGTTATATTTTTGCTTATTTGGATCGTAAAAAATGTTGCAGTGCATGTGTATATCCACGTGGTGCGATAGTTCCATGATCTTCATCATTTAAAACTTCATATTTCACCTTAAGCGAAGGATAATTATGACTTTGCAGAACTTTTGCAAAATCTTGAGTATCGGTTACCATATCATATCGATTGGGATCTTTGGCAGGGCCGAGACCAGGCGTCTCATATTCACCGATAAACATAAAAACATCGGCGGGTAAGTCTGTATGGGTTGCCGCATATTCTGCTTCGGTTTTGAATGTATAGCGACTGTCATACCAAAGAGATGGACTGCCAAGGATATAACCACTGAAAAGTGTTGGGTCATTTAGTAAAATTTGTGCGCCAAACAACCCGCCATACGAATGCCCCGCGTAAATACGACGAGTTTTATCGGCTCTAAATTTTCCTTCTACAAATGGTATAACTTGCGCCTTTATATATTCAAGATAGTGCTTTGCGCCACCGTAAACGGCACCAACAGGGGCATCGGGGGCGCCAGTTGTGGTTGGGGTATAATCGCGGCGGCGACTTAGGCCGCCATTTTCGCCTTTGGCATAAGAAAGACCAACCAAAATATAGTCTTCAATTCCACCAGCGCGCCACCCGAGGCGATTTATAACAGGAAAGGAATAGTCGGCATCGGTAACATATAAAACCGGATAAATTTTATCTGGATTACTGTTGTAATTCGATGGAAGTTTTACATAAATTTGGTAATTACGACCAGATTCCTTATCAGGAACGTCCCAAACCTGTGAATCGGCGATGACATATGGTTGACCATTTCCAATGCTTTGTTCGGTTTTTCGTGAATCAATTATGGGGGCAGGTGTTGCTTTTTTTGTAATTTCGCCACTTGTTACACAGCCAGTAAGTGACATTAAACCTAATCCCGCGATAATTATTTTATTCATATTAACACCCTGATTTTTATTCAGTTAAATTTATTTTGCAAATGCTGTAAAGGCTTTGGGGTGATTAAACTATAAAATGCTGATTTATTTATATAGATAGAGCCATAGTGGGGGTAATAAACATTATGGCATTAGTCGCATAAGGTATATTATGGGACAATTTATTGTGCGTAAGCCCCCTCAAACTGTATTATAATTGATTTTTTGAGTGTATTTTGCCACGAATACTTTTATTACCAAAACACATGAACATGCAAAATATAAATGACAAAAATAAATCGGAAACTTCATCAAATGTTGTTTCGGATTCTTCGCTTGCATATAAACGCATGAAATCCATTGCTACTGGATTGTTTATAATAATGACGGCTATTTACGTCATTTCAAAATTTGTAGAAATTAAATTCCATTGGGTTTCATATATTCGCGCATTTTCAGAAGCTGCAATGGTTGGCGCTTTGGCAGATTGGTTTGCGGTTACGGCATTGTTTAGGCATCCGATGGGAATTCCAATCCCACATACTGCAATCATTCCAAATTCAAAGGATAGAATTGGTGAAGGCTTGGGAAGTTTTATTTCTCGTAATTTTTTGCAGCCTGAACAGGTTAAAAAGCGTCTTGAACCAATTGATTTGGCACAATATTTTGCGAATTGGGTATTAGAGCCAAATCGTGCGCGGCAAATTGCCAATGGTATTGCATCAACAATCCCAAGGATTATGGCGCTTTTAAAAGATGGGCCAATTTATAATTGGCTTGAAAGTACAATAACTGATAAATTGCGAAATCTCGATGTTGCATCCCTTCTCGCTGATGCAATTGGAATTTTGACATCAAATAACCGCCATCGCCCTATTGTCGATTTAATCATCTTTCACGCTGATTTGGCAATTAATAATTACGAACCTGAATTTAGAGAAAAGGTTTCTAATAATACTAATTGGCTCCCGAAATTATTTTCTGTTGATGATACTGCGGCGGATTCACTGCTTGCCTCAATTCGCGAAACTTTACGTGAAGCGGCGCATGACCCAAATCATAAATTACGAAATGCAATTGATGATGCGATTAAGCATTTTCAACAAAATTTACGTAGTGATCCCAACCTTCGTGATAATTTGAAAAATTGGATTATTGATTTTTCAGAGCATCCAGTTGTTACAAATTATATAAAAGGAATCTGGGCGGACTTGAAACGTGATATGTCTTTGCCAGATGCGGTACGTCACGAAAACATTGTAAATGCGCTTGAAAACTCTTTGTCTGATGTTGCAAATTCTTTGTTAAAAGACAATGAGTTGCGTTTATCAATTAATGCAAGGTTTAAACAATGGGCGGTTGAATTATCGGCCGCGCAAGGTGAAAATGTTGGCAAAATGGTTGCCGATACGATTAAAAGCTGGGACGCGACAACAACCGTTAATCAAATTGAAAATGCGGTTGGCCGTGATTTACAATATATACGGATAAATGGCACGGTTATCGGTGGTATTGTTGGACTATTTATTCATATAATTTCACAAATTATTTTTAAACATCTTGGTTGATTAACATACCGTCAAATGCCGGAACAATATTTTCAGGCAAGGTTTCAAGCAAAATTTTGTAATCCATATCAATATGTAAATTGGTCAAGATTGCTTGTTTTGGCTTTATTTTTTCAATCCATTCCAATGCCAAATCCAAGTGTGCGTGTGATGGATGTGGCTTGTACCTTAATACGTCAACAATAAAAAAATCTAGGTCGTATAAACAATCTATGCTTTCTGGTGGAAGAACGTTTAAATCGTTGCAATATGCGGTTTTGCCATATCTGAAACCAACACTTTGAATGCTTCCATGTTCCTGACGAAGAGGGGTGAAGCCAATTTTGCCCCCCTTCCCGTCTATTTCGAATTCTGAACCAAATTCTGGCAATGGATTAATCTGCATTAAAGGCGGGTAACCATCCACCTCATAACCATTAAAAATATAGCCAAATCTTTTAATTAGGCTTGCTTGTGTTGGTGCATCCATAAAGGCGTTGATAAGTGCTTTTGAATTATACGCAATTGGGCGAATATCATCGATGCCATGTGTTTGGTCTGCATGGTCGTGGGTGAAAAATACGGCATCGAGATATTTTACCTGTGCCTTTAAAAGTTGGGCGCGTAAATCAGGCGACGTATCAATTAATATTGTGGTTGGCTCATCAGATAGTGAGTAATCATATTTTTCAATCAATATAGAACAGCGTGTGCGGTAATTTTCTGGAATAGCTGGATCGCAGGCGCCAAAATCACCACCAACGCGTGGAACCCCACCAGAAGAGCCACAGCCCAATATTGTTGTTTTTATGCGATTTCTCATGACGCTACATTAACCGCCCTTTTGAATAATGAAAAGAAATTTTTATCCAACTCGTCCTTAAAGCCTTCTTTTGGTTTTCCAAGGAATTCAGATAAATAATCAACTAAATAGTTGATAAATTCCGGTTCATTACGTTGTCCCCGCTTTGGAATAGGGGCAAGATATGGGCAATCGGTTTCAACCAATAGACGGTTTGACGGGATATATTGGATATTATCACGAACATCTGATGCATTTTTAAAGGTTGCGATACCTGAAATCGAAACATAAGCACCCAAATCTAGCGATTTTTTTAGTAATTCCGTGCCAGAAGTATAACAATGCATTAAAAGAGGAAATTCGCATTCCTTCATTGCATCTTCAAGAATTTGTGCTGTTTCAATGTCAGCAAGTCTTGTGTGAACTATAAGTGGTAACTTACTGATTTGTGACGCTTTTATATGTTCTATAAAGACTTTAATTTGCTCTTCTTTCGGGCTTAGATTATAATGAAAATCAAGGCCAGTTTCACCAATGCCAATTACTTTTTCATTGTGTGCAAGGTCAACAAGTTTGTCCGAATTTAAATCTAAATGGTCTTTTGCTTCATGCGGGTGGGCGCCAACAGACATCCAAAAATTGTCACGGTTTTCAACGATGGAAAGAATACTTCCATAATTTTCAACTCGGTCACAGATTGATAACATGCCGTGAATGCCGCCTTCCCTTGCACGTTTTATAACTTCTTCAAGATCACTTTCATATGCATGATGGTGAAGGTTTACATGGGTATCAATCATTTGCGACCTATTTTATTTCCAATGACTTTTTGATTATTTTCAATGCTTCTAATATTGCCGCACCTTTATCAAGGTTGTTGGCAACTGCACCACGTAGATCCTGTAATGATTGCCATGCTTTGAAAAGTTTTTCTTTTGGGATACGGCTTGTAAGGCGTGCTAGGGCGGCACTTTCGCCAACTTCAATTTCTTTGATGTCGCCACCTGTACCGGCGTTGGTGGCGCGATATATCCAATTAGATAAAAGTTCAAATATAATTTCAAAGATAGCTTCATCACGTGCCATATCAGCAAGTGCAAAAGACTTTTCCATTGGGCAATTGGGAAATGTGTTCAAATATCCGGCAATCAGATTATAAACGCCGTCAACATCATATTTTTCAAGCGCCAAAGCGCGACCATAACAACCATTTGCCATTGCTAATTGGGCATAATTATACTTTGGCAAAAATTGCTTCATTTCCACATCGCTCATTGGTTTGAGGCTAAGGACGCGGCATCTTGAGCGTATGGTTGGTAGAATTGAACCCAACGAATTGGCAATTAAAATTATTACTGCGCCTTTTGGTGGTTCTTCTAGTGTTTTTAAAAGGGCGTTGGCGCCGGCATCGCGTAAATCATCAACGCTATCGATTATTGCCACCCTGCGGCCAAATTCGTTGGATGACTTTAATGAAAACATGTTTGTTAATTGCCGTATTGCAGCGACACTTACATCACGTTTTACTGTTTCGGCTTCGGGGTCATAGCGTGTAGCAGTTTTTAAGTCACCCAAGGAGCCATTTGCGATTTTGGCAACAATCGGGTCGTTCTTATTACTTGATAATGGGCTTTCATCACTTGCTTGTGCACCAAGATAACGCCTAGCAAAGCGATATGCCAAAGTTGCCTTCCCTACCCCCTTGGGACCTGTGAAAATCCATGCGTGATGCATTTTTGCTGATTGTAAAGCATTATAAAGTGCAAGCTCTGCTGCTTCATTACCAAAGAAATTCATGGTTTCGCGGGGATGGGGCAAACCATCAATTGCATCAATTCCCATCTTATGCCTCTTTTAGGCTTATAGAAAACTTTTGTGCAATCAAATCCATTGCAATTTCTTCAATTTCGTCTGGGGTTTTGGTTGCATCAATTACTTTACAGCGTTCAGGCTCATTACGTGCGATTTCAAGATAGGCATCACGTAATTTTTGATGGAATTCAATTTTTTTGGCTTCAAAGCGCCCCTCTTTATCATCGCCATCAATATTATTGCGAGAATTAGCACGGGTTAAGCCGGTTTCGACATCAATATCTAATATCAAGGTAATGTCGGGCATGGTTGGCCCAACGATATTTTCTTCTAAAGCTTTTATGATATTGCTTTCTCTTATCCCTAATTGCCCTTGATATGCGCGTGTGGAATCAAAGAAACGGTCACAAATAACGATTTTTCCGTCTTCAAGTGCGGGCCTTATAAGGCGGTATAAATGATCCTCACGCGCGGCGTAGAAAAGGCATATTTCACTTGTTACATCCCAACGTTCAGCAGAACCTTTTACAAGTAAATTACGAATTTCCTCCGCACCGCTCGTGCCGCCTGGTTCACGCGTAGTTACAACAGTGTTTCCAAGGGCAGTCAGGCGTGCAACAAGCCTTTTAATCAAGGTAGATTTACCTGAACCCTCACCGCCTTCAAGCGTTATAAATAGTGACTTTTTGCCTGCGTTATCCATACCAATTCAATGGCGTTAATGCGTGCTTTAGTCAAGCAATCAATCACAAATTCTAGTCTGCGTTAGCATAGAATTGTTTTTTGTTTAGTGGTTGATTGTTGGCCTGAATTTGATTTGATTGCGCCAATAATACGCGGTACATAACGCCATTTGCAGTTTGCACCTCAGTGATTTTTACATCGCCTTGGACTTTTGAACTGCTTGCAAGTCTGTCAGCATTTGCACGGCTTGCGAATGCACCAATCTGTACATAGTTCAGGTTTTTGGCAACGCTTTGCGCAACTGGTGCTTTAGGGGTGGTATTTTGTGCCAATACAATTGGGGCATCTATTTTTGCAGGTGCAGAAGGTGATTTAACAACTGGTTTATCAGCCATAACAGCAGGTTTTGCTACCGCTTTTGCTTTTGGTGCATCATTCGCGGCAAGCATAACTTTATTATTGTCGCCATCATTGATTTGGGGTGCTTGACCGACATATCTTACACGAACATTAGCAGTTCCTTTGTCTTTGAAGCCCAATAATTCGGCAGCACGTTTTGAAACGTCGATAATGCGACTTGATGCAAATGGACCACGGTCATTGGCGCGGGCGATAATAGTGCGACCATTATCAAGATTGGTAACTTCAACTAATGAAGGTAATGGCAAAGTTGGATGCGCAATAGTAACTTCGTTCATATCAAAAGTTTCGCCATTTGCGGTTTGTTTGCCGTTAAACTGCTCACCATACCATGATGCAACACCAGTTTCATCATATTCAGGTTCATGAGAAGGAATATACCACTTTCCATTAACTTGATACGGAGATCCTACTTTTTGATATGGTGCAACGTCAGCTGGGCGAACTGAAGATGCATATGCACCAGCATCATTTGCATTATCGGCCATTACGTCCATTCCAAGTTCGCGGAACATTTGTGCTTCAGAAACATAAGTTACGTTTTCTTTGGCTTTTGGTTGCATGGTTTCCCTAAAGCTAGTGGCTTTTTTCTCAACACTTGCCATTTTTACGGCTGGTTTTGCGGAAACATCTTGGGCTGCAACATTTTTTAAAGGTGCTTTTACAGGTGCTGGGCTAACGGCGTTTTTATTCGCGGTAACTACTTGGTTTTGTACCGGTTTTGCAGCTTGTATTTTTTTGTCAGAAACAGCAACATTTTGTTTTTTTGCAGCTTTTTCTTTTTTCAACAAATCAAGTGGTGAAAGGATTTGTTTGTTATCACCTTTTTTGTAATTCATTGATTGGGCACTGGTTCCGGCAGCTTCATTAGAGCTGACAACAGTTTTTTTGACTTTTTTTTCTGCTTTTAGATTTGGTGCAGAAGGTTTAACCGCATCAGCTTTTAAAAGCTTTTCAGATTTAACGACTTTGTTTGCATTATCAGAGTTAAAAGAAACAACAGGTTTAGAATTTTCAGATTTGCGAACAAAACTAATTGATTTGCCCGCTTCATTCAAATTCCCTGCCATTGCTTGTTTGGTGCCAAATGCAGCCAAAGAGAAAAGCAAGAAAATTATTTTTAAAACTTTGTTACCTTGAATACCCACCGTTTTCCCCATTTTTTATTATGCTACTTAAAAAAGGTGAAATCGGGCTTTGAAAAATAGATTGTATTTTATCTAATTTTTATAAAAATACATTTTTTACAATAATATCAATATGTTATTGGTGCAATTGACACTGCGTCATTTTTCAATACACTAAATGCAAAAATTCCCACATTTTGGTAGGGAGGAAATTTTGGGTAAGCCAAATAATCATAGTGACATAGTTTTTAGAACTGTGACTGATTTAAATGCCTCTGCTATGTCACAGGTTGCGGCATCATGGCGTCGTTCTGCCCTTACGCATGGGCTTGATCCGTCGCGCTATCGCAACCAAACGCTTGTCGGGAATTCGCAGCTTGCTATTGAAAAATCGCGCAATGAGAAACTTTTGTGGATCGCGCGACCAATAATAGATTCTATGTTTAATGCAGTTGGTCAAAGTGGTTGTTGTGTGGCTCTAACCAATAAACATGGGCTTGTACTTGAAAGTCGTTGCCATAGTGGCGATACACGTGATTTTGAGGATGCAAGGCTTATCCCAGGTGCTGATTGGAATGAGGCAAGCGAAGGCACAAATGGAATCGGCACCTGTATTGTTGAGCAAAGACCGATAACTATCTATAAAAATCAGCATTTCTATTCAAAAAATATTGATATGAGTTGTATCGATGCGCCGGTACGCGATCATCGCGGTAATCTTGTTGCGGCATTAGATATTTCTACATGTCGAACAGACCACAATGAAATGTTGGTTTCAATGCTTTCATCAATTGTTATTGATGCGGCGCGAAAAATTGAATCATCGTATTTTCATCATAGCTATAATAATGCGCGAATCGTTCAGGCAAATGACGATTTGTTGGGTGCGCCGGCGCTTTTGGCGATTGATGGTGATGATTTGGTCATTGGCGCAACACGTGCGGCACGCAAAATATTTGGTCTTACTGATGAAATGCTTGCCAACCCACTTCCCGCATCTGATTTATTTGGCGGGGAGAAATATGATGGCGAATTACAGAGTGCAGAAAAATCGGCAATGCGTCGCGCCCTTGCCCGCTCTAAAGGCAATGTAAAAGAGGCGGCAAAAACACTTGGAATTGGTCGCGCAACCTTCTACCGCAGAATGAAAAAGCTTGGTTTGCATTAATTAAAATATGTAATTTTGCGGTTTGCTGCGAATTTTTATTCCAATATTTGTATCGCTTTTGGTGGTTTTGTCTCAACAATGAGACATATTTAAAACTTAGATTCTCAATACCGTATTTTAAATTTATTTTCTGATGGTTATTCTAATCCTCAAGTTCGCACAAAAATTATACAAGTGTGAATATAAAGGGAGTGATAATCATGACAATTAATATGACCCCGCCATTCCAGGCGAGATATGATAACTTTATCAACGGTAAATTTGTTCCACCAAAAGCAGGCAAATATTTTGACAATGTGACGCCAATCACAGGTAAAGTAATTTGTCAGTGTGCGCGCTCTGATGCCGATGATATTAATGCTGCACTAGATGCGGCACATGCGGCAAAAGACGCATGGGGTAAAACATCTGCGGCGGAACGTTCGCTTATGTTAAACAGAATTGCCGATGTAATGGCGGAAAATCTTGAAAAAATCGCCACTGCAGAAACTTGGGACAATGGTAAGCCAATCCGTGAGACTATGGCTGCTGATATTCCGCTTGCGATTGACCATTTCCGTTATTTCGCATCTGTAATTCGTGCTGAATCTGGCTCAGTTGAAGAGATTGACCATGATACTGTTGCCTACCACTTCCGCGAACCATTGGGCGTTGTCGGCCAAATTATTCCTTGGAACTTCCCAATTTTGATGGCGGTTTGGAAATTGGCACCAGCGTTAGCAGCCGGTAACTGTGTAGTTCTTAAACCAGCAGAACAGACACCTGCATCTATTATGGTTCTTATTGAACTTATTGCCGATATTTTGCCACCAGGCGTTATTAACGTTGTGAATGGTTTTGGTCTTGAAGCAGGTAAACCACTTGCATCATCACCACGTATCGCAAAAATTGCATTTACTGGCGAAACCACAACTGGTCGCTTGATTATGCAATATGCTTCTGAAAATCTAATTCCTGTAACCTTGGAATTGGGTGGCAAGTCGCCAAATATTTTCTTTGCCGATGTTGCAGAAGCAGACGATGCATTCTTCGATAAAGCAATTGAAGGCTTTGTACTATTTGCATTGAACCAAGGCGAAGTTTGCACCTGCCCATCACGCGCGCTTATTCATGAATCAATTTATGACAAGTTCATGGAAAGAGCACTTGCACGTGTTGCCGCGATTAAACAAGGTAACCCACTTGATCCATCAACCATGATTGGTGCTCAAGCATCTTCAGAGCAGAAAGAAAAAATTGCTTCTTATCTTGATATTGGTAAGCAAGAAGGTGCGGAATGCCTAATCGGTGGTGAAGTTGCTGATTTGGGTGGCGAATTATCTGGTGGTTATTATATTAAACCAACCGTATTCAAAGGCCATAACAAGATGCGTATTTTCCAAGAAGAAATTTTTGGACCTGTGGTGTCGGTTACAACCTTTAAAGACGATGCCGAAGCATTGGCAATTGCAAACGATACGCTATATGGCCTCGGCGCCGGTGTTTGGTCACGTGATGCAAATACATGCTACCGCTTTGGTCGCGCAATTCAAGCGGGTCGTGTTTGGACAAATTGCTATCACGCATATCCTGCTGGCGCTGCATTCGGCGGTTATAAACAATCTGGTATTGGTCGTGAAAATCATAAAATGATGCTTGACCACTACTCACAAACTAAGAATTTGTTGGTTAGCTATAATCCAAATAAACTTGGTTTTTTCTAAGATTTGTAAGAGCCCCTAAATCTCAGTTTAGGGGCTTTTGCATTTACGGCTCTAATTAGCATTCATACTATTTTAGAGCCATGTTTAACCCTAGCAACTGTCCCGAGATTAATAGTTTCGGGACCTTTCTGGGGCAACGGCATAAAAAATATTTTCTGGGGTTACTAATTCTATCAGGGATAAATATAAAACTTGAAAAACCTAAAGGAAAACAAATATGACCGCTACTTTCTTTATACCAAATGTTAACATAATGGGTTCGGGTGCAGTTGCCGAGGCAATAGCATCAATAAAGCCATATAATTTTAAAAAAGCACTAATCGTAACCGACGCAGTTTTGAATAAATTGGGTGTTGTTGCAGGCGTTCAAAAAACTATGTCTGATAATGGCATGGATTCTGTTGTATTTGATGGTGCGCAACCAAATCCAACGGTTGGCAACGTTGAAGCCGGCCTTAAACTTCTCAAAGATAATAATTGCGATTTCGTAGTTTCTTTGGGCGGTGGTTCGCCGCATGATTGCGCAAAAGGCATTGCCCTTGTTGCTGCAAATGGTGGTAGCATCAAAGATTATGAAGGCGTTGATCAATCACCAAAACCTCAATTGCCATTGGTTGCAATTAATACAACTGCTGGTACAGCGTCGGAAATGACACGTTTCTGCATCATTACTGATGAAGAACGTCATGTTAAAATGGCAATTGTTGACCGCCATACAACCCCTATTCTATCTGTAAATGACCCTGATTTGATGGTCGGAATGCCAAAAGGTCTAACTGCGGCAACTGGTATGGATGCTTTAACACATGCGATTGAGGCATATGTTTCAACTGCTGCTACACCAATTACTGATGCATGCGCGTTAAAAGCGATGGAGCTTATTTCTGGAAACCTTCGTGCGGCCGTTGAAAATGGTAAAGATATGACAGCGCGTGAAGCAATGGCATATGCAGAGTTTCTTGCAGGTATGGCATTTAACAATGCTTCATTGGGCTATGTCCATGCTATGGCGCACCAATTGGGCGGCTTCTATGACTTACCACACGGCGTTTGTAATGCGGTTTTATTGCCACATGTTGAAGAGTTCAACTCAAGTGTTTCTGCGGCGCGTCTAAAAGACTGTGCGAAAGCAATGGGCGTAGATGTAACTGGTCTTTCTGATGAAGATGGCGCAAAGGCGTGTATTACAGCAATTAAAACACTTTCAAAAGATATCGGCATCCCAGCGGGGCTTGCAGAACTCGGAATGAAAGATGAAGATGTGACCACTTTGTCTGAAAATGCTCTTAAGGACGCTTGTGGTTTGACCAACCCTCGCCCAGCTTCATTGACTGAGATTGAGGCTATTTTCCGCGCCGCCGCCTAATTTAAAACATAAAATAATATCAAATTAGGGGCTGGGTCAAAAATGGCACAGCCCCTTTTTGTATCAAGGGAGAAAAAAATGAAAAATATAAATGAAAGCGTGAAAAGGGTTTTGGCAACCGATGCCGCACGTGAATTAATTGAAGAAATCAAGATTGACCATCCCGAAATAATATTTCATCAATCCGGTGGTTGTTGCGATGGATCAAGCCCGATGTGCTATCCGAAAAATGATTTCAGAATCGGTGATTCAGATGTCCTTTTAGGGGATATTGATGGGGTTCCGGTTTATATTTCAGGTCCGCAATATGAGGTTTGGAAGCACACACAGTTGATATTGGATGTTGTTCCTGGGCGTGGCGGCATGTTCTCGCTTGATAATGGCCGTGAAAAGAGGTTTTTAACACGCTCACGAATTTTTGATGATAAAGAGTTAGCGGAACTAGGTATAGAAAAACCAGATGGCAATATAATTTCCTGTGCTATATAGAGATTATGGAAATAATTGTTACCGAAGCGAAAATAAACTCATCCCCAGCCCGTGAATTAATTTCTGAATTGTCTGCCATATTAAAAGAAATAAGCGGCGACAGTGGGAGTGATAATTTCCAAGATTTCGATAATCGAAATCCAAGGAATTTATTCTTGTTGGCAAATTATAATTCAACCCCTGTTGGCTGCGTAGCACTTCGCGAGGTTGATTTTGAAACCTGCGAACTAAAGCGGATGTATGCGCGCCATAAAGGCGCTGGGACGCGCCTATTAGAGGAATTTGAGGCGCGGGCATTATTGCTTGGGTTTAATCGCATTATTCTCTCTACAAGGCGTTTAAACGTGAAAGCCATTGCCTTTTATAAACGCAATGGCTTCGATGAGATTGAACCTTATGGTGTTTACAAATTACGTTCGCCGGAAATATCAATCTGTATGGCAAAAGAGATTTAAGGCAGCTTTGCGCTATCCATCACTGCAATTGCATTCTTAAGATTTGAATTATAATAATGTTCTTTGGGTGCAAGATAAATAATATAATAATTTTTATTGTCTTTGGTTACAGCTTGCGCCAGCCCGTTTATATCCAATCCATCATTATTACGCATATTAAGTTCAAAGCGGATACCTTTTTGCCCCGAAATTGTAACTGGTTTAGGTGACTTGTAATTTACTTTCTTAAAGTCAACTTCACCTAAGGATCTTGTTACGTAATCCATTTGCTCGGTTAAAGACATGTTATCGTTTGGCCTAGGGGCAATATGGTTCTTAGTGTCTCCATTTTGGCCAACAAATAGCGGGTCATTCACGGTCAAGCCTTGGGAAATATAAAGACGATTAAGCAGGACACCATCAATTGTTAACAATTTTGCCTTTGATTTTTGATGGTTGAAAACTGCTGTTGCATCGTTCCAATCACGATCAAGTGTAACTTCTAGGTTGTTATCGCCAACTTTATAAATACCACTTGGCGCAAGTATGACACTTGGACCGCAGCCAATTAATAAAAATCCTGTAATTGTCAAAGTAGAGATAATGCGAAAACTTTTTACCATAATATACCCCTTTAACTGGCTTTATTTTGAACTTGGTTAGTATTCTTTGATAAGGTAGAAATTAAATCTTCAATAATCCAATTATCTTCAGCATTGGGATTTAAATTCAAATATTTCTTGTATGCTTCGATTGCTAAAGAATTTTTTTCCAGCTTTCGATAAACATCACCAAGTTGACGTTGCGTTTCCAATGGTGCATCCGGATATTTTGACGCTTCGATATATGAACCCGCAGCTGCGTCCAAATTCTTTCCTTGAAGTTTTAGCGCTTCTGCTTGATAAAAATTTAGAAGTCCCAGATCTTGATCGTCTTTTTTCATACGATTTATGATAAACAGAGTTTGCCCAAAATCTTGCCGCCTTAAATCATCTTTTAGCCATTCACCAATATACGGTCTTATTTTACTGCGATATGCAATTCGTGCAGATTTTTGCTTAGCATCGTCATACTCTTTTGCAATATTTCCAGATTTTTGGTTATAAGTTTCAAGATTTATAATTCTCTCACTTTCAAGTGGGTGGGAGCCAAAAATATTTATTCTCGTAGGACGATTTCTAACCCTTTGATAATCAGATGCTGCAGTTTCATCTAAAAGATTTTTCCAAATATTTTCACCTGCTTTTGGATTATAGCCAGAAGAAACGGCATAATAATCGCCGTATATATCTGCCCTCTCCTCCATATCACGTGTATATCCCATGAATGACGCCATTGTTCCTAGATAAACAATGTTTACAAGGCTTTGGCCAAGGTTGCTAATGTCTTGTGCTGAACCAATACTTGATGCATTGCCCGCTGCGGCAATAGTTGCAGCCGTTAATACTAATGATGCCGCAAGTGCAAGTTGCTGCTTCTCTTTTAAGTTTTCATATGCAGTAATTGAGTGTGAATGAAGATAATGCCCTGCCTCATGGCCTAGAACAAATGCGACTTCATCTTCGGTTTCTGCACGTAATAATAAACCAGTCCAGATTTCTGTATAACCATTTGGCGCCATTGAGGCATTAAAAAATGGCCTTTCCATTACGTAAACACGAATGTCAGATTTATAATCCGGTAACATGTGTTGTAGCAAATCTGTTGTATAGCTTTCTAATTCTTTATGGTGTGTTCTTTCACCAGATGTTTTTGCTTGAACTTCAGCTTTGTGGGATTCAACCCAAAAGCCCTCTTCTAGTGACTTTTCTTTAGGTTTAATGCCTGGTGCACGAGTTGGAGGATCTTTTGAAAGATCGACACCAGCTTGTTTGGCAGCATTAACATCTTGGGCATAGGCAAAACAAGGAATATTAATTAATAAACCAGTCGCGATTGTATAAGCGATAAACTTTTTATGGTTATTTTTCATGCTAATCGCCTAAAAAGGAAGTTCTTTGAACAGTTTTTCAATCTCTGCCTTGGCGCCTTCTTCGGTTCTTATATCGGTGCCAAAAGATACAACATCATATTTGTACCAAACAACTTTCCCATCTTTTAGATCTACAAGAGATGCGCGAACATCTTGGCCACCCATTGGAATTGATCCACCGACCAACATTGCGGTAACCAATAATGCTTTACGACCGCCAGACGAATATGAACCTTTTGTAGTTATGAATAACGCATATTTTTGGCCATTTTCCGATTTTAAATCATCTGGCACAAGTTTTTGCGCACCTTCCCCAATTGTCCAATCAAAATCGGTTTTAGTAGGCAGTTTTGCCATAGGAAAAGAATTTAGTTGGATTGAATCTGTAACCGCGTCATTTAGCTTTACTATTTGAAGCGCATCAGAATCATCGGTGTCAGAAATATCAAGTGCGATAAATTTATATTTTTTTTCTGTAATATATTCATTTGCAGCTTTTGTAAGTGCTTGTTTAGCGTTTTTTGACCATTCTACTTTAGGGTCCAAGTTTCCAGTTGCCGTCAATTCGCTAAGGCTTGCCTCGGTTGAATTAATTACAAACGTACCATCGGCGGGCTTTTCAATTTTGACATATGTTTTTGGCGTTTCTGCGATTGCATGAGTGGCAAATGAACTAGTGAAAATAAAAGCCAAAAAAAATTTAACATAAAAATTTCTCAATATCGCCTCCATGATATTAATCATGACATTACAAATATTTTAGATTGAGGCAATGGTTATTAAAACTAATTTATGTAAAAATATATTCAAATGCAGTTTCGAAGCTGTAAAGTTGAATTTGTTAGTATTTATGGCAGTTAAGTGTTATTCAATTTTATTGCTTGGTAAGTTTTGCAAAAAAAAAGCAGGTTCGAAAACCTGCTGTTCTTAAATGGTCGGGGAGACAGGATTCGAACCTGCGACCCACTGGTCCCAAACCAGTTGCGCTACCAAGCTGCGCTACTCCCCGACGTGAGGCCCGAAATCGGACTTGCGGCTTCTATATAAATTTTTCCAACAATACAATAAGCCAATGCAATTTGTTTGCATAAAAATGCACCTGTTTTACAGTAAGTCTAATGATGCTGGCTGCTAAAAATTGGAAAATCTACTTTTTGACCAGCCGTAATATTTTGTTTTTTGGCTTCGCCCCCTTTGATTTCAAGAACTGCAAGAATCGGTTCGCCTGAATCGATTGGTGTTAAATCCTGTGGCTTGGCATTTGCGGCAACTCTCGCAATCGTTCCATCTTGACGAATGAATATGATATCAAGGTAAACAAGAGTGTTTTTCATCCAAAATGAAGCATATTTAGGGGTTTTGAAGTCAAAAATCATTCCTTCATTAGCAAGAACAATTCTGCGCCACATCATACCTATTTCGCGTGATTCAGGTGTATCGGCGACTTCAACAACAAAAGTTCTTTTACCTTTTGGGGTGTTTATTGTTAATGGTGCACGTTTTAAACCAGTTTGAGGGCCTGCTTCTGTATCGGCGAATTGCGCCATAACTTTATTATAACTAAGCCCTGCGCCACCAATCGCCAATATAATCATAAAGATTATGGCAAACTTACCTTTTAAAAGTTTCTGCATTTTATATCCTGTTTGATTTTATCGGATATTATACGTGTTTTGTTGAACGTAAAATGAATTTTATCATTTTACGTTCAATGTTAGTGCCCACTCGGCATTTCACCGCCCATGCCACCCTTTGGTTTTGGCGATAACCAGACCGTGCATGCCGCAAAGAGTGTAATAAGCCCAAGCGCAAAGAATGTTTGGTTAGTGGCAATCATTACGGCTTCTGGCATTAGATGCTGGCTATAATTTAGTGCGGTCTCTAGTTGAGAATGTGATGCCGCTGCAACCTCGCCTGTTGGGTCAACGCTACTTGCCATTTCCGCATAATTACGTTTAATTGAATCGTCCCACACTGTTGTAACAACTGAGGTTGCAATTGCACCCGCCAAAGTACGTAAGAACGCCATTAAACCTGCGGCTGATTCCCGTTCCTCTGGGTTTACTGAGCTCAAGGCAAGTGTTGACAAAGGTACAAAGAATAACGGCATACCAAGGCCAAGGAATAGAATCGGGATTGATACGTTCCAATATGTCATGTTTGTTGCACCAAAAGAACGAACAATCGCAATAAAACCAAGCCAACAAACGCCAACAAATACTAATAAACGCGGGTCAAAACGTTTGCCATGTATCCCAACAAGTGGTGACATAACAACTGCAAGCACCCCACTCCAGGCGGTAGCCATGCCGGACCATGTGGATGTGTAGCCCATATATCCTTGAAGCCAGAGCGGATTTAATACGTTAATCCCAAAGAATGCTCCAAATGCAATCACCAGGGTTGTAACCGATGAAGTATATCCGGGATGTCTAAATACTTTTAAATCAACAATTGGATGCGGTTCAGTCATTTCCCATATCAAGAATGCAAAGAAGCCAACAATTGCAACAACAAATAAAATTCTAATTTCATCTGATGCAAACCAATCGTGCTGTTTGCCTTCATCGAGCATAATTTGAAGCGCACCAACCCAAAGTATCAGCAAGCCAAGCCCAATAAAATCAACCGACTTTTTAACCAGTGGCATTTCATAACGCTTAATTAAATTAAAAATGATTGGCGCACAAATCAACGCAATTGGTACGTTAATAAGAAACGCATAAGACCAATGGAAGTTATCGCACAACCATCCGCCAAGAATTGGACCTGCAACCGGTGCTGTAACGGTTGTCATTGCCCATAGTCCCATTGCTGCACCAACTTTTTCCCGAGGGAAGATACGCATAAGCAAAGTTTGCGCAAGCGGCATCATTGGCCCGCCGCTTAGACCTTGTAAAATACGCCCCAAAAGTAGCATTTCAAACGAAGTTGAAAGACCGCAAAACAAGCTGGTTAGACCAAATGCCAGCATCGCAAAGGTAAATACCCTTACTGAGCCAAAACGCATTGCAAGCCAACCTGTCAAAGGAACGGAAATCGCCTCTGCTACTGCATAGGATGTGATAATCCATGTACCTTGTGAGGTGGTTATACCAAGGCTGCCGGCAATTGTTGGAACGGCAACGTTGGTAATTGTCATATCAAGAACGGCTACAAAGTTTCCGATTGATAAAAGCACCGCTACTAGCCAAAGCATGCCGCCGCTTAGCTTTTTTTGTCCATTCTCTAAATATTCTGTGCCCATTATTTCTGCCTTAGATGCAGTTATTTGCTGGATTTGTCATTTGTTTTTGTATCGATTTTAACATCCATCGAAAGACCTATTTTCAACGGGTGCGCTTTTAGATCTTCTGGATTTATATCAATGCGAACTGGGAGGCGTTGCACAACTTTAATCCAGTTACCACTAGCGTTTTGTGGTGGGATAACTGAAAATGCTGCCCCGGTTCCACCTGCTATACCTGTTACTTTGCCATGGTATTTAACTTTATCGCCATAAAGATCCGATGTAACTTCAACGTTCTGGCCAATTTTAACGTTCTTAAGCTGGCTTTCTTTAAAGTTTGCGTCAATGTGAATTGTATCTACCGGTACAATTTCCATCAAAGCCATTCCTGCTTGTACTTTTTGACCGATTTGAACAGAACGTTTGGCAACAACACCTGAAATTGGTGCACGAATTTCTGTATCGTGCAAATCTTTTTCTGCTTGTTCAACCCTAGTTTTCGCAAGCATTACTTCAGGGTTATCATCAACACCGGCGTTGGCAAAGCTTGCGGCATTTGAAATTCTTGAACCTTCTGCGGCAACCTTATTTGCTTTTGCTTGTTCAATTTGTGCTTTGGCAAGGTTAAGGTTGGCAAGGGCGTTATCATATGCCGCTTTGGCATTTGTAAGCTCATCACCAGAAACCGCACCAGAACCAACAAGGTTTTGACGTCTTTGATATTCAATTTTTGCTTTTTCGAAGTCGTTATTGGCTTGTTCAAGACGTGCAGAGCTAGTTCTAATGTCTGCATCTCTTGCAAGAATTTGTGCGCCGAACTGTTTATCAGATGCCATTGCACCCGTGATTTTACGAACCGCCATGCCAAATTGTGCTTGTGCTTCACGAAGTGCAAGCATTTGGTCCGATGAACCAAGTGTAGCGATTAGGTCACCTTTATTTACATATTGGGTATCTTTTACCAACAATTGTTCAATGGTGCCGTTAATCACAGGCGTTATTTGTGCCGTTTCCGCAGCGGCATAAGCATTATCAGTCTCAACATAGCGAGAACCGAATAATTTTTCATAGCTAATAAAGCCGATTATGCCGGCGCCAACTATCAAGGCAAGAATCGCAAATCCTTTTGCCCTCGCCTTTGTGTTTGGTTTTTCTTCTTCTGCAATTTCTGCATTATTTGGATTTGGGTTGTTTTGTTGTTCGCTCATATTTTTATTCTCATTGTGAAGTATATTGATAACCGCCGCCCAAAGCTTTAATCAATGCGATTTCAAGATTTAGGTTAGCATCCATAAGATTGTTCAAATTAATGGTATTATTAATGATTTGGGTTTTAAGGTTCAGAACCTCTAATTTAGTGCCAATTCCGCCTTTATAGCGTTTTTGCGCAACTTCATAAGCCGTATTAAGGCTTGCGATTTGCGCTTTTGAATTGTTGATTTGGGTATCGAGTGCTGCAAAGTTTACGGCAACCCTGTCCACCTCACCCATGGCATCAAGAACTTTTTGATTATAATTTGCTACTGAAAGATTATAATCTGCTTGTGCACCATAATATTGTGAATCGAGTGCGGCCTGCGCAAATAGAGGTAAGCTTATTGCCGGGCCAACCTGTCCAATCAATGAACCATTATCAAATAACTTGCTTAGGCTAAATGATTGTAGGCCCACACTGCCACTAAGTGAAATGTTTGGATAATATTGCGCCTTTTGGGTTTTGATATTTTCGGCCTTTGCCTCAACATCAAGCCTTGCCGCAACGATATCTGCACGATGGCCAATAATGTCAAGCGTAAGGTTAGCAGGTATTTTATAACCGAACATTGGTGTTATTGATGGGCGTTTAATTTCACTTGCTACCTGCTGCCCTACCCCAACTAGTGCCGCAATCGCACTTTTTTCAAGAGCGATATTTTCATCTAATTTGTTTATTTGCAATTTAATAGCATGGATATTGGCATCGGCTTGCGCCGCAGTCCCTTTGTTATCCAAGCCATTTTTATATCTTAATTCCATCAATGATGAATATTCACTGGTGGTAGCCAATAATTGCTCAGCCAAATCTCTTTGATTGTATAGGTTTTGTAATTTTGCATATTCAGCCAAAATTGCACTTGCAAGGTTTACCTTTGCATATTCTTTTTCTGCGCCAGCCGCATCAAGTTGCAACACGGCAGAATTAAACATTGCCTTGTTTTTTCCCCACAAATCGAGATCTTTTTTAATACCAACGGTCATCTGCCCATAGTCTTTGAAACCACGTGGTGCAAAGTCGCCCATGATATAATTGTACGATTGTTTTTGAAAAAATGCTGTGCCGTCCGCAGAGCCATTTAATCCCGCAATTGCGTCAACCGCCTTGGCGTATTGTAATGCTTGTTCAATCCGCGCTTCAGCAACTTCCAAAGATGGTGATTTAGCAAGTGCGCGATAAATTAAACTCTGTAATTGTTGGTCGGGATATTTTGACCACCAATATTCCTTTGGCCACGATGCCGCAATCTGTGCATTTTTTGTATTAATCGCCATTTGGGAGGAATCAATTGGCGATCTTGTGATTTTTGTTTTTGGAACTGATGCGCAAGAAACCACCCCCAATGATATAATTGGAAGCAGAATATATTTTAATGCCATTCTCATGTTGTTGTCTTTATTGTAAAAATTTTGTGCCATTGACATATGGAGTATTTTTCTATATCTAAACTGTACCGTTTGGTTTATCTATATTTATATCAAACAAGTTTGTCAAGCATAACTAAACCAATTGGTACATTTTAATCAGGAGCTGCGAATTGCGCATTAAAAGTGAGGAAAGAAAACAAAAAATTCTTGAGGTTGCGGCAAAGATATTTGCCAAACATGGCTTCGATAATACTTCTATTTCCGATATCACGGCAAAAGTCGGTGGCTCTAAGGCAACTATATATAACTATTTCCGTTCAAAAGAAGAAATATTTGTATGTGCGACTGAAAAATTTGCGGATGAGCATAAGCTAAATATTTGTAATTCCCTCAAAGATTCCGATAAACCGATTGAAGAAAGTCTGTTTGATTTTTCTTCAACTTTGCTGCGCTTTTTGATAAGAAAAGAAATCATCGCCGCAAAACGCATGATCTATTCGCCGACGACACCAAAAGACGTTGCAAATTTCTTTTATAATGAAGGCCCGCGCAATACACGCCTATTGCTTACAGGCTATTTTGATAACCAAGTCAAAAAAGGCGTTCTAAAGCAGTGTGATACAGAAGTATTGGCAAGGCAGCTTACGGCACTTTTGGTTTATCCATTTCACGAAAAACTTATGCTGCAAGTTGATTTAAATCCAAGCGATAGTGAAATTGACAATCACATAAAAGATACAATCGATCTTTTATTATGCTTTTACAAAGCATAATTATTTCAAAGCACTGTTAAGAATTGCTGCAAGTCTAACGCCGGCTTTTTGTAGTTGTTGTTCGGCAACCGGGTCTGCTGCCTTGTCATAATCTTTGGCAAGTTCAATAGGCGTATTTTTATTTTCAGTGGCACAAGTTGGAAGTTTATCTACATTAAGTTTGTAGCCAACATCTTTTGCCAATTTGAAACTTTCTGCGGCCCAATCTCTGGTATAGCCTTTTACCCATTCAGCGTAATTTGTATGTTCTGTACGTTTTGCAAGAATATAGCCGTAATCTTCGGGGCGTAGAGTGTTTTCAAGGTTCCTGACCAATTGTCCGTCCCAATAAGAATGAAGTGTAGTTGGGAATGATGAATGGTCGGATTTAACCCATACACAATTACCGCCATGATCGTTGTCGTCAACAGCATGGAATGGTTGGTGCATATCGCCAACAAAATGGACTATAAATTTAAGCGCAAATACTTTTTCTTCTTTTGTTGTATCTGGATTTTTTAGTTCATTAGTGAATTGTTCAATTTTATTCACAACACAATCATTTGCTGGTGCGCCAACGCTTGCTACACCATCTAATTTAGGGGCGTATGGGCATATCTTTGCCTCGGCATCAAGAATGGCTTCATCCGTTTCTGTGGTGGCAAGTGGTGTATCAATAAAATGCCATTCACGTGTGCCTTTATATGCCGCGCCATCAGGACGACCAGCATCACGATACTTGTCCGCCCATGGTGCGATATCAACGAAATTATTATCTGTTAGAGTATCCTTGTTATTCTCAAGTATTGCTTTTGCCTGTGCCTTTGCCGCCGGCGTCATAAAGTTCCACGCTATAGTGGCAACGATTTTGTGACCGTCATCGCCCCATGCAAGTGCTTGAGAAGATTGAAATACTAGCGGAAGGATAAAAAGAGGCAGAATTTTTTTCATAACCCACTAATAGCGGGCATGTTATGATATTTCAAACCAAAATATGATTAAAAATATGCAAGAAACAGATGCTTATCTGTTTTATATAAATTGCAAATTATATGAGAGTGAAGTGGCAGTCCCTACGGGAGTCGAACCCGTCTTTCCTGATTGAAAATCAGATGTCCTAACCGATAGACGAAGGGACCGCATCAATTTTGCGAGGTGTCTCGCGTGTCGAGGTGCGCTCTATAAACAACAGATTTTAAAAGCGCAAGCACTTAATCTGCAACAAATCCACTTATTGCATCAATTATTTCAGTATCAACTGAATTTTGCCCCCTCCATTCGTCTTTTTTTACCTTTATGATTAGGCTGCAATTGCGTTGCTGTTCAATAATATCGCCCAATAATGTGCCATGCGCACCGAAACATACGGACTTTTGCACCTTACCTGCGCCATCTGTAAAAAATACACGCAAATGACCGCCATTCATCAACTGACTAGATGTAATTTTTGCATTTGGCACACAAAAAATGGGTTCTTCCCATCCCTGCCCAAAAGGTGCAAGGCGTTCAAGAGCATTTATGGTATCCATATTTATAGAATCGGTTGCGATTAACGCATCAATGCGATGGTTTTTATCCATTTCATCAATATTTGAAAAATCACTGATTCTATTCTCTAAATATTCTTGCAAGATTTGGATTTTGTGGCCTTCAATAGCAAGGCCAGCCGCCATTTTATGCCCACCACCTGAAATCAAGATGCCGTCATCAACCGCGGCCTTGATGATTCCACCAAGATTAATGCCAGAAACCGAGCGCCCAGAACCTTTTAATATTATATCGCCTTCATTAGCAGTGCCAAGAATTATCACAGGCTTATTAAAGCGTTCTTTTAATCTCCCCGCGACAATACCAATTATACCAGGGTGCCATCCTTCTTTGCCGACCACAATTATTGGGGCATTTTGCAGGCTGTTTGACTTTTCAACCATTTGTACGGCTTCATCAATAATTGCCTGTTCAATGGCTCTTCGCTCGGAGTTTAATAAATCAAGTTCTTGGGCGATTCTTTTGGCTTTGTTTTCATCGGTTGCATTGAGAAGTGAAACCGCAAGCGTAGAATCACCAATACGACCGCCGGCATTAAGGCGTGGCCCTAAGACCCAAGCAGCTGCATAGACATTTCCAGATTTTTTTAGTCCCGCAACATCTGATAAAATTTTTAGTCCAATTCGGCGCTTTTGCCCAAGGATTTTTTGACCCTGTGCAACAAATACACGATTCAAATCGGTTAAAGGTGCAACATCACAAATTGTTCCCAATGCCACCAAATCTAGTAGTTCTAATGCTGCAAAGTTGCTTTGTCCCCCATCCTCTTTCCACGCGCGATTAAGGGCAATAACCGCCATAAAGCAGACCCCCGCAGCAGTAAGATTGCCAAGCCCAGAATTATCACCCTCTTGGTTTGGGTTTACAATCGCGATTGCTGGTGGTGCTTCGCCAAGCATAAGGTGGTGGTCAAAAACCACAACATCAAGCCCAATTGCTTGTGCCTCTTTGAGTGCATCATGTGCCGCAGCACCACAATCGAGCGTCAATAATAATTCGGTTCCTGTTTCCTTAATGGAACGCATTAATTGTGGGCTTGGTCCATAGCCATCCTTGATGCGATCGGGAATGAATATATTGGTTGAATAGCTAATTGCATCGAACCACGCGCTGATAATTGCCGCCGATGTTGCACCATCAACATCGTAATCGGCGAAAATTGTAATTCGCTTCTTTGCTTTTATGGCGCTTGTGATTGCCATAACTGCAATATCCATATTCTTTAGAACTAAAGGATCCGGAAGTTGCGTTTTTACACGTGGTTCAAGCAAATTGGGAACTTGCGCAGGCGTAATACCGCGCTGTGCCACAATGCGTGCCTCAAGTGCGTTAAGACCAGTACGCATTAAATCACTAAATAGCGCCTCATCTGGCTCAGAGATAATCCATTTTCGATTCTTTGCGCTTAATGGAAATTCTTTTGCCAAATTTACCTCTTATTTTGGATAGCGCAGGCTTTTTACGATACGCGTGATTTTACGTTCTGAATTAAGACTAAGAGTTTTTGTTACAATAGCGCCACCAACGTGACGAATACCATTTAGCAAAAGCCCGTGTGTAACACCGCACGCGGCAAATACTACGTCATCCCTTACCAAATCTTCGGTATGATAAATTTTATCGATTTCTGCCAAATCAGAAGATTTTGCTTTTAAAATATCATCCTGATTACGTACAAGAAACTTACCCATAAACTGTCCGCCGACGCAATGTAGTGCCGCAGCAGCCAGAACGCCCTCTGGTGCACCGCCAACCCCCATATAAAGGTCAATATCGGTTTCAGGATCGGTCGTGAATAAGACGCCCGCCACATCGCCATCGGAAATAAGGAAAACTTTTGCACCGACTTCGCGTAGTGCAGAAATTAAATTTGCATGACGCGGGCGGTCAAGCACGCAAACGCCAACCTGATTGGGGTGAACACCTTTGTGTTCAGCTATTGCCAGAACATTTTCTTGGGGCGTTTTATCAAAGCCAACGATATTTTTTGGATAATTTGGACCAATAGCAATTTTATCCATATAAACATCTGGCGCTTTGAACAGACCGCCTTTGGGTGAAATAGCAATAACCGAAAGCGCATTATGTTGCGCCTTTGCGGCAAGTGCGGTTCCTTCTAGGGCATCAAGCGCAACATCATATTCTTTGCCACCATTTGCCCCAATATTCTCACCGTTATATAGCATTTCAGCTTCAAATTCATCGCCTTCGCCAACGACGATTTGCCCACGAAACGCCATGCCAGATAAAACTTCGTGCATTGCCGAAATGGCAACTTTATCTGCACTTAGTTCATCACCAGAACCGACATAATTTGATGCCGCAATCGCGGCATGTTCAACGGCGCCAATAATGCCAGATTCAACCTCAAAAGAAAATTTATATGGCATATTATTACTCAAAAATTGGCATAATTAATGGTTTTTCGACAAATTCACTAAAATTAGAGAGTTCATCGAGCGCGGCATGTAGTGTTGATTCATCACATTTTTGTGTAGTCAAAATGATTGCAACACTTGCATTTGGACGCGGCGGTTTTTGCAAGAAGCTTTCGATAGAGACTTGATGACGAGCCAATGTATCAGAAATTTTCGCAATAACGCCCGGCTTGTCTTCAACGCTGAAACGAACATAAAATTTAGAGCTTAGACCCAAATCCGTTGCAAATCTTACTTCTTCACCTGTTGCAGAAGAGCCGGTAAATACCGGACGCTTAGCTTCAAAATATAAATCAAGCAAATCAGATGCAACAGCAGATGCGGTTGGTCCCGCCCCTGCACCAGAACCAATAAAGGTCAAAGTTCCAACAGGGTCAGCCTCAATTAAAACGGCATTGGTTGCGCCGTCAACTTGTGCTATTGGGTTGGAATGCGCAACTAAGCTAGGACGAACTGATTGGCGAACAACGCCATTTTCATAAATTGAACTTGCAATCAATTTTACCGCATATCCAAGGAATTTTGCGCTTTCAAGATCTACTGGTTCAATTTCCTCAATGCCTTCGAGAGTAATATTTTTAAAATCGGGCGCACCACTATATGCTATGGCAGATAAAATCACCAATTTATGACCGGCATCACCGCCATTGATGTCAAGTGTGGGGTCTGCTTCTGCAAGGCCAAGCCGTTGCGCATCTTTTAAAACATCCGCAAATTGACGACCTGTTTTATCCATTTCAGTTAGGATATAATTAGAAGTGCCGTTCATAACACCCATGATTTTTTTGATTTTATTGGCCGCCAACCCTTCACGAAGTGCTTTTACAACTGGAATACCACCGGCAACCGCAGCCTCATAACGGATTTCCGCATTATTATCGGCAGCAAGTTTTGCCAGCGCTACACCATTTTCGGCAAGCATCGCTTTGTTTGCGGTTACCACATGCTTGCCAGCTTTTAATGCGGTTTCAACAGCAACTTTTGCGGGGCCATCTGCGCCCCCCATAAGTTCAACCAAAACATCCAAGTCACTTAGTTTAGCAAGCTCAACTGGGTCATCAAACCAAGGAATATTGGAAATATCAACTGGGCGCTTACGGCTTTTATTGCGCGCACTTACACCAACAATTTCAACAGCTTTTGACAAAGGGCCGTTTCCGAATGCTATCTCAAGCAAACCTGCACCAACGGTTCCCAAACCAACTACACCTATCTTCAACGGTTTCATGATTAACCTATTCACTAAATAATTTTTTTATAGAACGTGCGGCTTGTCTTATCCGCTGCTCATTTTCAACTAATGCAATACGCACATATTCATCGCCATATTCGCCGAAACCTGCGCCTGGGGCAACTGCAATCGCCGCTTTTTCCAACAATAATTTAGAAAATTCAACAGAACGCATAGCGCGGTATTTTTCTGGGATTTTTGTCCATGCAAACATTGATGCCTCTGGTTTTTCAATATCCCATCCTGCGTTAGCAAAAGATTCAATCAAAACATCACGGCGTTTTTTATAAATATTGCGCATTTCGGTAACGCACTCTTGTGGCCCATTAAGTGCCGCCGTTGCCGCCACCTGAATTGGCGTATATGCACCATAATCAAGGTATGATTTTACGCGTGCCAAAGCCGCCAAAATCTTTTCATTTCCCAAAGCAAAACCAACACGGAAGCCCGCCATTGAGTAAGTTTTAGAGAGCGTGGTGATTTCAACCGTATTATCCATCGCCCCTTCAACTTGAAGAATTGAAGGGGTTGGCTTGTTTTCGTCAAAATAAATTTCAGAATAAGCCATGTCAGAAATGATTATTAAATCATGTTTCTTGCCAATACGAAGCGCTTCTTTATAGAAATCCAAATCAACAACTTGTGCAGTTGGGTTTGATGGATAGCATAAAATCATGGCAATTGGCGGCGGTACGCTATGGCGTACAGCACGTTCAATGCCAGCAAGATATTGTTCTGGAGTATGTGCTTCGATATGGCGAATGACGCCACCAGCCATAATAAAGCCAAATGCATGAATTGGGTAAGATGGGTTTGGTGCAATTACAACATCACCGGGGGCACAAATTGCTTGTGCAAGGTTTGCGAAGCCCTCTTTTGAACCTAGTGTCGATACAACTTGTGTATCTGGATTCAATTTGACGCCAAAACGACGGTCATAATAACCAGCAATTGCTTTACGAAGCCCTGGAATACCTTTTGATGCCGAATAACGATTGGTTCTTGGCTTGTTTGCATTTTCACATAATTTATCAATGATATGTTGTGGAACCGGTAGATCCGGATTTCCCATACCAAAGTCAATAATATCAACCCCTTCATTACGAAGTTTAGCTTTAACTTTGTTTACTTCTTCAAAAACATAAGGTGGAAGACGTTTAATTTTATAAAATTCCTCACGCATTTTGCGTGTATCCTTTCGAATATGATTAATTTAAAGATTCATGATTATTTAGTAGGTGAATTTGTCATTGCCCGCAGACGGGCCGCCCATGCGTTAACATCTTCCTGTGGTGCAGGGCTTGTTTTCGGGTTGTTATTCATCTGATCAAGTTTTGACATACCCCAGCTTTCATCAGGCGTGTTAGGGTGTCCATCATCAGAATTAGGATTATTTGTAACAATCAACAATTTCTTATCCATTGTTGAAGATAGCTCAGACCATTGTTTTTCTGTTTTTAAATTTGTTGGTACTGGTGGAATTTTGGTAAGGTCAGGATAGCCTTTGTCTTTTGCATTTTGCACAGCCGCTTCAATGTTTTTATCAAGGTTTGAAACCGGCGAATTATCAACAATAGCACAAGAGCAAAGCACCATAAGTGCAGCCGGTAATATCACCATATTCAAAATAGGTTTCCGGAATTTATTTCTTGGCTTTTCCATTGCTTGCATATTCTTTTTATAGATAGTTTTGCAGAAAATTCCACAAAAATTAAATAGACAAAAATACTAAACAATGTCTATTGTTCTTATTGGCGTAATTATGCAAGATACTAAATGAAATAAAAAGCAAAAAATATTCATTTGTAACAAATTTGTAAGTTACTAATGAATTTGGGGAGCGGGAAAATGGTCATTAAAAATGACAAGGCTGGGCGAAAGTCATCTGCTGGTGCAAATAAAAAAGCAGACACTAATAGTCAGAATGAAACCGCATCAAAAGAAAATTTGCATACTTTAATTGCCAAACAGACACTTGAAGATATTGAAAAACTATCAGAAAACTTGCGCTTTGCCGCAGTTACTGGAAGCAAAATTGGTTCATCAATTGCCGGAATGACCAAGGATTATTTTGAAAAACATCCAAAAATGGATCCATTGGGTCTTGCGCCATATACCGCTGAGGTAACTAGTAAAATTGCATCAAAACCTGAACAAATTCTCGATGCCCAACAAAAATTATGGAACGGCTATGCCGAAATTTGGGCTGATATGGTCAAAAACGGCTTTAATGACAATCCAGTTGAGGATAAAAGGTTTAATAGTCCGGAATGGCAATCAAATATAATGTTTGATATGCTGCGCAGGACGTATTTACATACTTCAAATTGGCTGCTTGATCTTGTTAATAGCGTTGATGATGTTGACGATTTGACTAAACGTAAAGCCAGTTTCTTCACCCAGCAAATGGCAAATGCATTTTCGCCCGCAAACTTCCTTTTGACCAATCCGGTTGCATTAAAAGAAATGTATTTATCGCAAGGCGAAAGTGTGGTCCGCGGCATGACTAATATGCTTGCCGATTTTCAACGTGGTAACGGGCAATTATCGCTAAGCCAAACTGATTTGGATGCATTTCAACTTGGTAAAAATATTGCAATTACCCCCGGTAAAGTCGTTTATCGTGGTAAGGTTTTCGAATTAATTCAATATAGCCCAACCACAGAAAAAATTTTTGAAATCCCATTATTATTTTTTCCGCCCTGGATAAATAAATATTACGTTCTTGATTTGCGTGAAGATAATTCAATGATTAAGTGGCTGGTTGCGCAAGGATTTACTGTTTTTGTGGTTTCATGGGTTAATCCTACTGCTGAACTAGCTGAGTTTGGCTTTGAGGAATATGTTGATCACGGAGTTTTAGAGGCAATTAACGCTGTTCAGTCTGCAACAAAATCAAAGAAAATCAATTGCGTTGGCTATTGTATTGGTGGGACATTGTTGGCCACAGCCGCTGCTTATATGGCGCAAGTTGGCGATGATAGAATAAATAGTGTTACCTTTTTTGCCTCACAACAAGATTTCATTGAATCTGGCGATTTGAAAATATTTACCGATGATGCGGCGTATAAATTTATTGCCGATGAGATTGAATATGGCGGTGGCGTCCTTGATGCCAAGGTTATGACAGATACATTTAATTATTTGCGTTCGAACGATTTGATATGGTCCTTTGTAATAAATAATTATTTAATGGGCAAAACTCCAAAACCTTTTGACCTTTTGTATTGGAATTCTGATCAGACTAGAATGCCAAAAGCATTGCATCTTTTCTATCTTGATAAATTCTATCGCAATAATGATTTTGCCGAAGGTAGATTGTTAATTCACGGAAAAAAACTTGACCTAAAAGATGTTAATTTTCCAGTTTATATGCAGGCGTCAAAAGAAGATCATATCGCCCCCTATCGTTCAATATTCCGCGGGGCCAAATTATTTGGCGGCGAAGTTCGCATGATTTTGGCTGGTTCAGGTCATATTGCTGGTGTGGTAAATCATCCAGATGCCAATAAATACCAACATTGGCTTCCTAAAGACGGTGCGGTTATTCCAAATAATGTTGATGATTGGTTCAACTCTCTTACCGAACACAAAGGTTCGTGGTGGAATGATTGGAAAAGGTGGTTGGGTACGCATTCTGGCAAGAAGGTAAAGCCAAGAAAACCAGGCGATGGTGGACTTGAAATTATCTGTGATGCGCCGGGTACATATGTCCTTATGAAATAAATTTAATAACTTACTTATTCTCTTGCTTTTAAAGCATTATTGAGCAATAGCGCACAAATGGACGTTCAAAACCAATCTAAAGCAAAAATCGGCGGTTTTTTATTTGTTTTTCTAACAGTTGCCTTGGATATGTTGGCAATTGGGGTGATTATACCTGTATTGCCAAAAATTGTTAAAGAATTTGCCGGCGGCGATATTGAAAATGCTGCCCGTGTCACTGGTATTTATGCAACTGGTGCGGCAATTGGTATGTTTTTGTCTATGCCAGTTATTGGTGCATTATCAGACAGGTTCGGCCGCAAACCAATATTTCTCGCCTCCAATTTTGGACAGGCAATTGCATTGGTAATTGGTGCCTTATCGCCTAACCTTATTATATTATTTCTTTCACGACTTTTGGCTGGTGTAATGTCATCATCCGTTTCAACGGCTTACGCTTATATTGCTGATACAACTGAGCCTTCAAAAAGAAGTGTTAAGTTTGGTATTTTGGGTGTTGCCTTTGGGCTAGGTTTTATTATTGGCCCTGCAATGGGGGGCATATTGGGTGAGCATGATTTACGCCTACCATTTTGGATATCTGCGTTTATCGCGACCGTGAATGGTTTATTCTGCTTGCTATTTGTCAAAGAATCCCTTGCGCTTGATAAAAGACGTGATTTCCATTGGAAAAATGCAAACCCAATTGCAACCTTTGCATTCTTTAAAGAAAACAAAAAAATCGAAGGTTTTGTACTTGCAAAAATGTTCAATGATTTGGCGCAAGTCGTGTTCATGTCAACATTTGTGCTTTATGCTGATTATCGCTTTGGTTGGCATACGCAAAATACAGGTGCGTTTTTGGCAGCAACAGGCGTTGCAACCATGATTGTGCAAGGCGGGCTTATAAAAAGAATTATCAAGGCAATGGGCGAAAAAAAGGCAATGTTTCTTGGCTTAAGCGCTGGCGTGATTTCATTTTTTATTTATGGCATTGCCCCCTCACCTTTATGGCTTTATATTTCTATTCCGATTGGTGCTTTTTGGGGGCTTAATAATGCCGCATTACAGGCATTTGTAACCAGTAAGATTGATCCGCATGAACAAGGAAGGCTTCAAGGTTCTTTGTCTTCATTAACTGCATTGGTTGGTGTTTTTGGACCTTTTATCTTTAGCCAAATTTTCGCTTACTTCATTTCACCGAATGCGATTTTTATTCTTCCTGGTGCTGCATTCTTCTTTGCAGGATTTTTGGTTGCAATTTCATTATTCATAACGTTTAAAATTACTAAAAATGAGCCAGACAGGGTTCATTAAACCATAGGGGGCAATATGTCAGACGAAGAATTAGTAGTAAAAGATGCAAATGGAAACCAACTTAAAGACGGCGATAACGTAACACTTATCAAAGATCTTAAAGTAAAAGGTTCAGGTGGTGTAACTCTTAAACGCGGCACCGTGATTAAAAATATCCGTCTTACTTATAACGAAGACGAAATTGAATGTAATCACGAAAAAGTAAAAGGTTTGGTGCTGCGTACAGAATTCATCAAGAAAGCATAAGAGCTTTTTGTAAAACCTGAATATCAATATTTCCGCCTGAAGCAATGATGCATATATTGTTGTTTTTGGCTGGAATTTTATTTTCCATGACTAATGCAAGTGATGAAGCACCTGATGGCTCAAGCACCAGATGGAAGTTTTCAAAAGCAAATTTAACCGCACGTAATGCCTCATTATCTGAGATTGGGAATGCACGCGCACCAATCTCTTTTAAAATCTCGAACGTTATCTCGCCGGGAATTGGTGCTTGTAATGCATCAAGAAGTGATGGGTAGTTAATATCTTTTATTCGTTTTCGTTCACCCGCATCTAAAGACAATGCCATATCGTCATAACCTTCGGGTTCAGAAATTATTATTTTTGTATTAGGACTAAGTTCTTTTAGCGCAATCCCAATACCACTAGCTAAGCCACCACCCGATGCAGGTGTAACAACATAATCAAACTTTATGTCATTATTTGTAGCAAAGTTTGCTATTTCAAGCCCAATTGTCCCTTGCCCCGCTATAACATCAGGATGATCGTATGGCGGAACCAATATAGCGCCGGTTTGCTTTTGCAGATTTGCACCAATTTCTTCACGGCTTTCGGTTTTTCTGTCGTAGAAAATAATTTCCGCCCCGTCGTCTTGTGCTGGTTTTAACTTTGCCAAAGGCACATCTTTTGGGACGATTATTGTTGCTTTTGCACCGATATACTTACAAGCAAGTGCAACACCTTGGGCATGGTTCCCGCTTGAATAAGCAATAACACCATTTAGTAAGGCTTCGTTTTTGCGTTTGAATATTGCATTAGCCGCACCACGAATTTTGAAAGCACCACGTGGTTGCAAACTTTCTGCTTTGATAAAAATATTCGCGCCCATAATGTCATTTAAAACCGGCGAATATAGAAACGGCGTCTGGTTTATAATTTCATTTATACGTGTTTGTGCTTCTAAAATATCGTCAAAAGATGGTGCTTTCATCTTTCTTCGCCTTTCCAGTGTTTGATATGTTTTATCAGATATTTGGTTTTAACGCGGGTTTCATTTACGGTCTTCTCTTTAACGCTATAACCATTATCGTGCATTAAATCGTGATTTCCAGCTATAAGATAATGCCAATCAAACAATGGTTTGCCTTCGGCAATAAGGCGGTAAGCACAAGTTTGCGGTAGCCATGAAAGATTGAAAACATTTTCTTTATCAAGCTTCACACAATCTGGAACATATTTAACCCTATTATCGTAATCAGAGCAGCGGCAGCTTTTATTATCAAATAATTTGCAATGGACATCGGTATTATAAATGTCCCCATTATCCTCATCCTCGAGACGTATCAGGCAACACTTACCACAATTATCGCAAAGGCTTTCCCACTCCTCATCATTCCATTCTTGAATAGAAGTTTCGCGCCAGAAATTATTTCTTATCATCTTATGAATAGCCCCATAATCTCAACATGGGTGCTATAACGAAATTGATCAAAAGCTTTTAATTCCTTTAGTTTGAAGCCACCTTCAACCAATACTTTTAAATCTTCGGCAAATGATGCAGGTTCACAAGAGATATATATTATTTTATTGATTTTTGATTTAACTAATTGTTTTACTTGGTAATTAGCGCCTGCCCTAGCTGGGTCAAGCACAGCCAAATCAATATTCTTTAATTCAAGTGGTGAAACTGGAAGGCGGAATAAATCACGGGTAAATGCCTCCAATTTGTGGCCACCAGCCGCAGCCTTTGAGGCCTTGTTTAATGCGAAAACTGCGGGCGTATTAAGTTCATATGCCTTTACTTCACCAATTTGTTTTAGTGGCAAAGAAAATGTTCCCGCACCACTGAATAAATCAATAATTCGTTTTGCGCCTTTTGCCCAAATAAGTAATTGTTCTTTAATTGCGTCTTCACAAGTTTTTGTAGCTTGTAAGAAGCAATTTGGTGGAATTTCAACTGGAACATTGGCAAATTTTATAATTGGTGACATGGTTTGAAATGCAAGCTCACCATTAAGTGTAAGCCTCGTTAGGCCAGACTTTTGGGCAGCAATTGCAAGCGATTCCAATTCACCACGGCTTTTTTTGTTAAGTGGTTTAATGCCTGCTATATCGATATCTATTCCATTATCACAAGCCGTCAGGTTAGCAGTAACCTTCTCATCAGGTTTTAAAAGCGTTCGGCAAAGTTCGCGCAATTTAGGAATGAAATTTTGTAAATCGTTACAAAGTATCGGACAAGTTTCAACGTCGACAATGTCATGTGATTTTGCCGCCATAAAGCCAAGCGTGATTTCGTTTTTATTTTTTTCAATATTGAATTTTACACGCCTACGCCCACTTTCATAGGCATTTATAAATTCAGATGGAGAAATTGAAATTGCGTCTTCGATCAATTTTGTCTTAAAACTTGCAACTTTGTCATCACTCATATGTTGTAGCGTACAGCCACCACATTTCCCAAAATACTCACAAACTGGCTCAACGCGTTCAGATGATTTTTCAATTATTTCAACTGCTTGTCCACGGTTGTTGGCAATATCAACCTCAACAGTTTCGCCATCAATAGTATAAGGAACATAGATATTTTGCCCATCAAGATTTGCAATACCATCACCTTGAGAGCCTATTTGTTCAATTTTTACGATACTCATATTATGCCTGTCGTTTCATAACTTCATCGGATACAAACGGGTTGTTTGCCCGTTCATTGCCGAATGTTGACATAGGGCCATGACCTGGAACAAATTGTATCTCGTTGCCATATGGCCATAATTTGGTGGTGATTGATTTTAATAAATCGGCATGATTTCCTTTTGGGAAATCGGTGCGTCCAATAGACCCCGCAAACAATAAATCGCCAACAAATGCCAAACCTAATTCTTTATTGATAAAGGCAACATGACCAGGGGTATGGCCAGGGCAATGAACAACATCAAATTCAAATTGCCCGACACTTACCTTGTCACCGTCATTTAACCAAACATCTGGTGTGCAATCTTCGCCAATATTATAGCCATAGCGTGCCCATGATGAAACGATTTGGTCAAGCCAAAATTTATCGTCGATATGTGGACCAATAATTTTGATGCCAAGTGTGCGCGCAAGTTCCATAGCGCCGCCTGCATGGTCAAGGTGGCCATGGGTAATCCATATTTCTTTTGGATTTACGGAATTATCTTTTAGAACTTTTAGTATGTTTTCGACATCGCCACCCGGGTCAACTATTACGGCATCTTTGGTGTAATTATCCCAAATAATGCTACAATTTTGTTGGAATGGAGTTACTTGAACAACTGCAAGCTGAATTGGGGGGATTGCGTTCATCTATTACCTTTGAAAGTCAGATTTTTATTATGATTTTCTTTCTATCTAGCCAAAGTGCGAAAAGAAAGCAAATTAATGTAAAGCATAGCGCAAATAGCAAGCTTCCACCTGACCCCATCCAAATTTTTTGGAATACTTGTTCTCCAAGGAATTTATGAAGTGAAACAGTTGGTTCAAACCGCCAAACTAAAAGTATTTTCAAAAATAATAGCGAAAACACATAGATTGCAAGCGGATTCCGTCCAAAGATTTGAAAAAACTCTGAGGCAAATTTTATTTTTTTAACCTCATAAATATATGCGAGTGCTGCGAGCAGAAATAAATCAAGACCAATTGTTAGAACTACGTATGATGAAGTCCAAAGTTTTTTAGAAATCGGGTATTTAGCCGACCATAATGAAGCCAAAACCAATAAACCGAATCCCATAAATACAAACTTACGCAATGTTTCTATGGTAAAGCCGTTATTGCGAACAAATCTTGCACATATAAAGCCTGAAATCATGTTAACGCTTGCTGGAATTGTACCCAATAAACCTTCTGGTTCAAAGCCATTATCGCCACGATATAAATGTGATTTTGGTATCATAAAATTATCAATTACTGTTCCTAAATTACCATCACGCGTAAATGGTGCGCCAATTGGAACCAATACCAACATTGCCACCCAATATCCTAAAAGCATAAAAAGGGCGATGATAATTGAATTTTTGGGTGCTGCTTTTACTATTATTGCCGCCAGTAAATAACAAAGAGCAAGCCTTTGAAACACCCCCATGAAACGCAGGTTTTCAAAATATTTCCATTCAAATAAACCTTGTTTATTGTATAAAAAGAACGGAAACCAGTTTAAAAATATTCCGATTGCAAATAGTATTAGGGTTCTTTTCGCAATTTTGGAAAGGTATTCACCCCACTCGAGATCAGACGCCTTTGAGTATGCCAATGAGCATCCCATAATGAATAAAAAACTTGGGAACACAAAATCAGCCAAGGTGAAACCAAACCATTCCGCATGGTCAAGAATTGGGTATGGATCAGAACCTGCGCCTTGGGAATTTACAATTATCATCAAAAAAATGATAAGACCGCGAAAAATATCAAGCGAAATATTTCTCATTACCAATGTCCCAAATAATTATTTTTTTGGCGGTATTAAACCAATGTCTTCTGTTGTTGATGAAAGGTTTTTAAGCAGTATTTCCCACGCATCAACATTTTGATTAAGTGCAGAAGGATCGATTTTATCCAATGTATCATCGGGAGTATGATGTAAATCGAAGTAATGAGTTGCGTCTTGTTTTAAATCAAAAACAGCAACCCCACTTTCAACAAAATGTTCGATGTCTGCCCCGCCATGTGCATTATCTGTCTGATATATTATGCCGACCTCATTGAAATCTTTTACTAATTTATCGCCAATTGCTTTTGATTTTTCCGGCAATTTATATGAAAATGCCCATACTTTGTCTGCGCCAGAATCTGATTCCGCAACCGCGACTACTTTGTCATCTTTGTGTGCCTTATAATATGCATCAGAACCAAAACCACCAACTTCTTCAGAGCCCCACCAAACGACACGAATTGTGCGTTTCGTCTGCTTACCGTCCAAAATACGCTTTGCAGCGGCAGTGGTAATTGCGAGGCCTGAGGCATCATCAATTGCGACTGTGCCAAGATCCCATGAATCAAGGTGACCACCTATTAGAATCATTCCAGCATCTGCATCAGAACCCGGAACATCGGCAACAACGTTTCCAGATTGATGAACACCAGTTTGTTTTGGCGTAAGTGTCATATGGATTATGACAGGTGTTTTCGCACGCGCCAGCATTCTTTCAAGGTTCTCAGCATCGGGTACAGTTAAAGCAGCCGAAGGAATTGGCGAAACACCATCTTCAAAACGGGTTACACCAGTATGTGCGACACGGTGATTATTAGTTCCCAATGAACGCAATAAATATCCGACAGCACCTTTTTTTGCAGCAATATTTGGCCCAATGAAACGTGCAGGACCATATGCACCATAACCAGAGCCATCTTGTGTGGCAGTCATTTTATGTGAGACAAAAACAATTTTGCCCTTTACCATAGCATCTGGCGCGGCTTTTAATTCTTCAAGAGAATTAAATCCAATAACCGTGGCACTTAAGCCATCTTTCGTTGTTGCGGCACTATTGCCAAGGGCAGTAAGAATTAGTTTTTGTTTAAATGGTGAAACAACTTCGGCGGTTTCTTCCCCTCTTACCCATGCTGGCATGTCATAGGTTTCAATATGGACGTTTTTAAAACCAAGTGATTTTAGCTTTATTACCGCCCAGTCACGCGCCCTCGCCTCATCGTCTGAACCCGGAAGTCGTGGACCGACTTCAGTAGTTAAACCTTCAACAATGTCCCATGCCACAGAGTTTTTTGGTGCATCAAATGCCATTAATGGCAAAACTAATAAAAGGGGGATGATTTTTTTCATGAAGCAAGGCTAATTGATAAAACCAATCACGTCAATAAGTTATCAACCCTTTAGTTTTGCCTCTAAACCATTTGCCCAATTTGTGATATCGCCTGCACCAAGGCATACAAATAGATCACCTTCTTTTGCATTATCCAAAAAGAATTGTGGCAAGTCGTCTGGTGATGCAAGTTTTGATGCATTTTTATGCCCGTGGTCTTTAATGCCTTGCACAAAAGTATCGGCATTGATACCTTCAATTGGCTGTTCGCCTGCGCTATAAACATCGGCAATTGCAACAACATCCGCATCGTTTAAACAACGGCAGAAATCTTCAAACAAATCTCTTAGGCGCGTATATCTGTGTGGCTGCACAACAGCAATTACGCGGTTTTTTGCAACCTGCCTTGCGGCAGATAAAACCGCCTTGATTTCTACTGGGTGGTGTCCATAATCATCAATGATTTTAACGCCATTAAATTCACCAGCAAGGCTAAAACGGCGTTTAACCCCCATGAATTTTGACAAGCCATTTTGAATCTGCGCAGCGTCTGCTCCAAGCTCAGTTGCAACAGTAATTGCTGCAAGTGAGTTTAATACATTGTGCATTCCAGCCATTGGTAAGTGAAGGTTTTGAATTACCTTCTCTACTTTGCCATATTTTGCTTTGAAAATTACGTCAAAATGTGAACCATCCGCTTCGGCACTAATATTAATTGCTTGCACATCTGCTTGTGGGCTAAAGCCATAGGTGAATACTTTGCGATCAGTGACTTTTGCAACCAAGCCTTGAACCCCAGGGTGGTCGATGCAAAGCACTGAAAAACCATAAAAAGGTACTGATTCAACAAAAGCCTCAAAAGCCTTTTCCATATTTTCTTTTGTACCATAAAAATCCAAATGTTCTGGATCCATATTAGTTACAATCGCAACATTTGGACGGAGTTTTGTGAAGGTACCATCTGATTCATCAGCCTCAACGACCATCCAATCGCCGGTTCCAACGCGGGCATTTGTGCCATAGGCATTAATGATACCGCCATTAATAACGGTTGGATCTTTGCCTGCCGCATCGAGCAAAGTTGCAACCATTGACGTGGTTGTGGTTTTGCCATGCGTACCGCCGACTGCAATAGTCCAACCAAGGCGCATTAATTCAGCAAGCATTTCTGAGCGGCGCACAATAGGTATTCCTGCAGAACGTGCCGCCATAACCTCTAGATTATCTGCTTTAACGGCTGATGAGATAAGAACCATGCTTACCCCTTCAACGTTCTTACCATCATGTCCAACAAAGACTTTTATGCCATCTTTGCGAAGTCTAGTAAGGTTTGCGCCATCTTTTGCGTCAGACCCCTGCACTTGATAACCCCAATGTGCCAATACTTCTGCAATGCCCGACATACCAATGCCACCAATGCCAACAATGTGAATAATACCAACATCAAGAGGGATAACCGGTTTACGCATTTATTTCACCTATCACTACATCTGCCAATCTTTGTGCGGCATCAGGACGTGCAGCATTTTTAATTGCCGCACCGCGTTCTTTTAATTTTTCTTCGTTCATAAGACGCATTTCAAGCAATTGCGAAAGGCGTTTTACCGATAATTCGTTTTCTTTAATTAGGTCTGCACCACCACTTTTCACCATTGATTCTGCATTATATGTTTGGTGGTCATTGGTTGCACTTGGTAAAGGTATAAAAATTGCCGAGCGACCAACAACAGCAGTTTCTGAAACAGTTGACGCACCAGAGCGACCAATTACCAAATGGGCATCTTTTAATCGTGTTGCCATGTCTTTAAAGAATGGCCATACTTCTGCTTGAACACCTGCATCACCATATGTTTCACGTGCTGTGTCACATTGTTCTTCGCGAACTTGGTGCGAAACAAAAAGTCTTTGCCGAAGGTTTTCAGGTAATTCCGCGATTGCATCAGGAACTGCTTGCCCCAAAACTCTTGCGCCTTGCGAGCCACCGGTCACAAGAATACGCAAAGTGCCGTTTGGTTTAATTTCAGGGAATGGTGCCTTGCCAGCTTCAATTAATTCTTTGCGAACAGGGTTGCCGCATACAACATGCTTTTCTTTATACTCTAGGAAATTTAGCGTCTCAAAGCCCGAGCAAATTTTGACTGCCTTTTTTTGGAAAAAGCGATTAACGCGACCCAAAACAGCATTTTGTTCATGGATTATTACCGGGCATTTTGCATTATATAAAACTGGGAAAGTTGGATATCCGCCAAAGCCAACAACCGCCACAGGGCTATGTTTTTTCAAGAAAGGTTTGGTTTGCGAGATTGATTTCAAAAGGTTCAAACCGGCATTAATTTTACCTTTTAAGCCACCTTCATCAGCATTTGTCACCGATAATATTAGGTTATCTATTGATGGAAAACCTTCTGTATATCTTCTACCACGTGGATCGGTTACAAGGATTACATCAAAGCCACGGGCAACCATTTCATCAGCAAACGCCTTAGCGGGAAACATATGGCCACCTGTGCCACCTGCTGCAATCAATATTGTTTGTTTTATTTCACTCATGAAGATTAAATATAAGTATTTTTTTCAAAAGTCGAAAAGTTTTGCATAAAGAGGTGTGATTAAATTGAAATAAACGGATTATTTCCTTAATACTGCCTCATAAGGTCGTTTTCGGGTTATCGCGAGTGCTAATCCAAGCGTTATTGCAGAGCCAATTAAAGACGAACCACCATATGAAATGAAGGGTAATGTCATGCCTTTTGCGGGAATCAAATTCAAATTAACCGCAAGATTAATTGCCACTTGAAATCCAAATAAAAGATAAAGACCAATTCCCGATGTTTGTGCGAACGGGTCTGAAATCTTACTTGCAACGTGAATTCCACGAATAATTAAAATCGCAAAAAGTGACATTAAGAAAAATGCCCCAATCATTCCCCATTCTTCAACCGCCAAAGAGAATATAAAGTCGGTATGAACGTCTGGTAATATGTGTTTTATAATCCCCTCGCCTGCACCACGGCCAAAAATTTCGCCAGAAGCAATTGCATCAAGCCCTCTATCAACTTGGTAATTATCGTTATTTTCAGGATTTATAAATTTATCTATACGATCCACAAAGTGCGGTTTAAACAAAAATAGTAATATTACACCGACAATACTGGTTCCAAAAAGTCCCAATAACCATTTCCTGCTTATTCCGGCAACCCAAAATATTGCCAAATAAGATATTGATAATAAAAATGTTTGTCCAACATCAGGCTGCATCAAGAAAATCATAATTGGGAACGCAACAATTGCTAAACCAACAAATTCTGCATGAAAGCCTTTGTCATAAACGCGCCTAGTAAGGACCCATGAAACCAAAATAATAGCTGCAGGTTTGATGATTTCTGATGGCTGTAATGAAAAGCCACCAAAGCGCAGCCAACGCTGTGCACCTTTTGCGGTGTGCCCAATTCCAAGAATGGTAATCAATAGAACAATTGAAATTACGTAAAGTAATAATGAAAATCTTCTAACATTATCAATTGATAAGAACGAAATGCTTATTAATATTGAAAATGAGATGGCGACAAAAAATGCCTGCCTATAAACAAAAAAGAATGGATTATCATAATCAAGCCTTGCTGCGGCAGCCGGTGAAGAGCCAAATGATAAAATAAGGCCAATTGTCATTAGTGTTGCCACTAATCCTAGGGTCACTCTATCAATATTTTGCCACCAAACATTAAGCCAGCCAATTTTTTTGATATTATTTTGAAACGAATAAATAGCTTGCATATTAAATCCATATTTAATGAATTATATATGCCGTAACATGGTTACTGAATTATTATTATTTTTGGTTTTTGGCGATTATATCATTAACAACATTGATAAAATCATCCCCACGCGCTTCAAAATCTGAATATTGATCAAACGAAGCGCAAGCGGGTGAAAGAACTATAAGTTCTTCATCGCCAGTTTCTATTGCATCTTGATATGCTTTTTGTGTTGCCTGAGCCAAAGTTTCAAAAACTTCATGAGGAAAGTTTTTTAAATTATTTGAAAAACGTTCTGCCGCAGCCCCGAATAAATAGCTTTTTGCAATTTTTGGAAAAAAACGTGACAAAGGATCAATACCATCACTTTTTGCCTGCCCTCCTGCAATCCAACGTAAGCGCGGGAATGAATTTAAGGCTTGGGCGCTGGCATCGGCATTTGTTGCTTTGGAATCATTGTAAAACTGAATTTTGCCAATTGTACCAATTTTTTGAAGGCGGTGTTTAAGACCGCCAAAATTCATAATACCTTCAACAATTGTTTCATCACTTAAACCAATTGCACGACATGCAGCAAATGCAGCAGCAGCATTTTGACCATTATGATTACCAGGAAGCGCAAGCGCATTATGAAGGTCAGCAATTTTATTGGCACGCCCAGATGAATTATCCCATAGGAATTGATTAATCGAGCTTATGCCGCAAGTAACAAATTGACCCGATGAAATTGGAATAACTCTTCGGCTTCCTTTTGCCATAAGCAATGTTGCCAATTCTTCACCAAAGTCATCATCGACACCGATGATTGCATAATCTTCTGAATTTTGGTTGGCAAAAATATTACGTTTAGCAGCAACGTATCTTTCCATTGTGCCGTGGCGTTCAATATGATCTTCTGAAACATTTATTTGAATTGCCACATCAAGATGCAATGATTTAGTTAAATCAAGCTGATATGACGAAAGTTCAATTACATAAATCGCGCCTGCCTTTGGTGGTGCAAGGCTAAGGACACCTGTCCCAATATTCCCGCCCATTCTGACATCACGTCCTGCATTTTGTAGAATATGGGCGATAAGTGCAGTTGTTGTTGATTTTCCATTGGTACCAGTAATACCAATAGTTTTTGGCCTAATATTTTCCGGCGTTGAATTTATTTCGCGGGCAAATAATTCAATATCACCAATGATTGGAATGTCATTTTCATGCGCCCACGCGGCAGCCCAATTTATTTTTGGACCATAAATCGGAACACCAGGTGACATAACAAGTGCAGAAATATTGTTTGCGTCTAACTCATCAAATTTTTTAATGTCAAATCCTAGATTGATAGATTTATCACGAGCCTTTTCATTATCATCCCATAGATAAACCTTTGCACCACCTGCATGGAGTGCCTCTGCAGCGGTTAGGCCCGAACGACCAAGACCAAAAACAGCGACTTCTTTATTTTTATAGGTGGTTACCGAGAACATATTACCTCAACTTCAAGGTTGCTAAACCGATTAAAGCAAAGATTGTTGCCATAATCCAGAAGCGAATAACAATTGTCGGCTCTTTCCAGTGCAATTTTTCAAAATGGTGATGTAGTGGCGCCATTAACAGCACTCTTTTCCCAGTTAGTTTAAATGATGTAACCTGCGCAACAACACTTAGAAGCTCCATAACAAATACAAAGCCAACAATTGCCAATACAAATTCATGTTTTGAAGCAACCGCAACAACACCTAAAGTACCGCCCAATGATAGTGAACCGGTATCACCCATGAAAATTTGTGCAGGCGGTGCATTCCACCACAAGAAACCAAGCCCTGCACCAAGAACTGCACCCATTATAACGGTAACTTCACCTAAATGCTCAATATAATGTAATTGCAGATATTCTGAAAATTTATAATTTCCAACCATATAAATAATTAGACCGAATGTTGCTGATGCAATCATTACCGGCATAATTGCAAGGCCATCAAGACCATCAGTAAAGTTAACTGCGTTACCAAAACCAACGATAACAATCATTCCAAAAACTAATGTAAACCAACCAAGGTTGAACAAAACGTTTTTAAAGAATGGAACCGCAATTGAATTACCAATATCAGGTGGTGTGCCATGCCCAGCATTTTGATATTTTGCAATAAAATAACATGCAATTAAGGCAATTATGAATTCACCAATTAAGCGAGCTTTCGAAGACAAGCCATCTTCTTTTTGCTTTTTAACCTTGCGATAATCATCAATAAAGCCAATTAAACCAAAACCAATCATTACAAACATAACAATCCATACATATTGGTTTTTTAAATCGGCCCACAACAATGTCCCAATGGTTACAGCGGCAAGTATCATTGCGCCTCCCATTGTTGGCGTGCCTTGCTTTGCAAGATGGGTCTCAGGGCCAAGTTTTCTGATGGGTTGCCCACGACCTTGTTTTACACGCATCCAATCAATTACTGGCTGCCCAAATACAAGTAAGATAGTAACGGCGGTTGCCAACGCTAGGCCGGTTCTGAATGTAATATAATTTAATAAATTAAAATGTTGGTGAAATAATTCATATAACATTATTTTGCTTTATCTGACTTCGCAGCAGATTCCCCGATAATTATTAATTCTTAAGGCTGTCGTTCTTTAGATTGGCAAGCCCTGCAACAATGACATTCATATGCGAACCATTTGAACCTTTTACCATGATACAGTCACCGCTTTGAACAGATTCCAATACTCGTGGAAGTAATTCTTTAGAATTATATGCGAAATTACCCCTTTTATTTGCAGGTAATAAGTCCCATAAATATTTCATTCTACTTCCAGCAAGAAAAACCAAATCAACATTTGACTTTAATACCGCATCAATCAGCTCGGCATGGTATTCATTTTCCTTATCACCTAGCTCAAGCATATCGCCAAGAACAGCAATTTTCCTTCTGCCGTGCCTATTAGCAAGCGTTCTTAATGCCGCAGCAACAGATGTTGGATTGGCGTTATATGCCTCATCAACAAGGGAAAACTCTACGCCATCTTTTGTAGTGATTGTTTTTACCGCACCACGACCCTCTAATGCGCCAAAATTAGATAATACACTTGCCGCAGCTTCTAAATCACCACCGGCAAGGTGAACAAGCGTAATTGCGCATAAGCCGTTATGTATCCAATGGTCACCTGGTTCAGAAACCCGCCATTCAATATTTTTTCCCATAATGTCTGCATGAATAATACGATAATCGCCATTATCAATTAAACGAGTGATTTTTGCGTCGGCATTTTGCTTCATGCCAAAAGTAACAATATTCAAATTATCAATATCAGAGGCACGTTGTTTTAACCGCTTTGACATTGGGTTTTCGTTGGGAATAAGAGCATATCCACCGTTTTCAATGCCAAGGAATATTTCCGCTTTTGCGTCTGCAATGGCTTCAATTGTTCCAAAATGTTCAATATGAACTGGCGCAACTGTTGTAATTGCCGCGATGTGCGGTTTTACTTGCGGTGATAATAATGCAATCTCACCTGTATGGTTCATACCAATTTCAAAAACCCCGTATCTTGTATTTATTGGCATACGAGAAAGGGTTAATGGTACCCCCCAATGATTATTATAAGACTTAACTGATTTATGGGTTTTTCCACTTGCAGAAAGGGCGGCAGAAGTAAGCTCTTTTACGGTGGTTTTACCAACCGAGCCTGTAATCGCAATTCTTTTTGTGATTAATGCACGCCTTCTTGCGGCTGCGCCAAGGCTTTCAAGTGCGAGCATTGTATCGTCACATAACACATAGTTTTGTGATGACCCAATAACCTCATTATCTGAAATAAGAACGCCACCTGCGCCATGGTTTAAAGCACTTTTAGCAAAGTCATGTCCATCGCGTTCGGCTTTAATTGCAATGAATAAATCGCCTGGTTCAATAGCACGTGAATCGATTTGAACACCTGTAATGTTGAAATCTGCACCACATTGTCCTTTGACAGCGTTGGCAATTTCTTCAGATGTCCATAATATCGTGCTATCTTGATTAGACAATTTTGCCCCCATTTTCTAAAAGATAATCAATAATGGTTTCTTGATCAGAAAATGGCAAAACTTTATCACCAACTATCTGACCTGTTTCATGGCCTTTGCCAGCAACTATGACAGCATCACCATTTTTTGACATTTTTAGGGCAAAAATAATTGCTTCTTTTCTATCGCCTATTTCGTAAGCATCAGGTGTTGCAATCATGATTTCCTTGCGGATTTGATTAGCATCCTCAGTACGTGGATTATCATCAGTTACTATAACAACATCGCCATATTTTGCCGCAATTGCACCCATTTTAGGGCGTTTGGTTTTATCACGATCGCCACCACAACCAAATACAACAATAATACGACCCGGTGCATGTGGGCGAACCGCACGCAACAAAACATCAAGGCCATCTGGGGTATGGGCATAATCAACAAAAACATGCGCATTGTCTTTAGTTTCGCCAACATGCTCCATGCGACCCTTAACAGGTTTTAGCTTGCGCATAGCTGCAAAAACCGCTTCTGGCTCATCGCCAAGGGAAAGTGCCAATCCGGCTGCCATTGTGGCATTTAATGCCTGAAACTCCCCGATGAGTGGCAGCTCTACAACATAATTTTTACCAGCGTGGATATAATCAATACGTTGCGAAGAAGGTTTTGGCCAAAGTTCTTGAATTTTTAGATAAGTTCCACGCCAACCGACAAGTTTTAAATCAAGATTATGTTCTTTTGCAACATTCTCAAAATATGGCGCATATTCGGCGTCGGCATTAATTACCGCGGGTTGACCTTCTTTTAGGAAGTCCGTGAATAATATTGCTTTGGCAGCGGCATATTCATCCATTGTTTTATGGTAATCAAGGTGATCTTGGGTAAGGTTTGAAAAACCAGCCGCCTTTAAAGTAACCCCATGCATACGTTTTTGGTGAAGTGCATGCGATGATGCTTCCATGGCAAGATAATCAACACCATCTTCAGCCAAAACTTGTAAATTACGATGAAGTGAAATTGGGTCAGGGGTTGTGAAACCAAGATTAACCACGCCTTTTGGCGTTATGGCGCCTAATGTGCCAAGACTGGCAGAATTTTTGCCGCAATACGCCCAAATTTGGCGCAAGAAATCAACCGTTGAACTCTTGCCATTGGTTCCAGTAATTGCCACGATATTTTTTGGCATTTCAGGATAAAATGATTTTGCTGCATTGGATAATTCGCCACGCGCATCACCAACAATAATCACAGGTATTGAAAGCCCATCAATAGCTGTTTCTGATATAACAGCCAATGCCCCTTTTTCTTCTGCAGATTTGGCATAGTCTGCACCATTTGCAAGGCTTCCAGAAAGGGCAAAAAATAAATCCCCTTTTGTTACTTTCCTGCTATCTGCTTGTATGCCTGTGATAATAATATCAGAAAATTCCGTGCTAACGCCGGATATAAGTTCACCCAATTTGAACTTTATTTGTTCAGCCATAAACGCCTACCAGTTAAAATATATAAAATTAACGTGCGCCAATAGCAGCGCGAAGTTTTTCTGTCTTTAAAACTTTATTTTTGATTTGGACAGCCTGCGAACCATTTTGTCCGTTGTTTGTTGCAGTTGTATTTGCAACATTGGTATCATCGACTTTTTGTAACGGAGTAATATCAAGCATTGGGCCAACACGTGATACAATCTTTGCAACGGATGGTGCAGTTGCAAGGCCCGCAGTCATTGCGCCGCCTCCTTCAAATTTAGGCTCGTCTAAAAGGAAAAGAATCGCATAACGAGGCTGCGCAGCAGGAAATATGCCGGCAAATGATGAAACGTTTCTATTGTGGTCATAGCCGTTTTTACCAACTTTGATTGCGGTTCCTGTTTTTCCCGCAACATTATAATATTCAGAATCTGCTTGTCTGCCTGTGCCTTCTGAAACCACATCACGTAATAATTCAATAATTTGTTTTGAGGTTGCTTCACTAATTATACGTGTGCCCGGTATTTGACTGCCTTTTGGACGGGCAAGGAAAGTTGGTTTTATATAAATGCCGCCATTTGAGACCGCGCCATATGCCGCAAGTACCGCAAGTGGCGAAACCGCAATCCCGTGTCCATATGATGCAGTTATTGCGCGTGCATCTTCCCAAGTTTTTGGAACAATTGGTCTTGCCGCGCCTAATAACTCACCGCTAATTCGGTCTAATAAGCCAATTTGACCAAAGAATTCTTGCAAGCGACTTTTACCCACAAGGCGTGAAATCATCGCCGTGCCAATATTCGATGAATGGGCAAGAACTTCGCGCGCGCTAATTACGCGGTTTTCGCCATGGAAGTCATTAATTTGGAAGCGCCCAACTTGTAACGGGTGAGAAACGTCAAATTGGCTATCTGGTGTGATTTTACCATCATTTAAAGCAACCGCGAAAGTAAATGTTTTAAACGTTGAACCCATTTCATAAACTGATTGGATTAAACGATTTTGCCGACTATACGCATCATTAGCACCATAGTCATTTGGGTTCATGAATGGCCATGATGCAGACGCAATAATTTCACCGGTGTTAATATCCATAATTGCGGCAGTACCGCCGACCGCACGATATTTTACCGCTGCCTCGGCCAGCTCTTTTTCAACAACGTATTGAACACGGCTATCGATTGATAGTTTAACGGATGTAGTTTTATCTTTTGAGATAATTAGGCCTTCAAGCGATTTTTCTAGGCCTGTGATTCCTTTGCCATCGCTATTTGTTCCGCCAAGAATATGACCCGCCAAGCTACCCATTGGGTAAACACGCTGGCTTTCTGGTTCAAACTCAAGACCTGGTTGCGCCAATGCCCAAACTTTTTGTTTTTCCGCAGATGTTAGCTTTCGTTTTATCCAAACAAATCTTTTAGAGCTTGCAAGCTTGTCAACTAGTTCCTTTTCACTCATATCAGGGAAAATTGTTCGCAATGCGGTTGCGGTTTCAACTGGATCCCAAACTTTTGATGGATCTGCGAACAAGGAATAAGTTGTTACTGAGGTTGCAAGTAATACGCCATTCCTATCTGTTATGTCGCCACGTTCCAAGGTTTGTTGTGCCTCTGCGCGTGCACTGGTACGGGCAATATCGACATCACGCGTAAAAACAATGTAACCAAGTTTAAATGATAAGAACACAAATCCTGCAAGGAAGAAAATGCCAAGAAACTGACTGCGCACCATTGGGGCGGCATTAGCAGTTTCATATTTTAAATTTTGTTTGTTAAGCTTAGCATTTTCATGATTATCCTTGATAATCTTTGCATACTTTGTCTTTGAACGAATAAAGATTTGCTTAGGATTCGGGATATTCTTTATTTTATCAAGAATTTTTTGCCAGTTCGGTGCAATCATAATCCCGCCCCCTGCTGCTGTGGCTGTTGCTGTGGTTGCGGGTTATTTGTAATTGGTGGTGTTTGATTAGTTTTAAGCGGGGCAACTTTCTCTAATTGTGAGAGATTGGTTATCTGTGCGCCATTGATTGGCTGTAGGCCTAATTTGTTTGCGGCGGCCTCTAATCTATCAAAGCGGTTTAGATAGGCGTATTCGGCTTCCAATTCGGAAATTTTCTTCTGCTCGTCTGCTACTTCTTTGCTTAAGCTTTGCATATTTTCACGCATGGAATCAGCTTTTGTCTTTGCCCAATACAAAGGCACAATACAAATCAGCAAGACAAAGCCCATAATGACGTGCTTTTGAGAGAACAAAACATACCCCTGTGTAATTAATCAATAATTATTTATTATCGACTGTGGTTAATCTGTGGTTAATAGGGGGTGAAAGTTTAGTGTTTTGTACGTATACCATACCGAAGTTTTGCAGAGCGAGAACGCGGATTTATTGCGATTTCATCGTCATTTGCAAGGAGTGGTTTTTTTGATGGCAATATGAATTTTGGCTTAACTTCACTTGCCTGTGGTTGATACCTTGAGACTGATGGCGTGGTTGAGTGTTTTACAAAAAAGTTTTTAACGATTCTGTCTTCAAGAGAGTGAAAAGTAACAACAACAAGCCGCCCACCATCTTTTAAAATTGTTAGCGAAGCGTCAAGTGCTTTTTCAAGTTCTGACAACTCATCATTAACATAAATTCGAAGGGCCTGGAAAACCCGAGTTGCTGGGTGAATTTTCTCTTTTTTATGCCCATAAATACGCTCGCACAAATCTGCGAGCTGCTTTGTTGTTTTAAAGGGTGTTTCATCACGATCGTTAACAATTGCACGCGCGATGCGGCGTGAATTTTTTTCTTCTCCATAATCCCAGAATATTTTGGATAATTCTACTTCGCTATGGGTCATAAGTACTTCTTCTGCACTTACCCCTTCTCCCATGCGCATATCAAGAGGGCCGTCTTTTTGAAAACTGAACCCCCTTTCGGCGTTATCTATCTGAAATGAGGAAACCCCAATATCTAAAACAATGGCATCAATATCTTTGAAACCAAGATTTTCAAGTTCTGAAAACGCGGTATGAACTAATTCAAGGCGATTTGAATAATCCTTGAAACTTTCTCTGGCGCGCTCAATTGCGGTAATATCTCGATCAAGACCGATAATCTTACACTCTGCGGCATCAAGAAAGGCGCGCGAATAACCGCCGCCGCCAAAAGTGCAGTCAATTATAGTATCACCGTCTTTTGGCGCAACCGCAGACATTACTTCTGGAAGCATTACTGGGAAATGGCCGATTTCAGATGCTTTTATGGATTGGGATAAATCAAAAGGCGGTGATGGTTTCATCACCGCCCAATGCCATTAAAATATACAAAAATCAATTAGTTTCCGCTACGACATATATTAAATCTTTCCCGTTTTTCTCATGAATGGTTACATAATCGCCAACCCAAAGACGGTGTTCACCTAAGCGGTGTAAGTCTTCGTCTGGGCCTTCGCGTTCTTCGTCATATTCAATAAACCATTTATCACGTTTATGAACCAATAATCCGTCGGCGTCTTTTTCATCATCGGCACTATAACGAATAACTTTGCAATGTTCTTTGTGCGCTTTCCATAGATCAGCATTTAATTTACCATCAACACCTACTGGTGCATGTATGATATAACCTTGATGACGATCACCTTCTGGGTATCCTGCATCTGGGTTGCGACCTAAATGTATAACAACTCTTGTTAAAGCAGACATATTGTTTCCTTCTCTTTATATTATTACTGGATATTTGATTATTGCTGGTTTGCTTTGTATGAATATATGTATTTTGGGTTTTAAAATTAATTAATGGCTAATAATTAAATTAGGTCCATTATCAGATTTCAATAACGATCTCGAAGTGCCGCCGAAGACAAATTCGCGTGCCCTTGAGTGTCCATAAGCCCCTGAAACCAAAATATCAGCCGCAATTTTTTCACATAAATTAAGTAAAATTGCTCCGGTTGCTTTGCCATTTTGTGGCTGTGTTAAAATATCGGCTTTGATTTCATGTTTTGCCAAAACTTTTTGTAAAACTTCAGGTTCGTAGATAATTGAACCTGTAACTGCGGCATCACCGGTAATTTGCAAAATTGTTACGTATTTTGCACGTTTCAAGAATGGCAACGCTGCCTTAACGGCCCGTGCGGCTTGTGATGAGCCGTCCCAAGCAATTGCAATATTGTCGGCCGATTTTGATGCATTCTCTTTTATTACAAGTGCAGGTACTCTCGCTTCTAATAATGTTTCTTCAAAACCATTTGAAAGAATGCATTTACCCGATGCACATTTCCCACTTACCACCAATAAATCTGAGATTACAGCGCGCTCAGGAAGAATGATGTCTATGCTTCCTGTTGCTCTTTCAAGTGAGAATTTAGGAAAGTTTGAAGCGTTTTTTTTAATTCTTTCCCAAATTTCCTCGGTGGTTTTTTCAAGATTTTCAACAAGTGTTGCACCAACACCGGCGACAAATCCATCAGCAGAAATCATCAGCATGTCTTTGGGATCAGGAGCACAATAAAATAATGAGACGTTAACGGCCAAGTCCTTAGTAAAGTCGGCAACAAGATTTAAAACATCTGCTTCTTCTGGGCCGCCGGCAACCGGTACGAGTAACTCACCATATAACATAGCCGTATCCTTTGTTAAAATACCTGCATAAAAATTTAGATATACACACCTCTTTGAAGCAAATTGGATTGGTCAAAGAAGGTGTTTCATATATTCCAAATGTATAAGTTCTATGTATGATATTGTATCACAAATTCAAAGAAACGTTAAAGTCATAAGGTCGCACATTGCCAAAATCTATTAAAAAAGAAGCAAAAAATAAAACAATACAGCGTGCATGGCAAAGGATGTTGTCGGGAAGACGCCTTGATTTGCTTGACCCCTCACCTATGGATATTGAGATAGAAGATATCGCACATGGTCTTGCAAGGGTTGCAAGGTGGAATGGGCAAACAATTGGTGATTATGCGTTTTCTGTTGCACAACATTCAATCGTTGTCGAAGAAATTGCAACATTTCTAAAGCCAAACATCACACCCCAAGAACAGATGATGGCACTTTTGCATGATGCACCAGAGTTTGTAATTGGCGATATGATTAGCCCGTTTAAAAATGCGCTTGGCTATGATTACCGAGTTTTTGAGGACAGGTTGGAACGCGCAATTCACCTGCGTTTTGGTTTATTGCCTAAAACACCGCCTGCATTGAAAAAGCTTATAAAGAAAGCGGATAGAATTTGTGCCTGGTATGAGGCAGTTCACTTGGCTGGCTTTTCAAAAGACGAGGCAGATGAACTATTTATAATTCCACCTGATGGGCTTGATATAAGCGTCATCCCTATGACAACAACAGCTTCACAAATTGCATTCGTTGATAGGTTTAATGAACTTATAAAATCAATGTGATAGAATCATATTCAAATCGTCTGTCTTCTTAAGCAAAGTTTTCGAAGTGCCACCGAACAAAACTTCTTGCGCCCTTGAAGTGCTATAAAGCCCGACAACAAGAGTATCAGCTTGTGCTTTCCTCGCAAGATTTAGCAAATCAACTGCAACGTCATTTGTGCGCTGTTTGTCATAAATAACTTCGGCTTTTATATCATGTCGGTTTAGAGTGTTCAAAAGAGTTTCAGGGTTGAAAATTCCAGACTTATTGGTTTTACCATCGCGAATAAGCTGCAAGATGCTAACTTTTTCAGCTTTACGCATAAATGGCAAAGCTGCCTTGACCGCACGCGCTGCTTGTGGTGAACCGTTCCATGCAATCGCAATATTTTTAACTGATGAGTTATTATCTTTTCCAAGAATCATAACGGGTGCGCGCGATGATATAAAAGTGGTTTCTGCTTGTTTGTAAATTTCTGGATTTTGCACCATTTGCTTCCCATCAACCATTATTAAATCGGACAATGCAGACCGTGCAATCACGGTATCACTAAGCTTTCCAACCATTCTTTCGGCTTTGAAATTTGGATATTTAGTGCAAACTTCTTTGAGGAAATTCCAAATTTTATCGTCTTCGTTTTTTTGACGTTCGATAAACTCACCTTCCATACCACTTACAAATCCCATTGCCGATGTGTGCAAGATTTCCTCTGGTGCAATGGTGGAAAAATATAGCGTGATGATGGTATCAAGATTGGCTGTGACACGGCTTATTTTATCAAAATAACTCATATCATTTGATAACATTGTTACCGGAACAAGAATTTCACGAAACAACATAATAAATCTCCCAATAGTTACCTTTCAAACTTGATAATTCATCAGGTTTACTAATTTCAATTGTGGGCGTTTAATTTAGCGTTTGCAATATAAATTACTTATACATATTGCCGCGACCACGGTTACAGAAATAAATCAATTTGCCTTCAAATGGTCAAAACAGTTTGCAATATGGTGACGAATTCCCATATAAACATATTAACCAAGGAATACTATAAAATGAAATTTGAAGTATGCGAGCTTAATAAGCCTTCCAATCCTGTTGATAAAGATTTGTTGGTATTAGATGATAAAATTAGGGCTGAGACTGACAAATTATATGAAGGCGTGAAGCATATAATTCCATATGATGAATGGGTTGCATATGCCCCGTATGTTGCCGCTATTAATCGCCTTAAAAAAGAAAAAGATGCGGTAATTCTTGCGCATAATTATATGACGGCTGATATATTCCATTGTATTTCTGATTTTCGTGGTGATTCACTAGGCCTTGCACGGCAAGCACAAAAAGTTCCACAACAAGTTATAGTGCAATGTGGTGTGCACTTTATGGCAGAAACTTCTAAAATATTATGTCCTGAAAAAACTGTGCTTATTCCAGATTTGCAGGCTGGCTGTTCACTTGCGGCATCCATTAAGGGTGAAGATGTAAAACTCATAAAGCAAAAATATCCAAATTTGCCTGTTGTTACATATGTTAACACGACGGCAGATGTGAAAGCAGAATCAACGATTTGTTGTACTTCTTCAAATGCCGTTCAAGTTGTTGAGGAAATTGCCAAACAATGGGGTGTTGATAGTGTTATTATGGTTCCCGATGAATTTCTTGCACGCAATGTCGCTGCCCAAACTGATATTAAAATTATCGCATGGAAAGGCGCGTGCGAAGTGCATGAGCAATTTACCGGTGAAGATGTAAAAGAATTACGAGAGGCTTATCCAGGGGTTACGGTTCTTGCGCACCCTGAATGTCCAAATGATGTTGTTCAAGAAAGTGATTTCGCAGGATCAACCGGTGCAATGGCTGATTTTGTAAAAATGAATAAACCCAAAAAAGTTGTTCTGATTACTGAATGTTCGATGTCAGATAATGTTGCGATTGAAAATCCTGATGTTGAATTTATCCGCCCATGTAATTTGTGTCCTCACATGAAAACTATATCGCTTAAAAAAATATATGAATGTTTACGCGATATGAAATATGAAGTTAAATTAGAGCCTGAACTTATTGAAAAAGCAAGAAAATCTGTTGATGCAATGTTGGAATTGCCGCCGCGCAATGCAAATGTTTTTGATACTAAGGCAAAAGTTCCAGGCGACTTTACGGTTGTTTCAAATGGATAAAGATACAGCCGTAATTCCTATTTTGTTAAGCCATAATTTAGATGAAACAATAATCTTTTATCGTAATCTTGGTTTTGCATTTGAAGATTTACGGCCGCATAATCAATATTTAATTGCAACATTTGAAGACATAGAGATTCATTTTCAGTCAAATGAAAATCTTGATATTTTTACAAATAATTCAATGTGCTACATTCGTATGAAAAATGCAAAACTGCTTTTTAATAAATGGCAAGAAATTGGTTTACCGCGCAACGGTATTCCACGTATGGATAATATGTCATTGAAGCCGTGGGGAATGTATGAATTTGCGATAATTGACCCATCAGGAAATTTAATAAGAATTGGGAAACCGGCAAAATAGGAAATTGCATTAATGTCAAAGAATTGCGATGTTTTAATTATTGGTGCAGGTTTGGCAGGTTTATTTCTTGCTCTTAAGCTAGCACCACGTAAATGTGTGGTTTTATCACCTGCTCCAGTTGGTAATGCCGCTTCATCGGCATGGGCACAGGGCGGTATTGCTGCCGCATTATCAAAAGCCGACAGCCCAGAGCTTCATGCAAAAGATACTATTAATGCGGGTGCCGGATTGGTTGATGAAGTTGTGGCAAACCTTGTTGCACATGAGGGGCCACAAAGGGTTTATAACCTTTTAGAATATGGCGTACCATTCGATAAAAAAGAAAATGGTGAACTTGCGCTAAGTTTAGAAGCCGCGCACTCGTTGCCACGTGTTGCGCGTGTTGCCGGCGATCTAGCAGGGCGTGAAATCATGAAAAGTCTGATTGCGCTTGCAACAAAGGCAGAAAATATTGAGATTATTGAAAATCATACAGCCTTATCACTTCTGCAAAATTCAAATGGTCAGATTTGTGGTGCGATAATTAAAGGTGATGGCGATGTATTTCATATAAATGCAAGTCAAACTATATTAGCCACTGGTGGAATTGGTGGTTTATATGCCGTTACCACCAACCCTATGCAATCACGCGGTCAAGGTCTTGGCATGGCTGCACGATGTGGGGCAATGATTGCCGACCCAGAATTCGTTCAATTTCATCCTACCGCAATCAATATTGGCAAAGACCCTGCCCCACTTGCTTCAGAGGCGTTACGCGGCGAAGGTGCGGATTTGGTTGATCGATTTGGCGTGCCATTTATGAAAAAATATCATGAACTCGGTAATCTTGCCCCACGTGATATTGTTGCCCGTGCAGTTTTCACCGAAAATCATTCTGGAAAACGGGCATTTCTTGATGCAACCAAAGCAATTGGCGATGAATTTCCCAATCATTTTCCAACAGTTTTTGCATCATGTATGGATGCAAACATCGACCCCCGCATCCAACCAATTCCTGTTACTCCTGCGGTACACTATCACATGGGTGGGATTGTTGCAGATATGTGGGGAAAAACCACGTTACAAGGTTTATCTGCAATTGGTGAATGTTCATCGACTGGGCTTCATGGTGCAAATCGGCTTGCCTCAAATTCATTATTAGAGGCCATAGTTTTTGCCGGAAGGTGTGCAGAAAGGTTAAAAGGGCAAGAGACAGAAGACGTCAAATTTGATGCCCCTGAAATTATCCCAGAGGTAATGGATAAAACCAATCAAAAAGCGTTTAGAATGCTAATGAGTGCTGATTTAGGCGTCGTTAGAAATAAAAATGATATGACACGCCTAGAGCATTTATTGGCAGATTATGCGGAGACATTTGATAAATGGATTCCAAACGAACTTATAACCATGCAATTAATGGTTAAAGCTGCCATTGCACGAAAAGAAAGTCGCGGTAGCCATTTTAGAAGTGATTTCACACAATTAGATACAAATGCACGACATTCTTATTTGCTTGTTGAAGATGAAGGTAATATAAAAATCTTATGAGCAATAACCTTCCATACCAAATAGTTGAACCTATCATCAGTGCTGCTTTACGCGAAGATTTTGGCAGAAGTGGCGACATAACAACCATTTCTTGCGTGCCATCTGATGTAAATGCCAAATGGGTGATGCGTTCGCGCGAAGATGGGGTAATTGCCGGCGTTGATATTGCGGCTATTACATTAAAATTGGTTGATGCAAATGCCGTTTTTGATGCTGTTAAGCATAATGGGGATAGCGTAAAAAAAGGTGAAATTATTGCCAATATTTCGGGAAATGCGCGTTCGCTATTAATGGCTGAGAGGGTTATGCTAAATTTTGTTGGACGACTTTCAGGCATTGCAACATTAACCTCGAAATATGTTGAATTAGTAAAGCATACAAATGCAAAAATAACTGACACACGAAAGACAACGCCTAATTTACGCGCTTTTGAAAAATTTGCGGTAAAGATGGGTGGTGGGGTAAACCATCGTTTTGGTCTGGATGATGCGATTTTGATTAAAGACAATCATGTTGCAGCATGTGGCGGTGTCGAGAATGCATTATTGGCGGCAAAATCAAATGTTGGTCATTTGGTACCGATTGAAATTGAGGTTGATAGTATTGCGCAATTAAAAGCCGCACTACCCCATTATCCTGATGTCATAATGCTTGATAATTTCTCAAATGAAATGCTTTGTGACGCGGTAAAAATTACACGCGATTTTGCAGGTAAAAGAATTACTTTAGAGGCATCTGGCGGCGTTAATATAAATACTGTAAAGGCAATTGCCGAAACTGGCGTTGATGTGATTTCAGTTGGCGCCCTTACTCATTCGGCACCAAATTTTGATGTAGGCCTTGATAGTGAATAATAACTCTAGCCCAAAACGAAGCAGACCCAATAATAAATTTGCAAGGCCAAAACGAAGCCCGTTTCGTGGCCCAAAGCCACAAAGTACAAATGGGGTAAAAACAAATGTTGCTTCAACCGAAATCTCACCTGAAGATACTGCCTTTATTAAATCATTGGTTTTGGATGCAACGCTTCATTATGTTGTTTTAAATAAGCCATCAGGTCTAGCGGTTCAAAGTGGTAATGGTGTTGAAAAATGTGTTGATAACCTATTATCTGCATTGGTTATTAACCAACGTAAAAAGCCAAAACTTGTGCATCGTATCGACCGCGAAACATCTGGCATATTAATTGCCGCTAAAAACCGAACTACGGCCGCATTTTTATCAGAACAATTTGCCCAGAAAAAAGCGAGAAAAACATATTATGCAATAGTAATTGGGCAACCTTCACAAAGTGGCATTATTGATGTCCCGCTAAAACGTGGAAAAACTGGAAATATAGACATTTCAGTTATCGCAAACAAAGGCGATAAAGATGCACAAGCCGCAGAAACCATTTTTGAAACATTGAAAACAAATGGCAAAATTAGCCTTGTGAAATTATATCCAAAAACTGGAAGAATGCATCAATTGCGATCTCATCTTGCATATATTGGGCACCCAATTCTTGGCGACATGAAATATGGTGGACTTCTAAGTATAGATGGTAAAAAAGTTCCACGTTTAATGCTTCATGCGCAAACACTCGAAATTGACACTGGTGATGGAATTAAGCGCTTTGAATGCCCGCTTCCTGATGATATGAATGAGTGGCTTGGGGCATTTCAATGACACGTGAAATTCTGTATGTTTTTTTTGGTGCGGGTATTGGCGGTGTTATCCGCATGTTGCTTGGTCGTGCTGCACTTAACGCGTTTGGCGCAGGTTTTCCTTTTGGTACAATGGGAATAAATATTACCGGCAGTTTTTTTATCGGTATTGCCGCTACTTTGCTTACCAAAGATGGAACTCACCATAATTTTGTTCAATATTTTGTTATGGTTGGAATATTGGGCGGATATACAACATTTTCAAGCTTTTCCCTTGAGACATTAAGACTTATGGAACATGGTCAAGCGCCACAAGCTTTATTATATGTTGCATTATCGGTATTATTGGGATTTACGGCTGTGTTTATAGGCATGGCAATTTCCAAGCCTTTGTTGTAAGGGCTTTTTATGACATCACCAATTACACTACCTGTTAAGGCGGAAGACGGCGAAGTTCGTCTGGACCGTTTCTTACGTCGCAAATTTGAATCCCTACCTCAAGGGCGAATTGAGCAATTAATTCGCCGTGGCTTAATCCGCATTGATGGAGCTCGTGCAAAAAAGGCATCGGACCGCCTTTCAGCTGGTATGGATGTTACTGTCCCTGGCGATATTTACGATATTATGCGTGAAGCCAAAGAGAAAAAGCATTTAATTTCCAAAGAAGATGAGGAATTATTAAAATCAATCGTTCTCTATGAGGATGATGACGTCATTGCAATTAATAAGCCTCCTGGTCTTGCGGTTCAGGGTGGGTCAAAAACCAATCGACACCTTGATGAGCTAATGGCGGTTTTTTCGCATGAAGAATATGGCAAGCCAAAACTTGCACACCGTTTAGATAAAGAAACTTCGGGCGTTGTGTTATTCGGGCGTAATCCCAATGCCATAGCCAAACTTACCAAGGCGTTTGCGTCAAGACAAACAACCAAGGTTTATTGGGCTATTCTATTGGGAACCCCGCATCCAATGAGTGGTGAAATTCGTGGCTGGTTGAAAAAGCAAGGATCAAAACACAACCCTGAAATGGAGATGGTTCATTCGGCACGCCACGGTGAGCGTGATGCACAATTTGCAATTACTGATTATGAAGTTATTTCAAATGCCGGTACTCGTGCGTCATGGGTTGCGTTTAAACCGGTTACAGGGCGTACCCACCAATTACGTTTCCACTCACAAGGTATGGGAACGTCAATTGCGGGTGATAGAAAATATGTTTGCGATCGTCCTGATATCGGTGGTCTTTCGGAAACAAATTTACACCTTCATGCACGCGGTATTATTATTCCGCATCCAACAAGTGGCAAGCCATTAAGATTAATTGCGCCATTGCCAAAACACTTTGTCAAAGCTTTTGAGCTTTTAGGTTTTGATGAGCGTGAATGTAAAGATCCATTTGAGCCTTTCAAGAATTAGTTATGAGCCAAAATCGTTTTTATAAACAAGCAACTGTTGAGCAAATTGATGGTGGGTTCACCGTTTTGCTTGATGGTCGTAAATTAACGACACCATTACGCAAGGCACTATTGTTACCCAATGCCTCTTCCGCACAAATCATTGCTGATGAATGGAATGGGCAGCCAAAGCAACTTGACCCAAATCTAATGCCAATCACCCGTCTGATGAATGTCGTGATTGATAAGGCAAGTGATTCACGCGGTGCGATGATTGAAGAAATTCAAAAGTATGCGTCAACTGACTTGCTTTGTTATATGGTTTCATCCCCTGCCCCAATTGTGAAAAAGCAAGATGAATTATGGCAGCCTGTTTTGAATTGGGTAAAAAGCGAATATGGCCTTGAATTTGTAATCATGCTTGATTCACTTGAAACCGCGCAAACCACAGAAACTTTGGAAAAAGTTGGCGCAATTGCAAATGATATGGATGATTTATATCTAACTACATTTTCATTCATGACCCAGGTATTGGGGTCGGCTATTTTGGCATTGGCGCTAATTAAAAGCACCTTGGACGCCGAAACCGCATTCAAGGCAATTCGCATCGAAGAAGATCACAATGCCACTATCTGGGGCTATGATGAAGAAGATTTGCAAAAATCTTCTCTGAAGCGCAAAGATATTGAGGCGGTAGAAAAATTTCTCAAGACATTATAGCAAAAAAGCCCAAGCATCGCTTGGGCTTTTTAAATTGCATCGAAGAAAAATAAATTAATCTTCTTTTACAGTCAAAACTTGACGACCACGGTATTGACCAGTTTTTAGGTCAATGTGGTGTGGGCGGCGAAGTTCGCCAGAATTTTTATCTTCAACAAAAGAGTTTGAACCCAAAGCGTCATGTGCGCGGCGCATACCACGGCGTGATGGGCTTGTTTTACGTTTAGGCACAGCCATAGGAAATATCCTTCTTATTAAGGCAAATAATTCATTTGCAAAAAATTCGAGACGCGGTCTTTAGCAGAGGTTTCAGAAAAATCAATATCTAAACCATTCTTGACTGCACTAAAGCTGCGCGAACGAAGTCTTTAAACAGTGGATGAGGGTCAAAAGGACGTGATTTTAGCTCTGGATGGAATTGGACAGCAATAAACCAAGGATGATCTTCACGCTCTACAATTTCTGGCAATTGACCGTCAGGTGACAAGCCAGAGAATATAAGACCGCTATTTTCAAGTTGTTCTTTATAGTTGATATTAACTTCATAACGATGCCTATGGCGTTCGGAAATTGTATCAGAACCATATATCTGCGCAACTTTTGAGCCTGATTTTAATGATGCATTATAGGCGCCAAGGCGCATTGTTCCGCCCATATCGCCTTCTTTCGAACGAACTTCCTGTGTGTTGCCTTTTACCCATTCGGTCATTAGGCCAACAATAGGTTCGGCGCATTCACCAAACTCGCTAGAAGATGCGCCATTAATTTTGGCAATATTTCTTGCAGCTTCAACACAAGCCATTTGCATACCAAAACAAATGCCAAAGTATGGAATTTTATGTTCGCGTGCAAATTTAATTGCCTTAATTTTACCTTCGGCACCAGAATCACCAAATGCACCAGGGACAAGGATTGCATGAACGCCAGAAAGCTCATCAGAAATTTCAGCTTCATTATCTTTATCAAATTCACGGGCATCAATCCAATTGAGATTTACCTTTACATCATTGGCAAGGCCGCCATGATGAAGTGCCTCAATAAGTGATTTATACGAATCTTTCATCGCCGTATATTTACCAACAATTGCAATTGTAACCTCACCATCAGGGTTATTAAGACGGCGTGATACATCCTGCCATTTTGTTAAATTAGGCTCTGGAGCATCATTTATACCGAAACAGCGCAATACTTCTTTATCAAGTCCTCTTGCATGGTAATCAAGTGGAACTTCATAAATATGTTTTGAGTCCATTGCTTCGATAACGCCAGATGGGCGAACATTACAAAAAAGTGCAATTTTGCGACGTTCTTCTTCTGGAATTTCCCTATCGCAACGGCAAATAAGGATATTTGGTTGAATACCAATTGATCGTAACTCTTTTACCGAGTGTTGGGTCGGCTTGGTTTTCATTTCCCCAGCAGTAGATATATATGGCATCAAAGTAAGATGCACGTAAATCGCTTGTAGTGGGTCTAATTCTTGTCCCAATTGGCGGATGGCTTCAAAGAATGGAAGACCTTCAATGTCACCAACTGTTCCGCCGATTTCGCATAATACAAAATCAGCACCATCAGCATCGCCAAGAATAAATTCTTTGATTGCGTTTGTAACATGTGGAATTACTTGGATTGTTGCACCAAGATAACCACCACGACGCTCTTTTGATAGAATTTCTTGATAAATACGTCCTGCGGTAACATTGTCACCTTGGTGGGCACTTACGCCTGTGAAACGCTCATAATGACCTAAATCAAGGTCGGTTTCAGCACCATCATCGGTAACAAATACTTCACCATGTTGATATGGCGACATCGTTCCAGGGTCAACATTTAGATAGGGATCAAGTTTACGGAGGCGAACTTTATAGCCGCGCGCCTGTAAAAGCGCACCCAAAGCCGCAGAAGCAATACCTTTGCCAAGGGAGGACACCACGCCCCCAGTAATAAATACATAACGGGTCATGGGAGACCTTCTTACCTAAGATTCATGAAAATTACAAAACTTTATTTACTGTTTTTGTCAGTATTTTTGTTGTTTTGCGCAGCAGCCGGAAGAGTTGAAGTATTAAATTCAGAACCAACACTATTTTGTGGCGCAGTTGCAGGTGCTGCTTGAGACTGCGGAATATTTGTACCAGTTGTGTTGGCCACACTGTTAACAGCATTTGTTGTTGAGTTACCAAATTCAATTGATTTGGTAGGAAGACCGTTTGCATCCCTACCCTGACCCATAACTGATGTAGCAGTCTTTTTAGCGCCACCAGAAGCAACAACCAAAGAAATAGATGTCAAAAAGAAAATGGTCGCTAAAACAGCTGTTGTGCGTGTCATAAAGTTTGCCGCACTACGGCTAGACATAAGTCCAGACGGTCCGCCACCAATTCCCAAAGCGCCGCCACCTTCTGAACGTTGCAAAAGAATTGCGCCAACAAGTGCGATACAGATTATGATATGGACTGCCAATAGTGCTTCTAACATTATTTCCACGCTTTATATTAAATATTAAACAGGCTATTTGCACTTTGTTTAAAAAAATTCAAGGTTTGTAACTGTTTAAACTGTTGGTAATCAGGCAAAAATGGATAATTTAGCTTGAAAGATATTTCATAGCATCATCATCGTCATTGTTATTGCTGAAATTTAGATTTTCTGGGTTTACCACAAGGTTTTTGATTTTATCATCACGATCGCGTGCTTTGTTCAAGCGATTTCTAACTGATGATAGCGTTGCCTCAAGATCTTTTTTGAAAATTTCGCCGTCATCGGAAGCATAAGCAACAAATATTGCAAGTGCGAGTTGCCGAGTAAGATTGGCGTTTTCAACAGTATTTGTTCCGCTTGCAGTTTTGCTAGCAATATTTTCAAGGACAACGGCCATATCGTTAATTTCTTCATTATCCATTCGTTTTGCAGTGCGAACCAATTCATAGGTTGTTTCAAGCAAATCTAATACAAACCCATTGTTTTTATTGAAATCTTTGTAAGATTGCAGTGTTACTTCGGCCGCAATTGCAATACGACGCGCAAGTTTCGCAAGACGTTCTTTATTCACACGTTTTTTTGCGTTTTCTAATTCTTCTAATTGCTTAACAGGATCTGATGATCCGCCATAAACCACAATTTTCAATGGGTTGGGGACTTCAAATGCTTCAACACTATAACGGCCCGTTTTTGGTTTACCTCTATCGGGGCCTACATAATCAGATGTAACAACAAAACGCTTGCGGTTTTCGATAATTGCGCGAACTCTTTCTTGAGTTTTTGAAACGGAAAACGGACGTAATAGAACGTCGTCACAGCCCGCATTTAATAAATTGGCAACAATATCACTATTACCAACCCATAAGGTAGCAACAATTGGCAAGAACGGGTTACATTTTGTTGATCCCATACGAATTGATTGCAATAACTCGACTACTTGGTCAGTATTATCCGAGCCTTCAATAAAAAGTATTGCCGTATCATTATTTTTTAGTCGCCTGACAAGGTTTTCAAATGAGGTATAACCTTCGATATTACGAAACCCCATTCCATGAAGTATCGAGCGCGTAGTTAGCATATTGCCCCGCATCGGGTCATAAATAACTACTAATGCTTCACCTAAATCTAGTTGTTGCAATGCAAGCCCCTGAACAATGCCTCATAAGCATAATGATACTTCAAAAAAGACATTGTTGCAGGGATTTTTAAATATTGTGTTAAGCTGATATGCACTTATTTATAAGGTTGCAGCGGCTTTTATTATTTCCAAAAAGTCTGGCGCCTTCAAACTTGCACCACCTACCAATGCGCCATTGACATTTTCAATTGCAAGTATCTCTGATGCGTTTTTGGCGTTAACGCTGCCACCATATTGAATTGGAATATCTTTTCCAGAATCACCAAAAATTTCTATTAATTTATTTCGAATGCTTAGGTGCATTTCACGAATATCATCGTTACTTGCAACTTTGCCGGTTCCAATTGCCCAAACTGGTTCATATGCGATGATAAGTTTTGCGGCTTCAAGTTCAGGAAGTGCTGATTCTATAATTTGTTTAAGTACAACGGTTTCTGCGTTCCCTGCTTCACGTTCTTGAAGAGACTCACCAACGCAAACAATGGTTTTTAATCCAGATTGTTGTGCGAATATTGCTTTTTTAGCAACCAAATCAGACGTTTCAAAATGGTTTGTTCTTCTTTCTGAGTGTCCTAATATTACTGCGCCAACACCAATTTCTTTTAACATTATGGCAGATATATCGCCGGTATGTGCGCCACTTTCAGTAAAGTGGCAATCTTGCGCACCAACAACGATCGAATTGATTCCATCTTTAATGGTTTTAAGTAATGTAAAAGGCGGGCAAATGCCGACTTCAACATTTTGTGCTCCAATTTCTATGGTGCCGGCTTCAACAGCTTTGGCAAGTTCAACATGACCCAAAAGGCCATTCATTTTCCAATTGCCATAAATATATTTTGATTTTTCCATGATTTTCCCCAGTTTTACATTAATTTTGATACATATCATGTAATCAAATGCTTGCTTATAGCTTAAAGCATCACTATGGAAGGAATTTGTTACATTAATTTCAGGGGTAATTTGACGCACTTTTCTGTGCGCAGCATCTCCAGAATATTAGGGATTAAAATATGCTAGGAATGGTTCGTAAATTTGCACGTTCATGGGTTGCAAAAATTCTCATGGGCCTGTTGGTGGTTTCTTTTGCGGTTTGGGGCATAAATGATGTTTTCAAATCAAATAATAAAGATAATCTTGCAACTGTTAACGGCAAAGACATCACAATTGCTGAATATAAAACTGAATTTGACCGTTTCATTAAGCGTGCAAGCGAAGAGACAAAGCAAACTGTAACAACGCAGCAAGTTCGTGATGCAAAAGAAGATATCGCAATATTGGAGCAAATGGTTTCTGAAAAAGCATTTGGTGCATTAATGCAATTGATTGGCGTTTATGTTTCTGACACCAAACTTAAATCAGAAATCGCAAAAATTCCTGCTTTTATTGACCCTACAACTGGCAAATTTTCTGAAATCGCATACCAGCAGACATTAAGCCAAAACAAACTTACTGTTGCGCAGTTTGAAACTTCTGTCCGTAATGATATGGCGCGCCAACTTATGACCGTTGCTTCCGTTTCTGGTTTCCGTGCACCTAAATACTATTCATCTCAAACACTCGCATATTCAACAGAACGTCGTACTGTTTCTATGTTGCCTGTAACCCCTGCAATGGTTGGCGGTGCGCCTACCCCTACCGATCAGGATTTACAGAATTTCTATAATCAAAACAAAGAACGTTTAATGCGTCCTGAAACCCGCGATGTGACAGTGGTGGTTGCCCAATTAACTGATTTTCTTCCAAAAGTTAAAGTTGACGAAGCAGAAGTTCAAAAAATCTTTAATATCCAAAAAGATAAACTTGTAGTTCCTGCAAAACGTTCATTTGTTCAAATTGTCGCTCCTGATGAAGCTAAAGCAAATCAAGCGGCTGCAATGCTTAAGGCTGGTAAAAACCCAGTAGAAATTTCAAAAGCATTGGGCCTACAAAACCCGCTTACTTTCAATGATTCAACCTTGTCACAAATTCCTGATAAAGAGGTTGGTAAAGCAGTTTTTGCGGCGCAGGTTGGTGTTGCATCTGCTGTTAAGGGCGCGCTTTCTTATTCGGCATTTGTTGTTACAAGCGAACAAGCTGAAAAGGCAGCTGATTTTGCCGCCGCATCAGTTAAAATTCGTGAAGAATTGGCAAAAGAACAAGCTGGGCAAGAATTGACAAATGCCACTGAGACCTATGAACAAGCGGTTTCACAGGGGGATAGTGTTGAAGTTGCTGCTGGTAAGGCCGGATTTAAAATTACTAAACTTGTTGGCATCACACAACAAGGTCAAGAGCTTGCGACTGGCAAAGTTCCTGAGTTAATTTCAAATATTATGAGTGGTTTTGACGATGTCTTTAATATTGCCAAAGGCGATACTACTGATCTTTTAACGTCTAAAAATGATAGCTATGTCGCTTTCCGTGTTGATAATATCAAACCTAAGGCACCGGTTCCACTTGCTGAAGTTAAAACTGAACTTGCCCAAGCATGGGTTCGTGAAGAACTTGGAAAACGTGTAAAAGCTAAAGCCGAAGAAATTTTGAAGGTTGCGCAAGCATCATCTTTAGAAGCTGCGGCAAAAAAATATAATCTTACAATTGTAAAACCGCCGCAACCTTTGCTTCGTGGTCAAGGTTCAAAAGAATTATCTGCGGCAATATTTGACGCTAAAAAAGGAACAATTACTTTTGGTCCAGTTGCAGATGGTGTTCAGTATGCAGTCGTCAGGGTTGATAATATCCAACGTGATGATGAAAACAAGGCACCTGATAGACTTGCACAAGCCGAACAAAGTGTTCGTGGATCTGTTCAAGAAGATATTATGACTATTTGGGGCAATATCGCTCGTGAACGAACCAAAACTAAAACCTATCCTGAACGCCTAAATCGTGTGTTCGGAGACGATAACGCAAAATAATTATAAACGGGAAAAAAATGTCTAGTAATAAAAGTGCCAACCTGAATGAGATTACCGAAAAATATAATCAGGGAATCGGCACTTTATTATGGCAAAGACGTATAGACGACATTGAAACCCCGATTAGCGCATTTGCAAAACTTGGCGCGGAAAAGTTTGGTTCTTGTCTATTTGAAAGCGTCGAAGGTGGTGAAAATCGCGGACGTTATTCAATAGTTGCATCAAACCCTGATTTGTTATTTTCAGTAGAAGGTCGTGCCGCAAATCTAACTGAAATTGATGAAAGCGGTGTTTTTGGTAAAGCCACAAATATTGATGGCAATCCACTTGATGCGCTTAAAAAATTACTTGATGAAAACAAGTTAGATTTTCCAAGTTTTTTACCGTCTCCACTGGCTGGCCTTTATGGCTATGTTGGCTATGAGATGGTGCGTTTTTATGAAAAGTTACCGATTGCAGCTCGTGATCCATTAGAGCTTCCTTACTCAATGTTGATGCGCCCACGCCTTGTCATTGTTTTTGATGGCGTGAAGCAGGAAATGATACTTGCAACCCCAATTCGTCCCAAAGATGGCATTGATGCGGCAACCGCAATTGCGACAGGGCAAAAACTTATTGATGAAACGATTGCAAAACTATCGCAACCTAATCCATTAAAAGCCCCTGATACTTCTAAGCCTACATATTTTGCTGATATTTCTTCAAATCAAACACCTGCGCAATATATGGCAGGCGTTGAAAAGGCGCGTGCACATATACGTGCAGGTGATATTTTTCAGGTTGTACCGTCTCAAAGGTTTTCGATTGATTTTGATAAATCGCCGCTTGCACTTTACCGTGCGTTACGTCGTACTAACCCCTCGCCTTTTTTGTTCATTCTGCAAATGAATGGTTTTTCAATCATTGGCTCTAGTCCTGAAATTTTGGTGCGCTTGCGTGATGGTACAGTTACCGTAAGACCAATTGCCGGAACACGACCACGTGGAGAAACCCAGGCAAAGGATTTGGCATTAGAAGAAGAATTGCTTAATGACCCTAAAGAAGTTGCAGAACATTTAATGCTGCTGGACTTGGGGCGTAATGATGTTGGACGGGTTTCAATTAACAAGGCGCATAGCAATCAGGAACGAAATACTAACTTTGCTGGTGGTATTCGTGTTACACAAAAATTTGTTATTGAGCGTTATTCGCATGTGATGCATATCGTTTCCAACGTTGAAGGCACGTTAAAACCTGAATTAACTGCACTTGATGCACTATTAGCGGGTTTTCCAGCCGGAACAGTATCAGGCGCACCAAAAATTAGGGCAATGGAAATAATCTCCGAGCTTGAACCCCACGAGCGTGGTATTTATGCAGGGGGTGTAGGATATTTTAGCGCTAATGGAGATATGGATATCTGCATTGCGCTAAGAACCGGCGTCCTTAAAGACAATAAATTATACATACAGGCCGGTGCCGGCGTTGTTCTTGATTCGGATCCTGAAAAAGAACACCTTGAGTGCATTGCTAAATCACGTGCATTGGTTAGTGCGGCTTCTGAAGCCGTGATTTACGAGTAAAACAAATGAGCATTAAATTACTTCTTATCGATAATTATGACAGCTTTACCTATAACCTCGTTCATTATTTAGAGGAATTGGGTGCAGAAGTTACAGTAATGCGCAATGACGCAATGAGCGCAGAGGAGTTCCTTGCGCTCAGGTTTGATGCAATTGTTCTCTCACCTGGTCCAAAGTCACCTAAAGAAGCTGGCGTTTGTATTGATGTGGTTGCCAAAGCACCACCGAAATTACCAATCCTTGGGGTTTGTTTGGGACATCAAACGATTGGCGAAGTTATGGGGGGTGAGGTTTTATCAGCAAAAGCAATCATTCATGGTAAAACTTCAATGATTGAAAATAATGGCAAAGGACTTTTTGAAGGTTTGCCAAAGTGTTTCAATGTTACCCGTTATCATTCTCTCGCAATAGAACCTTCTACTCTACCTGATGTTCTTGAGGCTGACGCAAAAACTGCGGATGGTGAGATTATGGCAATTCATCATAAAAATAGACCGATTTATGGCGTTCAATTCCACCCTGAATCAATCGCGTCCGAATATGGTCATGAAATGCTTGATAACTTTTTGAAAATTGCGGAACATTTTAAAAATGCCGATTAATGTTAAACCAATACTTACTGAACTAGCGCTTGTAAGGCCGATTACCAAAGATGAAATGCGCGATGTATTTGAGGCAATTTTAGAAGCTGAAGTTACTCCTGCCCAAATTGGTGCGTTCCTAATGGGGCTTGAGGTTGCCAAGGTAAATGCAACAGATACATTGGTTGCCGGTGCATCTGCAATGCGTTCAAAAATGATTAAGCTTGATGTTCCTTTTGAAACAATTGATGTTTGTGGAACTGGTGGTGATGGTGCGCACTCATTAAATATTTCAACCGCGACTTCATTTGTTGTTGCGGCAACGGGTACAAAGGTTGCCAAGCACGGTAATCGTTCAATGTCCTCTATTTGCGGCGCAGCAGATGTATTAGAGGCATTAGGAGTAAAGCTTACCTCTGACCCTAAAATTCAATTAAAAGCTCTTGAGGATGCAAATCTGGCCTTTTTCTTCGCGCCAAATTATCACCCAAAACTTGCTTATGTCGGTCCATTGCGGCGCGAGCTAGGTTTTGGAACAGCGTTTAATATTATGGGGCCATTATGTAATCCTACGCTTGCATCAAAACAATTGATGGGGGTTTACCGACCTGAGTTGCTGGTTGCTGTTGCGGAAACTTTACGTGAGCTTGGTTCAAAAGCTGTTTGGATTATTCACGGACTTGGTGGTCTTGATGAGGCTGTTTTACATGGTCCAACGGATGTAGTTGAGCTAAAAAATGGCAAATTACGCGAATTTACAATAAACCCATCTGATTGTGGGTTGGCAAATTCACCACTTGAAACCTTGAAAGGTGGCGACGCCAATTTTAATGCGAATGCATTAATGAATTTATTGCGCGGTGAAAAATCTGAATATCGTGATGCGGTAATTTTGAATTCTGCTTGTGCTTTGGTGATGGCTGACGTTGCAAATGATTTAAAAACGGCTGCGGAGGTTGCGGCCAACGCAATTGATAGTGGCAAGGCAATGGAAGTCTTAAATACGTTAAAGGTAATTACTAATGAGTAATATTCCAGACATACTAGCCAAAATTGTTGATTACAAAAAGACCGAAGTGGCAGAATTATTATCAAATACAACAATCGCGGATCTTGAAAATAAGGCAAAAGAACAAAAACCGACACGTGGTTTTTTAAACGCGCTTGAAGTGGCTGCAAAAACCAAGCCTGCTTTGATTGCAGAAATCAAAAAAGCCAGCCCATCAAAAGGTTTGATCCGTGAAGATTTTAATCCGCCAGAGCTTGCAAAAGCATATGAATTGGGCGGTGCGGCCTGCCTTTCAATTCTTACTGATAAACCGTCATTTCAAGGGGACAATCAATATCTGATTGATGCACGCGCACAAGTATCTCTTCCTGTTATCCGCAAAGACTTCATGATAGATGTTGCACAAGTAGTTGAGGCACGCGCAATTGGGGCCGACGCGATTTTGATTATTATGGCCTGTACAGATGATGTATTGGCAAAGGAATTATTTGAAACCGCAACCGCATTGGGCATGGATAGTTTAATTGAAACCCATGACATGGAGGAAATGGAACGCGCATTAAAAATTGGTGGGCGTTTAATTGGGGTCAATAACCGCAATTTGCGGACTTTTGAAACCCGGCTTGAAACAACCGAAGAACTTTCCAAGATGGTTGATGAAAATGTCTTTTTGGTTGCTGAAAGCGGGATATTTACCCATAATGAACTTAAACGCCTTCAAAATTGTGGTGCAAAAGGATTTTTAGTCGGTGAAAGCCTTATGCGTAAAACCGACGTAACAAACGCCACAAAAGAATTATTGTTTGGATAGGAAATAACATGTCAAAAATTGATGAGCGCCTAAAAGAATTAGGTATCGAATTACCAAACCCACCTGCCCCTGTGGCTTCATATGTTCCATTCGTGCAAACTGGAACCCAAGTTTTGATTTCTGGGCAAATTTCAATTTCTGCAGATGGTGGCATCAAAGGTAAGTTGGGTGATCTTACTTTGGAAGAAGGTCAAGCGGCTGCAAAGCTTTGTGCATTAAACCTTTTGGCACAATTGAAAGCAGCTTGTGGTGGCGATTTGGACCGTGTGGTTCGCGTTGTTAAACTTGGTGGTTTTGTTAATGTGAAACCTGATTTTTCGGCAATTCCTGCGGTTATAAATGGTTGCTCTGACGTTATGGTCGAAGTTTTTGGTGAAAAAGGCAAACATGCGCGTTCTGCGGTTGGGGTTGCCAATCTTCCGCTTGACTTTGCGGTCGAAGTTGATGGGATTTTTGAAATCGCATAAATTGGTCTGACCAAAATTGTAATAATATTGAAATTGCAAAGTGATGGGAATAATATTTCAAAATGAAAATTATCCTCTCCTTTGCAATTTTGCTTTTATACCAATTAATTGGAAATTTCATCCAAGATTTGTTCCATCTTCCCATTCCTGGAACTGTTATAGGGATGGTTTTATTATTTTTTAGCCTTATTTTAACAAGGCGTCGTTTTCGCCATACGCATACCAATCCTTTTATTCACTTTTCACTAAAATTATTGCGAATAATGCCAATTTTATATGTACCTGCTGGCGTGGGTATAATGCAATATTTTGGTATTATTGGTTCTCAAAGTATTCCGATAATTGGCACATTGGTGCTTTCAGCATTACTTTCTATGGTTTTTACAGCCTATTTTATGACGTTTCTTTTGAAGAAATTAGAAAAAAGTGGGGCAAGCCATGACTAATGCATTGCATAATCTTTTTACTTCCCCGATATTTTTCCTTACTCTAACTATGCTTTTATATGCAGGCTTTGAAAAGCTATTTATAAAAGCGAACTTCAACCCTTTGGTAAATCCAGTAATGCTGACCATTGCTTTTGTAGTTGGGTTTTTGATGATTTTTAATATTGATTATCAAACCTATTTTCAAAATGTAGGTTTGTTAAACTTCCTGCTTGGCCCTGCAACCGTTGCCTTGGCAATACCGTTGTATCGATCTTATGAGGAAATTAAGAAAGCAAGCCATGTCATTGTTATTACGCTAATAATTGGTTCTTTATTTGCAATCATAAGCGCGGTTAGTTTTGCTTATTTTCTTGGTGGTTCAAAAGAGGTTGTTCTATCATTTGCACCACGTTCTGCTACATCGCCAATTGCAATTGGGATATCGCAGGAAATTGGCGGTATCCCGTCTCTAACTGCTGCATTAGTTATTATTACCGGTATTTTTTGTGCCATGAGTTCGACAATTATTTTTAATATCTTGGGCATCAAAGATAAGCGAGCGCGTGGTTTTGCCACTGGGCTTGTTGGGCATGGTATTGGAACAGCACATAAAATGCGCCAAAGCGAACAAGCGGGCGCTTTTGCAGGGCTTGCAATGGCACTTAATGGTGTTGCAACGGCAATATTGGTGCCGTTAGTAGTACCTATTATAATGAAATTAATGCATTAAAACTTATCACGGTATTTATTAGTAATTGGATATCGTCTATCGCGGCCAAAGTTCTTGTGCCCAATTTTTACACCTGGTGGTGCTTGTCGGCGTTTGTATTCGGCAAGATACAACAGATTTTGCACACGTTTTACTGTTTCGGGCGCATAGCCAAGCGCAAGAATATCCTCAACTTCATCTTCAAGCTCAATGAAATGGTAAAGCATATCGTCTAGCTCTTCATATGGTGGCAAGCTATCTTGATCTTTTTGGTTTTCACGTAATTCAGCAGATGGTGGCTTATCAATGATATTTTGAGGAATAACAATGCCTTTGGGACCGAGGCCTATTTTACATGTATTTTTATTACGCCAATCTGAAAGTTTGAAAACTTCGGTCTTATAAATATCTTTGAGGCAATTATAACCGCCGCACATGTCACCATAAAGCGTTGCGTAGCCAACCGCCATTTCTGATTTATTGCCAGTGGTTAAAACCATGTGTCCATATTTGTTTGATAGTGCCATCAAAATTACGGCCCGTGTGCGGCTTTGGATGTTTTCTTCTGTTATGTCAGGTTTATAACCAGTGAATTGAGGTGCAAGGGCATTATTAAATTCGCCAACCATACCTTCAATCGGGACAATCTCATAACGCACCCCTAATGCGTTTGCGCAATCTTCGGCATCGCCAAGGCTCTCGCCAGAAGTATATTTTGAAGGCATCATTACGCATATTACACGTTCGGCACCCAATGCATCGACCGCCATTGCAGCAGAAATCGCGCTATCAATACCACCTGAAAGCCCTAATAAAACACCTGGAAAGCGATTTTTATTAATATAATCACGCAATGAAAGCACTGTTGCACAATAATCTTGTTCAATATCAGTTATTGCAATCGCGTCAGACGCCGTTTTCAAATTCCAAATGCCGTTTTCAATTTCCCAATCACTTATGCCAACATTTTCTTCAAATTGAGCTATATGGAAACGCGCATTTTTGTTTTGATCAATTATAAAGCTGCCGCCATCGAAACATAATTCATCCTGACCACCTAATTGGTTTAGATAAAGCAATGGAATATTATTTTCTTTTACCCGTTCCTGTGCAACGGTCATACGGCGCGCTACTGCACCGCGGCGATAAGGTGACCCATTCGCCACCAAAAGCACCCCTGCCCCATTTTCTGTTAGTTTATTGCAAACCTTTGGGAACCATATATCTTCGCAAATCGGCAACCCAATTTTTAACCCCTTATAATCAACAGGATAAAAATTGTTGCCGGAAACAAATACACGTTTTTCATCGAAAACATCATAATTTGGTAATTCGTGTTTAAATCGGTATTCAACACGCCCCTCATTGATAAATGCAACAGCATTATAAAGGTTATTACCTTCGCGCACTGGTGAGCCAATTATTACCGCAGGGCCATTAACAAATTCATTGGCAATAGTTTGAATTGCCGCCATACAATCAATTACCGCAGCCGGTTTCAATACCAAATCTTCTGGCGGGTAGCCAACAATGAATAATTCAGTAAACATAACAATATCTGCATTTGCGGAAATTGCTTGTTCAATATATTTTCGTGCTATTCCAACGTTGCCTTCAATATCGCCGACAATCGGGTTGGCTTGAACGCTATAAATACGGCATGTTTGTTTTTGTATTTTCATAATTCCATTTAGCCAAAATTTAGAAAAAGTCGAACCTTCTATTACATTAGATGTTAATTAGGTGAAAAGAAATTCCATTTCCATAATAAAATAAGTTATAATCGAAACTTGAGGAGAAAATATGAGCCGCATATTCGATAATTATATTATGGTTGATTGGTCAGCAGCATCGAAACCCAATACGGGTAATGATTCTATTTGGATTGGGGTTTTTAAACGTGACGTACGCCTACAGTTGCGCTTTGAATATTTTAATCCTCCAACAAGAATTGCAGCTTATGAAAAATTGCTTGAGCTATTGCAGGCCTTCGCAAAGCGTGATGATAAAACTCTTTTGGGGTTTGATTTTGGACTTGGGTATCCACAAGGAACAGCAAAGGCTTTAAAACTTGAAGGAACGCCACAAAAAGCAATTTATGATTTTTTATCGCGCGAAATAAAGGACAAGCCAGATAATTCAAATAATCGCTTTTCTGTTGCGGCAATGATGAACCGCATTATATCTGGAACGGCATTTCCATTTTGGGGTTGTCCGCCACGTGATGTATTGAAAACTTTACAGCCTAAAAAGACAGTTCCACACACCAATGATACTTTGGCAGAAATGAGAATTTGTGATTTGGCGGCAAAAGCAACAAGTCCAGTTTGGAAATTATATTCTCCTGGTTCGGTTGGCTCGCAAACTTTAACCGGTATTCCTTATGTTAATAAAATTTTGAAAGAGATATCAGGCGCAAAGCTTTTCCCTTTCGATATTGGTTTTAAGGCTATTGATAAGGGTGATTTAGATGATGTTAGTGTTGTTATAACCGAAATATATCCATCTATGCTAAAAACAAAAGCTATTGATGGCGAAACCAAAGATTTAACCCAAGTTCGGGCAATCGGTGAGTATTTTGCCACACTTGATGACAATGATAAGCTTGGCGCACTGTTTGGCGGCCTTGCAAAAATTGATGAAAATCAAAAATTAGCTATTGAGAGCGAAGAAGGCTGGGTTTTAGGTTTTTAGGCATCATCTTTATTAGGTGATAAAATGCTTACCAATGATTGGCTTTCAAACATGGATTGTAACATCTGCAATGCTTGGTATTGTTTATTGTCGTCCGCAGCTTGATACATTTGTGCCATCATTAATGGGTTTTGTGAAAATGAGCTTTTCTTGTCGGCATCATTATTCAAAATCCCAAGCGTTGCATCAACATTTGCAAGCTCAAGCGCAGAAAGAAATTTATTATCTAAATCGCTTTTATCATAGCTTGCCAATTCTATTTTATCGTTTGGCGATATTCCTTGGGTTGCGGTTGAACGCAAATTTTCAAGCAGCTCAACAACGCTAAGTGCGCGCCCATTCTTGTAAAATATTGACTTATTTGCACTAGCGGCAGTTGGAAATAGATTTGCCGCGATTACTTGTGGGTTGTTTTTTGCATTGTTAATTAAATCTGATGCACCCTTTGCGCCGAGAAAGTGTGCAGCATATAAATCGCCAGCTTGCGCATCTTGTCCGGTATAGTTTTTAATTACTCGTGCATTATCTGATGCATATTCGGCAGCCATAATTGAAGAAAATTTAGGGTCATAACGCAAATCTAAGATGCGTTTTCTGGCGTCATTATTGCCAATATAAGCCTTGCCATTTGCATCTGTGTTAATCATGGCGGCTTCATTCATTAACCCATGTTTAGCGCCATGTTTCTTAACTGTTTTAAGCCAAGTCTGATCCAAAAATTGAAATAAGCCTTTGGCAGATGATGTACGGGCTCGTGCTTTTGGGTTTAATGAAGATTCGCGCTTTGCTGTTGCCAATAAAAAGGCAAAATCGACACCAGTCTTATTACTTGCCTGTGCGATTGCTTCGCGAATTGGCACTTGGTTACTATTTTTGTTTGGGCTTATATCCATGGTTCATCCACATTCTGTGTTAGGATGAACAAGTAGCTGATTTGGTTAAAATTGCTTTAAAAGCGTTTATATGAATAGGTTAAAGGGTCATTATTAATTGACTCAATAACATATTTTCCAATCATAGGCGCAAAAAGCCAGCCATTACGATAGGCACCGGTTGCAAGGAAAATACCTTCTATTGAAGACTGCCCTAAAATTGGCATTTCATCGGTTGTATTTGGTCTTAGGCCTGCACGCGTATTAATAATTTCTTTGCCTACTAATGATGGATATAGTCTACAAGCGTTGTTATAAAGCGTGTCGATATCTTCCTGATTAGTTGACCAATCATCATTATTATTTTGCGATGTTGCACCAACAATTGTTTTTCCTGCACGTGACATAATATAGGTTGAATGATAACGAATTGACCCATCCGCAGGTGCAGGGCAGTCAATTTCAATTACTTGTCCACGTGTTGGGAAAAGATGGTTTAATTCGGGTAGAGATTCTTTTAATTGATGGCTTTGATAACCAGCAGCAACAATAATTATTTCAGAATTATAATTACCTACCTTGCCGAAAATCTTACCTTTTTCTAATGCTAAAACTTCATCATATATAATTGTTCCACCCAAATTTTTAAACAAGTTCAACATTTGTGGGTAAACAACCATAGGGTTCAACAACCCATCAGATGCCAATTTCAACGCTGCATTTGTTTTTAGTCCATTTGGTATTTCAATAAAATCAAAATCATAACCAAAAACACGTGATGCAATTTTTTGTTTTTCAAGAAATTCAATTTCTTCAGGGGTTTCACCTAATGACAGAGCATTTGGGCTAATGGCAATATTCAGATTTTTTGCAAAACCATCCCATAATTTTCGTGCTGTGAATGCAAAATCTGAAAACTCTTGAGTTGATTGGCATAAACACTCATAAGCAGGTGCAAGCATTCCACCCGCCGCAAGGCCAGCAATATGTGCAACTTCTGAACTTTCAGTGATAATTTTTACATTATAGCCCGCTTCAAGGGCAAATATTCCACAACTAAGGCCAACGGGCCCCGCACCAATGATATGTATTTCAGGCTTTGTCACATTAGACGCCTTTTAAAGGAATATTCAAAGATGGTACCGTGAAGTGGATTCGAACCACTGACCTCTAGTGCCACAAACTAGCGTTCTAACCAACTGAACTATCACGGCGCATCTTGAGCAAGCGGGACTAGCCGATTTTTATTTTTACGACAAGCCCCACATGACATAAATCAATGATGTTTTTCAGAAAACTAGACAGTATAGCCCATTTTCCGCAATTCTTCAGTAAGTCTCGCGATACGTGTCTCTTCACTTGGGTGTGTAGATAGGAATTCAGGAGGCTTGTTTTTATTGGCTTCTGCCATTCTTTGCCACAAACGAATTGATTGACGCGGGTCATAGCCGGCATTTTTCATATATCTTAGGCCAATGATATCAGCTTCTGATTCTTGCGAGCGTGAAAATGGCATTAAAACGCCATATTGAACCCCAAGACCAAGTGCTTGTGCGATGTCTTGTTGTGCGCCTGTGCTAAGTTTTGTTTGCCCTAAGCCAATTTGGGCAACACCCATTCCAATCTGTGCAGCAACAGTTTGTGACATGCGCTCAGCAGCATGACGACCAGATACGTGGCCAGTTTCATGCCCAAGAACACAAGCAAGTTGGTCATCATTTTCAACTAGATCAAGAAGGCCTTTATATACGCCAACCTTGCCACCGGGTAAAACAAATGCGTTGATGGTTTTATCGTCAAATACTTGATATTCCCACTGTGCATTTTGAATATTTGAAACCGCCGCAATTTTTTGACCTACTTTAGTGACACGATTAATCATTTTCTGGTCTTTTACAACCGGAGTTTTTTGTTTTACATCGATCCATGCAGAAGCGGAAAGTTGCACTAATTGTGCATCATCAACCAGCATAAGTTGGCTTCTTCCCGTCTCAGCGTTAGTTGCACAACCTGAAACGAGTACTAACGAACCTGTAGCAAGCCCCATTACCATTTCACGTCTTGATAGACCGTTGCGTGAGTCTTCTGGTTTTTCGTGGTGATTTAGTCCACAGCTACATGTCATATTGCTTCTCCATAATTTGTTTTAATACTTCCCTCGCCTATAATTTAATATTATTGAAAATAAGTGCAACAATATATTCATCTGGCGTAAATAATAGCTGTAATAACGTTGCATATATTTGGAGGGTAACATGAAAGTTAAAACCAACACTCTTATTATTTCAGCGGCTTTAATCAGTGCAACCTTGTTTAATTCTGCTTATGCAGATGATTTTCGTCAAGGGGGTCGCCGCCAACCACAATTAGTATTATTTGCTGGAAAAGACTTTCGTGGCGAAAGTGTCGTTATTAATCGTGATAACCCAGATTTACGTTCAATAAATTTTGATGAAAAAGCGTGGTCATTGGTTGCAACTGGAAAATGGGAAGTGTGCCTTGATCCTAATTATGGTGTAAGATGCCGCACTTATGAAGGGCGTGTTGACCACCTTGAATCATTCAAGGGACGTGTATCATCTGTGCGCTTTGTTGGATGGGGTGATAATGATGGTTATGGAACTAGACCAGATTATCCTCGACCAGATTATCCAAGGTTTAATGGAACAAGGGGTTCAGCAACAACCTTTTACGCCGGTACTATTAATGGATATGACGCAAATAAATCGTCCGCTGACGCATTCTGTCGTGCCCAAGGTAATAACTATTCAGTATATTACGATGGTTATGGGCGAACATTACAAGACGTTCTTTGTAAATAAAAAAAGGGCGGGAAATTCCCGCCCTTTTCTATAATCAATTATGTATTACCAGCTATAAGAAACACGGCCATAGATGTAACGACCATTATGCCCGAATGGTCCATATGTTGAGAATGGTGTGTTTGATGTGCTGTTTACAGCATATGGGGTTTTGGTTGGGTATTCATCAGTGATGTTTTCAGCACCCAAAGCCAATTTAACTGATTTGGTAATTTGATAACGACCCTCTAGGTCGATAACAACTTTTGGCTCCAAAACAACGTCAAATGCAGCAGTTGAACCTGGTGATAATACTTCACCATAACGTGTTGCACGTAATGTTGCGCCAAATTTATCCAAGGTCCAATCTGTATTCAATGAATACTTATCTTTTGGTGTACCTTTTTCAAAGGTTAGTACGTTTACGCGTGAGAACAAGCCAGTTGATGAAATTCCCAATGACGCCAATTCAGGAGTAGTTGGAGTTTTCGTAACTTTAGTGTCATTGAAGTTTGCGCTGAAGGTAAAGTTGAATTTACCAAAATTATCAGTCGCATACGGCGCGCTTACAATTAAATCTAGGCCTTTGGTTTCAGTATCAACACCATTGATAAAGAAACGACCGCCACCTACACCAATAAAGCCTTGGCTAATTAGATAGTTACGCACTTGTGTTTGAGTAAGGTTCTCAGAAAGAACGATACGGTCTTTTAAGTTGATTTGATAAGCATCAACAGTTGCACTAATGCGTCCAAATCTAGCAACAGCACCCAAAGCATAGTTTACAGATTTCTCAGCTTTAAGAGGTTTTGCGCCAAGTGCTTTTGCAACATCGCTATCAGGCTGGAATGTAGTGATTTCATAGCCAACGCCGTTGATAAAGTTTGTTGATGTCGCGGTAAAGCCAATTTGTTGCAATGAAGGCGCACGGAAACCGTTTTGTACTGATGCACGAATTGCGAAATTAGGTGAGAAGTCATAACGAGTAGCAAGTTTTCCAGTCGCAGTACTTCCAAAACCTTCATAGTTTTCACCGCGAATAGCCGCAGAAACTAACCAAGGTTCGGTGATATTTGTTTCCAAATCAACATAACCAGCAATTGAGTTACGCTCTTTCTTGGTTTCATTTGCAGGAGTAAAGCCAGGGAAAACCTGTGAACCAGAAGGTGTTGGGCTTCCGTTTAATAGTACGCCGCCATTCGCATATGATTCATATTCACCTGCTTTGATTGAATACGCTTCTGAACGTGCTTCAATACCTGTTGATACGTTAAGTGGTTTTGCAAAGCCAACATCATACCCACGGGTACCAGAAAGGTTTACAACCAATTGTGTATAGTCAAAGCCACCGGCATCAAACTCGGTTTTGCTTGCCGCACCAAAAGAGCGGTTCAAAGTGTTTTTGATAGTATAATCAACAGAGTTATAGCCACCAACTAAAGATAAATCCATATCCCAGTCGCCGGCTTTCCACTGCATGCCGCTACCAAAAGAAGCATCTTTAACCAAAGGCGAAATTAACGGTAGGAAGCCATCAGGGTAAATTGAAACTACGTTACGAGAATCGTTAGAGCGGCGGAAATAGCCAGCTGAAAGTGCTTCACGGTTTTGATAAGATGCCCATCCGTACAATTTTGCGCTGTCAGATAAATCATATCCAGCATTTGCAAAGACGGTATATTGATCGATATCAGGGTCACCGTACCATGCATTATAGCGATTGATTGCAACTTCGTTTGCACTAGTTGCTGTTGTACCAGTATATTGTTGTCTCCAATCTGGTGCAGTTCTAACTGTATGCTCTTTATGAGAATAATCAGCGGCAACTGTTAAGAAACCAGCAGTGCCCAAAGGTAAACCAGCCCATGCAGATAGGTTGGTTGATGCGCCATCATGCTTTTTGTATTTTGCTAATTTTGAAACGTCATAAAATGCACCGGCAGAAACAGGCATATAATCTGTATCGACAGTTGTGTTGTATTCGCCATAGCTAGCTGTAACACCGCCACCTGAACTTGCTTGTTTAAGACGAATGTTAACAACGCCGGCAATTGCATCAGAGCCATATTGCGCTGAAGCGCCGTCACGTAATACTTCAACAGTTGAAATGATGCTTGATGGAATTGTATTCAAATCAACGGCAGATGAACCACGACCAATAGAACCATTTAGGTTCACCAAAGAAGATGAATGGCGACGCTTTGAATTTACCAACACTAGGGTTTGGTCTGGTGCAAGTCCGCGTAAAGTTGCAGGACGCACTGAATCTGTACCATCAGTCAAACTAGGGCGTGGAAAGTTTAATGACGGAAGTGAAACCGATAGCGCCTGTGCTAATTCAGATGTACCCTGATTTGTGATTGCACTGCTTGAGATAACATCAACTGGTGCAGCAGTATCAAGTGCAGTTCTTTTTGCTACCCTTGTGCCTGTTACAACTACATTTGTGTCAGAAGCTTCTTGCGCTGCAGCGAAGTCAGTCGCTACAAAACCAGTTCCGAGCGCAATAATAAGCGCCGCATAAGATATTTTCATTTATTTTCCCCTTTAGGCATACTTTAAAAGTATGGGCTGTTATTATAGTTAGAAATCGTTTGTCATAACAATTTCCAACTAATGATTTATATTAGTTTTGACTTAATATCAACTTAATAGGCAAAAACAGTATTGTATTGCGAATTATTTAGGCAAAATAGAATTTTTATTTGAATTTAGGTTTTCTTTTTTCAATAATCGCATTTATTCCTTCGATATGATCTTCAGTTTCATGCAAGATTCCTTGATATGCAGCAGATAAATCCATGATTTCGTCAAAACTAGCGCTCATTCCACGCCTTAATAATGATTTTGAAAGCTTTAGAGCTTGGGAAGGCTGCTCGCTTATAATGCTTGCCATTGCATAGGCGGCATCGTTTAACTCTTCTGGTTCAACAACATCCGCTAAAAATCCCCATTCAAGTGCTTTTTGCGCATCAATTATTTCGCTTGTATAAAGTAGTTGCGATGCACGTGACATACCTAACACCCTTGGGGTTAGCCACGCACCACCATCGCCAGGTATGAGTCCGATTTTTAAAAATGGAATCCCAAAACGCGCACTTGTTGATGCTATTCTTATGTCACTCATTGATGCTATATCGAAGCCTAAACCAACTGCAGGGCCGTTAATTGCAGCAACAATAGGAACTTTAATATCCCAAAAAGATTTAATAATCCTATGAACTTCACGACGATATGCATCCGCAATTTCTGCCGCGCCACCTTTGAAATACCCCGTTTTCTCTTTCATGGCTTTTATATCACCACCTGCGGAAAAGGCTTTTCCTTCGCCTGTTATGATAACTACTTTAATGTCTTCATCTTCATTAATTGTATTTGAGACATTTACAAAATTATCGGCATCACCCTCTTTTCCTACTGCATTTAAAATATCTGGGCGACAAAAAGTTAAACGCGCAATTGCATTTTCTTTTTCAAGTTTAAGTATTTGCATAGTCAATTCCGTAACAGTAAAATTATAAAAACATAATATATCAATTAAATAAACTTAGCTAATTTAATTTTCTAATCCTCACTACAATAGCGCGCGCTTGTGACGCATATTATTAGTTGGACAAAAGGTCTAGTACGCGCAATGCCAGTATCTTTTTTATGATTCTGTGCATATTTGCCTATAAATAAAGGGATACCTAAGTTTTTAAGGGGTTTATAAAAATGAAGTTTTCAAAATATATGATTATTGGTGCTTTGGGTGCAATGCTTGCTCTTGGTGCTTGCGGTAAAAAAGAAGCTGCTACAGAAGCTGAAACTGCTACACCTGCCGCAGAATCTGCTGCACCTGCTGCTGCAACGAATGAAACCGCTGCTGCGCCTGCTGCCGCTCCTGCTGCTGCTGTGATTTCAGATGAAGATAAAGAAGCATTGGCAAAATTGCCTGCACCGTTCAACACTGCTGATTTGGCAAATGGTGCAAAAGTATTCGCACAATGTAAAACTTGCCATACAATGGACAAAGCTGGTAAAAATGGTGTTGGTCCTGATATGTATGGCTTGGTTGGTCGTAAATCAGGAACCAAAGAAGGTTTTGTATATTCAGATGCTATGAAAGCAGCTGGCAAAACTTGGGATTTGCCAACACTTAATGAATATGTAAAAGCGCCTAAAACCTTCATTCCAGGTAACAAAATGGCATTCGTTGGCGTTCCTAACGACAAAAACCGTACAGACGTACTTGCTTATATCGCTGTAAAAAGCAAAGAATAATCCTCGATAATTTCTTTGAAATTAAGATAGCCCCCTGTTTACAGGGGGCTATTTTATTATTTCTTTGCAAAGCCTGAGTTAATTATTTTATCTCGATATACTTTTGCATTCTGCACCAGACCAAGTGCAAACATTACGGAAAGCATCACAGAGCCGCCGTATGAGATAAAGGGCATTGGCATGCCGACAACAGGCATTAAGCCCATAATCATCGCTGCATTAATACTTACATAGATAAACAATAACATTGTAACGCCACCGGAAACCATCTTACCAAAAATGTTTCTTGAAGATGTCGCAATATAAATACCATATGCCATTACGGCAGCGTATAAAACTAACGCTAGGATACCACCAACAAAGCCAAATTCTTCTAATAGCATTGCAAATACAAAGTCTGTATGTCTTTCAGGAAGAAAATCTAGGCGACTTTGCGTTCCGTGCATGAAGCCAGAACCCCAAAACCCACCTGAACCAATTGCAATTTTAGACTGGGTTATTTGATAACCCTGCCCTAATTTATCTAGTTCTGGATTAAGGAAGGTTTCGACCCGTTTTCTTTGAAAATCATGAAGCAAGAAATTATATGCAAAAACAAACAATCCAACAGCGCCAACAATTGCACCGGTAATCCAACGCCAACTAATTCCAGCAAGAACAACCATTACGCCGCCGACCAAGATTACGGTGATTCCTGTTCCAAGGTCCGGTTGTTTCATAATAAGGCCAGCAGGGGCAATAACCATCAAAATAGGAATTATATGATGCTTAATTTTTTCAATATTTTTAACATTTAAATCTTGATAATAGCGCGCCAGTGCAACAACGGCAGTAATTTTCATAAATTCCGATGGTTGTAATCTTAAGGGACCTAATTGAAGCCAACGCTGCGCACCTTTTGATATATCGCCAGCAAGTTCAACCCCAACAAGCAGAACAAAAACAATTATATAAGCCGGATATGCAAGTTGATACCAAACCCTTATATCAATCACTGCAACAGTAAACATTATTGCGGAGAATAAAAAGAACCTGACAATATGGTCAAGCGCCCAAGGTTGCCAACTTCCACCTGCGGCACCATAAAGCAAAATTGTACCGTATGTGGCCAATACAAGTAATACAAACCACATCCCCCATTCAACGCGGCGGAGCTTAGAAAAAATATTGTTTTCAGACAAATCTGAACCAAATGGGAGCAAATCCATTATATTCCCCCCTCACCGTCATCGGTCGCGGCATTTGTCTTTTTGTTATGCGGAACAAAAAATGGCAATGTTGCAGGATCTTTCAAAATTGCGGCTTTTATCACTTCACGACCACGCGGTGCAGCGGCACTTGCACCAAAGCCACCATGTTCAATAATTGTTGCACAAGCGTATTTAGGATTATCAAATGGTCCATAGCAAATAAACAAACTATGGTCACGTAAACGCCATTCTAAAGATGCGTTAGATTTTACACCAGTTGCACGTTCTGCCATTGAAATTCGTCTAACCTGTGCCGTGCCAGTTTTCCCAGCAATTTTAACGCCTTCAATGCCAAGATTGGCAACGGCTGTGCCACCTGCCTCATTTGTAACGCCATACATACCGCGGTGAACAATATCTAAATGCTCTTGACTTATTGGAATATTTTCAAATGGTCTTTTTTGTTCAACACCATCAATTGATTTTATAATATTTGGCTCAATAGCTTTGCCATTAGATGCAATTCTTGAAACCATTATTGCCAATTGTAGAGGTGTGACCGTTACAAGACCCTGACCAATTGACATATTAATTGTATCATAAATTTCCCATTTTTTCTTATAAATTCTCATTTTATCTTCTGGTGATGGGAATGTTCCTTTGGCAACACCAGGAAGACCAATATCATGGTCTTGACCTAAACCAAAACGCCGCGCAGTCTTGACCATGTTTTCAGGTCCCATACGGCGTCCAAGCTCATAGAAATAAACGTCACACGATGTCTTGATTGCATTGACCATATTTAGGCTTCCATGACCACGCCGTGCGGTACAGTGGTAACGGTTTCCACCAATTTCTATAAAACCAGGGCAATTGATATGATCTTCAGCTTTAATAACACCACTTTCTAGCGCCGCAAGCGCCATCATTGGCTTTATTGTCGAGCCGGATGGGTATGCACCACGAATTGCTTTATGATAAAGAGGGTGTCGTTCATTTTCATTTAGCGCTTTATAGTCAGCAGAAGATATTCCATCGATGAATTTATTATTATCAAATGATGGTGATGAAGCAAGTGCAAGAATATCGCCATTATTTACATCAATTAAAACAATTGCACCGCTTTCTTCACCTAACTGGTCATGTGCAACTTGCTGTAACTCGGCATCAATTGTCAAAACAACAGATGCACCAGCTTTGGGGACAAGGTTCGGGTCATATATCTCACGCACTACCTTGCCATGGGCATCAACTTCGGATTTTTGCGCGCCATGAACACCTTTAAGTATATCTTCAAGTGTTTTTTCAATACCTTGGCGACCTACGCGAATTGCAGGGTGTTTTGCCTTTGGATCTTTTTCAATTTCCTTATCATTTGCTTTTGCAACATAGCCAATAATATGGGCAAATGCTTCGCCCATTGGATAGTTACGGCTTTCACCCATTTCAGGATGAACACCTATGAAATTTGCACTATAAAGACTTATCCTTGAATATGCTTCCCAACTTAAATTGCCGGCAATTTGTGTTGAAGTATGTCTTTTTGCTTCTTTAATACCTTGTCTGGCTTGGTTTAATTTGTTTTCATCTAATTGAATTATTGTTGCCACATTGTTTAATGTGCTATCAATTAGATTTTTATCAGGAAATTCGTCAGTTGCTATTAGAACCCTAAAATCACGCCTATTTACCGCAAGTGGGATGCCAAATCTATCATATATCGGGCCGCGTGATGCAGGAATGATTGAATAATTAAACTGGTTGCTAGCTGCTTCTAGACGGTACTCTTTGTTTTCAAAAATTTGCAATTGTGCCATGCGCCCAATAAGCGCCGTAAAGGCAAGCCCGCCAACGCCTGCTAATAAGAATGCGCGCCTTTCAAATTCTTCAGGTATATCACTCATCGGTGCTTTCCCCGAATTTAAAATATTTACCAACAAATGGCGTTAAAGCAAACGTCACAGCGACAGGTAAAAAAGTTGCAAGCACATCAGCGCGATTGCCTATAATTAGGCCAGTCACAAATATTACAAATATCATTATAATTAGACAAATAGCTGCTGACACATAATTTGGTCTCAATTTTATTGCGACAAAGTTTCTAAAAGTAAGGGCAAAAAGATAGGTTAGTATATTTACAACTGCCCAAGTTCCAAAAAATGTCGCAGTTGCCAAATCCTGTACGATGCCCAAAATAAAGCAAAAAAGAACTATTGAAGGATTTATCCATTTATCAAAGTTGGCCAGAATAACCCAAATAATTACATATGGAACAAACGTTCCGAAACGCCACATAGTGAATGGAAAAGTTACAAGTAATGTAACCATTATGGCAATTAAATACACACCAATAATGTGCTTATATGTCTTCGAATTATTTGCCATTTATGCCCTATTCAGGAGCTTTTTCTTGAGGCGTTTTTTCGCCGTCTTTATTGGTATTATGCTCAACCGGAGCAGTAGCGTTGCTAACGGTGCTAGTTGTCGGAGTGAACACGGTTACACTATTTGTTGATACTTTGTTATTTGTACCATTCTTAGCTGCAGCCAAAGCTTTATCCCGCTGCTCTTTTAATCTTTTAATCTCCTGCGCCTGCGCAATTGCACCAGGCGTAGAATTTACGGGTAAATTAGCAGCGCCATTCTCATCCGGTAAAATACCGCCGGCAATATTATCGGAACCAGAATTTTGTGGCGGAGCACCAAAATTTGGATTTGTTACGCGTTGTGACGGAATTTGTATATTGTTTGGCTTAATCAATTTAACAAAATCAATAGCGCCTTTATTGCTATTTAGTCTTACCCTAAGTTTTTTATCAGGCGCAATACCAGCATAACCAACTGCAATACCACGAGGTATAATTCCGTCATCACCAGATGTTATGATACGTTCGCCATTTTTGATAATATTTGGCGTATTTAATTGTGACAGAACTGGTGCAGATGATTTATCACCAACAAGCATCGCTCTTCCGCGCGTTTCTTCACCCATAACCGGAATTCTACTTTGATTGTCTGTCAGTAGAATAACTCGAGAAGAGTTTTGCGAAACTGAAATCACGCGGCCAACCAAACCATTTTCATTTATAACAACCCAGTCAGTCGCAATTCCATCCTTAGCGCCAACGTTCACAATCGCCGAATTTGAAAATGGGCCATTGGTTTCGCCAACAAGCCTTCCAATAACTGCTGATTTAATCTGTTCATCTTTGATATTGTTTAATTGTTCATATTGCTCAAGACGCATCGCAAGGGCTTTGGCTTCGTCGCGCCATTCAAGCAGGGCACGATTTTCTTGCTTTAATTTGCGAATAGTTTCTGCGTTGCCAAAGTATGAACTTACATAATCGCCAATTCCATTGAACCACTTTTGTGGTGCTGATATAATTGACGAAGTAGCGCCAAATACTTGATTTGAAGTATTTGAAAGTATTGTGCGATCTTTTTGCGTTAAAAAATAAACAGAGGCACCAAGCAACAGAACAGTAACTACGATGGCTGTGGCTTTATAACCCCTACCCTCATTTTTACGATATGAACCGCGTCTTGCCATAAATGCCTCTTATTTAGGTTATTATACCTTGGTTAGGATGCCTTTCCACTGCTCAAGATTGTCGACGCATTTGCCGGTGCCTAGCACAACGCATGAAAGTGCATCATCAGCAATGCTAACAGGGAGACCTGTTCTATGGCGAAGAACAACATCAAGATTACGTAGCAGAGCCCCGCCACCAGTAAGCATAATGCCTTTGTCAACGATATCAGCAGCTAATTCAGGTGGTGTGGTTTCAAGAGCAACATGAACGGCTTCAACAATTTCTTCAACAGGGTCAGCAAGTGCGGTAGAAATTGATTGTTCGGTAATTATAGATTCACGTGGAACGCCATTGATAAGGTCGCGGCCTTTTACATTCATCTGTAAGCCAACGCCATCTGATGGAGGTTCAGCAGAACCAATTTCTTTTTTGATACGTTCGGCAGTTGTTTCACCAATTAAAAGGTTTTCCGTGCGGCGCATATGGTTGATAATTGCCTCGTCCATACGGTCCCCACCAACACGAACAGAACGCGCATAAACAATACCTTCTAACGAAAGAACCGCAACCTCGGTCGTGCCGCCACCAATATCAACAACCATCGAACCTGATGGTTGATCAATTGCAAGGCCGGCACCAATTGCTGCCGCCATTGGCTCTTCAATAAGCCATGCATCCATTGCACCAGCATTTATCGCCGCATCTTGAATGGCACGACGCTCAACAGGTGTTGCACCAGATGGTACACAAATTACGATGCGCGGACGGCCACGAATGAATGATTTAGATTCATCATTAACACGCTTAATGAAGTTTTTAATCATTTCTTCGGCAACTTCAAAATCGGCAATCACGCCATCACGCATTGGGCGTATAGCCTCAATTTGTCCGGGTGTACGACCAAGCATTAGTTTCGCATGTTCGCCAACTGCTTGAACAACTTTTTTGCCACCTTTTATAGAATAAGCAACAACAGATGGTTCGTTTAGAACTATCCCACGACCTTTAACATATACAAGGGTATTTGCTGTTCCAAGGTCGATTGCCATATCGCTTGAAAACATACTAAAAATTTTTCCGAACATTGTTTTTTGCCAATAGATAAAGTTTATTAGATTCGCTACATGCGGTGCAAAACTTCGTGCCTTGATATGGTTTTTTAATCAAGTAGTGAAGCTGAAATTATAGTGTTAAATTCTGTTTTACATTCCAAGTTCCTGTTTTTCCAATTCGTGAATTTGATCACGCAATTTTGCGGCTTCTTCAAATTCAAGTTCAGATGCATGTGCAAGCATTTTCTTTTCAAGTTCTTGGATAATTGCCTTGATATTGTGTCCGTTTAATGGCGCTTTATCTTTTTGTTTTGAGCTTGCTGAAGAATCTAATTGTGCTGCCTTCATTTTTTCAGAAGCATCGGTTCCATAGATTGATTCAATTACATCTTTGATTTTTGATTTAATGGTTTTTGGAATAATTCCAAATTTTTCATTATGAGCGATTTGTTTTTCTCGGCGACGATTAGTCTCTTTAATTGCCCTATCCATTGAGCCAGTGACTTTATCCGCATAAAGAATTACGCGCGCCTCTGCATTACGTGCGGCACGACCAATTGTTTGCACCAATGATGTTTCCGAACGCAAGAAACCTTCTTTGTCGGCATCAAGAATACAAACCAACCCGCATTCAGGAATATCAAGCCCTTCACGCAAAAGGTTGATACCAATTAAAACATCAAAAACCCCTTCCCGTAAATCTCTTACGATTTCAATTCTTTCAACCGTATCAATGTCAGAGTGCATATAGCGAACCTTTAAACCTTGTTCAAAAAGGTAATCTGTTAAATCCTCAGCCATTTTTTTGGTTAGGGTTGTGATAAGAACCCTATGCCCCTTATCAATTGCAATACGGCATTCATCGAGACAATCATCAACTTGTGTGCGGCCATGCGCTTGAACTGGTCGAATTTCTACTGGCGGGTCAATTAGGCCAGTGGGTCGAATAACTTGTTCTGTGAAAACTCCACCTGTACGTTCTAATTCCCAATTCCCTGGTGTTGCAGAAACGAAAATTGACTGTGGGCGCATTGCATCCCATTCTTCAAACCTTAATGGACGGTTATCCATACAGGATGGCAATCTAAAACCAAAATCTGAAAGTGTGCGTTTTCGAGCATAGTCCCCCTTAAACATGCCGCCAATTTGCGGAACAGTTACATGGCTTTCATCAACAAAAATCAACGCGTTTTGAGGTAGATATTCAAATAAAGTTGGTGGCGGTTCACCTGGGTTACGGCCCGTTAAATAACGTGAATAGTTTTCAATACCGGTACAAAAACCTGTTGCCATCATTGTTTCTAGATCAAATTTAGTTCGTTCACTAATTCTTTGTGCCTCAAGCAACATTCCATTTTTATTATACCAGTCAACACGCGCATCGAGTTCAGACTTTATTTTAATCATTGCAGCTGAAAGTGCTGGTCGCGGTAAAATATAGTGATTATTGGCATAAATATTTACGCCTTGGAATTCATTGGTCTTTTTGCCTGTTAATGGATCGAACTCAATGATTGTTTCAATTTCATCGCCAAAATAGCTTATTCGCCACGCCCTATCCTCAAGGTGAGAAGGGAAAACATCAACTACATCACCTTTTACCCGAAAAGTTCCGCGGCTAAAACCAACGTCATTACGCTTATATTGTAATGCTACTAATTCTTTAGTTAGCTTGGTTAATTCTGAAAACTCGCCGACATTAAGATTAATTGTCATAGCCGAATAAGATTCAACAGAACCGATACCATAAATACATGAAACGGAGGCAACGATAATGACATCATCACGTTCAAGTAATGCCCGTGTTGCCGAATGTCGCATTCGATCAATTTGTTCGTTGATAGTGCTTTCTTTTTCAATATAGGTATCGGTACGTGGCACATAAGCTTCTGGTTGATAATAATCATAATATGAAACAAAATATTCAACCGCATTATCTGGGAAAAACTCTTTGAATTCGCCATAAAGCTGAGCTGCAAGAGTTTTATTATGCGCCATTATCAAGGCTGGTCTCTGCAATCTTTCTATACATTTTGCCATTGTATAGGTTTTGCCAGAACCGGTAACACCCAATAAAACTTGTTCTTGTTCTCCATTTTCAACACCTTTTACCAATTCATCAATGGCAAAAGGTTGATCCCCACCGGGTTCATATGGGGCAACAAGTTTGAATTTTTTACCGCCTTCTAATTTTTCAGGTATAACAGCTTGATGCGGTGTCCACTGCGGCGGTGCCTCTTTTCCTCTTGAATCAAGGATGTCATAGTCAAAATCATGAATGAATTTTGGCCTTGCCGGCGCAGTGGCGCTAATTGGGGTTGTTGGAAAGGGGCTTGGTTTCTTGCTCATGCAGTGAACATAAGGTGAATCAAACTATTTTTAAAGCCCTTCTTATATCCCAATATGTGAAAGATGTGCCTCTAAAACTAATAATCCTAAAAAACCCACAAAAAACATAGAGGTAATTAACGGGCTATCTGGTTTTTCGTGTGCTTCGACTAATAGTTCTTCTGTTACCAAATATAAAAGCGCGATTAAGGCAAATGTATAAGCAAAAGAAACCCAAAATGATGGTAAATTATGAACTGGCGCGCCAAGTAAAGCACCAATTGGTAATACCGCGCCAATAAAGAGTGCTGTCAAAATTTGTGTGACTTTATTTTTGAAAACTTCATGTAATTCAGCACCTATTGTTAAACCAAGAAATAAAATTTCTAGGCTTAAGGCAAATAGCAATAATGCCCCCTGTTTTGCACCAACGGCAAAACTAATGCCCAAAACAACGCCATCAATAAATATATCAACACCAACTAAAATTATTAGTGAAAGATTACCCTTAAACATGCTGCCAATTGATTTGACGCCAAACATTGTCAAAAGACCAAAGGTTCCGCCCAATATAATTGCCCAAATGGTTGCGCTATGCTGCACATCTGGCAAAATTTCAGTTGCCGCTGCGGCAAAAACCACCCCTGCTGCAAGGTGCTGCAATGCTGCAAGTAATTTGTCATTTGGTGCTTTTAGACGTGCAACCATTGCACCAACGAAAAGACATGCCCAAGGAATTAAAGTAAATTGCCACGCAGCCATATAAAAACCTCATATTTAAAACAGGTGGCTTTTAATTATTGTTGAAAATATATCTATGCGGCATATGTCCTATAAATGCCTGTTTATTCATTTCCATAGTTAAAAGATTCATCTTTTGATCCATCCGGACGCGGCGGGCGCGTGCAACCCCCTAGCCCCATTTCCATGCAAAGTTCATATGGGGTTTTAACACGTGGGGGCTTCTTCCCTATCGGAACGCATACCATATATTTACCACCATTTTCCATTTGGCATTTGTCTCTTACGCCTGCGTAATATCGTGAATTATTTTCGGCCTTTGAGAAACCTTCAACCATTTCGGGACGATATTTAGGTGCTCTTGCAGCTTGTATTAGCTTTCTTGCCACATCATTTGGTGGACAGCCTTTAGGCCTACCTTCACTATCAATTTTTGTAAGGCATTCAGTGTTGTAAATGGTATTTTGTGATGCGTTGGATAATTTCGGCAAAGTTGGATTGGTTTTTATTCCATTAATGCCAGGTATAATGGTTTGAGCGTTGGTGGTTAAAGTATTGCGCTTTAATAAGCCATCTTTGTTATTTAAATTGGGTAACTCATCCTTAAAATTATTTATTGCGGCTTGTGACGTAATAGTTTTTTCAACCGACGTATTGGGAGGTATATAGTTTTCAGGGATTTCTGGTTTTGCTTTTATTATGTCAGTTTCAACTTTTTCCCATTTTATTGACGGCAATTCTTTGAACTGTTTATTCTTTTGATTAAGTAATAATAATATAAAAATACCAAATATAATGATTGCGGTGCCATTGGTTAGTAACCGCAAGTAAATCCTATTATTGATGATTTCAAAATGTCCCATAATTTTATATGAACAACTCATATAAAATTATCAGCTTAAATATCTTTTATCTAGATTAAATAGTGGCAATAGTTAGACTTGGCCATCTTTAAAACGCTCACGCTCCCATTTCATAATGGCCCAAGCGTGGCTTTCATGTCTAACGTTTTTAATAGCTTCATCCGGTGTCATCCAAACGAGCGTATGGTCAGGCTCAGTTGGTTTTGATGGGTCACCGGTTATTTCCACCTCATAAAAGCTTGCCAATGAGTTTAAAGGCTTGTCACCATTTATCCAAAATTGCCCGGCACGACCAAGTACGCGAATTGGCCAGATATCAAGACCGGCTTCTTCTTCAAATTCTCTGATTAATGCTTCTGGTTCGGCTTCCATAGTTTCAACGCCACCACCCGGAAGATCGTAGTGATAATTATCTTTTGAGCCAATCTTGATAATCGCGATTTTACGTAATTCACCTTGGCAAATTCCATAAACGCTTGGACGTTCTTTGTAATTTTTGCCTGGCTGATTGATGCCGAATTGGATTGAAAACCTTGCCATTTTAAACCTTTAATATTGCCAAGCCTTTAAACATAAATTATGGCTAGTCAATATTTTTTGTATTGCTGGGCATGTTAAATGAACTTGAACTCATCTAAACTTACTTTTGGTAAAATTACACTCGGAATTTTGGGTTTGTTATTCATGTCTTCATGTGGCAAACAACCCACCCAAATAAATAATTTGTTTGAAAACACATCGGCAATTAAGGCTGAACCTTCTAAACCTGAAGTTCCATCTGCGCCGAAAAACTATGCTAATTCAGATGCACTAATTGCCTATTCATATAATATCAGCATTTTATTACCAAAAGAGAATATCGATAAAATTTCAAGCTATCATCGATCAATTTGTGAGAAAGCTGGTTATAATAAATGTAGAGTGATTAGTTCAAATACGACTGACACTTCGGCCAATCTTTCAATCCGCGCAGAGCCAACATTTCTAAAAGGGTTTAGAGATTCACTTGGTAATGATGCTAAAGACAATAAAGGTAAAATTATCAGCTCTGAAACCAAGAGTGAGGATCTTACCTTTCAAATCACTGACACTGAAGCAAAATTACGTGCCAAAAATATTTTAAAAGAACGGATTGAAAAAATCATTGCATCACAACCTGCAAAGCTTGCAGATTTATTGGAGGCAGAAACCAAACTAGCTGAAGTTCAGGCAGATATTGATTCTACAAATTCAAATCTTGCCGTTGATAGAACAAGGGTTAATATGTCTGTCCTTGATTTAAATTATCAAACGCGCGACACCACAGGACTTGATGTTTTTGAACCATTGAATGAAGCTTTTGGACAATTTTTTTACGTAATGTCGGAAAGTTTGTCTTTTCTAATTCTTGCCTTTGCAGGAATATTACCTTTTTCTGTTGTAATAGTTCCAATTGTAATCTTTTTCATGTTCTTACACAAAAAGAGAATTGAAAAAGAAAAGAACAAAGATGTTATTGTAAATACAAAAGAAAATTAGCCACCATAATCAAACATAGATTTTGCCGCGCGATGGAATGCCAGTCTTGCGGAATACTCACGCGGGTCTTTTTTTGTAACTAATGCACCATCATTTGGTTTAAGCCAGTCATCAAGACGAGTTAAAAAGAAGCGAAGCGCCGCCCCGCGCGCTAATAGTGGAATAGCAGCCTTTTCTTCTTCACTCAAAGGACGAATGCTTTCGTAGCCACTCAAGAGCGCTTTACCTTTCGTTAGGTCAAATTCTCTACCCAATGGTAAGAAACACCATGAGTTTAGCATTACAGCAATATCATAAGCATAAAAGTCAGTAGCACCAAAATAAAAGTCAATTAAACCTGATACATTATCTCCAACAAACAAAACATTATCAGGGAAAAGGTCGGCATGAATAAAGCCAGATGGTAAATTTTTTGCCCATCCGTTCTCTATCGCCAAAAGGTCACTTTCAACAAGACTAACTACACCAGTTTCAACGGTCTCTGCGCCTAATTTGTTCTTATCCCATAATTTCCGCCATGATGCAGGTCCAAGAGAATTACTTCTTTTCAAAGGAAAATCGGATAATGCATTGTGTAGTTGCGCCAATGCTGCCCCAGCAGAACGAACTTGTGAAACATTTGGTTGTTTTGGTGAAATCCCCTTTAGAAATGAGCATAAGGCACAGGTTTTATCACCGATTTTATAGGTCATTTCACCGTCGATGGTGTGAATTGGTAAGGCCGTTGGTAAACCTTTTTTCGCGGCATATTCAGTTGCCCCCAAATAGAAAGGTAAGTCTGCAACCTCTGTCATCGCCTCATAAATGGTAAGGATATAACGAGTATCATTTGTTTCAATGAAATAATTAGAGTTAGAAACCCCCTCTGCTATACCTTTAAAAGCAATAATATCACCTAAATTAAAGGCGTGTTGAATTTTTAAAATATCATCATCTGAAAGAATTGTATAAACGGCCATTTTTGCTCTATATTAGTTTTCCATTCAGAAGCAAAGATATAAAATGCCGATAATTGAATTAGATGAATTTACTGCATTCTTAAATGCACAAGAAAATAAAAAAGGCGCACTATTGGGCATTGATAATGGCTCAAAAAACATAGGGCTTGCGGTCTCAGATTTAACGCGGACTATTGCTAGTCCTATTTATGCTGTGAAGAAGAAGAAATTAGCGGAAACTGCTGGCGAAATATTCAAAGCTTTTGATGAAAAAGAATGTGTCGCGATTATAATGGGGCATCCACTAAATATGGATGGCTCAAAAGGACCGTCAGCGCAGGCCGCACGTGCATTCGCACGCAATTTATTAACTGTGCGCGATGTCCCCCTTTTGATGTGGGATGAAAGATTATCAACATCGGTTGTGCAAAGGCAGATGATTGAGGCAGATATGACGCGCGCAAAGCGGGCCGAACAAGTCGATTCAGCTTCGGCAAGTTATGTATTGCAAGGTGTATTAGATCGTATTTATGGGCTTTGATTTACGTGCAAAGTGTAAATAGTGAAGTGCAAATATAATAGAAACAATAAATCCTATGGAAATATGAATTATGCTAGATATTGCTAGATTTAATTCACTAGAAAAATAATATAGACCCATTGCGCTTAAAAATAATATTCCAAAGCAAATACAAAGTCCTATTCCGCTTAAGATATTTTCTTTTTTACGCCAGCCTTGGCGCATATGATATGCCCATAAACTACCAACTACGAATATAAGTAATATAGAAGAAAAACCGTGAACAAAGGCTAATAATATCGAGTAACTTTCGGGAACGGGATTAGGAATTGTTAAAGCAAATTTTAATTCAATTGCTTGCGGCAAAATTAATATACCGCTTATAAAAGTTAAAGCCAATAAAATCATAAGAAGCGTTAAAAACCCTTTTGGATACCCACGCATTTATCAAACCTCTATTAAATGTCCGCCTAATTGAGCAATTTTTTCAGATGCAATGCATTTTTCATAATTACAAGCAATCTTTGTTAATGCATCTGCGCGCCATGCGCTTGCTGCGATTACGCTAAAGCTTCCTTGTCTTTTGTTTTTCCCAATAATCCATGACGGAAAATTGGGGGTATGATTTTCACGAACTACGCTTGTCGCAATTGCAGAATTTTGAATTCCACCAATTTCAATATTTTCACCTGCTTCATTTCTTATTGACACTGGAAATGCATAGTCACCAAAAACACGTATATCGCCACCGGCATTTATCCAGCCGTATTCGCAAGCAAATTCTTTTAGTTTTTTAGTGGCATAATCAACCGCAAAACCTTTGGCAATTCCATCAAGGCAAATCAAAACTGGACGCAAAAGCCGTGCTTGGTCACCTTTTATTTCAATATCTTTTGCATCAGATGAATTTATAAAATCACCAAAATCATGATTAGGCAATATTCCATATTTTACCAATTCCCCACCGATTGTTGGATTAAATAGCCCATCTGATGCACATGAGATGGTTTTTGCAAGCTTTAGGCAGTTTTTGGTTTTTTTATTAATTGTAACCCAATTACCATTTGCCAAATTTATGCGTGAAATATCGCTTTCAACTTGATGAAAGCTCATAATATTATGAATTTCTTGGATTTCTTTAAATGCGGCGTTAACTGCATCGTTTTCATTTCCCAAGGTGCAATGCGCCCCAATTTCGACATAAGTTCCCAAAAAGGGGCGCATTCGCTTTAACATTCCTATACCTTCTGTAGAAACATATCTTGCAATACTAAAAGGCGTTTAACACCATTCATAATATTCTTGCATGATAAAGTTGCGCCTGAAATGTTTGGGATATCCTTATTCAATTTGAATGGATCGTTTAAAGTTTTGCCTTTAAAAATATTGCGCCAACTTGATTGACGTACTTCATCCCCCCTAGTTTCTTTGTATGTCATTATTTCTATGCCACGAACATGCCCATCAAGACTAAGCCCTGTACCATAGGTTATAAATTCATGTTTTCCGATAACGTTATCGGTAATAAAATAGCCAATTAGTTTTCCATTTTTTTCTGCACGCCAAACATCTTGCTTTGACCAACGTTGCATTATGCCAGAACGCTTTTGTATTTCTTTCATCTGCTCTTTTGATAATGCCACTGGGGCATATGAAAATTTATCTGCCTCTGGAAAGATTGATTTTGCAGCCTGCTCGGCATTTAAATATTCGGTTGCGTAAGCAGGACTAATAGCAGCCATAGCCGCAGGGGCAATTAGCCAATTTGGATTAAATCTCATGATGCACCTTAGAAATTATAGCCAAGTTTAAAGCGGACTTCGTATTTTTCATGATCGGCAAGATGTCTACCTACATCGTTATCTTTAGCTTCATTAGAGCCCGCAAGTTGTGTAACTGCAGTCAAAGTTGCCCAATATTTCTTGCCGCCATAATGAATACTTGGACCAAAGAATGCATCCCAATGATCAAATTCCCAATTGCCGCCTATCGGATTAAGGATTTCAGCATCAACCCAACCTTCACCCCCAATAAACCAATTTGGTGCAAATCTGTATGCAACCCCTGAACGCCAGCGAGCAGCAATGGCATATTCAGTGCCATCTTCAACTTTTGGCGACCAAGATTCTGATTCTAGTTCTAAGTTATTTACCCATTGTAATTGGCCATCAAGATATGGTTTTTGGAAAATTACTTTGGTTTCAAGTTCAAAACCATCGCCTTTATCCCCAGTTATACTATCAATAGTATCGTAAGTTAGTTCTCCATATAAAGATACTCCAATATCGTTTTCATAAGGCGATAATAGCATTTTCTTTAATTCAACAGAAAAGCCGCTTAATTTAAAACTATCTTTACTGCCGGGAATTTCACGATCATTTACTGGTCCTGCACAGCCTTCTCCACAATTATAATCGTGGCGATATGCATTAAGGTATATTGCACCAGTTAGGCGATCTGTAAATCCATATTCATATTCTGCACGTAGATATTGTGCGCTATAATCACCATAACGTTTATCGCCATGATGTGTTAAGTGTAAATAGGCCTCCGAAGTACCTTTTGGAAGCGTTTCAGCGCCGGTTGTATATCCCAATAGATTTTCATCTGCCATTGCATTTGAAGCAATTAGCAATGGTGCAATGCCGCATAATATTTTAATTGTTAGTCTCATAAAGCCCTCCATATTGCTAAGGGCACGCAATAGCATATAAATAATTAATTGCAAGTGATTATCATTTGCGATATTTGGTCGCGCATAAACTTGTTGTAATCTATTACGACACTTAATAACGGTTAGATGTATGATTTAAGAGAAATTATACTTGCCTATAACCCCCAAATATGTCTAAAGCTGAGACTTGTGAACACATTAATCAAACCCCAAACTCGCGCACCATTTGCTAAAAAGCATTTGCTGCAAATTTTAGACCTTAATCGCTTAGAAGCTCTAGAGCTTATTGAGCGGGCGGAAGGTTTTCTCCCTTATACTTCTATGAAAGAAAAGAAGCTCGACTTTTTGGCGGGGCGCACACTTATTAATCTTTTCTTTGAAAACTCTACAAGAACTCAGTCATCGTTTGAACTAGCTGGCAAGCGCCTTGGTGCGGATGTCGTTAATATGGCGGTTAAATCTTCAAGCGTTGCCAAAGGGGAAACCTTATTGGATACTGCTGCGACTTTGAATGCAATGGGTCCTGATTTATTGGTTATTCGCCATAAATCATCTGGTGCCGCACAGCTTTTGGCGCGCAAGGTTAGTTGTTCGGTCATTAATGCAGGCGACGGTACTCATGAGCACCCATCGCAGGCCTTTCTCGATAGCCTAACATTAAAGCGTACCTTTGGCCGTATAGAAGGGCTGAAAATTGCAATATGCGGTGACATCCTTCATTCGCGTGTTGCGCGTTCAAATATTATGCTTTTGAACATGCTTGGTGCAGAAGTAAGATTAATCGCCCCCCCTACCCTTATGCCAACGGATGCTGATAAATGGGGGGTGAAAATTTATGACAACCTTCTTCATGGTATCGAAGGGGTTGATGTTATTATGGCATTACGCCTTCAACTTGAACGTATGTCAGGATCTTTCTTGCCAAGCCCACGTGAATATTTCCGTTATTATGGTATTGATCGTGAAAAAATAAGGGTTGCCGCGCCACATGTTCGAGTAATGCACCCCGGGCCAATGAACCGTGGTATCGAAATAGATTCGGAAATTGCAGATGACCCAAGAATTTCTCTGATTGTTGATCAAGTGCAATCAGGTGTGGCAATGCGAATGGCAATATTAGAGGCTATGGCTTCATTTGAAGGTGGTGAATATGCGTAAATCAAAACTATTCACCAATGCCCGCGTAGTTGCCCCTAATTTAAATTTTGATGGCAATGCTGAAATATTAGTTATTGGCGATGTCATTGCAGAGATTGGTGAAAGCATCGAGGCTCCACAAGATGCCGAAATTATCGACTGTGATGGCAATTGTATTATGCCTGGCCTAATTGATATGCGGGTTTCAATCGGTGAACCGGGTGCCGAACACCGTGAAACATTGAAGTCTGCTGGGCGGGCTGCTGTTGCTGGTGGCATCACCACAATGCTTATTCAACCAGATACAGAACATCCAATTGATGATGCTGCAATGGTTGATTTTATCATCCGCCGAGGTCGTGATGCTTCTTTAGCAAAAGTTCTATCTGCTGGTGCGCTAACCAAGGGGTTGCGCGGTGAGGATATGGCGGAACTTGGATTAATGAGTGAAGCGGGCGCCGTATTATTTTCTAATGGTCAAAATCCAATCAAAGACACAAAAGTAATGCAAAGGTTGATGTCGTATTCATGCGCATATGACACATTGGTTTCAACGCGACCACAAGATCCTTGGTTGGCCGGAAGCGGAAATATGGCACAAGGAGAGCTTGCAGCACGAATGGGGCTTTCTGGTATAAGTGCCAATGCAGAAGTTATTTTTGCCAATCGTGACATTGTGCTTGCACAAGCAACTGGATGCAAGTTGTTATTAGATATGATTTCAAGCGCAAGAACAATTCCTATTATTGAAGATGCCAAAGCCGATGGTCTTGATGTTTATGCAAGCGTAAACGTGCATAATCTTTGCCTAAATGAAAATGATGTCGAAGATTATCGAACCTTTGCAAAACTTAACCCACCACTTCGTTCTGAAGACGACAGGGTAGAGTTAATAAACGCGCTAAAAGATGGAATTATTGACGTTATTGTTTCGGGGCATGATCCTCGCCCGCCAGAAGAAAAGCGGTTACCATTTGATGAGGCATCTTTTGGTTCAAGTGCTTTAGAAGTATTATTATCGGCTTCTTTAAGTCTCTATCACAATGGTCACATAGACTTGATTGATCTTGTGAAAACCATGACATTAAATCCCGCAATGATTTTGGGGCTTGATAGTGGGAAAATTGCAAAAGGTGCGCCAGCAGACTTAATTGTTGTTGATTTGGGTTATCCTTTACGATTTGATGCATCTGAACTATATTCCAAAGGTAAAAACGCCGCATTTGACGAAAAACTATTGCAGGGCAAGGTTTTGCAAACATATGTTGACGGCGAAAAAGTATATGACATTGAAGCCGGTCATATATAATAACTCGGGGGGAATATGGATTTAATTAACATAATTATTGCTGTTATTGTCGGCTATCTTGTTGGTTCAATACCTTTTGGTTTGGTAATTACCAAAATGGCAGGACTTGGCGACATTCGTACTGTTGGTTCAGGTAATATCGGTGCGACCAATGTTTTGCGAACTGGCCGTAAGGATTTGGCGCTTGCAACACTTTTACTTGATGCAGGTAAGGCAGGTATCGTGGCCCTTGTTTTTGGTAAAGTTTTTAATCAAGATGTTGGCTTGATTGCTGGCGCGGCCGCCTTTTTTGGTCATTGTTTTCCCGTTTGGTTAGGATTTAAAGGCGGAAAAGGTGTTGCAACCTTCTTTGGGACGCTTTTATGTGGCGCACCAGCTGTTGGGGTTTTGGCTGGGTTAATTTGGCTCGCTTTTGCATTTACATTTCGTTTTTCATCTTTATCTGCATTAGCAGCAGCACTTCTAGCACCTTTATTTGCATCACTTTTTCATTTCCATCCGATTGGTATTGGCGCAATTTGTTTTATGTCGGCAATTATTTATATTCGCCATATCGAAAATATAAAACGCCTTATAAAAGGTGAAGAGCCAAAAATTGGAAATAAAAAGGATAAATAATTGGCCTCAAATAGTCTATTAAATTGGTTGCGCCTTGCCAGAACAGATGGCATTGGGCCAGTCACATTTTTTGGGCTCTTAACCAAATATTTAACCCCCGAAAACGCACTTAAAGCTGTTGCTAAAATAACCACCCAAAACGGAGATATAAAATATAAAATCCCTCCGATCGACGATATTAAAAATGAAATAGAACAGACGGAAAAATACGGTGGTAAATTTATAACCGCAGATGATAAAATTTTCCCGAAAGGTTTAGGTGCATTAACACCGCCGCCACCGATTATAACGGTACTTGGTAATTTATCACTACTTAATAAACCAATGCTTGCAATGGTTGGTGCAAGAAATGCGTCTATGGCGGGTATGAAAATGGCGCAAAATTTGGCGCGAAATCTTGGCAATGCTGGCTATGTTATTGTTTCTGGCCTTGCGCGTGGCATTGATGGTGCTGCACATATGGCGGCACTGGAAACCGGAACAATTGCTGTTGTTGCTGGCGGTATAGACCATATTTATCCCCCAGAACATGATGGTCTTTATCATAAAATCGCAGAATCTGGCGTAATAATTTCTGAAAATCCTTTTGGTGCAAAGGTTTTTGCGCGTGATTTTCCGCGGAGAAATCGTATTATCTCTGCACTTAGCCTTGGGACAATTGTGGTTGAGGCAGAGGAAAAATCAGGCTCTTTAATTACTGCACGTTTTGCTAATGAACAGGGGCGTGAAGTTATGGCTGTTCCTGGTTCTCCACTTGATCCACGTGCCGCAGGACCAAATAATCTTATAAAACAGGGCGCAAGCCTTGTGACATCACATCAAGACGTTCTTGATAATATCTCAAGCCAATTTAAGTTATCGGCAATTGATGAATATGAATATCAAGGCAATAAAGAGTATAATTCTGATGACGCCTTGAAACAAAAAATTGAAGAACTTTTGTCACCTGTGCCAATATCGCTTGATGAAATTTGCCGTTATAGCGGTTATTCATGGCGCATAATTGCGGCAATAATTATAGAGCTTGAACTCGAAGGAAAAGCATTTTTGAGAAGTGGCAATATGGTTTCAAACACACCATAAACTAAGGCTTGTGCTTGACAAAACCCGTAAACTAAGTGCAAGGCTTAGAATGAAACAAGAACAATTTGGTAGATATGCAGTTAGTAATCGTTGAATCCCCCGCAAAAGCAAAAACAATCAATAAATATATTGGCTCTGACTATGATGTAATCGCCAGTTTTGGTCACGTACGCGATCTGCCTTCAAAAGATGGTTCAGTTGACCCGGAACATGATTTTGCAATGCATTTTGAGGCTGATGCACGTGGCAAAGAGCGTATTAAAGAAATCACTGAGAAAGTTAAAAAAGCCTCTGCCGTAATTCTTGCAACCGACCCTGATAGAGAGGGTGAAGCAATTTCTTGGCATATTGCGGAAATCCTAAAACAGAAAAAACTATTAGGAAAAGTTCCACTTTCACGAGTTACATTTAACGCAATTACTAAACAAGCTGTTTTAGAAGCGATGCGTAACCCACGCGAAATTAATCAAGAATTAGTTGACGCGTATTTGGCACGCCGTGCATTAGATTATCTTGTTGGTTTTGAATTATCGCCAGTTTTGTGGCGTAAACTTCCTGGCGCTCGTTCAGCTGGACGTGTACAATCGGCTGCATTGCGACTTGTTGTAGAACGTGAACAAGAAATTGAAGCATTTATCAGCGAAGAATATTGGTCGATCACAGCAAGTGGAAAAACCAATAGTTCTGCCCACTTCCCGCTTCGATTAATCGCGCTTAATGGCAAAAAATTAGATAAAAAAGATATTAAGAATGAGGTTAGCGCTAATGCTGCCGTTGCTCAAATTGCGGCCTCTTCTTATGTAATTTCATCAGTTGATGCCAAGCCACATAAACGCCACCCACAACCACCTTTTACCACATCAACATTGCAACAAGAAGCCGCCCGTAAGCTTGGTTTCTCTGCAAAACGGACAATGGATGTTGCGCAACGTCTCTATGAAGGCGTTGATATTGGTGGTGAAACTGTTGGTCTTATCACTTATATGCGTACTGACGGCGTATCGATGGAAAATGAAGCGATAGTTGCAGCACGTGCAGTTATTGGCCGTGAATATGGCGATAGCTTCGTTCCAAAAGCGCCACGTCAATATGATGTTAAAGCCAAAAATGCACAAGAAGCGCACGAGGCAATCCGTCCAACTGATATGGGGAGATTGCCAAAAAATCTTCGATTAAATGAGGATATGGCAAAGCTTTACGATTTGATTTGGAAGCGTGCTGTTGCCTCACAAATGGAAAGTGCATTGGTTGAACGCACTACAATAGATCTCGAAGCAACGGATAAAAAATCTACGTTGCGCGCTACTGGCCAAGTAATTTTGTTTGAGGGCTTTCTAAAACTTTATCAAGAAGGTAAAGATGATAGCGATGATGAGGAAAATGCGCGCCTTCCAAAAGTAAATGTTGGTGAAACTGCAAATGTTTCAGATATTAAACCATTGCAACATTTTACCGAACCGCCGCCGCGCTATTCAGAAGCTACATTAGTTAAAAAGATGGAAGAAATCGGTATTGGTCGGCCATCTACATATGCCTCAACAATTTCTGTGCTTCAGGACCGTGAATATATTCGTCTTGAAAAGAACCGGTTCCATCCAGAGGTTAAGGGGCGTTTGGTTACCGCATTTCTTGAAAGCTTCTTTAACAAATATGTTCAATATGATTTTACCGCAGGCCTAGAAGAGCAGCTTGACTTAGTCTCAAATGGTGAGCTTGAATATAAAAAACTATTGCATGATTTTTATGATGATTTCCACAAAGGCATCACTGATATGGCCGATGTGCGAATTACCCAAGTTATTGATTCACTTAATGAACGACTTGGTTCATATTTATTCCCGGTTGATGAAAATGGAAACCAAAGTCGCGTCTGTCCAACCTGTGGAACCGGTGAATTATCATTAAAAGTAAGTCGTTATGGTGCGTTTACTGGTTGCTCTAACTATCCTGAATGTAAATACACCCGCCAATTAGGTGTTTCTGATAGCGATGCCAAAGATGCATTGGCAACAAATAATGATGAAGCACTTGGGGTTGATGATAAAACTGGATTAAATGTTTATCTTCGTAATGGCCGTTTTGGACCATATGTTCAATTAGGTGAGGATCCGGAAAAGGGCTCAAAAGACAAACCAAAGCGTTCAACAATACCGCGTGGTTTTAATCGTGACGTTACATTTGATGTTGCTATGGAGCTACTATCATTGCCACGTGTTATTGGAACCCATCCAGACGATGGGAAAGAAATTGTTTCCAATTTTGGTCGTTTTGGTCCTTATATCCTTCATGATGGTACATTTGCCAATCTAAAAGATGCTAATGAAGTATTTGAAGTCGGTTTAAACCGCGCTGTTACATTGCTTGCTGAAAAGCGCGCTGGTGGTGGACGTGGTGGGCGAGCAGCACCTGCGGCATTGAAAGAATTAGGCAAGAATGGTGATGCTGAAATTAAACTTATGAGTGGTCGTTATGGTAATTACGTTACTGATGGGACGACTAATGCGACTTTGCCAAAAGATATTGCCGCAGATGACTTAACTTTAGAAATAGCTATTGGCTTGATTGAGGCGCGCGCCGCACTTGGTCCTGCGAAGAAAAAAACAACCCGCAAAACAGCCGCAAAGAAAGCAACTACAAAAAAGCCAGCTACAAAAAAGGCAACGGCAACAAAAGCAACTAAAACAAAGGCAAAAGCATCTTGATTAAGAAAATAAAACGTAACAAGCCCAGCCCAATAATATTTGATAAGGCATCATTGTTGCGTTTTATCGAAAGCCAAAACGGGCAAATAACTAAGCGTGAAATTGCGAAACATTTTGGTATTAAAGGTGACGAACGACGTGTCTTAAATCAATATCTTAGGGAACTTTCTACCGAAGGAACGGTTGATGTTCATCGTCGTCGTGAAATAAAAACCCATTCAACACCACCTAAAACAGGGATATTTCAAGCTGTTGAAATTGATGACATGGGGGATGTTTGGGCGCGTGTTGTTGATGAAGATGGTGTTGCAGGCGCAAAGATTATTATTCAAACCCATTTTCAAGCTGATAAAAATCTTAATGTTGGTATAGGCGAACGTTTTGTTGGCTTAACAAGTCGAAATGAAAAAGAGAATATCTGGCAAGTTAAAATTGTTAAAAAACTTGGGCTGGTTATTGAGAAAATATACGGGGTTTTATCGTTACATAGTCCGCAAAGTGGTGGACGCATAATACCAGCAGATAAAAAGCAAAAAAATGAATTATTAGTTTTGCCGGAGCATGTTGGCGATGCAAAAGATGGTGATTTAGTTGCGGTAAGATTATTGCCAAACCGTGGGTATGGACCAAGAAAATGTGAAATTGTTGAAGTTTTGGGGAATAATAATGACCCTAAATCGGCTTCAATTCTTGCCATTGCGGCCCATTCCATTCCAATCGGGTTTACGCCGGAAGAAGAAGCACAGGCAGAAGCAGCAAAGCCATGCACTCTTGAATATAGAACTGATTTACGCCACCTTCCCCTTGTAACTATTGACCCCGATGATGCACGCGATCATGATGATGCGGTTTATGCAGAAAAGACAGAAAAGGGATTTAATGTCTGGGTCGCAATCGCCGATGTTGCCCATTATGTAACAACAAATTCACCACTAGATATTGGCTCGCAAAAACGCGGTAATTCGGTTTATTTTCCAGATCGTGTTGTACCTATGCTTCCTTTTAAATTGTCTGCGGATTTATGTTCATTGCGAGAACATGAAGAACGGGCCTGTCTTGCAGTCAAAATGAATATTGACAACGATGGTGATTTAAAAGGATTTGAATTCTTTCGTGGGTTGATGAAGTCTGTTGCTCGCCTGACTTATACACAAGCACAATTGGCAATTGATGGTATGCCAGACGATAAAACAGCCCCAATTCTTGAAACCGTACTAAAGCCGCTTTGGGAGGCATATGAAGCGCGAAAAATTGAACGTGCAGAGCGTGAACCGCTTGAAATTGCATCATCTGAACGTCGAATAATACTTTCACCAGAAGGCAAAGTTGAAAGCATTACACAAAAAGAACGATTTGATGCCCACCGACTAATTGAAGAATTTATGATCCTTGCAAATGTTTGCGCGGCGACCGCACTTGAAAATAAAAAGGCACAATTGATATATCGTGTTCACGATATGCCAAGTGATGCAAAAGTTGCTGCGCTCGCTGACTTTTTGGCGACGCTTAACATTAAGTGGGCTAAAGGGGTTGCAGTTACACCTAAACGATTCAACAAAGTGCTTGAAGCACAAAAAGATGGCGAAAATTTCCAAACTATAAATGAAATCATCTTACGAACTCAGGCACAAGCGGTTTATGATACGCAAAACCTTGGTCACTTTGGTTTGCAACTCGAACGTTACGCGCATTTTACAAGCCCAATTAGAAGATATGCCGATTTATGTGTTCATCGCAGTTTGATTGATGCACTTGGCCTTGGTGGTTTTGGTTGGGGTGAAAAGCCACCAACGGGTGAAACATTAAAACGCATTGCCCAGGAAATTTCTGATTGCGAACGTCGCGCAATGGCAGCAGAACGTGACGCAACGGATCGTTATTTGGCTGCATATTTATCTGAACGAATTGGTGCGGTATTTGATGGTAGAATAACTTCTGTAACTGGTTTTGGTGTTTTTGTAAGACTTGATGAAACCATGGGTGATGGTCTTGTACCAGTTTCAAAACTTGGTGACGAATATTTCGTTTATGATGAGGCTGCTCATAGCTTAATTGGACAATTTTCAGGTGACCGTTGGGAATTGGGAATGAAAGTAAAAGTGCGGTTGTTAGAGGCCACACCTGTTTCCGGTGGCTTAATGTTTGAGGTTGTTTCTGAACCTAAAAAAGGACCACCACCTAAATCAACACGTCAAAAGCTTGGCGGCCGCGCACGATTAGGTGATAGACGATCAACCCCAAAAGGTATAAAAAGAAAAATAGGTAAAAAACGCAGATAATTAGTAGGTTGGTTCTTCTTGTTCGCGCTTTTTCTCAACTAGTTTCACCAAATACGCACCACCATAATATAATATAAGAAGCGGCAACGACAATAATAATTGAGAGACAACATCTGGTGGGGTGATAAAGGCCGCGATTGTTATAATTGCTAATACAGCGTAGCGCCCATTTTTAAGCCAAAATTCAGATGAAACCAAATCGGCTTTTCCTAAAATAAGCTGTATAACGGGGATTTGAAAACAAACACCAAAACCAATAACCAAAGTGGTTATCATATGAATATAGTCAGCCACCTTACCTTGATAGGTAACCTTTACGCCGCCTACTGAATTTGAAATTTCTTGTCGCAATGAAAAATTCATTACCATTGGCATCGCAATATAATATGCCATTGCCGCACCAGCAACAAAAAGCGCCGGTGCCATAATCATAAATGGTATGAAGGCCTTTTTTTCATTAGTATAAAGACCTGGCGCAACAAAGCGATATAATTGCCATGCAACAATAGGAAATGCTATACAAATACCGCCAAACAGTGCGACATCAAGCTGTGAGAAGACGGTTTCCATTGGCGCTGTATAAATTAAGCCAAGCCCATCTTTTAAGGCATTTGCGCCTTTTAATGCAATTGCCGCTTCTTTGTATGGCTGGATTAAAAATTCCAAAATTGGACGCCAAAAAACAAAACAAACCGCAAAACCAACAAATATAGCCAAAATTGAAATGAAAAGACGATTCCTCAACTCTTCAAGGTGACTAAGAAGAGGTGCAGATGAGGCTTCTATACTTTCCTCGTCTTTTGCTCTTTGTTCATCAACAGTATCAGTAATCGTGGATGGTAGTTGTACTTCATCATCAGGAAGATTTGTCATCTGCAACCACCATTTTTTCGGTTTCTTTTATAGGCTCTTCTGGAAGTTTAATATTATCAATTACCGCTGTATTAGAAACATTTTCAACAGCAGCTTTTTCATTGTCTAAAATTGCCTGATTATGTGACGCGATATATTCATCACTGATATGTTCCAAAGCAGGATCAGGTTTTTCATCGGGTTTTGAATTATAGACGTCCCTACCCATATCAATTGCGCTGTTGAACTCATCTCTAATTTGATTGATAGGGTTCACCTTACGCAATTCATCAAGTTCTTTGCGCAACTCTGCAATTTCTGAATGTCGTGCGATATCTTCAAAGTTATTTTTGAACTCATCCGCCATAAGGCGCATTTTTCGTGTAAATTGGCCCAGTGATTTCAATAATTTAGGCAAGTCTTTAGGGCCGACGACCAACAAGGCAACAACGGCAATAACCATCCATTCGCCGAAACCGACACCATCAAACATCCGAACGCCTTTTACACATCAGTTCAAAGGAAATTATGAATTTGTTGTTTCTTTGTTTACAACAGTCGCGTCAATGGTTTTGGCTTCCTCAACACGTTTTGCTTCATCGGTTTTAACATCTTCATCTTGAAGACCTTTTTTAAAACCTTTGATACCTTGTGCCAAATCAGTCATTATGCCTGATAATTTGCCTCTTCCGCCAAAAAATACCAGAACAACCAGCAAAATCAGCAATATATTGGTTAAACCGGGTGCGTGCATCGTTTTCTCCGCCATTAATAATCTATTCTTATAAGATAATTAGTTGCTATGCCAATTACAAGCAAAACAAACTGTAAGACCTGCGGTATGATGTTAAATATAAGTAATTTTATTCAGTTTCTGTAAAAAAATCAGTCACAAAATCAGCCTCATTGCCTGTTTCTTCAAACTCTAAATCATTATTTGGGACAGAAAAAGGTTTTGGTATTTCAAAGTCTTTTGGCAAATTCGCACTTAATAATCCTTGCGCTTGAAGTTCTGCCTTGCCCGGTAAATCATCAAGACCTGAAAGATTAAAGTGTGATAAAAACTGTTCAGTCGTTTTATAGGTCATTGGTTTGCCAACAGTGCGTCTCCTTGCACCATATTTGACCCATTTTAATTCCATTAAAAAATCAATCGTTCCTTTTCCAACCGTAACACCACGTATCTCTTCGATTTCAGCGCGCGTGCATGGTTGATGGTATGCTATTATTGCAAGTGTTTCCATTGCGGCATTTGATAATTTTTTTGGTTCTTCGCGGTGTTTATTCAATAATAAAGCCAAGTCAGGCGATGTTTGAAATCGCCATCCGCCACCTACTTCGACTAAGGTAACGCCCCTACCTTTATAATGACGCTTCAGGCGGGCAAGTGCATTCCCAACCCCCTCTTCTGCCCCAATATATTCTGCAATTTCTGACGGTTTTAAAGGTTCGGAACTAGCGAACAAAATCGCTTCTACTGCACGCTCAAGATCATCAATGTCTTGCGAAAGTATATCAGCGCTATCGGCAAGGTCATATTCCGGTTTTATGGTTTGATATTTAGTTTGTGCAATTTTTTTTACTGCATCATAAATTTCTTGTTCGGTATCATCATCACTCATGGCTTTTTTGCCTTTTGTTTTGAATATAAACTTCGTCAAAGTTTGCAAGCTGCCGGATATTCAAATCGCCACCTTTTACCATTTCTAAACTAGCTGAAAATAAACCCGCATAATATGAAGATGGCGTTGGTGAATCTGGTGTCGTTTTCATTTCAGTTGGTGCAAATTTACCAAGACTATGCCACGCATTGTCTTGTGGTAATTTTTCACGCAGATTTTTACGTGCTTCTTCAAGACCGTAAACTGGCCAACTCCTAACTTTATGAACACGGGTCTTTTGTTTATTTCGTTGACGACAATATGCCTTTAGCAAATCTAATAAATCGGCATTTTCAATCATCTTTGTAACTGAAACCCCTAATTCCGCTGCACCACGTACGAAAACATCACTTCCCGTTTGTGGCATTTTCATAATTTTACCGCCACTATTGCGCATGGTTTCAAGTCTTTTTAGTCGCCAAGCAAGGTGGGATGACAAAAGTTCGGGTGCGGTTTCTTTATCATCATCACGTTTTTTAGGAAGCAATAAACGTGATTTTAAATATGCTAACCAAGATGCCATAACTAAATAATCGGCGGCAATTTCTATTCTTTCTTTTTTTGCATTGGTGACAAAGTCAAGATATTGGTCAACAAGCTTCAAAATGGATATGCGCGCCAAGTCAACTTTTTGACTGCGGGCAAGTTCCAGTAATAAGTGGAGCGGTCCTTCAAATCCATCGACGTCAATAATCAATGAGACGCCGTCATATTTGTCGGCATCTATTTTTACTTCATTAACTTCGAATGTTTCAGGCGACGACAAATATACCTCTTAAATGCCATTAAACCCTTTCTGTTGGGTCTGGCGCTAAAGAAAGCATTGTACCTTTTTCAATACCTGTCAAGGCAGCAAAGCGCGACCATGCGTCCTCATAATCAAATGTTTTTGGCGCACCCATTACAACTTTTTCCGAATTAATTGCACGCTCCAAAGCTATTCCAGCTAATTCGGGGCAAGCAGAAGTAAATTCAATCCTTTGCTCAAGTGGCGCATTGCAAAGCATTGCAACATCACATCCAGCGTTAATTGCACCTTTGGCCTTTTCTTCTAGGCTACCTTTAAGTGCTTTCATTGATATGTCATCTGTCATTAGAAGACCATTAAAGCCAAATTCTTCGCGAATTAAATTTTTAATAATAGTTGGTGATAAGGTCGCACAATATTCAGTATCAAGGTTTGTATATTTAACATGTGCAGTCATCGCCATTGGTGCATCTTTTAAAGCTTTGAACGGTGCAAAATCTAATTGTAAATCTTGTATGCTTTCTTCAACAACTGGTAATTCATGGTGACTGTCTGCACGTGCGCGACCGTGACCAGGAATGTGTTTTATAACACTTGCAACTTTGCCATCATGCAATCCGTTTATTGCGGCATGCCCTAATTTTGAAATGGTTTCTGGGTTAGCTGAAAAAGCACGATCCCCAATCACAGAGTGCGCACCATTAATTGATAAATCAACACATGGCGCACAATCGGCGTTTATGCCTACTGCACGTAGCTCAGCAGCAATTAGCAAATGATGTAAATATACCGCTTCTAATGCTTTTCCTTCATCTTCAATAAAAAGGCGTCCGTAAATTTCATTAGGCGGAAATTGTGGGAATTGTGGTGGTTTTAAACGCTGTACACGACCACCTTCTTGATCAAGGAATATTAAGCAATCACGGTCAACGCTATTACGTATGTCATCACAAAGTTTGCGAATTTGTTGTGGATTTTGGCAAGAGCGACCAAATAAAATGAAAGCCCAAGGCTGTGCAGATTTAAAAAAATCCGCCTCTTCTTTAGTTAGTTCAGTACCGGCAACATCGATAATTGCAGCTTTCATATTATATATCCATCGTTAAAATTCAAAAAAATGGGGCACCTTAATAAATAAGATGCCCCTTTATAAAACAGATTCTTTCACAAATTAATTAGATGGTATGCAATTTGCACCATTTGCCTTTGCTTTAGAGCAGAATGAAACAACTTGATCACGGCTTTCAAAGCCAGTTGCTTTGATACGATACCAAGTTCCTTTTGCACCCAAATCAGCTTTGACAACACCGACAGCGCCAGTAAGTCCGCCAGAACGGTATTTAGCCAACGCCGCATCAGCCTGTGCTTTGTCTTTGAATGAGCCAAGCTGTGCAGAATAAGAGCCAGAAGATGCCGGCTTGTCTTCTTTCACAGCAGGTTTAGCAGGTGCAGTTGTCGCTTTTTGTGGCGGTGCAACAGAAGGCTTTGATTCAACAGTTGCAGGTTTAGTTGGTGTTGCTGGTTTAACTGCAGTTTTGGTAGCATCTGTTGCAGGACGTGGTGGTACTACAGTAGTTGCGGTTTTCTGTGTTGCGGTTGGTGAAGAAACCGCATTTTGGCTAACAACAGGTTCTTCAGAGGCACCCATTGCTTGTACTTCAAGCGGAGGTGGGGCATTTGCACCAACACCATTAACCGCATCAGCACCATCAATAGCGTTCGCTGATACATCACCTTCAATAGGAGTTTCTTTGAATGATTCTGAATTTGCAGCAACTTGCGGTGTTTGACCATCATTTGATTTGCCGCCTTTGTAGATTGCAAATACGATGGCACCAAAAACCAGAAGCAAAAGAACTATACCGGCAAGAATATATGGTCCACGACCTGCGCCTTCTTTTTCATCACGCGCATCAAAAGTCATAAATCCTTCTTCGTCTTCTTCCTCATAGTCGAAAGGATCTTCATCATATTTTGCCATTTTCGAACTCCGTTATATTTTTGTGGCAGTGCAGCTATTACAATGTTCTGTCAAGGTTAAACAAACGTCTATGCTCATCTATTGCAAAATCATCTGTTAATCCAGAGATATAGTCACATACATGACGCATAAGTTTTGCCTTATCTTCAAGGTCAATATTTTGCCACATTGGTGGCAAAGTATCTGGCTCATTCACGAATACATCAAACAATTCTTTTACGATTCGGCGCGCTTGAGAACGGGCACGATTCACTTTCCAGTGACGATACATTTTAGCAAATAAGAATTTGCGCAATAATGCAGCTTTAACAAGCATATCTTCTGAGAAGCCCACTAATGGAACGCCAATATTACGAACATCATCCGCAGTTTCGGGTGCGTATTTATCAATTCTTTTTTTAGTTTCATTGACAAGGTCATTAACCCATATACCGATTAATCTGCGAATTGCTTCTGCCTTGATGCGATTAGGTGAAACCTTTGGATATTGCTCCATAACTTGGGTAAAGATTTCTCCAACCCATGGAACTTCTGATGAAACATCTTCAACGGTGAAAATTTCTGCGTGCAGACCATCATCAAGGTCATGATTATTGTATGCAATATCGTCTGAAACCGCTGCTACTTGTGCCTCTAACGAAGCAAATGACGTTAGGTTTAAATCAAATCCATTATTAATGCTTTTCCAAACTTCTGGAAGTTTATCAAATTCTGAAATTGATTTAATCAATGGGCCATTATGTTTTACTGTTCCCTCTAGAGTTTCCCAAGTAAGGTTCAAACCATCAAAGTGCGGATAAATCTGCTCCATTTTTGTGACAACGCGAATGGTTTGCGCATTGTGGTCAAATCCACCCCATCCAGTCATTGCCTCATCAAGTACATGCTCACCAGTGTGTCCAAATGGCGGATGCCCCAAATCATGTGATAATGCGCAAGCCTCAGCCAAATCTTCATTAAGCTTTAAACGCCGTGCCACAGAGCGGGCAATTTGTGAAACTTCTAAAGAATGCGTAAGGCGGGTTCTATAAAAATCGCCTTCATGTGCAACAAAAACCTGTGTTTTGCCTTTTAATTTCCTAAAAGAGCTAGAGTGTATAACCCTGTCACGGTCGCGTTCAAAGGGTGTTCGAAACGCGCTTTCGGATTCATTATGCCTTCTACCACGGCTTTGGTTTGGGTTAGATGCATAAGATGCCTGATTGGAAATATCAAATCTGTCCATAAATTTTCTTCTACTACTTTATTTTATTGCAAGAAATAATATATAATGAATTGCAATAGTGTTTAAATGACGAAAATTACTATCATTATATAAATAAAAGCGGTTAACAAAAAGAGAATCAATTATGGCGCAAGCTAATGAAATAGATCAACATCAATTCTTGATTGCCGATAATGCGGCGGCGCGCATACATTCAATGCTAGAAAACGACAAAAAATATGCCTTTAGAATTTCTGTTGAGGGTGGCGGCTGTTCGGGTTTTCAATATGATTTTAGCCTTGCCGAAGCACCAAATGAAGATGATATTGAATTTAAAAATGGCGAGGCCCGTATTTTAATAGATGAAACATCAATTGAATTTTTAGAAGGCGCGCGCCTAGAATGGGTAGAAGATTTGCTTGGCTCTTCTTTTCGGGTTAAGAACCCTAATGCCCGCTCTTCATGTGGATGCGGCATTTCATTTTCTGTTTAGGATTTATATGACACGTATCGCTTGCTTTAATGTTAATTCCGTTAATGCCCGTATTAATAATTTAATTTCATGGCTTGTTAGTGCGTCACCTGATGTTGTGTGTCTTCAAGAATTAAAATGTATGGATGAAAATTTTCCATATGAGCAAATTGAGAATCTTGGATATAACTGCCTTGTTTATGGGCAAAAGTCATATAATGGCGTTGCAATATTATCTAAACATTCAATAGAAATTGAAAACAAAGGTATTCCAAAGTTTGATGATGAGCAAGCAAGGTTTATTGAAGCAATTATAAGTTTGCCAAATAATAAATCTGTTCGTGTAATAAGTGTATATTGTCCCAATGGTAATCCCATAAAGAATGAAAATGACGAACCAAGTGAGAAATTCTTATATAAATTAAAATTTATGGATGCTTTAAATAAGCATGTTAAAGAATTACTCAAATTCGAAGAAAATTTTGTTATTTGTGGTGATTGGAACATTATCCCACGCGAAGAGGATTGCTATGATCCAAAAGCCTGGCTAGGCGATGCATTATTCCGCCCTGAAGCACGCGGCAAATGGCATGAAATGCAAAATATTGGCCTTACAGACGTTTTTATGGCTTTAGATGGTCGTTCACATCAATATACTTTTTGGGATTACCAAGGCGGCGCATGGGCGCGCAATTTTGGTATCCATATAGATACTTTGCTAGCAAGCCCGAATGCAGCAGATTGCTTAAAAGGATATAAAATTTGGCGTGACGAACGTGACCTTCCAAAGGCGTCGGACCACGTTCCTGTTAGCGCAGATTTTGAATTTTAGCTTATTTAAACTTCATTTGTATCTAATTGCATGCCTTCCCGCTTTTTGTGATAGGCATAAGAACCAACGCAAACAAAGGCAAGATTTATAAAACCTGAAAACGTACCCATGCAAAAATAATAAAGAATATAATTAGGGCGAAGGGCCGCAACAAAGCTTTCTGGGAATAAATTTTTGGCATTTTCTGGGTTAAAAGTTGACATCCCAAATATTGCACCGAGCGAACCTTGAATAATTAATGATGCAATCATTGCAAGTATGAACGCCAACACATATGCCCCCATATACGACCAAAATTGCGGTTTGGTTTCTGACATTACTTCTTTTAGTTTAAATCTACCATTTGCGATACTAATAACGCCATATTGCGAAACGGCTACTACAAACCAAATCATGGCAACTGTAACAATTGCCATCACAACCGGGGTTGCATATTCCACTGCAATACCAGCAGCTGCAAGAATACCGCCCAGAAGTCCAGCCGCAAAAAAGCTACCGATATATATTATTGCAACTATAAACATTGCGAATAACAAATTGTTTTCGTCTTTTCCCCATGTAAGACCATAAAAACCAATTTCTTGATTATTAACGGTTTTGCGTAATGCCATGGCCATAACCATTGTGCCAAATGCAATGCTTACAATAAAGGTTATTGCAACAACCACCCAATTAAGTGAGCTAAAAACACTTAAGATGTCTTGTTCAGATGGGGTTGCACTACCCATTGCCGCCATTTTACGTATTATTCCAAAATAACCAGTTGCGGCCAACAAAAGAACTGAAACCACCTGAAATACGCCATAAATCAAGGAATAGCGCAAAACAAATTTAGGATGTAATTTGGTGAATTCAAAAACCGATACCGAAGCTTCGGATGGGGAAAATTTATTAAGCATCAAATATACTTTCTGATTAACTGAATCAATATCTCGCATTTGTAATAAATAATGACTAAATCGGCTCTATGACAAATACAACAGAAATTCACGTTATTGGCGCTGGTTTAGCAGGTTCAGAGGCCACCTGGCAAATTGCAAACCAAGGTTTAAAAGTTACTTTGCATGAAATGCGCCCGAATAAACTTACGGATGCGCATCATACTGGCAATTTTGCGGAAATGGTATGTTCGAACTCATTTCGTTCAGATGATAGCGATTATAATGCCGTTGGTCTTATCCATTATGAAATGAGAAAGTGCAATTCAATAATAATGGCTTGTGCCGATGAGAACAAAGTTCCCGCCGGCTCTGCACTTGCTGTTGACCGCGATGGATTTGCGCAAAGTGTAACCGCACGGCTTAAAGACCATCCAAATGTTACAATTGAATATGGTGAGATTTCTTCAATTGATGAATTTGGTGATAAGCCTGTAATTATTGCTACGGGGCCCCTTACATCTGAAAATCTTGCTAAGTCAATTTTGACGCAAAGCGGCGAAGAAGAGCTATCATTTTTTGATGCAATTGCGCCAATTGTTTACAAAGAAAGTATCAATTTTGAAAAAGCTTGGTACCAGAGCCGCTACGACAAAGTTGGGCCAGATGGCGATGGGGCAGATTATATTAACTTACCGCTTGAAAAAGATGAATATTATGCCTTCATAAATGCGCTTTTAGAGGGCGAAAAAGCAGACATAAAACAATGGGAAGGTACCCCATATTTTGAAGGATGTTTGCCAGTTGAAGTTATGGCAGAACGCGGTGTCGATACGTTGCGGTTTGGCCCGTTAAAACCAGTTGGCCTAATTAACCCACACACTGGCACAAGACCTTATGCGGTTGTGCAGCTACGCCAAGATAATAAAATTGGCACGCTTTATAATATGGTTGGCTTCCAAACCAAGCTTAAACATGGTGCGCAAACTGAAATATTTAAAATGATACCAGGTCTTGAAAATGCACAATTTGCAAGACTTGGCGGCATACATAGAAATACCTTCTTAAATTCTCCTAAAATCTTGGATGAAGAATTAAGAATGAAGTCAAAACCAAATCTTAGGTTCGCTGGTCAAATTACAGGCTGTGAAGGATATGTCGAAAGCGCAGCTATTGGGCTTTTGGCAGGACGTTTTACTGCGGCACAAGTTTTGGATAAAAAATTAAGTGCGCCGCCAATCACAACTGCATTGGGTGCAATTTTAAACCACGTTACAAATGGTCATGTTGAGGGTAAAAAAGGAACATTCCAACCAATGAATGTTAATTTTGGCCTTTTTCCAGAATTAGACCAAGAGGCTATGAACGAAGTTAAAAAGGTAAAAGGCAAAGAAAGAGATAAAGCAAAAAAACTTGAAGTAACAAAACGCGCTAAACGAGATTTGGAAAGCTGGGGGTGAATTAGTTTACATCATCTTGCGCATCTTTAGTAAGTTTTCCAATTCTTACTGTTTTTGTATATTCGTCTTCATTACTTTCTTCGATGGTTCTAATTTGATTGCGAATTTCAATGTTTTTTTGAATTTTATCGTTTTCTGCTTGGATTTTCTGTGCGGTAATTCCGATTTGTGAGTCTTTAGGACTAAAAAAAGCGGCAATTTTTGCGGCAAGACCAATTTTGTTATAATAATTACTAGCTTTATCTATCGCTTTATCCGTTGCGATATCTTGTTGCCTCTGTGACATATCTGGGTCAAAATCAGATAATAGATTAGTTATTTTATCTTTTTCTTCAGCGCTACGTTTATAAAAATCTATACTTGGGTCAATGCCATTAGTTCTAAGAATTCTATCTTTTATTACCTTTATACGTTCCTTAGCATCTTCTTCAGTGATTTTGTTATTACTTAAATCGGTACGAATGTCGTAATAAGCCTTTTTATTGAAGTCCATAAATTTATCGCCACTATCAAATTTAGGTTCTTTTCTTAATTCACTACTAGCATCTTGTAAGGTATCATCACCTTCGCGTGGTGATAATGGGCTTATGATTTTTGTGTCATCTTTATCGAAGTCAAAATGAATCTGATCACGCATATAATATGCGTAACCTCCGCCCGTAATGACAATCAGGAGAATGAATTGCATGAAAGCTTTTACAGACATATCTCCCCCTCTCTACTACAATTATTACAGCGTAAAATAATTAAAGTTTAATTGTTATCATTTATATATCTACTTTTACGCGAAATAATTTAGTGCAATATTTAGAAACCAAGTCCTGGGAATAATTGCTGATTAAGTTCCACCTTAACGTAATAAGCGTACCAGGAACCCAACAATAGTAATAGGATAAATAATTGCACCGCCCCTTTTATAGACATGAAATCCTCCATACCTATGGGTAATTATATTATGAGATGCTTAATTAATGATTATAAATTCCATTAAAATTAATAAATAAAGGCTTTATTCGTTTGTATTATCTTTAATTTTTTGTGAAGCTTCGTCAAACGCTTTAATTACTGCCTCATCACTAATGTCAACCTCATTATTTTGTGCTGCATCGCTTGCAGAATTTTGGGTTGTGTTTTCAGTTTGCGCCTGAGGTTGCGGTTTGGTTAGTGCATCAAAATGGTTTGCAAATTGCACCAGCGTAAAAGCTAAAATTATGCAATCTAATACCAATAAACGCAATTTCCATTTTGATGGAACAAATAAATAAAACATATTGCCCTCTTTGGAATGGCAAAATATCTAATAATGAATAAAATTGGGTTTAATAATCGATAAAATTTTATTTAACTTTATGTGTTATCTTGTCAGAAGGTTCTATATTATCTTTTATAAGAACAACAGAAGATTGTGTGTCAATAAAACCTTTAAGGGCAAAATCTTTGTTTATATTAACTGCAGCATTGAAATTTGCATTGTTAAGCAATGGTGAAATTGCAACTTTTACTCTGTCACCATAGTTAATGAATGAAGTTTTAATATTATTTATTGCGTAGTTAAATGATGTTATATCAGAGCTTAACTGATCACGCATGGTATATGCGTAACTGCCACCAATTGATATAATTACAATTAAAAAATGATTTAGTGACGTAAACTTCATGTTATGCCCAATATAACGTTTCAATTGCAGACAATAATCTGCACAACGTTTAATCAAGCAAAACTAGTGCCAATGTTATATAAATTTAACCGACACGCCGCGTTGACGGAAATATGCCTGCATCAATTTACGCCCTTGGCGGTTGTTTTGTGCAAGTTTAGCAGCCTCAAATTCAGCTTCTTTAATGTTGTTTTCTTTCATAGCTGATTTTAGCTCTGAAATTTTTATATCTAAATCCTGATTATCGTTTTCTAATGCTTGATAAATTGAATCAATGATTGCTTTCAAAGCCATTTTAAATCCCTTAATATATATCTTTTCTTAAAAGACGTCCCTGTTCTACTTTCCATTCACGGTCTTTAGTTGCTTCACGTTTATCGTGAGATTTTTTACCACGTGCAAGAGCCAATTCAAGCTTCGCAAGCCCCTTTTCATTAAAATACATTTTTAATGGTACAAGGGTTCTTCCCTCGCGCTCAATTGCGCCAACTAATTTATTGATTTCTTTTGTTTTTAATAATAATTTACGATGACGTTTTGGTTCGTGATTAAAGCGTGATGCGGGTCCATATTCGGCAATATAAGAATTTATAAGCCATATCCCGCCATTTTCAGCACTAGCGTATGATTCAGCAATATTTGCCTTTCCCATACGAAGCGATTTAACCTCTGTACCAGTTAAAACAATTCCTGCTTCAAATGTGTCTTCAATCAAATAATCAAAACGTGCACGTCGGTTTTCGGCAATATGTTTCCTTGCCGCCATTCGTGCATTAATTTTCTTTTGATCTGCTGACATTAAAGCCCTGCTTTAATCATCGCATCTTTGATGATTTTTTTGCTTTCGTCAGAAATTTCAACTAATGGCAGGCGTACTTCAGGAGAACAAAGACCCATCTCAGCCATAACCCATTTTGTACAAACCAAACCAGGCTCGGTGAAAATCGCCCTTTGTAAAATATCAATTTTGGCATTAAGGGCGCGTGCAGCTGCAAAATTGCCATTTTTAACGAGCGTTTGAAACTCCGCAGCTTCTTTAGGCATAATATTTGATAATACAGAAATTGCACCTTTTGCGCCGTATGCAGCAAAGCCAAGATTATGATTATCGTCACCTGATAAAACCGTAAAACCTTCTTTACACGCGGCATAATTAAGAACTGTGCGTGACGGATCACCGGCGGAATCTTTTAGTGCAACAATATTTTTATGCTTTGCTATTTCACCCAACGTAGCTGGTAATATATCAATACCAGTACGCCCCGGAATATTGTAAACAACAATCGGCAAATCAACAGCATCACAAATTGCATTAAAATGCGCAATAATGCCGCGTTGATTAGGTTTATTATAATATGGCGCGACATGAAGCGCACCATCAGCACCTAGCTTTTTTGCCATTTCAGTATGTTCAATTGCTGCAATTGTATCATTTGAACCACAACCAGCAATAACTGGAACGCGTTTGTTTGAAACTTCGACAGCTAACTCAAAAACACGCCAATGCTCTTTGTCGTTCAAAGTTGCGCTTTCACCTGTTGTCCCAACTGGAACAACACCATTAATGCCCAAGTTTATTTGGCGTTCCAACAAGTCTTGGAAGCACTTTTCGTCTAATTTCCCATTTTTAAATGGTGTAACAAGTGCAGTAATTGCGCCGGAAAATAATGGTGAATCGAGGTTTGTCATTTTTTCTTAAAAGCACTTTAACAGTTAAATGGCAAGAATTTTGTCATTAATACTTAGTAGTAATTGATTTGTAGCTATTACACTTGCCTTAAAGGTCGAAACACGGTTAAAGCGCCTTCTGGAGAATAGAATGACCCCAAAAGCCCGTTCTTATAAAAATGGACTTGCTTCATTTTGTGCTTTTTCAAGCCTTTTTATTGCGTCTTATGCCTTAGCGCAGGATCAAGATGTTCCGACATCTGTTCCGGTTCCGATGAATGGACCAATAAATATTCCTGCCGATATTCCAACATCGGTAAGTGTACCTATGACACCATTCATTCCGTCATCACCGCTTGAAGCCATAAAAGCAGGATTGTCGGCAGAACGTGCAAGGAATTGGGGTGAAGTCAGACGATTATATTCTATTGCACAAGATGACTATGTTAAATCTGCATTATTATGGATGATTGTTACTGACCCATCATCTGATGCCACGTTTTTTGACTTTGATAAGGCCTTAAGAGAATTAAATTACTATCCGGGAATTTCAGATGTTAGAATGCGTGCCGAAATGCAAATTGATAATTTTGCACTTTCTCCACAACAAAAAATTGATTTTTTAAAACGTACTGAGGTTGGCCTTAAAAACAATGGCCCTATAACGGGTGAAGGTATGCTTTCTTTGGCATCTGCATTGATTGCAAAAGGTCAAACAGACGAGGCAAAATCATATATTTCAAAGGCGTGGCGTAATTTCAAGTTTGATTCAAAAAAACAGGCAAATTACCTAAGCATCTATCAATCATATCTTAGCCCAGAAGATTTTGATAAACGCGTAGATCTTTTAATTTGGAATGATCGGGCAACACAAGCAAAGCCATTGTTTCCGTTTATGACAGACCAAGGGCGGGTAAATGTTAATGCGCGCCTTGGTATTGCCAATGAAGAAGGTGCAGTTATTAGTGGTTCCGCACTTGATGACCGTGGGATTCTATACGCAAGGGTTGTAAATCTTCGTAAACAAGACAGAAATGCAGAAGCTTTAGATCTTCTTTTGAAAATCGATTCAAACGGACTTCCTGAATCTGCGCAAGAGGATATTTGGAAAGAACGCCGTATCCTACTTATTGAGGCTTTAAGATCCAAACGCTATAATGATGCATATAAAATTGTATCGCAACACGGCTTAAGCTCGGGGCAAAAATTCGCCGATGCAGAGTTTGTTGCCGGTTGGATTTCGCTTAGATTTTTAAACAATCCAAACCAAGCCCTAAAACATTTCAACGCCCTCGATAAAGCTGTTGAGACTTCAATGAGCAAGTCACGGGCTTATTATTGGCTGGGTCGCACATTTGAAGCCAATGGCGATAAAAAAACAGCCGATGCATACTATACAAAAGCACTTGTTTACCCGACGTTTTATTATGGACAGCTTTCAGCGGCGCGCCTAGCGGCAGAGCGTGGTCAAAAGGCAATTTTAAGCTTACCTCATGAAGCAAGGGCAAGTAAGGAAGATATAAAACAGCTTAATACAAACCCACTAATGAAAATCGCAACCGCATTTTCTGATATGGGTGAACGCTCACTTTTTGTGAGATTTGCTTTCGCATTGGATGATACTTTAAAAACTAATGGTGAGCACCAAGCATTGAGCGAATATGCACGTTCAAAGGGTGAAAATTTAGTTGGTATTCGTGTTGCTAAGGCCGGTCTTAACCGCGGTATTATTGCCACTGAAGCCGCCTTCCCTATCATTCCAATTCCAAGAATTGACGGTTATCATCAGGCAGAAGATGCATTTACACTTGCGATTACGCGCCAAGAAACAGAATTTAATGAAAGCGCAAAATCTGGTGCTGGTGCATTGGGGCTAATGCAATTTTTACCATCAACAGCACGCTCTCAAGCAAATAAAATGGGTATTCCACATGATACTTCATGGCTAATATCACGCCCGCAACACAGCCTAACACTAGGCTCTGCTCACCTTGCAGATTTGGTGGAAAGATTTAACGGCTCATATGTCCTTGCTATTATCAGTTATAATGCGGGTCCTGGAAGATCGTCACAATGGATTGATACCTATGGCGAAATTCGCGAAGTTGACCCCGATACGGCAATTGATTGGGTCGAGATGATTCCATTCTCGGAAACCAGAAACTATGTTCAACGTGTTATGGAAAATATCCAAGTTTACCGCGCGAGACTTAATAAAGATAGCGCGCCAATTGATATCTTGAACGACTTAACACGTGGCACAAAGCCAGCACCATTTTTTAAAGTTAACATTGCACCCGAAGCATTACAAACACCACCAGAAGAGCAGTGATATAGTTATATTATCAATGCCAATGCTTGATAATTTGGCATAGCGTTGCTAAATGATATATTATAACACTTATTTGGTATATTAATGACGCTTGAATTTATTAACCTAGGAATTGGTTACGAACAAAAAACATTATTTTGTAATCTTAACGCCTCACTAAAATCTGGCGATAGCTTAGCTATAATGGGATGTAATGGTGCAGGTAAATCAACGTTATTAAAAACCTTGGCCCTGCGACAAAAGCCAAACTCAGGGGGAATTTTGTTCAATGGCAATCTGCTTAAATCAAGTGATATAGGTTATTTACCACAATCATCTAATATTGTTTCGGATATTGGTATAAGTGCATCTGAATTCGTAAAATTAAGCCTTAAAGGTAAAATTTCACAAACTAAATTTGAAAATACTTTTGCGGAATATGATCTTGATAAAATAATTGACACCCCATTAAATGAATTATCGGGGGGACAACTTAATCGGTTGCAAATGGTGAGAATAGATTTGCAAAACCCGCAAGTTTTACTTTTTGATGAACCTTTTGCATATCTAGATAATTCTAGTAGAAACATCCTGATTAAGAAAATTTCTGATTGGAAACAGCTTGGAAAGATCATTATTGTCTCAGTTCATGATGAACGATTGACACTTGAATTTGATCACTTTCTAACGCTTGATGGCACTAATGCTCATTGGGAAGAAAAAATGAAGTCCCACAACAAAGATTGCGCACTTGCCGGTTGTGCCCTCGTGGGAAGTTGATATGGCTATTTACGATCAACAATTAACATACGCAATTATAACGATAATTGCACTAATTATTGGTGCAACGCCAATTGGTTTTTTTCTAATAAACCGCAAGATGTCATTAGTTACTGATGCTATGGGGCACACGATTTTACCCGGTGCCGCATTGGGTGCAATTATTGGCCATAACTCAGATTGGGCGATATTAATTGGTGCTACAATCACTGGCGTGATTTTATTTTTACTTGCGGCTAAAATGCCAAAAATTGCGCGCATTGGTGAAGATACAAATTTTGCAATATTTTATCTTGGTGCATTGGCAACTGGTTTATTAATCGCTGATTCAGGGCATGGTGATGTCCATCTTGATGATTTATTGTTTGGCAATATTTCAACAATATCAAATACAACACTGATATTCACATTGGTTATAAGTGTTGTTTCCGTAATTGCAATTTCAATAATTTTTAAACCACTTTTGCTTGATACAATTGATAAAGAATATTCAATTGGATTAAACTCAACAGTAATCGCAAGACAGATTTTTTATGCAATTCTTGCATTAATTGGTGTTGCAGCATTTAAAGCAGTTGGGACACTTTTGGCAGTTGGAATAATTATTGGACCATCAGCATTTGCAATCATCTGGGCAAAATCAATAAAGTCGCAGTTTATTGTAGCAATCATATTCGGCATTATATGTGCAATAATCGGCACTATAATTGGTCATTTATTTAACTTAAAGACCTCGGCACTTATTATATTATTGATGGTAATTTCGATAATTATTTCAATTTTTATAAAAAATAATAAAAATTAATTATCTTATATTGCATATAAGCAACATATTCTTGCAAAATATACATTTGCATTTTTTGCGGGCTAGATTATTGTGTAAATAAAATAACTAATAAGGTCACAAGATGCCAAAATCACTATTTGAAGATGTAAAAATTTGTTTATCTGTTCTTACTCGCTTTCCGGTTACAACTAGCCTTTCAACCCTGCCAGAAGATGGTGAAGACAAGTTGAAACGAATTGGTAAAGCTTACCGTGCTGCACCTGTTGTTGGTTTAATTGCCGGTGTTGTCGGAGCTTTTGCATATCTTGTCGGTAGTTCAATGACCGGAAGTCCGGTTTATCTTGCCGCTGTTATGGCGGTTGGCGCACAATTGCTTATAACTGGTGGTTCGCAAGAAATTGGCTTCTCAAAAGTGATTTCACTACGCCCTCACCCATCAGCTGATCAAAATGGACATGATGAGTCGGCTGGCGTAGCTGCCGGAACACTTGCAACAATGATTATGATGTTGCTTAAAATCTTTTTGATTGGTGAACTTGCAACACCATGGGCTGCAGGTATGGGGTTAATCGCCAGCGCGGCATTAGGGCGTGCGGCACAAGTGCAATTGATGGCATTTAGTTCCGATAATTCATCTGCACAGCCTTCAAAAGTTGATGCGACAACTTCTATGGTTGTTGGTGCTGCAATTGGTGGCGCTGCATTATTATTTGCATCTGGCCTACAATTTTACTTACCAGTTATTGGTGCGGTTATTGGGATTGCAATCTCGACACTTGTGTTTTTTGGGTTCACTAAATCACGCCATCACCTTGATAATTTGAATGTTAAAGAGGCTTTAAGCCTTGTTGTTGAAATCGGTGCCCTTTACGGTATCGTTGAATTAATGCCTGTTGGATTTAACTAGATTAGTAATAAATTGAACAAAACAATTTCATCGCCCTGTATTTTGGTCTGTCACATTGACCAACATACTGGGCTTTGTCTTGGCTGTTACAGAAATATTGATGAAATTGGCAATTGGACCAAGTATTCAGAACAAAAGCGACTTGAAATAATGGCAGAATTGCCTGGCCGCAAGCTTGAGTTTAATTTGCCTTAAAGGCGGATAAAATGACTTTTGATACAATTATTAAAAACGGCACATTGGTTAACCACAATGGTATCGGTGAAGGCGATATTGCTTTCAAAGATGGCAAGATTGTAGGAATTGGTGATTTTAAAACGGCGCATGCAGAAAAAATCATTGATGCCAAAGGTCTGCATATTCTTCCTGGCGTAATTGATTCACAAGTTCATTTCCGTGAACCAGGGCTTGAATATAAAGAGGATCTTGAAACCGGCGCCAATGCAGCGGTTCTTGGCGGTGTTACTGCGGTCTTTGAGATGCCAAATACAAACCCAACTACATCAACTAATGAAGCGCTTGATGATAAATTAAATCGTGCTTCGGGGCGCATGTCTTGTGATTACGCATTCTATGCAGGTGCAACCAATGATAATATCGATGAATTGGCGGACCTTGAACGTCATGAAGGTTGCGCAGGTATTAAAGTATTTATGGGTTCATCCACCGGTAGTCTTTTAGTAAAAGATGATGAAAACGTTGGTCGCATACTTTCAAAAATTAATCGCCGTGCGGCATTTCATTCAGAAGATGAATTTATTTTAGAACAAGATAAATCAAAAATACGTGCAGGCGACCCTTCTTCACATTATGAAGCAAGAAGCCATATTGCCGCCCTTACATGTACACAGCGCCTTGTACGATTGGCTCGTCAATATAAAAAACGTATCCACGTATTGCACGTATCAACTTTTGAAGAAATGCAGTTTCTTAAAGATCATAAAGATTTGGTTACTGTTGAAGTTTTGCCAAACCATTTATCTTTCTATGGTCCTGATATTTATAATAAAATTGGTACATATGCCCAACAAAATCCACCAATCCGCGAAAAACATCATTATGATGCATTATGGCAGGCAGTGCAAAATGGTTTGGTTGATGTTCTAGGGTCGGATCATGCGCCACATACAATTGAAGAGAAACAAAAGCCTTATCCATCTTCACCATCTGGTACACCAGGCGTGCAAACAATGCTTCCTGTTATGCTGACTTATGTAAACGAAGGAAAATTATCTCTATTGCGTTTGGTTGATTTATTATGTCATGGTCCAAATCGTATTTTTGGAATTGCTGGCAAGGGGCGAATGGCATTGGGTTATGATGCTGATATAACGATTGTGGACCTTAAAAAACAGCAATTGATAACAAATGATAGCATTGTTTCTAAATCAAAATGGACCCCTTTTGACGGGTTTATGGCAAAGGGCTTTCCAACACATACTGTTGTACGTGGTGAAATTGTTATGACAAATGGTGAAATAATTGCTAGTGGTAAAGGGAAACCGATTCAATTTCAGGAAAATTTGAAAAAATAAATGCTACCAACGCCATATATTTTACCTACTCGTGTTAATGTTGAGAAACGCGCCGATGGTGCTCTTCTTGTTACCAATCCCAACCCCATGCGTGCAACATTTGAAAATGTTGTGGTGCCAATTCGTATGCATGCACAGACGCAACCAAATAAGCTTTGGCTCTGTGGCAAAGAAGGTAATGAATGGATAAAAGTAACGTATGCACAAGGCTATAAGATTATAAACAGCCTTGCGGCATTTTTGTCTAAATACATTGGGCAAGGTGATATTGTTGGCATTGTTTCGCCAAACTCATTGACCCACGCATTTTTAACCTATGCATTACCAATTATTGGCGCTGTGCCTGCACCCATTACACCTGCATATTCGTTAAAAGCAAAAGATGCGGGGCGATTAAATGACATTTTGGGGCTTTTAAAAGCAAAAGCAGTGTTTTGCGAAGGCGAAAAGTTCAATCACATCCCAAATTGGTTGGAAAACACTGTTGAATATATTTTCACAAAAAACGTTACCACACAAAATAATAAAACTATCATTATTGATAATATTGAAGATACTGAAAAACAATTTGATATTGACGCAATTGACCCACAAAGCTTGTGCAAAATATTGCTAACATCTGGCTCAACTGGACTGCCAAAGGCGGTTGGTATTTCTCATTATAACCTTACACAAAATGCATCACAAATTAAGGCAACTTTTGACCCTGTAAAAGAAAAAGAAATGTGGCCAGATGGAATGATTATGATTAATCACCTTCCGTGGTCGCATTCACTGGGCGGAAATGCTGTTTTAAATATGCTTACAGATTCTGGTGATACTCTTTGGATTGATGACGGAAGTCCAACACCAGAGGGTATAATTAAAACAATTGCCAATATCAAAGAAATCAAACCCAATTATCATAACACTGTGCCGATTGGCTGGTCATTGCTTGCTGAATATCTCGAAAAAGACGCTGAATTGGCAAATGCCCTGTTTGGCAATTTGGTATTAATGCAATATGGCGGTGCCGCACTAACCCAAGAACTATACAACAGATTACAAAATGTGGTTCGCAAAGTTCGTGGTGATATCATTTCTGTTGCCGCTGGTTATGGCGCTACTGAAACAGGACCGACCGCATGTACTGTACATTTCCCAAATGATACTATGGGGCTTGTTGGGCTTCCGGTTCCGGGTGTCGTTCTAAAATTAGTACCACATAATGATAAAATGGAAGTTCGCATTAAAAGCCCTGCAATATTGCCATATTATGTTAACAACCCAGAAAAAACCAAAGAGGCTTTTGACGATGAAGGTTATTACCTTTTGGGGGATGCGCTTAAATTTTATGACCCTGAACACCCAGAAAAAGGTTTAAAATTTGATGGTCGTATTGCCGAAGAGTTTAAACTTGGCAATGGTTCATTTGTTCAAGTTGGCAATTTACGTACTGAAATCGTTAATTGTGCACATGGTCTAGTAAGCGATGCAGTTATTTGCGGTGAAGGTGAAAATGAAATTGGAGCGTTGTTATTCTTGAATGCTGCACGCTGTAAAATAATCATCGAAGAAGGCAATGATATTAAATCACGCCTCAAAGAAATATATGAAGCAGAGTTTAAGGGAAAGTCAGCAACAAGAAAAATAACAAAATTTTTGATATTAGATGGCGTCCCGTCAATTGAAGATGCTGAGATAACTGACAAAGGATACGTGAACCAGTCAAGGTGTCGTGAAACACGTTTTGAGGCTGTTAAAGACTTATATAAAAATTGCGGGGGAACAATAGTTTTAAATGTCTAAGACAGAGCTTAAATCTGGCGCTAATGCCCTTGTTGAAACACTTGCAAATTGTGGTGTTACTCATTGCTTTGCCAATCCAGGCACTTCAGAAATGCATCTTGTGCAGGCGCTTGATAATGAACCACGAATAAAATCAGTATTATGCCTTTTTGAAGGTGTGGCAACTGGTGCAGCTGATGGTTTCGCAAGGATGACTGGTATACCTGCCATGACGCTTTTACACCTAGGTCCAGGTTACGGTAATGCGCTTGCAAACATTCATAATGCGATGCGTGCATATTCGCCAATGATAAATGTTATTGGCGATCACGCAACCTATCATCGCGATCTTGACGCACCACTTACTAGCGATATCGAAACACTTGTTAAGCCACATAGCTCGTTTATTGGCGTTGTTGAAACACCTGCTATTGCGGGTGAAGTTGCGATGAAAGCGTATGTAAAATCTATTTCGCCACCCGCCTCGCCTGTTTCAGTTTTATTACCTGCTAACAGTGCATGGGGTAATGATGGCGTGGCATTACAAAAGCCTTCTGATATATCAATTGCAAATGTTGCAGAAGGTAAAATTCAAACTGTTTACGATGCAATTCAGTCGGCTAAAACGCCCGCAATTTTAGTTGGTGGTGATTCACTTTATGATGAAAATACCCTAGGAATTTTAGGTGCAATTTCTGAATACGGAATTCGTGTTTTGATTGATACTTTTCCGGCACGTCAAAAACGTGGAAGAAATATATTTCATCCTGATAAGATGCTATATTTTGCTGAAATGGCTGTTGAGGATCTTCAAAAACACGACTTGTTAGTTCTTGCCGGCACACAAAGTCCGGTTGCGTTTTTTGCATACCCGAATACGCCAAGCAATCTTGTGCCAGATGAAACAGCGGTAATTGAACTTTCGACAAGGCAGCAAAATACCAAAGCTGCAATTGAAACATTGGCAAAGCAACTTGGCTTAAAAACTGCCTCATCAAATGAAATTGATACGTCCGATATACCGCTACCTGAAGGCAAAATAAACGCCTATAAAATAGGTAAAATATTGGCCCGTCATTTACCAAAAGATTCAATTATTTCTGATGATGCTGTAACATGTGGGTTACCAATTTATACAGAAACAAAAAATGCCAATGATCATGATTGGTTGTTTTTAACTGGTGGTGCGATTGGTCAAGGTTTGTCATTGGCAATTGGCGCACAAATGGCGTGCCCAAATCGCAGAACTTTTGCCCTTCTTGGTGATGGTGCATCTATGTATAATATTCAGGCATTATGGACCATGGTTCGTGAAAAACTGCCGATTATTACATTTATTTTTGCAAACCGTAGCTATAAAATATTAAATATTGAAATGGAGCGTACCGGTGCAGGCGCAGTTGGTGATACTGCGCGTGAAATGCTTTCACTTGAGACACCATCGCTAGATTTTGTTAAAATTGCCGAAGGTATGGGGATGCGCGCGGAAAGCGTTAGTGCTTGTGATGAATTAGATAATATTCTCCAGCACGCCTTAACGCTTAATGAGCCAATGTTAATCGAAATCTGCCTCTAATTCTTCGGTTTCTTCGCCAAAAAGCCATAATATTAAAAGACCAATAACAAATGTCCCTCCAGCGGCAATTAAAGCACGCATAGCACGTGATGCATGCGCGTGAACACCAGTTTCGAACAACATGCCAAATGTAAACTTAACGTCTGAAAATGCAAAATATGACATCCAAGCTATACTTGCCATGGAACCAATAATAGCAGCCAAAAATCTATATGAAATTTTAAATCCGCCTCGTCCAAATTTACGCATAAATTCGCCTTCAAAAGCAATCATCAAAACTAATGCCAAACCAGTTACGGCGGCAATTTCATAAGAAAGCCCTTTGAACAAGGCATTAATTACACCAAGAGCAAGAAGAAAAGTTGCCATGTAAAAAGCAGTGCGGCTTTCACGCCATAAAAAATTGGATAATATCATTAAAGCCATGCCGATTATTGCTGAGAAAGCATGGCTAAATTCAATAAAATTCGGCCCTAAATATGATTCAAGTTTTATAAAACGGGTTGAAAATACTGGCGTAGCAGATGACGCAATTAGAATAAAACCAGCAATGAATACCAATAATGAAAGCAATTGCGGTGCGGCATTGATTGCCCTTGTCCCAATTTTTCTTACAACTTTTGCAGCAGGCTTTGCAACTGGTGCGGCATGATCAATTCCAAGGATTATTGTCGCAACAATCAAAGGAATTATGTTGTATGCAAGACGATAAATCAAAAGTGCTACCGCTGCACCCGGTGTATTTTGCGAATTAGGTGCCATTGTTAAGATAGCGGCCTCGAACACACCCAAGCCACCAGGCGCACCAGACAATGCACCTAATAGGCCAGCCAAAACAAATACTGCCAAAAATGGCGGAAAATTCCAGCCACCATAATCGGGTAACATTAGATACAAACATGCGGCTGCGCCAATTTTATCTAACATTACTAAAAGTAAATGCCCCACACCGCCCTTAAAAGTAGGCAAGAATATGCGTGTGTTACCCCATTTGAAACTTGCCCTGTCACTATGACAGAACCAAAGCCATAAAATAGCTGGCAAAAATAATATTAGAGAAAGTATCCACCAAAATACTGCATCAAATGGCCCATGCCTTGCTATTTCAGGTGCACCTATAAAAAGACCTATTGCAGCACATGTAAGAGAACCAATTTGAACACCGGTCCCAGTTGTCATAGATAATGCGCCAACCTCAGAATTATCAAGTCCCCATTTTTTATAAAGTCTTGCTCTTGCAGTTGATGCAACGGCCCATGAATAACCCAATGTTTTTGCAAGTGCATATGATGCAAGTCCACCACGTATTGATTTGGAATAGCTTAGCCTTTTTCCAATCATATCAAGGCATAATCTGTCATTAAATGTTAGCGCTAAATACGCACCAAACGCAAAAACTACGGCAATGAAGGCATTTAATTTATGAAAATCGCCGAATGCTTCAACGATGTCGTCAATTGTATAATTACTTAGCTCTTTATTGATTATAAAAAGCGCTATCAAAAATATCAACAATGAACCAAATGTGGTAACACGCGGATGATTAGTTATAGAGTTAAATCTAGCTCTACACCAATCAATCACATGCCATATTTTTATAAATGTGCCTTTAATAAGTGATGAAGCCATATTTTATCCATGATGCGTTAACCGCGCACCTTGGGTTTGAATATATCACGCATAAGCCCACGTCCAAAGATAGAAAGTGCATATGAATTGCCAACATCACGCACCGCACCGATCCGTGCAAATCCATCAATAAGTGTTATTATATTTTTGGCCTCTTCTGCCTTATGCGTAATTATGACGGCATCGGCAAATTCTAGGCTGTCATGAAATTCATGAAAGTCTTTTTCAGTGTTAATCCATAATACACGACTAGAATTTTTGCATTCAGTTATAGTGTCATATTCAAAATTAAGTGTTGGAAATTGTCGTGCCAAAAGCGCAATATACGCCCCCATATTGTCGCCCATTAATTGAAGCACTTCAACATTATTAAGATTGATATACTGATTAACAACTAACAGTGTTTTCCAACAATCTTGTTGTGCACGTTGGTGCTCTAATTGCACAAGCGAAATCTCATCCATATTTTGGTTGGAAGCGACATTTTTGATATTGATTCTTTTAGTTTGCACTTAATATTTCCCGTCTTTATTTCTAAACATTCGGGTGTTTCGGTTATCGAAAGGTTATCAAAAATGCATAAATGCAATTAATCTTATAGTAATAAAATAAACAAAAACCCCTGTAAAACAGGGGTTTAGACTTTGTTAATTTTTAAAACATTGACAAAACGTTAAAAAGATTACCTTGGAGTATTAACTCCTATCTGGAAAAAGAGGCTTGCGGATTAATCCAGCTTGTCTCTGATTTGCTATTTCCTTCATGTAGAGATCGTTTTTCAAAACCTCAGATACAGGTTTCTTCAGCAATGCATTCTGCGGAACATCGTGATTGCTTGTATCTTTTGGAATTACCGTTTTACTGTTTTCATATTTTTCTTGGGTAGATAATCCACGCATTGCTTTAGTTAGATTTAAGGCATCCACTTCGTCAGCTTTTAGAATATTAACTTTACCTACGCCGAATTCATTACGTAATTTAGCAATATCATAATTGTTGAAATATAAACGCATTGGAACTTGAACACCTTCACCGAATGCGATTGCTTCGCGGTTATCAAGAGCCGCAAGGAATGAAACAACAGATGCCGATGAATCGGCAAGCGCAGATTTAATAATGGCTTGGTCATTTTCGTTCGCAAGACGCATAGCAAACACAGTAGAACATTGTGAAAGTATTGTTGAATCTAGTTCCCCTGGCCTTTGTGTAATTACTGCAATTGCGCATCCATATTTACGCCCCTCTTTTGCAATTCTTGCAATTGCACGCCTTGTTGGTTCAAAACTATTGGCACGATCGGCCGGAACATATCTGTGCGCCTCTTCACAAACCAATAATACTTTAATTGCGCCCCTACTCGCCTGTGCAACATCGAAAGCCAAACGCGCAAGAACCGAAGCAACACAATTAATAACCTCACTAGGTAAGCCTGAAAGATTTACTGTTGTCATTGGTTTGCCATTTGCTGGCAATCTGAAAATGTTTGAAATAATGCGCGGCAAACTATCATCATTGCCATTAAAACCAAACATAAATTTATAGCGTGGGTTTGCTTCCAACATTTCAAGCCTTAGCTTTATGTTTTTAAGCAAGATGCGGCTAAAGCGCGGCTCTAATTGACCTAAGATATCATCAATTTGTTTATAAACATCAGTAAGGCGATAAGGAACAGGTGTGTCAATATTTATTGATCCAATGTTATAAGTTCCTTTTAACAAAGCGTCATCTTGTGATTGTTGCGCACGAATCCTTTTCGCAATTAACACTAATTCCCGAAGAATTGTGCTTTCTTCAATATGAATCATGCCTCTAAAGACGACATCTTCTAATTCGTCAAAATTTAAAATCCAATATGGAATTTCTAGATTGCTTTGATCCAATGATTGGGATTTATCGCCAAAAGCACCTTCAAATTCATTATGTGGATCAAGCATTATTACACGAAGATTTTCTTCTGCAGCCATTGCTTTATTAACAACGAGACCAACTGCACATGATTTACCAACACCAGTTGTACCAACAATTGCAAAGTGTCGTTTTAGGATGTCGTCCACACTTATATATGCGCTAATTTCTTCATTTTGGCTTAGTTTACCGATTTCAACGCCTTTACGTTCGCCAATATCAAATATTGATTCTAAATCTCTTGTTCTTATTTTATGTGCAATTGCGCCAACCCATGGATATTCACTAATACCGCGTTTAAATTTTGGACGCCCATCTTCAATATCTAATACTTCGCCAACAATATCAGCTTTTATAATAATAGAATTTATTTCCCCATCGGTCCATTCGCCCTTATCAGCGTTAATTTCACGAACCATCGCTACAACACGTGCTTTGCTGGTTACAATTGAAATCATTTGTCCAATAGACCAAATGTTCTTATTGGGATCACCGGCATCCGAATTTGCACAAATGAATACGCGTGAACCATTACAAGAAATCACATTGCCAATTGAACGTGACTTTGCTTGTTGGCGATTACGTCTTTCGCTAACTGCATCAATGGTTTCAGCTGTTTTTTGCAAATCGCTGGCAATTACGTCAACAATTTGGCGCTCGTTGAGCGGTTTATCAATTATAACTTCGCGGCGATTTACAGCTTCACCGTTATTCTGGTTAGGCTCAATATTTTGTGGCCCTGAAGTATGCATATTTTGCACATTTGTAGCACGAAGCATTGTTGCCGCTAGACTTTCGTCATTTCTGAACATTGGTGGTTCAGGATTAGCATTTGCCGCAAAGCTTTTTTGTACCGTAGCAGAATGAGAATCACTCTCTGAAGCTGCATGATTAGCCTGTGCTTCTGACTTTAAGTTTGATAATTGTTCACGAAGCTCTTTTAAAAAGTCATTTCCATTGTTTGGACTTGCCATTTTTTAATCCTGTAAAATACAACAGATATAGATTAGACAGTATTTTGGTTAATTTATTATGTTTACATTTTGCCAATCATCATTTTAATGGCCTTTTTGGTCACTTTAACGGGACAATTTATATTCATGCCAAACCAAGCACCAGCAAAAATTCAACTTAAAGACTATCGCCCTTATCCATATTCAATTTTGCAAACTAATTTATCATTTGAACTTGATAAGAAGCGGACAATTGTGAAGAGCAAGTTGGAATTTGCATTAAATAAAAATGATGAGGTTCCAGAATATGTTTCACTTGATGGTGAGAATTTAGAATTAATTGAATTGAAGCTCAACGGAAGGCTTTTAGATACCACTGAATATACATATTCTAACGATACACTTCGTTTTCCCCCACCATCTGATAAGTTTTCATTTGAAGCTACGGTTGCAATTTCGCCAGAGGCAAATAAAGCCCTATCCGGTCTTTACCTTTCTGGTGAAAGTCTTTGCACTCAATGCGAGGCAGAAGGATTTAGAAGGATAACATTCTTCCCAGATCGCCCAGATGTCATGTCACGTTTTTTTGTAAGATTAGAAGCAAACAAAGATACTTATCCGATTTTGCTAGCTAATGGTAACCCTATTGCATCTGGTACAATTGGCGAAAATCATTTTGCAGAGTGGAATGACCCTTGGCCAAAGCCATCATACTTATTTGCAATTGTTGCCGGCAATTTATTGAATAAAAGTGCTGACTTTAAAACGCTATCTGGCAAAAATGTCAAGCTGAACATCTATGTAGAAAGCGTTGATATTGACCGTATAGACTATGCGATGGATGCACTAATAAGGTCTATGAAATGGGATGAAGATGTCTTTGGACGTGAGTATGACTTAGATGTTTTCAATGTTGTTGGGGTTCGTGATTTCAATGCCGGGGCAATGGAAAATAAAGGCCTAAATATTTTCAATTCTGCGCTTTTAGTTGCAGATTCACAAACGGCAACAGATTTTGATTTCGCAAACATTGAACGAGTTATAGCCCACGAATATTTCCATAATTGGTCTGGAAATCGTGTTACCTGCCGTGACTGGTTCCAATTATCACTTAAAGAAGGTTTGACGGTATTTAGAGATCAAGAATTTTCCGCCGATCAACGTTCACGCGCAGTTCAAAGAATTCATGATGTTATACAATTACGCGCTCGCCAGTTTGCTGAAGATGCAGGCCCCAATGCACACTCTGTTCGCCCACATGAATACGCATCGATTGATAATTTTTATACTTCAACAATTTATGAAAAAGGTGCTGAAGTAATTCGTGTTGCACAAAATATTCTGGGTGAAAGTAATTTTAACAAAGGGGCAATCAAATATTTCGAAACCAATGACGGCAAGGCTGCAACCATTGAAGATTGGCTTGAAGCATTAAGAAGCAGTTCAAACGACCCATTGGATGGAATTGAAAAATGGTATTCGCAGGCAGGAACGCCGATTTTAGATGTTAAAACAGATCTTGTGGAAAATACTTACTCCATCAAGTTAGCGCAAAACACGCCTCCAACAAATAACCAACCAGTTAAAGAATGGGTTCCCATACCACTAGACATGGCTTTCTTTAATAAAAATGGTGAGAAAATGGTTCTCGACTTTGAAGGCACACATATTGATTCAATTCATTTAAATTTATCAACCGAAGAAACATTAATTGAATTTGAAGGAATTGATGAAAAACCAGTATTGTCGATTTTACGCGGATTTACAGCACCTGTAAAATTGATTAGCGACCATACAAACGAAGAATTGGCAATACTTGCCGCACATGATGATGACACTTTTGTACGCTGGGAATCTTTGCAAACAATTGCCCGCAAGGAATTGCTAATTGGCGCCTATGCGGTCAAAAATAATATGGAATTTTCCACATCAAAGATTTTGATGAATTGCTATAATAATGTGTTTGATATTGCACAAAATGATTATGCATATGCAGCATTATTGCTTCAATTGCCTGCAACAAACGACTTAATTCAAGCAAGCAACGATGCATATCCAGAAAATATATTTGCGGCGCGCGAGTTGTTGGCAACATCTATTTATGAACAAAACAAGGATAAGATTTCAAAATTCATTGCAGATTATAAGTTTGATGCCGAATATTCACCAGATGCGAAAAGTGCGGGTCTTAGAAGTTATGCAGCAGCATGTTTTTATCTTCTAAGTTTTGACGATAGCTCTTCTGAGCTATTGGAATATTTTAAATCTGCAAATAATATGACAGACAAAATGTCATTACTATTTGCTCTTGCTCGTAAAGGTGATGATGCTTGGTCACAAGCCTTAAATATTTTCTATAATGATTGGAAATCGAATAACCTCGTGCTTGATAAATACTTCTCCAATCAAGCTGCATCAGCATCTGGAAACCCTGTAAAGCGTTTAAAAGATTTGTTGGTACATCCTGATTTTGTTTTAACAAATCCGAATAGAGTTCGTTCAGTACTTGCAAGCTTTGCAGTAAACAATCCTGTTGGATTCAATAGCGCTGATGGTAGCGGTTACGAAACAATTGTAAATGAATTAATTAAACTTGACGGCATAAACCCAATGGTTGCAGCACGAGTAGCAACCGCATTTGAAAGGGTTGTTAAAATTGAGCCGCAAAGACGCAGTATTGCAAAACAACATCTTGAAAGATTACTGCGTGAAAATATTTCAAAACAAATGCAAGAAATTGTTTCTAGTATAAACAAATCAATCTAATCTTTTGATAATATATGAAAAGATGAGTTTATTTACTCCATTTATTTTAAAATGGACAAGTAAGTTAGTCTTTGTTTATATTAACTTTGGGCAAAGTAGATTCGGTGGGGAATATGGGGCATAGAAAGCATAGTGCAAATAGCAATTGGCAATGGTCCGTTGCTGTTGCATTGGTTATTTGCGCAATATTTGCCGCCGCTATCGCTCTAAAGGCAAAGAGCGACCTTTCAAATTATAAATCTGATATCACTGGCGAACTTATTGAAAATGCGAAAAATGCCGGGAATATTGTTGACCGTGAGTTCTTGATAGTTAAGGCAAGACTTTCTGGCACTTCTTTAAATGACAGTAATAGTGTCGCAGGTAGTTTGATTACATTACCTCAAATCAGCGATGTAAGTGTTTTTGACGCTTACGGGGCGCCAACAAACAATTCTACGGCAAGTGGCGTAGTACTTGACGCCCTAAGTGCAGCCGCTGTTCTTGCAACTAATGACGGTTGGTTTGGAACAATCGCACTTTCGAAAACAAATTACAAACCTGCATTGGCAATAAAACAGCCAAATGGTCAAATTATTACGGCGACACTAATTGCACCAAAGGATCTAGGGCTAAATCCTAATACTTATGCTATTATAGCCGATAAAAACGGGCATATAGTTTCAGCATCAGATAAGTTAAAGCTAAATTCAATTGGCGACATAAGGCAGGCTTTAAATTTTAAAAATAGAACCCCAAATGACTATTCATCCGGTGAGATAACTTCTCTAAGTGGTGAAAAATACTTCATTGGCACTAAGTTATCCCAATCTGGGTTTTATATTTATACCCTTAAGCCAAAAGCAATCTATAATTCATATATGATAAGGCTTTTATCCTATTACGCCTTATTATTCATGGGGCCAATTCTAGCTTATTTTGGCATTTTATATGTAATCAAAGACCAAGCCGCAAACTTCAAATACCAACAATCAAAAGTTCGTGATGCGGAACGCAGGCTTAAGATTGCAATTGAAGGTGCAAAATGTGGAATATGGGAATGGGATTTGTACGATGATAAAGTCTATTTATCTGCACGTTCCGCAAAAATATTTGGATTTAATAAATCAGGTATATTTAGCGGTGATGAATTCATGCCGCTTGTTTCACAAGATGATAGAACAAAGCTTCGTGAAGCTTTAAATAATGCACCGAAATTTGGCAATATTGATATCGTTGTAAAAATAAAGTTTGCACTAAAATCGAAGGATAATCCTGAAACAAAACAGGTTGTTAATTACATACAATTGCGTGGAAAAATTGCGCCAACCAGTAAGCGCAATAATCAATTATTGCTAACAGGTGTTGCAATGGATGTTACTTCTCAAATTGGTAACAAAGCAAAAGTATCAATAATTGAAGGCCGTGTAAGAGATGTGATTGAAGCAATATCCGGCCCCTTTGCCGTCTGGAGCGAAGAAGGTAAATTGATTTCATGGAACCATGAATTTGCAAAATGTTTTGAACTAGAAGACAAGAAAATTTTTCCTGGACAAAAATATTCCGAAGTTTCAAAACTTGCCGCTAAAGCTGTTGTTTCTCAGAAAAGCGATGTTAACGATAAGCGTGCCCAAGAATTATTATTAAAAGACGGCACTTGGATTAAAATGGTTGAACGTAAGACCCGTGGCGGTCGTATGATTTCAATTGGCTTAGATATAAGTAATCATAAGCGTACAGAAGCTGCAATGGAGGCATCAGAAAGAAAGTTACAAGATGCCACGAAAGAAATTAATGCATCACGAGAAGAGGCATTAAAACTTGCCAAAAGTTATGAAGCTCAAAAAGTTCGTGCAGAAGAAGCTTCAAGCGCAAAAAGTAGCTTTCTTGCAAACATGAGCCACGAACTTAGAACACCACTTAATGCCATAAATGGTTTCTCACAAATTATGGCCGATGAACTATATGGACCGCTCGGTGATAAACGATATGCTGAATATTCGAAATCAATACTCTCAAGCGGTCGTCATCTCCTTGAGTTAATCAATGATGTGCTTGATATGGCAAAAATTGAGGCGGGCAAATTCAATATTAATCCACGAAATATTTCTCTCTCAGAGACTATCTCTCAAGTAATCCATATGCTTGATATGCGTGCTGAGGAGAAAAACATAATCGTGGAAACAGACCTTGATGATAATGATGAAATTCAGGCTGATCAACGTGCTGTGAGACAGATTGTTATTAACTTATTATCTAATGCAATTAAATTTACCAATTCTGGTGGTCGTATATTAGTCCGCACTCGTGAAGACGGCGATAATATGATTTTATCAGTAATTGATACCGGCATAGGCATTGATAAAAAATATTTACCACGTCTTGGATATGCTTTTGAACAAGTTGAAAATGATCATGCAAAGGCGTCACAAGGAACCGGTCTTGGCCTTGCGTTATGTCGCGCATTTGCCGAAATGCATGGCGGCAGTATAAATATAATATCAAAAGTTGGGGTCGGTACGCGCGTCAATATTGTTTTGCCAAAATATGCGGCGATTGAAGAAGCGGCATAATTAAACAATGGCTAGTTAATCAAACAACGCATCCACATTATTCTGCGCATTGGTATTGGCATTATCATTACCGTGAATCATACCATCAAGAATAAGTATGCATGATTGCAATTCAAAGCATGTATATTGCGAAAAATCAGTTAAATTTTCACCACGCGCAATTAAATCTTTTGCCTCGGTAATAGCGTTTTTGATCATTTCACCTAATTCACGACTATTATTGTCAAAAGTCGCACGGACATCTTCTGCAATTAAATCATAAACTGCAATGGCAAGGTCTTTGGCCTGAAAACTAGATCTACGAAAGTGTTCTTTGTAGTCAAGAAATTCCCAGATTTCTAATTCTTCAATTATTTCTGGCATATCGCCTAAAAGCCCGAATAACATCACAGCTTCGTTAAATACGTTCAAATAATCTGTGGCAAAACCTGTTTTAGGGTTTATATTTGCGCGCGAAAGCATATTGGGGTCTAATTGCTCAACCCCAATTGCATTTCTTACTTCCGATAAAATTCCTAGGTTCTGATTATCGTCCATAAGTAGCTAATTTATATCAAACATATTAACCAAAACTAAAGCCTATATCATTCAAAATATTAAACTAAGCTTTATTACCAGAAAGGCGTTTCTTCGCTTTATCAGAACCGATTAATGCAAAGATTTGTGACATATCAGGCCCGTGTGCCTGACCAGTCAAAGCAAGTCGTAGTGGCATAAAAAGATTTTTACCAGTTTTACCAGTTTTTTCTTTAACCGAAGCTACAAAGCCAGACCATGTATCACTTTTAATGTCGTCTGGAACCAATGCAGCCGCAGCGTTTGCAAACTCTGCATCTTCTATAACAGGTTCTATTTCACCACTAATTACTTGCGCCCATATTTTAGCATCAGAGATTTTGTGCAAATTACCACGGATAATATTCCAAAAATCCACGCCAAGATCGCAGCCAAGTTCCGCAAGATGAGACTTAACAGCGTCATATTCAGTTATATGTAATAGTTGCGAATTAAGCCTAGTAACATCTTCTGGGTTAAAGCGCGCTGGTGCACGGCCAATCTTTGCAAAATCAAATGTTCCAATTAAATCATCAATGCTTAAAACTGCTTCGACAGCATCAGAAGTACCTAACTTCGCCAATAACGACAATATTGCCATTGGTTCAACGCCATCACCACGCATTGATTCAATTGATAAAGAGCCAAGGCGCTTCGACAACCCCTCACCGTCTTTGCCAACTAGTAAGGGAAAATGTCCAAATTCAGGGCGTGTACCAGAAAGAGCTTCGAAAATTTCAATTTGTGCACCAGTATTGGTAACATGATCTTCGCCCCTTATTACGTGTGAAATACCAAGTTCAACATCATCAACAACACTAGGCAATGTATATAAATAAGCACCATCTTCACGAATAAGCACTGGATCAGACATTGATGAAGTATCTACGGTTTGTTCACCACGTACCAAGTCATTCCATAAAACACGATTACCACTTAATTTAAAGCGCCAGTGAGCTTTGCGTCCCTCGGCTTCTAACTTAGTCTTTTCTTCAGCGGTTAGTTGAAGTGCAGCGCGGTCATAAATTGGTGGTTTACCCAAAGAAGTCTGAATCTTACGCTTTTTATCAAGCTCTTCAGCAGTTTCGTAGCAAGGGTACAAAAGTCCTTTAGCAATTAAATCATCGCGTGCTTTATCGTAAATTTCACCGCGTTTTGACTGATGTTCCAATGAATCCCATTTAATTCCAAGCCATTCAAGGTCGGCATAAATGCCATTCTCAAATTCTTTGGTAGAACGGACAAAGTCTGTATCATCAATACGCAACAAAAAATGACCTTTATTGATTTTGCAATAAAGGTAATTCATCAGAGCGACACGAATGTTGCCAACATGTAGTTTCCCGGTTGGCGAAGGGGCAAATCTAACTTTCATATAAGCCAGATAAACCTAATTTAACAAAATGGCAAAAACACATTTCATTAAATAAGATAAAATTCTGGAATTTACATTTTATTTGCAATTTGACTTTACAAAATATCAGAACATAGATAGAACGTTCTTTATATGTTCATTTCGATTCATTAATTAGAATAAGTATATTTTAGTTAGAATCAATAATGGGGAATTTGATGTTAACCTCTAAACAACAAGAATTATTATTATTTATCAACGATCGTTTGAAAAAAGACGGGGTTTCGCCTTCTTTTGAAGAAATGAAAGAGGCGCTTAACTTGGCATCTAAATCTGGTATTCACCGTTTGATTTCTGCTCTTGAAGAACGTGGATTTTTGCATCGCCTCCCTCACCGTGCACGTGCGTTGGAAGTTGTTAAGCTTCCCAATAGCCCAACTACTGCACCAACACAAAAACAAGGATTTAAACCTGTTATCGCGACAAATAATAAAGATATTATTGGCGCCCCTAAGTTGGGAATTCCAATACTTGGTAAAATAGCAGCCGGTGTACCTATTGCGGCCATTCAACATGAAATTGGAACTCTAGCTCCACAAGAAGAACTTAGTCCTGAAAACCACTTCGCATTAGAAGTCCGCGGCGATTCAATGATTGAAGCAGGCATTCTTGAGGGTGATATTGTAATATTGAAACGTACAGATAACGCAGAAACTGGCGACATCGTTGTTGCGTTAATTGACGAAGAAGAAGCAACTCTTAAAAGATTGCGTAAGCGCGGTAAATCTATTGCCCTTGAGGCCGCAAACCCGCGTTATGAAACAAGAATTTTTGGTCCAGATCAAGTTCGTATTCAAGGTGTTTTGGTATCATTATACCGTAAATACTAGCAAATATTATTTTCCCCAAGGCGTATTACTTGCCTTTGGCTGATCTAGTTGCAGTTGCCATCCATAACGATAAAGGATTGCCCCATTTGGGGCATTTTCTGTATTAAAGCCATAACTTCTCTTATCGTAGGTTAATGATAGCAAAGGTTCAGATCCTTTAAATTTTATATAATGCGCCTCCCAATCACCGCCGCGTAAAGAACATGAATTTATGTATTTTTTATCAACTATATTGGCCATAATATCTCGTTCGTCTTTGTTTAACGCTGCATAACTAATCATCTGTCTTGCATAAAAACCACCCCCCTTAATATAACAAAGGCGGTTTCTTCCGTAATATTCATTTTCAACAGCCATAACAGCAACACCATTTTTTGCAATTAGCAAAACTGGCGTAGGTTGATACCACCAAAGAATTGTCCCGATTACAAAACCCACAAACGAAATATAACGAATTTTCGAGTTTAACAAACAAAGACAAGTTATTGAAATAACGTAAATAATAGTAGATAAATTATTCAATCTATTAAATTGCGAATCCGCAAATGGCAATTTAGCGATGAATTGAGATATTTTTATAAGAAGTTCACAACCCCATGCGGCTATTACCCAAAATGGTTTTGCAATACCTAATAAAGACGTAAAGCTTGCTAATAATGCAAACGGCCCAATAATAAAGTCATTTATCGGTGCGGCAAGCATGTTAGCAATTACCGAATATTGGTTTATTCGTCCAAAATTATTCAAGACTAATGGTGCGGTTGCAAGCCCTGCGACTAAACTAACCAATAAAGAACCAACAAACCAAACCATTATTTTGGAAACAGGATGTATATCTTTATAAAATTTGCGAACATTTATGGCATCCCATAATGCAATAAGTGCCATAGTCGCCAGAAAGCTCATTAAAAAACCGGTATCAAAAACGCTTTCTGGTACGAAAGTTATAATAAAGAACGCCGCAACTGCAAGACCACGCATATTAATTGCCCGCCTGTCAAATATAACGGCCCCCAAAACAACTAAAGACATAAAAAATGCACGCACGGCAGGCGATTCAGCACCAGTAAAAACAACATATATCAATGATACTAATATGCTTATTCCCGCAGCAACTTTACGCACATCAACTCTAAGTGCAATATTCTCAAATAGTGATAGTATTTTTGACATTAAGAAAAAAGCAATACCGCCAACCAAAGCAACATGTAGCCCAGATATGGATATAATATGCCCCAATCCAGATATTTGCATTACTTGAGTTTCTGGATACGAAATATAGGCGCGGTCACCTGTTACCAGTGCGGTAAGTAAACCGTAACCACCACCAATTTTTCCTTGAGAAATTTCTTCAGAAGCATTTTTTCTTAATTTTATTAGAAAATAATCAAACTTGCCAAGCGCATTTGAACCTTCATCAATAATTATAATCTGTTTACAGTTTCCTATGGCGCCGATTTTTTTAAACCACATTTTTCTGGCAAAATTATATGAATTTGGCAGAAATTTTCCTGTTGGTGGCGTCAGAAATCCTTGTGTACATTTGATTTTTTGCCCAATTCTAAAATCGCCTTCATTTACTAAATTTATTCGCACTTTCTGTGGAAAATTATCATTATCCAAACCATCAATTTTGTCAGGCTTTAATGTAAGTCGTGGTAGTTCATCATAGTTTCTGTCATAATCAACTACTATTCCGCTTAGCTCTTTTATTTTTATATTTTGATGAATGGTGTTTGTTGATACTAATTCTAAACGTATAGCAGAAACAAATATTCCAAGTACAAATACCAGGATAAATTGCAAAATACGTGTAAAATTTCCATTTCTCAAAACAAACAATGTTGTTAAAAATATAAGACTTATAAATGCTGAGATATAGGTTGGAATTATGTTTAAATATTCAAAACCACAATATGCACCAACTCCATATGCAATAGGCAAAAATAGGCTAATTCGACTGCTTAATTTCTGTATCTCGCTCTTTTCTAAAATATTATTTACAAAATACAAAATTGCATTTTTGGGACTGTTAAATTGTTCATTGTCTGCTAAAGCAACATCATGCCGCAAGTAGTCAACTTGCAATCGCTTATTTGATGTATCACCGGATTCTTTTTGCATGAACCAAAACAACAATATCGAAAATGTAATAACTCGCTTTGCCCCTTCCCCTACTGGCTTTTTGCACATCGGCGGGGCACGCACTGCATTGTTCAACTATTTATTCGCAAAACGCAATAATGGTAAATTCCTTTTGCGCATTGAAGACACGGATAAAGAGCGTTCAACCCAAGAAGCCGTTGATGCAATCATTAGCGGTATGGAATGGCTAGGGTTAAAGCATGATGGCAATATTGTGTATCAGTCGGAACGCGCTAACCGCCATGCCGATATTGCACATGAATTGATGGCAAAGGGCGCTGCATTCAAATGCTATATGACAGCAGAAGAAACAGAGATTGAACGTAATAAAGCATTTGCAGAGGGTCGCGCATTACGCTCACCGTATCGCGATAATAAAGAAACGCTTGATAAGCCATTTGTTGTTCGTCTTCGCGCCCCTGATCCAGATGTTGAAATTATAATTGATGATAAAGTTCAAGGCCCAGTCAAAACAATTGCCAAAAACCTTGATGATATGATTTTATTACGTACCGATGGTACTCCAACCTATATGTTGGCAGTTGTTGTTGATGATTATGATATGGGAGTAACCTATATTATTCGTGGCGATGACCATCTAATAAATGCAGCACGCCAATCAGTAATTATTGATGCAATGGGATGGCAAAGACCTGTATATGCCCATATACCACTTATTCACGGCGAAGATGGCAAAAAACTATCTAAGCGCCACGGTGCACTTGCGGTAAATGAATACGAAAATATGGGCTATTTACCAGAAGCTTTGGATTCATATTTATTACGTCTTGGATGGTCACATGGTGATTTGGATATTGTTGATCTTGATGAGGCGTCAAAAATATTTAATTTATCTGGACTTGGAAAAAGTCCGTCGCGTTTAGATTTTACTAAACTTGGTGTGGTAAATGCGCACTTCATAAAACTTGCAGACGATAAACGACTTTTAAATTTGATTATTGAATATGCAAAGAACAATAACATTATTATTGATACAGCCAAAATAAAGCTTATTGAACCAGCAATTAAAGATTTAAAGGAACGCGCAAAAACAATTGGTGAACTACTTGAACAAACAGCTTTTTTACGCGCCAATATTCCTCTCGATTTTAGTCAAAAGTCTAAAACTTTAGTCGAAGGAGAGGGAAAAAACGTTATTGCACTTGCAATAGAGCTATTGAACACTTTAAAACAATGGGATAGGACGCAAATAAGTGAAATAATAACTAAAATCGCGACAGACCGTGGCGTTGGCCTTGGGAAAATTGGACCGGTTATACGTGCCGCCTTAACTGGCGGGTTAGTAGCACCCGATTTAAGCGCGACTATCGAATTATTGGGGAGAGATGAAACACTGGTTCGTCTTAAAAATGCATTAGAAATTTAATACACCGAATGCCAAAATGCTATTATGCTAGGGGATAAGAATGGAAAACAAAGTAAAACCAAATGGAAGTGCAACGCTAGAAGTCAATGGTAAAAAAATTGATCTTCCTATCTATTCAGGTTCAATCGGCCCTGATGTTTTGGATATACGTAAGCTATATGCAGAAACGGGCATGTTCACCTATGATCCTGGTTTTACCTCTACTGCGTCTTGCGAAAGCCAAATTACTTATATTGATGGGGATGCTGGTGTACTTATGCACCGTGGTTATCCAATTGATCAACTTGCAGAAAACTCTAGCTTCCTAGAAGTTTGTTATTTGCTTCTAAAAGGTGAATTGCCAAATAAAGAAGAATTTGCAGATTTTGAATATACAATCACTCGCCATACTATGGTGCATGCACAATTTGATCGCTTTTTTGAAGGCTTCCGTCGCGATTCACACCCAATGGCTGTTATGGTTGCTGCGGTTGGTGCATTGTCTGCATTCTACCACGATAGCCTTAACATCCATGATCCAGTACAACGCAAAGTTACTCAAAACCGCCTAATTGCAAAAGTGCCTACTCTTGCTGCGCGCGCATTTAAATATTGGATGGGACAGCCGTTCATAAGCCCACGTAACGACCTTGGCTACGCTGCAAACTTCTTGCGTATGTGTTTTGCTGTGCCTGCAGAAGATTACGTAGTTAACCCTGTTCTTGCAAAAGCAATGGATAAAATCTTTATCCTTCATGCGGACCACGAACAAAACGCTTCTACATCTACCGTTCGTCTTGCTGGCTCATCAGAAGCAAACCCATTTGCATGTATTGCGGCTGGTATTGCTTCTCTATGGGGGCCTGCTCATGGCGGTGCAAACGAAGCTTGCTTAAAAATGCTTGAAGAAATTGGACACGTTGACAACATTCCTTCATTTATTGAAAAAGTTAAAGACAAAAACTCTGGCGTTCGCTTGATGGGCTTTGGTCACCGCGTTTACAAAAACTATGATCCGCGTGCAAAAGTTATGCAAAAAGCTTGTCATGAAGTTCTTGAAGCCGTTGGCATCAAAGATGATCCATTGCTTCACGTTGCTGTTGAGCTTGAGAAAATTGCGCTTTCTGATCCATATTTCATCGAGCGTAAACTTTATCCAAATATTGATTTCTACTCAGGCATTACCCTTAAAGCTATGGGATTCCCTGTTGAAATGTTTACTGTATTGTTTGCTCTTGCGAGAACAGTTGGTTGGATTTCTCAATGGACTGAAATGTACGAAGACCCAATGCAAAAAATTGGCCGCCCTCGTCAAATTTATACAGGCGCAACCAAACGTGATTATGTTCCGTTTGACAAAAGATAATCCTATAGAGATTAAATTATTAAAGCCCCTGAATTCAGGGGCTTTTTTATTGATTAATCAATAATCTTGCTGCGACTTCGGCGGCAGGTTGCGAACCTAGCCCCATTTTTTTAAGCGCTAAATTCTGGTACATCAGTTGCTTATTTCTAAGCTTGACGTCTTTTAGCAATTTTACCAAGTGCCATAAAATATTGTCTGGGTAAAATTCACCTTGCAATAATTCTGGTATAATTTCCGCATCCATTTCAACGTTAATTATGTTCACGTATTTTGTCTTCAATAAAAATGTTTTTGCTATAAAATAAGAAATTGAATCAAGACGATAACCCATAACCATTGGCACGCTTGCTACTGCAAGTTCAGTTGTAACCGTACCAGAGCAAGCAATTGCCGCACGCATTTGTAAAAAAGAGGCTTCTTTAATTGTTTCATCAACTTTGAAAAGCCATTTTGTATCCGCAAGCCCGCTTTGATTAATTATGTCGTCAATGAGCTTTTCCTTGCCATTGGCAACGACCAAAAGAAAAGGCAATCTAGTAACTTGATTAAGTTTTTTTGCAGCTTCAAGCATATTGGGTAATAGCTTTGTTATTTCGCTATTCCTAGAACCAGGTAACAAGCCAACATACTTACGCTTACTACCATCATATACGTCTGTAGCCTTGACGCGCGCTAATGCCGGATTACCAATAACTGAAACTTTAATATCGAAATCTTTATAGAATGGTAGTTCAAAGTCGTGAATGCACCATAATTCGTCAAAAATTTTGGCGAGTTTTTTTGCACGTTCTGGTCTTGTTGCCCATACTTGCGGACCAACCATTTTAATTAGACGAATATTCGGAATTGCTTTTTTTAAGGCCTTCCCGGCCCTTACACTAAAACCCCAGGAATCAATTAGAACGGCAGTATCAGCTTCCCAATAATCTGCATATTCTGCAATTTCTTCAGCTTTTTCTTCCGCTGTTTTTAATGCTTTAAGCGCCTCAACAATGCCGAATATAGATAATCCATCAATTGAAACCTCTGACGTAACGCCTGCATTAGCCATTTTAGGGCCACCCATGCCGCGTATTTCAATATTGGGCGATAATTTTCGAACTTCAGTTATGAACTCAGCACCCAATTCATCACCAGATGCTTCAGCAGCAATTACCAATAATTTTTTCGGTATTGCCATATTAACCACCATTCAAATCTTTTTCAGAAAAGCCGTATATAAATAACCCCATTTCATCCGCAAGCTTAATTGCCTTCTCACGTTCTAAAATGATGGCTTTTCCTGCCTCTAATGCGATGCCTGCCAACCCTGCCCTTGCTGCATTTTCAATAGATCTAATACCTATTGTTGGCAAATCTACCCGCATTTCCTGAATAGGCTTAGGGCATTTTAATAAAACACCCTTTGCCTTATCCATAGTGCCGCGAATATTTTCAGGAAGAGAAACAATGCGCTTTAGCATTTCATCAGTGCCTTCTTGTGCTTCTACCGCAAGGGTAATTCCATCGCAAACAACTACGCCTTGCCCAATGTCAAGCGAACCAATTGATCGTGCAATGGGTATAGCACACCTAATATCTGATAAATTTTCTTCATTGGGCAATGTTTTACCAATGACGCCTTCGGTTATTATAAAGTCGGTTTGTATGTCTTCAACCCCAAGTACCGAGAAGCCATTTTTTTCAAATTCATTTACCAATAGACGCAAGAGAGCATCATCGCCCTTCTTACCTTCTGAAAGCATTTTTGGAAGCATTGAAAGCCCATAGGTATCTAAACCGATTTTAGAAAACTCTGGACGCTTAATGTACCCTACTAACACAACCGAATTAACATTTGCGGCTTTTAATAAGTCAAAACGCTTTCCGAATTGACCGAGCCCCAAATCATGCCCAGAATAAATGCTCAAAGCATCATCGCTAATCCCACGAATTCGACTAATTATAAAATCTTTATTCTGTGCTTGTAAGGTTTTGGCAAGTTCTATCGGAAGCTGACCGCCACCGGCAATTATTGCAATTTTGCCAAAACCTTTGACCATGGCTAATCCCGCGGCAAACAGATTGGTCGAGAAGATTCCGCGCGAACAAATTCTACAATTTCAATTGCTTCTGGAATATTAGAGAATCTTTCCAAAACATCCTCAATACGCTCCTGCATTGTGCCTTCATTTGAAAAAAGCATACGATATGCAGAACGCATTTCATGTATCTGAACACGACTAAAGCCACGGCGTTTAAGACCAACGATATTTAATCCCGCCAAATGGGCATGAACACCAACGACAGATCCATAAGGTATGACATCAGCAACAACAGCAGCAAGACCACCAACAAAAGCGTGGCGACCGACACGGCAATATTGATGCACGGCAGAAAGACCACCCAATATAACTCGTTCGCCAATTGTAACGTGGCCGGCTAAAGCAACTGAATTAGCCATGATGACATTGTTCCCGACAACACAATCATGGCCAACATGGGAATTTGCCATAAAATAACAATCATCGCCAACAACGGTAACCCCCTTGCCGTTTGGCGTGCCCCTACTCATGGTTACATATTCACGCATAGTGCAGCGGTTACCAATTACCAAAGTAGTCGGTTCATTTTTATACGATAAATCTTGTGGGGCACCGCCAATAACCGCAAAAGAATCAACATAGCAATCCTCGCCCAAGGTGGTGTAATTACGTATTTGCGCATGATTTCTGAGGCGTGTTCCAGCCCCAATCTTAACATTGCCTTCAATAATGCAATACGCACCTATCTCGACATTATCACCAATTTCGGCACTTTCATCAATAATAGCAGTTGGGTGGATATTTTGTGCCATTACGGCCCCCTATTAATTATAAATCAACCTTCATTGCGGCCCATTCGGCTTCGCAAGCTAGTTCACCGTCAACAATACTTTGACCTTTGAATTTGAAAATATTACGTCGCGCTAAAAGCACATCAATTTTCATTTCAAGAATATCACCTGGGCGAACCGGTCGGCGGAACTTTGCACCTTCAACTGACATAAACATGATTCCAGCCTTGGATATATCCACATCAAGGGTTTTACTCATTAGAACAGCACTAGCCTGTGCCATTGCCTCTATAATAAGTACACCAGGCATTAGTGGACGATTGGGAAAGTGCCCTTGAAAAAATGGTTCATTAAATGTTACATTTTTAATACCGATAATCGACTTGCCTTCAACATATGAATGGCATCTATCAACTAATAAAAATGGATATCTATGTGGGATGCGATTTGTAATTTCTTCGCAATCGATAATTTCATTAGCGCTCATTAAAAGTCCCCCTATTATCTTTTTCCCTTATCAAGCAGCCTGCTTAACGCAATGGTTTCGCGTAAAAATTTTGCCTTAGGCTTTGCCGGGTAGCCAACATATGTTTCACCAGCAGGTACATCGGACAAAACAGCAGATCCAGCCCCGAGTTTTGCGCCTGTCCCAATTTTAAAATGATCGCCAATGCCAACACGACCACCCATCATAACATAATCACCAATTTCTACTGAGCCAGATATACCCGCATATGCGGCCATAATCACACCCTTGCCAATTTTGACATTATGCGCAATATGACAATGGTTATCAGTTTTTGTCATCATACCAATCACAGTGTCATCAAACGCTCCGCGATCAATTGTACAAAGTGCACCAATGGTCACCGAATCTTGAATAATAACGCGTCCAAATTGTGGGACATCAATTATGCCTTCATCGCCACCAACGACACCAAAACCTGATTTGCCAATAACGCTATTAGCACCAATTTTCACATTATCACCAATATAGGCAGCGCTAATTGATACTCCTGAACCAATTTGGCAATTTCTTCCAATTGTTACACCTTCAGAAATAATTGAATTTGCGCCAATTATTGATTTTTCACCAATTTCAACATTTTTACCAATAATTGTTCCCGCACCAATAATTGCCCCAGTTTCAATTTTTGCATCTGTTCTTGAATCAATAGTTGTATATTTATCTAAAACAAATCCTGCGGCGAATTTTGCAAATGAAAAACGTGGTGATTTAACAATTATTGCATTAATGCCTTTGGGAAGTTTATCAACAAGGCATTGTTTGGTAATAACTAAACCTGCAGATGTTTGTATTTTTCCATCTGCCTTCCACTCTTCACAATAAGTTAAATCTGATATTTGTGCACTATCAAGGCTAGTAACACTTGAAATCGAGATTTCTTCATTTCCAATAATTACGCCGCCAATTTGGCTTGCAATATCTTTTGCAAGCATTGGCGGCATAAAATCATAGAAACGACTATCAATCATAGTTTATTTTATTTTTTACCAGGCTGACGTGGAAGTGGTGCGCCTGTTGTTGTAGTTGCAGGTTGCGGCGCAGCTTTTGGTGCTTCACCTTGTACAGGAACTGACTGGCGTGTAACAGCGATTGTTTTTGTTGTGGCATTCATTTTGGCAACTAAAGTTGACGTTACATCAACTGAAGGAACCGCATATGTTACCATTGATGAATCAAGCAATACAGTCGCATTTTTTTCAGCCATTAATGATTTTACAACTGGATCAAGGGCTGTTTGAAACTTATCAAGGGCATCTTGACGAGTTGCTTGAAGATCCGCAGCAATTTTACGTTTTTTAAGTTCAAAATTTTGCGCACGAACATTCAACGCATCACGTTGCTTAATAAATGCATCTGATTGTAGTTGAGAAGCAGGCGTTTGCTCAAGACGAGTAACTTCTGCATCAATTGCATTACCTTCAGGAGTAAGTTCTGTCTTCATTGCATTGGCGATTGTCGCCAATTTATTGTTCATGTCTTTGCCTGCATCAGTAGTAACAATTACTTCTTGTAGGTTTGCAACCAAAACAGATGATGCAGTCTGCGCAAATGCGCCAGTTCCAACAAGGCTCAATGCAACTACACCTGCGCTAATTAATTTTTTCATTTAATACTCCATTTATTGGCATGTGGCTTAACAATAATTTATTTATAGCCCATCTAGCCTAGAATTGTGTTGAAGTTGAGAACCTAAAGTTCTCAGTTTTGTCATAATCTTGTTTTGCGAACGGATATGCAAAGTCAAATCTGATTGGCCCAAATGGCGAAGTCCAGAATACTGAAAGGCCAGCAGATGCACGAAGGGCCATACCATCTCTTGTGGTCGCATATGTACCAGCAGCAACATCACCAGAATATTTATCGCTCTTATCAAGAACGCCTAATGTGCCAAAATCAGTAAATAGTGACGCTGAAATACCATAAGATTCAGGTAACGGGGTTGGCACAGTTAATTCAAATGAACCAATTGCGTATGCCTTGCCGCCTAATGCGTCACCATATGTATACGTGACATCATTTGAATAAGTATTCACCCCATTGCTGTCAGTTGATACAATTGCGCGATTTGCATAAATACGGCGTGGGCCTACACCAGCAATTTTAAAGCCGCGGAATGATGGGCCACCTTTAAAGAAGCGGTCAGTAATACGTACCTTATCACCACCAAAACCATCAATATAGCCAACATTCGCTTTTGCACTTGCCGTCCAACCAGGGATAATTCCGTAGTAAACCCCGCCAGATACTTCGTTTTTAAGGTATTTAACGCCAGTTCCAACACCCGCAAAATCTTGGCTTACATCAACAAAGAAGCCACGTGTTGGTTTAACAGGATTATTACGTCTATCCCAATCAAAACTATAACCAAGCATTGAAGTAGTATAGTCACCAGCCGATGCGCAAATAGAATCAGCCGTTGCAAGAATTGCCCCAGTACTATCAAAACACGATGAATTCGGAACTTCGATTGTATCGCGACGGAAAGTATAATGTAACCCTATGTTTTTATCCGCTGATAATGGGAAACCAACACGAAGGTTTGCACCTGTTGAACGGCTTAAGAAGTTTGCATAATTCAAATAGTCTGTTTCAACTGAGAATACGTCAATACCTGCCGCAATATTGCGTCCCATGAACCTTGGCTCAGTAAACCTGATATCAATATTTTTGGTATAATAACTTGTAGCAATACGGAAGCGGAAAAACTGCCCACGACCGCGCAGATTACGTTCAGTAATTGAAATATCAAATTGGTAAGATTCTTGAGACGAATAACCAACGGAGAATGCCAATTCACCGGTCGGTTGCTCTTCTACTTTAACTTCCACAATTGTTCTATCAGGAAGCGTGCCCTTCTTTTCTTTAACATCAACTTCTTTAAAGAAACCAAGCGCTTGAATACGGTTTTTAGAAGCATCCATAAGAACGCGGTTAAATGCATCGCCTTCTGAAATTCTCAATTCACGACGTACAACATTATCAAGAGTAGCTGTGTTACCGATAATATCAATACGTTCAATATAGACGCGTGGCCCTTCATCAACATCAAATTGAATATCAACTGTATGATTTTCAGGGTTTGCAACTTCACGAGGTCTTACATCAACGAACGCATAGCCTTTTGAACCAGCCGCAAATGTAATAGCTTCAATTGCTTTATCTATTTGGTCTTTAACATAAAGCTTGCCTGTTTTTACCGGGACAATAGCTTTTAAAGCATCGGTTGAAAGGCGATCAAGCTGTGTATTTACTTTAATATCACCAAATCGATATTTACCGCCTTCATCAATAGTAAAGGTCAGATAGAAATCTTTTTGATCTGGCGTTAGTTCAGCAACAGCTGATTTAATGTTAAAATCATAATAACCGTTATTAAGATAGAATTTTGTCAATTCTTCACGGTCATATTCTAATTTATCGGGATCATAATTGTCGCGGGTTGAAAAGAATTTATACCATTTTGATTCTTGTGTTGCTATTACACCCTTCAAATCTTTGTCTGAAAACGCGTTATTGCCGATAAAATTAATATCACGAACGCCAGTTTTAGCGCCTTCTTGTATTTCGAAAATCAAGTCCACGCGATTCTGTGGCAATTCTTTAATTTTAGGAGTGATTACCGCGCCAAAATGACCAGAACGTCTATATAGTTCAATAATACGTTTTTTATCGGCCTGAACACGCCCTAAAGAAAACCATGCACGAGGCTTGATTTGAACCTCTTTTTCAAGTTTTTCTTTTGTAAGAGATTTTTGCCCTTCGAACAAGACTTGGTTAATTGTTGGGTTTTCAACAACTTTAATAGCCAATACATCGCCGCGTTGCTCAAACTTTACGTCCGCAAAAAAACCTGTCGCAAACAGTGCCTTTAGTGAAATATCTACGCGCTCAGAATCAAATGCCTCGCCAGGAGAAATGGCAACATATGCAAGAATGGTTTCTGTTTCCACACGTTGATTGCCTTCGACAACAATTGATTTGATGATGTCGGGTGCTTTTTGTGGCGCAGGCGCCTCCTGCGGAGCAGCAGCAGGCGCAGGTTGTGCAGGAAGCACTTTTTCAACTTTGCCCTTTGTTTTTACAGTATTCTTCTTTGCAGCTTGTGCAAATGCATCTGTATAAGACATGCTGCTTGCCAATAAAACAAAGCCCGCTACGCTCAAGTAGGCACTCTTTTTTATTGTTATTCGTTTTTGCGAAACCATAAATATAACCTTTGTTGGCATTTGTTAGCCAATATATTGCCAGATGCCTAGTATTTTATACATTGTTTTTTGTGTAGAATTCACACTTCAAAAACTTATGTAGTCTAATTTACCATAACAATTGAACTTAATTTTCCGCAATAAATCAGCCCATACCAGCAATAGAATGAATTCCCCGGAAAATCCCCGTTCTTTCTATATCCTGAAATGTTGCAAAAACAAACAAAATCATTAAGCATGCAAAGCCGACCTTATAACTAGCAATCTGAACTGATTGTGGAACAGGTTTCCCCCGCAACCCTTCTAGCGCATAAAAAACTAAATGTCCGCCATCAAGAATTGGTAGCGGCAATAAGTTCATAAAGCCAATCGCAACCGATAAAACACATGCCAATTGAATTAAGCCTAATGATAATGCCTCAAGTTTTAACAATGCGCCTGCATCGTGACCGACACTATCAATTGAGTTTTTAGCAACCATGCCAGCACTTTGACCGATTCCTAATGGTCCGCTCAAGTGACCAAGTGACATTGCGCCACGGAATAAGGCACCAATAAATTTAACTTGTGTTGAAATAATCTGATAGGTTTTCTCAGTGGCTTTTTGAAGTGCTGTTATAGGGTTATATTTTACATTGTAGCTATATTTTGGATTATCACTCAAACCAATTCCGATTGCACCTTGCGTCTCTTTGTCACCAAATGGCGTTTCACGTGCCACAACCTGCGGAACTACATCGATATATACATGTTGATTATTGCGAAGAATATCTAATTTTAACGTTTCGCCGCCAGATGTAATAATGGTTCTCTGTAAATCTTGAATACTATCAACTTTTTGACCGTTAACTGTAAGAACTTCGTCACCAACAAGAACTCCAGCTTTATAAGCAGCACCATCAGGCATCACCATTTCAATCACTGGCTTATGAATTATTTCACCATATGATAGAAGCAATGTTGCAAAAACTAATATTGAGAATAAAAAATTTGAAAACGGGCCGGCGGCCGCTACAAGGGCACGAACCCAAACCGGCATATTATGGAAATGACCCTTTTCATTATCTTCAACAACATCAGCTATTGCATAAGATTCATCTGGAAAAGATGTACCATCTTTATCGCCTGCGAACTGCACGAAGCCACCAAGTGGATAGGCACCAATACGCCATTCAACACCATCTTTGTCCGTCCAACCCAAAAGTTTTGGACCAAAACCAAGCGAAAATTTATCTATTTTAACGCCCAACCACTTTGCGACTTGGAAATGCCCAAATTCATGCACAAAGACAACGATTGATAGAACGATTAGAAAAGAAAAAACACTTAGAAGAAAATAAACCATACCATTATCTAACAACGCCAGTCTCCATTTGCCTCATCGCAACAAATTCAAGCGCTTTTCTCCTTGCTGCATCATCACAATCAATAATAAGCTCATAATCATCAGCTCTGTCAATTGATGAAAAATTAAATTTAGAATTTAATACATCTTCAACTATAGCAGCAATCTCGAAAAACTTAATTTTACGGTTCAAAAATGATTCAACCGCAACCTCATTTGCTGCATTAAGCAATGTTGATGCCAATCCACCCTGCTCTGCTGCATCTCGTGCAATTCTTAGTGCAGGGAATTTCTGTGTATCTGGCTTCAAGAATTGTAAATCAGGGGCATCAGCCAAAGATAAACGTGGTGTAGATATGTTAATTCTCTCTGGATACGCCATGCAATATGAAATTGGAATCCTCATATCTGGGGTACCCATCTGTGCCAAAACTGAACCATCTTCATAACAAACCATTGAATGAACAATTGATTGGGGATGTATTAGAATATCAATTTTGGTTGCGGGCATTTTGAATAAATGACAGGCTTCTATTAACTCTAGCCCTTTATTCATCATTGTTGCGCTATCAACAGAAATTTTTTGCCCCATGCTCCAGTTCGGATGTTTACACGCCTGCTCAGGGGTTGCATTTTGAATAACTTCAGGCGTTGAATTATAAAAAGGTCCGCCAGAAGCTGTAAGTATTAGTTTCTCAACATTTTTTTTATTCAAAACCTGAAAAATTGCATTATGTTCAGAATCAACAGGAAGAATTGTAGCAGCATTTTGTGCGGCCTTTTGCATAAAATAATCGCCGGCACTTACCAAGCATTCTTTATTCGCCAGAAGAATTGTTGCACCACGTTCAACCGCTTTTATAGTTGGCATTAATCCCGCAAAGCCAACAATTGCTGCCATAACCATATCACTTTGTATGGACGCTGCTTCTAATAGCGCACCCTTACCCGCACCACATTTGATACCATGTGGCGAAAGTGCTGATTTTAATTCTGAATATTTTTCTTCATCAGCAATCGCAACGAACTCTGGTTTAAATTCAATTGCAATTTTTATTAAATCATCAACATTATTATTTGCTGTAATTGCCTTTAATTCATATTTCACATCTGAATTAGGCTTTTTATTTATTTCACGAATTATCGCAATTGTCGAACAACCTATCGATCCGGTTGCACCTAAAATACTTATTGTTTTTAAATTCATTTCAATAGTGCCGCCACTAAGGGTATGCTTAGAATTATACTAAACACTAACCCTGCTGAAAGATGCCCATCCATGCGATCCAAAAGCCCGCCATGACCAGGAATTAGTTTTGACGTATCTTTTACGCCAAAGTATCGTTTTATCATAGATTCAATTAAATCACCAATCTGTGTAGCGAGTGACAATACCAAACCCACCATTGACCAGTTACCAATCGTCTTAAACAAATTGCCTGGATTTAAAAAAATATTTGCTAAAACCGAATATAATGCTGCCGCAGCAATTCCGGTAACAATTCCGCCAATAAATCCTGACCATGTTTTATTGGGACTAACAACAGGGAATAATTTGGGGCCTTTTAATAGCCTGCCGAATGCATATGCAGAAGAATCTGTTGCCCACACGACTGAAAACAAGCCAAAAATATATAAAAGTCCATTCGCATCATCCATTCGCAAAGATGCGAGTGCAAATGCACAAATAGCAAAATAAGCACCGGCTATTGCACCAAGTAGCTTACCACGCCAACCAACGAACATTAGCGCAGCAATATAAACCACACATGAAAGAACTTCTATTCCTGTTTGACCAATAACAAATGCAAAACCACAAACCATTGCAATTGCAGTTGTAATATTTCTAGCGCGCTTTGATACCCCAGTAAGCATCGACCATTCGAATGCAATGATTGCGGATACAATTGATGAGGCCAATGCCCACAAAAAACCACCCATAATTGCGGCAGCTAAACTACTACCCATTAAAAGAAATGAGTATATAACCCTTTGACGTAATTCATTATTTTTACTTTTCTCAATAACAGGCGGTGTAGTTTGATTCATAAACTAAAGTCCCCCATAACGTCTTTTTCGGCTAGAATATTCTTCTAACGCAATTATGAGGTCATTTTCTTTAAAATCTGGCCAAAGAACATCAAGAAATACAAATTCTGAATAAGCGCTTTGCCACAAAAGGAAATTGGATAGTCTTTTTTCGCCTGCAGTTCTGATTATCAAATCTGGATTTGGTATTTCACGATTGAACAAATAATCTTGAAATAAGTTCTCATTGATATTTTCAATTTGCAAATTGCCATTTTTGACATCAGTAGCAATTTTTTTTGTTGCATCGATAATTTCGGCCTGTCCGCCGTAATTAAAGCAAATAACAAGATTTAGCTTATCATTATTACGAGTTTCATCTTGAACAATATCGATAAGTTTAAGTATTTCATCAGAAAGGCCTTCGCGACGACCTTGTATGATTACTTTTACGTTATTCGCTTTTAATCTTGCTAAATCGCTTTTGACAAATTGTTTTAAAAGCGCAAATAGACCTTCAACTTCTTCAGTTGGACGACGCCAGTTTTCTGTCGAAAATGCGTAAACAGATAGTGTCTTTATGCCAAAATTTGGAACAGCCTCAACAAGTCGCCTTAAAGCATCTACACCTGCTTTATGTCCGAATGCACGTGGCATAAATTTATTTTTAGCCCAACGCCCATTTCCATCCATAATCACTGCTATATGTTTTGGCGCAGTCGCAATTACCTCATCCGATGAATTTGCAGGCAATTCACCGTCAAGTTTTTCATTTGGTAATGGTGAGGTAATTGCCATTTATTTCTATTTCTAAACCTGCATAATTTCTTCTTCTTTTGCCTTTAACATAGTATCAACTTGTTTAACAAAAGAATCTGTAGCTTCCTGAACTAAAGTAGATTGTTTCTTATGTTCATCTTCGCCAATTTTTTTGTCTTTCTCAAGTTTTTTTAACTCTTCGTTACCGTCACGGCGAACGTTGCGAATAGCCACACGCGCAGTTTCGGCATATTTACCGGCAAGTTTAACCAATTCCTTACGACGCTCTTCATTAAGTGGAGGAATTGGAAGACGAATTGTTTGTCCATCAACAATTGGATTAAGCCCTAATTGTGAATTACGAATCGCCTTTTCAATTGAAACAATTACTCCCTTATCCCAAGCAGTAATCATCAACATTCTTGGCTCTGGCACTGAAACTGAACCAACCTGATTCAGTGGCACTGTTGAGCCATAGGCATCTACTTCAATTGTATCAAGCAACCCAGCATTGGCACGCCCTGTGCGAAGCCCTTGGAATTCGGTTTTAAGAGAAGATAATGCGCCTTCCATGCGGCGTTTTAGATCATTAATATTAAATTCACTCATTTTAATGTTCCATCTATGTAAAATTACTTACCATGTATAGTGGTGCAAATACCTTTTCCGTCAATCACTTCTTTCAGGCGGCCTTTATGGCGAATATTGAATACAATGATTGGGATATTATTTTCACGCATTAACGAAATGGCCGTAGCGTCCATTATTTTAAGATTTTTGCTTAACACATCTGTATATGAAAGCTCTTCATAACGTTTAGCATCTGGTTCTTTTTTCGGGTCAGCTTCATAGACGCCATCAACACCAGTTCCCTTTAGTAAACAGTCACAACCCATTTCAGCAGCACGCAGTGCCGCTCCGGTATCTGTTGTAAAGAACGGGCTTCCGACACCTGCCGCAAATATAACTACACGCCCTTTTTCCATATGTCTTTGCGCACGACGTCTGATATATGGTTCACATACAGTTGCCATTGGTATTGCCGATTGAACACGGGTTGGAACCCCAATTCCTTCTAATGCACTTTGCATTGCCAAGGCATTCATAATTGTAGCCAACATCCCCATGTAATCAGCACTTGCACGTTCCATACCTTGCGCTGAACCAGAAACACCACGAAAGATATTACCACCACCAATAACAAGGCAAATTTCTATGCCTTCGTCGTAAACCTCTTTAACTTCTTTAGCAAAACTCAGACAAGTTGCAGGATCTATTCCAAAGGCATTCGGCCCCATCAAAGCTTCACCAGACATCTTAAGCAATATACGTTTGCATTTAGTCTTTTGTATGGTTTGTGAATTTGTCATGTTAAATCGCCCCGATATTTTTTCCCTATTAGCATGAATCAATTTTTATTAAAGTAACCGAATGCTAAAAAGGCGGCATGCAACGCACACCGCCCTTTATAAAACCGATTTTTATTAAATTATGCGCCAGAAGTCATAGAAGCAACTTCAGCAGCAAAATCATCTTCTTTTTTCTCGATGCCTTCACCAAGTTTAAAGATTGCAAAGCCAGTTACTTTTGCTTTACCACCGGTTGCTTCTTTAACAAAAGCTTCAACAGTCTGGTCAGGGTTCATAACAAATGGCTGTTTAAGAAGAACAACTTCTTCTTCATATTTGCGCATGCGGCCTTCAATCATTTTTTCGATAACCGCTTCTGGTTTTCCAGATTCACGTGCAAGTTCCATTTGAACATGACGTTCGCGCTCAACAATAGCAGGATCAAGGTCGTCTGAAGAAAGCGCAAGTGGTGCAGTCGCCGCAACGTGCATTGCAACTTTACGACCAACTTCAGTTAATTCAGTAGCATCGCCTTCACCTTCAACACCAACCAAAACGCCAATGCGACCAAGGCCAGTAGCGATTGCAGAGTGGGTATATGGCGCAACAACACCGTTTGCAACTTCAACTTTTTTCATACGACGCAATGTCATATTTTCGCCAATTGTTGCAATCAAATTGGTAAGATATTCATCAACTGTACCATTGTCAGTTGCTTTTGTTTTAAGGTCTTCAACATCAGAAGCACCAAAAGCAAGGTCAGTAATTGTTGTTGCTGCTTTTTGGAAATGCTCGTTACGTGAAACGAAATCGGTTTCCGCATTAAGCTCAACAAGAACACCAGTTTTACCATTTACAGCAACGGCAACCAAGCCCTCAGCAGCTACGCGGTCAGCTTTTTTAGCAGCTTTTGAAAGACCTTTTGCACGCAACCAATCAACGGCTGCTTCAAGATCACCTGCAGTTTCTGCAAGTGCTTTTTTACAATCCATCATACCTACGCCAGTTTTTTCACGTAGTTCTTTTACTAATCCTGCGGTGATCTCGGCCATTGCCGGTCTCCTCTATTCTATGTGGTTAAATGAATATGGTAGCGGGCATTATAGCCCGCTATTATGAAAATTATGCGTCTTGTGCTGGAGTTTCTACTGCAGCAGCAATTTCTTCAGCAGCAGCTTCAGCGACAACAGTTTCAACTGGATTCACAGCTTCACCAAGGTCAACACCCAAAGAAGCTTGAGATTCAGCCAAACCATCTAATGCAGCATCAGCAATAAGATCGCAGAACAATTGGATAGAGCGTGCAGCGTCATCGTTTCCAGGAATTGGGAAATCTACTTCGTCTGGATCACAGTTAGAATCAACCAATGCAATTACAGGAATACCAAGTTTATGAGCTTCTTGAATTGCGATTGCTTCTTTGTTGGTATCGACAACGAACATCAAGTCAGGAATACCGCCCATAGAAGCAATACCACCCAAAGAACGTTCTAGTTTCTCGTGTTCACGAGAAAGGTTCAAAAGCTCTTTTTTAGTAAGACCAGCAGGTGCTTCACCGCCAGTGATTGCTTCAACTTCACGCATACGCTGAATTGATTTTGAAACTGTTTGCCAGTTGGTCAAAGTACCACCCAACCAACGGTGATTGATATAATATTGTGCACAACGTTTTGCAGATGATGCAATAGGGTCAGATGCTTGACGTTTAGTACCAACGAAAAGAACGCGACCGCCTTTAGCAACAACTTCACGAACTTTTACCAATGCTTGATGCAACATAGGTACAGTTTGTGATAAATCAAGGATATGGATATTTGAACGTTCACCAAAGATGTATTTTTGCATCTTTGGATTCCAACGGTGAGTTTGGTGACCGAAGTGTGCGCCCGCTTCCAATAGTTGACGCATAGTGAATTCAGGTAAAGCCATATTAAATTTTCCTTCTCTGGCTGGCCTCCGCGGACTGATGCAATTAAATGCGCCAGAAGGACGTTTTAAATATTTTCACCATGAAAACATTCAAAATGCCCAAGTCCGCGTGCGAAATTAGGTGGCTCGCATACCAAAATCATACCAAAATGCAAGCCTTTAAAGCACTTGGATGCAGATTTTATCACTTATTGTAATTCACTAATTGCTTCTACGCCCTTCAGCGCCTTTAAAGCACGCCGTGACGGTATATCTATCGGATAACGGCCAGGAAGTTTAATTTCGACTTCACTTTCATTTTCAATACGCATCATTATTCTTAATTCACCAGCTTGTTTTGCTTCTACACCCCTTAATTGCTCAGTCAGGTTTTTGAATTCAAGAACATCAAAGCTAGTATCAACATATAAGATTACGCCCGAATAATTGTTTGATCGCATGTTTTCTATTGCGTCAAAACGTGAAGCAGAAATTTTTACTTCACCATCTAAATTTTTTGCCGATGCAATAAAACTAACGGTTTTACCAACTTCTATAAATTGCCGTGAATTTTCTAAATCCTCTGGTCTAACAAAAACCTCAAACTCTCCGGTTGGATCAGACAAAGTTACCCATGCGAACTTCCCACCTTTACGTGCAGGTCGTTCCTTTGCAGCGCGAACCACGCCAGCCATAGGGAACAAGGCCTCAGAGGTTTGCATGTATTCTGCAATGTTTCCCCAGAAAACAGTTCTACGCGCTATTAAAATTTCAGATATATCGTCAAGAGGATGCCCCGATAAAAATAAGCCAAGCGCCGCAAACTCATGCGATAATTTTTCTTGCTCAGCCCACTGATTTACATTCGGCAAAGGAACGCGTGGTGGGGTAACAGAATCGCCAAACAAGCTAATTTGGTTCTTTTCAGCCTCATTATTACATGATGCAGCATGCGACATAAGCATATCGGCGGAATCAACAATCAATGCACGATTAGGCTCAATATCATCAAAAGCACCAGATTTTGCTAAATTCTCAATAGCTCTCTTGTTTAAATTTTTTGGGCCAATGCGTTCCATAAATTCATGGATATTTGAAAACTTTCCATTGGCAATTACATCTTCTTCAACTGCCTGCATTGCTTTTGGTCCAATATTTTTAATTGCACCAAGAGCATATAATATTTCACCATTTTCAATTTTGAAATATGCGCCAGATTTATTAACATTCGGGGGATTAACTATTATACCAAGCCGTTTTGCTTCTGTAACATAGGCGCCAAGTTTGGTTGTATCCTCTATATCCAAATTCATTGCAGCAACCAAAAACTCAACCGGATATTTTGCCTTTAACCATGCTGTTTGATAGGAAATAACCGCATATGCAGCCGCGTGGGATTTGTTAAAACCATAGCCCGCAAATTTATCAACAAGGTCAAAAATTGATCCTGCAAGCTCTGGGTCGATACCCTTTTCCTTTGCACCTTCGGCAAAACGTTGACGCTGTTTTGCCATTTCATCTTTTTGTTTTTTACCCATAGCACGGCGTAAAATGTCCGCCTCACCTAGTGAGTAGCCAGACAAGATTTGTGCAATTTGCATAACTTGTTCTTGATAGATGATAACCCCGTGGGTCTCTTTCAACACTGGCTCAAGTGATGGGTGAAGATAGTCGGGTGGCTGTTTACCGGCCTTAACGTCACAATAAAGTGGAATATTTTCCATTGGACCAGGACGGTAGAGCGAAATCAACGCGATAATATCATCAAGACAGTTTGGAACCATTTTGCGCAACGTATCGCGCATACCCTGACCCTCGAGCTGGAAAACACCTAAAGTATTACCTTGGCATAGAAAATCAAAAACTTCTTTATCATCATATCGTTGGGAGGCAAAGTTAACGTCAATTCCACGTGCGCGCAGTAAATCAATCGCATACTTAATGACCGTGAGCGTCTTCAAACCCAAAAAGTCAAACTTAACCAATCCCGCAGATTCAGACCATTTCATATTATACTGAGTTGCCGGAATATCTGACTTTGGATCTTTATAAAGCGGAACAAGTTCTTTTATTGGACGACCAGCTATAACTACGCCAGCAGCGTGAGTTGAACAGTTCCTATAAAGCCCCTCAAGCTCCATAGCTGTATCATAAATATTATGTACCGCCTCATCGTTATCATATGCTTGTTTCAGGCGGTCTTCCATCTCAAGCGCTTTACGAAGGCTAACTGGATTTGCAGGATTGTTAGGTATTAGTTTAGTTATCTCACTAACCCGCATGAAAGACATGTCTAAAACACGCCCCACGTCACGCACTGCTGCACGAGCCTGTAATGTACCAAATGTGATAATTTGTGACACGCGTTCAAAGCCATATTTTTCCTGAACGTATGAAATCACTTCTTCACGTCTATCTTGACAGAAATCGACGTCGAAATCGGGCATTGAAATACGCTCTGGATTCAAGAACCGTTCAAATAGCAAACCAAATTCAAGAGGATCCAAATCCGTAATCTGAAGACTATAAGCAACAATAGAACCTGCACCAGAGCCACGACCTGGGCCAACTGGAATATCATGTGCCTTTGCCCATTTTATAAAATCAGATACGATTAAGAAGTAACCCGCAAAGCCCATGCGATTGATAATTGAAATTTCAAATTCAAGGCGTTGTTGGTATTCCTCAACTGACTTAACTGGCGGCCTAGTTTTTAATCGATATTCAAGCCCCGCTTTGGCTTGTTCATATAGTTCATCACTTTCTGAGCGCCCTTCCCCATTGTCAAAACTTGGTAAGATTGGTTTGCGCTTTACAGCACGTACTGAACATCGTTTTGCAATTTCAACACTATTTGCAAGGCATTCAGGCAAATCAGCAAAAAGCGCACACATTTCATCTTCAGTTTTGAAGAAATGTTCCTCAGTTAAGCGCGTTCGATCTGGGTTAGAAATTTTGTCGCCAGTACCAATACAAGTTAAAACTTCATGAGAATAATATTTATCACGTGATAAAAAACGAATATCATTTGTCCCGACTAACGGAATATCGTTTTCGTATGCATAATCAATTAATTGTGCCTCTGTCGCTAATTCATCTTGCCGACCATGTCGTTGAATTTCTATGTATAAATTATCTTTGAATTCAGTTTTTAATTTATCGAGCCATTCAATTGCATATTGTGGTTTATTATCAAAAAAAGATTTATTTATTGGAGATTGCCAACCACCGGTAAGGACAATAATCCCATCTTTATTTTCAATTAGCGTCTGAATATCAACCGAGTTATCTTCATCAGAGCCATCCAAAAAATTGGTGCTTGATAAGAGCATAAGATTATCAAAACCAATTTGGTCTTTTGCAATTAATGCAATACTTCCACTTGTTGTGGTTTCATCTTCATGCTTCAAAAAACAAGGGAAGCATAAACCAACAATTGGTTGCACACCGCTACTTGCTAATGTCTCTGAATACTCAAGTGCGCCAAACAAATTTGGGTCAGATATACCAAGAGCGGGCAAATGCCTTTCTTTTGCAATTGCAGAGACTTTTTTAACCGTCATAGCACCATCAAGAAGCGAATATGCGGTTCTAAGCCTTAAATGGATAAATCTTGGTTCTGCCATAATAGTCTAAATGACGTAATTTATTTAAATGGGAAACCAAAATCTGCAATTACCCACAGTAAATTTCAGTTTGCGTATATATTAGCCAAACAAAGAACCGATACCCCACATCACAGCAGAACAAGCGATAATGGCAACCAAACCTAATAAATCTTCAATCGAAAACTCAACTTCCATGACAACCTCTCGAACAATTTGTTTCTATTTTGTTCCATGTTCTGGTTGTGTTCCATTTTATAATTAATGTCAAGCATAAAATTTTATCTATATGATTATTTTTCTTCTACTAAACGGCCGTTTTCAATGCGAACTATACGGTCCATTTTGTGTGCAAGCTCAAGGTTATGTGTACCTATAAGAGCCGCAACATTTTCCTCTTTTGCAATTTTTGCCAAAAATTCAAGCACATAAATTGAAGTTTGAGGATCAAGATTTCCAGTTGGCTCATCAGCAAGCAATAATTTTGGATGATTTACCAAAGCACGACCAATGGCAACACGCTGCTGCTCGCCACCTGATAATTGCGCTGGCAGATGTTTCACACGCGCACCTAAACCCAACAATTCAAGCAATTCAACCGCTCTTTTATTAGCTATATCACGCGAATGACCAGCAATTAACATTGGAAGTGCAATATTTTCGCATGCATCCAGTTCCGGCAGTAGGTTGTGAAACTGATAAACAAAGCCCATTTTATCACGACGAACTTTTGTTCTTTCATTATCATTAAGGGATGAAACATCTTGCCCTAATATTGATATTTTCCCACCTTGAGTTTCTTCCAATAAGCCAACAGAATGTAATAACGAAGATTTGCCAGAACCTGAAGGGCCAATTAGTCCGATTATTTCGCCTTTGCGGATTGTAAAATCAACGCCTCGCAAAACTTCTAATACGCCTGCTTGTGTGGAATAAGAACGAATTAAGCCTTCGGTTTTTAATATAACCTCACTCATAACGAAGTGCCTCCACAGGGTCGAGACGTGCAGCACGCCATGCAGGTGGTAATGTAACTAAAACACTCATGATAAGGGAGAAGCTAGCAACGATTACAACCTCGCTCCATTCAACATGAGCAGGAATTTGTTTCAAAAAATATACTTCAGATGGAAACACTGGGCCAAAAACCATTTCAACAATTTTTTGTATCGTATGGATATTTAAACAAAACAAAGTGCCAGCAACGACCCCAAAAAGGGTTCCCAAAATTCCAATACTTGCACCAATCATCAAAAATATACGCATTATTGCGCCTTGTGATGCACCAATTGTACGTAATACCGCAATATCACGCCCTTTATTTTTAACAAGCATAACAAGGCCCGAAATAATATTTAATGCCGCAATTACAACCAGCATCATTAAAATTAGTCGCATTACAGCACGTTCCACACCAAGTGCGGAAACTAGACTCTCTGAATGCTGACGCCAGTCCGTAATAATTGTGTTTGGCAGAAGCTTAGAAAATTGAGCCATTACTGGTTCAGTATTATCAGGATTATCAAGTCGCGCCTCGACCATTTCAACAACGCCTTCACGACCAAAAAACAATTGAGCCTGCTCTAAAGGCATATAAATTAGGCTATTGTCATATTCGCTCATGCCAACATCAAAAATTGCGCCAACCTTATATTCTTTGCTTACAGGCGCCGCACCAAATGCAGTAACCGCGCCAGAAGGTGAAACAAGGTTTATATAATCGCCTTGTAACAAGTTAAGGTCGCTGGCAAGACCTGAACCAATGGCAATCTCATCGCCGCCATATTCACCCTTGCCATAATTATTTAAGCTACCGCCGATAATATTTTTTGAAACCATATCAAGCTTCATTAAATCGCTACGCTCGGTACCTTGAACCATTGCGCCACGTGTTGCACCAGCATTGCCAACCGCCAATACTTGCCCCTGTGTGAGCCTTGTAAGCGATTTAACACCAGTTATTTTGCCAGCATCACGAACAAAGTTATCGACCATAGGCGGGGTTAAGCCACGTGTATCAACAAACACATGTCCATTAACACCAAGAACCCGATTAAGAAGCTCGGTCCTGAAGCCGTTCATCACGCTCATAACAATGATAAGCACAGCAACCGCCAACAAAATCCCAAAAAAGCTGATTGTCGAAATAAGCGTCACCCCGCCATTTTCCTTTTTGGCACGTAAATAACGCATGGCAATTTTTCGTTCCCATTCGCCAAAAGGTTTTGGGGCAATTGTTACTTCACTCATGCCTTTAACCACGTTTCAAATTCAGTAATTGGAATTTCTTTTTTCTCTTGTGTTTTGCGATCTTTAATTTCTATAACGCCATTTTGGATGCCGCGTGGACCAATTGTAATTTGGGTTGGAACACCAATTAAGTCCATCGTAGCAAATTTTGCGCCTGCACGTTCATTGCGGTCATCATAAAGTGGTTCACGGCCTGCTTTTAATGCAATATCATAAAGTTTATCACAAAGTGCATCACATTCTGCGTCACCAGATTTTAGATTTATAATACCCAAATCAAATGGTGTAATTTCTTTTGGCCAAACAATACCATTTTCATCATGACTAGCTTCGATAATTGCACCCACAAGACGTGACACACCAATGCCATATGAACCCATTTGCGCATTAATTTCTTTGCCCTCTGGCCCCATTATTTTCGCACCCATTGGCTTTGAATATTTTTCGCCAAAGAAGAAAATATGACCAACTTCGATACCACGACCTTCGCGACGACGCTCTTCTGGAACTTTGGCTTTGAATTCAGCATCATCATGCATTTCATCGGTGGCAGCATAGGACTGAAGAACCTCATTGAACAATTCTTCGCGCTGTTTACGACCAGTATCAGTATTGGAAAAATCAATTTCAGCATTAGCCCAATCGCGCTCTTCATAAATTGCGTCATAAAATACGCCGCTTTCACCAGTTGGTGCAAGAATAATGAATTCATGACTTAAATCACCGCCAATTGGACCGGTGTCAGCGCGCATCGGAACACCGCGTAAACCCATACGTTGGAATGTACGCAAATATGCAAGGAACATTTTACGATATGAATCACGGGCACCATTCTCATCAATATCAAAAGAATAGGCATCTTTCATAAGGAATTCGCGGCCACGCATAACGCCAAAACGTGGACGAATTTCATCGCGGAACTTCCATTGAATATTGTAGAGATTCAACGGCAAATCCTTGTATGAACGCACATAGGTTCTGAAAACATCGGTTACGACTTCTTCGGCGGTCGGTCCGAATAAAAGATCGCGCTCATGGCGGTCTTTTATGCGTAGCATCTCAAGACCATAGTCATCATAACGACCTGATTCACGCCACAAATCCGCACCCTGCATAGTTGGCATCAAAAGCTCTATCGCACCAGCATTATTCTGTTCTTCACGAATAATATTCTCAATTTTCTTTAGCACCTTCAAGCCAAAGGGGAGCCAAACATAAACGCCGGCCGATTGCTGCTTGATAAGACCTGCACGCAACATAAGTTGGTGAGATACAATTTGTGCCTCTTTAGGGGTTTCTTTGAGAACAGGAAGAAAATAGCGCGTCAGGCGCATGTTAAGCCTCTTTGAAAAAATTTAAAACGAGTAGCCATTAATACAAAAAGGATTAGCCAAAAGACAGTGGCTAATCCAGTTTGTTTCGCATTTATTGCAATAGATTAATTAATGGCCCTTTGGCGGTTCCATCAATTCAACCAAAACACTGTTAGAATTCTTTGGATGAATAAATATGATTAGAGTTCCATGTGCGCCAATACGAGGTTCATTCAATACTGTTGCACCCTCCGCAATAGCCTCTTCGCGTGCCTTATGAACGTCATCAACCTCAAAACATAAATGATGCTGGCCGCCAGCAGGGTTTTTCTCAAGAAACTTACGAATTGGTGATTTTTCACCCAATGGTTCAATAAGTTCAATTTGTGAATTAGCGACATTTACGAAAGAATATTTAACACCCTGTGTTTCCATTTCACCAATTGGCGTAATATCTTTATCTTCTACGCCATAAAGTGTTTTATAGGTCTTCCAAGCTTCTTCTATTGAAGGGACAGCGATACCAACGTGATTTAGTCTTCCGATTTTCATTTATATACCCCTATACGACCATTACCATAACTTCGACCATTGGCTTCTTTTTGATAATGTCAAAAATATTTTTGCGAATTGTACGAACAATTTTATTTTCGCAATATTCTTCATCAAGTCGTTCCGCAATAGTCAATTTGTCTATGGTTCTTTCGGCAATATCGGCAATAACATCCAATGTGTCACCCAAAGGCTCACCATTTTTATCAGCAATACCTCGCGCACGGACATCAGGGCCGCCAACAATTCGGCCCTTTTTATCAAAGCTTACCATAATAACAATTACGCCATTTTCGCCAATCTTGCTTCTTTCGCGAAGTATTTCAGCGCCTTGTGCAATAATCGTGTTACCGTCGACATAGAGCCTACCATTAGGAACTTCATCGACAATCATTGGTCCATTTGGTGCAATTTGTACCATTTCTCCATTACGTGGCGTAATCGTCTCTTTAATTTGCAAAGATTTAGCAAGCCTTGCATGCTCAATTAAATGTCTTCTTTCACCGTGGGTTGGTATGGCAATTTGAGGACGTACCCATGAATACATTTGCGCCAATTCATCGCGACAAGGATGCCCAGATACATGGATTGCCCGCTCGTGAGCGGTTACAACTTCAACACCAGCAAGCATGAAATCATTTATAAGATCATAAATATCGCGCTCGTTACCGGGAATTTCTCGTGAAGAGAAAATAACCGTGTCCCCCTGCCCCATATTTAAACTTGGATGTTTGCCTTGTGCAATCCTTTTTAATGCGGCCCTTGGCTCTCCCTGTGAGCCGGTACAAAGATATAATATTTCATTATCTTTATAGGTTGATGCTTTTTCTGGTTCTACAAAAACAGTATCAGTTATTATTCCAACCTTACGCGCCGCACCAACAACACGAACCATTGAACGACCCAATAAACAAACCGCCCGTCCACTTTGTTTTGCAGCCTCAACCCCACTAAGCACGCGGGCGACATTAGAAGCAAAACATGCAATAGCAACTTTTCCTTTTTGTTCAGACACAAGTTTTATTAACTCTTTACGGACGGCACCCTCAGAACCGCTTTGCCCTTCAACAAATACGTTTGTTGAATCACAAACCATTGCTAAAACACCATCGTCCCCCATTTGGGTAAGTGTTTTTACATCGATATTTTCGCCAACAATTGGATCTGGGTCAACTTTCCAGTCGCCAGTATGGAAAACAACACCAAGCGGAGTGGTAATTTTGAGACCATTTGGCTCGGGTATAGAATGCGTAATAGTTACATATTCAACAATAAATGGTTCAAGGTTTATTTCGCCTTTTAAAGGAACAACATTCAATTCAACTTTATCAATTAAATTATGTTCGCGTAATTTATCCTTGATAAGTTCGGCAGTAAACGGAGTTGCATAAAGCGGTGCTTCTAGTTTTTCCCACAAATGACCAAGTGCGCCAATATGGTCTTCATGCGCATGAGTAAGAACAACACCAATAATATCTTCTTTCACACCCGTTAGGAATTCGGGATCAGGCAAAATTACTTCAACACCAGGAATATGTTGTTCAGACGCAAAGGTCACCCCACAATCGACAACTATCCATTTTCGATTTTCTTCAGTTCCAAAACCATAGGCATTCAAGTTCATACCGATTTCATTTGAACCGCCAAGTGGCAAAAATACTAGACTATTTTGCAATAACTTATCCCATCTCCCAATATATATGGGCATGAATAGTATTATATATGGAAAATGCAATCACCAAATGTCTGATTACGATTATAGATTTCAGTCTGATACTTTTAGACATCTATTGGGTGTTTTTATAATTTCATCAAGCTTTTCAATGGCTGACAACGCGCGCTCTTTGAACATATAACCACTCGAAGCCAAGATATCTTTTTGCAAAAGCACAACACCATTAGCATCAATAACACCAATTTTAAAGGTAGAGCCGTTAACTCCACCCAAATCTTCTGCAAGATTGCCAGGAATCATAATTCCTTTTGATTCGGATGAAAAAATCTCTGGTTTAGAGTTTCTAATATTTTCTGTTATAGGAAACGTATATTTTTCACCATCAATCCCAATTATTCGCCAAGAAGTAATTTTTTGAATTTGCTCATTTTTGAAATTTATCGGAATTACTTCCAATGAATCAAGTTGTGATTCAACACTTCCACTAACTTCACTGACGCGCCAAGACAGTTTTACCGCTAGCGACGCATGGTTATTATTTGTTTGTTGTTCTTGGTTGGAATTTAATTCATCTGGGAAATCCATTGTTTTCCATTGAATGATACGAAACTTTGGTCCCTTGCCAATATATTGTCTGGCACGTAATCCAGACTTACCAAAACTTCCGCCAACATCAATAAAACATAGTTTACGTTCTTCTATGTCTTTGGTTTTTGTATTAAAATTGCAACCTGTTAAAAATGCACAAAGCATAATCGAAGTTAACGATAAAACATTTCTTTTAACTAAAAGCTGCACTTAAAATACTCACATTGATAATTTTCGCTGTTTTACTTTAGAAGCAAATAAAATCAAGTAATATTAAATATTAAATATTATGCATAGAACTCTATAATAACATTTCACCAGCATTTATTTTAATGACTTCACCGTTATCATTGCGCAATATTATTTCTCCACATGGCGAAATATCAATCAATTTGCCATTTATTGTGGCATTACCTTGAACTATTTCAATGTTCTTATTTATTTTAAAGGCGAATTTTTTCCATTTCTCAATTACGTGCCCGGAACCAAATTGTTCCCAGTACGACAAGTTTATTGCGAATTTTTGCATAAAATTATGTAAGATTTTCATCTTATCTAAACCAGGAATAGGGTTTTCTAGGCAATCCTTCATTGCAATCGTACCATATTCATTAATTATTGGTGCGTGCATGACATTTAGCCCCACACCTATAACCAACTGTACAATTCCACCTTTTATTTGGCTTTCAAGCAAGATTCCACTTATTTTCTTGCAATCAACCAAAATATCATTGGGCCATTTTAATGCAATTCTATTCTTATCAATGAATTCGCTTAATGTTTCAAACAATGAATATGAAACAACAAAGCTAAGAGTAGCTATAATAGCTGGATCTTGATTAAATTCATAAATACCGCTTGCAAAAAGGTTACCTTCTAAACCTTGCCATTGCCGCCCTCTTCGGCCACGACCGTTTGTTTGCTCATCTGCAACTACCCAAAAAGGCAACGCCTCGCCCGATTGGGCAAGGCGTATAACCTCATCATTAGTTGAGCCTACATGCTTTAAGTGAATAATTCTCACTTAAAGAAATGTCCGGCTGCCATAGAAGCAGTATAAATTAGACCAATAAATGGAGTAAGCAACGCGATCATTAAAGTAACCCCAGTTACTGTAACTTTTGTTGTTGCAAGCCCGCCAACGATCTCAACACTTGGTTCATCAAACCAAACAACTTTAAGAACACGAAGGTAGTAAAACGCTGAAATTACTGATGCAATTACCAAAATAAGCGCCAAAGGCATTACGCCACCATCAACCGCAGCAATAAAAATCTGGAACTTACCAAAGAAACCTAAAAGCGGTGGGATACCGGTTATTGAGAAGAACATAATGGTCAATGCAAGTGACAGCAACGGACGCTGTTTAGACAGGCCAGAATAACCAGAAATTTTTGTAATTTCCTTGCCTTTAGCATCACGCATTGAAAGCAAAACACCAAACATACCAACAGATGTAATCGCATAAATTGCAGTAAACAGAAGCAATGCAGATGGCCCGTATACCGGACCAGCAGCAATAGCAACCATTGCATAACCCATGTTCAAAATTGATGAATACGCAAGAAGCCGTTTCATGTTAGTTTGTTGTAGTGCAAAAATAGCGCCGACAAACATTGAAAGCACAGCCATTATCGAAACAACGTCACGCCATTGCGATACAACTTCACCAAATGCCTCAAATAAGAAACGCCCCAATAAAATTGCCGCCGCCATTTTTGGTGCAGTTGCAAAAAATGCCGTAGATGGAGTTGGCGCACCTTCGTAAACATCTGGTGTCCACATGTGAAATGGCGCAACAGACATTTTAAATGCGATACCAGAAAGAACAAAAACCATACCAAAGATTAGGCCAACATTACTGGTATCTTTGGCAATAGTCATAAGTTTTCCAAAGTTTATGGTTCCGGTAAAACCGTAAATCAGAGAAACACCATATAGCAGAATACCAGAAGACAATGCACCAAGTACAAAATATTTAAGGCCAGCTTCTGAAGACTTACGATCATCACGTGCATAAGCAGCAAGAACATATAGTGCAAGCGATTGAAGTTCCACGCCCATGTATACGGCTAGTAAATCATGCGCTGAAACCATTACATACATGCCCAAAACGGCAAGTAACGCCAAAACTGGATATTCCGGTTTTTCTAAATTTCGTTCGGCAAGATAATCAGCGCTCAATAGTATGGCGCATGCAGCAGTTAAAGCAATTATTAGTTTTGCAAAACCACCGAAGGCATCAACAACGTATGACCCGTTGAATAATACTTGTGCATTATCCGGTGCATGTTGAACACCAAGGAAGCCAGCAACCAATAAAACCACAACCGACAAATAGGTAATGGCGCGGTATGCACTCTTTGAAACAAATGCCCCCATTAAAACCAATAGCATTGCGCCAACCGCAATTACCAATTCTGGCGTCATAAAGGCTAAATCATGTGTTACGCTTGCAAGGTTCATGTTTTTTACCGCTTGCCTATTTAATTGCTGTCAAAACTTGGGTTGAAAGAAATTCCACTGATTTATCAGTAAAATCTAAAATCAATCCCGGTTTAAAACCTAAAATCAGTGTACCAATAATCAGTGGCAAGAATACAAGAACTTCACGCCAGTTCATATCAGTAATAGTTTCAAGTTTAGGATTAGTAATTGGTCCGAAAACCGTTTTACGATACATTGTAAGCATGTATGCAGCAGAGAAAATCACACCAGATGCCGCAAATAATGCAACTATGCGGTTGTCTAGGAAAGTACCCTGCATTGTCAAAACTTCGCCAATAAAGCCAGAGGTACCAGGTAAACCAACGTTGCCCATAGTAAATAGCATAAAGACTGCAGCATAAATTGGCATGCGGTTCACAAGACCACCATAAAACGCGATTTCACGTGTATGCATACGATCGTAAATAACACCAATACACAAGAACAACGCACTCGCGATAAAGCCGTGGCTTAACATCTGGAACATTGCACCTTGTAGGCCAATTTTATTGAATGCAAAAATACCCATCGTTACAAAACCCATATGGGCAATTGATGAATATGCAATCAATTTTTTGATATCAACCTGACGGAATGCTACCAATGAAGTATAGATAATCGCTATTATACTCATGGTGTAAACCAATGGTTGGAAATATAATGATGCATCTGGGAACATTGGCAATGAGAAACGGATAAGACCGTAACCACCCATTTTCAAAAGCACGCCTGCAAGAATAACCGAGCCAGCAGTTGGTGCTTCAACGTGTGCATCAGGCAACCAAGTATGAACAGGCCACATCGGCATTTTTACTGCAAACGATGCAAAGAATGCTAACCACAACAATTTTTGAACTGCTGGGTCAAAATGGAAGGTCTGAAGATCAGGTATATAAGAGGTTTTTGTTTTAACGATTATATATGCAACCGCTACAAGCATAAACAACGAACCTAGCAATGTATAAAGAAAGAATTTATACGCTGCATAAAAACGGTTCTTGCCACCCCAGATACCAATAATAAGATACATTGGAATAAGACCAGCTTCAAACAATACGTAGAAAAGCACGAGGTCAGTTGCAGTAAATACACCAATCATCATGCTTTCAAGAACTAAGAAAGCGATAAAATACTCAACAACGCGTTTCTCAACCGATTTCCAACTTGCAATAACACAAAGCGGAAGAAGGAAGGTTGTTAAAAGAACCAAAAGTACAGAAAGACCATCAACGCCAAGCGAATAATGAATGACACCAAACCAAGGAACATTCTCTACAAATTGCATAGCAGTTTCTTTGGTGTTGAAATCCATCACCATTTTCACTGATAAAGCGAATGTAACAAGTGAAACTAAAAGAGCAGTTACACGTGCAAAGCCAGCATTCTTATCTGAGCTTCCTTTTGAAATACCCGCAACAAGCGCAATTAAAACTGCACCAATTGTTGGAAGCCAAGTAATTAACGAAAGGATAGGTAAATTAGACATTATCTTATCCTTTCTTCAACAATACCAATGCGCCAAAGGCAACAAGGGCGATAAGCATAATAAAGGCATAGTGATAAACGTAACCCGACTGAACTTTTACAGATTTTTTAGAAATTATATTAGTATCGCTAGCAATACCGTTAATAATTCCATCGATTAATTTCTGATCCCCAACTTTCCAGAAGAAATCGCCTAGTGCGCGCGCGCCTTTAACAAAAACAGCATCATAAAGTTCATCAAAATACCATTTATTGTAAAGGAATGCATGAATAGGACCAGTTGCTTTGGCAATCTTTTCGCCAAGTCCTTTATTCCACAGGTAAACTATCATAGCACCCAAAAGCCCTAGAAGGGTAACCGTTAAAGGCATAAATTTAACCCATTCAGGTACATTATGGCGAGCATGAAGAATATGATTTTCTGGTGATACGTAAATAGCATGCCCCCAAAAATCATGTGCACCTTCACCTACAAAAGCGTCATTAAAAATGAAGCCGGCAAAAATCGCACCAAACGCAAGAATAAATAGCGGAACCAACATTACCAATGGGCTTTCATGTGCCGGTGCTACACCATCTTCTTGATGAGCATCATGGTGTCCCTCAACATGCGCTGCATGAACCGCGTGTGCATGTGCATCATCATCGTGATGTCCGCCATGTGCATCACCACGGAAAGTCCCAGTGAAAGTCATAAACGCCAAGCGCCATGAATAGAAACTAGTCAAGAATGCAGCAAGAATCCCCATCCAAAATGCAAAGGTTGCAAATGGAAGGCCTTCTGATGACGCAGCGAACGCAGATTCAATAATTGCATCTTTTGAGAAGAAACCGGCGAAGCCAAAATTAGTTCCAGGAATACCAACACCGGTAATTGCCAATGTACCAATCAACATAATAGCATATGTAATTTTCATTGGCTTCCAAACGCCACCCATTTTGCGCATATCTTGTTCATGATGTAGGCCATGAATAACAGAACCGGCACCAAGGAAAAGCATTGCTTTAAAGAATGCGTGTGTGAAAAGGTGGAACATTGCCGCCTGATAAACACCGATACCAGCCGCAAAGAACATATAGCCAAGCTGAGAACAGGTTGAATATGCAATCACGCGCTTAATATCGTTTTGCGCTATACCAATAGTCGCAGCAAAGATTGCGGTGATTGCACCAATAAGAGTAACAACACCAGATGCAAAAGGCGCAACCTGAAAAATCGGTGAGCAAAGTGTAACCAATACAACACCCGCAGTAACCATTGTCGCAGCGTGAATAAGTGCAGAAACCGGAGTTGGACCTTCCATCGCATCAGGAAGCCAAGTGTGAAGCAAGAACTGTGCTGATTTACCCATTGCACCAATAAATAATAATAGTGCAATTACTTCCATCGCAGGAAGTTGTAATTTGCCCCATCCCATAGTGTCATGAATATGGTGTGGAATTGCATGGAAAACATCTTTGAATTCAATTGTACCGAATACAAAATAAACCGACATAATCCCAAGAACGAAGCCAAAGTCACCAACACGGTTTACAACAAACGCCTTAATTTGCGCATCGTTAGCAGATCTTTTCAAGAAATAGAAACCGATTAGCAAATATGAAGCAAGACCAACGCCCTCCCAACCAAAGAATAGTTGCATAAAGTCAGCCGCTGTAACCAATGACAACATCGCAAAAGTAAATAGCGACAAATATGCAAAGAAACGAGGCTTGAATGGGTCATCGGACATATAGCCCCATGAATATAAGTGAACCATCGACGAAACAGATGTAACAACAGCCATCATGACAACTGAAATTGCATCAAGACGAATTGACCATGTTGAAGTGAAGCCAGCAACATCAATCCATTTAAAAATGCGAATTGGTTCATCTGGAAGCACAAGGCTTTTATCCCAATATCCAATAAAAATTGTAATTGCACTTGCCGCAGCAACCATCAATAATCCGGTTGTAACCGTCATTGATACCTTGGCAGGTAATACACGACCAAAAAGACCCGCAATAATAGCACCAATAACTGGGGCGAAAACAACTATGAGGGCGAGAGTTTCTACTGTCACGTTCATTAGCCCTTCAATACATTCAAATCATCAACTGCAATTGTTCCACGATTTCGGAAGTAAACCACCAATATCGCAAGCACTACCGCTGCCTCAGCAGCAGCAACAGTCAAAACAAACATTGCGAAAATTTGACCAACTAGGTCGCCTAAGAAAACCGAAAACGCAACAAAATTTACGTTAACCGCTAACAATATCATCTCAACCGACATAAGGATAACGATAATATTCTTACGGTTTACAAAGATGCCAAAAACACCAATTGTGAATAATGCCGCAGCAAAAGCAAGATAATGGGTAAGACCTATTTCCATCATAGTGAAACCCCTTCCCCGATTTTTGGTTTAGTATTTTCAACGCCGGTTTTGCGTGTACGCGCAACCTGTTTTCCAACATTTTGTCTTTTAACATAAGGTTTGTGGCGAAGAGTAAGGACAATAGCGCCAATCATTGCAACAAAGAGAACCATACCAGCAAGCTGGAAGAACAAAATATAATCTGTATAGAGGATACGACCAATTGCTTGGGTATTATTTGCAACATCAAGTGCCGGGGTTGGGCTCGCAAGAACATGTGGATCTACTTTTGCTTCAACAACAGCTGATGCAACAAGCACAAACATTGCAAAAAGAACCAATGCAACCAATGCACCAAACGGCGCATAACGCATGAAGCCCTGTTTTAATTCCACAAAGTCAATATCAAGCATCATGACTACGAACAAGAACAGAACCGCAACCGCACCAACGTAAACCACAATTAGCAACATTGCGAGATATTCCGCACCCGCCAGAACAAACAATCCTGAAGTTGTAACAAATATCGTAATCAGGAACATTACAGAGTGAACAGGGTTTTTTGCCGATACGACCATAATCGCCGATATAAGCGCAACCGCTGCTAAAATGTAAAATGCCGCAATCTGTAGCACTTTAACGCCCTTCCCTAATTTGCCCCATAATTAAATGGGGGCAATAAATCACCTATAAGGTGCATCCAATTCAATGTTTTTGGCAATTTCACGTTCCCATCTATCACCATTAGATAGCAAACGATCTTTGTCATAAAATAGTTCTTCACGTGTCTCAGTCGCAAACTCAAAATTTGGACCTTCAACAATTGCATCAACAGGACAAGCCTCTTGGCAGAAGCCACAGTAAATACATTTTGTCATGTCAATATCATAACGTGTTGTACGACGAGACCCATCATCACGTGGCTCTGCCTCAATTGTAATAGCTTGAGCTGGGCAAATCGCTTCACACAATTTACATGCAATACAACGCTCTTCGCCGTTTGGATAACGACGCAAAGCATGTTCACCACGAAACCGTGGGCTTAAAGGACCTTTTTCAAAAGGATAGTTCACAGTCGGTTTGCGACGGAAATAAACCTTCATCGCCAGCACAAATGCGCCGAGGAAATCGGTCATCGCAGCGCCTTTAATGGCTTGCATAATACCCATTACGCATTACCTCCGAAAAATGCGACATACGCCCCAACAATCGCCACACATACCAAAGTAGTTGGCAAGAAAATTTTCCAACCAATACGCATCAATTGGTCATAACGATAACGTGGAACAATTGCCTTTACCATTGCAAACATAAAGAACATCGCCCAAATTTTCACATAAAGTACCAAGAAACCTAGGAATGGATTTGTTACTTCACCCCATGGCAAGTTCCAACCACCTAGGAACAGGATTGAAATCATTGCACACATAAATACGATATTTACATATTCACCCATCATAAATAGCAAATAGAGTGTCGCTGAATATTCAACTTGATAACCGGCAACCAATTCTGATTCAGCTTCTGGCAAATCGAATGGAGGGCGATTTGTTTCGGCAAGCGCAGAAATGAAGAACACAACTGACATCGCAAACAAAATCAAGCCAACAACAAATGCCATGCCCATTTTAGCAGGGCTTCCACCATGCATTAAGGCACCAATAAATGCAAAAGCATTCCAGTCCCAAATACCGGCTTTTTGATGGTTCACAATATCGGTTAAGTTCAACGAACCAACCACAAGCAATACGCAAACAATTACAAAACCAATTGAAACTTCGTACGAAACCATCTGCGCAGCAGATCTAAGCGCGCCCAGGAACGGATATTTTGAGTTTGAAGCCCAACCACCCATGATGATACCGTAAACCCCTAAAGATGAAACCGCTAGAATATATAAAATCCCAACGTTCATATCAGAAAGAACCCAACCAGGCGCAACAGGAAGAACCGCCCAAGTTAAGAAAGAAGTTACAACAGTAATAATAGGCGCAATTACAAAAATTGTTTTATTTGCACCAGATGGAACAACAATTTCTTTTAGAACAAATTTAATAAAGTCGGCAAAAGATTGTAAAATACCAACCGGACCAACCATATTTGGCCCTTTACGCATCTGAACAGCAGCCCAGACTTTACGGTCAAACCATAGAATGAACGCAACAGTTAACAGAACCACCACCATATAGACAAGTGAAAGCCCGATACCTGCGAGGCTTCCCCATAATGGTCCTAATGCATCAATAAGAGCCTTCATACCCTACTCCGCCGCAACTTTATTTGCGCCCACACCACGACGTTCAGCAGAACATTTTGCCAAAGTTTGTGATGCACGTGCGATTGGATTGGTCAGGAAATAATCCTGAATTACATTAGAGAATTTATATTTATCGGCAACGCCATCGTTACCAACAAATCGTAAATCAAAATCTATTGCCGGTGCAATTTCACCTTCCGCAACATTAAGCGCAGGAACATCAGATTTCAACTTAGCACGTAATTCTTCAAGAGTATCATATGGCAATGGCTTACCAATAACTTGTGACACTGCGCGCATAATTGCCCACTCTTCTTTTGCATCACCTTTAGGCGCAACAGCCATACGGCCCAATTGAACGCGACCTTCAAGGTTTACATAAGTGCCATTTTTCTCAGTATAAGCAGGCGCCGGCAAGACAAGATCTGCACGGTGCGCACCATTATCACCATGTGAACCGATATAAATAACAAAAGTGCCCTCTGGAACAACAACTTCATCTGCGCCCAAAAGTACAATTGTATCAAGCTTTGAACCAAGCATTTGATACGTGGTCAAACCGCCATCTTTCGGCAGGAACCCAATATCCATTGCACCAACACGTGAAGCCGCGGTATGGAGCACATTCCAGCCATTCCAGCCATCTTTAACAATCTTTGCTTTGGCACCCGCCTCGGCAGCAAGTTTTGCAACCTTATCGCCATCGGCACGGGTTAAAGCAGAAGAACCGATGATAATCATTGGCTTTTCAGCATTGCTAAGAATTTTTGCAAACTCACCCTTACCTTTAGCAAGCTCTTCAAGAGCTTTAACATCATCACCAAGATGTGCATGAGGATAAGTCAGGTCAAAATCTTCGCCAATAAGAGCAATGTTTTGAAGTTTACCAGCAAGATACGCTTTGCGAATGCGGGCATTAAGGACCGGTGCATCATAACGCGGATTTGCGCCCACAATCAAAATCACATCAGCTTCTTCAATGCCATTAACAGTCGAATTGAATAAATATCCGCCACGACCAGCACTATCATCAAGTAATGCACCATCCTGACGGCAATCAAGGTTTTTAATGCCAAGCGATTTGGCAAGATCCAAAGAAGCCTTAAGACCTTCAACTTCGTTTAAATCGCCTGAAATAAATCCAACTTTTTCAGGTTTTCCAGAAAGCTGTTTTGCAAAAATTTCAATAGCCTCAGCCCAAGAAACCGGAACAAGTTTACCCTCTTTACGAGCATATGGTTTATCAAGACGTTGACGACGAAGACCATCACAAGCATGACGACCTTTATCAGACAGCCATTCTTCGTTTACGTCATCATTAACTCTTGGCTCAACACGAAGAACATCTGCACCACGTGTATCAATACGAATGTTTGAGCCTAATGCATCCATAACATCGATTGATTCTGTTTTCTTCAATTCCCAAGGGCGGGCATTGAAAGCATATGGACGCGAGGTCAACGCACCAACTGGGCATAAATCAACAACGTTGCCAGATAATTCTGAAGAAAGGGCTTTGTTCAAATATGTTGTAATTTCCATATCGCCACCGCGACCAGTTGCCCCCAATTCAGGAACACCAGCAACCTCGGTAACAAAACGAACGCAACGCGTGCATTGAATACAACGGGTCATCACTGTCTTGATAAGTGGCCCCATGTTTTTTTCTTCAACAGCACGCTTTGATTCACAGAAGCGGCTTTCAGCGCTGCCATAAACTACTGCTTGATCTTGCAAATCACACTCACCACCTTGGTCACAAATCGGGCAATCAAGCGGGTGATTAATAAGTAAAAATTCCATTACGCCTTGACGTGCTTTTTTAACACGCGGCGAATTTGTAAACACTTCAGGAGGTTCGCCATTTGGACCAGGACGCTGATCCTTTACAGCCTGTGAACATGACGCAACCTCTTTAGGTGCGCCCTTTACTTCAACAAGGCACATGCGGCAGTTACCAGCGACTGAAAGCCTCTCATGGTAACAGAAACGCGGAATTTGCGCGCCCGCAGCTTCGCAAGCCTGAAGCAGTGTATATTCGCCTGGAACATCAAGTTCTTGTCCATCGACGATGATTTTTGCCATCATCACGCCCCATAATTATTTTACCAAAATCATTTTTTGCTTAGCATAATACCAGACAAAAACAACAATGGTGTTCAACATTACAAACAGCCAAAATGGAATTAAATGGTTTTTAGCATTAAGACTATACTGCCGGATAAATATGCCAAATGGATTACAGAACGTCTTTCTATTCCCCGAATGGCACCTAAATAATTATCCGGTCATTTCGTCCCAGCCAGCCTAATATTAGTTTAACCTAATAAAAAAGCCCATTTTCCCAGTGGCGAATAACCAATTTTGCCGCATCTGCTAAGCCGAAATTGACAAAGTTACAAGCCCTATAACAGCAAAATTTAGCTAAAAGTTAGCTTTGTAACTGAACTAATCTTCATCTGCCCTTTGATATGATATGATTTGGTTTAAGAATGGTGCATCTTCCATGTCATCCAAAGTATCACGATTGGGCAAATTATGTAGATTATCAACATAAATTATCTTTGATTCTGTTCCAAATTGGATGACTGGAACAACCTCATTTGGCTTGTCAAAAGCCCCAATCGCAATTGCGATTCCATCGGGTGCTTCATAGGTTAAAGGAGTGCCACAACTATCGCAAAAACCACGCTTTACCAAGTTAGAAGATTGAAAATATTTAGGTTTTTCTTTTGGATAGTTTAGTGATTCTTGTGTTACTGAAACCAATGGCGCATAAAAATTCCCAAAAGCTTTTTGGCACATTCGGCAATGGCAAATTGATGCCTTACCCAAGTCACCATTAATTTCAAAAACTACTGCCCCACATTGGCAACCACCTTTATATTTTGGCATTTGGTTTTCCTAAAATAAAAGCCCAAGATTTAATCTTGGGCTTAATATTATTTTTTGTCAAAAAACATTTATTCAGCAGCAATTTTTGCGCCTTGAATTAATCCCTTCGAAGCACGGTATTTGTTGATTTTATCCTCAATTTCGTGGCGGAAGTGCATAATCAAACCTTGTATAGGCCATGCAGCGGCATCACCTAATGCACAGATTGTTTTACCTTCAACTTGTTGCGAAACCTCAAGCAATAAATCAATCTCACGAATTTCTGCTTCACCGCGAGCCATACGCTCCATAACTCGCCACATCCAGCCAGTACCTTCACGGCATGGTGTACATTGACCGCAAGATTCGTGCTTATAAAAATATGAAAGGCGGGCAATTGCAGCAACCAAATCTGTTGATTTGTCCATAACGATAACCGCAGCAGTACCAAGACCAGACTTTAGAGCAGATAAAGAATCAAAGTCCATCAACACGGTTTCAGCCATTTCAGCAGTAATCATACGAACTGATGAGCCACCAGGAATAACCGCTTTCAAATTACCCCAACCGCCACGGATGCCGCCGCAATGATCTTCAACAAGCTGTTTAAACGGAATAGACATTGCTTCTTCAACGTTACAAGGCTTGTTAACATGCCCTGAAATCGAGAATACTTTTGTTCCGGTATTATTTGGGCGACCAATTCCTGCAAACCATGCAGCACCACGACGAAGAATTGTCGGCATAACCGCAATTGATTCCACGTTATTAACTGTGGTTGGGCAACCATAAAGACCAGCATTCGCAGGGAATGGAGGCTTAAGACGAGGTTGACCTTTTTTACCCTCTAAAGATTCGATTTGTGCAGTTTCTTCACCGCAAATATAAGCACCAGCACCGTGTGAAACAAATAAATCAAAGTCCCAACCGTGAATGTTATTCTTGCCGATTAGTTTTGCTTCATATGCTTGTTTGATTGCCGCTTCTAAAATTTCGCGCTCATAAACATATTCACCACGAATATATATATATGCAGTGTGTGCCTGCATAGCGAATGACGCAACCAATGCACCTTCGATTAAAAGATGTGGATCATGGCGCATAATTTCGCGGTCTTTGCAGGTACCAGGTTCAGACTCATCGGCATTAATCAATAGATAATGCGGTCTATCTTTTACCTCTTTAGGCATGAACGACCATTTCAACGCGGTTGGAAAACCAGCACCGCCACGACCACGAAGACCAGACGCTTTACCTTCAGTAATAATCCAATCACGACCTGCTGAAAGAATATCTTTTGTGCCATTCCACGCACCGCGCTTCATCGCCCCTTCAAGACCCCAATCTTGAAGACCATAAAGGTTTAGAAAAATCCGATCTTTATCTTCTAAGATACCGACCATTGTTTAGTTCCTTTAATTTCAATGCGTTAAGCAAATATTTTAATATTATGCCTTCTCAGGAAGGTTTGGAATTTTAATTGGTTTTGCCAATGAACCATCATAAAGAGACGGGTCTTGCAAAGTTGTAGGACCACCTTCTGGTGCTGACTTTTGACGACCGATAGCAGATCCAGGTTTAACCTCTTTACCTGCAAGCAAGTCATCAATAATTTTGCTAAATGATTCTGCATCCAAATCTTCATGGTAATAATCATGAATGGCAACAACCGGAGCATTGGCACAAGATCCAAGACATTCCATCTCTTCCCATGACAAAAGCCCATCTTTGGTAACATGATGATGCTCACCAATACGGTTTTTGCAAACTTTGATTAACTCACCAGAGCCACGAAGCATACAAGGTGTCGTGCCGCAAACTTGCAGGTGGTGTTTACCAACCGGCGCCAAATGGAACATTGTATAAAAGGTTGCAACCTCTAAAACACGAATGTACGGCATTCCAAGTTCTTGTCCAATCGCTTCTAATGCAGGACGAGAAACCCAACCTTCTTGCTTCTGAGCAAGCCAAAGAAATGGAATAACAGCAGAACGCTGTCTGCCTTCAGGATATTTACTCAACCAAAATTCGCATTTTACGCGGCTTTCTTTTGACCATTCAAAAGATGTTGGCTGAACTTCATCCGGTGCTAAACGACGTGTGGACATCACATACTCACTTAATAAAATCTACGTTTTTAATTTTGCCATTTTCAATAGTGTAAACAGCAACAACTTCAAAAGGCTCGGCAGTTGGTGAACGCATCACTTTTTCGTGATCCAACACTTTATTACCCAAAACCATGCGTCCCAATAACTCAACTTTGTTTTCAGGGAATTGTGCAAAAACACCGGCCATTCTTTCACGATAATTTGCCAAATTCTGAAGGTTAGGTTCTTCGCGCAAATTGGCGATTGTCATATCCTCAGCAAAAAAGCTCAGATGTTTATCTAAATCCTGAATATTATATGCGTCTAGCTGGCCTTGAGCAATTTCTTCATTTGTCATTAGCGGTCAACCTCACCGAACACGATATCCAAAGAACCGATAAGTGCAGAAATATCAGCAAGTAAGTGGTGACGCCCCAAATGCTCCAAAGCCTGAAGGTGTGCAAAACCTGGTGCACGAATCTTCACCTTATATGGACGGTTTGTACCATCGGCAACTAAATACACGCCAAACTCACCCTTTGGTGCTTCAACAGCAGCATAAACTTCACCAGCAGGAACTTTAAAGCCTTCTGTATAAAGTTTAAAATGGTGTATCAACGCTTCCATTGATTGTTTCATTTCTGCGCGGCGTGGCGGTGCAAATTTTGAATTCTCAGGAAGCACAGGGCCTTGAGGCATTTTCTCAATGCACTGCTTCATGATTTTTACAGATTCACGCATCTCATCCATACGGCAAAGGTACCTGTCATAGCAGTCACCATTTTTACCAACAGGAACCTCGAAATCCATTTCATCGTATACTTCATACGGTTGTGATTTGCGCAAATCCCAAGGGATGCCAGAACCACGAACCATTACACCAGTGAAGCCCCAATCAAGAATCGTTTGAGTATCAACAACACCAATATCAACGTTACGCTGCTTAAAAATACGGTTGTCAGTAATCAATGTTTCAATTTCATCGCAGGCGACAAGGAATGGATCACACCAATCATAGATGTCTTGAAGCAATTGTTCAGGCAAATCTTGGTGAACGCCACCCGGGCGGAAATAGTTTGCGTGCATACGCGCACCGCAAGCACGTTCATAGAATATCATCAATTGTTCGCGTGGCTCAAAACCCCATAATGGCGGAGTAAGCGCGCCAACGTCCATTGCCTGCGTAGTAACGTTAAGAAGATGGTTTAGAATACGCCCAATTTCAGAAAATAAAACGCGAATAAATTGTGCACGACGAGGTACTTCGATGCCAGTTAATTTCTCAATCGCAAGACAGAATGCATGCTCCTGATTCATTGGGGCCACATAGTCCAAGCGATCAAAATATGGGGTACCTTGTAGGTAAGTTTTATACTCTAAAAGCTTTTCAGTACCACGGTGCAGGAGACCAATATGCGGATCCACACGCTCTACAACCTCACCATCAAGCTCAAGAACAAGACGTAAAACGCCGTGTGCAGCAGGGTGTTGAGGACCAAAGTTAATATTAAAATTTCTTTTGCCAGGCTCTTTTGCGGCCTCAATGGCTTCATCAAAAGTTTTATCAATAATCTCTGATGACATTATTTAGCCCCTTCAGAAGTTTTTGCTTTTTCATCACCCGGAAGCATACCTTCCCACGGGCTAAGGAAATCAAAATTACGGAATTCTTGAACCAGTTTCACAGGTTCATAAACTATGCGTTTTTGTTCTTCGTCGTAACGAACTTCTTGATAACCTGTAAGTGGGAAATCTTTACGAAGTGGATGCCCTTCAAAACCATAATCGGTAAGAATACGACGTAAATCAGGGTGACCTTCAAACAATACACCGTACATATCAAATGCTTCACGTTCAAACCAATTTGCACCCGGCCATAAAGCTACAACAGATGCAATTGATCCACCGTCTGGAACGAAGGCCTTAACACGCACACGGATATTATTATTCATTGAAAGCAAGTGGTAAACAACCGCAAACCGTTCTGGGCTTTCAGGGAAATCAACCGCAGTAATATCTATCAGGGTTGAGAAGCCTTCAATTTTTTGCAAATAACTTAAAACATCAATAATTTTAGAGGCTTGCGCAAGAATGCTAAGCTCTTGATTGCGAATTTCAATATGAGTAATTGAATTGCCAAATTTTTCCGGCATACGACCCAAAATTGCTTCAAGTTTTTCAAGTTGGGCATTGATGACTTGTTGTTTCATCGTTCAATCGTCCCTTCACGGCGGATTTTTTTCTGCAATTGCAAAATACCATAAACCAAAGCTTCTGCTGTTGGAGGGCATCCAGGAACATAAATGTCAACTGGAAGAACGCGGTCACAACCGCGCACAACAGAATATGAATAATGATAATAACCGCCACCATTCGCACATGATCCCATTGAGATTACGTAACGTGGATTTGGCATTTGGTCATAAACCTTGCGAATCGCAGGCGCCATTTTGTTAGTCAAAGTACCTGCAACAATGATAACATCTGACTGGCGTGGCGATGCACGGGGCGCAAAACCAAAACGTTCAACGTCATAACGCGGCATAGAAGCCTGCATCATTTCAACCGCACAACATGCAAGACCAAATGTCATCCACATTAATGAGCCAGTACGCGCCCAAGTAATCAAATCCTCGGTTCCAGCAATAACATAGCCCTTATCGGCCAACGCATCAGAAACACCTGTGAAAAACGGGTCGTTTGGCTTTGCAGCAAAGCCATTTTCAACGCCAGCATACGATGGGCTATTTGGTTTAATTATTCCCATTCCAATGCGCCTTTCTTCCATTCATAAATAAAGCCAATGGTTAGAACGCCCAAGAATACCATCATCGAGATATAACCAAAAGCGCCCAAATCTTTTAATACGATTGACCAAGGGAACAAGAACGCCACCTCAAGGTCGAAAATAATAAATAGAATTGATACCAAATAAAAACGTACATCAAACTTCATACGCGCGTCATCAAAAGCATTGAAACCACATTCGTATGCAGACATTTTTTCAGGATCAGGACTAGAAGGGGCAAAAACCCAGTTTGCCAGCATAAAAACAACGCCAATCAAAAGCCCAATACCGCCAAAAACCAATACTGGCAGATATTCTAGCAATAAAGCGTTATTCGCCATTCCTAAAGTAACGGGTAGTTCAGCCATTTTTCCCTCTTAAGAATACCATATGTGAAAACATATAAATCAAACTGGCTCTAGCTTGCTTGGCGCTCGGTTGCAATCCAAAGCCTCATAAAATTCATCATAATTTCATATCAAATCGCACAAAAACAGACGCGTGATAGTTTTTTAATCATTATTATAATTTAAACTTCAACCTGACTTTGGTTTATTTACCGAAAAAATCTTTATCTGCCAATGAAAATTTCCGTCTATTTCGTATAGCAGACAACTTGAACAGGTCATTTAATGTAAATTTTACTGATTATGTATAATGCTCTTAATTTGGTAGGGCTTAATGGAAACTTATAATTATCCAAAATTTAAATACCCAAAAAACATTGCAAGCGGCATTGTTAACAATGATCTATCATCCCCTACCCGCACCCAAGAAATAGAAAATGATACTTTGGAAAAACCTTCATATCTATTCATTCTGGGACTGTTGTTTTTTCTAAGCTTTGGCGGTCTAACCAATATTTATATGAAAATCACACAAGACTATAATATGCCTAAATGGTCTATTGTGATGTATCTTATTCCAATAAGTATTTCATTTTTTTGGCTAATTAAGAATCCACTGAAAACCATCAAGACAGCCATTACCGGTTTGCCATTATTATTATTTTGTATTTTTGCATTTTTATCGTTCAAATGGTCCAATCAACCAGATGTTAGCATGAGGCAAGGCTTGTTATTGTGTTTAACGTATATGGTTGCAACAACATTCGCCGCAAGGTTCAATTGGCGTAGCTTTGGCTTTGTACTGATAACCATTATGGGATTACAAACATTCATTTCCTTAATTCTAGCAGTAATATTCCCTCAGTGGGGCGTTATGTCGGATATTTACCCCGGTGCGTGGGCTGGCATATGGGGGTTTAAACAAACGCTTGGCGTTGCAATGGCGTTGGGCATAGGCTTCACTTCTGGATACGCAGTTGCCTTTAGATCAGCACGAATATTTTGTATTCCAATGATTTTGGTAATGCTTTTAGTGGTTTATAAAAGTGAAGCAACAACCGCAACCTTAATAAGCGGCATGGTCATCGGCATTAGCATTGCATTGTTTATTGCAAGTCTTAATCCAGCAACAGCTGTAATAAGCTTCTGGGGAATTGTTGTCGCCGGCGTTACGCTGGTTTTATCATTTACAGTTTTTAAAGACGTTATATTTCACGCATTAGGAAAAGCCCCGACATTGACTGGGCGCACAGACATTTGGAAAGCAATGGAAGGGCCAATTTCAGAACACCCAACATTTGGTTGGGGGTTTCAGGCGTTCTGGACAGACAAAAGCATTGCATCGCCTGTAGAAGGCATACAGCAGGCCATGGACGGCTTTAGGCCACCTGATGCCCACTCTACCCCTATGGATGTTAAGGTTCAATTAGGAAGCATTGGCTTCTTCCTATGGGTCTGGATGTTTATTCAATTATGGGTAAGTGGACTTTATAATTTAATAAACACCAAATACGGGCCAATTATAATTGGTGTAATTGCCGCGTGGTCTGGAATTTGCTTTACAGAAGCAATGTCGCTCTACCCAATGGATTATGCGACTTTTTTACTCCATTCTATATTAGCTAAATCAAGCCTAGAGATGTTTGATAAAATTTTTAAAAATAGACAGAATAATTAAATATAGTTGCCAGTTAAAACAAAAGCCCCCGATGTTAATCAGGGGCTTTGTTATTTTTGAAATGGCGCGAGTGACGGGGCTCGAACCCGCGACCCTCGGCGTGACAGGCCGATACTCTAACCAACTGAGCTACACCCGCGCAAATCAAAATGTGTGGGGTTGATAGCTGTTGCCTCTTCGGTGGTCAAGCAGATTAACTGCGATAGAAAACCATTTTGGCAGCGGGCTAAAAACCCTATTCTCTAATGGTGGGTGGTGAGGGGTTCGAACCCCCGACCCTCTCGGTGTAAACGAGATGCTCTTCCAGCTGAGCTAACCACCCGTCCCATTCAGAGGTCGGCTTGTTACCTTACCGACAAAAAAAATAAAAGCCCCAATCTCAGTAAATAGCATAAAATTGCAGCATCATTCTGCAGCTAGACTAATGACGCTTTTCATCCATATTCCCATTATCATTAGGAATCCGTGCTTGAAGCGCATGTTCAACGTCATTTGCAGTCCATTCAATTGCACTGAGCTTTTGCGTTAAAGCATGTGCTAAAACTTCATCAGCAGTTGAAACCGGAATAATTTCCAAGCCAGATTTCACATTTGCAGGAATGTCGGCAAGATCCTTTTCATTGTCTTTAGGAATCAAAACAGTTTTAATCCCTGCCCGCAGAGCCGCCAATAACTTCTCTTTTAAGCCACCAATTGGCAGAACTTTGCCACGCAATGTAATTTCACCAGTCATAGCGACAGTTTTTGATACCGGAACATTGGTCAAAAGACTTACAATTGCAGTCATCATTGCAATACCAGCAGAAGGACCATCTTTTGGGGTTGCGGCTTCTGGTACGTGAACGTGAATATCCGTCTGATCAAATATTGTAGGTTTAATTCCAAACAAAGGTGCACGTGATTTAACAAATGAAGATGCAGCGGAAATTGATTCTTTCATTACATCTTTCAAATTGCCAGTCACCGTCATACGGCCCTTACCAAACATTTGAACCGCTTCGATAGTAAGTGTGTCACCACCAACTTCAGTCCATGCCAAACCAGTAACAGCACCAACCTGATCTTCAAGTTCAACTTCTCCAAAGCGATATTTGGTAACACCAGCATATTTTGCAAGGTTTTCATCACTAACAATCAGTTTTTCAACTTTTTTCTGGCTAATTTCCCTGATTGCTTTACGCGCAATATTTGCAACTTCACGCTCAAGTGAACGAACGCCTGCTTCACGTGTATAGCTTCGAATCAATTCGATAATTGCAGAATCTGCAATTTCTAACTCGCCAGCTTTCACACCATGCTCAGCAAAGATTTTTGGCATCAAGTGGCGTTTAGTGATTTCTAGTTTTTCCTCTTCTGTATATCCAGGGATTCGTATAATCTCCATACGATCAAGCAATGCCTGATGGATATTCAATGAGTTTGCAGTTGTAATAAACATTACATTCGACAAATCATAATCAAGTTCAAGATAATGGTCATTGAATGTATTGTTTTGTTCTGGGTCTAGTACTTCCAATAATGCAGATGCAGGATCGCCGCGGAAATCAGCACCCATTTTATCAATTTCATCCAATAAGAATAAAGGATTATTTGATTTAATCTTTTTAAGTGACTGAATCACACGACCAGGCATAGAACCGATATAGGTTCTACGGTGACCACGAATCTCTGCTTCATCTCGTACCCCTCCAAGGGCAACGCGCACAAAGTCACGACCCGTTGCTTTTGCAATTGAACGCCCCAATGAAGTTTTACCAACACCAGGAGGACCAACAAGACAAAGAATTGGGCCGCGAATCTTATTTACACGCCCTTGCACTGCAAGATATTCTAATATCCGCTCTTTTACCTTTTCAAGCCCATAATGATCTTCATTCAAAACCTCTTCAGCTTTGTTGATATCATTTTTAACTTTTTTATAGGTACCCCATGGCAAAGCAAGCAACCAATCAAGGTAATTACGAACTACGGTTGATTCAGCGCTCATAGGAGACATTTGTTTTAGCTTTTTAAGCTCGCTAATAGCCTTTTGACGGGCTTCTTTAGAAAGCTTTGTGCGCTTTATTTTTGTCTCAAGCTCTTTGATTTCGTCTTTACCATCATCAGCTTCACCCAACTCACGCTGAATAGCCTTCATTTGTTCATTTAGGTAATATTCGCGTTGGCTTTTTTCCATTTGGCGACGCACGCGGTTTTTAACCCTGCGCTCAACTTGGAGTGCACCAATTTCAGATTCCATAAAGCTAAGAATTTTTTCAAGGCGTTTTCCAACGTGTGTGGTGGCAAGCAAATCTTGTTTTTCAGAAACTTTAATATTCAAATCAGCAGCAATAATGTCTGCAATACTTGATGGATTATTATTTTCTTGCAAGCCAGCGGTGACTTCTTGCGGGATCTTACGGTTTAATTTTCCATAATTTTGGAATTGTTCCATAACAGCTTTTGAAAGAACCTGTGTTTCAGCACTGTCTTTATCGCTATCTTCAAGTTCAACAATATTAGCTATAAAAATATCATCTTCTTTTTCATAAGATTTAATTTTTACACGCTTCTGCCCCTCAACAAGCACACGAACTGTACCATCAGGAAGTTTTAGCAATTGCAAAACATTGGCAATTGTTCCGATTTCATAAATATCACTTACTTGCGGATCATCTACGCCGGCATCTTTTTGCGCAGCAAGCACCACAATTTTATCATTTGCCATGGCCTCTTCTAATGCGCGAACAGATTTTTCGCGGCCAACAAATAATGGAGAGACTCTCTGCGGAAATACAACGATATCACGCAACGGAAGTAATGGAAGTTTTTTCATTTCACTCATAGTTTAACCTTTAGCACACAAGTACGGAATTAATCGTTAAAAAACCCCATTACCTGTGCAGAAAAGAAAATGGCGCTTGTCCTTACTTGTTTCAAGGGGACAAAACGCCATTTATTGTTATAAATCTGTAAAAAATTGTTAACTAGCTTTATTTGTATTCTCGCGACGCTCTGAATAAATAAGCAATGGCTGCGCCCTACCCTCAACAACTTCAACATTGATAACAACTTCTTCGACGCCTTCAAAAGAAGGTAAGTCAAACATTGTATCAAGAAGTATTCCTTCAAGAATTGAACGAAGACCACGCGCACCAGTTTTACGCGCAATCGCTTTAGAAGCAACAGCGTGCAATGCCTCATCAGTAAAGGTTAGCTTGCAATTTTCCATGTCAAACAAACGCTGATACTGTTTAACCAAAGCATTCTTTGGCTCGGTAAGGATAGTAACCAATGCAGGTTCATCCAAATCTTCCAAAGTAGCAAATACAGGCATACGACCAACAAATTCAGGTATAAGACCGAATTTCAACAAATCTTCTGGCTCAAGATCTTTCAACAAATCGCCAGTTCTACGGTCATCAGGGTCACGGACATCGGCACCAAAACCAATACCAGCTCCTTTACCACGACGCGAAATAATTTGCTCAAGGCCTGGGAATGCGCCACCGGCAATAAAAAGAATATTTGTTGTGTCAACTTGCAAGAATTCTTGTTGCGGATGTTTACGACCGCCTTGTGGAGGAACAGACGCAACGGTTCCTTCCATCAATTTTAATAGCGCTTGCTGCACACCTTCACCAGAAACGTCACGGGTGATAGATGGATTGTCAGATTTACGAGAAATCTTGTCAATTTCATCGATATAAACAATGCCGCGTTGCGCGCGTTCAACGTTATAATCAGATGCTTGCAATAGTTTCAAAATGATATTCTCAACATCTTCACCTACATAACCAGCTTCGGTCAATGTAGTTGCATCTGCCATAGTAAATGGAACATCAATAATGCGCGCCAAAGTTTGCGCCAAAAGAGTTTTACCGCAACCAGTTGGACCAATTAGCAAAATGTTTGATTTTGCCAATTCAACATCATTATTTTTTTGCGCATGTGCAAGACGTTTATAATGGTTATGTACCGCAACAGAAAGCACACGTTTTGCTTTCGATTGACCGATAACATAATCGTCAAGAACATCTTTAATTTCTTGCGGCGAAGGAACACCTTCTTTAGATTTAACGAACTGTGTTTTGTTTTCCTCGCGGATAATATCCATACACAATTCAACACATTCGTCACAAATGAAAACAGTTGGTCCAGCAATTAGCTTGCGGACTTCATGTTGGCTTTTCCCACAGAAACTGCAATAAAGCGTATTTTTTGAATCACCACTTGCGGCTTTTGTCATTCACTCTCTCCGACCAGAGACTTCTCCGGATAGTCTGACCCCAACTTATGCAGGAGTCAATGTTGTTTTTGATGCCTTTTGATACACCACAAACCTATTAATAGTTACACAGCATCTTCCGTGCCAACCGCACGTTTTTCTAGCACATTATCAATTAAACCAAATTCCTTAGCTTCTGCCGCAGTCATAAAATGGTCGCGATCAAGCGTTTTCTCGATTAATTCATATGATTGACCAGTATGCTTAACATATATTTCGTTTAAACGTTTTTTAGTCGCCAGCATGTCTTCTGCATGGCGCTCAATATCAGATGCAGGCCCACGGAAACCACCAGAAGGCTGATGCACCATAACGCGTGAATTTGGCGTTGCTGCACGCAAGCCTTTTTCGCCAGCAGCCAAAAGCAATGAACCCATTGAGCACGCCTGCCCCATTACAAGAGTTGCAATTGGCGAACGAATATATTGCATTGTATCATAAATAGCCAAACCAGAGGTAACAACACCACCTGGGCTATTGATATACATTGAAATTTCTTTCTTAGGATTTTCAGATTCCAAAAATAGTAATTGCGCACAGATTAATGACGCCATACCATCTTCAACAGGACCAGAAACAAAAACAATACGTTCGCGCAAAAGGCGTGAAAAAATATCAAAAGCACGTTCACCACGTGAAGATTGCTCAACAACCATAGGAACAAGATTATCGGTATGGTCATATCCAGAGCTTAAAAGCGGATGGCGTGGAAATTCGTTAAACATATAAAACCTCAAACAGAGCGTTAAACTCAGGCAGATTATTTAAAAACGGCTTATTTAAGACCTGACACCCTAAATAATTTATGAATCTTGTCATGATATTTGCGCATTAAATGCAAAAATTCAATGTTAAACCTGTGGAAAAAAAAGCCGGCACGATGTCATGCCGGCTTTTTTAATAACAAATTCTCGTTTTAAACGATTATTCTTTTGCTTTAGCAGCTTTTTTAGCAGGTGCTTTTTTAGGCTTTTCTTCAGAAGCAGCTTCGTCCTTAGCTTTTGCAGCTTTCTTAGGTTTCTCTTCGCTGGTTTCTTCTTTTTTAGCCTTAGGAGCCGCTTTTTTAGCTTTTGCAGGTTTTGCATCCGCTTGTGGCTCTTCGTCTTCTGCCTCTAATTCTTCACGAGTTACTTTTACGTCGTCAACTTTTGCTTTTGAAAGTACGTAATCAACAACTTTTTCTTCATAAAGAGGTGCGCGTAGTTGCGCCATCATGTTTGGATTCTTTTGGAAGAATTCAAGAACTTGACGCTCTTGGCCTGGGTAGCGAGAAGCTTCACGGAAAAGTGCGCCTTGAAGTTCTTGATCAGTAATTTGTACTTCACCAACGCGACCGATTTCAGCCAAAACTAAGCCAAGACGTACACGACGTTCTGCAATAACTTTATATTCACCCTTAAGCTCGTCTTCTGATTTGCCTTCATCATCTGGGTCAACATTGCCTTGCGCTTTATCAGCTTGAACCTGCTGCCAAATAGCGTCAAATTCAGCCTCAACCATTTTTGGTGGCAATTCAAATGAATGTGAAGCATCCAACGCATCAAGCAATGAACGTTTTGCTTTTGTACGAGAAAGTGATGCAAACTGACGCTCGATATCAGCTTTGACAGCGTCTTTCAAAGAATCAAGGGTTTCAAGACCAACAGTTTTCGCAAGCTCATCATCGATTTTGCTTTCTTTTGGCGCCTTAACTTCTTTGACTTTGATGTCAAAAGTTGCTGCTTTACCCGCAAGCTCGACAACGCCGTAATCAGCAGGGAAAGTTACGTTAATGACAGTTTCATCTTCTGCCTTAACGCCAACAAGCGCATCTTCAAAACCAGGAATGAAGGTGTTTGACCCAAGAACAACTTGTGCGTCATTCGCCGCACCACCTTGGAACTCAACACCGTCAATTTTACCAACGAAATCACAAATAACCGCATCGCCATTTTTGGCTTTGCCAGTTTTTGCTTCATATGCTTTTGAGTTAGCTGCAATTTCTTCAAGTGCTTTGGTAACTTCTTCTTCAGTTGCTTCGGTAACTGGACGAGTAATTGAAAGCGTTGCAACATCAACAACTTCAAACTCAGGTAAGATATCCATAGAAACATCAAATACCAATGCAGCTTTACCATCAAGAATGGCATCAACATTATCAACATTGCCAACTTCTGGATTAGACGCCGGGCGAACATTATTGTCATTAACTGCTTGGTCGATACCTTTTTGAACCAATTCGTTCAAAAGATCGCCCATAATGCCTTTACCATAAAGACGCTTAACATGTGCAGTTGGCACTTTGCCTTTACGGAAACCTTTTAGGTTTAGAGTTGGTGCAATTTCTTTAATTTTCGCATCCAAAGACTCATTCAATTCGGCAACTTCAACAGTGATATTATAAACAACGGACAAACCGTCTTTTGATTTCTCAGTAATTTTCATCTTTTCTTCCTGCGATTGCAGCTTATTTAAACTTAGCTAACCCGCCGATTTATAAGGAAAACCAGACAGAATCCGCCATAAGCAAAACTCGAATGCGCGCCTATGCCACTAAATTGTTAATTAGTCTAGATTCTGTTATGCTTTTACGCAGTTAATATATAAAACAAATAAGGGCAGGAAATTGGATGTTATCGCAAATTTTATTTGTATTGGGCGCGGCATCAGCCGTGATTGGGTTTGGATTCCTAATTGGTTTATCACAAAACATTACGATTGATAATGAACTGGCAAGACAGGCTGCATATAATTATGATTCCAACATCATATTTGATAAATTGATTATTTCTGATGATAAAACAGCCGCACTTACGCTCTCTAATAAAGGAATACTATTATTTAAAGCTATAGGAAGCCGCGTTTCTGTTAGAATTATTAGCAAAAATAATATTGAAAAACATGGTGAAGTAATTCTTTTTGCTTTGCATGACTTAGGCTTTCCAGATTTCAAAACCCGATTTCATAATAATAATAATATTGAAACTCTGTTTGAAGAACCGAATTTAGGAGGGGCTGCAAATGCTTGATTATGTGCCGCTTAACCTTCCCTCGCCTGTTGTTTGGGCGACCCCATTTTTTGGATTTCTTGTAATTACAGAAATGCTATATTCAAAATTTGGAAAATCAAAAACTGCTAACTATGAAGCAAAGGATAGCTTCGCAAGCCTTATGATGGGGGTTGGAAATCAAATTATTGGCTTTGCGACCGCGTCACTATTTTTTGCAATTACTGTGTTTGCATACAAACATAGAATGTTTGAAATTGGCACGGGGCCAATTGTCTTTATCGTTTGTTTCTTTTTAGAGGATCTATCTTTTTATTGGTTTCATAGAATCTCACACGAAAGTCGTTATTTTTGGGCAAGCCATATAATACATCATTCTTCGCAACATTATAATTTATCAACCGCTTTGCGACAAACTTGGACTGGTACATTGTCAGGTGGTTTTATATTTTGGTTGCCTTTGGCCTTTCTAGGTTTCCATCCAGCGATGATTGGCTTCTTTTCTGGCCTAAGTTTGGTTTATCAATTTTGGATTCATACCGAAGCAATTGATAAAATGCCAAAATGGTTTGAGGCAATTTTAAACACCCCAAGTCATCACCGTGTCCATCATGCCGTAAACCCTGATTATCTGGATGCAAATTATGCCGGCGTTTTTATAATTTGGGATAAAATATTTGGTACATATGTTGATGAAAACGAAAACAACAAGCCAAAATATGGCGTTGTTACCAATATTGCCACCTTTAACCCATTACGGATTGCGTTTCATGAATGGTTTGGAATTTTCAAAGATATCACAACTGCAAAACCAAATCACATTATTGGATACTTATTTGGCCCACCCGGATGGTCACCAGATGGCAGTAGAAAGACCAGTAAGATTATAAAGCAAGAACGCATCGATAATAAAACTCAAACCTAATCATCCATCCCTTTCCCGTTCAATATTTTGGGAATATATTTTTCAATACGGGAAATTCTTGTTTTTTGTTGTTTAGCACTAGAAAAATAAAGTAGATATGCGCGTTGTCGCCCTGGCGTTAATTTTTCGAATGCCATCTTTAGAACTACATCCACATTAAATAAATTCAACAATTCGGGGACTATTACAAACTCTTCGGTTTTCTTAAATTCAACTTTTACACCTGAATTTTCAACTGCAACTGCCTGCGCAATATACTCCTTTATCATATTTTGCATTGATAGGATCTGTTGAGAATTTTTAAACCTAATTTGTCGGGCCGATTGCACGTTGTCTGTTTGTTTTATCAATATGTTGGCATTATCATTCAAAAGGGTACCTTTGAAAAACAATAATGCACAATATTCTTTGAATCCATGAATTAGGAATACATTAGCGTCGTTCAGGGTATAGCAAGGCTTACCCCATTTAAACTCTTCTAAAAGTTCTGTCTCTCTTGCAATATTTATCAATAGCCTAAATTCTTCATTCCAGAGTTTGGCTTTATCTATAAATTCAATGACTTTTGGGTTTTCCTTATATTGCATTTAAAACCTCGTTATGTGCAAGGTTAAATATATCTAAGAAAATAAAAATATTAATAGAGCAAAATAAAAAAAGCCTGAACTAAGTTCAGGCTTTAATTTTACTTATGGTGCGGACGGAGAGAGTCGAACTCTCACGCCTCGCGGCGCTGGAACCTAAATCCAGTGCGTCTACCAGTTTCGCCACGTCCGCACTACATAAGTGGCGGGTTTATTCCTAAAAAATAAGCCAAAGGTCAATCATGAATTTCAGGTTTTACTGCTTAAACTTTCAAAGCCTTTATAAATTCGTATGCAATAAGGCTGCAAGAACCCAAATCTGCGTTCTCCCATGCCATAATTAGATTGCGATCTTTGGCAACGATGAAGGGAATCTCCCCGCCTATTGCTGCGGTTTTTATTGCAGGAAGCAATTTATCAGCCAAAGTTTGCGCACTGTCCCGTGCAGTTAAGTTATTATATGACCATGCTTCACATAACAGTTCAGGCGGCAAAGTAACAGGAACCAGTTTTTTGTCGGTCGGCAACCCGTAAACCCAAAATTTTCCACGCGCATTGAATAGAACCATAGTTTTAAATGGTTCCTTGACCCTAATCACACAATATTTATATGGCGATGATTGTAGTAACACAATTGGGCAGTCTAAAAATTTGCCAGAAACACAATCTTCAAACTCGCGCATATCTTTTTGAATTAATGAAACTTTCTCAATTTCATCAAATGCCGCCATAATCGCGGCTTTGGCAATTGTACCACGTGTTTGCTTTTCAGGAAGCTGACTAGTTTTTTCTTCTTTCGAAATATCCAAAAGCAGTTTTATGGCAAGCCAAACACCAATTATAAGAACTAAAAATGGAATTATTGAAAATATTGTCTGAAATATGCCGGGCAATTTATATGCAACAGGCGCAAACAACGCCATTAACACAAAACCGAGAATCACCAACGCGGCAGAAAATGCAAGTTTCTGACCATTTCCGCCCATACGTTCTTTGGCAGCAGCAATGGCAAATTTTGCTTTTTGTATATTTTCTTTACTAAATGGGTTTTGCATACCAAAACGCTTAGCATGACTCGTATTTATGCACAGGCATTAATAATCGCATTAATTGCCGCACGCGCACCTTTTATTTTCGCATTATCAGTCTGCCAATTGCCATTAATAGTCATTTTGCCATCTGGACGAAGTCTGAACATTGCGGGCTGAGATTGAACCAAATTAATAAGCTTCATTGGATCTGGTGCAAATTCATCTTTAAAGTTTGCTATAGCACCATTTGGCGTAATAACGAGTTTTTCAATACCAACTTTCTTACATAATGCTTTTAGGCCTGCCACCTCTATTAAATGGCTAACCTCAAGAGGCATTTTGCCGAATCTATCAATTAATTCGGCGACAAAGCCATCACGCTCATCATCATTTTCAAGTTCAGCAAGACGACGATATAATGATAGGCGCAAGCCAAGGTCAGGCACATATTCTTCTGGTATCAATACAGCAAGACCAATTGAAATGTTTGGCGACCATGATTTTGAATTAGTGATGCCATCTTCATTTTTAAGCTCGGCGACGGCTTCTTCAAGCATTTGTTGATAAAGCTCGACACCAACTTCTTTTATATTACCTGATTGCTCTTCACCCAATAAATTACCGCCACCACGCATATCCAAATCATGACTAGCAATTTGGAAACCGGCACCAAGTGTATCAAGTGATTGTAAAATCTTTAGACGCTTTTCAGCTTGCGGAGTAATTTTAAATGTATCTGGAATGGTAAGATATGCGTAAGCTCGCGATTTAGAGCGACCAACACGGCCACGAAGTTGATAAGCAGCAGCCAAACCAAGCATATCAGAACGCCAAACAATCAAAGTATTGGCGCGCGGTATATCAATTCCAGACTCAACAATAGTTGTCGCCAATAAAACGTCAAAATCGCCATCGTAAAATGCATTGATTATGGGCTCAATTTCGGTTGGTGGCATTTGCCCATGAACGGTTCTGAATTTAACTTCTGGCAAATTGTCACGTAAAAATTCTTCAATTGGCTTTAAATGCTCAATACGTGGCGCAACAAAGAATGTCTGGCCACCACGATATTTTTCACGCAAAATTGCTTCACGAATTGTAACCGCATCGAATGGGGTGACATAGGTGCGAATTGCAAGCCTATCAACAGGTGGTGTCGCAATAATAGACATTTCACGGATGCCAGAAAGAGACATTTGCAATGTGCGAGGAATTGGTGTTGCCGTAAGTGTTAGGAAATGGGTATCGGCACGCATTTCTTTTAAGCGTTCTTTATGCTTGACACCAAAATGTTGTTCTTCATCAACAATTACCATCCCCAAATCATTAAAGGATACTTGTTTCGATAAAACTGCATGTGTACCAACAACAATATCAACGCGACCATCTGCAAGACAGTTGCGGGTTTCATTTGCCTCTTTTGAGCCAACCATACGCGATAATTGTCGGACACGAATTGGAAGGCCGTTAAAACGTTCGGAAAAGGTTTTATAATGCTGTCGCGCAAGAAGTGTTGTAGGGCAAACGACAGCAACCTGTCGCCCACTCATCGCAACAGTGAATGCAGCACGTAATGCAACTTCGGTTTTACCAAAGCCAACATCACCGCAAATAAGCCTATCCATTGGCTTGCCAGCTTGTAAATCTTCTAATACATCATCAATTGCATTGAGCTGATCTTCGGTTTCATCATATGGGAACCGCGCACAAAACTCTTCATAAACGCCCTGAATTGGGCTTATAACATCGGTTTTTTGCGAAGAACGAACTGCGGCAATACGAATAAGCCCAGCAGCCATTTCAAGCAGGCGTTTTTTTGCCCTAGCTTTGCGACCTTGCCACGCAACACCGCCAAGTTTATCAAGAATTGCCTCTGCGCCATCGGCCCCATAACGACTAATAAGGTCAATATTCTCGACTGGTAAGAATAATTTATCGCCGCCTTGATAAATAAGCTCAAGACAGTCGTGAGGCGACCCCATAACTTCGAGGGTTTTTAAACCATCATATCTGCCGATACCGTGATCAATGTGAACAATTAAGTCACCGGCATTAAGGCTTGATGCCTCCATTAAGAAGTTTGATGATTTGCGGCGTTTTCTTCCACGCCCTAACCTATCACCCAAGACATCTTGTTCAGAAATGATAACCAAATTACCAATTTCAAAACCGTGTTCAATTGGAAGAACAGCAAGTCCAATATTGGTTTTTAGCATCACACCCAATGCATCAAAATTCGGCAATGAATAAAGATTTTCCATGCCATGTTCGGTTAAGACATGCGCCAAACGTTCAGCTGAACCTTCGGTCCAGGCGGCAATTACCACATCTTTTTTATCTTTTTTAAGGGTGCGTATATAATCGCGCAGACTTTCCCAGACATTTATATTTGTATCGGCACGTTCTGGTGCAAAATCACGTGATGGCTTGGAATTTATATTTATTGCCGCCCCTTCAAGCCCAGAAACAAATGGATTAAATCCACGTTGCTTATAATTAGAAGATACCTTTTCAATATCTTTTAAATCAAGATATAAACTATTTGGTTTTAATGCCTTATATGGCGATGAGCCTTTTGGTGGCGGCACAAGACGTGCCTGATAATAGTCTTCAATAAGTTTTTCGCGCTCGGCAAGCGCGTTTTCAAGCCCATGTTCATAACAAAAAATTGTTGTGTCTGGTACATAATCAAACAAGCTTTCGAGATGGTCAAAAAACATTGGCAACCAATGCTCCATTCCATTGCGTTTAATCTTACTGCTTACACTTTCATAAAGTGCATCACCTTGCGGCGCACCAAATTTTTCAAGATAGTTGGTTCGAAACAAGCTAATGCAATCATTATCTAGCAAAACCTCTGAAACCGGAACCAGTGACAAAGCCTCTAGCTTATCTATTGAACGCTGGGTTTCGACATCAAAAGTTCTAATGCTTTCAATATTGTCACCAAATAAATCCAGCCTGACAGGTGATTGCATTTGCGGCGCAAATAAATCAATCACCCCACCACGAATTGCAAACTCACCCTTTTCACGGACCGTAGCAGTACGATTATATCCATTTGCAGCAAGATAATTTTGCAAATCATCAAGATTTATATCGTCACCAACTTTTGCCGAAAATGCCGATTTCAAAAGACGCGCTTTTGGCAATGTCTTTTGCATTAATGCCGATGCAGTAGTTATTAAGACAAAATTTGCATCACTTTTTAAATTTGCAAGACGCGAAAGTGTTGCCAAGCGCATTGCCGAAATTTCTCCCGCCGGCCCTACTCTATCATATGGCAAACAATCCCATGATGGTAGTCGTAAAACCTCAATTTTAGGGGCAAAGAACTTTATCCCATTTGCAAATTTCTGTGCCGCCTGATCATCAGTTGCAACATAAACAAATTGCCCACCCTTTGCCTTGATGCTTTCAGACAAAATAAGAGCATCAACCCCAGAGGCAGCACCTTCAAGGAGAATCTTACCTTCACCATTTTGGAAAATTTGTAAAAGCGTTTTGTCCATCACAAATGCCTATTAAGGTGTGTTAAGGCATTTTTGAAGTGCGTATTACTGTAAAAATTGGTTTTAAGTCTCTAAATCAGAAATTCAATCTTTGAGCTTAAGAATTAATATCACCGACCCAAAGCGTGTTTTTTAAAGTAGCGAATGATTGTAAATCACTTAGGACTTTACCTTTGAATTCTTCTGGGGCTTCGCGTTGACCAATAATCCAGTAATACACGTCCCAATCTTGTTGATTTAAAAGTGCATCAAACTGATTCAACTCATCATCTGAAAGCGCCTCAAGGGTTTGATCGGCATATGTGCCCATCAAAAAATCATGCTCCCTAAAGCCACGACGCCATGCGCGGAATCTAAGTTGTTTTATGCGGGTTTCACGGTCAATTGTATCTGTGGTCATGATGTGGTCTTTAGACAAATTTTAAACAAAAGAAAAGCCCCCACTTTTGGTGGGGGCGTTCATTGCGGCTTTGTTACTCCTAATTGCCGCTATAGAAGATGTGTGAACCAATTTGAGCAACTTTTGGGAAAACCCCTGCCCAGCTAGGTCTAACTCGTGAAGCATGGAAATATGTTGCATTTCCAACTACACCTGGTTTCCAGCCATCGTACACACGTTGTGCAATCTCCTGAGAACGATTCCATTGTGGACCAGCAGGAGGTGCATTTCTGGTGCAGACCCAAGAGAATTGGCAAACATTACCTCTTCTTTGACGAACAACACCACAATAAGTTTTTGGATAAGCACGATTGTTAACACGATTAACAATTACTTCGGCAACAGCAAGTTTACCGCGGTCTGGCTCTCCACGAGCTTCATAATAAACGGCTTGGGCAAGGCAATTGATTTCTCTATCGCGTTCTGAACCCGTAGCAGATATTTTGCTCATAGTCGGTTGCGGTTGGAAAGCAGCCGCAACTGGCTTTGTGATTGGGGCAACTACGCCCGCAATTTGTGACGCAGCAGCTTCAAGCGCCGCATCAATGGAACCCACAGTTGATGACGTCGCTACGGTCGTCTTCTGTGTGGTAATAGTTTCGGTTTCAACCGACATTGGCTTGCCAATATCCGGTCCAGCCATTGCCTGTGTCGAAATAAAAGACACCGCAATAACAGCCCCTAAAACGGTCGCAGCATCACGCGCGAGGGCTTTAAGAGTACCGCCTAATCTATTAGACATGGTCGGGGTTTGACCATAAATAATTAACAAAGGCAACCCAAATATTAATAAATATTCCATAAAAAAAGTGCGGCAACTTGGCGCATAAACAATAAGGCACGGAAATTATTGCATTTTTTCCCGTGCCTTATAATTGTTTTAAATTACATTAAAATGCTGCAATGCCACAAATATGCCACCGAATCAGGCAATTTTCGTAGTTTATTTTGCGTTATTTAATGCCGCTTGTGCCGCTGCAAGGCGTGCAATTGGAACCCGATAAGGTGAGCAAGACACGTAATCAAGCCCAACTTTTTCACAGAATTCAATTGATGCCGGATCGCCACCATGCTCGCCACAAATGCCTAGTTTAATTTTCTCGCGAACAGAACGACCTTTTTCTTTTGCAATCTTGATCAACGAACCGACACCGTCTTGATCAATTGTTACAAACGGATCTTTTTCAAAAATACCTTGCGCAATATAATCATTCATAAAGCGACCAGCATCGTCACGTGAAATCCCCAAAGTAGTTTGTGTTAAATCATTTGTTCCGAATGAGAAGAATTCAGCCTCTTGTGCAATCTCATCTGCGCAAACTGCGGCACGAGGCAATTCAATCATGGTTCCAACCATATATTCAATCTTCATACCGGCTTGAGCCATAACTTCTTCGCCAATAGCGATTACACGCCCTTTAAGGATTTGCAACTCTTTACGAGTTGAAACCAAAGGAATCATAATTTCAGGAATTGGTGCGGTTCCAGAAGCTTTTGCAACCTCAATTGCCGCTTCAAAAATTGCGCGCGCCTGCATTTCATAGATTTCAGGGAATGTAATACCCAAACGGCAACCTCGGTGACCAAGCATTGGGTTAAATTCATGCAAATCTTTTGCGCGTTGCAATAATTTATCGCCATCAAGCCCTGTTGCTTTTGCAACCGCCTCCACATCTTCTGCACTATGCGGCAAGAATTCATGCAAAGGTGGGTCAAGAAGACGGATTGTAACAGGAAGACCAGCCATGATTGTGAAAAGGTCTACAAAGTCTTTGCGCTGCATTGGAAGAATTTTTGCAAGTGCGGCTTCACGTCCTGATTTTGCCTCAGACAAAATCATTTCACGAACTGCTGCAATCCGTTCTGCATCAAAGAACATGTGTTCAGTACGGCATAGGCCAATACCTTCGGCACCAAAATCACGTGCAGTTTTTGCATCAAGTGGTGTTTCAGCATTCGCACGAACTTTAAGGTGGCGCACATCATCGGCCCAAGCCATTAATGTCGCAAAATCACCGGATAGTTCAGGTTGTTCAAGTTCAGCAGCGCCAAACAGTACTTCACCCAAGCCACCATCAACAGAGATGATTTCACCTTTTTTGATTTCACGACCTTTTACAACAAACTTTTCTGCCGCTTCATCAATACGAATTTCACCAGCGCCAGAAACGCAAGGACGCCCCATGCCGCGTGCGACAACCGCCGCGTGCGAAGTCATACCACCACGTGAAGTAACAATGGCACGCGCCGCATGCATACCGTGAATATCTTCTGGTGAAGTTTCTTCACGAACTAGGATGACTGATTTACCTGCCTGTGCCATTTGTTCGGCTTCATCGGCATCAAAAACAACCTCACCAACCGCAGCACCAGGAGATGCAGGCAAGCCTTTGGTTAAAACATCGCGTTTATAGCTTGCTTTGATTGTTGGGTGTAATAATTGGTCAAGAGCGGCGGCATCAATACGTGCAACACCTTCTTCTTTGGTAATCATACCCTCGGCAACCATATCAACCGCAATTTTCAACGCCGCTTTTGCGGTACGTTTACCATTACGGGTTTGCAACATCCATAATTTACCATTTTCTGCGGTGAATTCGATGTCTTGCATATCGCGATAATGGTTCTCAAGCTTTTTATAAACTTCATCCAATTGTGCATAAACATCTGGCAGTGACTCTTCTAATGACTCACCGCTTTCGCCCATAGTTACACGTTGTACTTTGGTAATTGATTTTGGTGTTCTGATGCCCGCAACAACATCTTCGCCCTGCGCGTTGATGAGATATTCACCATAGAATAATTTTTCACCGGTAGATGGGTTACGCGTAAACGCCACACCAGTTGCCGATGTGTCACCCATATTACCAAACACCATCGCTTGAACGTTAACCGCAGTTCCCCAGCTTTGCGGAATGTCGTGCATTTTGCGATAGAAGATTGCCCGGTCGTTCATCCAAGATTTGAATACCGCACCAACAGCGCCCCACAATTGATCATTTACATCTTGTGGGAAAGGCTTGCCCATTTCAGCTTCAACGGCTGATTTATATTTTCTGACGATTTCCTCCCAATCCTCAGCATTCAATTCAGTATCATCTTTATAATCGTTGATTTCTTTGAAAGATTCCAAAATATCTTCAAACATATGATGTTCCAATTCAAGAACAACGTTTGAATACATTTGGATAAAACGACGATACGAATCATAGGCAAATCGGCGATTTCCTGATTTATTTGCCAAGCCCTCAACTGTTTCGTCATTAAGACCAAGGTTAAGGACGGTATCCATCATACCAGGCATAGATGCACGCGCACCAGAACGAACAGAAACCAAAAGCGGGTTTTCTTTGTCGCCAAATGTTTTGCCAACAGTTTCACCAACTTTTTTCGTTGCCGCCTCTACTTGTGCCGCAAGCTCATCAGGATATTTTTGACCCAATTCATAAAACGCGGTGCAGACTTCGGTAGTAATTGTAAACCCCGGTGGAACCGGCAAGCCAATCTTGTTCATTTCAGCAAGGTTGGCACCTTTTCCGCCTAAGAGGTTTTTCATACTAGCATCGCCATCAGCGTTACCAGCACCGAAACTATAAACATATTTTGTCATTATAATCCCCAGTATGACGTTAATTGTTTCCAGTCTTAAGATACATTTGCGGCAAAATTTAGCCGCGAATACACTCAAAGTCTGCAACCTGAGACATCATTTGTCTTAAATCACATAAAAGCGCAAGTCGATTTTTTCGCTTATTTTCGTCACTATCGTTGACCAAAACATTGTCAAGGAAATCAAAGATAGGGTCTCTAAGCAGTGTAAACGTTTTCATTGCCCCTACATAGTCCTCATTTTCGAGGCTTGTAGCAAGCGCGGCTTTAGTAGTATCAATTGCCGAAAATAATGCCTTTTCTGCATTTAATTCTAAATATTGTGCAGATGCAACAAAAGTGCCATCCAAAGCACCTTTTTTCTCTTCGGCCTTAAGAATATTTGACGCGCGCTTGTAACCTTCAAGAAGGGTTTTACCTTCTTCAGTTTTTAAAAATTCGCTTAGCGTTTTTACTTTCTGGGTAATGCGATAAATATCATCATCAGCACCCGCAAAAACCGCATCAATCACATCATATTCAAGCCCCTCATCTTTGAGGAAGACTTTAAGGCGGTCAAGGAAGAAGGATTGAAGCTCTTCATTAACTTGTGAAGTAAGTGGCATTCTAACCTTATTCTCAAGAATAATCCGAATAATGCCCAATGCCGCACGGCGAAGTGCGTATGGGTCGCCCGAACCAGTTGGCTTTTCACCAATCGCAAAGAATGAAACCAAGCTGTCGAATTTATCCGCCAAAGCAACCGCAATTGAAACCGGATTTGTTGGTGCATAATCCGATGGACCAACTGGTTTATAGTGCTCGGCAATTGCATTCGCGACATCTGCAGTTTCTTGGTCATTCTTGGCATAATAACGCCCCATAACACCTTGCAATTCAGGGAATTCGCCAACCATTTCGGTCACCAAGTCCGCCTTGCAAAGTAATGCAGCGCGTTTTGCCAATTCAACATCCGCGCCAACAATTGGCGCAAGTTCACCAGCCAATTCAACGACGCGTTTAACCTTGTCGCCAATTGAACCAATTTTTTGGTGGAATACAATTGTGTCAAGTTTTGGAACGCGCGCTTCAAGAGTGGTTTTTCTATCCAAATCCCAGAAATAGCGTGCATCATTCAAGCGCGCCGCAAGCACGCGCGCATTACCATGCGCAATTGCTTTGCCGCCATCTGTTGCATTTACGTTTGAAACCACAATAAAATATGGCGCAAGTTTTCCTGTTGCCTTGGAATTTACCACGAAATATTTTTGATTGATGCGCAATGTAAGGCGGATTACTTCGGGAGGAAGGTCAAGAAAAGCCTCATCCATTTGCCCCAAAATAACAAACGGCTCATCAACAAGGCCGCAAACCTCTTCTAAAAGTCCAATATCTTCGATAAGTTCAAGACCATTATCTGCACATAGTTTTTGTGCCTGTGCCATAATTGATTGTTTACGTTCTTCACGGTCAATTAAAACATGTGCGGCACGGGTTTTGGCCTGATAATCAGCAAAATCGGTTACGGTAAAATCTTCTGGCGCATGAAAACGGTGACCACGAGTTACATTGCCAGATTTGATGCCGTCAATTTCAAAATCAACAATTTCACCATTAAACATGCAAAGAATTGAATGAAGCGGGCGAACCCAGCGTAATGTACCCTCACCCCAACGCATTGATTTTTGCCATGGGAAATTACGCACAATGCTTGGTACTAATTCTTTAATAATATCAGTAGTTTTTGCGCCCTTTTTTATAATTTCAACAACGTAAAAATCACCCTTTTTTGGGTCTGAAACAACTTTTGCCTCGTCAATTGAAGAAATACCCGCCGCACGTATAAAGCCATCAATTGCAGGCTGTGGCGCACCGACTTTTGGCCCCTTTTTTTCTTCTTTAACATCTGGAGTTTCATTTGGTAGATTTTCAATACAAAGACCAAGACGTCGTGGCGCAACAAAATTGGTAATTTCGCCAACGGTCACACCAGCTTTTTCAAGGCCATCTTTGACCATTTTCGCCAAATCTTCTGACGCACGTTTTTGGAAACGCGCAGGAATTTCTTCTGAAAATATTTCTAATAAAAACTGGCTCATTACTTCTCACCCGCCTTTAATTCTTCTTGTTTTTCCATCCATGCGGCAGCAGAACCTTTGGCAAGGTCGCGCACGCGGGCAATAAAGCTTTGTCGTTCGGTCGGGCTAACGACGCCACGCGCATCCATCAAGTTAAATAAATGCGATGCCTTTAACGCCCAATCAAATGCTGGAAGCGGTAATTTTGCCTCAAGAAGGATATTGCATTGGGTTTCGGCGTCTTTGAACCATTGTTCAAGAATTTCAACTTTGGAATATTCAAAATTAAATTTTGATTGCTCTACTTCGTTTTCGTGGAACACGTCACCATAAGTTACGCCATTGCCGTTGAAATCAATGTCATAAACATTTTCGACACCTTGGACATACATTGTCAAACGCTCAAGACCATAGGTTAATTCGCCAGAAACAGGCTTACAGTCGAAACCACCAACTTGTTGGAAATATGTGAATTGTGATACTTCCATGCCGTCGCACCACACTTCCCAGCCAAGGCCCCATGCGCCAACGGTTGGGTTTTCCCAATCATCTTCAACAAAGCGAATATCATGAAGTTTTGGATCAATACCAATTTCATAAAGTGAATTAAGATATAATTCTTGTAGATTTGGTGGGTTTGGCTTTAGAATTACTTGATATTGGTAATAATGGCCCAAACGGTTTGGATTTTCACCATAACGCGCATCCTTAGGACGACGAGAAGGTTGCACATAGGCTGCCTTCCATGGCTTTTCACCAAGCGCACGCAAAGTGGTTGCGGGATGCAATGTCCCTGCCCCAACCTCGGTATCATATGGTTGTAAAATCACACAACCCTGACGCGCCCAATAATCAGACAGCGTAAGGATAATATCCTGAAAAGAAGGCTTACGACCCTGCGCATAAGCCCGCGAGCAAGCAGTAGAATATTCAACGTTTTCCATAATTGCGAGTTAGCGCAATTATCTTAATTAGGAAACAATTTTTATCCCGTTTTTAAGGAAATTTCATAAAAAAACTGCAATAAATTACTTTTTACTGTTACGTTAGGTAATGGCGAAACACTTTGTAAGTAATTTACATTTACAACTACTATACCTTGTTTTACAATTAAGTGGTTTTTAGGTATTTAATACATGAGTAGACCTGTTATTTTAATTATTGGCGCAGATGACATTTTTCAAACTGTCGCCAAAGCGGGATTTACTACTACCGATAAGATAGAAGATGTACCTGTTAACAGAGCGATTATTATTGATTTGCGTAATGTTGATATAGCCGAAGCGCAGATTCTACTCGAAGAATTGCGAAATATTAAATCACAAAAGCATTTACAAATCTATGGTTGGACAGAACCCAACGCTAGCCTAAATCAATATGAAATCTTTAAATTTGATGGCCTTTTAAACGAAGAAACACCGCTTTCTTATATAAAGGCTCGCCTTGAATCTGCGTCACGGATTGCAGCAATGTCACGCGAGGCAATGACAAGATTTAATACACTTGCACAATTTGGTGCGCAGGCAAAACCATCATATAACGCACATCAAATTCCGCCTAAAATACTTATTTACGGGGCACCTGGCCCGGATAATATGCGGATAACCGCAATTTTAGACCACCTTGGCATATTATGCGTTGCCGCCTTTTCTTCATTTAGCGCTTTTGAATATTTGCATAATGGCGGGTTTGATGCGGTAATAGTTTTTGCCCATGATGACAAAGCCGGCGCCATTAGCTTCTGCTCTGCACTACGGCGCAATTCACGCCTTTTCCATATCCCTTGCCTTTTGCTCGTTAACAGCGACTTTGGTAATTTTGAAGATGCGATACTAAAAGGCGCGACTGATGTTGATTTTATTGGCGTCTCGGAAGAAAATTCCATCATTCGCTTAATGACACATATTGATGAAAAGCGTCGTAGAGACGCCCTTAAGATGGCTTTCCGCCTTGCCAAGTCAGACAAGGCAATTGATCGCGCATCAGGGCTTTATAATTTCGCCTTCTTCAAAAGCCATTTAAATGCGCTTATCAACGAAGCCATTAATTTTAAAGAACAAGTTTGCATAATTGAAATCACAATTCATGTTGCGCCACAACATAATCCAAACCTTGAAATTCCTGATGATAAACGCCTTAGCGTTATTAATCAGATTGGTTCAATGATTGCCAGATTGGTTCGTACCGAAGACACTGCTGCACGGATTACACTTAATCGATTTGCAATAATATTGCCATTTTCAGATAAAATTACCGCATTTAATGCTGGGCAGCGCATTTGCGCTGTACTTGAATCATCTGCATTTGACATTGGTGTTAGCGATGAGGCAGCAATGGCAGAAGCAAAATTTGAAATCAGCGAAGTTACAGATAAAAAAAATCTTGAAACTGTAATGTTAAAATTTGCAAGCTAAACATTTTAAACCATTAAAAAGCCCCGCAGTGCGGGACTTTTGCATTATAGTGGAATGTTATCGTGCTTTTTCCAAGGATTGCTTAGTTTCTTTTTAGCCAGAGTTCTTAGCGATTGAGCAATCCTGAAACGTGTTGAATGCGGCATGATAACATCATCAATAAAACCAAGCGATGCCGCAACAAATGGGTTCGCAAAACGCTTTTGATATTCATCTGTACGTTCCTGAATCTTTGCAGCGTCACCAATATCTTGACGGAAGATAATTTCCACCGCACCCTTTGCGCCCATGACCGCAATTTCCGCGGTCGGCCACGCATAGTTTACATCACCACGAAGGTGTTTTGATGACATAACATCATAAGCACCACCATATGCTTTACGTGTGATCAAAGTTACCTTTGGAACGGTTGCTTCGGCATAAGCAAACAAAAGTTTTGCACCATGTTTTATCAAACCACCATATTCCTGTTTAGTGCCAGGCATAAATCCAGGAACGTCAACAAAGGTAACAATTGGAATATTATAACAATCGCAGAAACGCACAAAACGTGCCGCTTTACGTGAAGAATCACTATCAAGAACGCCGGCAAGGCTCATTGGTTGGTTCGCAACAACGCCAACTGTCTGCCCTTCGATACGTCCGAAACCAACAACAATATTTTTTGCGAAATCTTGAGAAATTTGCATAAAATCGCCGTCATCTACTGTTTTTTCAATTAGCTCAACAATATCATAAGGCTGGTTAGGATTGCTTGGAACCAGATTATCAAGAGAATAATCAGGCTCATTCTTAACAACAACACCTGCACGAACCGGTGCTTTTTCAGTGTTATTTGATGGAATGAAATCAATCAAACGACGCATTTGCAACAATGCTTCAAAATCATTTTCAAATGCACCATCGGCAACACCTGATTTTTGACAATGCACACGTGCGCCGCCCAATTCCTCAGCCGTTACAACTTCGTTGGTCACGGTTTTAACAACGTCAGGGCCAGTAACAAACATGTTAGAAGTATCTTTTACCATAAAGATAAAGTCAGTCATGGCTGGTGAATAAACGTCACCACCCGCACAAGGTCCCATGATTACAGAAATTTGCGGCACAACGCCTGAAGCCAAAACATTCTGCAAGAAAATATCGGCATAACCAGCAAGTGATTCAACACCTTCTTGAATACGTGCGCCGCCCGCATCAAACAATCCAATAATTGGCGCGCCATTTTTAACCGCCATTTGTTGAACTTTTACAATTTTTTCGGCGTGAGAACGAGATAGAGAGCCACCAAAAACCGTAAAATCTTTTGAGAAAACATAAACCAAACGACCATTTATTGTACCGTGTCCGGTTACAACGCCATCGCCTGCGATTTTCTTTTCAGACATACCAAATTCATTACAACGATGTTCAACATAAATGTCGTATTCTTCAAAAGAACCCTCGTCTAATAAAATTTCAAGACGCTCACGAGCAGTAAGTTTTCCTCTTGCGTGCTGCGCATCAATACGCTTTTGACCGCCACCCAACCATGCCTGATCGCGTTTTTCTTTTAAAGTTTCAATGATAGTTTTCATATAAGATTCCCCAGTTTTAAACTGAATAAGTAGAATTGTTTAATTATTATCGGCGTTTTTTTATGATAATTTGGTTACAATCACGCCTTCATTATTGCAAGTTATTTTATGGTCAATTCATGCTTTAGGCTAAGATTTATTAGCATATGAAGGGAAAATATTGCGTAATAACGGATTATCTTATTGATTTAATGTAATGAAGGTATAAAAGTTCAGTATGCCGCAAGTTGCAATAGATGTAACCAAAAACACAAAACCGCTTATGCCAAAGTGGCAAAAACTGCTTTTGGTGGCACTAGCGGTAACAACTATAATAAGTGGATTATTGGTTTTCTTCTTTAGAAATAATATTTTTAAGGCAATAATTAAACCGTCAATCCCCTTTCAAGTTGCACAAGAACCTTCAACTCCTAATTACAATGATGCTTCGGCATGGGTTTTGCGTCCGCAAATCATTGATGCTTCGAAACCTGCTGTATTCTTCGCTCACCCCGTAACCTATTATGATGGCTCAAAAGGTTGGAACGCAGATATTAACCAACCCGAAGCGCGACAAATTATTGATGAAATTGTTATTCCTAATCATGTTGCACCTTTCATGGATGGAACACAAGTTTGGCTTCCGCATTACCGACAGGCAACTTTATACTCAAATCTTAGCTTTAATGAGGATGCCAAAGAGGCATTAAACCTTGCATATAATGATATAGAAACTGCATTTAAAACCTTTTTACAACATAAGGCCCCAGGGCAAAAAATTATTATTGTTGGCATGAATCAGGGTGCATTACATTTATTGCGCCTTATGCAACAGCAACCACCTGAACTAAAAGAAGATATAATTGCCGTATATTTAATTGATCAAGCAATCCCAACAGATCTTATAAAACAAGAAGAAGGTAAAAGCCTTTTAGGCGTCATTCCACCTTGTAAAGAACTAAAAGAAACAAAATGCCTAGTAAACTTTTTGTCAGTGAGTGAGAACAACAATAGAAAGATATATCTGGCCCGTAAATATTCACCAGTTTATGATAAAAATAATGGATATTATAAACGTGGAAAAGCTGCTGTAATATGCGTTAACCCTTTAAATGGCGGCAGTAATGCTGATGCTGAAGAGAAACTTAATAGCGGTGCCGTTGCTGCTTCAAAATTAGAAGAAGGAACTGACCCAGCTCTTTTACCCGCGGCAACAGGTGCAAATTGTAAAGACGGCCTGCTATTGGTTGATAGCCTAAGACCAGCAGCTTTATCACCCCCTGTTTTTGAACTGGGAAGCTTTTACAAAGTTAGCTCTTATAATTTATTTTATGATAATCTTAAAAATGATCTAGCCGCTAGGGTTCTAGAAGATAAAAATCAAGCAGCTAAAAAGAAGTAATCGTCATTTAATTTATCGATTATTTCCTGAACTTCTTTACAAGAATTTATTATGTTCAACAAAATGCTTGAGCGCTCATCATCATCCGTTGCCGCTGATGCCAATGAAGAATATTTAAGCAATTTACCAGCACCTATCGCGGCAGAAATTGCGGCAAGTTCTTCTGCGGCTCGAATAAAGCTATCGGTATGATTGATTGTTAAGCTTAGTAGCAATTCTGCAATTTTAATTGGCCATTGTTTTGAAAAATCACGCAATACGCCGCTCACTGCTTCATTTCCAGCATTATCGCGATAACTCATCAATACGGCAACATCTACAATCAATGGCTCTTTATCAATATAATCAGAATTTTTTGAATTATCAATTTCGACATGGTTCACATCCATTATCGTATTGACCAATTCTTCAAGATCAACCGGTTTATTAAGAACAACGTCCATACCAGCATCAAGACATGCTAAAACTTCATGTTGTTCACTACGTGCAGTTAATCCAAGTATTGGAATTTTAGAGTTCGCATTATCCAAGGCACGTATCTTTTTCGCCGCCACCGTACCATCAATACGTTCCATTGTTACATCAAGGATAATCACGTCAAAGAGTTCTTGTTTGGCAAATTCTATCGCTTCATCGCCATCTTCACAGGCCACGATATCAAAACCGGTAGCCTCAAGAAAATGGGACACCATCTTTCGCATACCAGTATTATCTTCAGCGTATAAAATCTTTTTCATTAATAAAAACGACCCATTCCCCATGGACATCTAATAATAAAAAAGTTTCGAAAGGGTTACTCACAAGATACTAAAACTTATGATTTCGTACCTTAAAGCATGAATTTAATGTATAAACACGCACTAATTCATTGTTTTTCAGCTAAATTTTCCAGTTTTACTAAACCCGCGAGGTACCATGCGACCAACCGACGCGCGCTTTCCAACATAATCACGCCATTCCGGCATCTCACGATTTCGACCGGAACTATCAATCCATACTAAACCGTCTTCGCCTTTAAAACTAATAGCGTCCAATATCCCGCCATCACGATACGATTGTAATTTAACCCCCTTGCCACGAGACATAACAGGAAGCTCTTCAGAATTGAAAATCAATAGTTTGCGATTTTCACCAATAACACCAAGGAAGTTGCCTTTGATGACTTTGGTAACAGCGGCCTTTTGATTGTCACCAGTTGAAAGAATGGTTTTACCACCACGTTTTTGGCTTAGAAATTCATTTTCATCAATAACAAAACCGTAACCCTTTGATGATGCAACCAATCTTTTCTTTCCATCTTCTGGCACAAACATATCCAATATGTCGTATTCTTCACCAAGTTCGATAGATAAACGTATTGGTTCTCCTAATCCGCGTCCGGATGGTAATTTATCACCTTGAAGTGTGAACGCCCTACCGTCTGTTGCAAACAGCACGATTTTATCAGTTGTATAACATTGAAGTGACAGCGATAAATCATCATCATCTTTGAATTTAACCGATGATAAATCCTCAATTTTTCCTTTTAACGCTCTTATCCAACCACGTTTAGAAAGCACAACCGTGATTGGTTCTTTTGTAATGAACGCCTCAATAGAAATCGCAGTTGATGGATCTGGTGCGTCCGCAAAACTAGTTCTACGTTTTGCACTTATTGTATCTTTTGCAAAAATTTCTCTTGTTTTTTCCAGCTCGTTATAAACTTTGCGCCATTGCAATTTCTCTGAAGCCAGCAATTTATTTAATTCGTCAAGCTCTTTTTTAAGGTTAGCATCTTCAGTTTTAATTGCCATTTCTTCAAGTTTACGCAAATTACGTAAACGAGTATCAAGAATTGCATTAGCTTGGACATCATTCAAGTTAAACGTTGCCATCAAAACGGCTTTAGCATCATCTTCTTCACGAATAATACGTATGACTTCGTCTAAATTAAGATACGCAATCAATAATGCAGCCAAAATTTCTAAGCGCGCTTCAATTTTACCACGACGCCAATTAGCACGCCTGACAACAAGTTCTTTTTTAAATGTTATGAATGAAAACAGGCATTCTTTTACCCCCATCACACGAGGGATACCGTTCGCATCAATTACGTTAAGGTTGACTGAAAAACGGTTTTCCAAATCAGATAATTTGAAAAGACTTTCCATCAAATGTTCAGGTGTTACAGTTTTTGACTTTGGTTCAAGAACAATACGAATGTCTTCCGCGCTTTCATCACGTACATCTGCTAATAAAGGAGCACGTTTATTCTCAATCAATTCGGCAAGTTTTTCAATCAAACGCGATTTTTGAACCTGAAATGGTGGTTCGGTAACAATAATTTGCCATTGACCACGCCCCATGTCTTCAACATGCCATTTAGAGCGCACACGAATAGAACCTTTACCTGTTTCATAGGCATTAAGAATGTTCTCTTTAGGCTCAACAATAACGCCACCGGTTGGGAAGTCGGGACCGGGAATATAATCCATAATTGCTTCTGTGCTTAAATCATGGTCGTCAACCAATGCAAGACAAGCGTCGATAAGCTCTATCGCATTATGTGGAGGGATTGACGTTGCCATACCAACCGCAATACCCATTGCGCCATTTGCCAATAGATTTGGAAAAGATGCGGGTAAAACAACCGGTTCAAGATCTTCGCCAGAATAAGTTTCACGGAAATTTACACAGTCCTCATTGATACCTTCAAGCAACAAAGTGCCGGTATTTGTAAGACGCGCTTCGGTATAACGATATGCTGCTGCACTATCACCATCAATATTGCCAAAATTTCCTTGACCATCGACAAGACGATAACGCACCGAAAAGTCCTGCGCTAAACGCACCATTGTGTCATAAATTGCGCTATCGCCGTGTGGGTGAAATTTACCCATAACGTCGCCGACAATTTTCGCACATTTTTTAAAACGTGCATCACTATCAAGACCCAATTCACCCATCGCATGAACAATACGTCTTTGAACCGGTTTCAGTCCGTCACGGACATCGGGCAAAGCACGCGAAGTGATTGTTGAAAGCGCATAAACCAAATAACGGCTTTCTAAAGCCCTATCAAATGGTTCATTAATTATTTTTCCGCCTTCAGTAGGTTCAATTAAGTCTGAATTATCTGTCATTTTTATCGTTTCAATATCGAGTTTTATTTATAACTCTGCGAATCACAGGCGATAATACATAATTTTTAATGCGGTAAACCAAATAATTGCCGTGGCAAACAAACTCTGATTATGTTTCAAATGCATTAAACCATAGATATTACATAGACACGCCACACCTAACAATTAAGAATTAAAAGCATTTGAAAATTTATCCAATAGTTTTGCGACTATTTTTTATCATTTATATTAAACGGTTAATGCTTACCAAATCCGTACATCAGATAATTACCAATTTGTTTCATGATAAAACATCTTAACAATCAAAAAATAGACCCAGTCAAATGGAATAAAATAAGAAGTTAGAAATATGTAAAATTATTACAGCTATAAATAGAATCCATCTTGACCAACGCCCCATCTTAAGTAACTGTTACTGTGATAAAAGTTTAGGCATTGAAATGGGGCATCGATGTTAAAATTATATTTCAGACTAATAACTTTAATAATCGCTTGTCTATTTTCTAGTAACGCAATTGCTGATGAATGGCTCAAAGCTGAAACGAAAAACTTTATAATTATGAGCAATTGGAGCGAAAAAGAAACAATTGCCTATGCACAAAATTTAGAGAAATTTCGCTTTCTTTTGGTGAACTTTTATCAAGAAAAAGAAATTCGCGAGCTAGAAAACCCTAAACTTAATGTATATCTTTTGAAAAAAGATTCTGACCTGGACAAAGTTTGGCCCAATCATCCTAAAAATCTTGGTGGCTTTGCCAACAGCTCAATTGATGGTGTATTTGCATTTTCGCTCGCATTTGGTGGCGTTTTACAAAATTATAAAGATGCAAAACACCTAGATGAAAATGAAAATCAGGTTGTATTGTTCCACGAATATACGCACCTTTTAATGCAAATAACTTCGGGGTTCGCATATCCTAGATGGTATATAGAGGGTTTTGCAGAATATTATTCAACGACACGAATAACAAATGAAAATGCGCTTGTTGGCTATGGCTCCAATGAACGAATTTATACTTTATTGAACTTCTCAAAAATTAAATATGAAGACATATTGCGTGACAAAAACAGTAGCAAAAAAGACGATAGCGAATATGAGAGCATGTTTTATGCACAATCATGGATACTAACACATTACCTTATGTCGGATCCTGTACTTAGGTCTAAAATGCCTGAATACTTTGTAAAAATCAAAGAAGGACATGATGAGGTTGAAGCTTTTGAAGATGTGTTCTCTATAAAAGTTAAAGATTTAGACAAAATATTGAGTAAGTATTTGTATAATTTCAAAGCTACAATCTATAAATTTAGGGAAGTTCAAAAAGATATAAAGGTAGATGTATTCAAATACCCTAAATCTCTAAACAATCTAATTTTGCTTGATGCCGCATTGAGAGTTCATCCATCATACAATGAGTCAAGAGAATTAATAACCAAAATCGAAAATGAAGCAAATAATATAAAAGATTCCAGCTTTGCTAATGAATATTTAGCGCGGTCAGAAGCAATTGCTGGTGATGCTGGCAAGGCAATTGAATTTTACAAATCGGTATTGGTTACATCCCCCGATAACCCAGAATATTATTCACGAATTGGCGAAGCATATTTGAAAAAAGATTATGATGATAACAATGAACATATAGAAAATTTAAAGGAAGCAAGAAAAAATCTATATAAGGCCTATCAATTAGACCCAAATAACGCTCGAACCTTATATTATTTATCACAGACCGCACCAACAGGAATCTCAAACCCAGAAGAAGCATATGTTAATGCCGCCGTGGAGGCATATCTAATATCCCCTTCGGTAACAGATTACGCTTTTAATGCAGTGTTTATGTTGATTAGCACCAAAAAGTTCGATGATGCCAAAGACTTATTAAAAGCATTCTCAAATGACCCTCACGATAAATTACGTGGGAAAGTAAGCACGGCGGCTATAAAATTCATTGATGAAGGTGGAAAACCTTCATCAATAATTTCAAAAATTTTGAAGTATAAAAGAGAAGCTGAACTTGAAGAATTATAAAACTTAAGGGCGCCTCAAAGAGGCGCCCTTTTTATTTCCTGCCCTCGTTCCATGAACTATGCTGCAACTTTTTCTTCTTTTAATGCCACAATGTAATCGGCATCCGTATGTGCACGAATATCCTCAAGCGTAACGCCTTTTGCAAGCTCAATAAGGCGCATTGGGCCATTGCCATGTTTGTCAATTTCAAAAACACCGTGTGAAGTGATAACCATATCAATAACGCGCATCCCAGTTAGCGGCAGCGAGCATTTTTTAACAAGCTTTGGTTCACCATCTTTGTTAATATGCTCCATAACAACGACGCATCTTTTTACGCCTGCAACCAAATCCATCGCGCCGCCCATGCCTTTTGCCATTTTGCCAGGCACCATCCAATTCGCTAGATCGCCATGTTGTGAAACTTCCATGCCGCCCAAGATTGTCAAATCAAGGTGTCCGCCACGAACAATATTAAAGCTTTCGGCAGATGAAAAATATGACGAATATGGTAATTCAGAAATGGTTTGCTTACCGGCATTGGTTAAATCTGGGTCTATCTCGTCCTCATATGGAAATGGGCCCATTCCAAGCATTCCATTTTCTGAATGCAATATTACTTTCATGCCTTCGGGAATATAATTTGCAACATGAGTCGGCAAACCAATCCCAAGGTTTGCATAAAAGCCTTCACGTAATTCTTTTGCTGCGCGCGCCGCGATTTGTTCTCTAGTCCAAGCCATCTGAAAGTCCTCTATGCAATTTCTGTTATTGCTTCCCTTTTACGGAAAGTTCGTTTTTCGATACGTTTTTCAAAACTGCCCTTAAATATTCTATCAACATATATTCCTGGGGTATGAATATGATCAGGGTCGATTTCTCCACATGGAACAATCTCTTCAACTTCTGCAATTGTAATTGTCGCGGCGGTTGCCATTTGTGGATTAAAATTCTGGGTCGTTTTGCGGTAAACCAAGTTGCCTTCTTCATCAGCTTTCCAAGCTTTGATGATAGCGATATCAGCTCGAAGAGCACGCTCTAATATATAGGTTTCACCATTGAAGATTTTATGCTCTTTGCCTTCAGCAACAACTGTTCCAACACCTGTCTTAGTATAAAAAGCAGGAATACCGGCCCCACCTGCCCTAATCCGCTCTGCTAATGTGCCCTGTGGTGTAAATTCAACTTCAATTTCACCAGCAAGATATTGGCGACCAAATTCTTTATTTTCACCCATATAAGAAGTTGTTACATGTTTTACTTGCTTTGCATCAACAAGAATTCCTAGACCAAAACCGTCAACGCCACATGTATTGGCAATAATGTTTAAATTTTGCACACCTAGTTTATTTAATGCAGCAATAGAATTTTCAGGAATTCCACAAAGTCCGAAACCACCAGACATTATAGTAATGCCATCTTTGGTTAACCCTTCTAGTGCAGAAAGCGCATCTTTATATACTTTATTCATTTTGTCCTCTAGGCCTTCCATGAATTGTGTATAATTTGCCAATAGCTTCTTGGACAAAAGAAATCATGCTCTGCAATTTGCATTTGCAGATAGTATTTTTCAAACAATTACACGGAACAGTTTTATGATTTTTGTTGCATAAAGCTTATCATAAGAATTACGGATAAATATAATTCCTTAGTCTAATAACAGCTTGATTTTATACACTTTATCGCATTACACCCATGCAAAAATGAGTGACAACGAATTACGCATTGCACCCATGCAAATGCGCCTGCAACTAAAGTAAAAAAGGCAAAAAAAAAGACCCTGACAAGTCAGGGTCACGGAAAACTCCGATTAGCTAAGAATCACGAGGGACGGGGTTGGATTCCTAACCTCATCAGCTATTAACAAGTGCAACTTAAACCAAAGATGAACAAAAATATATATTACTGCAGAATTTGAATATTGGTTCTATATTTAAAATTACTTTCACTATTATCTGCAATCTATTTGACATATACAATTATCCAATATGATGCTTTTTTATGCATCATGTGCATTATTTTTAATCATCTGTAATAAGCTAGCAACATTTTCCTTTTAACGAATAGTAAAAAGAATGCGTTGCTACTACCAACTAACAAAGATTGATATGGCGTTTTTTTGACTTATGTGCCACTAAGAACGACCTAAATATTTGACTCGTTTAAGGGGAAATGAATGAAAAAGATTGAAGCAATAATCAAGCCATTCAAGCTTGATGAAGTCAAAGAAGCGCTTCAGGAACTAGGGTTACAAGGTATGACAATAATCGAAGCTAAGGGCTTTGGACGTCAAAAAGGTCATACGGAATTATATCGTGGCGCGGAATATGTTGTTGATTTCCTTCCAAAGTTAAAAATTGAACTGGTTGTAAATGATGATCAAGCAGAGGCCGCAATAGATGCTATCGTCCAGGCAGCACGCACTGGGCGTATTGGCGATGGAAAGATTTTTGTTTCAGATATTGCTGAAGTAATTCGTATCAGAACCGGTGAGACCGGCGCGGTTGCGATATAGATGCAATATAGGGAGTTGTTGTTTATCTCACACGATGAATAACTTATAGTTGGAGAATGTGATGTCTAAATTTGATAAAGTAATGCAATTAATTAAGGACGAAGAAGTCCAATACGTTGATTTCCGCTTCACGGATACACGTGGTAAAGTTCACCATATCACCTATGATGTAGATATGGTTGATGTTGACGCCCTTGAAGAAGGCGTAATGTTTGACGGTTCATCTATCGCTGGATGGAAAGCAATCAACGAGTCAGACATGGTTATGATGCCAGACCCAGATTCAGTAACAATTGATCCATTCTTCCAACAAACTACTTTGGCTATCGTTTGCGACGTTCTTGAACCAGGCACTTTGAAGCCTTACAACCGTTGCTCTCGTGGTATGGCGAAAAAAGCAGAAGCATATACAAAATCTCTTGGTATCGGTGATGCTATTTATTTTGGCCCAGAACCTGAATTCTTCTTGTTTGACGATGTAAAATGGTCAACCGACGCACACAACACTGGTTATTCATTTGATTCAACTGAATTACCTGCAAACACCAATAAAGAATATGAAGGTGGCAACATGGGTCACCGTCCTGGCCCTAAAGGTGGTTACTTCCCACTTCCTCCGATTGATTCTTGCCAAGACCTACGCGGTGAAATGCTTTCAGTAATGAAAGAACTTGGTCTTCACCCTGAAAAACATCACCATGAGGTTTCTCCAGCACAACACGAACTTGGTTTAAAATTCCAAACTCTTGTTAAAATGGCTGACAACACCAACCTTTATAAATACGTAATCCAAAACGTTGCGGCTGCTTATGGTAAAACCGCAACCTTTATGCCTAAACCTTTCTTCAAAGAAAACGGTAACGGCATGCACGTTCACCAATCAATCTGGAAAGATGGCAAGCCTGTATTCGCTGGCGATAAATATGCCGATCTTTCTCAAGAATGCTTGTGGTATATCGGTGGTATCATCAAACACGCAAAAGCAATCAACGCATTTGCTAACTCTTCTACCAACTCTTATAAGCGCTTGGTTCCTGGCTATGAAGCACCTGTGTTGCTTGCTTATTCTGCACGTAACCGTTCAGCTTCTATCCGTATTCCACACACCGCATCTCCAAAAGCAAAACGTCTTGAAGCACGCTTCCCAGACGCAATTGGTAACATGTACCTAACCTTCACTGCATTGTTGATGGCTGGTCTTGACGGTATCGTAAACAAAATCGATCCAGGCGCATCTTTCGATAAAGACTTGTACTCTCTTCCTCCAGAAGAACTTGCAGGTGTTCCAACTGTTGCGGCATCTCTTGCAGAAGCTCTTGCAGCACTAGATGCAGACCGTGACTTCTTGAAAGCTGGCGGTGTTATGGATGATGATTTCATCGATGCATACATCGAGCTTAAGAAAGAAGAAAGTGACAGACTTAATCTGCATCCGCACCCTGTTGAATTCGATATGTATTACAAAATGTAATCATTGTACTAAACTTTATATCAAAGCCCCAACATTTTGTTGGGGCTTTTTTATTGCCTTGTTAGATTTTAAATAAATAATATTTAATATGTTATTTTGGGTTGTGTTTTAAGGCCGTGTTAGGTATAAGTTGAACGCCTATCTATGTTTACATATGGGCAAACTATTAGAAACTCGGCACAATTACGCCGGCAGGTGATGCGCAACTTACCTCGTTCTAACTGCATCACCTGCCCTTTTTAAATAGTTTTGTGGCTTCATAACATAATCGTTTTTTTATTTTTTGATAATTGACCCATTAATATCTATAAATATATTGGAAACAAGTTGCAGTGCCGGGCCCCTCTGATGGTGATGCTGGATAGCCATGATGTCGGAGCTGCTTTGGCAACTATTTTCCAGCTATGGACACGCAACATGGATTTCATGAACGCTTTGGTAATGGGTGCCCCACTTTATTCGTGGGCATTATTTCTTTTAATAGTATTTGTTCTTTTGGCATTTGATCTTGGTATATTGAGTAGAGACAAAAAAGCAATTGGAATAAAAAAGTCACTTCTTTTATCGTCATTTTATATTGCAATTGGCTTGTCATTTTCTCTATTTGTAAATTGGCAAATGGGAAGCACAAAGGCATTTGAATATGTAACTGGTTTTATAATTGAAAAGACATTGGCAATTGATAACGTCTTTGTGATTGCCATGATATTTTCATATTTCGCAATACCTAATCACTTACAACATCGCGTATTATTATTAGGAGTCTTGGGTGTATTAATCCTACGTGGGATAATGATATTTGCAGGTGCTGCAATAGTTGAGAAATATGAGTGGGTTTTGTATATTTTCGCGATTTTCTTGATTTTCACTGGCATAAAAATGCTCTTGGACAAAGGCGGTCATAGCGATTTATCTGAAAATAAACTTTTACAATGGGTAACAAAAAAACTACCTATCACAGATAAATTACACGGTGAGAAATTCATTGTAACACAAGATGTCGGCGGCAAGATTAAAACCTTTATCACCCCCCTATTTCTAGCGTTATTAATGGTTGAATTTGCCGATCTGATTTTTGCTATTGATTCAATTCCTGCAATTTTCGCCATTACAACCGATCCATTCATTGTATTTACATCGAACATCTTTGCAATACTCGGCCTAAGGGCATTATATTTTGCCTTGGCTGCAATGATTGATCGATTTGAATATCTTAAATATTCATTGGGTGCGCTATTAATATTCATTGGTGGCAAAATATTCGCGGCAGATTTATTAGGCCTTGAGAAGTTTCCGCCGCAATGGGCACTAGGAATAAGTGCGGTGATTATCACACTCGGAATCTTACCGTCATTCCTAATTAAGGAACAAGGTAAATAACTTATAAACAACATTTTAAGCCGATTTTATCCATTATTTGTTATTATCATCAACAAACATCCAAATAAGTTGGTGGGAATTATGAAAAAGATAAAATCGGCTTTTGTGCTTTTGGCATTAATGTTTTCTGCGGGATGCGTAACAACAAATGTTGCGCCACCAAAAAACCAGGCAGATGCTTGTGCAATTTTATCTGAAAAAAACAAATGGGAAAAACCAACCTTTAATGCAGCATATGATTGGGGTGTTTCACCTGGAACAATATTATCATTCATAAAACATGAAAGCTCTTTTCGGCATGATGCAAAGCCAGTTGATAAAAACGGCAACAAACTTTCATCTGCTTATGGGTATTCACAAGCACTTGATGGAACGTGGGCTGACTATGAAAAGGCACGCGGTAGTGGAAAACGAAAAAAATATGAAGATAGCGCTGATTTCATAGGCTGGTACCTTGATAGAATATCAAATCAAACTGGCGTTCAAAAAAATGACGCCAAGAACCTATATTTGGCATTTCATGAAGGCCCAGCAGGCTATAAACGCGGAACATATAAAGGCAAAACTTGGCTTATAAATTATGCCGAACGCGTTGAAAATCAAGCCGAAATTTATGATAATCAACTTGCACGTTGCCAAAAAGGTAAAATGAAAAAATTTATGCGTTTAGCTGACAATTAAAAAATCAATGCCTGTTTTGCGGTAGATTTTCGCCTTTCATGCTATAAATTACCCGCATGAATAAAGAAATTTTAAAAACCGATTTTCAAAGCCTGTATAATGCATTATTGAGCCGTGATGATGCGTATGAAGGTTTGGCATTTGTTTGCGTAAAAACCACCGGTATATTTTGCCGACTTTCATGTGCGGCACGCAAACCCCTTGAAAGCAATATTGAATTTGTAGCCTCAATAATTGAGGCAAAAAATAAAGGATATCGCGCCTGTCTACGCTGCAAACCAGAAGAGAGCAAAAAGCCACTTTCGCTGCTTACAGCAAGAATGATTGAAGAACTCAACAAAAATCCGCAAAAACGCTGGGATAGTGATGCAATCAGGGTCTTGGGAATTGATGAAAGCACCTTGCGCCGTTCATTCCAACGTGATTTTGGCACAACCTTTCTAAAGTTTGCACGTGAACACCGCCTTGGTGCAATAGTCTCCGACCTTGAGAATGGCGGCAAAATAATAGAAGCACAATTGGATGCAGGATATGATTCTTCAAGTGGGTTTGTGGAAGCCGTTAAAAAACAAATAGGCACAAGCCCCAAAGGTATAAAATTTCAAAGAATCTTAAGCGCCAAATGGCTTGAAACACCGATTGGCCCGATGCTTGGGGTTGCAGATGATGAAGGCTTACATCTACTCGAATTTGCCGAGCGTAAAGGACTTCCTAAAGAAATTGAAACCACAAAAAAGCGTATTGGCGCAATTGTTTTCCGCAACCACCCCATATTAGAAACAACCGAAATTCAATTAAACGAATATTTCCAAGGTACACGTCAAATATTCAATATTCCGATTGCGCAATTTGGAACGCCATTTGAAAAATCTGTCTGGGCGCAATTGCAAACAATTCCTTTTGGCACAACACGTTCTTATGCCGCCCAAGCAAAGGCAATTGAAAACCCCAATGCAGTGCGTGCCGTTGCACGTGCCAATGGCTCAAACAAGGTTGCAATCATTGTCCCATGCCACCGTGTAATTGGCTCTGATGGCTCTATGACAGGTTATGCAGGAAAAATATGGCGCAAGGAGTGGTTATTGACGCATGAGCGCAAATTTATGCCTTCGCAGGAACAATCGTAACGCTTTCACCACAGCCACAAGCATCGGTTTGGTTTGGATTGCGGAAGGTGAATTTGGAATGGAATTTATTGGTTTCAATATCGATTTCGGTGCCGATTAAAAATAAAACTGCATTGGCGGCAATAATTATCTTAACGCCTTTATCCTCGATCAATTCATCATATTTTTCAGGGGCTTCGGCATATTCCATTGTATATTCCATGCCGGCACAACCACCATTTTTAACCCCAACACGCAAATAAGGTTTATCGCCATTGGCAATAATTTCCTTCACCCTTTCTGCCGCTTTATCAGAAAGGGTAACAAGTTTTGGTTTTTGGCGTATTTTTGTTTCCATAATCTCACTAAAACATATTTAAAATAAGTTTGGCTTCATCGGACATATTGTCTTTTGTCCATGGCGGATCAAAAGTTATAATCGCGGTTGCCGAATTAACCCCATCAACTGTCAACGCCGCCTCTTCCACCTGTTGCGGAATAATTTCAGCCGCAGGGCAAGCAGGTGCAGTTAGGGTCATGGTAACTTCAACATGACCTTCATCATTAATATCGACCTTGTAAATCAGACCCAGTTCATAAATATCAACCGGAATCTCTGGGTCATAAACCCCCTTGAACGCACTAATAAGATCATTAGTAATACGTTCTTTCACTTCTTGGTCGTCATAATCGTATATTTTTTGTTCTTTTAACATATCCTACCTATCAAGTAAGGAATTCAATTGCTTTTTCAAGAGATTTGGCAAAAATTTCCACCTCTTGAAGTGTATTATATGCAGCGAAGCTGGCACGCGCCGAGGCATTAACCCCCATCCGTGTCATTAGGGGTTGCGCACAATGATGCCCCGCCCGAATTGCAACACCATATTTATCCAAAATTTGGGAAATATCATGGGGATGAACACCATCAACAACAAATGATAAAATCGCTGCCTTATCAATGGTTTCGCCAAGGATTTTAACACGGTTATTTTTCCTAATTGCCTCAGTTGCCGCAATTAATAATTCTTTTTCATGGGCATGGATTGCATCACGATCTTGTGCTGAAATCCAATCAATTGCCGATTTTAAACCAACCGCTTCAGTAATTGGTGGTGTACCTGCCTCAAACCTAAATGGTGGCTCGTTAAAAGTTACACCTTCTTGGGTTACGGTCTCAATCATTTCACCACCACCCAAAAATGGCGGGAGTTTGTTTAATTCGGCAAATTTCCCGTATAAAACTCCAATACCACTGGGCCCATAAAGCTTGTGTGATGAAAATACGTAAAAATCGCAATCAATGTCTTTTACATCGACTTTTTCATGCACAATCCCTTGTGAGCCATCAATAATGACTTTTGCGCCAATTTCATGCGCCATGTTTGCCATTTCTTTGATTGGTAATCGTGTACCCAAAACATTTGAAATATGTGCAAAAGAAACAATTTTTGTTTTCTCGCTCAATAATGATTTGAAATGTTCTAGGTTTAATGCACCATCATCATTAATCTTAGCCCATTTAACCACAGCGCCACTTCGCATCGCCAGCATTTGCCACGGAACGATATTAGCGTGGTGTTCAAGCTCGGTAATTACAATTTCATCACCCGGAACGAGGCTTTGACCTAATGTATAAGCGAGCAGATTAAGCGCCTCGGTCGCTCCTTTGGTGAAAACTACTTCACCCTCATTGGCATTGATAAAGTTTTCAGTTGCTTTACGGGCATCTTCAAAGGCATTGGTGGCTTCATTGGATAAAGTATGTAAACCACGATGCACGTTCGCATATGAAGTGCTCATAAAATCACTCATGGCATTAATAACGCAATCAGGTTTTTGTGCCGATGCGCCACTATCCAAATAAACCAATGGTTTTCCATTCACTTGACGTGAAAGGATTGGAAATTGGGAGCGTATTTGGTTTACATCAAATGTCATTAGCCAACGATCTCATCAAGGCGGTTTTCAATCCGTGAAATTGCGTATTCACGTATATCGTCATATTGCAAATCATCAAAAACCTGCGACAAGAATGCTTTAATTAAAAGAATTTTGGCCGATTTTTGGCTTATACCACGTGCCTGCATGTAGAATAATGCGCTTTCATCCAATGCACCAATTGTATTGGCGTGTGAACATTCCACATCATCAGCATAAATTTCAAGACTTGGTTTGGCGTTAATCTTGCCACCATCTTCAAGCATAATTCCGCGATGCTCCATAACCGCACTGGTTTTTTGGGCGTTACGCTCAACCTGAATTTTACCTTGGAAAACTGCATTGCCGCCTTCGCCAACAATACCACGTACCATTTCTTTGGTTTCGCAATTTGGGGCATGGTGATAAACGGTTGTTGTAATGTCATTATGCGCATTTTTCAAAAGATAGGCGGCATTGAAATTGCATTTCGCCCCCTCACCTAATAAATGAACATCGGTTTCAATGCGTGACAACTCACCACCGCGCATAAGGGAAAATCCTGCAAACTCACCACCTTTGGCAACATTTACAATAGACTTCCTAATATCTTTTGCCCCAAATGTATCAGCATACATAATCCGTCTTAAAGACGCATTTTCGCCAATCTCAGCAAACATTAAGCCCGAAGAAAGCCCCGCATCGGCACCCTGCTCTTCAATAATTTCAAGATGCGCGCCATTTTCAACAATTATATGCATCGCCGTGCGCGAACCTGCACCACGTTGAATGGCTATGCGTGCCTTTTTGCCGGCTTTAAGCGTGATGCGCTGCGATGATTTAGAAAGACCCTGCACCAAAATTGTGGTTACATCTTCATCATAACCCGAAATTTTGCTTACGCTATCGATTTGCAAATCTTTTGACGCACCAGAAACAATTTCACCAAATTGTGTGGCATGAATAATAATATCGGCAGATAGGTTTGCGCTACGAACTTCACCGGATGGGCTTTCAATTTTATCTGACAAAGCCCGCGCCAAATCAGTGTAGTGAAAAAACTCTACACGTTTATTAGGCAACCCATTTTTTTCGATATATTCACGGGCTTTTTTACCCCATTCGGTTTTTGTAAGCTCGTTTAATATTGCAATATCGCTCATGAGACTAATGCCTCATATTTATCATAACCATTTTTTTCTAATTCAAGCGCCAATTCCGGCCCGCCCGTATCGACAATTTTACCATCAACCAAAACGTGAACCTTATCAGGCTTGATATAATCTAGAAGGCGTTGATAGTGTGTAATGACCAACATACCGCGATTTGGCGCGCGCATGTAATTCACACCATCAGAAACAATCCGCAGGGCATCAATATCAAGCCCTGAATCGGTTTCATCAAGTATCATGAATTTAGGTTCAAGCATTGCCATTTGGAAAATTTCCATACGTTTTTTCTCGCCACCGCTAAAACCGACATTAAGCGGACGTTTTAGCATCTCATCTTCAATTTTTAAGCGTTTTGCGGCCTCTTTGGCAGCTTTCATAAATTGCGGAACCGATAATTCATCTTCACCGCGATATTTGCGCTGTTCATTAAGTGCGGTTCTAAGGAAAGTTAAGGTCGGCACACCTGGGATTTCAAGCGGGTATTGGAATGACAAAAACAAGCCTTCTGCGGCACGCTCTTCTGGTTCAAGTGCAAGGATATTTTTACCATTTAATTCGGCAGTACCGCCCGTCACTTGATATGCAGGATGCCCCGTGAGAGCGTTAGAAAGCGTTGATTTACCAGCACCATTCGGACCCATAATTGCATGAACTTCACCAGCAGGGACATCTAAAGATAGCCCATTGGTAATTTGTTTGCCGTCAATTTCTACTTTTAAATCTTTAATTTTTAACATTTTATCATCCTGTGATATCTTTTACCGACCAGCAATATGATTTAAAATTACCGACATTAAAATAATGCCTTGCAAAAACCATAACAGACCGGAAATCAATAAAGAAAAAGCGAATTTTGTTGGATATCCATTTTCTTTTAATAATCTAATTTCGTTTCCATTGGTTTTAGGAATTATCCAAATCAACAATAAACACTTAAATATCAAAGCAGTAAAATCCAATGATTGTAAGCTGATATGATATTCATTTTTAGATATGATTGTCATAAAAAGAAAAAAACAAATAATCCACCTTACTGGTATTGGAATTGCAATCTTTGTAATCACCCCACACTCCCCTCAAGGCTTATGGCGACTAGCTTCTGCGCCTCAACTGCAAATTCCATCGGGAGTTTTTGCATAACTTCGCGGACAAAGCCGTTTACCAAAAGTGCGGTCGCGCTTTCTTCGGATAAACCCCGTTGGCGGCAATAAAATAATTGATCTTCACCAAGTTTTGTTGTGGTGGCTTCATGTTCAAAATGCGCGCTTGTATTTGCCGCCTCAATATACGGAAAAGTATGCGCGCCGCATTTATCACCGATTAACAAACTATCGCATTGGGTAAAGTTGCGGGCGTTTGTTGCCTTGGAATGTGCCGAAACAAGCCCGCGATAGGTTTGGTTTGAAACACCCGCCGCGATGCCTTTGGAAATGACGCGTGAAGAGGTATTTTTGCCCAAATGAATCATTTTTGTGCCTGTGTCGGCCTGTTGATGACCATTAGTTACGGCGATTGAATAAAATTCGCCGACACTTTCATCACCACGAAGAATACAGGATGGATATTTCCACGTTACCGCCGAACCGGTTTCAACCTGTGTCCATGATACTTTGGATTTTTTGCCACGGCAATCGGCACGTTTGGTCACGAAATTATAAATCCCGCCCTTTCCATTCTCATCACCCGGATACCAGTTCTGCACGGTTGAATAACGAATTTCTGCACCATCCAAAGCCACCAGTTCAACCACCGCAGCATGAAGCTGATTTTCATCGCGTTGCGGCGCAGTGCAGCCTTCAAGATATGAAACATAAGAATCGGCATCGGCAATAATTAATGTCCGCTCAAATTGGCCAGTATTGGCAGCGTTGATACGGAAATATGTTGATAATTCCATGGGGCAACGCACGCCTTTTGGGATATAAACAAATGTCCCGTCGGAGAATACCGCCGAATTAAGCGTTGCATAAAAATTATCAGATTGCGGAACAACCGAACCAAGATATTGTTTCACAAGCTCTGGATGTTCTTGAATTGCCTCGGAAATTGAACAAAAAATTACGCCAGCTTGTGACAATTCCTTGCGGAAAGTTGTGGCAACAGACACACTATCAAAAACTGCATCAACCGCGACCTTTGCGGCACCTTTTACGCCCGCCAGAACCTCTTGTTCACGGATTGGGATGCCAAGTTTTTTATAGGTTTCCAAAAGTTTTGGATCAACTTCATCCAGTGAGTTAATTTCTGGTTTTTGCTTTGGTGCAGAATAATAATATAATTCTTGAAACTTTGGTTTTGGATATGAAACCATTGCCCATTCAGGCTCAACCATGGTTAGCCAACGCTTATAAGCCTTAAGTCGCCATTCAAGCATCCATTCAGGTTCATTCTTTTTTGCGGAAATAAATTTAATTACTTCTTCGCTTAAACCAATTGGTGCGGTTTCAGATTCAATATCGGTTACAAAACCATATTTATATTTGTCACCTTCAAGCTCTTTAACAGCCTGAACGGTTTCTTTGTCGATATTGTCTTTAATTTTTATGTCAGTCATAATTTTACTTTAGGCGGCTTTTGAGACCATTATATTATAATTTTCAAGCAATTTATCTACAATGCGTGTTGCATCACTTTCCGATGAATTATGTCCAAATGAAACACGAACCACACATTTTGCATTTTCGTCACCAAGACCAATTGCTTTAATTACACGTGAAACTTTTACAGAGCCAGACGAACACGCTGAACCAGATGATAATGATACCCCAGCAAGATCAAGGGCAATCACCAAAAATTCAGACGACCATCCAGGAATGTAAAAACAAGATGTATTTCCAAGACGATTAGTATCTTCACCAATAATTACAACATCGGAAAATGATTTTTTTAGTTCCGTCTCAAAAATATCACGTATTGCTTTTACACGCGTTAATTCGTCGGTTATATCTATTATATCCTGTGCCGCAGCACCCATTCCAATAATCGCTGGCGCATTGTGTGTACCGGCACGAAATCCTTTTTCTTGACCACCACCAACGCGCCCTCTAAAGCCGTCAATCCCTGGTGCAAGCATTAAAATGCCCGCACCCATTGGTCCGCCTATTTTATGCGATGAAACAATTGTCCAATCACCATAGCCGGAAAATGCTTCAGGTAGACATTTTCCAAAGGCTTGTGTTGCATCAACCAATAATGCGCCACCATGATTACGAACAAGGCCAGATATTTTTGACAATGGAAATACGACGCCGGTTTCATTATTTGCAGCCTGCACAATTACCAATGGCTTTGCAATATTGTCTAAATTACGTTCAAGCCATTCAATATCTATCTGTCCATTAGGAAGTGATGGAATAAGATGCGCATCTTTCCACATAGTTAGCGCATATTGATAAATTGCGTCATGTTCTTGCGAGAAAAGGAAAACATTTTCAAAGCCAATTTGATTTGCACTTTCAATTGCAAGCTGTGCAGCTTCGGTTGCACCTGACGTAAAAATAACTTCATGCGAAGTTACGCCAAGTGCCGACTTAACACTACGTCGTGCATTTTCAATAAGCATACGAACTTTTTGGCCATCTTGGTGGATTGAAGATGGATTACCATATAAATCCAATGCCTCAACCATTGCACGTTTTGCAATTTCGCGCATAGGAACATTGGCGTTATAATCGGCGTAAATACGCATTTATGCCGCCTTTTCACCTAATTCTGCTTTTTCGAATTTATTTTGCAAAATATCTTCTAAAGTAACGCTTGCCATAAAGTCTTGAATATGTGCCGTCATAGCAACCCAAAGACCATGCGCAACACAGCGCGCCTTGCGACCGCCACAACCACCTTCTTTTTCGGGGTCACATGCCGTAAATTTTACAGTTTCATCCACTGCAAATACAACAGACGCAACATCAATAACACCAGCAGGTTTCGCAAGACGATATCCACCATTTGGGCCACGTTTTGCAACAACGATTCCACGGCGGCGCAAACGGGCAAATAATTGCTCAAGATAAGAAAGTGAAATTGATTGGCGCGAAGCAATATCTGCAAGTGAAACAGAGCCATGCTCTCCGCCATTTGAGGCAAGATCAATTAATGCCATAACAGCATAGCGCCCTTTGGTAGATAACTCCATATACATAAACCTTTATATCACTCTGGCATTAATAGCTAAAAAGCACCAGATGTAAAAAAATTGGAAATTAATCATGTTGTTGTGCTAAAGCAAATAAGTAATTAGTATTTCCTACTACTCAAGTCAAGAATTATTGTGAAAATTTATTGCGGAAGAAAAAATGGCAGAATTAATTTTAACCGGACCATCCGGTCGTATTGAAGCACGTTATGACCAGTCGGAGATTGAAGGCTCTCCAATTGCACTTGTACTTCACGGTCACCCTCGTGCGGCTAGCTCGATGCAGGATAGAGTTACCGTTATGATGCACCACTTATTTAAAGAAAAGGGTTTTTCAACGCTTCGCTTTAACTTCCGTGGTGTTGGCAAATCTCAGGGTTCGTTTGATAATGGCATTGGTGAACTTGCTGATGCTGCGGCAATGCTTGATTGGTTGCAATCTATTAACCCAAATGCAAAATTCACATGGGTTGCGGGTTATAGTTTTGGGGCCTATATCGCATTGCAATTATTGATGCGCCGCCCGGAAATTGATGCCTTTATCGCGGTTGCAACGCCTTGCAATCATTATGATTTGGCATTCCTTGCACCTTGCCCATCATCTGGCATGATGTTCTATGGTTCAAACGATCTTGTATCACCACCACTCGATGTTGAGCGTTCGGTTTCAAAAATCCGTACGCAAAAAGGCGAAGTTGTAGAATGGGAAGAAATTCCTGGTGCAGATCACTTCTTTAGAGATCAATTAGGTTTGCTAAAAGATCGTGCAGATGCCTATATTGAAAAAACCATGGCACTACCACGTAAAACGCCGGCAACTGGAAAAAGATAAAATCATTAAATTAGGTGCGGACACATGAGAAAACCGCACCTAATTTATCCGCAATCTCAATTTGCGATACACTATCAAGACCACGCACAACGACCATACCCCTATTATTCTTTACAACATTTGTTAGAATTTTTAGGTATTTTATATGGTGCTCTGGATTGCGTGCCAAAATCTGTCCATCAAATGAAAATGCGTCAAACCTATATTGTGGCATATTAGGTACGCTTAGCTTATCAACTGGTCCAGTTAGAATTGCGCCAAAAATCGCTTTCACACTAGGGCGAATTGTTGACGCCAATTCATAAACCTTTGAAACTGGATAGTTTTCATATTCCATAAATTCAAGAATTATATTTATATTTTCGCTATCCCTAATGTGATTTAGGACGGGAATAATTTTTCCCTTTGTTACCATGCTATTAAGAACGGCAAATGAAAACGGAATATAAATAAGATTTAGGTCACCACCAAAACGTAAAAACTTCTGAAAACCAATCTCAAAATTTGCATATTCAATTTGTTCTCTAATATTAGTAGGCAGATTGACCATATCTTTGAACAATAATTGCTTTCCGTGTGGAAGTTCAAAAATTCGAGGGGCAAAACGATAACCAATAACTTTTTGATTCTTGGTTTGATAAAATGGCTCTAAAGAAGAATCGACTATAAAGCGGTTATCAATTGTCACCTCATTTATTGCCGGAGCTTCTTCTTTTTTGTCGTCATTCAAATAATTATCGTTATTCGCAATTTTCTTATTTATCTTATTGTAATTTAGCTTCTTCATCTGGATTCTTGCGACTAAATCCACACTGACCGCAGCAACGGGCAGATTTTCAGGCCAAAAAGCACCGATAAAATGCTGCATAGTTTGTATATATATTTCTTTGCATGCAGCAGCTGAGCCAATTAAGCTCAAAGTAGGAATATAAAGTATTGCCCCATGTTCATTTGCAGCCATACACCAATTGGGAGCTTGGAATTTTTTTGAAAATGTCTGATTCACATATTCAAAAACAGCCTCTCTTTTATGAGGCCACTTTTCACCAAGTTTTTTTGATAATAGTGTAAAATCAATATAAAAAACTTGTCCATATTGATTTAGATTTTGGCGCCCAAGGCGCATAGCAACCTTTGCGTCAACATATTCAATGTTTACCGCATCGCTTGAAATCTCTTCTTCAACAAATAAATCTGCGTCAGTTGTTGGTGATATTTTTAATAATTCAACCGGCATGATTTACTCCTCCGGTAATTATATTATTGCGTAATACTAAACAAATTATATCTATTATATCAAAAACTTTAGATAATTTTGCTTGAATTCGCTGTTTTTATGAAGAAATAACACCACCGGACAGCGGTTTTTTAACACCAGTAGTTTCGGGAAACGAAATAGGAAGCCCCAAAGCAGATCGGACCGCAAGAAACGCAAAACATTCTGCCTCAACCGCATCCCCCCTAAGCCCAATTTCATCGGCATCAATAATATTGGTTTTTGTTATAGTTTTAATATCTTCAACGAGTTTTGGGTTTTTACGACCGCCACCCGCCACAACAAGTGTTGTTGGTCTCTTTGTAAATAGGTCAAGCCCTTTGTTTATAGCTTGTGCAACTAGTGAAGACAGGGTTGCACATCCATCTTCTAACGAAAGACCAGATACTATATTTGCATTATAATCATAACGATCCAATGATTTAGGATATGGCTTAATAAACCAATTATCGGCAAGCACTTTGTCAATTATATTTTGATGAACCGTCCCAGACCGTGCAAACACCCCATCTTTGTCATATTTGCCTTTATTGTGAAGTTCCACCCACTCATTAATAGGGCCATTAGCAGGGCCACAATCAAACGCCGCTAATTCATCAAAACCATCGGTTTCACCACCCCAATAGGTCAAATTTGCGACACCCCCCAAATTTAAAACCGCAGCAGGAGCATCGATTCGAGCGTATTTTAACATTGCAGCATGGTAAATTGGCGCAAGTGGTGCCCCTTGCCCGCCATGCATCACGTCATTTGTTCGAAAATCATAAACTGTTTTTATGCCGGTCAGTTTTGTAAGTTTTTCGCCATCTAGCAATTGAAGTGTTTTCCCCTTTTCACCATCTTTTGGCGGAATGTGTAAAACAGTTAAACCATGACCACCAACATAATCAATGTCGGTTGATTTCATATTAGCCTGCTTTAATAATGTATTGATTGCATTGGCATAAATTTCGGTAATAGTTTCCGTTGCCAATTCAAATATTTCAGGGGTGTTACCATTAAATTGCCATTTAAGGGCCGCCTTAACGGCGTCTGCCAAAATTGTACGTTTCTCATCTGAATATGGCACAAGGGCATATTCGCCAAGCTCAAGAACTTTATGGCCATCGGTTTTTATCATGGCAACATCTGCATAGCCATCAAGCGCCGTTCCCGTCATTAAACCTATCGACCAGAAAGATTGCACATTTTTCCCCTTAATTATGCCATAAAGACCTTTAAAAAAGGCTTTGTCTTTGTTAATGCCAAACATCTAAATTTAAACTAACCAACCAATTAGAGGTATTTGATTAAAATGTCATCGCAAAACACCACCATAATTTCTGATTTCAAGCCAAAATCGGCTTTCATCAATATGATTATGGAACGCGGTCATTATTATCAATCATCCGACCTTGAAGGTCTTGATAAGATTGCGCTTGAGGCAGAACAAGGCAAGCGTGAGCTGGTTGGATATATCGGTTATGATTGTACTGCGCCAAGCCTTCACGTCGGGTCATTAACACAAATCATGTTTCAACGCCGATTTCAGCAATGTGGCGGTAAGCCGATTACGTTGATGGGTTCTGGCACCACACGTATTGGCGACCCATCTTTTAAGAATGAAGCACGCCCAGTTTTAACCCTTGAGAAAATCGAGGAAAACAAACGCGGCATTCAAAAAGTATTTGATAAATTAATTGATTTTTCAGATGGCAAAGCCTTAATGGTTGACAATATCGAATGGCTTGAAAAAGTTTCATGGCTTGAAATGCTTTCAGAAATTGGACGCCATTTCACCGTCAATAAAATGATTTCGTTGGAAATTGTAAAACGTCGCCTTGATGATGAAATTCCAATTACCTTCCTCGAGTTCAACTATATGCTTTTACAAGCATATGACTTTCTTGAATTATCAAGACGCTATGGATGCGTGTTACAAATGGGCGGTTCAGATCAATGGGGTAATATTATCCAAGGGGTAGAGCTTTGCCGACGTGTTGATAACCGCGAAGTATTTGGCGTAACCCAGCCACTTTTGATGAACTCTGCGGGGCAAAAAATGGGCAAAACCGTTTCTGGCGCAGTGTGGCTTGATGGCGATATGTTACCAAGCTTTGATTTTTGGCAATATTGGCGCAATGTTGATGATGCTGACGTTGGTAAATTATTGCGCTTATTTACTGAATTACCGCTTGATGAAATCAAACGCCTAGAAGAATTACAAGGCGCAGAAATCAACGAAGCTAAAAAAATATTGGCGAATGAGATTACCGCACTCCTTCATGGACGCGATGCAGCTAATAGCGCGTTACAAGCTGCACAAGCGCAATTTACGTCACAAGGTGGTGATGCATCAGGGCTTCCAACTGTTGAACTTGAAATTGACGGTGAACTAAGCATCGCGGCATTATTCGTTAAAGCTGGGCTATTTGCGTCAAATTCCGAAGCTAAGAAAGCCGCAGCAAACAATAGCGTAAGCATCGATGATATTAAAATTAGCGATGTAACTTCGCCTGCTGCTGCCATATTCGAGGGTAAAGCCAGTGTAAAACTGTCTTCAAGCAAAAAGAAACACATTATTGTCAAGAAAAAATGATACCAAAAAATTACGGGAGCAATAAATGACACTTAATATCGGCGATACCGCACCAACATTCAAACTTCCTGCTGATAACGGCGTTGATTTTGATTTAGCACTGCAAAATGGGAAAAAAGTTGTTGTATATTTTTACCCAAAAGATGACACCTCTGGCTGCACATCAGAGGCCATCCAATTTACTGAAAACGCTGCAGAGTTTGAAAAATTAAACACTGTTGTTGTAGGAATATCCAAAGATAGCGTTAAAAGCCACGATAAATTCAAAGCCAAACATAACTTACAAGTGGTTCTGGCTTCTGATGAAGATACAAAGGTTCAAACTGAATATGGCGTTTGGGTTGAAAAATCTATGTACGGTAAAAAATATATGGGTACTGAACGTTCAACATTTTTATTAGATGAGAACCTTAAAATTGCCCAAATTTGGCGCAAAGTTAAAGTTACTGGGCACGTTCAGGAAGTTTTAAAGGCAGTTAAAGAGATTTAATCTGCATTAATCCGAAAATTTTTATTTTTAGCTTGCCTAAATTATCAAATTTTGGGAAGCACAGGTTTTAAAATCGAAAGGTCTAAATATGTGGGGACGCAAAAAAGAAAAAGCAACTATTGTTGAGATGCCAACTCCTGAGGCTACTCCTGCACCGGTCGTTGTTAAAAAACCAACCTCGGTAATTGCCAGTGATGTAAAAATACTTGGTTCAATTATTTCTGGCAGCGATCTTGTGGTTGAAGGTGCTGTTGAAGGCGATATCCGCTGCGGACTTTTTACTTTGGGTAAAGAAGGAATTGTTTCCGGTAATGTTGTTGCTGAAACAGCAACTGTTCGCGGCAAAATTACTGGCAATGTAACCGCACGTACTATCATGCTTGCTGGCAATGGTGCTATCGAAGGCGATTTAACCCACAGCGTTCTTATTATCGAAGAAGGTGGTATGTTCGAAGGCCGTTCAAAACGCGTTGCAGACCCACTTTCTGAAGAAACTTTAGCAATTGAAGATAAAGCAACTAGCGAAGATGTTAAACCCAAAGCGAAAAAGGCAACTAAAGCTAAGGCAGAAAAAAAAGCTGAAGAGAATACCGTTGAAATAAGCGACGAAACCAAAGAAGCCGCAGAGACCGAAACTGAAACTGAAGCAAAAGAAAGCACTGAAGAAGCTGCGATTTCAAAAGAATTAAAAGAAGCATTTGCCGTTTAAAAAACTATAAACAGCATTATAGAAGCCCCCGAGTTTACGGGGGCTTTTTTATTCTTCGGTGTGACCAACTTTTTGTGCAAGCGCAGCAGCCATAAAGGCATCCAAATCACCATCCAAAACACCTTGTGTATCAGAAGTTTCAACATTAGTGCGCAAGTCTTTAACCATTTGATATGGCTGTAATACATAAGAGCGAATTTGGTGGCCCCAGCCAATATCTGTCTTATTATCTTCAACTGCTTGGGTTGCTGCTTCACGCTTTTGTAATTCAAGTTCATAAAGACGTGCCCTTAACATATTCCAAGCAATCTCACGGTTACGATGTTGCGACCTGTCTTGTTGTGATGCTGCAACTATACCGGTTGGAATGTGCGTAATACGAACCGCAGAATCAGTTTTATTAATATGCTGCCCACCTGCACCCGATGCACGATATGTATCAATCCGGACATCTTTTTCCTGCACATCTACTTCGATATTATCATCAATAACAGGATACACCCAAACACTTACAAATGAGGTATGACGGCGGGCATTAGAATCAAACGGCGAAATACGCACCAAACGATGTACCCCCGCCTCTGTTTTTAACCAACCATACGCATTAAGGCCTTTTATAAGCAATGTTGCCGACTTTATTCCGGCTTCTTCACCAGCATTCTCATCAACATATTCAACATCATATCCCGATGCAGCCGCCCAACGTGAATACATTCTGAGCAACATGGATGCCCAATCACAGCTTTCAGTACCACCAGCACCGGCATTGATTTCTATATAGCAATCATTGCCATCCGCTTCACCAGACAAAAGTGCCTGTATTTCTGCTTTGCTGGCGTGCTGCTTTGCATTCTCTAGATTGGATTGTGCTTCGTTTATAAGGTCTTCATCACCTTCTAAATCTGCAAGTTCAGCCAGTTCGATATTGTCGTTTAATTCGCGTTCCAATGACGTAATTTCATCAACGGAAATTTGAATCTTGTTTTTTTCCCGCATCAAAGCTTGTGCTTTTTGCGGATTATCCCAAAAATCCTGTGTCTGGCTAAGTGCTTCTAATTCATCAAATCTGCGTGTTGCCTCATCCCAATTAAGGCGCTTACGCAACAAATTAATAGATTTAGTAATATCCGCTTTCAAAGCCTCAATTTCGGCTCGCATAAAAAAACCCCATTAAGCCGTAATTATTCTATAACTTCATCTTTGGCGACAACGTTTGTCTTTGGTTTAATACCCACAGTATTACTAGGGGTCTTTTTCCCGCCATTATTAGGTGAATTAGATTGTAAATTTGCAAGAATATTCAAACGTTCTTCTGCACCAATCTCGTCAAGAACCTCTTTGGTTGGAACAAATTGCTCAATCGGCTTATCTTTAAGCATTGCTTCCATATAACTTCTGAATATTGGCGCCGAAACAACACCGCCCGCCGCACCACCTGCGATAGTTTTCGGGCGGTCATAACCGACATAAACACCGGTTGCATAAGATGGTGTATAGCCAATAAACCATGCGTCTTTATAATCGTTAGTAGTACCGGTTTTGCCAGCAACAGGGTGGCTAAATTGTGCCGCGCGTCCTGTACCACTTGTGACAACTTCACGCATAATGGTCATCATTTCCCATGCGGTACGCGGCGAAATAACCTGTGTTCCATTTGGTTCAATATGTGGAGGTTGGGCATTCGGGTCAAACGCCACATCGCAATCAGAACATGTTCTTCTATCTGCACGCCAAACAGTTTTACCGCGCATATCCTGAAGTCTATCAAAATAAACCGGTGGCACATAGCGCCCACCATTTGGGAATACCGCAAAACCAGACGTCATGCGCAACACAGTCGTCTCACCAGCACCAAGCGCCATGGTCAAATCATTTGGTAAATCATCATAAACACCAAAACGACGCGCATAATCGGCAATGCGGCGCATACCAATACGGCGTGCAATACGAACTGTTACAGTGTTACGCGATAAAACCAAACCTTGTTTAAGGGTGATAACACCATAATAGCGTCTATCAGAGTTTTCAGGCCCCCAACCGCCGCCAGTAATTTTAGAATCAGAAATCTTTGTTTCAGGTGTCATGCCGTTTTCAAGTGCAGCCGCGTAAATGAATGGCTTCACAGTTGAACCAACCTGACGCTTCGCTTGTGTAGCACGGTTAAAGCCTGAATCATCGGCGTCATAACCACCTGCCATCGCAATTACCGCACCAGTATGAACATTCAAAGAAACGAGTGCGCCCTGTAAGTTTTGCGAACGAAGCAATTGGAATGTTTTGGAATCTAGGCGGTTAACCCATACAATTTGACCATCACCAAGAGCCTTACCCGACCTAAATGCCCAATCCTTATCAGCCTGTGGAATTAAGAATTTTTCACCAGTTTGCAAACCATAATTTTGACCATTATCCAAAACTACTGCAAGCCTTGAAGCAGGATCAGGACGCCAATATTTTGCATTCGCTAATTTATTTTTCCATTGGTCATCAATATTTAAAACCCCAACCGCACCTTTAAAGCCGCGCATACGTGTTGGGTTCATACGATCAAGACCAGCTTGTAATGCTGCACGAGCGGCTTTTTGCGCCTCTAATTCAACAGTTGTAGAAACGATGAAACCTTTATTATATGGTGCGCCTTTACCAAAACGACGAATGAGGTCGCGGCGCACTTCTTCAACAAATTCCCCGGCATCACTATCAGTCCATGAACCACGTGGATGTGGTTGATAATCAATCGGATCCTTCTTTGCTTCTTCGCCTTGTTGCGCAGTAATAAAACCATTGGCAACCATACGTGAAATAACCCAATTACGACGTTCAAGTGCACGATCTGGATGCTTTACAGGGTTATAATTATTTGGTGCTTTTGGAAGTGTGCCAAGGTATGCAGCCTGTGAAATACTTACATCCCGTACACTTTTTTGGAAATAAGTTTGTGATGCCGCTTCAACGCCATAAGACCTAAAGCCAAGAAATATCTGATTAAGATAGATTTCCATGATTTGGTCTTTGGTGAGAATTTCTTCAATACGTACAGAAATCAATGCTTCTTGAATTTTTGTTATATATTTATCAAGACCGCGCTTTTGATTGCCATCAGGAATAAGTACGTTTTCAGCAACCTGTTGCGTAATGGTTGAAGCACCCTGCATGCGGCGGCCTTCACCGATTGTTGTAATATTATAAACCATTGCCCTGGCAATACCCATCGGGTCAACACCATTATGGCTATAAAAATCCTTGTCTTCCGCCGCCATAAACGCCGCAATAACGTGATTAGGTATTTTTTCGAGCGGCATATAAGCACGAGTTTCAAGGGCAAAAGAGCCAATTTGCTTGCCTTCAGCAGAATAAACGCTTGAGGAAACATTTGGTTTATAATCAGCAAGTTTTTGGTGATCAGGCAAAGTTGAAAGCGATAATGATAATAATATTGCAGCACCAACAACGCCGAGTGCAATTCCGGCAAGTATAATAACGCCTAGTAATTTTTTAAAAAAGCGCATCTGCAATCCGTATTTTTAAACTTTGCCGAATTTTGAATAGTTTCACCATTTACGCGAAACTGATTTGGCTTATGGCTTTTGCCACATGGTTTCAAGTCCATAACGCACAGAATTACAGACTATTATGTCTATATAGACTACCATAATGATAATTATTTTTTCAAATCCTTGTTATCAAAATAGTCTTTAATCGCTTTTGCAACGCCAGACATTTGTCGATTCCTGAAATCAGGGTTGGTTAGGCGCGCCTCATCATCAGCATCCGTTATAAAGCCCATCTCTAGCAAAACAGCCGGTACTGTCGGCGACAAAAGCACAAAAAAGCCAGCGCGACGGTGCGAAGAAGACGTTAAAGGCCCCGCATCTTTGATATTCAACAATATATTTTCTGCAAAAACCGCTGATTGGTTTTTGGTATCACGTTGTGTTAAATCGCGCAAAATTTCGGTTACTGTATTATCGTTTGTTCTATTTGGTGGAACCACAGTCCAGTTATCACGATTTAATAAACGCCGCGATCTGTCGCCACCTTCTTCGCTTAATGTATAGACAGTTGCACCCTGTGCCTTTCCACCGCCAGCAGAATCGGCATGCAGCGAAATAAACAAGTCTGCACGTAAATCACGTGCAATAATGATTCTCTTTTCTAACGGAAGAAAAACGTCACTTGAACGTGTCATAATAACGTTAAAGCGTGGGTCACGACGTAGTATGTCGCGCAATAACAATGCACTTGATAAAGTTACATTTTTCTCAAATACCCCGTTTGTAAAACCCAATGCACCAGGGTCATGACCACCATGCCCCGCATCAATCACAATCGTATATTTGCCTTTGCCAGTTTTTGGCGAAACCGGTGCCATAATTTGCGTTGATTTTGGTAATTGTTTTGGCTGTTGGCTAGCAAAAGTTTTTGCGTCAGTATTATCAAGCCTAATAATTAAAAAACGACCGCTAATCTCATTATTGAATTGTTGGCTTGCGACCTTGGCCGGTTTTTGCAAATCAAGAACAATGCGTGCTTGTTGTTCTGACTTTGGGGCATAACGAATTTGTTTAATCAAGCCTTTTCCGGCAATTAAACCACCATTAGGCGAGCCAAATTTCCATTCTGCCCGTTCAAAGTCAATTACCAATCGATTTGAAGGCTGGGTTAGTGAAAAAATCTTGTAATTAAAATCACGACTAGTTTTAATCGAAATAAAGGTTGAATTATCCTTTTCCTCTAACCTAAAACCATAAATTTTTAGAGATTGATTTTGCGCAGCAACCGCATCAGCAGCTTGCGCATAACCTGCAGATTGTGCAGCAAGAGATTCAGGTGAACTAGAAAGTATGCCGACCGCTTTGGTCATTCCAAATATTATTAGCGGCACAAAAACTAGTGCTAAAATGATTAAACGTAAAATTTTTTTCTGTAAAAACATATTTAATCTTTTGCTAACGTAAATCTAAACTCGCTATTATTAGTTTGTCACCAATATGTCGAGTCAGTGTCATATACAAATATTATGAAATGGTGCAAATATAACTTATGCGCATATCTATTAATCTAGTATTGCTATTTTAACTTTTTCACCTTAATGGAATCTGAATTGGGTGGAAACTTATAGGTTAATTGCCCAAATTTCGGATTTATGCGCGTGAATTCTTGAATTGTATAAATAATTCTAGGGTTTGGGCGCAAAGTTTTTAAGTATTATTGTGTGCGTAGAAATGGCATTTTTTGCCCAGCTTATAAAAAGGCAATTCTTTAATAATAGTGTGTCTGCTGACGGCTGTTTACAAATCTGCACACCCCATTCGCAAATAATTTCAAAATTATTTTTTAAACATTACGCGGGATTTGATGCAATCTGCCGCCTTGGTGCTGCATTAAGAATATTGTTATCTCCCGCAGGAGAGAAATTTAATGTCAAAAACAATGTTAATAGACGCTGCACACGAGGAAGAGACCCGTGTAGTAGTTTTGGATGGTCAAAATTTAGAAGAATTTGATATCGAGACCAAAGCCAAACAACAAATTCGTGGAAATATCTATCTTGCAAAAGTCACACGCGTAGAGCCGTCTCTACAAGCGTGTTTTGTTGATTTTGGCTCACCGCGCCATGGTTTCCTTGCGTTTTCAGAGGTTCACCCTGATTATTATCAAATTCCGGTTGCCGACCGCGAGGCATTGATAGAAGAAGAAGCCAATAGCGTTGACGAAGAAGCTTTTGAAGACGATGAAGAGAATCAACGCGCACGTCGTGCCGTTGCCCGTCGTTATAAAATCCAAGACGTATTAAAACGCCGCCAAATCATGTTGGTACAAGCCGTAAAAGAAGAACGCGGCAACAAGGGTGCAGCCCTAACCACATATCTATCACTTGCAGGTCGTTATTGTGTATTAATGCCAAATACCCCACGTGGTGGCGGTATTTCACGTAAAATCACCGCAGCAGGCGATAGAAAACGTTTAAAATCAATCGTTTCACAGCTTGAAGTGCCAAAAGGTATGGGTCTTATCATTCGTACCGCCGGTGCAAAACGCAATAAAACCGAAATTAAACGTGACTATGAGTATTTGTTGCGTCTATGGGATAATATCCGCACACGCACTTTGGAATCGGTGGCCCCTGCCCTAATTCATGAAGAAGAAAGCCTTGTTAAGCGCGCTATTCGCGATCTTTACAACAAGGATGTTGGCTCAATCGTTATCGAAGGCGAAAACGCATATAAAGAAGCCAAAGACTTTGTAAAAATGCTTATTCCTTCGCATGCGCGCAAGGTGCATCAATATAAACACACCATGCCATTATTCTCAAAGCTCGGTGTTGAAAAAATGCTTTCATCAATTCATAGCGGTGTGGTGCATTTGAAATCTGGTGGTTATATCGTTATCAACCAAACCGAAGCATTAGTTGCAGTTGACGTTAACTCTGGCAAATCAACACGTGAACGCTCAATTGAGCAAACAGCACTAAAAACTAACCTTGAAGCCGCCGATGAAGTTGCGCGTCAAATGCGTATGCGCGACTTAGCTGGCCTTATTGTAATTGACTTCATTGATATGGATGAAGCACGTAACGATCGTGCAGTAGAGAAACGTGTAAAAGAAGCTCTTCGTCTTGACCGTGCACGTGTACAAATGGGTAAAATTTCTAATTTTGGCCTTATGGAAATTTCACGTCAACGCCGCCGCACCGGGGTTCTTGAAGGCTCTAGCCATGTTTGCGAGGTTTGCTCTGGCTTTGGTCGCGTTCGTTCATCATCTTCTAATGCGACACAGATTGTTCGTGATATTGAGGCACAAGTTGGCGGTCGTAAAAATTGCGAATTGGTAGTTAAAACAGATGTAAATACTGCTCTATATTTGCTAAATGAAAAACGCACTCATATTGCAATGCTTGAAATTTCACGCCATGTCGTTGTTAAAATTCTTGCCGATGCAACAATGCCACAAGGCAAATATGAAATTGACTTTGTATCAATGGGTGAATCAACTGAAGAGCCTGAATTTAATTTCAACTTTATAAAAGAAGCCGCCGAAGCAGTCGCCAAAGAAGACGCTGCTGAAGAAGCCGAAGAAGCAAATGAAAATGATGCTGTTGAAACCGCTGAAGTAGTTGTTTCTAAAAACAGCAGAAGACGAAAATCACGTCGTCGCGGAAGAAATAAAGGTGAAGCATCAGAAACAAATGTAGCACCTGCAACCGCCACTGACGGCGAAACAGTTGCTGAAGAGACAACAGAAAATTCTGAGCCAACAGAAACCACCAGCGAAAATGAAGAGACTAGGAATTCTAGACGCAGACGTGGAAAACGTGGTGGACGTGGGCTTTTTGGAATGCGCGCTGCAAGAAACAAAAATGCACCATCTGAAAATTCAGATAATGCGCCGCAAAATGACGCAACCGTTGAAGCTTCAGTCGTGGCTAATACAGAAGAAAAAGCTACTGAAGCAAAACAGATTGACGAAACCGTTACAGAAAAACCAGCTAAGGCAAAACCATCTCGCGCAAGAACTCGTAAACCAAAAGCGGCAGAAACCAACGAAGTTGTTACTGAAGCTCCTGTTGTTGCAACCGAGGTTTCCGAAGATAAACCTGCAAAAAAACCACGCAGCAGAAAGCCGAAAAAACCTGAAACCACTACTTCTGAAACAATGACAGAAACGGTTGAGGTCAAGACTGAAAATACCACAAATCTGCCAAAATCTTCTGATACCCCTGCTGCTCAAGAGAGTAACAATGACGAAAGCAGCCCGCGTCCACAACGCAAAACGGGCTGGTGGGCAAGGAATGCATCAAAACTATTTGGAAATACCGAAGAGCAATAATTATTTTAAAATAATTGGCGCATTTTTTATATTATCATTTTTGGGCGGCTGCATGGCATTGGTTGATGGTCGCCCAAAAAATGCACCTGAATTAAAAACTGTTCAAAGCATTGAAGTAAGTAAATATTTGGGCACGTGGCATGAAATTGCAAGATATCCTTCAAGCTTTGAGAAAGGCTGTCCCAAAGCCACAGCGAATTATCAGCTTGCGCAAAATGGTGATATAACGGTTGTTAATACCTGCTATTATAATGATGGAAAAGTAAAAGCGTTCAAAGCAGACGCCAAAGTTATAAAGGGTTCAAATAATACCAAGCTAGCAGTTAATTTTGCGCCAATTCCTTTACCAAAGGGAAATGGTAATTATTGGGTTATTTATGTAGATAAAGATTATCAGCATGCAATTGTTGCGTCACCGAACGGTAATTTCATGTGGTTTTTGGCGCGTAATGAAGAAATAAGCAAATCGCAACTAAATGAAATGTTACTTGCCGCAAAGTCACAATTATTTGATACAGACAAATTAGAAATAATTGGCAAGATTTCTGAAAATAATTAATATTGTCTTTGCTTCATCCTGTGTTCATGGCATAACACTAAACTGGATCAAAAAAGGTGATTAATTTGTTTAAACAAAGGTTTTCATATTTTGTGATGGCTTTTGCGGTCGTGTTGTCTCCTGCCGCAGCAAAGGCGCAATCATTAGTAAGAGATTCCGAAGTTGAGAAACTTGTTCGCGACTATTCAGATCCATTATTTGTTGCCGCAGGACTAAATCCAGACGACATTAAAATTTATCTCGTTGATGACAAAGAGATCAATGCCTTTGTTACGGATGGGCAAAAGATGTTTGTCAATGCCGGAACAATATTAGAGGCAACAAGTCCAAATCAGTTAAAGGGCGTAATTGCCCACGAAACCGGTCACATTGCAGGTGGTCACCTTGCACGGTCTTCCCAAGCTGAAAAAGAGGCAATGGTTCCCGCATATGTCACAATTGCGCTTGGCATAGTTGCAATTGCGGCAGGCGCACCAGACGCCGGCGCGGCATTATTGGCAAGTTCGCAGCAGTTTGCGATTCTAAGCTTTTATTCATATACCAGAACCCAAGAATCTAGTGCCGACCAGGCCGCCCTACAATATCTTGAAAAGACACATCAATCACCACAGGGTTTAATCGACTTCTTTGAAAAGTTTCGTTACCAAGAAGTCATGTCCGAGGCGAGAAGAACTGAATTTTTCCGTTCGCACCCATTGTCCACAGATAGGATTGATGCACTTGAACGTCGCGCCGCCTCGAGCCCTTATTTAAAAGCTGTTGACAGCGATAGTGACAAGGAAAGACTGGCACTTGCGCAGGCAAAACTATACGGCTTTTTATACACGGGACAACAAGTTTATGTAAAATATCCATTTAGTGATAATTCAATCCCTGCCCAATACGCGCGGGCAATTGCATATTATCGTGCACCAGATTTGGACTTGGCAACCGATGCCGTTCAAAAACTTATTAATGCCGAACCAAACAACCCTTATTTTCAAGAGCTTATGGGGCAAATCTATTTTGAAAACGGTAAATCTGATAAAGCCCTTCCCTATTATCAAAAATCCGTTTCACTATTGCCAAATGACTCACTTTTGCGAATTGGTCTGGCAAGAACATATATAAATCTTGGCACAAATGAAGATTTAGAAAAAGCCGAAACCGAATTGCGCAATGCCGTCAGGCTCGAGGATGATAACGCATTTGCGTGGAATCAAATTGCAATTGTTGCAGACAAACAAGGTAAAGATGGCCTCGCAAGATTGGCAACCGCAGAAGAAGCCTTTGCACTAGGTGATTATGAACGGGCCAACCGTTTTGCGCAGGCGGCAATGAGGAAATTTGATCGCCACACCCCATCATGGCAAAGGGCAAGCGATATCCGTAGCGTAACCGAAGAAGCCGCCGCCAAAGCAGCAAAAGCAAACAAACAATAAGTTAACTCAATATTTACCGAATAATTAGCCTATCCAAGGTTAATGGAGTGCAATATGCGTAAAAAAATGCTGTCTGGACATATATTTCTGGCAATCGCCTTACTAGGCGTGGTTTCATGCAATAAAAAAGAAGAAACTTCGGTTATGAGCAAAACCGAAGAAGCCAAAAAACAAGACAATGCCGCTATCCTTGCATCTCTAACCAAAGAACAACAAGCCGCAGTAAGAGTATTGGTGCGCGATACTTTGGTAACTGATCCACAAATTTTATTAGAAGCACAACAGGCATTTGAAGCACAGCAAACACGAATGTTAAATGAAAATGCATCAAAAGCATTTTCATCAATCATTAGTGATGCTTCCGAACTATCATTTGGCCCAAAAGATGCAAAAGTAACATTGGTTGAGTTTTTTGATTATAAGTGCGGTTTTTGCCATGCTGCAAACCCATGGATGGTTAGCTATATGAAAACTCATCCTAATGTTCGCTATATTTTTAAAGAATTACCTATTTTATCGGCAAATTCTCTGATTGCCGCAAAGGCAGCCTATGCATCAAAGGCACAGGGGAAATATGTTGAATTCCACAATGCCCTTATGCAGGCACAAGGCGATTTAAGCACAGATCAAATCATTCAAATTGCAACCTCGGTCGGCCTTGATACCGTTAAACTTCAAAAAGACATGCAAAACCCTGAAATCGAAAAATACCTCAAAAAAGTCCAAGATCAGGCTTCACAAGCTGGCATATCAGGTACGCCAGGCTTTTTGGTGAACGGAAAACTTATTTCTGGTTTTAAAGTTGAAGAATTAGAGGCCGCATTAGGCGCCGAAGATGCCGGCAAATAATAATACTTTTGCCAAACGATTAAAAGCCCCGCATTGCGGGGCTTTTATTTTTGGGTTTAGGAGAATTTAGTATTTTGCCTTAAGGCTTAGGATATAGCTTCTTGGCGATCCATAGAAGTTATAAATATTTGGTGTGCCAACAGATTCATAATATTTTTTATCAAAGATATTATTTATTGTTAAATCAATGGCATAATGTTCATCAAATTTATAACCAATACGGGCATTGGCAACCTTATATCCTTTGTTAACAACTTCGTCGCGCCATCCCCGTGATGATTGTGCCGAAGAATAGGCAATCACGCCTAAACCAACATCAAGTCCTTTCAACGCAGAACTTTGCGGGAATGTATAATCTGACCATAATTTAAACTGATATTTTGGCGACTGAATAGAATAAGTTTTACCTTGATTGGTGCGATCTTTTTCGTATTCGGTTTTCAAATAAGTATAACCAGCATTTACCTGAAGTCCTGGAAATACCTCACCAGAGATTTCGGTTTCATAACCTTTTGAGGAAATTTCGCCTGCATTTAAATAATAAGCATTGTTTGGGTATGCGGGGTCTGCATAAGCGCGATTTTTATCTTTCAAATCGAAAAGCGCAAATGATGCCGAAAGCTTGCCATCGGCCAAATCAGTTTTAACGCCATATTCAAATTGTCGTCCAGTACGTGGGTCAAGCGTTGAACCATCGGCTTTTAATTGGGTTTGTGGAACAAAAATGTCAGCATAGCTAGTATAAAGGGTAACCGCATCTGTGATGTCATAAACAATACCAGCATATGGTGTGAACTCATTATCAGCTTTTGCACCAGGTTTCCATGTTAAACCGCTAGTTGATGGTGCAATCGAGCGTGATGCAGCTTTAAAATTAGTAGTACGTCCGCCAAAAGCAAATTTTAAATTATCAAGAATATTTGCCTTTGCTTGGAAGTAAATACCATTCTGACGGGTTCGGCTTTGTGCGCCTGAAGTGAATGGAATATTTGGCTCTGCAAAATTGCTCATATCGCCCCAAAGAACGCCTGTGCGATAGGTTCTGTTACTACCGCTTATACCAGATGATAAATAATTATCTTGATTAAATCCCACGGTTAAATCATGGGTGCGCCCAAATAATTCAACAGGCCCATTTACAAAAATATCGTAGCCTTCACGGGTGTAGTCATAATCACCAGCTTGTGCAGCATAATCAAGACGTTTTGTTGCGACATCAACCGCAGAATAAGTATAGCCGTATTTCCATAAGAAGTTCTGCTGTCTAAGGTTATAATTACCCCTTACTTTCCAGCCATTATTAAACTTATGTTCAATATAAGTGTTGGTTTCATTGGTTGAATAATTCATCCGACCCCATTCAGGGCTATAAAATGTGTTCACCGGAACATCCAACAATATATAATGCCCATTGGCATCAGTAGCCGAAGAAGTAGGAACACCAGACCATGGATCTTTTACCTCTGAGGTTTGTGATGTAAAATTCGCGCCAAGCGTCGTATTAGCCAGTAAATCAACTTCTAAAGCGGTATATATTGTGAATTTATCTTCGTGAGTATAGTCATAAAAGAAATCGCGATTAACGCTTGAAAGTGAAACCAAACCGCGAATTGCTTTTGATTTAATAAGTGGTCCGGTTAAGTCCAATGAAACGCTATTATTGCTATATGAACCAGTGCTAAGGTTTAAGCTGGCACCAAATTTTGATTGGGGTTTCTTCTTAACAAGATTTACGACACCGCCGGGTTCACCCACGCCACGCAAAATACCTGCTGGGCCGCGTAAAACCTCAACCCTATCATAAATAACTGTATCAAACTGATGCGATGGTGTTAGGCCATTATAAGATGTTACACCGTCATACATTACACCAAGCGCATAGCCACGTGCATAATATTGCGAACTTACGGTATCATTGGCAATAACATTTACACCAGTCGTTTGGGTTAAAACTTCTTGGATAGTCCGTAAATTTTGGTCTTCCATTTGTTGTTTGGTAATTACCGAAACTGAATTTGGGGTTTCACGGATTGTTTGCGGGGTTTTGCCGCCAATGGTTGCCGTTGCTGCCTTATAAGTTTTTTCTTTATCAACAGATACTTTTATAGGTGGCAATTTGGTAATATTTTCGCCATTGGTCTCTTGGGCATAGGCAATTGTTCCACTCATGGCAATTGCACTCGTGCATAGTAATAATAATCTTAGTCTATTCATAAAAACCCCCTCTAGGTTAAGCTAATGATTTATTCCAAATTCAAACTCTTGCAGTGCAACAGCTTTGATGTTTTCATCTGCACCGAATGGTGATTTGCAATGCCATCTGCGAACCGCAGTTAGTGCAGCATTATCAAGGCGTTGGTACTTACTGCTCTCAATGATTTTTGCATTTTCAATGCTGCCATCATGAGCAATGATGACTTTTAATGTAACGACGCCCTCTTCACCCATTTCTCGTGAAGCAGGTGGATAATTTGGTGGTGGTCTTGTCGGGCAGTAAATTGCCAATTCACCACCTAATTGCTTATTGGCTTCTTGTTTTGGTTGCGTTGTATTTATTGGCGGTGCGTAACTTAATTTTTCTGAAATTGATTCAATATTTGTTGTTATTGGCGTCTCAATTGCCAACGGAACCGAAGTAAAATCAGTTTTTGATAATGCTAATTTTTGAGTAGTTGGATGATATTTAGGCGTATCAACTTGTTTTTCTTTGTTTGTTTTCGGTAATTTGGGTGCAAACTTTTTAACCTCTTGGGGAATAACGACCGGCGGTTCAGTAATAATATGAACCGCAACCTCATTATTGTCGGAGGCAAATGATTTAACATTTTGGCACATCAAGGCACACAAAACAGCCACCCCAAGAGGCACACCAAATGCATGCCCTATTAATTTTTCTTTGCCGATTAAAAACATTGGCTTACTTATTGACGAATGGATCGGAATATTGCTTGTCATTGACAAACTCTTCATCGGTAAGAGTTTTTAAGAATGCGACGATATCTTTTTGATCTTGTTCGGTGATGTCGATATTACCAATCAACTCACTTTTATGGGGGTTTCTGCGGCCATCACCCGCATTCGGGCCATTTGTAATATTACGCCCACCTGCAGCATAGGTTGCCACCACGTCTTCCAAAGTTGCGATTGAACCATCGTGCATATAGGGTGCAGTCAATGCAACATTACGCAAACTTGGGGCACGATATTTGCCCATATCATCGGGCTTGCCACTGATTTCAATAATACCCATTGAACTTTCTGGATAATTACCTTTTCCGTCAACATTATATAAACCAGTATTATGGAAAGGCTTTTCAGGGCTATTATTGCCTTGATAATTCATTTGGTCATTGAAATTTACACTTCCATGGCAATGAAAGCACTCGGCACGTTCACCAAAGAACAAATCTTTACCGCGTAACTCGTTGATATTAAGCAATAATTCACCACTTAAATACCGATCATAACGCGATTTTCCAGAAACCATTGTTCTTTCAAATGATGCAATTGCTTTTATGATATTATGGAAATTTATTGGGTCTTTTTGGTTTGGAAACGCCGCGCGAAATTTATCAACATACATTGGATCTTTGTTGATACGGTTCAAAATCTCTTGTCGATTATGGTCATTAACCCCCATTTCAACCGGATTATCGCCATAAAGCGGGACAAGCATCTGACGCTCTAAGGTTACCAATGCTGGATTGGCCCATGTATATGTCGTGTTCCATGCAACATTGGCAAGTGGTTGTGCGCTTCTTGCGGTTTTATCGCCACTTGTACCCGTTGAGAAAGGCATACCATCAGTAAATGCCATCGATTGTAAATGGCATGTACCACAAGAAGTATTGGCATTTGCAGATAAGCGTTTTTCGTAAAATAAATAACGCCCCAAATCGACCTTCGCAGGTGTAAGCTTGTTATCATCTGGAACATTTGGTTTTGGGAAACCATCCGGCAACTTTAAAAACCATTCATTTGCGGTTTTAGATGCCTTAATTTCCAAATTGTTTGTAATTTGTGGATGCGCAAACGCCATTCCACAAACAGCCATCACTGAAAATGCTGCAAACGAAATAAAAACTGGATTTTTCATTTTGCTTCTTTTCTTATGAATGGTGAAACACCAGGAACAATCATTGTTCCCGCATCTTTTACTTCTTCACTTGATGGCTTAAGTCTTAGTCCAAGTTGGGCAAAAATAGGCTCACATTCAGGGTCACCTGTAAAACTCATGCACCCAGCAGCACCATAATCATCCTTTGTTATGTGTGCTTTTACATATAGGGTTTTAAAATCAAACACGACTTTATCTTTTTGTGGATTAAAAGCATCAAGCTTTACTTCAACGCGATTTGGGCTTGAACATTTCAAATCCTCATCAGAAGCTGGATTGCCGGCACAATCGGTTGAACCAAGGTGTATGGTCCAAATTTTAATTGTATCATTCTTACGCTTTACGCCTTCATCGGGGGCAAGTTCGAATTTGGTAAATTTACGACCTCCTTGCCAATTCCATGCCATTGCAGCGATATTTAAAGGTGAAGGTGATGTTTCAGTATTGGAATGGTTTAATGAAACCCGCTTTCCGGTTTTGTCTTTACCGCTTACAGGGACGCCAATATCAAAAGCTATCGATTGGATATTTTTTACGGCAGATGTGCCAGTAATACTGGTGTTAGTTTGTGGGTTTCCGTCGCATTTGCCTGTTGCATCCTCAAAATCAAGCAAGGCAACATTCATATATTGCCATTCATTTTGTGTGAGGTTCAACGGGTATTCCTTACCCGTTTTATCAATCAGGCGCACATTGGAAATATAAAGTCGTGCATCACGAATTGAGGTTGGGCTATTATCAGCACCAAGTAAAATATGGTTATCGTGGCATGAAATATCTCTATCACCAGCCTTTAACGCGAAAGATATAGTAATTTGTTTTGCTGCATTCGCCTTGGTAGCAGTTTTGGCAAATGCGTTGCCATTAAGCATCAAGGCACCGCAAAAAGCCAATCCAAATAGATAGTTATACGATTTCATTACACACCCCTAAAATGTAGTAACCCATATAAAATTCGGATTTCACCAAGTCGCTTGGACATAATGTCTAAGTGAATAATTTAGCGCTCACTCTATTTCCCGTTCTGATTGAACAACCAAATCGTTCAAAAGGGGGTAATATGTTTAAATCAAAACTTCTAATGTCATCATGCCTAGGCATTTTATTAGTCGCAGGGATTGCACAAAATTCGTATGCAGATGATGTAACTTCACAAAATTCAAAATCTGATGAAATCGTAATAGTGACAGCGACTCGTGTGGCAAAACCGCTTGATAAATTGGCGGCACCAGTAAGCCTTATTACCGCAAAAGACATCGCCAACCAGCAAGCAGAATCATATGTTGATTTATTACAAAGATTACCTGGTGTGGACTTTTATGGTGGCCCAAGAGTGCAAGGTGAAATGCCAAACATTCGTGGTGCGACAGGTCGCCAAGTCGTGATTTTGGTTGACGGCGCGCGTCAAAATGCCTCACCATCCTTATCTTCACCATTATATCTTGAAGCAAATTTCTTATCACGAACCGAAGTTTTAAAGGGTGCATCTTCTTCACTATATGGTCAAGGTGGCCTCGGCGGGACATTATTGTTCACCACCCAAAGCGCTTCTGAACTTTTAAAAGGCGATAGAAATTTTGGCGCGAATTTAAAAGCAATTTATCAATCTGCTAATGAAAAGCAACAAGCCATCGCCCAAGCCTATGGAACAGTCGGTAATTTTGACATTTTTGGTGGCGTATCAGCAAGCAATTGGGGTGCCGTTACACAAGGTGGTGGAAAGAAACTTACACCAGGTGATGGCAATGCCACTGCGGCTTTGGGAAAAGTCATTTGGCATATTAATGATGCCCTGAACCTTCAACTTTCGCATTCATACTATGATACAGAGGATTTTCAGCCCAATAACCCGCAAGCAAGTTCAGACTTCCCTTATATGCAAAACAATTGGGCGACCAATAACCAAACTATTCTAAAGTTAAGCAATAATAAGGATTTCAAATTCTCATTATACAACACCCGCCTTAAAACCGGTGCTGATGCCCGTCTAACCCTAGCCTCTTCATCAGTTGATACAAAAACCATTGGTTTTACGGGTGAAAACACATGGGGTCTAAACTTTTTAGGTATGGACCATAAAATCACTATTGGTGGTGATGGATATAAAGATGAATTGGCATCGCTTTCTGGTGGATTGCCGAATGGCGTGACCCCTGATGGAGAGCAACAATCATTAGGCGCATTCATTAATGATGAAATTACGCTTTTGCCATGGTTGAAATTGATTCCGTCTGTACGTTATGATGAATTTAAAACATCGGTTAAAAGCGGAATTGCGCCAGATAAAACCGATTCCCAAACTTCGCCACATATAACGGTTTCTGTTTCGACAAATCCTGATTATTTACTTTATGCTTCATTTGGTCAGGCATTCCGCGCCCCAACCGTATATGAAATGTATCAGTCATATAGCGTTCCAACTGGTTTTTCAAACTTTAGACCCAATACATCACTTGTGGCGGAAACTTCAGACGATATTGGAATTGGTTTTAAATATAACAAATCAGAAATTGGCTTTGTTAAAAACCTTCATGCAGGTATCGATTTATTCCGTGCCGATGTCGATAATTTGATTACGTCGGTTACTGTTGGTACATTTAACAACCCATTCCTTGGAACCCGCCCTATTTTGCAATATCAAAACATTGCCAAGGCACGCCGCGAAGGCTTTGAAATTGATACAAATGGCGAAGTTTTGGGAATTAAGGTTGGGCTTGGGTATTCATATGTTCGTGTTACCGACCGTTTAAATAATGCCAATCTATTTTCACCACCAGACAAACTTACGCTTTCACTTTCAAAAGACTTTGCAAATGGCGCAAGCCTAATTTGGCGTTCAATGATTGTTGATGCACAAAATTATGATTCAACACTTATACGCCGTCGCCCTGCATATGACGTGCATGATATTTTCTTTAGCTATAAACCGATTGAAGAAAAAATTCGTGTTGATGTTGGCATTACCAACCTGTTTGACGAAAAATACGCGAGATACAAGCAATCAACCGCATATCCAAATATTTATGAACAGGGCCGAAGCTTAAGAATCGCTCTTTCATACGAATATTAAAAATAAAAGCCGGAATTTGCGATGCAGATTCCGGCTTTTTAAATTATATTGAAGTAAGGTTAAATAAGACCGGCAAGCGGGCTTGATGGATCGGCATAACGTTTTAGCCCCATTCGACCAGCCAAATACGCCTCACGCCCTGCGATAACTGCGTGTTTCATTGCACTTGCCATTAAAACTGGATTTTTAGCTTCGGCAATTGCAGTATTCATCAAGACACCGTCACAACCCAATTCCATAGCAATAGTAGCATCAGATGCCGTACCAACACCCGCATCTACCAAAACCGGAACCCGTGTTTGTTCAACAATAAGGCGGATATTGATGCGGTTTTGAATCCCAAGACCTGAACCAATTAAACCACCCAAAGGCATAATTGCAGCAGCCCCCGCATCTTCAAGTTTGCGGGCATAAACGGGGTCATCAGAGGCATAAACCATTACATCAAACCCTTCGGAAACCAAAATTTTGGTAGCTTTTAAGGTTTCTTCCATATCGGGGTAAAGGGTTTTTTGATCTGAAAGCACCTCTAATTTAACAAGTGACCAACCACCAGCTTCACGGGCAAGGCGCAAGGTTCGCAACGCATCATCGGCAGTAAAACAACCAGCAGTATTAGGCAGGTATGTAAATTCTTTCGGGCTTACAAAATCGGTCAAAATCGGTTGTGATTTATCGGTAAGATTAACCCGGCGTACGGCAACCGTAACAATCTCTGCACCAGATGCACGTGCCGCGGCGGCATTTTCTTCATAGGTTTTATATTTACCAGTGCCAATTATCAGGCGTGAATTAAACGTTCTACCTGCAACTGTCCAACTATCATTTTCCATGTTATTTTCCCTCAAAACCCGCCGCCGACAAATTGCACAATTTCAATTTTGTCACCGGATTTAACTATATGATTCACCCATTCAGATTTGGGTATAAGATTCTGATTCAATTCGATTGCGATGGATCTTTTTTCAAGTTCAAGAACATCAAGTAATTCATCAAGATTTTTTCCTGATGCAATCTCGTGTTCTTCACCATTTATTACGATTTTTTCTTTACTCAAAACATCACCATTTTTATTCTTATGAAAATAATCTTTAACAGAAGTCGTATTTAAGCTAAAGGACTTATATGACAAAGCCAATTTATATTATCAACGGACCGAACCTTAACCTTCTTGGCACGAGAGAGCCTGAAATATATGGTTCAGAGACACTGAAAGATATTGAAAATATTTGCACCCAAACCGCTAATGCAGCAGGTTATGATGTAAAATTTATGCAATCAAATCATGAAGGTCAAATAATTGATTGGCTTCACGAGGCGCGAACTAATGCAATTGCAATTATATTGAATGCAGGTGCACTTACACATACTTCGGTTGGGCTATATGATGCGTTAAAAGCCATCGATATCCTTAAGATTGAAGTCCACCTCTCTAACCCCCATGCCCGCGAAGAATTCCGCCATAAGAGCTTTATCAGCCCCGTTTCCAATGGTGTAATTGCAGGTTTTGGAATTGACTCTTATATCCTTGCTATTAATGGGATAGTTAAAAAATTAACGTAGCGGAAGTTTAAATATTGCTATAACAGCTTATTTAACCCTATTTATCTGGAGATTGTGATGCCGAGCAATAACGGCTTTGATACCAAATTAGTTAAGGATCTAGCAAAAATCCTTCGTGATAGCGAACTTACCGAAATCGAAATTGACAATGAGGGTACGAAAATTCGCGTAACCCGGAATGTTACCCAAACGGTTGTTGCCGCTGCACCAGTTGCTGCCGCGCCCGTTGCTGCTGCACCAGTGGCTACTCCTGCTCCTGCTGCTGCTGCTGCCGCAGAAGTTAAAGTAAAAGGTAATGCTGTTACATCTCCTATGGTTGGAACAATTTATCTTTCACCTGAACCAGGCGCTGCCGTATTTGCAAAAGTTGGTGACACTGTAAAAGAAGGTCAACAATTATTCATTATCGAAGCAATGAAAACCATGAACTCAGTTACTGCAACTGCATCTGGTGTCATTAAAGAAATCCTTGTCAGCGACGCACAGCCAGTCGAATTTGGCGAAGCATTGTGTATTATTGAATAAGGTGAATAAAGTGTTTGAAAAGATATTGATTGCCAACCGTGGCGAAATTGCATTGCGCGTTCACCGTGCATGTAAAGAAATGGGCATCTCAACTGTTGCCATCCACTCAACTGCTGATTCTGATGCGATGCACGTACGGCTTGCTGATGAAAGCGTTTGTATTGGTCCGCCATCAAGTGCGCAATCATATCTTAACATTCCTGCTATTATTTCTGCTTGTGAAATCACTGGCGCGCAGGCGGTTCACCCTGGCTATGGTTTCTTGTCTGAAAACGCGCGCTTTGCTGAAATCGTTGAAGACCATGGCATGACATTTATTGGCCCTAAACCTGCGCATATTCGCATGATGGGCGATAAAATTACTGCAAAAGAAGCGGTTGCGCGCGCGGGCATCCCTGTGGTTCCTGGCTCTGATGGCGCAATTACCAGTGATGAAGAAGCGTTTAAAATTGCCGAAAAAATTGGTTATCCTGTTTTGGTAAAAGCATCTGCCGGCGGCGGTGGTCGTGGTATGAAGATTGCCTTGAATAAAGAAGAAATGAGCTTTGCTCTTTCTACCGCGCGTTCAGAGGCTAAGAATGCATTTGGCGATGATACGGTATATCTTGAAAAATATCTTTCTTTGCCGCGCCACATTGAAATTCAAGTCGTTGCCGATTCTCATGGCAATGTTGTCCACCTTGGAGAACGTGATTGTTCATTGCAACGTCGCCACCAAAAAGTTTGGGAAGAGGCCCCCTCGCCTGCACTGAACGCATCTGAACGTTTTGAAATTGGTTCGGTTGTCGTAAAAGCAATCAAGGCATTGGGATATCTTGGCGTTGGAACTATTGAATTCCTTTATGAAGATGGAAAGTTCTATTTCATCGAAATGAATACCCGCCTTCAGGTTGAACACCCTGTCACCGAGGCGATTACCGGCATTGACTTGGTTCGTGAGCAAATCCGTATTGCCTCTGGTCTTCCACTATCATTCACACAAGATGATATTAAATTTAATGGCGTTGCCATTGAATGCCGTATCAACGCCGAAGATCCACAGACGTTTGCGCCTTGCCCAGGAATGATTACTGAATTCCATGCACCTGGTGGCCTTGGTGTTCGCCTAGATTCTGCAATCTATGACGGATATAAAATTCCGCCATATTATGATTCACTTATTGGGAAACTTATTGTTCATGGCAAAGATCGTTACGATTGCCTTATGCGTCTAAAACGTGCCTTATCTGAAATGGTTATTTCTGGTCCTAAAACCACGACCCCATTGTTCCTTCGACTTTTGCAAAACAGTGATATTTTAAATGGTGATTATAATATCCACTGGCTTGAAAAATGGCTTGAAGAAGAAAAATCTGGTCAATAATAGATACTCAATAATTACATAAAATGTTTGGTCCTTTAAATCTGTTGGAACTCTACCAAAATGGGGTTTTCCCAATGGCAGAGAATGCAGACGACCCAAACCTTATGATTATTGACCCAGAATTTCGGGGTATAATTCCACTTGATGAATTTCATATTCCACGTAGGCTAAAGCGTGAATTTGCCAAGCACACCTATAATGTTACGGCAAACCAAGACTTTAAGCGTGTTATAGAAGCGTGCGCTGAAACCAATAATAAGCGCCGCGAAACATGGATTAATGCGCCAATAGTTTCGCTTTATTGCGCTTTAAATGCGATGGGCAAAGCACATAGTATTGAGGTTTGGGATAAAGAAAAACTCATTGGTGGTTTATATGGCGTAAGTCTTGGCGGAGCCTTTTTTGGTGAAAGCATGTTTTCGCGCGCAACGAATGCAAGCAAATATGCCCTTATTCACCTTGTAGCCGCCTTAAAGTTTGCCAATTATCAATTATTGGACGCGCAATTTTATAATCCACATCTTGAACAATTCGGGCTAATCGAAATTCCAAGGGATTACTTTCAGCAAATGTTGAAAACCGCCTTGGAAATAGAAACTAATTTTCCAATTAAAAACTTTAAAACTATTGCACCGCAGGGTCTTTTGGTGGCGGAGCAGCAACAATCGCCGGAGATGGCATCTCCTCAGAGGCAGGATCAACATCTTTTGGAGAATCTGTCGTCACCTTCTTTTTGCTTGTCTTTGCTTCAATAAGTGGTGCAGCATTCGCAACAACGGGGTCAACACCACCTTCGCATTGTAGCAAGAACACATCAAGGAACGGATGGTCAATCGCAGTTACATCTGGGCTTGAGGCAATAATCCAACCTTGTTTGATAAGTTTACGTCCATTGGCTTCACGCATTTTTGCACGGTTTCTTTGTGCCAAAACAGCCAATTGCGGGCGCGGAGGTTCACCATTATCAATAACATCCACATAAGCCCAAGATTCACGCGGTTCATCAGGATTAGAGCGGAAACAATTTTTAAGGTTTATAGTGATTTGATCATAATTAACCGCCTTGCCAACCGCCACGCGAAAACGCATTGATTGGCCAGTTTCACGGTTTAATCCAAAGAATAGCGCCGTAGTTCCCTTAATTTCGTCCGCATATTTAGTTGCACCAACCACAGCAGGGTTTTGCGGGAAAAGCAAATTCATCGGTATTATAGGGATTTTAGGCCCCATAAGTTTTGGCATTTCGCCACTTTGTGCAACATTACCATTTTCACCAAAACGTAATAATGCCGCAGCATCTCTTTCGGCTTGTGCTTTTAATTTATCGCGCGCAATTTGATCCGGGGTTTTCCAATCACCCTGTCCATCTGTTCTAAGCGCCGGCTGAACATCACTAAGGTCTGGTTCTTGTATGGTTCCTAATTCTGGGTCAATACCGCCAGAATTATCTTTTTTAACCTGATCTTTTACTGGAATACGTGACAACTCCGGTTCAGATACAGGTCTGCCGCCATCTGGGCTTTCTTGTGCGGATTGTGCAATTGTCCAACCGACTTTGTATGTTGCCACCAATAAAACGGCAGCAAGCGCAGAAAACCCGATTTTAGCATATTTGCCGAATTTCATTATGGCTTCCATGCCTCATAACCCGGATTTTCAGCTTCCGGCGTTTCAGAGGTAATTTTGGCGATTGAACCTTTTGGATGGTATGCGAACAAAGTTCCAGTCATATTTGGAACATGTGGCTTTTCCCATTCCTTAATTTTGAATGGCTCTTTTGTTGGTGGTTCATCAAATGTGTGGTGAAGCCAACCATGCCAATCAGCAGGAACACGCGACGCATCGGCATAACCTTTATACATTACATAGCGACGCTTACGACCGTCAACAGTTGCCTTGCCTTCTTCAAAATAAGAATTGCCGAAGTCATCTTCACCAACTTTTTTGGCATGACGGCTTATATCAAATAATGCACCAAGCGTTACGCCATTCCACCATGTAAAAATTTTCTTTAGCACTTATTGCCACCCATAAATTAGTCTTTGAAAAAGACGTGATGTGTTAAAACTATAAACATCCCCTCTTTATCAAAGTTTTCCCTTTTAACAAATGATTTTCGCAAACTTTGTCGAAAAAACATCACATAAACATAAATCATTATCAGCATAAAAAGAATCAGTTTTAATATTAGATAATTGTCTTAATTTACCAGTATCTGCGGCATAAATATGGCTGATAGTTTTAGTGTTTTACTTAAAAATATAACAACCAAGGAATTGGAGTTTCCAATTGCTAAGCGTGAAATTGCTATTGACGATATGGGCGCGCCCATATTTTGTTATGGTCCAATCAATTTCACATTAGAAGCAATCCAATCATATTTTGATTATTTTGAACTCAAACCCGATCAAGATATATCAGAATTAGTGAAACAAAAGCTGAGCGATATTTTAAAATCGGTTTTTCCATCCTCTAAAGATTTACCAAAAATCGCCTCATACACCGAATATTCTATTTTAAAACAAAGAATTATCCCAAATACCGAATGGTTAAAGTCAATAAATCATAAGAAATTAGATGAGATTTATGATTCTATCGCCAGAATTCCTTTAATTTTCACAGGCCTAAGTGCGGCCAAGATTGGTGTTGGAAAAAGTTTTTCACGACAGCTTGTCGAAGCAACAGCAATTTCTGGAAAACATTCTATTGATAAGGCGGTTGAAGAAATTGAATATGCAATTGCCCGCTCAATTGGTGAAGGTCACGGCGACCCTAAATCAAACCCTGCATTGGGTCGTGCGGTTGGCAAGGCATTTTCACGCGGCGTTCCATCGGGGATTGTTAAATATATTGTCGCCAATGCTCTAAAAGGTCGCAATACAGAATTTAATCATATCGAAACAGATATTGAACAAAGCAATACCATTATTGAATTAAACGATAATGAAGTCGATAGGATTTTGAGTGATTCTACGTCACAATTACTACCCCAAGCGATGGTCGCAAATTGTGATATTTTACTACGCGATAATGTCTATCTTCCCGCAATATTTAATATTAACCTATCAAAATATTGCAACAATGGCATTTTGGATAAAAAATCGCTTTTTGATGATGTATCAATCTGGTCCCATATTACATTGAAAACATTTGATAGCTTTAGACAGCGTTTTGGGATTGGTATTTGCGGCCTACACGAAGCGATTATGTCTTTGGGCATGAAAATCGATGCACCACAAACCGCGGAATATTTTGATAAATTATTTGCCGAATTAAGCGAAAAATCGACATTAAAATTCACTACGCAAAACGATGAAACAGTCTGCCAAATGCTTTCTGTTAATGCACGCGGCATAATGCCAGTTAAGAATATAAGACAAGAATTTGGAATTAATGCGGTTTTGTCGCGCCCCAAAATTATATCTTCATTTGTAGATTATCTTGAATTAAGTGGCGTATTAACTTCTGATATCGAAGCAAAAATAATTGGTAATCGTAATCTAAAAAATTCACCGGAAATAAACCATCGCACACTTTTGCAAAAAGGCCTTGATGCCGAAGCGATAATGGCAATCGAAGAAGAAATTCCATCGGCAAGAAGCCTTAAAGATATTATTACGCCATTCGTTATTGGCATTGAATATGTTCAAAAACTGCTTGGTAAAAATATAAACGAAGTTATTTCGCCTGAATTCAATCTGATTAAAGAAATTGGATTTACGCAAAAACAGGTTCAAACCGCAGATAATTATATTTTTGGCGCTGAGAATATTGACGATATTTATCAAGAGCCAAAATTTGATGATATCGCACCATTTTATTCAAAAATTGCCCAGTATTTTCATTCTACTGGCTATTATATTTTTGAGGCACTTCCAAAAACTGATAATGAAATCATTTTACAAAATATATTGCGTACGGCGTCTAAGAATGATTGGGCATCAATAAAAATTGAAAATCATTCAGAAAATTTGATGTCATATTCTTATGATTTGCGGGAATTTGAAAATTATAAAGAACCGCCAACAATTGAAAAAATTGAGGTTGAGGTCGAAAAAATAATTGAAAAAGTTGTTGAAAAACCAGTAGTTAGAAAAAAACTACCCGAAAGACGCAAGGGCTATATTCAAAAAGCAAAAGTTGCGGGACACAAGGTTTATCTTCATACTGGTGAATTTGATAATGGCGAATTGGGCGAAATCTTCATTGATATGCACAAAGAAGGCGCCGCGTTCCGCTCTTTGATGAATTCATTTGCAATAGCAATTTCAATTGGTTTGCAATATGGCGTACCATTGGATGAATTTGTAGATGCCTTTATTAATACCCGCTTTGAGCCGTCTGGCGAAGTTGATGGAAACGATAAAATCAAGCGCGCCAGTTCAATTCTTGATTACCTCTTCCGTGAGCTTGCGGTTTCATATCTGGATCGTTCAGACCTTATCAACGCTGCATCAGAAAAATCAGTTACTGAAACCTCTAATGCTGAGGAAGGAATTGACGCCACCCAATTGATTTCAAAAGGTTTTTCACGCGGACATTTGCCTGATAATCTTGTATCTTTTCAAAGCTTAAGAGACAAACAAAACACAAAGAACACTGCTGTGAATGACTTTGCGGCAACATCATACCAGGGGGATCCGTGCCAAGAATGTGGTTCGTTTACCCTGCGTGAGATTGATGGAATAATTATTTGTGAAGCATGTGGGCATCGTATTGATAATAATGGTGATGGTCATAGTGAAGGTAGCAATATCTGACACAAAATAAATATTTAACTTTGTTCAGTGAAATTTAATAGCTTTGCTTTAAAGAGCGTAATTATTCTTTAAAATTGCGGAGTTCTATTATATGAAACAATTTGCATCTATGGCTTTTACCGCTGGCTTAATTGCTTGTGGCTTATTTGCAGCGCCGGCAATGGCACAAAATGCGGCACAAATTGAATCGGTTAAAAAAGGCAAATCATGCGTTGGCTGTAACCTATTTCAAGCTGACCTAGATTATGAAGATATTTCGCATAAAAACTTTTCAAAATCACGCCTACGTCAATCCGATATGTCTTTATCGACAGCTGATTATACCAATTTTTCTGGCACTGATTTATCAATAGCTAATATGTATGGACTACGCGCGACTGGGGCAAATTTTGTTGGTACAAACCTTGAACGTGCGTCAATGGTTGGTGGCTATTTCAATGGTGCAAACTTTGCTGGGGCAAACCTTACCAATGCAGATTTATCAGGTGCGGAATTGAAAACAGCAAAAGGCCTGTCCCAAGCACAATTAAACAAAGCATGTGGTGACGAGGCAACTTTGTTACCAAAGGGTTTGCGAATTCCTGCTTGTAAACAGTAAAAATTAAGTGCTTTTTGGGTAACACATATTATTTATCTCAGTATTAGAATAATGTATGTGCCATTCTTACAATCATTTAATTGGATTTGAAGAATACAGAACGTATACTGATTATATTATGAATTTAAAACATCTTTTAAGAAGAAATCTTGGACTTGCTGTTATAATCATTGCCTCCAACATTGCCTCAAGTGCACTTGCACTTGATTGGCTTGAAGGTGGGGCGTGGGGCAATCGCGGTCGGCCGGATAATGTAAATTTTTCACGTGGTTTTTCTGGCATGTGCACGGGGTGTGATTTGTCTGGTCGCAACCTCGGTGGTGCAAGACTTAGCGGCGGCGCATTTGACCGCGCACACTTTTCTGGTTCGCAAATGCGACGTTCAGATTTACGTCGCGGCACCTTCCAACAAGCAGATTTTGACCGTGCCGATCTTGCCAATGCCGATATTGGAACCGCGAACTTTGCAGGTTCTACCTTCATTGGTGCAACATTACGCGGAATAGATGCAACCGGTACAAATTTGTCAAATTCAAACTTTACCGGTGCAGAAATCTCTGATGCAGGGTTTATAAGCGCCATTCTTCATGGTGCAAACTTTACTGGTGCACGCGGAAAAGGCGCTGAATTCACAAGTGCCAACCTCTCTTATTCGCGCTTTGATTCTGCACAACTTGAAAAAGCGGATTTTTCGGGGGCTAACCTAAGAAATGCCCGTGCAATGCGTGCAAACTTTAACGGCTCTGACTTTAGTGATGCAAATCTTTCAGGTGCAGATTTTTCAACCGCATCTGGCATAACCCGTGCGTCATTAGATCGTGCATGTGGCGATGAAAAGACCCGCCTTCCCGATGGTCTTAGTGTGCCAAAGTGTAAGCGGCGCTAATTAAACCCGCAAACCCTGTTTAAAAACAATAAAACTATCGTGACTAATTCGCGTCCACTCTTCGTTTTTCGTTAGTGGATGCGTTGCAACGATGGTAACAATATCATTCGGCGTGGTTTCATGCGCAAAATCAACACGCAAATCTTCATCGATTAAAACCGCTTCGCCAAATGGCGCTTTGCGTGTGATATAAACCAGATTTTTCGAACAAGACGCATATAAATCGTCACCAGACGATAAAAGCGCGTTAAAAACCCCAAGTTTTCGTAATTCTGCCATTAAATCACCAATTGCCTTATTAAGGCGACTTGCCGACGGGCGGGTTTTAAAACGTTCACGTAGATTGTCCATTATCCAGCAAAACGCATATTCAGAATCCGTTGTACCAACTGGCTTATAATAATTTAGCTTTAGTTTTTTTACACCCTTTAACTGACCATTATGGGCAAAGACCCAAATTTTACCCCATAATATACGCGTAAAGGGATGGGTATTTTCAAGCTTTACCGCGCCACGATTTGCCTTGCGAATATGGGCAATGGCGACTTCTGACTTTATTGGATAATTCTTGATAAATTTTGCAAGTTCGGAATTGGCGCATTGACTAGGATCATGGAAAGAGCGAACCCCCTTCCCTTCATAAAAACAAACACCCCAACCATCACGATGCGGCCCAGTTTCACCACCACGCTTAGAAAGCGCGGTAAAGCTAAACCGTAAATCGGTTGGTGTATTTGCAGACATTCCCAATAATTCGCACATTTTTCCCTCAAAATAATCGCATAATAATTTTTGAATGTTCTTATATTTGTTTATAGCCGTCGATTAAGGCACGGTTATAGAAAGTCCGATTGAATTTTTGACATAAAACAGAATTATTTTCTTCCGTTTAATTAAACTATTTTTGAACACTTAAAAATCCAACTATTCTAGTTGTTTTTTTATAAGATTGTCGCTTTATAGTTTTATTGTCTTGAGATTAATTTGTGTTGAATACGTATATCGATGAAAAGTAATTTGATATTTATTGCCGCTTTTGCCAGTTTGTTCGCAATGGGCGTGCTGCGACAACCGACACCGCCAGTTAAGCATCACGAAACCAGGCATATTGAAAAACAACAAACCTTTGCGGAAGTTCGTAAATCCGTTGAAGAACAGGCAAAAAAAGAAAACAAACAATCTGAAACACCAACAAAAAAAGCCGGTTTAGAAATTATTACGCGCCCAAAACCGCAAACTACGATAAGCGGCAACCAATTGATATGCCATTCACAGAATAAAAATATTATCCCGTCTAAATACGATGATCCGAACTCTATGATTTATATCGCCGATGACGGCAAAAATGTTTTGATTACAAATTCTGATTACAAGAATCCCAAAAATTCATCAGTTAAATTAAGACTGCCAATTACAAATTTTCGGGAACTAAATGAGGAAGAAATAAAAAAACTTTTCAAACCTTACTCAAACTGCACTGCAACAATAAATATTGACAATTTTAGAACGGATGAATGCGGAAGACATATAATAACGCAATATAAAAGCAACGGCACATTTTCATATGGCTATTGTGGGCGCGGATATTTCGAAATTTCAGGAAAATATCATATCGAAGACAATATTGTTTACGCAAAAGAAGACCGTACAAATATATATTCAAAATTTAAGATACTAATAGACAATAACCAGATTTATTATATGAAACCGCTTGGAAGTGACGTTTCAACCACTCCGAAACCAATTATAATAAGTGAGTAAAATAATTTTATTGCAAACACGGCAGAATTCCCCGCAAATAAACCACTTTGCACGCTTGACATTGGTATAAAATCCTATATACGCGCCCCAAACAAGTGAAAAGCTTTGCCTTTCGCTTAAAAATGCATTTTTAAGACCAGCTTTAAAACTGAAGATGGCTTTTGGCGGATACCGCACACGTCCCAAGGGGGGCGCGATACTCGTTGGAAGTTTTTGGCTTTAAAGCTGCCAGAAATGTACCCCCGGGAAACCGGAATTTTTGGACTAACTAAAGCCTGCTTTAAACAGCAGTGCACAAAGGAAAGTAAAATATGCCTACGATCAACCAATTGATCAGAAAGCCACGTTCGCCGTTAATCGCGCGTAACAAGGTACCTGCCCTTAAAGGCTGCCCTCAACGTCGTGGTGTTTGCACCCGCGTTTATACAACAACTCCGAAAAAACCAAACTCAGCTCTTCGTAAAGTTGCCAAAGTTCGTTTGACCACTGGTACTGAGGCGGTTTGCTACATCCCTGGTGAAGGCCACAACCTACAAGAACACTCTGTTGTGCTTGTACGCGGCGGTCGTGTAAAAGATTTGCCAGGTGTTCGTTACCACATTCTTCGCGGTGTTCTTGATACTCAAGGCGTTAAAGACCGTAAACAACGTCGTTCGCACTATGGCGCGAAACGTCCTAAATAATAATTTTAAAGATTTAAGGATTAAATATGTCCCGTCGTCATAAAGCTGAAAAACGCGAAATTTTACCAGATCCAAAATTCGGTGATCTGGATGTCACAAAATTGATGAATTACGTAATGTATGAAGGCAAGAAGTCTGCCGCCGAATCTATCATTTACGGTGCGTTCGACCTATGCGAAAAACGCGCAAAGCGTGATTCAATCGACATCTTCAAAGATGCTCTTGATAACGTTTCTCCTGCAATCGAAGTTCGCTCTCGCCGTGTTGGTGGTGCAACTTATCAGGTTCCGGTTGAAGTTCGTGCAGAACGCCGTAAGGCACTTGCACTTCGTTGGTTGGTTGGCGCTGCGCGTAAGCGTAACGAGCAAACCATGCAAGAACGTCTAGCAGGTGAATTGCTTGATGCCGCTTCAAACCGTGGTTCTGCTGTGAAAAAGCGTGAGGACACTCACAAAATGGCAGAAGCAAACCGCGCATTCTCGCATTACCGCTGGTAATTATTTTTATAGAAGGTTTATATTATGCCTCGTAGTCACGCGATTGAAGATTATCGTAATTTCGGCATCATGGCCCACATCGATGCCGGCAAAACTACTACTACCGAACGTATCTTGTACTACACCGGTAAATCTCACAAAATTGGTGAGGTTCATGACGGTGCAGCTACTATGGACTGGATGACCCAGGAACAAGAACGCGGTATCACCATTACTTCTGCGGCAACCACCTGCTTCTGGAACGGTAAACGCATGAACATCATCGACACCCCAGGACACGTTGACTTCACTATCGAAGTTGAACGTTCTTTGCGTGTACTTGATGGCGCAGTTTGCGTTCTTGACGGTAACCAAGGTGTTGAACCACAAACCGAAACTGTTTGGCGTCAAGCTGATAAATATGACGTGCCTCGTATCGTGTTCGTTAACAAAATGGACAAAATGGGCGCTGACTTCTATATGTGCGTTGACCAAATCGTAAGCCGCGTTGGCGGTACACCGGTTTGTATGCAACTTCCTATCGGCGCTGAAAACAATTTCAAAGGCGTTGTTGACCTTATCACCATGAAGGCTTTGGTTTGGCACGAAGAAAATCTTGGTGCACAATTTGACGAAGTTGAAATTCCTGCTGATCTTGCTGACAAAGCTGCTGAATATCGTGAAAAGCTAATCGAAGCTGCGGTTGAAGTTGACGATGATGCAATGGAAAAATATCTTGAAGGTGAAATCCCTTCAAATGACGAATTGAAACGCTTGGTTCGCCTTGCGGTTTTCAAACGTGCTTTCCACCCAGTATTCTGCGGTTCTGCGTTTAAAAACAAAGGTGTTCAGCCTCTTCTTGACGCGGTTGTTGACTATCTTCCTTCACCGGTTGATCGTGGCGCCGTTAAAGGTATCGACTTCAAAGACGAAGAAACTGAAATCGAACGTAAACCTCTTGATTCTGAACCAATGTCATTGCTTGCGTTCAAAATCATGGACGACCCGTTTGTTGGTACAATCACATTCTGCCGTATCTATTCTGGCGTGCTTCAATCTGGTTCAACTGTAACCAACTCTTCACGTGACAAAAAAGAGCGTATCGGCCGTATGTTGCTTATGCACTCTAACAACCGTGAAGACATCAAAGAAGCTTATGCTGGTGATATCGTTGCGTTGGCTGGTCTTAAAGAAGTTCGTACCGGTGATACCCTTTGCGATTCTTTGAAACCAATCATTCTTGAGCGTATGGAATTCCCTAAACCGGTTATCGAAATCGCTGTTGAGCCTAAAACCAAAGCTGACCAAGAAAAACTTGGTATCGCGCTTTCTAAATTGGCTGCGGAAGATCCTTCATTCCAAGTTTCTACTGACCACGAAAGCGGTCAAACCATCCTTAAAGGCATGGGCGAATTGCACTTGGACATCAAAGTTGACATCTTGAAACGTACTTATGGCGTTGATGCTAACATTGGTCAGCCAAAAGTTGCTTATCGTGAGAAACTAGGTAAACGCGCTGAAATCGACTATACCCACAAAAAACAATCTGGTGGTTCTGGTCAGTTCGCACGTATCAAAGTTATCTTTGAACCAGGTGAAGAAAATTCAGGCTTCCAGTTTGAATCACAAATCGTTGGTGGTGCTGTTCCTAAAGAATACATCCCAGGCGTTATCAAAGGTCTTGAAGGTTCGGTTGACAATGGCTTGCTTGCAGGCTTCCCTGTTATCGACATGAAAGCAACCTTGGTTGACGGCGCTTATCACGATGTTGACTCTTCAGTTCTTGCATTCGAAATCGCAGCACGCGCTGCATTCCGTGAATTGAAAGCTGCGGCTGATCCAAAACTTCTTGAGCCTATCATGAAAGTTGAAGTTGTTGTTCCTGAGGAATTCACCGGTACTGTTATCGGCGACATCAACTCTCGTCGTGGTATGATTCAAGGACAAGACATGCGCGGAAACGCAAACGTTGTTAACGCAATGGTTCCGCTTGCAAACATGTTTGGCTACGTGAACGACCTTCGTGGTTCGACCCAAGGCCGCGCATCTTACACCATGCAGTTTGACCACTACGAAGAAGTGCCACGCGCAGTTGCACAAGACGTTTTGGCTAAACTACAAGGCTAATTAGGTTCATTGCGGGAAGGAACCCCCTTCCCGCAATTTTTATTTTTTATTTTATTTTAAGAAGAGACTAAAAATGGCTAAGGAAAAATTTGAGCGTACCAAGCCGCATTGTAACATTGGTACTATTGGACACGTTGACCACGGTAAGACAACATTGACTGCTGCTATCACCATGACATTGGCGAAAGCTGGTGGTGCAAAAGCAATGGCTTATG
>NZ_JAHWUS010000003.1 GCF_019455445.1 Pseudaquidulcibacter saccharophilus
ACGTACCGTTGGCGCGGGCGTTGTTGCTTCTGTAATCGAATAGTAGATTATACAATCTAATTTAAAAAACCCCAGTCAATCGACTGGGGTTTTGTTTTGTAAAGATTTCTTTTCTAAAGTTCTTAATTCAAATTACGTTCCACAAAATGTATTCTGAACAATTTCATTTTCGCGTGGTGGTTTGGTTAAATATTCGTATTCTGGCTTTGCCTCAAATGGTGCTTGGGATGCCAAAAGCATTTCATTGAATAATGTATAATCACCCAATTGATAGGCGGCATTAATTGCGCGTTCAATATTGTGATTACGCATTATAATTGCTGGATTGGTTTGGTTTAGGATTTTTATAATTTTCTCTTTATCATTATTCTCCTGGCATAATCTTTTTTGCCAATTGGCATACCAATCATTATATGGCTCTTCATTGATTTTTTTACTTAAATCACGAAAGCTGTTGGTAAAATCAAGATTGTTTTCAGACAGATAATCCAAAAAGCCATCAACCAATTCATCATCACCGCTTAGGTGTTTTTGAAGCCCTAATTTAGCGCGCATCAATGAATAATATTCATTTTTATAAATATCCATAAAGTCAATTATAACTTGTTCGGCAATGGCAATTGCCTTGTCGCTATCGTTATCAATCAACGGCAAAAGGCTCTCGGCAAGGCGGGCGAGATTCCATTGGGTGATATTTGGTTGGTTTTCATACCGGTAACGACCACGTTTATCGATAAAACTATAAACCTGTTGCGGATTATAATTATCCATGAATGCACATGGGCCATAGTCGATTGTTATGCCGCAAATACTGGCATTATCAGTATTCATCACCCCATGAATAAAACCAATGCTCATCCAATTTGCGACCAATTTTGCGTGTGCCTTGGTAATTTCTTTTAGTAATTCAAGGTATTTATTTTTGGCATTTTCAATGTTTGAAAAATGACGATTAATCACATAATCAGCGAGGGTTTTTAAATCCGCCTCATTACCCATTGCGGCAATATATTGGAATGTTCCAAAACGAATATGGCTTTTAGCAATTCGTGTAAGGATTGCGCCGTCTAATGCGGTTTCACGCTGAACCTTCTCCCCACTTTTTACAAAGCATAAAGCACGTGTTGTGGGGATATTAAGGGCATTCATAAATTCGCTAACGAGATATTCACGTAGGACTGGTCCTAATGCTGCCCTGCCGTCACCATTGCGTGAAAAGGCGGTTTGCCCTGCGCCTTTTAGCTGAATATCATAGCGCTGATTGTCTTTGGCAATGGTTTCACCGAGTAATATCGCACGCCCATCACCCAATATGTTAAAATGCCCAAATTGATGCCCACCATAAGCCTGTGCAATCGGCTCTGCACCGTTTGGAACGATGTTGCCGCTAAAGAGTTCTGCAATTGCATGATTGGACACATCGGCGATATCAATATTCAAAAAATCTGCAAGCGCGTGATTAAACCGCACTAGACTTGCCCCGCGAACCTGCGTGGGTTCGGCCGGCGCATAAAATATCTCAGGCAGGTTTATATAAGAATTATCAAAATTAATTATTTTATGGGGCATTCATCAAATATATTCACGAATAAGATGAATACAAGTGAGATGGAGTAACGCGAACTAACTTACCACCAAGCTTGACCATGCAAACTTTAATTAAGTTACCCAATCGCTGAGTGACGAGCGAAGCGAGGAGGGTGGCGATTTAATAAATCTAACACTCCACCACATTCACCGCCAAGCCACCCAAAGATGTCTCTTTATATTTTGACGACATATCAAGGCCGGTTTGGCGCATGGTTTCGATTACTTGATCAAGGGTTACTTTGTGTTCGCCATCGCTCATTAATGCAAGTCTTGCTGAATTGGCGGCCTTTACAGCACCAATTGCGTTACGTTCAATGCAAGGTATTTGCACCAACCCACCAACAGGGTCACAGGTTAGACCAAGATTATGCTCCATCGCAATTTCGGCGGCATGTTCAATTTGAGTGGCGCTTCCGCCCCAAATCGCGCAAAGCCCTGCCGCACCCATAGAGCAGGCGACCCCAACCTCACCTTGGCAACCCATTTCAGCACCCGATAACGATGCGCGCTGTTTATAGATAATGCCAATTGATCCCGCCACCAAAAGAAACTTACCAATTTTGCCATTAGGTAGGCAATCGGCGTCCGTAAAACCTTCGTTCGCGCAATAATATTTAATCAACGCGGGTATAAGACCCGATGCACCATTGGTTGGCGCGGTCACAACCTTGCCGCCCACGGCGTTTTCTTCGTTCACTGCCATAGCATAGACGTTTAGCCAGTCGAATAAACGCTCAAGATCCTGTGCCGGTGTGGCATTGAGGCTTTCAAACAATACTGAGGCACGGCGTTTAACATTAAGGCCACCAGGTAAAATCCCCTTGGTGTGAAGGCCGCGTTCGATGGATGAATTCATTGCCGCCCAGACATCACGCAGATGTGCCTCGGTTCTTTCGCGCGGGCGCAGTGAATCTTCGTTTTTCAATGCCAAATCAAAAATGTTAAGATTATGTTTTTTGCATAGTTTCAAAAGTTCGGTGGCCGATGTGAATTCAAATGGTGTCTTTTTCCTGCGTTTCACAATATCGTTGGATAACGGTCGTGATAATTGCTCACGGCTTGCGATAAAGCCGCCACCGGTTGAGTAAAATACTTGTTCAAGTAAAAGATTATCGCCTTTAAAAAGTTTGATTGCCATACCATTGGGGTGGATTTCCGGGATAATGTCACCGCGTAAATCAACATGTTTTTTTGTGTCGAAAGCAATTTCATATTTGCCAAGTAGCTTGATTTTCTTGGTTTCGATTGTTTCGGCAAGCATTCGTGACGCAAGCTCACAATCGATGGTTTCTGGCTCAAATCCCATCAATCCCCAAATACTTGCCTTGTCGGTGGCGTGCCCAATTCCTGTAAGCGCTAGTGAACCTTGTAGTTCAACAATAACATTATCACAATTCGCCAAGAGCCCCTTTTCATCGGCATCGATTAATACCCTTTTCGCAATCCGCATCGGACCAGTGGTGTGCGATGATGATGGGCCAATGCCGATTTTGAAAATGTCAAAAACGCTAAACAAAAAAACTCTCCCAACTTGATTATATTTATAGCAAATTATTTTAAAACGTGATTTTTAACGTAATCATAATTGTTGTAAACAAAATAAATGTTAAAGTATGATTTCAAAATGGGGTTAAAATGCGCATTAATTTTCTAAAGCTATCGGGATTTTCGGCGATATTTTCAATTTTGCTATTGTCATCATGTGCAACAATTGATGCATCCAAACCCAAATTATCAGACGATTTTGTAAGGCTTAGTGCAATTGATCCAAGCATTATCCAAGATATGCGTTATTCAACCACAAACAATTTCACTGGCGGTGTGGTTGATGGCTACAAAAAGGGTGAATGTATTTTGAAAAAGCCTGCGGCACTGGCGCTTAAAAAGGTGCAGGCTGAGGCAAAAAAGCAAGGTTATAGTCTGATAATTTATGATTGCTTTAGGCCACAAAAGGCGGTTGATAATTTTGTTCGCTGGGTGAATGGTGGAACTGAAACTAATCTTGCATATTATGCCGATATTCCGCGGAATTTATTGATTGAAAAGGGTTATATTGCTGATAAATCCAATCACTCACGTGGTTTTACCACTGATTTAGGGCTTGCCCCACTTAAGCCATCCCAAGATACAAATCGCCAATATTATGCGTGTAATAGCCGCCCAGATTTAAAGTCACTTGATTTTGGAACCCCGTTTGATTGCTTTAATACTGCGGCCAATACTTTTAACCCGATTGTTACAGGGGAAGCAGCCAAAAACCGCAAGATATTGGTTGATTTAATGGCTGCACAAGGGTTTGCCAATTATTCCGAAGAATGGTGGCACTTTACCCATTCAAGCCAACCAAAAGATGCGCCACGTTATAATTTTGATGTCGAATAGATGATTTGCCTAAATAGGTAATTGCCAAAAAATAATTGACTATGGTGGCGGATTATTGTTCAAAACTTATATGAAAGCCCTTATCTGTAATAAAATTTCGCCACCTGATGCTTTGGAATGGATGGATATTGAACCCCCAAACCCTAAGACCGGTGAGGTGCAAATAAAGGTCATGGCGGTTGGTGTAAATTTCCGCGATACTTTAATCATCGAAGATAAATATCAATTCAAAGCAATGCGGCCATTTGCCCCTTGTGGTGAAGTTTCTGGCGTTATTTCGGCCATTGGCGAAGGCGTAAAGAATTTTAAAACAGGGGAAGCCGTTTTTGTCGAAATGACACATGGTGGGCTTGCTGAATATGCAATCGCCAAAGCTGTTGATTGCTATAAGATGCCAAATGATATTGATTTTGCGACCGCTGCCGCAACAAGCATTAATTATGGTACGGCATATTTCGGTATTTTGCATAAGGGCAGGGCGCAATCAGGTGAAACCATACTTGTAACGGGTGCGGCGGGGGCCACTGGCCTTGCCGCAATAAAGATTGCCAAAGCATTAGGGCTTAAAGTTATTGCGACGGCAAGTTCGGATGAAAAATTGCAGATTGCGATTAAGGCGGGTGCTGATTGGGGTTTTGTAACCCCACGTCTTGAAAATAATGATGAAAACAAGAAAATTGCCCGTGATTATTTCAAAGAAAAATTGGGCGATAAAAAGCCTGATTTAATCTTTGATACCATTGGCGGCGTTTATGCCGAGGCGGCATTGCGGTGCATAAATTGGGGCGGGCGCTTTTTGGTGGTGGGGTTTACATCGGGCATTCCAACCATGCCGCTTAATCTTGCATTGGTAAAAGCTTGTGAAATTATTGGGGTTTTTTATACTTCGTACGCACAAAAATTTCCTGAACAACATCAGAAAGATCTCGAAATTATTTTTAGCTGGTTGAAAAGTGGGACCATAACGCCCAATATAGACAAGGTCTTTGATTTCCATGACGCAATTGACGCGCTTAATCATATAAAAGGCAAAGACAATCAGGGCAAAACCATAATAAGAATTGGCAATTTTAATGAATAAAATTTCTTTGTCGCCAAATATGCAGGGGGCTTTGTGGGGGCTTCTGTCGGCGGTTTCATTCGTATTTATGTCGGTGTTACTGCACATTTTGGGCGATAAAGTTTCATTATCGATGATGATATTTTGGCGTTCTCTTGCAGGGCTTTTAGTAATTTTGCCAATGGCATTTGGTAACAAAGACGCATGGGTGGTGAAAAGGCCAGTTCCGGTTTTGATGCGTTCATTGTTTACGACAATTGCCTTATTCTCAAGTTTTTATGCCTTTGCCCATTTACCCATTGCCCACGCCCAGGCCATAAGCTTTTCACGCGCATTATTCATAACGGTTTTGGCATTTTTTGTTTTACATGAAAAAGTTGCATGGCGCAGGATTACCGCAACAATTATCGGTTTTGTCGGGGTTTTGATAATGACAAGACCATCGGCACAAATGGATTTTGCCTCGCTTGTGGCAATTCTTTCTGCCTTTACTTTTGCACTTTCAATCATAACCATCAAAGAGTTAACCAAGGACCATTCGCCTTTATCGCTTGTGTTATGGGTGAATATTTTTACGACCTTGGCTGGTTTACCATTCATTGCTTTTGACCCAGTTATTCCAACCTTGCCACAAATGGGGCTTTTACTTTTGATGGGATTGTTTGGCACAGGGTCACAATTATTTTATGTGCGCGGTCTAAATGTTGGGGATGTAACTTTACTTTCGATTATGGATTATGTGCGCTTGCCGCTTTCAGTTTTGCTTGGCTATTTGTTTTTCAAAGAAGTTCCAGATAAATATAGTGTGATTGGTGCGGTAATTGTTATTGGTTCAACTCTTTACATTACGCTACGTGAAGCGCAATTAGGTAAAACAAAAGCGCAATTGTAATCATATCTTGAAACCATATAATTAATAACTAAATTGCTATATTAGTTAATTCGCATAAATGTGAGGGACAGATGACCACCGACATAGTAAAAGATTCAACCGATGCCACTTTTGTTCAAGACGTTATTGAGGCATCAAAAGCAAATCTTGTTTTGGTTGACTTTTGGGCGCCGTGGTGTGGCCCATGCCGTACTTTGGGGCCAGCGATTGAACGTGTGGTAAAGTCATTTAATGGCAAGGTGAAACTTGTTAAAATCAATGTTGACGAAAACCCACATTTTTCAGGGCAGCTTCGGGTGCAATCTATTCCTGCGGTGTTTGCATTTAAAGATGGACAGCCTGTTGATGGCTTTATGGGTGCATTGCCGGAAAGCCAAGTTAAGGCATTTGTTGAAAAACATGTTGGTGCTGGCGGTGGCGATGCAATAGAAAAAATGTTGGCATCAGCGGCTGAAAGCATGGCTTTGGGTGATATTGGCGGTGCGGCACAATCTTATGCGCAAATCTTACAAGTTGATTCCAAAAACCCTAAAGCACTTGCAGGTATGGCACGCGTATATTTAAAGGGCGATGATTTTGCATTTGCCAAAGAAACGCTTGCAATGATTGACCCAAAAGACGCCAATGATTCTGATGTCATTGCGGTCAAGGGTCTTATGAATATTGCCGCCGAAGTAGTTGATGCCCCAGAGCTGGATGCTGCAAAGAATGAAGCGCGTGAAAATCCAGAAAATTTAATGGCAAAATTTAACCTTGCCAAAGCGCATATTAAACATGGCGATTTTGAAAGTGCGGTTGAAGCAATTTTTGAGATTATGAAAGTTGATCTTGATTGGAATGAAAAGGCCGCGCGTCATTTATTGTTAAAGATATTTGATGCCCTTGGCCCACAAAGCGAATTGACAAAAACTGGTCGTCGTCGTTTATCAACAATATTATTTTCATAAGGTCTAAAGATGTCTGAAATTGACCCTAAATTGCTTGAAGTTTTGGTTTGCCCATTAAATCGTACCCGCCTTATTTATAATAAAGAGCGGCAGGAGTTAATCTCAAAATCCGCACGCCTTGCATACCCAATCCGTGACGGTGTTCCAATCATGCTGGAAAATGAGGCGCGCGAACTAGAGGCTGATGAAAAATATTAAATGGTGAAAATCCTAATTTTGGAAGTTTTCAAAAACCCTAATACCTTCGTCACGAATGGCCCAGCCAGATGTGACGTTGGTTAGGTGAAGCTTCCAATGTTCGGTTGCCGCATTTGCATCCGAAGTTTCAATAAAACTGACAAGTTTTAGGCACGATTTGTAACCGGCGAGAAATCTCTTACGCATGGTTTCGGGTGATTGATTAACCCGTGCTTGGAAAGCGATTTGATGATTTAAAACCAAATCGGTAATAATATGGCTTATGGCCTCTAGGGTTTTATTGCCATAAGATTGCGCCAAAGCAAAATGGAATTGCGCCATAATCTTTGGGTAATTACGATAATCGCCACGATCAATCGAGGTTTTTAAATTCTCGCACTTTTGGCGCAAAATTTTGGTAAAGCTTTTGTCTTGTAGTCCCGCCAATTGCTCAACAATAAAGGGTTCAAATCCAAGGCGTGAATAATAAATATCGGCATTATTGGTTTTTTGATATTGCAGATACGAGCCAATATCTTCGCTTATAATATCAATATTTGGTGTTAATATTCGTGCGCCAGACCTTGAACCGCGCGTAATTTCAACCAGTCTTTGCTCTTCAAGAATACGAAATGCCTCGCGCAGAGTTGGGCGCGAAATCCCCAATTCGACCATTAATTGGGTTTCAGGTGGTAAAAAATCGCCTGGCTTTAATTCGCCGCGAATGATTTTTAATTTAATATCATTGGCAATAAGCGAAGATGTCTTTGGGGTTTTAAACTTGTTTTCCATATCGCTATCTTAGTTATAATTGTGCGATTTGGAAGATGCATATTCAGGTTTTAATGTCGCAGCCTATATTTTATTGCTGAAAGAATATCATCTGCAAGCTTTTGCCCAATTTTAGTTCCACCAATTTTGGTGAAATGTACTCTATCACCTGCAATTTCGCGATTTTCCAACAGGCTAAGATTTGCCGCAGAACAATCCCCACCCATTGCATTATGCCAGTCCCAATAAGCAATATTCATTGATTTTGCGAATTCAATTTGTGCGTTTCGAACTTTGGCAAGATTGGGCGGAATATAATATCCAGCCCCCAATTCATCATGATTTATTTGCGGGTATTTTGCCACTAACTCTGGTGGCAAGGCTTTGCAAGAAACATCTTCACCACGATTTAGTGCCGCTTTGTTAGCGTCAGGCGCAGTCATAAGCAATATATCGGCATGGGGCGCAAGTGCTTTAAATCTTTTAATTTGGTCTGCCAATAAATTCTTATATTCATCGGCGTTGAAACTATCGGAAAAGCCTTCATTAGTGCCATAAGCAAGGATGATTAATGATGGTGGCAAAACCGCAATTTGGTTTTTTATTGATATATCGTCACGTGCCGCCAAGTCTTTTAAGGTCGAACCAGGGACACCAAATGATGAAAGTACAACACCACTATGATTGTTCCATACGCCGATTGAGGCAATTTCAATATCAAACTTTTTAGAGCCATTTATTACCAAATCAGCCCCAGCACTTGAACGGGAGTTAAACTGCATCTTTGCGCACGTAATATGGTCATTTTCAGGTTTTGCAGCTTTTAAAACTACATTGTCTTTCATTAGTAATGCGCGTGAGCAAATGGCAAAATTATCATAATTATGCTCAAAAATAATTTTATAGGTTTCTTTGTCTGATTGTACGGCTCTATACCCACCCAGACCGAATGGTCCGCCATCGCTTTTGCTTAATGGGAATGATTTCAGTGTTTTTAATTCAGGCTCTGTGGTAATTTGTACATGCTGAGGGCTAAAGCCTTTGTATGGAATGCCGCCATCAATAAACCCCCTTCCAGCATTTCCTAATTCTATCTGTAATGCATCGCGCACGCCACCACTTATAAAATCAGATGCAGTATGACTATCGCCTAGCCATAAAATATGAATTGGTTTTTTATTATTTAATGATTTATAAAAATAGTTGAGGTTTTGGGAATTATAAAGGTCACCAAATTTATTCTCGTTTATATTCGGCGTTTGTGAATTTGCCAAATTTGGAATTATAGCGCAAAATAATGCCAAGAAATATGTGATACTTTTAATCATTATGTCTAAAACCGCATGTAAAAATAAGAATCTATAATTACTATCAGAGAGGGTAAAATGCCAATAGAATTAATTATCGATAAACGCACACATGATTTGGGTGGCGGGTTTGAGGTTGGTCGGGTTTTGCCATTTCAAAAGCGGCGGATGGTTGGGCCGTTTATTTTCTTTGATCAAATGGGGCCAGTGTATTTGGATGCAGGCATACCTAAAAGCCTTGATGTGCGTCCTCATCCTCATATTGGCTTGTCAACCGTAACTTATTTGTACGATGGGGCAATGACACATCGTGATAGCTTGGGTTTCCACCAAGAAATCAAACCCGGCGAAGTTAATTGGATGGTTGCGGGTTCTGGAATTACACATTCCGAGAGGTTTGAATATGCCCGCACCAATGGTGCCAATATGTTTGGGATACAGGCATGGGTTGCCCTCCCTAATGAGTTTGAAGAAACTAATCCCGCATTCTATCACCACGAAGGTGATGATTTACCGCATTGGTCGGATGACGGTATAAAAGGGCGGTTAATTGCGGGCGCAATTGATGGTATGAGTGCAAAAGTAAAGACTCACTCCCCACTCTTTTACGTTCATCTTGAAATGAAAAATGGTGGACGTCATACAATCTCCAATCAATATTCCGAACGTGCGGTTTTTGTTGCCAGAGGTGCTGTTGAGGTTTTGGGACAAGCCCTTATTGCCGGGCAAATGGCGGTTTTAAGTGGGAACGAGGCAATCGATATTAAGGCTACAACCGATGCCACAATAATGATTTTAGGCGGCGAGCCAGTGGGCAAAAGATTTATGTTTTGGAATTTTGTTGCATCAACCAATGAACGCCTTGAACAAGCGAAAGAGGATTGGAAACAAGGGCGTATGAAATTGCCAAAAGGGGACGAAAATGAATTCATCCCCTTGCCAGAATAATGAATTATAAGATTTCTATCCCGCGCGTATATTGCGTATAAAGCTATTGGCAGAGTTACGTAAATTATCGGCTTGTTTTGCAAGCTCTGACGTTGCTTCTAGTGATTGGCGCGCGGTTAATCCGGTTTCTTGTGATGACCCTAAAACAGCGCCGACCGCGGTCGCAGATTCGGCTGCATTAGCGGCAACCTCACTGGTACGCCCAGAAATTTCATCAACCGCTAGCTTTTGTTGCTCAATGGCATGGGCAATTTCCGCTGAAACATGGTTCATTTCTTTTATAGTATCTGCGACATTGGTAATGGTTGTTACTGCTTCGCGGGTTGAACCGGTAATTGCATCAATATTATTGCGAATGTCATCGGTTGCTTTTGCTGTTTGCTCTGCAAGGTTTTTAACTTCTGATGCAACCACAGCAAATCCACGGCCCGCTTCGCCTGCGCGCGAGGCTTCAATGGTGGCATTTAGGGCAAGAAGGTTGGTTTGGTTGGCAATTTCGGTAATTAACTGCACCACCGAACCAATTCGTTCCGCAGCGTGCAATAATTCTTGAACTTTTTCAGTTGATGCCAGCGCGTGCTCTTGGCCTTGTTCAGCGATTTGAGCGGCATGGCTTGCCTGTGATGCAATTGTATTGATTGATGCCGCAAGTTCTTCTGAAGCCGCCGCAACAGTTTGAATATTGCTTGAAGAGGCATCGGTTGCACGGGTTGCCGCCTCTGCATTTAGAGCGACACTATCGGCAGAATAGAGAAGGGTTTTTGAAGATGCCTCAAGCTCGTTGGATGCGGCTGCTACTGCTTCGATGGCATCCATAACACTGCGCTCAAATGAATCCGCCATGTTCAAGACGGCATTGCGGCGTTCTGTTGCGCTTTGTGCCTCTAAAGTTGCTTGGCGTGTGCGCATCTTATTCGCTTCATCAAGGCTTCTTTGAAGAACTTCGGCAACATTCGCCATCTGTCCGATTTCATTGCGGTCATCGGTATGCGGAACTTTGAATTGTGTTTCATTGTTTTTAAGACGTTGCAAACAGTCGGCAATATCAGAAATGCGTGATGTAAGGCCGCGTGAAACCCAAACCGCTAGACCAGCAGCCAAAAGCAACAATATTCCAACAATCGCGAAATTGCGGATTTCTTCATTATATTTGCCTTTAATTCGGATTTCTAATAGGCGAGAAAGTTCATCGGCAGATTTAACCCAAAGATTGTTTGCGGATTCTTGTACGCCTATCATTGATTGGTTGATTTGCGATGCGTTGTTAACAACATTACCGGCACCAATATCATCAACGCTAATTTTTGCATTCTTATCAAGAATTGCCATTTTGGCTTCAACATCTTTTTTAAGGCCATTTAGGTTTTTTCCAAGACTACCATCTTTATTCGCAGCAATAGCAGAATCCAAAGAACCCATTAATGCACTATACGCGGTGTCAACATTGGCTTTTGCCTTTACAATTTCTGCACCCTCAGCAAATGAACGGTCTGCCCTTTGGTCAACTGTTTTAATCAATGCATCAAGTTTGTTTGCCGCGCTAACAAAGCTTGGCATTTTAAATGCAATCACGTCCATCACATAATATGAATCTAAATCTGGATCCAAAGTAAGGTTGGAGCCGTCCGAGATTTTTGAAATCAAGGCAAGTGTTGCATCAAGACGAGTTGCTGCATCTTGAGTTATCGCATCTTTCAATGCTTTTGCCGCGTCGGAAGAATTCATATCGGAGTCGAATTTTTCACTAGCGGTTGTGAATTCGTTGGTAAGTTCGCCTGGCTTGTTTATTGATGCCATATACATATTTGGCCAAACAGTTTTAAGGTAATTTGTCCCCTTTAATTCTTTTGCGCTAAAATCAATATCTGCATTCACTTTCGATATGAATTGATAAGACATCAAAGCCATAGGCATAAGCAAAACCACCGCAATCAATATAATTTTTTGCATTATTGATAGTTTTTTATGAACGAAATCAAGCATGGGGGGACCTTTGAAATTTTTATTTTTTGTCGCCAGAATATTGGGGGCGTTAAGATGATGTTATTGCTAGGCGTTATCTATTAATTTATAGTTTATAAAACCCTTATTACCATGTGGTAATTTGAATAAAATGCTTATGTTACGGGGTTTTAATGCAAAATATTGCGGGTAATATAGCATTTACGCCTTTAAGTATACTTGTGGATTTTCAGATAATTTTATGTAATATCTTTATTGAAAACTATAAAATTGCTGCTTGCTACAATCTCTGAAATTTAATTTTCATGTGTTTAAAATAAACCCATTGCGTATCTTGAATATATTTGCCAAATCTATATATAAGAATATTAGCATATATAAACATAACAGGGCAACGCAATGAAAATTAATATGGGCATAACACCAGTAGTTAAAAAGTTCTTTGACCAAGACACAAATACATTCAGTTATGTTGTCAAAGACCCAAATACCAATTCTTGTGCGATAATCGACAGTGTCTTAAATTTTGATGCACCATCTGGTCGCACCAGTTTTGAAGCAGCGGATGAAATAATTAATTATGTTACATCCAATTCTTTAATGGTTGAATGGATTATTGAAACCCATGTCCATGCCGACCATTTATCCGCCGCGCCATATTTAAAGTCAAAACTTGGCGGCAAAATTGCAATTGGTGAAAATGTAACAATTGTTCAAAATGTATTTGGCAAGGCGTTCAATGCGGGGACTGATTTTGCACTTGATGGTAGTCAGTTTGACTATTTGTTTAAAGATAATGAGACCTATAAAATTGGTGATATGGATGCCGTGGCAATTGCAACGCCAGGTCATACTCCTGCGTGCATGACGCATATTATTGGAAATTCTGCATTTGTTGGCGATACAATTTTTATGCCAGACCAAGGTACTGCACGTGCTGATTTTCCGGGCGGTGATGCAAAAATATTGTTTAAATCAATCAAAAAGTTATTGAGCTTACCACCTGAAATGACGCTTTATATGTGTCATGACTATGGGCCAAATGGGCGCGATATTGAATATCTAAGTACGATTGCCGATGAACGCGCAAGCAATATTCACGTCAATGATGCAATAAGCGAAGATGAGTTTGTGGCAATGCGAAGGGCGCGTGATGAAACACTTGGGATGCCGCGTCTTATCTTGCCATCGGTGCAAGTAAATATGAGGGCGGGCAATTTTCCCAAACCGGACGATAATGGAACTGTTTATCTAAAGCTGCCTGTAAATCTATTTTAATAGAAAAGAATAAAATTATGTACCAAACAATTAGCGCATTGTTATCCGGCGGTCTTATAGGTTTTACACTGGGTTTGATTGGCGGCGGTGGATCCATTTTGGCAACGCCTTTGCTGCTTTATGTGGTTGGTGTTTCCCAGCCCCATATCGCAATTGGAACCGGTGCACTTGCAGTATCTGCAAATGCTTATGCCAACCTAATTGGGCATGCCAGAAAAGGGAATGTGTGGTGGCGTTGTGCCGCGGTTTTTGCAATCATTGGCATTATTGGCGCTTTTGCAGGATCAAGCCTTGGTAAAGCATTAAATGGCCAGTTACTTATGTTTTTATTTGGCTTCATCATGGTTATAGTAGGCGTATTAATGCTTAGGCCAAGAAAAGATTTTGGTGGTGAAGCATGTGGCGTGGATGCCAAAATGTGCATAAAAACTGCGTTGGTTGCGTTGGGCGCGGGTTTTGCTTCTGGTTTCTTTGGTATTGGCGGTGGCTTTTTAATTGTTCCCGCGCTTATATTTGCAACCCGAATGCCGACCATTAATGCGGTTGGTACATCTCTTATGGCGGTGGGGACATTTGGCCTTGCGACCGCAATAAATTATGCATTTGACGGCATGGTTGATTGGCCAATTGCCGGTGAAATGATTCTAGGGGGTGTAGCAGGTGGCTTTTTGGGGATGAAACTATCAACCAAGCTTGGAAAACAAAAAGATACCCTAAACCGGATTTTTGCGATTTTGATATTCTGTGTTGCGGCCTATGTTTTATACAAAAGCGGCAGCCATTTGTTTTTAGCAAAATAGAATAAGAAAGTTGTAAGATTTTTTGAACAAGGCGAAGATCAAAAAAAAACGTGAGTTCACGAAGTAATTCGTAACAGCATTTTTCCAAGTTTTAAGATAAATAAATGGAGCGGGTGATGAGATTCGAACTCATCGATGAGCCTCGAAAAGTTGTAAGACTTTTCGAACAAGGCGAAGAGCAAACAAAAAAACGTGAGTTCACGAAGTAATTCGTAAACAACATTTTCCAAGTTTTAAGATAAATAAATGGAGCGGGTGATGAGATTCGAACTCACGACATCCACCTTGGCAAGGTGGCGCTCTACCCCTGAGCTACACCCGCATCCTGTTACATCAAAGATGCGAAATGACTGTGAAAGTCATTGGGTGGAGGGCTTATGGTGGATTTGGAAAAAAAGTGCAAGAGGGTTTTGGCAGATTGACTGAATCTTTTATTGAAAAATTACATCTACTTTGCTTAAAAGCCTTATGGACAAGCAAAAAGTAACACGTGAAGAATTATTCGCCCTCCTCGATAATCTTGGAATAAATCATAAAACCACCCATCACCGTGCGGTTTTTACAGTTGATGAAGGGGAGGATATTAAAAAATCCATTCCCGGCGGTCATTCCAAAAACCTGTTTTTAAAAGATAAGGATGGCGCATTCTTTCTGATTTGTGCTTTGGGTGAAACCCAAATCAAAATGAATCATGTTCATAAGGCGGTTGGCTGTGCACGGCTTTCATTTGGTTCGGAAGAAAAGCTATATGAGCTTTTGGGTGTGCGTCCGGGGTCGGTCTGTCTTTTTGCGCTTGCCAATAATGTTGAAAAGAACCTTACACTTATTCTTGACAAGAATATTTTTAAAAATCCGCTTATCAACTTCCACCCACTTTTGAATGATGCCACCACGACCATAAGCACGGATGACATGATTAAATTTGTAAAACATTGGGGTGGTAGGGCGATTATTGCCGATTTTTCGACCGAAATTCCGACAATCGAAGGTACTGTTTAATAACCGCCCCTTAAATTCCATTGTTTGAAATTTAATATTGAATTTTCGAATTTAAACAGGCTGACATTTTTATCATAAAAGTCATTCACTCTTAAAAGCCCACGTTTCGGATTAACCTGTAACAGCGGTGATAAAAGGTTTATGAAATAGCCCAAATGTTCAGATATGAAGGATGAGCGCCGCAAAGCAAGTTTGGTAATAGATTGCGGGAATAAAAGGCGCGAATCTTTTAAAACTTCAAATTCAAAGGCCTCATTTTCAAGCAATGCAGTTTCGGAAATGATACCAACCCCAACCCCAAGCGATACATAACTTTTGATAATATCGGCATCGAGTGCTGCAAACCTTATATATGGTTCAATATCTTCGCTATTGAATGCGGCATCAATTTGCGGTCGCCCTGTCAAACCTTCGGCATAGGTAACAATCGGATATTTCGCAATGTCATATATAGTCGGCAAATTGGTCGTTAAAATCTCATGCCCCTTGGGCGCAATAACCAAATGATGCCATTTAAAGCAGGGTAGGGTTATAATTTCGCTGTCGGTTTCTAGTGCCTCTGTGGCAATGGCAATATCAATCTTGCCTTCTGTAATTGCGGTTTTGATGTTGGCCGGCGTGTCTTGGATAAATTCAAGTGTTACATCGGGATATTCTTCTTCAAATTGGCGGTAAACCACGGGAATTATGTGCCGCGCCTGATTATGTGTTGTGCCAACGCGAATTGTACCACGACCCGAAGTATTTAAGTGGGCGGTATAATTGGCAATATTCCTAAGCTCAAAATTAATGCGATCAATAATTTCTTTTACGTTTTCGCCAATCGGGCTAAGGTTATAGTGACCGTTATTTGTGGCAATAAAAAGCTCGGCCCCAAGTTTTCTTTCAATCTTGTGGATTTCTGCCTGAAGCTCTTTTGCGGATTTGCCACATGCGCTTGCAGCGTCATCAATAATCAAATCTGCCTTGAATAAATTGTTTAAAAGTTCGATTTGCGCAAAATCCATTGCCGTCTCCTGTTTACAGGAATCTAAAGGAATAATTTAAGGCATCAATTTTACGGATAATATAAATTTCCTATTTTTCATTCGCTTTGAAGAATTTATAAAGCAAATACCAAACTATATGCGCAAAACCCCTTCCAAGGGCGCTTAATTTAATTATAAGGGCAATTGGTTGGCTCCTTAGCTCATCAGGACAGAGCATTCGTTTCCTAAACGAAGGGTAGTGGGTTCGAGTCCCTCAGGAGCCGCCAGTTTTACAAACCTGCATCTTAATTATTAAATTGTTTCACTCATTATCGATTGCAAACCTTTTTGTATATCAAATATGCGGTTTGGTTGATTGATAAACGATTATTTTCAGACTAACTTCGCAACATCAAAGAGGGGCATAGGTCTCTTGAGTTGTTTGTGAAAAGGAAAATATCGTGACAAATCAACATCTTGAATCAATTAAAAAACGCAGAACCCAATATGCACTTGGCAAAAATGTCGCTTTGCCAAAAACAGAAATTGAGGCATTGATTAAAGAAGCGGTAAAGCATTCGCCATCTTCTTTTAACTCTCAAAGTTCACGTGTTGTAATTTTGTTTGGCGCCGAAAGCGATAAGGTTTGGAATATTGCCAAAGAAACATTGAAAAAAATCGTACCAGAAGATGCGTTCCCTGCAACGGAAGGCAAGTTGAATAGCTTTGCCGCCGGTATTGGTACAATTCTTTTCTATGAAGACATGGATGTTGTAAAAGGTCTTCAAGAAAATTTCGCTGCTTATGCTGATAACTTCCCAATCTGGTCGGAACAAGCAAGCGGTATGGCGCAATTATCGGTTTGGACTGCGCTTTCAGATGCAAATATTGGTGCAAGCCTTCAACACTACAATCCATTAATTGACAATGAAATTGCGCAAACTTGGGGTATTCCTGCATCTTGGAAATTACGTGCACAAATGCCATTCGGTTCAAACGAGGCACCATTTGGCGAAAAAGCCTTTATGGATGACGAAGCACGCTTTAAAGTATTTGGTTAGAAGACAATAATAACAACAAAAAACCCCGCCAGATTGTTTTTGGCGGGGTTTTTTATGGCGTTCTAAATGAAATTATTTTTTACGTCTGAATGCATCAAGGCTTACAACGTCTGCGGCCTTGTCGGCTTTTTCTGTTGCGATGGTTTCTTCAACTTCTGCCTCAAGTGGGTCAAAGTCATTCAAATCATCTTCATCAGATAAGTCATCAACCACATCAAACGGCAATGCAAAGCGTGCGTATGGATCATAGAAGCGGGTAATTGCCACATATGGCACAACGATTCTTTGTGGCACGCCACCGAAATGCAAAGTAACGGCAAAATAATCATCGGCAACTTCAAGGTCATCAAACTGAAGCTGAAGGACTATTGTCATTTCATCAGGGTATTTTTGCACCAAATAATTAGCAAGTCCAACACCCTTATATTGGGTTTTAAAGCTAATATAAAAATGGTGATCACCAGGCAGCCCATTGATAGACATTTTAAGGGCTTCTTTAACAACACCTCTAAGCGCATTCTGCGTAAGTTTGGAATAACCAATTAAATCTTGTGACATATATTATTTCCGTTTATCCCGACCCGAATCTTTTGAAGACCCTGATTCCCAACATGAATTCATTCTTTAAACCTTGTGATGAAAAGTGCAATCAAGTTCGTGAATTGGGATAATTTATTTGTGCATTTTGCTGCTATTTTGGGAAAGTCTCTTATTCTGCAAGGCTTTCGTCAAGTTCGTAATTGCCGAATACATCTTGAACATCGTCGTCATCTTCAAGGGTTTCAAGCAATTTCATAAGGGTTTTACCTGCATCACCAGTAACTTCGATACTTGCATGCGGACGCCAAACAACACCAGCATTTTCAGGGTCGCCATATTTTTGTGCCAAGGTGTTGGAAACTTCTGAAAGGCTTTCAAATGTGCAGGTGATAAGGTGACCATCTTCATCAAATGAAACGTCGTCCGCACCTGCTTCTAATGCCGCTTCCATCATATCATCTTCTGATGCCACAGTTGCCGCAAAGCGAATTTCGCCAACGCGGTCAAAACCAGAAGTAACCGAATTGGTTGTGCCAAGGTTGCCGCCCATTTTTGCAAAGTATGAACGAAGATTGCCCGCGGTACGATTCAAATTATCGGTTAGTGTTTCGACAATGATGCCAACGCCACCAGGACCAAAGCCTTCGTAACGGACATTTTTATAGTCATCACCGCCGGCCGCCGCTGCTTGTTGGATTGCGCGTTCGATACGATCTTTCGGCATTGATTGAGATCGCGCGTTTTGCACCGCAAGTCTAAGGCGTGGGTTCATAGCCGGATCAGGCGAACCTTGCTTTGCTGCCGAAGTGATTTCGCGTGCGATTTTTGTAAACATTTTTGCACGTACGGCATCCTGTTTGCCTTTTCTGTGCATGATATTTTTAAACTTACTATGTCCTGCCATTTTGAACCTGTTTGATTTTTGAAAAGAATTTATGCCCCTTTATAACAAAATTGCTAAGAATCGAAGGGGGGACACTGAAATCTGTTTAAATGCTATGATTTTGATTGCGTAAACCTTGTGAATTGCGTTTATTTTTGCTTGTTAATCTAATTGCATTTGTCTATATCCAAAGCCGAATATTTAAACCCAGATTTACACAAGGCAAATTATAAAAAGGAGTATTGCCATGACTGTTAAAGTTGCAATCAATGGTTTCGGGCGGATTGGTCGTTTGGTATTGCGTTCAATGATTGAACATAACCGCACCGACATTGAAGTTGTTGGTATTAATGACCTTGGTCCTGCAGCTACTAACGCGCATTTGTTAAAATACGACTCAGTTCATGGCAAATTGAATGCCGATGTTTCTGTTGATGGCGATTGCATCGTAATCAACGGCAAAAAAATCAAAGTTACCGCGGAGCGTGATCCAAACAACCTTCCTTGGAAAGATCTTGGTGTTGACGTTGCAATGGAATGCACTGGTATTTTTACTTCAAAAGAAAAAGCCTCAGCACACCTTAACGCTGGCGCACGTAAAGTATTGGTTTCTGCACCTGCTGACGGCGCTGATAAAACCATCGTTTACGGTGTAAACCACGGCACATTGACCAAAGATGACGTTGTTGTTTCAAACGCATCTTGCACCACAAACTGCCTAAGCCCTGTTGCAAAAGTATTGAATGATACTGTTGGCATTACAAATGGTTTTATGACCACCATTCACTCTTACACTGGTGACCAACCTACTTTGGACACTATGCACAAAGATCTTTACCGCGCACGCGCTGCGGCACTTTCAATGATTCCAACATCAACTGGTGCTGCAAAAGCGGTTGGTTTGGTTCTTCCTGAACTAAAAGGTAAATTGGACGGCGTGGCAATCCGCGTTCCTACTCCTAACGTATCTGTGGTTGACCTTTGCTTTAATGCTGCACGTGCTACCACTGTTGAAGAAATCAATAATGCGATTATCGCTGCGGCTGATGGTCCACTTAAGGGCGTTCTTGGTTATACCAAAGAGCCAAATGTTTCTTGCGATTTCAACCATGATGACCGTTCTTCAATCTTCCACCTTGACCAAACAAAAGTAATGGAAGGAACTTTGGTTCGTATTCTTACTTGGTATGACAATGAGTGGGGCTTCTCTACTCGTATGTCTGACACTGCGGTTGCATTGGCTGCATTGTAATATCTTGAATTTCGAATGGCGGTCTTCGGGCCGCCATTTTTGTATTTAACTTAATATGGTGGAAAAAATGGCTTTCAAACGTCTTTCAGATTTATTCAAACAAGATATTACCAACAAGCGCGTATTGGTTCGTGTTGATTTTAACGTTCCAATGAAAGATGGCGTTGTTACTGATGACACACGTCTTCAGGCGGCATTGCCAACTATTGCAGCGCTTAAAAATAATGGCGCAAAAGTTATTTTGCTTTCACACTTTGGGCGCCCAAAAGGTAAAGTTGTTCCTGAAATGTCATTGGGCCAGTTGGTTCCTGCTCTGAGTGAATTATTGGCTGCGAATGTTACTTTTGTTCCTGTTCTATTTGGTGACGAAGCCAAGGCGGCAATTGACGGCGTTGATGAAGGTTCTGTGGTTCTTCTTGAAAACACCCGTTTCTACGAAGGCGAAGAAAAGAATGACCCTGAACTGGCCAAACAAGTTGCGGCATTAGGTGATTTTTATGTGAATGACGCATTTTCTGCGGCGCACCGCGCCCACGTATCGACCGAAGGCGTTGCAAAGCTTCTTCCATCATTTGCAGGCGAAAGCATGGCGCGCGAGCTTGACCATTTGGACAAGGCGCTTGGCAATCCTGTTCGCCCTGTACTTGCGATTGTTGGCGGGGCAAAGGTTTCATCAAAAATCGATCTTCTTGAAAATCTGGTGACCAAGGTTGATGCCTTGGCAATTGGTGGTGGCATGGCAAACACATTCCTTGCCGCACAAGGTATTGATGTAGGTAAATCGCTTTGCGAAAAAGATTTGCTTGATAAAGCGCGTGACATTATGGCGGCGGCTGACAAGGCAGGGTGCAAAATCGTGCTTCCGGTTGATGTTGTGGTTTCAAAAGAGTTTGCGGTTAATCCACCAACCCGCACGACAACACCAAACGATACTAAAGCCGACGAAATGATTTTAGACGCCGGCCCAGAAAGCGTAAAAGCATTAGAGGCTGTAATGGCGGAATCAAAAACCATTATCTGGAATGGTCCATTGGGCGCATTTGAAACTGCACCATTTGATATGGCAACAGTTGAGGCGGCAAAAGCTGCTGCTAAACTTGCAAAAAGCGGCAATGTAATTGTGGTTGCTGGTGGCGGTGACACCGTTTCAGCAATGAACCATGCAGGTGTTGCAGATGATCTAAGCTTTATTTCAACTGCGGGCGGTGCTTTTCTTGAGTGGATGGAAGGTAAAGAGCTTCCTGGTGTTAAGGCATTGGAAGCATAATTATATCTTTGAATAACGCTAGAAATACAAGAGGGCATTATTGCCCTCTTTTTTTAGTTTAAGTTGGCCCATGTAAAAACTATTGCGAAACATTATCAATTTACACTGGCGCTATTGAGAATGAATATCATTTATGTTAGGTGCGCTCTCATATTTAAAGAGGGACATCGAAACCATCATGAATTCAGGATTTTCTTATAAAAAGGCACTTCTCGTTGCATCGGCAATTGCATTGGGTTTTGCATCAAATGCAAATGCACAAGACAAATCAGATGAAACCGTAATTGTAAAAGGCGCGCGCATCAAACTTCCTAAAAATGCGCTTCCCAATACAATTGAAATTATTTCCAAAGAAAATCTTGATATTCAAACACAAATTGGTGGTTCTGCGGTGGATGCGGTCGCCAATCTAATCCCAAGTTTTTCGCCAACCCGCCAAAAACTATCGGGTGCCGGAGAGACTTTGCGCGGTAGAAGCCCACTTTATATGGTTGATAGTGTTCCGCAATCATCCCCACTTCGTGACGATAGCCGCGATGGTTTTACGGCTGATCCATTCTTTATTGACCGTGTTGAAGTGATTTTTGGTTCAAATGCTATTCAGGGTATTGGTGGCACTGGCAGCATTGTAAACTATGTAACCGTAAGTGCGCCACGGGAAGAGGGGGCGACCAAAGGCCAAGTAATTGCACAAATTAATGGCGATGATAAAATTGGTGGTTCATCTCTTGGCTATAAAACCGGTGCATATTTCGGTAAAAACTTTGGTAAATTTAGCGCACTTATCGGTGCAACTTATGAAAAGCGTGGGGTTTATTATGATTCCAACGGTAATCGCATTGCCCCCGATGGTACACAAGGCGACACAATGGATAGTGCTGCCTATGATATTTTTACCAAATTTGATTATCGCCTAGACGACACCAAGAAATTTGAATTCATGTATAATCATTTCAATCTTGAAGGTGATGGTGATTATGTTGCGGTGGCTGGTTCTCGCACTTTGGGGCGTCCTGCAACGTCGGTGCGCGGCACAATACAGGGACAAGCGCCGTCTAATAATGTTAATACTGCAAGCCTTTCATATCTTGATAGCGATTTATTCGGCGGCTCTTTGAGTGCGCAAATATATTATAATGACTATCACGGGGTTTTTGGTGGCACGGTTTCATCTACTTTCTATGATCCTGCTTATGGTGGGTCATCAAACTTTGATCAAAGCGCAAATAATTCAACCAAAAAAGGCGTGCGCTTAACATATGATAGAGAGATTGAGGCAATAAAAGGCATGCGTATCCTTGGCGGCATCGATTATGGCGAAGATAAAACTTTTCAGGAATTATTGCTTACCAATCGTAATTGGGTTCCCATAACCACGCTTAAATCACTCGCGCCATTCATACAGATTAATCAGGCGTTGTTTGATAAAAAGCTAAATCTATCGGCGGGTGTTCGCCATGAAACAGCGAAAATTTCGGTTGATGATTATAAAACCCTATATTCATATGGTTCGGCAAATGTGAAAGGTGGTGAACCTGAATATAATGAAGACCTTTATAATCTTGGTGCCGCATATGAAATAAAAAAAGGGTTTAATATTTATGCATCATATGCCCAAGGTTACACTCTTCCTGATGTAGGGCGGGTATTGCGCGCGGTCACTATTAATAATTCCGAAGTTGACAAGCTTTTAGATGTATCGCCGGTGGTTTCTGATAATATCGAAATTGGTTTTGAGGTGAACAAAGGGCCGGTTGTGGCGTCAATTGCATATTTTGAATCCAATTCGGATAAAGGTGCATTGCTTGTATTGCAAAATGGTGTTTACGAAATAAAGCGACAAAAGACAGAAATTTCAGGATTAGAACTTAATTTTAAATGGAATATGCCGATTGATGGTATGACATTTAATTTTGGTCTTGCCGACCTACGTGGGCAAACCGATACTAATGGGGATGGAATTGTTGATTCTGATCTTGATGGTGTAAACATAAGCCCTGATCGTGCTAATTTTGGCCTAAGCTACAAAAAGGGACCATTCTATGCACGCATACAAGACAATGTTTATATGAAGCGTGATTTTTATGGAATTGGCTACGACCCACGCAATAATTTTGGTGGTTATTCATTGGCTGATTTGTATCTTTCATACGCAACCCAGTTTGGCGACATTTCTTTAAGCGCGACCAACTTATTTGATAAACAATACCTAAGTTATAACTCCGATACCCGCCTTCCAACGGATAATTTAAGCTATTTTGCAGGACGCGGTCGGGTCGTTACTTTGGGTTATAGCAAGAAGTTCTAATGTTCAGATTTTATTTCGCGAAAATTCACGCAATATGCGGCTTGTTAGTGTCATTAATGTTGGTTTTAATGGCACTAACCGGCATTTTTTTGGTGTTTAGAAATGAATATATCATGCTGTCTTTGGGGCAGGGTGTGTTTGCACCAAAGGATATTCAGCCATTAAATGGGCTGATGAATATTTTACCTCATCTTGAACTTGGCAAAATTAAATCAATTATGTTGCCGGATAATTCGCTGCCGCTTTTTAAAATAATATATGGCGAAAATATTCTTTATTATGATTTATCTGGCGTATTGCTTGATAATCAGCCTATTTCTAGCCGTTTTGATGAAATTGTTTTTAAATTGCATCACTATCTTTTGCTGGGTGAGAAGGGCGAGGTTTTTATAGGTATCACCGGACTTTTGTTATTATTTATGACTCTAAGCGGGCTATATTTAATATTACCGGTATTAAAAAGTTTTGAATTTAAATTCTTGCCGAAAACTAGTAAGCGCCGTGATATAATTGCCCATCACCGCAATTTGGGTTTAATTTTTGCGCCAATGCTCGTGATAATCGCCATCAGTGGCAGTGCCATGATTTTTTCTGATAGTGCAAAATCTATTTTGGGCGCAATTACATTTTCAAAACCTTTAAAGCTGCCCAAGGCTAAAATTGAACCTTCATTAATCACTGCTGATACCATTAAAAATGCAATCAACCTTGCTAATCATGAATTCCCAAACGGCGAGATACGTATAATTTCCTTGCCCAAAAAGCCAGATGAACCAATTAATATAAGGATTAGGCAAAATGGTGAGTGGCATGGAAATGGTAGAACCTTTATTTCATTTTCACCCGCCAAAAATCAAATTATTGCCATATATGAAGCGCTTAAATTAGATCGCGCCACTACGGTTTATAATGGATTTTACCCGCTTCATTCCTCTCGTGGCATTGGGTTATGGTACAAAATCATAGTGGCATTAACAGGCATGGCATTATTAATGCTTGGGCTATTTTCGGCATTTTCTTATGGGCGTAAGCTAATACAAACCAAGAAGATATAGGTTTATTTATCCTTACCTTTACCAATAAGCCCTTTGCCAAGTTTTAATGCGGCCTTGATTTCATCCTTTAATTCTTGGGGTGCGATTACTTCTAATTTGCCACCCCAACGGAATAGAGACCATGCAAGTTCGCGTAGTCCAGCCCCTTGCATCTCAATCAAAAGGCTTCCTTCAGTGCTTTCGATAATTTTTTGTTTTGGATGGAATAGCCAACGATATGCCTCGTCGCGATATTCAGGGAAAACGCGTAATAAAACATCATATGTGATATCTTCTTGGAAGACGCCAAAAGAACGTTCGGCAAATTGTTTCAATGAGAATTCTTCCGGTGGGCCACCAGGTTCGGGAAGAACTTTGGGAGATGAAATTCTATCGAGGCGCCACATTTTTGGACGCGCAGTTTTTTTGCCAATTTCTTGTGCGATTAAATAGGCTTCACCGCCGAAAATAATGCCGTATGGATTTACTACACGCGCTTTTTCACTTTTTGAGCCACCAGAATAATTAAAGCTAAGCTGGTTTAATTGCAAAATTGCATCACGAATAATGTTTAGAATATATGGGTCAACTGCGGGTCTTGGACCTTGGTTTACTGCAATGGCTTCTGCTTGCATCAATGCCTCAATATCTGGGGCTAGGCGGCTTAATTTCGGGCCGATTGCAGTCATCATTTTATTTTCAAGATTTTGCAAATCATCGGCAACACCGACATTTTGTGCCCGTAAGTGTTCCATTGCGGTTTTTAATGCCGCAAGCTCTTTTGGGGTCGGGGCGTTAAGGAATGAATCAAGCTTCCCTGAAATACGCCATCTTTTGGTTGGCGGGTCAGAAATCTCTTCCATGTTTGGGAATAATTCATAAAGGCGATCCCGCATACGCTCCACGGTGCGGCGACCAACGCCAACGCGTTCCGCCATTTCATTAAGGGTAAGCCCCATATGCGATGCGGCCAGTTCACGTGCCAAATCGATTAATAGTGCGGATTTTTCGTGACGCATTTTATAATTCCTCTTTAGTTTTAAAAATAAACTGCGTCCTTTTTTGTCGCAAGATAAGAATAGATATATTTCCACAGGAATTAATATTTAAAACACCGGAGAGAGCAATGCGCGGAATTATCAACCACCTTTTTTCAAATAAATTATCGATTGATATTTCGCTTCCCGTTAGCTGCCCTCAACCGGAAAGAGAAATCAATAGCGAATTATTATCGCTTGTACTTGAACATGCAGATATCTGCCGTGATGCGGGTGCTGGCTGTGTTGCGTTAAAGGTTTCCCGGGCCGCGCTAAAACAATCTCATATGCGCCGCATCTTTGGCAAATATATTGACAAAGTTTGTAATATAACAATTATTTGGAATGAATTGACGGCATCGGTGGTAACGGTGATACACCATAGCTTGAGAGTGAATTAATCGTTCTCCGGGAATCCATTGTGATATGCAATTATTGAATTTATAAATTTTACGCCAAGTTCAAAGGCTGAATGTGGGTTATTGGCGAAAAGGTCTCTTTTAAAAGCATCGCCATTTTCACCTTTGTATTCAACGGCGCAGTAAAATTGTAGATCGGAATTATAAGGTTTTGTTTCACAGGCCATTTCCACTTTGCCATATGATTTTATGTTGGTTATTTTATCACGCGCACGTACAAATCCCGTAATATTATATACCCCATTAGTCAGCCCCAAATCTTTTGCTAATTTAAATTTAGGTGCCATTATGAATGGTGAAATTATGCTATGGATGAAGTCAACTCCTAATTCAAAGGCAGAAAAAGGGTCGTTTGCAAAAATTTTTTTTACCCATTTTATGCCGTCATTATCTTCATATTCAACCTCACAATAATATGGGCGGTCATAATTAGACGACTCTATGTCGATAATTAGGCTTACTTTTGCATATGCCTCGGTTTCAATAATTCCATCGGTTGTTCTAACATAGCCATTACAAATGTATTTACCTTTGTTATCCATGTGCGCCTCAAGCAATTTTAAGTAAGTTATCATTTTTTGTGTTGCATTAAAAGCCATTATAATTAAATCTGCATAAAATGCTTAAATCATACGGACTTGCACATAAATACGTTGACATTTATGTTTTTTTAGCTAGAAGCCGACCTTCGATTTTTATTTTATTAATTAAACAGAAGAGATTATCATGTCGCGTCGTTGCGAACTTACCGGTGTCGGACCAATGGTTGGTAATTTGGTTAGCCACTCAAACGTTAAAACTAAACGTCGTTATTTGCCAAATTTGCAAGACGTTACTTTGGCTTCAGAAGCTTTGGGTCAAGGCTTCCGCCTTCGTATCGCGGTTTCTGCGTTGCGTTCAGTTGACCACAATGGCGGTCTTGACGCATTCATTCTTAAATCAGACCCTACTAAAATGTCTGATCGCGCTCGCAAAATCCGCAGCAAAATCAAAGCGAAACTTGCTACTGCTGCATAGTTTTTGTACAAGCTATTAAAAAAGCCCCGCCAATTGTGCGGGGCTTTTTTATTGTTATCGCTAATTTCGCGCCTATTGTTGGCTTGCATTAGTGCGGGCATTACCATCATCAAGCATTCGCTGCACATAGGCAACATTTTGCTTTGCCAATTCATCAGGTAAGTCTTGTGATGCGATTTGCTCTGATTCTTTGAAGCGGCCTTGTAATGCAACAATAAGTGCCAGATTTTGGCGTGCTTGAACTGGTGCATACGGAATTGCCTGTGCTTTACGTAATGTTATTTCTGCGGTTTTTAAATCACCATTTAAAGCTTGTGCAAGACCAAGATTAGTAAGGGTGACAGCATTATTCGGATTTATGGCAAGGGCATCATTGAATGATTTTATTGCCATGGTTGATTGCCCCAAATCGTCATAGGCAACACCAATTGCATTTCTAACCTCAATATCATTTGGTAATAATGTAGAGGCTTTGGTAAGTGCCTGAATAGCTTCTGGATTGCGTTTAAGTCCCAAAAGTGCCTTGCCAGTATTTTTCCATAATTGTGCATTATTTTCATTTGCCTGAATGCCGATTACAGCAACTTCAAGCGCACGCTGATTTGATCCAATTCCTAAAAGCGCATTAGAAGCATAAACGGCAGCTTCTTCGTCTTTTTCATTTTTTCCAAGTTCGCCCATCCAGAACGTTGCTTGCGCAACTAAATCAGCCGATTTTGCTTTTTCACGTTCTTCTTTTGATGCTGGTGCTTCTGGTTTTTGTGCTTCTGTACCGGCAGTATTTGCCGCTGCAACAGGTTGTTTGCGTGTGTCAGTGGTTTTTACTGTCTTATCAGTTTTCTTAGTAAAAAGCGGAAATGCAGAGGCATTTGCTACCATTGCACTGCCTGATATTAATAATGCCAATGCAAAAGTTGACGAAACCAAACTAATTTTGCGCACTTTACAACTTCCTTTTCTGGGAACGAATCAATTCTTAATAATTTGGTCATTATGGTTAATATTTGGTCAATAAAGCGCCAAAACCGATAATAATTAAAAAGAGTTAAGATGATTTAGAACTTGAGAAATTGTTGCAAAAGGCATAAAAAAATCCAATGAAAAATCTTGCAGAATTTATTACTTCCGATGCGGATGGCGATCTAATCCCTATCAAAGCCTTCAAAACTGATGAATTTAATGCCTATCTTGAAAAGGCACCAGAAGCAGAGAAAAATCTTCTGAATATCGATGGCTTTAAAGCGGGTTTTGGGAAAATATATCTTTTTAAAAATTCCAAAGGCTTGGTAACCAAAGTCTATCTTGGTTTAGGGGATGAGTTTAGTGCCAATTCCTTTGGTGCATTGGTAAAATCATTGCCAAAGGGGGAATATGAGATTGTCTCCAACATTCCTAAAAACCAACTTGATAATGTTTATCTATTTTTCCTGCTTGGGGCATATGTTTTTGATAAATATAAAACAAAAACTGTCGAGGATGTAAAACTCTATTTTCCAGAAGATGTTGACATTAAAAAAGTTCTCTTAACCGCACAGTCGGTTTGTATGGGACGCGACTTAGTTAATACGCCAACCAACGATATGGGCGTGGCAACATTGGGTGAATTTGCCATCAATCTTGCCAATGACCTTGATGCAAAGATTGAAATTATTCAAGGCGATGAATTATTAAAGCAAAACTATCCGCTTGTTCATGCTGTTGGCCGTGCAGGTGCGGATGAGCCACGCCTTATCATTCTTCATAAGGCAAAAGTTGGTGCGCCAAAGGTTGCAATAGTTGGTAAAGGTGTAGTCTTTGACACTGGTGGCTTAAATCTTAAACCAGGTTCATCAATGGGTTTGATGAAAAAGGATATGGGCGGTTCGGCATGTGCGTTGGCCGCGTTCCGTATTCTTTGTGGGCTTGGACTTGATATTGATCTTAAATGTTATGTGCCGATTGTTGAAAATTCAGTCTCTGGCAATTCAATGCGCCCAGGCGACATTATAACGTCTCGCAAGGGCATAAGTGTTGAAATTGATAACACTGATGCAGAGGGTCGCCTTATCCTTGCAGACGCCCTTACACGTGCTTCAGAAGATGGTAATGAATTGATATTTGACTTTGCGACATTAACCGGTGCTGCAAGGGTGGCACTCGGCCCAGATTTACCGCCATTTTATACAAAATCGCAAAAATTGGCGAATGAAATCAAATCCGCATCGGACAAGGTAATTGATCCATTGTGGCAAATGCCGCTTTGGGATGCCTATATTGATGACTTTGATACCCAAAATGCCGATATGAAGAATTCAGGTGGTGGGTTTGCGGGCTCAATTACTGCGGCGTTATTTTTGCAAAAATTTGTTGATGCTCCTGAATGGGTTCACTTCGATGTTTATTGTTGGAATCCAAAAGATAAACCTGCACGTCCAATGGGTGGTGAAATTCAAGCAGTACGTTCGGTTGTAGAGGTGATAAAGAATCGTTTTTCGTGTGGATAACTGAAAAAAGATTCAAAAATTTGCCCGAATTTTGCATTGACTCTTTGATAGACTCTTGAATCGAAACGCAAATCAGATTCTGATTCGGGTATAGAGAGATTAAGATGGCAAGCATAACCGAAACCGAATCACGACAAGCCCTAGATTTATGGCGCAACATCACTTCGCAGACCATCCATTCTGATGGTCCGGATTTAACTGCCCGTCAGACGGCGCTTTTGCTGACTATTCATCTTGATGAGGAGAAGCACACGGTTCGTGGTCTTTCCAAACGCCTTGGTTTGCAGAAGCCGGCAATTGTGCGCGCGCTTGATTCCTTGCAGGCGTTAAACCTTATTCGTCGGGTGCGCGATCCAAATGATGGGCGCAATATTTTTATCGAGCCGACTAATAATGGGGCGCAAAAATTGGGTCAGATTGCATCGTCAATTGCGCAAAAGCTTACATCATTGCATGTCCTTTATGGTGCAAATGATTTGGACTTTCCGCTTGAGGCAGCCAATAGTTTCAACTAGACTATGGTATGTCTGAAACAATAAAACTCGATAAAAATACCAATCCTTACCGTGATGATTTGGCGGCAGAAAAGCTAAAAGGCTTGGTTGATGCCACGAAATTTATAACACCAATAACCAAGCAGATTGTTACGGGTTCGGCATCGGTCAAATCTGCCCCTGATGATAATGCAACCCAAGTTTCAGAAGCGCTTTGCAGCGATATTTTTGAAATATATGACGAAATCAATGGTTATGCTTGGGGGCAAGTGGGGCGCAATGATTATGTTGGTTATATAAAAACCAATGCCTTAACCGATGAGATAATCACCCCAAATCGTAAAATCCGTGCGCTTCGTACCTATGGCTTTTCAATTCCCAAAGTTCAGGGGATGGTGCTTTCCCAATTATCAATGAATGCACAGGTATTTGCCACCGATGAAATTGAAAACGGCTATGTAAATTGTGGTCGTCATGGCTGGATTTATGAAAAACATCTTGCAAAACTTGATGAATATTATCCTGATCCTGCTGAGGTTGCCAAACTATTCCTTAATGCGCCATATTATTGGGGTGGTGTTCAATCCTATGGGCTTGATTGCTCTGGCCTTGTGGAGACTTCGTTTGCCGCGTGTGGGATAAAGCTACCACGTGATGCCTATATGCAAGAAAAATGCGGGCAAGAAGTTACGATAAAGGATGATTTATCTTGCTTAAAGCGAAATGATTTAATTTTTTGGAAGGGGCATGTCGGCATAATGATTGATGCTGATAATTTTATCCATTCAAATGCTTTTCATATGTGTGTCGCAATAGAGCCTTTAAAGATTGCGCAAGAACGCTATGAAAAAAGTGATCTTCCAATAAGATCAATAAGAAGGGTTATGTAGTGGCGGTCATCTATGTTACGATATTGACCTATGTAAAACCACTCGAAGAAATTGATGCGGCGCTTTCAGCACATATTGAATGGCTGAATAAAAATTATGACGACGGGGTTTTTATTGCCTCTGGCCGTCGTATTCCACGCAATGGCGGGGTTATTCTGGCAAAAGGCGAGTGTTTAGAAGACATAAACGCGGTTATGCAACAAGACCCATTTCATCTTATGGGGCTTGCCACACATGAAATCTTTCCATTCGAAGCAAGTAAGGCGATTGATGGCCTAAGCTCAATTTTATGATTTGAAAATTTTTAACATTGCATATTGCAAAAGCATTATGGTTTTCATGTCTTGAATTTCATTGTTTTCAAGCATTTTAACCGCTACTTTAAACGGCATTTCGATAACTTCGATTTCTTCACCTTCATCTTCAAGTCCACCACCATCGGAGACCTTATCTTTGTCTGTATATTCGCCAATGAAGAAAATTGTTTTCGACTTTAATGCGCCCGGGCTTGCAAAAGCATCATAGATTTTTTCAACCTTGGAAATTAGAAAGCCAGTTTCCTCTTCAATTTCCTCAAGGATGCGTTTTTCTGGTGACATACCATCTAAAAGCCCTGCAGGTGTTTCGAGCAGTGCAGCCTCATGTCCATTTAAAAAGCATGGCACACGTAATTGTTTAATTAAAATTATGGTCTGCTTTTGCAAATTATAGAGCAAAATTGTTGCGGCATCACCGCAATCATAAACTTCACGCATTTGCGGCTGCCATGTGCCATCATTGCGTTGGTATTCAATATCATAACGATCAAGTTGGAAATGATTATCTGATAATTTGGTAATTTTTTTGATTTTTACGCGTGATTTAAGAGACATTTTATAACCGTTATTGTTCTTATATTATTACTTGCGAAGAATAATGTGGGTCGCATTTTCTGTTATATCTCTTTTTGCAACTACAAACCCAAGAGCTGGAATGTTTATATCATTAAACATTTCCTCCCCACTTCCAAGAAAGACAGGCGAAATTGCAAGATGTAATTCATCGACCAAGCCAGCTTGTAAATATTGCCTAACCGTGGAAACGCCACCGGCAATTTTAACATTCTTTCCATTCGATAGTGCTTTTGCTTTTTCAAGTGCAGAAATAATGCCATCAGATATAAAATAGAATGTTGTGCCACCCTCCATTTCAATTGGCGCACGTGGATAATGGGTTAGAATAAAAGTTGGTGCATGATATGGTGGATTATCTCCCCACCAACCACGCCATTCGGAATCTGACCATTCACCACGTTCAGGTGTGAACATGTTTCGCCCCATAATGAATGCGCCGCATTCGGCCATTGATTGGATAGCATAGTCATTATCGATGCCTTCTAAACCGCCTTCTTTGCCAATCATTTTGTGAAACATTTGGGTGGCGCGCAACCAATTGTGCAGTCCCGTTCCATTTTCACCAATTGGGTTTATAAGGCTTTGGTTAATGCCAGCGCCATAACCATCTAGAGAAATTGAAAATCCTGATACGATAATTTTTGTCATCTGCCGCTCCAGTACAAATCGCAGGCTAATATTTTTATAGTCAGATGTATAGGCTCAATATTATTCCAAATTCCTGAACAGGGAGCAGAGTGACAAAATTTGGATTTAAGTAAAATGGCGCACCCGAGACGATTCGAACGTCCGACCAACGCCTTCGGAGGGCGCTACTCTATCCAGCTGAGCTACGGGTGCGTTGTGGCGGTTAATAATGGAAAATAGAATATAGGGCAAGGGGTGTAACAGAGGTTTGCCCCAGGGCTAATTAAATTAACTTTTTTAATTATAATTGGAATCTTGTCCAAACAGTTGGCGTTTAGCCCAAAGATTCTGTTGTTTAATCCTTTTCCCTTATTAAAATTATTGGTTTGTAACAATGGTGTTACAAATCTGAAAAAAATCGCTGTTTCCTTAAAGTGTTGATTATATTTATTAAAAATGATGAAAAATCATATATGTTAAATACATTTTTATGATTTCAAGGAGCTTTTAAACCACCCGTCACAAAAACTACATCTCGCAAAAGTATACGCCCCGCTGTGTAGCCAAGGTTACATTTTTCTAGTCAGAAAACGTGTTTTTGCATTCTGACTTGTGAAGGGGAACTTAATTATGATTAAGAAGAAATTATTATCTGGGCTTTCGCTTTCAGCAATTATTTTATTGTCTGCTGGGCTTGCTCATGCTGAAGATGTAAAGGCAAATGCGGCTGATGTAACCGCAAGTGCCCCAAATGATGTTGTAATTGTTACCGCTACTAAGCGTGAAACCAACCTACAACAGACACCAATCGCGATTTCAGTTCTAAGCCAAACCACAATGGCAAACCGCCACGTTCTAAGCCTTTTAGATTTGGCAGACGGTGGCATCCCATCTTTGCGTGTTGCAACTTTTGAAGCGCGCCAATCGGCACTAACTGTTGGTATTCGTGGTATCGTTCCTTTTGACGCGAACCAAACAGCACGTGACCAAGGCGTTGGTATTTATCTTGATGGCATCTATCTTGGTCGCCAACAAGGTTTGAATGCGGCATTATTTGATATTGCACGTGTAGAAGTTTTGCGTGGCCCACAAGGTACATTATTTGGTCGTAACACCGAAGGCGGCGCGGTAAGCATTATTTCAAAAGAACCAACTGGTGAATTTGGTGGACGTATTAGCGGCGGTATGGGCAATTTTGGTAGCCATACAATGCAAGCACACGTGAACCTTCCTGAATATCAAGGTGTTTCAATTAAAATTGACGCCCTTCAGGAGCATCAAGACGCATTTGTTAAAAACAGCCTTGCAGGTCAAGCGGGCTGGGGTCAATATGACCGTTCTGGTGGCCACATTGCTGCAAAATGGCACCCAACAGATGATTTCACTGCAACTTTGTCTTATGATCGTACAATCGATAAAAACACGCCTTTCTATAGCCAATTAATCAACTACAACCCAAACAATTTGCCGGTTGCAACTTTGGCACAAATTAATGCCAATGGTGGTAAATTGCCATCTGGTTATATTGCACCATTATCGCCATTAGTTGTCGTAAGCGGCAAAGACAGAATGAGCGTTTCTGATATTGGCGTTCCTCAACAACCAAGTGTTGACGAAACCCAAGGCTGGTCAGCAAATTTAAAATATAAAATCAATCCTGATATTGAATTCCGTTCTATCACTGGCGCGCGTATTGTTGATACTGATCAGTGGGATAACTCTGGTGGTGCACACAGAACTGTGTTCCTTCCAAATGCTAACTTCAGCCGTTATTCATTGTCATTCCTAAAGCAGCACCAATTTAGCCAAGAATTCCAATTGGTTGGTAAAACTAGTGACATTGATTGGGTATTGGGTGCTTATTACTTCACTGAACATGTTCAGGAGCAAGCGGCAACACCAACCACCAATAAATGGAATGCTGATGGCACTGGTTACACAATCAATAGCGAAACCGTTTCTGGTACAGTGACTTCAGGCAACCAAGGTTGGGCATGGGGTCAACAATTCTTGCAACGCGCAAGCTATGCTGATGCGAAAAGCTATGCTGGTTTTGGTCAGATGACATATACCCCAGCTTCTTTGGATAAATTGCACATCACACTTGGCGGTCGTTATACCAAAGACAAACGTGATGGCGTACTTTATATGGTTTCTGGTGTAAAAACCAACTATACCTTTAATTATGACAAATCACGCTTTGACCCATTGGCAATCTTTGCTTATGACCTTGCAAAAGATGTCAATGTTTATGCGAAATATTCAACTGGCTACCGCGCTGGTGGTGCAAACGATCGTTCTCAAAACTTCAGATCTTTTGACGCGGAAACAGTAAAAGCATACGAAGTTGGTTCAAAGATGGAATTCTTTGATCATTCAGTTCGTTTAAACCTTGCTGCATATGCAATGGACCGTAAGGGTACACAAACCGACTTTGATAACGTTGATACCAACCCATACCTACCTGGTACAACAACCCCGAACCCAACCTTTAACCTTCATACCGAAGAAACCGTTAATGCGCCGGGTGTTTCAAAAATTCGTGGTTTCGAAGCTGATTTGAATTACCGTCCAATTGATAACCTAACTTTGGGTCTATCTTATGCTTATACAGACGTGAAAGTTCCGGCTACTATGAATACATTGTTGGCAACCCCTGCATTGTATCAAGTATATACCGTGTTCACGCCTAAAAATGCCGGCTCGTTCAATGTTGATTACAGACAGCCTGTATTCAATAACGGTACCGACTTTACTGCGCACTTGGATGCAAACTATGCCGATGGTCAATACAGCTTCCAAAACGAGTCTGTAAAAACTGATGACAGCTTTGTTGTGAATGCGCGTCTTGCCCTTACCAACATTCCAATGAATGCGGGTACTACTGCTACAATTTCATTGTGGTCTCGTAACTTGCTTGATGAAACCCATGTTTACCGTGTTTCTGGCGCAAATGCTAAGACCCTTGGTTATTATGGAAACTTCAATCCTCCTCGTACCTTTGGTATCGAAGGAACTTTGAATTTCTAAACTCCTCTCCCCCCAAAGATAAAAAAGGCGACTGTGAAAACGGTCGCCTTTTTTTATTTTATTATTGCTTATAAAGCGGAACTATCCGCCGAACTCGCAGTTAATTATTGTTATGCTTAGCTATTCTTGCCTAAGCGTTGATCACGCCATGCGGCAATCCGGAGGCGCAACGCATTAAGTTTGATGAAACCCTCGGCATCGGCTTGGTTATAACCGCCGGCTGCATCAAAGCCCACCAATTCTTTGTTATACAGTGAATATGGTGATGAGCGACCTTGAACATAAACGCCGCCTTTATAGATTTTCAATTTAACTTCACCGCAAACAGGTTCTTGTGATGCGTCAATTGCCGCCTGAAGCATTAGGCGTTCAGGGGTAAACCACATACCATTATAAATAAGGGTTGCATATTTTGGCATTAGTTCGTCTTTTAGATGCATTGCGCCACGGTCAAGCGTAATTGATTCCATTGCGCGGTGTGCGGTCAAAAGAATTGTGCCACCTGGGGTTTCGTAATAGCCGCGTGATTTCATACCAACAAAGCGGTTTTCAACCAAATCAAGACCGCCAACACCATTGTCGTGACCAATCTGGTTTAATTTAGTCAAAAGCTGTGCTGGCGACATTGCCACGCCATCAATTGCAACTGCATCGCCACGCTCAAAAGCAACAGTAATATATGTTGGTTTATCTGGCGCTTCTTCTGGCGTCATGGTGCGACGACCTTCGCGCTTAGTCACCAAATCAGGGACTGAATCTTCTGGATTCTCCAAAGCCAAACCTTCGGAAGAAGTGTGAAGCAAATTGGCATCGATTGAGAATGGTGCTTCTTGTTCTTTGCCAGCGGCAATATTAATGCCGTGTTTCTTTGCATAAGCGATAAGGTCAGGACGACCTTGGAAATCCCACTCACGCCAAGGTGCAATAACTTTTACATCCGGTTTCAAGGCGTAATAAGAAACCTCGAAACGAACTTGGTCATTGCCTTTACCGGTTGCACCGTGGCAAACTGCATCGGCACCCACAAGATTTGCAATTTCAATTTGGCGCTTTGCGATTAATGGGCGTGCAATTGATGTCCCAAGAAGATAAACACCTTCATAAACCGTATTGGCACGAAACATTGGGAATACATAATCTTTGACAAAATCTTCGCGTAAATCTTCGATAAAGACATGCTCAGGCTTAACACCCATAGCCAATGCCTTGGCACGTGCTGGCTCAATTTCTTCGCCTTGTCCTAAATCGGCGGTAAATGTTACAACTTCACAGCCATAAGTCTCTTCAAGCCATTTAAGAATAATCGAAGTATCAAGACCACCTGAATAAGCAAGAACCACGCGTTTAATTTTGTCTGATGTCATATTACCCTCTGAACCTTAAAATAATAGGAATGCGCCGCTGATTTAGCGAATTATAAGCGTGTTGTTAAGAACTAATGTTGCGAATAAGTGTAAAAGTTAAACTATAAAGCCAAAATAAAGGAGATTGTCCTTTCAACACCCTTCGGCATCTATATCCAGCTTGTTTTGGTCAAACTTCTTTTCAAGTTCCTTTGCGGTTGTTTCACCACGATAATCAAGCTCTGGAACAAGTCCAAACGTTGCATATAATGCAGAATGTGCATAATAAAGGGATTCTCGCTCACTCCTAAAAGCTGAACAAAGATAAGACTGTGAGCCGTTTCTTTTTATAATATTAATTGCTTCTTGTCGGTAATTGTTGGCATCTTCAATGCTTTTGTTATATTTGGCAACATATTCGTTACGAATACGCTTGTTATCCGCTTTTTTGATAGCATCGGCACTACATTCCAATTTGTTTTTGGCACGTATTTGTTCTTTAAATCCAGGAAATTTTGCAAGAAATGCATTGGCTGCATCAATAGATTCTTGTTCCGTACTAAGACTTGCAAATTTAGCCAGTGACTTTTCAGTATCATCGACTTTTTGCATTAATTGTTGAAAGTTATTACAATATTCAGTGGCATTTAAGTTTGGGTTTATTGCAAGCAGACGATCCATTTCCGCTTTATTGGCCTTATATGCCAAATAAGCATCTTGGGCAGCTTTTGACTCTGCGTAAGCATTTGAAAAATTTAAAACAACAAATACAAAAATTAAAAGTCGCAGTGTAATTTTCATAAACCCTCACAATCAAATACCTTTACGTTCCATTTTTATGGATAGTAAATACTGTTGGTTTGGGTTTAATCTCTACATCTGTATCCAAAATGTCAATAAAAATCGGAAACCACGTTTTCGGTTTTATTATCTTATTTTTCCCACATTTGCCAAGCGAGCGAAGCAAAGGCGGCAATTTGAATAATTAAACCACCACTTGTGTTCCAAGTTCCACCACACGACCAGAAGGAATGTGGAAGAAGTCTGTCGCATTAGTTGCGTTACGTGACAAGAAAATGAACAATCTATCTTGCCATAATGGCATTCCTGAATGGGCAGATGCAACAATAGTGCGGTGACCCAAGAAGAACGAAGTTGACATGATATCAAACTTCAAACCCTGTTTACGGCACAATGTAAGTGCTTTTGGAATATTTGGGCTTTCCATGAAACCGTATTTAACAATAACTTTGCGTACTGTTCCGGTCACATCGATAATTTCAAGCCTATCTGCTTCTGGAACACGTGGCATTTCAGCGGTTGAAACACTCAAGACAGCGATATTTTCATGCAGTACCTTATTGTGTTTTAGGTTATGCATCAATGCCACTGGCGCAAGATCAGGGTCAGAGGTCAGGAATATTGCGGTTCCAGGTACTTTGTGAACAGGATGCGCCGCCAAATTATCAAGCAGTGTTTTTAGCGGAATTGAATCGCGGCGGGTTTTCTCGGCTAGAATTTTTGTTCCTGATGTCCATGTCCACATAATCAAGACAAGTGCCGCACCCAACACCAATGGCAACCATGCGCCATGTGGTATTTTAGGAAGCTGTGATCCAACAAAGATAAAGTCCATGCAAAGGATTGGGATAAGCAATACTGCGGCCTGCCAAGTTTTCCATTTCCAAAGCCTTGTAACAACCGGTGCAGCAAGGATTGTATCCATCAACATAGCGCCGGTAATTGCAATACCATATGCAGAAGTAAGTGCGGATGATGATTGGAATGAGAATACCAAAAGCAATACGCCAATCATCAAGAAACTGTTGATTTGTGGCACAAAGATTTGACCCGCTTGGGTTTCTGAGGTTCTCTTGATTTGCATCCTTGGCAATAGGCCAAGTTGAACCGCCTGCTGTGTTAAAGAGAATGCACCCGTAATAACCGCTTGTGAAGCAATGATTGCCGCCAAAGTTGCTAAAATCATAATTGGCCAGAACATGCCATCAGGAACCATCATCCAGAACGGGTCTTTTGCCGCTTCTGGGTGGGAAATAACAAATGCACCTTGTCCGAGATAGTTAAGTGTCAAAGATGGTAAAACTAAGATGAACCATGCAGCACGGATTGGCCCCTTACCAAAGTGACCCATGTCGGCATAAAGCGCTTCGGCGCCAGTAACTGCTAGGAAAACACTACCTAAAACCAAGAATGCGATGAAACCATTGGAAATAAGGAATTTAATTGCGAAATATGGATTTAATGCGTGTAAAATTCGCATTTGTGGATCGTCGGCAATGTGCATAAGGCCAAGTGCGGCAAGGGTTAAGAACCAAATTGCTGTAATCGGGCCAAACCAAGAGGCAATTGCATGCGTACCTTTTGACTGTACTAAGAATAGTGCAATAAGAATGAATGCCGAAATTGGCACGATATAAATCCGTAGCATATGACCAATTGCGGGCGCTTCTTTTAAACCTTCAACAGCACCAAGTACCGAAATTGCCGGCGTAATGATGCCATCACCATAAAAGAACGCCGCACCGATGACGCCACCAATAAAAATCCATCCCGTTGGTTTTCCCATGGCCTTTTGCGCAAGCGCCATAAGTACCAATGTACCACCTTCGCCTTTGTTATCTGCGCGCATAAGGAATACAACGTATTTAAGGGTAACAATAAGCATTAATGCCCAAAATATTAGGGAAACAATGCCTATTACAGATGCCTCTAAACCAAGGTTGCCTTTTGCATGTGCCAATGATTCACGCATGGCGTAGAATGGGCTTGTACCAATGTCGCCAAAAACAACACCAATTGAACCGAGCGCGAGTGTTAAAAACCCTGCATGTTTTAAAGGTTCATGTCCATTATTTCCATTTGAGCTTTCCAAGTTTTCTGACTTGAAATCACCGCCATTTTTAGCATCGCTTTGTTGGCTATCTGAGCTTGTATTCAAAAGTGCCCCCTGATTACCCATAAGCAATTGAGTATTACAATTGCCGTAGTAAATTTGCGCATATTTTCAGCTATGCGAAAGTGGAGCGTTACTATTTTTATGAAAATTCTTCAAATGTTATCAACACAAAATATACTTTTTATTTTGACTGATATATATGTGTGCAAATTAAACCAATATTTTTAAAGGCAAATATTAATGGCTAGTCGAAACTGTCTTATAACTGGTGCTTCTGCTGGAATTGGGCGCGAATTTGCATATCTTATGGCAGAACGCGGTTATGACCTGATTCTTGTGGCGCGGCGCGAGGAGCGACTGCGTGAGATTGCAACCGAAGTTGCCGAAAAGTGGGGTGCTAAAACCCTGATAATCATTCAAGATTTACATAAACCATATGCTGCCGATAATATTTTAAATATTGTTGCAGAGAATAATCTTACAATTGATGCTCTTATCAATAATGCAGGCTATGGTTTGCCGGGAACTTTTTTGACAACTAAGTGGCAAGAACAACAGGATTTTTTGCAAATAATGCTTAATACCCCAACAGAGCTTTGCCATAAGGTTTTAAGTGGCATGAAAGAGCGCGGATTTGGGAGAATTATTAATATTGCATCATTGGCCGGACATTTGCCGGGGTCATTGGGGCATACATTATATACGCCTGTTAAAGCTTATATGATAAAGATGTCGCAAAGCCTTAATCTCGAATGTCAAGGAACTGGCATACATGTAACCGCACTTTGCCCTGGTTTTACATATTCCGAATTTCACGATGTGAATGGAACCCGTGAATTGGTATCTAAAATGCCAAAATTTATGTGGCTTGATGCCGACGTAGTTGCAGAGTTAGGTTTTAAAGCATTGGAAGAAAATCGAGCGGTTTATGTTACAGGCAAATCCAACAAAGCAATTGCAGCAATGTTTAAATTATTACCCGATAGAGTTGCCGAATATTTCGTAAAAAAGAATTCGGATAAATTCCGCAAGATTTAAAAAAAGCCCTGCGTTTGCAGGGCTTTCGATTTTTCGCTGTTACGAAAATTATTATTTGACCAGGATTACTTTTTAAAAAGACCGCCAAATTTGTCTTTAAAGCGTGATACGCGACCACCACGGTCAAGCAATTGTGCGTTGCCGCCAGTCCATGCAGGGTGAGAAGTCGGATCAATATCAAGGTTAAGGGTTTTACCTTCGCCGCCCATAGTTGAGCGGGTTTTGAATGTTGTACCGTCGGTCATAGTGACGGTAATAAAATCGTATTTAGGATGAATATCGGCTTTCATTTTATTCTCTTTTTAAAACGGGCAATATTCGCCCATATATAAACATTAAAACTTGAAGGCGCGCCATTAGCAAAGAATAGCGCGCAAGTCTAGAAGAATCTATGTAATTTGTTTAAAATACTATCTTCCAATCATTTTCATGATGTCATCAAGCGGATTACCATCCTTGTCCATATCAATCATATTGGCAAGATTTCCTAAAATCCCTGCGTTACCACCAGTGTTTCCTTGAGTAACAGAATTAAGGATATCGCCGATTCCGCCACCTGCACTGTTGCCGATTGCGTTACCAAGAATACTTCCTAGGCCGCCAGAATTAGCTTTTGATGCCATCGCCCCTGCCGCCATTGTTGCAAGAACTGGAAGCATTTGTTTCAATAAGTCAGTGCTTAGGCCCGTTTGATTTGCTGCATTTGTTGCCACTTGGCGCGAAACATCTTTAGACCCAAAAATTGCGCCCAAAATTTCATTACCTGCGGCAGTTGTGCCAGGGCGTGCAAGCTCTTCAGGATTATCACCAATTTGAACGTGGTTTTGATTTAAAACACTGCCAAGAATGTTTTCAAGTCCGCCGCTATTTGCCTGATTCTTAAAGCCACCTGCGATCATTGGGGCCAATGCCTCAATCGCGCTTTGGGATTGTGCCGGAGAAATTCCAAAACGCCCTGCAATCATTTCAACCGCTTGACCACCGCCAGCAGATAAAATTTGATCTATTAAGCCACTCATACCTATTTCCTTTGCATCTATATTTACACATTACTAGATGTGTGCAAATAAAATGCAACATAAATCCCGTATAAAGGGATTTTTATTTCAGGTATTTATTTGTTCGGTTCAATTGCGACCCATTTATCGTCTACACGAGTGTAGATTTTATTATTCAATGCGTAATAACCATCCGCATCTTTTTTTGCGACTTCTTCGAGTTTCTTTAACGCTTCAGCATCAGATAAAGGAGCCGCAATAAATTCATCACGGTTTGGGATTGCCACGGCATAACCATCGGGATATTTTGTCTTTAGCATTTCGATTACATTATCGAGTAACATAAGACTAGGTGCAAAACCTGCCGGTACATTGGCATAATAAAGCCCATCATTATCCTTAAACTCGATTGTTTGCGCATTATCATTCATATTCTGAATTGCTTTTTTAAACGCATCGTCTTCGGTTAATGATAAATCGTGCAACCGTCCAATTGGCATAAAGGCAATTGAGGTTTTGGTATCTGCAACCACTGCCATCTCTAAATTATCGAATAATGGACGGCGTAGGACGTAGTTTGGTATTTTATCTAATGCAGTCTGTTGTTCAAAGTCATTAAGAGCGTCAGAGGTTCTTATTACAACTTTCAAGTTTTCAGGTGTAAAGGGGTCGCCATTTGAAATTGTTTTTCTAATCGCCTTGTAAAACTTATCATATTCGTTTTGTCTATCTGTTCCACGAGTATTAAGGCGGGTACGCAAACCATCAATATTGATGGTTAGATTGCGTACGGCAACAATAACAATAACGTTGTCACCGTTTTCGGTGCTAACAACACCGCGTACTGAAGGCATTTCCATCAATACAGGTTTAATAGTGTTTTTAATGTCCTGAAAGCTTAAAGGTTCAAGATCGTTAAAGGTGCGGCGGTTGGTTGTGAAAACACCATCATCTGTTTGCTGTGCCAATGAAACTTGCGGCACAGCAGCCAGAATTGAGAAAGATAATAATAATGCTTTTCTAATCATATTTGTCGTTTAATTGAAACCTGTGGCAGGAATTGGGCAAACTTTATTAGCATTTTGTTGTGCCAACGGATAGGCGCAATAATCAGCCGCATAGAATGCACTTGGGCGGCCATTTCCAGAAAGACCTGGGCCACCGAATGGTAATTCCGAACTTGCACCAGTTGTTGGACGGTTCCAATTTATAAGACCAGCACGAACATGGCTAACCACCATATCCCAAAGATTTTCATCCTCACTTACCAACCCTGCGGAAAGTCCAAAACGGGTTTTGTTGGCAAGGGTGATTGCGTCATCAATGTTTTTAACACGGAAAACCTGTGCAAATGGTGCGAATAATTCCTCATCATCGGCTGGTTTGGCATCGGTCATATCAATCAGACCAGGCTTTACAAACGCATCGCCTAAGTCAAGAATTTCTGCTTCAATAATCGGTTTGCCGCCCAATGCTTTTAAGCCATCTTGGAATTTTAAAACATTTTGTGCCATTTGCGCACTTATAACAGGGCCAATGAAAGGCTCTGCGGCATCGTCATATTTTCCAATACGCATTTTGGCACATTTTTCTTTTACTTTTCCAAGAACCTTATCTGCAAATTCGGTATCAGGAAGGATGATGCGGCGTGCGCATGAGCATCTTTGACCACTTGTGATAAAACTTGAATGCACAATCATATCTGCGGCAGCGTCAATATCCTCTGCATCCCAAACGATAAGTGGGTTGTTGCCACCCATTTCAAGTGCCAAAATAACTTCTGGGCGACCACCAAATAATTTATGGATATAAGTTCCAGTGGTGGCCGAGCCGGTGAATAATACGCCATCAATGCCTTCTGCACCCAAAAGTGCCGCCCCCGTATCACGTGCACCATTGACGATGTTTAAAACACCTTCTGGCAATCCCGCTGCGATAAATGCCTCTGCCATAATGAATGACACCATTGGTGCAAGTTCGGATGGTTTAAAAACAATGGTATTGCCCGCCAAAAGTGCCGGAACAATATGTCCATTTGGCAAGTGTCCAGGGAAGTTAAATGGCCCCAAAACCGCCATAACCCCATATGCTTTGTGGGTCATTGCAAGATGCCCGAACGCAGTGTCTTTTTGAATTTCGCCGGTGCGTTCATTGTAACCACGCACTGAAATTCCGATTTTACCAATCATTGCGGCGGCTTCACCTTTGGTTTCCCAAAGTGGTTTGCCGGTATCTTGGGCAAGACAAAGCGCAATTTCATCTCTACGTTTTTCAAGCTCTTTGCCATAATTTTCAACAATGGCAATGCGTTCAGCACGTGGTTTTTGCGACCAAGTTTTAAACGCTTCACGTGCCGATTTTACAGCTTCTTTTACCTTAAACTCTGTTGCGGCATTAAAATTTGCGATTTCCTGTGATGTGGCAGGGTTTAATATTGAAACAGCCGCACCTTCACCGTCCGACCAAACGTTATTTATCAAAACAGATTTAGACATATTTTCCACTTTTCTTAAAATTAAATCATTTGCCTGATTATAAATCAAAGGCTTTGGCGCGACCCCATTCACCCTCTTGTAATTCAAGGGTTTCAAGCACATCTGGGGCGACCAAAATATGGTCGGCAGTAATATCGCAGCTTGCGAGCGTACAACGAAAATCAACTAATTTATCGTTGGAAATTAGGCATTTTTCAAGGCCGCGGGTGTCGCCAATTTTAAATGGTTTGCGTACGCTTTCACGGAAGGTTCGCGTATTTTCAAGGCGTGCCGCCAGCAATGGGCCGCCATCAAAAATATCAATTACGCCTTCAAACCGCAGACCTTCACGTTCTAGAAGGCGGCGTGCAGGGGCGCCGTCGGGGTGGGTTTCTGCAATTGCACCACGTGCGCTATCTGGTAATAAATCAATATAAATTGGGTGTTTTGGGCCAAGGTCAATAATGAATTGATTGTCCGTTAGTGCCGAGAAATTATCAGCCTCGGCAAAATCCATGCGGAAGAAAGGACGACCAACGCCTTCCCAAAATGGTGAACGGCCGTCAAGATGAACAATGCCGCGCAATTCAGAAACAACAGTATCATGGAAGCGATTTGGGTTTGCCGCCATAAGCATAAAGCGGGATAGTGAAAGCAATTTCCCTGCACCTTCGCCGCGATGTTGTGGGTCGAGGAATAATGTACCAACCTCTGTTGCACCGGTGTAATCATTCACCATCACAAGGGTTGAAATATCAAACCTTTTGTTGGCAGCGCGTGATAATTGCCCCAATGTTGTAACGCGGAAATTAAAAAATGGCACATCACAGCCAATGTTGGTTTTAACTGCGCAACATCCAAAAACTTCATTGGTATTTGCGCGTTCGACCATAAGCAGATAATCACCGGATTCGTTTTCGGGAATTTCACCTTTAAAAGACTTTATACTTTTCTTTAGGCGTGCCTCAAGCATTGCGCGATCGTCAGGAAGGCTTGTAAAGCCTGCACCAGATAATTTGGCAAAGCGATGGAAATCGTCAAGGTCTTCCGGTCTCGCCGGTCTTACAACAAGCATTATTTTCCCTTTACATTAGTTTTCTTAATGCCTTGGCATCTAGTTTGCCACTTGCATAAGCGCATAAAATTGCGGTGGTTAGTGCGGCACGTTTGCCAAAACTTGATTTTAAAACATATTCATTGGGTGAATGGATATTGCCACCCAATACCCCAAGTGTGTCAATATTCGGACAGCCTGAGGCGAATAAATTATTACCCTCACATACTCCGCCGGTATCTTTGAATTGCATTGTAATGCCCAAACCTTCGGCAATGCGGCTAATATCGCTCATAATTTGTTCTTGCGCTTTGTTTTTGGGTTTAGGAGGACGAGAAATACCGCCTTCAAGGTGGCAATGAATTCCATTTGATGTAATTGCGGAGATGTTTTCTTTAACTACATCTACTGCCCAATCCATAGTTAATGGGCTTGGTGCGCGTATGTTAAACCGTACAATCGCCATATCGGGAACAACATTGTTGGCAGAGCCACCATCAATTTTCCCGCAGTTAAAAGTCACACCGTGCAAATTGTCATTATTGCCTTCAAGTGCGGTAACGAATTTTGCCGCCGCCAAAATTGCGCTTATCCCCTCGGAATGGGCGCGCCCAACATGGGCGGATTTGCCGTGAATAATAAGGGCAAAGTTTGCAGAGCCTTTGCGCGCCCCTGCCATTGAACCATCAGGCAGCGCAGGTTCATAGGTTAATCCTAAATCAGAACGTGACCCAATTTCATGAAGCAAATGCGCAGAACCCAATGAACCTATTTCTTCGTCAGGTGATAAAAGCACTTCATAGCCGATATTGTCTTTAAACTCATAATGCTCAAACGCTTTAAGGCCTTCTAGCATTACTAATATTCCGCCCTTCATATCGGCAACACCGGGGCCATTTAATTCATCAGTGTCTGAAGTGGCAACTTTTTGAAAAGGCGAATCAATTGGAAATACGGTGTCGTAATGACCAGTTAAAACAATCTGAATTGGTGCATCGGGGCGAACTTTGAGGTGGAATGAATGCCCCAAATCAACTTCTTCAATCATTCCGTTTGAAAGCACGACTTTTTCTGGATTAAGTTCTTTGCGATTTATGATGCCAGGAAGCACACTAAAAGCATCTTCAAGCAATGGTAAAAAAGATTTGATGCCCAAATAATTGCGCGAACCAGTGTTAATATTGCACCAATTTACCAATGTTTCTTCGTAATGCGCAAAATTATTTGGCACTTTTGCGATAGTGTCGTAAATTTTTTTATCAAATATATCGCTTAAACCGGTCAAATCATGCCTCAGATTTTGCCAAAAGAAAATGATATAACAATTTTTTATCTATTTCCACAACCCCGTCTTTAAATTTACTCACATCAGCATTAAAGAGGCGGGATTGTTTTATATGGGAAAATTATGACATCTGTTTTTGAAGCCGAAGATTTTGATAATCACGAAGTCGTCCATTTTGTTAATGATAAAAAAACTGGTTTAAAGGCGATTATCGCCCTGCATTCAACGCATCTTGGCCCTGCTGGTGGTGGTATTCGTATGCAGCCGTATGAAAATTCACAAGCGGCATTAAAAGACGTGCTTAGGCTTTCAAAAGGTATGTCGTATAAAAATGCGCTTGCAGGGATTGAATTGGGCGGTGGTAAATCTGTCATCATTGGCAACCCCAAAACCGATAAAAGCCCAGAGCTTTTCCATGCTTTTGGTCAGGCAATTGCCGATTTGGGTGGTAAATATATTGCCGCCGAAGATGTTGGCACAACATTGAAAGACATGGAATATATTTCACAAAAAACCAAATATGTCTTTGGGCGCGATCCAAAGGACGGTTTTGGCGGTGATCCATCACCAATGACTGCATATGGGGTTTTCCTATCGTTAAAAGAAAGCGTCAAACACAAATTGGGTGCAACTGACCTAAAAGGCATCAAGGTTGCGGTGCAGGGGGCCGGTGCGGTTGGTAAAAACCTTATTAAACAATTGGTCGAGGCTGGCGCAAAAGTTTGCTTTACCGATGTTGATGTGGATAGAATTGCTGCGGTACAAAACGAATTTGGCGCAGAATTTGTTGCGCTTGATGATATTATTTCTGCCGATGTTGATGTTTTTGCCCCATGTGCCTTGGGTGCAGTTTTAAATGACACAAGCATTCCACAGCTTAAGGCAAAAGTGGTTTGTGGCGCGGCGAATAATCAGCTTGCCAAAGATGTACACGGTGTAAAATTAGTTGAGCATGATATTCTTTATGCCCCTGATTATGTTGCCAATGCGGCGGGTATTATCAATGTTTTCTATGAAATTGATGGTCAGTATGACGTTAAAAAAGTTATGGCGCATATTGAAAAAATCCCGCATACATTATCTGAAATATTTAAAATCGCTGATGAAACTGGGCAACCAACCGCATTGGTCGCCGATGAAATGGCAAGAAATAAAATAGGGCGTTAATGGCTAAAGGTCGGGTTTTAATAATTGCGGGTTCTGATTCGGGCGGTGGCGCCGGTATTCAGGCGGATATAAAGGCGGTCACTATGACTGGCGGCTATGCCATGACCGCAATTACCGCCATAACCGTGCAAAACACCCTTGGCGTTTTTGATGTTCACCCCATCCCGATTAAAACCATAACCGACCAAATCAAAGTTGTTTTGGACGATATTGGTGCCGACACAATCAAAACCGGAATGCTGGGCACGGTTGAAATTGTCGAGGCTATCGCAAAATCCTTTGCCGATTATGCGCCAACTATCCCCAAAATTATCGACCCCGTGATGATTGCCAAGGGGGGGCATTCATTGCTTGAAAACCGCGCAATTGATGCGGTGAAATCAATCCTTGTTCCCAATGCCGCACTTTTGACCCCCAATGCACCAGAGGCACAGGCATTAACCGGCGTAACGGTCGAAACCATAGATGGGCAAAGGCGCGCCGCCGAAAAAATCCTAAAAATGGGCGCAAAGGCCGTATTGGTAAAAGGTGGCCATATCGAGGGGGCAACATTCACCGACCTCCTTGCCACCGAATATGACGAGACTTTCTTTGATGCCGTGCGCATAAACACTAATTCGACTCACGGAACAGGCTGCACATTGGCAAGCGCGATTTCATCGTATCTTGCGCAGGGGCAGGGTTTAAAAGACGCGGTCGCAAATGCCCGCGAATATGTCTTTAAGGCAATCGAAACCGCCAAGGGTTTTGGGCACGGTCACGGGCCATTAAACCATAATTGGAATTTGCACGTCTAACCCCATACCTGTTACCCCCGCTTGTTGCGGGGGCTGGCAAGCCAAATCATGTAGTATTTTCCCCGATTTCATTTTCTGACAAATGCTGACATTTTTCGTTGGTTCATATTTGAAAAAATAGATATTAATCAATATATTATGTTGAATTTAATATTGTATATTCTGCACATTGCGCAAAAAACCTGACCAATCCTGACATCCCGAAATTAAAGTTCGCATTATTCTTAATCCCAAGCATGGTTTGGGATAATAAAGGCATTTATTTAGGGTGGGGATTGGGTTAATTTATATGTAAGTTTATCTTCGGTTTTTTATTTCCCAATTTAATTTTATTATTAGTGGTATGATTCCAATAAATAGCATTGCAAGCAAGCCAAAGCCAATCAATAGATATCTCAATAATAAAGATATTTTGTCCCCGCTTACTCGGATATATTTGTAATTATATTTTGAACCTACTTTAATAATAGGGGTGCTTTTTATTTCACCAATGCGCTCCAATTCACTAATTATAACTCTATTACCAAGCGATATTTCGGTAAGGATTTTTTCTATTCCGTAATTATTGTTTGATGGGTATTCCAGATATTTTATCTTATATATCCGGTTATCGAAAAAATTATAATTTGGATTGTCTAGGCATCTATTAAGGTAAGGCTGAGGTTCGCAATCAACAAAAATTTCTTCATTACTTTTGTCAATCAATAGCTTGATTCTTGTTGGTTTTGAGGGGTTGTTTTTGTCTAAAGATGTTTTTTCAAATTTTCCAAACACAACATGAGTTATTGAGTTTTGGGGTGGCAACCAGAACAGCCAGTTTAATTTGGTAACTTCAAAGTTAAGCTTGAGAAACAAGAAAAATAATACAATAAATATGGTAGTAAATCGTGAATTAAGGCAAGCTCGCTTATATTTTTGCAACAGTGTTTTAAAAAAATAAATCCACTCATTAATTTGCTGTTTGCTCATTTATATAAAATCGCCGTTGCCAACCCCACCCTGTGTGCTGCGCACGCGACCCTCCCGCAGAGGGGGAGGGTATATTTTGCACTCTTTGCTTTCCCCTGGTGGAGAAAGACGAGGTGGTGTTTGCCTTAATGCTTTAATTCAAAAACTTGGCCGCAATATAGGCATTCGGCGCGGCCATCATCACCCAAATCATAATAAGTTTTTGGGTGGCCCAATGCACCGCCGCCGCCATCGCACGCAACACGGTGTTCAGATGTATGGATAACTTTTTTATCTTCAGCTTTGGTATGGGTTTTTGTCATTTAATTGCCTCTAAAAATTGCTTTTATAATAACCTACTGAAAAAACCTATGCCAAAATAAAAAAATATTTCAAGAATTATATTGACATAGGTGGTGTATTAGATTACTAAGACACTATTGCGGATGTAAGATGCGCAATTAAAGAAGCGGCTTCGCTTTTAAAGGAGTAATATGTCAACAGGGATTTCAATTGACTGGCGTGACGACATACCAATCTGGAAACAGATAAAGGATAGGTTGCAAAGCGCTATTCTAAGCGGTGACTTCAAAGAGGGGGAGGCAATTCCATCCGTGCGCCAGCTTGCAATAGAACTTGCGGTTAATCCCTTAACTGTCTCCCGCGCTTTTTCAGAGCTAAATGACGATGGACTTATTGAAAAACGTCGTGGGCTTGGAATGTTCGTGACCCAAGGAACCAAGGGTGCAGTTGTTGAGCGTGAGCGAAAACAATTTCTAGAAAATGAGTGGCCGCCGATCGTCCAAAAAATCAAAGATTTGGAAATTGACTGGAATGAATTGGCAAAAGATTTCGGGGAAAAACATGGATAATGATATTTTAATCAGCGCAAAAGGTTTATCGAAATCTTATGGCGCGAAAGTCGCGCTAAAACCAACTAATCTTGAAATTCCAAAGGGTCGGATTGTTGGCGTAATTGGTGCCAATGGTGCGGGTAAATCAACACTGTTGAACTGTATTCTTGGTCTTTCTGACTATGTTGGCGAATTGAATGTTTTGGGTTTAAATCCATTGCAAAATCGCTCACAATTGATGAATGACGTTTGCTTTATTGCCGATATTGCAACCCTGCCAAAATGGGCAAGGATTTCAGATTTGTTCAATTGGCTTGAAGATTTGCATCCAAAATTCCAAAAGCAAAAAGCCATCGACAAATTGAAAAACACCAACATTCCTTTGAATGCCAAAATTAAAGAGCTTTCAAAAGGTATGAATGTTCAGGTGCATTTATCAATCGTTCTGGCGATTGATGCAAAAGTTTTGGTTCTTGATGAGCCAACCTTGGGCCTTGATATCATGAACCGCCGTGCATTTTATGATGCAGTCTTGCGCGATTTCTTTGATGAAGAACGCACCATTTTGGTAACAACCCACCAAATCGATGAGATTGAGCCGATTTTATCGCACGCAATTTTCATTAAAGATGGTGAAGTTACTTTGGATGCATCACTCGAAGATATTTCAGAGAAATTCTACGCCATTGATGTGTCAGAAGATAAAAAGGCCGAGGCGCTATCACTAATGCCGATTTATTCACGTGCAATTATGGGCCGCACCACAATGATTTTCCGCGATAAGGCAACCGATGATTTGAAAAAATTTGGTGAACCGCGCCGCGTAGCATTAGCAGATTTATTTGTTGCACTGGCAACACCGCAGAATGTTTAGGGGAACAAAATGTTTACAATCTTTGCCCCCAAACTCATCAAACCTAATTCGTTGAAAAAGACGGATTCCCGAGATTCTGAGCCTAAAAGTGGGCTTAAATTAATCAAGAAGAATAATTCTAAAATAACAAAGAATATATAGCGGGTGTAATATGAATAAATTTCTAACCCTAATTAAACGCGATCTTTCAGATTACAAAGGTGCATTGATAATTACGCCATTGGTAATCTCTGCAGTTATTTTATTGCTAGTCATTAGTTCTGTTTTCATGGGCAGCCTTCGGGTTGATGACAATAATTTTAGCCTGTTTAGCGATTCAAGTGCCGACATAAATATCGAAGATAATAATGGTAACAACCTTCATCTGCAAAAAGATCCCAATGGGCATTTGGTTTATACAGATGAAAACGGCAATACAAAACCGGTTATGGGTGATTTAACCCACGATAAAATCAAGAAAATCTCGTCTGTGATTGCGCTTGGCAATTTTATTGGGGCGTTATTGCCATTGTTCATTGCGGGTATTGTTGTTTTATTTGTGCTTGCTGGCTCATTATATGAAGAGCGCAAGGATAAATCCATCATGTTTTGGAAATCCCTGCCGATTTCCGACATTGAAACCGTGGGTGCAAAAACGGTTTCCGTGGTTGGTATCGGTCTTGGTTTTGCCCTTTTGGTAACATTCGTTCTGCATCTTGCGTTAATTGTCATCACAACATTGGCTTCAAACCAATTTGGCTTGAATATGATTAGTATTCCAGATGTTTTAGCGATGGTTTTCAAGCTTTGGGTATTTGCTGCAATGTTGCTTGTTGCATATATATTGTGGGCGTTTCCAGTTTATTCATGGATTTTAGCGTCTTCTTCTTATGCACCCAAAGCACCCTTCCTATTGGCATTCGTTCCAATTGTTTTGCTGCCACTACTTGCAAAAATCTTCCTTAAGAATTCGAATGATATTTTCTTTGCGCCACTTCAACACATCACTGGCTATCCAATTTGGAAAGCACTTGATGAGGGCAAGGAAGCGTTCCAAGATGGTGTTAAAAATGGTAGCGATTTAACGCCAGCGCTTGAACCAATAATGAAAACATTCTCTGAACCTTCGCTATGGATTGGTTTGGCAATCGGTGTTGGTCTGCTTTATGCGGCATCAGAAATCAGACGCAGAAGATCTTTCTAGTTCGTCTTTGATTAAAGCTCCCAGTAGTTTATAGTGTCCTCCTAAATGCTATAAACAGCGCAAAAAAGAGGATGTCAGATGTTTAAAAAATTAAAGTCGGTTTTAGCTTTGGTTTTGGTGGCATTTGGCATCCTCGCTCCCAGTTTTTCTGGGGCACAAGAGGCGGCACCAATGCTTGCGGCATTTAACGGTGCAACCTATGCCGATAATGGCAAGACATTTAGTGCAAACCAGTTTGCCGGCAAAAAAGTTCTTGTCATGTTTTGGAAATCCGATTGCCCACCGTGTTTGGTTGAAATGTCGGGCTTTGAAAATATCCGCAAGGCAGCAGGCGCAATGCCAATAATTGTTGTTACCCCGACATGGGGCAAAAAAGAGCAATATTTCCTGCAAAAACCCATTAAAAATTCTGCATTGATTTTAAAATATAAAACGGGTTTTAATAATGCCCTTGAATATTTTGGTGACCCCGAAGGTGGCGTTCCATATAGTGTTATGTTTAATGAAAAAGGAATTGGCTGTATTTCAAACCTTGGACCAGTAAATGCCAAGGTTATGAAAGACATGTTTAATGAATGCGGGAAATAAGATGCCTGATTTTATAAGAAAGCATTTAAGTCTTTTTTTTATCACCATCTTCTGCTTGTTTTTTTCTTCTTCAAACGCTGCCGAAAATCCAAAAATGCTTTGGGTGAAACAAGGCGAAGATTCAGTGCTTGTGAATGGTGATGGTGAGGTAATAAAACGTATTAGAGCCAATTTCGTACTAAAACCTAATAGCCTTGGTAATTATTGGATTTTTAAAAATGGCAAATATATTTTAATGGGGCGCAATGATAAGCCATTAACCAAGCATGATGATGTTTATCAAATAGTTCCTTGGCTCGACAATATGCCTATTGAAGCGCACTCTTTTAGTGGTAATTTTTATGTAAACCCTGATGGAAGCGAATTTGGGCGCAATTATTCCGAACTTAGTCAATTTGACAAGCAAGGATTGGCGTTTGTATCCCAAAAAGGGAAGTGGGGAATAATAAATTCAAAGGCAAAAATAATTGTTAAACCTATCTATGATGCATCTTCATATTTTACTGAAGTAGATGGAAAATATATTGCCTCGGTTGGATTGAATAAAAAATATGGCTTCATCGATAATAATGGCAATACCATTATTGATTTCAAATTTGAAAATGCGAGAAGTTTTGCAAATGGGCTTGCACCGGTAAAGGTTAAAGACAAATGGGGCTTTATAAATATTAAAGGTGAATTTGTAATTCCGCCACAATATGACAATGCGCAAGAATTTGGGTATGAAACTTTTAATAAAGATAATGCATTCGCCATGGTCAAATATAATGATAATGGTCAAATTATTAAAAAATGGGGCATTATCGATAAGTCTGGAAATTGGGTGTTAAAGCCAAAATATAAATCCAACGCTTTTAATGGGCTTATGTATCAGCCTGAAATAAATCCTTTTGGACACCGAATTATAAATGCGTCATCAGGTGATTTACAAGAAAAAGGAATTGTTGATCGTGACGACAAGGTAATAGTGCCAGCCGTATTTCAAGAATTACGACTATATGATTTCCAAAAGCATGAAGACCAGATTTTTACCCTTGAGTTTAAGAAAAACGACAAATGGGGATTGATGGATATCAATGGTGCAATCATAACCTCAAAACTATATGATGGAATTTCTAGAAAAAGCTATTGGCATGATAGCGCAGTCATTAAACTAGATAACAAATTTGGTTTTATTAACAGCCATGGTGAAGAATTTATCAAGCCTCAATTTGACCTTGCAGACAATTTTGATGAAAATGGTTTTGCAAAAGTTGTGGTTGGCGGCAAACTTGGAATTATAGATGTAAAAGGTAATTTCATTATAAAACCGCAATTTGATAATGACCTCTGTGAAGCAATGGTTTTGGATACTTATGATTATAATTCTAATGAACCGCCTTGCCCTTGATTTTTTGATGCAGTGACAATAGATAGATACCATGGCAATTAAACCTATCCTTACTGTTCCCGATCCCATTTTAAAACAGGTTTCCAAACCGGTTGAAAATGTTAATGATGAAATCCGTGCTTTGGTCGCGGATATGCTTGATTCAATGTATGAAGCCAAGGGCATCGGCCTTGCGGCAATTCAAATTGGCGTGCCATTGCGCGTTATAACTATGGATTTGGTATGGGGCAAAGAAGATGCAGACGGTAATAAAACCGATGCGCGCCTGCCGCAGGTTTTTATTAATCCGGAAATTTTGGATAAATCCGAAGATTTATCACCATATGAAGAGGGTTGTTTGTCAGTCCCTGATTATTATGACGAGATTGAGCGCCCCGCAAAGGTAAAAATCAAATATTTAAATGAAAAAGGCGAAGAAATCATCGAAGATGCCGAGGGGCTTTATGCTACCTGCATTCAGCATGAGATGGATCACCTTAATGGCGTGCTTTTCATTGACTATTTGTCCCGCCTAAGACGTGACCGTGCAGTCGCCAAAGTTAAAAAGAACAAAAAGCTTAGCGTATAGCTTAGTCTTTTTCGCCTTTAATTGATTTCTTTCGCATATTAATGAAAAGCCATCCTGCCGCCAAAATACATGCGATTAACGGCGCATTTAACTTGTGCAGCATCTCTTCATGATGCGGAAACAGGCTTTCTAGAAAATATTTTAGAAGGTTGAAAATATAATATCCAATTGCAAAGATGGATAAACCTTCAACCAATTCTGATAATTTCACCTGTAATTCAGAGCGCTTGTTCATTGATTTCAATAATTCTTGATTTTGAAGCTCCAATGAAATTGAAATCCGCGTCCGTAATAAATCATTCACCCGTCCGATGCGTTCAGATAAATCTTGCAGGCGGTTTTTGGTTGCCTCACAGGTGCGCATGGCGGGGGTAAGACGGCGTTCAATAAACTGCTGCATAGTAGAATAGCCGTCAATTGGGCTTTCTCGAAGGGTCTTTAACCTATCTTTGGTAAGGCGGTAATATGCCTCTGTTGCACCAAAGCGGAAACGAACTTCATTAATTGCGCTTTCCACCTCGGCAGAAAGTTTGGTTATATGATTTAATATTTCATTTTGTGGTGTCGTATTTTGATCTAATTCAGTTGTTATATTGTTTAATTTATCTTCGGCAGATTTTAACCACCCTAGCTTTTCGCGCGCGATTGGAAAGCCTAATAATGCAAGTTTTCGATATTGGCCAATTTCTATTAGCGTTTGCAAAAGCCTTGATGCCTCATCGTTTTTAAGGTTATCACAATAAACCAGCACCCTTCCTGCATCATCTTCATGGCGATAAAAATCTGTCCAGATACGGGCTTTTTTATCAAAGACATCACAACTCACACCGTTTGAAAGATGCATGATTTTGTTAATTACGTTATCGTCTGGCAGTTTGTTGGTGAAAATAAACTCAACATTACGGAATAAATCACCGGAATCTGCACCAATCCATGGGTGCTGTGTGTCGTTGAGTGAGCCAAAAGCATATTTATCGTTATTATCAATGTCTTCTTGTTCTAATTGCCGAAATTGGAAATAGGTTGAAAACTCTCCGTGCCGTTCAAAAATAAGGGTTTCATCACTGTTACTATGAATAAATTTACCACCATCAGAAGATTGTTCAGCATCTTTTGCAATTGAATCAATCCATAGACGTTCCACATTTTTTGCTGTCTCGGGAACCGTGAAAATATAATATCTAACAATAAATGGTGGGCTGAATACAGGTAAAATGCGCTCATGCAGCATTTGGGTTAATAATGTTCTTTGTGGGTGAATAGAAACTGTATTCATCGCTGCGCCTCAATGGCTATGTAGTTGTTTTATTTTAGATACTGTCAATCTTTTATGCAAAGAATGCAAGTTTTATCATTCAAATAAATGTTTTTGAATTTTTCCCGCCGGCGTGCGTGGGAAGTCATCAACTTTTATGAATTTTACCGGCACTTTGTAGCCAGCCATATTGGCGCGGCAAAAGTCAGACAATTCATTTTCATCCGCCATTTCGCCTTCTGGGATTATATAGGCAATGCCAACCTCGCCCCATTTGTCATCTTTTTGGGCGATAACGGCGGCTTCACGGACATTTGGATGGCGGCATAAGATATTTTCAACCTCAACTGGATAGACATTTTCACCGCCCGAAATAAACATTTCCTTGGTGCGACCCGCAACAAAATAATAACCATCTTGGTCAACCCGTGCCAAATCACCGGATTTAAGCCATTTTTTGCCATTACCATCCACATGGAATACTTCTTTTGTGGCGGCTTCATTGCCCCAATAACCTGGGGTAATGTTTGAACCTGCAAATAATATTTGCCCAATTTCACCTTGGGGAACTTGGTTATAATTTCTATCAACCAATATGACCTCGGTTAAAATCTGTGGCATTCCAATAGAGCCGAATTTCTCCAAGACGTTGGCCTTGTCCATGATGAATGCGGTTGGACCGGTTTCTGTCATGCCTAGGCCATTGCATAAATATGCACCATGTTCGGCATAAAGCGAGATTAGGTAATCAGGCAATGGCGCACCACCGCAACAAGTTGAACGGATTTTAGAAAAATCAATCTTTGTAAAATCCTTATGATGCGCGATTTGCATATAAATATTCGGCACGCCAAAAATCGCACTGATTTTTCCGTCTTTCAAAAGCCCAACTACAATTTCCAAATCGAAGCCAGGGATAATATATGACTTACATCCGCGAATTAGCGCCGGTATGGTAAAAAGGTTATTTCCAGCCGTGTGAAACAATGGCAAAAAGTTTAAAAATACGTCATCGCCACGCATATCAATCGCCTGTGAGATATTCACATAATTGGCAATGGCCATGCCATAGGTTTGGATAACCGCTTTTGGTTCACCTGTCGTGCCAGATGTGTATAAAAGATACCAAATCTCATCAACGCCCCATTCGTGCCGCCCTTCGGTGGGATTAAGCTTGTCCAAGATTTCAAAAAAATTGTCGTCAAAATTTATGGATGGAATCTCTAAAGATAGATCATCTATCTTTTGTGCGTCTTCTTTTCCAAATAATAAAAGGGACGGGGTGGTGGCGTTAATGATTGGCGCTAATTCAACAATTGGAGAGCGCCAATTTAAAGGAACAAGAACTGCCCCAATTTTTGCACATGCAAACAATGCAAAGAAATATTCGACCCGATTGCGGCATAATATTCCAATTCTATCGCCGTTTTTCACGCCTAATGATATGAAATAGGTTGCCACTTTTTCGCTATAAAGATTTAGCTCGTAAAAGCTGTAATCTTTACCGCCTACAACATCGCTAAACGCGATTTGCTTGGCGCGGTTTTGGGCATTTCGTTTAATGAAATCAGTAATAAAACGCATTACGGCTTTAACCCATTTTCGATAAAATCAAATGCGGCATCGGTAACTTCTTGCGCTGGCATTTGTTCATCCCAAATTCCAAATCTAAGTCCTAAATAAGTGGATAGCCCAATTAATGACCATGCCCTTATTTCGTTATTGCCCGCCCGAATTTGCCCCTTTTCAACCGAGCTATTCAAGTTGGTTTCATAGGCATTTGCAAATACGTGGTAATATTCTTTGAATGCATCAAGGGCAACAAATTGCGATTCCATAACGATTCGATATAGGTTTTTATTTTCTCGGGCAAATTCAATATAGGCTTTTAAACCTTGTTTCTCTGCCTCAAGTCGGCTTTCGATACCGGAAATTTTTTGCGCGATATATGAACGTGTCAAACGTCCCATATGTGAAACCAACTCACGGAAGATTTCTTCTTTGCTTTCATAATAGATATAAAAAGTTCCCATCGCAACGCCGGCGCGCCTTGTAATATCGGCAATCATGCATTCATGAAAGCCTCTTGAACCAAATTCTATTTCTGCCGCCTCAAGCAATTTTGCCTTGGTTTTTATGCCCCTTTTTGTTTTTGGCGTTTTTCCTTCACTTGCTATTTGCATTTTTACTGCTTTCTTTCAAACATGAAACTTGATTCATGTTTCAATTTATGTATTAATAAGAAAAATACAAGAATAAATGACTTCATCACATAAATTATAAGAATGTCAAACATAAGATTTGACATCTATCGGGGAGAGATGATGCCAAGGCTTGGTCTGAATGACGGTGCGCAGATAGACTATTTTGATGCGGGGGACGGGGTTCCCGTACTGTTCATTCATGGTTGGGGCATGAATCGTGATGCCTTTTGGATGCAAGAGCCACTTTCAAAATATTGCCGCGTAATAATTCCATCAATGCGCGGCTGTGGCAAAAGTAGCATTGGTAACAAGCCCATCAATATCCAAACGATTGGCGAGGATATTTTTGAATTTGCAAATATTCTTGGTTTAAAAAATTATATTTTGGTTGCCTGGTCTATGGGTGCGTTGGCAGTGTGGCAGGTTGCGGGAAATGAGGAATTGGGACCGGTAGCATCTTTCGTCTCAATTGATATGACGCCAAAGATGATAAATAATTCTGAATGGTCGCTGGGTCTGATTGGCTCACGCGAGTTTAGTGATGAAACTGGGCGTCGTCATTTGCAAAATGTTTTGCGGCAAATGCGCGATAATTGGCAATTATCGGCGCAAAGGGTGGCGCAAAAAATACCATCTAAATCTTCGGCAAAATCTTCGGCTAAATCAGTTGATGCGCCAAAGCGTGATAAGATTTTAGAACGACTTATAGCGATTGCGTCTGAAAACAATTCAGGTGCAATGGCAGATCTTTGGGAAGATATGATCGTGGTTGATACACGTGACAAACTCAAAGACTTTAATGTTGAGGCGCATGTTTTGCGTGGCCTTGATAACGCACTTTATGACCCCGCAGTGGGGGAATATGTAAACAATTATTTGCCTTTTTCAACTTTGTACGACTTTGCCTTTTCGGGGCATGCGCCACATTTGGAGGAGGCGGATAAATTTAATGACCTTGTAATTTCATTGGTCACCAAAGCCGAAAACGGCAATCAATTAAAAGCAAGTTTTATTTAAGGCGTAATAAAACGTCAAAATAAATAAAAGGGGAAGGAAATGAAAAAAATGTTTGGAAAAAGAGTAATGAATTGTCTTTTGGCAACCAGTGCTTTGATACCTGCGGCTTATGCTGTTCCGGCATTCGCGGCGGATGAAGAAGTAATGAAGCCAAATGAAGAAACCACCGTTGTGGTAACAGCACGTCGTCGCGAAGAAAAATTAAAAGATGTTCCGATTGCGGTTACTTCTTTGTCTGGTGCCAAACTTGAGCAAACTGGTGCAGCGGATATTACATCGCTTCAAAAATCCACACCGAACTTAACAATGCAGGTGGCGCGCGGTACCAACTCAACCCTTATTGGTTTTATTCGTGGTGTCGGTCAACAAGATCCACTTTGGGGTTTTGAACCTGGTGTTGGTCTTTATGTTGACGATGTTTATATTGCCCGTCCACAAGGTGCAGTACTTGATATTTATGATGTTTCACGTATCGAGGTTTTACGTGGTCCACAAGGGACCTTATATGGTCGTAACACCATTGGTGGTGCGGTTAAATATGTAACCAAGCCATTGGGTCATGAACGTAGAATTATGGGTAAATTGGCATATGGCAGCTATGGTCAAGCCGAAGCAACCGCATCAGCAGTATTGCCTGTAAATGACGCGCTTTCATTTGGTGGTGCATTCACCCTGCAAACCCGTAACGGTTATGGTAAAAACCTTACTACTGGCAAAGATACTTATAACAAAGACGTCGCTGCATACCGCCTAAGTGCTGAATATGCGCCAAATGATGCATTCTCTGCCCGCCTTGCTTATGATAACTTTGTCGATAATTCAAATGCCCGTCATGGTCACCGTGAAGTGGTTGCGCTTGGCGCGGGTGGCACCCCTGTTTACACTGGTGCGAATGCCTATCTTGGCTTGCCGACAGCAGATGTTTATGACACTTATTCAGGGCTTGGCGACAAAAACAAAGTTAAGAACGATGGTGCGTCTCTAATCCTTGCTTATAAAGTTAATGATGCACTTACCCTTAAATCAATCACGTCTAACCGTAAGGGCCATACAGATACTGTGATTGATTTTGATGGAACACCGGCAAAATTACTTGATGTACCTGCATATTATGCTGATACTACTGCAACCCAAGAGCTTCAGGCATTATGGACCGGTGACAAATTATCCGGTGTTGTTGGTCTATATTATTTGAATGGTACTGCTGAAGGTGCGTTTGATACCCAAATCTTGGGTGGCGCGCTTACAATCTTTACCCGTGGTAAAGTTAGAACCCAATCAGAAGCCGCATATGCCGATTTCTCATATAAATTTAATGACAAGCTAACCCTTGCAATTGGTGGTCGTTATACAAGTGACCATAAACGTGGCACTGTGGTTCGTGCAAACTATAACGCATCTGCATCACCATTGTTTGGTGGAACAGTGCAGACTGTGGCTTTGATGCGTTCAAACTTCACCAACGAGCGTACTTTTAACAAATTCACACCAAAAGCATCACTTTCTTATGCCTTTAATCCAGACATGACTGGTTATGTTTCGGTTTCACAAGGCTTTAAGTCTGGTGGTTTTGATATGCGTGCCGATGCCATTCTTACCCCGTCTGCGGTAAATGGTTATAAGCCAGAAACTGTATTGACTTATGAGGCAGGTTTAAAAGGTTCATTGTTTGACAATAATCTTTATTTTGCTGGTGCAATTTTCCGCTCTGATTACACAGATGTTCAGATTACCCGCCAAATTCCAGTTGGTGCAAGCATCGCGTCACAAGTTGACAATGCGGGGTCTGCAACAATTCAGGGTGCCGAATTGGAAGCCAATTTCAAAGTTAGCGATAATCTAAGCTTGAATGGTGCAATTGGTTATATTGACGCAAAATATGACGAATATTTGAGCCGTAACCCTGCGAGTGGTCTGGTTGAAAACCTTGCTGGCCTTGCAAAATTCCAAAACACACCTGAATGGACAAACAATTTTGGTGCAACCATCAACTTCCCAGTATTTGGCGGTAAAATGGTTATCACACCAACTGCGTCTTATCGTTCAGATATGCAAATGTTTGAATTTGCAGCGCCTACTTTGGATCAAAAAGCATTCTGGCTATATGATTTATCAGCGGTTTGGACAAATCAATCAGGCAATTTGAAACTTGGTCTATATGGCAAAAACTTGTCTGATGAGCGTTACAAAGTTGGTGGCTATAACTTCCCTTGGGGTGTTGCGCAGGGACAAAGTGTTCTTTTGGGCAATTCTGTAACCTCATTCTATGGCCCACCAAAAACCATCACCGCTTCTATTCAGGTTAATTTCTAATTTTCCTCCTTTACCTTCCTGCAAAATCAACCTTTTGTGGGAAGGTAACTTTTAAAAGAGATAAAAATGCAAAATAATGAATTGGGTGCAACACATAAAAAAATCTCTGGTGGATTGGTGTTGTTTTTGTTGGTTGTGGTTTACACATTCAATTTTCTGGATCGCCAAATTCTGGCAATTCTTTCACCTGCTATTCAAAAAGAACTCGGCATAAATGATGCCCAGCTTGGGTTAATGCGGGGTATGAGTTTTGCAATATTTTATTCATTGCTTGGTGTTCCTATTGCCTTTCTTGCCGACAGATTTAATCGGACATGGATTATTACCATATCCCTTACAATCTGGAGTGCGATGACGGCGGTTTGCGGCCTTGCACAAAACTTCTGGCAACTGTTTTTCGCAAGAATGATGGTTGGCGTTGGTGAGGCAGGCGGCGTTGCACCGGCATATTCAATAATTTCCGACTATTTTGAACCTAAAAAGCGCGCGCGCGCAATGGCGATTTATAGTTTTGGGATACCGATAGGCTCGGCAGTTGGTATTGTTTTTGGCGCAATCATTACAACAATGCTTAGCTGGCGAGCCGCCTTCGTTATCGTTGGCATAATGGGCATAATTCTTGCCCCAATTTTTAGATTATTAATGCGCGAGCCAGTGCGCGGTGTTTATGATTCCGCAAAGGCAAAAACTGATGCCCCAAAAATTTCAGAAGTTATAAAGGTTCTGGTTTCAAAGCCTAGTTTCTGGACATTGTCGCTTGGTGCCTCATGTTCTTCAATGATGGGCTATGGCCTGTTTGCATGGTTGCCATCGTTTTTTGTACGCTCTTATGGCGATATTTTACCACAAGCGCTTTCATGGCTTCCTAGTTTCCTTATTCCGCACGGCGCAGGGCCGGTTCTTTATGCCGGATATTATTATGGCATGATGCTTCTGGTTGGTGGTATTTTAGGCATATGGATGGGCGGGCAAATTTCAGATCGTCTTGGCGCAAAGTCAAAAGGTGCATATGCACTTGTGCCGGCCGTATCATTCCTTCTTGCGTTGCCGTTCTTTATTCTTGGCACCATGAGCAATAATCTTATGGTCTCATTCTTCTTATATATTATACCAACTGCACTTGGCCTTGTTTGGCTTGGACCCGTGATTAGTGCGTTTCAGCATATTGTTCCGCCAAATATGCGGGCAACTGCATCGGCATTGTTTTTGCTAATCAACTCATTGATTGGAATTGGGTTGGGTGATTTTCTTATCGGATTAATTTCAACCTTGTTGAAAGAGCAGTATGGGCAAGAATCCCTGCGCTATTCCATCATGAGTGGAACTATATTCTATGTTTTGGCGGCGATATTATTGTTTATATCTTCAAAATTGCTGCCAAAAGATTGGGAAGAATAATCCCAAAATATTAGGAATAATAATCAAAGTGATTTTATTATAGCGTCTATCTGTTGCTGTGCGCCTTCGAAAACTTCCCCTCTATCTGAGGAGGTGCGCAGCGCAGGATAGAAATTAAGTGCGCCAAGATAATTTATGCCAAGGGTTTCAGCACATTTTTTTGCGCCACCTTTACCAAATAAATCAATTTCCGCACCCGTATTTTCATCAATAAGAACCGACATATTTTCAATAATGCCGATAATTTCAATTCCGGCTTTTTGAAATAATTCAATGCCACGACGCACATCCGCAAGTGCTACTTCTTGCGGTGTGGCAACAATCACAACGCCATCAATTTTTGCCTGTTGCGCAATAGTAAGCGGGACATCACCTGTACCGGGTGGAAGGTCAATTATAAGATAGTCAAGCGCGCCCCATTCAACCGAGGTGAAGAATTGGGTCAGTGCCTTTAAGGCCATTGGCCCACGCCAAATTAACGCGCGGTCCTTATCAACCACATAACCAATTGATGCAGCCTTTAGGCCAAACTTTTCAACTGGCAATAATTTACCATTATCATCAACTTCTGCCTTCTGGTCGGCTTCACCCATAAGGGTTGGGATTGATGGGCCATATATATCGGCGTCAATTATGCCGGTTTTTTTTCCAGATTTGGCAAGTGCATAGGCAATGTTGAATGCAATTGTTGATTTGCCAACCCCACCTTTACCTGATGCAACCGCAATGATTTTGCCAATATTAGGTGGGCGGATAGAGGTTGCACTCGGTGCCTTTGGTTTCGGTGTGGTTTCAGTTGGCATTTTGGGGCTTTGTTGTGGCGTGTTTATATGTTCAGTTATAACAACATTGACCTTGGATATACCTTTTAATTTTAGAAGCTCTCGTTGTGCTTGTGTGCCGATTTCATCGTAAATCGCGGCATGTTTTGCATCGGTTTCGATAATGACGCTAAGGGTTTGTTCTTTTAGATCAAACGAAGAAACCGCACCAGAATCAATAATATCGCCACCAGAAATTGGGTCAGAAAATTTAGACAAAACTTGCTTAATTTCCTCTGCGGTGACTTTATGTGGCTTTGGGGTTCTATTGAAAAGGTTTATCATAAGGTTCAGATAATATTATCAAGCGCGATTTGCAAATATATTGTACAAATAATACCAGTAGTTATATATATAACAGGTCAATTACAATTGTTGATATTGCGAATTTTTATAATATTGTATAGATAGCTAAATAACTCTGGAGTTTTTGCGTAAATGCCAATCGAAACCGTAAAAAAAATGGAAAAAAGTGCACATGATGCAACTTTATTGTTGAAATCAATGGCAAACGAGACCCGCCTTATGATTTTGTGTCAGTTGAATGCCCATGAAATGACGGTTTCACAATTATTGGATAGCATTGAATTATCACAATCGGCATTGTCGCAGCATTTGGCGATTTTGCGTCGTGAGAAATTGGTAAAAACACGCCGTGATGCGCAGAATGTTTATTATTCACTTCATAGCGAAGAAGTTAAGGCACTTATCAAAGTTCTTTATCAATTATATTGTGATTGCTAATTACCAATTATAAGTCGGCTTATGTGATATGTAAGCCCTGCCGCGATATAGGCAATTCCCAAAAGATATAAAAACGCAAATATCGCCCATTTTGCGCTATTGGTTTCGCGCCTTATTGTGGCAAGTGTCGCAAAACATTGTGGCGCGAAGACATACCATGCAAGAAATGCAAGTGCGGTTGGTAAAGACCACGCATTTTGCAAAATATGTGCAAGCCCTTGGGTATTGCTTTCCCCACCTTGTACAGAATAAATTGTTCCCAATGCCCCAACCGCAACTTCGCGCGCCGCCATACCGGGGATAAGTGCGATTGCAATTTCAATATTAAAGCCAATGGGCTTTAACGCGGGTTCTAAGAATGCACCAATTTTCCCAGCATATGATTCCCGCAAACTTGTTGCCGATAATGGGAATTTTGCCAAGATCCATAAGATTACGGAAACTTGTAAAATGACCGTACCGGCACGGCGCAAAAATGATGTTGCCGCACCAATAATCCCTACATAAAAATCACGCCAATTCGGCAATTTATAGGTAGGTAATTCAAGGATAAAGGCTTGGGGCGCGCCTTGGGTAACAGTCTTTTTCAATATAAAGGCAACCACAAACGCACTTATCACGCCGGCAAGATAAAGCCCAAACATCACCAACCCTTGTAGCCCAACAAAGCCAAAAACTTTTACATTGGGGATAAAGGCCGCAATAATAAGCGTATAGACCGGAAGTCGCGCCGAGCAAGTCATAAGCGGTGCAATAAGGATTGTGGTAATCCTATCGCGTTCATGTTCAATTACGCGGGTGGACATGATACCGGGAACAGCACAGGCAAAACTTGATAAAAGCGGTATAAAGGCACGACCATTAAGCCCCGCACGAAGCATAATCTCATCCATCAAAAATGCGGCGCGTGTCATATAACCAGATGCCTCAAGCACCAATATGAATGCGAATAGAATGACAATCAGCGGCAAAAACACAATTACAGAGCCAACGCCCGCAATTATGCCATCGGCAAGCAATTCACCCCATATTGTATGACCAACTTTGGCGCGTACAAAATCTGCAAGTGATGAAACCGCGCCGTCAAGAAAGTCCACCGGAAATGTCGCCCATGAAAACACTGCTTGGAACATCAAGAATAAAACAACCGCAAGCATTATCGGACCAAAAATTGGATGCAATGCAACGCTGTCAATGATGCGTGTAGTTTTATTGATGAGGGCTTCTTTAACAATTGCCCTTGCCGCCAAAGAACGCGCACTTTTTTGTAATTCAGACAAATTGTGATGTTCGGGCGCTATTTTTGCGTTTTCAATTCCATCGTCAATTAAACTATCAAGGCGATTAAGGAAGTTTTCGCGCCCACCTTGTCGGGTTGCGCGTGATGTAACAACAGGTATCCTAAGCTCTTTTTCAAGGATGGTGGTGTCAATCTCAATCCCGTCGCGCTCTGCAAGATCAATCATGTTTAGAATTAACATCATTGGAATGCCAAGTTCACGCAATTGCAATGCCGAATGAAGGTGGGTGCGCAAATTGGCGGCATCAATAACCACAAGAACCAAGTCTGGTTTATCGACACCCTTCATTTGCCCCTCAAGCATGTTGATGGCAACTTTTTCATCTGATGAACGTGCGGTCAGGCCATATATACCAGGAAGATCATAAAGCTCTATTTCTTGACCTTTTGGTGTTGTGAAATGCCCCTTTTTTGCCTCAACGGTTACACCGGCATAATTGGCGGTCTTTGCTTTACCGCCAGTAAGACCATTGAATAAAGTGCTTTTACCACAATTTGGCGCACCAATAAGCGCAGCTTTGAGGGACATTATAATTCAACCTCAATATATTTTGCTTCATTCGGGCGCAGGGCAATCATAGTGCGATTAAGGCGAACACAAATTGGGGTCTTGGCAACTGGGCCATAGGCAATGATTTCAACCTCATCCCCTTCAGCAAAACCTACTTCACGTAATTTCGCATTAATTGAAAATTCCCCATCCAGAATATTACTTATTCTGGCGACTTTGTTTTTTTCCAAATCAGACAGGAACATGAAATTCATTTGGCCTTGGTGCAAGTTATAAATGGTGCGATTTGTATGTTTTTATTGCAATTAATTCTCATTAATAACTTTTCCAAAATTTTGCAAGCTCAAAAAGCAATTGATTTTAAGTCGTTTTGTCGCGGGCATTTTTTGCCTTGATATATTTTGCATATGCAAATTATTCCTGCTTTATGGTTAATAAAATTAATCAAGGTTGAAAGTAATTAATGTTGTGGGAAAAATACAATAAAAACAATGGATTGGTTTATAAATCTTCTGTAATTAATACGGCATATTAATTGAAACTATCAATTTGCCAATTAGGCAATTTAAATAGTGGAGAATAAAATGATTAGCGGAATCTCTAGTGGGATTTCAGGTGTATCGGGAATTAAAAAACCTGATATTTCCGAATTATTTAGTAAAACTGACACTAATGGGGACGGCAAAGTTTCAAAAGAGGAATTTGTTGCTTCACGCCCTTCTGATGTTAGCGAAACTAATGCTGCATCGCTATTCGATAAAATGGACAGTGATGGCACAGGCGCGCTTTCCCAAACCCAACTTCAGGAGGGGATGGAAAAGAATAAACCAGAAAAAAGTTCACGTAATCTTGGGAACACTCTTTCCGATACCGTTTTGGCGGCAGTTAACCAATTGCTACAAAGCTTGAATTCAAGCAGTGATGCGGATGCCGATGGCGATACATCAGATAAATCAAGCAAAGATACAGATATGTTTTCCAAAATGGATACTGATGGCAATGGCTCGGTTTCTAAGCAAGAATTTTTGGCGGCGCGACCGTCAAATGTTTCTGAAGATCAGGCAACAAAGCTTTATTCAAGCATTGATACTGAAAACACTGGCTCAATAAGCGAAGATCAGTTTACAAGTGCGATGCAAAAAGCACCACAAGGCCCGCCACCATCTGGTGGGGCAGGTGGCCCGCCATCGTCTGGTGGTTCACAATCGGAAACTTCTGATACATCTTCGTCATCAAGCAGCTCTACTACTTATGACGCGCTTGATACTAACAAAGATGGCAAAGTATCAATGGCTGAATTACTTGCTGGAATGAATGAAAAAGCATCTTCGGCAAATACTGATGATGCAACCAAGCAATTATTGAATACAATTTCAAATGCAATTGAAACTTATGCGGAAAATAATTCGCTAGACCTCAATGACGTGAATGCATTCAAAGCCGTTGCATAATCATGCTAAAACTAAAATCAAAAAGGCGATTCAACTGAATCGCCTTTTGTTTAACTTTTGATACGCATTTTCAATGTTGCTTCATCGACACCATTTAGACGCCAGCCGTTTTCATATTTTCCAAAATAAAGCATACAGCGTTTGGTTTTATCATCAACGACACAGACACGCCCGTCATTAATAGTTTTTAGTGCAAGGGTTGCCCGAAAACGAGAAGGTATTTGTAAATTTTCATTTACACCCGCTTGGCGCGCAAAAAATGCCAGTGCATCTGGCTCAATCGCGCGGTCTGCCAATGCCTCAATGACGGGTTTTAAGGCATCAACCGCCGCAATTGATGCAACCTGTGCCCCAAGGCCGCTTCCAAGTTGTTTTGCACCTTCTTCAATCGCGACATCGCGCGCAATTTGCATTGCTTGTGCCTTTAGGGCGCGTTTGTCGATATGGCTTTCAATTGCTGCGTAATTTCCATCACGCAATGCAATAGCAAGGGTGCGTACATCGTCCGCCGCAGAAAAGCTGGTTGCGGTTGCGCAGGAGGAAAGCAAAAGTACGCTAATTAAGACTAAATGTTTTTTCATGTTCATAGGCATTTTTATAATATATTGGACGTATTTAACAAAGATTCATAATGAAAAAATTTTTAGAAAGTTTTTTAACCATAAAGACTTATTATTTTACTGTAGTTACTGGTTCAAATAGTTGGCTTTTGGGGGGAATTGTTATCTATTATCAAAAACAAGTAACAAAAAAATGTCTGTATTTTGAGAGGTTGTAATCAATGCAAATATATCTGCCAATTGCTGAAATGGCAGTGAATTTCTGGCTAATGCTAGGGATTGGGGCATTGGTTGGTCTGATTTCAGGAATGTTTGGTATTGGCGGTGGTTTTTTATTGACGCCATTGTTGATATTGTTTGGCATACCTGCACCGATTGCAGTGGTATCGGGTGCGAATGTTTCTGCGGCGGCGTCTATGTCATCTTTAATGCCGCAAATCGAACGTAAAACCATTGATTTCCGACTTGCACTTTTAATGACAATTTCCGGTGTTGTTGGGGTTGGTGTTGGCTCGGTAATTTTTAAATATTTGCAAAATATTGGCTATGCCGATGTCATGGTTAAGATTGCATATGTTATCTTGCTTGGTTTTGTTGGCATTAGCCTTCTACGAGAATCAATCACCAGCTATTTGAACGATAAGAAAAATATTCAAGCTGCACCACGTGATACACGCCGTAAGAAAAGTAATATCGGCTATAAACTACCATTAAAAATGCGGTTTCCGCGGTCAAAACTATTTATTTCGGTTATTCCGCCCATTGCCCTTGGATTTGTTATTGGTATTTTGTCGGCATTAATGGGTGTGGGTGGCGGTTTCCTGCTTATTCCGGCACTAATTTATATCGTTAATATGCCGCCAAGCCTTGTGGTTGGTACATCTGCGTTTCAGGTTTTGGTCTTTGCCTCTGCGACCTCTTTTGTTCAAGGGATTAATAGTGGTGGATTGGATCTTGTGCTTGCCGGTGTTTTAATTATCGGTGCGGTGGTTGGCGCACAATTAGGTTCAATTATTGGACGTAAAATAAAAGGCGAAGAATTACGTATTCTTCTTGGCTCAATCATATTATTGCTTGCATTGGTTATTGCCGGTGAGCTGTTTATTACGCCACAACAATTATTTGAAACATCTTCTGCGGGAGGTGGTTTGTAATGAAAAATTTTGCGGCATTAATTTTGGGCTTTGCAATTATTCTTGCGCCACAAGCAGGATTTGCACAACGCACCAAATTAGCGGCCGCATTATTTGATGAACAAGTTCTCTTAACCTCTAGCTTTAGTGGAACCAAGGTTACAATTTTTGGCGCGGTTGAGGCCGCGGGTGAAAGCAATCCTGATGTTGTGGTTTTGGTGCGTGGGCCAGATAGACCGGCCTGGATAAGCAAGAAAATAAAAGTTCTTAATTTATGGGTTGGACAAAAGCGGGTATTCTTTGATGCTGCCCCAACTTTTTTTGGCGTTGTAAGCAGCAAGAATATTGATGAAATAACCGCAAAAGATACACAGAAATTATATGGCTTAACCGCTGATAGTCAGGTCAATATTCAACCCAATTATGCAAAACTTGACTTTGCACAGGATTATAAAAAGTCTTTTATATCAGAACGTGAAAAGCAAAAACTATATCTTAATGACCCCAAGGGCGTAAAAATTGAGGCAAGTGGACTTTTCCGTGCCGATGTTAAAATGCCAGATTTAACACCGCCTGGTCTTTATACCGTAAAAGTTTTGGTTTTTAAAAATGGCCGCCCGGTTGATACAAACCTCCAGAGTTTTGTGGTTACAAAAGTTGGTATGGAGCGGACAATATTTGAATTTGCAAAAAAACATACGCTTACCTACGGAATATTTGGTGTAATTCTTGCCCTTGGTGCAGGTTTTATAAGTGCACGTGTCTTCCGCCGTTTTCAGGGTGCTTAATTTTCACTGTGCTTAATAAGGTTGCCCAAATTATGGGTAATCATTGAAATAACACAATAATTCAAGCAAACGGCTAGACAAGGCGAATATATAAATTAATCTGCCCTGAAATCAGGGAGAATAATTTGGGCGCAGTTACAGATCGGGACGAGGGTCTCCATAAGAGTGTTGGGGCTGTGGGCCTCGGGTTTGCAATTATTACAGAGGTAATTGGTGCAGGTATTTTCTCTTTGCCAGCCGCAATTTATTTATATGCCGGCCATGCATCTTTTGCGGCATATGTGGTTTGTGCCTTAGCATTCGGAACAATTGTTTTATGTTTTGCCGAAAGTGCAAGTAGGGTGGCAACATCTGGCGGTGCATACGGTTATGTTACAGTTGCTTTTGGCGAATTGGCGGGGCTTATAATTGGGGTTTTGTTATGGCTTGGTGCCGTACTTGCCTTTGGCTCAATTGCAAGTGCCTTTGCCGATGGTATCATTAGCTTCTTCCCAATGTTGAAATTCCCATATTCACGTGAATTAATTCTTGTTTCGACAATGGTGGTTTTCGTTTTGATTAATATCAAAGGCGTGAAAGAAGCGGCTTCATTTGTTTCAATCACAACTTTTATCAAAGTAATCCCGCTTGTTATATTTGTGTTTGTTGGTTTTTGGGGGATATATTTTGGTGGGCATCACGCGACACAGGTTGCCAATCGCCCTGTCGAAGATTTTGGTCGCGCTCTGCTACTTGCTATCTTTGCCTTTAGTGGCATGGAAACCCCACTCGCTATTAGCGGTGAAGTGAAAAATCCCAACCGTTCAATTCCATTGGCATTATTTTGGGGTATGGGTTTCATAGTAATTTTATATCTTGGAATTCAATATGCCGCCGAAGGGTTGCTTGGCCATGCGCTTATCGATTCCAAAACCCCACTTGCTGATGGTATGGCAAAAATCAGCCCTATTTTATCTGGTTTGCTTTTGTTTGCCGCAACTTTCTCACGTCTAATTTGGCTTAGTGCCGATACAATGGGTGCGCCACGCTTTTTGTTTGCTTTGTCACGTGATGGCATGTTGCCAAAGGCGTTTTCAAAACTTCACCCCACTAATGGCACGCCAATTGTTGCAATTATTTTCCACGTAAGTGTGGGAACAATTTTGGCAATAAGTGGCACATTTGAACAATTGGCGATTTTGTCGGGCATGGCATCAGCAGCGATTTATTTATTCGTTTGCGCATCAACCTTTGCCTTGGTTCGCAAAAACGTTGCCACCCGCGGTGAGCCATTGAATTTCAAAGGCATTATTCCAATTGCAATTATTGGCTTTATTGCAATGGCGGTTTCCATTTGTTTTAGTACAGCGGCAGACATAATTGGCTTTTTGGTGGTTTTATCTGCCTCTGTTGCCTATTATTTCTTGTCTCGCAAGGCAAAGAAAACTTAGCATTCAAACATATACCCCGCAATAAATGCGGGGGGACATGTTATAGTTTGCCTGATGTCTATAAATCAAACAGCTTCGGATCACCACGCGATGAGCCCCGAAAAGTTTATGACTTTTCGGATAAGGCGAAGAGTTAAAATTTACCACGTAAATTTTTAAAAAATACTAGCCCCGAAAAGTTTATGACTTTTCGGATAAGGCGAAGAGTTAAAATTTGCCACGTAAATTTTTTAAAACATACTAGCCCCGAAAAGTCTTATGACTTTTCGGATAAGGCGAAGATATTAAAAAAGCGTGGTGGTTGCGTAATGTCTATAAATCAAACAGCTTCGGATCACCACCACGCGCTGCGATATTGTTGCTTATAGATTGTTCGGTTGCAAAGCGGTGGATGTAATGTGGTCCACCTGCTTTGGGTCCAGTTCCAGAAAGGCCAAGCCCGCCAAATGGCTGCACCCCAACAATTGCGCCAATCATGGTGCGATTAATGTAATAATTACCCGCCGGAACAGCATCACGCACCTTGTCGATGAAATTATCAATCCGTGAATGGCAGCCAAGGGTTAGACCATATTTCTTTGCCCGCAATGCGCCCGCATATTCGCCAAGTTTTTTGGAATCATAACGAATGATATGCAAAACTGGTCCAAATATTTCTTGTTCCAACTCATCAATTGATTGCAGCTCTATGATGGTTGGGGCAAAGAAATTACCATTTAAACCATCTTGAAGTGCAGCGCGTTTAACCACTTTACCCGCATTTTTTTCGACATGGGCATTTAATTTATCAAGCGCTTCTTTATCGATAATTGGTCCAATGTCGGTATTAATGACGTCGGAATTGGCGATTATTAATTCATCCATTGCACCAGATAAACATTCGATTATTTCATCGGCGGTTTCGTTTGGAAGGTATAAAACCCGAAGCGCCGAGCAGCGTTGACCCGCCGAACCAAATGCTGAAACAATGACATCGTCAACCACTTGTTCTTTAAGTGCGGAGGTATCAACAAACATTGCGTTCATGCCACCGGTTTCAGCGATTAAAACGCCAATTGGCCCATCTTTTGCCGCCATGGTACGGTTGATGATTTTTGCCACCTCGGTTGAGCCTGTAAAGGCAACGCCGGCAATATCTTCAAGTGCGGTTAATGCGCCGCCAATCTCGCCATCGCCAAGCAATAATTGCAATGCCTGATGTGGTAATCCTGCCTCATAGAATAATTTAACTGCCATATTGGCGATTAACGGTGTTTGTTCAGCAGGTTTTGCAAGCACTGTATCACCCGCAGCCAATGCGGCCGCAATTTGACCAGTGAAAATTGCAAGCGGGAAGTTCCATGGGCTAATGCAAACAAATACGCCGCGCCCCATCAACCGTAATTCATTGGTTTCACCCGCAGGGGATGGAAGGGCGGTCGGTGCCGCAAATTCAGCCCGTGCTTGTTTCGCATAATAACGACAGAAATCGACTGCCTCACGCACTTCGGCAATGCCGTCATCAAAGGTTTTTCCGGCCTCGTTCACAAGCGTAGCAATAAGATTTATTGCATTATTCTCTAGTGCATCCGCCATTTTTTCAAGGATATCGGCGCGCGCCGCACCACCTTTGTCGTTCCACACTTTTTGGAAGCTTGATGCAACTTCAAATGCCGCCATAACATGACCTTTATCGGCATTATAGCTAAATCCGTGTTCAAGGCTTTGGTCATTCGGGTTTTGGATAAGGCAGATTTTTTCGCCCAAAACCTCCTCGCCATTAATTAATGATGTTGCACGATGTTTGCCTTCTTTAAATGCCTTGTCGGCGGCGATAAATTCATCCTGAATTGTGGTTTGGCTTAAATCATAACCGATTGAATTTAGGCGACCATCAGGGAACATATTGCGTGGCACTGGCAATTTTTCATTGCGTTTTGGATTTTGGTCAATAATTTCCAGTGGATCTTTTACAACATCTTCAACCGGAACATCTTCATTCAAAAAGGCGTGAACAAAGCTTGTGTTCGCACCATTTTCAAGCAGGCGACGAACCAGATACGGCAATAAATCTTCGTGCGCACCAACTGGCGCATAGGCACGAACCCGAATGTTATCATAACGTTGTTTTACCGTGTGATACAGGGTTTCGCCCATACCATGCAGCCTTTGGAATTCAAATTCATCGGCGCGGTGGTGCTTTAGCATCTCCATTAAAAATGCAACTGTATGCGCGTTATGGGTCGCAAATTGCGGGTAAATCTCTTTTGAAGAATTAACCATTTTGAAGGCGTTATGCAAATATGAAACATCGGTTGCGGGCTTTGTGGTGAAAACAGGGAAATCACTACGCCCGCCTAATTGCGCGCGTTTAACCTCGGTATCCCAATAAGCGCCCTTTACAAGACGAACCATGAAACGGCGATTATGTGAATTGGCAATTGATTTAACCGCATCAATAACGTCGCCGGCACGTTTTGAATATGCCTGCACCGCAAGCCCCAAACCATCCCAATTTTTCAATGATTCTTCTGCAGATAATTGATGCAATACTTCTAAGGAAAGGCGAAGGCGATCTGCTTCCTCGGCATCAATACAGAAGTTGATATTTGCTGCCTTTGCCATTTGTGCCAGCTCTAAAAGGCGTGGCATTAAATTCTTTTGAACCTTGTCATATTGGCGAATATCATAACGCGCACAAAGGGCAGATAATTTCACAGAAATCCCACTCGATAGAAATGGCGATCCATTCCCCTTCAAGCTTTCCGTTAGAATATTGATGGCATTGGCATAAGATTCCATATATTTTGCGGCGTCATTTTCGGTACGCGCACCTTCGCCAAGCATGTCAAAGGAATAACAATCGGCCTCATTCTTCTTTATGATGCCTTCGCCGCGTTTTATGGCTTCTTTAATATTGCGACCCAAAACAAATTGTTCGCCCATAATGCGCATTGCTGCCTTGACCGCTGCACGGATAAATGGCTCACCAGTTTTTTTAGTTAGTTTTGAAACATAACCCGCGAAGTTGTTTTTGGCATCTTCATCAAGAGAAACAATTTTCCCAGTTAGCATAAGCCCAAGCGCCGAGGCATTAATCAAAAGTGATTCTTCAGATTTGAAATGTGAAATCCAATCACCTGAACTTAATTTCTCTGCAATCAATAAATCGGCGGTTTCTTTGTCAGGAATTCGCAAAAGCCCTTCGGCCAAACACATTAATGCCAAACCTTCAGGGGTAGAAAGCCCAAATTCCTCAAGGAAGGATTCCATCATTCCCAGTGGCTTTTTGCGGGCGCGGGCGGTTTTTACAATGTCGCTTGCATGAAAATTGGCGCGCTCACGCATTGAATGTGGGAAATTATTGCTTTGCACAAATTCGGCAAGCACGATGTCTTCATCACGGAATTTATTGTCATCAAGTTTCATAAAATTGTCAAAAAAATCTTTATTCATTGTGTCACTTCTAAGATTGTAAGAAATATATTTGCCATAAAATAAGGTTTAACTAATTGTTTTTATGTTGTTTTATTATTTAAATCAGTCATATAGTGTTGGTTATTGCTGTTTCAGCTTGAATCACATTGGTTTAAAATACTATTATACCTATATGGAATAGGAAAATCTAACAAGTAGCTTTGTAAGCGTGGAAAATTAAATCGCAAAAAATCGGGTTAATGTAGAATATTATACCCTTATGATGGAGAATCGGCTTGCGAATAATGTTGGTAACGGATGCATGGGAACCTCAGGTTAATGGGGTGGTTCGTACTTTAAGTCGTACCATTCAAGAATTAAGAGAAATGGGCCATGAGGTTGAGTTGGTTACACCTGCTGATGGCTATTACACATTACCACTTCCAACCTATTCTGAAATTAAAATGGCAATTGGTGCGCGCGCTGATATTGAGCATCGCTTCGAGGTTTTCGAGCCAGAGGCCGTGCATATCGCCACCGAGGGGACATTGGGTCTTACGGCACGTGCGGTTTGTATTGAAAATAAATTTCCGTTTTCAACCTCGTATCATACACAATATCCAGAATATATTTCGGCACGTTTCCCCGTTCCTGAATCATGGGGGTATGCCTTTGTTCGCTGGTTCCACGAAATGTCGGGGCGGGTTATGGTTGCCACCGAAAGCATGAAGAAACAACTTGAAGATCATGGCTTTAAAAACCTTACTATCTGGTCACGCGGCGTTGATACCGAACAATTTAATCCCGATTTACGCAAAGAAGATCGTGGTCCATTCGCGGGTTTAAAAACCCCTATTTATGTTTATGTCGGCCGTGTATCAGTTGAAAAAAATGTTGAAGCATTTTTAGAGCTTGACCTTGAAGGTACAAAAGTTGTGGTGGGTGATGGCCCTGCTAAAGAAGAATTGGAAAATAAATATAAGGATGCGGTCTTTACCGGTTCTAAATTCGGTGCTGAGCTTGCGGAATGTTATGCCAACGCCGATGTTTTTGTTTTCCCAAGCCTGACAGATACTTTTGGTCTTGTAATTCTTGAAGCAATGGCAACCGGAACCCCTGTTGCAGCTTTTGATGCGCCGGGGCCAAAAGATATTATCCCTGGCTCTAATGCGGGCGTAATTGGCGATGATTTGAAGGCGAACATAGAAGCCGCACTAAAGCTTGACCGTGTAACCGTCCGTAAGTTTGCCGAAACCTTTTCTTGGCGTGCATGTGCCGAACAGTTTTTTGAAAACCTTGATCCAGTTCCCTTGATGGAAAAGAAGAAAATTTGGCAGAGGGTTAAGAATGCACTTTCATTGAAGCGCAAGCGCAGAATCTTAGACTGATTTTTCCATCAATGTTTTGATTTCTCTTCGCCTTATCCAAAAAGCCACAGCGAGTTTCATTCGCGTTATCGAAAAAGTTTACAACTTTTTCTCGCTCATTTGTAACTTTTTGGGGCTCATCGTGCGATGGAAAAGAAGAAAATTTGGCAGAGGGTCAAGAATGCACTTTCATTGAAGCGCAAGCGTAGAATTTTGGATTAAACTAAAATACCCTATCGTGTCCCCCGCAATAAGTGCGGGGTGACGGTGAATAGCTTATGAACGATAATCGCCATTAATGGTTATATATCCATGCGTAAGGTCGCAGGTATAAGCGGTGTATTTGCCGTCACCAACTGCAACATCAACCAATATTTCGATATCGGTTCCGGCCATTTTTTCGTCAATCAAGCTTTCGTCATATTTTACGGCACCGCCATCTTTGGCGACCCATTGACCACAAAATTGGATAGAAAGTTTATCAACGTTAATTGGCTCAAGACATTTACCAACCGCCATTGCAACGCGCCCCCAATTGGCATCACCGCCAGCAATTGCGGTTTTTACAAGTGGTGAATTGGCGATTGCCATGGCAATAACTTTTGCCGAAGCATCATCTTTTGCACCAACCACGTCAACTTTGATAAATTTGGTTGCGCCTTCGCCGTCTTTTACAACTTGCAAAGCCAAATCCAACATGATTTCATAAAGTGCGTCTGCAAAAGCGGTATCTTTGTCAGTAAGGTCTTTGTTGCCCGCCTCATTGGTTGCGAAAACTAATAGAGTGTCTGATGTGGATGTGTCACTATCAACCGTAATGGCGTTAAAGGTCTTTTCGGTATATTCGGAAACCAGTTTTTGTAACTCACGTGATGCAATATTTGCATCGGTAAAGATATAAACCAGCATGGTAGCCATATTCGGTGCAATCATTCCCGAACCTTTGGCGATGCCCGCGATATTTATGGTTTTACCGTCGATTTCAATGGTTTTACCAGCGCCTTTGATAAATGTATCGGTGGTGGCAATGGCGGTTGCCATTTTTTCCCAATTGGCAGGTTCAAGTTTGTCCCATACGGCTTCAAGTTTTGAAGAAATCAAATCCTTGGCAACGGGAACGCCAATCACACCCGTTGCCGATAAAAATACTTCTTCTTTTAAGCAACCAGCGATTTCGCAATATTTTTCCAATGTGGCGTTGTTTTTATCAATCCCTGCTTGACCAGTAAATGCGTTGGAATTGCCGGCATTGACCACAAGACCACGGGCGAAGCCGTGCTTTAATGCTTCTGCGCACCAATCAACATCGCAAGAGCGTGTGTTGGATTTGGTAAAAGTTCCGGCAACCGATGCCGATGAAAGAAAGTTTACTACCAATAAATCATCGCGTGGTTTGCCATACATACCCAAAGAATAGGTTGCGGCATAAACCCCCTTAACCTCTGGAAGGCTTGGAAATTTTTGTGGTGCTAGTGGTGAAACTGGCAAATCTTTCATCGTAAAAAACCTTTAAATTAGGTGGGCGTGATTGCGCTTTTTGGGATGTGTTGTCAATATATTTATTGCGCCATCGGCGCATATCATACCCTTTATTTTGCGAACATACTGAATGCAAAAATAAATGTAAAATGAAACCGGAAACCGCGCTTTTCGGTTTTATTTTTCGTAATTTCCAAATTTCTGAGTGACGAACGAAGTGAATAACCCAGCGATGAGATAGGAAAAGTGTGAAGCGGTTTTCCGTAGAATCGAAGAGCAAATTTGCCCGAGCAACGCGAGGAACAGCAAATTTTATAAAAAAGACCAGATCGTGGGCTGGGTTACGATCTGGTCTTATGCCTCTTTATTAGGGGGGTGTTTGTTTCACCGCGTTTGGGGGGCTTGGGAGAAACTTATATAAACTTGAGAGGCGCAAGCTATATTCTATATTTAGTAAGCAATTGTGGCAAAACAAGGTTTATAAATATAAACTTTTGTAATGATACAATGCATTGTTTTTAAAGCACAAATCTTGATAGGTCGGTGTTTTGTGCAAGGTTTGCCACATGGTCATCGACATATTTTGCGTCAATTATGATGGTTTCGCCTTCTTTATCGGTTGCGGTAAAGCTTATGTCATCCAATACTCTTTCAAGAACAGTATGTAGGCGGCGCGCACCAATGTTTTCAACCTTGGTGTTAACTTCAACGGCGGTGGTGGCAATTGCATCAATACCGTCATCAGTAAATTCTAATGTTACACCTTCGGTTTTCATTAATCCAATATATTGCTTGGTCAATGACGATTGTGGTTCGGTTAGAATGTTTTTCATATCCTCTTTACTAAGGGCGTTTAATTCAACGCGAATTGGCAAACGACCTTGTAATTCTGGCAATAAATCACTTGGTTTTGCAACGTGGAATGCGCCAGATGCAATGAATAAAATATGATCGGTCTTAACTGTCCCATGTTTAGTGGAAACTGTTGTCCCTTCGATTAATGGCAAAAGGTCACGCTGCACGCCTTCGCGTGAAACGTCGGCCCCTTGGCGTTCGGAACGGGCACAAATCTTATCAATTTCGTCAATGAAAACCACGCCCTCTTGTTGCGCAAGTTCAAGCGCCGCTTGGGTAAGGGTATCTTTATCGATTAAATTATCGCTTTCTTCGTTGATAAGTGGTTCATAGGCATCTTTGACCAATACTTTGCGTTTTTTGGTTTGTTTGCCGCCCATGCCGCCAAGCATTGAACCCAAGTCAATCATACCGCCCATGCCGCCTGGAAATTCCATCATTTGTGGGGATGGGGGCGCGGCCTCAAATTCGATTTCAACTTCTTTTTCGTCTAAATCGCCGGCACGAAGCTTTTTACGAAATGAATCCTTGGTTGAATCGGATGCACCAACGCCGACCAATGCTTCAAGCACGCGGTCTTCGGCAGCCTTTTCAGCTTTTGGACGAACTTCTTTGCGTTTTATTTCGCGCACCAAATGGATTGCCGCCTCTATCAAATCGCGGATAATTTGTTCAACATCGCGCCCAACATAGCCAACTTCGGTGAATTTGGTGGCTTCAACTTTTACAAAGGGTGCGCCCGCAAGTTTTGCAAGGCGGCGCGCGATTTCGGTTTTACCTACACCGGTTGGCCCAATCATAAGAATGTTTTTCGGCGTAGTATCTTCGCGCAATTGCGGTTCTAATTTTTTCCTGCGCCAACGATTACGAAGAGCAATCGCAACGGCACGTTTGGCATCTTTTTGTCCGATTACATGTTTATCAAGTTCAGACACAATTTCGCGGGGTGTTAAATCAGTCATTATTTAATTGAATCCATTGTTTCGATTGTAAGATTGCCATTGGTAAAGACACAAATATCGGCGGCAATTGCCATTGATTTGCGTGCGATTGCTTCGGCATCAAGATCAGTATCCATCAAAGCGCGTGCCGCAGAGATTGCATAACCACCACCTGAACCGATTGCGGTGCAATCATAATCAGGTTCAAGCACGTCACCAGTACCAGTAATGACATAGGTTCCGGTGGCATCGGCACAAATCAACATTGCTTCGAGACGGCGTAAATAACGATCCGTACGCCAATCTTTGGCAAGCTCAACGGCGGCACGTAAAAGCTGATTAGGGAAGCGTTCAAGCTTTTGTTCTAGGCGTTCAAAAAGGGTGAATGCATCGGCGGTTGCGCCTGCGAACCCTGCGATAACTTTGCCATCGGCAAGACGGCGAACTTTGCGTGCGCCATGCTTCATAACAGTATTACCAACCGAAACCTGACCATCGCCAGCAACCACAACTTTACCACCTTTACGCACGGCAAGAATTGTCGTTCCACGCCAATCAGCGGCACTTCTTTCAAAATCAGACATTTAAACCTCTTTTAAATTCCACATCAATTTGGGGTTTTTACTTTAAAGGTTCAAGGGGGAGTTGTGATTATTTGCCGCCAAGCTCTTTTGCAAATAATTGTTTGGCAAGTGGGGTCATGAATGGCAACATTTCTTTGTATGGCACGCGGTAATAATCATCCATACATGGGCCAATGGCATGTGGCGCATCATCGATTGAAAAGACCAAGCCCTTATTATCAGGCCAAATCGCTATATAAGTGTTTTCGTCAAATAGCGCCTTGCAATCTTCTTCTAAATCATCTGGTGCGCCCGCTATGGCGGTGTATAAATATTTCTTCTGCGTTGTGATTTTATCGAAAAGTTTTTGAAATTGCGGGGTTCGTTCGGTGCTATAATCTTTTTCGATAAAGATATTGAAAAGGTCTTTATTGCTTAATTCATTGCCGCTTTTCATATCAAAAACATGGTGCGAAATCGAATTATTTGGGTGTGCCCCGCCACAATAGGTTGATCCACCTTCTTGAATAACCAAAACATTATCGGTTACGTGAATTACATTGGACATATACTCATTATAATAGCCGTAAGTATTTTTGTCAGAAGTCTCGGCAAGCGTATTATTACACTCCAGACCTTCGGCAACCAATTCAATGTGACGAAGCGATAAGGCGTTTTTGATATTCGTCAAATCATGCCCTTTTTGGGGGCTTTCGATACTTACATAGCTTATTTTAGTAAGATTATCGGAAATGGTTTGAAATTTATAACCATTTACAATTTTTGGTGCGGAATAGGAAACAGACCCGTAATATTGTTTTTTGAAATATGGATTTGTGTCAAAATTTCTGCTGTCTTCATAATGAAAACTCGATACATCAAGTAGGTCACTAGCACTGGTAATGTCGCTTTTAAAAACATATTGCTTTTGGGCAACCAATTTAAGATCAACCGGATATGATTTATTGTCGGTTTTTGATACCCAATTACCAATAAGACCAATTGTAGAAATTTTAAGATTGAATTCAGCACGGACTTTGCAATCTTCATCAATATCGGTGCAATCACCCGGAAGTTCATTAAAAACCCCGGCACTATTATCGGATGGCAAAAGGTTTATGTTTTGGCGTTTGCTATTGTAAAAATAAGTTGCGGCGGCAACATCGCTTGTACCGCTTTGGGCGCGTAATATCTGCAAAGTAATTTTTGTTTTTCCCAATGTCCCTTCATAAACATTTTGGCTTATTTGTGTTTCTGCCAATGCTAAAGACGGGGTGAAAATGGCGGCGGCAATAAAATATTTGTAGAATTTCATCATTTGCCTGCTAATTCTTTTGCAAATAATTGCTTTGCCAATGGGGTCATAAGGGGCAGGGCTTCTTTATAGGAGATTTTATAATAATCCCCCATACAGCCACCTGCTACATGTGGCACATTTTCAAGCGCGAATACAACGCCATCTTTTGCAGGGTAGGCTGAAAACGGCATCCAGCTATAATCAGTATTATCATTTAAATCATCGGTATTTTCTTGGCCACCATAAATGCACTCTTTATCAAAATCCGCATCATCGCTGGCTTCTCTGATTAGATATTTTTTATCGCTTGTGATTTTTTTGAAAATCTTTTTAAACGCAATGGTTTGTAGCTTGTTATAATCTTGTTCATAGTAAAGTTTGAAAAGATCATAATGATAAATCAAATTACCAGTTTTCATGTCAAAAATTGCGTGTAAATAGCTGTTATTTGGGTGCGCTCCGCCACAGAATGTTGAGCCACTTTCTTCGGTAACAAGTATTCTGTCATTTATATTAACGGGTTCAGAAGTATAGGAATCCCAATCGCCAAATGTCCCATATGCAGGACTATCGCCCGCTGGCATCGCTTTACACTCAAGGCCATAACCGACCATAGAAAGGCGGATATCGGTAAGAGTTTTATTTATTGGTCCAAGATTTTGCCCCTTGGGTGCACTAGTTAGAATAATATAATGAATTCCGCTTAGTTTATCGGTTGCAGTTTTATAACCATAACCATTCATAAATTGTTCTTTGGAATAGGTGGTTTCGCCTAATGCCATTTTTCTTTTGAACATATTTTTTGCAAGGTCGCTTGCGCCGTCCATAGTATCTGAAAGGATGCCATCATTGTCGCTTATTTCATAATGTTGGGTGAAGGTGGCGGTGGCAACGGGTTTAAGTGACACTTCGTATGATTTATCGCCACTGGCCGCAACCCAGTTTCCCTTTAATCCATTGCCAACATTCGTTAGCGATAGCTTTGCCACGAGCTTACATTTTTCATCAATGTAGCAATTGCTGGAATATTCTTCAAAACCATTATCCTTTTTCGTAAGTGGTATTTCCAACCTTTGGGAAGCATAAAAATAACTTGCGGCACGGAATGTTTTACCGTTTTGCGTGGCATCAAGGGTTTGCAATACGATTTTTTTATTGCCCAAAGTCCCTTCATAAACTGTTTGTTTAACAGGTGTATTGAATTGGTATTCACCGGCAAGTGCCGCGTTAAATGCAAATAGAGATGCAACACAAATCAAAGGATATAATTTCATTTTTCTAGCTCTTTTGAAAAAAACTTTTTGCCATTATCGGTCATAAAAGGGGTGAGGTCTTTATAGGGTATAAGGTAATAATCACGCATACAGGCGCCGGAAACATGCGGTAAGCCTTCTAAAGAAAGGATCATGCCTTTTTGATTAAAGCTTTGCGAAAATTCAAGATAATTCATATCATCGCCAGTACAATATTGTAAAAGACCGGCATCAATATCTTGGCGAATCCAATATTTTGAACCAGGGCGAAGTTCTTTTTTTAATTCTGAATATTCATCGGTTTCTATAAGGTTGTTTTTATCCTCTGGGTCCGGTGTATAGAAATTGAAATAATTGTTACCATTGAAATACTCCCCCTTATTTAGGTCATAAACAGTATGGGAATATGTATTATTGGGGTGGGCGCCACCGCAATAGGTTGAACCCAATTCCTCAATAACAAGTAGGTTTTGGTTTAATAATTTGACCTTGGATGAATAGTTTTCCCAATCACCATATTTACTATAAAATGGTTTTTCTTCCTTTGCCCTAAATGCAACGCATTCCATTGCATAGGATTTCATCTCATAAAAATTGTTTAAAAGGCTTTCATTTACTTTTTGTTTGATTGTTTTATCGGGAAGTTTATCAAGCAAAATATAATGAACCCCGGTTTGTTTGTCGGTAATGGTTTTATATGATGTGCCTTGGGTGGTTTGAATGCTTTTGCCATAAATTAATTCACCGGCAAGAATACGTGATTGATAAGCATCCTTTAAATAAAAGCCTTCAATTGTGTCGCCATTTTCATTGGTTGGATATGCGGTTAAAAGGCTTGAATAATCGCTTATAGTATATTGGCTTTTATATTCTTGTGTCGCAACTTTTTTAAGATGGACTTTTAATTGCTTGTGATTTTGCGAATTGACCCAAACCCCCGAAATATTTTCGCCATCTAAAGCTAGCTTAAAGACACCCTTAGTTTTGCAATTGTCTTTGTCTTCGTTCCAATAGCAATTTTCATCATTTGCCAATTCTTTAAATTCGGTCGTATCGCTATTTGCTTTTAGGAGTGGGATATCAATACGCGAGCTATCGTAAAAATAGTGTGCGGCTTCATAATTTTTGCCATTTTTATTGTTGGTCTTGACGGTGGCAAATGTAATTTTATTGGTGCCTAAATTACCTTCGTAAACGGTTTGTCTAACATTGTTAACACTTTGCGCCAATGCTTGATTATAAAATAGACAAGGTAATAGAATTACCACCGCGCCAATTCGCATATTCCGCCCCCAAAGCCCTCAAAAGCCTATAATAAAGCTAATGAAATTATGCGTATCAGTTAAAATGACATTGCGTCAATAATTAGGCAACTTTAGACTGATTAGATAATTCTGCAGGCGCAGCTTGCACATTATCGTGATAGTTTTTCTTTTCAGGCAATGGCGGCTGAATGCCATTTTGAACCCACTCACGGGCATATGCCTCAAAAGCTTCTGGTGCCATTGGTGCGCCAAACAAATAACCTTGTCCAAGGGTTGCGCCACGTTTACGTAGGAATGCCGCTTGCTCTTCGGTTTCAACGCCTTCGGCAACAGTTTCATAATTCAAACCACCTGCCATTGCGATGATGGTTTCGATAAGCGCCGGTGCATGTTTATCTTTGCCCAATGCGTGGATGAATGACTGGTCAATTTTGAACACGTCAAATGGCAATGATGTTAATGCCGCAAGGTTTGAGTGCCCAGTTCCAAAGTCGTCAATGGCAATCTTAACACCTTTCAAGCGTAAAGGCTCTAACAATCTTTGAACACGTTCTGGGTTAGACATCGCAATTGATTCAGTGATTTCCAACTCAAATAGGCTTGGTGGCAAGCCAGATTCTTTTAAGGCTGTGCAAACTTTGTGATCAAAATTGTCATCGCTAAATTGTGCGGTTGATACGTTAACCGCAACACGAAGTGCGATACCGCGCAATAGCCAGTTTGCCGCGTAACGTGCAGATTCACGTAAAATCACGTCACCCAATGGACCAATTAAGCCAGATTCTTCGGCGGCAGGGATAAAGCGTGCCGGTGAAACCATGCCATATTTAGGGTGATTCCAACGTACCAATGCCTCGCACCCAACAATACGACCAGTACCTAAATCTACTTTTGGCTGGAAATATGGGACAAATTGATTTTTCTCAATCCCTTGGCGAATTTCATTTTCAAGGATTAACTTGCTTAGGGCGCGTTGGTTTAATTTGCGTGTAAAGAACATTGAACGACCACCGCCGGCGTTACGCGCATGGGTCATTGCAAGTTCTGCTGAACGGATGATTTCATCGCCAGATTCACCATCTTGTGGGAAAACAGCGATGCCGCAGCTTGCGCCCAATACGATGCGGTGGTGTTGTAATTCAAATGGTTGTCTTAAAGATGCCGCAACCAATTGCGCAAATTTTCCAGCACCGGTTGGATCTTCAACATCAGGAATAAGAATTGCAAATTCAGAACCACCCATGCGTGCTAATAATGCGGGACGAGTTTCGCAGTTTTTAAGTCGTACGATGCGATCAGATGCGCGAACTGCTGCGTCAAGTCTTTCGGTAACAAGCCCCAATAATTCTTCGCCAATAACTTTGCCAAGTGTATTTTGAACGCGCAAGAAACGGTCAATATCAATTGAAATCGCCGCGCCTACACCTTTTGTTGAAATCGCAGATTTAATAACCTCATCGGCTTCTTGTTTAAATCTTTCTCGGTTTGGCAATTCGGTTACTGTATCAACAAATGACATACGTTGAATGCGTTGCATTGAGGCATCAAGGCGTTGCAACATTGTGTTAATTGCACGTGACAATTGTTCCAATTCATCGCCGGTAGCAATATCAAGGCGCGCGCCAAGACGACGCAAGTTCGCATGCTGCATAAAGTCGGTCATGGTTTCAAGTGGCGCAATAATGCGGCGAACCACAATCAAAAATATCGATGCAGTAAACACAAGTGTTGAAGATGACACGGTAATGGCCGCCAAACGATTTCCGTTTGGCCCAAGGTTAAAAAATACCGATACCGAAACAACAGCTAGCGCGACAAGATTCAATGCGAGATAAATTGAGGTCAGCCTACCAGCCAAGGTGGACTGCATCTTGTGGTAAAAACTGCGATCACCTTTTTTAAACAATATAAATTACCCCGATTTATTCCCTGATATTAGCAAGAAAATATACTTTAATATTAGTTTGGTTTATATCTTGTTAACTCGTGTGTAATTTTACACTTATGTATAGGTTTTTGCACAATTTAATCGGGATTTAGTGACAATTTGCTAGCTATTATAAATAAAATCTATAAGTAATTCATTTTATGAAATTGTAATATATCTGCAAGAAAACCTCAATTATGAGAAATTCTGCTTGCACCATTAATCATTTCTATTATTTACCTATGATATAGAAGGGAAATCTGATTTTACCTTCGGCATTATCAGACGTATATGGTAGTTTCTAAAGGAGAAGTAACATAAGAAGACCAACCCAAGCCCCGCCAGCAAAAGATGGCCCACGCGTAAATGATGAAATCAGGGCGCCGCGCGTTCTGTTGATTGATGAAAACGGCGAAAAACAAGGCGAAATGCCTTTGGTTGCTGCTTTGGAGGCTGCACAAGAAGCCGGTCTTGATTTGGTGGAAATCGTTGCCACTGCTAATCCGCCGGTTGTAAAAATTCTTGATTACGGCAAGTTCAAATTCCAAGAACAAAAGAAAAAGGCCGAAGCCCGCAAAAAACAAAAAGTCGTTGAACTAAAAGAAATTAAATTGCGCCCGATGATTGATGATCACGATTATCAGGTTAAAGCAAAAGCAATGACACGTTTCTTTGCGGAAGGGGATAAGGTGAAAATCACTTTGCGTTTTAGAGGGCGCGAAATGGCACACCAAAACCTTGGCATGGATCTTTTAATGCGAATCAAAGGTGACTTTGCAGAAACCGCCAAAGTTGAGCTTGAACCAAGACTTGAAGGTCGTCAAATGACTATGGTTCTTGCACCAAAAAGCTCTTAAATAATTAAGCATTGAAATGGCAAACCCCGTCAAACTAAAACATAAAAGCGCCAAATTAAGACCTTGGCGCATTAATGATGTGGTTGACGGGTGGCGTTTGCGTGTTCAACTTTCTACGGCGGCACAAACATACCGTGGTGACGATACTGCATTAAGTGCCGCTGCATTAAATATCTTAAAAAGTGCATTATTTCGCGGGCGCATGATTGCTCAAGAGCGCCTTGAAAATGGCGGCGGTGGCCTTGATTGTGCTGAATTGCTTGCTGCTGTTCAAGATGTGGTTATTTCCGCGCTTTATGATTTCACTTTGCAGCATATTTTTAGGGTGCATAACCGCACAAACGCCGAACGCCTTACTATTTGTGCAACTGGCGGCTATGGTCGTAATGCCCTTGCGCCATCTTCAGACATTGATTTGATGTTCATCCGCGCTGTCAAGGAAAGCGCATGGGCCGAAAGTGTGATTGAATATGTGCTTTATATGCTTTGGGATATGGGGCTAAAGGTGGGTCATGCGTCACGCACCATTCCTGAATGTCTGCGCGCGGCAAAAGAAGATTTCACCATTCGCACCTCTGTGCTTGAAACCCGTTATATTTGTGGCGATGAAGACTTATTAAAAGAGTTAAATACACGCCTGCGCAATGAATTATTTAATAATTCAATTCCTGAATTTGTTGCCGCCAAAATGAAGGAGCGTGATAATCGCCACCGTAAAATGGGTGAAAGCCGTTATATGGTTGAACCGAATATCAAAGACGGCAAAGGCGGCCTGCGCGATATGCACACAATGTTTTGGATTGCCAAATATATCCATAATATTGATGTTGATACCCCAAAAGATTATGTGGATCGCGGAATTTTCACCAAAGAGCAAATGGAAACCTTTATGGATGCCGCAGAGTTTTTGTGGACTGTGCGGTGCCATTTACATTTCTTAACTGGTCGTCCTGAAGAAAAACTAACCTTTGACCTGCAGCCTGAAATGGCGCGCCGTATGGGTTATGGCGACCGTGCCGATAATCCGGCGGTTGAACGATTTATGAAACACTATTTTGTTGTTTCAAAGCAAATTGGCTCTTTAACCCGTATCATGAGCGCGAAATTAGAGGCCGACGCCCTAAAACAAGCGCCACCAGGGCTTGGTGCATTCTTTTCTAATAAACAAAAACCACTTAGCGATAAAAGATTTGTTTTATCCAATGGGCGCATTGGTTATAAGGATGCAAAAACGGTTGTTAATCAACCTATTTCGATGTTTGATCTGTTTTTGGAGGCCAACCGACGTGGGCTTGATATTGAACCGCGCTCATTGGCGCAAATTGCCGAAGTGGCACCAAAATCAATCGGCCTATCCCGCCAAAAGGAAGCAAAACATAAATTCCTTGAAATTATGGCGGTGGAAAATGGGCCATTCCATATTCTAAACTTTATGAATGAAACCGGCCTTTTGGGGCGCATGGTTCCCGAGTTTGGACGCATTGTTGGGCAAACCCAGTTTAATATGTATCACCATTTCACAGTTGATGAGCATACTTTGCGCGCCGTTGAAATAATTGGGCAAATTGAGCAAGGCAAACTTGCCGAAGAAGTTCCAATCGCGAGCGCGGTTTTCCCAAAAATCCATAATCGCCTTGCGCTATATCTTGCTATGCTTTTGCATGATGTCGGCAAAGGTGAGGGGGATCAGCAAATTTTGGGTGCCAAGGCAACACGTGTTGCCTGCAAACGCCTTGGTGTTAGTGAAGAAGAAACTGAACTTGCGGCATGGATTGTTGGGCATCACCTTTTAATGTCTGATGTGGCACAAAAACGTGATTTAAGTGACCCCGAAACCATTGCCAAATTTGCGGCAGAGGTTGAAAATCTTGAACGCCTTCGGCTGTTGCTAGTGCTTACTGTTGCCGATATTCGTGCGGTTGGTCCAGGGATTTGGAATGATTGGAAGGCGCAATTGCTGCGCGATCTTTATAACCTTACCGAGGCGGTTTTAAGGGGTGGTAAAACCGATGAACGCTTTGTGCGTGAGGTACTTTATGCCCAAGTTGCTGGAAAGCGTAATAAATTGCTTGAAGGCAAAGACGTTGCGCAATTCTTTACCGAAATTGAAGATGCCTATTGGCTAGGTTTTGATGAAAGCCAGATTGAATGGCATATTGTTGAGGCGGCAAATTACCTAAAATCTGGTCAAGATTATTGGATTGCCAACCGTATTGATAATTTGCGCAATGTTACCGAAATTATGGTTATTGCCGGTGACAGGCGTGGTTTGATATATGATATGGTGGCAACCTTTGCCCGCAATAGCGCAAGTGTGGTTGATGCACGCGTCTTTACCTCTAGCCGTGGGGTGGCGTTTGACGTTTTCACACTTCATGATGCCAATTACGAGGCATTTGGTAAAGCGCGCCAAAATATGCTGGTCAAATTAGAAAATGAGCTGGCGGCCGCAATTCATGGTGATGCCCATGCGGTTAGTGAGTTTGGTTTTAAACCATCACGTCGCCATCAAGTGTTTCAGGTCGAACCATTTGTGCTTTTTGATAATCAAGGTTCAACCAATGACACCATTATCGAGGTTTCGGGTTCAGATCGTCCGGGGCTTTTGGCGGAATTAACCAAGGCACTTTTGGATGAGGCGTTAAACATAACTTCCGCCCATATTACCTCGACCGGTGAACGGGCGCAGGATGCGTTTTATGTCCGCAAATTAGATGGCACAAAGCTGTTGGAACCGCACCGCATTGAGCGACTTAAAAAAGTGCTTGAAGAAATACTACAAAATGAACTAGAAGCGCCAACCATCGCAACGCGCCGCAAACTTGCACAGGCACGTTCATCAACCCGCCGATAGGCTTTTATAAGGCTAATTTATGTCTTTAGCGCGCAATACCCTTGTCCAATCTTTATTCACAATGTTAAGCCGGCTTTTGGGTTATGCGCGCGACCGCGCAATTTCCAATATGATTGGCGCGGGTTGGATTGGTGATGCCTTTATCACCGCGCAAATGTTTCCCAATCTTTTCCGCCGCATTTTGGCAGAAGGGGCATTTTCCCAAGCCTTTGTTCCGCTTTATGCCAAAGTGCGTCAGGAAAGAACCCACGAAGAAGCCGAAATAATGGCGTCTGATGCCTTTTCGGTTTTGACATTGGTTTCAACAATTTTGACCATTGTAATGCAGGTGACGATGCCGTGGATTATTTTTGTAATCCACCACGGTCAGGCAAACCATAAAGAAGCTTTTGATCTTGCGGTTTTATTGACCCAAATCACAATGCCATATTTGATTGGTATGGCGATTTCATCATTATTTGCAGGCATTTTAAACACCGCAAGCAAGTTTGCGCTTTCTGCTGCTGCACCGACACTTTTGAATATTTGTATTCTGTTTGCGGTGATTTTCACTCATGATCCGAAACAAGCGGCACTAAATGCGGCGGTGGCAATTTCAATTGCGGGTATTTTACAGGCGGCAATGCTTTATTACGGCTGTAAACGGCTTGGGGTTTCAATTGGCTTTCGTGTGCCGCGCCTTACAAATGACGTTAAAACCATTCTTAAAGTTATGGGCCCTGCGGTAATTGCGGGATCGGCAACCCAAATTAACGTTATTGTTTCCCAATCACTTTCATCATCCGAAGTTGGCGCAAAATCATGGCTTAATGCCGCCGATAGATTGTATCAATTACCACTTGGGCTAATTGGGGTGGCAATTGGGGTGGCACTATTGCCGCGTATTGCATCTGCAATTGCCAATAAAGACAATAAGGATGACGATATAAAGGCGATTAATGAGGGGTTGGTCCTGTCCATGTCCCTTACTTTGCCGGCTGCGATTGCACTTTTGATAATTCCTTATTTCTTGATGTATGGCTTTTGGGCGGGCGGTAAATTTAGCGCGCAAGATTGCATGAATACCGCAAACGCGCTTTTCAATTATGCGTGGGGTGTTCCGGCATTTGTTTTAATCCGTATTTTTGCGCCACCATTCTTTGCCCGCCAAGACAGTAAAAGCCCAATGATGTTTGCAATTGCGGGCGTTATTGCCAATGTGGTTGTGGGCGCAAGCCTTTTCTACTGGATGCATAAAACCAATCAAACCGGCTATATCGGCCTCTCCATCGGGACATCGGTCGCCGCATGGGTAAACACCATCTTGCTTATAAGTGTGCTTTATAAACGTGGTTGGTGGCGCATGGAAAAATGGGTCGTTGATAAATTGTCAAAAGTGCTAATGGCAAGTGTGGTAATGGTTGGCTATCTTTTTGTTGCCAGATATTTCCAAGACGATATTATTGGCTGGTTCAAATTCCTTAAAATCGGCGGCAAAGAATTGGCGGTGTTGTTGGTATCACTAATCGGCTTTGCGATATATTTGGGCGCGGCGATTGTGTTTAAGGCATTAACCGTGGCGGATTTAAAAGCGGCGGTTAAGAAGTAATTCTGATTAAGGCTACTTAATTGCTTCCCTTGAGGGAAGCTCCCGCCACAAATTTATTTTGCGGTGGGTGAAGGGTGTTAGTTATAATTACATGCGCCTGTTACACCCTTTCGGATTTTTCCCTTGGGTCAAAATCCACCTTCCCTCAAGGGAAGGAGTTATTAATTAAATTATTTCTTTAGGCATCTTATACGGTATCATGAAAATCTAGTTCATGGATAATCCATATTTTGTGACCATTTACCCCAATTTTTAACCGTTTATAACAATTTGTAACAACGAATTTTTCAATAAAAATATTTATTAATCAATTGGTTAATTGTGTTATTGGTGCCTATTTCATGGATTTCCCCGAAATGTTGACATTTGTTGACAAGCCACAAATTTAACAACCGCGCAAAAACCCTGACATTTCCTGATGTTCCAAAGCTGCACTATTCGCCCAACCAATATTCAATCGCATGAATATTAATGGCATTTTTCATTGTGGGGATAGACCAGAAGCATCGCAAAACTTCTCTTCCCTCCCCAAACTAAAATTTAGGTAGAATAACAAAAAGCCCAAGCATTGCTTGGGCTTTTTTTATTATTATGTAATAAATTTTTGGAAATCACACTTTTCAAAAATTTCTTTCGCTATGTTCCACTTTGCTGAGTGAGCGTTACGTAGTAACGCGAGGGTGGCAAAGTGACCTAGTAACGATAATGCTCCGCTTTAAAAGGACCTTGAACCGGAACACCGATGTAGTTTGATTGTTCATCGGTCATTTTGGTCAAGGTTGCGCCAACTTTATTAAGGTGAAGCATCGCAACTTTTTCGTCCAATTTTTTAGGCAAGACATAAACTTGTTTGTCATAAGATGCCAAATTGGTGTGAAGTTCAATTTGTGCCAAGGTTTGGTTGGTGAATGATGCCGACATCACAAATGATGGGTGACCGGTCGCATTACCAAGGTTCACAAGACGACCTTCTGATAGAAGGATGATGCGTTTGCCATCAGGGAATTCGATTTCATCAACTTGTGGCTTAACATTGTGCCATTTAAGATTACGAAGTGACGCAACCTGAATTTCACTGTCAAAGTGGCCAATGTTGCAAACAATTGCGCGATCTTTCATTGCGCGCATATGGTCAAGCGTGATTACGTCTTTGTTGCCGGTGGTGGTAACAAAAATGTCGGCACGTGGTGCGGCTTGTTCCATTGTAACAACTTCATAGCCTTCCATAGCCGCTTGAAGCGCACAAATAGGGTCGATTTCAGAAACAATAACACGGCAACCAGCATTGCGAAGTGATGCCGAAGAGCCTTTGCCAACGTCACCAAAACCGCAAACCATTGCAACTTTGCCCGCCATCATAACGTCTGTACCGCGGCGGATACCGTCAACCAAAGATTCTTTACAGCCATAAAGGTTGTCGAATTTTGATTTGGTCACGCTGTCATTAACGTTGATGCCAGGGAATGGAAGTTCGCCACGCTCTGCCATTTGGTAAAGGCGGTGAACGCCTGTGGTGGTTTCTTCTGAAACGCCTTTGATTGCACTTGCAATCGCGGTGTAGAAACCAGGTTTTTCAGCCAAATATTTTTTCATAACCGCAAATAGGCATTCTTCTTCTTCGTTTTGCGGGTTTGCAATCACGCTTGGATCTTTTTCAGCTTTTGGACCAAGAACGCAAAGAAGGGTCGCATCACCACCATCATCAAGAATAAGGTTAGGGTAGCCACCATCATGCCATTCAAAAATCTTGTGAACATATTCCCAATATTCAAGAAGGCTTTCACCTTTTTTTGCAAATACTGGAACGCCAGTTGCCGCAATCGCCGCCGCAGCTTGGTCTTGGGTTGAATAGATGTTGCAAGATGACCAACGAACCTCTGCACCCAATGCGGTTAGGGTTTCAATCAACACTGCGGTTTGGATGGTCATGTGAAGGCAGCCGGCAATACGCGCGCCTTTTAAAATTTGTTTCGGACCATATTCTTCACGAGTAGCCATAAGACCCGGCATTTCGGTTTCGGCAATTTTAATTTCCTTGCGGCCCCAATCAGCAAGCCCAATGTCGGTTACGATATAATCAGTCATGTTAAATCCCATTTTGCCCATATATATCGGGCGAATTTCTAATGACTTAAACATATAAAGAAATCTTTAAGTGTCTGCAACAGATTTTATGTACAATTTCTGTGTCACATTTATTTCTTTATGCTAAATGGGCTTATGCGGATTGAATTAAAAGACGAAAATGACACTCTAAAACTTGGTGCATTATTGGCGAAGAATGCACGAATTGGCGATTTTTTTGCCCTTTATGGTGATTTGGGTGCGGGCAAAACCACATTTTCGCGTGGCTTTATATCTGAATTGACCGATGCCGAAGAGGTCCCAAGCCCGACATTCACGATTTTGCAAACATATGATAGCGAAATGGGCGAAATCTGGCATTTTGACCTTTATCGAATTGAATCGCCTGATGATATTTGGGAATTGGGTTGGGAAGAAATTTCCGAAAAAATTACCCTTTGCGAATGGGTAGAGCGCGCAGGACAGTATTTACCGCAACAAAGACTTGAAATTTATGTCGAATTTGTAACTAAAGAAAATGTAACGTTGCCTGCACGCGCGGCACTTTTAAAGATTGTTGGCGGCAAGGAATATACCGAATATTGGCAACACCGGTTTAGAGATTTGTATAATGAGTTCATTTGAAGAAGCGATTGATGATATAATCCAAAAAGCCGGATTTGAAAATTGCCAACGAATTAAATTGATGGAAGATGCGTCCACCCGTTCGTATGAACGCCTTTATAAGGATAATCAAACCGCAATTTTAATGAAAGCACCGCCGGGAAACGAAAACCCGCCATGCCCAAAAGATGCAAGTGTTGAGGAACGTCTTGATCTTGGCTGGAATGCAACTTCGCGCCTTGCCGGTTCGCGGGTTGAGGCTTTTGTCGCCCTAAGCAATTTTCTAAGCAAAAATGGTTTTTCCACCCCGCGCATTTATGCCAGCAATGTTGAAGAAGGCGTGGCGGTTATTGAAGATCTTGGCCTCGATTTATATGCAGAGGTTTTGAAGGATAAAGACGTTTATAAAGAACAATCACTTTATAAACTTGCCGGTGAATTATTGGCAAAATTGCATAATACCGAAATCCCTGCTGAGCTTCCGGCGCCAAATGGGGTTTGGCCATTGCTTGAATTTGATGCGCTTGCCTTGACCGTGAACGCCGACTTATTTGTAAGTTGGGTTCCGCAGTTTTTGGGTATGGCGGAATATTCACAAGAAGTTTTGGCGGAATGGGCGCAAATTCGTTCTGATATTATTGCCAAAATCCTTAAGCATCCGCGTAAACTTACTTTGCGTGATTATCATGCCGAAAACATGCTTTATTTGAATGATCGTGAAGGCATGGCAAAAATTGGTCTGTTGGATTTTCAGGATGCGGTTATTGGTTTCCGTGCGTGGGATTTTTCAATGCTTTTGCATGATGCGCGCCGCGATGTTTCCAAAGAAGCCCATGAAGCCGCCGTAAAGGCATATGTTGCAACCATGCGCATTGTAGAAGAAGATTTGCGCAATGAAATCGACCTTGAAGGTTCGATAAACATTCTTCGCATTATCGGCATCTTTGCGCGCCTTATTGAACGCGATAAAAAAGAGAAATACCGTGCATTCATGCCTCGTATGGTTGGGCATTTGGAAACCGTTCTAAAAAACCCTGAATTACACGCATTAAAAAACTGGATTGATAAATACGCACCTTTAAAAGAATTGGGGCAGATTAATGTTTAAATCAGGCAAGCCGCGCGCCATTGTTTTCGCCGCAGGGCTGGGAACACGTATGCGCCCACTTACCAATGATCGACCAAAAGGCTTGGTTGAGGTTGCGGGCCGTACACTTGTTGACCATATGCTTGATCAATTGGCGGCCTCAGGTGTTGATAAGGTTGTGGTCAATACATTCCATTTTGCATCAAAATTGATTGACCACCTAGAACAACGCCAAGATAGATTGCCAAGAATTGTTTATTCACGCGAAGATATTTTGCCAGAGCCATTGGAAACAGAGGGCGGTTTAATCAATGCCCTCCCGCTAATGGGGGAGGGGTTAATCCTAACCTGTAATGCCGATGCGATTTGGATGGATGAAACCGCAATTAAGCGTGCAATAGAGGCATATGATCCACAAAAAATGGATGGTCTTTTGCTTTTAGCAAAAATGGAAAATACCACTGGTTTTGACGGCGCGGGTGACTTTTTCATGGATGAAGAAGGCCGACTTACCCGCCGTGGTGATGCCAAAAGTGCGCCCTATGCCTATGCCGGCGTGCAAATCACGCGGACTGAATTGTTCAAAGATAAGCCACTTGTGAAACGCTCACTTGCCAAAACCTGGTTTGAAGAATGGGCACCAAAAGGGCGCCTTTATGGTATTGTTCTTGATGGTCTTTGGCTTCATGTCGGCGATCCCACTGCACGTGATGAAGCAGAGAAGATTTTTACTGATTTTCTAGCAAGCCAAAAAGAAACGACTAATTAATCAAGGTCAAATTCCATTATTTTTGCGTCAAATAAGCTGTTTTATTTGCAATATTTGACCACGAAAAATAATGTCGGGAAATAGCGCCTTAAATCTTATAAATTTAATAAATAAACCGCGCACATAAGGCGTTGGCTAAGTTGATATTATGCTTCTTGGCATGAGTAATGCTATGTTCCCAAGGCAAAAATGCGGCAACATGCCTTTAAATTACGCTTTAATAAAACTGCAATAAAAACTTAATCTAATTATTTTAAGTTGTTAACCCAAAGGTAATAAATAAGAACCATAACTCTTTATGTTGTAAAATCTTAATTTATCTATTTTGATAAATATTACTTTTGACTGTATTATCATGAACACCATTGCAAACCGAGAGGTGCAGCAAAGGGTTGGCGGTGCCAGCCTTGATGTACTGCGCTTTCTGGCGGCTTTCTTTATTATGCTCTTTCACTGCTTTGACGATATATCGTCAAAAACTAGTGTTTTTGAGCCATTATTAAAGCAGGGTTGGCTTGGTACGGATTTATTCTTGATATTATCGGGTGTTGTTATGTCGCGCGCATATTCAAACACTATTTCAACGGGCAAGATTACGTTTCATGATTTTATTATCAAAAGATATTTTAGGCTTTTTCCATCGCATGCTGTGGTTTTGATTGTTTTCGGAATTATTATTACCGCGGTTTCAATATCAGGCTATAAACTGCATGATGGTTGGGGTTATAATTTTACAGACTGGATTAAACAATTTACGCTTTCTCACGCATGGGGTCTTAAAATACATGTATGGAATTTCCCAACGTGGACGATTTCAACGCTTATAATATGCTATATGCTTTTTTATCTTACAATTAAATACATCAATAAATTGCCCAAAATAATTGTTTCATTGCTGGCGATAATGGTGATTATCGCAGGAAACCTCATTGCACAATTTGTTTTCAATGATCGTTTGGTTGAGATTCAAACTTACCCAATGTTACGTGCAATGACGTTTTTTATGCTTGGGGTATTTGCAGATATTATTACCCGAAATCTTAAAATAAATAAGCCACAATATGTGTGCTGTGCAGGGCTTATTTCTGCAACAATAGTTTTGCTTGTTTATGCGAATGATGAGTATCTTAATATTTTGTCTGTCGCAAAAGATAATATTATAATAGCCCTCATCTGTATTCTTACCGTAATATCATCACGAGTGAATTTTAAAGAAACAAAAGAAACCCAAGAATTGGGTAAAACCTCTTATTCATTATATCTTGTTCATGCACCCACGCAATTAATAGGTTTTGAAATCTTGAGAAATCTTGAAGGCAAGGCTTTTTATTCTGAATATGTATTTTGGGGCGTAATTGCCATAATGATAATTGCGTCAGTTGCAATTGCGATTTGGTTTAAGAGCTATATTGATAAACCTTTGGCGAATGCCACAGCAAAATTCTTAAAAAACACTCAACAAATTCATATGCCTAAGCCAATATGAAGAAGTTTTACCAATTACATTAACCCAAAAGAAAACAATATGGCATTATAATTGCCGTGCATTCTGTGCGAATCTGAGGGGCAGGTTTCGTGGTAAAGAATGCTTTTTTATGAGTCATAGCCATTAATACGTCTGATAAACAAGCTGTTCAAAATAGAATTGGCGGTGCCAGCCTTGATATTTTAAGGTTTATGGCGGCGCTTTTTATTCTTACTTTCCATTATTATGATGATGCCCCGACCAAGGTTCAAATTATGGAACCATTGATGAAACAGGGTTGGCTTGCAACAAATTTCTTTATGATGCTTTCGGGGTTGGTGATGGCGCGCGCCTATGCCAATAATATCTCCGAAGGTCACATAAATTTTGAATCTTTTATGCTAAAAAGATATGCCCGCCTTATTCCATCGCATGCCGTAGTTTTGATTGTGTTTGGCATTATTATTTATGGGCTGACACTTTTTGGATTTCGCCCACAGCACCCACAGGCATTTACTTTGCACGGTTGGCTTGAACAATTGACGCTTGTTTATTCTTGGGGCTTTGAAGACACGCCGGCATGGAATTTACCAACCTGGACTATTTCATCATTATTAATCTGTTATGCGATTTACGCGCTTGTGATTGGGCATCTCAAAAAATTGTCGCTTGGAAATCTTGTGGTGCTATTGGCGGTAATTCTGATTTCGGCGAATTTATTTTCTCATTATGTATTTCACCGCCGCATGGTTGAACTTGCATTACAATTCTCATTGGGGCGTGCAATTCCATTCTTTATGATGGGGGTTATTGCCGAATTAATGACACGCGGACTTATGGTCAATAAAACCCAATATTTTATTTGGGCAACGACATTTTTGGCGGGAATAATTTTCTTTGCATATGAAAACACAAATAGTGTGTTTAACGATAATGCTATTTTGCTTTTAACCTGTGCATTCATGGCAATTTCGTCACGTGTAACATTCAATGAAACCACGATAACAAAGGAAATGGGAAAAGCGTCTTATTCATTGTTCCTTGTGCATACGCCAATTCAAATCATTGGTTTTAGAATTTTAAAGATTATTGAAGATAGGCTTCATCTCCCTGAAATTGCCCTTTGGGGGATTTGGTTCACGATGATTGCATTTTCAATCGCGTTTGCATTCATGTTCCAAAAATATGTTGATAAGCCACTTTCGCAAATTACAACCAAATTGCTTAAAAGAAACCGCAAGGTCGCAATAGCATAATTTATAAGGGCAAAATGCTGATAGGGCTTGCAAAGCCGGTACTTTTACGTTAACAGCCCACTCTCTTTTAGCGCTCGGGCGAAATGGCATTGCCTTGGGTGCTTTGTTAAACTTCTATCTTGGAGATGAAAATGCCTAAATTGAAAACCAAAAGCGGTGTTAAAAAGCGCTTTAAAATTACCGCTACCGGTAAGGTGATGTGTGGTGTTGCTGGTAAGCGTCACCGTCTTATGTCACACAATTCAAAATATATTCGTAACAACCGTGGTACTGATGTTCTCGCAGATGCTGATGCAACTCGCGTGAAACTTTGGACCCCTTATGGCTTGAAATAGGGAGGGTTTGAACAATGGCTCGTATTAAAGCTGGTAAAGAAACCCGCGCTCGCCGTAAAGGTATTTTGGCTCGTGCCAAAGGTTACCAAGGTCGCCGTAAAAACACTATTCGTACTGCTACCGCTGCTGTATGGCGCGCTGGTCAGTATGCTTATCGTGACCGTAAAGCGAAAAAACGTAATTTCCGCTCACTTTGGATTCAGCGTATCAACGCTGCTGTTCGTGAATTCGAATTAACATATTCTGTATTCATCAACGGCCTTACCAAAGCTGGCATCGTTGTTGACCGTAAAGTTATGGCTGATATGGCAACTTCGCAACCAAACGCATTTGCGGCATTGGTTGACGCGGCAAAGAAAGCATTAGCAGCATAGTTTTGTTGCAATAACAGTTTTCAAAAGCCCGAACCTAGTGTTCGGGCTTTTTTATTTTCTATTTATGCCTTAGGTATTTTGAAATGTTTACCTTATCTGAAATCCTTGTCTTTTGTTCTTTTGCCTTTGCAATTTGTATTGCACCGGGGCCCAATATGATTCTTGCAAGCACGCGCGGCCTAAGCCATGGTTACAGGGCGGGGTTTGCCACGCTTTTGGGGGCGGTGGTTGCCAATTATGTGTTGGGTGCATTGGTGGCGCTTGGCATGGCAAAACTAATTATTGAAATCCCAATAGTTTTTGAAATCATAAAATGGGCGGGTGCGGCATATCTTGTTTATCTTGCAATCAAGGCATTCAAAGAAGATTTCAGACCAGATCTTGATCCGCATCTTGTGGCAAAAACCCCGCTTACCAAGATATTTTTTGACGGCTTTATAAATGGTATTTCAAACCCCAAGGGGGCTATGTTCGCACTCGCCATTTATTCGCAATTTTGGCATCCGGATCGTGGCTCAATTTTCTTGCAAACCATGATTATGACCACAATTCTTATAAGTTTTGATACAGTGATAATTGGCGCGGCAATTATTTTTGCGGGCAAGTTTCGCCATATCATTATGAATTCCGACCGAATTGGTAAAATCATGAAAATCCTTTTGCCAACCGTTTATTTGGGGCTTGCCCTTAAGATTGCAACAACACACAGGGGTTAGGGGCAATAATGTTTAGCGGGCATGAATTATTGATTTTTACTGCCGCGGCATTTGTTCTTGCAATCACACCGGGGGCAGACATGCTTTTGGTTAGTACACGTACCCTTACCCAAGGCCGCCTTGCCGGATTTTTGACTATGTGTGGTATCATGACGGGGGCGCTAATAACCGCGTTAATGGTTGCGATTGGGCTTGCTGCAATTATTGCAAAAATCCCAATTGTTTATGAGATAATTCGATGGGCAGGGGTGGGGTATTTATTATGGCTTGCATTTAATGCGCTGAAATCGGAAAAAGGTGTGGCGGCTACTAATTTTAAACCTGTCAAAATTCCAAATTATCGCATTTTCATTGATGGCATGATTAATAATATTTTGAACCCGAAATGTATATTATTCGCGCTTTCTATCTATCCGCAATTTTGGCATCCTGAGCGTGGTTCGGTGGTGTGGCAAACCTTGATTCTTGGTTTAATCGCCGACCTTATGGGGCTGATTGCCATGGGGGCAGTGGTGATTGCGACCGCACATTTTCATAAAATCATAAGCGGAAATAGTGGTTTTAAAAGAATTTCAAATTATCTGCTTGCAAGCGTGTTTGGGCTATTGGCATTGCGCATTGCCACAAGTCACAAAAATTAAACCATTTAATTAAGCCTTTAGCAATTGCAAAATTAACACAAAAAGTGCATAGGCAGTCCCATAAAATTGGAAAATCACCAGAAAAACTGGAAATTTAGATGACTTTGGAAATTGAAAAATTAGAAGGCGAATTATTGGCGCAATTGAATGCGGCAGATAATGAAGCCTCACTGGAAGAATTACGTGTATCAGCACTAGGTAAAAAAGGCAGTGTATCTGAGCTTTTGAAGGGTTTGGGCGGTATGTCCTCTGAGGAGCGTCAGGTTTTTGGACCAAAAGTAAACGGCCTTAAAAACAAACTTAATGACCTTATTAACGAAAAGAAAATCGCCCTTGCTGATAAGGCGCTTGATGAACGCTTACTTGCCGAACATCTTGACGTAACTTTACCTGCTAAGGCGCGCCGCCAAGGTTCAATCCATCCAATCATGCAAGTTTTTGAAGAAGTTGCAACCATTTTCGCCGACATGGGCTTTAGCGTAAAAGAAGGCCCGGATATTGAGGATGATTTTCATAATTTCACCGCGCTAAACTTTCCTGAAAAGCATCCAGCGCGTGATATGCACGACACCTTCTTTATGCAGCCGAATGAAAAAGGCGAACGCAAACTTTTGCGTACCCATACTTCGCCGGTACAAATTCGCACTATGAAGAATGAAAAGCCGCCAATTCGCATTGTTGCCCCTGGTCGTACTTATCGTTGTGACTATGACCAAACCCATACGCCAATGTTCCACCAAATCGAAGGTTTGGTAATTGAAGAAGGCGTGCATATGGGCCACCTTAAAGGCGTTTTAATGGAATTTTTGGCGCGCTTCTTTGAGGTTGACGGGGTTGATGTTCAATTCCGCCCGCACCATTTCCCATTCACTGAACCCTCTGCTGAAGTTGATGTTCGTTGTGATCGTTCGGGTAAGGAATTAAAAATCGGAACTGGTAATGATTGGTTGGAAATTTTGGGCTGCGGCATGGTGCATCCCAATGTTTTAACCGCATGTGGCCTTGACCCAAATGTTTATCAGGGTTTCGCATTCGGTATGGGTATAGACCGCCTTGCAATGCTTAAATACGGCATTCCTGATTTGCGTGATATGTTTAATAGCGATGTTAGATGGCTTGAAAACTTTGGCTTTGAAGCATTATTCAGCCCTTCTATAACTTCTGGCCTAAGCCGATAATTAACGAGAATAAAAATGAAATTCACAATTAACTGGCTAAAAGATTATTTACAAACTGATGCAAGTGCCGATGAGATTGTTGCGGCAATGACTATGGCAGGGCTTGAGGTTGAGGATGTTGAAAATCCTGCTGAAAAGCTAAAGGCGTTTTCGGTCGTGAAAATTGTTGAGGCTGTGCAGCATCCCAATGCCGATAAACTTCGGGTTTGTCAGGTTGAAACCAATCAAGGCCGTCTTGAAATCGTATGCGGTGCACCGAATGCACGTGCCGGCCTTACCACTATTTTTGCGCCCATCGGCACATGTGTTGAGGCATTGGGCGTAACGCTTGAGGCGCGTCCAGTTCGCGGTGTGGTGTCAAATGGTATGATGTGTTCATATGAAGAGTTGGGCTTAACTGGCGATTCATCTGGCATTATCGAATTGCCGGACGATGTTGCGGTTGGTACATCTGCGGCGGCGGCACTTGGCATTGATGATGTAACAATTGATTTCGAAGTTACACCAAACCGCCCTGATTGGTTGGGTGTAAATTCAATTGCGCGTGAACTTGCGGCACGTGGATTAGGTAAATTTTCCGATCGCGATATCAAGGAAACCCAAGGCACATTCAAAAGCGATATTGCGGTTAAATCCGAAACCACTGCTTGTCCATTATTTTATGGTCGCCTGATTAAGGGTGTGAAAAATGGCCCATCGCCAAAATGGCTACAAGATCGCCTAAAAGCGATTGGCTTGCGCCCGATTAATGCGCTTGTGGACATTACCAACTTTATTTCAATTGATCGCGCCCGCCCACTTCATGTCTATGATGTTGCAAAATTAAAGGGCAATATTGTTGCAAGAGCCGGTAACGATGGCGAAAGCTTTGTTGCCCTTGATGACAAGACTTATAATGTCGGCGCGCAAATGTGCGTTATCGCCGATGATAGTGGTGTTATCGGTCTTGGCGGCGTTATGGGTGGGGTTACAACTGGTTGTGATGAAAATACCACCGATGTATTTGTTGAATCCGCATATTTTGAACCATTAAGCATTTTCCAAACTGGACGTGCAACCGGAATTCAATCCGATGCCAAATACCGCTTTGAACGTGGTGTTGACCCTGCCTTCACCAAAGGCGGTTTGGATTTCGCAACGCAAATGATTGTTGAATTGTGCGGTGGCTTGGCTTCGGAAATTGTAAAGGCTGGTGAAGTTCCGGCCGCACCAAAGGCAATTGATTTTAATGTCTCTGAGGTTAAACGCCTTACTGGTATTGAGCTTGGTGCAGGTGAAATTATCAAAATCCTTGATACTTTGGGCTTTGTCTCCAAAGATTTAGGTGATGGTAAATTAAACATCCTGCCACCAACTTGGCGCGGTGATGTGAAACTACCTGCTGATATTGTTGAAGATGTGGCGCGGATTCATGGCTTTGATAAATTGCCAATGGCAACATTATCACAACCGCAAAACCGCAATCTTATCTCATCTGATAAAATCGCATTTAACCTTGGTCGTCGTGCTTTGGCATCTTTTGGTTATAATGAGGTGGTTACATGGTCGTTTGTTAAAAAAGACTATGCCAAATTGTTTGGCGCAAATCTTGAAAATAAAGCTCTTGAAATTGCCAACCCAATTAATGACGAGCTTGAATATATGCGTCCATCGGCCTTGATTAATCTAATCGCGGCGGCACAGCGTAATATTGACAAGGGCTTTAAGCAGCTTGCAATTTTTGAGGCTGGTCCAATTTATCTTGGTGATGAACCAAATGACCAAAAGAATGTTATTGCCGCAATTGCAACCGGCGAAACCCGCCATTGGAATGGTATTATCAAACCTGATGTTTATTCAATTCAGGCAGATATGATGGCATTGCTTGCGGCAATGGGTGTGCCAACTGGCGGTCTTATGATGGCAAATGGCGCATCATCACATTTCCATACTGGTCGCGCTGGGCAATTGAAAATGGGGCCAAAGGTGGTGGTTGCCGAATTTGGGCAAATTCACCCACGAATTGCCAAGGCATTGGGCGTTGATCAAGATATTTTTGCCTTTGAAATTTTTGTTGACGCTTTGCCAAAAGCAAAACAAAAACCATCAAAAGCGAAACCAAAGCTAGAATTATCGCAATTCATGCCGTTCACCCGCGATTATGCCTTTATCCTTGATAAAGACAAAGCGGTTTCCGATTTGGTGCGGGCAATTACCAATGCCGACAAAACCCTTATTTCAAATGTAAATGTGTTTGACGTTTATTCTGGAAAAGGCGTTGAAGACGGCAAAGTTTCAATTGCCATAGAGGTTACGATTGCCCCCAAGGCAAATACTTTAAACGATGCTGAAATTGACGCATTAAACCAAAAAATAATTACCGCAGCGGGCAAACAAAACGCAAGTCTGCGGGTTTAATGTATTAAAATTGCGTCATAATTTAATTATGGCGCAATTTTTTCACTTTATGACAATTTACAAAAGAATCGCTTTTACAAAACTGTCATAAATTAAAGTTGCATTGAGGAAATTTGCTCTATATCGGGGTAAGTTATGCACGAAATTTTCCCTTTTTTGACTATTTATTGATAATAAATTGTGCGTTGTGTCGCCATTTTGCAACGGTCATAATAAGAATCTGCATGTCCCCATTTTTTCTGCCAAAAATTAATTGATTGTCATCGTTCTGTCACCTAAAGCAACGATTAGGGCGTTAATTTTTGTTAACCTGTGTTTGTACGCCTCTGCGGATTGCCATTTTCGGGCTAATCTTTTTGGGTTGGGTTAACAGGGTATATAGGGAAGCTGTTATGAAAAAATCTTATATTTTAAGCGCATCAGTGATGATTATGTCACTTGCGGCTGGTGCTGCTTATGCGCAGTCAACAGGTACGGAAACAGTTGAAACTGTTGTTGTAAAAGGTACTCGCAACGTTGGTATTTTACAAAAAGAAACTGGTATCAAAACTAAAGTTACTATTGACCAAACTATGATTTCTCAAGCATCAGCTGGTCAAACAATTGCTGATATTCTTAATACCGTTCCAGGATATAACTTCACCAACAATGACCCATATGGTTCATCTGGCGGTACAATCACTATGCGTGGTATTTCTGGCGATAAGGTTTCTTTGACATTTGACGGCGCCCAACTTAACGACGCTGGTAACTATGCAATCTACACCAACCAATTGCTTGAGCCTGAATTGATTTGTAAGGCTTCTGTAAACACTGGTGCAACTGACATCGACTCTTTGACTGGTTCTGCAATCGGCGGTACTGTTAACTTCTCAACTTGTAAACCAAATGACAAATTTGGTGGCGTTTTGAAATATACTGGTGGTGACTGGAACTTTAAAAACGCTTTCGCTCGTGTTGATTCTGGTAAAATTGGCCCTTGGGGTACAAAAGCATATATCGCTTACACAGACCAATCATACAGCACTTGGACCCGTGAAGCTATTGATGACCCTAAACTAACTAAACAACAAGCTAACTTCTTGGTTCATCAAGATTTGTTTGGCAATGGCTCATTTGTTAGCCTAGCTGGTCACTACAACAAAAACCGTAACATTTTTTACAGCGCTTATAGCAAAGCAGCTTTGTTCGGAACGCCTACTGCGACTAGTGGTTATGACTGGAACGGTGCATCTCTAACCAGCATTAACCCATCTGACACTGGGAACCTTCGCGGTAAATCTAAATGGGTTTTCTCTGACAAGCTAACTTTGACTGTTGACCCTACTTACCAATACACAATGGCAACTGGTGGTTCTACTACAACCATGAGCGAAACCGATGCAACTCTTTGCGGTAGCCACTATGGTACTGCTGGTTGCGGTGTTGACCTTAACAAAAACGGAACAATTGCTTCTTCTCAAACAAGCAAATTGTACCAAGGTAACATTACAAACACCAACCGTTTCTCTATCACATCTTCATTGATTTATGATTTTGCTGAAAACCAAAGAGTTCGTTTGGGTGCTTCTTATGAAAACGCTCGTACCCGTCAAACTGGTGAGCGCGTTGTTCTTAATGCTGATGGTTCTACACCTGCAGTATTTGGCGCAAAAGATAAAGAATATCTTGCGATTATCGATAATGATGGCAACGTAAACCAAAGACGTAACCGTTATTCAAAAGCAATGGTAAATGTATTCTCTGCTGAATATATCGGTGGTTTCTTGGAAGAAAAATTGTTTGCAACTGCTGCGGTTAGATTCCAAAAAATGGAACGTGACTTGAACCAATATTGCTATTCTAAAAACGATGGTACCGGTTCATTCTCTCCATATTGCTCAAGCGAAAAAGCAACACTTGTAAGCACTACACCAGAAGGCTACAAGCTTGTTACTTTGGCGTCAAAAGGTACTACTTTGTATGTTGCTCCTTACAGCAAAGATTACAGCTTTGATAAAACTCTTTTCAACGCTGGTCTAACCTATAAAGTTACTCCTGCTGATCAAGTTTATGGTAACTTCTCGCAAGCAATGTCTTCTCCAAAAACAGACAATTACTATGCGATTAAGATTAACCCAACTACTCTTGTTGCAACTGTTTCTAACCCTTCACCAGAAGTTAATAACTCTTTTGAACTTGGTTATCGTCATACCAACAATAACCTTTATGCAACTGCGACTATTTACTATGCAAAAGACAAAGATCGTCTTGTAAGCGCATATGATGAAGCACTTGGACAAACAATTGACACCAACGTTGGTGACGTTGTTCGTACAGGTTTCGAAGCACAAGCAAGCTATAAAGTGCTTCCAAACTTCTCACTTAACGCAAGCTACACATATACAAATGCAGAAATGCAAAACGATATGCCTAGCTCTAAAGCAGGTGCAACACTTCCAACCAAAGGAAAACAATTGGTTGAGACACCTAAAAATATGGCTACCTTTGGTATGACATATGACTTTGCTTCTCAACTACACTTCAACTTGAATGGTAAATATGTTGGTGAACGCTTCTCAACCTACGTGAATGATGATGCGGCTCCTGAATACACTGTTTGGAGTGGTTCTCTTCGTTATGACTTCATGCCAACCCGTCCAGGTACCTACCTTCAGGTTAACGTTGTGAACTTGTTTGACACCAAATATCTTGGTTCAATCAACAACAAACAAAACACTGCTTTGGGTATCCTACGTTCAGACGGCACTACCGAAGCTGCTGCTACACCTACATTCTATGCTGGTGCGCCGCGTACATTCCAAGTTGGTGTTCGTACTACTTTCTAATTTAATCCCACGGATTAATAACAAGGGGCGGCGGGTAATCTGCCGCCCTTTTTGTTTGCATCATTACAATGTCATAATTTTTGCAATAAAATTGCGCTATTGATTTGAAATTACGTAAAAACCTTTTATGTTTTTATGAAAAGGTGGGCTTATATGGACAAACATACTTTATTGGTTAACAGGCGTCGTTTTTTATCTGGTCTTGCATTTTCTGCGGCTGCTGGGGCAACCTTGGTTCCTTGGCGCGGTTCGGCATATGCGGCGGCACCAAAATTTACATCTGATCCATTCTCTTTAGGTGTGGCATCGGGGGATCCATCACAAGAAGGCTTTGTTTTATGGACACGCCTTGCGCCAAACCCACTAGAAGTGCAGGCATTTACCCAAGAGCTTGTCGAAGTAAATGTGGAGGTTGCAACCGACCCAACCTTTAAAAATATTGTCCGTCGTCAAACCGAAATTGCCCGCCCTGATATGGCGCATTCGGTTCATGCTGAAATTTATGGTCTTGCCCCAAATCGCCAATATTTTTACCGCTTTAATTGTGGTGGTGTCGCAAGCCCAGTTGGACGGGTAAAAACCACGCCAATGTTAGGTGCGGATTTTGATAAATTAAAATTCGCATGGACATCATGCGCCCATTATGAACAAGGCTATTATACTGGTTATGCCGATATTGCCGACCAAAACCCTGATTTGATCCTTGGTCTTGGTGACTATATTTACGAGGTTTCGTATGGTCCGCAATTGCGCCGTATGCCTGTCAATGAGGCGTTCACACTTGATGAATACCGCCTTATTCACGCACTAACCAAAACCGATAAGGATTTGCAACGCGCGCACCAAGTGGCACCGTGGCTTTTCATTTGGGATGACCATGAGGTTGCCAATGATTATCAAGGTGATTTTGGTGAAACCCGCCCTGTGAATGATGAAAAACGCTTTGTTGAGCGTAAATATAATGCCTACAAAGCATTCTTTGAACATATTCCGCTTCGTTCACGCTCACGCTTTGATGCGTCAAACCATATGCGTATTTATGGGCAATCTATCTATGGCAATTTGGTTGAGTTCACTTTGCTTGATACCCGCCAATATCGTGCGCGCGCTGCGTGTCCGACCCCAGGCCGTTTCGAAGCCGAGGTGGTTTCACGCGCAACCTGTACTGAATTACAAGATCAAAACCGTACTATTTTGGGTGCTGCACAAGAGCGTTTTGTTAATGAGAACATGATGCGCGGCATCGCAAAATGGGACATCTTGGTGCAGCCAACATTGTTTAGCACGATTTTCCAAAAAACCTCAAAAGGTGATGATGGTGCGTTTAATGAAGGTTGGTCTGGCTTTGAACCTGCACGCCAAAAATTGATTGACGCAATTCAGAAGCGTCAAAAACAGGCGCAATGTGTTGTGATTGGTGGTGATATGCACGCATTCTTTGCCTCTGATGTTAAGGCTAATTATGCGGACCAAAAATCAGAAACCGTTGCGGTGGAATTTGTTGGTGGCTCGATAACCTCAAAATCATATAATTATGATCGCTTTATGAAGATGCTTCCTGATAACCCACATATCAAATTCTTTGATGACCGGGTTAATGGTTATGGTCTGGTTGAGGTTGATAAACAAAAAATGGATGTTAAACTTCGCGCCACCCCAAGCACTTGGGATAAAAGCGCGAAATATTTCAATTTGAAACATTATGTGGTTGAACGCGGTGCTAACCGCCTTAATGAAGTATAGGTGTCATTATGAAAAAAGTGGTTTTTACGTCTGTTATTGCGATGTCATTGATTGCCGGGTCAGCTTTTGCTGGTCCTCGTCCACAGATTCTTGATATTCGTGGATTTGTTGGGGTTCTTGAATATCGAACTTCTGGGCATGACGAATTATCACTTGAAATCAAACAGGGGCGTAAAATCCGCGCCAATGCGATTGCTTTTTCCAAAGGTATGCTTGTTACCTCGGATATTGGTCGCATTAATAATATCTCTTGTGAAAAACGTGGCAATGACCAGATTTTGAAAATTAATGGTCAAAAATACTATCCAGAAGACTTGCCAAAAATTATTGCCAAGGGATCAGACCGTGATGGCCTGCGCATTAAAAATAGTGAAATTTCCGTGCGCGCCGGCGATGTTGGTGGTGCCGCCATTGAAGTAAGTGGTTGCGGTGACATTATTATTGGCAATGTTAAAAACAGCCTTGAACTTAACGGAAGTGGTTCTGGGGATTTTATGGCACGTGATGTCGGCAAAGATGCACTTGTTGATATCTCTGGTTCTGGTGATGTTAAACTTGGACGGGTTGGCAATTTCCTAAGCCTTAATCTTTCTGGCTCTGGTGATAGTGAAGTTGGCGATATTCAGGGACGTGCAAATGTTGATGTGTCTGGTTCGGGTAACGTTGAAATTGCATCAGCAAAAGATTTGCAATTACAGGCTTCTGGCTCCGGTGATATAAAGGTTAAAGGCGGCAAGGGGGCAATTAATGCGCGCTTGTCTGGTTCTGGCGATATTGAATATCGCGGCACTGCGGTAAATCCGGTCGTGCGCTCTTATGGCTCTGGTGAAGTAAAATTCAACAATATTTCCGGCGCTTCTGATATCAGAAATAATTAATTCGAGGATAAATTGAGCAATAAAATCCGTATCCCTGCTGAGTGGGAAGAACACCGCGCTATCTGGACTTGTTGGCCTTCTGACAAGGAATTATGGCTCGAAGATATTGAACCGGCACGTGCCGAAATTGCCGCCATGATAAAGGCGCTAATTACGCCGCATAATGGTAAGTTTGATAAGGTCAAACTATTGGTAAGCGGCGAAGAAGCCTTTTCAAGCGCGCGCGCGGCATTGCCAGAAGCTGTTGAGATTTTTGAGATTCCATTTGGTGATATTTGGCTTCGTGATACTGGTCCAATCTTTGCCAAAGATGGCGATAACAATATTGCCTTATGCTTTGGCTTTAATGGTTGGGGCGGTAAATATGTGCTTGATTATGATGATGAAGTAAATGGCAAACTTGCCAATGCCGCTTTGGTGCAATCTGAAAACATTGAAATGGTTTTAGAGGGTGGCTCAATTGACGGAAACGGGCAGGGGGTTTTCCTAACCACTACTCAATGCTTGTTGAATAAAAACCGTAATCCACAATTGTCAAAAGCGGATATTGAAACTTTATTTGTTGAAAATCTTGGCATGACGCAAATGATATGGCTGGGCGATGGTCTATTAAATGACCATACAGACGGGCATATTGATAATATTGCGCGCTTTGTGGGTGAACGGACAATTATTTGCCAGGCGCCGGTTGATAATGACCCAAACCAAGAAGTTTTGGACAAAATCTATAATGATTTATGCGCGGCACGTGATGAATTTGGTAATGGGTTTGAAGTCATTCGTGCACCTTCACCGGGTAAAGTTACCGATGAAGATGGCAAGATTATTCCGGCATCACACATGAATTTTATTATTGGTAACGGCAGTGTGGTCATGCCGCATTACGGAACCCCAAGTGCTGATGCGGCATTAAAGGTTTTGGCGGAATGTTTTCCAAACCATAAGATTATTGGCATAAAGGCGGAGGCGGTTTTAACCGGCGGTGGCTCTTTCCACTGTATCACGCAACAAGAACCGCTTTAAAATCAATAATTAACAAATTTCGATTATATGTCACTTTTGATAGGTTAAAAGCGTATTATTTTCGAAAGGTGTTGAAAATGATTAGAAGGCGCGAAATTATTGGTTCCTTGGGGCTTTCTGCATTGGGTCTTTCGACAATAATGGGGGCCTTAACGTCATGTGCGCGTGATCCGGCGGCAAAATTAATAACCAAAATGATGCCTGATATGGACGTGAAAACCATTGATGGCAAAACCATAAACTTCACGAAATTGGGTAAACCAGTAATCGTTCACTTTTTTGGCCTTTGGTGTCCGACCTGTGCTAAGGATGAACCATACTGGCGTGAGGCAATTTTGCATGTCAAAAAACTTGGTATAGAAATTATCGAAGTTCATGTTGGTAAAGTCCCTAGTAATTTTGGTTCAATTAATGAATGGTACGCAAAATTACCTCCTGAATATCAATTGACCACAATTTATGACGAGGACCGCAAATTAACCGATGCAATTGGCATCCCCGGAACCCCTTCAACTTTGATATTAAATGACAAGGGAAAAATTATCGACCATGCGTGGGCTTTGAAATCTAGCCGAACCGCAAGATTATTTTCCCGCAAAGTTATGGATATTTTAAAATTATATTGATGTTTCATGTCTTGAAATATGAATAATATTTTCCTATTTTAAGAGTAGGAAATTCACAGGATTAATAATGACCCAAAATTCAAACAAATTATCACGCCGTACCGTTTTGGCGGCGGGTGCGGTTTTACCATTACTTGCAACTGGTACAGCAATGGCCGGTGATAGACCAACTACTTTTGCTGGCGTTGGTAAAAAAGCCCCTGCATTCTCTGCGCCTTTGCGCGGTGGCGGTACTTTTAGCAATAAGAACTTTGCCGGCAAGGTAACAATTGTTGAATTTTTTGGTCTATGGTGCCCTGATTGTATGGCAGATGCCCCAAATGTTGCCGAACTTGCAGGGCTTGTTCGCGCAACGCCGGGCGTGCAGTTTGTAGCAATACATACACGCGGTCGTTATGGCCGTTGGGGTAGCCTTGATAATTTCTTCAAAGAAAAGGGCTATTCGTATCCGGTTGCGATTGATGATGATTCTGCGGTTTATAAGGCATTCGGAATTCAATGGGTTCCATCATATCTAATTATTGATGCGAACGGCGTCGTCCGTGACTTTACAACTGATCTTGGTGTAAGTGGCTTGGGTGCAAAGGGTCTTTTGGCGCGCGCATTGAAATTTAAACAGCACAAACCAAAATAAAGTCACAATTATAATTATAAACGCGAATTACCGGGACAATCAGGGGTAATATTTTTTGACAACGCATCATGTAAAAACCTCAGTTCTTTTGAATGAGCTGAAAGAATCGTTTCAAGGTGACGTTGAAATTACCGTGAGTGAGGTTCTACGCAGGTTAGATGGGCGTGCGTTTGGTCTGTTGTTGTTCATACTTGCGGCGCCAAATTGTATTCCCAATATTCCTGGTATTTCAACAATTTTTGGAACATTATTGATTGCGCCGGCATTGCAAATGATTTTTGGTGCAGGGCAAATATGGCTTCCTAAAAAAGTTCGCGAATATAAAATTGAGCCTACAAATTTTCGCAACACAATTATAAAAACCGTACCGATTCTTGAAAAAATCGAAAAATGGATAAAGCCAAGGCTTGAGTTTTTAACCGAAAAGCCAGTTTCGATTTTTTTAGGCGTTCAGGTTTTGATTTTGGCGGTAATTTTACTTTTGCCGATTCCGTTTGCTAATTTTGTCCCTGGCCTAAGCATTGCATTCCTCGCACTCGGCTTATTGCAGCGTGACGGGGTTTTGATAATCATTTCTTTTTTATTGTTTTTATTAAGTTTCTTCTTTACTTATATTGGCGTTGTTGCTGGCGTTGCGGCATTAAAAGGGGTTTATAACGCGATTTTTGGCATTTTCAGCTAAACTTTTGCGCCCCCATTAATTGCAAATATATTTAGATGGCTTTATACGAAGATATAAACTTCGGCAGGCAAAATGACGGACACAATTGCAAAATCACAAGTAAATGAATTGAACATTGATGCGCTATCGCTTTCGATGGGGCAGCGCGCGAAACGTGCCGCCAAAATTCTTGCCGCCAGTAATTGTGAAGCACGCTCAAAAGCGCTTGCTTTGATGGCGCAGCAGGTCCGCGCCGCCAAAGACGAAATTCTTGCTGCCAATAGTGAAGATGTGACACGCGCAATTGCCGATAAATTATCACCGGCAATGATTGATCGCCTAAAGCTTGACGCTAATCGCCTTGAGGCAATTGCCAAAGGGCTTGAAGAAATGTCTGCACAAGGTGACAAGGTGGGCAATGTAATCGAAGAATGGACCAGACCTAACGGCCTTGTAATGCAAAAAGTGCGCATTCCAATCGGCACAATTGGCATTATTTATGAAAGCCGTCCGAATGTTACCGCAGATGCGGGTGGACTATGCGTTCGTTCTGGAAATAGCGTGATTTTGCGTGGTGGTTCTGATGCCTTTAAAAGCTCGACTGCGATTGCTAATGCATTGCGCGCTGGCTTAAAAGCCGCAGGTTTGCCAGAAGATGCCATCCAATTCGTACCAACAACCGACCGCGCAATGGTTGGCGAAATGTTAAAGGGTATGGGCGGCAATATTGATATGATTGTTCCGCGCGGTGGTAAGTCACTTGTGGCACGTGTTCAAAACGAGGCCAAAGTTCCCGTGCTTTCACATCTTGATGGTATCAACCATACCTATATCCATAAATCTGCGGATGAGAAAAAGGCAATCGAGGTTACATTGAATGCCAAGATGCGCCGCACTGGTATTTGTGGCGCAACTGAAACCCTTTTGATTGATGAAGAGATTGCGGGCGATTATTTGCCAGAGCTTGCCTTTGCATTATCTCAAGGTGGCTGTGAATTGCGTGGTTGCCCAAAGGCGCGTGCAATTATCCCAATGGGTGTTGCCAATGATGATGATTGGAATACCGAATATCTTGCACCAATTTTATCGGTAAAGATTGTTGAAGACATTAACGAGGCAATCACCCATATTGCAGAGCATGGTTCTGGTCATACTGATGCAATTATTGCCGAGGATTTGGCAGCCGCCAATAAATTCCTTGCCGAAGTAGATAGCGCAATTGTGATGCATAATACTTCTACACAATATGCCGATGGTGGTGAGTTTGGCTTTGGCGGTGAAATTGGCATTGGAACCGGTCGGTTGCATGCGCGCGGCCCAGTTGGTGCAGAGGGGCTAACGACCTATAAATATGTGGTTCGCGGCGCCGGACAGGTGAGACCATAATTATATGAAACGAAACTACCCGCTTGCATACCCGGGACAGAAAATAGGTCTCCTTGGCGGGTCTTTTGATCCTGCGCATGCTGGCCATTTGCATGTTGCCGAAACTGCGCGCGCACTTTTGGGGTTGGATTTCGTTTGGTGGCTTGTAAGCCCGCAAAACCCATTGAAAAAAAATTCTTCACCACTTAGCAGCCGCCTGAAATCGGCAAAGTCGGTTGCGCGTGGTTCAAGAATGGTGGTGACAACCATCGAAAGCGACTTGAAAACCCAATACACTTTGGACACATTAAAGGCGTTAAAGCTACGCTATAAGGGTGTTAATTTTGTATGGCTTATGGGTGGCGATAATCTTGGCGGGTTCGAGCATTGGCGCGGTTGGAAAGAGATTGTCAATGAAGTGCCAATTTGTGTGGTTTCACGCCCAACCGCGGGACCAAAAGCAAGATTAGGGCGTATGGCGCGGCATTTTGCAGGTAAACGCCTTCCGCTTAGCAAGGCAAAACTTGTTGCCACTGATCCGCCGCCGACTTGGGTTTATATTCCGGCGCGGTTTAATCCATTATCATCAACTGCACTACGGGCGCATGGGAAAAAGGCGTAAATCTCATATTATGGCAAAGCAAGCCTAATTCTTATCATAATTAAATTATCGTTGGCTTGAAAAAAAATCATGGCTTTTTGCAGCTGTTAAAAATGCTGATTAATATAGGTTTTCTGCAAAAAGACACATTTTAGTCATAAAATTAACCTTTTGTTTGGTGATTTTAAACCCCCTGTTCACCAAATTGTGGTGAAATGTCAATCACAAGATAAAAAGCCGGAAGGTGGATTGGGAAATTGGTGATGGGACAGTTTGAACAACGCGCGCTTAATGATGCTATTGTGAATCTTGATGATGTTCGCGAATATATTTTGCGTAATCCGGATTTTATCCGCAATGATTCAGAGATTTTGCATGCTATTGCTGCGAAGCCTGCGAATGGTAATCTTGTTAGCTTTGAAGAGCTTGCACGTAACCGCATGATGCGCGAAACGCATGAAGCGAAATCACGCTTTGCCCAAATTGTTGAAACCGCAAGAAATAATTACGAAGCGCAAATGCGTGTTCAAGAGGCGATTATCGCCGTTTTAGACAGTGAAGATGCCGAAGATTTACAAGATCGCCTATCTGGTCATGTTGCATTCTCATTGGCGGCAGATGCCTGCATTTTAGCAATTTCTGACACGACATATGATTCACAAAGCCTCGATAAAATCGGTTCTTTTGTTGAACGCACGGTTCCCGCAGAACGCCCTGTAAGCCTTGGTGCATTGGATAGACCACGTAATTGGCTTTATGGTGCGGATGCATCTGACTTACGTTCAGAAGCCTTGGCGCGTTTACAATTTGGCAAATCAGGTCGTATCGGGCTTTTGGCAATTGCAAGTTCGGATCTTGATTGCTTCCGTGATGACATGGGGCATGAATTAATTACTTTCTTTGCCCGCGTTGTTGAGCGTGTTTTAACCCGCCTTGAAGAACAAGGACATATTTAATTTAAGGCATTGCAATTGTGTTAAGCCTGTATGTTGATGAAAATATAAACAATATAATCAATGACTGGCTTGGCTTTTTGCTGGGGCAAAGGCGCTATTCGCCCAAAACAATTGATGCATATCGCCATGATTTCACTGTTTTTGTGAAATTTTTGGCGGGACATTTTGCACAAACCATTAATCAAAAAATCTTGATGGAATTAAGGCCGGCAGACTTTCGGTCTTATTTGTCATCATTACGCAATGCGGATACACCGCTTGATAGTGCATCGATTAATCGTGCAATGGCGGCGGTTAGATCTTTTTACAAATATTGCGATAAAAAGCTTGAATTATCTAATCCGCAGATTGCATTGGTGCGTGGGCCAAAAAACAAACCCCGCGCCCCACGTCCTTTAAGCCAAAATCAAGCACAGGATTTAATATTTACCGCACCCGACCTTGCCAAGGCTGATTGGATTGCAAAACGTGACACAGCAATATTATCATTATTATATGGATGTGGTTTGCGGATTGCCGAATGTTTGGCGTTAAAGCTATCTGATGTGCAGGATGCGCAATATTTACGCATCTTGGGAAAAGGCAATAAAGAGCGAATCGTCCCTTTGCTTGAAAAAATTCGTCACGAAATCGATGAATATATCTCCGCCTGTCCGTATAAAATTGCGGCAGATGGGTTTTTGTTTCTTGGTGAAAAGGGGCAAGTTCTTAATCCGCGTATTGTGCAGCGTTTGATGCAAACTTTGCGTGGTGCACTGGCATTGCCATCAACCGCAACGCCCCATGCAATGCGGCATTCTTTTGCGACACATTTGCTGGAAAATGGCGGTGATTTAAGGTCAATACAAGAATTATTGGGCCATGCATCTTTGAAAACCACGCAGAAATATGCGGCAATAGATTCGGCCATGATTATGCAAACTTATGCTAAGGCACACCCGCGCGGATAGTCGGTATTAAAGATAGTTATTAACGCCTGCGCAATTTAATATATTATTTAACAATAATTATGCAAATATATTGCGTGGGCGCCCTTGTGTTCGATGAATCTGTATAAAATGCGTTAATAGCTAAAAAAATAATCACAAACTGATTAAAAAGTATGCGATTAATAACAAGACAGTATTAAAATAACTATATACCTTGAAAATAATGCTGCAAATTTGTCCATTTAAAGTGCATTAAATTGCGTGATTGTGCGAAACCAAACGCGCACATAGCATGAGGAGAATGGGCAGTGAGCACTAAATTAAACAATTTCGGGGATACGGCATTAGGCGTCGCAAAACGCGCAATGCCTTTATTGGCAGGGGCGGCTATCATTGCTGGTCTTGGTCATGTTGACAGCGCTTGGGCGCAAGATGCTGCGGCGGCACCGGCACCTGTGGTCGATAAAGGTGATACCGCGTGGATGCTAACTTCGACAGTATTGGTATTGGCAATGACTGTTCCAGGTCTTGCATTATTTTACGGTGGTTTAGTTCGCGCAAAAAACATGCTTTCAATGTTGGTTCATGTTGCGGTGGTCGCATCAATCGGCATGATTACATGGGCGTTTTGGGGCTATAGCCTTTCATTTACAGATGGTGGCTCTAGCAGCGCATTCATCGGTGATTTCTCAAAAGCATTCCTTAAAGGCGTAACTGCAAGTTCAACTGCCGCAACATTCAGCGCAGGCTACCAAATTCCAGAACTTGTATTTATCGCATTCCAAATGACATTCGCGGCAATTACCCCAGGGCTAATTTTGGGTGCTACTGCTGAGCGTATGAAAATTGCTGCTGTTGTAGTGTTCTCAGTTCTTTGGCCTTTGTTGTCATATTACCCAATCGCACACATGGTTTGGGAAGCAAAAGGTCTTATGTTCGGCTGGGGTACTTTGGACTTTGCGGGCGGTACCGTTGTTCACATTAACGCTGGTTTCGGTGCATTGGTTGCATGTTTAATCCTTGGACCACGTACTGGCTATCGTAATGAGCCAATGGCACCACACTCTTTGACCCTTACTTATGTTGGTGCAGGCCTTCTATGGGTTGGTTGGTTCGGTTTCAACGCTGGTTCAAACCTTGAAGCAAACGGCACTACTGCTTTGGTAATGGTAAACACTTTCCTTGCAACTGCTGCGGCTGGTTTGTCTTGGGCGGCTGTTGAGTGGGTGTTGAACAAACGTCCGTCAATGCTTGGTCTTGCATCAGGTATGGTTGCAGGTTTGGTTGCGATCACTCCGGCATGTGGTGTTTCTGGTCCAATCGGCGCAATCGTTCTTGGTCTTTTGGTATCACCAATTTGTATCTTCTTTGTTGCTAAAGTTAAGCATATCTTCAAATACGACGACAGCCTTGATGCATTCGGTGTTCACGGTATCGGCGGTACAGTTGGTGCAATTGCAACCGGTATCCTTGCAGCGCCTGCACTAGGTGGCACCCCTCCTGCAAACTATGAATTGGTTGCACAAGTTTTGACCCAAACTAAAGCAGTTCTTGTTTCAATTGTTTGGACTTCTGTGGCAACTGCTATCACCTTCTATATCATCAAGTTCACTGTTGGTCTTCGTGCATCAACTGACGCTGAAGAAGAAGGTTTGGATATCGCAGAACATGGCGAACGTGCTTACCATATCTAATTAAAAAGGGGGCCATAAGCCCCCTTATTAATAACAATAAAAACCTCTGTCCCACGACAGAGGTTTTTTTTTAGCATCCGCTTGTTGTTATACCAGTATAGCAAATTTTGTCTGATTTACGTGGGCGGAAAAAGAAACGTTCGCCCATATTATAATATTGTCTTATGAATTTTGTGCCAATTGATTCATACTTAAGCTCAACATCACCGATAATAATCGCGTTATCAGCAGTAAGCATTGATGAAATCAAATTAACGGTATTACCGCCGGCATCTGTACCGGAAACATTAACTGTGGCACCCGCAGGATAAGCGGAATCTTGCACACAATTGCCGCCACTATCAACTGTTCTGCTCCATTCAACTTTTGGGGTAGTGCCGTCTAAAGCAACACTGGCAACCGTAATCTTTGCGGCATCGCCTTGTGTGTCATATGGTGCAAAAACTTCGCGTGTAATCGCATCGGCATTCTTTAAAACTGTGCAATCAAGAGTGCTGCCTTGTGTTACCAAATCGGCAATCGTAGATGCCGCAATTGTAACTTTTCTGTCGATTGTAATCGCCTGCGTTAATTCAGTTGAGCCAAACAACATTAAAACCATGATTGGTGCGATAAGGGCAAATTCAACAGCCGCAACGCCACGTTCACCTAGTTTGTTGCGTGATACAATTCTTTTGTTTGAATCGACAGGTTTTGAACGGAGTTTCATTCTAATTCCTTAGTTAAAAGGTTCATTTCGGAACGCAGAAGTTGCAATAAGAATTCGGTTATAATGCCCCAAATCGGCATCTGAATAATTGCTTAATGCATAGGTCATACCTGGGGTCATCAATGGCCAGATGTAATATGCACGAACGATAACCATGTCACCGGCACCTGATGCCTCATATGGTTCATCAGCAGAAGATCCCGGGCTTAGGGTTCCGTCATCCCAAGGACGCGCAAGCGGACCTGCGGGAACTGTTGCCCCAAATGCCTGAACCATAACAAATAATCGATGGTCGCAATCAAGCATACCAAACATACGGTCGCAAACCGCTTTTTTAAATTCTGCCTGCGTAATTGGGGTTGCAGATGTTTGTGCCTGCCCGGTTTTAATTTTCCGTGCTTCTGACGCAAGGCCAGCTTCGAGTGTCGTTTGCACAAAGAAGATGGCCATAATTTCTATAAGCGCAAAAATTAAGAAAAAAAATGGCGCTGCAACAAGAGCAAATTCAACCGCCGTTACGCCTTTTTCACTTTTTTTAAGGTTTCTTCTGAATTTTTTGAACATACTGCACCCACATTAATCAACCATTGATATCATAATTGGGTTTCAAAAGGTTTAATCAAAAGCGTAAATTTGCAATTATTTACCTGACGTAAATGTTGCGCGTGCTCTTGCGGCATTATATGCCTTTTGTGCTTCTTCTGCGCTGTCTTCTGGCGTTCCAACTTGTACGCATCTTGCTTCACAAATTGCTGTGCTAAGTGCTGCGCCACGTTGAATTGTTACCACACCACGACCAGCAGGAGCAGATGAAACATGTATTGTGCCCGAATAAAGTTTACGGCCGCCTTTACCCACAACCAACACGCTTGAAGAGCCAACAGACTTTCCAATGAATAGAAGAACGCGCGGTTCATGAACAATAACATCGGCAACCCCAGGATTGCCAACCACAATACCAGATGCATCTGCGGGAAGGCGCAGCGATGTGGATTGATCAACCTCAATATTCATAGATTGTGCCAAAACCGGCGATGCAGCCATGCTTACGGCAATTAAAGCACTTGAAATCTTGAAACTTAGTTTTGGCATTATGACATTTCCATATGTATTCCGCACGATTCGATACGTCGAATTGCGATTAAGCGAAATTTGCCACGAATGGGTGAAATAATGGTTAATAAATTATAAGTGCATAAATGCAAAATAAAATTAAATTACCAGCATAATTAAGGTGTAAAAAAATCCCTATATATTTATATAGTGTAGATATAGGAAAGCATAAAATTTTATGAATGCTTTTTACTTATTATAAACCTTAGTTTTTCACTAAGTCTTAGTTCAAGTCGTATATAACCGCAAATGAGATGACAAAACAGATAATAAAGTCATCGGTTAAATAAAAGTATGTATTTGGAGACTGAAATGAAAAATCTATTTAAACGTTTTGCTAAAAATGAAAAAGGCGCAACTGCAATCGAATATGGTTTGATCGCTGCTCTTATCGCTGTTGTAATCATCGGCGGCCTACAAACTATGGGTAACAAAACTGGTGCTGCATTCAACAAAGTTGGCAACCAGATTTCAACATCAGCTGGCGTATAATAGCTAGTATTGCAATGACGCGAATAATAAGCGGAAGTATGTTCTTCCGCTTATTAAAAGAAAAAAGAAAAAATATTTCAAATTTTATGCTATTTTATCATTAAAAGTAACTTGTTGTTAAAATCTTTGGGATAAAGTGGTTTTCGAGCAAAAGCTCAAATTTAAAAAGTATGACGGTGGGAGTCAAAAGATGAAAAATTTATTTAAACGTTTTGCTGAAAATGAAAAAGGCGCAACTGCAATCGAGTATGGTTTGATTGCTGCTCTTATCGCTGTTGTAATCATCGGCGGTCTTCAAACTATGGGTTCAAAAACTGGTGCAGCTTTCAACAAAGTTGGCAACCAAATCTCTACATCTGCTGGTGTATAATAGCATTATTTGGCTATATAGATTTATTAAGAAAGCGGAAGTTAATCTTCCGCTTTTTTTATTTCTTTTTAAATATTCACCAATGCGTTTGCGAATTCGCGGGCATTAAACGGCTGCAGGTCGGTTACTTTTTCGCCAACGCCAATAAAATAAATTGGTAATTTATATTTTTCAGTCAAAGCAAGCAAAATACCGCCTTTTGCGGTTCCGTCTAATTTACTCATAATAATTCCGGTAACGCCGCCAGATTTAATAAATGCTTCAGCTTGCGAGATTGCGTTTTGCCCGACTGTGGCATCAAGAACCAACCATGTTTCATGTGGCGCGCTTTCATCTTGTTTTTTTATAACGCGAATGATTTTTTCAAGTTCTGCCATTAACTCAAGTTTGTTTTGCAAGCGTCCAGCAGTGTCAATTAAAAGTATATCTTTATCTTCGGCCTTGGCTTTTTGAAGCGCTTCAAATGCAAGACCAGCTGCATCGGCACCGCTTTCTTTGGCAATAACTGGAACATTTGCCCGTTTGCCCCAAACCAATAATTGCTCTGATGCAGCGGCGCGGAAAGTATCTGCGGCGGCAAGCATAATATTATGTCCATTATCAACAAGGTTTTGTGCGATTTTACCAATGGTGGTGGTTTTACCCGAGCCATTAACCCCAACAAACATTATAACTTGTGGTCTTGTATTACCTGCCCATGGATCTTTTGAGGTTTCATATGGCGCCAACATTTGCGCAATAATTTCCGCAAGCTCAGCTCTTATTACTTCTGGCGCAGCAGATTTTTCAAAGCGACGGCGTGCCATTTCGGCAGTAATTTTACGCGCAGTCTCAACACCCATATCGGAAAGAATTAATAATTCTTCCAATTCTTCAAGCGCTTCTTCATCAAGCTTGGCTTTGGTGAAAATCGATGTAATGCCATCACCGATGCGTGCCGATGATCTTTTTAACCCTTCGAATAGTCCTTTTTTGGCCTCTTCACTAATTGTAGGTTCGGCAAGGGGTTCATTTGGTGTTTCGGCAGGAATTGTTTCTGGTTGCTCTATCGAAATAATTTCAGAAGATTCAACCACCTCAACCGGTTTTTCCTCGTTGTTTTGTGTATCTTCTATGGGTTTTTTCTTTTTAAACCAGCCAAACATATTAATCCTCTTTATAGCTATTCATTAAAGGCAATATAGTCACTAGGCAAGGAATTTTAGCCATAAGTCGGCAGATGTTTTTTTTGGTTTTGCTTGCCAAACTTTTAAAAATTGATAACACAGTCTTCATGAGTGACAAAACAAACATTGAAAATGAAGAAAAGCCTTCAGACAATAATAAGCCAGAGGCAGGGACAGCCGAACCCCATAAAGCTGAACCCCATAAAACCGAACCATGGGAATATTTGACGCAAAACCTTGATATGATGTCGGATGTTATTCCGCAATCAAAGGCAATTGGTGCAAAGCTAACCAAATTATCAAAGGGAAGGGCAACCGGAATGCTTCCCTATAATGAAAAATTGCTTAGTGATAAGGAAAAAGGAATAATGGCATCGGGTGCGGTGGTTACATTGCTTGACCAAACCTGTGGAACTGCCGGAATGACCGCTTTTTCCGAAGCAATTTTGCCGGTTACGCTTGATTTACGTGTTGATTATATGCGCCCGTCACGCAAAGGGAACCCAATCCGCTGCGAAGCGCATTGTTATAAATCAACCAAAACAATCGCATTTGTTCGTGCTAATGTTTATGACACTGAAGAAGGTGATGATGAGGCGGATTTAATCGCCACCGTTCAAAGCACTTTTTCTTATACCAAAATTCAACCGAAATAGGCGCAATACATGCCACGATATTTAAACAAATTACTCGAAGAAATGCCTTATTGCCAACATTTGGGGCTTGAATTTAACTTTGAGAATGAGGAAATTCGCGCACGGCTTCCTTATAAAACCGATTTGGTCGGTAATCCTTTAACCCAGCTTATCCACGGTGGTGTTATTGGTGCGTGTTTGGAATTAACTGCGGTGGCGCAGCTTACAATGACCCGTAAACTTGAAAGGCTGCCGAAGACTATCAATGTTACAATTGATTTTTTGCGCCCTGGTCGCCCCAAGGATGTCCATTTCAAAGCATTGGTTTATAAACAAGGCCGCCGTGTTGCCAATCTTGAAGCATTCGCTTGGCAAGATGATGAGAGCCAGCCAATCACGAAATTACATGGCAATTTCTTAATGGGGTAATTGCATCTAGTCGCAATTATCGAGTTGGTCTTCGAAAATACGCGCTCGTGAAGCAACCGATGCCGCGATTCTGCGTGATGCAGGAGGCGCACCCTTTTTATAGCCACCACTTCCAAGTTGATAGGCAAGATATTGTTCGGATACATTGTTTATCCCGATGCCAAATTGCTTGTTCATTTGTTTAAAGTGCCAGCCAACAAAATTAACAGAAGCGTCAAAATCACTTCTGGATTTATTGCCAATTTTCGTATCTTTTAAAAAGCCGTTCCATGTTTGTTGCGTTGCTTGCGCATAGCCATAGTTTGGACCGCTTGAGGCATTGGCACGAAAGCGACTTTCTTGATCAATAAAGGCCAAGATATTGCCGGCCGAAACGCCCCATTTTTCTTCTGCTGCGACGACGCTTTCCGCCCAATCTGGGTTGGCGTTAAGAAGTGTACAAATATTTTTGGTTTGAGCGTGGGAAAAACTCGGAATTGACAAGGAAATTGTCGGAATTGAAATAAGTGCAAAGGTGAAAACTAATGATGCCCGCATGTATTACAATTCCTGTCCTTGGGGATATTTAATGTACGTGATTGTGCTTTTAAGCCATCGTATAGTAAAATTCGTCCCAAAAGGGAAGTCTCACGGTTTTTGGTGATTATTTTAATGGTTTCAAGTGCCATCAAGGCGCCAATGATTCCGCAAATCGCCCCAACCACTCCTAGGATGTTGCAATCCTCTTCTATTGGCGGTGTGTCTGGTACAAAGCATTGGTAACAAGGGCTTTGTGGATCCGAAAAATCAAATGCAGCTACTTGCCCATCAAAACGACCTAACGCACCCGATACGAGAACTTTCTTTAAATCATACGCGGTTTTATTAATTAAAAATCTAGTTTTAAAATTATCGCTGCCATCAATTATTATATCGGCATTCGCCAAAAGTTCATTCGCATTTTGCCCATTTATTCGTTCTTTTACGGCTATGATTTCAATGTCACCGTCAATTGCATTTAACGCTTCTTGGGCGGCAATGACTTTTGGGCGGCCGATATCACTGGTTTTAAATAATATTTGTCTTTGCAGGTTTGATAAATCAACCACATCATCATCAATTAGAATTAATTTACCAACCCCGGCCGCAGCAAGATATAATGCGCATGGGCAACCAAGACCGCCAACGCCAATAATGGCAATTGTGGAATTAGCAATTAATTTCTGCCCGTGACCGCCAATTTCTTTTAGCATGATGTGGCGTGCGTGGCGTTCGATATTGGCTTTGTTGATTTGTTCTACCATAGTTTTACTTGTGTTTCAGATCATTTTGAAGTCAAGTGGTATCACTTGACGGCTCGCAAAATGCGACCAAATGAGGAAGCTAGGGCGGCATTCAAGCGTAACTTGAACAAAAGCTGCCCTAGTGCTTATATGCAATCATTCAACAAAAAGCAAAACTATAAAAATTAGGGGAGAATATAATGGAATTATCAGCGGGCCTTAGGGGTGTCATAAAAAGTCAGGTTCGTGCAATGGATTGCGCATCTGCATTATCTTTAAGCCCTGATGAGCAATTCCCAAATGTTATGGCTACTGCACGAATGGTTGCATTAATGGAGCAGGCATCGGCAAAAATCCTTGCCCCCTTTTTAAAGCTAGGTGAACTTTCGGTCGGGGTCGATGTTAATATAAAGCATATTTCCCCCACACCAGTTTCCGATATCGTGCGGGCAGAGGCAATATTTATAGGAATGGATGGAAAGCTATATAAATTTGAAGTCAAAGCATATGATAGTGGCGGGGAGATTGGCTTTGGAACCCATACAAGGGCAATTGTTGATGATAAACGCCTTGTGGCAAAGGCTTTGTCAAAATTAAAATAACGCCTATAAGCAAATATGCCAATAAATCCCACATCTGAATTACGCAATGGAATAACGACAGACGTTACAAGCGGCGCAAGTCGGCTATTATTCGATATGGGCTATATGCCGTTTTTGGAGTTTCGTTTAAAAATCGGTCGTCGTGCCGATATTTGCGGAATAAATGAAAAAGGCGAAATTATTATTATCGAGGTTAAATCCTCAATCGAGGATTTTCGGGTCGATATTAAATGGCATGAATATATTGATTATTGCGATAAATTTTATTTTGCCGTTAATAATAACTTTCCCAAAGAAATTTTACCGGAAAATACTGGATTAATAATTGCCGATAAATACGGCGGCATTGTTTTACGCGAATCAAACTTAAATAAATTATCAGCAGCAAGGCGAAAATCATTAACGCTATTATTTGCACGACAAGCCGCACAAGCATTCTTCTTAAAACCATAATGAAGGCTTCAAGGCGGTTATATTACCCATCAGTAAAACTTGAAAACAATGATTTTCAAAGTGCAAATTAGAATTTGCTAAAGAAAATTATTTTTTAACGCATATTGCATCAAAAATGCTGCATTTAACTAAGATTTTTTCTGTCGCGTTAGTATGTCTTTAACGGACTTGAGGCAAGAATAGTCTTTAAGAGCATAAAACAAGGGATTGTGCTACTTTAAGTAGGAATTTCAAATATGGATGAGTTACTCGCCGAATTCTTAACAGAGACCAACGAATTTTTGGAAACTGTTGATACGCAATTAGTGCAGTTTGAGTCGGATCCAACCGATAGTGAAACATTAAATAATATCTTTCGTTTGGTTCATACCATCAAAGGAACTTGTGGGTTCCTTGGGTTGCCACGACTTCAGTTTGTTGCACACGCAGGTGAAACTTTATTAGGTAAGTTTCGTGACGGAACAATAGACGCAACACCAGATTCAGTGCAATTGGTACTTGAATCAATTGACCGCATCAAAGAAATTCTCGCAGACCTTGAAACTACTGGACAAGAGCCAGAAGGTGATGACAGCGCGCTTATCGGTGCATTAGAACGTGCCGCAGAAGGTAAGGTTGATGCAAAACCTGTTGAAGCGAAGGTTGAAGTTAAGGCAGAGCCTGAACCAGTTGCTGCCCCTGACAATGCTGATGCAATCCCTGTCGATGAAAATGGCAATAAATGGGATAAAGACCTTGGTCGTTTCTTGAAACCAGGTGAAGTATCGCTTGCCGAACTAGAAGCTGCATTTATGGCTGCGGATGTTGAAGAAATTCCGGCAAAGGCAGAAGTTGTTGAAGCTGCTGCGCCAATTCCTCGTAATCCTGAAGATCGTCGTGGTGGTACTGAACGTCGTGCTGCGGCGCGCGATGAGGATGAAGACGGCGCAAGCAAAGGCGGCGGCGTAAGTGCGCAAACAATCCGCGTGAATGTTGATGTTCTTGAAAACCTTATGACAATGGTTTCAGAACTTGTGCTTACACGTAACCAATTAATGCAAATGGTGCGTAATAATTCAAATTCAGAATTCAAAGCACCACTTCAAAGATTGTCTTCTGTAACTGGTGAGTTGCAAGATAGCGTAATGAAAACCCGTATGCAGCCTGTTGGCTCTGCGTGGAAAAAACTACCACGTATCGTTCGCGATGCAGCGCGTGATTTGGGCAAAAAGATTGATTTGGTTCTAGAAGGTGAAGCAACCGAGCTTGACCGTCAGGTTCTTGAGTTAATTAAAGACCCACTAACTCACATGATCCGCAACTCTTGCGACCATGCGATTGAAAAACCTGCTGATCGTGCGGCTGTTGGTAAAAATGAAACCGGTACGATTAAACTGAATGCCTATCATGAAGGCGGACATATCGTAATCGAATTGTCTGATGATGGTGCGGGTCTTAATACTGCACGCATTCGTGATAAAGCAATTAAGAATGGCCTTGTAAGTGAAGAACAAGCGTGGACAATGCCAGATGCGCAAATCCACCGCTTTATTTTCGCGCCTGGTTTCTCAACTGCACAAGTGGTTACAAACCTTTCTGGTCGTGGTGTTGGTATGGACGTGGTTCGCACCAATATCAAACTTATCGGTGGTGAGGTTGACCTTCAATCGACAGAAGGTAAAGGCACAAAATTCTTTATCAAAATCCCACTTACTCTTGCGATTGTTTCAGCGCTTGTTGTGGGTGCAAAAGGACAACGTTTCGCAATTCCACAGCTTAGCGTGGTTGAATTGGTATCGGCTGGCGGTTCATCAGAGCACAAAGTCGAAACCCTTAACAAAGCCCGCGTTCTTCGCCTTCGCGACAGACTATTACCGCTTATGTCACTAAGTGGTGCATTAAGCATTGATGGGGCTGAAGCGGATATTAAAGACAATAACTCAACGCAATTTGTTGTGGTGATGCAGCAAGCGGGCATTATGTTCGGTATTGTTGTTGATGAAGTGTTCGATACCGAAGAGATTGTGGTGAAACCACTTTCAAGTGCGGTTTCAGATGTAAAAGCATTCTCTGGCGCAACAATTCTTGGTGATGGTTCAGTTATTATGATTATTGACCCTCAATCGATTGCCCGTGCGGTTGGCGAAACCGAAGAGCATACTTCTGAAGAGGCAGATGCACGTCAGAAATCAGTTAAACAAGAAGCCAAAAAAGACGATACTGAATCACTTATTATCTTCCGTGCCGGTGGCGAAGAGCCAAAAGCAGTTCCACTTGGTGTGGTTACTCGTCTTGAAGATCTTGATGTTTCAACCTTTGAACAATCTGATGGAAAAACATTGGTTCAATACCGTGGCAGCCTTATGCCGATTGTTCCAGCAGACCCATACACAAATATCAAAACAAGCGGCAATCAGCCTATATTGGTATTTACACATAATGACCATGCAATTGGCCTTGCAGTTGATGAAATTCTCGACATCGTTGAAGAAAAACTCGATATCGAAATGGCAACTGATAAAGGTGGTATGCTTGGTGTGGCCGTTATCAAAGGACGCGCAACTGAAATCCTTGATGTTGGTTACCACTTGTCAAATGCAATTACCGATTGGGATAAACCAGTTAAAAAAGAAGAACCTAAAAATATTGTTTTGGTTGAGCGCAATCCGTTCTTCCGCAATCTTTTAAGCCCACTTCTAAAAGCTGCTGGTTACAATGTTGAAGCTGTGGATACTGTTTCTGCGGCCCTTGTATGTGCTGAATATCAAAAACCAACTGCAATCCTTGCTGATATCGACGAAGACAGAAGCTCTGCCCTTCGCTTGCTAGAAGACGAAAGAACTGCTGGCGCGCCTGTGGTTGCGCTATCTGGTTCATCCGAAGCTGATGCACAGGAATTTGCCGCATTGGTAAGAAAATCTGACCGTTATGGCCTAATTTCAACAATTGAATATGCAACCAAAAAAGGGTTAGCAGCCTAAAGGAATTATGAATATGAACGCGACCGCTTTGAAATCCGAAGATATGGTAGTTTCTGATTTTGGCACGCAAGAATTTGTAACCGTCCATGTTGGTGATCAAATTCTTGGGGTTGGGGTTAAAGAAATCCATGACGTCTTTGCCCTTAGTGAATTAACGCCTGTTCCGGGTGCACGTAAAGAAATCGCCGGTGTTCTAAACCTGCGCGGTAGAATTGTTACGGCGATTGATGCACGTGTTATCTTGGGCTTGCCGCCACGTGAAAACGGCTATGCCGGTGTAATGGCGGTCGGCGTGGAGCATAAGGGTGAATCTTATGGTGTTCTTGTTGATAGCGTTGGCGAAGTCCTAAGACTTAAAGACAGTGAATTTGAAGCTAATCCAATTAATATGGATGCAAAGTGGAAAAATATTTCACGTGGTATTTACCGTCTTGAGGGTAAATTACTTATGACCATAGATATTGAAAAGTTGCTTGTCCAAAGTAACTAGAATTTGGGGTCAAAGGGGTAGAATATGAAAAGTTGCTTAGTAGTAGATGATAGTAGGGTTATCCGTAAAGTTGCCCGCCGTATACTTGAAGATATGGATTTCCAAGTAAACGAAGCAGAGGATGGTCAGGCTGCATTAAGAAAATGCCAGCAAGAAATGCCCGATGCGGTGCTTCTTGATTGGAATATGCCTGTAATGAACGGCATTGATTTCCTTCGTGAATTACGTTCAAGCCCTGGTGGCGAAGCGCCTGTTGTTGTTTTCTGCACGACAGAAAACGATATGTCTTCGATTGTTGAAGCAATGGAAGCCGGTGCAAACGAATATATTATGAAGCCATTTGACAGCGAAATTGTGCAGTCAAAATTTGCGGAAGTTGGTTTGATATAATGAGTTTTACTGCCGCCAGACCCACCAATATGCCAAATCGGCGCATCAAGGTCATGATAATCGACGATAGTGCGGTTATTCGTGGTCTCGTAGGGCGTTGGATTGAAGCCGAAAGCGACTTTGAAGTTGTTGGCTATGGCGTAAATGGTCTTGACGGTATTAACCGTGCGAGAACTTTCCAGCCAGATATCATTATCCTTGATATCGAAATGCCGCAAATGGACGGCATTACCGCATTGCCTGAATTGTTAAAGGCAGTTCCTGGGGTAAAGGTGATTATGGCCTCTACCCTTACTAAAGCGGGTGCAGAGGTTACAATCAAGGCACTTACATTAGGTGCAACAGATTATATACCAAAACCTGATGCAGGTCGGATTGCGGGTGCTGATGAATATAAGCGTGATTTATTCGCAAAATTACGTGGATTAGGTAAGCGCCGTGAGGCATTTACCCCAACACAAACCAGTGTAAGACAAGAAACAGCTGCACCACGTTTTGTGCCTGCGCAACAAAATAATAATAGCGTTGTTTTAAAGGCACCAAAGCATAATGCACGTATTGAGGCATTGTTTATTGGCTCGTCAACCGGCGGACCAGAGGCTTTGCGTGTTGTTGTAAAAGGTCTTGCTGGAAAAATTAATGTTCCAATATTTATGACCCAGCATATGCCGGTATTATTCACCAAAATTTTGGCTGAACACCTTAGCAAACAAACTGGTGCAAAAGTCATTGAGGCCGAACATAATATGCCTGCTACCCCGGGTGTATTTCATTTGGCGCCGGGCGGTAAGCATATGATTATCAGCCGCGTAAATGGCGTTGTAAAAACTATATTAAACGAAGATCCACCGGAAAACTTTTGCCGTCCTGCGGTGGATCCACTATTCCGTTCAGCTTCGACTGTTTATGGCGATAGGGCATTGGCAGTCATTCTTACAGGAATGGGGCATGATGGTCGTGACGGCTCAAAAATAATGACAGAAAAAGGTGCGATGGTTGTTGCCCAAGATGAACCAACCTCTGTGGTTTGGGGTATGCCTGGTGCAGTTGCGCAAGCTGGTCTTGCGTCATATGTAAAACCAATCGATGAAATCGCGCCAACAATAATAAATATAATTCGTGGAGTAAGTGTATGAAGCCCGCCGATTTCGACTTTGTTGCAAAACTAGTTAGGGAAAGATCAGGATTGGTTCTTACACCTGATAAAGCCTATTTGGTTGAAAGCCGTCTCGGACCAGTTGCGCGCAAAGAAGGTATTCCTTCTCTTGATGATTTGGTTTCAAGCCTTCGTTTAAGAACGCATAGCCCGTTGGTTGATGCGGTTGTTGATGCAATGACAACCAATGAAACCTTCTTTTTCCGCGATAAAACACCTTTCGAATTGTTGGAAAACGTTATTATTCCTGATTTAGTTGCCAAAAAACGTGGTGCGCCGATTAAAATTTGGTGTGCTGCTGCATCAACTGGTCAAGAACCATATTCAATCGCCATGTTGGTTGATAGCTTGGGCCACAAAATGGGTGGCTGCAAAGTGGAAATTCTTGGCACCGATATTTCTGAACGTTGTCTGGAGAAGGCAAAAGCAGGTATTTACACCCAATTTGAAGTGCAACGTGGCTTGCCGGTTCAATATTTGATGAAACACTTCAAAAAAGAAGGCGAAAATTGGAAAATTTCTGATCAAGTTCGTTCTGCTGTTCGCTATCGTTCGATGAATTTGCTTGACGATTTCCGCGCTTTGGGTCGCTTTGACGTTATTTTTTGCCGCAACGTTTTGATTTACTTTGATGCGCCAACTAAAAAACGTATCCTTGACCGTATGGCAACCCAAGTTGAACCACCAGGTTATTTGTTAATGGGGGCTGCGGAAACTACATTGGGCATTACCGATGTATTTAAACCAGTTCAAAATGCCCGTGGTCTTTATACTGTTGACCCTACTAAAACAGGTTTGACCCGCGCGGCGTAATTTTTATTATAAAATATGATTTAAAAGGCTTGTGCAATCACAGGCCTTTTTTACATTTTGGTATATTCAAATGTTCCCAATAAATGGACAATTCCATAAATTAAAACCACAAGGCTAGACCAAAAATTGAATGCTGTTTGCTGGCTTGGGAAGAATGGCAATAAAAAAATCAATCCGCCACGAATAAGATATATTGCAGATATTGCAAATAATGCAGGCTTTATAAGTGGTAATTTATAAAAAATTCCTGCGGCAGACCACGCATACAAACCCCAGATAAATAAAATCATTGCTATAAAGGTGGTTATTATTGTGGGATATGCCATGCCGGCCTTGGCCATGCGCGCCATTCCTTCACCGGCACCAAAGAAACGATACCATTTTTCACCGCCAATAATTACAGCCACATGAAGTGCGGCGGCAATGAAATTCAATATACCAGCAATTTTAAGATAAAGCATTTCTATAACCCAATAAAATAAATGCACCAATTGTTAGAAATATAACCCATTGAATATAATGCAAAATATCGCCAAATTTTGTTAGGTTATAAAAAATAAAAAGCGCACTAAATGCCAATATTTGGATTAGTAAATAAATTATAAGGTCTTTATTGGCGACCGAAAAGCTATATTTAAGGCAAAATCCGCCCATCATGATGAATGATACCGTTACGGAATGCCATACAATCTGGCTTATGGTGCGTATATCAATGCCAAGGTTTTTTGATGTTTGGATAATTGCGTCAACTTCCCGTCCGCCGAAATAGGCGTGAACAAATGCCGTTAAAAATGATAATGCCGCCGCAATTAAAAAATACCAATTCATATCCAATATCCCAATAATATACGATAGCGTATATTTTAAATATTTGCCAATGTAAATACGATGGCGTATATTTTTTTGATGGATAAGTCAGAATTAAGAAAAATAAAGTGGATAAAGGGTGGTTTTCGTGCGCTTGCAAAAGGCGGTGAGGGGGCGATAAGGGTCGAAGCAATCGCACGTGACATCGGTGTTACCAAAGGCGGATTTTATTGGGATTTCAAAGACTTAAATGATTTTAAAACCGCAATGCTGGACTTTTATCAGACGATTGGAACCGAAGCGATAATCAATAATTCGGAAAAATTCCAAACCCCAAAAGAGGCATTATTATTCATCGTTAATGAGGCAATCAAAGAGCCAGATGATGAGCTTGGCGGCACAAAAATTAAACTTGCGATTCGTGAATGGGCAAGTCGTGATGAGAATGCCCGTATTCGAATTCAATTCATTGATAATTTGCGTATTGAAACATTGAAATCAATTTTTCAGGCAACGGGAATGGCGCAAAAAGATGCCGCACGTAATGCGCAAATTCTTTATTCCGCTTATATTGGTTTTACAAATTTGCGCCTTGTAAATCCATCATTAGATGGGGCAAGTTTGCGTGAATTTGCATTGTCATTAATTGGTGAAAATTAATCATCACCAATTTGTGCCAAAGTTTCCAAGGCCTCTGATGCAGATTTTTGTTTTTCCCACATTGATAAATCAAAACCTCACCCTCGCGCATTCGCGCTCACTCAAGGTTTTGGAAAAGCGGAAAACAAAATCGAAAAGCGCGGTTTCCGATTTTGTTTGCATCATGATTTTATTTAATCATCACCAATTTGCGCCAAAGTTTCCAAGGCCTCTGATGCGGATTTTTGTTTTTCCCACATTGATTTATAGATGCCATTTTGGGCAATCAAATCGTCGTGCTTGCCACGTTCGGCAATTACACCATCTTTAAGGACGATGATTTCATCGGCATTAACAATGGTTGAAAGCCGGTGGGCAATAACCAATGTCGTACGGTTTTTGGAAACTTCATCCAATGCCGCCTGAATTTCGCGTTCGGTATGGGTATCAAGTGCCGAAGTTGCCTCATCCAAAATCAAAAGCGGTGGTGCTTTTAAGATAGTTCTGGCAATTGCAACACGCTGTTTTTCACCACCCGAAAGTTTTAAACCACGTTCGCCAACTTCGGTATCATAACCATGTGGTTGGGCATTGATAAAGTCGGAAATTTGTGCGCGGCTTGCCGCCATTTCAATTTCTTCATCACTTGCCCCAACGCGCCCATAGGCAATGTTATATTTGATTGTGTCATTGAATAAAACGGTATCTTGGGGAACCATACCGATTACTTTGCGAAGGCTGCTTTGGGTTACGTCACGCAAATCCTGCCCATCGATTTTAATGCCGCCATCCTTAACATCATAAAAGCGATATAATAGGCGTGAAATGGTCGATTTACCCGCACCCGATGGGCCAACAATCGCCACGGTTTTGCCGGCAGGAACATGGAAAGAAACACCTTTTAGGATTTCACGTTCAGGATCATATGAGAATTTGACATTGTCAAAAGTAATCTCACCCTTATTGATAACCAAGTCTTTGGCATCTTCTTTGTCGGTAACTTCTTTGGCTTCGTCCAAAAGGCTAAACATTGCACCCATATCGATAAGGCCAACCGCAATTTCGCGATAAAGTGTGCCAATAAAGTTTAATGGCATTGCAAGCTGCATCATAAAGGCGTTAATCATCACAAAGTGACCGATGGTCTGATTGCCTTTTACAACTTCATTCGCACTCATAAGCATGACAATCAACATCCCGATAGAGAATATCAACGCCTGACCAAAGTTTAACCACGCCAATGAAGTATAGGTTTTAATCGCCGCAGTTTCATATTTCGCAGTTGCGCGATTATAACGGTCAATTTCCAATTGCTCATTATTAAAATATTTCACGGTTTCAAAGTTTAACAAACTGTCGACCGCCTTACTCATAGAATCTGTGTCGGCCTCGTTCATATCCTTGCGGATTTGAATCCGTTGGTTTGATGCCCAAATTGAGAACCAGATATAAACCACAACCGTAACCGTGATAACAACCACATACCAAATTGAGAATTGATTGGTGAGGATGATTGCGGTTAAAACCACCTCAAGCACGGTTGGCACGCCAAACATCATCGCAAGGCGCACAATGGTTTCAATGCCGGCCTTACCGCGTTCAATAACCCTAGATAATCCACCGGTACGGCGCTTTAGGTGAAAGCGGAGGGATAGATTATGCAAATGCTGAAACGAACGATTGGAAAGCCCACGCACCGCGTGTTGCCCTACGGCGGCAAAAAGCGCATCACGAAGGTTATTTAATGCCTGCGACATGAAACGTGCCACATTATACGCCACAACCATGATAATCGGTGAAATCATCAATAATTGCCAGAATGTCAAATTTGGCAAATGCGGTGCGGTGAATGAATTGGTCGCCCATTTATAGGTATATGGAATTAATACCGTAATGACCTTGCCCAAAACCATTGCGATAATTGCCAAAACCACCTGAACCCGCAAATCAAAACGCCCTTTTGGCCAGATATAAGGCCAAAGGAATGCAAGAGTTTCTTTTACTTGATTTGAAGGTTTTGGAAGATCGTTTGAATTTGGTGCGGACATTTTTGGATTTTTTGTTTCTGCGTTGTTATTTGAAAGTTCAAACCACAATATAGTCCCGCATTGCCAAAAAACTAGGGGGTAATGATGGTGATTGCAGGAATTATATCTTGAAAAGCTCTTGTGTAATTTATGCTATACGCATCAAGTATAAATTTAAAATAATGGTTATTTTAATTGATTTCTCATTAAGGTTGTTTATGTTTTGTTTGCAAGGGGTGGGAAAATGATAGAAACAACCTTTCAGGCAAGCGGAAATTATAAAGAGCGTGAAAACGAATTTGTAAGTTATAGTTTCGTCTTTAATGATGAATATAAAAAAAATGGTTTTCCTGCACTAAAAATTACCCAAAAAGACGATAGCGGTGAAATCGATTTTCATATTCACCAAATTGATTATTTGGCATGCCTAATCGAAGCTATCAATTTTATTGATAGAATGGCAGATATAGAAAATTGCACCGCACAAATATCGGGAAGTGGTTTTTTCCTGCCGCAAAACAATAAAAAGTTGCCTCATGAATGTGTTTTCAAAATTGGCTTAAATAATGATAAACTCACTGACGAAACCATTTCCACGCCATATTATTGCGAACTAAACATAACCGATTTGTTTACAGATTTTCGTGTTTATGGGGTGTCGAAATTTCATGCCTTCAAAAACGCGGTGCAGTTTTTGGGTTCAATTGTTCATTTATAAGCTTTTTACGAATGAATATAGCTCATCCATATCTTCCGGATATTCACTCTCAAAACTCAATCTTTCGCTCGTAACCGGATGTGTAAAGGCAAGGGTTTTGGCATGAAGGGCTTGGCGGGTAATGCGTGCTTCTTCAGGCATTGTTTTTAAAAGATTGCGCCCTGAATTATTATCACCATAAACCAAATCGCCAATAAGTGCGCAGCCAATATGTTTCATATGCACCCGCACTTGGTGGGTGCGTCCGGTTTCTAATTTACATTCAATAAGGCTGGCAATTGGTTTGCCATTTTTATCGCGCCCAAAGGTTTTTAGTGTGCGGTAATTGGTTGCAGCACTTCGCCCGATTGTGGCATCATTATCAATAACCGCCATGCGTTTTCTATCTTTGGAATCGCGGGCAAGGCGGGCATTAATATAGCCATCTTTGCCCCACGGGGATTTTGGCGCGCCAACCACAAAGGCATGATAAAGACGGTCGGTGGTGCGCTTTTGAAATTGATGACCCAAAGAGGTCATGGCAAGGGCAGATTTGCAAACCACCATCACACCCGATGTATCTTTATCAAGTCTATGCACGATACCTGGGCGACCCATCGCACCAATTTGCTTTAAATCCTCACCACAATGATATAGCACGGCATTGACCAAAGTTCCCGTCCAATTGCCGGGCGCAGGGTGAACAGATAACCCCGCCGGTTTATCAATCACCAAAACATGGGCATCTTCGAATAGGATTTTTAGCGGGATATTCTCAGGCTCTGGATCAGTTTCCGAATGAGTGGGTGCAGGGACTTTGATGTCATATATTAGCCCCTCGGCTTTAACTTTGGCGGAGACATTGGTTTCCAATCGCCCGCCAATTGATACCAAGCCTTTTTCGACCAATTGTTTGATGCGTGAACGCGACAAAAGCGGAAGTTTTTCCGCCAAAAACTTATCAAGCCTTGTGCCGATATCACCGCTTTCAGAAATAATTTGATGCGTTTCAGCGGGGGCAAGAATTTCTTCCCCTTCAAAATCATCTAATTCGGTTTCAGTTTCTATTGCCATTATCTCAACAAAAAAGGGCGGTGATTACCGCCCTTATTTCACGTTATTATATCTAATTCAATATTATCTTCTGTCGCCCAAGAAACGCAAAAGCATTTGGAACAAGTTAATGAAAGAAATATATAGGTTTAATGCGCCATAGCTTGTGGCAACTGAAAGCTGGGTTTCGTCACCGCCAATTGCGTAATAGGTATATTTCAATTTTTGGGTTTCAAAAGCAATCAAGCCTGAGAAAATCAAAACACCTGCACCAGAAAGGATTAAATCCATTGGGCCGCTTTTTAGGAACATATTGACCAAAAAGCCTGCGATAAGACCCCAAACCGCCATGATAAGGAATGAACCAAAACCAGTCATGTCTTTTTTGGTGGTATAGCCAAACAAGCTAAGTGCGCCAAATGCCGATGCAGTTACCAAGAAGGTTAGTGCCAAAGAGCTGCTAGTATATAAAAGCACCCATGCACCAAGGCCGGCACCAATTAATGTAACAATACCCCAATATAAAAGGTTTGCACCAGTTTTAGATGGGTTTTTCATCATGAAGCTTGAGCCAAGGATTACAACTAATGGCGCAAATGCAACAACCCAACCCAAACCAGTATAGCCAGCAAGAGCACCAGAATTTGGATCAATAACATAAAGCATGTTGGCAATCGGTGGAACCGAGGTAACATATGCAAGCACCGCAGACCACAAAAGCCCTAGCGCCATTTTATTATAGACCCCAAGCATAAAGCTACGAAGTCCTTGGTCAACCGACATATCCATCGATGCCGCCGGATTACGATATTGGGCTTCGTTAAATTCACTCATTTCATTTCCCTTTTCTTAAAAACCTTAAGAGCTTTAAATAATTATAATGCCTATATATTGTGTGCAAAAACTAAATTTTCAATAAGTTTTGCATCTTTTGTTGTATATATTTAAATTGCGCCCTTATTATGGCTTTTAATGCCAGCTGTTATTATAAAATTTTATCCAAAATAATCAAATTGTTAAGCTATATATTTGGTAAATATATCGGCTCTGATTTGCTGTTTATATGTAAATTATTATCAACATAATCCCATTATTATTAGGGTAATTGAGGTTCAAATTATAAACGGGGCAAAATGTTGACGGCGTTTGGTAAAAGACATAGTGAAAATTCAAATGATAATATGGAAAACTCCGGGACGGGGTTGGGCGAAACCCAAATTTGGGTTCGTAAAAGCACATTTGATAAATCAGCAGAACCAGAAAATGCCGAAGCCCTACTAAAAGAGATGACGGCATGGATTGAAAACTATGCTGCATCACATAAAGGTGAAACCGCAATACTAACCTTAGAGCAAAAACAATTATATTGCGTATATCATTATATTGAATACCTACGCCAAGGCGGCCATAAATTATACATTGAAAAAACGGCGCGCCGCTCTGGAAAGATTTGGTCTTATGTTTTGTCTGGCCTTTATGTGATTGGTGCCATTAGTCACGCCAGTAATTTTAGAAACATGGTTTTTTGGGCAACCAGAAACTTTGATGTGTTCACAGATTCTGTAAAAATTGCTGTTGAAGACGAAGATGTAAAACAAATGGACAATTTGTTTATTGACCTTGAAATTCGTCAGCCTGTTTTGCCGACCCTTGCAACATGGGCGCGTTCATGGGGCGATCTTGCAATTCTTTCGGATGATGCAGCACCTGAGGTTATGTTGCAGCGCAAAAAAATTGCCTGATAGCTGTAAAAAGCAAACGCTTCCGCAAAATTATGACCTAGTATAATAACAAAAGGGGTAGATTTTAGTTTTCAAACGTCTTAAAGCCTGATACCAATTGGTTGAATTACTGCTATGGTAATTCAAAAATTCATGACAATAACTGGGCAGGTCATAAATAATGGAAACTGAAAAAAAATCCTTTACGGATCAAGAAGCGTTAGATTTTCACAAATATCCGGTGCCGGGTAAAATATCTATCACACCTTCAAAACCTATGGCTACGCAGCGTGATTTATCGCTTGCTTATTCGCCAGGTGTGGCAGTGCCGGTCTTAAAAATTGCTGAAGATAAAGACCTGTCTTATGATTATACCTCAAAAGGTAATATGGTTGCGGTTATTTCAAATGGCACGGCGATTTTGGGCCTTGGCAACCTTGGTGCATTGGCATCAAAACCAGTTATGGAAGGTAAATCAGTTTTATTCAAACGTTTTGCCGATATTGATTCCATCGATATCGAGGTTGATACGCTTGACCCCGAACAACTTATTTCAACCGTAAAAAATATTTCTTGCACCTTTGGCGGCATAAATCTTGAAGATATTAAATCACCGGAGTGTTTTATTATCGAAAGCCGTCTTAAAGAAATGTGCGATATTCCGGTTTTCCACGATGACCAACATGGTACTGCGATTATTGCTGCTGCTGGCCTTATTAACGCCTGTGAGGTTACTGGTCGCCGTTTAGAAGATATCAAAGTTGCGGTTTCTGGTGCAGGTGCAGCGGGTCTTTCTTGTATATCACTAATTAAAAGCCTTGGCGTAAAGCATGAAAACGTAATCGTTTGTGACCGCGATGGTGTGGTTTATGCCGGTCGTACTTCTGGTATGGATCAATTTAAATCTGCGCACGCAATTAATACTGACAAACGTACACTTGCCGAAGCGATGCAGGGTGCGGATGCTTTCTTGGGTCTATCCGCAAAAGGTGCGGTTACCAAGGAAATGGTGGCATCAATGGCGCCAAATCCAATTATCTTTGCAATGGCGAACCCTGATCCTGAAATTACGCCAGAGGAAATCAAAGAAGTTCGTGATGACGCAATTATCGCGACCGGACGTTCTGATTATGATAATCAGGTGAATAACGTTCTTGGCTTCCCATATATTTTCCGTGGTGCTTTGGATGTTCGTGCGCGCACCATCAATGAGGAAATGAAGGTTGCCGCCGCAAAAGCACTTGCTGCATTGGCACGTGAAGATGTTCCAGACGAGGTTATGGCGGCATATCATGGTCGTCAGCTTAAATTTGGTCGCGATTATATTATTCCAACACCTTTTGACCCGCGTCTTATTTCCAATGTTCCGCCGGCGGTTGCACAGGCGGCAATGGATTCTGGTGTGGCGCGTAAACCAATTGAAGATATGGATGCGTATAAATCGTCACTTGCCCAAAGGCTTGACCCATCGGCATCGTTTTTACAAGGTTTACAAAACTCGGTGCGTGCGAAACCAAAAACCATCGTATTCTGTGAAGGTGAAGATGCGGCGGTTATTCGTGCGGCGGTCCAGTTCCAACAGCTTAACCTTGGTAAAGCCATTCTTATTGGTCGTGAAGATTTGATTAAACGCAATATGAATCTTTTGGGTATTGATCCAAATTATGAAATTGCGATTCATAATGCCAAACTAAGCGATAAGAATCTTGAATATACTGAATTCTTGTACAAACGCTTGCAACGTAATGGTTATTTGTTGCGTGATTGTCAGCGCATGGTTAATAATGACCGTAACATTTTCGGTGCTTGTATGCTGGCAATGGGTGATGCCGACGGTCTTGTAACTGGTGTAACCCGTACTGGTACGCAATCCCTAAACGAGGTTAAACGCGCGATTGACGTAAATCGTAAGCAGCGCGCAATTGGCGTTTCAATGCTTATTGCTAAAAACCGTACTTTGTTTATTGCCGATACATCGGTTTGCGAAATGCCAGAAGCCGAAGATTTGGCACAAATCGCGGTTCAGGCGGCGGGTGTTGCCAAACGTCTTGGTTATACACCACGTGTGGCCTTCCTTGCATTCTCTACATTCGGCCGCCCAATGGGTGAACGTTCGGCAAAATGTCGCGATGCGGTTGCCATTCTTGATGGCCGTGATGACATTGACTTTGAATATGAAGGTGAAATGTCGCCAGAGGTCGCACTTGAAGAAGATGGTCGTAAACTTTACCCATTCTCACGCCTTACTGGTCCTGCGAACGTATTGGTTATGCCTGCTATTCACTCTGCGCATATTGCAACTAAATTGGTTGAAGTATTGGGTGAGGCAATGGTGCTTGGCCCAATGATTGCTGGTCTTAAGGCATCTGTACAAATCTGCCCACTTGGCGCGCCGGTTTCAGAGATTGTTATGGCGGCAACATTGGCGGCATATAACGTAAACCCACAATAGGTTTATTAAAGCACAAAAAAAGCCCCGCAGTTTTATGCTGCGGGGCTTTTTTGTTGCGTCTTAACTATTCGCTAGTGGTGTCGTTTGCACCAAAATCCCACTTTCTTACAAAGAATGAAAGGATAAAGAAGCCAACACCAATGCCAATACCCCACCAACCAATTAGATTGAATGTTTTCAATGAGGTCTGAAGTGCCGCTTGTGGGTCAAGAACTTCACCGCCAACGGTTTCGGTTGCCGCCAATTTCGCAATAATGCCGGCAACAAACTGCGCCGCCGCAGAACCAAGGAACCAAATCGCCATCATGGTTGAAATAAGGAATGGTGGCGAAAGTTTGGTTTGTTGTGACAAGCCAACCGGTGACAATGCCAATTCGCCCCAAGTGTGGAACAAATAAGTCAAGAATAAGAAGATTAGCGGCATTCTAAACGCGCTATCTGCACTTCCTGCAAACCAAACAAGTATAAGGAAACCAAAACCAACGTTTAACAAGCCAAATGAAAACTTTTTAACCGGATCAGGGTCAATTCTATGGGTTCCAAGATAAGTGAAAATTGCAGAGAAAATTGGTGCAAAAATCAAGATGAAACCTGCGTTGAAACTTTGTGTCTGTGCCGCAGTGATTTCTGTATCAATCCAAACTGGATTTACCAAACCTTGTAATGCTTTGAATTGTTCAGCCGAAGCAAAAACAAATTGTTTGCCCATCAACGCAATTGTTATCGGAGACGGCAGGATATTAAGGTTGGTATTACGCTCTGCAAACAAGCTAAGAGAAGAGCCTGCTTGTTCAAACAAGGTAAAGAATACAACCGAACCAGCAGTAAGCAACAAAGCAAGACCAAGGCGGAAGTTTTCTTCACGGCTTAATTTGGTAAACATTGTATAGAATACATAGCCAAGCACCGCTAATGAACCGATACCAAGACCATAACCAACCGCTTTGTTATTTTGCACCAAAAGCCATACCACAGGCAGGCCGATAAAGGCACAAATATAAATGAATTTCTCGACTGAAACTACACCGAAAACTTTTTCTTTAAGTTTTTCAGGTGAAGGAGGCATGCCTTTGCCTTCAAGTAGTGGCTGGCCAAGAACAAAGAATAATAGACCGGCTAACATACCGACACCGGCAAGCCCAAAACCAGCCCACCAGCCGACATTCTGACCCAAATATCCGCACAGGATTGTCGCCCAGAATGCGCCAAGGTTGATACCAAAATAATAAAGCTGGAAGCCCGCATCACGGCGTGGATCTTTATCCTTATAAAGCTGTCCAACAATTGATGAAATGTTTGCCTTTAAGAAGCCTACGCCCATGATGATAAGCGAAATTGCAAGATAAAAGACTTTTTCAGCCCATGGAGTAGCGCTTTTAACGCCAAGTTTATATTCAGACTTTTCAATTTTTGCCGGAATAGGTGCATCAGATGGCAAGCCAACAATTTCAATTGCGCCTTCGCCACCAGCTTTATATTCATATTGCTTATCGCCAATTTGAATTAGCTTACGTTCTGAGGATTTGTCTTTTTCGTTTTTAACAAACTCATAAGTTTGACCTTTATATTCAAGGGTCTGCTGATTTGGTTTTCCTTCAAACGCCATTGAAAAGTGTCCGGCAACCAATAATAAAGCACCAAAAATAATGGCTTTACGTGTGCCAAGATATCTGTCCGCCAAAACCCCACCAACCAATGGCAATAAATAAACCAAGGTCGTGTAAGATGAATATTGCTCATTCGCGCGCGCATCAGGGAAAAGGAAATGGGTGGTAACATAATAAATTAGAAGTGCGCGCATCCCATAATATGAAAAGCGTTCCCACATCTCTGCCATGAAACAAATTACAAGGCCACGCGGATGATGTCGCATCTGAATGAATACGGGTATCGCCGTCAGGATGGTAATAATTAATCCGATGATAATAACAATCATACTTTCAAACTCCCCCAAATGGGCAAATAATTAATTTTGCTAATTGCCCTGAACTCAACAGATTATTGCAATTTGGGCAAGTTTTTTAAGCACTTGTCAGGCATATTTTGATGTAATAGGCAAATAAATTGCCATATAGTTTTTCGATTGCATATTAATCAACAAATGATATTAGACGACAAATGTGGATTTTAATCACGCTTGTTGCGTCTCTATTACAAACACTCAGAAATTCATTTCAAAGAGAATTAACCCAAAAAGCCGGCGTTTGGGCCGGAACCTGGGTTCGTTTTGCCTTTGGTGTGCCAATAACATTTTTGGCATTATTGGTGGTTATATTCCTTCGTGGTTCATTCACACTTAATGTTGGCACTTATTATTATCTTATGTGTTTTACGGGAGCCGTGGCACAGGTTGTGGCAACGGCGGCGTTATTGGCATCAATGGAACGGTCAAGTTTCGCGATTGGCATAACATTCAACAATTCATCAGTGATTCTTACGGCGCTTTATGGGGTTGCCTTTTTAGGAGACCATCTAAAAATATGGGCATGGTTTGGGATAATAATATCAACAATTGGCATAATTATCGCGTCATTACCCAAAGGCGGTGGCAAAGGGGCTGATTTAAAAAAACTTGATTGGAAAGACGCATCAATTGCGGCTGCATATGGGATATTATCGGGCGGGCTATTTGCGATTTCTACCAATTCTTACCGTGTTGCAGTTAATTTGGTTGAACATAACTCCAATTTCTATTCAAGCATTATAACCGTGCTTATTGTTCAGTTGATGCAGACAATATTTTTGGGCGCTATAATGTTTATGTTGCAAAGACGGCAATTAAAAATGGCGCTTGGTGATTGGAAATCATCGCTTAATGCCGGTTGGGCGGGGGCAAGTGGATCAATTCTTTGGTTTGTGGCACTTGGTTTAATGCCGGCGGCAATTGTTCGCGTGGTAAATTTGATTATTGAGATGCCGGTTTCAATCCTTATGGGATGGCTAAAGTTTAAGGAAAAACTAGCTTTTAGCAAGATTATAGCAATCGCCCTCATTGTTGCCGGTGTTATAATGGCGATTATTGGTCGTTAATTCAGTTGCAGTTTTGCAAGCTCGGAATAAATGCCACCCTTGTCAATCAATTCATTATGCGTACCAGATTCAACAATATTACCTTGTTGCATAACCATAATCGTATCGGCATTTCTTACGGTTGATAGGCGGTGTGCGACCACCAAAGTAGTACGGTTTTCGCAAAATTTATCAAGAGTATGCGCAATTTTCGCTTCATTTTCACTATCAAGTGCGCTTGTCGGCTCATCAAGTAGAAGAATTGGGGAGTTGCGCAATATTGCACGGGCAATTGAAAGCCGTTGTTTCTCCCCACCCGAAAAATTTGAACCGCGCGGCGCAACCATTGAATTGATGCCGTCTGGAAGTTTGAAAACAAAATCACATGCCGCATCTTGTAATGCCGCAATGATCTCTGCTTCACTTTTTTGTCCAGCGCCAAAGCATACATTCTCGGCGATAGTAGTTTCAAATAAAACTGCATCCTGTGAAACTAGGGCAATTTGATTGCGTAGGCATAGAAGGTCAAGATCGCGAATATCGTAATCATCGACTAATATCTTGCCAGAGGTAACATCAAATAAACGTGGTAAAAGGTTTATGATTGTCGATTTACCCGCGCCCGATGCACCAACCAATGCGATTTTCTTACCTGCCTTAACCGAAAAACTTATCCCTTTTAGGATTTCGTTGTCACCAACTTTAAAGAAAACATCTTCAAATTTGATATTTCCAACAACCCTATCAATTTTGATTGCATTGTCTTTGTTTTTGATATTCGGCTTTTCATCAAGAATTTCATAAAAACGGTTTAATGCGGCGACCCCTTCTTGAAGCTGGTTATTCATATCGCCAAAAGTCCGCAAAGATGCCGACGCATTGATAAGCGAAACAATAAAGGTAAGTAGGTTGCCAACCGTGGATTGTCCGGTCGAAATTCGATACGTTGCAAAGGCAATAACCGATGCAACGGCTATGCCACCAAGGATTTCAAGAATTGGTAGCAGGCGACCGCGTTGTTCAATTACTTTTAGAACCAGTTGCATTCTATGTAAAAGCGACTTGGTAACCCTTGCCGATTCAATGTCTTCCATAGAATAGGTTTTTACAAGGCGAATACCCCCAAGGCTTTCTTCAATAACGCCCGAAAGTTGGCTTGCCTGTCCTTGCGCAACAGCGGCAGATTTTCTGATTTTTTTACCGATTATACTGACAGGGAAATACGCAATTGGCAGCAATATCAAGGTGATAATTGCCAATTGCCAATCGGCGTTCACCATCATGAATAAAGTAAATATAAGGGTGAAGGTTTCGCGTACAAAGCTATTGGCAACTTTTAATGTTGCTTCGCGGATTGCGTTAATATCATTTAAAAAGCGGGCAGAGAATGCGCCTGATTGTTCTTTGATAATCCGTGAATAATCAAGGGTAAGGATTTTTGAAAATAAATCCGATTGTAAATCGGTTGTCGCCTTCATTGATGCAACATTGGTTGCAACGTTTGAAACATACCAACCAATACCACGCAATAAAGATACAATAACAATTGCATATGGAATTATTGCGGCGGCCTGCTTCGCGGTAACACCAAACTTGATGACCTTGTTTGGATTATCGCGAAGGTTTGCCAATGCATCGGCCACAATCCCAACCATCAACGCCTGCGCATTAACAGAAATGGCAACAATTATCATCATAATTGCCGCCAGAATTAATGTCGGAGTTTGATGTTTTAACCAGCCGTTCCAGAATCGTAATAGCGGATTTTGTTGTTTGGTGGGTTGGGAAGGCATTTAAATTACTAATTAATCCTCATCACAGATATTCGCGCCATTCGGGTCGATAAGACGGTGGGCGTGAATAACGAAATAACGCATATGTGCGTTGTCAACAGTGCGTTGTGCCGCTGATTTCCATGCTTCTTTGGCATCGGCATAGTTTGAATAAGCACCAACAAAATCAATCTCTGCTGGATTGCGGAAAACAGTACCTTCAAGGTCGTTTAGTTCACCGCCAATTACGAGGTGTAATAATTGTTTGTTTGCAGCCATTTGTTTTTCCCCTTAAAAATTTGGTTTGCTTTCAATTTGTTTTAAAAAATTACTCTCTATGTAGAAAAGTATCGACTATCCAATTTCCCCATTTAGTAGGTTTGAAACTGGCTTTCAATTTGTCACGGTCATATACATTATCAACCCAATCCCAAAACTCGATTCCGGTTTCTTTATTGGCTTTGTCAAATTCATCCCAAAAATAACCCAGAATGCCAGTTTTTCCGGCAGATATATGAAGGTATTTAATGTTTAATTGTTGGCGCGCTTCTTCAAGCGGTACACCTTCAATTAAAAATTTATAAAATACTGCGGTAAATCCGGCGCGGTCTGCACCTGATTTACAATGTAATAATATCGGATATTCAGCTTCTTTAAAAGCATCATACATTGCATGCATAATTACGGGGTCGGGCGCGCCACGACTTTCAACCTTGAAAAAACGTAAATCAATGCCAAGTTTTTTGCATGCGTGTTTTTCAAGATGTGTAAAACAAGAATCCGTATCACCGCGCAGGTTAAATATGGTTTTTATGCCTTTTTGTTTCCAATAGGCGATTTTATCGGGCGATGGTTGATTAGACCGCCAAACATCAGGACCAATTTGGTGTGCATTGTCAAAATTCTTGCGAAGAAAGGCATGGTCTTTCCACCAATAATCCTTCCATGCAGCGTTATAACCGTCAATCGTATCAAGTTCGTATTTTGCCAATTACCAAAACCTTTTTCTGCTTGGCTAAACTGCCTAAATGCAGCATTATGAGTAATGTTGCAAGGAACACTCGCATATTTGTGCAACAATTGCTATTTACCAAATTATGTTAAAGAAAATCATACGATCCAAATTTATTCAGACATTATTTGCCTATATAATTGCGGCATATATGGTTCTTGTGCGCAGAACTACACGATGGGAATATCTTGGGCTTGAAAATATTGCCCCTTATCGTGAACAAAACAAAGGTATGATTGTAAATTACTGGCATTCGCGAATCATGCTTGCCCATTCTTTTTGGCCGTTAAAAGATCCGCAAACTGTTTATATGCTCATTTCAATGTCAAAGGACGGGGAGTTTGTGGCAAGGGCGACAGAGATTATTGGCCGCAATGTAATTCGTGGTTCATCGGCAAAACGCAAAGGCGATGTGATTGATAATAAGGGCGCACTTGCGGCGGTTCGTGATATGATAAATGTCGCAAAAAGCGGAAATATTGCAATAATAACCCCAGATGGACCAAAAGGGCCACGTATGCGCTTTCAACCTGGGGCAATTCGTATTGCCAAATCAGCAAAAGCACCAATGATTCCGCTTGCGCTTTCGGTTAAAAATTCAATCCATCTTAAAAGTTGGGATCGCTTTGTTATCCCGCCATTGTTTTCAAAAGGTGTCATTATGTTTGGTGCACCGGTTTTTGTTGATGGCAATGATGAAGATGCCTATGAAGCAGCACGTTTAACGATTGAAACTGCGCTAATAAACCTTCAACAAGAGGCCGATGAATTAATGGGCGGGGAACGAATTGAACCTGCTGCACCAATCATGCGTGAAACTGAAAAGGTTTAGGAATGCTGGGGCTTTTACCGGTAAAATTGCTGTTGGGCATTTATAATTTTGCGATAAATTTTGTGTCGTTGTTTTTGAATTCGATACTTAATAAACGCATTAAGGCCGGAAAAGAAGATGCTGCACGAATTCAAGAGCGTTTTGGAATATCATTAATTCCACGCCCTAATGGCAAATTGATTTGGTTTCATGGTGCAAGTGTCGGTGAAACCATGATTGGCCTAGATTTGGCGGCACAATTACGACTTAAAAACCCAGAATTAAAATTCCTATTCACTTCACAAACCCAAACCGCCGCCGAAATAATTGCAAAAAGAATGGGGGCGGGGGATATTCACCAATTTTTCCCATTTGATAAAAAGCAATTTGTGAATGCGTTTTTAAACCATTGGCAACCCGATACGGCAATTTTTTTAGAGGGTGAAATCTGGATTAATATGCTTTTGGAATTATCTGAACGCAAAATTCCAACCGCCCTTCTTAATGCCCGTATGACAGCAAAAACTATTCGTAATTGGCTGGCATATGGCGCTTTAAGCAAAAAGCTATTCACGACTTTTAAATATGTCCACGCGGCAAATACCATAAGTGCCGATGCGATTAATGAATTCGGCTTCGTTAGAAATATAAAGGTTGGAAACCTTAAATCCGCTGCGGCACCGCATAAAATTGATGATGCACTTGTCAATGAGTTTTTGCCATTAATGAAAGAGCGCCCAGTATGGCTTGCGGCATCCACCCATATTGGTGAGGATGAAATCATTCTAAAATCACATGAAGTTTTGTCATTAACTGGTAAGAAACCGCTTTTAATTCTTGCACCGCGCCATATTGAACGCACCGAAGGCATAATTTTAATGGCGCAAAAGAACGGCTTTAAAACCGCACGCCGCAGCATGAAACAACTCCCTGCGCCTGAAATAGATGTATATTTTTGGGATACAATGGGGGAATTAGCGAATGCATATCGCCTTGCACCGGTTTCATTGGTTTGCGGTTCTTTGATACGTGGTATTGGTGGACATAATCCAATTGAACCTGCACAAATCGGGAGTGCGATTCTAAGCGGGATTTATGTTCATAATTTTGCGGATATTTACAAAGATCTTGAAAATATTTCTGCGGCGTCGATGATTTATGATCCATCATCACAACAAATTGCAATGAAGCTTGCGGATTTAATATTTGATAAAAAAGAAATTGCCGCAATGAATATACGTGCGCAAAATTATCTTAAATCAAGCCAGTCGATTTACGATGAAGTTTTAGGCGATGTTTTAAATCTTGTTACAGGTGGTAACATATGAAAGCACCATCATTTTGGAACATAAAAGAGGGGCGTGATGCGGCATTCGTATTGCGCACTTTGCTTGTGCCGCTTTCGTGGGTCTATGATTATTTTACGCAAAAGAAGCTGTTGAAAACCAAATATGTGCAATTGGATATTCCGGTAATATCAATCGGTAATCTTACGCTTGGTGGAACTGGTAAAACCCCAATGGCGGATTTATTGGCAAATTCATTACCCGGGGCATTTATTGTTTCACGCGGCTATGGTGGTTCTGTAATAGATGCAATTGTTGTAAATCCACAAATTCATACTGCCAAAGATGTTGGTGATGAACCTTTAATGCTTGCGGCAAAGCATCAGGTGGTAATTGGTAAGGATAGGGTTGCGGCGGCAAATCTTGCGGTGCAAAATGGCGCAAAGGCAATAATTCTTGATGATGCCCATCAAAACCCTGCGCTTAAGAAAGATGTATCAATTATCCTTATTGATGGTGGTGTTGGTTTTGGCAATGGCTTTATTTGCCCTGCTGGTCCACTTCGTGAGAAACCAGAAGTTGGTTTAAAGCGCGCAGACATTGTTGTTTGGGTCGGCGATAAGGCACTTTTTGAAGAGACGTTGGGCGGGTTTGATATAAAAACTCTATTTGCCAAGATTGTACCGGTAAAAAAGCAATTTTCGGGGAAATATTTGGCATTTTGTGGCATTGGTCGCCCCGACAAATTTGGTGATTCATTAAAAGATGTTGGGATCGATGTGGTTGATTTAATTCCATTTGCCGACCATCATTTTTTTACTGATGATGAAATTTCACACCTCAAAACCCGCGCTAAAGAAATGGGTGCGAAATTAATTACCACCGAAAAAGACCTAATAAGGCTTTCTGCACAGCAAAAATCAGACATTGAAACCCTTGAAATCAAATTGGAATTTGAGAACGATGGCGATGTGTCAGAAATTCTAAACCTCTTGCCAAAGATGTGATAAAAGCAACTTCATGAAAAAGTTTTTTGATAATATTCTTTCTTCCGCAGAGGCGGCCGCATTCAAAACTTATTGGTATAAGTTCAAAAAAATGGATATTGATGCGGCGTCAAATCTGGGTTCAAATATTGCGCGCAAATTTGGTAAATTTTCAAGTACGCAAAAAACCGCAATCCGCAATATTCGTATGTGCTTCCCTAATATTGGTGCGGCCGAAGAAAAAGAACTTCTTGACGCAATGTGGGATAATTTGGGTCGTATTGCTGGGGAATTACCACATCTGGGTGAATTTGGCTATTTTCAGGAAAATTCACGGGTAAATATCAAAAATCTTGATCGCCTTGATGCCTATCTTGAACCTGGCAAGGGTGCGGTCTTTGCATCGGGGCATTTTTCAAATTGGGAAGTTATGCCGGCGGTAATTGTTCAGCGCGGGGTTGATTGTGAAATAACCTATCGCGAAATGAATAATCCAGAAGTTGATAAAATCATCCGCGATGCGCGCGCGGCATATGGTGTAACGCTTTTCGCACCCAAAGGGCGTGAGGGCGGCATGCGTTTGATGCGTATTCTTGCCCGTGGTGGTTCGATAGCCATGATGAACGATCAAAAATACAATATGGGGATTAATTCCCCCCTATTTGGTCATAATTGCATGACCAATGATGCCGCAGTTCGCCTTGCACATCGCTTTAAAACCCCAATCCAAACCATGACAGTCAAGCGTCTTGGCGGCGCAAATTTTGAAGTTGATGTCCAAGAACCAATTTTATTGGATTATAGCGCGCCATTAGACACGATTTTACAAAAAGAAGTTGATAATATTAATCGCTTTATCGAAGAAAAAATTCGTGAAGCGCCGGAACAATGGTTTTGGGTTCATAAACGTTGGCCCAAACAGGCATGGATTGATGCCGGCGTTATGTAGGGCGGGGTATGTCATACCGGAATTTTTTCATTGAAAAAATGTCCGGTATCTAGTTAGAAAACAAAAAGATACCGGATATTTCTTTCGGAAATTCCGGTATGACAAGTTTGAATTTATTCAATTTATATTGTTGATTTACATTGGTTTTTGTGGCTCTGCTGTTGGGGCCGGTGGGGCTGGTGGAACTGTGCCTTCAACAGGTGGCGGTGGCGGCATACAGCCCTCTGGCGGTGGTGGTGGCATTTGCCCGTCTTTAAATTCTGGTGGTTTTGGCGGTTTTTTCTTGCCAAATAGACCTTTTTTCTCTTTTGGCGGTGGCATCATCATGCCATCATGGGGTGGCATTTGCCCGTCTTTCATCACTGGACAGTCTGCAGGCATAGGCTGTGCAGGCGGCACCACATCAGTCACAACAGGTGTTTCCGATGTCGGTGGTGTTGGTGGTGTTGTTTGGGCAAAGGCATTTGAAAACATGGCCGTTGTTGTAAATGCAGCTAGTAATAAAATGCCTGAAGTATGTTTTTTCATAATATCTCTCAATTTATTTGAAATGATCACGGGCGGCAAAGTGCCATCCGCAAATAAATTAAGCCATGAAATTTCAAGATTTCCGAATTAAATTTACGCCATCTAGATTACAATTATTACATCTAAATTAAATTTATTTTATGTGGGCAAGTCTTGCCAAAAGTTCATTTTTAAGACCTTGACAACATGCAAGCAGGCTTCTTTGTTTCAAAGTTTCATTAAAAACAAATGCTTGTCCCAAATGATCGGTGGCAAAGCCGCCGGCCTCATTTAATATCAATGTCCCCGCCGCCAAGTCCCAATCATTTTTTGATGTGGTGGCAATTGCGCAATCAAATTCACCACTGGCAATTAATGCCATTCGGTAAGCGATTGAGTTACGCTGATTGATTTGCATAATTGGCCATTCGCGCTGCCACAATTTGCTTTGGAACATATGCGCCGCACCCAACATACGGGCATTTTCCAATTCATTGGTTTGCGAGACTTTTATTGGTACACCATTTTTAAATGCGCCATTTCCCTTGATAGCGGTGAATAATTCTTCTGTAACAGGGTTATAAATCACACCCAGAACAGGTTGTTTTTTTTCCACCAGCGCAATTGAAATCGAAAAGTGGGGTAGGCCTTTTATAAAGGCGCGTGTGCCATCAATGGGGTCAACAAACCAAGTTCTTTTTGCGTGGTGGCGCGTTCCATCGTCAATTTCTTCTTCAGATAACCAGCCATATTCAGGGCGCGCAGCCAAAAGTGCGGTCTTTAAGAATTTATCAGTTGCCAAATCCGCCGCTGTTACCGGGTTGTTGGGTGATTTATCGCGAATTTCATAATCGGTTTTAAAATATGATAAAATAATTTCGGATGCACCCCGAACTGCCTTGATTGTAATTTTCATATCTTCATCAAGGCTATTGGTCATTATGCACCCGCAATCGTCATTGTTGGTATCAAAAGGCTCGGGCAATCAATGGATGATTTATGTTCATTATCATCGGCGGCAATTATAGTTTTGAAAATGTCTTTAACATTGCCAGCAATGGTAATTTCAGAAACTGGCCCAGTTTTTTGGCCATTAACAATCTCAAAGCCAGAAACACCAACCGAATAATCGCCATTATTTGGGTTAAAAGATGGCGACATTGCCTCAGTAACCAAAAGACCATTTCCTGCCTGCTTGATTAAATCATCAAGGCTTTGGTTGGTCGGTGGCAATATAAAGTTTGAAACCCCAACCCCCGGCGAACCGCCAGGGTTCATTGACGCATGACCATTGGTTTTAAGACCAAGTTGCAATGCGGCAGATGAATTTAATAACCAAGAGGTTAGGACACCGTTTTGAATAATTTCTTGTTTTGAAACCTTTACGCCTTCACCGTCAAATGGGCGCGATCCCCAGCCACCAATAAGAAGTGGATCGTCATAAATAGTGATGTTTTCAGGGAAAATTTGGGTTTCAAGTGCATCACGTAGGAAGGAAACCCCACGCGCGACAGAAGAACCAGAAATTGCCGAAATCAAAAGTCCAAGCATAGAGCGGGCAACACGTGTATGCAAAATAACCGGTGCCTTGGTCGAAGCCATTTTTTTAGAACCAAGGCGCGCAACGGTTTTATGCCCCGCCTTTTCACCAATTTCGCGGGCATTTTCGAGAGTTTTCAAAAAACGGGTGGAGGTTGATTCGTAATCACGTTCCATATCATCGCCATCTTGGGCGATTGCCGCAATTCCAAGCCCCCAAGATGTGCCACCATATCCACCAATAAAGCCATTGCTTGAACCATAAACCACATCGGATGAACCCCATTGTGAGCCACACCCCGCAGTGTTCGAAATTCCTTTTATACTTTGGGCGCCCGCTTCACATTCAAGGGCAATTTTTTCAAGATAATTAATATCTGGTGCAGTTTCATCGCGCATTTTAAGGTCGATGATTTCGCTTGCCATCAAGTCCTTATCTGGCAAAGTGCAATATTTATCTTCGGCAGCCATTTTGGCCATAGCGACAACGCGGGTTGCCAATTCATCAAGCGCATTTTTAGTAAGTGCAGAAGTTGATGCACCCGCTTGTTTCTTGCCGATAATAACCCGTAAACCAGCCGCAAGGCTTTCTTCGCGTTCAACATTTTCTAATTCACCAAGGCGAACACTTATGCCCAAACTTTGCGATGCGTTACACGCGCAATCGGCATGTTCTGCCCCAAGTTCTTTTGCCTTTTTTAAAAGATATTCTGTTGCGTCAAATAATTGTTTTGCGGTTTGATTGGTTTGTGAGTTTTGCATGTATCCTAAATGCCACTTTTATTTCTAAAATCTAGCCCGATTACTGATTTTAGGGTCGAAAATACCAATATATTTAAAATTGCAACTAATGTCGTAATCGTACTATCATAATAATATGTTAGCCTACCCTTATATAACAAAACCCATAAAGGGTTCATAAGGGGAAGAGAGATGACCACAATATTATTTGTCATGATGGCATTTGTATTAATTGCCGGTGCGGCTGGCGCAATTGTCAGAGCTATGAAAATGGTTAAAGAAACTTTTGACGATTTATTGCCAGAAAGAATGGTTGATTTCACTGGCTTTATCGATATTCCAAAAGCTTAATTTACCAAATCGGTTTGCCGTCAACACCAAAACCAAAGGATTCCCATTTTTTGGTGACATCCTCTATGACGTCTTTTTCCATAAAAATTTTGGTTCCCCATTCGCGATTGGTTTCGTTGCCAATTTTATTGGTGGCATCAAGACCAATTTTGCCGCCAAGGCCAGAAACGGGTGACGCAAAATCAAGATAGTCAATTGGTGTGTTTTCAATACGCACAGTGTCGCGAACCGGATCCATACGGGTTGAAATTGCCCACATAACATCTTTCCAATCCCGCGCGTTAATGTCATCATCAACCACGATAATAAATTTCGTGTACATGAATTGCCGCAAATATGACCATGCCCCCATCATCACGCGTTTAGCATGCCCGGCATAGGCCTTTTTCATGCTTATGACCGCAATACGATATGAACATCCTTCGGGTGGTAGCCAAAAATCAATAATTTCAGGAAATTGTGCCTGAAGTAGTGGGATGAAGACTTCGTTCAATGCCTCACCCAAAACTGCTGGTTCATCTGGTGGGCGACCGGTGTGGGTTGAAAGATAAATAGGGTCTTGGCGCATTGTAATTGCCGATACCGTAAAGACTGGGAACTTTTCCACCGAATTATAATAACCAGTATGATCGCCATATGGTCCTTCATCGGCGGTTTCGGTTAATGAAATATGCCCTTCGATAATAATTTCTGCCTGCGCTGGGACATGTAGTGGAACAGTTTTACATGGTGTCAGCTCTAGCTTTGAGCCGCGCAAAAGCCCCGCAAATTGGTATTCACTTAATGTATCGGGAACAGGTGTCACCGCCGCCAAAATTGTGCCGGGGTCTGCACCCAATACAATTGCAACAGGGAACGGCTCATTATGTTTTTCTTTATAGCGGCGGAATTGTTGCGCCCCGCCACGGTGATGCAGCCAGCGCATAATAAGCTGTTTCTTATTCAATTGCTGCATACGGTAAATGCCAAGGTTATAGCTATCGACCCGTGCCTCGGTTGGGCCTTTGGTAACGCATAGCCCCCACGTTACAAGTGGCGCAGGTTCATTGGGCCAGCAGGTTTGAATTGGAAGCATATCAAGGTCGATATCATCCCCCTCAATCACGACTTCTTGGCATGGCGCTTTGCCGAACATACGGCCCATTTTCGGCTTCATCGATAAAACTGTGCCCGCAAGTGGCAATAATGAAACAGCTTCTTTCAAATTAGATGGAGGCGTTGGTTCACGTAAAAATGCCAATAATTCACCAACTTCACGTAATTCATTTGCGGTGTGGCGTTCAACGCCGCCCATGGTAACGCCCATCGCCACGCGCTCAACAGTGCCAAAAAGATTGTTTAAAACCGGAATTTTGGAAATTGTACCGTCTGCCTTTATTGGTTTTTCATAAAGAACAGCAGGGCCGCCATTATTGATAAGGCGGGTTGAAATTTCGGTCATTTCAAGGACAGTTGAAACAGGTTGGCTAACCCTGACAAGTTTTCCTTGTGCTTCAAGGTTAGACATAAAATCGCGCATTGATAAATATGACATTCAGCTTCAATATGATAGATTAGCATTTGGTTCAAGCATAATTATCCAATTGAAAGGCACCTTTAAATGAAAAATCTTATGTTATCATTCGCAATTCTTTCCCTTGGTGGCAGTCTTATGCTTGGTGCTTGTGCGCCTGTTATGGCGCAAAATGAAGGAGGTGTTATGCCACATAACCCAGGCGCAACCTGCCATGCCGATAGTTTGCAATATCTTGTCGGACAAAATCGTAAAGTGCTTGAAACCATGCGCTTTGGTGGTGAGGTTCGCTTTGAAGAACCAGGGCATGCCTATACAATGGATTACCGTGAAAACCGCCTTCGCATTGTGATTGGCGAAGACGGCATTATTAAACACGTTTTATGTGGCTAGGTGCCAACAATTCCACCATCTTTGCGGCGTACATAAATGATTGTATCGCGTGGCCATGTTTTATTTGGGAAGGTTGAAAACGGTACTGCTTGCTTTGCGCGGTAACCGTTACCAACCTCATCAGCGCCACCAATGTGTTGAAGCCCACAGAAGAAGGTTTTATTATCTTCTGAAACGAATGGCCCTGTAATTTCGCAACCAATCGGGCCAGTCAAGAAGCGTTTAACAACGCGTGGCGCCGGTGAATTGGTATCGGCGACATAAATACCGTCATTACAAGGGAAGTTTTCTGGTGTGCCATCGGTGGTGAACCACGCATTACCAAAGCCATCAAATGTAATATTATCTGGCATTGCAAATCTATCACCCATGCTGATTTGTTTGCCATTAACCCATGATGATAGGTTATGGGTTTCACCTTTTTTATCTGATGGACGCTCTAGCAAGGCAATCTCTTTGGAATGGTCGCCGCCCATAAGGAAGATTTCCCAATTGAATGTAGTCGAACCATGATCTTTTGCGGCTTCATTGATGCGAATGATTTGACCGGTATAATTGACTTCTGTGGTTGCACCATTTTTGCGGCGCGGGTTGGCGGCGTTACCTTTACGACCTTCTTCAGTAAGGTTGCCTGTCGCGCAAATATAAACTGTGCCAAAGCCTTTGAAATAATTGTCTTTTGGTGCTTCTACATCTTCGGGGCGATCCATTGGGGTTGCACCAAGGCGGCTTGCGGCGTCGCGCACACGCACCATTAAATCGGCATAATCCTTGAATGGGGTTTGATTGCCAGAAAGTGGAACAGCATTTGCCTTTTCAAGGCTGATTTCAAGCCATTCACCAGAACCATCGACATTGAATTTTGCGGCATATAATGTGCCTTCAGATAAAAGTTCACGGTTAGCGGTGCGGTTTTTTGCATCGAATTTATTTTTTGAAATGAATTTATAGACAAATTCATTTGCTTGGTCATCGCCAGTATAAATCGCAACATTTCCAGATTTTGTGATTACTGAATTTGCGCTTTCATTCTTTTTGCGACCCAATGCAGTATGCTTGCGTGGTGTCCATGATGGATCGTGCGGGTCAATCTCAACAATCCAGCCATAAAGTGATGGGCCGAATGGGTTGCGTGACAAATCAAACTGGTCTGGGCCACCCCATTTCCAAAGATTGCCATAGCCAAAACTTGCTTCATCATACACATATCCCGCTTGTTTACGGGCATTTTCAATATTTTCACAATTTGGTGAGGTTGTGAAATACATATTATCAATGTTTTCTTCGGCGGTAAGATATGTGCCCCATGGTGTATAACCGCCGGCGCAATTTTGCATTGTGCCACACATAATGCCATCAGGGTTTTTGGGAAGTTTTCCGGCATATTTTTCGATTTGATTAGTTATCATACCAGATGTTTTAATCCATTCATGCTCTTTTGCAGGGCCGTCAAAAACTACTTCGGTGAATGGTGTGATACGGCGGTTTAATGCGCCTTCTTTATCTTCAACCTGAACTAATTCCCATGCACCGGTTTTGGTATCATGGTTTACGCAGGCAATAGTAACCCCCTGTGCGGCATACATTGCCTCGATTTCTTGAGGGGTGGGGGCGAAGTTGCCTTTTTTCGCTGCCACAAGCAAATATGGCACGACATATTCATTATTAGAGCAGACTATATATTCATTCTGTGCCTTATCAGACCAAGGATATGAATAATTTTTTGCGAAAACTGCGAACATATCGTTACAAGTGCCGACACGTTTTGTCTGTTCATCACGGGTGAAATTAAATGGCGCGCCAACTTGTTCCTTGGCGGGGGCTTGGTTGGTGAAAAGTGCATCACCCCACGACATTAACTTATGCCATTCATACCCCTCCGGCACAATTACATCATTTACAAGGTTCTCTGCAACCGAAGTAAAACCAATCTTGCTTGGGGAAATACCTTTTGCAAGCGCATTACCGGGTGACATTGAAAAGGCCGCGCCAACAGCCAATGATACTTGAACAAAATTGCGGCGTGACAGGGATTGTGTGATAATATCGTTGAAATGGGGGTTTTTGTTTTCTGGCATAATCTTCTCTTTTTATTTTTATGGAATAACCACGCCGCTTTAGCAATATTTTGCGCAGGGTTTATGACAGTATAATTCTTAGTGTGCAAAAAATAGTTACCCAATATTAACCATATTTTAGCAATGTATTAACGGACTTAAAGAAATAAGTCGTCTTTTCGGAAAAGAAATATGGAAGCGTCACAGGTTCTCGATATCGCAAGAAGTGCGGTCTGGTTGGTTATTGCAATGGCAGCACCGGCAATGATTCTCGGCCTTGTGGTTGGTGTTGTAATCGGTTTGTTACAGGCATTAACCCAAATCCAAGAGATGACCTTGGTGTTCGTTCCAAAAATCCTTACAATTTTTCTCGCTTTGTTGTTTTTTATGCCTTTGATGGGCGGAATGTTAAGCGACTTTTTCCATGAAACCATGCAACGAATTGCTGCATCCGGCAATGGTGGCGGATAGGCAAAGTCATGGAATTTATCCCGCAACAAATTTGGGCATTTGGTCTGGTTTTTGCCAGACTGGGCGGGATATTTATGCTTGCGCCAGCATTAAGTGATACATCGGTACCACCACGGATTCGCCTATCATTGGCATTGTTGGTTTCGTTCATTATTGCCCCTTTGGTAAGTTATAAATTACCACCATTACCGGCAACAAATGGCGCGTTATATGCGCTTTTGGGTGTTGAGATTGTGATTGGTCTTGCGATTGGTTCAATACTGCGGGTGCTTTTTTCAGCGCTTACAACAGCTGGTGCAATTGCGGGTATGCAATCCGGTCTTGGATTTGCGATGTCAATCGATCCATCACAAGGTCAGCAAGGTTCGATTTTTTCAACTTTTTTAGTGGTGGTTGGAACGGCATTAATTTTTGCCAGTAATTTGCATCATTTATTTATAACTGGAATGATTAATTCATATAATTTCATGCCGCCAAATGGTCATTTTAATTTTGGTGCTAATGCTGAATGGGCCATCAAATCATTTTCAGATGCTTTTGGGATTGCGGTTCGAATTACCGCACCAATGTTATTATTCGGCATTGTATATAACGTGGTTCTTGGCGTGATAAACCGCGCCGCGCCGGCAATTCAGGTGTTTTTCATCGCGCAGCCAATTCAAGTTTTCTTGGGCATATTTTTATTCCTTATTACCTTAGGTGCAGGGATGATGACATGGGTTAATTTCATGGCAGATGCCGCGCGGCAATTGAATTAGGGGGGTAAGTTGGAAGAAGACGAATCCCAGAAAATATTTGACCCCACACCGCGAAAGCTCCAACAAGCGCGTGAAAAGGGTGATGTGCCAATGTCGCAAGACGTGGCATCAACCCTTATTTTGGTGGTTGCGTTTGGGATTATTATTTCAATTGGTTCAAAAATTGCCGCCGATATTACCCGTTTTTGTATGGTTTTTATTGCCAACCCACACGAAATTCCAATCGGGGAAGGGGCAATGCAATCATTAATGCTATCGGTTGGGGTGCATGTCGGACTAAGCCTTGCGGTATTGTTTGGCGGTATGACGATTGCGGCGATTGCGGGACACGCGGGGCAAACGGGCCTAATCTTCACCTATGAAAAGTTAAAGCCCAAGCCAGATAAGATTTCACCAATCGCAGGTTTTAAACGAATTTTTGGCAAAGAATCATTGATGCAATTTGCCAAAACCTTGTTCAAAGTCATTATTTTGGGCATTGTTGCCTATAATGCTGCTAAACCATATTTTGATGATGCCAAAGGCCTCGTCGATATGGAGATTGGTGCGGTTGGCCCGTTTTTGTTTACGGTGTTACGCGCGATATTAATGAAGCTACTGATTATTTTGATAATTTTTGCGGTGGCGGATTATCTTTTACAACGTTTCAATTTCATGCAGCGTAATAAAATGTCGAAATATGAAATGAAGCAGGAGTTTAAAGATACCGAAGGCGACCCATTAATTGCCGGAAAATTAAAACAAATACGGATGGAACGCGCTAAAAAGCGCATGATGCAAAATATCCCAAAGGCAACCGTAATTATCACCAACCCGACGCACTATGCGGTCGCACTTAAATATGTGCCGGGCGAAGATGCGGCACCAATTTGCGTTGCCAAAGGTGTTGATAATGTTGCACTTCGTATTCGTGAAATTGCCGGACAGCATGAAATTCCGATTGTTGAAGATCGCCCACTTGCACGTGCCTTATTTGCGCAAGCCGAACTTGAACAACCAATACCCGAAGAATTTTATCATGCAGTTGCCAAAATTATCGGATCAATTCTGTCTGTGGCAGCCAAAAAGAAACCAACAATTACAATACCAAGAAATAATGCACCGCGCGTAAGTGTTGCGGGCGCTAATGAATAGGCGAGAAAATGTTAAACCTCTTTAGTTCCGAACCGATGGAAGCAAAATTACTGGTGCAATTGCTTAACTCATATCTTGAGCCAGCAGCAATCTTTTCAAAAAATGGCGACTTGAAACTTGCCAATCCAGAATGGCGGATTTCCCAAAAAGATGGGCAGTTTGAGGCGATTTTTAAAGATAAAGCCACCAAAGATAAAATTTTTAGAATTGGTAAGGCCTTGCGCCACCGTCGCCCTTTAACCGAGGCAATAGAAGAATATATCGTGCAAATCACGCCATTTGGTGACGATAATATCGTACGCCTTTTATCTTTAGGCGCACCAAAAAATAAAAATTTCGATATTGAAGAGGAAAATGTTGTAAAAACTGTTCCGCTTCCAGCCAAACAAATTGAAAGCATTGCCGAGGTTCCGCCAATTTCGCGCGCCAATCTGGCATCATTAATTGCGGGTGCGCCACTTGGAATTGCGAGGCTTTCAGGACGCGATATTTCAAGTGCGCAAATCATCGGCACAAACCCTGCATTCGTTCGTATTTCAGGGGTTGATAGCGGGCAAAACCTTCGCGAAATTGTAAGCGATGAAGATGTTATAAAACTTGATAAACTTGCAATTGGTTCGGTGTCACCAGTTGAGTTGGTGATGAAAAATAACAATAAAACCATTTGTGAAGCGTGGCTTTTGGAAGATGGCGAAAAAGGTGCAGCCGTACTTTTAATCGATATTTCCGAACGCCGTGAAATGGAAGGCCGCCTTACCCAAGCCAATAAAATGGAAGTTATCGGTAAAATTGCCTCTGAAGTGGCGCACGAATTAAACAATCTTTTGACCGTAATCGTTCTTAATACTGATGCGCTTTTGATGCGCCATCCGGTTGGTGATCCATCATATCAAGAATTGCAAGGTATTAGAAATACCACGGGGCGTGCTGCGAATTTGGTGCATACGCTTTTGGCCTTCTCACGTAAGCAAACGTTCCGCCGCGAGGTTTTGGATATTGGCGCAGTATTGACCGAGTTTTCGTATCTATTGCATCAAGTGCTTGATGAACGGGTCAAATTTGAAATCCATCACGGGCGCGATTTGCCAAATGTTATGGCCGATAAGCAGCAGCTTGAAACCATGTTTATGAACTTTATCACCAATGCGCGTGATGCAGTGCTTTCGCATAATCCTTCTGGTGGATGGGTTAAAATGTCCACGAAAAAGGCAAGTCGCGATGAACTTGTTAAGGCATTAAAAGACGAAAAAGTTGCCGATATTCCGAATGTGAAATATTGCCAAATTTCGGTGTCTGATAATGGCTCTGGCATGACACAAGAAACCGCCAAAAAGATTTTTGAACCATTCTTTACCACCAAAGAAACCGGAAAAGGCACCGGTATCGGTATGGCGAGTGTTTATGGCATTGTTAAACAATCGGGCGGTTACATTACGCTTGAGACCGAAGTAGGCAAGGGAACAACCTTCTCTGTATTCCTTCCAGAAGCAAATGAAGAAGAAGCGGTTAAGGCTGCACCGGCACCGGTTAAAGAGCCTGTTAAACGCGCCACCAATCTTTCTGGTAAAGGGCGAATTCTTTTGGTTGAGGATGAGGATGGTTTGCGCTCCATTACTGCCCAAATCCTGAAACAGCGTGGCTACGATGTAAAAGAAGCGGGTGACGGCGAAGAAGCGCTTGAAATTTTGGAGCAAAACTCTGGTGAGATTGACCTTTTGATTTCCGACGTAGTGATGCCGATTATGGATGGTCCAACCCTTTTGAAAGAGGCCAAACCATATTTGGGTGAGGCAAGGGTTATTTTCATGTCAGGCTATGCTGAGCAAGACTTTGGCGAAATTCTTGAAAAAGATCGCGACATCCACTTCTTACCTAAACCGTTTGAAATGGTGCAACTTGCCGAAAAGGTGAAAACTGTTCTTGGCGGCGGCTAATCTTGATTTAAAAATTAAAAAAAGACCCCGAAAAATCGGGGTCTTTTTGTTTATTGGAACTTAAACCGCCTTGCATGCCTCAAATAGCCAATCTCGTGTATCCTCATCAACCAATGGGCCGATGGTTTTATAGACTTTGGCGTGATATTCGTTAAGCCATTTCTTTTCGTTATCGGATAGCATTTCAATAACAACTGCCCGTGTATCGATTGGTACAAGGGTAAGGGTTACAAAACTATGCATTGTGCGTTCACCGCCTTGTGGCACGGTTGCTTTGGTAACATATTGCAAATTCTCGGTGCGGATACCATAGCCACCCATTTTATAAAAACCAGGCTCGTTTGATAAAATCATACCTTCACGAAGCGGGATATTGGCAAGAACTTTGGCAATTCTTTGTGGGCCTTCATGCACCCCAAGATATGAGCCAACACCATGACCCGTACCGTGGTCATAGTCAAAACCACCATCCCACAATGCCATACGCGCCAAAGTATCAAGCATACAGCCAGGGGTTCCTTCTGGGAATTTAATGGATGAAAGCGCGATATGACCTTTTAGAACACGGGTGAAGCGGTCTTTCATTTCGTCACTAACTTCGCCAACACTAATGGTGCGGGTGATGTCGGTTGTGCCGTTTTTGTATTGCCCACCTGAATCAATCAAATAGAATGAATTGGGTTCAATAGTTTTGTTGGTCTCTTCGCTAACACGATAATGTGCCATTGCGGCGTTTGAAACCGCGCCAGAGATAGAATCAAAAGACAAATCCACCAATTCCGGTGATTGCGCACGGAATGATTCTAATTTTTGTGCCGCAGAAATTTCGGTTAAAATACCCTTTGGTGCCTCTTGATCAAACCAATGCAGGAATTTAACCATTGCTACCGCATCGGTAATATGGGCATTTATCATTCCCTTGATTTCGGTTTCATTTTTCATCGCGCGCGGTAAAGTAGTTGGGTCTTGTACCTCATTAACATTTGCGCCAGAATTTTTAAGAACGTTAACAATATATGCCGAGGTTAGCCCGCCATCAACGGCAATATTTTTGCCCGATAGTTTTGCAAGTGCAGGTTCAAAATCTGCTTCGCTTAAAACTTCAACGCCATTTCCCAGATGTGCTTTTAACTCTGGGGTTACTTTTTCAGGGGCAATGAATAGCTGCGCAGTTGCATCATTATTAATAATCGCATTTGATAACACCAATGGCGAACGTGAAACATCACCACCGCGAATATTAAACGCCCAAGCGATTGATGGCGGTGAGGTAAGAATAACCGCATGATTGCCGCCCTCGCTTAAAGATTCGGCAATTTTTCCACGCTTTGACGCGCCATTTTCACCGCTAAATTTATCTTCATGTGGCATAGCAAGTGCCGCAGGTTTTGCAGGGCGGTTTTCCCAGATTTCATCGATTGGATTGCTTTTTAGTTCAACCAATTCACCGCCGCCAAATTGTGCCGCTTCGGTAAGGGTTTTAAGCGATGCGGGAGTGAATAATTTTGGATCATAACCAATTTTCAAACCCTTTGACTTTTCTTCAAGCCAAACTTTTGGCCCCTTAGAAACCAAATCCCAATATTCAAATAAATCGTTATCCGTTTGCACTTTTACCTGAATTGTATAGCGCCCATCCGTAAACATATAGGCATTTTCAAGCGTCACAATTGCGCTGCCCGCCGAACCAGAAAATCCAGTCGCAAATAATAATCTCTCAAAGGCGGCCGGGATATATTCGTTTTGCCATTCATCTTCGTGTGGTATAATGATACCGTCTAGACCCAATGTTTTAAGTTTTTCACGGATTTTGGGAATCGCATTTTGTCCGAAATTTTTCCCGCCAACTGTGTTAAAGGTTTGGAAGCTTAAGCCATTATTATTTTCATTATTTGTCATTACGCACCTTCTGCTTTGGATATGCAATAGCATAATTTTCAAAAAAAGTTCGACTTGTTTAATGTTTTTTACACCTTCGTGTGATTAAATCGCCCTGCAAATTTAAAAAAATATATGTTTTAATTGGAGTATGGTTTGGAAACCAAAGGTGTTCGAAGTCTCGAAATGCTGCATAAATTCGGCTCAACTGGTCGGGTTTTAAACCTTTATCGTGTTTTTGAAAAGCATTCGGGCGACCCTGAGTATGAAGAAAAACCACTTTTCCAAAATCCAAAACTTAATCGTGCAATTATTGTTAAGCACCGTTTGCGCACAGATGAACAATATTTAATGCCGCGCCGCCAAAAAGTCGTGACCAAGATAATTTTCCCGCTAATTCGGGAATCGCTTAACTTTGGTGGACAAGCAATTTTCGTAAACCAGACCAATTACCGTGAGGCACTCGCCGCAGCAACGGGCAGCAATGTTGAGGCATTGAAAGAGGATATGGAATTGCTGGTAATGATAAATAAATTACCATCACTCGATCCATTTCTTTTGCGTGAATATTTACGTAAGCATGACCATTATCCGGCCGATTGTTATTTCGATATTTCGCCTGCGGATGTTGAAAGAATGCGTAACTTTACCTCTACTGAAATATCTCGTCTTATTGAAATTGCATTCTCTGGCGGTGATAGCGAAGGTTCCAATGAGCTTGTAAACAAAATGGTGGATTTGATTTTATCAAACGAAGCCGACGAAAAATTGGAGCCATTAAGGGTTGCCTTGGGACTAGAGGGTGATAGTTTCCGTGACGGTATTTTTGCGTGGCGCGGATTTATTTATTTCAAATGGCAGATGGACACAATTTATAGTGATTTGGTCTCTGTTATTGGTCACGTTGATAAGGTTCGTATTACTGACCGTGCGGATACGGAAACCAAAGCCAATATTTCACGCCTTGCATCGCAATTAAAACAATCACTTCGTGAAGTTGCGTTCGAATGTAAAGAGATTATGGCGCTTTATGACAAGGCTTTTGATGATTTGATTGAAAAAGCCCATGCCGCAGCGTTCAAGAAATTCCTTCTTGAAAGCCCGCAATTATTTATCGAATTGGGGCATTTGATGGGTGTGGTTTCGCATATTGGATCATTCTGGTCATACCGTTTCCCAAATCGTGAAGCGATGCAAATTGATGCAAAAGGCTTTGAAGATATATTGATGGATTTCGTACACGGGCTTTCATACACGCCGGGTACGCGCACCTATGCGTCATTATCTTTGCCTGGGGCAAATGCCGCCTAAACATAAGTGCGGGATAAATATTAAAAACTATATCTTCTGATAGGTAAGGGTGGACCAAACATCCTGATGGTAAATATTTACCAATTTCATCCCCTTATTGCCAAAGGCGCGCTTAATGCTTGGTTCTTGGGTTGCCAAAAGACCAGATAGCACAAGGTGACCACCTTTTTTAACCGATGCCGACAAATCCCACGATAATTTAACCAATGGCTTCATCAAAATATTGGCAAATACCAAATCATAACCGCCGGCCTTACGAATTCCTGCTTTTTTAATGCCATTGGCAACATAAACTTTTACAGCCGACGAGGTATGGTTGATTTTCATATTTTCAACCGCGACCCGTGCAGCATTGGCATCAATTTCTGTACCAATGCATTTTGCGCCAACCTGTGCCGCCGCAATTGCCAAAACCCCAGAGCCAGTGCCAACATCAAGCACGTGTTTTGGCCGTTTATTAGCGTTGACCAATTTATCAAGGGCAAGCAAACAGCCGCGTGTTGTGCCGTGATGCCCCGTGCCAAATGCTTCGCCGGCATCAATGATGATTTCAAGGCGACCATTGCGGGTTTTGCGTTTGTCATGTGTGCCACAAATTCTATAACGACCAGCATTTACTGGCGGCAAGCCTTCTAGTGACATACGCACCCAATCATTATCTTCGAGTGGTGCAAATTTAGCATTTATTTCAGGCAGCATGATAGCAAGTGCGCCAACGCCCGATTGCGCAACTTCTTCATCTTCGCAATATGCCTCAAGGCGGAATTGTCGTCTTTCGCATTCGTGCCAAGATACAGCACCAAAGCCACCAATGTTCTCTAATATTTGCGCCGCTTCTTCAATTAAAGAGCGCGCACCGTTTGCGCTAAGTAAAATCATGCGCCCTAATATAATTTCACCCATATTTTTGCAATTTGAAATCACATCAAAGTCTTTAAAATTTGGTTTTTTGCATTACTTATATTGTCTATTGTTTAAATGGGTGGCGATATGCGCGATAATCCGAGGCTTTTTATAAATTTTCCCTTTTCAATTGGCGCAGAAATTCCCCTTTGTAAGGAGCATGCCCATTATGTCCACAATGTTATGCGCCTTAAAGACGATGATGAGATTACCGTTTTCAACGGCGAAGACGGCGAATATTCGGCAAAAATAAAATATTCGTCCAAAAAATCTGTTGTTGTTGAACTTGTGACTAAATTACGTGAACAGGAAAATCTACCTGATTTGACGTTGTTTTTTGCGCCCATAAAAGGGCATCGCAACGATAATATAATTGAAAAAGCAACTGAATTAGGGATTGCAAATTTACGACCTGTTTTAACTGAACGCACCATTGTACGAAAAATTAATACAGAAAAATATCTTTTAACTGCCATCGAGGCTGCCGAGCAATGTGAAAGGCTTAATATTCCCAAGATTTCTGAGCTTAACTATCTTGCAAGCGCGGTTGAGGGTTTTGATGGCAAAGTCCTTTTCGCTGATGAGGCCGGTGGTGGAAAAACCATTGCCAATGCAAACCCAGATAAAGGCGACAGAATAGCACTTTTGGTTGGGCCAGAAGGCGGCTTTAGCGACAAGGAACGTGAATTTTTATTGTCACACACAAATGTTATTCCAATTGCCCTTGGGAAACGGATATTGCGTGCCGATACTGCTGCGATTGCAGGGCTTACACTTTTGCAAACCTTTTATGGTGATTTTTAGAAAAATATTCTTGTTGTAATGGGCAAAAAATAAACTTAAATGCGGCCAAAGTGACCGCCAGATTAGAAAGCAATTTAATGGCAAAAATCGATAAAAATACGCCAATCGAAAAATACGATGACCTTTTATATACTTTTACCAAAGGTATGAAGCCAAAGGATGAATGGCGTATTGGCACCGAACATGAGAAATTTGGTTTTTATCATGGCACAAATGATCCCGTCCCGTATGAGGGTGAAAAGGGTATTAAGGCACTTTTAGACGGCCTTAAAACCAATACGCATTGGGATGGAATTTATGAGGGCGATAATATCATTGGCCTTCAAGAAGGTTATGGCTCGGTAACTTTGGAACCGGGTGGTCAGTTTGAATTATCGGGCGCGCCGTTAAATTCAATTCACGAAACTTGTATTGAGATTGCAAGCCATTTGACGGCAGTGCGTTCGGTTGCCGATGATTTGGGGATTGGCTTTTTGGGGCTTGGTTTCCAGCCCAAAACCCGCCTTGAAGATGTGCCAATGATGCCAAAAGGGCGCTACAACATTATGCGTGAATATATGCAAAAGGTTGGGCGTTTGGGGCGGCAAATGATGTTCCGCTCTTGCACGGTTCAAGTTAATCTTGATTTTGCCTCTGAAGCCGATATGGCGCGAAAATTCAAAGCATCTTTGGCGTTGCAACCAATTGCAACCGCGCTTTTTGCCAATTCGCCTTTTGCCGAAGGGCGTCTTAATGGCTATCAATCATATCGCGCCCATGTTTGGACCGATACCGACCCCGATAGAACCGGCGTGCCGAAATTTGTATTTAATTCGGATTTTGGTTTCAAAGATTATGTTGAATATGCGCTTGATGTGCCGATGTATTTTGTAAAACGTGATGGTATTTACCATGATGTTTCTGGCCTTTCATTCCGTGATTTTATGGCGGGCAAGTTAAAAGGCTTTGAAGGGCAATTACCGACCCAATCAGATTGGGAAGATCACCTTACCACCCTGTTCCCAGAAGTACGCATGAAATCCTATCTTGAGATGCGGGGCGCGGATGCGGGGCCTTGGTCACGCCTTTGTGCGCTGCCCGCATTATTTGTTGGGCTTTTGTACGATGAAGCCGCACTTTCGGCGGCGCTTGATTTGATAAAAGATTGGGATGCCTATGATGTTGAAGGTTTGCGCCGTGCCGTCCCCGCACTTGGTCTAAATGCCAAAATTCGTGGGATACGGGTGCAAGATATTGCCAAAGAGACACTTAAAATCGCCCGTTCTGGCCTTAATGCCCGCGCCGCATTAAATGCCGCCGGTGATAATGAAACTGGCTTCTTGGGTGAACTTGAAGATATCGCCGAAACCGGAATTACCCCCGCAATGCGCCTAATTGATAAATTTAAAAACGAGTGGGGTGGGGATATCAACAAAGTTTATGAGGAATGTGCGTATTAGTCTGAAATATAACAATGTTTGATTTGTTTTGTTTTGCAATCTTTGTGGGAATTATTGTATTTTACAAGAAATATAATTATTCAGTATAACAAATTTTTTGTATTAAAATATTCGATAATTTGAAGCTGAATAATAATGGATAAAATTAAATACGAATTTCCTGAAGATACCAAATATCTGAAAATTCTGCCTATAATTAAAGGCGTTAAAGGACGTTGGATAAAATGTTTTCCAAATATTTTGGGGGAGGTTTTGATTGTTGCAGACAATAAGGTTTTTGATATTGACCTAAATGAAATTATATTTCCCCGGATTAGCAATGGTGAAAATATTGATATTGGAATTGTACAGCGTGCATTGAACGGCGATTATATAATTGCTGAAATTCGCAATAATGGCATCGTTCCGAATTGTTTTATCTTTGATAAAGACCGTAAGTTTAAAGCCATGTTTCGCATTGGCGATGCGGTTGAAAAATTATTGGTCGATAAAAACTATAATATATGGGTTGGCTATTTTGACGAAGGGGCATTTGGTAGCGACAACCTCTCAACGAGAGGAATTAATTGTTTTGCCAAAGATGGTAAATTGGTTACATCATTTTTCGGCGATAAACGTTTCTCAATTTCGGCAATTGATAATCTTAATATTGGTGATGACGGAATTATTTATATTTGTTCATGGGATGATAACAAAATTCTTGAAATTAAAGAGGGTAATTTAAGGATTATTGAAGACAAAATCCCAGCTGGTTCACCTGATGCTTTGATGATAACCGATAAATATTATATTAAATTAGGTGCTGGATACCGCAAAGGAGATCCCTTTCAGACTTTGGAAGAAGGGGCATATACATCACTAAGTTTAAAAACCGGAGAATCTTATAATAGTCCAAATTTAGAATTACTCGATGAAAATGATTATAAAATTTACCAAACCTGTATTACCGTGATTGACCGCAAGACCCAAGAGCCATATCTTTTGCAAATTCTTGATGAAAACAATAATCCCCTGAAAATGTTGCATGGTGAGGTTTATAAAGATAAATCCTATTATATGGTAGATAATAATATTTATGAAATTACGGCATCGCAAATTTTAAATGCCCTAAATTTACCATAAATTATCGTTAATCCTTCCTTTAAAAGAGAGGGAATGATGGCAAATAATAATTCGAATATGGTTCCGGCTGTTTTTATGGCAATTGGTATTGCGGCGGGTGGTTTTTTTGCGGGGCATGGCTTGGTAAAATCCCGCCTTGGCTTTCGCACCGTAACCGTAAAAGGCCTAGCAGAGCGTTCGGTAAAGGCGGATTTGGGCTTTTTGCCAATTCGTTTCACCGCCAATGGCGCAACATTGGATGAGGCGCGCAACACCCTTACCCAAGGTGAGAATGTGGTTAAAAATTACCTCAAGACCCAAGGTTTTGCCGATAATGCCATAAGTGTGCAAAACATTCGCGTTGAGGATAAATGGGCCAATTCATATGGCAATAACCAAATTCAAGAGGGGTTAAGATATTCTTTGACCGAGGATATTTTGGTTAAATCAAACGAAGTTGATAAGGTTTCAAAGGCCGCAAGTGGGTTATCTGGGCTTTTGGCGCAAGGTGTCGTCCTAAGTGGTGATGAATATAATTCGGGCGCAAAATTCCTATTCACTAAATTAAACGATTTAAAACCAGAATTATTATCCGAAGCGACCAAAAAAGCACGTGAAGCGGCGCAAAAATTTGCCACTGAATCGGGTGCAAAAGTTGGTGCAATTCAAAATGCCAATCAAGGCGTGATAGAGGTTAACCCCGCAATTGAAATCCCGAATGAAAGCGGCGATAAACAGGTTGATAAAACCGTGCGTGTGGTAACAACGGTTACGTATTTCTTGAAGGATTAGTTAGGCAACCAATGAAACCAAAGTGCCACTATTGGCAACATTGGTTTTGTTTTCAATATCGGCAAATTCTTTTTCGGCGTCTTTGAAATCATCTTCAAAGTCTTTGATGATTTCATTGCCCTCTTTATCATTATAGGTAAATTTGACGGCCGCCTTGGCGATTTTGAAAAGCGTTTTCAGATCCTCCAATGCCTTACGCGCCATTTTGACAAATTCATCTTCTTCCTTGGGTTTCAATACCGGATTTTCGTTGGTTTTGTCGGTTGGTTGGGTGTTTGAATTTGCGGCCTCTGACGTTTCTTGAGTTGGCTTTTCAGATGATTGTTCTGTGGATTCTACGGTGGTGCTTGTATCATTTGTGGCTTTTGTTACTGCCGCATCTTGGGTTTGGGTATTTACGTCTATGGATGCTGTCGTTTCATTAGCCGCAGCGGTTTTTGTAATACCAATCGAAGCATCAGAATAACCAGCCGCCCCAATACCATCACTGCCAAGTGCAGAGCCATAATCTTTAATGATTTGCTTTAATTCTTTTACCAATGATGCCAGCATACGTGCCAAAATTTTGGGGTCACCAGTGAAATTTAGTTTTAATTGCTGAATACGTTTTGCAACCTCTTGCAGGCGCGCCTTGGCATTGGCTTTTTTATTATCATTAATTTCTTTGGTTGAGTTTTTACTGGCTGTTAAAAGTGTATTTAATGCCTGTTTTGCCTGTTCATTTTTTTGTGCAGATTCCGCCTGTTTACGATCCTTATAGGTCGTATTCAAAAGGCTAGTAATATTATTATTCGATATCTGCATAATGGTAAAATATCATAATCCGATTATAAAAAGGTAAAATTGAACGATAAATTTGCCTTTTTGTAGCGACGCATTTGACCTTGGACGATTTTTGTATAAAAGCGCCTATCTCAAAGGCAAATCAAATGAATGAATTAGCACGGCAATCAGCCCGCAGAAGAACTTTTGCAATTATTTCCCACCCCGATGCGGGTAAAACCACATTGACAGAAAACCTGTTGTTAACGGGTGGTGCAATTCGTATGGCGGGTGCAGTTCGCGCGCGTGGTGAACAACGCCGCACGACATCGGATTTTATGAATATTGAAAAAGAACGTGGGATTTCGGTTTCGGCATCGGTTATGACCTTTGAACACCGCGATAATATTATCAATTTGCTTGATACCCCGGGGCACGAAGATTTCTCCGAAGATACTTATCGCACGCTTACTGCCGCGGATAGTGCGGTTATGGTGCTTGACGCCGCAAAAGGTATCGAGCCGCAGACATTAAAACTATTCGAAGTTTGCCGACTTCGTGATATTCCAATCATAACCTTTATAAACAAAATGGACCGCGAAGCCCAAGATCCAATGGAATTATTGGACGAGGTTGCAAGCAAACTAGCGCTTGACCCCGCGCCAATTTTCTGGCCGCAAGGTTCGGGCAACCGCTTTAAAGGCATGGTTGATTTACGCAACAATAAATTCGTTGCCTTTGAACGCCCACAACCAGGGCAGGCGGGCATGATAACCCACGAACGTATGCCACTTGATGAAGCCGGAAATATCCTAAGCAATGAAGAGCTTGAAGAAATTCAAATGGGTGCGGAATTGGTGCAAGGTGGTTATTCCGAATTTAACCTGCAATCTTTCCGTGAAGGGCATATGACGCCGGTTTTCTTTGGCTCGGCACTTCGTCAATTTGGTGTGGTGGATTTGCTTGATGGCTTGGTGGATTATGCACCTGCACCGCATAATACCAAATGTGCCATCAAAGGCGTTCCGTCTGAAGTTCAGGCCGATGGCAATGAAGTTGCGGGCTTTGTCTTTAAAATTCAGGCCAATATGGACCCCAACCACCGTGACCGCGTGGCAATGGTTCGCCTTGCAAGTGGTAAGTTTACGCGCGGAATGCGCCTTAAAACCTTATCTGGCAAACAAATTGGTGTGCATAATCCGATGATGTTTGTCGGCCAAGATCGTGAATTAACCGATGAGGCATATGCGGGCGATATTATTGGTGTTCCCAATCACGGTGTTTTGCGGGTTGGTGATAGTTTGTCGGTATCTGGTAATATTTCATTTGTTGGTATTCCAAACTTTGCCCCTGAAATTTTGCGCCGCGTGTTTGTAAAAGACCCACTAAAAGCCAAACATTTGGGCAAGGCATTACGCGCATTATCCGAAGAAGGCGTTACCCAGCTTTTCAGCCCTGATATTGGTTCAGATATGATTGTTGGCGCGGTTGGTCCGTTGCAATTTGACGTTTTGGTTGAACGTATCAAGGCTGAATATGGGCTTGAGGCAACATTTGAAGCCTGCCCTTATAATGCCGTGCGCTGGATAAGTGCTGAAAGCAAAGTCGATATGGATAATTTCATGGATCGCAATAAAATGGGCATTGCCCGCGATATTGATGATGATTTGGTTTATCTTGGAAAATCGGCATGGGATATCGGATATGTCGCCGAAAAATTCCCAAAAATCGCCTTCAAGGCCGTGAAAGAACGCGAAGCAGGTAAATTATAAGGTTGCATTATCCGCTTAAAATTTTGCGAAAATGTATCCAATACTAGACAGTTTTTAATACAAAGCCTAATCCAATTTTATTGGACAGGTGGCTGAGCGGCTGAAAGCACCGCACTCGAAATGCGGCATACTCGTAAGGGTATCGGGGGTTCAAATCCCCCTCTGTCCGCCATTTTATATTCAAATTCCCACCCTCGGTCTTCGACCTCACTCAGGAATTTGGCTCCAAATTGCGAAAAATTTTCAAAAAGCGCGGTTTTTAAAAATTTTTCCATTTTTGATTTGGCGTTCGCTTTGCTCACATTTTGGTTTCAACTTTATACCCCCTATGTCAGCCATTAACAAAATAGCCCCAAAAGGGGCTTTTTTTGTTTAAAAAATAAAGAAAACCGAAAACTAGGTTTTCGGTTTTCCTTTAATTTTGATTTTACTGCTCACTACGTTCGCAAAATGGCTGGATTACGCACGTTCTACGCAAAGTGCTACGCCCATACCACCACCGATGCATAGGGTTGCAAGGCCTTTTTTGGCATCACGCTTTTGCATTTCAGATAATAGGGTGCAAAGGATACGCGCGCCAGATGCGCCAACCGGGTGACCAATCGCAATTGCGCCACCGTTTACGTTTACTTTATCAGTGTCCCAACCCATATCGCGGTTAACGGCAATTGCCTGTGCCGCGAAGGCTTCGTTTGCCTCTACAAGATCAAGGTCTTTTACATCCCAACCCGCAATCGCAAGTGCTTTTTTAGATGATGGAATTGGGCCAGTACCCATAATAGCAGGGTCAACACCAACTGTTGCATATGATTTGATGGTCGCAATTGGGGTAACGCCCAATTCGTCTGCTTTGGCTTTTGACATCAAAACAATTGCCGCCGCACCGTCGTTAATACCAGACGCATTACCCGCAGTTACCGTGCCGTCTTTTTTGAAAGCAGGTTTAAGGGCGGTCATTGCCTCGATTGTTGCGCCGTGGCGAATATATTCGTCATTTTCAACCACAACATCGCCTTTGCGGGTTTTGATGGTTACAGGTACGATTTCTTCTTTGAATTTACCTGCCTTTTGGGCGGCTTCGGCTTTGTTTTGAGATGCAACCGCAAACGCGTCTTGTTCAGCGCGTGAAATTTGCCATTGTTCGGCAACGTTCTCGGCGGTGATGCCCATATGGTAATCATGGAATGCATCGGTCAATGCATCGGTAAGCATGGTATCATTGAAGGTAACACCACCCATTTTTTGCCCATTGCGAAGGAATGCCGCGTGATTTGCTTGTGACATTGATTCCATGCCGCCCGCGATAACTACATCTGCTTGTCCGGTGGCAATTTGCCCCGCAGCCAATGCAACCGCGCGAAGGCCAGAGCCACAAAGTTGGTTGATTTGCCATGCCGGAACTTCGTCTGGAATACCCGCATTACGGCTTGCCTGACGTGCAGGGTTTTGTCCTTGGCCGGCTGAAAGGATTTGACCTAGAATAACTTCGTTAACATCAGAAGGTTTGATACCAGCACGTTTTACGGCTTCTTCAATGGCAATTTTGCCAAGGTCATGCGCTTTTAGTGATGAAAGGCCACCCAAGAATGAGCCAACCGGTGTACGTGCAAATGATGCGATAACAATTTCTGTCATGAATTCCTCCTCAAAACTCCCTGTTTTTTTGCTCTGCAGCAAAAGTGTTAAATCCTTTATATCTTACAAAGTCACTTGACAATTACTAAAGTATTGGTGTTGCATAAATTAATACTATTGTATAAGTGCTGCGATGCACAAGAAAAAAAATACAGCTTGGGGTTAAAAATGAACGCGAAGAAAGAAAAGGTAATTATCAAAAAATACGCCAATCGCCGCTTGTATAATACGGATTCTTCGTCTTATGTGACATTGGAATTTTTATCACAATTAGTGCGTGATGGCGTTGAATTTGTGGTTTTGGATGCAAAAACCGGCGAAGATATTACCCGCCAAGTTCTTACACAAATCATTTTTGAAGAAGAAAATGGTGATTCAAACCTTCTAAGCGTGAATTTCCTTCGTGATTTGATTTCATATTATGGCAAAAGCGTCCAAAGCTTTTTTCCATCATATCTTGAGATGTCGATGAAAAATTTCGCACAATATCAAGATCAATGGCGCAAGGCGTTATCTGTTGGTGGTGAAAACCCTGGCTTTGATATGTTTTCAAATGCCATGAAGGCAAATATGGAAATGTTTACCAAGGCTGCGCAGGCAATGACCGGTAACCCATTCTACCCTACACCAAAAGAAGAGCCACAGGCCGATAACCAATTAAAAGCGATGCAAGAGCAGCTAAAAGCAATGCAAGAGCAATTAGACAAAATTGCAAAAAAATAAAAAAATAGACCGCCTTTTGGCGGTCTTTTTTATATTGTTAAAATTATTCTGCGGCAGCAGGAAGAAGTTTTTGTTTAATCCTTATTTTTGCGGTTTGGCGTGCACCACGTTTTTTTATCCAAATGATAAATCCTGTAAGCGATAGACCGGCAACCACAAGACCCAAAAGGGAAACAAATATTCTGTACGCCCACCCAAAAACTACACCTGAATGTAGTGATGCGGTCCAACTAGATAGGGTATTTCCCCAATGCTCTCCGGTTGGTCTACTGAAGCGAAGCATTTTTCCACTATTGCCATCGATATAAACCATGGTTCCGTGATGTCTTGGGCGATCTTCCAAATCCTTTGTCGTGGTGGTTTGGTAATAATATGCGCCACTACGTGGATTATAAAAAATACGCACGGGTGCGATTGGTTCAACGCCAATTTTTTCAAGCTCTGATTTAGCATATGAATTGCCAAGTTCTTGTGCTTGTCCCCAATCAATTTTTGGGTTCATTAATGGTTTTTTCAGTTTGGGCAACGTGTCAGATGTGGTTTCATAATCACTTATAGTTTTCATCAATTTTGGGTATAAATCCATATGGAAATTAAATTGAAAACTAGACCATGCAAATATTACCAGAACAGCCCATAACCACAGACCAAACGCACGGTGAAGATCAAAGTTAAGTTTATAGCCGCCGCTTTTTGTGCGAATTTTCCATGATGGTGACCATCTTTGCCAAAAGTTTTTGTGGTTTACATCATCTTCGCCTGTTTGCGCAGGTTTTAATTTCGGTAAGGTCAAATAGAAATTTACAAAACTATCTAATAGCCAAATAATAGCAACAATTCCCATGAATAAGGTGCCAATTTTTCCGAGCGATAATTGAAAATGCAAATATAATAAGAATTCTCCTAGGCGCGAAATTCCGCCCTTGGCAATGTCATTGGTTTTAACCGTATCAACAATTGCGCCTGTTTTAGGGTCTAGGATTATGCGATCGAACGGTAAGTTGGCTTTGGCGTGATTATGCCCCTGACCCTGACCCTGACCTTGGCCTTGGCGCTGTCCATTTCCGTGTTGCATTTTTGGGGTAACTCTCACGGATGCAACTTCATCCATGCCGCGAAAATCAACTGTGGAGACACTAAGGTTTGGATATTTTTTCTCAACCTCTGCAACTATTTGCTTGGCATCAAGATAATTGTGTTGTGGGTCAACCTTTTGCCATTTGGGATTTAGCGCAAGCTGAATTTCAGGGTAAAAACATAATGCAGTTCCTGTAATACCCGCAATTAAAAGGAATGCCGCCATGAAAAGTCCAAGCCATCTGTGGACTACAACCCATAAACTTCTTGTCATTGTTGTGTTCCTTATGAATGGTTTAGAATTTTGTGCTGAGTTGCAAGTACCAAGAGCGCCCCTCGGTAATTACGGAGTTATAAATGGTCTCATCGGTAAGGTTTGAAACGGCAAGACTTAAGGTAACATTATCGTTGTAACGATAGCCTAGTTTTGCATTTAAAATATTATAGGCATCATATGCGCCGTAAACACCTTCAATTATATCGTTATTAGAGGTGTTGAAATATCTTTTTGATGCATATTGATAGTTTAAAGAACCAAAGAATTTTTTATTATCATAGCTTATGCCGATATTGGCCATTTCTTTTGGAATAGAAGTTAGTTGTTTTCCAACAGAGGCGAGGTCGGTTGGGTTATCAATAACTTTTGAATCCATATAAGTATAATTGCTATTTAATTTGAAATTATATGGCAGCGGAATATTAAATGCTGCCTCAATACCTTTGATACGTGATTTGCCGATATTGATACGCTCAACATAGGTTGCAGATATGGTTTTGCTTGAAATCATATCTGTGATCTCATTTTGGAATGCGTAAAGTTTAAAAATGCCACCTTTTGAAAAGCTATATTCATAGCCAATATCAAAAGATTCACTTTTTTCCGGCTTCAAGAATGGGTTTGCATTATAAAGAACTGTGCCACGATAATAAGTTCTGTAAAGGCTGCGTGCATCCGGTGCGCGGAAGGCTTGTCCCCATGATGCTTTTACACGGCTATTATCAGATATTTGATATGCCGCAGTTGCTTTTGGTGTTGTGCTTTCAAGTGTGTTTGATGGCAAGTGCTGGTTTAATGACGTGTCATTTGGTTTAGTGAAGTCAAGGGTATAACCATCATATGTCTTCCAGTTCTCAAACCGCAAACCCAATGTTCCGCTTAACTTATCTTGTAATTTCCAATGATAATCAAAGAATGCTGCCAACGTTCGGTCATATCCACCCATACTGGTTGTGAATGTGGTCAAGGATGAATTATCCTTCCAATTACTCATGTCATAGGTGTCTGCTGTTGCTTTTGTGGTTTTATATTGACCGCCTAAAAGCACTAAACCAATTGGAAATTCTTTTTGCCATAAAATATCAATGATTGTGTTTTCAGAAGTTCTTGGAGTGTAAACACCAGGGCCACCATTGAATGTGGTGGTTGAAGTTGAGCCTGGGGTTCTATACCATTCGTCAACATATAGGTTTGATGCTTGAACGCTAAGTTTTGAATTTGCAAAATTATGCTTCCAACTCAAAGAAATAAGGTCATTCGTAACTTCTGTTGCTTGTGAAGTGTTTAAAAAACTTGCTTCAATTATTGGGCTGCGGGTATTTGACGTTGGCGAACTAAAAGTTGGGTTTCCATTGGCGTCTTTTAAATAGGTTTGTGGGTTTAGATATTCATAATCAAGCTCTGAATGTGCGGCCCAAAAATCAACCGTATCATTGGACGTAATATTTGCTTGCGCTTTTAAGTTAAAATCTTGTTTGTCAAAAGAGCCATAACCGCGTGAACCAACTATATATTGTGTACCCCCCGTTGTGGTTTTCTGGGTTATAAAGCCGGTACGGCTTGGCAAGTAAGAGGTTGTGACCCAATCTGAATTATAGCCGTCACTGCTAGACCAACCATAACCAAATTTAACCCTGAAACTATCACCAAATTGACGTGTCAGTGCAAGTGTTCCACGTACAAGGTTTTTTTGTGCGCGCCCTTCATCAAAGGCGTTTCCATAGGCAATTGTAAAGCGTGTTTCATTTTTTTTGGGGAAGGCAGTTACATAATTTATTACGCCGCCCATGGCACTACTGCCATAAAGGCTCGAAAATGGGCCGCGAACTATTTCTACGCGCTCAACATCATCGACAGAAACCCCGCCTAAAGCCTGTGCGCTTCCGGCATATGATGTTTGTACTGGTATATTATCAATAAGAACCATCGATTGCGATTGGCTTGACATACCACGAATTAGCATTTCACCAATTTGGTCCGCTTGGCCACGATAAAGACCGCTTGTGATACCTTCTAAATTACGTACCATTTCAGCAAGGCTAGGGCGACCAAGTAATTCTAAATCTTTTTTTGTGACAACAGAAACATTGCCTGGCGCAAGGCTGGTCTTTGTTTCCATTCTTGTGGCGGTGACGATGACAATTTCATCATCAGGATTATTGCTATCTTTTGCAAATGCATTGTTTGCGGCTAGAATTGCAAAGCAGCATGAACCGATTAATAGTGATTTTTTCAAAATATCCCCCAAAGTAAAAAGAGGGATTTCGTTAATTTAGCTGATACTTATTGCAATTAGACAATCCGTCCGATGACCTTATGTCCAATGACAAAATGTCCAAGGCGCGATGAAATACACTAGTATTGATTTACCCAATCATTCCCGATGTTTCGCTTTGCATGCGTGCAATAAGTGTGACGCTTTGCTCATCTTCGCGGGCCGCAAGTTCAATTTTATTTTGTTTTGCAGTCAAAAATGCAATGAATGGCTGAATCGAACGACCATCAAAACCATCTTCTGGCGCACGGCCTTGCAATGATGCGCGCATAGCAGGTTTAAGGTTAACCCTATAACCAGTTGCCTTGACCAATGCTTCGTAATTATTGCCGTTTTTGGTGGTTACGACCTCGATTTCGCCGCCTCTTGGCAGGCTGTCGATAGCAATCATAATAAGGTTCATTAAAACCCGTGCCAAAGGTTTTGGAAAGTCGTTTTCGGTGATTTCCCACTTGAATTCAGGCTTTTGAGTGGCAATAAATTTTGCGGCAATGTTTTTCAAATCAGCAAGACTTGAACTTCCGTTACCGGCGGTAACCGAGCCAAAAATCGCGCGCATAAAGTCAACTTTTGCACCTGCCTGATTGGTTGAATTACGGATAAGACCGATTGCACTTTCGCGCATCTCCGGTGAATTATCGCTTTCAAGGACATCTAGTGCCGTCGTCAGGGCCTGAATCGGGGATGCAAGGTCATGACAAACACGTGAAGAGACAAGGGCGATAAGTTGGGAAACATCAATACTCATAAATTCTATTTGCCCCTAAAAAGGTAAAACTTAGTTAACTGAATGCAAAAAAGGGGCGTATTATACGCCCCTTCGTGATTATTGTAACATTAAAATATAAAATATCTTATTTGCACGAAATAATTATAGAATTATCAGATGCTTGTGATGCTTTGGTTGCAGATGATTTTGCGCACCAAGCGCCGCTTAGGTCTTTAAGATATTCGCCATTATTCAATTTCTGAATTTGGCGCATTGCCTGAACAGTTGCTGCTTGATCAACTGTGCCACCGGTTTTGTTGGCAACATCAGTATAAACCGCACGACGACGCGCGTTAATTTCGTTGATTGCACGTTGCAAGTCACCTTGATCCGCAGTTGCAGGTTTCACAAAGCCAAGATAACCATTTGCTTGTTCACCAATGATTTTAGCTGCTAATCCTTGGTCCACTGGGCCACCATTATCAACCGCAAGAGCAGCACCTGCACCAATAAGGGCAAGAGCAAAACCACCAAATAAGACCTTTGAAATATTTTTCATCTTATTCTCCATAAACTTTCTTAATTAGAAAATACCAGGGTTGGATTGTGTAGCTTTATCAAGCTCATTTTCCATGCGAACCCGAACGTTTTGTTCAATTTTCATATTGATATTTAGGTTAATCTCAATCGGCTTGTCCGGCACTTCAACTTTTACTGTTGGGGTGCAGGCGGCAGCACCAAGACCACCAAGCACAATCACGGGTAATATTAATTTTTTCCCAATCGTTTTTGCGTTCCGCATTTCAAGCTCCTGAATAGTAACAATCCTCACTATCACGATTTTATTATAGATAGAAAGCCTGAATGTGATATGAATTATTAGGTCATATTACCAAAAGTTTTCTATGGTCTGCAAAACGGGCATTTCTTTGCTTCCGCTGCTCATGTATTTAAACATACACTGCGATGCGGTTCTCAAAATGCACGTTTTTCGACTCATATAAATTCATTTGGCAATACAACCTAGTTTATGAATGCTTTAAGCGCTTTTTCGCCTGATTTTTTGCCAACCGCCGCCGCTGAATGGAATGCGGGATTCAATGATTTTGTGGCAATTTCTTTGATTTCATCGGGCGTAGTTTCGCGTATGGCACGACTTATGTCATCGGTATCAAGGGTTTTTCCCAAAACAAACGCTTGTGAAATTGCGGCATTTACACGTGATGATGGGTTTTCAAGAGACATCATAAAGGCGGTTTCAAAGGTTTTCTTGGCCCGCATTAATTCACGCTCATCGGGGCCATTCATCGCCAAATCTTCTATATGTCCCATTGTGCGTTTAATTACTTCGGCGGCATTTTGTGGCGCACAACCCGCAGAAATTATAAAGCGCCCAATATCAACATATTTTTCGGTATAGGCATCGATGCCGTAAACCAGACCAAGGCGTTCGCGCAAATCTTGAAATAAGCGTGATGCCATACCACCGCCCAAAAGACCTGCAAAAATTTGTGAGGCATACATTTCACCTGAACCTGCACCAGGGGCATAGGTAGAAATTGCAACTTGGAACTGTTCCATACGCCTTGTTTCAAATAGTGATTTTCTTGTGGCAATGCCATGCGCAAATTCAACTTTTGGCGATGGTTTCAAATGCCCAAAGAAGCGGTTTGCCAATTCCATGCTTTGGTTTTCATCAACCGCGCCGCCAAAGGCAATAATAATATTATTGGGATTTAAGTAAGCGGAGTGGAATTTTTGAATTTGATCAATGTTTAGTGCGGCCAGGCTTTGGGCATCGCCCAAAATCGGGCGCCCCAAAGGTTGATTATCAAATGATGCCATTTGATTTAATACGCTGCAACGATCTTCGGCATCGTCAAATGCTTCGTTTAATTCGTGTAGGACGACATTCTTTTCAAGCTCAGCTTCTTTGGGGTCAAAATGCGGGCGCAATACCAAATCGGAACATAGTGCAAAAGCCTGTTCGATTTCATCAGCCAAACAACGCGCATAAAACCCCGTTCTTTCATAAGAAGTGGCGGCATTTAGATAGATACCGTGTGCTTCGGCATCTTCGGCGATTTGCGTTGCGTTACGGTCGCCCGCACCCTTAAACACCAAATGTTCAAGAAAATGGGCAATGCCGTTATTGGTTTCGTCTTCGTTGCGCGTGCCAACACCAACCCAAACCCCAATACAGGCACTCTTTAGCCCTGCGACCTTGTCAATTATGACCGTCGCACCATTTTCAAGGCGTTTTAGGCGGGCAAAGCCGCTGTCATTAATAATTGTTTTTGATGTAGTTTTTAATTTCAAGCTCATCAGATTTTAATTTTTCAAACTTTTCTTTACGCTCAAATAAATCTTTGGCGTGTGGCGGAAGATCGGGATTAATTCCCAATACTTCAACAATGGTTTCAGGGAATTTTGCAGGGTGCGCGGTCGCAAGGATGATTTTTTGCGCGCCGTTAACAGGTGATTTAACACGACTTGCATAGCCAACGGCAGTATGCGGGCAAATCACTTCTTTGGTTTCTGCAAAACAGGCTTTGATTGATTGGCGGGTTCCTTCATCATCAATTGTGCTTGGGACAAAGATTTCGCGAATATTTTTAAGTGTTTCTGGTTTGATTACAAAAGTCTTGTTGGCCTTTAATGAATTATAATAACCAACAATTTCTTGTGCATTATGCCCACCGAGTTCGAACAAAATACGTTCAAAATTGCTTGGAACCTGAATGTCCATCGCCGGCGAAATTGTGGCTTTGGATTCACCAGTAACTGCAAAAACACCGCTTTCGAGTGATGCGGCAAGGGCATTATTGGCATTATTGGCAACCACGATATTGCCAATATTTGCGCCTAACATTTTTGCGGCAAAGCCAGAGAAGGCATCACCAAAATTACCTGTTGGCACAATAAAGTCCGCAGGCTGGTCAATGCCCGCTTTTGATGCCGCAATTACGAAATAAACTGATTGCGCAATGATGCGTGCAAAATTCACGCTATTGACGGGGGCTAGTTTTACTTCTTCAACAAAGGTTTTGTCACCAAAGAAGCCTTTTAAAATTGCCTGCGCACGGTCAAAATCACCATCAAGAATAAGTGCATGGATATTATCCGCACCGGAGGCAGTCATAAAGCGTTTTTGAACTTCAGAAACCCGACCATCAGGCATAAGGATAAAGGTTTCAATCCCTTTTTTGTTTTTAAACGCCTCAACAGCAGCGCCACCAGTATCACCAGATGTTGCGCAAACCACACTCAAAGTCGTGTTGTTTTTGGCAAGGATATATTCAAATAATGCGCCAATCATCTGCATTGCAACATCTTTAAATGCCAATGATGGGCCATGGAATAATTCAAGCAAATGCAAATTTGGTGCGATTTGTTTTAATGGAACCACATCTTTATCGTGCCATTGTTCGCCATACGCCTGTTTACAAAGTGTAAGTGCGGTTTCAAAATCAATATCATTGCCCGCAAACGCGTGTAGAACATGTGCCGCAGTTTCATAATAAGGGGCGGTTTTAGCATTTTCTAAAACGGATTTTTCAAGTTTTGGCCATGTTTTAGGTACATATAATCCACCATCAGGTGCAAGACCTTCGATAATTGCTTGATTAAAGCCGACCTCGGGTGAATTACCGCGTGTTGAGATATATTGCATTTTGAACCAAAACCCTCTGATTTAATGTGGGATGCCTTTATTATATAATGCCGCAAAATAAAAGCCCCATATGCGATATTAATTCCTTTGCTTATTGTTGCAGTAAAGAAATTTGTGGCTACTTTTATAATCACCGCAAAAGTTGTAATTGGTCATAATGAAAAAAGTTCTGGTTTTTGATTCAGGGGTTGGTGGTTTTTCGATTGTTCGGGAATTGGTTGATCAAAATCTAAATATCGAAATATCCTATCTTGCCGATACTTCATTTTTTCCATACGGCAATAAAAATGATTTGGAATTACTGGACCGCATCCCACAGGTGGTTTTGGCTGGCGTTGAAAAAACAGGGGCTGATGCCGTAATTATCGCCTGCAATACCGCAAGCACAATTGCCCTTTGGCGCATCCGCGAAGTGGTTGGGGTTCCGGTTATTGGGGTTGTGCCGGCAATTAAACCCGCCGCACGTTTGACAAAAACCAAAGCCATTGGTCTTTTGGCAACACCGCGCACCATTGGATCTGCTTATGTTGACGATTTAATAGATCAATTTGCGGGTGGTTGCGCTGTATATCGCTATGGCCCGCCCAATCTTGCACTGGCTGCTGAACAGGTTTTGCGCGGCGAAGATTTTGAAGAAAGCCATATAAAAGATGCCATTGACGGGCTTTATAAAAACCCAATGGCCAAAGATATTGATATTATCATCCTTGCCTGTACTCATTACCCCCTTATTCGGGATGAATTGGCAAAATATGCGCCAAAAGACATAAAATTCATTGATTCCGGTGAAGCAATTGCCAGAAGGTTAAAAGAAGTGTTGGCGATTAATGATGCGGGTTTGCCACTGCTAAAAACTGCATATTCAACCGGCGGCAATGACGAAAAATTCTTGCAGGCGGCACAGAATGAGGGTTTTATCAATCAGACACAAATATAAAATATAAAAACTAAAAGGGGAGATTGATGAAAAAACTTTTTGTAATGCTTTATGCGATTTTGGGATTATTTGTTGCACCAACCATTGCCAATGCACAAGATGTAAAACATGTTGAGATTTCAACAATTGGCAAAGGTGATGACGTAATCCTAATCCCCGGTCTTGGTAGCCCGCCCGCTGTTTTTGATAATGTAATGGACGAAATAGCCAAAAATCATAAAGTGCATATTGTTCATGTTGCAGGTTATGCCGGGTTACCTCTTGAAACCAATGAAGGACCGATTTTTAACCCCGTTGCCGATGATATTACCAAATACATTAAAGAAAATAATTTGAAAAACGTGACTATTATTGGGCATTCAATGGGTGGCGAACTTGGAATGGCGCTTGCTGCACGCAATCCATCATTGGTTAAAAAAGTAATGGTTGTCGATGCACTGCCGTATTATTCACTTTATCTTGATAAAAATGCCACGCCAGAAAGTATGACACCACGTGCAAAGGCATTTGCGGCAATGATAGCGGCGCAAAATATTGATCAATTTACCGCTGCACAAAAGGTTGCAATTGCACGACTTGTGAAATCTGATGAAAAACGTGAAATGGTGCTTGGCTGGTCGCTTGCATCCAATCGCCACGCAATTGCGCAGGGTGTTGAAGATTTGATGACCATTGATTTACGCCCCGTATTAAAAAACAATCAAGCGCAAATCAAGCTAATTTACGGCTATGACAAGGCAATGGGTTTAACCCAAGAATTTGTCGATAAATTATATGATGGCGCATATGCGGGTATTCCCAATGTTGAAAAACAACGCATTGACAATTCTTTACACTTTATAATGTATGATCAGCCAGAACAATTTAAGAATGCCGTTTTAGAATTTGTGAAATAAGAATGACCTTTATCAAATCCCTGCTTTTTAATGCCTATTATTGGGTGATTTCAATTTTGTTTGTTTTGTCGCTTGCGCCCTTAAGCTGGCTTCCGGGTGATAAGATTTTGCGCAATGCAATCGTATTTTATTCACGTGCAATGCGCTTTGGAATGCGGGTCTTTGCAGGGATAAAGTTTGAATATCGCGGGCTTGATAAATTGCCAAAAGGGCCGTTTATTATTGCGGCAAAACATCAATCATGGGGCGATGGCTTTGGCGCAGTTTCCGAATTTGGCGATATTGCATTTGTTACCGGAAGCCATCTCGAAAATTTTCCATTCTTGGGGCGAATTTTGCGCAAAATCGGCGCAATTGTTGTTGATAATTGCGGTGGTCATAAAGCACGAAAAAGCCTTAATGATTCTTTTGCCAATGTTGCCGATGATGGACGTAACGTCCTGATATATCCAGAGGGGCATTTGGTGAAAATTGGCGACCGTATTAAATATCGCGCCGGTGTTTTTCACCTACAAGAAGCAAGTGGTTGGGACGTGGTGCCGATGGCAACCAATCTTGGGCTTTTTTGGTCTTGTGAAGAATTTAAAAAAGAAGGTGGAACCGCAATTAACGAAGTTTTGGAACCAATTCCTGCTGGTCTTTCAAAAGGCGAATTTATGGCACGTTTAGAAAATGCACTAAATGAAGGTTCGCGCAGACTTTGTGAAGAAGGTCAGGCCGCGCAACCGCATTTATCCCAAGCCAATGTTAAATGGCCAGATGAGATTAATAAAGTGATGTAATCACTTATAAACCCCGACCATTACCCCCATTTCGTCACCTTTGTCATTGCGCCCTGATTGCGCATCATAGACCTTGGATATAGAGCCGTCCAAAAAAAGCGCATTGGGGGTTTTTAGATAGTCTTTAAATAGGGTCGCAAAATCATAGAAATTAACACTCGATTGGGTGATGACAAAATAAACTTCTTTGCCATCTTCGGATATTCCGACACCATTTCTTATGTTTACACTTGTGCTATCTGCCTTGAATATGGGATGAAGGTTGCCGTCAATAACCAACATTGGCCCCGATTGTGTCGCAAATTGCGGTGGCGCATTTTTGAATTTTTCAAGATAGGCATAACTTTCAAGGACGCCTGCTTGCCCTTTATCAATATAAAATACGCCATTGGGTAAAAGCCCAAAATTACCATATGATTTTTTGGTTTGGATTGGCGCAATTTGTTTGCCATTTTCAACATATAATCCTGTTGGCGCACGATCATCATTATACATGCCGCCGTTCATGGCAAAAACCAATTCCTGCTTTTTGGTTTTTAGATAATCTTTTAAATTATTGAAGTTGCCAATATTGTCGCCGTCGTCATCACGCAAATAAAGGCGTAAATTAGGATTTGGGTTGGCAAATTTACAAATAAAATAGTCATTGTTTTTGTAATCAATAAGATTGCAATTTTTGGCCTTATCAATCTCTTTTGCATTACTGTTACATGCCGTAACTAGACAAAAAATAAAAAGAGAAAGTATTTTTATATTTCGCATATAAAACGGATATTTTTAATTTACGGCAATATTATGACTGTCTTAAAGCCGTCTTGATGGTTTTCAAAACGTAATTCCCCATTATGTGTTGCCACAATTTTTTTGACAATTGCCAAACCTAATCCGGTTGAAGTGTAATTTTGGTTATCATTATTGCGGGCATTGTCACCACGTACAAAGGGAAGGGTGATAATTTCCAATTTGCTTTCATCAATCCCTTTACCGCTGTCCATGACTTCTAAATAGGTTTTTCCACCAAACTTATATGCCTTTAACATTATTGGTGGTTTGCCATATTTTATTGAGTTTTCAACCAAGTTTGTAATTGCCCGCGTAATTGCCGACTGTCGGCCATCAATAAATATATCCCCCATGCTGGATGGAATATTGATGCCCTTATCAGGGTATTCGTTTTTGATTTCTTCGAAAATTGCCTTGATATTGAATTTGCTTATGGCCTCGCCATCAAAGCCCCGTGCAAAGGTAATGAATTGCGATAATGTGGTTTCAATATTAGTGATTTGTCTTTGCGCAGTTGCCAATAAATCGTCATCTTTGGCCCCCATCATTTCAATAGCGAGGCGGAGTTTTGCCAATGGCGTTCTTAGATCATGCGAAATACCGGCAAGGACGATGCTTCTTTCCCGCTCAGCACTACTAATACGTTCAATCATATTATTGAAACTTTGGCGAAGCGAATAGATTTCACTGGGACCTTTTAATTCCAATGGGTCGATATTGGCATCAAGGGCAAAATTATCGGTGGCAAGCCTAAGTTCATTAATTGGTTTTAGAAGTATGAGATTGGTAATATACCCAACCCCAATCGCCAAAAGTCCGCTTATTGCCAATAATGTTAACGCCAAGCCCGATGGACCAATTACAACGTTTTTAAAACTGACCCAATATGGTGTGTCGCCAAAATTTATTTCAATCCAAAGCCGTCTTTTGTTATCGGTTCGCCAATTTATTTCAGATTGGTTTTCAGAAATCGCATTTGCAAGTTGCTTCATGAATATATGTTCAATAAAGCGTGGCGGTGGGCCACTACTGTCGGGTGGTTCTTTGCCGGTCCAGATTGTAAGATATTTTGAATTTTTTAATTTATCGACTAATTGCGGTCGCATCTCTGCTGGTGTTTGCTTTATTGTTTCGGAAAATACCACAATATTGGATGCAATAACATTCGCCAGACGTTGAATTTGTGGGCGCAATATCATGGTCGTGAATAACAATAGTGTTATTAATTGCGTAACAATAACAAGCGCAATAGTCATTGTAAAAGCACGACGTGAAAGGCTTATGGGGCGTTTAGCTTGCATTATTCGCCCTCTTTAGTGAAGATATAACCGTGGCCCCACATGGTTTTTAACCAATATGGCTCTGATGGGTCGTTTTCGATTAGTTTACGCAAACGAAGGATTTGCACATCAACTGCGCGATCCGTAACTTCGGCATCGCGTCCAAAGGCAAGGTCAATGATTTGACTGCGTGATAAGGGGCGTCCTGCATTACAAACAAATGCCTTTAAAAGATTAAATTCGCGGGTTGAAAGCTCGATTGGTTTGCCATCTTTTTTAAGGGTCATAAGGCCTAAATCAAGATTAAAGTTTCCAAAGGTAACTTTGCCGCTAAGGGGGGCGCTATTATTACTTCTGCGTCTTATTGCTTCAATTCGCGCCAATAATTCACGTGGCAAAAAAGGTTTGGCGATATAATCATCCGCACCCATCTCAAGACCCAAGATCTTATCAATTGGGTCACCCTTTGCAGTCGCCATTATAATTGGTATATTGTTGTTATCAGACCTAAGCTTACGGCAAACGCTTAGGCCATCTTCAACAGGAATCATTAGATCAAGGATTAAAAGATCAAAATTTTCCCGTGATAACATGCGGTAAAGATTTTGTGCATCATTCACCGCGCGCGCATAATAATTATTCTCTGATAGATATCGTGTCAGCAGATTACGCATCTCAGCATCGTCATCAAGAATAATGATTTTTCCTTTGCTTTGTTCCATTGCGCCCCACATATGTTGGAAATTTACCAATAATACTAACGAGTTAATATTTATTATTCCGTTTGTAACTTGTGTAATTGTTACAAATTGTTTCACGGAGGCTAATTTGTAACAATTTGCAAAACATCCGCGTTTTTTTGGCATTTTTACGAAACATTTGCCTCGTAAATTGTTTTCATCAACCCAATAGGAGATGAAAAATGAACATTTCAAAATTTACAAAAATTACCCTTGCTTCAATTATCGCACTTAGCTTTGTTGCAGAAACTGCATCAGCAGAACAAGGCCGCATCAAAGCCCGTGGCAATAACGGTGCGGTTGCCGCCGGCGCATATAATGGCAATGCCTGGGCGCGTGGCCATGGTGTAAAAGCAAATGGCGATGGTTCTTATACTGCTGGCAATGGTCAGGCAGTTAAAACCAATAATGGCGGTCAGTTTAAACGTGGATCGACAACAACTTATAACCCTGATGGCAGTGTTGCTCACAAAGGTGGCTTAAGCGGTTCAAATGCCAATGGCTCAGTAAATAGCAGCGGTTCGGCAACAAAAGATGCAAGCGGCTATGTTTCTGGTTCACGTAATACAAATGCAACTAATAATGTAACCGGAAATTCATATAATGGCTCTACCACCTACAACAGCAACGATGGCATTACCCATACTGCAACCTGCATGGATGTAAATGGTAATGTAATCACCTGCCCAACTAGATAATACCTCGTAACTGATGAAGCCTTTAATCATAAGGGCTTTTTGGGGACGAGATTATTATAATAACCCCCGATAAAGCTCGTCCCCATTTTTTTAAAAGAGTTAAAGATGAAAATTATAAAACCATTATTCGCAATTCTTTTGCTTGGCTTACCTGCAATCGCATTTGCCCAAGGCACTCAAAAACTCGATATAAACCGCATTAAAAAAGCTGATACTAATCATGACGGCAAAATTACCGAGCCGGAAATGCGCACCTATCGCAATACGAATTTCAAACAACTTGACCGCAATCATGACGGGTTTATTGATAATAAAGACATTCCGAGATTTGCCGCCGAACGTGCTGTGCCGGCAATGAATCAAATGATTACGGTTAATGATGCAAATCATGATGGTCGATTAAGCCGTGATGAATATGCAAATGGTCGCTTGGTCGTCTTTGACCTTTTTGACACAAATAAGGACAAAGTTTTGGATCAAGCGGAATTAAAGCGTGCACAAGAAATGCCGCAGGCAAAATGATTTCATAATCAATAAATCCAAGGAGCAATCCAATGGAAAAGCTAAACCAAATTAATCACAGCAACGGCTTTCTATACGGTCATTTTATATTAATTGTTGTCGCGTTGGTTGTGATTGAAATTCTATATATAAAATTTGTTAAAAAACAAAAATATGATTTTGGCTCTACCGTTGGTTCATTTGGTGTTGCAATTGGTAATTTACTTTTGAGGCCATTAAGTATTGGCTTCACAACTTTTATATTCACATTTTTTGAACGCTTTGCGCTATTTCATTTTAAAATCGATAATATTTTTGTATGGGTAGCAGGGTTTTTTGCATTTGAATTTTGTTATTATTGGATGCACCGCTTGCACCACACAATACGTTTTATGTGGGCATCGCATGCGGTTCATCATTCGGCAAATGTATATAGTTTTCCAGCGGCAATAAGATTGGGGTGGTTAAGCATTGTTTCATTGGGATGGGCGTTTTATTTACCACTTGTATTGATTGGTTTCCCTTCTGTGATGATTGGTGCATTGCTAACCTTTAACCTTGCTTATCAATTCATTCTTCATACCGAAATATCGCCAAAATGGGGTGTGCTTGAATATTTTCTAAATACACCAAATCATCACCGCATCCATCACGCCAGTAACTCGCAATATATTGATAAAAATTATGGTGGAACTCTTATAATATATGATTATCTTTTCGGCACTTTTGCCAAAGACGATGGTAATGAGATGGTGAAATTTGGTTTGACCCAACCCATAAATTCAATCAATCCATTTGTAATTGCACTACGCGAATATTGGTTGATTATAAAAGATTGTTCAAAAGCCAAGAAATTGGGCGAAGTTTTAAAAATACTGATTTCAAAGCCATAGCGACATTTCAAACAATAGCTTTATAAAATTATATATGGTCATATAGTTGTAACAGCAAAATTCTAAAGCAAAACAAATAATCAATTTTGTGGAAAAAACTTTATGACCGAAACTACCCGTCGCCAAATGCTTCAATCTTTGTCATTAACACTTGCCGCAGGGCTAGGGATGAGTTTACATCCAGCAATCTCACGCGCGCTCGATATTCCGGCGGATGTCAAAACTGGCACTTTGCAAGATGTGAAACATATCGTGGTTTTGATGCAGGAAAACCGCGCTTTTGATCATTATTTTGGTTCTTTAAATGGGGTTTGCGGTTTTGGTGATAAATATCCAATACCGGTTGCCAACAACAAAACCCGCCTTAAGAATACGGTTTGGGTGCAGTTTAATGAAGAAAACAAAGAACCCCTTTTAATTTACCCATTTCATCTAAATACCAAGCAAAATTTTGCACATATGCGCCATGAAGGCACACCACACCATTTTAATGATGCACAAGGGGCATGGAATAATGGTCGCCTCGATGATTGGACAAAATATAAGCATAATCATGCAATGGGTTATTTTAACCGTGAAGATATTCCATTCCAATTCGCCCTTGCTGAAGCTTTTACCCTTTGCGATGCATATCATTGCGCAATGCATTCTGGCACAAATCCAAACCGTGTTATGCACTGGACCGGAAGCATTAATCCAGATGGCACAAAAAATGGCCCAGTGATTGATAATACTTATGATGATTTTTCTGCTGACCCTGCGCATCACGGTGGCTATGATTGGACAACCTATCCCGAACGTCTTGAGGCGGCGGGCATTGATTGGCAAATTTATCAAAATATGGCCGATAATTTTACTGATAACCCGCTTGCAGGGTTTAAAACTTATCGTAATGCCAAAAATTCAAAAGATGGCGCATTGAACCGCCTTGCTAATCGTTCAATTCGCACGCGTGATATTGATAAACTAAAAGAAGATGTAATTGCCAATAAGTTGCCACAAGTTTCATGGATTGTTGGCACTGCCGAAGGTTCCGAGCACCCTGGGCCTTCAAGTCCTGCACAAGGGGCGGAATATATCGCCAATGTCCTTGATGCACTAACTGCAAATCCAGAGGTGTGGGCAAAAACGGTTTTCATAATTAATTTCGATGAAAATGACGGATTGTTTGACCATGTGCCGCCGCCATCAGTTCCGGCAATTGATGAAAATGGTAATTTAATTGGTGCATCACAAATCGATACTTTGAACGAATATCATCTTGTCGATGGCAAATATAAAAATCGCCCTTATGGCCTTGGTCCACGGGTTCCATGTTATGTGATTTCGCCGTGGTCGCGCGGTGGTTTTGTGAATTCCGAAGTATTTGACCATACATCAGTGATACGTTTCATTGAAACCCGTTTTGGCGTTAATGAGCCAAATATTTCGCCTTGGCGTCGTGCGGTTTGCGGTGATTTAACCACATGTTTTGACTTTAAAAATCCAAATAACCATGAGTTTTTCAAAAACTTACCACAAACCCGTGAACTTGCCGATAAAACCCGTGCTTTGGGCAAGGGGCATTCAATGCCAAAAGTTCCTGAAAAACAAACAAAGCCAAAGCAGGAAAAAGGTTTGCGCCCACGCCGTGCAATCGCCTATAATATGGATTGTGGGGTTGAGAAAATTGGTGATGTGGCACAAATCAATTTTATGAACCAAGGTGCGAATGCAGCAGTTTTCCATATCTATGATTATGATGATTTGCAAAAAGCACCAGCGCGTTTCACAATTAAATCTGGTGGTTCATTATCGGCGCCACTAAATGCGTCACCAAATATACAGGTAAGAGGTTCAAACGGTTTCCATCGTCATTTTAATGGCATTGCGAAAAATTTGCGTATTAGTTTTAGTGGCAGCCGCCTCAAAATTGAAAATAAAAATGGTGATACTGAAATCGTCTGGAAAGATGTTTCATATGGCGCGCATTCAAAAAATATCCATATTTTAGAAGGCGAGACCCAAGAGATTCAGCTTAATTTTGGAAATAGCCATAATTGGTATGATTTTAAAATTGAGGGCGATGGTTTTAGCTATCACTATGCTGGGCATATTGAAAATGGTTTGCCCTCAATGTCAGACCCTTCTGCGCATGGCGAAATACGTATTTCAATCTAAATTGAAAATAGCTTAAATAAAAAAGCCAGCCCGTGATAAGGGCTGGCTTTTTGTTTGAGGGGAGAGAGATTATTAGAATTCCGCTGAAACAGAGAATAACAAAGTTCTCGGAGCACCAGGGTAAACCGCGCCGTCTGAAATACCGTTGATGTATTTTTCGTTGGTTAGGTTGCTGATGGTAAGGCGGGCTTCAACACCTTTTAATTTATCCGATAGGTTTTCAACATTCACACCGATATAAGCATTGGTCATGACATAGGCATCCGCAGTTTGCGTGTTTGCCATATCTATAAACCGTTTGCCGATGTATTTTGAAGAAATACCAACCGAATATGCGCCACTTGTATAATCAGCGCTTAGGACAGCCATGGTTTTCGGGGTTCCGAAAACTTGTGTTCCGTCAACAGTTTCTTTGTTGCCACCTGAATCATAGGTTGCTTCGTTGTATGTGTAAGAACCAGAAAGACGCAATTTATCGGTTGCGCGATATGATGCCAAAAGTTCTAGACCTTTTGATGTTACACCACCCAAATTGATATAAGTTCCATCAACTTCACTTAGGTAATCGATGCCTGAAACAGTACCATCGGCGATATAAGTGATACGGTTATCAAATTTAATATCAAACAAAGTCGCAGTTAAGTTAAGTTTGCTATTTTTATAGCGTAAACCAAACTCAATATTGTCTGCGGTTTCTGGCTCAAGTGATTTAAGGGTTTCTGTGCTTTCACCCATGCGACCTTGGCTGATGGCATTAAAGTTTTGCGAGAAGCCGGCAAATGCCTCAAGCCCCGCAATCGGCGTTACATAGTTTAAGCCAAATGCAAACAATGGGTCTGAATTAGAGCTAAGGCTGGTTTTAGAATATGTGCCAACAACGCGTTCACGAGTGCGGTCAACAAAATATTGTTTCAAGCCAAAACGTGCAGTTAATGGACCATATTCCAAAATGTCTTCAAGATAATAATTGGTTTCTTCAACCGTGTAATTATCACGATATTGAACATAATATGGATTATTATTATACGCAGGGCCAATTGCGGCATTCAAAACTTTATGCCAGTCACGGATTACGTTTGATTTGCCGTTTTCATACCACAAGCCACCAGTTAGACTGTTTTTAAATGCGCCAAAATCATGGTCCCATGAAAGGTCAACCAAGGCACCTTTGCGGAAGTTTTTATAATGCGTATGGCGATAAGACATAACTGCAAGTGCATTAGATGCATAACAAGCAGGGTCGCCTTCACCGAGTGCAGATGCGGAAATACAATTTGCATCACCATTTGCTTTAACACCATTTGGCAAAACAAAATAAATTTTACCCAATGCTGAACCACCATAAACAGTTGTGTTGGTAAGTTCGGTTTCAGGGCCGCCAGCGTTATTGGTTACGTCAACGATATACGGTGGAATCCAATCACCTTGGCCAGTCATTTGGTGGTAATACCCGGTTGCTTTGGCCTTGATTTCACCAAATTGTTTTTCCGCACGATAATAGTTCAAGAAATTCTTGCGGTGCGCGCGCCAGCCGTCACGATAGTTTTGGTCAATCATTGGAATTCCGGTCCAGATTGAGGTCAAATAATCACGGGTTGGGTTTTGCTTCCAATAATCAAGTGATGAAGGATCGGTTTCGGCCTCATTGGCATCATCATATGAAAGGAAGCCAGTAAGTTTATAACCAGCAATTTCAGAAATTACTTTACCGCTTAGGTGGTCGCGGGTGATTTGCGCAAAATTATCAACATAATCTTTGTTGCGTGCCGATGATAATGACAAGAAAGCATATGTATTTGGTGCAATTTCACCGCTGTCAAAACGGGCATAGTATTTTTGTGCGCTTTGGTCGCCTGATGCATAAAGCATTTTAAGGGCTTGTTCGGTTTTTGGGTCTGAAACGATGAATTTTAATGTTCCGCCCAAGGCTTCATTTGATGCTGAGCTAAGGTCAGCAGTACCTTGTGATACTTCAACAGTTTTAAGGTCTAGGATATCGATATAACGGTTTGCTTTTGAGCCGCCGCCATATGTTGATCCACCATTTGGAATGCCGTCAATAGTTGTACCAATTTGTTGACCGCCAGGACCAGAATTGAAGCCACGCATTGTAATAGATGTTGCCCAATCGGCAGAACCAAAAGCGTCAGCTTCGGTAACGATAATGCCAGGAAGTTCGTTTACAACGTCGTTAACACTGGCAACAACTGGTGTGCGTTTAATCATAACCGGTGAAACGCGGCTTGTCGCATAGGTTTGGCCTGTAACGATAACAACATTTTCATCAGTATTTTCATTTGTTGGTTTTGTATTATTTTCTTGTGCAAATGCTGATTGAGTGGTGCCAATTGCAAAAATTGCCAATATTGACCCGCCCAAAAGCGCCTTTTTAAAATTAAGAGACTTTTTCATAAGATTTCCCCGAAAAATCGGACATCCCCATATTCTCACACTGAGAGTGGGCGATTTCCAAGCGCTCTGATAATCGGGTGTTATAACAATCTTGTGATGTTTATATGGGCGTTTTGTGTAAGCATGTCATAATATTTTGATGAAACTGCTTGGAAGAATTTATTTGCAAGTTTATAGCAAAGCAAAGGTGAAAAGTTGAAAATCTCAAAACGTGCAAAAAATATAAGCCCATTTATAGTGATGGAATTTTCCCGCAAGGCAACAATGCTTGAGGCGCAGGGGCATCATATAATTCGCCTTGGCGTAGGGGAGCCTGACTTTGGCCCACCTAAAGCCTTTGTTGAGGCGCTAAAAGCAACATTGGATAGCCCTGCAAAGGCCTATACCAACGCCATGGGATTAGAGGCATTACGCGAAAAAATTTCTAACTTTTATAAAAGAATGCATGGTCTTGAGGTTCCATCAAACCAGATTGCGGTTACATCGGGCGCATCGGCGGCGTTGTTAATGGCATGTGCGGCATTAGTAGATGAGGGGGACGAGGTATTAATCGGCGATCCATCATACCCTTGTAATCGCGAATTTATGCAAAGCATGGGCGCAAAAGTTAAGTTAATTCCAACTACGCCTGAAAGCAATTATCAGCTTAGTCTTGAAATGGTAAAGGCCAATTGGGGCGAAAATACCAAAGGTATTTTAATTGCCACGCCATCAAACCCAACTGGAACATCTGTTGATTTTAATGAATTAAAAACAATCTGCGATTTTGTGAAATCAAAAGACGGCTTCAGAATTATTGACGAAATATATTTAAATCTTGCCGACCGTGATTCTAATGGTAATCCCGCCCAAAGCATTCTTGAATATGATGATGGTGCGATTGTCATCAATAGTTTTTCAAAGTTTTTTGGGATGACTGGCTATCGCCTTGGTTGGTGTGTTATCCCAATGGAATTAGCGCCCTACATCGAAAAATTATCGCAAAATTATTATATTTGCGCATCAACGCCGGTGCAAATTGCCGCCCTTGAATGTTTTTCAGATGATGCAATCAATGAATGCGAAGGGCGCCGCGATATATTGCTGAAACGGCGTGAATTTGTTCTAAAACGCCTTGAAGAAATTGGCCTTGATGTTCCTGTAAAACCCAATGGTGCGTTTTATGTTTATATCGATGTTTCATCCACCGGAATGACGGGCATGGAATTTTGTGAGGCCGCCCTTGTTGATGCGCATGTATCCTTAACCCCCGGAGATGACTTTGGGGTATATGACACGAAAAAATATGTTCGCCTATCTTATGCCTCTTCAATAGAAGAGCTTGAAGAAGGTTTGCATCGGTTGGAAAAATGGCTGGAATTTATTTCAAAGTAACGTATTCAGCATTCCATTCAAATGGGTCGCCACCATCACCATCACGATATACAACGGATTCGGCAGAATCATTTGATTGCAAATCAACTTTTAACTGAAGTAAGTGGTGATCAGAGTTTTTAAAGCTGAAGATGAAGCCACTTAGTGCAATCTTTTCACCGTCTTTTGGAAGCCTTCCGCTCTCTATTTTGTTGTTGCTTCCAGATACAGCGCCTTTAGCGTTTATATAGCCATTCGGAACAAGGGTATATCTAATATCAGCCGTATATGCTCTCATATTGTTTTTGGTGAATTCATGAGCTGCCATATAGCTTGTAGCACCTGTTGCGGTGGCGAAAATGGCTTCCATATGCCCGACTGGCATGAAGGACCACGCAAATCCTGCAGCAAGTTGACTTTCAATAACACGGAAGTCAAATCCCTGATCATCAATAAGGGCAACACGTACAACGCTTCTATTGGGGTCAATCCTAACTCCAATTGTTCTAACATTAGCATCGGTTCCATCTTTACGTGAAAAACTAAAACCTGAAAGAATTGGCGTATATCCAGCTTTTCTTGGGATGCTTATTTCAAACTCTCCACCCCCAACGGCAATTACTGAACCAGTTATAAAATCTGATGACTGATACCATCTTGCTTTACCATAGAATGGATCATTGGAATCTTGGTCGGCAAAAGTAAATTGTGCTTTGCCAAGGTAATTGCCAACCGCAATTTTACGTAATTTATGGTCGCCATTATTGAAGTTAAAAACAAATGAGGACAGTGCTTCACCATTTAATACAGGATCAGTTGCCACATTTGCAGTATTTATAATTGTGCTTTGTTTTGCCTCAACCGCGATGCTAGGTTTTGAAGCTGTTATTATTCCAGTCTTAATATTTGGGATAATTTTTGGCGGTTCGGCATTTACAGCTCCTCCAAAAATTGAAAGTAACATTGTGCCGGCAATAATGCCTCTTTTAAGCCTTTTTCTCATCTGTAACTCCCTGGCCAATTTTCGTTAAATGATATTGCAGATTTAAAAACAGGCAAGCAAAAAATTACTTTCAGGTAATATTTTGTATGATTAAAAAAGGCTTGGGAAACCCAAGCCTTTTAAGAATATGTAAAATAAAATCGGAAAGCAGGTTTTCGATTTTATTTTTCTAAATTGTTCCAAGCCGTTAAGTGAGGCGCGAAGCACCGAGAGCGGCGATTTGAAGACTTAATGAGTTGCGTAATATTTCACCAATTCATATTGGAACTGACGCGCTTCCATTAATGAACGAACCCTCATTCGCTCATTTAGACCGTGCGCATAATTGCCACTTGCCTCGGAGAAAGTTGCCGAAAAGCCATAAGTTGGAATGCCGGCCGCAGAGGTATAAATACCGTCTGTTGCACCAGTTGAAAGCACAGGGATTACAGGAACACCTTTCCAATATTTGTCGGCCAGTTTTTCAATTGGCTCTAGGAATTCTTTGCCCATTTTTGGGGTGGGGGTGGCGATTGAACGCGGTTCAACTATTGCCACTTTTACATTTGGGTTGTTTATGGCTTTCACTAGGTCTGCTTGCACGCTATCAACAGAAACACCAGGGAAAATGCGGCAGTTTACGTTGGTATGCACGCTTTGTGGAAGGGCGTTAAGCGCGTGACCGCCATTAATCATGGTTGCCACACATGTGGTGCGCAACATTGAATGCCATGCATTATCTTTTGAAATAAGCGCGTCGGCAGCCTTGTCATTCGGGTTTTTGACAATTGCTTCCATCGCTGCGCCAACTTCGCCACCTTTGATTTTTGCCATGCGTGTGAAATATTCGCGATTGGCATCATTGAACATTACCGGGAATTCAAGCTTTTGCACGGCTTTCATGGCATCGGCCATATCATAAATGGCATTTTCAGGTTTTGGCACAGATGAGTGACCACCCGGGTTGGTGGTGGTGATTGTGAAATCTTGATAGACTTTTTGTGCGCCCTGAACACTTAATGAAATGCGGTTGCCGTTTTCATCCAATGAACCACCCGCACCTTCGTTAAGGGCGAAATCAGCATCAATCCAATCCTTGTGATTTTTTGAAAGCCATTCGGCACCGTTAAATGCACCTGTGGTTTCTTCGCCGCAAGTTAGGGCAAGTTTAATATCATATTTTGGTTTGAAACCTTCTTCTTTATAGCGCATCATATTATCGACCCAATAGGCAGCAATATTTTTCATATCGGAAACCCCGCGCCCATAGAAGAAACCATTTTCCTCGTACAAAGTGAATGGGTCGCGTGTCCAATCTTCGCGTTTTGCTTCAACTACATCAAGGTGGGCCATTAAAAGCACGCCTTTTTTTGCCTTTGATGTGCCTTTTATTATCGCAATCGCGCCGCCTTCTTTAGGGAAGTCAGGATTGGTAAAAACGAAAGCATCTTTATCAGAGAAACCAGCCGAATGAAGGCGATCCACCATTTTTTGTGCCGCCACCGTGCAATTACCACTTGAATAGGTTGTGTTGGTCTCAATTAATTCTTTGAAGATTTCACGAAAGCGTGCTTCACCTGGATAGCTTTGCGCCGATGCTGCTGTTGCGCTAAACCCAAGTCCTAATAAAATCGCTGAAGATAATAAAAGCTTTTTCATGCCAATCCCTTACAAATGTTACCATTTAAATTTGTTACAACAGATTTACAGGTTTTCAGCTTTTATCAACCCCCAAAGCTACATTTTTATAATTCAAGGCAATCATTGTTTATTTGTGAAACAGATTTCACGCCAGTTAAAGTCATGGCAACTTTCATTTCCTTGGCGAAAATATCTAAAAGGTTTTTAACCCCGCGCTCACCATCCGCTGCAAGGGCGTAAATATAGGCGCGTCCAATCATCGCCACATCTGCACCAAGTGCCAACATGCGCACCACATCAAGGCCAGAACGAATGCCAGAATCGACAAGAATTTTCATGTCACCTTTAACTTTATCAGCAATTGCGGGCAAGGCGCGGGTGGTTGAAATTACGCCGTCGAGCTGCCGCCCACCATGATTGGAAACTACAATTCCATTGGCACCAAAATTTTTGGCATCATTGGCATCATCTTGGTTAAGGATGCCTTTGATAATGATATCGCCTTTCCAAAAATCGCGTATCCATTCAAGATCTTTCCACGCAATTGATTGATCGAAATTTGCACCCAGCCAACCCATATAATCTGCAAGATTGGTTGGTTTTCCCAAATAGGTAGAGACATTACCCAAATCATGTGGTGTACCCAAAAGGCCAACGTCAAGCGCCCATTTTGGATGTAGCATTGCTTGGAAAATCCTTCTTTGGGCAGCAAATGGGCCAGACATACCAGAATGTGCATCGCGATAACGTGAACCTGGGGTCGGCATATCAACCGTAAAGACTAGGGTTTTAACACCGGCGGCAATCGCGCGTTCAAGTACGTTTTTCATAAAGCCACGGTCTTTTAAAACATAAAGCTGAAACCAAAGTGGCGGGCTTTCAACCTTTTGTATGGCTTCTTCAATGGGGCAAACTGAAACCGATGACATGGTAAAGGCAATGCCTTTTTCTTTTGCGGCCTTTAATGCCTGAATTTCACCACGTCTCGCATACATTCCGGTTAAGCCAACCGGGGCAAGAACAACCGGCATTGATAATTTTTGCCCAAAAATTTCTGTTCCAATATCCAAATCTTCAACATTGCGTAAAACCCTTTGTTTAAGGGCGATTTGTTGCAAGTCTTTCGTGTTGTTACCAAGTGTAACTTCGGCATTTGCGCCACCATCAATATAATCAAATAAAAATGGCGGAAGTGTTTTTTTTGCATATTTGCGGTAATCGGTGGGGGCTGATATAATCATTTATTCCTCATAACTTTGGTGCATTATTTTTATAATTGATTGGGTATGGGCAAGGGCGGCATCACGTGCCGCTTCTGCATCTTGCTCCATTATGGCGTTGAAAATTGCCTGATGCTGTTCGGGAAGCCCGTTTTCAGTTTCCGATGGATAAAAACTTTTTAAAAAATTACCAATTGCACTTTGTAAGATTTCAAAAAGTTGCCGGTACATGAAATATAGAACTTTATTGTGGGATGCCTGAACGATTGATAGATGGAATTCAGCATCATATTTGGCTTCTAAAATTGGGTCATTATTGCTTGTGGCCTGCATTAGGTTTTCAAATGCGGTTTTAATGGCTCTTCTTTCCAAAATAGTGGCATTTAAGGCGGCATCAAAGGCGGCATTACCTTCAAGTGCTTTACGAATTTCAAGCACGTCAAAGCAATATTGTGGGCGCTCGTTAAAATCTGCAAAATCCGGCTTTAAAACAGGTGGAGAAGGGGTTTTGGCACGAATATAAGAGCCATCACCCAAATGGGTTTCAATAAAACCAGAAACATTCAAACTTTTTATAGCCTCACGTAGGCTTGAACGTGATAGACCAAGAGTTGTCGCAAGTTTACGTTCAGCCGGTATTTTTTCACCCGCCTTTAAGCCACTATCTTCCAGATATTTCAGAATTTTTGAAACAGCATTCACCATTCTCAAATATTTCGCGCACTTGGATAAATAGTCAAGTTAATAGTGAAAATTGGTCTGACCAATTTAATTGGGCGCTGTTCATTATGCGCTGGGTTGATTTTAATTATTATAAAAACTATAAGCCGCGCGCTTGAATGAAAATAATTGCGTAATAATAAAAATGAATGAAATAACCAAAGACACCAAAACCTATCACCGCTTTTCCGTTGCACCAATGATGGAATGGACGGATAGGCATTGCCGCCATTTTCACCGCCTTTTGACCAAAGAAAGCCTTCTTTATACCGAAATGGTGGTTGCTCAAGCAATTATGAAGGGCGATGTAAAAAAGTTGTTGGGCTATAACCAATCTGAACACCCAGTTTGCCAACAAATTGGTGGTTCTGAGCCTGAATTATTGGCGCAGGCGGCAAAAGTGGTTGAAGAATTTGGTTATGATGAAATCAATCTTAATGTTGGTTGCCCGTCAAAGCGCGTACGTTCGGGTTCATTTGGCGCATGTTTAATGTACGAGCCAGAGCTTGTAGGCGATTGTTTACAGGCAATGCGTGAAGCGGTCAAAATTCCGGTAACCATAAAACACCGTATTGCGGTTGATAGCCAGGATCCTTATGAAATCTTGTTCCCATTCGTTGAATATATCGCATCACGTGGGACCGATGTCTTTGTTGTTCATGCACGCAAGGCAATTCTTGCTGGTCTTACGCCAAAGGAAAACCGCGATATTCCACCACTTAATTATGAAATTGTCCGGGAATTAAAGGCGGCATTCCCGCATCTTACCATTGTTCTTAACGGTGGCCTAAATACTATCGAGCAATCAAAGCGGGAAATGGGAAATCTAGACGGTGTTATGCTTGGGCGTGCCGCGTATAAATATCCGCATATCTTGGGTGAAGTTGATAAAGAGTTTTTCGGCAAAGATTATATCATAAGTGCCGAAGATGCATATCAGCAATTCAGACCATATGTTGAAGAACAACTTTCCAAAAAAGTACCACTTCACGCCATGACCAAGCATTTATTAGGGCTGTTTAATGGCTATAAGGGGGCGCGGGTTTTCCGTCGTATGCTTGGTGAAGATGCCAATAAAAAAGGCGCAGGATTAGAAATTTATGATGATGCCTTTGCCCATATTATCGAAGGCGGCTTTAACAAAACCAATTTAGTTGAGGCCTAATAAAATAAAATTTATTTTATTTTTGTTAATTTTATGCACTGACGGCTTTATCTCATGAAATACACGATATATAGCAAGAAAAACCCCGCAGGAGTATGAAATGTTTCAACTATTCAGATTGGCCCATATTGTTGGTATGACTATGTTTATGGGGAGTTTGATTGCATATAATGTTGCGGGGAATGTGGCACCAGATTTACAAAGCCCTGATTATCTTGTGATTTGCAAATTCATTGAGACAGGTGCTTTAAGTATTACTCTATGGGGTCTTGTTCTTACGGTTGGAACCGGCGCTTTATTAATCGGTTTTGGTAAAAACGCTTTTGCAACTTCGGGCTGGCTATTTTTAAAAATTATTATCAGCGTTGCCATCGTGCTTTTGACGATGTTTATCTTTGTCCCAAGTGTTGAGCAAACTATCCACTTTGCCCGCAATGGCGTCTATGGCTTTACCCCAAAACTTGCAAGAGCAATCTATGATGCCAAAGATATGCAGGAAAAGGTTTTAACCTTTAACATAATTGCGTCATTGATGGTTGCATATCTTGGGGTAGCAAAAGCGCATTCATTCAGCCTTTTCAAGCTTCCTGATTTTTCAAAATTATTTAAGCGCAAAAACGCTTAAATAATTTCGAATTTGTTGATTTCTTGATTGTAAACGCGCAAGTCACCGGTCTCGATATCAAAATGCGCACCCCAAAGGCCAATGCGTCCTTTATCCTCAAGATATTTGATGCATGGGAAGGTTCGCAAGTTTTCAAGCGAATGGATAATACCGTCTTTTTCAAGTTCATATTGCTTCACATCATGATTGCAATGCCCGCATTGTGCCTCGACCTTGGCCTTTGGCTCATCAAGAATTGACATCCATTTTGTGATAAAGTTTGCTTCAGTTTGCACTGTAATGCTTGAATCAAGTGCGGCGGCAACACCACCACATTTTGAATGGCCCAAGATAACAATATGTTCAACTTTTAAATTAAGGGCGGCATATTCAATTGCCGCTGAAACACCGTGGTGTTTACCTTCCATTTCGAAAGGGGGTACAAGATTGGCGACGTTACGTACAATAAAAAGTTCGCCGGTTCCAAAAGATAAAATCGAATTAACATCAACACGTGAATCGCAACATGCAATCACCATGACTTTTGGATTTTGTCCATCAGTTGCAAGATGTTTATAATGTTCTTTTTGTTCGGGGAATGCGGCGTTTTTAAAGTTATAATAAGCGTCAATTAGTGTTTTGGGAAAATTATTCATATTAAACCCTGCTCATTTTTTTTCGGGTATAAATATTTCTGTCCCATTGGCAAGTAATTTTTGACCCTGCGTAATAGCGTTTTCTAATTTATCAATTCTAATCAATGCCATACCGATATTATTAATTACACTTCTAGTATAACCAACAGTAGAATCAGCAGAAACAATAGGGGAATTATAGGCGGGAGTGGGGCCAGAAAAACCAATTTGCATCAATTTGTTTTTCACTGTTGTGCGGCGTTTCATACGCGATGTCATTTCTTGGCCAACGTAACAACCCTTGTGAAAATCAATGGCGCCCATTTCATCCATCAAACCTTCGAGCGCAAAATCACCATCACGAATTAAGTCTTGTTGTAATTCGGGGATGCTGTTGGCAATTCGCAGGTTTTCATAGTCTGCAAAATCGCCATCTTGTTCGGTGTCAATCGGTGCAATAATACGATAGCCAATATTCTCGTTGCGAGGATCCTTAAAGCCACCCTTGGCAGGCGTCATATTTGCAAAGACCGAATATTCTTCTGATAAATCAGTTAGTTCGACTTTTGAGCGTAATTTGTACATCTTAAGGCGTTTGAACAGCTCTTGCGGTGCATTGCAATCAAGCAGAAAGCCGTCATCTTTTCGCATCACAAACATATCAAAAAGATATTTACCTTGCGGCGACAAAAGGCCCGCGAAAACAGCAGTTTCAGCGGTGGCATCATCGACATTATTAGTCAAAATATTGTTTAGGAAGTTTAATGCATCTTCGCCCTTAACTGCCAAAACACCACGATTTTTAAGCAATATCATCGGTTTTCCTTAAAATGAAACCAAGCCCCAAAATAATCCAAGCAATTGTGAAGCTTATTCCGCCAAAAGGTGCCGAAGGGGTGCGTGCCAAAATGCCAAATCCCATCATTGTTACCGGAATTGCAAAAAGAACCATGCCCAACATTGTGAACATTGCCGCCGCACAGCTAAAACGGCCAATTTTCTCAAATTGGCTAATTGCGAAAAGCCCCAACAAAGCGTGCGGCGTCATAACATTGGCGGCAATCGCGATTAATTCACCATTGTGATCTTTTGCATGGTGCGAATAGGCAAGTAATAAAACCGATGCCCCGCCCAAAATACCAAATAAAAGCGCGAAAATTTTACGCGGATTGAAATTTTTCATTAATTGTCACCATCAAGTAATCTGCCGAGGCCACCAAGAACCGAGCCTTCGCCTGTTGAACCGCCATTTTGTGGCGCACTGGCAAGCATCCGACCAGCAAGACGGGAGAATGGTAAGGATTGAATCCAAACTGTACCAGGGCCTTTTAATTCGGCAAAGAAAACACCTTCGCCACCAAAAATCATTGATTTAATTGAGCCAGCGCGAACAATGTTGAAATCAACATTTTGTGTAAAGGCAACAACGCAACCTGTATCAATATGTATAGTTTCGCCAGCCTGTAAATCCTTGCGAATAATGCAACCACCGGCATGAACAAAAACAAGTCCATCACCGTCAAGCTGCTGCATAATAAAGCCTTCGCCACCAAAAAGCCCTGTTAAAATTCTCTTTTGAAAGAATATACCCAATTGCACACCGCGTGCAGCCGCCAAAAAGCTGTCTTTCTGGCAAATCAAACGTCCGCCAAAATCGGTTAATTTAAGCGGCAAGATATGTCCGGGGTAGGGGGCTGCAAATGCGACCTTTGCTTTGCCTTGGCCTTTGTGTGTGAAAACGGTGGTAAACAAGCTTTCGCCAGTTAAAAGGCGTTTACCCGCACCAAGTAATGTCCCAAGTAAATCCGATTTTTGACCTGAGCCATCACCAAAAACCGCATCCATATCAATGCTTGGGTCTTTGTACATCATCATTCCGGCTTCGGCGACCGCGCTTTCACCTGGGTCTAGCTCAACCTCAACAAATTGCATTTCTTCGCCAAAAATTTCATAATCAACTTCGTCAGCTCTTGCCATGATGATAACTCCAAAAATGATTTATATGTTTAGAATAGTTTTATGATTATTCAATGGCGATTATTTGCGAATGCTCTGTGCATGGCATAAATTTTTGTCATGAAACCGACCAATTCCACATGAAAATGAATATAACACTTGCCCCTTTGTTAATTGTATCTAATCATTGTGGAGAGAGGTATTAATGGCTTGGGGTCTTGATAATGCACGCGCAATTTTTGGCGCGGTTTTAATAATATTAATTTTGTGGCTTTTGTCGGAAAATCGCAAAAAGTTTCCATGGCGTCTGGCAATTGGCGCGATGGCTGTTCAGGCAGTATTGGTATTTTTATTGTTCGGATTGCCGGCATCGCAGGCGGTTTTAAACACCGTAAACTCTGCGGTTGATGGTCTTGCCGCCGCAACTGCGGAGGGGACAAAGTTTGTATTTGGCTATCTTGGCGGTGGCGATATGCCATTTGTAAAGGTTGATGCCAATGCACCGCCACCATTCTTATTTGCCTTTAACGTTTTGCCATTGATTCTTGTAATCTCGGCGCTGTCTGCGCTTTTGTGGCATTGGAAAATTTTACAATGGATAACCCGTGGCTTTGGCTTTTTGTTTGAAAAGTCGATGGGGCTTGGTGGTGCATCCGCCCTTGCGACCGCCGCTAATATTTTTATGGGCATGGTCGAAAGCCCGATTGTTATCAAGGGCTATTTGGATAAATTATCCCGATCTGAATTGTTTATGATGATGGTGGTGGGGCTTTCAACGGTTGCGGGTTCAACCATGGTTGCATATGCAACAATTCTTGCCCCAACCTTGCCGAATGCTGCGGGCCACGTTTTGGTGGCGTCAATCATTACCGCACCTGCGGGGATTTTGGCGGCAAGGATTATGATACCCGAAACCTTATTCGATGGCGGCGCAGATTTGGATTATACTTCGCAGCTTAAATATTCTTCATCTATGGATGCGATTACCCATGGTGTGCAAGATGGCCTTATGGTGATGATTAATGTTGGCGCATTCCTTTTGGTGTTCGTAAGTTTTGTTGCAATTATCAATGGTGTTTTGGGCGTGTTTGGTGATGTGGCGGGGGCGCCACTTACTTTGCAACGGATTTTTGGCTTTATCTTTTCGCCATTGGCGTGGGTGATTGGTATTCCTTGGAACGAAAGCCAACAAGCCGGCGGTTTATTGGGAACAAAACTATTCCTTACCGAATTTGTGGCGTTCCTAGATTTAGGTGCAATTCCAGAGGCAGCAATGACCGAACGCACAAGAATGATTATGACTTATGCGCTTTGCGGCTTTGCCAATGTTGGTTCAGTCGGGATTATGACCGGCGGTATGACGGCATTAATGCCAGAAAGACGTGGTGAAATTCTTGAACTAGCGTGGAAGGCACTTATCCCTGGGTTTTTGGCAACCATGCTAAGCGCTACTATTGTTGCGATTTTGCCAATGGCAATTTTTGGCGCGCATTAATAAAGGTTTGTGAAATGAAAAAGAAATCCTCCTCCCCGCTGGTGATAATTGTGGTTTTATTGGTAATCATCGCGGGGGCGGGGTATTATTTTTCGCCATTATTGGCATTGTATAACCTTAAAAATGCGGCGGTTGCCGGTAATCGGGATCAGGTTGCCAATGCGGTTGATTTCCCCGCAGTTCGTGAGGATGTCAAAAGCCAGATGATGGCATCTTTACAGGCCGAAATGACCAAAGAAAAGGATAATCCATTTGCGGCAATGGGTGTTGCGATGGGTGCTGCAATGGTCGATAAATTGGTTGATGCTTTTGTAAATGCCGACACCATTACCACCATCATGAAAGATGGTGAGCTAAGGGTAGTCAAACAAGCGCCCCCAAGCCCAGGTGCGGAATCAGAACCAAAAAGCGATGTGAAAATTGATGTTCAATGGACCTCAATCGATAGTGTTAATGTGGTTGTTTCCGAAAAGAATAACCCCAATAAAAAACCCGTTTCCCTTCGGATGAAGAAAAACGGGCTTGTTGGTTGGAAATTGGTTGGCATCAAACTGCCGATGAAAGAGGCAGAGGCAACACCGGCAAATTAATGCCCAACCTAAATTAATGCTCAGTATGCGTTAATTTATCGACATAGGCGATACCAATTGCCGAAATAATAAAGACAAAATGGATAATGGTTTGCCACATCACGGCTTCTGCGGTGATGTTTGCACCCGCAAGACCGATTTTTGATGCCTCGATAAAGGTGCGCAAAAGGTGGATTGAGGAAATACCGATAATTGCCATCGCAAGTTTAACCTTTAGGACGCCGGCATTTACATGATCTAGCCATTCTGGCTGATCGGGATGGCCATTAAGATTTAGGCGGGAAACAAAGGTTTCATAGCCACCAACAATAACCATTATCAAAAGGTTGGAAATCATTACAACGTCAATAAGTCCAAGCACCACAAGCATGATGTCTTGTTCGCCAAAAGTGGTGGCATGGGTGATTAAGTGCCATAGTTCAACAAGGAATTTATAAACATAAACGCCTTGCGCACCTATAAGGCCAATATAAAGCGGTAATTGCAACCAGCGGCTTGAAAAAATCAAAAGCGGCAGCGGCGCAAGTTTCGGGTTTTGTGTCGGAGTGTTTGTATCAATTTTTTCAGTCATTATTTTGAAATAGGGGCGAGGGTGGGGGATTGCAAGGGGCGTGAACCTCTAACCCAAAAGTATTGCGTCAACCTGCCGCAATTTATTCACATTGCCACTTTCATTTTTAACCATTTGATACTATGTGAGACCTGTGGAATGGCGAATTATTTTGTGCATCATTCCGCATAATTACCCCCTGCTGTTTGGCAGAAATTGGTCACTACCACTTTCTATTGGGCACACCCTTTGGGGGGCATAGTTCAAACCCACCTGTGACCTCGAATGGCGCAGGTATAAAAAAATAAGAGGATAAAATGTTAGCTGAATATCGTAAACATGTTGATGAACGTGCCGCCCTTGGGATACCGCCACTTGCGTTAAGTGCGCAACAAACCGCTGATTTAATCGAATTAATCAAAAACCCACCTGCTGGTGAAGAGGCGTTTTTGCTTGACCTTCTTACCCACCGTGTACCACCGGGTGTGGATGATGCGGCGCATGTAAAGGCGTCATTCCTTGCCGCTGTTGCTGAAGGCAGTGTAAAGGTTGCCCTTATTGACCGTAAAAAAGCAACTGAATTATTGGGTACAATGGTTGGTGGTTATAACGTTAAACCATTGATTGACCTTTTGGGCGATGCCGAAGTTGGCGCAACCGCTGCCGAAGGTTTGAAACATACCCTTTTGATGTTTGACTTCTTTAATGATGTTGCCGACCTTGCCAAGGCGGGCAATGCAAATGCCAAAGCGGTTATGGAATCATGGGCAAATGCCGAATGGTTTACTTCGCGTCCAAAAGTGGCGGAAAAAATCACTGTAACCGTGTTCAAAGTAACCGGCGAAACCAATACCGACGATTTGTCACCGGCACCGGATGCATGGTCACGCCCTGATATTCCTTTGCACGGCCTTGCAATGTTGAAAAACAAACGTGACGGCATCACCCCAGAGCAGGACGGTGTTCGTGGCCCAATTAAATTCATCGAAGACCTAAAAGCAAAAGGCAATCTTGTTGCCTATGTTGGCGATGTTGTTGGTACTGGCTCAAGCCGTAAATCAGCAACCAACAGCGTGATTTGGTGGACTGGTGAAGATATTCCATATGTTCCAAACAAACGTTTTGGCGGCGTATGCTTGGGCGGTAAAATTGCACCGATTTTCTTTAACACCCAAGAAGATTCTGGCGCGCTTCCAATCGAAGTTGACGTAAGCCAAATGAATATGGGCGATGTAATCGACATTTACCCATATGAAGGCAAAGTTGAGAAAAATGGCGCGGTAATCGCGAATTTCGAACTTAAATCACAAGTGATTTTTGACGAGGTTCAGGCCGGTGGTCGTATCAACCTTATCATTGGTCGCGGTCTAACCACACGTGCGCGTGAGGCGTTGGGTCTTGGCGTTACCGATATTTTCCGCCTTCCTCAAAGCCCTGCTGATAGCGGTAAAGGCTTTACACAGGCACAAAAAATGGTTGGTCGTGCGTGCGGTCTTCCAGAAGGTCAAGGCGTTCGCCCTGGTACATATTGCGAACCAAAAATGACAACTGTTGGTTCACAAGATACCACAGGCCCAATGACCCGTGACGAGCTAAAAGACCTTGCATGCCTTGGTTTCTCTGCGGATCTTGTGATGCAATCATTCTGCCACACTGCGGCATATCCAAAACCAGTTGACGTTAAAACCCATAAAACATTGCCGGCGTTTATTTATAATCGCGGTGGTGTTGCGCTTCGTCCGGGTGATGGCATTATCCACTCTTGGTTAAACCGTATGCTATTGCCTGATACTGTTGGTACAGGCGGCGACAGCCACACCCGTTTCCCAATTGGTATTTCATTCCCTGCGGGTTCTGGTCTTGTGGCATTTGGTGCGGCAACTGGCGTTATGCCACTTGATATGCCGGAATCAGTTTTGGTTCGCTTTAGCGGCACTTTACAGCCGGGCGTAACCCTTCGTGATTTGGTTCACGCAATTCCATATTATGCAATCAAAGCAGGTCTTTTGACCGTTGCCAAAGCAGGCAAAATCAACATCTTCTCTGGTAAAATCCTTGAAATCGAAGGCCTACCAGACTTGAAAGTTGAGCAGGCGTTCGAATTAACCGACGCATCAGCAGAACGTTCTGCGGCTGGTTGTACCGTAAAATTGAATAAAGAGCCGATTATTGAATATATGAAATCAAACATCGTGCTTTTGAAAAACATGATTGCGGATGGCTATAAGGATGACAAAACCATTGCCCGCCGTATCGCAAAAATGGAAGAGTGGATTGCAAACCCTGTTCTTATCGAAGCCGACAAAGACGCAGAATACGCGGCCGTTATCGAAATCAATATGGACGAAATCAAAGAACCAATTCTTTGCGCACCAAATGATCCAGATGATGCACGCCTATTGTCAGAAGTTGCAGGTACAAAAATTGATGAGGTTTTCATCGGTTCTTGTATGACCAATATCGGTCACTTCCGTGCAGCATCTTTGTTGTTGAAAGACAAAAAAGACATTCCAACCCGCCTTTGGGTTGCGCCACCAACCAAAATGGATGAAGCTGAACTTGTTAAAGAAGGTCACTATTCAACTTTTGGCTCTGCGGGTGCGCGTACCGAAATGCCGGGCTGTTCGCTTTGCATGGGTAACCAAGCACAGGTTCACGAAGGTGCAACGGTGGTTTCAACCTCTACCCGTAACTTCCCGAACCGTTTGGGTCGCAACACCAATGTTTATTTGTCATCTGCTGAACTTGCGGCGGTGGCATCAAAAATTGGTAAACTTCCAACTGTTGAGGAATATCTTGCTGAAATGGGCGTTATCAACGGCCAAAAAGATAGCGTTTACCGTTATATGAACTTCAACCAAATTGACGAATATGTTGAAGTCGCCAATACGGTTGCGGCGGAATAAATATTTACCCTTTCGCACTTTTTAAAAAGCCCGTTGGAAACAGCGGGCTTTTTTGTTGCGCGGGAACGTATTTGAACCTTCTACTTTCCCCGTAAAACGGAGGGGGTGGACGCGAATTCTAACCATTATTGACAATGTGTAACAGCGATTATTTTTAGAAAAATGATTGATAATCAATTGGTTATCTGATTGTTGGCGTCTATTTTATGTGTCGCCCAAAAATGTTGACATTTGTTGACATCCACCAAATTTAGCATCGCCAAAAAACCTGACATTTCCTGACATACCCAAGCCGCACCAATCAATTCAGCCAAAACAAACTTTGGATATTAAAGGCATTTATTCAGGTGGGGATAGATGGATTAATTATTAATGATTTGCTGCCCCCTCAGTCACGATAAATCGTGACAGCTCCCCCGTAAACAGGGGAGCATGGGCGTAATCTTTGTCCTCCCCTGTGAAACGGGGGAGGTGGACGCGAAGCGGACGGAGGGGGAAAGAATCTGTGCATAAACTATTCGCACACGGTTACACTTCCTAAGAATCAGCAATTAATCACTATCAACCTAAGGGGTGGTTTTATGGAAACAAATCTATTTAGTGATGATGTGGTTATAATTATCGGTGCGGGCGCATCAGTACCGTTTGGACTACCAACGGGGTTGGATTTGATTGATTTAGTTCAGATGCGGCTTATTATGGAGGCTAAAAGTCTTTCCGATCTTAAAAAGATAGGAGTGGAAGATATTAATGATTTATACGAAGCAAAAATGCAAAGAGCTCCTATTTATTGTGCTTACAATGAAATATTTAGTTTTGATGATAACAAAAATATAGAAAATGGAAAAAATATAAATTTTAACTTTGGTGAAGCTATTAATTTTTTAAGAGAAAATGCCTCTTGGTTGAATAGTCAGGTTTCTGATTCAATAGATGATTTAATTAGATACAATAGAGATAAAGCTAGGTTGTTAAAAATATGTATAGTTTTTGAACTGTTAAATAGAACACATTCACTAGAAGATATGACGTACATAAGTAAAGATTTTAAACTTAGGAATATCAATCAGGTTAATAAATTTGGAACAACAAAAAAAGACGAAAAAGGAGGGAATATAACTCTAAGAAATTGGATTCATAACTTCATAAACGTCGTTCGTAATAATTTTATAGGTAATTGGAAATTAGTTGCGAATTGGGAAAAATTTAAAGAAAATAACAAGATTAAAATAATTACTTTTAACTATGATGGTATTTTAGAAGAAATTCTATCAAAGAATTGGGCATCAATTGAAAGTAAATTACCAAATTGGAAAAATATATTTGAAATTATACACCCACATGGCAGTATAGTTTTCAGGGATAAAATAGAATTACTCGAACTACCGCGATACCTAAGTATAAATGCTGAAAAAATAGCTGTAATTCACGATAAGCATGTCAGGGAAGAAATAAGGAATTCGCGTTCTAGAACAAAAGAGATTGTTTTTAACTCAAACGAAATTTTCTCTATTGGCTTTGCATTTGCTGCTATGAATTGTAAGTTATTAGGACTAGATAACTGGCAAGCAAATAATAAAGTAAATACAATACACTATATTAATTTTGATGGTAACAAAGGTTTAAAAATACGCGTTAGTAATTTAGAACGTGATTTCAATGAATTTGACGTTGATTTTGGTGTAGCTGCAGATGCTTGGGAGCCTGATAAGAACCAATTCCTCCAAATCACCGATGCCCTAATGGGTGGATTTTTGGGTGAAATGCCGTCTTAATTCCTGCCAATAAACCTACTTTACCCCACATTAACCAAAAACCTTATCTCAATCACAAACAATTACACCTATGGTAGTGGTGTGGGGGATTGCCATGTTTGCATTGTCGGATAGGTTGGGGGCGTTGAAAAACGCCAAAATTAACGGAATTTTGCGTCTTATACTTGGCTGTTATGTTGCATCAATTGTGGCTTTTCCCGCATTGATCACAATGGTTACGGTAATTGTAAAATTCTTGGCCGGCAATAGAATTATGGCAATCAGCGTTGCCATGCAATTGAGTGAATATAAAGACTTTCCAAAATCAAGCTTTTTGGCATCAACCATTATTTTCCCAATATTGGCTGTTTTTGTCTTCTTTTTACAAAAATTTACAATAAACAAACCGCCAATCAACGCACAAAAAATATTGCTTTTTGCGGGTGCTATATTTTCCTCTTCACTAGTATTTATTGTACTGTTTGTTGCGGCAATAATAACCCATAATTATAATTACCCCGCGATTTTTACATTGGCTGCGATTGTTGCGCCTGTTGGTGTGTTCTGCGCGGCAATCGGGCATTTGGTGGTGTCGAAACCATCTGACGGTGATATAATTCGCCATTATTCAAAACTATTATTTGCAATTTTAATATCTTCGTTGCTTGCATGGTTTTCCTTCTATTATCTTCGCTATGCGACAAATCACATTGGGCGAGAGCTGTTATATGGCCTCGAGGTTCGCGCATATTTCTTTGAACACGTAAATAATATTTATAGATGGTCAATTGATTATGGAATTATAATTGCCCCTATTTTGACTGCATATGTATATTTTTTGCGAAGAATTACTTATGGAAAATCACAGAGAAGAGCTGAAGAGATATTGATAATTTCGGGGGTTATATTTGCGATTGTCCTTCATGTGATATTTGTTTTATTTACCGATGCAATCGACCAAAAACGATTAACGCCAATTCAAACATTAATTAATATTTTGCCGATGGATATTTTTGCGGGCGCATTTTGTGCGGCGGTTGGGCATTTTGTTGCAAATTTTGGTGTTAAGCGTGAAAATGACCGAATAATAACGACATTAAAGCTTGTAATGGCTGTGGTTGTTGTCGGGTTTTTATCGCGCTTGGTTTACTATATTTTTTACTTTGGTTTCATGAACCTTGTTGGCACGTTAAAATTTGGGATTGTTACCGGATTTCCTGTTTATAATGGATTTGAAGTTTTTGTTCTTTCAAGCCTTCGTGATAGCATTATGTTATTTTGGCCTTTGATGCTTACCGTGCTTTTATTGCGCTTGGTTACAAGAAATAAAACCCCCGAGACAGCATTAAAAATCTTGATGGCGGTTGCCGTGATTTATGGCCCAATGCTTCATTTACTTATGGCTTTTATTGATGGAAGCCATGGCAATTATTATGTGAGTTCTTTTTACGGAAAACGGATATTTTTTGAAATTATGGCTGGCGTAGCGTGTGCATATATCGGGCACATAATTGTTAATGGCCTGCCAAAAATCAGCAAGCCAAAAATCAATAAAAATCAAAATCAAATGTTGCTTGCGCAATAAGCGGGGGGTTAAATCCCCGCCTTGATTGCCGCCAATGCCGCATCGGCGTTTTCATCAGATGGTGCGCCGCCTTGGGCAAAGTCGGGCTTGCCGCCGCCACCTTGACCACCCATTGCCGCAACCGCCGCTTTGACCAAATCAACCGCATTCACCGCCGCGCCATTTACCGCAACCGCAACGGCGGCTTTGCCATCCGCCTTGGCGATATAGGCAACCACACCGGTACCAAGTTTCGCCATTGCGTCATTCACCATTGGGCGTAAATCTTTTGCGCCAATGCCGTCAAGTACGCGGGCATCAACCTTTATTCCGTTGATTTCTTCAATCGCGCTTGCGCCGCCACCGCCGCCAAGTGCCAATTTTTGGCGTGCTTCGGCAAGCTCTTTTTCAAGGCGCTTTTTATCGGCAAGCAATGCATCAACCTTTGCTGGAAGCTCTTGGATAGGGGCTTTTAACGGCTCTGCTGCTGCGCGCGCCAATGCAGATTGTGACTTTAAATATTCGATTGCGGCTTCGCCAGTCATGGCTTCGATACGACGGATGCCGGCGGCAACCGCGCCTTCGGATACAATCGCAAATGCACCAATATCACCGGTGCGGAATGCGTGCGTGCCGCCGCAAAGCTCCACGGAATAGGCTTTTTTATTGCCATCCAAATCGTTACCCATTGAAAGAACGCGAACTTCATCGCCATATTTTTCGCCGAATAATGCCATTGCCCCTTCGTTGATTGCATCTTCTGGGGTCATTAATTTGGTGGTGATTTCGGTGTTTTGACGAACCACTTCGTTAACAAGTGCATCCGCACGATCAATTTCATCGCGGGTCATTGATGCGCCATGCGCAAAGTCAAAACGCAATCTGTCATCGCCAACCATTGAACCCTTTTGCGCCACGTGCGCACCCAATACTTGGTGCAATGCCTTGTGAAGCAAGTGGGTTGCCGAGTGGTTGGCACGGATTTTATTGCGGCGTTTGATGTCGATTTTTAATTGCGCACTATCACCAGTTTTGATTTCACCTGTTTGCAATGTACCAATGTGGCAGAATAGACCGCCCGCGCGTTTTTGCGTATCTTCAACCACAAATACCGCGCCATTATCAAAAACGATTTCGCCTTTGTCGCCAATCTGACCACCAGATTCACCATAGAATGGGGTTTGGTTGAAAATTAATTCAGCCTTTTCACCTGCTTTTAATGCGTCGGTTTTTGCGCCACCGGTAACGATTGCGGTTAGGTTTGCACTGGCCTCATTGGCGTTATAGCCAAGGAATTCAGAAGAACCCAATTCATCAAACAAATTAAACCAAATGGTTTCGGTTGCCGATTGGCCCGAACCCGCCCAGTTTTTGCGGGCTTCTTCTTTTTGTTTTGCCATTGACGCGTTGAAACCATCCATGTCAACGCCAATGCCGCGTGCACGCAACACGTCTTGGGTAAGGTCAACCGGGAAACCATAGGTGTCATAAAGATTGAATGCGGTTTCACCTTTTAGGGCGTCACCCTTTTGCAAATCTTTTGATGCGTCGTCCAAAAGCGCCAAACCACGACCCAAAGTACGGCGGAAACGGGTTTCTTCTTGTTCCAAAGTGGCGGTAATGAATGCTTCGGCACGTCTTAATTCAGGGTAGGCATTGCCCATCTCATTCACCAATGTTGGAACAAGACGGTATAACAATGGCTCTTTTGCACCCAAAATATGGGCATGGCGCATCGCGCGGCGCATAATACGGCGCAATACATAACCACGACCTTCATTGGATGGGGTAACACCATCGGCAATAAGGAATGATGATGCGCGCAAATGGTCGGCAATTACGCGGTGTGAAGGTTGTTGCGCACCAATTGCCTTGGTTGCGGTTAAATCTTCGGATGCTTTGATAAGGGTTTTGAAAAGGTCGATGTCATAATTATCATGCACGCCCTGTAAAACCGCAGAAATACGTTCAAGCCCCATGCCAGTGTCGATTGATGGCTTAGGCAGGTTGGTTTGTGAACCGTCGGCATGCTTTTCAAATTGCATGAATACAAGGTTCCAAATTTCAATGAAACGATCGCCGTCTTCTTCTGCTGATCCTGGTGGGCCGCCCCAAATATGCTCACCATGGTCATAGAAGATTTCAGAACATGGGCCACATGGGCCGGTATCACCCATTGACCAGAAATTATCAGATGTTGGGATGCGGATGATACGGTCATCAGAGAAACCAGCAACTTTTTTCCAAATCGCCGCCGCTTCATCATCGGTGTGATAGACAGTTACAAGTAGTTTGTCTTTGTTAAGGCCGAATTCCTTGGTGATTAATTCCCACGCAAATTTAATCGCGTCATCTTTGAAATAGTCGCCAAAAGAGAAGTTACCCAACATTTCAAAGAATGTGTGGTGGCGGGCAGTATAACCAACATTATCAAGGTCATTATGCTTGCCGCCGGCGCGAACGCATTTTTGGCTAGAAGTGGCGCGCGGTGGATTTGGCGGGGTTTCTTGCCCGGTGAAAATATTTTTAAATGGAACCATGCCCGCATTGGTAAACATCAATGTTGGGTCATTTTGTGGGACAAGCGGACTGGAGGCAGTAATATTATGCCCATTTGCACCAAAATAATCCAAAAATGCTTTTCTGATTTCGTTTACGCTTGTCATTATTTTACCTGTATTTTGCGGAACATTAGAAAAATAATATAACTTCCATTTTTCCTGTGCAAAGGATTTAACATTGGGGCGCGCAAAATCAACTGCCCATGCACCTAAATGCACGAAAAATGAGTGTTTTTATCAGTGGTGGCAAGCTATTGATTGCTAATAAAGAACGACCCCGATTGGGGGCTAATCAATCGGGGTCGAAACTTTTATGATAAAATTGAATTACTGAAGTGGTGAATTATAATTCGCCATCAAAATCATCGCGTCCTTCGTCCAATGCCTCAACAATTAGGCCAGAGTTTTTGCGGATTTTTTCTTCTAATTCAGTTGCCATTTCTGGGTTTGCTTTTAAGAAGCTGCGGGCATTTTCACGACCTTGGCCAATTCTTTGGCTGTCATATGAATACCAAGAACCAGATTTTTCAACGATTCCGGCCTTAACGCCCAAATCAATCAATTCACCAGTTTTGGAGATGCCTTCGCCATAAAGAATGTCGAATTCAACTTGTTTAAATGGTGGTGCAACTTTGTTTTTTACCACTTTTACACGGGTTTGGTTGCCCACAACATCTTCTTTTTCCTTAATTGCACCAATGCGGCGGATATCAAGACGAACCGAAGCATAAAATTTAAGTGCGTTACCGCCAGTAGTAGTTTCCGGTGAGCCAAACATAACGCCAATTTTCATACGAATTTGGTTGATGAAAATGACCAAAGTATTTGAACGTGAAATTGACGCGGTAAGTTTACGCAATGCCTGTGACATCAAACGTGCCTGAAGACCAGGAAGGCTATCACCCATGTCGCCCTCAATCTCTGCTTTCGGGGTAAGGGCGGCAACAGAATCGACCACCAAAACATCAACCGCACCAGAGCGAACCAAGGTATCAGTAATTTCAAGCGCTTGTTCACCAGTATCAGGTTGGGAAATCAATAAATCACCCAAATCAACGCCAAGTTTTTTTGCATAAACCGGATCAAGTGCGTGCTCGGCGTCAACAAAGGCGCAAACACCACCGTTTTTCTGTGCCTCGGCAATGCAATGAAGGGCAAGGGTGGTTTTACCAGAAGATTCCGGCCCAAAAATTTCAATAATACGACCGCGTGGCAAGCCACCAATTCCAAGCGCAATGTCAAGTGATAATGAACCGGTTGAAACTGATTCAATTTCCACAGCCGGGGTGTTTTCACCCATGCGCATAATAGAGCCTTTGCCAAAAGCGCGTTCGATTTGCGCCAATGCCGATTCAAGAGCCTTTTCTTTATCCATTTCGTTTTTTTCCACCAAGCGTAAAGATTGTTGTGCCATGTTTTAAAATCCTTCTGTCACGATTCCCGTTTAAGGAATTAAATTTTTCAACTTTGGCGGAAAATATTTGCGGATAAATATTTTTAGCCCCGCCGCAAGAACATATGTATCTGAAATGTTCTCGGAACGCAAGCGGAACATTTTACACACACGACCGAAAGTGACGTAATAGGTGACTTTTTTAGATACAGTAAAATAAAAATATCAATAAAAACAAAGCACGATGTTTTTGTTTTGTTCTCATTTTTGTGTGAGAATTTTGCAGTAAGACTATATTTCTTTATTTTTTAAGGGTTTGGACAGCTATATTTTGCAATTGTTCTGCCTGTTTGGGTGAAATTCCCAATTCGCGTGCGGCGCGGTCGTTCTTACCAAATTTTGTTACGTCAAAACCATTTATCACGCTAAAATCCATTAAAGCATGAAGGTAATAACCATAATTAGAGGCGTGGTAGCTATCCCAGCCCCATAAATTCACTTTATTAGAATCAATTCCATCATAAGGGTTGTTGTCGGCAATCCCTGCTATAAAGGCGTTTTCCCATGCCTGACCAAGTGGGATGACGGCGATAATATTTCCGTGATTTTGTTTTTTTGCGGCCTGATACCCGTTCATAATATCATTGGTCATCTGGGTTGTGCTTTTGTGATACCAATGCCCAGAAGGCTGATAAATTTGATCTGCACGCGGCCATGTGGCGGTCATATAGATTTTTACATTGGGGTTTTGCGCCCGAAACATTTGGGCAAATTTTTGGGAATATTCAATTAATTGCGCTGGATTTCCGGGGTTTTTGCCATCAAGAATAGATAATGTGTGCATCACAACAATATCCCATTTTTGATTTAATATGTCATATTTGGTTTTATAATGTTGTTCCAACGTGGCGCCGGGTATGGTTTCGATATAAACATCGTAATCAAGGCCCGCCTCTTGTGAGAGCATCTTAAATATTGCGGGAACGCCACCAAATTTTTGCCCGTTTAAATCAGTAATAGTATCAGTATGGAAAAATTCGGCGCTTGCGGTTGCGCCATAGGTAAAGCTGTTCCCAATGAATAATATCTTTTTCGATTGCGCAAACGCGGGGTTGGCAATGGCAATAAGGATAATAAAAAACAGCTTTATATAATTTTTCATCAAATTTCCTGCAAATATTGGCGTGGTGGCATTTAGGATATTGCGAAAATGATTTAAAGCAAGGTTATGAAAGAAATTATTATAATCCTTGGCCCAACCGCATCGGGCAAAACCGCCCTAAGTATTGAAATCGCACGTAAATTTGATGGCGAGGTCATCAATATGGATTCTATGCAGGTTTATAAAGACCTGCCGATTCTTTCTGCTGCACCGACAAAAAGTGAAATGGGTGATATTCCACACCATTTATTCGGTCATGTTGATGCCGCACACCCATATTCAACTGGTGAATATATCCTAGAGGCGAAACGCGCGATTGATGGCGTATTATCACGCGGGAAAAAGGCAATTCTTGTTGGTGGAACCGGGCTTTATGCTCATTCATTGACCCAAGGCATGGTTGAAACCCCACCTGTGCCGCCCGAAATCCGTGCCAAAACCCGCAAACTTGTGGAGGCGGACCGCAAGGGGCAATATAACCGCCTTAAAAAGCACGATCCTTATTATGCCTCAAAAATAGAAGCCAATGATATTGTTCGTATTGCCCGCGCGCTCGAAGTTTTTGAAGCAACCGGAAAATCACTTTCCGATTGGCATGCCGAAGAACAACCACCGATTTTAAAAAATGGAAGCTGGCAAGGCATTGGCCTTATGCCGGAACGTGAACCAGTTTATGAAAAAATCACCGCGCGCTTCAAAGCGATGGTGTCAAATGGTGGCCTACAAGAGGTTGAAGCCCTTTGGAAACGTGGCCTTGCAGAGGATTTACCCGCCATGAAGGCATTGGGTATTCCAAACCTAATTGAATATTTTGAAGGTCGCGCCCCGCTTGATGAAGCCATCTCAAGCGCGATTACCCAAACCCGCCAATATGCAAAACGCCAACTTACATGGCTTCGCAACCGCGCCGCAGATTGGAAAAAATACCCTGATGCCCAGAGCATTTTGCGCGATTTAAAATAAAATCAAAATATTTTTGTCAAGGTTGCTTGACAATGCTCTTAAGTTGCGTAAAGTTTCCTTGTCAGCAAGGAAGCTTTGGGCGACATTATGGAAAACGATAAGCAATTATTATTGAAAGATTCAAAGAGGATAGAGGCGTCCATATTCCTTCTTTTGATGCTTAGTTTTGTTTCTCTAATTATAAGCATATGGCTTGATGACATGTCGAATATAATAATGCTCGGTATAAGGTTTTTAATTGGCGCTGGTTTCTACGGGTATTTTTTAAAAGTCAAGTTTAAGATAGGAAAATTAAAAAACAGCCTGCCCGACAGGTTATACATCCATGTCACGCAAAAACTATTATTATTAAATTATATGATTTCTATTTTTGTATTCTACACATATTTTATACCGATACTTTTTAAAAAAGCTGGTAACGTTGATAGATTTATCGGTTTGGAAATCATTTCAATTTTAATATTGTTGGTAATGGCGATTTTGGATATTGCCACGCGCAAAAGTGATGAAGAAATTGGCGATGAACTAGCGCAGAAAATCCGTGATGAAGCTGCAAGAAATGCCTTTTATTTCTCAATTTTGGGGATTGGTGCGTTTCAAATAACAATGGCGGTTTGGGTTGATTTTAAAAACGCAATTGCCACACAGTTCGGCGCGCAGGCAATTGATGTTTCAATAATAGTTTCTGTTTTTATTCTTATTGCCTCGTGGGCAATCGGGCATCTTTATGCGCGCGGAAAATATCGGTGAGAGTGTGATGGACAAAGATTTTTCAAAACAGATTAAAAAATATAAGCTCACGACACTCGGCTTTTTTGTAATTTTGGTTGGATTTTCAATTGATGTAATAATGGGTAAGGGTCCATCAAATGTAATATTAAAATTTTTGAATTTTTTTATAATTTTTATGGGTATTGGTTTTGTAGTTTTTGGTTATAGATCAAGAATTTTTCTTGAAGAATATTTCAATGAAAATGAGGGTAAAGAAAATGAATATTTATCCTTTTCGTTTTTGGGAAAACTTCAAAGAATTGCAATAGTTCCAATTGGTTTATTAATTACCTATTCCGCATATAGAAATATTACCGATACATATATTTTTCCTGTTGTTTTTACAATGTTGTTGCTTTTAGCAGTTGTGATATTGCCGATATTTTTTAAGCCGTCAGAAAATTATGGTGAGTTTGAAGAGAATATTTCTCTTAAGGCAAAGTCAGTCGCTTTTGGTGTTACAATATTTATTCTGTCTGCATCCTTGATAGTATTTAAAATATTCCCTGATTTTCTTAATTCTACAATGTTGGTTTTCCATAACAATATAATCGATATGATGTCTTATTTAATTTATGCCGGTGTTACGTTGGCTATTATGGTTGGTGATTTTTACACTTGGCTTAAATATAGGTAATAAACTGTGAAAAACAACCTAAAGGACTTGCGCGCAAAAAAGAATTGGTCACAAAATGACCTTGCGCTAGAACTTGGGGTGTCGAGGCAGACGATAAATGCGATTGAAACCGGGAAATATGATCCATCACTTCCGCTTGCCTTCAAAATATCAAAATTGTTCGCAATGAGTATCCATGAAATTTTTATTGATGAATAGGAAAACCAAATGAAATCCAAAAAGCATCTTTTTTCAAACACCGTCATTTCGCTTGCGATTGCATTGTCGATTGGTCTTGGTGCGCCTGCATTTGCGCAAATTGCCCCCGACCCAGGCTTTCCACAAGATAGATATCAGGAGTTTAAGCCCGATGCCGATGTGAAATATGGCACTTTGGATAATGGGATGCGTTATGCCATTCAACATTGGGCGCAGCCAAAGGGTGAGATTGCAATTCGGATGCGGGTTGCGGGCGGTTCATTGAATGAGGATGAGAAACAATTAGGTTTGATGCACTTTTTGGAACATATGGCGTTCAATGGTTCTAAAAACGTAAAAGAAGGCGATATGATACCGATGCTGGAAAAGGCCGGTGTTGCCTTTGGTGCGGATTCCAATGCCTATACATCATTTGATGAAACTGTTTATCAACTTGATATGAAAAAGCCCGAACAGATTGATATGGGCCTTATGTTAATGCGTGAAACGGCGGGTAATTTATTGCTTGATGCCGGTGCAATTGACCGTGAACGCGGCATCATCAAGGGTGAGGAGAGGGCACGTAACACCCCCGAAGTAAAAAAGGCCAAAGATTATCAAAAGCTAACTTATCAGGGTATTCGTATGAATGACCGTTGGCCAATTGGCGATATGCGCGTTGTTGAAAGCGCCAAGCAGGATGAGTTTAAAAAGCTTTATTACGGCCTATATCGCCCTGAACGAACATTCCTTGTGGTGGTTGGCGACGTTGATGTCGCGGCAACCGAAAAAATGATTAAAGACAAATTTTCTGATTGGAAAGGCGTTGGCGAAAATCAAAAAGATCCAGCATTGGGTGATTTAAAAACCAAAGGGGTTTTGGTTAAAAACTATGTTGATCCACAGGTTTCAACCCAAATCACCTTCACTCAGCCAACACCATATGTAAAAGAACCATCAACCACACCATATTATCGTGAAGATTTATTGGTTTCTATTGCAAACTCAATTGTTAATCAAAGGCTTGCAAAGATTTCGCGCTCTGAAAATGCGCCATTCCTTGGGGCTTTTATTTCAAATGAAGAAAACCGTATTGCAACGAATTCAGCAGATTTAACCATTACCCCAAAAAGCGATGATACTTGGCAGCAATCTTTTGATGTAACCTATGCTGAATTGCAAAGTGCTTTAAAATATGGCTTCTCTGATGCCGAATTTACTGCGGCAATTGCAAATACCCAAAATCGTTTCAAATTGGCGGTTGAAACCAAGGCAGCGAAACGTTCTGCTGATATTGCTGATAGCGTCGTGGAAGAATTTGCCAATGACAATGTTTATACGTCGGCAGAAGATGATTTGGCGTGGTTTGAAAAAATTGCTCCAACACTTACCAAAGAGGCCGCATTGCAAGAGTTGCAAAAGGTTTGGAAGGGTGATGCCCAAATTCTTTATGTTTCAACCAAAAAACCAATTGCGGGTGGCGATAAAACAATTCTTGCCGCATTAAACAAGGCCAAGGCCGCACCAGTGAAACAGCCTGAGATGGCGCAATTGAAACAGTGGGACTATACAAATTTTGGGACAGTTCCAACCACATATAAAACCGAAACTGTTGCTGATTTGGGCATAACCTATGTAACATTCCCGAATAATGTTCGCCTTGTTATCAAGCCAACAGATTTTGAAAAAGGGCGCATTCGTACCAGCATCAATTTTGGGCAAGGCGTTCGCGCATTACCAAAAACTATGCATGGGATTGGTATGATTGCCAATTCATCGTTTGAGGCCGGCGGTTTAGGTCATTTTACCTATGATGATTTACAAAAAACACTTGCTGGTAAAACCGTAAACTTTAATTTTGGTGCCGGTTCAAAATCATTTGGTATGAGTGGCGTTACCAGTGCGCAGGATTTACCTTTGCAAATGCAGATTTTCGGTGCGTATTTTACAGATCCTGCATGGCGCAAAGACGGGTTTAACCAAATAAAAGCAGCCAAAGACGCGATTTATAAAAACCTTCGTTCAACACCTAATTCGGTCTTTGGGGTTAATTTTGCACCATTAATTACGTCAAATAGCGATTATTCAAAATTCCCAACCGAAAAAGAATTTAGCGATTTACAACTTGATCCAGTAAAACAAGCGGTTGATGCGTCTTTGAAAAAAGATGCCATCGAAATTGTAATCGTTGGTGATGTCAAAACTGATGATGCAATCAAGGCGGTGGCCACAACTTTTGGCGCATTGCCAAATCGTGATGCCGCACCGGTTCCAATTCCTGCGTCTGAGGGAGAGGTTTTCACACCTGGGCGTCATGTTACCACGCTAGACCACGACGGTCGTGCCGACCAAGCAATCGGAAGCATTTTCTGGAAGGCATCTGATTATGGTGATGGCAAGAAGGGGCGTGCAGGATTAATTTTAAAAGCCATGCTTGATGTAAAACTAACAGATGTATTGCGTGAACAATATGCCGGAACTTATTCACCTGCGGTTCTTGGTGATTTTTCTACTGAATTTAAGGATTATGGCTATATCGGTGCGATGTTTAACGTAAAACCGCAGGATGTTGATAAATATATTGCCATAACCGAAAGCATTGCCAAAGACTTTGCTGATGGGAAAATTGATCAGGAATTGTTTGACCGCGCACGAAACCCTGCAATGACATCATTTGAAGCAACCACACATAATAACCCGTGGTGGCTAAACTGGCTTGCAACCTCTTCATGGGATAAAAACCGCCTTACCATTATGCGTGATGGTAAAAAGCAATATGAAGATTTGACACTTGAACAAATGAAGGCATTGGCCAAGGAATATTTTAATCCCAACAATGCACAAATTATAAAAGTTGTTCCTTCTAAAATTGCTAAACCAGCAAATTCGGACGAGGGTAAATAAACAAAAATAGTTCATAATTAGCAATTATTTACAGGCATATTGTCAAAACGCCTTGGCAATATGCCTTTTTGTTATTAGATAAGTGGAAATTTTTAGGAGAAATATATGACTGACGCGCAAAATGGTGCCGGTGAGCCTGAGCTTTCAGGAAAAGTAATGCTTTATAAAAACCCTAAACCTTTATCTTTAGAAGCACATTCTAAATTAGGTTTGAAAAATATTGAACGTCCATTTGGATTTGTTGCCGACAGCCATGTTGTGCCACTAACTGTTCAAGAATTCGGTATTGCATCATCTTCTTTACCTATTATTTTTGCACCTGATAAAAAGACCCCATTGGCTGTGCTTGGTGCGCGTGCCGGTCTTAACAGCTTTGTTGATGAAAAAGGTTTCTGGGAACTTGACGCTTATGTTCCTGCCTTTATTCGTCGTTATCCGTTTGTTTTTGCCGCAGATGAAGGCAATGAAAATTTTGTTGTCTGCATTGATGAAGAAGCTGATATGATTGGTGAAAACCCTGATTTGCCGCTTTTTGTTGATGGAAAACCATCTGATTATTCAAATGGCGCAATGCAATTCCTTCAAGATTTTGAACGTCAAAGACGCGCGACCGAAGAATGGTGCGACATTATCAATAAATTCGACCTATTTGAAGAAAAATCAGTTACCTTCACTCCACAAGGTGAGAATGGTGAAGCTGGTCAGCCAATCAAAATTGCTGATTATATCGCAATTTCAGAGGAAAAATTAAACGCGCTTGATGACGCTAAGTTCTTGGAATTGAAAAATACCGGTGCTTTGGCGGCGATTTATGCGCATCTAGTTTCATTGTTACAGTGGCAAAAAATGGTGCAGCGCTCCTTAAGAACTGCCCCACCTGTTGCAAATGCATAATTTTTCGGGGGGCATTTGCCCCCCTTATTTATATGATGTCAAATTTTCGCAAAACGTATCACAAAGGTCATGATAAGCGCATATTGCGCGATATTATGGGTTGCTTTGCAACCGGTGTAACCATTGTTACGACCTGTGAAACGAATGATGGCAATGAACCAAAACCACATGGCATAACCGCCAATTCCTTTACTTCGGTTTCGCTTGAACCGCCGATGATTTTGGTTTGTATCGCCAAAAGCTCTGGCAGTTGTGAAATTTTTAATAATGCCAAGAGTTTTTCCGTTAATATTCTTTCAGCCGGGCAAAAAGAATTATCAGAAATTTTTGCAAAGCGCGGAATAAACAAATTTTCCCATATTCCTGAAAGCGAATGGCATTTGGGCGATAATCAATGCCCCATTATAAAAGATAGCGTTGCAAATATTGAATGTAGTACGCATGAAATTCATGATGGCGGTGATCATATCATCCTGCTTGGAATAGTTGAAACTGCACATACTGACCCGCAACACGACCCCTTATTATATTATAAGGGCAAATATCATAAGCATCACCCATAATTCCTGTCATCTACAAGTGGGTATATTTTGCCCAATAGCCAGCATCCAAATATGGATATTGCGGTAGGTTTTTGCCTATCTAAATAGGTTTAATAATATAAATTCTTAAAATATACAAATAAAACAATGCTTTGTGTTGTGTAGCACTTGGTATTGATATTGCATGGCTTTGGTCAAGCTAAAAGAGCCTGAGACGCTAGTAGTGTCTCCTTCTATGAAACAGGAAAGGATCAAGAATATGATCAGCGTAAATACAAACAGAGGTGCAATGGTTGCACTACAATCTCTTGCCGCAACTCAAAAAGATCTCGATGTAACACAAAATCGGGTTTCAACCGGCAAAAAGGTATCTAGTGCAAAGGATAATGGAGCAGTATGGGCAGTAGCAAATAAAATGGGTTCTGATGTAAGTGCTTATGATGCTGTCGTATCTTCAAACGAACGCGCACAGGCACTTCTTGATACCGGCATTTCAGCAGGTGAATCAATCAATGACCTATTGGTAAAAATGAAAGAAGTTGCACTTGCAGCGAGCCAAACTGGTCTATCTGCATCTGCGCAATCCTCATATGCCGCTAGTTTCGCGGAATATCGTGATCAGATTACTTCTATTATTGGAAACGCCAATTTCGATGGTCAAAATATGGTTGGTGGTACCCCTGATGATGCTGTGTCGATTGGTGACGCAACAGGTACACCGGCAAACAACATTACTGTTGCTGGTGCTGATTTAAGCTTGGGTGGAAGTATTGTTACAGTTGCTGCAACAACAACACTTTCAACTGCGGCTAACGCGGCAACTGCATTGGGACTTGTAAATGCATCGATTGATAATTTGTCAACTCAATTGGCAACATGGGGCGCAGGCTCAGAACGCTTGCAAAGCCATGCTGCGTTTGTTGGTAAATTACAAGATGCGCTAAATTCTGGTATCGGCGCAATGGTCGATGCAGATTTGGCAAAAGAAAGTGCTAAACTGACCGCTCTTCAAACCAAGCAGCAATTGGGTACTCAAGCATTGTCAATTGCCAATTCTTCGAGCCAAATTGCGCTTAAATTGTTCCAATAATAATTATTACCCCCCCAACCCTAATAAAGCCCGAACCTTGGTTCGGGCTATTTCTTTTTTAGCCGCACAATGGGCTGAATTTTAATTCTTTGGCATTGGTTGGTTAGAAATAAACGTACGTACTAGGCAAAAAATGCACGAAGTCGGCAAAAAATGCCTAGTAAGGGCAATTTTTGCCTAGGTTAAAAATTCCGTTAATATTTTGTCAACCAAGAAAAAACTTAAAAAACATAATGACTTAGCTTCTGATTTTCTGGCACGGGCGTTGCAATTAATTATGCGGGTCAAGAAAGACCTGCGGCATTAGAAAATGACCGCACATCAACAGAAAGAAGAAGGATCAAGAATATGATCAGTGTAAATACTAACCGTGGTGCAATGGTTGCACTTCAAAATTTGGCACAAACTCAAAAAGACCTAGACGTTACTCAAAACCGCGTTGCAACTGGTAAAAAAGTTGCTTCAGCAAAAGATAACGGTGCTGTTTGGGCGGTTGCCAACAAAATGGGCTCAGACGTTAAAGCTTATGACGCTGTTACTTCGTCAAACGAACGTGCTCAAGCTCTTCTTGACACCGCTACTTCTGCCGGTGAGTCAATCTCTGACCTTTTGAGCAAAATGAAAGAAGTTGCATTGGCTGCAACTCAAACTGGTTTGTCTGCTTCTGCACAAGCTTCTTATGACGCATCTTTCAAACAATATCGCGATCAGGTTACTTCAATCATCGGTAACGCATCATTCGACGGCCAAAATATGGTTGGCGCAACCCCATCTTCTGCGGTTGCAATCGGTGACGCAGCTGGTGGTAACAGCATTACAGTAGCTGGTGCGAACCTTTCATTGGGTGGTACAGTTGTAACTGTAACTGCTACTGAAACTCTTGACACTGCTGCACATGCTGCAACTGCATTGACCAACGTAAATGCTTCTATCGATGCATTGTCAACTCAGCTTGCAACTTGGGGTGCTGGCGCTGAGCGTCTTCAGTCACACGCTGCATTCGTATCAAAACTTCAGGACGCTCTGAACTCTGGTATCGGTGCAATGACTGACGCAGACCTTTCTAAAGAAAGTGCAAAATTGACTGCATTGCAAACTAAACAACAGCTTGGTGCACAAGCGTTGTCAATTGCAAACAGCTCTTCTCAAATCGCGCTGTCACTATTCCGTTAAGGTAATTTATCGGAAACAAAAATATAAAGTAAGTTTATATTACTTAATAGGCGCGGTAGGGGCTGTAACAGGCTTAGACCGCGCCTTTTTGTCTTTTAGAAATGGTTTCAACTAAGTACTCAGGAGGCATTTTATAAAAATAAAATGTTTTGCAAATGAAAATAGGAAGCATCGAAAGTGCATTGCCTGTTCAGAGCGCAAATCTGACACTAGGGAATAACACTAATAATACTCAAACTAAGTCACAAATTGATGAAGCAAAACCTGCTTTGGAAACAAGAAGTGTAAATGACAATAAGCCTGTGGCCAATGTTTCTTCTGAACAAGAAAAAAAGCTACAAGAATTGTCAGACAAAATGGTCGGTAAAAATGAATCTTTGGTGATTGAAAAAGATCCGAATAGTGCCGGCTTCATATATAAGACCGTTAATAAAGCAACAGGTGAAGTAGTTCGCATTTGGCCAGAAGCAACTTTTTTGGATAATGCGTCATCAATTTCTGATGTTGATACACGTGGTATCGTAATGGATAGCCTAGTTTAGGCACAAGATTTAGCGGCCTAAACTGGGCAATTTTTTCCTTAATTTTTGAGGGTAAGGAAAAATTTACCATAATATTTTTATTTTTAAATTTTCATTAACCAAAAAACATAAATAAAAACAATGAATTAATTGGTTAATTTTTTGGCATGACACTTGCAGTTTGTTAAACACATAAATTATTATGTGAAAAAGTCACACAAACCGAGGTTATGACAATGGGAATTGAATTATCGTCTTTATCAGGCAATGCAGCAAACGAATTAACCAATATTTTTGCCGCGCTTAACAAGACTTCGTTCAAAGATGGCAGCACAGTAAACAAAAATAATTTTGCCCCCGAAAGCCTTACAAATGGTCCGGCAGTAAAAGTAGATTCTCAAAAAATTGAAAATCACATTGCCATGATGAATAAATTACAAGAAGCAATTTTGGATATTAAAGACGGCGGCAATGTTTTGCCGGACGTCGATGCGGCACGTCTTAAAGCACTTGATGTTCAACAACAATTGAGTGTGCAGTCATCCGCGATTGCTAACCAATCATCAGATTCAATCTTGTCACTATTTTAATGCCAATATTATAAGCAATAGGAGAATATAATGGCTAGTATTTTAACAAATGTAAGCGCGATGGTCGCATTGCAGAGTTTGAATAAAACAAATACCGATTTGCAAGAAGTTCAAAACCGCGTTTCAACTGGTTTGAAAGTTGCGAATGCAAAAGATAATGCGGCGATTTTTAATATTGCCCAACAACAACGTGCCGAAAACTCTGCTTATGATGCAGTTAGCACCAGCCTTAACCGCGCAACTTCTGCTGCGGATGTTGCGTTGGCTGCCGGCGATCAAATTTCTGAACTTTTCACCAAAATGCGTGAAACTGCGGTTGCGGCATCTGACCCATCAATTTCTGCAACTTCACGTTCAACCTATAACACACAATTTGTCGCCTTGCGTGATCAAGTGGCATCAATCATTGGTAACGCATCATTTGACGGAACAAATTTAATCGACGGTCATACTGCTACTGGTATTGATTATCTTGCAAATACCGATGGTTCGCAAACCATTAATATGCCGGTAATTGACCTTCGCTTAACTACTGGTGCTGGTGGTGCCCCTGCATCACCTGCTGCCGATGTTTATGTTGGCACAACCGATACAATTGATACCCAAGCCAATGCATCAGCGGTAAATGACCGTATCGTAGCGTCTATTGACTTTATCAATAGTGAGATTGCGAAAATTGGTGCCGCATCAAAACGTATTGAAAACCACCTTACATTCGTTTCAAAACTACAAGATTCAATCACCACCGGTATTGGCAACCTTGTTGATTCTGACACTGCTGCGGATGCTGCTAAATTACAGGCCATTCAAGTTAAACAACAACTTGGTACCCAAGCACTTTCAATTGCAAACCAATCACCGCAAACATTATTGAAACTATTTCAATAATTAAAACTAATCCTATTGCTTAAATGAAGTCGTCAAGATTACCATCCGTGGTAGCTTGGCGACTTTTTTATTTTGTTGTATGGCATACAAATGGCCAAATTAACAAAAGCACAAATCACGCAAATTTTTGAACAACTATCCCACGATAGACCAGATCCAAAAACTGAACTTGTCTATACCAACCCATTCACCCTTATTTGTGCGGTGGCATTTTCGGCACAATCGACCGATGTTGGTGTGAACAAGGCAACCAAACCATTATTTGAAAAATATGATACGCCGCAAAAAATGCTTGCACTTGGTGAAGACGGCTTGGGGGAATATTTAAAAACCATTGGTCTTTGGCGGCAAAAGGCAAAAAACTGCATCGCAATGTGCAAGATTTTGGTTGATAAGTTTGGTGGCGAAGTACCGCAAACCCGTGATGAATTGGTAACCTTGCCAGGTGTGGGGCGTAAAACCGCCAATGTGGTTTTGAATGAGGCATTCCACCAGCCAACAATTGCCGTTGATACCCATATTTTTCGTGTTTCAAACCGCACGGGACTTGCGGCAGGCAAAACCCCTGATGAGGTTGAGGCAGGCTTGGAAAAAATTGTTCCCAATGAATATAAATTGGGTGCGCACCATTGGCTAATTCTTCATGGTCGCTATGTTTGTGTTGCCCGCAAACCAAAATGCAATATGTGCAGCATTATCGGGCTTTGCCAGTTTAAAGAAAAGACGGCAAGTCTTTAGCTCCTTCCCTTGAGGGAAGGTGGCAAAATGCAAAGCATTTTGTCGGAAGGGTGGCAAAGGCTGCGGTATAATTACTTACTTTTATGTGTTATGAAACGTCGACACACCCTTCAGTCTCCTTTGGGAGACAGCTTCCCTCAAGGGAAGCAGTTACCCCCAGCGATAGTTAAACGAAATCGTAATCCGTTCAACTTCGGCCAGATTTTGTACAACTTCGTGACGAAGCCAACTTTCCCAAAGCATGATGTCACCTTCATCAGGTAAAACAAAAACATGCGGCTGCAATTCTTCGGGTGCATCTTTTGTGCGGGTTGGGGCCGCCATCATCATGTTAAGGCGCGGATCTTCAAGTTTTAAGGCCGATGCACCTTCAGGTAAATCCAGATAAAAAGTGCCGGAAATCACCGAATGCGGATGAATATGGCTTGAATGGAATGATAAAGGCGGCAAAATATTCACCCAATATGCATCAAGGATAAGTTTGCGCCCTGCAAGGTCAAAATGGCATTCTTTGGCAAACTTTGCGACATGTTTATCCATACGCTTTTTAAGCTCACCAAACGGGGTAAAACGAATATCAAGGTCGTTTAATGACGAATATGAAGTATAACCACGATAATTATTCTCTTCACACCATTTTATGCCGGCCTCATCCTCTTCTGAAAGCAGATAGCAACAATCGCGCAGGTCGTCGCGTAATTCTTCAACATCTTTGCCACCAATTGGGGCACGGTAAAATTTTGTGGTGAATAGGTTTTTTATGGTCATTATTTAGTCTCTTGATTGCAAACTGTTCTTTATTATTGCCATTCCTATAATTCAAGGCGACAAAATGGCTAGACAGTGAATTTCACACAGATTATCGTTATAACATCATCAATTGTCATCATATCAGGAAGATTATGAAAAAGATTCTTTTATCCCTATCTGTTGCATCATTAATTCCATTTTCTGCAATGGCGCAAAATTCTGCGCCAATGGCAACGCCAATTATCAATACCATTCCAGATGCACAGGATGTTCCATTTAAAGGCACGATGAAGTTAAACGTTGATGTTACCAATATTGACCAAGGGATTTTCAATGTTGAACAGACGATTCCAGTTCAAAAAACTGGTGAACAAGTTTTGCTTTTTCCAAAATGGCTACCGGGTAAACACGCGCCGCGTGGTGCGGTGGAAAAACTTGCCGGCCTAAAGATTTATGGCAATGGCAAAAAAATTGAATGGGTGCGCGACACGGTTGATGTTTATGCCTTTCATATCAATGTGCCGGATGGCGTGAATGAGTTGAAACTTGAATTCCAATATTTGTCGCCAACTGCACCCAATCAAGGACGGATGGAAGTAACCCCCGATATGATGAGCCTTCAGGGGAATAGTGTTTCGCTTTATCCTGCGGGTTATTATGTGCGCAATATCCCAATTTCTTGGACGGTTAAATTACCAAAAGATTGGAAGGCGGCAACGGCACTTAGGCCAACATCAACCAATGGTGACACAATCACTTATGAAACCGTGCCATATGATGTGTTTGTAGATTCACCAATTCTTGCTGGTCGTTACTCCAAAAAGGTAGAGCTAAGCCCAAAGGTAACGCTAAATATTTTTGCCGATGCCCCAAAATATCTTGAATATAAACCAGAGCAGATGGAACTTCACAAAAAACTGGTCGAACAGGCGGTAAAGACCTTTGGCGCTGAACATTACGACCATTATGATTTCTTATTTAGCCTTTCCGATAAATTAGGCGGAATTGGCCTTGAACATCACCGTTCTTCTGAAAATGGGGTTGAAAGTGGTTATTTCACCGAATGGGCAACCAGTCTTTCTTCGCGCAATCTTCTTCCGCATGAATATACGCATTCTTGGGATGGTAAGTTCCGCCGTGGTGCCGATTTATGGACACCGGATTACCGCACCCCAATGCAAAACTCATTAATGTGGGTTTATGAGGGGCAAACCCAATTCTGGGGCTATGTTTTGGGTGCGCGTTCGGGTTTATTTACCAAAGAGCAAACCATTGATGCTTATGCATCAATTGCCGCCGATCTTGACGGGCGGGCAGGGCGCGAATGGCGTGACCTTATTGACACCACCAATGACCCGATAATCACACCACGTGCGCCAAAGGGTTGGACATCTTATCAACGTTCCGAAGATTATTATAACGAAGGAATGTTGGTCTGGATTGAGGTTGATGGCAAAATCCGTGAACTTACCAAAGGTAAAAAAGGCATTGATGATTTTGCCAAGGCCTTTTTTGGTATTAAAAATGGTGACTATGGTGAGGATACCTATAAATTTGAAGATGTCGTAAGCACTCTTAATACTGTTGCTCCATATGATTGGGGCAAATTATTGAATGACCGCTTGTTTGAACATGCCGATGGTGCGCCATTAGCAGGCTTTGCCGCAAGCGGTTATAAATTAGTGTTCAATGACAAGCCAAATGAATATATCAAAGATGTTGAAGGTCGTGGAAAATTCTTAAACCTAAATTACTCTCTTGGTATGTCGGTTGCGAATGATGGCGCGGTAAATTCCGTAATTTGGGGCGGTCTTGCCTTTAAAAACACTTTGGCAATTGGCGATAAAATCATTTCAATAAATGGCAAGGCGTGGTCAAAAGAGGCGGCAATTGATGAAATAAAGGCTGCCAAGGACGCTAAAGAACCATTGCAATTAATCGTTTTGGCGTCGGGTTTATACAAGGTTATAAATATCGACTATCACGGTGGCATTAAATACCCGCATTTTGAAAAAACTGGTGGGCCGGGTGCGCTTGATAAATTGCTTGAACCTTTAAAATAAATTGCCTTTTAAAAAATTTTGGAAATTACAATGAAAAAGAAAATACTATTGCTTGCATTCGTATCATTAATTCCATTTTCTGCTTTTGCGCAAAATTCGGCCCCAACTGCGCTTCCTATTGTGGAAACCATACCGGCGGCAATGGATGTTCCGTTTAATGGAACTATGAAATTATATGTCGATGCCACCAATACCAAGCAAGGCATTATCAATATTGACCAAACCATACCTGTGCAAAAATCAGGGCATCAGGTTTTATTATACCCCAAATGGCTTCCGGGAAATCATTCCGCAAGTGGGGCAATTGAAAAACTTGCTGGCCTTAAAATCTATGGTGATGGCAAAAAAATTGAATGGGTGCGTGACACAATTGATGTTTTTGCATTTCATATTGACGTGCCAGAAGGTGTTAAAGAACTAAAACTTGAATACCAATATCTTTCACCAACCCAAGAAAATCAGGGGCGGATGGAAGTGACCCCAGAAATGATGAGCCTTCAGACCAACAGTATATCGCTATATCCTGCTGGTTATTATGTGCGCAATATCCCAATTTCTTGGACGGTTAAATTACCAAAGGATTGGAAGGCGGCAACGGCGCTTCGCCCAACATCAACCAATGGCGATACAATAACTTACGAAACTGTGTCCTATGATACATTTGTGGATTCACCAATGCTTGCTGGGCGCTATTTCAAGAAAATTGATCTAAGTCCAAAGGTAACGCTAAATATTTTTGCCGATGAGCCAAAATATCTTGAGGCGAAACCAGAACAAATCGTCCCACATAAAAAATTGGTCGAGCAGGCGGTAAAAACTTTTGGTGCAGAGCATTATGATCATTATGATTTCCTCCTAAGTCTGTCTGATAAATTGGGTGGCATTGGCCTTGAACATCACCGTTCATCCGAGGATGGTGTCGGAACCGGTTATTTCACCGATTGGGATTCAACCCTTGATGACAGAAACCTTCTGCCGCATGAATATACGCATTCATGGGATGGAAAGTTCCGCCGTGGTGCCGATTTATGGACACCCGATTATCGCACACCAATGCAGGATTCACTTTTGTGGGTTTATGAGGGGCAGACCCAATTCTGGGGCTATGTTTTGGGTGCGCGTTCTGGGCTTTATAGCAAAGAAGAAACTCTTGAAAGCTATGCTGCAATTGCCGCTTATCTTGATAATCGCAAGGCGCGCGAATGGCGCGATCTTATTGACACCACCAATGACCCTATCATTACGCCACGTGCGCCAAAGGGTTGGGTATCGTACCAGCGTTCAGAGGATTATTATGATGAGGGGCTTTTGGTTTGGATAGAAGTTGATGCCAAAATCCGTGAGCTTTCAAAGGGCAAAAAAGGCATTGATGATTTTGCCAAGGCCTTTTTTGGTTTGAAAAATGGCGATTATGGCGAAGTTACCTATAAATTCGAAGACGTTGTAAAAACCCTTAATGATATTACCCCTTATGATTGGGGCAAATTATTGAATGAGCGTCTTTACGGTCATGCTGATGGTGCGCCATTGGCGGGCTTTGCCGCAAGTGGCTATAAACTTGTTTATAATGACAAGCCAAATCTTTATATCAAACAGGGCGAAAATAGCGCCAAGACGCTTAATTTAAATTACACTCTTGGGATGGCTGTTGCCAATGACGGTAAAATTGTAAATGTCATGTGGGATGGACTAGCCTTTAAACAGGGGCTTACTAATGCCGATAAAATTATTGCAATTAATGGGAAGCCATGGTCGAAAGATGCCGCTATTGAGCAAATTAATGGGGCAAAAGACAGCAAAAACCCATTGGAATTAATCATCAAATCAGGCGAAACATATAGCGTCATAAAGATTGATTATCATGAGGGCATGAAATACCCGCATTTTGAAAAAACTGGTGCGCCAGGTGCGCTTGATAAATTACTAGAACCCCTAAAATAGATTGCCGTTGAAATAATATGCCCGCATTACCTCCAGATAATCTGATTGTTGAAACCATTATTCTTGCCAAAGACAAAGCGGCAGAAAATGAAAAAATGTGTAGCCGACAGGGGCAATTCTGCCTTGAGATGGTTAATCAGGACGGTAAAAACACGCTTTATATAAATATCATCAAATCGGGATTAGAGAATGAAAAAATCGAAATCCCCGTTGGTGATAGTGAAGAGGCGGGTTTTGGTGGCACCGAAATTCACATCTATCCCAAGCTTTATCTTGTGATGGATGCCAAGACTAAATTTATCAAATCCGCTCTTTTTGGCACTCTTACCCATTCATCAGATATGTATTCAGGTGGTGGCGCAAGTGGTGATGTCCTAAACCTTTATTATTCAGAACATTTCAAAGCGGGCGAGGGGGCAAAAAGTGTTCTCGATTTGCCAACTTATGGCTATAAAATGATACGCGCATGTTTTTCCGAAGAGGAATATAATGCACGAAATTTCGCCTGTCATGATGAATACAGGTTTGATGCCACTTTCAAGCCAACCCAAAAATTCGTAAACGGTTTGCCGGTTTTTGAATATTCTTCAACTGCCGCAAATTTTCCGGTTGGCGCAAGCCTTGATGCCGATAATAGCGGGAAGAAGCTACGCAAAAAGGATCTTGTCTGGCAAAATGACCCTGATTGCACGGTAAAAACCACATTTCATTTTGATGGGAAACAAAACACCTATATCCCGCAAAAAACTTTGCCAGAATGCGGCGATTATTTCCCTTGAAATTAGCTAATGGTTTAAAACACAAACGTGTTTTTCATCATCGCATAAATGGCTTGGCGCGCAATCATCTTGTGTGTTGCATCTTGTATTGCAAAGGCCGGTAATTGGTTGGCATGAATAGCCGGCGTCCGTGCAATCTTGCTGTGCACCTGCTGTTGTGTGGCTTATGTTATCAGTGCAATAGGCATGAACCAATGATCCACCAAGGCTTGTATATTGGGTAATTTGATTTTTTAAATTGGCATTTTCTTGGGTAAGGGCATCATAACGCGCCTTAAGTTTGCGATATTCAGCTTCATAGTCAGTCGGTGCAACCACCATGTTGGATTTTACCGCATTGTTATTATTGACGCGCGGCGCATTAATTTGTGGAGCTATCTGTGCATTGGCAAAGGATACGCCAGCGATAATGGCAACAAAACCCGCAATAAAAATCTTTTTCATAATTCCCACCCATTATAAAAGGTTATTATTTCGCAGAGACTAACACAGAATTTAATTTTGACGAGTGGGAAAATAGGGGCTTTAAACGAAATATTGTCGCACAATTTATTGTAGCTCGATTTCTTTGCCTTTATCCTGCGTGTTCGGTCAAAATTTTAAATGCAACAAATGCCAAGATTGCACCCAAAACCCATTTTTGTATTTTTATCCATTTGGGATTATCTTTGAAAAAGCGTGCCAATGAACCCGCACTAAAAATCACAATGCCATTCATACAAAGGCTTGCGAAAATTTGAATTAACCCAAGGCAGAAAAATTGAAAATATAAATGCCCGATTTTGGTGTTTATAAATTGTGGTAATATTGAAACAAACAAAACCATTGCTTTGGGGTTTAGTATATTGGTAAAAAATCCCATTAAATAAAGGGTTTTGGGGCTATCGGTCTGAAGCTCTTTAACTTCAAAAATTGACTTTGCATTGGGGTGAACTGCCTGCCATGCCAGATATAAAATATAAATAGCACCCGCATATTTTATTAAATCAAAAGCAAAGGGAATATTCATTATTAATGTCGAAACCCCAACAGCCGACATGAAAATGAAAATTATTGACGCGGTTTGCACCCCAATCATCGAGATAAAACCCGCTTTTGCCCCTTGGGAGATTGAGCGCGAGATTAAATACATCATGTTTGGGCCAGGGCTTGAAGCCATGGCAAATGCCACGATTGAATATCCGAAAAGATGTGAAAAATCGAAAACCATATTTACCTACAACAAAAAAGGCCTTGGAAAATTCCAAGGCCTTTTAAAAGAACTTACCTAGAATTTTCTTACGTCAATGATGCACAGAAACGTTGAATTCGCTCACATGCCTTGGTTAGTGATTCAGTATCGGTTGCATAAGAAATACGGAATGCAGGGCCAAGGCCGAATGCAGAACCATGAACAACCGCAACGCCTTCTTGTTCAAGAAGTGCCGTTACGAAATCTTCGTCATTTTCCAAAACTTTACCGCTTTGGGTTTTTTTGCCCATTAATGCAGCACAAGAAGGGTAAACATAGAATGCGCCTTCTGGTGTTGGGCAATTAAGACCAGTTGCTTGGTTCAACATTGAAACCACCAAATCGCGACGCGCTTTGAAAACTGCTTTACGTTCTTCAAGGAAATCTTGCGGGCCGTTTAATGCCTCAACTGCTGCCCATTGCGAAATTGAGCAAGGGTTAGAAGTTGTTTGTGATGCCATATTTCCCATTGCTTTGATTAACCACTGTGGGCCACCCGCATAACCAATGCGCCAGCCAGTCATGGCATAGGCTTTAGAAACACCATTGCAGGTAAGGGTGCGGTCATAAAGTTTTGGTTCAACCTGTGCGATAGTAAAGAATTCAAAGCCGTCATACATCAAATGCTCATACATATCGTCGGTCATAATCATTACCTGCGGATGATTTAAAAGCACATCTGCCAAAGCGCGCAAATCGTCTTTTGAATATGCCGCACCGGTTGGGTTAGAAGGGCTATTGATGATGACCCATTTTGTTTTAGGGGTAATTGCAGCCTCTAATTCACTTGCGGTTAGGCGATAGCCATTTTCTTCTTTAGTTGAAACGCAAACTGGCGTGCCATTACATAATAAAACCATATCAGGATAAGAGACCCAATAAGGTGCAGGAATAATAACTTCGTCACCCTCATTAATGCTTGCGGCCAAGGCATTATATAAAACAGGTTTGCCGCCTGTTGAAACGTGAATTTGTGCAGGGATATAATCAAGACCATTTTCGCGTTTGAATTTTGCGCAAACAGCCGCCTTTAACTCAGGAATGCCATCTGGATCCGTATATTTGGTTTTACCTTCATTAATTGCCTTTATTGCGGCGTCTTTGATATTTTGTGGCGTATCAAAATCGGGTTCGCCGGCGCCAAGACCAATAACGTCACGACCCTCTGCCTTTAAAGCACGCGCTTTTGCAGACACGGCAATAGTTGGTGAAGGTTTGATTCTTTTTAAAGCATTAGAAGGTTCCACATTAATCTCCATTCATTGCGGTTGGGAACTGTGGGTCTCTATAATCAAGCTTGCCCCAAATTGCAAAACAAGTTTTCCAAAAATTGCACAAATGAGACGAAAGTTTGCACCCATGCGACAAAAAAACTGTTTTCGAGGTGAATTTTGCCTCAATAAACTACTTGACATGCAGGGCGCGCAAATATATTGCTTGAGATATGAAAACTTATGCAAATCTTGTCGTGATCGTGAACGTGTGCTTCTGAGAATTATTTTTCAGGGGTATGCGAAAATTTGGGGCTTTTAAAGCCCCATTTTTCGTTTCAGGGCAATGTTTTTCAACAAAGTTTTAATTATGTACGCAACAGGCAGGGGTAATTATGTCTAGTTCAAAGAACAAATCGGCGAATGATAAATTGATTGGCACAGAAATTTCAGGTGCAGAAATTATTGTAAACGCATTGCGTGAGCAGGGCGTGGACACGATTTTTGGTTATCCGGGCGGCGCAGTGCTGCCGATTTATGATGCGCTCTATCAGCAAGACTATATTACCCACGTCCTTGTGCGCCATGAACAGGGTGCGAGCCATATGGCGGAAGGTTATGCCCGCTCGACTGGAAAGTGCGGCACGGTTCTTGTTACCTCTGGCCCTGGTGTTACCAATGCGATTACGGGTATTGTTGATGCGCTTTTGGATTCAATTCCAATGGTGGTTTTGTGTGGTCAGGTTCCAACGCATCTAATTGGTACGGATGCTTTCCAAGAAGCGGACACAACAGGTCTTACCCGTTCGGCGGCAAAGCATAATTATCTTGTTAAATCGGTTGATGACCTTGAAGGGATTATTCACGAGGCATATCATATTGCCACAACTGGTCGTCCTGGTCCGGTGGTTATTGATATTCCAAAAGATGTTCAATTCGGGAAAACTATTTTCAAAGGCAAGAATTCCTACAAAGACTTTGAATATGATCCAATTACCGAACCTTATATGCCTGCCATTAAAATGGCGATTGATTTACTTGCCAAGGCAAAAAAGCCGGTAATTTATACCGGTGGCGGTATTATCAATGCCGGTAAAGAAGCATCAGAAGCATTGCGTGAATTTGTAAAAATTACCAATTTTCCAATCACATCAACCTTGATGGGCTTGGGCGCATATCCGGCAAGCGGCAAAAATTGGCTTGGAATGCTTGGGATGCACGGCTCTTATGAGGCAAACCTTACTATGCATGATTGTGATGTTATGCTTTGTATCGGTGCGCGTTTTGATGACCGCGTTACAGGTCGCCTTGATGCCTTTAGCCCGAATTCAAAGAAAATCCACATTGATATTGAGCCATCGTCAATCAACAAAAATGTTCAGGTTGATATTGGTATCGTTGCCGATGCGGGTATTGCCACCAAAGCATTGGTAGAGGAATGGAAAAACCATAAAGGTAAACGTCCAAACCTTGAGCCATGGTGGAATGAAATCAATGGTTGGCGCGCGCGTAATTCATTTGGTTACAAAAACTCTGATGACATTATTATCCCGCAATTCGCCATTGAGCGTTTGTACGAACTAACCAAAGACCGCGAAACCTACATCACTACCGAGGTTGGCTTGCACCAAATGTGGGCGGCCCAACATTACCATTTCGAAGAGCCAAACCGTTGGATGACATCTGGCGGCCTTGGGACAATGGGTTATGGTTTGCCTGCTGCGGTGGGCGTGCAAAAGGCGCATCCTGATGCATTGGTTATTGATATTGCGGGTGATGCGTCCGTACAGATGACAATGCAGGAAATTTCATGCGCAATTCAATATAATTTACCGGTTAAAATCTTTATCATGAATAATGAATGGATGGGTATGGTTCGCCAATGGCAACAATTATTGCATGGTGAACGTTATTCACATTCATATTCGCATTCATTGCCAGATTTTGTTAAAATGGCTGAAGCTTTTGGCTGCTTGGGCTTGCGCATTGATAAACCATCCGAGCTTGATGCCAAAATCAAGGAAATGATTGATTATGACGGCCCAGTAATTGTGGATTGCCGCGTTTCAAAAATTGAAAACTGTTTCCCGATGATTCCATCAGGCAAGGCACATAATGATATGCTTATGCCGGATGATTTGGGCGATATCGGCAGCGTTATCACCGATGCAGGAAAAAAACTCGTTTAAATAAAATATTAAGGGTAGAACAATGAACCAACCAGCAAGTGCATATTTTATCTCAGAAGAGAAACCCGAAATTATCAGAACCACTTTGGCGGTTATTGTGAAGAACGAGCCGGGGGTTTTGGGGCGTGTGGTCGGTTTATTTTCTGCACGTGGTTACAATATCGAAAGCTTGACTGTGGCGGAGACCGATCACGCTAAGCATACATCACGTATTACCATTGTTACCTCTGGTACATCGGCAACATTGGCGCAAATCAAGGCGCAGTTAAACCGCATTGTTCCGGTTAAGCGCGTTATTGATTTCCACGGCGATAGTGATGCCCTTTCACGCGAACTGGCATTAATCAAAGTGGCGGGCAAGGGCGATGACCGTGTCGAATCACTTCGTCTTGCGGATGCGTTCAAAGCCAAAGTTTTGGACGCAGGTCTTGAACATTTTACGTTTGAATTAACAGGAAGTTCAAAAAAACTTGATGATTTTATATCTATGATGAAACCTTTGGGTCTGGTAGAAGTATCAAGAACCGGGGTTGCCACCATCCGTCGTGGAAAAGGCAAAGTCTAAAGGTAGTTTTATATGAATCTCAAGTGGAAAATATTCACCGCGATTTTGGTTGTTTTGGTGGCGATTGTCGCTGTTCTAAAATTTGTTCCAATTCACGGTAAAGAGGCAAATATGTTTATGGGGGTTGATGGCGACCCACGTATGAAACTTTGCACTTCGCCTGCCGAAGGTGTTTATGCCAAGCCTGAGATCCTAAAAGCATTTGAAATTTCTGGGCCACTTTTTTTAAGCGACAAGGACAAGGCAATTTACCGCATCTTGGTTTTGCGTCCAATTGACCAAAAATCAATCAGCATTACTTTCAATACGCCTAATACCAAAACTGCGGGACATGTTAAGGTTGGTGTTTTTGAAAAAAATGCTGCAAAATTTGAAGAATCTGATTTAAAATACGAACAGGCGGCTTCCTTGGTAAATTCCTTTGAAGATGCCAAAATCTGGGGTAAGCCAAAACCAACATTGTTAGCAAAGGAAATCGCAATTCCTGCTGAGGCAATTATTGAAATTGCTGCCCCTAAATTAAATAAATGCGTCATAACCCGTTATGATGACGAAAGAATACGCGAGTTGATGGCGGATTTCGATTACCGAATTCCATCAGTTCTAAAGAATATATCTATTGATGGTTTTGCCCCACCGGGGGAGAAGATGTTTGGTAAAAAAGATGCGCCCAAGAAAGACACTGCACATTAAAAATATCGCTTTGATGGCGGTTGCGCCGTTATTTTGTGCCAGTATTACATTTTGTACAAGTGTCGCGGCGCAAGTGCCCGATTGGGGGCCGGCAAAACCTGTTGTCAAAACACCTGCTCAAACTACAAAACCTGCTAATGCTAAGGCGCCGGTTACAAAACCAACCGTAACAAAAGTTGTGCCGACAAAAGTTGTGGCAACCAAAACACCAACCAAGAACAATATTACGCCAACTTTCAAAGCGCCCGAAGTAAATCAACCCTCATCACAGACTGTTTTTAAAGCGCCAACAAAGACGGTCGTTACAAATGTTACCGCCGAAGATCAAAGCCAAGAATTGGTTGCGGTTGATTTGCACCTTGCCTCTGATATTAGCGATTATGGACCTTTGGCGGCATATGCAAAACATTTATCAAAAGCCGGGGTTTTGTATGACGCCGATGGTGGTACGCCCGAAGGTGTAAGTTCCGCCGAGGCACGCTTTAAAGACTTCCCAACCGCCATTACCCTTGTCAGGGTGCCAGAAAAAGCAATGGCATCGGCAAATGGTGGCTCGTCTTGGGGGGCATATAAAATATATCGTGGCACACAATTACTTTCTAGCGGTCGTTATCTTGCGGTATGGCGCAAAGAGCAGGGCGTATGGAAAATTGTTTCCGAACTTGCCGCCGGAAAAGACATGCCAGCACCGGTTTTGCCGGCTAAACCATCAAGCGCACAGGCAACGGGCGCAAAAGAAAACCCCGCTTTGTCAGCCAAAAAGCTAAAAGATGCCTTTGGAAGGACGGTGAATTAATACTTCCTGCTTAATTTAGCATATTTTTTGCCCTTTTTGCTTGACCTTTTGGAAAAAAAGCGCAAATGAACCCCAATAATTTTAAAAATAAGCAATATTATTTTGCGCCAATGCTCAAACTGGCCAAAATTATAATTGGCCAAAGATTCTAACTGGAGAGAAGAATGCAAGTTTATTATGATAAGGATGCGGATTTAGGTTCTATCAAAGATAAAACCATCGCAATTATTGGTTATGGCTCTCAAGGGCATGCTCACGCACTTAATTTGCGTGATTCTGGTTGCAAGAATGTTGTCGTTGCATTGCGCGAAGGTTCTGCTACTGCGAAAAAAGCAGAAGGCGAAGGCTTTAAAGTTGTTTCAGTTACCGAAGCGGCAAAAACTGCTGATATCATTATGATTGTTACCCCTGATGAAGGTCAGGCGGATTTGTATAAAGCGGAAATCGGCCCATATTTAAAAGCTGGTCAGACTTTGCTTTTCGCACACGGTTTCAGCGTTCACTTTGAACTTATTCAACCGCCAAAAGACGTTGACGTTGCACTTGTTGCACCAAAAGGCCCTGGCCACACTGTTCGTGGTGAATACCTAAAAGGTGGCGGCGTTCCTTGCTTGTTTGCGATTTATCAAAATGCTTCTGGCAATGCCGAAAAAACTGCGCTTGCTTATGCTTCTGGCGTTGGTGGTGGTCGTTCTGGCATCATCCAAACTACTTTCCGCGAAGAATGCGAAACCGACTTGTTTGGTGAACAAGTTGTTCTTTGCGGTGGCCTTGTTGAGCTTATCCGCGCTGGTTTTGAAACTCTTGTTGAAGCTGGCTATGCACCAGAAATGGCGTATTTCGAATGCCTTCACGAAGTTAAACTTATCGTTGACCTAATCTATGAAGGCGGTATCGCAAACATGGATTATTCAATCTCTAACACTGCTGAATACGGTCAATATGTAACTGGTCCACGTATCATTACCCCTGAAACTAAGGCGGAAATGAAACGCGTTCTTACTGACATTCAAACCGGTCGCTTTACCCGTGATTGGATGCTTGAAAACCGCGCTGGTGCGCCATCATTCAAAGCAACCCGTCGCCTAAATGCAGAGCATCAGATCGAAGAAGTTGGCGGTCGCCTTCGCGCAATGATGCCTTGGATTGGTAAAAACAAATTGGTTGATAAAGCTAAAAACTAAAATTTGTGGGTCTTTTTGCCTATTAGTGCGTCAGCTTCGCTCGCAAATATGTCCAATATTTGCTTCACTTGCTTCCTGCTACTAGGCTAAAAATCCCTCACAAAATGGCTGGGTGCTTAATCCTAATATACAATAATTTTAAAAGGTCGCTTATGCGGCCTTTTTTGTTAGAAACTTTGGTTTGACATATTTGGTGTATTGGTTATATACTACACTAAGTATTGCTATATAGGTTAAATAACCAACAAAAAAGCGGGGTGTGTGATGCAAAAATCCGAAGTTTCCACAATAAAAAACTTATCATTATTCGGCGGTCTGGCTTATTTGGGCGTAATAATAACCGGCGTGTTTTCCGAAGGCGTTGTTAGGGGTGGTTTGACAGATGGTCAAAATGCGGAAATTACGGTTAAAAATATTGCCGAAAATATGACGCTTTGGCGTTGGGCTGCGGTTTCCGATATTATGACGGTAACATTTGATATTATTGCCGCAGTTTGTATTTATTTCCTTCTAAAGCCAGTAAACAAACAAGTTTCATTATTGGCCGCATTAATAAGGATTGTTGCCGTAACCATTTTGGCGATCGGGGCGGTTTTTCACTTCCTACCAGTGCTTTTAACAAATGGACAAAACTATCTTCAGACTTTTGACACAAGTCAATTGGCAACCTTGGCATTATTATCATTAAAGACGCATAATTTAATCTATCATATCTCTTTGATTTTATTTGCGTTTAACAATGTTATCATCGGTGTTTTGATGTTTAAATCAGAATATTTCCATAAGATAATTGCATTTGCCGCAATTTTATTTGGGGTATCATATTTTGCCAATAGTTTCAGTTGGTTTGTTTATCCTGGCTTTCAATCATTAATCGGTGGCACCGCATTAAAAATCAGCTTTTTTGCCGAATTGGCACTTAGTTTATGGATGATATACAAAGGCATAAGCTTAAAAACCGTAAAGTGATTTTACAATTTTGTTTTAGGCAAATTATTTATAGAAAAGGCTGCTATTAGGCGGCCTTTTTTGTTGATTAATTCAAAAAATGTATTTAGCTTTAATTCAATTTATGGGGGATTTTATGGCCGCACCGACAATTGGCTTTTTGGTGATTTTTTTATCTTTACCAATAATTGTTGCTATATATATGCTTATTCAACTTTTTACATTGATGGAATTGGGTATTAAATCCCTAAAAAAATATTTAAAAACATGATGTTATTTGAATTATGCTAAGCATTTAGAGGCATGTATATGTTTTTTGAGGTGGCTTTGATGGTGTTGCCTACGGTTGATGTTCTTTGGTTTATTTTAGTTTTACCAATATTGCTTGGTCTTTATATTTTTTTCGCTTATTTGTGCTTATGGAATTAGGCATTAAAGCACTTAAAAAATATTTGGCATCGTGATTTAAAGATAATTATTGCACGCGTAAAATACTTGTATTAGCTTTTCAAAAGTTAATTCAAGCCATTTAATTCTAGAGTGGGGCATTGCAGCGATGGTTTTATTCAATTACTTTGAAATAATGATTATTGCATTGGTTATAATCGGAATTATTTTTGAAAAAATCTTCTCATTTTTTGGGTAATTGTATCTAACCTGTTTATGAAGCGGCAAATTCCAACATTACTAATCATATTTAGGTTTATTTGCGGGATTGTCATTTTTGCCACATGTCATTTGCATGCTAAGTTTGCATCAATTATTTGTGTTACCTTGTTGGCGCTTGGGGTTTTATCCGATATTTTTGATGGGGTAATCGCGCGAAAATATAATATCGCTACCGATCGGCTTCGGGTTTGGGATAGTCGTGTTGATGTTGTCTTTTGGCTTATGACGGCAATAGGCTTGTTCATTCTATACCCATCAATTTTAAACACGGCTTGGATAATGTTGGCTGTCCTTGGTGGAATGGAGCTTGTGACACGTGCCATAAGTCGTATAAGATTCAAACGTGAGGCATCACCCCACCATCTTCTTTCAAAGATATTTACATTATTCCTGTGGGCGATGATTTCATCAATTTTTATAAATGGAAAAATTGATACTTTATTTTGGGTAACACTTTTTATTGGAATAATTTCACAATTAGAAGCAATGGCAATAATGCTTATTATTCCAGAATGGAAATGTGATATAAAAAATATTTTTGTGGCTTTACAGCTTAAAGAAGCCAGAAAACAAATGTCAAAAGTAAATATATAGATTGAAAACTTGTGACAATGCCTTTAGTGGATGGCGGAATTTTTTTTAAAGGCAAACCTAAATGAACACCCAAACCCTAACCATTATTTCCCACATTGGCGAAGATGCAATTAATGATGCGATTGCTTTAATAAAGGCGGCGGATGATGGGCATGATGAAGAGGTTTCGGTTGCGGGAAAAATCTTGACCGTTACGCATAATATTGCGCCCACTATTTTGCCGACAATTTTGGAAAAGCTTGCGGATTTAGGACTTGATTATTCAACTATTGCCCCAAGTCCTAAAAAACTTTTTATCGCCGATATGGATTCAACCATTATATCTTGCGAATGCTTGGACGAGCTTGCCGATTTTGCGGGGAAAAAGGAACAGGTTTCGGCAATCACCGAACGTGCAATGGCGGGTGAATTAAACTTTGAAGCCGCATTAAAAGAGCGTGTCATGATGTTAAAAGGGCTATCGATGGATGCCTTGCAAGAATGCTTTGATGACCGTGTGGCACTTAATGAAGGTGCGGTTGAAATGGTTGCGGGTTTAAAAGAGGCGGGGGCGTATTGCGCACTTGTTTCCGGCGGCTTTAAATTTTTTACCGAGCGTGTACGCGATTGGGCCGGCTTTGACGAAGACAATTCAAACGAATTTATCTATGAAAATAATGCCCTTTCAGGCGAGGTTAAAATGCCGATTTTGGGTAAAGAGGCGAAATTTGCCCGCCTTGAATATCTTTGCGAAACCAAAGGAATTGACGCAAAAGACGCAATTGCGATTGGTGACGGCGCCAATGATTTGATGATGATTGAACGTGCTGGTCTCGGCATTGCTTATATGGCAAAGCCAATTGTTGCCGCGCGTGCACCGGCCCGCATTGTTTCGGGAAATCTTATAAGTGTTTTGGGTTTTTGCGGCCTTAAAATTTAGTTTCTTTCAAGCGGTTTTTTAAAAGATCAAAAACAGCGCGATATTTGGGCGTGCTGCGCATATCCTCGTGAATGATTAAATACACTTCGCGCTTTGGATAATGATATTTCATCGGCACGCTCATAAGGTCGGGATATTCATTGGCAACATAATCTGGCAAAAGCGCAAGCCCAAGACCAAGTTTTGCCGCCTCGGCCTGAACAAAAATATCCTCACTTTGTAGCACGATTTTTTCTTTTTCAAATTTATCCAAAATCCATTTTTGTTGCGGGTAATGATTAAAATCATCGGGATAGGCAATGTATCGTATATTGTCGGTTGCGGTATGTTTTAGATAATCAAAAGTGCCATAAAGTTTAAAGCCAAACTCCCCAACCTTTACCGGGACAAAATTTGGTTCGGATGGTTTAGAAAGCCTGATTGCAAGGTCTGCCTCCATGGCATTTAAATCCGCATGGGTCAAAGCGGCATTGATATCAATTTGAAGTGCGGGAAAACTTTGCACAATTTCGGTGATAATTGCGGGTAAAACTATTTTTGAAAATGATGGCGGTGCACTAATCCGAACCTTGCCCTGCATATCGGGGTCAAGGCGTGCAATATCACGTTTAATTTTTAATTCGGTATCAAACATCGCTTTGCCAGATTCGGCAATTATGATTCCAGATGATGTAAGGCGTGCCGTTTTATTGGTGCGTTCAAGTAATTGAACCCCAAGGCTTTGTTCAAGATTTTTGATGCGCCGTGCCACGGTTGAATGGTCAACCCCCAATGATACAGCGGTTTTTGACAGATTTAAATTATTAGAAAACTCAAGAAAGGTTTTTAAATCCTGCCAATCCATATTTACCTCTGTTAATTTTATTGTGCATTTATGCGCAATTGATGCGAATATTTATGCAATTTTCCACAGTGAATTTCAAGGCTATATTTGAATTCAGGAGAATAAAATGAATAAAATTATCAGTTTGAAACAATACGGAAATTCAGAGAACTTAGAGATTTTGGAACAGGCAATTCAACCACCAAATGATGATGAAGTGCAAATTAAACAAAGCGCAATTGGGGTAAATTTTGTTGATATATATTTCCGAGACGGGATTTATAAATTTCCAAACTTACCCGGCGTTTTGGGTGTCGAAGCGGTGGGCGAAATTTCCGCAATTGGCAAAAATGTGTCTGGTTTTACAATTGGTGACATTGTTGCATATGCGGGTTTTCCTATCGGATCATATGTTCAATATCGTAATATTGATGCCCGAAGAATTATAAAAATCCCAACCAAAATTAATTCCAAATTATTGGCAGGTAATTTTCTGCGCGGTCTTACTGCGGCGGCGCTTTTATTTCATGTTATAGAACCAAAGAATGGCATGAAAATTCTTGTTCATAGTGCGGCGGGTGGGCTTGGCACAATTCTTACCAAATGGGCGGCGCATCTTGGTATCGAAATATTTGCAACAGTAAGCAATGATTATAAGGCAGAAATTGCCCAAGCAAATGGGGCTCACCATGTGATTAATTACAAAAGCCAAGACTTTGTAAAAAAAGTTTTGGAAATTACAAATGGCAAAGGTGTTGATTATGTTATTGACGGCGTTGGTGGCGATAATTTGCGTGATAGTTTTAGGGCGGTTAGGCAATTTGGCATTGTTGCCAACATTGGGCAAATTACGCCAATTGCGCCGATAAATATTACGGAAATTACAAATATATTTGTTTCACGGCCCAGCATCTTGTCGCTTATTGAAGACGCTAAAATTTACAAAAGTCTTGCCAAAAAATATTTTGATTTTGTGGTTTCTTCAGGCGGTTTTGAGCACGGGCATGATTACGCATTTGCTGATTATCAGGCGGCATTAAATCTATTAGAAGCTGGAAAGAACATCGGCTCAATCAGGCTTTTGCTTGGCTAAATGCCTTTGATTTGGGCGCAAGATTACCATTACGATTGTGAATGAAATAAACAAAAGCAAAAACCATGCGCCCATTTTCTGCATAGATACCAAATGCCACCCCGCTTGCTTTTGGCTGGGGTAAATCCATGTTTTGGTAAAGGTTCCAATATTTTCGGCGACCCACATAAAAAACGAACTCAAGATCGCCGAAAGCAAAAGCGGCATTTTATAAACCCTGTCCATTGGGCGAAAATGAATTATTGTCCGCCAATAGGTGAGGGCAATGAGCGCAAAAATAATATAGCGAAAATCCCATATATAGTGATGGGAGAAGAAATTTATATAAATCAAAATTGCAATAATGATTGTATGGATTTGTTTGGGATAGTTTTCGAAATACATTTCAAAAACCCGAATTGCCCGCGCCATAAACGAGCCAACCGTGCCATACATAAATCCGGTAAAAAGTGGCACACCACCAATTTTAATTAATGAATATTCGGGATATTCCCAAGAACCAACATGGGTTTTAAAAATTTCCATAATTGTGCCAACGACATGGTATGCCATGATAACTTTTAGCTCTTCAAAGCTTTCAAGTTTAGTCCAAAGCATGATGGATTGGATTATAATTGCCGCCACAAGCAAAAAATCATAGCGGGCAATAACAAAATTAGGTTGCCATAAATAATGCGTCAGCAAAAGCAGTAATAAAAGGCTTGCCGCAAAAAGGCATGACCATGCCATTTTTAAACCAAATAGCAAAAATTCTGCAATTGGTAGCGGAAGTTTACCAATAAAATTCTTGATTATTCTGCGTAGTGGTTGCAGCCATTGTGCAAGTGGATGATTATTGACTTGCATTAGCCTTTTGGCGCAACCTCACCCTCTGATTTGACGGCTTTACCAAGGTGAACCCCAGTTGGGATAACGCCAATTTGTGCGCTTTCCTGTGTCGCTTGTGGGCGATTTTCAACAATACTTACCAATGGACAAGATGGCGGAGGGCAAACCCAAACTTCAACCCGACGATTTTTGATGCGGCCTTCTTCATATGCGTTTGAGCCAACCGGTAAAACATCGCCATACGCCCGCACCATAGATGGGTTAATACCCGCTTGTCCCAAAGTGCTAAGCACTTTTTCTGCACGCGCTTGGGCAACACCAACGTTGGTTTCATGGGAACCTACGTTATCGGCAAAACCAAACAGGGCAATCCTTTGTTGGGTTATTCCTTGGCGGGTCATATATTCTTGTAACCTTGTGACATCGGCAATTGCCTTATTATCAAGGTTGGTTGCGCCCATTTTAAAGCGGAAGTCAAAATTTAGACGTTTGGCGTTACGCGCAAATTCGGTGTAATCACGTGGTGCTTCAGGTGGTGGTTGAAAACCTTCTTCCAAAAGTTTTTGCGCGCCGTATCCGTCTTTTTCGACAATTTCTTGTCCCGCACTTGTTAAAGTGAATTTTGCAAAATCTTCAAGCGCTTGGTTTGAAGTTGTTGTGCCGATATAAAGCAAAATTCTTTCAACAAAAGGATAAGCTTCGGTCGAGATATTGAACGAATTTGGTTCAAAGGCGCGGGCATTACGTTCATTTACTGAAACCATTTTTACGCCTGATGTGTTTCCATCTTTATGTGCAAAACCAATTGCATCTTTATCGGCATCTACCGCCTTTATTACTTCGTTAGCGCTTTTATAGGTTTTTGCTGCATCACGTAATTCGCGGTCGCCAAGAAGCTTTGCCAAAAGGCTTGCATTTTTATCGCCGCCTTCTTCTTCAACGCGGATGTTGATTTCACCGCTTTTTTTGTCTGAAATCTCTGACCAATCGGTGATTTCACCCGAAAGAATGCGGCCCAAGGTGTCGCCGTTAAAAGTAGAAATATTATTGCTTGGGTTTACAAAAACAAATGAAACATCATGCCCAATAACTTTTTCATTATCGGGTGATGTCATATCACCATATGCCGATAATTTGTCTGCTTCGGTCGGAAGGATTGAACGCAGTGAATAGACACCTTCAACGCGACCCTGTTGCATGGCGTCAAAGCCACCTTTTGCCGAACCCAGTGATAATAATACACGGTATGATTTGCCGCCTTTTGAACCACTAATCGTCGTCACATTGGCATCTTTTGAAACGCCAACATTGCCATAGCCAGATGATTTCATCCATGCGACCACCAAATCAGGCATAAGGTTTTCACCAACTCTTTTACGTCCGGCAAGGCGGAATAAAACATCGGCTTTTTTTGCGCGCCCTGGTGCAAAATCACCCTGAACAGGGACAAGCCCCTCTGCCTCAGCATTTTTTGAGTTAGCAGCCTTATTAAATGTCCAGCTTAGATAGCCAATTGAACCCAAGCCGCCGATGATAACCGCAATTAAAAACAAGGATATCCAGCCAAAAATATCCATTTTGGCAAATATGCCGGGTTTTTTGCGGCGGCCAAAAGTTTCATCAATATCATCACTATTGCGTGCAGTTTTCCATATATCTTTTTGATTAGAATTTTTTTCTTCAGACATTTAGGCAAAACTCCGGCTGTGAATGCATTGCTTATCTTAATATGGGCTTTTGTTAATATGGCTTTTCGCTAATTTGGTGAAAACTAGCAATAGATTTTTGCTTATTGAAGTGTTTTTATCACTTAAAAACACGTAACATTATACGATTATTTCGCTTTATTTTTAAAATAACGATTTTGTTTCTCCGCAATAAATCATCAACAATATTTCTAACCATTGCAGCGGAGCCGATTTTTTGACCACCAACTTCAATTATTATGTCTCCGGCCATGATTGCGCTTTTCGATTTACTATATGGATCAACCGCAACAACAATCACATTGGCATCGGCGCCATATTTATTTTTCTCTGCGTTACTAATGGCGCGCAACGACATTCCGCCAGTTTTGATTATGGTATCAAACCCATAATTTTGCGGTGCTTGCAATGATGGGGGCAGGGTGATTTTTATATTTGCATAAATCCGTTGCTTTCCACGCCAGCCATCGAGACGAATGGTTTGACCAATTGGCGTATCGGACACCATACGTGCCAATTGTCGTGCATCATTGATTGGTTTGCTATTAAAGGCAAAATAGCGATCCCCATTCTTTAACCCACCAATTTTACCAGAACCATTATTATCAACCGCAGTAATAATTACGCCGTTGCCTTCATTTGGTGCGGCGTTGCGCGCACGAAAACCCGCATAACCACGACGTACATAGCCATATTGAATAATGTCGCCGGCAATTCTTTTTACAATATTGGATGGAATTGCAAAGCCAATACCAATATTTCCACCACCTTTTGCGCCCGCAACAATTGCGGTATTTATGCCAATAACTTGCCCATTGTCATTAAATAATGGACCACCTGAATTTCCTGAATTAATTGCCGCATCTGTTTGCAGGAAGTTATCAAAACGCCCTGATTGTAAATCACGATTGCGCCCAGAAATTACCCCAACCGAAAATGAGTTGCCCAATCCAAATGGTGAACCAATTGCAATTGCCCAATCGCCAATTTCAACTGCATCACTGTTGGCAATGACCGCCGGTGGGGCGGAATAGGGGGCAACAAGTTTTAAAACCGCAATATCGGTTTCAATATCACGTCCAACCAAGGTAGCTTTGCGAATTGTATTGTCGTTAAATGAAATTTCAAACTCACGGCCATTTTCGACAACATGGTTATTAGTTATAATATAGCCTTGATTACCATAAACGAAGCCCGACCCTGTCGCGATTGTCGCCTCTTTATTTGCAAAAAGTGAGGCATCGCGCGCATTAGAATTTAATGCCCTGACCCCAACCACGCTTGGTAATAGTTTTTTTGCCAATGGCGCAAAGCTTTTATTGGCTTGTTGGCTATTATTAGCTGGTAAAGACTGCGCCTGTGCTATTTGAGGAAAATATACAATTCCTGAAAAAAGTGAAACTGCAATAAGGGTTTTTGCAATAATCTTGGTTTTATTTCGCATTAGACTGCTTGGCATTTAAAATCTGCAATATTGAAAGAATCTGTTTTTTTGATCCGCCGTCTAAATTGCATCTAATCAAGCATATTGCAAATGAGATTTTATAAAAACTTGCTAAAACATTGAAATCTTTTCTGTTAGAGACTATTTTACACTTCTATTAATAACATGCTTACTAGATTTTTGTATCTGTGTTGGCATTAGTGGTGTAATTGTGTAAAGGTTTACGCAAGAATAAATAGCTTGATTATTGGTATGAATTGCAAGGTTTCAAAATTTTGGTTTGGCATCTCTATTCTGGCATTATGCCAGATGCCTAATCTTGCCCGTGCCGATGATATTGAGGCTATAAATAAGTTCGTTAAGAATAAAAAAATTGAAGAACAATTTGGCAATAAGGTCAAAATTTATTCCATCGCATCATTTGACCAATTATCACAAAATAGCGCGCTAAAAGTAATCGATAAAATAAAAGAAGAAATTGACTTTAACCAGTTTAAAGAAATTGATTATTTTATTGATGGTGAAAAAATTGATACTGAAAAGCAGGATTTGAAAAATACGCTTTCAGAGATTCCTTATGAATTTGTTGATCAAATTGAATTGCAGGCGGAAACCAAAGCTGTTGAAGAAACGAATATTGAGGTTTTGCGTATAAATATTGTAAGCCGTCATATCACTATGTTTTCGGCAAAAACAAATAAATATGTGGTGCCGTCGCAAAACATCGATGCCAATCGTTTTGCAAATAATTATTACGGTTTCACTAGCCTAAATAAAATTAAAACTGAATTTTCTGCATCTGCTAGCGCGCCCAAAATTAGCGCGAGTAATTCAGTAAATCTAGGAAGTAATGGCAATGTTGAAAACCGCGATTTTAACCGCTCGCAATCGCAAAGCTCGTTGTCAAAATTTTCGGCGGTTTATAATGAAAAAATTGGCGATAATGATTTAATAATTGGTGCAAATACCAAAACCTCCGTTTTTTCAAAGGCATGGAATTATATTTCATCTGGCTGGGGTGACAAAAATGTTGGCCAAATTGATACTAGCAAATTTGGAACCAGTAATAATATATCCAAAAATAGCGAATTAAGTGCGTCTTATCTCTTTGGCAGCGAAGATTATAAGGGGCGATTTGCCGTAAATAGCAGATTTGCCAACACTGAAGAACAATATGAAAGCACCGGCAGAGAGGTCGGAAGCGCTAATTATGATATGTCATTCAGCCATAGCGAATATTTTGAGGTAAAATCTATCGCCGCAGTTGATACGAATTTTGGTTCAAATAAACTTTCTTTGGGCAATGAATATGTGGTTCGCAAAATGAACCGCTCTTCGCTTTATGGCGCTGGTGAAAATTATGATCAGGCATTATTTTTGCAGCCTTCTTCAAGCACTAATGTCGAAGAATTTATGAGTAATACATATGCCGAAACCCGCTATCAGCTTGCGCCAAAGCTTTCTTTAAATGCGCGTTTTGCGGTTATGTGGGGCAATACACGGAATAATATATATAATATTGCCGATAATAACCTGTATTATGTTCCAAATATCAAAATTGAATATGCAAAAGACAGAAGCACTGTTTTACGTGCAACCTTCAAAAAAGACTATGGTAACTTTTATTATGGCGGTTATTCATTCCTTGGTAATGTGGAAAATGGCTCTTCATTGGATGCCGAAAAAGTTAATGTTGCTGAACTTGAATTTGAAAAGAATTTTCCCAATCAGGTTAAATTATCCTTGGAATTAACCAATAAAATCATTCCCAATAAAATTGGCCTAATTCCGGTATATAATGGCGGTGTAATAAGCACCCAAAAGCTTGCAAATGGTCTTGATGAAACATTTTCCGGTGTAAGCGCGCAAATAAATTACCCATTCGTGCTGGGCGATGATGAATATGTCCTATTAAGTCGCTTTGATTATGGCCTGCAAAGTTCATCCGATGTCTTTGACAAGGTTAATGGGGACCGTATCAATAACAACCGTCAACTGACCGAATTTAATCTTAAACGAAAAATTGGTAATAGTGGGGTTGATTGGGGTGCATATTATAAATTTTCAAGCGGAAACCGTTATTTTTCGTATGATGAAGCGGTTGTTGTGCCGCAAAATTCCACAATTGGCATGTTTGTAAATTATAAAATTAGTCGTGATGCCGCACTAGAAGCAGAATTTTCAACACCATTGTCGGCAAATAATAACGTAACGCGCACAAAATATAATCTTGAAAACAATAATGTTGATTATATCAACATTCACCCGCTTGATGCCCCGTCTTTCAGGCTAACTTTAAAAAGCGCGATATAAAAATTATAATTATGGTATTAAAAAAGCCCCCATTCCTGGGGGCTTTTCTATATATTTTATATGCCTACTAGAATTTGTAGTTAAGCAATAGAGTGAATGAACGACCACGTGGATCTGCAACGCGTGGTTCCCAGTCAGAGTTCGCACCAGAGTTTGAGTAATAAGCATACGCAAATGGTGGATCAGTATTAAGTAGGTTTTTGACACCGCCAGTAATAGTGAAGTTTTTGAACCCTTTGTAGGTAACAGAAGCATTATAGGTGATATAATCGTCTGTTTTGGTATGACCATCAGCAGCAGTAAAGATGCCAGAAGCAACACCAGGGTAAACCTGATCAACATAACCAGAGCGGAATAGTTGTGATAATGAACCACTCCAATCGCCTTGGGTATATGTTACATAAAGATTATGCTTCCACTCGATGCCAAGGTCGCCATATGCGGTCCAAACACCAACTTCGCTAGGTCCAAATGGAACGCCTTCAAGAACGCGTGATTTTTTCTCTAATAGATAAGTGCCATCCATACCATATGACAATTTACCTTTATAGAATGGAACACCGCCACGGAAGCTAACTTCTAGACCTTCTGTAAGTTGTTCACCGGCGTTTACATAACGTTGGTCAACGCGGGCAATATTGCCATTTGCATCACGTTCAAAGTTGTCCACAAAAAGATTGTAGTTAGAGAACAATTGATCCAAAGTTAGGATTTGGATTGTTCCAGTTCTATCAATATGCCACCAGTCAAAGCTGACAGTGTGGTTTTTGAATGGTTCCAAAACTACACCAAAGCTATATTGTTTTGCTTCTTCAGGACCGAGAGACTGTTTACCACCAGTTAGATAGTTAAACGTAATCGGTTCGCAGCCAGGAATTGTAGTGTTTGACTTGTAACCAGTTGAACATTTTGTCGGGTCGGCAAATGTTGTTGCGGTATATGGGCTTTCTGTAACGCCGTTAAACAATTGGTTAAAGGTTGGAACCCGGAAACCAGTATTATAAGACGCACGGAACATAACCATATCAATTGGTTTATATTTCAATGAAATTTTCGGGTTGGTTGTTACGCCAAAACCAGAATATTGATCCATACGTCCTGCAAGCGTCAATTCCATATTTTTGATAAGTGGAAGCGCAACTTCGGCATAGATAGCGTTAATGCTACGGCTTACACCTTGAAGTGCGTTGGCATCATCAAATGGCGCGTTATAAATAACAGGACGAGCCGCAGCGGCACGTTGGTCACCATTGAAGTGATAGCTTTCTTCACGAAGTTCAAAGCCCAATGCAGCATATGCTTTGCCGCCTGGAAGGTCGAACATCGGGCCAGAAACTGAACCATCAAATTGGGTAACTTCATATTTACCGCCATAAAGCACAACACCTTCAGCAGATGTTGAGTTAACCGCATCAATTGCCGCCTGTGTCTGCGTTTGACCTGGTTTAAGGAAGAAGTTTACAACGCCACTGTTAAGAACATTAAATAAGCCATTGGCGATTTTAGTTCCGCTGGTGTCATATGTGTCATAGCTATAGAAGAAGCCTTTACCCAATGTAGATTTAGATTCACTATATGCATATGAAACGCCAGTGCGGTAGTTCCATTCGGTTTCACCCAATGGACCATCTAGACCAACCAATAAACGACCAGTTTTGGTTTCGGTATCAATAGTTCTTAGGCCGCAAATGTCGCAACGCCATCTAACCGCATATGGCTGACCACGAAGGGATTCCGCAACACCAAAGTTGGTTTTCAACAAATCAAAGATTTCATCATATGTTGCTTGGGTGATTGGATTTCGTGGATAAACAAAGTTTGCAGTCGTTGTGTTTGACGACAATTGCATGTTTGAGAATTGCTTGGTCGCATCAACTTTAGAAGCAGTTGCCTCAACAGAAAGCTCATGTTCGCCAAGTTTGAAAACCGCACGCGAAATGAAGTTGAGGTTTTTAACAGGTTGTTGTAATACAACCGCACGACCAGTATCCCAAGAACACGCATATTTTGTGGTTCCCGCTGCATCACCCCAAAGTGTTGATGCATATGCGTCCATTCCCGCAACTGAATCGCAACCCATGCCGTTAAGAGTTAATGGGTTGATACCGCCAGAAGCGCGAACAGTTGTAGAGCCAGGGATTAGTGGCGCAGTGCTAGAAGATGTAAAGATTGTACCGGCACGTGGGAAGATTGTTGCATATGGCGTTCCACGTGTATCAACTGACAAACCTTTATCGATTTGGAAGGTGTCAACAAAATCACGTTGGCTTGCTAGCAAAATTTTATTTTCGCTATATGCCAAAGTTCCCATGATGTTGAATTTATTGTCGGCAAGATTGCCATAACCAGCAGAAATGCTTGCGCGGTAAATATCGCCGCCACCATCTTCGGTCTTATCTGCAAATACTGAAAGGTCTAGACCTTGATAGTTTTTCTTGGTGATGAAGTTGATAACGCCACCGATTGCATCGGTACCATAGATTGCCGATGCACCATCTTTAAGAACGTCAACGCGTTCAATCGCCGCCATTGGGATTTGGTTAATGTCAACCGCACCACCGTTTAGACCGTGGGCAGCAACACGACGACCGTTCAAAAGAACCAATGTGCCTTGGGTACCTTGACCACGAAGGTTGGCGCCAGACATACCGTTGTTACCACGTGCCGCACCAGAAACAACGTCTGCGTTTGCCGCAAGGTTATCAAGACCGTTACCGTTACTTGATAATTGCATGATTAGCTGTTCGGTGTTTACAATACCTTCACGCTCAAGATCCGCTTTTGTAACAATCTGAATCGGAAGTGCATTATCATAAACTTTTCGTTTAATGCTTGAACCGGTAACAATTACCACTTCTTCTTTAGCAGATGTTTTGTCCGTATCTTGTGCGGCAGCAATTTGCGGCATTGACGCAACAAGAATGGCGAAACTGCTTACTCCCAAAATAGATTTAATATGGTTTTTCATTTAATCTCAAACCCCCAAAGAAAATGGATATTTATCCAAATTTATTTTTGCTCAATAACAAAACTTTTTTTAATGAAGTCTTTGTTAGAAACGACCAAGCTGCCATTGCTTTTTTGCATAGGCAATAGGCAGATATGAAAAAAACAAAATTATTGTTATATTGTTGACATTTTTGGCACAGAAATGGAAATATTATTCTGTACATAGGTATTTTTTGGGAAAAATACCACTGAAGATATGTTTAATTGTGCTACGCACAATAAATTCTACCTAAAAAAACTGATTTGCTATGCCCAATATATAGGCAAAAAAAGACCGCCCTTTTGAGGCGGTCTTTTATTTTTTATGTTTTATAAATTAATATTTATAAACAAGGCTAAAGCCATAGCGTCTGCCGATAATGTCATAGCTAGATGGAATAGTATTGGCATCAACCGCCGCAGACCATAACATTGGTGGTTTTTTATCTGTCATGTTCATAACGCTAAGTGATGCGCGAACATTGTCGTTAATTTTCCAATTAAACGCCATGTCGTAATAATTATACGCCGCAATGCGTTTAACGGCCTGTGTAGTGGTCGCATTGTCAACCGCGCTCATATAACGCCAAGCAAAACGAACACTTACTGGCTTCATAGAATATGTTGCTGACATTGTGCCACGCCATTCAGGCATTGGGCGGCTTCCTACACCGGAATCAGAACAAGAACCAGCGACACCAAACTTACCAACACAATTAACAACTGCTTCGAGAGGTGAAGCTTGTTTGGTGAAGTTTTCTAACCAGCCACCATCAAGAACTAAATCAAGGCGATCACCTGGAATATATTCTGGAAGCTTGAAGCCGTAACGCATTGTGAAATCAACGCCAGAAGTTTCAAAATTGGCAACGTTGATATCAACCAATGATACTTCGGTAATTTGTCCGTCGCTTCCGCGTTTAATACGTTGGCAATAGGTTGAGTTTGCATCTTTGGTAACGACATAGCAAAGTTTGACCATGTTTTGTGCGGTTAAGCCACCAATTGCATCTTCAAGTTTGATGTTCCAGTAATCGGCAACCAATGAGAAGCCAGGGATAATTTTCGGGGTGAAAACAAAACCTGCTGTATAGGTTGTGCCGGTTTCAGGCTTCATATTTGGATCACCGCCAAATGGTGCAAAGTAAGAAGTTGAAACTTCGGTATATGGTGCAGCAGGTGCGCCCGTTGCAATACACAATGCGGCATCAGCGCCTGTGGTTGCTGGGTTGCTACAAACATCGATTTTTGTTGAAGCAGAGGTTCTTGTTACAACTGATGAACCCACAACGCCCCATAATTCACCAATATTTGGCGCACGGAACACGGTTTGACGAGAGCCGCGAATACGGAAATTGTCATCAATTTGCCAGTTCATGCCAAGTTTGGAATTGTCATATCCACCGGCTTGAGAATGCTCCGAATGACGGAATGCGCCTTCAAAATCAAGTTTTTTGATGAATGGTAAATCCGCAAGTAGTGGTGCGCGCACCTCGGCATAGATTTCTGAAAGGTTGAATTTTGCGCCAGCATTCTGACGTTTTGTTCCACCGAAATAGTCGCCAGCTAGAATGCGTGGATCCCAATACATATCGCCTTTTTCATCGCGGAATTCATAACCAAGTGACCAGTTTACAGCGCCGCCAGGAAGTTTGAAGAAGTTTTCTGTGCTTCCATAAAGGTTTGCCGATGCAACAACTTGATCACGGTTACGTCCGTAATAAAGCGGGTCGCCCATAATCCATGCTGCTGCTTCTTCGCTCATGGCTCTTGGACCAAAAATGTTTGCCGCAACGCAGCCATTTGATGTGTCAACGCACTGTGCAACGCCGTTTACAGTTCTTGTGGTTGCAGCTTGTAAAAGTCGTGCTGGTGAACCTTCACCATAACGAAGAGTATCTTCGTCTGAATGCCCCATTACAACGCTTGCATCCCAACGAAGATTGTCGTTAACCTCTGCTTTTACGCCCCATGCGAATTGGGTTGTTATACGTGTATTGCGATCGGTTCTTGGGATACCAAAATCAGCAAGTGCTTTTGTCATGTTCACGGTAAAAGCATCTGTACCCGCCGCAGTATCAGTTAAGTTACGGTTCCAAGCATTTGCAAAAACAGCGTTAAGTGCAGGTGTAAGGAATGGGTTGTCTTTTCTGATAAGAATATATTGGCCAACTGAACCAGATGGGTTTGAGAAGGTGTAGTTACCAGTATTTTTAATTCTTGAAACTGTTGCACGACCCCAGAATTTGATTTTGTCAGATGCCTGATAGTTCACAAAAGCAGCCGCATTATAGCGTTGGTTAGGGTTCACAAAAGATTCGTATTGCGACATTCCAGTTGCATAAGTTGGAACAAGTGCGCCAGTGTCGTTAAATGCAAAGGTTTTGCTATTTGCCGCGCCACCATATGGCGTCATATTGAATACTGAACCATTGTCTTTACGGCTAAAGTTTCCGCCCGCAGTTGTTGAAGTCGTGCTTAGGCCGCCATCAAGATATTCTGGATATGCCCATGCACGGTCGGTACGTTCAATGCCGCCACGTTCTGCATAACCAATAAACCCGGTTAGATTTAGTTTGTCGTCAAGGAAGTTTTTGCCATATGTAATGCCAAGATTTGAAGATAAATTGTCAGAGCGTTGTGAAATGCCGCCGCTTGTAGAAATTTCAAGACCTTCAAATTTATCGTTAAGAATAAAGTTGGTAACACCCGCAACCGCATCCGCACCATAAACCGCAGATGCACCACCAGTTAGTGTTTCAACGCGTTTAATTAATGTGGTTGGAATTGTATCGATATCAACCGAGTTTCTGAAACCAAATGGTGCGGCGCGTGTACCATTCACCAATACCAATGTTCTGTTTTGTCCCATACCACGCATATCAAGCGTTGATGCACCTTGCGCATCGGTCAAGCCTGGTGTGGAAGTCGAGCCAACTGAGCCTGAAAACTCATTTTGCTTTTTAAGAAGGTCATCAATATCGATTACAGCTTCTTCAATGAATTTTTCTTTATCGATAATTGCAACAGGCGATACGGCGCCTTCGATTTTACCTTGTAGTCTTGAACCTGTAACGACCACAACTTCTTCTTTTGTCGTTTGTGCAGAAGCAATCTGTGGCATTGAAGCCATAATAATTGCGACACCGCTAACGCCTAATACATATTTTAAATGATTTTTCATAATCAATAATTCCCCCCAGAGAAAAAGACATTTCAAATAAATGCCACCATGAGAATTGATGCTAAGACAAAAATTATTGTAAAATTTTTGTAACAATCTCGTAAGCTGCCATTGCTTTTTTTTGTACGCAATAGTGGAATGTGAAAAAGATAAAATTTAAGTAATATTACTGTAAATTTTAGGTTGCCGATAAACATTTTACGTCATTGGTTATAAAGTAAAAAGAAAATTGCAATAAATATGTATTTAAAGTAGTGATTGGCGGCAAGGGATAATATTACCAATGATATATGAATCACTTTTTGGGGTAAGTTGAATAATAGGTTTATATATTTGGCGTTATTAAATGCTCATCCGCGCGATTTCTTGATAGGCTTGGATTGCCTGATCGCGGAAGGCAATCATGGTTTCCATTTGCACTTCGGCGGCTGAAATCGCGGTAACAACATCGACAAGTTCGGCCTTGCCAGTTGCGGCTGCGGTGGCTTGGGTTTCGGCATTCTTGCTTGCGCTAATTGCGCCTGAAACCTGTTCCGCAATCATTGCACCAAAATCCTTGGCGGGTGCAACTTGTGGACCGCTAGCGGCAGGGGTTGGTAAAGAACCATAAGCTTTTGAAGCGAGTAATGCAGCAGCGTTCATTTATATCTCCACTTAATTCTTAAGCGTTATTTTTTTAATAGGTCCAAGGTGCGGGATGCGATTGCGCGCGCACTTTCGATGACATTAAGGTTGGCTTCATAGGCACGTTGCGCCTCACGCATGTCCATTGCCTCAAGAAGCGTGTTCACATTTGGCATTTTAACGTAACCTTTGGCATCTGCCGCAGGGTGCGTTGGGTCATAACGAAGTTTAAAGTCGCTTTTATCGGCAACAACCCGGGTCATTTTCACTTCTTTTTCACCGGTTGCGCGGTCAAGCACTTGTCCAAAGGTTGCGATTTTTCGCTGATATGGGTTGCTTCCAGCGTTTGCACCAGTTGATGAAGCATTGGCGATGTTTTCGGCAATAACCTTCATGCGCGCAGTTTGCGCACGTAAACCAGCGGCAGCAGTATTCAAAGCGGCAATATTATTTGATGGCATTTAATTGCTCCATAATCTTATAACCCAATCACTATGAACCAGGCCGTTTGCTTGCCATGCGCATTAATTGCAAACCTTTTTGATAAAGGGTCAGGGCAACGTCATAATTCATGCGCGTATCGGCAACTTTAATCATTTGTTCTTCGACAACCACCGAATTGCCGTCCAACGTGGTTTCGCTATCTGGGGCATTAACGGCCTTTGTGCCAGTTGTTGAAACCCGTGTCCCGTTAATATGCATTGGGCTTGTGGCAACCATATTCACGGGGGCAATCGAACCAGGACCAGATGAACCGGTGGAATAGCTGCGGCTTAGGGTTTTTTGAAATGATTTTTCGTCCAAATCCTTGGGCGTAAATTTAGGGGTAGAGACATTGGCAACGTTATCGGCAAGCACTTTTTGACGATCATTCAAAAACTGCATCCTGCTTTTAAGCATTGAGAAATATGGTGCATCATTAACGCTCATATGGTCTTTTACCCGCGATTGTTCATTCTTAAACAAGATAATTATGAATAAATATGGTTAAAATCGGATTAATAAATTTCACGTGCCGTTAATAATTGATTAAGCGAAACATCCGAGATTTTACACTTAATTTGAGTGATGAAATGTCGTTTTTTGAAGTGTTTCGCGCGATTGCCGCATTATTAATTACCATAGGACTGCTTGCAGGGTTTGCCTATCTTGCAAAGCGTTATGGTTGGTTAAGCGGTAATTTCACCATGCAAAACACCGAAAAAAGAATCAAAATCATCGAACAAACCTTTTTGGATGCCAAGGGTTCAAGATTAATGATTGTCGCCATCGACGGGGAGGAGCAATTATTAATGATTGCCCCAAACGGCGCAAAAATCCTTAAAGACCTTGGCAAATCAAAAACTAAACCCGAAGTCGCTGCAATAACCCCATTAAGGGGGCGTTCCGAACAGGCATAAAATGACAAAGAATATTGTTACGGCGAAGAATCCGCCGGAAAAAGTAACAAAGAAAATAACGCAGGCAGAACGCCGCGAGTTAATCAAATCTCTTAAACACTGGGCATTGGTGTTTGGGATGGGCTTTTTATTTACGTCATTTGGTGTTGCTAGTGCGGTTGCGCAATCAATCAATGTCGATTTAGGGAATGGCGGTGGCTTAACCGAACGGGTTATTCAAACCATCGCATTAATCACCATTCTTTCGGTGGCGCCAAGTTTTGTGATTATGACCACATCATTCGTGCGGATTGTGGTGGTTTTATCACTGCTTCGGACGGCAATTGGTCTGCAACAAGCGCCACCAAACGCGGTTATTGTTTCGCTTGCGCTATTCTTGACCGCCTTTGTCATGGGGCCAACGTTTGAGCGCGCTTGGAACGCTGGTATTGTGCCATATACCAAAAAAGAAATCACGCTTGAACAATCATGGGGCGCAACGACTGCACCATTAAAAACCTTTATGCTTGCACAAACGCGTGAGGCGGATTTGGCGTTATTCGTCAAACTTAGCAAAATTCCACGCCCACAAAATCTTAATGCGCTTCCGATGCGCGTTGTTACCCCATCTTTCATGATTTCCGAACTACGCCGCGCGTTTGAAATTGGGTTTTTGGTGTTCATACCGTTTCTGGTGATTGATTTGGTGGTTGCATCCATCCTTATGGCGATGGGTATGATGATGTTACCGCCGGCGGTGGTTTCATTACCGTTTAAAATCATATTCTTTGTTTTGGTTGATGGCTGGCGCCTTATTGCCGAAAGCCTGGTCGAAAGCTTTAAAATCGTCCCACCGGGGTAGGGTGGGGTTTTCTGATTAAAATATTATCCAGCTTACCAAAACCACGCATACAATTGCGCCCGTCATCAAAAGACCGGCGTTTTTGTTTTGCCGAAAAAGCTTGGTGAAATCGGTTTCGCCCGCCACAAGGGCATCATATTGTTTTTTCAAACTTAGGCCAAAAAGTGCGGCAAATGGAAGGGCGGCAAGGGTTGCAAAACTACCCTCTGCGGCAAGGAAAATCGCAAACATAAAACAAATCATGGTTGCGATATAAAACCCCTTGACCCAACTTGGTGCATTATCGCCAAATTTGCGGGCGGTTGATTTAACGCCGATTAAGGCATCATCTTGCACATCGCTCATGGCATAGATGGTGTCATAACCAAGGGTCCAGAAAATGCCGCCAAGCCAGAATAGAAATGTCGCGGGTGTAAGTTGTGATGCAACCGCCGCATAGCCAACCAAAACACCCCAATTAAACGTCATGCCAAGCCATGCTTGGGGCCACCATGTAATCCGCTTCATGAAGGGATAGGCAACAAACATCGGAATTGACCATAGCGCAACAATTTGCGCAACTTTTGGCAAAAGCAATAAGACAATGAGCCCTACAAACAATTGCGCCCCAAGCCACATATAGGCCTGTTTGGTGGTTACTGCCCCGCTTGGTAATGGTCGCTGTGCGGTGCGTTCAACCTTTGCGTCAAAGTCTTTGTCGGCAAGGTCATTAATGGTGCAACCCGCCCCCCGCATTGCGACCGCACCGATAAACCATAATATCACAAGGAATAAATCATAAAATGAAAAGCCAACGCCAATCCGCCCTAATGCTTGCCCCATAAGGCACGGAATGCCCAAAAGCCAAAAGCCAATAGGGCGATCAAATCGGGATAATTGCAAATATGGTTTTAGCTTGTCGGGCGCTTTGTAAACAAAGCTATTATTTATTGCGTCTTTTGGTTTGTTGCTCATTCGTCTTTATTAGACAATGATTATAAAAACCACAATCGCAAGCGCCGAATTTTTCCGCCTAATATTAAATAAGTTTAATCAGGATGTGGCGACAGCTTTATAAAATAATGTCGTTAAAAAATACAGCAACGAGGGAAGTTAATAATTTTTCTAAGAGGTGTAAAATGACAAAAATAAATAATAAAATTATCGCAGCGTCTGTAATATCTTCAATCTTATTCGCATCAGGCATGGCATTTGCCGCGCCGCAGCCCGCACCAGTTGCAGTGCCAATGAATGGCCCAATGAATGGTCAGATGTATGCTGGTCCAAATGATGCACAGCCGCACCATATTTATAAAAAACCTGTTAAACATCAACGTTATGTTTATGTGCGCAAGAAAAACGGCAAAGTAGTTAAAGTAGATTGCTGGAAAAAACAGAATAAACACCAACGTGTATGCTATGCACGCTAAATAAAACCCATAACAATAAGTTCCCCTAAAAAATCTTGCCGCATCAATTTTAGTGTTGGTGCGGCTTTTTTTGCAATTGCATTTGTTCATCAAGTTTGGCAAAGTCAAACCAACAAATAATAAAGGGGATTAAGCCGTGCCGGCACTTCAAAACTTCATCAATGGTCTTCCAAAAGCTGAACTTCACTTGCATCTTGAGGGTTCGTTAGAACCCGAATTGATGTTTGAAATTGCCAAAAGAAATGGCATAAAAATCCCGTTCAACAGCCCTGAAGAAGTGCGCGCCGCATATAAGTTTAATAACCTTCAGGAATTTTTGGATATTTATTATCAAGGTGCCTGTGTCCTTATTCATGAGCAGGATTTTTACGACCTAACTTTTGATTATCTCAAAAAAATGAAGGCGGATAATTGCAAACATGTTGAGGTTTTCTTTGACCCGCAAACCCACACCGATCGCGGCATTGCCTTTGAAACCGTTTTAAATGGCATAAGTCGGGCATTGGATGATGGGAAAAAACAATTTGGAATTTCATCATTCCTTATCATGTGTTTCCTGCGCCACCTTAGTGAGGAAGAGGCGTTCAAAACCCTGCATATGGCGATACCGTACAAAAGCAAAATTATCGGCGTAGGTCTCGATTCATCAGAGGTTGGGCATCCACCATCCAAATTCAAAAATGTTTTCAAGGCGGCAAAAGAATTGGGTCTAAAGGTTGTTGCCCATGCCGGCGAAGAGGGGCCACCAGAATATATTTATGAGGCATTGGATTTATTGGAAATCGACCGCATTGATCATGGCAACCGCTGCCTTGAAGATACGGCATTGGTTGAACGCATTGTAAATGATGGTTTAACCCTTACGGTATGCCCCTTATCCAACCTTTCATTATGTGTGGTAAAAGATTTAAAACAACACCCACTTAGAACCATGTTGGCAAAGGGTTTGCGCGCCACCATAAATTCCGATGACCCCGCATATTTTGGCGGCTATTTAAACAAAAACTATAATGAAACCCAAAAGGCACTTAATCTAACCCGTGAAGAAATAATCACATTGGCGAAAAATTCCTTTGCAGGTTCATTCTTATCTGATGCCGAAAAACGCAAACAAATCAGCGCGATTGAGGTTTATGCACGGGGGTAGGTTATATTTTATTTGCTATAAAATTTCTTTGTCAGTAAAATTAAGCTTAAATATTATTTGTCCATCTTTATCTGACTTACATTCGGCATTTGATATTGCGCAAACAGGGTCGTTACTTTCAAACCACTCTAAAAAATGTTTTGCAAGTAAATATTTTAATCTATTGGGTGTTCGAGTTCCGATGGTATTTATGTGCATGTTTCCTTTTCTTGGTATATTATCTTCAGGATTTGTAAAAATGAAATCTACTGTATATGACATTGTAGCACCATTGTTTTTGGAAATTTGATTGAATTTTTCTTCGATTTGTTCTGAGAATAAAGGAAGACAAAAATTTTGTGCTGTTAGCATAGCTATTTGTAAAGACAAAACGGCAAGCTCTTCATAGTCTAATTGATTATGAGGCTTCCATCCGCTAACCCTAGATTTATTTGCATGAAATAAAAAACCTCTTTCCACCACTAGTTTTTCAATAATTTCATCTTCGTTTAAATCTTTAATAAATGTCGTTCTCTTTGATTTTAAACTACGTGTAAAAGGATTCGTATTCCATTCTGATTTTGTTTGTTTAATATACTCAAATAACTGTCTATTGTTTTTAAGCTCGCTGATTAGGTGATTACTTTTTATCTTCCCATTTCCAAATACCCCATCAATAATCAGAAATGAATATCTGAAAGAATCTATGTAACGTTCGTCTATCAATGACTTACGCGCTACGTCTAGTAATGATGCCTCATAGTATGGAGGCATGTTTGCAGAATCTTCGGCTAAGAAAAGAGCTCTAGAAACCAAGTCAAAGGGAAGGTTTAACGGTTTGTGCTCAAGCTTACTTTCAAAATAGGGGAGCAATATTTTGTCATTTTCTTCCGAGGTTTCTGCTTCATATTCGACCCTAAATGCTTTCCGTTCAATTGCTAATTCTATATCAAAATAGCACTTCAGGTATGTGACCGCAGAAATTATAATGTTGGATATTTTAAAATGGTTAGCATCATCAAGATTTATTGAGGGAATATCTCCTACTTTCACAGGTTTATGAAATTTAGGCGCATGTTCGACTGGTACATTTGATTCAGTATATTTAATACATTCAATAAAATCACCATTTTTAATAAACGATATAATCCCTCTGCCTATATTTATTGGCCAAAAGTCTTCAAGAATAAGTTTGGTCTTTATTCTAAAGATATAGGTAACTTTCAATTTAGCACCAATTTCTCATCCAATTTGTCCCCGATGTCGTAACTTTGCATCCGCAAGAACGCATGCCATCATTGCCTCGGCAACCGGAACGGCACGAATACCCACGCATGGGTCGTGGCGGCCTTTGGTGATTATGTCGATTTCTTCAAGCTTGCGATTCAATGATTTAACGGGGGTCAAAAGTGAGGATGTGGGTTTAATCGCCATGCGCACCACGATATCTTGCCCGGTTGAAAGCCCCGCCAAAACCCCGCCATTATTATTGGAACGGAATGCAACATTGCCGTCACTATCAAGATACATTTCATCGGCATTTTGCGGGCCTTCAAGTTCCGCCGCGCCAAAGCCCGCACCAATCTCAACACCCTTTACGGCATTGATGGACATCATTGCCATTGCAAGCTCGGAATCAATTTTGCCATAAATCGGCGCGCCCCAACCTGCGGGAACGCCTTTTGCAATCACCTCAACTACCGCACCAATTGATGACCCGTTTTTACGGATGCCGTCCAAATATTCTTCCCAAACCGGCACTATTTCGGCATCGGGTGAAAAGAATGGATTATTATTGATTTCCTCAAGTGAGAAATTATCGCGGTTGATTTTATGGGGCCCAATTTGGGTTAGATAGCCAATGATTTCAATGCCGTTACCTAATACTTTGCGCGCCACCGCACCCGCCGCAACCCGTGCCGCAGTTTCGCGGGCAGAGGTTCGACCACCACCACGATAGTCACGGAAACCATATTTTTGATCATAGGTATAATCGCCATGCCCTGGGCGCCATGCCTTGGCAATATCGCCATAGTCTTTGGAGCGTTGGTCGGTATTACGTATCATCAATGAAATTGGGGTTCCGGTTGTAACCTGTCCATTTGTGTCATCATCTTCAAAGACGCCCGAAAGGATTTCGACCAAATCGGCCTCTTGCCGTTGGGTTACAAACTTGCTTTGCCCTGGTTTACGCTTATCAAGAAAACCTTGAATATCATCTTCGGTCAGTGGGATATTGGGTGGGCAGCCATCGATAACGCAACCCAATGCCTTACCATGCGATTCCCCCCATGTTGTAACCCTAAACAAATGACCGAATGTATTGTGCGACATGATTTTCTCTTGAGATAAAATTCTTATGTTCTCTAAAGCCGATTTCTTTATAAATTACAATTGTAAATTTTGATATACTGCGCGAAGTAATTGACAATTAATATTCAAAATGACAATATATTGTCAATATGAGGAATGTAATGGATAAAATCTCAGAATTTAGTTTGCAGGTTTTTGAACTTAATGGACTTTTTATCGGAATTGGTGATGCTGCTTTAAAACCTTTAGGCATCACGAGTGCAAAGTGGCAAGTTTTAGGAACTGCTAGTATGGGCAAAGCCCAGCTAAGTGTGCCGCATATTGCAAAATTAATCGGTCAAAGCAGACAAGCAACCCAAAAAACTGCAAATGACTTAGTTAGATTGGGATTGGCAGAATTTCACGAAAATGAATTCCACAAGAAATCTAAACTCTTTGTACCAACACAAAAAGGGTTAGATACTCATAAATTGGCATTGGAAATTTGGATGAAAATATCAAACTCAATTATTTCACAAATCGCCCCAGATGAGTTGTTGAGGGCAATTAAAATAAATGATGAATTAATTGGCATCCTACGCAAAATAAATGGTGGTAATCATGATAAGTAAAGTTCATAAAACGGCTGCAATAGTTGCGTTTTTATGCCTTGTTAGTTTTTGGACGCTTTCATTAATAACTGAAATCAATGCTGACAAAGCTTTTTTTGGATTCGTAAGAACCTACATTTTTTACACAATGTTCGTAATGATTGCCGCAATTATAATTACTGCTGTAACTGGCTTTAAAATTGCAAAAAAAATGCGTGGTCCAATTATTGAGAATAAGAAAAAACGTATGCCATTCATAGGATTGAATGGCGCAATAGTTTTATTACCATTGGCAATTATTTTATTTATGTATTCAAATGAAACTATACTAAAGGGGCAAGAGGGTATGGTTGATACTTTGCGCCTAATTGAATTAATTTTTGGCGCTATCAACATTATTTTAATATCTTTAAATATCAAAGATGGATTAAAACTAAAGCGCAAATAAAAAAAGCCCCGCTTTTGACGGCGGGGCTTTTAAGGTTGCGTTATGAAACTGATTAGAATTTAACTTTGCCTTCAACGCCCCAAACGCGTGGGTTGTTGGTAAAGCCAGTTAATTGAACAAAGTCGAGGCCGCCAACCAAACGTTTTTCATTGGTTATGTTGCGTCCATATGCGGCGATTTCATATTTGTCGCCAATTATATAGCCAACACGTGCGCCGCCTTCCCAGAAGCCGCCTTCGGTATATTCGATTGATTTATAAAGGAAGAAATTGGTTTCGCCTTTATATGCCCAATCGGTTTGGAAATATAAATCATTGCCATTTTCAAGTGGCAATGTGTATTTCGCGCCAACGTCTCCAATCCATTTAGGTGCGTTCGGGAATGGGTTGCCATCAACCAATGCTTTGCCATTTACAACTGGGCTAAGGACGGTACAAACATTAAAGCTACAAGGGGCAACACCAAGTTTTGAATCTTCAATTTTTGTATCGTTTAATGATACCGATGCATTCAATGAAAGATTATTGGTTGGACGCCATTTAAGCTCGGCTTCAAAGCCTTTGCCATAACCTTTGTTGGCATTCAAAAGACGTGCTACGTTGCTATCACCGCCGATTGCAGTAAGCTGCATATCGTCAATCATATAGGCATAGACAGAAAGGTCAAAGCTTACGCGGCGGTTAAAGCCATAAGTTTTTATACCGCCCTCGATAGAGGTTGAATATTCAGATTTTGCGGTGGTGATAACTGGCCCCAAAGCAGGGTCTGCAAACAAGATTCGCCCCTGAATTGCCGGTGCACGATAACCACGTGCAACGCGGGTATAGAAGTTTGTATCAGGGCTTGCTTTATATACCGCAGATAAATCCCATGAAACCGCAGAATCGCTCAAAGAAACTGGGGTAGGGGTCAAACCATCGGTTGAACGGGTTGCACCAAAGGTTTTCTTGTCATCGGTATAACGAACGCCAGCAGTTACGCTTAGGGCGTCTGATAATTTATATGTACCAGAGCCAAAGACCGCCCAAGATTCAGTTTTTTGGTGCTGTTTGCCATAACCAAACCATGCATCATCGGTGTTGGCATAATAGCCATATGTTGAGATTTTGGCATCTTCATGGAAATAATAAAGACCGGTTTGCCAGTTGAATTTTGCGGCCTTGTCGTTAGCAAGACGGAATTCTTGGGTGATTTGTTGAAGGTAATCAACCTTGTCCGCAGAATCAGAGCTGAAAGGAACGGTAAGGCTTGAACCATCCACGTCACCACGGCTTGAATATTCAAGATTTTCAATATCTGAAATTGAAGTAAGGGTTAAATCACCAAAATGAAGGTTTGATTTAATAAAGCCGCCAGTGGTTTTGATTGATTGCGGGTTGCCATTACCACCATCAAAATTAACAGTATCCCACTTAAAGTCTGGATTTACGCCACGTTGCCCCTTGGTCATAATTCCGGTGCGGAATAATTGCGCGGTTGCATCAACATCGCGGTGGTGCACGCTTAAAAGAGTGTCGAAATTATCGGTTGGTTGCCATAATAATTGTGCGCGAACCGCAGTATCATCATAACCGCCAATTTTCTTGTCTGGTGCAGGGCCAGTATTATTAACCCAATCACCCAAATGTGAATATAATGCAGAAACGCGGAACGACAGGGTGTCAGTAATTTTTGCGCCATATGCACCTTCGGCATCAACACCGTCATAAGTGCGGTAGCCGGCTTTTAAATAGCCATTGCTATCATCGCCTGGCTTAACACTATCAAATTTCAATATACCAGCAGGGGTGTTACGACCAAATAATGTCCCCTGTGGTCCACGAAGAAGTTCAACACTTGCAACGTCAAAAATTGGGAAGCCTTTTAGGGCAGGGTTTTCATAAACAACTTCGTCATACACGAATGAAACTGGTTGTGATGCGTTCAAATCAAAGTCGGTATTACCAAGACCGCGAATATAAGCGCGCGGTGCAGCCCGTCCGTTAGAGCTTTCAATAACCAATGAAGGTAAACGAGCTGAAAGCAATGTCATATCAGTTGCACCACCCGCCGCAGTAGCGTTGGTAAGTGCGTCCCCACGAAGGGCACCGATTGAAATCGGAACGTCTTTTGCGGCTTCTGATTTTTTACGCGCAGTAACAACCACTATTTCAACTGATTTGTCGTCATTTTGCGCTTGCGTTTGCGCCTGTGCCATCGTTGGGCTTATGATAAAAGGTAGCGTTGTAGCGCCAACAGCCGCGATCAATACCGCAAGGCTAGGCTTGGTTTTAAGGATATTTTTCATGAAGGTTCCCCAAGATTTAGTGAGTCTAAATACTCGGGGCAATCATTTGGCGACATTCATTGGTTTTATCTACCGTAAGGTTGCAAAAAATTCATAAAACATATGTAAAATATTTAAAAAACCAACATATGTGCAACAAATAAACAATTGTTGCCACCCGTTTCAACTCTGTTTTCACTCTATTTAACTTTGTACCAAATGAATATTAAGCCATTGCGCTTTAACCTAACCTGCTTTTGGGTAGAATCATTTTTCAACAGCAGAATTATCATTTTAGGACTTGAAAAAATACAAATGGTTTGGCATAGGCAGCAATGCGCACCCAAGTCACTCGGCTCTGGGTGCGATATTGCTTGAGATGGAAACTAATTCGGTATAGGGGTGTAGCTCAGCTGGTAGAGCATCGGTCTCCAAAACCGAGGGTCGTGGGTTCGAGTCCCTCCGCCCCTGCCACCGAATAGTTTTAATATCAAAAGCAGTGTTTGGGCTTTAAATGTAGTTTTAAAACCCCATTTGGTTCAGACATAAACAATTTTGGTAAAAAGATATGACAGAAACGGTTGAGAAAACTAAACCACAGAAAAAGACGTCACCTATGCAATTCTTTAGCGAGGTACGTTCGGAGATGCGCAAAGTAACATGGGCAACCCGTGGTGAGACTGTTTCTTCTTCAATCCAAGTATTTATCATGGTGGCGATTGCTGCTTTGTTTTTCTATTTGGTTGATGTTATCTTGCAATATGGTATCGGCGGTCTTTTAAGCTTTGCGGCTGGGCTTGGCGGTAAGTAATTTCTCAATAGTTTTCCTTAGGGGGTTTTAACAAATGTCAGATAAAGCAAGATGGTATATTGTTCATGCCTACTCAAACTTTGAGAAAAAGGTTGCAGAGGCTATTAAAGAAGCTGCGGTTACCAAGGGCCTTGATAGCTTGGTAGAGCAAGTTCTTGTTCCTGCTGAAGAGGTTACCGAAGTTGTCCGTGGTCGTAAACGCGTTACAGAACGTAAATTTTTCCCTGGCTACGTCTTGGTGAAAATGGTTCTTAACGACGATACTTATCACCTTGTAAAAGAAACACCGCGTGTTACCGGCTTCCTTGGTTCAGATCATGGTAAGCGTCCGGTTCCGGTTACTCAGGGTGAAGTTGATAGAATTCTTGGTCAGGCTGTCGAAAGTGCAGAGCGTCCTAAAGTGGTCGTTACATTCGAAGTTGGCGAAAAAATTCGTGTTATCGATGGTCCATTCAATTCATTTGAAGGTATCGTTGACGAAGTTGATAATGCGAAAGAACGTTTAAAAGTTGGTGTTTCGATTTTTGGTCGCGCAACACCTGTCGATTTGGATTTCAATCAGGTGCAAAAAGTCGCCTGATTTTAACCGCCCCATTTGGGGCATAACCGGTGGTAGGGGGCTAAAGTCCATTGTTACCCGCACCACCAAACCACATGATGCCGAAAGGCATTAAAAGGAGTGGAACATGGCAAAGAAGATTCTCGGGCAGATTAAGCTCGAGGTACCAGCAGGCGAAGCAAAACCTGCTCCTCCGATTGGTCCAGCTTTGGGTCAACGCGGTTTGAACATTATGGAGTTCTGCAAAGGCTTCAATGCGAAAACTCAAGAGATTGAAAAAGGCACTCCGATGCCTACAATCATCACTTATTACCAAGACAAAAGCTTCACTTTTGAAATCAAGACCTCACCTGCGTCTTATTATCTTAAAAAAGCTGCTGGTCTTAAAAGCGGTTCTTCAAAACCTGGTCGTGATAAGTCTGGTGCAGTTACTCAAGCTCAATTGCGTGAAATTGCTGAAATCAAAATGAAAGATCTAAATGCGAACACTGTTGAACAAGCGATGAAAATCATTGCGGGTTCTGCGCGTTCTATGGGTCTTGAGATTAAAGACTAAGGAGTAGTAGAGATGGCGAAAATTGGAAAACGTCTGGCTGCTGCTCGTGCTGCTGTTGACGCAAACAAACTTTATACAATCGAAGAAGCTATTGCTGCGGTAAAAGCAAATGCAAAAGCAAAATTCGACGAAACCGTTGATTTGGCGGTTAACCTTGGTGTTGACCCTAAATATGCTGACCAAATGGTACGTGGCGTATGCAACCTTCCTAATGGTACTGGCCGTGACGTTCGCGTTGCTGTTTTTGCTCGTGGCCCTAAAGCTGATGAAGCAAAAGAAGCAGGTGCGGATATCGTTGGTGCAGAAGACCTATTGGAAGAAATGCAAAATGGTCGTTCTGACTTTGACCGCGTAATCGCAACCCCTGATATGATGGCGTTGGTTGGTCGTTTGGGTAAAGTATTGGGCCCACGTGGTCTTATGCCAAACCCAAAAGTTGGTACTGTTACTATGGACGTTAAAACTGCCGTTAAAGATTCTAAAGGCGGCGCTGTTGAATTCCGTGTTGAAAAAGCAGGTATCGTTCACGCTGGTATCGGTAAAGTTTCTTTCACTGAAGAAGCATTGGTTCAAAACGCTCGCGCATTGGTTGACGCTTTGGTTAAAGCAAAACCAACTGGCGCAAAAGGTACTTATGTGAAGTCAGTTGCACTTTCTTCAACTATGGGTGCAGGCGTTAAAGTTGATACTGCTTCTGCATTGAACGCATAATTTCACTAATTCTCACCCCGTATTTATTACGGGGTGAAATTTATTAAATTGACTTTTTCGCACACTTCTTATATGGAGTGCGCGTTTTACAGGGGAAACCCTGTTAAAAGCGGGTTTTACCCGCACCCTGTCCGAGACTTTAGGTGCCTATGGCTTAATTTTCCTAAATAGATGGGAATGAAGGTTTTTCACTTGAACATTTGTTTCAAGGTCTGGTTTCATCCCAAAAGGTACAGGTAAGTAGGGAGGTGTGTATTCACCTCTCATAATCGTGGTGTCAGGATTGTCCTGCCACTTAACCTTAAGGAGACCGTAATGGATCGTACCCAAAAGGGTGTTGTCGTCGAAGAACTAAAAGGTGTCTTCGCCGAAAATCAGGTTGTAGTGTTCGCACACTATGCCGGACTTACCGTTGCGGAATTAACAGACCTACGCATTGAAGCTGCTAAAGCTGGTGCATCAGTAAAGGTGGTTAAAAACCGCCTTGCCAAGTTGGCCTTGGAAAATCACGACGCGAAAGACGCGGGTGCATATCTAACTGGTCCAACTGCGATTGCTTATTCGGTTGACCCAACAGTTGCACCGAAAGTATTCGCTGATTTCGCTAAAAAGAACGATAAACTTGTTCTTACTGGCGGCTTCATGGGCGCTACTGTTCTTAACGCTGATGGCGTTAAAGCACTTGCAACATTGCCTTCTTTGGACGAGTTGCGTGGAAAAATTGTTGGCCTGCTTCAAGCACCTGCTTCGAAACTTGCTTCAATTACCCAAGCACCTGCTGCCCAATTGGCACGCGTTTTCAATGCTTATGCGACAAAAGACGCCGCATAATATCTGTTAAAATCTGCATATATTTGTTCAAGTATAGGAATATTTAAAAATGGCAAACTTAGAAGCTTTAGTTGAAGAATTATCAGCACTTACAGTTCTTGAAGCTGCTGAACTTTCAAAAATGTTAGAAGAAAAATGGGGCGTTTCTGCTGCTGCTCCTGTGGCTGTTGCTGCTGTTGCTGGTGGCGCTGCTCCTGCTGCTGCTGCTGAAGAGCAAACAGAATTCACTGTTATGCTTGCTTCTGCTGGCGACAAGAAAATCGAAGTGATCAAAGAAGTTCGTGCGATCACTGGCCTTGGCTTGAAAGAAGCTAAAGACCTTGTAGAAGCTGCTCCTAAAGCAGTTAAAGAAGGTGTTTCTAAAGACGAAGCTAACAAACTAAAAGAACAGCTTGAAAAAGCTGGTGCAAAAGTTGAATTGAAATAATTCATCTTTGTCATTCCGCATTTATTGCGGGATCTAAAGTTTAAAAGAATTAACGCCGTATCGGAAACGATGCGGCGTTTTTCTTTGTGGGTATACAAAACTATAAATTCAATTAAAGTGGTCTTATGGAACAAAACCAAATAGATATCGCACAAGAGTGCTTAAAAGCCGCTGAGAATGACACGCTCATTTTTCCGCAAATTGTTGGTAAATTAATAGAGGCGGGGTTTGAATCCTATAATATTGATTATCGACTATCAAAAGCATTTTATTATTTGCCAAATTGTGAGGTGGTCGAACTTGAAACCCATAAAGTGCCAGTTGAAATCGGCAATGATTTTGATGTTGATGCAATCAAGGCCGCAATAAAAGAGGCGCAGCAACAGGTTGACGGTTATACCTATAAAGGTTTTTGTGAAAAAATTATGCTTGCGGGTTGTGTTGGTTATATTGTTTCCTTCGTTGGAAGACGCGCAGTTTATTTCGGCCGCACCGGCGAAACCCATGTGGAGGAGTTTCCGAAATGATTTGACGCTTTGTAGGTTGCTTAATAGCATAAATATATAATAATTTATCTCTATTAGACCCGAAAAGTAGTTCGATTTTTCTTAAAAGTGAGTAGAAGGTTTGACCTTATCATCACGAATTAATTCTAAACCTTGAGAGAATTAACGCCGTATCGAAAGCGATGCGGCGTTTTTATTTTCAATATTGAAATTCAGTAAATAATTTATTGTATTTTATTAAAATCCCTTTAAGGTAGTGTTTGGTGGCAATGTTAAATAAAGCTTTGAATTGGATGGGGTGCTATGTCGAAGTCTCAAGTGTTTATAATTGAATCATTGAGTTTTGAAGATGAGGAAAAAAAACGTATGGAAGGTTATGTTCTTCAAGATATGTTAAGGTTATCTGGAAAATGCGAGACAAAATATTTTTACGTTAGAACAAAGCAAGAATTAGTAAGGATTTTGGATATATTTGATAAGTCAAACTTTCGATATTTACACTTTTCGTGTCATGGTAGTGAAAAGGGCGTTGGTTTTACTTTAGATGATATAAGCGATGATGAATTTGCAAAAATTTTAAATTTTTACGTTGATAAAAAGAGAATATTTTTTTCTGCATGTGGATTGCCTCATAAGAAGCTTGCTTTAAAATTGTTTAGAAGTACAGACTTATATTCTATTATTGGTCCATGCGATGATATAAGCTTCTCATGTGCTGCTGCCTTTTGGCTGGCGTTCTATAATAGAATTTTTGATAAAAGTGAGCGCATGGGGCACGAAGGTATGAGGCATAAAGATATTTATGAGCTTCTAAAATCTCTTTCTAAAATTTTCAATCAAGATTTTATGTATTATAGACGTGACAGTAAAAAAAAATCTGGAATGACTTATCGAAAAATTATAGGCAATGTTACAGATAGCGATGAATTGACTAATACTAATGAAAAGTAATTGATTATAGATTTTAAGATGGTTTATATAAATTCGCACCTTACCCCTCTTCACATTTTATCCAAAATGCTATAAGGGACACAGCGTCTGACTGATTCAAGGCGTTTTTGCGACTCATACCCTTTGGTATGGGTCAATTTTGCGTCTTATGTTTACGGTGGTCAAGATTGGGTTCAGTCGCCCGGAATTACCACAAATGGCATTGCCGCAAATTGGTTATGTCAAACAATATTTTGAACAGATTATTCTTTTAAAAACAGACACAATATTAAAATTTAAATAAGGAAAGCGCGCAATGACTTTGTCGTTCACTGGCAAGAAGCGAATTCGCAAATCATTCGGCAAAATTCACGAAACCGTGACTATGCCAAACCTCATCGAGGTGCAAAAATCTTCTTATGACGCATTTTTGCAAATGGATACCCCGAAAGATCAACGCAAGGATGAAGGCATCGAAGCTGTTTTCAGAAGCGTTTTCCCAATCAAAGATTCACAAAACCGTGCAACTCTTGAATATGTTGCATATGAGTTTGAACGTCCTAAGTTCGACGTTGATGAATGTATTCGCCGCGACCTTACTTTTGCTGCGCCATTAAAAGTTACTTTGCGCCTTGTGACTTTTGAAATCGATCCGGATGCACCAGAAGCAGAACAGCAAGTTCACATGATTAAAGACATCAAAGAACAAGATGTCTATATGGGCGAAATTCCTTTGATGACTGAAAAAGGAACTTTCATCGTAAATGGTACAGAGCGTGTTATCGTTTCCCAGATGCACCGTTCACCTGGTGTGTTCTTTGACCATGATAAAGGTAAAACCCACTCATCTGGTAAATTGCTATTTGCTGCGCGCGTAATTCCTTACCGTGGTTCATGGCTTGATTTCGAATTTGATGCCAAAGACGTTATCAACGTTCGTATCGACCGTAAGCGTAAATTGCCTGCGACTTCATTGTTGCTTGCATTGGGCATGGATCCGGAAGAAATTCTTTCAACCTATTATAAATCTGTTGCTTATCGCCGTGTTGACGGTGGTTGGGCAAAACCATTCTTGCCAGAACAATGGCGTGGTGAAAAACCAAACTATGATTTGGTTGATGCTGCGACTGGTAAAGTGGTTGCCAAAGCACATGTTAAAATTTCTGCGCGTGCGGCAAACAAACTTGCTGAAGACGGCGTAAAAGAGCTTTTGGTTGGTGATGATGACCTTATCGGTCGTTATGTTGCGTATGACCATGTTAACCCTGAAACTGGTGAAATCTTTGCCGAAGCTGGTGAAGAATTGTCACAAGTTTCATTGGTTGAAATGAAAAGTGCCGGTATTGATGATGTCGAAGTTCTTGCAATCGACGGTCAAAACACTGGCCCATGGATCAGAAACACACTAACCCTTGATAAAAATGACAGCCGTGAAGGTGCATTAACCGATATTTACCGCGTTATGCGCCCTGGTGAGCCGCCAACCCAAGAAACTGCTGAAGCAATGTTCCAGTCATTGTTCTTTGAAAAAGAACGTTATGACCTTTCTGCGGTTGGTCGCGTAAAAATGAACTCACGCCTAAGCCTAGAGTGCGATGACGAATACCGCGTTCTTCGCAAAGAAGACATCGTTGAAATTCTTCGCGTTCTTCACGACCTTCGTGACGGCAAAGGTGAAATTGACGATATCGATAACCTTGGCAACCGCCGTGTTCGTTCGGTTGGTGAGTTGATGGAAAACCAATACCGTATCGGTTTAACCCGTATGGAACGCACCATCAAAGAACGTATGGGTTCAATCGAAATCTATACTGTTATGCCGAATGATTTGATTAACTCTAAACCAGTTACTGCATCGGTTCGTGAATTCTTTGGTTCATCACAGCTTTCACAATTTATGGACCAAACCAACCCACTTTCAGAAATTACCCACAAACGTCGTCTTTCTGCGTTGGGCCCTGGTGGTCTTACTCGTGAGCGTGCGGGCTTTGAAGTGCGCGACGTTCACCCAACTCACTATGGTCGTATCTGCCCAATTGAGACTCCAGAGGGTCCGAACATCGGTCTTATCAACTCATTGGCGACATTTGCGCGCGTAAACAAATATGGCTTTATCGAAAGCCCTTATCGTAAAGTTGAGGAAGGCAAGCTTCAAGAAGAAGTGGTTTACCTTTCTGCGGTTGATGAAGCAAAATACACAATCGCACAGGCAAACTCTGAAGTTGCTACTGATGGCACACTTGCACACGAACTTGTAGAAGCTCGTCAAGCAGGTGAGGCGACAATGGCGCACCGCGGTGAAATCAACCTTATGGACGTTTCTCCTAAACAGGTTGTGTCGGTTGCGGCGGCACTTGTTCCGTTCCTTGAAAACGATGACGCGAACCGCGCATTGATGGGTGCAAACATGCAACGTCAGGCCGTTCCGTTGGTTAAAGCCGAGGCACCACTTGTTGGTACTGGTATGGAAGCGGTTGTGGCACGCGATTCAGGTGCAACCATCGTTGCCCGCCGTACTGGTATCGTTGAACAAATCGACGGTACACGTATCGTTGTTCGTGCAACTGCGGAAACTGACCCAACTAAACCTGGTGTTGATATTTATCGTTTGATGAAGTTCCAACGCTCTAACCAAAACACTTGTATTAACCAACGTCCGTTGGTTAAAGTTGGTGACAACGTTAAAGCCGGCGACATCATTGCCGACGGTCCTTCTACCAACCTTGGTGAATTGGCACTTGGTCGTAACGTTCTTGTGGCGTTCATGCCTTGGAACGGTTACAACTTCGAGGACTCGATTTTAATCTCTGAACGTATCGTTCGTGATGACGTGTTCACCTCTATCCACCTTGAAGAATTTGAAGCGTCTGCACGCGATACCAAATTAGGTCCTGAAGAAATCACCCGCGATATTCCAAACGTTGGTGAAGAAGCACTTCGTAACCTTGACGAAGCTGGTATCGTTGCAATTGGTGCCGAAGTTCACCCTGGTGATATTTTGGTTGGTAAAGTTACGCCAAAAGGCGAAACCCCAATGACACCAGAAGAAAAATTGCTTCGTGCGATTTTCGGTGAAAAAGCGTCTGACGTTCGTGATACCTCACTTCGCCTTCCACCGGGTGTTTCTGGTACGGTTGTTGAAGTTCGCGTATTCAACCGTCATGGTGTTGAAAAAGACCAACGTGCAAAACAAATTGAACGTGAAGAAATTGAAAACCTTGCCAAAGACCGTGATGACGAGTTGGCAATTCTTGAACGCAACATTTATAGCCGCGTTAAAGAAATCTTGGTTGGCAAAGAAGCGGTTCAAGGTCCTAAAGGTTTTGCTGGTGGCGTAATTACTGACGACACACTTATTCAATACTCAAAAGGTCAATGGTGGCAGTTTGCGCTTGCTGATGAAGCAGTTATGAGCGAAATCGAAGCAATCAAATCACGTTATGAAACTTCTAAACGTGAACTTGACAGCCGCTTTGAAGATAAAGTTGAAAAGTGCCGTCAAGGTGATGACCTTCTTCCAGGTGTTATGAAAGTGGTTAAAGTTTTCGTTGCGGTTAAACGTAAACTTCAACCGGGTGATAAAATGGCGGGTCGCCATGGTAACAAGGGTGTTATCTCACGCATTTCGCCAATCGAAGATATGCCATTCCTTGAAGATGGTACTGCGGTTGATATCGTTCTAAACCCACTGGGCGTGCCTTCGCGTATGAACGTTGGACAGATTCTTGAAACCCACCTTGGTTGGGCTTGTTCTGGTCTTGGTAAGCAAGTTACCGAAGCATTAGAAGCATACCAACGTGCGGGCGAGAAAGATAAATATATCGCAAAACTAAAAGACATTTACGGTGAAAATCAGGAGCTTCCAGAATCTGATGAGGAATTGATCACTTTGGGTCAAAACCTTGGAAACGGCGTTCCGATTGCTACACCGGTGTTTGATGGTGCTAAAGAAAGCGACATTCGTTATTACCTAAATAAAACTGGTAATAAAGAGAATGGTCAATCAACCCTATTCGACGGCAGAACTGGTGAACCGTTTGCCCGTGATGTTACTGTTGGTATCATCTACATGCTTAAACTTCACCACCTTGTTGACGATAAAATCCACGCCCGTTCAATTGGCCCATATTCACTTGTTACTCAGCAGCCGCTTGGTGGTAAGGCGCAATTTGGTGGTCAAAGGTTCGGTGAGATGGAGGTCTGGGCGCTTGAGGCTTATGGTGCTGCTTATACACTTCAAGAAATGTTGACCGTTAAATCGGATGACGTTGCCGGACGTACCAAGGTTTATGAAGCAATCACCCGTGGTGATGACAAATTTGATGCCGGTATCCCTGAATCATTCAACGTTCTTGTTAAAGAGATGCGTTCACTTGGTCTTAATATCGACCTTACCGAAGCGCCGCTTGACAATTACGAAGACGATTTGAGCATCTAATTTAAACTGGTGGCGGGTAACCGCCACCAACAAAGGTTTTCACGGGTAATTGAACCCAAAATTTTTTAAGGCTTTAAGGAGCTATTGGTAATGAACCAACATGTAACTAACCGCTTTGGCATCCCATCGGAATTGCCGCCACAATTTGACTCAATTCGTATCTCTCTTGCCGCGCCTGAGCAGATTTTGTCTTGGTCAAAAGGTGAGGTTAAGAAACCTGAAACTATTAACTATCGTACTTTCAAACCAGAGAAAGACGGTCTTTTCTGCGCACGTATTTTCGGGCCTATGAAAGATTATGAATGTTTGTGCGGTAAATATAAACGTATCAAACACAAAGGTCTAACCTGCGAAAAATGCGGTGTTGAAGTAACATTGCAACGCGTTCGCCGCGAACGTATGGGCCACATCGAACTTGCTGCACCGGTTGCACATATTTGGTATTTGAAATCACTGCCTAGCCGTATTTCAACAATGCTTGATATGACGCTAAAAGATGTTGAGCGCGTTCTTTATTTTGAAAAATATATCGTTGTTGAACCAGGCATCACGCCATTCACTGAAAAACAACTTATTGATGAGCATGAATTGTTCGATGCCCAAGACCAATATGGTGAAGATAGCTTCACTGTTGGTATCGGTGCCGAAGTTATTCGCCAAATGCTTGCTTCAATCGATCTTGAACAAACTGCGAAAAATCTTCGTGAAGAAATCGCGGCTTGTACAACTGAACTTAAGCCTAAAAAACTTGCAAAACGTTTGAAACTTATCGAAGCGTTTATGATGTCTGGTAACCGTCCTGAATGGATGGTTATGACAATTGTTCCGGTAATTCCTCCTGAACTTCGTCCGCTTGTTCCACTTGAAGGTGGTCGTTTCGCGACATCAGATTTGAACGATTTGTATCGCCGCGTTATCAACCGTAACAACCGTCTAAAACGCCTTATCGACCTACGTTCGCCAGACATCATCATCCGTAACGAGAAGCGTATGCTTCAAGAAGCGGTTGACGCATTGTTTGATAACGGTCGTCGTGGTCGCGTTATTACTGGTGCAAACAAACGCCCTCTTAAATCTTTGGCAGACATGCTTAAAGGTAAACAAGGTCGTTTCCGTCAGAACTTGTTGGGTAAACGCGTGGATTATTCTGGTCGTTCGGTTATTACCGTTGGTCCAGATTTGAAATTGCATGAATGCGGACTTCCAAAGAAAATGGCTTTGGAATTGTTCAAACCATTCATCTATCAACGCCTTGAAGCAAAAGGTCTTTCTGCAACCGTTAAACAAGCGAAAAAACTTGTTGAGAAAGAAAAGCCAGAAGTTTGGGATATCCTTGATGAAGTTATCCGCGAACACCCTGTAATGCTTAACCGCGCACCAACTCTACACAGACTTGGTATTCAGGCGTTCGAACCAAAACTTATTGAAGGTAAAGCAATTCAGCTTCACCCATTGGTTTGTACCGCATTTAACGCCGACTTCGACGGTGACCAAATGGCGGTTCACGTTCCATTATCAATCGAGGCACAGCTTGAAGCACGCGTATTGATGATGTCAACCAACAACATTCTTTCTCCTGCGAATGGTCGTCCAATCATCGAACCATCACAGGATATCGTTTTGGGTCTTTATAACATCTCAACCGTTCGTGAAGGTGAGCCTGGTGAAGGTCGCGCATTCGTAAACATGGGTGAAATTGAGGCCGCTTTGGATGCAAAACAAGTAAACGTTCACACCAAAGTTCGCGTTCGTTGGCACGGTGTTGACGAAAATGGCAATGACATCACCCGCGTTATTGAAACCACTCCTGGTCGTTTCATGATTGTGGATTTGTTGCCGCGTCACCCTAAATTACAGCCTGAAATCTGTAACATCGTTTTGACCAAAAAAGAGATCGCAAACCTTATCGGTCGCGTTTATCGTTACTGTGGTCAAAAAGCGACTGTTATATTCGCTGACCGTTTGAAAAACCTTGGTTTTGCCAAAGCGTTCGAAGCGGGTATTTCTTTCGGTATGGCCGATATGGTTGTTCCAAAAGCCAAAGAAGAATTGGTTGAGGCAGCACGTAAAGAAGTAAACGAATACGAAACTCAATATGCTGATGGTCAAATCACCAAAGGCGAGAAATACAACAAAGTAGTTGACGTTTGGTCAAAATGTACTGACCGCGTTGCGGATGCGATGATGGAAGAAATCGCAAAACCAATCAAAGCTCGTGACGGTTCACAACAGCTTAACTCGGTTTATATGATGGCTCACTCTGGTGCGAGGGGTTCTAAAAACCAAATGAAGCAGTTGGGCGGTATGCGTGGTTTGATGGCGAAACCATCTGGCGAAATCATCGAAACCCCGATTATTTCTAACTTTAAAGAAGGCCTATCGGTTCTTGAGTACTTCAACTCTACCCACGGTGCGCGTAAAGGTCTTGCCGATACCGCGTTGAAAACTGCAAACTCTGGTTACTTGACCCGTCGTTTGGTTGACGTTGCCCAAGATTGCATCATCACTGAGGAAGATTGCGGCACTGCACATGGTATCGAACTTAAACCTGTTATCGAGGGTGCGGACGTTATCGTATCTCTTGAACAACGTATTTTGGGTCGTGTTCTTGCCGAAGATGCGGTTGATCCGGAAACTCAAGAAGTTCTTTATGCGCGTGATACATATTGCGATGAAGATATTGCTGCGGCAATTGACAAAGCGGGTGTTCAATCGGTTAAAGTTCGCTCTCCATTAACTTGCGAAACTCGTAACGGCGTTTGTGGTACTTGCTATGGTCGTGACCTTGCACGTAACACCCGCGTTAATATGGGTGAGGCAGTTGGTGTTATTGCGGCGCAATCAATCGGTGAGCCTGGTACACAGCTTACAATGCGTACGTTCCACATCGGTGGTGCGGCATCGGTTGTTAACAACTCGTCTATGGATGCTGGCTTGTCTGGTAAAATCAAATACCAGAACGCGGCAACTATTACCCGTGAAAATGGCGAAATCATCTGTATGGGTCGTTCAATGTCTGTGTCTGTTGTGGATGCGGATGGCAAAACCCGTCAATCGCTTAAACTTCCATTTGGTAGCCGTATTCGCGTTAAAGATGGTCAAAAAATCGAACGTGGCGATCGTCTTGCTGATTGGGATCCGTATGCAACACCAATCATTTCAGAGATTGCAGGTCATGCAAAACTTGAAGACTTGATTGATGGTGTTTCTGCTCGTGACGAACTTGACGAAAACACTGGTATTTCTTCAAAAGTTGTTATCGACTGGCGCGGTGGTTCAAAAGTTCATGCCGACCTTCGTCCGTCTATCGTAATTCTTGACGATAGCGGTGAGCCGGTTAAACTTCCAAATGGTAAAGAAGCACGCTATTCATTGCCAATTGGTGCAACCCTTTCTGTTGCTGATGGTTCATTGGTTGCAGGTGGTGATACACTTGCCCGTGTTGCTGCTGGTGGTGTTACATCACGCGATATTACGGGTGGTCTTCCACGCGTTGCTGAATTGTTTGAAGCACGTCGTCCTAAAGACCACGCAATTATCGCGGAAATCGATGGTCGCGTTGAGTTTGGTAAAGACTACAAAAACAAACGCCGCATTCGTATCGTTCCTGATGATGAAACTATCGAGCCAGTGGAATACATGATTCCAAAAGGTAAACACCTTCCGGTTCAAGATGGTGACTGGATTAAACGCGGTGAACACATCCTTGCGGGCAACCCTGCACCACAAGATATTCTTGCGGTTCAAGGCGTTGAGGCATTGGCTGAATACCTTGTTGAAGAGGTTCAAAAAGTTTACCGTCTTCAAGGTGTGGTCATCAACGATAAGCACATCGAAGTTATCGTACGTCAGATGTTGCAACGCGTTGAAATCACCGATGCCGGCGATACCGACTTTATCAAAGGCGATGCGGTTGACGAAATCGATCTTGTTGATGAAAATAAACGTATTGAAGAACTTGGTCTTAAACCTGCTACTGCTTCACCAGTATTGTTGGGTATTACCAAAGCATCTCTTCAAACTCGTTCATTCTTCTCTGCGGCATCGTTCCAAGAGACAACTCGTGTTCTTACCGATGCATCAGTCAACGGTAAAGTTGACCCTCTTGATGGTCTTAAAGAGAATATCATCGTTGGTCGTCTTATCCCTGCTGGTACTGGTGGCGCGCTTCGTCGTCTTAAAGCAATTGCGGCGCATCAAGATGCCAACGCAATTTCTGATGAACGTCACACCGAAGAAGAGGCATTGCCAGAAGGTTTGGATGACTAATTCCAACCAATTCGAAATGAATATCAAAAGGGCGCGGTTTCGCGCCCTTTTTTGTTTGCGAAAATTTGCTTGTTGAACTACTAAACCCAAAACGGAATCATATAATGCCAAGACCAGACCCCGAAATATTAAACCCCGCTAATTATCCCTACAAAGTTGACGTACCAACCAGATTTACCGATCTAAATGTTGCGCAACATGTTTCTAATACTGCATTAGTGCAGATGATAGAGGATGCGCGTGCAAGGTTTTTAATCCAATATGGCGCTGAATTTTCGGGTGAAAATGTGCTTATGGTCGTTACCAATAAGGTTGATTATTTGGCGGAATGTTTTTGGCCCGCCCCAGTTGAAATTTATGTAAAAGTTTCAAAAGTTGGCAATTCATCATTTGAATTATATCAACTTGCCGTTCAAGAAGGGAAGGCGGTCGGCCTTTCAACTTTGACTATGGTCAATGTTGTCGGTGGTCGGGCAAGCGCATTGACCGAAAAACTAAAAGCTAATTTACAAGAATTAATATGAACATCCTTTTTGATTTAGACGGAACAATCATCGACCCAGGTGATGGGATTATAAAATCATATTCAAAAGCATTGGTTGCTTTGGGCCATCAGGATAAAATTACACTTGATATGAGCTGGGTGGTTGGCCCACCTTTAAGGAAAAGTTTTGCCACAATTCTTCCCGAAGAAATGGTCGAAGAAGCGGTTGCAAAATACCGCGAATTTCACGCCCAAGGTGGTTTAAAAGAAGCGGTTTTATATGATGGGATTGCGGATATTATTGCGCAATTAAACGACACTGGACACCAACTATTTATTTGCACCGCCAAAAATGTTCCATTTGCAAGGCAAAATATCGAACAATTTAACCTTGAAGGATATTTTACTGAAATTTACGGTTCGCACCTTGATGGCAAATTTGATGATAAAGCAGAGTTGGTTGGGCACATAATCGATACCCATGGCCTAAACAAAAGCGAAACAATAATGATTGGCGACCGTGAGCATGACATTATTGCTGCCCGCAAAAATGGAATTAATGGCATTGGCGTATTATGGGGCTATGGCAAAGAAGAAGAATTAAGCAATGCTGGCGCACATATTTTGGTTGAAAATCCAGGTGAACTCTTAAAAGTGGTTGTTGATTCGTAGATTAGAGTTTGTAATCTGAAATGACTTATAAAAACCACACTATCTTTGGTGGCTTTAAAATCAGCTAGAATAAATCACCTGTTTGCGGCGCGCATATAAAATCTTATTCTGGTTATGCTTGCTTTGTATGCAAGAAAATAAATTTTATGTCATTAACGCGACAAAAATGAGCATGTGAAATATTTTTGTCAAAACTTTTTGAATTTTTATTGAAAGCGATTGCAGCATAAATCCAATCTGTGTGTGGGCGGTTGGATAGAGTAAAACCTATCTTTCAAGACACCAAATACTATTGGGGAAACATACGAAGGGGCTCCTTACCTTAAAACCTTGGGGAGTCTTAATATGTTGAATACAAAAAAATCTAATTATTTTACAGCAGTATCACTTCTGGCACTGGCGTGCGTAGCACCGTCTTTTGCAATGGCAAATGATGAAACAACAGTGGCAGCAGCAACAACAGAACTAGCACCAGTTGAAAGCGCAGTAATCGTAACGGGCACACGCACCAGCGGCGTTAAAGCCGTAGATAGTGCGTCGCCAATCGTGGTTTTAGATACCAAAGCATTGGCAAAAGTTGGTCAGCCTGACTTGATGCAGGCATTGGCACAAAACACGCCATCCTTTACAGTTCAGGCATTCGGTTCAGATAGCGCAAACCTTACTGTAACGGCAAAACTGCGTGGCGTAAGCCCGAACCATGCCTTGATTTTAGTTGATGGCAAACGCCGTCATACTACTGCAAACCTTGCGGTTCTTGGTGGTGCATATCAGGGTGCGGCAACCACCGATTGGAGCTTTATTCCAATGGCATCGGTTGGTCGAGTTGAAATCCTACAAGATGGTGCGGCGGCACAATATGGTTCTGATGCCATTGCCGGCGTAATTAACATTATTACCAAAAAGAAGGGTGATGGTGGTTTATTAAATATTAGTGGTGGTCAATATATGGATGGCGGCGGCCAAACCGGCGCCGTATCATTAAACATGGGTTTTACGCCAATTGAAAAAGCGTATATGAACCTAACCTTGGAAACAAAATGGCATGATTATTCAAATCGCGGTGACCTTGATCCACGTGTTTATGCTACAAATTCTGATGGCAGCCTAAAGTATCCGAATCTTAAATATGCGGATGAATATCCATATTTGAACCACGTTATTGGTGATGCGCAATATCGTTTGAATGTTGCAATGCTTTCAGCGGGTTATGATGTAAGCGATGATTTGAAATTCTATACAAATATGTCTTACGGTCATAAATATGCATCAGCTTATGAAAACTGGCGGACACCAGATCGGGTTGTGACTTCAACGGGTGCATATGTTTTCCCATTTGGCTTCCAACCACGCGAAGTTTTGTATGAAGATGATTACCAATTTACTTTTGGTTCGCAATTCAAAGCAATGGGATGGGACTTTGATGTTTCAACAAGTGCTGGACGCGATGATGAAGAGATTTACACTCGTGATTCTGCAAACATTTCATTCTACACTGACTTTGGCTGGACACCGTCAAATTTCTATGATGGCTCATTGATTACAACCCAACAGGCAACAACAATCGATGCTGATAGATCATTTGAAGTTGGCTTGGCATCGCCGTTAAACGTTGCATGGGGTCTTGAGTATCGTAACGAAAGTTATGAAATCAAATCTGGTGATGCTGCATCATATTATAAAACTGGTGCGCAATCATTCCCTGGCTATCCAACTTCTGCAAATGGTAAGCATTCACGTAATAACAAAGCGGTATATGTTGATTTCGCTGTGAACCCTGTTGCAAAACTAAGCACAGATTTCGCATTGCGTTATGAAGATTTCTCCGACTTTGGTGAAGCAACGGTCGGAAAACTAACTGGTCGTTATGATTTCACGGATGCTTTTGCACTTCGCGGTACCGTAAGCACCGGCTTCCGTGCGCCGACATTGGCAGAGGAATTCTATACCTCAACTAACGTTTCACCTGATGAATATGACGTGCAGGTACAGCCAAACTCTAATGCGGCAAAATTAATTGGTATTCCAAACGGTCTTAAGCCGGAAAAATCAACCAACCTAAGCTTTGGTACAGTTTTGAAACCATTTGATTCAAATGTAATTATTACTGCTGATGCTTATTATATCAAATTGAAAGATCGTATCGTTGGTTCTGATACACTTTATGCAATTGATAGCGGTGTAGTTGTTTCACCAACTCTTAAAAGCGTGATTGACGCCACAGGTATCGTGATTGATTATTCTGGTCTTGATTATCTTGGTATCAACGTGTTTGGTAATGGTGTTGATACAACCACTAAAGGCATCGACATTCTTGCCACCACAAGCACTGATTTAGACAAATTTGGTAAAATTGATTGGACGTTTAGCGCCAATTACAACAAAACCGAAGTTGACAAAGTTCACAGCTTCCCTGGAATCCCTGGTATGGAATTGTTTAGTAAAGAAACAATTTCTTACCTAGAGACTGCAACCCCGAAATATAAATTTATTCTTGGTGGTTTGTGGACTTATGGCAAGTTGCAGACAAATGTTAAAGTCTCCTATTATGGCGATTCACAATATGACGTGAATTATGCTGGACAATGGTGGGAAATTAAACCAGGTGCCAAGGCAATTGTCGATTTGGATTTATCATATAACCTAACTGACAATGTTACCTTAAGCGTTGGCGCAAATAATTTGTTTAACGAATATCCAGACGAGCAACCAGCAGGTTATCGTGCAATCCGTTACGCAAGAAAAAGCTCTGGTTACGTAACCCATTATCCAACCAACTCTCCTTATGGAATTAATGGTGGATATTATTACTCAAAACTTTCTGTGAAATTTTAATTGAGTTCGTACTCGTTTGCGGGGGTTCTGCCCCCGCAACAAATCTTTACAGGACAATGGGGAAAATCATGTCTGAAAATATATTTTCAAAATCAATAACTTCACGTAGAAGTTTTATAGAAGGTCTGGCTGCAATCGGCGGAATTTCACTTGCACTTGCTGGCATGGACGCGTTGGGTTTAGGGATTGAATCCCAATATAGTACTCCACCTGATATTAGTGGTGGTAATGGAAAGAAAATTGTCATTCTTGGGGCGGGCCTTGCCGGTTTGACGGCCGCTTATGAAATGTCAAAAGCCGGCTATGATTGTAAAGTTATTGAAACCCGTTCTTTTGCTGGTGGTCGCTGTCAGACCGCGCGAAAAGGTTTTAAATATACTGATTTGATGGGGTATTCACAAACTTGCGAGTTTGATGAGGGGCACTATCTAAACAATGGACCGTGGCGGATACCATATCACCATCATTCAACCCTTTATTATACCAAAAAATTCAATGTTCCTTTGCAATTGTTCAATAATGACAATGATAATTCATTTGTCTATTTCGAAGGCGGCACAGGACCATTAGCAGGAAAACCACTTCGCAAAGGTAAAGTTGCGGCAGATGTTCGTGGTTATACTTCTGAAATTTTGGCAAAAGCATCAAAATCAGGTGCGTTAAACCTACCATTCTCTGCGGCGGATAAAGATAAATTTATTGCTTATTTGATTGGTGAAGGTTGGCTTAATGCCGATACATTATCATATGAAGGAACCAATGGACGTGGTTATGAGGTTGATCCAGGGCCGGGCACAAATCCGGGACCGGGTGTTCCATCGAAACCATATGCGATGTCTGATTTATTGGGTTCAAAAGCATGGTCAGTTTTGCAATCTGTTTCTGATTATGAACAACAAAGAGTAATGTTCCAACCAATTGGCGGTATGGATCAGATTGCAAAAGGCTTTGTCAAAAATCTTGGTGATTTAATTCAATATTCAACCTCGGTTAAAAAAATTGCCCAAGATGCAAACGGTGTTACAGTTTCTTGGGTTGATGGAAATGGTGTAAAAGGCACGACAACTGCCGATTATTGCATTTGTACAATTCCGATTTCAGTTTTGAACGGCATCGATTTACAGGTCTCACCAACTTTCAAAGAAGCAATGTTAAAGGTTGCCTATGCGCCGGTAAATAAAATTGGTTTGCAAATGTCGAACCGCTTTTGGGAAGATAAATACCGTATTTATGGCGGCCATGTTTATAATGATATTCCGGGTATTCGCACGATTTCTTTGCCTTCATACGGCTTCCAAGGCGAAAAAGGTGTGCTTTTGGGTTATTATTCCTTTGGCGGTGAGGCGGCAAAGATAAGTGCCAAATCACCGGCAGATCGCGCGGCATTTGCCCTTGAAGGCGGCCAAAAAATCTTCCCAGAATATAAATCAAGTTTTGAAAATGCATTCTCATTCTGCTGGCATTTGGACAAGGACAATCTTGGTGGTTGGGCTGTCTGGAGTGATGAAGCGCGCAAAGAAGCATATCCGAAACTTTGTGACCCGGATGGAAGAATCTATTTGGCGGGTGAACATTTAACTTATCTCGGTGGTTGGCAAGCAGGTGCAATTGAATCCGCATGGCAACAAATTGAAAAAATCCACAAAAGGGTGAAAGCATAATGTTTAAAAATAAATATGGTGTTGTTTATCTAATGGCAATTTTGTCATTAAGTTTAATTTCTGGCGGCGTAGCAAAGGCTGATGGTCGCGCATTATTCATGGAAAATTGTTCGGCGTGTCACCAATCAAATGCACAAGGGGTTCCCGGCGCATTTCCGGCGCTTGCCAAAAATAAATTGGTGCAAGGAAGCCCAGATGTGTTGGTAAAAACTGTGCTTAATGGTCGTGCAGGTATGCCATCATTTAAAGGCGATTTGTCTGATAGCGACCTTGCAATGATCCTAACATATTTGCGTGCCAATCATGGCAACCATGCTTCTGGCATAAAACCAGATTTCGTAAATAAACAACGCAAAGGCGGACAGCAAAAATCACAATCACTTCAGGCGCATTAATTCACGTGCGTTGATAAGGAGAAACTTATGAAAAAACTTATAATTAGTGCGTTATCATTTGGCTTGTTAATGGCAAGTGGTGCGCAAGCCCAGGAAGTTAAACGAACTGGTCCTGCGGAATCGCCAATTTCAACGGTTGTAACCGTGCCACCGGGCTACACCACTTATTACGTAAGTGGTCTTGTGCCGCCGGTGGTTGATAAAACTGCCCCTGCAGGTACTGCGGCTGTTTTTGGTGGTTCGACAGAAGTACAAACCGAAGGCGTGATTTTGCGCATTAAAGATGCGCTTGCCGCAGAAGGTTTGGGGCTTGGTGATATTGTTATGATGCGTGTTTATTTAGTCGGCGACCCAGCATTAGGTGGCAAACTAGATTTTGGCGGCATGATGAAATCATACAAAAAATATTTTGGAACTGCTGAACAGCCAAATAAACCATCACGTGTAACCACTCAAGTTGCTGCATTAGCAGGTGAGGGGATGTTGGTGGAAATTGAAGTGCAGGCAGTTAAAAAAATTGCCACACCGGCAATGCCAAAAAAAGCTAAAAAATAGTAAGAAATTCGTCAGGGCAATGAGTATTAACAATAGCGCGGATTAATATTTGCTGTCCTGACGTCTTGCAGTTTTTTAGAGTTTTGCTAAAGATATATATATAACTAAATAATAGATTTAAATACTACTTGGTTGAGGAAAAACGCGCAAAATGGATGGACAGGGTGCTGCCAAATTATCTGAAAAAGTTGCGGCATTAATTCGCCAGAAAATTGCCGATGGCGCGCTAAAAGACGGCGAAGACCTTGGCTCTGAAGCAACTTTAATCGAACAATATAATGCGTCGCGTCCTTCAATACGTGAGGCGTTGCGCATCCTTGAGGCAGAGGGATTGTTGCAAATTGTTCGCGGTGCACGCTCGGTAAAAGTGCGCGCTCCACAAGTTGATTTACCAGCGCGTTATATGGCGCTTTTATTACGTACACAGGGGGCAACTGTTGCCGATGCCTATCACTGTCGCACCTTGATTGAGCCGGCAATTGTAAAAGAAGTTGCGAATAACGCTTCTGACAAGGCGCCGATAATTTTGAACAATATCATAAGGCGCGAAAATGAGGCGCTTTTGATGAACGACTTTGAAGCCATTGTTCGCTATTCCAATGAATTTCATGCCGCCCTAATTGCATTGAGTGGCAATAAATCGGCACAATTGATAATTTCTATGCTGAATAAAATATATGGCGACCATTATGCAACTGTTGTTTTAAACACCGATAAAGACACTTTGGAAAAGGCAATAAAGGCACACGAAATATTGGTTCACTTTATCGAAAAAGGTCAGGCCGAACGTGCAGAGCAATTTTGGAATTCCCATCTTAATTTATTTGAACAATTAATGCGTAATTCAAAATCTTATTTGCAAATGGTTGAATTATAATACCGATAGTTTTTTAGTGTCGGATGAGTGTTCGTTATCTTCAATCTGTTGCAATAGATCGATAATTGCCTGAATTTCTATGGGTTTTCCAAGGAAATAATCTGCCCCTGCGGATGTTGCCAAATCAGAATAACTGCTTTCAGTATTCGCACTAAGCATGACAATATTAGTATGACTTAGATTATTGTGATGCTCATATTCTCTGATTGCCTTTGTCGCCTCGATACCATCAAGTATGGGCATTTTAATATCCATGAAAACCAAATCAAACTTTTGTTTTTTCACGGCCTCTAATGCATCCCGGCCATTTGAAACAACCGTGGTTTCAAAGCCAAATGGTTCAGTTATAATTGCGAATACTTTTTGGTTTACGGCGTGGTCTTCGGCTAATAAGACACGGTAATACATGTCTTTTTCTGGTAATGGTTTATTGGCTAATTCATTTGTGATTGTTTCTTGTTCCGTATAAGGCGCAAGTGGAATAGTCGCAATAAATGTTGAACCTATGCCGATTTGAGAGCTAACATGGATTTGCCCACCCATTAAATCCAACAAATCTTTTGAAATAGAAAGCCCTAAGCCAGTGCCACCATATTTGCGGGTGATGGTATTATCGGCCTGTGTGTAGCGATTAAACAAATTGTCCAAATCACTTTGTTTGATACCAATTCCCGTATCAGTAACAGTTATTTTAATGCCTTGTGCCACATCTAGCCCATTAATATTATTAAATGGCTCAACATTAATAGAAACTTTGCCGTGGCTAGTGAATTTTACGGCATTTGACGCAAGGTTGGTTATGATTTGTCTAATCCGAACCATATCTCCATAATAATTTAAGTGCATTCCTGGGGTAAATGAAAGCTCAAACCCTATATCTTTGGTGTCGGCTTGGAATTTAACAAGCAATGCCGCCGCCGTAATAACCTCTTTAACATCAATCGGAAGGTTTTCTAATGTTAATTGACCGGCTTCAATTTTTGCGTGATCCAAAACATCATTCAATAACAAGCCCAAGGTTTTTCCAGCTGACTTGATTAATTCCACCATATCCCGTTGTTTGGGATCAAGACTTGTGTTTGACAAGGCATCGGCAATTCCCACAACGCCATTTAATGGGGTGCGTATTTCATGCGATACATTTGCAAGGAATGTTGATTTTGACTGATTGGCATCATCGGCAATTTTGGCAAGCTTTTGCAAATTATCATTATAGTTTTTGGAATCAGTTATATCAGTAAATGAGGTTACGATTTTAACTGGCTCTTTATTCCCCTCTTGAAACAAAGGGGTTGATGAAACTTTTAGCCATATTCTATCGCCATTTAACATGTCGAGGCCAACAATATTATTTTCCACCAATTGCCTAGATTTTAGGGCAACAAGTGGCGGAAGTTGCTGCCAACCCAATTGGTTGTTGTCTTCGTCAAAAATTTTCCAATCTTCATTCAGGCCATTGGCATTTATTAATTCTGACTTTTCAAGTCGCAAGATTCGAAGTGCTGCTGGGTTACAAGATACGATCTTTCCATCTTTATCATGAACCAATACCCCGTCATGCATGGTTTTTAAAACCGCATCAGAGGCAAGGGCTTCTGAATTTGCAATTATTAATTGTTTGGCGGTGGTTTCATAATTTTTTGCAATGTCATGCAGTTTTAGAAATGATGCGGTTTGCGATGCCAAAAGCTTTAGCATACGTTTATGTGAATCACTAAAATCCCGTGTCTCGGTATCAAAAATACAAAACGTTCCAAATATGCTTCCATCGGGAAAGAATATTGGTGTGCCGGCATAAAAACGATATTTTAAATTATTGATTACATATGGATTATCTTTGAAACTATCATCGGTTTTGGCATCGAATACGACATATGTATCTTTTCTGGCAATTGTTGTGTTACAAAATGTCAGATTTCTGGGAATATCAACGTCCCTAAACTCAATATGGGAGGTAACGGTAAGTGTGTCGCCATTAAAACGCGTAATATACACATAAGGCGTTTTGAATATCTTGCGCCCTAATTCAATTAGTGAAACAAAGTCAGGCTCCTCAAGTGTGGTTGAAAGAGCGATATCCTCGTCGATTATTGTTGTTTTATTAGTAAATAAAAAACTATTCATTACCGATTAGGAATGCACGATTCTCCTTAATTTATGGTTACAATAGGCATGTTTCATAATATTAGAATATTGCTCGCTTAGGGCGCGCGATATATTATTGCGTAATATCAATAGCTTCGGTAGCAATTACTGATAGTGCGTCATTTGGTCGCATACCGATTAGGAGGCCCCTTGCGCCGCCATTTATATAGATTTCTTCAAAATCTAAGGCGCTTTTATCTATAAAGCTGCGGAGTTTCTTTTTCTGTCCAAAGGGGCTAATGCCGCCAACTTTAAAGCCAGTTATACGTTCGGCGTCATGCGGATTAATCATTTGCGCATGTTTTGCACCGCATGCCGCTGCAAGTTTTTTCATCGCCACATTTTTGTGTGAGGGGATTATCGCACAAACCGGAACATTATCAGCAAGAACCACGAGGGTTTTAAAAACCTGTTCTTCGGGTTTGCCAATTGCCAATGCCGCATGAACCCCAATTTTATCAACCCCACTTTCATATTCATAAGGGTAGGGGGTGAATTTTATCCCGGCTTTGGTAAGGGCAAGTGTTGCGGCGGTCGTTTTTGCTTTAGACATTTCTAAAAAACCTGCGCGCAAAGCGCCTCAAGCCCAATTCTGTCATCATTATCAAAAGCCGAGAATTCAGTTGAGTCTATATCAAGAACGCCAAATAGTTTGCCATTTTTGAATATTGGAACCACAATTTCTGAATTAGAATTGGCATCGCATGCAATATGGTCAGCAAAGGCATGAACATCATCAACGATTTGGGTTTTTGCTTCACGCGCGGCCTTGCCACAAACACCTTTACCAAAAGGAATACGCAAACAGCCCATGGTTCCTTGATATGGGCCAATCACTAGCTCGTCTTCCTTGTTGGGATCACAAAGATAAAATCCGCACCAAAAGAAACGCGCGCCAAAAGTGGTTTTCAGAAGGCAAACCAAGGTGGCAAGGCGCGCGATTTCATTGTCTTCACCATCAATTACAGAGCCGTAAACACGCCCAAGCTCTTGATAAGCAGCGGCCTTATCACTTGCATCTATAAAAAACGTTTCAGCCATAAATTATGCTTCAGTTTTTGGTGGCGTTTTTGGCTTAGCCGTTTTGGTAGCTTTTGGTTTCGCTTCTGCCTTGGTGGCAGCTTTAGGCGCAGCTTCTTTTTTAGGTTTTTCACCTTTAAGAGAAACAATTTCAGCTTCTAAAGAAACGATTTTATCTTCCATTTCTTGGATTTTTTTCTTCATTTCAATGACATTTATTGGGGCAATGCCTTCTGCAAATGATTTTTTCCAAGCTTCTAATTTTTCATCAGGGAAGTTTTTGGCGCGGAATTCTTTTGCTTGCTCACTTGCCTTGGCTGCAAAGTCTTTTGCCTTGTCACCAATATGAGATTCTTCAAATTTCTTTTTAATTTCTTCTTCGGCTTTGCCACCTTTTTCGACCATTTCGTCGAAAACTTCGTTCGCAGCTTCAGAAACTTTTGAGAATTTTTCCTGTGCCTGTTCATACATTTTTGTATAAACCTGCGCACCGGCTTCCCAGAATTTTTTGAAAATATCCAAGCCCTGATTCATCGCCTCATTCATTGCGTCATTAATCTTTTCATTTGACGCATCCCCAGAGGTATTTTCAGAAGTTTCTTCTGTTTTCACATCTTCGGTTGGTTTGAATTCCGCATCAATAACGTCATCCTTGCCGGTTTTTTTCTTAGCTGCCATTTGTAAGCCTCCTGATATGCTAATTATATGGCAATCAGGGGTAGGATTTCAAGGTTATTTACGACTTCTTTTTAAAGTTGATGCGGCAGGTGGTTTTTCGCCTTTTGGCATTTCATGTGGCTTTGGTGACATCCACATATATAATGGGCGTAGTGGGAAAACCCACACCAAACCAATGACCAAAAAGAACGGAACTTTTATCCAAATTGGCTTGTTTAAAATGAAACTGCCAAGAACTGTCGCGAAAATTACGTAAATAATAATGAAGCTAAGGGTGGTTATAAGCCCGATTGCGCGGCGGTATCTAATGTCCATAATTGTGTCCAATTTGCTATTATTTTCTCAATAGTTACAGAAAATAGAAAAAACAACACAAAATGCAAATACAGCATATATTTTGACTTCCCTTAGGTTACACAAATTGCTATTGAGCCGAAAACAAATGTAACGCAAATCTAAGGAGATGAGTATGACCGCCATTATCGACATCGTAGGCCGCGAAATTCTAGACAGCCGTGGTAATCCAACCGTTGAAGTTGACGTTTTGCTTGAAAGCGGCGCACATGGTCGCGCAATGGTTCCGTCTGGTGCATCTACCGGTGCGCATGAAGCGGTTGAAAAACGTGATGGTGATAAATCACGCTATCTTGGTAAAGGCGTTCTTGAAGCCGTTGATGCAGTAAATGGTGAAATTTATCAAACTCTATCTGGTTTTGACGCATTAGACCAACGCCATATCGACAATGTTTTAATCGAACTTGATGGCACGCCAAATAAATCACGCCTTGGTGCCAATGCGATTTTGGGTGTATCTTTGGCGGTTGCACGCGCTGCTGCTGAAGCGGTTGATTTGCCATTGTTCAATTATGTTGGCGGCATTAATGCCCGTGTTCTTCCTGTTCCAATGATGAACATTCTTAATGGTGGTGCGCACGCGGATAACCCAGTTGATATCCAAGAATTTATGATTATGCCTTTGGCCGCACCTTCTCTTGCTGATGGTGTTCGTTGGGGTGCCGAAGTATTCCATTCATTGAAATCATTATTGAAATCAAAAGGTTTGAATACCAACGTTGGTGACGAGGGTGGCTTTGCACCAAATGTTTCTTCTGCGGTTGAAGCATTGGATGTTATCTCAGAAGCAATCACAAAAGCTGGCTTCAAAGTTGGTTCTGAAATCGGTTTGGCGCTTGATTGTGCATCATCTGAATATTTCAAAAACGGCAAATATGAGATGGTCGGCGAAGGCAAATCATTCTCTTCTGATGAAAATGTGAAATATCTTGCTGATTTGGCTGCGAAATATCCAATCTTCTCAATCGAAGACGGTATGGCAGAAGATGACATGGCTGGTTGGGCTGCACTAACCAAAGAATTGGGTTCAAAAGTTCAGCTTGTTGGCGATGATTTGTTCGTAACCAATCCTGCACGTCTTGCAGACGGCATCAAAGGCGGTCTTGCTAATTCAATTTTGGTAAAAGTAAATCAAATCGGCACTTTGACCGAAACTTTGGACGCTGTGGATCTTGCACACCGCAATGGTTACACTGCGGTTATGTCACACCGTTCTGGCGAAACCGAAGATACAACAATTGCCGATTTGGCCGTGGCAACCAATTGCGGTCAAATTAAAACCGGATCTTTGTCTCGTTCGGACAGGATTGCAAAATATAACCAGTTGATTCGTATCGAAGAAATGCTTGGAACCCAGGCAAAATACGCTGGCTTTGACGCTCTGCGCCAAAAACGCTAATCCATTAGGCACAAATTAATATATTTTTTAATGGCAGTCATTTTTTTACAGATGGCTGCCATTAAAATTTTGTTCACCATATATTTGCAATTTGATTCTAAAAAGCGATTATGTTTAAATTTTCCGCATCACCAGCCAAAGTAATTTTTATAATTGCCCTTGTGTTTTTGGGCATGCAGGCCTTCTCGGGTGAGCAAGGCTTGCTGCGATGGCGCGAATATAAAATCAAGGCGGATGCGCTTGAAAATAATAAAGAAATTCTTGTAGCCAAACGTAAAAGTCTTGAAAATAAAATTGCAAGATTACGTGCGGGTGCTGCTGATGCCGACTTTGTTGAGGATTTGGCACTTAACCGTTTGGACATGGCTGACCCAAAAGATGTGGTCATAAAGATCGATAACTGATAAAATTCATATCGACAATTAAGCCTCTATTCAGCTTTAAATCAGTAATTTTTCACGAAAGCGCAATATTTATGCCGCATTGCAGCATGAAATTGTGCTAGACGTGTCTGTATTTGATAATTAGACTAAAGCCGCATATTTTTTAGTATTACTTCATTATGGAAGGTATTTTAATGGTCGCAAAAAATGCTAGCCCTTCGAAAGGTAAGGCTGCGGTGGTTTCAAAAGCCAATATGGCAAATCGTGAAGAATTGCTCGATTATTATCGCCAAATGCTTTTAATCCGCAGGTTCGAAGAAAAAGCCGGTCAATTATACGGCATGGGCTTGATTGCAGGTTTCTGTCACCTTTACATCGGGCAAGAAGCCGTGGTTGTTGGTATGGAAGCTGCGCAAATTGATGAGGATAGCGTAATCACAAGCTATCGTGATCATGGTCATATGCTTGCTGCTGGTATTCCTGCGCGTGATATTATGGCTGAACTTACGGGGCGTGCCACTGGCTGTTCTGGCGGTAAGGGCGGCTCTATGCACATGTTCTCAAAAGAAGCGAAATTCTATGGCGGGCATGGTATCGTTGGCGCACAGGTTGCTTTGGGAACTGGTCTTGCATTTGCGCATCAATATGAAAATGATAATGGTGTAACCATTGCTTATTTTGGTGATGGCGCCGCAAACCAAGGGCAAGTTTATGAAAGCTTTAACATGGCTTCACTCTGGAAACTGCCAATTGTTTATGTAATCGAAAACAACCAATATGCGATGGGAACCTCGGTTGAGCGTGCCTCTGCGGAGATTGAGCTTTATAAACGCGGTATTTCATTTGAAATCCCAGGTGAACAAGTGGACGGTATGGATGTTCTTGCCGTTAAAGAAGCTGCTGAACGGGCGATTGAACATGCACGTAGTGGTAAAGGGCCTGTCCTTCTGGAAATGAAAACTTATCGTTATCGCGGACACTCAATGTCTGACCCTGCGAAATATCGCCCTAAAGATGAACCAAAGCAGGTTCGCGAAACTCGTGACCCAATCGAACATGTTAAAAATCTTGGTCTTGAGCATGGTTTGTTTTCGGAAGACGATTTGAAAGTAATCGACAAAGAGGTTAAGGAAATTGTTGCCGACGCAGCAGAATTTGCGCAAACAAGCCCTGAGCCTGATGTATCTGAACTTATGACAGATATATATTTATAGTTTTCAGGAGAATGAAATGAAAATTCTTGATAAAAAAGCAGGCTTTTATAAATATGCGCCAATTTTGGCGGCGCTTGCATTTGCGGTTCCAAATTTTGCAATGGCGCAAACCGCGACCAATGCTGCGGATAATGGCGAACAAAAAATCACGATAAAGCGTATGCCTGGAACTATCACTGGCGGAACGGTTGATAAGATTACTTATAAACCAAATTGTACAAAATTTGTTTTCGACATAAGCGCATCATCAATTCAAGAGGCGACTAGCCGCGCATATGTTTTAGAACAAGAGGCAAAATTCAATAAAATCCGCGATCGTTGGACAGAATATGAAGATTGCATCATTGAAAATGCGCGCCTTGATGTTGCGGCAATGAACGAAAAGCTTAGCAATTATATTCAATCATCTTCAAAAACTGAGATTGATGGATTTACCGCCACTAATGCTGCTGCCAATGAAGCTGCTGCTAGGCTAAAGGCTGCTAAAAAACCTGCTAAGCCGGTTGGCTTCACACCACGTGCATGGGCAACACCTGCTGCGGGTCGTCTTTTGGGATCTGTGACAAGCGGTAATGCAAGCGAAGTTGTTTATACTAGCGGTTGCGGGATTTATACTGGCGAAGTTACACCTGAAGATTTCGCAAAAGTTGTTGCTGGCGATGACTTTAACAAAATGGTCGATGTTCTTAAAAGCGGCCCTGATAAAATCCAAAAAGCAATTGATTGCAGAAATACCAATGTGCAGGAAGACTTTTCTGCCATTAGCAAAAAAATCGAAGATGGTTTGAACGAAGTATATCTTCCTGAAAGAACAGCTTTTGAAGAAAATTATTCAAAAGTTCGTACACAAATCAACCTTCAGCGTCAGGCGGGTGGTTTGCTTGCAGGTTCTGGTGGAAAAGCACCTGCGAAAAAACCGACCAAGAAAAAGTAATTATTTTTAACCCGATATCGGAGTGTAAAATTGGCGATTGATATTTTAATGCCGGCCTTGTCCCCCACGATGGAAGAGGGGACTTTGGTTAAATGGCTTGTCAAACAAGGCGATGAAGTTAAATCTGGTGATGTTTTGGCGGAGATTGAAACCGACAAAGCAACAATGGAAGTTGAAGCAGTTGACGAAGGTGTTGTTCAAGAAATTCTGGTTGCCGAAGGCACACAGGGTGTAAAGGTCAACACAATTATCGCAAAGCTGACGGGTGAGGGTGAAGAGGCGGTTTCCGCACCAACACCTGCACCTGTGCCGGCTGCCGCGCCTGCACCTGCACCAAAACCTGTTGTAGCGGCTGCGCCAGTGGTTGAGAAATCATTTGAAGGTATGGAAACCACCAAAACAACGGTTCGTGATGCTCTTCGTGATGCAATGGCCGAAGAAATGCGCCGTGACGAAAAGGTATTCTTAATCGGTGAAGAGGTTGCCCAATACCAAGGTGCGTATAAGGTTTCGCGCGGCCTTCTTGAAGAATTTGGCCCTAAACGCGTTATCGACACCCCGATTACCGAGCATGGCTTTGCCGGCCTTGCGGTTGGTGCGGCGATGGCGGGCTTGAAGCCAGTTGTTGAATTTATGACCTTTAACTTTGCGATGCAGGCGATTGACCATATTATCAACTCTGCGGCAAAAGTTCTTTATATGTCGGGTGGTCAGATTTCGACCTCTATCGTGTTCCGTGGTCCAAATGGTGCTGCGGCGCGTGTTGGTGCGCAACACTCACAAGACTATTCATCATGGTATGGCAACGTACCAGGGCTTAAGGTGGTTGCACCTTATGATGCCGCCGATGCCAAAGGCTTGTTAAAAGCGGCCATTCGTGACCCTAACCCTGTTGTGTTCCTAGAGCATGAAATGCTTTATGGTCATGAATTTGATGTGCCAAATGATGATGATTATATTGTCCCAATTGGCAAGGCGAAAATTCGCCGCGAAGGTAGTGATGTTACCATTACTTGCCACGCGCGTATGGTTGCCCATGCTTTGAAAGCTGCTGAAGAATTGGCGGAAATTGGCATTTCTGCGGAGGTTATTGACCTTCGTACTATTCGCCCACTTGATACGGCAACAATTATTGAATCTGTTAAAAAGACCAACCGCCTTGTTTCTGTTGAAGAAGGCTGGGGCCCAATGGGTGTTGGCGCAGAGGTGGTTTCAGTTGTTGTTGATCAAGCGTTCGATTGGCTTGATGCGCAGCCGGTTCGGGTTCACCAAAAAGATACGCCACTGCCATATGCCGCTAATCTTGAGCAATTGTCATTGCCACAGGTTGCGGATGTAGTTGCTGCCGTCAAAACCGTTTGCAATAAATAGGGGGAAAAATGCCAGTAGATATTCTAATGCCTGCGCTTTCCCCAACAATGGAAGAGGGTGTCCTCGCCAAATGGTTGGTAAAAGTTGGTGATGAGATTAAATCAGGCGACGTTATTGCCGAAATCGAAACCGACAAGGCAACAATGGAAGTTGAGGCCGTTGATGAGGGTGAGGTTCTTGAAATTCTCGTTCCCGAAGGCACAAGCGGCGTAAAAATCAATACGGTTATTGCCAGAATTTCTGGCGATGATGCAAGCCCTGCAAAACCTGCACCTGCTGCACCACAAGTTGCTTCTGCACCGGCTGCAGAAGCTGCAAAACCTGCTGCTGCACCGCAACCGGTTGCTGTGGCAAAAACTGATGCTGGTGAGCGTATTTTTGCTTCCCCATTGGCAAGACGCATTGCGGCACAAAACAATGTTGACTTAAAAACCATCAAAGGCACTGGCCCGAATGGACGTATCGTTCGTGTCGATGTTGAGGGTGTTAAGGGCGGTGCGGCTGCGCCTGCTACTGCGGCGGTTACACCTGCTGCACCAGTTGCAACCCAAGCAGCAAAAGCGCCATCAACAATTGCGGCGACCGGTTATAAAGAAGGTAATTACGATGTTATACCACTTGATGGTATGCGTCGCACGATTGCTAAACGTTTGACGGATTCATTCCGCGATGTTCCGCACTTCCCGCTTAATGTTGATATCGAACTTGATAAATTGTTGGAACTTCGTAAGCAACTTAACTCCCAAAATGAAAATGCCAAGATTTCTGTTAATGACATGATTATCAAGGCGACCGCTTTGGCATGTAAAAAAGTTCCTGAAGCCAACGCAAGCTATACTGATGAAGGGATTTTAATCCATCATCATGCTGATGTTGCCGTTGCGGTGGCAATTGATGGTGGCTTGATTACGCCAGTAGTAAGAGAAGCGGAAAACAAAGGGCTTTTGACAATTTCAGAAGAAGTCAAAACCCTTGCCGACAAGGCAAAGAACCGTAAATTAATGCCAGAGGAATATTCAGCCGGCACAATAAGCGTTTCTAACCTTGGCATGTTTGGTATCAAAAGCTTTGGTTCAATTATCAACGAACCACAAGGCTGCATCCTTTCTGTTGGTGCTGGTGAACAGCGCCCAGTAGTAAAAGATGGCGCATTGGCAATTGCCACTGTTATGAGCGTAACCTTGACCTGTGATCACCGTGTGGTCGATGGTGCGGTTGGTGCAAAATGGCTAAAGGCGTTTAAACGCCTTCTTGAAGAACCTTTAAGCATGTTGCTTTAATGGTTTATTGCTTTGGGGCGGGGGTATAAAACCCACCGCCTTTGGCAAATTAGTAATTTTATTTGTGCGAACTAACATATTTCCCATCAAATAGTTTTGGAGCATTTATGAGCACTGACTTGAGTAATAATGCAATGAACAAAGAATTATTCACGAGAGTTAAGCTTGCGGCGCTTTGGGCGAGTTTGATGTTCCTTTATATCTATGCCGATTATTTTATGCTTTATACGGGTAATACGGTAAAGAATATGATGAACGGTATAATGGGACCATTGGGACCCGCCAATGACAAAATTATGATTGCTGTATCAATCTTGATGATTGTGCCAAGCATGATGATTTGTCTAAGCGCTTTGTTACCGCGACAAATAAATAAATGGCTTAATGTTTTATTTGGCTGTGCTTATGCGTTTATTGCGGGCGCTTCAAATATGGGTGGTGCACCATTTTATGTTTTATTTGGTGTTGTGGAAATAATCGTATCTTTGTTAATAGTTTTCATTGCCTTCAGTTGGCGTAAAGAAATTGCTAAATAACAAGGTTAATGGGGTTTAAATTAGGCAAACACTTTATCCTAACCATTTTGTGATACATTGTAAAAAACGAAACAAAGTTTCGAAAAAATATGGTGTAAAATGGGTTGGTGTAAAATGGGTTTGCCGCAGAAGTTCGGGCGGGCGGGTAATGCTTGTACGTCTGATGTATCAGGGAACAGAAAGTCAGGGAAACATATTCTAAAAGCTGTGCTTGTGGACAGACCAGGCCCAATTAGCAAACTTCCAGAAATAAGGGGAAGGCGCGGGGACTTTGGCGGGCGTTACCTTTATAGGTAATCTAACAATCTTTCAGGCATAGATTTTAAACGTTTTGAAATTATGCTTGAACTATTTACTACTGCATTTGTAACATTTTTTGTCGTGATTGACCCGCCGGGCGTCGCGCCAATGTTCGCAGCGTTAACCGATAATACTTCACGAGAGTGGCAGCGCAAAATGGCCTTTAAGGCGGTTTTTGTTGCCGCCGTAATCATGGTTGGTTTTGCCTTTGGCGGCGCGTGGCTTCTTGAGCATTTGGGCGTAACGCTTGATGCATTCCGCATTGCTGGCGGCGGTATGTTGTTCCTAATTGCGATTGATATGCTTTTTGAAAAGCGTAATGAGCGTCGAGAAGATCGGAATGAAAAAGTTCTAGATAACGCAAAAAAACACCCTGAACGTTTTGAAGATGTTTCGGTTTTTCCATTGGGTATTCCACTACTGGCAGGGCCAGGGTCAATTGCCACCGTTATGCTTTATTTTTCTCAGCACAAGGCGTTCCTAAGCAAAATGGTGGTTTTGGGAAGTGTGGGTTTAAACCTTTTCCTTTGTCTAATTGTATTTTTACTTGCCCCTAAAATTACCAAATTTATTGGTCCAACTATTGCCACGGCATTAGAGCGGATTTTGGGTATTATTTTGGCGGCACTTTCGGCGCAATTTGTCATTGATGGCATAAAGGGCGCGTTTTCACTTTAAGGATTTTTTACCATGAGCGAGAATTTTGACATTGCAGTAATCGGCGGCGGTCCGGGTGGTTATGTGGCGGCAATTCGTGCTGCACAATTGGGCTTTAAGGTGGCGGTTGTTGAGCGTGAGCATATGGGTGGTATCTGCCTAAATTGGGGATGTATTCCAACCAAGGCTTTGCTTGCCTCTGCTGATGTTTATTCAAAAATCAAGCATGCACAAAATTATGGTATCTCGGTTTCAGGTGCGACTTATGATCTTGCCAAAATTGTTGAACGTTCACGCGGCGTTGCCAAGCAAATGGCATCGGGCATTGGCTTTTTGATGAAAAAGAACAAAGTTACGGTATATGACGCCACTGCGAAACTTGTAAAAGGCACAGACGCGCCAAAAGTAATTGCAACTGCAAAAGACGGCAAAACCACCGAAATCGTTGCAAAGCACGTGATTTTGGCAACTGGTGCGCGTGCGCGCGTTATCCCGCAAGCTGGTCTTGAACCAGATGGCAAATTTATCTGGACTTATAAAGAAGCACTTGTGCCTGATACCATGCCAAAACGTCTTTTGGTTATTGGTTCTGGTGCAATCGGTATTGAATTTGCAAGTTTCTTTAATGCCCTTGGCTCTGAAGTTACTGTTGTCGAAGCGGTTGATAAAATCATGCCGGTTGAAGACAAGGAAATTTCTGATTTTGCGCAAAAGCAATTCATCAAACGCGGTATGAAAATTATGACTTCGGCAAGTGTGAAGTCGGTTAAAAAGAATGCCAATGATATTACCGCAATTGTGGAATCAGGTGGCAAAACCCAAGAAATCACGGCCGATCGCATTATTCTGGCAATTGGTATTGTTGGTAATGTTGAAAATCTTGGTCTTGAAGAATTGGGCGTTACTGTTGATCGCACCCATATTGTAACCGATGGCATGGGAACCACCAATGTGAAGGGGCTTTATGCGATTGGTGATATTGCGGGTGCACCGTGGCTTGCCCACAAAGCGTCACATGAAGGCATTATTTGCGTTGAGAAAATCGCGGGTAAAAAAGTTCATCCTATCAATCCACGCCAAATCCCCGGTTGTACTTATGCAACGCCACAGGTTGCCTCAATCGGCCTAACCGAAGCAAAAGCAAAAGAATTGGGTTATGAAATCAAGGTTGGTCGTTTCCCATTTGTTGGCAATGGTAAAGCGGTGGCTTTGGGCGAAGCCGAAGGGATGATGAAAACCATTTTTGATGCCAAAACCGGCGAAATGCTTGGCGCGCATATGGTTGGTGCCGAAGTTACCGAAATGATTCAAGGTTATGCTGTTGGCATGGGGCTTGAAACCACCGAACATGAATTGATGGAAACCGTATTCCCGCACCCTACCTTATCAGAAATGATGCATGAGGCAGTTTTGGATGCCTATGGTCGGGCAATACACATATAGTAGACCTCACGCTTATGCTCGGGGCACTTGCTGGTCGCAAGTGCTATTCCCTCACAGCTCCGGTGGGGCGCGCGATGTCGCGCGGCGCTCAGTCGCGCTTGGGGGGGCTCCCCCCTCACGCAGTTGGCGCTCAATTGGTCGGGTGGGGAAAGCGGAAAATATAAACCGGAAAGCGTGGTTTCAGGTTTTTATTTGCATTTGTGGTTTATATAACAAGTCTTTGAGCTCGTGCTTAACCACTTACTAAAGCTATTGTAATTTTGTCCTGTTCAGGCTTTAGTTTATGGATGTATCAGTGTATTTAATACATTCACGACATTGCCCGAATTCAGGCTTTGGTTTAAAGCCTGAATTTCAATTTATTGGAGCTTGATTTGACAGACTTATTGCGTGAAGCCGAAGACGAATTACGCCGTGAAACGGTAGAGAAAACAGCAAAGCGCGCGTTTCCATTTTTGATTGGTGCGATTGTTCTTGCATTGGTCGGTGGTGCCGGTCTTCAAGTATGGCGTAGTCAGCAGGCCAAAGCATTGGAAAAATCATCTAATGATTATTATGCCGCGATGGATAAATTAGAATCTGGCGATCTTGATGGCGGTATCAAAGCCCTGTCAGAAGTTGCCAAAAGCAGCAATGGCATGGGCCAATTAGCGCTTATTCAGCTTGCAGATGTGCAAAATGAAAAAGGTGATTATGCCTCTGCACTTAAAAGCTATGATGATGCTGCCAAAAAAATTAGCGATAAGGATTTAAAAGCGCTTGCAAAATTGCGCGCTGCATTTGTTTCAACCTTCGTTGAAGACAATGCGAAAACTATTGCCCGTGCCGATGAAATCGTAAAAGATGGCACTGCGTTTGCGCCACTTGCGCGTGAATTAAAGGCGGGTGCTTTGTGGGCCTCTGGTAAGGCCGATGAGGCAAAGAAAGAATATGAATTATTGCAAATCGATCCTAATGCACCAAAGGGCCTTCAGGCACGTGCAGGGCAGGCGGTTGCAGTTATTAATTCTGGTGCGGCTATTGCCCCTGATTTAATGCCAATGCCACAACAAGGTGCAGCAGGTCAGGCAGAAGGGCAGGCGGCTGCAAGAGATCCAAATGCGGAATATGATAAAGATGGTAAACGCATCGTTCGCCTTCCTCCTGGTCAAAAATTGCCACCAGGTACAAAAATTCCACCTGATGTTCGTGTAATTGAAACACCATTACCTGCGGGCGGTGCATTGCCACCTGGTGTTACACCTGCGCAAATTGAGGCTGCGAAAAAAGCCCAAGCCCAAGCACGCGCAGAGTTCATGAAAGAGGTTGAGGCACAACGCCAAAAATCAATGAAAGAACAAGAAGCAGTTACCAAGGCGCAGCAACAAGAAATTGACAAAGTTAATAAAGCGGCTGGTAATAATGCCTCTGGCGACACTAAAACAGATAACAAGCAATAGGTGCGGTAAATGGGAAAGTTTATTGATAAAAAGCTATTAATCACACCTTTAATGCTCGCTTTTGTGGCGGTTACGGCATGTTCAACAGTTGGCGAAAGATTTAAATTGCCATCTTTTGGCAATAAGGGTGAAGCGGCCAAGAAAAAAGATGATGGTCGTATTGCAATCCTTACAGCTGATGAAGAATTAAAACCTGATGAAGGTTTGGCGGCTGTTGGTGCTTCTGCACCGCCTTCATTACCTCTTACTTCATGGTCAAATGCATCTGGGAACCCAAATGCAACAATTGAGAATATCACTGGTGATGGCTCATTATCGATTGCTTGGAAGAAGAAACTTGGTGCGGGTGCAAATAAATCGGTTGGCCTTATTGGTCAGCCATTAATTGCCGACAATAAAATCATGCTTCTTGATGCCAGCCTTACTTTGCATGCTTATAGTGCGGATGGGCAAAAGAAATTATGGTCTGTTTCTTTGGGTGAACCAAAGAAAAAAGGCTGGTTTAAATCGCAAACCAAGGCAACTGCTGGCGGTATTGGCTATGAAAATGGCGTAATTGTTGCCGCTTCTGGCTTTGGCGAGATTATTGGCATTGACGCAACGAATGGCAAAATCATGTGGCGTTTAGTAACCGATGCGCCGGTGCATTCTTCGCCGCTTGTTGCGAATGGTCGTGCTTATGCGGTGTCTGTAACTTCGCAACTATATGCAATTGATGATAAAACTGGTGAACTTGTATGGACGCAATCTGGCCTTACAGAGAGTGCGCGCGTTCTTTCATCGTCTTCATCAGTTATACAGGGCGATACTTTGATTACCCCATTCTCATCAGGTGAGGTTGTTGCTTCTTTGACGGCAAATGGTCGTCGTCTTTGGAATGAAAGCCTTTCTCGAGTTACCGGTGGCAACTCCCTTGCATCAATTAATGATATTGCTGGACACCCGGTTATTAATGACGGTGCAGTCTACGCGGTTTCCCAATCTGGCCTGCTTGCGGCGATTGATTTGCGTTCTGGCGTGAAAACATGGGACAAATCAATATCTTCAATCCAAAGCCCTTGGGTTGCGGGCGCATATGTTTACGTGGTTTCTGTTGATGCCGAACTTTATTGCCTTGAAAAATCAAGTGGCAGAATTGTTTGGATGACGCAACTTGACCGTTTTAAAAATGCGAAAAAGAAGAAAGGCAAAATCGTTTGGACTGGACCAGTAATGGTTGAAGGACATTTGGTTCTTGCATCATCTGAAGGGGAAATCGTTGAGGTTAACCCAACTAAAGGTGAGATTGTAAACAAAATCAAAGGCAAAGAAGAGTTTTTGATTGCGCCATCGGTTGCGGATGGCACGGTTTACTTCCTTGCAAATGATGGCACAATGGTGTCTTTGAAATAATTGAAACCTTGATATGGCACTAAAAACTGCAATTGTTGGTCGTCCCAATGTGGGTAAGTCCACGCTTTTCAACAGATTAGCGGGGCGTAAACTTGCGATTGTTGATGATATGCCCGGCGTAACACGTGACCGCCGTGAGGCAAAAGGACGTTTGGGCGATATTGATTTATTGCTTATCGATACTGCTGGCTTTGAAAATGTTAAGGACGAAAGTCTTGAAGCGCGTATGCGCGAACAAACCGAAGAAGCCATCAAAGAAGCCGAAATTTGCTTGTTTGTATTTGATGCCCGCGTTGGTGTTACCCCGCATGACGAGATTTTTGCCGCACTTTTGCGCAAGCATAATAAGCCGGTTATCGTCCTTGCCAATAAAGCGGAGGGGAAATCAACTGAAATTGGCGCAAATGAGGGTTTCTCATTAGGTCTTGGTGAACCTATCCCCATTTCTGCTGAGCATGGTGAAGGTATGTCCGACATCTATGCTGCCTTCATTGAAAAACTTGGTGAGCGTGCGGGTGCTGATTTAGGTTATGGCGAAGATGAAGAAAACCCACCCTTGCGCCTTGCAATTATTGGTCGCCCAAATGCCGGTAAATCAACACTTATCAATGCTATCATTGGTGAAGACAGACTTATAACTGGTGCCGAAGCAGGTATCACACGCGATTCAATTGGTATCGACTGGGAATGGGATAATACCCGTGTTAAACTTATTGATACCGCAGGGATGCGCCGCAAGGCAAAGGTTCAAGAGAAATTAGAGGTTCTTTCGGTTGCTGATACCATTCGGGCCATCCGCTTTGCCGAGATTTGTTTTGTTGTTATGGGCGCGGATGAAGCGTTTGAAAAACAAGATTTGCAAATTGCTGATTTGGTTGCACGTGAGGGGCGGGGCCTTGTTTATGTCATAACCAAATGGGATGCCGTAGAAAACCCGCAAGAACGTATGAAGGAATTGCGTGAGCGTTCTGAAAAAGCCTTGCCAGAAGTTAAGGGCGCGCCAATGGTTGTGGTTTCTGCCATGACTGGTTATGGGCTTGATCGCCTATTGCCTGCGGCACTTGATGTTCATGATGATTGGAACGCGCGCATCAAAACCCGTGATTTGAACGATTGGTTAAAAGAGGCTGTTTCAAAACAACCGCCGCCAATGATTGAAGGCAAGCGGGTAAAGCCAAAATATATTTCGCAAATCAAGGCACGTCCGCCAACATTTGTTTTGATTGCCAACCGTGCTGCGGGGCTACCTGAAAACTATGTGCGCTATCTTACCAATGGAATTCGCGTGGCGTTTGATATGCCGGCTGTTCCGATGCGCTTTTTCGTACGTGCACCGAAAAACCCATTTGTTGATGGCGTTGCAGAAAAGCCAAAGTATCAAAGCAATACGAAGGGGCCATCAATCCCTAAACCTGATAAACCAAAGCAACAGGAACGCAGCCTGAAAATTTCCAACCCACGTAAAGCGTTGGCGGCGAAAAAGGCGGCAACTGGCAAGGGTAAAAAATTCTCTCATAACCCTGGCAAAAGACCATTTAAATAAATACATTTACTTTTCTATATGCTTAATATATAAATCATATATGATTTGTATATGGAGTATATATTGGGCATTGTAAATATTGACGACGAATTACACGAACAAATTCGTAAGGCATGTAGTGTGTCGCAACGTTCTATTAACGCACAGGCGGCGTTTTGGATTAAAATCGGCATGATGGCAGAGTTAGAGCCAAATTTGACCTATAATCAAATTATGTGCCGTGAATTAAAAGCCGTTGGCCTTGAAACTTATTTAGTCGCGTCGGCGCGTAATGATTAAGTCACCCCAAGAAATTGCCGTTATGGCGGAGGCTGGACGGCTTTTGGCTGCTGTTTTCACTATGCTTGATGGTGTTGATTTTAATGGCATGACAACCATGCAAGTTAATGACATGGTTGAAGATTATATTGTTAATAATCTCAAGGCACGTCCGGCAAGCAAGGGGCAATATAATTATGAATATGTTTTGAATTGCTCTATTAATGAGGTTGTTTGCCACGGTGTCCCATCAAATGATGAGGTAATGAAAAATGGTGATATCGTAAATTTTGATATTACCTTGGAGAAAAATGGCTATATCGCCGACTCTAGTAAAACCTATATGATTGGCGAGGTTTCAGGAGCCGCAAAACGCCTTGTTCGCACAACCTATGAAGCATTATGGCGCGGGATAAAAGCGGTTCGCCCCGGCGCAACCTTGGGCGATATTGGGTTTGCAATTGAAAAACATGCAAAGAAAAATGGCTACACTGTCGTGCGTGAATATTGTGGGCATGGCATTGGGCGTGAAATGCATGAAGAGCCAAATGTCATGCATTTTGGACGTCCTTCGCATGGATTGAAACTGCGTGAAGGCATGGTTTTCACCATTGAGCCAATGATAAATCAGGGAAAGCATACAACTGTAACCCTTGATGACGGCTGGACGGTGGTAACAACTGACGGCAAATTATCAGCACAATTTGAACACACAATTGCGGTAACAAAAACTGGTTATCAGGTTTTGACTTTACGACCAGATGAAAAACCAAACGCCAAATAAATATCTTTATTTAAGGCCACGTTTTTCCAAAAACGCCTGATAATGTTCGGTATCACGGAAATTAATACGCGCACCGTTCAGTGACTTTTCACGGGTTGGCGACATTAATTCCAAAATCATGGTTCCAAGATCTGCCGGATGTGGCATATTGGTTTGATCTTCACCTGGATACGCACGGCGGCGCATTCCTGTTACCACTGCACCAGGATTTAAAACGGTTGCAACGATATTATTCAAGGTCTGCTCGGCGGCCCAAGATTGCACCATGATTTCAAGACCCGCCTTTGTTGCACCATAAAGCCCCCATAATGGACGTGGCTCTTTGGCGACCGTTGATGTCATGAAAATTGCGCGCCCCTGTGGTGCGGCCTCTAAAAGCGGTGACATTGAGTATAAAAGGCGGAATGTGGCGGTTAAATTGGTATCAATAATATTTTGTGCTTCACGTGGTGTGAAATGGGTTATTGGGGTCAAATCGCCAAGATTTGCCGCACAATGAATAAGGCCATCAAGTTTTTGATAGCGTTCAAAAATTACCCCGCCCAAACGGTCAATCGCCGCACCATCTTTGATATCAATGGGAACAATTGTGGCATTTTCACCAGTAATTTTGATGATTTCATCATCCAATTCTTCCAGTTTCTCTTCACGTCTGGCAAGGGCGATAACGTGATAACCGGCACGCGCCATGATAAGTGCCGCTTGTTTACCGATACCTTGTGATGCACCGGTTACTAAAACTACTGGCTTATTATTTGGATTTGAATTTGGCATTATGCCTCGATTAAAAATGATAATTGTTGGAATGATTCAGATTTAACATATTCAACATCGGCAAGACGGGTAGGGTAGTCACCGGTGAAATAATGGTCGGCATATTGTGGTGCATCTGGGTTACGTTTTTCTTCACCCAATGCCCAATAAAGCCCTTCAACAGACAAGAAACCCAATGAATCTGCGCCAATTGCCGCCGCCATTTCTTCAACACTCATATTGGCGGCCATAAGTTGATCACGGTCTGGCATATCAATACCATAAAAATCTGGCCACTGAATTGGCGGTGATGCCGAACGAAGGTGAACTTCTTTTGCGCCCGCATCGCGCACCATTTGCACGATTTTTTTGGAGGTTGTACCGCGAACCACACTGTCATCAATCAAAACAACGCGTTTGCCTTCGATAACTGCACGGTTTGCCGAGTGTTTACGACGTACGCCAAATGAACGGATTTGCTGCGTTGGTTCAATAAAGGTGCGGCCAACATAATGGTTGCGGATAATACCCATTTCATACTGCACGCCAGAGCTTTCGGCATAACCCAAAGCCGCAGGAACACCAGAATCCGGAACCGGAATAACAACATCTGCCTCAACGCCAGTTTCTTGTGCAAGGCGGATGCCCATACGTTTACGAACGCTATAAACAGATTTGCCAGCCATAATTGAATCTGGGCGGGCAAAATAAACATATTCAAAGGCACAAGGGCGGGCTTTACGTTTGCCAAACGGGAAATGGCTTTCAACTTTGCCATCGGTGCAAACCACAACCTCACCGGCCTCAATTTCGCGAACAAATTCCGCACCAATCATGTCAAGGGCGCAGGTTTCAGAGCAAAGTACAGGAGAGCCGTCCAAATTACCCAAAACCAGTGGTCGAATACCCATTGGGTCACGTGCGCCAATTAATTTGTTTTTGGTTAGGCATACAAGCGCATAAGCACCTTCGATTTGTTGCAAAGCATCAACAAGACGACCAACAATTTTTGGCGCACGAGAACGCGCGATTAATTGTAAAATAACCTCGGAATCCGAGGTTGATTGGAAGATAGCGCCATTTTGTGTAAGGTAGTCACGCATAATGCGGGCATTGGTCAAATTGCCATTATGGGCAATGGCAAAGCCGCCAGATGATAAATCGGCAAATAGTGGCTGTACGTTACGAAGCAATGTTCCGCCAGCGGTCGAATAACGAACGTGACCAATAGCATTAGTACCCGGAAGGCTTGCAAGGGTAGAAGTTTTTGTGAAGTGGTCACCAACTAGGCCAAGGCGACGGTCTGTATGGAAATGGGCGCCATCATATGAGGCAATGCCACAACCTTCTTGTCCACGGTGTTGCAAAGAGTGAAGGCCAAGTGCGGTAATAACCGCCGCTTCTTTGTTTCCGGAAATTCCAAAAACGCCGCATTCTTCACGCAATTTGTCTGCATCGATATCGAAAACATCATCTTCCAACGTGTTTTTAGAAATGGCAGAATTAATATCAGACATTGTCATTTTGGAACTACTTTCAATTTGGTGGACTCATCACTCTTACTTTTTTCAGAGTTTTTGCTTTTATCAGAAGTTTTTTTATCTTCTTTTAGTTCAGAAAAATCGGGGATATCGCTATCCTTTTTCTTTACTGCTTTGCCGATTTCATCAGTTATAGCATTTTTCATGCCATTTTCGACACTTTTCTTTGCTGTTTCTTCGCCCTTGTGCGACGCAGTTACCGCCGTGTCAATTGCGGCTTTGGTAGCTTCTGGTGCGAGACTTTTAAGGGCATCACCAGTTAGCACCAAAAATGGAAAGAATTTCGCGTCTTTTAAAATTTTTGGCCATTTATCTTCTTTGGCAACTGAAATAAAAGTTATTACAGCAATTGAAATTATCACAAAACCGCGTGCAACGCCAAATAAAATACCTGCGGTGCGGTCAATTACGCCCAATGGCTCTGAATCGTGAACCCATTCGTGAATACGACCAGTTAAAACCCTGATGGCAACATAAACCAAAAGGAAAATCGTGATTACGGTGATGGTGTTGGCAATCCAGCTTTCGGTATTAAGGGCATCTTTTACAGGGTCACGAAAAACCGGTAGCCCCCATAAAACTGCAAGAATGGCAAGCGCCAGTGCGGTCATAGACAAGAATTCACGAACAAAACCGCGCGCAAACGCCAATAGTGCGGAAACGCCGACAATAATTAAAACCAGGACGTCAAAGCCATTCATTCAATTTCAACTTCCGCGCATTTGTATAAAACCAAAGATTAATCTTGGTTGCCCGTAATTAATTCCGCTAGTTCTAAAAGTTTGCCGATATGGGTCGCATTTAGCCTTAAATTGTCTTTCTTGCTAGTCTTAGTTTGCCTAAAATGTGGAATAATAGCATTTTTAAAGCCAAGTTTTTCAGCTTCTTTAAGACGTGCTTCGGTTCGTGGCACACTTCTGATGTCACCTGAAAGTGATATTTCGCCAAATACCACACTATTTTCAGCCAAAGATATGTCTGAAATCGCAGAAATCAAGGCCGCTGCAACCGCCAAATCGGCGGCGGGTTCGGTAATTTTCATGCCACCCGCAACATTGAGATAGATATCATGCCCGCCAAAAATAATACCACACCGCGTTTCAATAACCGCCAGAATCATATTTAGGCGGTTGGCATCCCATCCCACTACCGAGCGGCGCGGCGAACCAAAAACGGTTTTTGCCGCCAATGCCTGAATTTCCATTAAAATCGGGCGTGTTCCTTCAAGGCCCGCAAAAACCACAGATCCTGCCTGTTGGTCGTTACGTTCATCAAGGAAAAGTGCCGATGGATTTGGTACTTGTATCAGGCCAGTACCAGCCATTTCAAAAACGCCAATTTCATCGGTTGCGCCAAAGCGGTTTTTAAGACCGCGTAAAATACGGAATTGATGCCCGCGCTCACCTTCGAATTGCAAAACCGCATCAACAAGGTGTTCGACCACACGCGGCCCCGCGATTTGTCCATCTTTGGTAACATGCCCAACCAATATCACCGCCGTACCAGAGGTTTTGGCATAGCGCACAATTTCATGCGCACAAGTCCTAACCTGTGCGACTGTGCCGGGTGCGGTATTTAAACTATCCATCCACATGGTTTGAATGGAATCGATTATGGCAATATCTGGTTTTTTCTCTCTAAGTGCATCTAGGACACGTGATATTTCGGTTTCCGTGGCAATCTCGACAGGTGAATCTGCAACCCCCAGACGCCTTGCACGATCTTGTAATTGGGAAACCGCTTCTTCGCCCGAAACATATAGGGTTTTTACGCCATTTCTGGCACAATTTGCCAGAACTTGTAGTAATAAAGTTGATTTACCAATGCCGGGGTCGCCACCCAATAAAACCGCCGATGCCTTTACAAGGCCGCCACCACAAACGCGGTCAAACTCTTCGATGCCAGTTTTTATACGCTGCGGATCGGGTTCATTGGATGCAAGATTGGCAAAAGAAATATTGGCCGTTTTCTTTTTTACCTTTGGGCTTTGTGGGCTTTGGGGTGAAAGGGCGGTTTCTTCGGTTATGGTATTCCACCCGCCGCAATCATCACACTTTCCCTGCCAGCGCGCGTAAATTGCGCCACACGATTGACAGGTAAAGGTGCTTTGGGCTTTTGCCATTATTATTCTTCCAAATAGTTTCGTTTAAAACGGTTACCAAGCCTAGTAAGGATTTCATAGGAAATTGTATCCATATGTTTGGCCTGCTCGTCAATTTTGACATTCTCACCAAGGAATTCAACAAAGTCACCGCATTTAAGTGCTACTTCGCAATCTGAAATATCAATGGCAATCATATCCATGGAGATTTTACCCAAGATTGGGCAGATTTTACCACCAGCATAGGCAATACCTTTGTTGCCAGCGCTTCGTAAAAAGCCATCCGCATAACCAAGGCCAATGGTGGCAATTTTCATATCGTTTTGTGCAAGATAGGTTGCAGAATAACCAATTGTTTCACCCGCTTTGACCGTGCGTACCTGTAAAATTGGTGCGTATAAACTTACAACTGTGGCAAGCGGGTTTTCTTCATTATCAATTGGCGCCCCACCATAAAGCCCGATACCAGGGCGCACCAAGTCAAATTGATATTCGCCGCCAAGCATGGTTCCACCCGATGCTGAAAGTGATTTTGGAACATTGAAATATGATGCCGCCTGCGAGAATGTTTCCAATTGCTTTTTATTCAATGGATCATTGCGATCGGATGATGAAACCAAATGGCTCATAACAAGGGCAAGATTTAGGTCGTTGATTGCTTTTGCATTATCAACCGCTTGTTCAGGGCGTAACCCAAGGCGGTTCATGCCGGTATCAATATGAAGCGCAAGCTTAAGGTCGCTATTTTTTACAAATTCCAATTGTTCAATTGAATTAATAACGGGGATAATGTCAAACTCGCTAAAAATTTCGATTTCGCTATCAAAAAAGCCCCCTAATACAAAAAGTTGGGAGCTTGCAGAAATTGCTTGTCTAACTTCGATTGCTTCTTTCAAGGTGGCAACAAAATAATTATTGCAACCAATATTTTGTAGGCGGTGGGCAACTTTATCGACCCCAAGACCATATGCGTCGGCCTTTATAACACCGGCAACCATTGAATTTGGTGCGATTTTGTTAAAATAGCGCCAGTTTTGGGCAATTGCTTCGAGATTAATATCGATATAAGCGCCCAGAAAATTAGTATCCAAGACCACAGTCCCTAATTATTCATAATCATCGTCATCCTGACCTTTATAATCAAGATCAGAGAATTTGGTAAGTTCCGCACGGAAACCAAGTTTGATTTTACCAATTGCACCATGCCTTTGCTTGGCAATGATAAGTTCGGCAGTGTTTTGGCAGGCATCAACCTTATTTTGCCATTCAAAATGTTTTTCGGCAGGTTCAAGTGGCGGCTCTTGACGTAGCAAATAATAAGATTCGCGATAAACGAACATAACGCAGTCTGCGTCCTGCTCGATTGAGCCAGATTCCCGCAAATCCGCCAATTGTGGGCGTTTATCATCGCGGTTTTCCACCTGACGTGAAAGCTGGGAGAGGGCGATAATCGGAACGTTTAATTCCTTGGCAAGGGCTTTTAGACCTTTGGTGATTTCTGTTACCTCTTGTACGCGGTTATCACCACGTGAACCCGGGCTTGTAATAAGCTGAAGGTAGTCGATAACAATCAAATCAAGGCCGGCGCGCCTTTGCAAACGGCGTGCGCGTGCGGTTAATGCCGCAAGTGAAATACCACCGGTATCGTCAATATAAAGCGGTAAATTGGCAAGTTCGATACTCGCGTCCTGAAGTTTGGCATATTCTGCCTTACCTAATTCACCTTTACGAATACGATCAGAGCCAATTCCTGTATAATCGGCAAGAAGACGCATCGTAAGCTGTTCGGCGCTCATCTCGAGGGAATAGAAGGCAACAACACCTCCTCTTACGGTGCGAACAACGCCGTATTCATCGGTCTTTTGTTCAAAGGCCTTGGCGGCGTTAAAGGCAATATTGGTTGCAAGTGCCGTCTTACCCATTGATGGACGACCTGCAAGGATTAACAAATCCGATTTATGCAAACCACCAAGCATATGGTCCACTTCGCTAAAGCCAGTTGTCAAACCAACAATATCACCGGTTTTGGTTGCGGCAGCAGCAGCAGTGGTTAGTGCCTGTTTTAACGATTCTTGGAATGCAATAAAGCCTGATGAAGACTGCCCATTTTCGCCAAGTTTATAAAGGCGTTCTTCGGTTTCTTCGATGATTTTTTCGGCGCCATCAAGCTCATCGGAAACGGTATTGGCATCGCGGTTTAATTCACCACCAATACGAATAAGTTCGCGCCGCAAGGCAAGGTCGAAAATAAGTTTTGCATAGTCAGGTGCCGCAGCAGGATCGGCGGCGGAATCAATCAATAAAGCAAGATATGCCGCACCACCAATATCCGCTAATGCACCATCTTGTGCAAAGCGCGCATGCAGAGTGATGCCATCGGCAACGTGACCACGTGAAGAAATATTGCGCACCGTATCGAAAATTTTGCCGTGTACGGGGTCGTAAAAATGTTCACCAGAGAATTTATCGCCAAGTTTGGTTAGAACCTGGTTATCAAGCAAGATTGCACCCAAAAGCGCTTGTTCTGCCTCAAGATTATGGGGCAGGGATTTAAGTTTTTGCTCTTCTTTTGCGGGTGTAAAAATAGTTGAATCAGACATAGTTAACAAAAAGCATCCATATCGTCTTTAATCACCAAAATGTCCAAAGATATTAACAATTTGGCGAACTTATCCACAGATGGATGCTTTTATCATTATTATGCGTCTATATTGGACGTATTAAAACCCTAAACCAACGCCAAGTCTGTTCCATGCATTAATGTTGGCAATGGCGGTAACTATAAGGATGATTTCATTTTTGGTGAAGTGTTTCTTTGCCTCTTCCATAATTTCATGATTAGGGAAATTGGTATGAATACGGGTTAAATCTTCGGTTAATGCCAGAACAATTTTTTCGCGTAAATCAAAATGACGAGAATCACGCCAAACCGCGATTTGGTCGATTTTTTCTTGGGTAAGACCGGCATTTAGGCCAACTTTATTATGAACCCCGACACAATATGCACAGCCATTAATTTGCGAAGCACGAATTTTAATAAGTTCGGTTAGCTGTTTGTCGGTGAAAAGCGCCTTTGTGGCATCGTTCATATCACCCAAGCCTTTGAAAATATCAGGAAATTCGCGGCGGAATTCAGGGTTGGAAATTAAAGGCTCGTGATCAAACATGTTTTGCTCCTGCAAATATAATATTAGCAATTGCGCATATAAGGCTTTGGAAAATAATAAACAAGGGGGTAATAACAAAAAGCCCCGCGACATTTCTGCGCGGGGCTTATGAATTAAGTTGTAAAAACCACTATTCGCGGTTTTCTTCGCCTTCAAGGCTAACTGCGTTTTCAGCAATTTCTGCAGCCTGTGCATCAAGAGCAGCGCGTTCTTCAGCTAATTTAGCTGCAACAACGTCTTCACCTTTTGCCTGACGTTCAGCTTCTTCATTAGTACGAGCAACGTTTGCAGAAACAGTTGCTTCAACTTCTGCATGAAGGTGAACAAGAACTTGGTGAACGCCAATAGTTTTGATAGGTGCTTTAAGGAAAATTTGATTTTTCTTAACATCAAAACCAGCAGCAGCAGCAGCGTCTGCGATATCGCGTGCAGAAACTGAACCATAAAGCTGACCTGCTTCACCCGCTTGGCGGATAAGAGTAAAGGTTTGGCCGTTAAGCTTGTCACCAATTGCTTGGGCTGCTTCACGTGCTTTTTGGTTTTCTGCTTCGATGTGCGCGCGTTGCGCTTCGAATACTTTTTTGTTTGCTTCAGTCGCACGAAGTGCTTTGTTTTGAGGCAACAAGAAGTTACGAGCAAAACCCGGTTTAACTTTTACAGTATCGCCAATGTTACCAAGGCGACCAACACGTTCTAGAAGAATTACTTCAACCATTATAGTCTCCTTAAGCTACATTATATGGCAATAGTGCCAAGAAACGGGCGCGTTTAATTGCGCGTGCAAGCTCGCGCTGTTTTTTCTGAGAAACAACAGTGATGCGAGATGGAACGATTTTGCCTTTTTCAGACAAAAAGCGTTGCAGCAATTTTACGTCTTTATAATCAATCTTTGGTGCATTTTCACCAGAGAATGGGCAAGTTTTACGACGACGCTGAAACGGACGACGAGTTGGAAGGTTTGAAATGGTGAATTTAGTAGCCATTGATTATGCCTCCTCAGCTTCGGTGAATTCTTCGTTTTCACGAGAATATTCAGCACGTGCTTTTGCTTTTTTCTCTTCTTTTTCGCGGCGAGAAAGAATTACAGACGGTTCATTGTCCAATTCTTCAACCTTGATAGAGATGTAACGCAAAATTTCTTCATTGATTGAATGTTGACGCTCAACCTCTTGAACCGCAGCAGCAGGTGCTTCGATATTCAAGAAAGTATAGTGTGCTTTGCGTTGTTTTTTGATGCGGTATGCAAGGTTGCGAAGACCCCAATATTCGGTCTTGGTAACTTTGCCGCCAGCTTCAGTGATTTGTTTTGTTACGTCTTCGACGATTGCATCTACTTGTTGAGTAGAAATATCAGGACGAGACATAATAATATGCTCATAAAATGGCATTTTTATTTCCCTGTATTTAGGTTGCGGCAAGGTGGGATTTGGGTAATCCACCCCGATGGATCAGGCACTTTCACGAAAATTTCACCACGAAACCCCCGCCAAGGCTGACCACAACCAACGTTAAGGCGCGGCTTTAAGCATATTTTAAAGGAAAAGGGAAGGGGGCGGGGTGATAAAATGCGAATTAAGGATTAGGATTAAGGATTTTTCTGTCCAACAAGTTTGGGAAGGGGAAGTGTATGAAATATTTTAAATTTAAAAAAGTTCAGTATATTCTATTCGCAATTATATTTTTTCCAACTTTCTCTCCTTATAAGACCATAATCTTTCTTATCGAACAGGCTTTTTAATTTTAACCACTCGTTCTCATTCTTTGGTTGCCAAAAGTTATTTTGCCTAATTTTCCCAATGCATGATGAGTACATTTCTCGATTAATATACCACATTCCGCTTTTATTAGCTGATTTTTCTGCGATTGCCATGATTGCAGGATCGGGGCTAAGCCAATATTTTTTTACTCCAAGCCTTAGCGCAGCATCATTCTGACGCTGGAAGATGGCATCATTTCGTTTGATATCGTTATCAAGTTCTTTTTTAAGTTCATCATTATCAATTGCACCATTTTCAATTCGGACTTTTTTGAATGCGTCACGTAATTGTTGGGATGAGGGTGGATTAGAGCCATGAAGTGCAATAATAGAATATGGTTTTACAATAAGCTTGCGAGCAGCAGGAATTATGTAATTACCGCAAGAAGAAAGACAAAATCCTAATACTTCGACCGACCATTTATGTTTTTCAATTATTTCAGCAGCGGAAATTGCTGTTTCTGTATTCCCGCCTGGTGAAGTGATTTTCAGGATTACCCTTTTGTTTTTTTTATATTTTGACAAACAATCTACTAGTTTTTGATTGGTTTCTCCAATGTACCTTATTTCAATTTTATTACCTAAGGTGCTGACTTTGCATACAGTTTCATTCCTACTTTCTAAATCCCAAAGCTTTTTTATTGCGAGTTTTGAATTATTAAAATTATCAATATCATTTAACTCTTGCGCATATGATTGCGTTGTGTTGAAACAACAAACGATAAATAATAATTTCAGTTTAATACTCACAAAAAACTTTCCTTAATATGAAATAATCATAAAAAATTTGTTTGAATGGCATCATTTGACTTCCTTAAACAAACAATCAAACGCATCTTCTTGAACCTCTAAATGCGTCATGCCTACAATAGCGACTATATTTTTGCCATCAAGCACATCTTGGCTTATATTTTTGAACATATATTTCGTTCTATAATCACTTGCCGCGCTGATTATGGTATTTGCAAATTTACTTCCGGTTTGTTTTGAGCTTGATGTCGGGTCAAACCAGCCATTTGGTGCTTCATAATATTCAATATCTGGGAAATATTGTTTGGCGGCTTTCTTAAGTTCATCCAGTGATTTCACATTGTCTTTTGCGTTTGTCTTTGCCCATATCGGATTATATTTATTGATTTCATTGGTGACATATTTCTCAATTTCATCATTTTTTACACCGAACCTATCACGCATTGTTGCTGCGGTTCGCATATATAATATTGTTGAGGTTTTTCGCGCGCCGTATTTGTTGGCAAGATATTGCAATAATTCTTCTTGTGGTGGCTCAAGCGACTTTAATTTTGCTCCATTTTTCTTTGCCCAAAACCCAGCGTAGCGTGTTTCGTGGTAGTTCTTCATTGCATAATCTTGGTCGGATGTTAATTTATCAAACCACGAAATATCGTCATTTTCCACATAAACGAAATCAGGTTTAATCTCGGCAATATCGTCACGAATTTTATAGAACAATTCGGGTTCTGGCTTGTTAATATGAATTGAGCCAATATAAGTTAGTTTTGATGATTTCTGCTGATATTTATATTTTTTCTCAAGCCAAATATTATCTGAATCATGTTTGCTATAATCATAGGTTTTAATCGGTATGATTTTTGCCGCACAAGTATTGATTTGTTGTGGTTTTGCTAATGCGATATTTGGCAATATTGCCGTTAAAATTATAATTGCGGCTTTATTTTTTATGTTCATATTAAGTGAAGCCTTTAATTGATAATTGCCGATTTTAAACCTTGATTCCCTCATGCGTAAAATAGCAAGTATGCCAATTCTTGGTTTTTATCCCCACGCTTCACAATTGGCATTAATATTCAATTGAATTGGCGCAGGATTGGGGGGGGTGAAATGTCAGGAAATGTCAGGGTTTTTGGTGGGGATGAAAATTGTAATAAATGGCAAAAAAATATAATAAAATCAGTATATTTTCATTGTTACAAACTTGGTTGCAAATGGGCAATGCACCCCATTCTTGAGTTCCAATCCAAACCCGCCTAAATAGGCGTATTAACTCCTTCCCTTGAGGGAAGGTGGCACTTGCGTAGCAAGTGACGGAAGGGTGATGATGGTGATGCTAAATGCGCCATTATGATAAATTGAATTTTGCGCCACCCTTCAGTCACTTTCGGTGACAGCTTCCCTCAAGGGAAGAAGTTAGCGGCGAAGCAGTCAAAGAATAGGTTTTCTATGTCACATACACAAATTATCGAACAAGGCGCGAATGTTATCACCACAGAGGCGGAGGCGTTGAATTTACTTGCCGCAAGCCTTGATGAAAACTTTGCCAAAGCGGTTGAATTAATTCTTAATTGCGAAGGGCGCGTGATTTTATCTGGTATGGGTAAATCGGGGCATATTGGGCGCAAAATTGCGGCAACCCTTGCCTCAACCGGTACACCGTCATTCTTTGTGCATCCGGCCGAAGCAAGCCACGGTGATTTGGGCATGATTACCCCCAAAGATATTTGCGTTGTGCTTTCAAATTCTGGTGAAACTTCCGAGCTTTCAGATGTTTTGGCGCATTGCAAGCGTTTCGGTATTGCGATTATTGGCGTTGCCTCAAGACCTGAAAGCACGCTTATTCAATCATCAAATATTGGTCTTGTGTTACCTGCCGCCAAGGAGGCATGTGCCATTGGCATGGCGCCAACCACATCGACCACAATGACGCTTGCACTTGGCGACGCCTTGGCGGTGGCGGTGATGGAATTGCGCGGCTTTAAAAAAGAAAATTTCAAAACTTTCCACCCTGGTGGCAAACTTGGTGCGGCATTGTTAAAAGTTTCTAATTTGATGCATAAAGGAAGCGATCTTCCGCTTGTGCCACAGGGTACATCAATGAAAGACGCCATCCTAGAGATGAGTGCGAAAACCTTTGGCGTGGTTGGCGTTCTTGATAAGGATTTCCACCTTGCGGGCATTATTACTGATGGCGATTTGCGCCGTAATATTGATGATTTGCTTTCCAAAGATGTTGACAAGGTTGCCAATCCAAAACCAATCGTGGTCAAGGAAAATATGCTGGCATTAGAGGCGGTTCATATGATGAATGAACGCAAAATCACCTGCCTTTTTGTGACATCGGATGATAATAAACCTGTTGGTTTGGTTCGCCTTCATGATTGTTTGCGGGCGGGCGTGGAATAGATACCGCTTCCGCCTTCCTCGCTTCGCTCGTCATTTGGACGGGTAGGGAAAGCAAGTATTAAACTAAGCGCAAGCGCGATTGAGCGCCGGCGGGATTCCGCCGCCCCACCGGAGGCATGAGGTAATAGCATTTGTGATTAGCAAATGCCCCGAATTAGCCGCGAGGTATAAAAATATGCTCGGTTTCCGATTTTTATTTGCATCTTTATAAAATATTTTTATTTCACGAGGCTTTTGTAAATTTCGGCATATTTTTCACCGCTTTTTTTCCAGCTAAAATCTGCTTTCATGCCGTTTCGTTGGATTTGCGCCCATTTGCGTTTATCGTGATAAAGTGGGATGGCGCGGTTTACGGCGCGTAATATCTCATGATAAGTGACCTTGTTGAATTGGAAGCCGGTGGCAACATTTGCCTCCATCGCCGCCTCATTGGCATCGATAATAGTGTCGGCAAGGCCGCCAGTACGCGCCACAATTGGCACGCAGCCATATTTAAGGCCGTATAATTGGGTAAGTCCACAAGGTTCAAATCGTGATGGGATTAGAATGCCATCTGCACCAGCTTGAAGCAAATGGGATAGTTTCTCATCATAGCCAATATAAATCCCCAATTTACCTGAAAATTCACGGGCTAGGTTTTTAAGGCGATCTTCAATATATGCTTCACCGGCGCCAAGGACGGCAACCCTAGAGCCAGAGTTGATAATATCCGGCAGCGCCTCCATGAATACGTCCATCCCTTTTTGCCATGTAAGGCGGGAAATAACGCAAAAAATTGGGTTGGCGGCGCGTTTAAGGTTGAAAATAGCTTCAATCTTGCGCTTGTTAAACTTACGGTCAATAAGGCTTTTGGAATGATAATTTTTCTCGATTAAATCATCAGTTTCAGGATTCCAAATATCATCGTCGATGCCGTTTAAAATGCCGTGGGTTTGGGCTTCGCGGGCCTGAATAATACCTTCCATTCCCATGCCAAACTCACTTTGTAAAATCTCACGTGAATAGGTTGGGGAAACGGTGGTTATGGCATGTGCCTTGGCGATACCACCTTTTAGGAATGAAATATCGCCGTAATACTCAACTCCGTCCATACGGTAAACTTCGGATGGTAATTGCAAAATACCAAACATCTCACCGCTAAATTTGCCTTGGAACGCAATATTGTGAATTGTTAAAACGCTTGGTGTTTTTTGCGCGCGCTCATTGCCGAATTTCATATAAACGCATGATAATGCAGCCTGCCAATCATGGGCATGAACAATATCAGGAAGGTAGGATTTGCAAATTCCGCCCGCTATGTCTGATGCCGCTTTTGAAAGTGCTGCGAACCGTACCGCATTATCGCGCCAATCATTGCCCAATGTATCGACATAGGGGCCGCCATCACGTTCATATAAAAACGGCGCATGAAGGGCGATGATATCTAGTTCACCAACCTTGTGGCGCATAAGGCGCGCCGAAATACCGAACAAATCATCATATTGGTGAAGAATGGTTCCTTTGCCAAGTTTTTCCAAAATCGCGCCATAAGCGGGAATAAGGGTTGTAACGGCGAAACCATGGGGATGAACTGCGCTTGGCATAGCGCCAACCACATCGGCAAGCCCGCCGGTTTTTATTAAAGGAAAAATCTCTGAAGCAACGCTTAAAATCTTCATTTTAGGTCAAATCTAATTTATCAATCATGTCTTTGGTAATCAAACAAACACCGTTTTCGGTGCGTCTGAAACGTTTTTTGTCAAGTTCTGGGTCTTCACCAACAACAAGTCCATTAGGGATATTTACCCCCCTGTCAACAACAACATTAGTAAGGCGGACATCATTGCCAATATTGCAATATGGCAAAACCACCGTGCTATGTATGCGTGAATAGGAATGTATTCTGACATTGGTAAATAGCAAACTTTGATGAACATGTGCGCCAGAAATGATACAGCCACCAGAAACGAGTGATGAAATAGCCTCACCGCGGCGTCCTTCCATATTGTGGACGAATTTAGCCGGTGGTGTGATTTCTGAATAGGTCCAGATTGGCCAAGTGCGATCATATAAATCGAGTTGCGGTTGAGTATGGGTTAAGTCGAGATTGGCTTCCCAAAATGCATCAATTGTACCAACATCACGCCAATAGGCATAATCCATCGCCACATTACGAACGCATGATTTTTCAAATGGGTGGGCAATCGCTTTACCATTTTTTACAATATAGGGTATGATATCCTTGCCGAAATCGCGGCTCGAATTTTTGTCGGCGGCATCACGTTTTAACTGCTCGATTAAGAATTTAGTTTTAAAAACATAAATCCCCATTGATACCAACGCTTTATCTGGATTACCTGGCATTGGTGGCGGGTTTTTAGGTTTTTCAACAAAGTCGGTAATAATATCCTTTTTATCAACTTTCATAACGCCAAAGGCATGCGCTTCTTTTATGGGAACTTCCATACATGCAATTGTAACATCTGCGCCTTCTTTGGCGTGTTGTTGCAACATTAATTCATAATCCATTTTATAAATGTGATCCCCAGCAAGGATGAGCATGTATTCGGGATTATGATCTTCGATGATATCGATATTTTGATAAACTGCATCGGCGGTCCCATCGTACCATTGTGTGTCGGAAACCCTTTGTGAAGCCGGCAATATATCAAAACTCTCGTTACGTTCTGGGCGGAAGAAGTTCCAACCATTTTGCAGGTGGCGGATTAATGAGTGGGCCTTATATTGGGTTGCAACACCAATGCGGCGAATACCTGAATTAAGGGCGTTAGAAAGGGCAAAATCAATAATTCGTGACTTGCCGCCAAAATATACCGCAGGTTTGGCACGAACATTAGTAAGTTCGTGAAGGCGCGAACCTTTTCCCCCTGCAAGAACATATGCCATTGTATCACGTGCTAAAGGTCTGATTGTTGATACGTCCATATTATCCCCCGCTATATTCGATATATATTGTAGAAAGTGCCGGAATCGTTATTTCCGCCTGATTATTAACAACTTGGATTTTACCCATATTGCCACTGCCATAACCATTATAAATTTTGGAATCAGAATTTAGAATTTCTTGCCATTCACCACCATAGGGTAGGTGGATGGCATAATTATGAAGCGTCTGACCAGAAAAGTTACAAATTACCGCAATTGGATTTTGATTTTCGGCAAAACGTAGCCATGCAAAGACAGAATTCTTATTGTCATCAACCACCAGCCATTCAAACCCATCGGGACGACAATCACGACTGTGCAGGGCAGGGCGGGATTTATAAAGATTGTTCAAATCCCTTACAAATGTTTGAATTCCCTTATGGCTTTCATATTGAAGCAAATCCCAATCGAGTGCGCGTGCCTCACTCCATTCCCTAACTTGGGCAAACTCTTGCCCCATGAATAAAAGCTTTTTACCAGGATAGCCCCACATAAAGGCATAATATGCACGTAAGGTTTGGAATTTTTGTTCCCATGAACCCGCCATTTTGTTTAAAAGGCTGCCCTTGCCATGTACAACTTCATCATGGCTTAAAGGTAAAACAAAGTTTTCCGAAAAGGCATACATCAAACCAAACGTTATTTCATTATGGTGATATTGCCTATGAATTGGGTCGCGCGCCATATAGCGCAAAGTATCATTCATGAAACCCATATTCCATTTAAAGCCAAAGCCAAGACCGGTGCGGCCTTCATTATGGGTTACACCAGCCCAAGAAGTTGATTCTTCGGCAATCGTAAGGGTATTGAGACCAAGATTTCTTAATTCGCCGTTGGTGCGTTTTAAAAATTCAACGGCTTCCCAATTCTCGCGACCGCCTTCTGAATTTGGCAGCCATTCACCGGCTTTGCGTGAATAATCACGATAAAGCATGGAGGCAACGGCATCGACACGTAAACCATCGACATGGTATTTTTCTGCCCAAAATAGGGCGTTATTTACAAGATATGAAACCACCTCACGCCGACCGAAATTATAAATAAAGGTTGTCCAATCTGGATGAAAACCAAGGCGTGGGTCAGCATGCTCGTAAAGCGCGGTGCCATCAAAATTTGAAAGGCCATGATTATCAGATGGGAAGTGGGCAGGAACCCAATCAATAATAACGCCAATTCCACTCTGGTGGGCTTTATCAATAAATCTTGCCAAGGCTTCTTTTGTGCCAAAGCGCGCGGAGGGCGAATAAAGCCCCGTAGTTTGATATCCCCAAGATTCATCAAGTGGGTATTCAGAAATCGGTAAAAACTCGATATGGGTAAAGCCCATTTCAATTACATAAGGCAATAGGGTTTCGGATAGTTCATCCCAATTTAAAAATTCCCCCTGCCATCCCTTGCGCCATGAACCTGCTTGAACCTCATAAATTGATATTGGCAACTCACTAGGGTTAGAGTTACGCCAATGATTTCTATGCCAATCATCATTCCATACAAATTCTGGTTTTGACGTGGTCAAAGATGCGGTTGATGGACGTAATTCGGATGCAAATGCAAACGGATCTGCTTTTAAAGGTAATTGATTACCGGCTTTGTCATGAATTGAAAATTTATAGGCGCGCCCAAGCCCGATATGGGGAATAAAGATTTCCCAAACCCCAATATCAAGGCGATAACGCATTACATGTTTCCGCGCATCCCAATCGTTAAAATCGCCTACAATTGCAACAATTGCGGCATTGGGTGCCCAGACCGCAAAATTGACGCCATCAACACCTTGGTGGTGGATTGCCTGTGCGCCCATGACATCAAAGAGCCGTTTATGCGAGCCTTCGGCAATTAGATAATCGTCAATCGGACCAAGAACTGGTGCAAATGTATAAGGGTCTGTCACAAGCCATTCTGTACCCAAAGCACGTGCGCGATAGGTTATTGGTTGTGGTCCTTTAACTTTTATCTTTCCCTCAAAAAGCCCTTCTGGATGAATCGGTTTTAGATCACCCAATTCAATGCCTTTTGCGTCAAAAGCGGTTACTTGCTCCGCACCCATTATGAAGGTGCGTGCAATGTAAGCGTTTTCTTCTTTTTGAACCCCTAAAACTGAAAACGGATTATCGTGTTTTCCATTGACAATCGCTTCAATTTCATTGGTGTTTAGGGTCAAATTACTCTCCAGATGTCCTTGGCATATTCAGAAATGGTGCGGTCGGATGAGAACCACGACATATTAGCGCTATTGATAATTGCTTTTTCAGTCCATGCGCTTTTGTCAAGCCATTGATTATCAACTTTTCTTTGGGTGTCGCAATAATCATCAAAATCCGCCGCAAGCATGAAATAATCACTATTATATAAATCATGAACAAGGTCACTATAACGGTTCGGGTCATCATGTGCAAACACGCCACTGGCCACTGAATTAAGTGCCTGGGTAAGTTCGGCTGAATTTTCGATTAATTCGCGTGGATTATACCCGTTTTGGCGTAGTTCAAGCACTTCTGATGCGGTCTTGCCGAAAATAAAAATATTATCGTCCCCGACATTGTCTTTAATCTCAACATTCGCACCGTCCAAAGTGCCGATGGTCAATGCACCATTCATAGCAAGTTTCATATTGCCGGTTCCTGATGCCTCCATACCAGCTGTCGAGATTTGCTCTGATAAATCGGCAGCAGGAATAATAATTTCAGCCTGCGATACATTGTAATTTGGAACAAAGACAACTTTTAACAAATCACCGACCACGGGGTCAAAATTCACGCGGCGCGCAACGTCATTAGTAAGTTTGATGATTTGCTTTGCGCGTGTGTACGATGATGCGGCCTTACCTGCAAAAATCTTAACCTGTGGAACCCAATTTTTTTCAGGGTGCGAACGGATTTGGTCATAAAGCGCAATGGTCTCAAGCAAATTAAGCAATTGGCGTTTGTATTCGTGAATCCGTTTAATCTGCACATCAAAAAGCGAATGCGGGTCAAGCTTTACGCCCATTGTTCTACGCAAATGCTCGGCAAGGCGGATTTTATTCTTCAGTTTAACCGCAGAGAATTTCTCCTGAAACGCCTTATCTTTGGCAAATTTCCCAAGCTCAGCGATTTTTGAAAAATCATCCATAAAACCATCGCCAATTGCTTCTTTGGCAAGGTTAACCAAATCAGGGTTCGATTGGAATAGCCAGCGCCTTTGGGTAATGCCATTTGTTTTATTGTTGATACGGTTTGGATATAGTTGATGTAGGCCGTGGAAAACGGTTTCTTTCATCAAATCAGTATGAAGTGCGGCAACGCCATTGATTGAGTGAGACCCAACAAAAGCAAGGTTTGCCATACGAACCCTGCGCTCACCATTTTCGTCAATTAGTGAAATTGAACGGATAAATTCATCACTGTCATTCTTGGCACGTGCCTCACGCAGGATTTTGGCGTTAATCGCGTAAATAATCTGCATATGGCGCGGCAATAGACGTTCAAATAATGGCAATGACCAAGATTCAAGCGCCTCTGGCAATAATGTGTGATTGGTATAGCCAAAGGTTTTGACGGTAATATCCCATGCTTCGGCAAATGGAAGGTTGTGAATATCAATTAAAAGCCGCATCAATTCGGCAACTGAAATCGCCGGGTGAGTGTCATTTAATTGAATTGCTGCCTTATCTGGAAGGGTTTTAATGTCACCAAAATATTGAATATGGCGGCGCACAATGTCTTGAATAGAAGCCGAAGAAAAGAAATATTCTTGGCGTAGGCGCAATTCTTGCCCAGCGGGTGATGAATCGGCTGGATATAAAACCCTTATCAAGGCTTCTGAGCGGTTTTTTGCCACCAATGCGCCAATGTGGTCGCCGGCATTAAAGGCATCAAGGCGAATAGGGTCGATTGGATATGCGCTCCAAAGTCTTAGGGTGTTAACGCGTTTTCCGCGCCAGCCAACAACTGGTGTATCGAATGCGGTGGCAATAACTTGTTCGGCCGGAACCCATTTAATCATACCGGTTTCATCGGCGGCCGCTTCACCACCAAAACCAACTTTATATGAACTTTCACGGCGTTCAAATTCCCATGGGTTGCCGTGGTCAAGCCAGTTTTCCGGTAATTCTACCTGCCAACCATCATCAATTCTTTGGCGGAACATGCCGTTTAAATAACGAATACCATAACCATAAGCTGGGATTTCAAGCGATGCTAAACTTTCCATAAAGCAAGCCGCCAAACGACCAAGACCACCGTTGCCAAGAGCGGCATCTGGCTCTTGTTCGCGGATAATCTCTAAATCAACTTCAAGGGTTTGAAGGGCGCTACGAACCTCTTCCATAACACCCATGTTTGAGAAAGCGTCACGCAAAAGGCGACCAATCAAAAATTCCAAAGACAGATAATAAACCCTTTTTGCGCCGGCCTTGTGTGCTGCACGGGTTGATGCAAACCATTTGTCGATGATGCGGTCGCGAATTGCAAGTACAGTTGCCGCCAGCCAATCATGCGGACGTGCAGTTTTTTGATCCTTACCAATGCGGTAAATTAGTGCATCAACAATCTTTTCAGCAAGAACCTCAGGATTGTCTAAGGCGGGAGGGTTTGGTGCAGCCATGATTTATTCCATTTATATTATTATGAGAAATAGTGCCAAACATTTGCCCCACCTGCAATATAGTTTTGCCTTTATTTTAGGCTAATATCAGCATTTTCCTATTTTTAGTGCAGTTTGCTTATGACATTGTGGACAATATTATTTTTGACCACTTATTTCTATCTGAAAATATTTCGTTTAGTGTCGGTTTGATATATTTTTGCCAATTCTTTCTTTCGCTATCGGTTCCGGGAAGATTAATTGGTATTATCTCTCCGGCTAAATCCTCGATTTGGATGATTTTTAATATGGCATTGGTTTTTGCAAGAAATGCGTGAATTGCCGCCGCCAAATCCATGTTCATTTCATTGGTTTCAAAATCTTCTGGCAATAGTTTTTCTTTGATTAGGGCTGTTATAAGGGCGGTTTTTTCATTTTCTCGAATGGCTATTGCAGACGCAAAGTCATCCTTATTATAAAGATTAAGAGTGAAACGTTCTTTTAAATCTGTCATACCCCACCATCCTTTTATTGGTGGTAAATCATGGGTTGCGGCACAGGCAAGTGAAAGGCGCGGGTAATCCGAAGGCGGTTTAAAGCCGTCATAATTTTGTTCAAACGGAATTACTTTGTATGAAAGGGCCTTGACCTGTTCCATTGTTTCGCGGAAACCGTTTGGAACTGTTCCCAAATCTTCGGCAATTACGATGCATTTTGCACGTTGGCTTTCAAGTTTCAACTCATTCATTAAATGGTTGAAGGGGAAATTGATATAGGTTCCTTCGGTGCCGTTCATACCGCTTGGAACCCAAAATTGGCGATTAAGACCCAATGCATGATCAATCCTTAATGCGCCAGCATATTTCATATTTATGCGGAATAGTGCCGCAATATTTCTAAAACCATCTTCAATCATTGCCAATGGGTTTTTAGGTGGTAATCCCCAAACCTGACCTTGTGGGCCAAGTGGGTCAGGAGGGGCGCCAATTGAAACGCCTTGTGCAGTTAATTTCTGCTCACACCAGTTTTCGCATCCCATTGGTGCCGAGCCAATCGCCAAATCACGGGCAATTTTGGCACCATTTTGTGCTGCTTCATTTAATTCTTTGTCGCAGCGATATTGTAAATACTTAAAGAAATTAATCCGTTTTTGATTTTGCTTTGCAAATTGTTTTATGGCCTTTGCATCACGGGTTTTGTATTTTGCCTCCCATTCATGCCAAGGGCATGGCGCAAATTTTTCAGATAATACCTCAAAAATTGCGTAATCATCCAAGGCCTTGCCTTGCGTTAAGCAGAATTTTTCATAATCTGAGCTTGGTGAAAATTGTTCAAAATCAATTTCCAAAGATTTTAATTTTTCTGCCCAAATATTATGATAATCAATATATTCGCCTTGGGTTGTAATTTCATGATTTGTTGAGATATAAAGTGGTTCAAGAAACCTTCTATCTGATGGATAATATGGGCTTTTCTTGTCGCGATCATTTAAGAATAATACATGCAGCGGATTAATGGCAAGGATTTGAAAGCCATTTGTACCAATTGTTTTTAATGCCTCTTTCAAGGTTTCAAAATCACCAAAACTGCTAGTTTGATTGCGTTTTAATGAATATATCTGGGCACTTATGCCATTTATGGTTTCGGTATCAGGGAGATAACATTCATTCGGCGCAACGGTTATAAGACAGCTTATATCTGTATTGTTTTTTTGCCATAATTCATAACGACCAATTGGCAGATGCGGCAGTTTAATTTTTGCATATTTTGTATTTCTGCCATCTGGTAAGATTTTATCACTATAATCGCCATCGTATTCAAATTTTAAAAGATTGTTATTTTCGTCTTTTAATTCAAATATAATCGGGGTTGCAGAATTCAAATAGATTTCAATTTCTTGCGTTTCGTCACCCGAAAATGACGCATAAAATGGCAAGGTCCTAAGGATAAATTTATCGACATAATCACGTAATGATTTTCGTGCCGCATATTCGGTTGCGCAATCCATTCCAAGTGCGGCAAGTATTTTAATTTTACTTATCTTTGGAGCAGGGGTTTCTTGTCCTGAAATATCCCACCATGATTTTGCGATTCCTAATTGGTCGCAAATTATATCAAGCGTTTCATCGCTTACGGTATGTTTTTTATCACTTTTGACCTCGGTTAGGATTAGGGATGAAAATTCACCAATTAATATTCTTTCATCACTTATCGCTGGTTGGTTTTCAATAGTTGATGCCGCAATTTCCCAATCAAAGCCATCGCGTGGAATTGGTAACGTAAATTCGCGCTCATCGCCGCGATTAAAGGCAATGAAAACCCGCTGTTCATTTTTATACAAGGTTGCGGCAATAAATTTACCATTAGGATCGTCCCAATCGTGGGGGGAGGGTGCGTCGCCGTTTGAATTTTGCCACGCAATATCAGGATAAAGCCCGTCTTGTGTTTGCCCGCGTAAAAACTCTTGGTCATTTATTGGCGTAAAAGATTTGCGAATTTTAATCAGTCTCTGGGCGAATTCAAATAATTCATGGTTAAAATCATCCCAGTCAAGCCACGAGATTTCATTATCTTGGCAATAGGCGTTGTTATTACCATTTTGCGATTTGCCAAATTCTGAACCCATATAAATCATTGGCGTGCCGCGCGATATGAATAGGCTTAAAAGTAGGTTTTTTTGATGTCTTAGCCTTATCTTATTTATATTATCGTCTTGGGTTTTACCTTCAACGCCGTGATTACATGAGATATTATGATTATGTCCATCTCTGTTGTTTTCACCGTTGGCATAATTATTTTTATGCTCAAATGATACTAGGTCGCGTAACGTGAAACCATCGTGTGCGGTTATGAAATTAATGCTTCTGGTTTTTTGCTTGTTGTGAAAAATATTTTGTGAACCGCAAATATAATGTGCAAAATTGCCCAGTGATATGGCGTTATTATGCCAAAAATCACGCATTGTATCACGGTATTTATCGTTCCATTCGCTCCATATTTGTGGAAAATTGCCCAATTGATAGCCGCCATATCCAATGTCCCACGGCTCAGCAATCATTGTGCATTGGGATAATATTACGTCGTTGGCGATTATATGCAAAATCTGGGAATTGAAATTAACCCCTTGCCAATCTCGTAGCATGGTGGGGGCCAAATCAAACCTAAAACCCGATATTCCGCCATATTTCACCCATGCCCGTAGGCTATCAATAATAAGGTTTTGTACGGCGTAATTTTCAGCATTTAAAACATTGCCAGTTCCGGCATCATTTATATATTTTGCTTTATCATGTTCAAGGCGGTAATAATTTGGGTTATCAATTCCCCGCATTGAAATTGTTGGGCCATATTCATCGCTTTCACCAGAATGATTATAAACCACATCTAAAATGACTTCTATGCCGGCTTTATTAAGCGCGATTACCGCATCACGAACTTCTTGCCAGCCACCTGGTGCGATTTTGGGATCGGGTGCCATATAACAAATTGGGTTATAACCCCAATAGTTTTTAAGCCCAAGTTTTTTAAGATGCCTTTCATCAATCCAAGCGGCAGTGGGCATTAGCTCAACAGAGTTTATGCCTAGTGATTTTAAATATTCAATCGATTCTTTGGCGGCAAGACCTGCAAAAGTGCCGCGAATTTCAGGCGGCAGCTTTTTATTTAATGCAGAAAATCCTTTGACGTTTAATTCGTAAATTATCCGATGTTCGTCTGAAACTTTGAATATATTATGGGGAAATTCTTGTGGTGATATGATGCGGGTTTTTGGGATTAAATCTGTTGTATCCGCGCCAAATACCATCATTTCATCATATAGATTTATCGGGGCAGTGATTTCTAGTGAATATGGGTCAAGCAATAATTTACTGTTGTCAAAGCGATTGCCTTCATGCGGGGCATATTCGCCCTTCGCCTTGATGCCATATGTATGATTTGAATTGGCGTCGATTATTTCCCCATGAAAAAAATCATTTTCTTTAAAAAGTTCAAAACTTTGGACTAACTTCTTACCAGTATTATCAAATAGAAAAATTTCAATATTGGTTGCATTGGGCGCATATATGGCAAAGTTAACACCATCTTTGGTAAGGCTTGCGCCAAGCGGTTTTATTTTGCCAATTCTAACTTCCACTTCGACCTCATAGTTTTCCAATAAATAGATATCATTTTTACTAAAAAGCAATTACCACTTGATGATAAGATTTTGGGCAATAGTTTTTGTCGCACCATTAAGCGGTGATTGCATCTTGTATGGTCGGTATTTTATATTATGATGTGCTTATATAAAGGCGATGCAAAATGCCCAAAACCTCAATCTTGATAAATCAAAAATTTAATGCCTATGAGGTTGCGCGTCATAATGTTGATTTAGATTATGCTGCGTTGCATGCACATATAAAAAATCCAGATGCAACATATTTACGGTTTCAAAATTTTTTGCCGACTGTTTTGGTTGGCGTTAATCAAGCCTTTGAACCAGAGGTTCGCGAAAGCTATTGTGAACGGCACGAAATTGCAACTTTGCGCCGCCCAAGCTGTGGCGGGGCAATTTATTTAGATGATAATCATTTTTGCTTTAGTCTAATAACTAACATTGAAAATCTTGGGTTTAATTTTACTTCTGCGCTGGAAAATAGTGCAAATTTGGTTGCTAAAGCATTAGAAAATATTGGCGTTAAAAGCCATTTTAAAGCACCAAATGATCTTGAAAATAGCAAAAGCCAAAAGATTGCATCGGTCTTTGGGAAATTGATTGGCAATAGTTTTTATGTCTTTGTTTCAATAATTAAAAATCTGGATATGAAAACCACTATGCAAGCACTATTAGTGCCTACTGAAAAGCTAACTGTTACAGGCCTTGAAACCGCAAGTGGACGCATGACCTCGCTAAACAATGAATTGGGGCGTGACATTAGCGATAATGAGATAAAAGCGATAGTTTCTCAAATCATTGGCACGCATTTTTCTCTGGCAGAGGCGCCAAGCATCCCATTAACAATGCCTGATGATTTTGGTAGTTGGCGTATGGGTGAAAACTCATATGAAACCAAAGATAAGAATAAGGGCGCAACCCTTCGCCTTAATATTGCCTATGAAAGTGATAATGTTAGAGCCATTAAATTTGCGACAGACGGGCATTTTACACCTGATGATGCATTGAAAAATCTATGTAAAATCGCATCTGGGCATTCGATTACAGAATTGCCAAAAATTGCCAAAGATTTTTTCAACATAAATCAAATTGAGTTTGTTGGTTTTAATCGTGGCGATATAGAGATGCTAATTAAGCGTGCGCTTGCCAAATGGGAAATAAAAAATTTATTCCAGCTAAATAATGATGAAGCTACTTCAATAATGCTTGCTGGTGAAAATATTGATGCAAACTCAATCCTTGAGACTGCTAGTGTGATGTTGGTACCCTATTGTGCCAAACCTAACTGGTGCAAATGGCGTCATACAATTGACTGTATCGAATGTGGCAAGTGTGAAGTAGGGGACGCCTATAAAATGGCGCGTGAGCGTAATTTAGAAGTTGTTACCATCATGAATTATGAGCATTTAGTTGATACTTTGGGGAAAATGAAACAAGCCAATGTTTCATCTTATGTGGGCATGTGCTGTGGCGAGTTTTTCTTGAAAAGGCATCACGCATTTCGTGACTGTGGTATGGATGCAGTTTTAATTGATATAGAGGGTGCTAATTGTTACGAATTAAATGAAGAGCACCTTGCATATCAAGGTGCATTCAAAGCCGAAGCCATGCTTGACTTGCCCATTGTCGAGAAGATTATGAATGAAGTGCCGGTTAGGGATATTGCAACAAAAACTTGTATTACCGGTCTTATAAAACGCCCGCATGAAATTTATGGGCCAAAACATGATTGCAGCTTTTGTAATAACAATAAAAAACGCGCCCAATAAAGGGCGCGTCTCGATGGAACTTTTAAAAATTATTATGCGCAGCCAGCAAAACCATCGGCAGCCATTTTTTCTTCATATGGCGCGCCAACATCTGTTCCTTTGGTAAGGCCACCTTTTACTTCATCCCAATTTGCTGGTTGTAAAATTACCATCCAGCCAGCATCATAGGGGTCAGAGTTTGCGGTATTTGGTTTGGCCATTAAATCCGTATTGACCTCAACCACTTCACCAGCAGCAAGCGACTTTGCAGGGCCAACCCATTTTCCAGATTCGATGGTTGCGCATGATTTGCCTGCATCAACGCTTTTTCCAACTTTTTTAGGCGTAAAAGCAACAATTTCACCGGCAAGAGCGGTTGCAACAGAAGTCATTCCAAGTTTCACTCTGCCATCGCCCAATTCACGAAACCAAATATGGTTTGGAACATCATATAATAAATCATCTGGTAAATTGCATCCGCGTACAATTGTCATTGTATTCTTCCTATTAAAGCATCAGAAAATGATATTAATATCAATTTCTAATATTATAAACAACGCTAATATATTAACAATGTGACGGAAAAGCGCAATCATGTATTTTACTGCGATTTCCGCCAAATTGACTTAATATGTAAGAACTTTGACGTCTTCTTCCATAATTTGTTCAATTACATATGCGCCGCCAACAACGCCTTCACATTCAGGGATAAGATCGTCTTCAGTCATGTCGAACAAATCAAGGTTTGGTGTACAAGAATAGAATTTTGCGCCCGCGTCAGCAGCGTCCTTGATAAACTCATAAACAGATTTTGGTGAGCCTTCTTTGACGAAAAGTTTTTCGGCAACACCTTTTTTCATAAGGCGCCCTGCGGTTGCTGTGCAAATAACCTCTACCTCATAATCCATTGCTGCTGCAACGGTCGCTTGAAAGAAAGGTGCGCCCAATTCTTCGCCGTTACGTGGATCGGTATTTGCCAATATTATCATTAACTTGCTTGCCATTTTATCCTCCAGGAAATTGTATATAAAAATTAAATTATATCCTAAAAAACTAATATAAAAATAGATTTTATGGGCGCTTTTAAAGGCGCCCATAATCTACTGAGGGGTTGTTATTTACCGAACTTATGTACCCAGCCAAAAGTTACTTCTAACTGATGCATATAAAGTTCATTGGTGTGGTAAGGGTTTGCCCCAGCGGGAGTGACTTCAATACCTCTAACTTTGGATTCAGGAGAATAGGTAATGCCAAAGTCAAATGAATTTGCGTCACTAGTTTTGTAATTTAAGCCACCTGCAAGGTGAAGTTTTTGAACACCCGGTGCAAGAATGTTAAGGGTTACATCTTCAGGACCAATTGGGTTATTGTTTGAAGAAATACCGCCACGTAATGTGATTGCATCGTTTAATTTATGGATGACACCAAGTTTGTAAACATCAACATCATCCCATCCAAATCCTGGTCCACCTGCCATACCAAACCATGCAGGCGCAGATGTAGAATTACCAATTGCGCCAACATCAGAATAGCCGATATGACGATATGCTAATAAAAATTTGGTGTTGTCATTAAGTTTATATGCAAAACCAACATTTAAATCATCGGGAATGTCAAAATCTCCACGATCGGCAAACAAACCAGAATATGATTTAAAGCGAGACATGTTGATTTTTGGCTGATAAGAAATGCCAAGGTCAAGATTAGGTGTTAAATTTGCTTGTAGACCAAGTTTAACGCCAAAACCATGAGAATCATCAAATCCATTATTGGTCATATAGCCTGGAGTTGCACCATACATCGCGCCCATTTGGTCAAACATGCCAAGGCCGTATGATTTAAACATTTGATAAGCAAACATTGGTGAAATGCCAACTGTAACCTTATCGTTTAGTTTACGTGCATAAGTTGCGCTTACAAACAATTGTGTAAGGTTAACACCAACTTTGCCGCCGCAGAAAACACCTTCACACGGCATTGATGTTTCAGGTGATGTGTAAACGGTGCGTGCAAGCTTATCATTATATGATGTTGTCATGCCGCCGTTGCCGTACATGTTAACTGCAAATGCAGACATATCATCAATCTGGCGTACATAACCGAATGCAGGGACGGGGAAATAATTAAGGCTGCTTTCAACCTTGCCATCCGGTGTAAACGATGGGTAGCCTGTTTGTGTTGTTCCTTTAAAGCCACGTACAGGATTGAATAAAGTTGCGCTTAGTGCAAGTTCATCACCAATACCAACAATCCCTGCGGGGTTTAATGATGCGCCCATTGCATCATCTGCTGCGGCAACATCGGCGCCAGCAACAGCTTTTGATTTTGCGCCCGCGCCATTTTGAAAATAACCTTCTGTCGCAAAAGCAGGTGCGCCATAAACAAGGCATGCGACAGCAGATGCCATTAAGGCATTTCTTAAACTTATATTTTTCATTGTATTCTCCTAATTTACATTAGAGAGGTGGGATAAATTGATGATTAGGCAGATTTTTTAATCAGGAATTTAAAGACACCATCGCCTTCAGATTGTTCAACAATTTCATTTCCGGTTGTTCGGCAAAATGCCGCGAAATCTTTCACCGAGCCAGGATCCGTTGCCAGAACTTCTAATACTTGTCCTGCTTCAAGAGTTTGCAACATTTTTTTTGTTTTTAGGATTGGTAGCGGACAGTTTAGACCTTTTGCGTCAAGAAGTTGGTCAGCCATTTTATTTCCTTTCTTCTCGTTAGATATACAAATTTATATGAGACTTTAATGCAGTTTCCATGTAGCTAGCAGCACCGCCATATTCGACGCCGTCAATCATATCTTCGTGTTTGTATTCAAACAGATCCATGGTCATTTGGCAGGCGATAATGCGCACGTCAGAAAGAATTGCGGCTTCACGTAATTCTTCGATGGAAGCGACCCCTTTTTTCTTAATCATGTCTTTCATCATTGATGAAGTAAGGTCGGTCATGCCGGGAAGGGCGCCAAGAAGATTTGGCATTTGCATATGACCGCCACCCATTGGCATTTCCATTGCAGGATTGCCCAAAGTGGATACTTTCAAATTTAGGTCTTTTTTCAAAAGTCCAAGACCATAAAAAGTGAAGAACATTGTAACTTCAACATCCATTGCAGCCGCAGTTGTGGCCAAAATGAACGGAGGGTAGCCCCAGTCCAAGGTTCCTTTAGTAACAATGATAGACATTGATTTGGGATTGATTATATTTTCTGTCACTTTTTCCCTCCAGTAAGGAGCAAGATATTTGTTGAATGCCCCTTATTCATACGAATTGAGAATCCATAACCACCCGGGCTATAAAAACTCTAGAACATTCCAACCTTGCAACAATGTTGCTTATGACGTGTTTTTTCTAATATTCAGCGATTAGAAAAAAATATTTTCCAACCGCATAAGAATCTTGTAGCATAAAATTATAACTTGCGCATTTTAGAAAAACCTAATTTTGATGCGACATTTTGTAGTAGTTATTAGAATATTCTTATGAAATTGAATTGGCATACAAAAATTGCGCTTTTAAAAGGCTTGCTATGAATAGTTTTTTTGTTTCAAATCGCTATTTTTATTCTGCTGAGTGGGCTTCTAATCATCCACTAGCAATCTCACGGCAAACTAAGTTTTACGATTTATGTCAAGTTTTAGGGTGGTTGCCAAAAGAAAAAATATTGCAGTGCAATGCTTTGGGTGAGGAAAAAATTGCCGCAATCCATGATTATGATTATGTAATAACCCTTAAAAAAGCCTCTAGTGGGATAATTATTGATCCTGATGTTCGACTAAAGTATAATATTGGCAATTTTGAAAATCCAATTTTTTCTGGAATTTATGAACGCGCTGCCGCGTCGGTTGGTGGCTCGGTTGCTGCTGCTAATGCTGTTATGAATGGTGGAATTGCTTTTCACCCTGCAGGTGGGACACACCATGGTAAACGTAATAAGGCATCGGGTTTTTGCTATTTTAACGATCCAATATTCGCGATTAAAACCTTTATTGATAATGGTTTTTCACGGGTAGCATATGTTGATTTGGATGCCCATCATGGTGACGGCGTTGAAGAATATTTTAAAAATGACGACCGTGTTTTTATTTCATCAATTCATGAGGAGAATCGATGGCCACATAGTGGGAAACTAGACAGTAATATAAAGGGACACATAATAAATATACCAGTAAGTTCTGGAATAAATGACGATGAATATAACCTTATTGTGGATGCCCTATATATAAATGTGTGTAAGTTTGCGCCACAAGCGATCGTGGTTACGGCTGGCGCTGATTGCCTTAATGGCGACCCATTATCAAAAATGGAAATTTCCAATGTTGCATTCTGGAATGCAGTGCAGAGATTTTGTTCGCTTGCGCCGGCACGGGTGGTTCTTGGTGGTGGTGGTTATAATCCATGGACCGTCACGAGGGGGTGGGCAGGATTATGGGCAAAGATAAATGGCTATGAAATCCCTGCAATATTACCCATTGAAATTAAAGAAATGTTTGCCGCAATGTCATGTGACTTGATAGATGATGACGAGGTTAATCCTGAATGGTTAGACACAATAATCGATAAGGAAAATCATGGTGACATTAGGACGCACTTTATTGAATTATCCTATAAAATAAGGGATTTTGCAGGATAGGCGTTGTGTTGCAATGATAAAATGTTTAGCGAAAATGCATATTTTAGCATATTATAAAAAAATAATTTAACACGCTAATAAATATATTAAAAATGTGAGGCGTTTATGAGCTGGATAGACAATCTCAAAAAGATTGAAGCGTTTGAACGTGCAGAGTTTGACCCTGCTTTGGTTGCCAAAATGGAGGCGCGAGGGGCAAGTTCATATTCGAAAATTCGCTTCTCAAGCCCAACATTTAAAGAGTATGAATCAGATGAAATTTCCGGATGCGGTAAAAATTCATTTCCGGCATTTTCTATTACTGCTGCGGGGTGCGCACTAAATTGCGATCATTGCCAGAAGAAAATTCTTGAACCGATGATACCGGCAACTAAGCCAGAGATTTTGGATCAAAAAGTCCGTGATATGGTTATGTTACAAGGGCTACAAGGATTTTTGTTATCTGGAGGTTCCGATAAAAAGAATGAAATCAATTATGAAAGATTTTATCCAGTTATAGAGGGTTTAAAACGTGATTTTCCTGAGATGAAAATTGCTATTCATACTGCGTTGCTTGATGAAAAGGCGGCAAAACGTATGGAGGCTGCGGGCGTAGATACTGCAATGACCGATATAATAGGGGCGCAGGAAACCATTAATCAGGTTTATCATCTAGACCGTAGCGTTGATGATTTTGAGCAAACCTTGGCGGCATTATGCACCACAAAAATGGATATTGTTCCGCATATTGTCATTGGTCTGCATTATGGAAAAATATTGGGCGAAGCCAGCGCCTTAGAGATGGTGGCGCGTTACCCTGTTAATTCGCTGGTTTTGGTGGTTATTATGCCATTTTATGCCAAACCGAATACTTTTACTGTTCCCGATACCACCGAAGTTGGTGAATTTTTCTTAAAAGCGCGCGATAAAATGGGGCAACGTAAATTATTGCTTGGTTGCGCCCGCCCACCAGGGGTTCACAAACTTGTTACCGATGCCTATGCCATAATGGCAGGAGTTGATGGTATTGCGTTCCCGGCGGATGGCGCCGTAAGTGTTGCCAAAATGATTGGTCGCGAATTTGAACTTGCCTATTCATGCTGTTCAATCAAGGTTGGTGGTGATTTAAATATCAGAAAGGCATGTGCCGCATAATGACAATGCAATGCCAAAATTGTGATGTATTGGTTATCGGCCTCGGCCCTGCGGGTGCTGTTGCTGCAGCCGAAGCGGCAAAAGCTGGTTTGAAAACTATTGGCTTTGACGGAAAGTCACGGGCGGGATACCCGGTGCAATGTGCGGAATTTGTGCCATCATTGTTAACCAATGAAACATTGGCGGCATATCACCAATCACAGCAATTAATTGATAAAATGGTGACTTTTGTAGAAGATGAATTGCCAGATGAAAAAATTCCATTTTCTGGGCGAATTATTGACCGTGAAAAATTTGATGCCGAACTTTGTGAGATTGCAAAAAACTGCGGGGCAGAGCTTCATTTTGGTAAAAAACTTATCAAACTTGATGGCAATAAAGCCGTATTTAGTGACGGCACATCAGTAATTGCGAAAGTGATAATTGGCGCTGATGGGCCGCATTCATTCGTTGGAAAATCTGTTGGGCTTATCAATAATGAAACCCTTGAAACTAGACAGATTACAATACAATTATTAAGCCCAATAAAATCAACAGACATCTATTTATCCGCAAAATATATTGGCGGTTATGGTTGGTTGTTTCCGAAAAATGAAACTGCCAATCTTGGAATTGGTGTCGCGCATGAAAAGCGTCATCTTTTAAAACCATTATTGGAAGAATTACACTCGCGTTTAATTGCCGAAGGACGTGTTGGTAGTGAGATACTATATACAACAGGCGGTGCAATTCCGGTTGGTGGTATGATAAAACCTTACGCGAAATCTGGTGATGCAACAATCATCCTTGCTGGTGATGCTGCGGGTCTTACTAATCCTATAAGTGGCGCAGGGATTCCTGCGGCAGTAGTTTCAGGGCGCATGGCGGGGGAAACCGCTGCTAGCCTATTAAATGGAAATATTGAAGCTGCTGAAGATTACGAACAAGAATTACATGAATTATTTGGTACGTCATTAAAACGTGCGCGTGCCCATTTTGAAAAACTATTGGCAATTCATAAAGACGGTGTCCCAAATCCTGCGCAATTGCGTAATGGTTGGATTGCCTATGACGAATATTGGTCTGAAAAATTTAATAATGACGCGAAAGGCGAGACATATGACCTGCTTGAAGCCTGAAAATAATCCTACCAGAGAAACCGACAAAAATGAGTTGGATTTCAATCAGTTTGATATTATGAACCCGCGCGCACCAACCCCGACCCCAAAAGAAAAAATGAATGGTGCCGAGGTTAAAAAAAGTGGTTCTGCACCACATGGGGTTTATTTGCCTAATAATAATATTCTAACCCCAAATATGACATCACCAGAATATGTGCAGCTTTCAACTGCGGCGGCGATTACGCTTGGAATTATGCCTGGTAAAATGCACCGTTGCGAATGTACACGCTGTCTTAATATCCTTTTGACTTATCCAGAAGGATGTCGTGCAAACTGCGCATATTGTGGTCTGGCACGCCACCGTGAGGCCGAAAGAAATTATGCCGATCGCAATTTTATTCGTGTTGATTGGCCGGCGGTTCCCATGGAACAAATTGCACAAACCATTGGCAAAGACCCCGCAAATTCACCTTTCCACCGTATGTGCATTTCAATGATTACCCACCCAAAATCAGATGCTGACACTATTGCAGTTTTAAAAACTTGGACAAAATACGTGTCGCCCGATGCTATGCCGATTTCAATCCTTTCAAATCCTACAACAATGGGTCGTGACGATGTAAAAAATCTAAAGGATTTGGGGGCAGAGATTTTCACTGTTGCCTTTGATGCCGCCACCCCAGAAATTTTTGACCGTACCCGTGGCAAAGGTGTCGATAGCCCGCATAAATGGTCAAAATATTGGGAAATTATGGAAGATGCACGAGATATTTATGGCAAAGGTAAATTTGGTGCGCACCTAATCGTTGGTATGGGGGAAACCGAGTTTGAAATGCTTTCTACTATCCAACAAATTGTTGATATGGGCGGTCATTCACATTTGTTCTGCTTCTATCCCGAGCAGGGCTCATTAATGGATCACCTTCCGGCGACACCACGTGACCAATGGCGCAGGGTGCAATTGGCACGTTATTTAATTGATTATTACAATGTCAGAGTTGAGCAAATGTCATTTGACAATTTGGGGCGTGTAATTGGTTATGGTCTGCCTGATGCTGAATTAGAAGTGGTTATTAATGCAGGAATTGCGTTCCGTACCTCTGGCTGCCCTGGAAAATTTGCCGAGGATATTTCCGCTTGTGATCGTCCTTATGGTGATAGCCCGCCATCAGATATCGCAAGTTATCCATTCCAGCCAGAAGCGCATGATTTACGTAAAATCCGTAAACAATTAAACCGTGAAAATCCTGCTGATCCTTATATAGAAGGCGAAGAGTTCGATTATCTTGATGAATAAACTACGCTTTATAGATAGTGGGCTACGCACAGGTCGTGAGAATATTGCCCTTGATGCGGCGATGTTAGAGGCGCGTAAAATTGGCGCTATTCCCAATACGTTGCGCTTTATCCACTTCAAACCCGTTGCATTAGTTGGGCGGCATCAAGATGTTTCGCAAGAAGTAAACATTGCTGCATGTAATGAATTTGGCGTTGAGATTGGACGGCGCATAACCGGTGGCGGGGCCATATATTTTGATGAAGGTCAGCTTGGGTGGGCGTTGATTTGCGATAAAAAATCGCTTGGTACGCCAAACCTTGCAGAAATTACCCAAAAAATTTGTGAAGCGGCGGCAAAAGCACTTTGCAAATTAGGCGTAAATGCCAAATTTCGCCCGCGTAACGATATTGAGGTTGACGGTAAAAAAATATCTGGCACAGGCGGATTTTTTGATGATGATATTTTAATGTATCAAGGAACGGTTTTAATCGACCTTGACCCACAAAAGATGGCGCGGGTTTTAAATCTTCCGGTTAATAAATTATCGCAACAAGATAATAAGGATATGGCATCACGCGTTACTTGTCTAAAAAAAGAATTGGGTTTTATTCCAAAATTATCAGATATAAAATCAGCTTTTATTAGCGCATTCCAAGATGAAATGGGCTTTGAAATTTATGAAGACGTAATAAGCCATGTTGAAAATAAACTAGCGCTTGATTGCTATAATGATGAAATTGGCACTGATGAATTTGTGTATGAATTAAATGATTTAGGACGTGACGACGGCGTTTATTGTGGCCTTAATAAAACCAAGGGCGGTGTGGTAAAGGTGTTTTTGCGCAAAGAAGGTCCGCAAAATGAGCGTATCCGTGAGGTAGTTTTCACGGGCGATTTTTTCATTACTCCGCCACGAGTGATAATGGATTTAGAAGCATCTTTGCGCGGTACAAAATTAGAAGAGATTGAAACCAATATTCAAAGTTTTTTTGAGAATGTAAAAGACTTGGGTCTTTTATCAATTGCACCCCAAGATTTTGCGAATGCAATTAAAATGTCTGAAAAATTATCTTAATTTCTCGTGGAGATGGGCAGTCTTTTCCAGCTCAAGAATCTCATCATAAGTTTCCCATGCTTGTATAGCTTCGTCTTCTGTCATTTTTTGCATGGCGTTTCCATTGTGAATCATGATGAAATCACCCGGCTTTAGAACTTCATGTTCTAGCAAAAAAATATTGGCCTGACGTGTGATTCCACGTGCTTCACATTCAGCTAGCAGTCCATTTATTTTTGTGATTTTCATAGGAATACCAAGGCACATTTTAAGACCCCTTCATCACCAAAATTTTGCAGTTAGACATAAAAAATATTTTGCTAATGATATTTATAAAAATAGATAAATCTTTCAAAGACTTTTGTAATTATCACTACTCTAGATGTAATAAAATTACAATATTATTTATTTAGCGAAGGCTAATATGTCGCACGTAAATCATTGGTTCTTTTATTGATTCCATCTATGCAAAGGTTTACAAAAAGATTGCATTTCGCCTTGATAGAAAGGGGGAAAGCAAATGTCTGAACTGAAAAAAACTATTCTAATTTTGGGTGTTGGCAATAATTTATTGTCTGATGATGGCTTTGGAATTCATGTCATCGAAAGCCTTCGTGATGCCCATGAAATTGAAAATAATTCTATTCTAATTGATGGCGGTACTATTGGCCTCAACCTCCTTCCTGATATCGAGGATGCGGAGCATTTGATTGTGGTTGATGCAGCCGAAATGGGACTTGAACCAGGTGAGCTACGCTTGTTTGAAGGCGAAGATATGGATGACCATCTAAGCAAACATAAAACCACCGTGCATGAGGTTGCAATGCGTGACTTATTGTTTGCGGCACGGCTATCCGGAAAAATGCCAAAAACCCGCGCTTTGATTGCGGTTCAACCTGCATCATTGGATTGGGGTATGAATCCAACACCGGTGGTTATGCCTTCGGTATCAAAAGCATGCGAAATGGTCAAAAATTTGGTGGAAAGGAGGCTTGTAGATGACAAACACACCCTCATCATGTCATGAAAATGATGTCCCACTAACTGGTTTGAGTGTTGCGCTTTTGCCTGAAATTCTTGTGCACTTGCAGGATTTATCTGAAAAGTTGAAAAAAGGCCCGGTGTTTGCACAAGAAATTATAAGTCTTCGTGGGCTTCCAATGACAAGGGAAGATATTGAAGACCTTGATAAACATTTGGGACGCGGCGAAGTGAATGCAAAAGTTGAGGTTGCCGGCAATAGTGACGTTTGGGAAACCTCTTATTCAGGTGTTTGGCGGGTTCGCCATTTTGGTACTGATGAACGTATTCTTGTTGACGATATTGTTATCGCTGTAATCCCAGAAATTCTGATGGCACATAAGGACGATATTTCGGCTTCTGTGCTGCGAATGAATGATGCAATTCTTAATCTGCAAAATGATGAGATTGCACCTAATCCAACTAAATCGCTCGATTAATATAGGAGTGGTCATGGCAAAATTATTTAAAAATATGTTTGCGACTTCCGAATCCACAGCTTTAACTCTTGGAGAGGAATTAGCACAGAAGGGGGTTTCAAGACGGCAAATTTTGAAATTTTCTTCTTATGTTGCGGCATTGATGGCGTTGCCGGCATCATATTCAACTGCGATCGCAGAAAGCCTTAGCAAGGCAAAACGGCAGTCGGTTATCTGGCTGTCATTCCAAGAATGTACAGGATGCACAGAATCCATAACCCGTTCATTTTCTCCTAGCCTTGAAGATCTTATTTTTGACTTCATTTCATTAGATTATTCTGAAGCTCTAATGAATGTTTCTGGTGAAGCTGCTGAGGCTGCTCGTAAGCAAGCAATGGAAGAAAACAAAGGCAAATATGTCGTTGTTGTAGAGGGTTCAATCCCGCTCGATAAAGATGGAATTTATTCGGCATCTGGTGGCCATACCAACCTTGATGTTCTTAAAGAAGTTGCCAAAGATGCAATGGCGATTATTTCAATGGGAACATGCGCATCATTTGGTGGTATTCCGGCAGCATTTCCAAACCCAACTGGTGCAGTAGGGGTTCATGAAATAATCAAAGATAAACCTATTATCAACGTACCTGGTTGCCCACCAATTCCAGAAGTGATGACCGGAACAATTGCCTTCTTATTATCCTTGGGTAAAATTCCAGAGCTTGACCATTTGGGTCGTCCAAAAGCGTTCTATGGCGATAATATTCACGATCGATGCTATCGTCGTCCGTTCTATGAGCGTGGTGAGTTTGCCAATAGTTTTGACGATGAGGGTGCACGCAAGGGTTATTGTCTGTTTAATTTGGGTTGCAAAGGTCCTGTGACCTATAATGCGTGTGCAACAATTAAATGGAATGGTGGCGTATCATTCCCAATCCAATCTGGTCACGGCTGTCTCGGCTGCTCTGAACCTGGATTTTGGGATAAGGGTAGCTTTTATTCGCCATTATCAACACCAACTTCGGGTCTTGGTAAGGCCGCATTGGGCGCAGCTGCTGTTGGTACCGCTGGTGCCGTTGTGGCAAGTCTTGTTCAACGTAAACGGCGTGAAGATATCCTAAAAGCCGCAGCAGTTCCAAAACCAGCCGAAACAAAAATGGGGGCAGATGATGAGTGATTTACTTGATTTTGCACGTGGTCCTGCTTTGCAGGTTTCCGTAATGATTTTTATTTTTGGCGTGCTTTATAGGCTGATAAGTCTATTTTTGACACCAAAAAACTTTATTGCTTCGCCAGCACGTGAAAATGTCAAAGGTGCATTTGGTGCGGGCGTTGGCGAAATTATGCGTCGAATGGTTCCAGATAAGGAATATTTGCGCAAAGAAATGTTCGCCTTCCTTAATGGTTGGGCATTCCATATTGGCTTGGCAATTACTGTTTTTGGTCTTGCCGGACATATTATGTTTTTCAAGAAAATATTAGGATTTGGCTGGTGGAATTTGCCTAGCAATTTCGTGATGCTTGCCGGTGTTATTACATTATTCTCATTGGTTGCATCATTGGCTCATCGTCTAACCGACCCAGTATTACATAAACTGTCAACATTGGATGATTATCTATCAGGTGGTCTAACCGTGCTTCCGGTTGCAACTGGATTATTGGCAACAATGCATCTTGGTTTGCGTTATGAAACATTAATTGCAATCCACATTTTATCAGTTTGTATTTTCTTGATTTACTTCCCGTTTGGCAAGTTAATGCATGCATTCTTAGTCTTTGTAACCCGCGCAAAAACCGGTGTCGAAATGGCAAGGAAAGGCGTGAAACTATGAGACATTTTATTTTCCTTAAGGAGATTTCAGCATGAACCAGCGTGTAGTTGTTGATCCAATCACCCGCATCGAAGGGCACTTACGGATTGAGGCTGAAACCGATGCCAATGGCAAAATTGCACAGGCATATTCATCCGGTACTATGGTGCGTGGTATTGAACTTATATTGCGTGGGCGTGATCCGCGTGATGCTTGGGCTTTTGCACAACGTATTTGCGGTGTTTGCACTCTTGTACATGGTCTTGCCTCTGTGCGTGCTGTTGAAGATGCGCTTAAATACGATATTCCCGCGAATGCGCAACTAATCAGAAATATTATGATTGGTACACAATATATCCATGACCATGTAATGCACTTTTATCATTTGCATGCCCTTGATTGGGTGGATGTGGTTTCGGCATTAAAGGCAGATCCGGCGGCAACATCAACTTTGGCGCAATCTATTTCAACTTACAAAAACTCTAGCCCTGGATATTTTTCTGATGTGCAAAGGCGCGTTAAAGGATTGGTTGAATCTGGACAGCTTGGAATATTTGCCAATGGCTTTTATGGCCATCCAGAATTTAAACTTCCACCAGAAGCAAATCTTATGGCTGTTGCACATTACCTTGATGCACTAGCTTGGCAGCGCGAAGTTGTAAAAATACATGCGATATTTGGTGGTAAAAACCCGCATCCAAACTTCTTGGTTGGCGGTATGCCAACCCCAATATCTTCTGCAAGTGGAGGTGCGGCTGCGACATCGCTTTCAATTGTTGGTCTGAGCCAGATTCGCGAAATCATTGTTAAAATGCAGGATTTCGTAAATCAAGTCTATGTTCCCGATACCATTGCAATTGCATCATTCTATAAAGATTGGTTCAAACGCGGTGAAGGTGTGGGCAACTTTATGACCTGTGGCGATTTCCCGTCAGATGGTAGCAAAGATAAGGCAAAACTTCTTATTCCTTCTGGCGTGATTTTGAACCGTGACCTAAGCCATATTGAACCACTTGATTTGAACGATCCGTCACAGGTTCAGGAGTTTGTTGACCATTCATGGTATGATTATGACGGTGATAAAAAAGGCCTTCACCCATATGATGGACAAACTAATTTAAATTATACTGGTCCAAAAGCGCCATATGCGCAGCTTGACACCGACAAAGAATATTCTTGGCTTAAATCACCAAGATGGCGCGGTAAACCGGTTGAGGTTGGTCCATTGGCACGTGTTCTTATGCTGTATGCAAGCGGACATGAACCAACCAAAGATATCGCCAATGCAACCTTATCTAAACTTGGTTTGCCTATCGAGGCTATGTTCTCAACATTAGGAAGAACCGCATCCAGAACTTTGGAATCAAAAATCATCGCCGATCAAATGATGGGTTGGTATGAAAACTTGGTTGCCAATATCAAGGCCGGTGATTTGTCTGTTCATAATGAGGCGAAATGGAATCCAAACGATTGGCCATCTGAAGCAAAAGGCGTTGGCTTCCTAGAGGCCCCACGCGGTATGCTTACCCACTATATCGTGATTAAAGACAAAAAAATCGCAAACTATCAGGCCGTTGTTCCATCAACTTGGAATGCTGGTCCACGTGATGGCAATGGTGGTGTTGGTCCATATGAGGCGGCATTGATGGATAATCATACTTTGTTTGATCCAAAACAACCTTTGGAAATTCAAAGAACCATCCATAGCTTTGACCCATGCTTGGCTTGTGCGGTTCACGTTTCCGACCCTGATGGTGAGGAATTGGTTCAAATCAAAATCCAATAATGACAGGAGGCAAATTATGAAGTTTTCACACAAAAATACTGCCATATTAGTTGCTTCTATGGCATTGATTTCTACCCCAGCATTTGCACATGTTGGCGTTGGGTATGAACAAGGTTTACCGCACGGGATTGAACATTTCTTTAGTGGCCTTGACCATATCGCCTATGCTGCGCTTGCTGGAATAATGACTGCACTAGCAACCAAAAAACTCTGGAGTAATCTAGTGGCATTATCTGCTTTTGCGGTTGTTTTTGCGATGATTCACGAAGTCACCTTATTTGGCGATGACGGGTTCAATAGTTTTAGCCTTGGTATGATGTTGGGTGAAATGGCAATCATGATGGTTGGCATGGGAATTACCCGCATTCTTACCAATGCAAGAAAATCAATAAGGGGAATTAGCAATGGAAAATAATAATCCAACCCCAAAACCAAAAGATGCAAATAAGGCAGTTGAAAAGTTCTTGGTTTCAAGTGCATCACAGCTTGCACCTTATCTTGAAGCATGTATTCACTGCGGGCAATGTGCGCATGCGTGCCACTTTTATGAAGTGACACAAGATCCGAAATACACACCTGCTTATAAATTATTTCCAATGATAAAGGCATATCGCCGTTCAAAAAATCCTTTGAACTGGTTGGGAATGATACCAACACTTGAAGAAGATGAAATCGCCGAGTGGCAGGATTTGGTCTTTAATGGTTGCACAATGTGCGGACGTTGCACCAATGTTTGCCCAATGGGTATTGATGTGGCACAAATTGTTGGCGCGACCCGCCAAGCATTAACCGCCGCTGGTTATTATCCAGAAGACTTGATGGCTGCTGCTGAAAATGTTGTCCAACATGGTAGTCCGTTAAAAGTATCTACAAGCGTTCTTGAAGATCGTTTGGAATGGATTGCTGATGAATCTGAAACTGACATTCCACTCGATAAAAAGGGTGCTGAGGTCATGTTTACAATTTCATCAATCGAATTGATGAAATATCCAGATTCTGTTGGTGCGATGGCGAAAATGCTAAATGCCGCCGGTGTTAATTGGACCATTAGCACAAAGGGCTATGAATCAACCAACTTTGGCTATCTTGCAGGACGGCCCGACATTGCCAAACTTGGTACAAGTCGTCTTGTCAATGCCGCTGAAGAATTGGGTGTAAAAGAGCTAATTATCCCAGAATGTGGTCACGCATATTCCGTTTTACGATGGAATGGTGCCAATATTATGGGGCGTCCATTGGGCTTTAAAGTCTATCATATCACTGAATATTTGGCGAAATTGAAACGCGAAGGCAAGTTGAAATTCAAATCAATTGAAACCGCCTTTACTTATCATGATCCATGCCAAATTTCACGACGTGGTGGTGCAGCAGACGATGCAAGATACCTTCTTGAAGGGTTTGCGCCGAATTTTGTTGAAATGAAAGTTACTGGAAACCAAAACTGGTGCTGCGGTGGCGGTGGCGGTGTTCAGGCAATGAACAAATATCGCGACATGCGGATTAATGTTTTCAAAATTAAAGCGAAACAAGTTGAAGAAACCGGAACCAATACAATGATTTCGGCGTGTGCAAACTGTCGTTTAACAATGGATGAATCAATTGCCGAACTTAAATGGGGCGGTAAACTTGACAGCCTTGTTGAAATACTCGCTGATAACCTTATAGAAGATTAGAAAGCACCCCGAACAAGTGCTAAAGCAGGATGCGCTTTCATGGTGCATCCTGTTTGTTTTTGTGCTTTGCTTGGGCAAAGAGGTTACATTGACCAAAGGATTGCAAATCAAAATTAATGGCATAGTGCAGGGTGTTGGTTTCCGCCCCTTTATATATAAACTTGCCAATGATTTTGATATTACCGGAAGCGTTATTAACAATGCGGATGGCGTGTTGATCAAAGCATTTGGTGAAAGAGTATACGATTTCAAAGATGCTATAATTCCCAATGCCCCCAAATTGGCAAAAATCATCAATCTAATCAGTGATGAAATATATGAACAAGCCCCAATTGTATTCAAAATTGATTTTTCTAGACAGGGTTTGGCAAATACTTTTATTTCACCCGATGCCGCAATTTGTCCTGATTGTATTGACGAAATAATGCACCAAGATGAGCGACGTTTTGGTTATGCCTTTACTAATTGCACTAATTGCGGACCGCGTTTTTCAATTATTGATACAATCCCATATGACCGAAAAAATACGCGTATGCGTGATTTCATTATATGCGAAGATTGCCAAAGCGAATATGAAAACCCAATCGACCGTCGTTTTCATGCCCAACCCATTGCCTGCCCCAAATGTGGGCCGCACCTTTGGTTTGAAGATTTGGACGGTAACAAAGAAACAGATAATGCAATTTCCGTTGCAGTTAATAAATTACGCTCTGGCCAGGTAATTGCAATAAAAGGTCTATCTGGCTTTCACTTGGCTTGTGATGCCACCAATAAATTAGCGGTGGAATTATTACGACAGAGAAAAAGACGGCCCCACAAGCCATTTGCATTGATGATGCGCGATGTCGGGGCGATTAGTGAATATGTTCCATTGTCTAATCCTGAAGAATTGGCGCTTGGCTCACCTGCGGCACCAATTGTTTTAATAAAGGGCAGTGATAGCCGTATTGCAGGTGCTGTTGCGCCAAAACTTAATCAATTGGGTTTTATGGTGGCGGCAACTCCACTTCATTATATTTTATGTGATGCCTTTAAGAAGCCACTTGTAATGACGTCTGGCAATCTATCTGGTGAACCACAAGTTATTGAAAATGATGAAGCCAAAGAAAAATTAGGGGCCTTTGTTGATGGCTTCCTTTTTCATAATCGTGAAATTGCGAGAAGGTTGGATGATAGCGTGGTATTTGTCCATGATGATGAAATTATAAAGGTTCGTCATGCACGTGGCTTTGCCCCGTCACCAATAGTATTGCCGAAGGGTTTTGAAAACACCCCGCCAATTCTTGCAATGGGTGCAGAGATGAAATCGGCTATTTGTCTTACAAGAGGGCACGAGGCAATTATATCCCACCATATTGGCGAATTAGGGAGTGTCCTTGCGAATTCAGAACTTGAAAAAGCAGTTGAAGATTATTGCCATATTTACGACCACGATCCAAAACAAATTGTTATTGATAAACATCCCGAATATTTCTCAAGCAAGTTAGGCGATGAACTGGCGCAAAAGAATGATCTAAATCTTATAGAGGTACAGCATCACCAAGCTCATTTTGCCGCCGTATTGGGGGAGAATTTGTTTGCCAATGACGGTGAAAATGCAATTGGCATAATGCTCGACGGAACGGGGCTGGGTGATGATGGCAATCTTTGGGGTGGGGAAATATTTATTGGCAATTACCGCGAGTTTAAGCGGGTTGCAAATCTCGCACCTTTTAGACTTGCTGGTGGATCGCAGGCAATTTTGCACCCATTCAGAACTTTGCTCGGTGCATTATATGCGGCGTTTGGAATTGAGATAGCACAAAATATCGCAAATGAATTTGGTTTGGGTGAAAAATCACTGCCAATCTTTAAACTATTGCAAAACGGGTTAAACTCGCCAATCACAACTTCTGCCGGCCGCTTGTTTGATGCGGTTGCGGCCGTCTTAGGCATTTGTAGTGACGGTATAAGTTATGAGGCACAGGCCGCAATTGAACTTGAGGCAATCACAAACACCAATGTCACTGAATTCTATAATTTGCCGTTTGAAAATGGCGTTATTGATACAAAAATAATGTGGGAAGAAATTCTATTTGATAGAAAATCAGGGCTTGAAAACTCAATCATTTCAGCCAAATTTCATAACGGTTTGGCAAAAAGTTTTGCAAATGTGGCAAGCCATTTAGCTAGCGAAAACCAAATAAAAACGGTGGCATTATCGGGTGGTGTGATGCAAAACCGATACATGCTTATGACTTTGCAAAAAGAGTTGCAAAATAATAACTTAACAGTTCTTATTAATAAAGATATTCCGGCAAATGATGGTGGTATTGCCTTTGGTCAGGCATTAATTGCTGCTGCAAAAGGGGCGGACAATGTATAGTGTTCTCAATATAGCTATCAAAGACAAAATTGCTTCTTTTGAAATTACAAACCCCCTAAAGCAAAGTCGTATTTTGATTGGTAAAACTCCTGATGCGGTTTTGAAATCAATTCCGATTATTTTCAACCTTTGCCCAATGGCACATAAAATGGCGGCATCCCTTGCATTGGGATTGCCCGTTGATGAGATTGTAAAAAAAGGTGTGATAGGCGAAATCATACGTGAACATTCAATGATAATTTTCAATGATATTTCAAAAATTCTTGGTCTTGGATTACTGCGCGAGGCATTGATTGGAATAAATAACCTTAACAATGCTCGTCTTGAAAAACTTGAAAATGATTTATTTGGAACGCGTGCCGAAGACTTTATAAATAATCTTTCAAATAGTGGCATATATGGCGAGATTTTACCAAGGCTTGATGAGTTTATTGGTGATTTTGGTGCAATAAAATTTGAGAGTGACCCAACTTATTATGCGCGTGCAAAAGCGTTTGGCGATAATCCGTTTTTTACCAAAGTGCCAACTTTATCGCAACGAATCCTCTCAAGATTTTGGGAGGTTGCAAACCTGATAATATCTTTAAAAACCAACAGTGATATTGAAATTTCTGGGGTAAAAAATAACAGTGCATCGGTTTGGGCGGCACGCGGTCTTTTGACACATTCATATACTCAAAATGCCGGAATTATAAGTGATTGTACAATCACAACGCCAACCAATCAGATACTTGAAAGTGGTGGAATGTTGCTTAAGATGCTAAATGCCGCATTGAATAGTGAACGCTATCATATTAGAGAATTAGTATTAATGAATATATGCACCATTGACCCATGCATAGAAACAAAAATAACGGGTCTGGAGTAAATGTTTTGCACGAGATGGCAATCTGTGAAGGAATTTTACAAAGCCTTGAAAATATTCGGGCCAAGGAAAATTTTGACAAGGTAAAGATTGTCCGTCTTGAAATTGGTTGCTTTTCAGGTGTTGAAACTGACGCCGTGCATTTTAGTTTTGATGCCGTAACGCGCGGTACATTTGCCGAAAATGCCACACTTGAAATAATCCACCAAAATGGCAAAGCATATTGTATGGATTGCGCCAATGTTTTTGAGACCACTAATCGACTTGAGCCATGCCCAAGATGTAACGGTATCAATACAATGACTTATGGCGGTGACGCCCTTAAAATTAAAGATTTAGAGGTTGTGTAATGTGTAATACTTGTGGCTGTGCATCTGGAAATTTAAAAATTGAAGGTGACGAACATCATCACCATCATCATGACCATGACCATGACCATGAGCATGAGCATGATCACCACCATGAACATAATCACGATATAGATTATAACAAACTACCTGCGCGCAATCATAATCCTGGAATGTCACAGGCGCGCATGATCGAAATCGAAGAAAATATTCTTGCCAAAAATGATGCATATGCTGCCCAAAACCGTGAATTATTCAAAGCTAAAGGCATTCTGGCATTAAATCTTGTTTCAAGCCCAGGTTCAGGCAAAACTAGCCTTTTGGTGGAAACCATAAAAGCCTTGCAGGAAAAATTCCAAGTAAGCGTAATCGAGGGGGATCAACAAACCACTAATGATGCCGATAGAATACGCGAAACCGGTGTTAAGGCAATTCAGGTTAATACAGGAAAAGGTTGCCACCTTGATGGACATATGGTTGGCCACGCTGTTGAACATTTAACCCCCGAAGATGGCAGTATTTTATTCATTGAAAATGTTGGTAACCTTGTTTGTCCTGCGGCATTTGATTTGGGCGAGGCGGCAAAAATTGCGGTGCTTTCTGTAACCGAAGGCGAAGATAAACCGTTGAAATACCCAGATATGTTTGCGGCATCAAAAATCATGATTTTAAACAAAATAGATTTACTGCCGCACCTCGATTTTGATGTTGATGCCTGCATAAATAATGCAAAGCGAATAAATCCTGAAATAAAGGTTATACAAGTGTCGGCAAAAACACGTGAAGGATTTGATGAATGGCTAGGTCTTTTGGAAAGTCTGCGTGGGCAAATAATCACTGAAATTCTTGCCGAACAAGAAGAAAAACTAAATAAATTTAAAAATCTTTTGAAATAGGTGCGCCATGTGTCTGGGACTTCCGGGGCAAATTATCGCCATTCAGGATAAACAATCCATGCTTGGAAAAGTTAGTTTTTCGGGCGTAAGCCGCGAAGTCGATTTAAGCTGTGTGGCGACTGAAAACCTCAATGATTTGGTTGGTAAATGGGTTTTGGTCCATGTTGGCTTTGCCATGAGTGTGATTGACGAAGAAGAGGCAAAGGCAACATTAGAAGCCCTTGAAGGTCTTGCTGAAGCACAAGAAGAATTCGCTGCAATCAAAGAAAGTGCAGGTGAATAAGATGCGCTATATGGATGAATTTCGCGATCCCACAATTGCCAAGGCACTATTAAAGCAAATCTCAAGCCTGTGCGATGAGATTGCTAAAACCCGTGATGAACCGATTTATATTATGGAAATTTGTGGTGGGCATACACACTCAATTTTTCGTTTTGGTCTTGATAAATTAGTTCCAAAAAATCTCGAGTTTATTCACGGGCCGGGGTGTCCGGTCTGCGTTTTGCCCATGAGTAGGGTCGATGATTGTGTTGAGATTGCCGAAAATAAAAACGTAATTTTCACTACCTTTGGCGACGCCATGCGAGTTCCTGGAACCAAGAAATCATTACTTCAAGCAAAGGCAGAGGGGTGTGATATTCGCATTGTTTATTCACCACTTGATGCGCTGAAAATTGCCCGTGAAAACCCCGATAAGGATGTGGTGTTCTTTGGGCTGGGCTTTGAAACCACAATGCCAGCAACCGCATTAACGATTATTCGTGCCAAGAATGAAAGCATCAAAAATTTTTCGATGTTTTGTAACCATGTCCTTGTTCCGCCACCACTTCGTGCATTGTTGATGGACGAAAAGATGCAACTTGATGGTTTTGTTGGCCCCGGTCATGTATCGATGATTATTGGTAAAAAGCCATATCAATTCATTGCCGCTGAATTTCACAAACCAGTTGTAATTGCTGGCTTTGAGCCATTAGATTTATTAAGCTCTGTGGTGATGGTCTTGCAGCAAATAATTGATGGTCGCCACGAGATTGAAAATCAATATGGTCGCGTTGTTCCCGAAGATGGCAACAAGGCTGCCCTTGATGCCATTACAAGCGTTTATGAACCAAGACCAAGGTTTGATTGGCGTGGACTTGGAGAAATTGAATACTCAGGCGTAAAAATTCGTGATGAATTTGTGGAATTTGATGCCGAAGTAAAGTTCAAGGTTGGCTATGGCGCAGGCAAGGGAGCGGGTCGTGAACCCGATGATTTGCTTTGTGGAGAAGTTATAAAAGGGTTTTTAAAACCCGTTCATTGCCCAAAATTTGGTGTTGAATGTAAACCCGAAACTCCGCTTGGGGCGTTGATGGTTTCATCAGAAGGGGCGTGTGCCGCTTATTACCAATATGGTGGAAGACGCGAACAGGAAGTGGTATAAAAATGGAAACCCCAAAGTTTAATAAAACTAATGCCAAAATCGTGACACTTGCCCATGGCGGCGGCGGCAAGGCAATGCGCGATTTAATTCAAGACGTTTTTATTCGCGACTTTTTCACTGAAGATACCGGCGAAATGGAGGATCAGGCGCGCCTTGAAATTCCATCTGAATTATCGGGTTCCCGACTTGCGTTTACTTCTGATGGTTTTGTGGTCGATCCATTGTTTTTTAATGGCGGCGATATTGGCAAACTTGCGGTTTATGGCACGGTGAATGATTTGGCGGTTGGTGGTGCTATTCCCAAATGGCTATCTGCAAGTTTTATTATTGAAGAGGGGTTAGAAGTTGAAACCCTGCGCAAAATTGCGACCTCTATGCGCGATGCCGCTATAAAGGCTGGGGTCAAGATTGTTACCGGCGACACAAAGGTTGTGGCGCGCGGTGCCGCCGATAAAGTTTTTATAACCACCTCTGGCGTTGGCTTGATACCAAATGGGGTCAATCTTGCGGCGTCAACAGTGCAAGAAGGCGATGTGGCAATTGTAAATGGCTTCTTGGGGCATCATGGGGCAGCAATTTTACAGGCGCGTGGCGATCTAATGCTTGAAGGTGAAATTAAATCTGATTGTGCGCCATTGGGCGAATTGATGGCGGTGGCAATGGGGGCGGGTGTGGTTCATTGCGCACGTGACCTTACTCGTGGCGGTCTTGCATCCGCATTGAATGAGATTGCTGATGCTTGCGGTCATGTAATCGAACTTGAAGAGGAAAAAATGCCACTAAAGCCAGAAATTCGTGGTTTTTGTGAAATTTTGGGTTTTGATCCTCTTTATCTTGCTAATGAAGGTTCTTTGGTTTTATTTGTTCCAGCTGTGGATGCTGAAAACGTGCTTAAAGCCATGCGGGAACACGAATTTGGTAAAGATGCCTGTATAATCGGTAGAGTAAAAACAGGCAACCGCCCACAAGTCGAAATGAAAACAACATTCGGCGGTACACGAATTGTCGACATGTTGGTTGGTGAACAATTGCCAAGGATTTGCTGATTAGAAGCCGATTAAGTTATTTACCTAAACTAATGGGTTTTGCCCATTTTAAAGGGTGGGTATTAAGACGCGCGTCAATTTGCTTGACTTTTTCGCCCGGTTTTACCTCAATTTCCATTTCACAGATGACAGGCTTTGACCAGCTACGGGTTTGGGTTTCATAACTTACGCCCATGCCGCCGCCGATATATTTTGTATAGCCGGTTTCAACGTCAACATTATCTTCACCTTGCAGATCTGATTCAGCGTGTAAAAAATATCGCCCAGGCTTCATATTGGGAAAACTAAAACGGCCATATTCATCGGTTACTACATAAATAGAATTATCAAAAAGACGTTGATCGGCGCGGATTTCACGCAATTGTTGATTGTTATCACCACGGTTTTTTTTGTATAAATTTACATATTCTACAAGATATGGCGTTATCGGATACAAATAAACCTTGCGTTTTTTTGCAAATTTTATTGGATTTTTCTTGGTGAATACAAGTGCATCATAGCCGTCAGCGCTCGCTTGCGAATATAAAACACCGTTAATCGAAGTATTACCATATTCCAAAGCTTTTTTGGTTGCCGCTTCATCAAAAGTTTGTTTAATTGTAATGAAATTTGATGCATCTTGTTGCGCGTGTTGGTTTGCAACATCATAAACTGTTTTGGGACCCGCATAGGCAGAAACAGCCATTAATATGCTGGTTAATATTATTGTCGATATCAATTTATTCATAATTTTCATTTCAGCCAGATGTGTTGTTACAATATTTTTGCTATTTGGGTTAGGGAATAATTGCCAAGAATTATTAAATTCCGCAACTTATTTAATAAGCCTATCGGGGTTAAGCATTAAGCGGGCATCAACTTCCACGATTTTGCCGTCCTCTTTGACTTCTACGACCTTTTCCAAAATGGCAAGCGCACTCCAATTTTGTTTTTGGTTTTCATATTGTGTTACGCCAACTTGCCCATAATATGGGTTGAAATCGCTGACAGCCCGTCCAGTAGCAACAGTTGTATAATAATAACCACTAACCATTTTTTCAGCTGATAATAAGTATTTGCCGGGTTTCATTTTCCCAAAGCTGAAACGACCATAATTATCTGTTACTGAATAATATGAATATATAAACATTCTATCATCAGCCATAACTTTGCGTTTTTGTGGGTCTCTAGAACGTGCCTGTTTCTTTGAAAGATTTATATAATCAACCAAATATGGCGTGTAAGGATAAAGAAAAACTTTATGACCGCTTACTGGTTCTGGCTTTATTGTCGATAACAAAGCGGCATCAGAGCCATCGTTTGTAATTTTGTAAAATAACACGCCATTAATTGTTGAATTACCAAGTGCAACAGCGTTTTTTGTATATTCTTCATCAAAATTTGTTTTCGGATATATATATTGAACAGTGTCTAATTGTTCTTGCATATTCATTTTTTTTAATACGCTTTGTGAATATGATGGTGTCGCAACCATTAATAATGAGAGTGACATAAAACCATATTTGACAATATTTTTCATAGTAAATCCGATGCTGAATACAACTTAAACTCTGTTTAAGCCTAATATTGGCAAATTTGTGACAAAAAATTAAGGTAATGCATAAATAAAGGGCGTCAATTTGACGCCCTTATAATTTAGTGACTACTACGAAATTTAATGAACGGTCGCGTTTCCGGCATTAAATACCAAATGACCTTCTTCGGCATGGGCAATAACCGCTTGCCCGTCAAGAACATCGCCTTTCAAAATCATTTTTGCGAGTGGGTCCTGAACCTCTTGCTGGATAACACGTTTTAGTGGGCGCGCACCATAAATAGGATCATACCCTTTGTTGGCAAGCCATTCTTTGGCATCTTCATCAAGTTCAAGTTTTATGTCGCGACTTGCCAATAATTTTTCAAGTCGTTTTAATTGGATTGGCACGATTTTATCCATTTCAGCACGTCCAAGGCGTTTGAAAAGAATAATCTCATCAATCCTGTTTATGAACTCTGGCCTAAAGTTTGCCTTAACCGCTTCCATCACGATTGGGCGCACCAATTCGATATCTTCGCCTTCTTTTTGTTCGGCAATATATTGTGAACCAAGGTTAGAAGTCATCACAAGGATAACGTTGCGGAAATCCACTGTTCTCCCCTGACCATCAGTCAAGCGACCATCATCTAGCACTTGTAAAAGCACGTTGAAGACATCAGGATGCGCTTTTTCAACTTCATCAAATAATACGACCTGATAAGGGCGCCGGCGAACCGCTTCGGTTAATGCACCACCTTCATCATAGCCAACATATCCTGGAGGCGCACCAATCATGCGTGAAACCGAATGTTTTTCCATATATTCTGACATATCAAGGCGGGTGATGGCGGTATCATCATCAAATAAAAATTCCGCCAATGCCTTGGTCAGTTCGGTTTTACCTACACCGGTCGGTCCAAGGAAAAGGAATGAGCCGATTGGTTTGTTAGGGTCTTGAAGGCCGGCACGAGAACGGCGCACGGCATCGGCCACTGCCACAAGTGCTTCTTCTTGACCAACAACGCGTTCACGCAATTTATCTTCCATGCTTAGAAGTTTTTCACGTTCACCCTCAAGCATTTTATCAACTGGAATACCGGTCCAACGGGAAACAACCTCGGCGATTTGTTCAGCATCAACTGATTTTGAAACTAGGCTATGCTTGCTATCACCCGCATTTTTCAATTGTTCTTCCAATTTTGGAATGCGTCCATATTGCAATTCACCAGCTTTGGCATAGTCACCGTTACGGGTTGCCTCTTGAAGTTCAAGGTGAAGTTTTTCAAGCTCTTCCTTCAATTTAGTTGAATCCGCTTGTGACGCTTTTTCGGCACGCCATTTTTCGGTTAGCTCGGTTGATTTTTTGTCAAGTTCTTCAATTTCATCCTCAAGCTTCTCAAGGCGATCTTGCGACGCGGCATCTTTTTCTTTTTCAAGTGCCGATGCCTCGATACGAAGTTGCATCAATTTGCGGTCGATTTCATCCAATTCTTCGGGTTTTGAATCCATCTGCATTTTTAGACGTGCAGAAGCCTCATCCATCAAATCAATTGCCTTATCTGGCAAGAAACGGTCGGCAATATAGCGATTGGAAAGCGTTGCCGCCGCAACAATTGCATTGTCGGAAATGGTTACACCGTGGTGCACCTCATATTTTTCTTTTAGTCCACGAAGGATTGAAATTGTATCTTCTATTGTTGGTTCTTCAACAAAAACCGGTTGGAAGCGGCGGGCAAGGGCAGGGTCTTTTTCGATATATTTGCGATATTCGTCTAATGTGGTCGCCCCAACGCAACGCAACTCACCCCGCGAAAGTGCAGGCTTTAAAAGGTTGGAGGCATCCATTGCCCCGTCGCCTTTACCGGCACCTACAAGGGTGTGCATTTCGTCAATGAAAAGCACAATGCCGCCATTGGTTGATTGGACTTCTGAAAGCACGGCTTTTAGGCGTTCTTCAAATTCACCGCGATATTTCGCACCCGCAATCAATGCACCCATATCAAGCGACAAAAGCTTTTTATCCATAAGGCTTTCAGGGACATCACCATTTATAATGCGCAATGCCAAGCCTTCGGCAATTGCGGTTTTACCCACACCGGGTTCACCGATTAAAACAGGGTTGTTTTTGGTACGACGGCTTAAAACCTGTATCGCACGACGAATTTCTTCATCACGACCTATAACGGGGTCAAGTTTGCCTGATTTTGCATCTTCGGTAAGGTCACGTGTATATTTTTTAAGTGCCTCATATTGGTCTTCCGCTCCCTCACTATTTGCAGTGCGACCTTTGCGCATCATGCCAATTGCCATGTTAAGGCTTTGGGTGGTTACACCCGCTGCCTTTAGGGCATCGGCAGCCTTGGTGCCAGAATTGGTTGAAATTGCAAGCAATAGCCATTCAGCAGGAACCACACTGTCACCAGCTTTTTTGGCGGCATCTTCGGCCTGTGCAATAATTTTTGCCGTATCATTCGGCATATAAATTTGTCCATTGCCACCTTGAACAACGGGAAGGGCGGCAACCGCCATATCAACGGCAAGTTTCGCTTCATCGGGGCGGCCACCTGCCGAACGGATTAGGCCGACAGCAAGTGATTTATCTTCATCAAGTAATGCCTTTAAAAGGTGTTCAGGCGTAAAATATTGGTTGCCGTTTTTAATGGCTTCCATTTGCCCTGCTTGGATTATTGCACGTGCGCGTTCGGTAAATTTATCAAGATTCATAATAGAACCCCCTTTTTGAATAGAATATCTATGGCGGGATTCTGTCTTGCTGTCCCACCAAAACAGTGGCTAGCATGACAACATTTCCTGCCTACACCTCATAGATAGGTGTGGTATATATGTTACACAAGGGGGTGGGTGTGTTAATGTTGAAGAATTATAAATTATGTTCTAAATTACCTGTAATTCCTATTCAGGAGGTATGATATGAAAAATAACCTTGCGCTCAAAACCTATATAAGTTCGGCGGTGTTAATGGTTGTCCTTGCACTTGTCACATTTATTAGTGCTGGTACAATTAAATTCACACGCGGGTGGGTTTTAATTATTGCGATTGGCGTCCCAAGCTTTTTAATTTCGTATTTTTCGCTTAAATCATCCCCTAATTTGAGCGAGCGCCGCCTAAAAGGTGGACCCACAGCAGAGAAACGTGGGGCGCAGAAAATTCTACAATTAATAAACGGTATTTCCTATCTTTTGGTTCTGATAATTGGCGGTCTTAATTGGCGGTTTGGTTGGCCACAAATCCCAAATATTTTCTTGATTATTGGAATTATAATTATTTTTTGTGGCTATTTCGGGGTTTACATGGTTTTCAGAGAAAATGAATATGCTTCGGCGACAATTGGGGTTGAAAGCAATCAAAAACTTATTGAAACGGGTCCATATTCATTGGTAAGGCATCCAATGTATACTGCAACATCTTTAATCCTAATTGGCATGCCGCTTGTAATTGGGGCATATTTTTCATTTTTGCCAGTATTAGTACTTTTGGTCGGTGTATATTTTCGCGCAATTGATGAGGAAAAAAACCTTAATGCCGAAATGCCTGGATACTCTGATTATTCTGAACGCGTCAAATATCGCTTTATAAAAGGGGTAATATAAAAGCCCCCTAATTGATATTAGAGGGCTTTTGAAATCATGGGTTCTTTTATTAAGCCGCCAGTCGTTTCCGCAGTGCGAATTTCACGATTAATAGGCATATTGTTGCAAAGGCGGCGCAGGCGACGTGTAATAACCAGAATTGAACAGTTGGCATTTTTTCAAATAATGCACCAATCTGGCCAACTGATTTATTGGCAACGAACAAAGTTAAATTGAACAAACCTGTCACAGTTGCCGCCAATTGAACCGGCGCAAGGCGAACAAATAATGCCAATGCAATTGGCAACACCATTGCAAAACCGATTGAGTTGATGATGTGGAACATAACCGGCCAGAATAGACCGATTTTTCCATCTGGCCCCTTGGTCAATTCAGCCATAACAAGGCACATGGCGCCAAAAGTTGCAATAAAAGTTCCAAGAATCATTTTGGTGATTTCATCAGGCTCTTTCCATTTTGTGCCATACCAACGGAAGAAGATTGCAACCCCCGCCATCAATGTCACAGAGAAGATGGAATCAAGCGTCACAAGCCAAGTGGTTGGCAATTTATTGCCCATAAAGACAAGATTAAAATCACGATCACCCCATAATAAATAGGCATTAAAAATTTCCATATTTGGTATAAGACCGATTGCAAGTATTGGGATTAGAATGACCAAAACACCAATCATTTTCCAATCTTCAAATGATAATGGATTAGGAGCTGCTTTGCCATTTTCCTTCTTTTGTTCAATTACATCTTTTGGGAAATGTTTGATGCCCAATACATAAATGACAACGGCAACCAGCATGCCGACACCCGCAGCACCAAAGCCCCAGTGCCATCCTACTTTTTCACCCAAAGTACCAACAATTAGAGGGGAGGTGATAACACCAGCCTGAATCGCAAGATAATAGATTTGGAAGGCATCGGCGCGGCGATTGTCACCCTCTTTATAAAGGCCACCAACTTGTGATGCCAAATTACCCTTGAAGAAGCCTGAACCTATTACAAGTGCCAATAATGCAAACAAGAAAGTATAATCAAACGCCATCATAAAGTGACCAGCTGCCATTAATAATGCGCCGGTTAGAACTGCTTTGGTGCGTCCCAAAAACTTATCGGCAATAAAGCCGCCGATAATTGGCGTTAAATATACCCATGCCGCATAATCACCAAAGATTTTTGATGATAAAGCCGTTGGGTCATTGGTGTTATAATGCGCCGTAAATTGGCCAAAAAATGCAATATTTTCAATGTGCCCAGGGTGAAGTAAATATTTCGCCATATAAAGCACCAATAGTGATTGCATGCCATAATATGAAAATCTTTCCCATGCTTCGGTAAATGCCAAGAAGCCAAGACCTTTGGGATGCCCCAAAAATGCTTTATCATTCTTGAGCTTAATTTCGCTTTCTTCACTTATCATTATTTAATAGCCCCGTTTTGCGCAAAATTTATGCTTTAACAACCATATTCATAAAACACTTTTTGGCTATGGCAATATTTGATTAGCACAAACGAATTATTAGCCCGAATTTACTTTAAAATTTTTGCCTATAAGATTATATGTAATAATAGGAGGCAAAGATGAGTGAATATGAATTAGTAAACTCTCTGGCACGCTTTTGGGGCGGAATGGGGGTTATCCTTTCGGCAATATTCCTTTTGCGTAAAGATAGCCTGAAAACATTGGTTGATGATTTTGAAAATGTTGGCGCATTATCGTTTTCAATTGGGCTTATGACCTTGTTTGTTGGTTTGGCATCGGTTTCGATTTATTCGCGTTTTAGCTTTGATTGGCGCGTTATTATAACACTCTTTGGATGGGTGAGCCTTGCAAAAGGTGTGTGGATTATAACAATGCCAAAGAGTGTAAAAAGCCTTATACAAAGTGGATTTTATAGTAATTATGCCAAGGCATCTTTGGTGATTTTGGGCGTCGTCGGTCTGTTTTTGCTTATCAAAAGTTTTTGATACTTGAAAAATTTTATCGCTTGAATTATATGGCACTCATGGTCAGCAGTTCACCAAGGCGTTGCCGTATAGGCTAAACCTGCTTTTTAATGTTCAATCTGGTTATGTGCCATATTGCAAGACGGCAACCACAATTGTTTCGGCACTTTAACGGAAATTGAACAATGACCAAGGAAGTATTCCCCTTTGGTGTGCCCGATATATCGGCACTTGCCAAACATATTAAAAAAGAAATTGACGACAACCAAACCCCATCCCATCTTGAGGTTTTGAATATTCTTGCCCGTGGTGCGGGATATAAAAACTTTCAACATTTTCGGGCTGCAAACGCACCAAATGATGCGCCAATTACGGTTGATAAACCCAATCAAGACGCGCTTAAGAAAATAACCAAATATTTTGATAATAATCTGGTGTTAATGCGCTTTCCCCCTAAAGAATCGCACCGTGAGTTATGTTTGTGGTTCTTTTGGTCACGGATTCCGCAAAATGCCAAATTTAATGAAATTGCCTTTAGCAAGTATTTAAACGGCCTTCATTCCTTTGGCGATGCGGCGTTAATAAGGCGTTATTTGATTGAATATGGCTTTGTTAGCAGATCCCGTGATGGTTCTGATTATCAACGTATTGAACTTGAAGTTCCGGCGGCGGTTCAGGCGATTGTGAATATGTCAAAAGACGACATTCCAGTAAAAAAGAAGCGCGATAATGCTGCTTATCCTATTGGCTGAAATACGCAAAACAAACGCCCCGAAAACTAGCCAGCCGATTGCAGTAAAGTCAAAAGGCAAGCCCGTTTCGGGGCGACAATCAAAACGGATATCCGGTTAAATCAAACTTTCAACTATGCCGCCTTCAACCCTTAATGCCGCGCCAGTGGTCGAGGACGATAGGGGGGAGGCGACATAGGTAACAAGATTTGCAACTTCTTGTGGATCAGCAAATCGCCCGGTTAAAGAGCTTGGGCGGTGTTTTGCCACAAATTCACGACCCAATTCATCAAGTGATTTTCCATCGCCACCCATTACATTCTGTAGGAATTCTGCAACACCTTCTGTCATGGTTGGGCCAGGCAGGATTGTGTTACAAGTAACACCGGAACCTTTGGCAACTTTGGCAATCCCACGTGCAAGCCCCTGCATCGCAGCTTTTGAAGTACCATAATGTACCATATCGTCAGGGATGTTTATCGCAGATTCCGAGGAAATAAAGATAATCCGCCCCCAATTCTTTTCCATCATTTTAGGGAGGTAAAAACGCGATAGGCGCGCACCCGAAACCACATTTACATTTAAAATATTCATCCAATCATCATCGGAAATTTCGGTAAAGGGAATTGTGCCATAAATCCCCAAATTATTGACCAAAATATCAATATCTGGAAATGCCGTGAATAATTCTTGTGCGCCTTTTGGCGATGCAAGATCAAATGGTGCTGTCTCAATATTTGCATTTGGGTTAGATGCCAAAATTTCTGCCTTTGCCTTATTGGCGGCATCATCTGTACGGCCGTTGATTATTACCTTTGCACCAGAGTTTGCCAATGATTTGGCAATTGCAAAGCCTATGCCTTTGGTAGAGCCGGTAACTAATGCGGTTTTTCCATTTAAATTTATTTCCATTTTAATCCCCTGATAGTTGTCAGATATTTGTAAAAATTTCGAGATTACTTGTCAAATTAAATCGATTGATAAAAACCTATTGCATGATATTTTATAAAGATGGTTACATTAAACGATATACGTCAATTTTTATTGTCTTTGCCCGATGTTTCGGAAGGGATGTCGTGGGACAGTGTTTCGTTCAAAGTGAATAAAAAAATAATCTTGTTTTGGAATGCAAAATACGATTCCCCAGTTTTTAGTTTTGCGCCAGAAGAAAATGAATTCCTGCTTGAGGCAGATAGCGACACATTTTTTACCACCGACCATCACCGTAAATTCAATTGTATATTGGCGCGCCCAGAAATGCTTGATTTATCGTGGGCTAAGGTGAAACTATATGAAAAATGGCGGCGCCTTGTTTCCAAAAAGACTTTGAAACAATTTGATTTGGATTATCCAAATTATAGTGCTTAAATACAAAAAAACCGCCAAATTGCTTTGGCGGTTTTTTAATTTGGTGGGTTTCAAAATTAGAATACAGTATTAAGGCGAACCGCGATTGGAATTGTAACCTGACCCTTAACGTCATTGGTTCCGCAAACGCCGTAAGTACAATTATTCGCGCTATTTTTCTTAAGCGGTGAATTATATCGTACACCAACTTCTGCCGCTAGTTCCATGCTATCAGATAAGGTATATGATGCACCCAAATCAGCGCCGGCAGTATAGGTTACGCCATCATCAAATAGCTTCATTTTGCCAAGTGAGTTTGCGCCCGCTTTCATATCAACTGAAACTTCTTTGGTGTAAACCACGCCGCCATGAACCGCGTAATATGGCTTGATTGGGTTTTTAACCCAATTACCACCAAACCACTGACGCCAGCCAAGTTCGAGCATATACTGTTCAAGATCGTTAGCGCTTCCGGTTAGGTTGGTATCGCAAACACCACTTGCCGCAACGCTTACTAAACAACCCATTTGCACATTATCTTTGGCAGAGGCATTGGTATAACCAATCGAGCCAAATACTTCGGTAAGGTTTGAAAGCGCATAGCGAACTTCGAATGATGTATGAATATTGGTTTTATACATATCATCATATTTACGACCGCGCATTTGTACGATGCTTGAAGTATATGCCGCATTATATGCACTTAGGTCGGTGGCGGTTCCGATGCCGTCATTAACGACAGTACCTTGGGCGCTTACTTCTGTGCCGATTGATGATGAAAAAATCCAAGGCGATGAATAGCCGTCTGCCATTGCATTGGTTGCAATTGCCGCGCTGCTGATTATTGCAAGTGTAACTAAATTCTTTAGTCGCATTAAAACCCCCGTAAATAAAGGAAACTTCTTTTACGGAATCAGTATTTGCTGATTTGGTTAATAAATATTAACCATGTTTGAGATTTGTTAAATCTTGCCCCAACCTTGTAGTCCCAATGCCTCAAGTGGTTTAAAGCGGGCTTTGTATTCCATTTTATCACAGCCATCGATTAGATAGCCAAGATAAACATATGGCTTGCGCGCAATGCGGGTTTGGATAATTTGATCAAGGATTATAAAGCTGCCCAAAGATTGTTTCTTATAGTCTGGGTCGAAAAATGAATAAACCAGTGAACGACCATCGCTTAATTCATCAATCAAGCAGCAGGCAATTAATTGCCCTTTTTTACCCATTTCACAATCGGCGGCAAGGCGATAGTCATAAACCCTTGTGCTTTCGACACATTCCTCAAGCATAGCGATAAAATCATCGCCATTCATGCCTGACATACCTTGGTTAAGGTGACGGGTGTCAAGATATTTGGTTAGAAGTTCATAGCGTTCTTCGGTTGCGATAGGCAGACACTCAGTGGCAACAAGCATTTTGTTTTTTTCGATAATGCGTCGCCACTTTTTATCAAAAACAAAATCATTCGCGATTACACGAACCGAAACGCATTTCGAGCACATGTCACAAGATGGACGATAAGCAATATTTTGCGAGCGCCTGAAACCCGCATGGGTAAGCGCTTCATTAAGGGCATTGGCATTAAGGTCGTTTAATGTCGTAAAAATCTTACGCTCCAACCTGTCGCCAAGATAGGGACATATTTGGGGCGTGGTAAGATAAAATTTAATATTCGTTCCGGCGCCAATGCCAAAAAAACTATTCTCACCTGTGGTCATTCTATGCTTCTTTTTGACAGCATATTACGCATTAAACGCATAAGAAATCAATATATTATTTTATAGTGATGGGTTACCCGGCAATGGCGGTGATGCTCGTTTTAATACGATGGCAATGCGGCGGTTTGCAGGTTGGTACGGATCATCTGGAAACAATGGCTCTGTACCCGCTTTGCCAGCGATTTGTGAAACGCGCTCATCAGGAATGCCTGTCGATTCTAAAACCCTGCGGGCGGCGTTGGCGCGTGCAGTTGAAATTTCCCAATTTGAATTATTAGGGTCATTATTAGGGGAGGCATCAGTATGACCATAAATAATAATCTGGTTTGGCAATTGCATAATTACCCGTGATGCGGCGCGTAGCAAAACCTTGGCGCGGTCATTTGGTTCGGTTGAGCCTGGTTCAAACATTGGGCGGCCTTCTTGGTCAACCAATTGAATGCGCAGACCTTCTTTGGTTTGGTCAACAATAATATTGTTTGAAAGCTGTGCCAGCTCTGGTAAATCTTGTAATGCTTGGCGCAGTGAAATTTCCGCTTGCTGGAAATCAGCGCTTTCTTGTTGTGATGCCTCGGAATCTTCACCAGTTGAGCCAGAGGTTTCACCATTGGCATTAGGTGTTGCCTTGTCATCAGTCACAGCTGTTGAACCTTGTTGCATTGCGCCCGATTCACCAAGCGCAGTACCCGCAAGAATACCACCGGCGCCAGATGTTGTAGCCGAAAGTGAAGCAGGGGCAAAATAATCGGCGATACCGCGTTTTTGCTCAGGTGAAGTTGTGTTAATCAACCACATCAAAAGGAAGAAAGCCATCATCGCGGTCACAAAGTCGGCATACGCAACTTTCCACGCGCCACCATGGTGACCGCCCGCAACCTTTTTAACCTTTTTGATAATAATCGGTCGATTACTATTTGCTGACATATTAATTCCCTGAATTATGGGCAATATGCAATGAATTAGTTAAGTTTAGGTTTTTAAAACCCACTTTTGCAGCAAAAATTAATCAAGCTCTGTTTGTGCGATTGCAACTTCGTTACCGTTTGCTTCGATTTTGCAAAGAACCAAAACCTGTTTTCCGGTAATTGGTGTCATAATTCTTATGATATGTTGTTTATTATCATCATACCACATCGGGTTTTTGCCATTAAATACGGTTGCATTAAAACCTTCGCCAAATACCTCAATCGGGCCATCATTACCATTGCGAATTATGATGTAATCATAGGTGCTTGAGGTATTTACTGGCTTTAACCTGATGCCAACTTCCCAAACCCTGACACAAGTATTCCGCGTGTTGGACCATGTATAACCCGCAGAGGCTTTGCAGCCATGCGCATCACTATCACCGCCAACAATTGGCCCGCCAATGTTTGGTTGTTGTTCCATTGGTTTTGCCGCCTCGATATTTGGGCTTTGACAGCCAGATAAAATAATTGCACTGGTTAAAAAGATGATTTTCTTCATGTAAAACCTTACGCACCAAGTCTTTTTGCGGCCTCAATAGCCCAATAAGTTATAATGCCATCTGCACCCGCACGTTTAAAGCATTGTAATGCCTCCATGCGCACGCGTTCACCATCAAGCCAGCCATTGGCAATCGCCGCCTCCAACATTGCGTATTCACCTGAAACTTGGAATGCAAAAGTTGGCATTTTGAATTCGTCTTTAATGCGGCGTAAAACATCAATATAAGGCAAGCCAGGTTTTACCAAAAGCATATCTGCGCCTTCTTCAATGTCCATTGCCACTTCTATCAATGCCTCATCACTATTAAGTGGATCCATTTGATAGGTCTTTTTATCGCCCTTTAAGGCACCTTTTGAACCAACGGCATCACGATAAGGACCATAGAAGCCAGACGCATATTTTGCGGCATAGGCCATGATTTTGGTGTTGATAAAATCATTCTCTTCTAATGCTTGGCGGATTGCACCAATACGGCCATCACACATATCGGATGGGCCAACCACATCCACACCGGCCTCGGCTTGGGCTAGTGCCTGTTTAACCAATGCCTCGGTGGTTTCGTCATTAAGCATGTATCCGGTTTCATCAATTAAACCGTCATGACCGTGTGAGGTATAGGTATCGAGTGCGACATCGCACATAACCCCAATATTTGGCACTTTTGCCTTAACTTCGGCGATGAATTGCGGGATAAGCCCATCTGGATTGAATGCCTCTGTTCCCAATTCATCTTTTTTTGCGGGATTAATGTGTGGGAAAACCGAAATCATAGGAATGCCCAAATCAGCCGCGATTTTTGCCTGTTCAACCGCACCTTTTAATGAATGGCGGGATATGCCCGGCATTGATGGAATTGGTTGTGGTGCATCTTCCCCATCATGTACAATCAACGAAAGGATTAAATCATCCCGCGTTAAGGTTTTTTCACGCACCAAACGGCGTGACCAATCTTGTGAACGTGTACGACGAGGGCGAAAATCAGGGAAGTATTGGGTCATATAAATTGCCTTTTAAAGATAAAGTGCGATTAGAACTTTTGTTGCCCGACCGCAACTTTTTTTATGATATGTCAACATAAATTTATAATCCAAATTTGCCCCCAAATTGTGTAATTCAAACCATACAATCATTTTGCCTATAATTTTAAGCGTTTTTAACAATTTGTAACAATGCATATTTTAAGCTAAATCATTATTAATCAATGCATTATGTTTATTTCGTGACCTTTTTTATGCGATCCGCCAAAATGTTGACATTTGTTGACATCCACCAAATTTAACACCGCCAAAAAACCTGACATTTCCTGATATACCAAAACCGCACTAATTAATTCAGCCAAACTAACTACGCATGAATATTAATGGCATTTATTCAGGTGGGGATAGATGGATTAAGGATTTGCCACCTCTGTCACGATAAATCGTGACAGCTCCCCCGTAAACAGGGGATCATGGGCGCAATTTTTGTCCTCCCCTGCGTTAGCGGGGGAGGTGGCTGCGAAGCAAGTTGGAGGGGGCTGCTTCACCCTTGTGGGGAAGCAGAAAGGCATTATTTTAATTCGCGTTCAAAACCACAATTGCCAGATTTGCCGCAATTGCCTTTAAGTTCTTTTCTTTTTCAATCACCAAATATTCGTCTGGTGAGTGGGCATTAAAGCTTTCGATACCTGAACCAAGGGTAAGGGCAGGGATGCCCAATGACATTGGCACGTTGGAATCGGTTGAACTTGCCGAAGTGGTAAGCGGATAACCAAATTTTTTATAAACACCTTCGGTGATTTTGAAAATTTCGGTATCGTGTGCGGTTTTACCAACCGGCCTTTCACCAATTATATTGGCCTTGTATGAAATTTCGCCCTTGCGAGTGCTGCGTTTTGAATTTTCATTCTCTACCGCCTTGGGAAGGACGGAAACAAAATAATCATCAAGTTGTTTAAGATCATCAGCAGAGGCCGAGCGCATATCAACCGTCATTGAAACTTTGAATGGGATTGAGTTAACCGATGTGCCACCTTCGACAATGCCGACATTATATGTGGTTTGGTTTTTTAACTCATTGGGATATTCGGTAAATTTGGTAATTGCGTCCGCCATTGCATAGGCCGGGCTAACGATGCCAAAATCGCCGAACGAATGGCCACCCGGGCCATTGAAATCAACTTTATAGCGTTTTGAACCAATGCCCGCATCGGTAATATCGCCCGCGGCACCGGGTTCAAGCGAAATAAAGGATTTGATTTTCCCTTTATATTTTCCCTCATTAAATAGGTATTTTGTGCCGCGCAAATTGCCAGGGCCTTCTTCGCCAACATTGCCGACAAAAAGAATATCGTATTGGGTTTGAATACCACTGGCCTTGATTGCCTTGATTAATGATACCATTACCGCAAGGCTTACGGTATCGTCACCAATGCCGGGGGCCTTGTATTTATTGCCATCAATTTTTACCTTAACATCAGTACCGGCAGGGAAAACCGTATCAAGGTGGGCGGCAACCACCAAAACCTTGTCATGTTTTTTGCCTTTATAAAGCCCCATAACATTACCAACCGCATCGGTTTCAACATCTTCTAGGCCGGCGCTTTGCAAAAGCGTTTGGAAATATTTACCACGTTCAGTTTCTTTAAATGGCGGCGCAGGAATTTCTGTTAAATTGATGGTTTCTTTTACAATATTGTCAAAATCTTCTGCCAAATATTTGGTAGCTTCGCCGAATTGTTTTGATGCCAAGAATTTGTTTGAATTGCTTGATTGTGCAAATGCCGCCCCCGATACAAGGCTGGCACAGGTTACGCCAAGTAGAAATGATGATATGGTTTTCATTTATTATCCATTCGTTTATTAATTATAAAATGTTGTAACATTCTCGAAAAGAATTCAATATGAAACTTACAAAAAGACAGTTAATTACGCATTCTTTGGCGATTGTTGCAATGGCGGGCGTTAACGATGCCGCAAAAGCAGATGGGGGAAGTAAAGTGGTGCAAAAAATCAATTATAAAAAACCAATTATCATTGCACACCGTGGTGCATCTGGTTATCGCCCCGAACATACGATTGCGTCTTATGAATTGGCAATTAAAATGGGCGCCGATTTTATCGAGCCTGATTTGGTTTTTACTAAAGATGGTCACTTAATTTGCCGCCACGAAAACAATATTAGCGACACCACAGATGTTGCCGAAAAACCCGAATTTGCAAATCGTAAAACCTCAAAAACTATTGATGGTGAAAAGCTAACAGGTTGGTTCACCGAAGATTTCACCCTTGCAGAAATCAAGACATTGCGTTGCAAAGAAAGATTACCGCAATTGCGCCCGCAAAACACAAAATATGACGGGCAGTTTGCAATCCCAACCTTTGAAGAAATTTTGGAGCTTCGTGAAAAAGCATCAAATGAAAATGGGCGCGAAATTGGCGTTTACCCTGAAACCAAGCATCCATCATATTTTTTAACCCAGAATCTTGATTTTGATGAACCCTTATTATCGCTTATCGATAAGTTTGGATTAAATAGCGCCGATGCACCAATCTTTATCCAAAGCTTTGAGGTTGAGAATTTAAAACGCCTTGGCAAAAAGACAAAGGTAAAACTAATCCAGCTTATGTCCGCAGAGGGTGGGCCGTGGGATAACCAAAGCGGTTTCACAACAACTTATCACCAAATGATTTCCCCTGATGGTCTAAAAGAAATTGCCACCTATGCCTATGGTATTGGTCCTGAAAAAACCATGATTATCCCGCGTGATAAAAATAATAAATCATTGCCGCCAACAACATTGGTTGCCGATTGCCACGAACTTGGAATTAAACTTCATCCATGGACATTCCGCGCCGAAAACTACTTCCTTGCCGATGAATTGCACCAAGGTAGCAGCCTTTCACCACTATATTTGCGCCATCACGGTGATTTAGTGACCGAAATTAAGCAATTTTTGGATGTGGGAATTGATGGTTTCTTCTGCGATTTTGCAGATATTGCAGTAAAAGCAGTAAACGGGTGAATAAATATAATAAAATTATTCACTTATCGAAAAAATTTGCTTCAAAATTTATTAAAATTTGTACCGAATTGAAACATAGTTAATGGCAATTTGGCCTAAAGGTTAATGCGCCCCTTAACGCTTGTTGTGTTTGTTGGTGGTTTTATAGTGCTTGTTCGATATCTAGTGCATTGAAAATAAACGTATTATTGCAAAAGTAACCGGTGGGTAAGGATTTATTTATCATTCATAAAAACTATGCTTAGTCAAAGGTTAATGCCCCTTTAAATAGATTTTAGACATTTTTTGCTAGAACAATGAAATAATAAATGTCGAAGAAATTGACAGGGGTATAAAATGGGTGTGGTAAAATCTTTGGGGGCAACCCCTATTAAGAGCGAGGTTCTCTTAAGCGACTATATCGGCGGACACGAAGTTAAAAAAACCGATGCGGTTGAACAAGTTTCTACTTATAAAGAATCGCTTGCGTTGGTTGAACGTTTGCATAGACAGCTTTTGGACGTTGTAAAAGACGAACTTGACCGTTCTGGTCATGAGGAATTAACCCCAGTACAAGCGCTATTGATTTATAATATTGGTGCGGATGAATGGTCTGCGGGCGAGTTGCGCGCAAAAGGTTGCTATCTTGGTTCAAACGTTTCTTACAATCTTAAAAAATTGCACGAACTTAATTATGTCGAAAGCAAAAAATCAAATCACGACAAACGCCAATTAAAATTACGTCTAACACAAAATGGCCATGCAGTTCGTGAACAGCTTGAGGTTATGTTTAACCGTCAGGCGAATACAGTAACACCGGTGGGGGGCATCGATGCGGATTCGCTTAGCGCATCCAACAAAACTTTACTTCGATTGGAACGTTTCTGGTCTGATCAGGTAAAATTCAAACTTTAAAGATATTTAATGTTTACACCGATGCGGCAATCTTTTCTGGTTGCCGGATTGCAAAAATAATAAAATAAACTTAAAACCCTCGTGATGAACGGGGGTTTTCGTTTTTTTAGCTTGCTTTAGGTCTGTTATTTGGCAAATTTGGTGCAAATTAGCCTTTATTTACAGAGCTGCATTGCGCTAAAGCTTTAACCTGCGACATTTTGCGTCAAGGTAATTTCTTTTCATTGTTATTATATGCTAAAGAAATGTTGAATTAGCGGGGAGGGGGACCGTAGTCCCCATGAGGTATGGATTATAACAACGCTTTTGCAAATGCTGTTTCTGAAATCAAAGATGAAGGACGGTATCGCGTTTTCACCAATATCAGACGTTATAAAGGTAATTTCCCACACGCGCGTTATTATACGGACGCGGGCGTAAAGGATATTATCGTTTGGTGTTCAAATGATTATTTGGGTCAGGGCCAGAATGATGAGGTTCTTGATGCAATGCGTGAGGCGCTTGATGATGTTGGCTCTGGTGCCGGCGGAACCCGCAATATTTCTGGTAACACCTATTACCATACTATGTTAGAACGTGAACTTGCGGACCTTCACCAAAAAGAAGCTGCATTGTTGTTTACATCTGGTTATGTTTCAAATGATGCGACCTTGGCAACAATTGCCCGCATTCTTCCTGGCTGTATTATTTTCTCTGATGAATCAAATCATGCTTCAATGATTGAAGGTATTCGTCGTTCTGGCTGTGAAAAACGTATTTTCCGCCATAATGATGTTGCGCATTTGCGTTCATTGCTTGAAAAAGCGCCGCAATCTGCACCTAAATTGATTGCGTTTGAAAGCGTTTATTCAATGGATGGCGACATGTCGCCAATGAAAGAATTCTTGGATCTTGCGGATGAGTTCAACGCAATGACCTATCTTGATGAGGTTCATGCCGTTGGTATGTATGGCGAACACGGTGCCGGCGTTGCCGAGCGTGATGGCCTTATGCACCGCTTTGATATTATTGAAGGCACAATGGGAAAGGCGTTTGGCGTGATGGGGGGCTATATCACTGCCAACGCCACCATTATTGATGCTATTCGTTCTCTTGCGCCAGGTTTCATCTTTACAACTTCACTTGCACCAGTTCTGGCTGCGGGCGTTTTGAAAAGCGTGCAAATCTTGAAATCTGAAAAAGGTCGTGAGCTTCGCGCACAGCACCAACGTCAGGCACAATATTTAAAAGATGCGTTCCGCAATGCGGGTCTTCCGATTATGGAAACTTCAACCAGCCATATCGTGCCACTTTTTGTTGGCGATGCGGTTAAATGTAAACAGCTTTCTGATTTGTTGCTTGAAGAATATGATATTTATGTGCAGCCGATTAATTTCCCAACCGTTCCACGCGGTACGGAAAGATTGCGCTTTACCCCAACCCCACTTCACACTGATGAATTGTGCGATGAGTTGGTTCGCAAAGTATCAGAAGCCTTTGGTCGTTTGAAAATTGCCAAGGCGGCTTAAATAATTCTTTTTAATAAGAAATATCTATGTTAAGCTCGCGTCTATGAATGATAGGCGCGAGTTTTATTTTGAATTTGTGAACATTGGTAATTATACCCAAGTTCGGGCGGTCGATTCTTTGACTGGTCTTGAGGTTGCGGTAACGACTCCTGCGAATACTGCACGTGGGCACCAGATGGAACTTGCCAAAAGAAAATTACTTATGATGCTCGAAAAACGGGGCGTTTAATACCATAAAAGGTGTGACGATTTGCCGTGTTTAAAAAGCAATATTTACGCATCCTAATAATAGAATATTCTTGTAACATTTGCTAAAAAATTACCAAGCCTTCTGCCTATTTGAAGACTGTTCAATGCATGGCTAAGAGAGATTTTCACGTTTCGGCAAACCTTGGCCATTGCTTTAATGGAGGTTTGACTATGAGAAAAATGCTTATCCCCGCAGCAGCTATTTTATTATTCGCCATTCCGGCAATCGCAGGTGATGAAACCGGAAATTGGAAGCGTCCTAATGGCGACATTGTCGAGGTAAAAGTTGTAAATAATGGCTTATTTTGCAAAATTACCAAAGGCAAAAAGGTCGGCTTTGAAATGTGCCACGGTATGAAAACCACCGGCCCAAATGTATGGAAAGGAAAGGGCATGAAGCACCCTTCAATGCCTGGCTTCATGACATTTAATGGAACGGTCACAATAAATCAGAGCAAACTTGAAATAAAAGGATGCGTTGCCGGAGACGGTGTCTGCGACAAGGAAGTTTGGTCCAAAGTAAATTAGGAAATAAAAAAGGGTGGCAATGCCACCCTTTTTTGAATATTATTTGCCGCGAACACCGCGCCCAAGGCCAATCTTCTTGGCAAAGTTTGAACGTTTTTCAGCATAGTTTGGTGCAACCATTGGATAATCAGCAGGCAAACCCCAACGCTTGCGATAATCTTCTGGGCTAAGGCCATAGTTTGAACGTAGGTAACGTTTCAACATTTTAAGCTTTTTACCATCTTCAAGGCAGATAATGTAATCGTCTGTAACAGATTTATTGATGCTTATTGCCGGTTTTAACTTATCACCACTTTTATCGCTTTCGACATCTAATTCGCTGCTAAGCGCTTTTTTAACTGATGCGATAAGCGTAGGAATGGCATCCATTGAAACAGGATTTGCGCCGACATATGCGGCAACGATGGTCGTCGTCATGTCCAACAATTCCAGTTTCTGGTTTGTTTTAGTTTCTGTCATATTTCCCTCAACAAAATACACGATAGATTTGGAGGAAGTCCAAATCCATTAACCCCATAAATATGAAAAAATCTTATCTAATTATATTTCTGTTCTTGAACGCAGCATACAATAAAAAAATTGCACACCCACATATTTTGTGTTGCGACAAAGATAAGCTTCTCTATTTGACTTGAATGACTAAGACATAAATAAGTTACCAACAAGTATAATTATCAGTTAAATATTTAATATATTAATCAATTCGTTAATCGAGGCGGAATGTAAAACAAATTTTTATTCTGTAAATAGGGTAATTAGAAAAAGTTTGCAAAAAACAATGAAAAACGAAAATAAATCTTGTTTATTCTGGCTATAACGCTATTAGAGGGGCGATTTGTATCAAAGGCTGCGTGCCTTTTACATGGTTCTGAGAGGGTTTTCACGAATCCACGTTAATTTCAGGGGATAGTTAAATTGTCATCATATATTTCAGACGAACTGAACGGTTTTTTCTCTGCGGATCTTGCGCAAAGAGATAAGGATATTTTCACAGCAATCGAACAAGAGGCACACCGCCAACAAGAAGGTATCGAGCTGATTGCATCTGAAAATATTGTTTCAAAAGCAGTTTTAGAGGCTCAAGGCTCGGTTCTTACTAATAAATATGCTGAAGGCTATCCGGGTAAACGCTATTATGGCGGTTGCGAATGTGTTGATATTGTTGAAAATATTGCCATCGAACGTGCAAAGCAATTGTTCAATGCCCAATATGCAAACGTACAGCCGCATTCAGGTTCACAAGCAAACCAATCTGTATTCATGTCGCTATTAAAACCTGGTGATACTTTTATGGGGCTTGATTTGGCGGCCGGTGGTCACCTTACCCACGGTTCAAAAGTTAACCAGTCTGGTAAATGGTTTAATGTTGTTTCTTATGGTGTTCGTGAAGATAATCATTTGATTGATTATGACAAAGTTCTTGAGACCGCAAAAGAAGCAAAACCAAAACTTATTATTGCTGGTGGTTCTGCATATCCTCGTACAATTGATTTCAAAAAATTCCGTGAGATTGCCGATGAAGTTGGCGCTTTCTTCATGGTTGATATGGCACACTTTGCTGGTCTTGTTGCCGGTGGTGCGCATGCCAACCCGCTTGAATATGCACATGTTGTAACCACAACAACCCACAAAACCCTTCGTGGTCCACGTGGCGGTATGGTGCTTTCAAATGATTTAGATATTGGCAAGAAAATCAATTCTGCAATCTTCCCAGGTATCCAAGGTGGTCCATTGATGCACGTAATTGCCGCCAAAGCAGTCGCATTTGGTGAAGCGTTGCAGCCATCATTCAAAACCTATGCTAAAAATGTGGTTGAAAATGCGGCAATCCTTGCGTCAACCATCAAAGAAGGTGGCTATGATTTGGTTTCCGGTGGCACCGATACCCACGTTGTTTTGGTTGACTTGCGCCCTAAATCACTAACTGGTCGTGATGCTGAAAACGCGCTTGGTCGTGTAAATCTAACTTGTAACAAAAATGGTGTGCCGTTTGATTCTGCGCCGCCAACTGTTACATCTGGTATTCGTTTGGGTTCTCCTGCTGGTACTTCGCGTGGGCTTGGTAAAGATGAGTTTAAATTCATCGGTCAAAAAATCGTTGAAGTGTTAGATGGCTTGGTAAATTCACCAGAAGGTGATAAAGCTATTGAAGCGAAAGTTAAGCAGGAAGTTGAGGCACTTTGCCAAAAATTCCCAATCTATTGATAGGATAAAAATTGCATTGTCCGTTTTGTAAATGCACTGATACAATCGTTAAAGATAGCCGCCCCACAGAAGACGGGGCGGCAATAAGACGGCGCCGACAGTGTCCGGAGTGTGATGCCCGTTTCACAACGTTTGAACGCGTGCAAATGCGCGAATTAAAAGTTATCAAACGTGATGGAACCAAAGAAGTCTTTTCCTATGACAAGCTTCATAAATCATTGTCGATTGCCCTTAGAAAACGTGAAATTTCTGATGAAACCCTCGACAAGCTGATTAATTCCATTAGCCGTGAACTTGAAAAAACTGGCGAGAGTGAGTTTTCAACTACGGTTGTGGGCGAATATGTCATGAAGGCATTGGCGCAAACCGATCCTGTTGGTTATGTGCGTTATGCTTCGGTATATCGTGATTTTTCTAAACCAGAAGATTTTAATCGTTTTATTGAAGATGAATTGAAACACGTCCTTGAACAGGATAAAACGCCTGCAAAATAATTAAATTGGCTAAATAATGCGCCCAAAAATTTATCTTAAACTGGCGACGTCACTTGACGGTAAAATTGCGCTTAAAAACGGGCAAAGCAAATGGATTACCAATGAAAAATCGCGTGCCGATGTGCAAACATTGCGTGCAAATTCCGATGGTATTATTTGCGGAATTGGAACGGTTTTAAAAGACAATCCCAATCTTAATATACGTGGGGTTGATTGTTTGCCTGCAAAAATGCCGGCGCGAATTATTTTTGATTCCAAACTTCAGACACCAAATGACTATAATATTGTAAATCAAGCCATTGGCGGAAAAACAATTATTTTCTTTGACAAAGATATTGCACAGAATGGCGAAAATCGATTTGGGGATAATGTGCAGCTTTATGGTATTGGGTGTGACGAATATGGGTTATCAATCCCACAAGCATTAGAAATTTTGGGTAATTTGGGGTTACGAAAACTAATGCTTGAAACTGGCGGCAGGCTTGCGGCAAGTTTTTTAAAACAATGCTTGGTTGATTATATATATTGGTTTTTTGCGCCGAAAATTATTGGCGGTGATGGGGTTGATGTTTTTGCCAATTTAGGTTTTGAAAACCTTGAACAAGTTATAAAATTGACGCAAATAAAACAAATTGAATTAGACGGCGACTTGTTGCGCGTTTTTGAGGTTAAGAAATAGTGTTTACCGGAATTATTGTTGCCCAAGGCGAATTAAAAAATATCGAAAATCTTGAAGGCGATAGGATTTTTACTTTTAATGGTGAAATCCCATTGTCTGCCTTAACGCTTGGGGCATCGGTTTGCCATAATGGAACTTGTCTAACCATCATTGAGGCCGGGCAGGTAAGTGGCGCCCAAAATTATTGGAAAGTGCAAATTTCCGGTGAAACCATTGCCAAAACCACTTTGGGCGATTGGAAAATTGGTGACAAAGTCAATCTTGAACCAAGTTTGAAAATCGGCGATGAATTAGGTGGCCATATTGTTTCGGGCCATGTTGATGGTGTTGGCTATATCGAAAGCATAACAAATGATGCCGAAAGCCATGTTATTATTGCCTCTGCCCCCAAAGAATTAATGCCATTGATTGCCAAAAAGGGATCCATTGCATTTGATGGTATTTCGCTTACGGTAAATGATGTAAGTGATACTAATTTTACATTAAACATAATACCGCATACTTGGGCGGTAACAAATATGTCGCAATCTTTTATTGGCAGAAAAATCAACCTAGAAATTGACCCTCTGGCACGATATGTTGATAGATGGTTGAGCTTTGGTAACAAAAGCAATAAAGACAAGTGAAAGGTTTAAATTATGTCCAAAGACCCACTAAATATCTTACTTGTTGTTGGTGATTATTATCGCCATATTGCGGATGAACTAATTGCTGGTGCCTCTGAAGTTATCAAGGCGTATGGCTCTAATTTTGATATTGTCCGCGCCCCTGGGGTTTTGGAAATTCCTGCTATTATTGCGGCGGCGGAGCGTTCGGGCCATAAACCAACCGGCAGAAACTTTGACGGCTATGTTGCTTTGGGCTGCGTTATTCGTGGTGAAACATCGCATTATGTCCATGTTTGTACCGAAAGTGCGCGCGCAATTATGGATATGACGGTGCAGGGTTTGGCAATCGGTAATGGTATCTTGACCGTTGAGAATGAGGCACAAGCCTTGGCACGTGCATCACGCACTCAAAAGAACAAAGGTAAAGAGGCGGCGGTTGCGGCGATAACCGTTATTGAAATTAAAAAACGTCTTGATAAAGGGGGCGTTTAATGACTTCTAAGCCAGTAGTTTCAAAATCAATTCAGGCATTACGCGGCGCACGTCTTGCGGCGGTTCAGGCACTTTATCAAATAGAGTTGACTGCAAAACCCGTTGATTATGTGGTGCGCGAATTTAACGAATACCGTATTTCAGATCGCTATGATTTGGATGATGGTGACGAAAGCGGTGACGCACCACTTTTTGCCAATCGCGAATTCTTTGGCAAACTTGTAAAAAGCGCGTCTGAAGATTTGATTATGCTTGATGCGCAGATTGAAAAGCGTCTTGCCAAAGATTGGACGCTTGAACGTATTGATCCGATTGCCCGTTCTGTATTGCGTACTGCGGTATATGAATTGATGAATTATTTGAATATTCCGGTTGCGGTTATCATCAATGAATATGTATCAATCATTGCGTCTTTTGGCGATGGAAAAAATGCCGGTTTTGTTAATGGGATTTTGGAAAAAATCGCTAATGAAACGGGGGCAGCAAGCGCCCGTGAGCAACAAGCATAATTTGAAAAATGGATGAATTTGTAATCATCGCCGAAATCCTTAAGCCTTTAAGTGGCGGGGATGAAAACGCCATTGGTTTCACCGACGATATTGCAATTTTACCGACATTTGAAAAGCCTGCAATCTATACAACCGACACAATTGTTGAAGGCACACATTTCCTTACAAGTGATGCCCAGCAGGATGTTGGCTATAAACTAATTATGGTCAATGTTTCAGACATTATTGCCAAAGGGGCCACGCCACGTGCCGGCTTTCTAAACCTTTGCTTGCCACGACAAATGGATGATTTCGCCATTAAATCACTGGTGAAAGGCATTGCCGAAGCCAAGGCATTATATGGCGATTTCCCAATCATCGGCGGTGATACCACGGTAACCAATGGTAATATGGTGCTTACGCTATCGCTAATTGGTGAAGCCATTGGTGAAAAGCCAATTTTGCGAAATGGCGCACAAATTGGTGATGATATCTATGTAACAGGTGTTATTGGCGATGCAAAAATTGGTCTTGATTGCCTTTTGGGCAATCTAAACCCTGATAATTATCCCAAATGTATTGAACATTATAAACGCCCAAAGGTGCAGCCAATTCACGCCGCAAACCTAATCGCGCAATATGCCAATGCGGCAATGGATGTGTCAGACGGTCTTTTGGGTGATTTGCAAAAAATGCTTGGCGCTTTGGGTGCGGAATTAATTCTTGAACAAATCCCATATTCAAAAGAGGCGGATCAATACGCAATATGTTTGAAATCAATGTTGGAACTAATTAGTTTTGGCGATGATTATCAAATTTTATTTACCTCACCTGTGGAAAATGAAGTGGCTATTTTAAAATCTGATTTGAAAATTTCAAAAATCGGCAAAATTACGCAAAGTGGCGGCCTTAAATTGCTATCAAATGGCAAAGAAATTGATTTTGAACGAAATAATCTGTCTTTTTCACATAAAATTGGTGATTTTTAAGAATTTTATTTACTTTATAACGTAAAATAATCTTATGGGACACGAAATTTCAAAACGCAACTTTATCACATTATCTGCAATTGCCGCATTGGGCAGTATGTTACCTAGTGTAACTTTTGCAGAAGAGAAAAAAGAAGGGGTCATGTCGAACCCCTTAACCGTTGAAATTCCTGGTGTCGTTGTTCCTATTGCCAATGGCCGTCGTCTTGCAAATTATGTATTTATGACAATTGTCGTTACCTCTGCCGATGATAGGGGGGCAAATATTTTGCGAAATAATATGATGTTGGTCAAAGATGCGATTGTACGCGAAGCATCGCGAAATCCGATTCCGCTTCGCAATCCGAGTAATTATTTCGACAAAGCCGATTTTAGTAGAAAATTTTTGCCAGCAGTTGGCGGTGCATTAATTGGCGTCAAAGTGACGCGGATTGATGTATTAGACGTGCAATTTATGAAGCGCTAGCCGAAAATCCTTATAAATCAAGCAATTTATTATCAGCTACACTAATGTAATCAGTGTAGTTAGTGAATGTATGCAATTGCAAAATTAAAAAAAACGTGAAAGAGTTACCTCGCTGGGAGCAAAAAAATTATAATATGTATCAAAAGTGAGGAGATAAAATGGGTGCAAATGTCACTGGGGTGATTGCTGCGATTGCTGCCGGCATCGTGGCGATTGTATATGGGTTTGTCACAATCCAATCTGTATTAAAAAAGAGTGCGGGTTCCGAGCGTATGCAGGAAATTGCCGCAGCAATTCAAGAAGGCGCAAATGCCTACCTTAACCGTCAATATACTACAATCGGTGTGGTTGGTGTTGTATTGGCAATTGTTCTATTTGTTTTATTCGGGCCGCTAACTGCGGTCGGTTTTGTTTTAGGGGCAGTGTTATCTGGTCTTGCTGGTTATATCGGCATGCTGGTTTCAGTTCGCGCCAATGTCAGAACCGCCGAAGCATCACGTCACAGCCTAGCAGGTGGTCTTGACCTTGCGTTCAAATCCGGCGCTGTTACCGGTATGTTGGTGGCTGGTCTCGCACTTTTGGGCGTTTCTTCTTATTTCTATATCCTAGTTTCTGTATTGAAAAACGAAGTGACATCACGGGTTGTTGTTGATTCATTGGTTGCCCTAAGCTTTGGTGCATCTTTGATTTCAATTTTTGCCCGTCTTGGCGGTGGTATCTTTACCAAAGGCGCTGACGTTGGCGGCGACATGGTTGGTAAAGTTGAAGCCGGTATTCCAGAAGATGACCCTCGTAACCCTGCGACAATTGCTGATAACGTTGGTGACAACGTTGGTGACTGTGCGGGTATGGCGGCCGACCTTTTTGAAACCTATGCGGTAACTTTGGTGGCAACTATGGTTTTGGCATCAATCTTCTTCCGCGAAGCTGGTGCAGATGTCATGATGGCATTGCCACTTGGCATCGGGGCGATGGCGATTGTTACCTCTATTATCGGTACATTCTTTGTGAAACTTGGTAAAAGCGGTAACATTATGGGTGCACTTTACAAAGGTTTGATTGCGGCGGGCGTATTGTCGGCAATCGGTCTTTATTTTGTTGCCCAATATATGGTTCCAACCGCGCTTACCACTTCTGACGGTCATTCCGTTGGTGCAACACAAATCTTCTTGTCTGGTATGGTTGGTCTTATCGTTACTGCGGCAATTGTTTGGATTACCGAATATTATACTGGTACTGAATATGCGCCGGTTAAATCAGTGGCACAGGCATCAATTTCTGGTCACGGTACAAACGTAATCCAAGGCTTGGCGGTTTCTATGGAATCAACCGCACTTCCTGCGCTTGTTATTGTTGCTGGTATGATTGCGACCTTTACTATTGCTGGTCTATTTGGTGTGGCGATTGCAACCACAACCATGCTTTCGGTTGCGGGTATTATCGTTGCCTTGGACGCATTTGGTCCAGTAACTGATAATGCGGGCGGCATTGCCGAAATGTCTGAATTGCCTCCAGAAGTTCGTAAAACTACTGACGCGCTTGATGCGGTTGGTAACACTACTAAGGCGGTTACCAAAGGCTATGCAATTGGTTCTGCGGGTCTTGGTGCATTAGTGTTGTTTGCGGCATATACCGCAGATATTCGCCACTTTGCGGAAAACCCACAACAGTTCAAATTCTTTGACGGTGTTGTGGTTGACGGTATGTTTGACCTTTCAAGCCCTTATGTGGTTGCGGGTCTTCTAATCGGTGGTTTGTTACCATATTTGTTTGGTGGTTGGTCTATGACTGCTGTGGGTCGTGCTGCGGGCGCGGTGGTAGAAGAAGTTCGCCGCCAGTTCAAAGAAATCCCTGGCATTATGGAGCGTAAAGCAAAACCTGATTATGGTCGCGCTGTGGACATTCTTACCAAAGCGGCAATCCGTGAAATGATTGTTCCGTCATTGCTTCCAGTGCTTTCGCCAATCGTTCTTTTCTTTGCAATTAATACAATTGCGGGCAAAGAAAATGCGCTTGCTGCGGTTGGTGCAATGTTGCTTGGTGTTATCGTTACCGGCTTGTTCGTGGCGATTTCAATGACATCTGGCGGTGGTGCATGGGATAACGCCAAAAAATCTTTTGAAGACGGTTTCATTGATAAAGATGGTAATAAACACATGAAAGGTTCAGAAGCCCATAAAGCATCTGTAACCGGCGATACTGTTGGCGACCCGTACAAAGATACTGCGGGCCCTGCGGTTAACCCAATGATCAAAATCACCAACATTGTGGCATTGCTATTGTTGGCGGTTCTTGCGCATCATTAGAACTTAAAACCCCACCCTCGCATTACTCCGTAATGCTCACTCAGGGTTTTAGGAAATTAGGAAAATAAAAATCGAAAAGCGTGGTTTCCGATTTTTATTTACATATCAATTAGAAAGCCCCCGATTTGTCGGGGGCTTTTTTGTATTGGGGGGAATATTGTTGAGAAAAACTCAACAATCGCTACCTGAAAACTCGCTTATTATTGTTTTGCATTTGGCTTAACAGCGTCCGGTTTTTTGGAGGTTGTTTTGGTTATATTTAAGTTACCATTTAGGCATTTGGTCATTTCGCTTTTTTTAGGCTTGGCACAGACAATTGCATTCGGGACGTCTTTATATCTTTTGACGGTCTTTGGGGCTTATATTGCGCGGGATTTGGCTTTGCCGTTGTCGCTTGTGTCGTTTGGGATGACTTTTGGGGTTTTATGTGGTGCGTTGATTTACCCCCATGTTGGGCGTTTAATTAATCATGGACGCGGGCGGCAAATATTGGTTTTTAGCGCACTTTCATTTGCGTTTGGATTAATCATAATTGCGAATAGTCATTCGGCGACAATATATATCATTGGTTGGGGTTTTATGGGCTGTGCAATGGCTTCTGGGCTTTATGATGCAGTCTTTAGCCAATTGGGCTTGATCTTTGGCAAAGATGCACGCCCGATGATTTCACTAATCGCGTTATGCGGCGGGTTTGCCAGCACGATTTTTTGGATAATAAGCGGGCATTTTGTTCGTTCAATTGGTTGGCGAGAAGCGTGTTTAATATATGCGGCATTGCATATTTTTATAAGTCTGCCGATTTATCTTTTCATTCTGCCGACTGGTAAATGGCATGAGATTCACGGGCAAAAACCTACCCAATTGGTACTTGATATTAATACCAAGCAAAAACTTATGATTATTACTTCACTTTTCATGTGTGAAACATTGGTTGCCGCCATTATTGGGGTGCATATTGTTAATATGCTTTCAGGGCAGGGGATTGGGGTTAATATTGCTGTGGCAATGGCGGCAATAATTGGACCTTCCCAAGTTGCAGGACGTTTTATCGAGCTAAACATTGGTCATAAAATCCGCCCAATCACTAGCGTATCAGCAGCATTGATTTTGATTATTATTGGCTTGGTGTTGATTGGAATTAATCCGCAAAATGCACTTTGGTATTTAATGATTTATGGTGCTGGGATTGGGGTTTTATCTATTGCGCGCGGCACATTACCGCTAGAGACTTTTGACGCCAAAATCTATCCTTTGCTTATGGGTAAAATGGCGCGCCCAATTGCAATTACCCAGGCATTTGCACCAACAATTGGTGCATTGCTTGTGGCACGTTTCGATTTGATAAGTATGTTATTGATTTTGTGCTTTATTGTTGCCCTATCATTGGCAGCATCAATCTATTTACGCTATATAAAAGAAGATATTGAAGCGAAAGAAACCATATGAAACGCCAAAAAATCCCATCCTTAAATGCGCTGCGTGCCTTTGAGGCTTTGTTCAGAACCGGAAGCGTTCACGCGGCGGCGGATGATTTGGGGGTTACGGCGGGTGCAATAAGCAAACAATTATCAACGCTTTCGGAAGCAATGGAGAATAGACTTTATAATATATCTGGTCGCGATATTGTATTGACCCCATATGGCAAGCAATTGGGTGCGGCATTAAAAGGGGCTTTTGATTCTATCGAAAGTGCAATCTATGCAGGGAAGGGCGGTAATGTTCTTAATGTCTCTTGCCTTGGCACATTTGCGCTTAAATGGCTTATCCCACGTTTACCAAAATTCTATGCCTCACATGGCGGTGTAAGCGTGAATATTCTTGAAGCGTACGAACAGGTTGATTTTAAAAGCCATAAATATGATATTGCCATTCGTATGACCGGCTCAAAAGGGCTTGAAGGATATAGGGTCACACCTTTTTTGCGATATAGTTTCGGGGTTTTAATGTCGCCCAATCTATCGGGTGACATTAAAGAACCCGCAGATATTATGCGCTTGCCCAAGATTTCTTATAAAACCTATGACGATTCATGGAAAAATTGGCAAAAAGCAATGGGTCTTGATGAGGTTATGGAGGAACAATATTTTGAATTTGACCATACCTCGACTGCGATTTCGGCGGCAGTGGCGGGGATTGGCGCGGTAATAAGCTCATCAATTCTAACCCGGGCGGAACTTACGGCGGGTGAATTAATCGCCCCCTTTGGCTTTATCTCGTCTGGGCAAAGCTATGCAATAATTGAACCCACAAATAAAACCCGCACATCATTGCAAGCAGCCTTTATTGATTGGCTATTAGAAGAAGGCAAATAACCCAATAACCCTCAATAAAAAGCCCCTCAAAAGAGGGGCTTTTCTAGTTTATATGTAAATAAAAATCGGAAACCACGCTTTTCGATTTTTATTTTCCTAATTCATCCAACTTGCTGAGTGAGGCACGAAGTGCCGAAGGTGGCAAGTTGAGTTCTTTAGTGTTTCACATTTCTCCAAACCGCTTGGTAAGACATCCAAGTGAAAATGGTCATGATGAACAAGAACAACAAGGTTGCGATACCAGCAGATTTACGTTCTGTCTGATGCGGGTCACCTGCCCAAGTCAAGAATGCAGCAACGTCTTTTGCTTCTTGATCTGCGGTTGCTTTAACGCCTTTATTTTCAGGGGTATCAGCATAGGTCACAAGATCGTCAACGATTTGTTTTGGCATACCAATAATACCGCCCGCGATATATGGGTTATATGATTTACCCTCAGGGATAACCAAATCGTGTGGAGGTGTATGGTCATAACCAAGCATCAATGAATAAACATAGTTTGCGCCGCCGTGACGTGCTTTGGTGATTACAGACAAGTCAGGTGGCAATGCGCCGCCGTTTGCTTGTTTTGCATCATAGTCGCTTGCAAATGGTGCAACAAATTTGTCCGCAGGAATGCCCGGACGGTCAACAGGTGCGCCGTTCGCGTCAACGTCTTTAATGGTGTAACCTTTTGCAATTGCTTTGATTACAGGGTTATCATTTGGGTTTGGATATTTAGGGTCGTAATAAGGACCATACTTATCGCCCAAATTGCGGTAATGCAATTGGTTCATAGAGTGGCAAGAAGAGCAAACTTCTTTATAAATCTGGAAACCACGTTGCAATTGCGCACGGTCAAAACGACCGAATGGACCATTATAAGAACCACCGGCATCCATAAGCTTTGCCGCACCGGTGTTCGCAAATGCGGTACCCGCACTAAGGGCAGCAAATGCTATAACAACTGAAGTAATTATTTTACGCATATCTATCACCCTTAGTTTTGAACAACGCCAACAATATTTGGATTCGGCTCTTCACCTTTTGGTGCGTCTGCAATTGAATCCGCAATTGATGCAGGAGGAGTTTTTGGTTTTTCAATCTTGCTAAGAACCGGAAGAATTACCAAGAAATACAAGAAGTAATAAACAAGACCGATTTTAGACAACCAAGTCCAAGGAGCTTGTGCAGGCATCGCGCCGCAAATTCCTAGGAAAATGAAGTTTGCAATCCAGATGAACCAGAAAATACGTGCCAATGGACGGTAGCGCATTGATTTGATTTTAGAGCTGTCTAGCACAGGAAGTGCCAACCAAACCAAAATCGCACCAAGCATTGCAATAACGCCGCCAAGCTTAGCAGTGAAAATGCCAGGGATGATATCAAAGTCAACCGCACGCAAGATTGCATAGAATGGCAACAAATACCATTCAGGAACGATGTGCGCAGGTGTAACCTGATTATTCGCAGGAATATAGTTATCTGGGTGGTTCAAAGCTTCTGGAGCAAAGAACACGAATGCAAAGTAAACCATAAGGAATACCAAAATCGCGAATGCGTCTTTGATAGTGTAATATGGGTGGAATGGAAGGGTTTCTTTTTCCACGTCTTTAACTTCAACACCAGTTGGGTTGTTGTTGCCAGGTACGTGCAATGCCCAAATGTGAAGAACAACCACACCCAAAATTACGAATGGTAATAAATAGTGTAGTGACAAGAAGCGGTTCAAGGTTGGTTGATCAACCGCAAAACCACCAAGCAACCAATTGTGAATGCTTTCACCGACAAAAGGAATTGCCGAAGTTAGGTTGGTGATAACGGTCGCACCCCAGAAAGACATTTGTCCCCAAGGAAGAACGTAACCCATGAATGCAGTCATAACCATCAAAAGATAGATGATAACGCCAAGGCCCCACAATACTTCACGAGGCTCTTTATATGAACCATAGTAAAGACCACGGAAAATGTGCAAGTAAACTGCAAGGAAGAAGAATGAAGCACCAGACATGTGCATATAGCGGATTAACCAGCCATAATTAACATCACGCATAATGTGTGCAATTGACATAAATGCACGGTCAGTAGCAGGGATGTAGTGCATCACAAGGACGATACCGGTTACAATCTGAATCCCAAGGAAAATTGCAAGAACTGCACCAAAAGTCCACCAATAGTTAAGGTTCTTTGGTGTTGGGAAATCAATCATTGTATCATAGGCAAAGCGCACAAGAGGAAGACGTTTGTCAATCCATTTTTCAAAGCCGCTTTGCGGAACATATTTAGAAGGACCGCTCATATTAATTATCCAATCTTCACAATTGTATCAGATGTATAAAGGTACGGAGGAATCACAAGATTTTTCGGTGCAGGACCCTTACGGATACGACCAGCTGTATCATATTGTGAACCGTGGCAAGGGCAGAACCAGCCGCCGTACTCGCCCAAGTAACCAGACTCATTAACCCCAACTGGAATACAGCCAAGGTGGGTACAAGCAGCAAGCATGATTAGATATTCTTCTTTGCCCACTTTACCGTTAGACTGTGTGATGCGCTTTGCATCAGTTTCAGGATCTTTAAGGTCTGTGGCTTTATCATCTTTTTTTGCCTGCGCAATTTCAGCAGCAGTTCTATGACGGATGAACATTGGTTGACCGCGCCATAAAATCTTTGCCTGTGAACCCTCAGGAACAGCAGTAAGATCAAATTCGATTGAAGACAATGCCAAAGTATCGGCAGAAGGATTCATTTGGTGAATTAAAGGCCATGCCGCCATAGCCGCACCGCCCAAAGCAACCGCACCAGATGCCAAATGTAAAGCATCGCGGCGATTTACAAGACCTTCGTCTTTAGTTGTGGTGTTATCTGACAATTCAAAACACTCCAAAAGCACTTAATAATTAATAAGTAACAAGTTTAACTATCTAAAAAATAAATAGTCGAGACAAAATAGGCGGAATTTATGCGCCCCCATCGCTAATGTTTCGCTTAGCCTTGTCTTTAAAAGGATTCAAGGGTTTTAAGAGAATAAGATGTTACATTTTGTCCTACTTTAGCATTAATTTGCAGCAGAAAATTCATACCACCAATTAACCAATTGTGAAAAACGCAAATAAAACAATTGATTATGTAATTTTGCTAAAAATATAAGGTTTTTTGAAATTTAAAGTGGGATGAAAGGTCGCACCACAAATGTCGCAATTTTTTTTCGCCATAAGTGGCGGGAATCAAGGCAATCTCAAAATATTAGATAGTAATAATATCACCTATTGATGAGAGATTTTAAACTATCAATATATTCGATGAATGCCTGCTTGCCATTTTCTGTCAAAATCACTTTTGTATTAGGTTTTTTGCCCTTGAAAGATTTTTCAATTTTCAAATAGCCAGCGGCTTCAAGTTTTGTGATTTGTACTGATAAATTACCATCCGTTGCCTCTAGCTCACGTTTTAAAACCCCAAAATCCGCACTTCCAGCCGTAGATAAATAGGCCATTATCCCAAGCCGAAGGCGGGAATGGATAAGGTCGTTTATTTGTGAGATGTTGAACTCGGTCATTACTCACTCAAAGATGATGATTTTTGAAGCATGGCAAAGAAAATTGCAGGTATAAGTAGTAACATCACAATTATACTTAGCTCACCTACAAAGTATCCTTGCAAAAACACTAAATTATGTGCGTAAAATGGGGCAAGAATTAAACCAATAAAGCCGAATAACATAATAATTTTTTTTCGAGCTAATGAACCACTAATCCACCAACCTAAGGAAAGAACGAGAATTAATTGTATATTACTGTAAGGAGAAAGAATGGTATTAAATATTCCCACATAATTTAAAGGTCCGATTTCCCAATCTTTAATTTTCTCTAGAAGCTTGCCGTTTGAAACTCCGTTAGCGAATGCAAGTTCACAAATTTGATTGGAAATCCAAAACAGAAAAATGCCTGACCAAATTCCTTGAAAGCCTCTTTTAGATATTCTTGTTATCCATTTTCTGGGAATTAATGAAATTGCCCAAACGAAGGCATACCCAGAGGTGCATATCCAAATAATAGACCCTAACAGTTCAAAAAATAGAGATATATTTCGGTGTGGTTGTAGTTCTTTGTATTTATTAATATAAAAATTTCCGCCTAATGCAAAGGTAAATCCAATTATTAATAAAATAGCGAAAAATGCGATTTTTTTATACTCACCTTTAGAAGGCTTTTCTCCACCTTCTGCTAAAGCTTTAATGTATTCAATATCAGATTTTAAACTTTGTTTTTCATCATTTTCCATTACAGCCTCTTATTATTCTTATAATAAAGAACTTTTGAAATTAATTTTACCCTTAGCTTTAATTTATGCTGCCGATATATTGATAAATAAGCTTTCTATCATATAACATCTTCACTTTATAAAATAAAGTAGTTTATAAATGATTTGCGTTATAATATTCACCTATGAATAATATGGTTTATTTCCACCGGTTCGGCGTTTATGTCTTTTGGCATGTTTGAAGATAAAAAAATAACTGCCGCCAATTGGTTTGCTGCCCTTCGTGACGATATCTGCACACGCTTTGAAGAGCTAGAAGATATTGCCACACCAGAGCTTTATGGGCATGGGGCAGGGCGGTTCACAAGAAGCCCTTGGAAAAGACCTCAAGGCGGCGGGGGTGTAATGTCGATGATGCACGGGCGTCTTTTCGAAAAGATCGGTGTGCATATATCAGTCGTAGAAGGGGAGTTTTCGCCCGATTTTGCAAAAACCATGAAGGGGGCGGATGTTGACCCACGCTTTTGGGCGGCGGGAATTTCATTAATCGCGCATATGCGTAACCCACGGGTTCCGGCGGTGCATATGAATACCCGTATGATTATGACAAGGGATTGGTGGTTTGGCGGTGGTGCCGATTTAACCCCAACGCTTGATTTTCAACGTAGGCAAGATTTCCCCGATGCAATTGCTTTTCACGCGGGAATGAAATCTGCGTGTGACCTGCATGGCGATAATTACGATAAATATAAAAAATGGTGCGATGAATATTTCTTTTTGCCCCATCGTAATGAGCCGCGTGGTATTGGCGGTATTTTTTATGATCACCATAATAGTGGCGATTGGCAAAAGGATTTTGAATTTACCAAGGATGTCGGAAAAAACTTCCTTGAAACCTATGCCAATATTGTTGAAACCCGCATGAATGAAGAGTGGACCGATGCCGAACGGCACGAGCAATTGGTTCGTCGTGGTCGTTATGTTGAATTTAATTTGCTTTATGACCGTGGAACAATGTTTGGACTTAAAACTGGTGGCAATGTTGAAAGCATCCTTTCATCCATGCCGCCAGAAGTTAAATGGCCCTAATTTTATTTTACGCGGTAAATAACCAAATCCGACCCAGAATTATCAGGAACTTTTTCAAGATAATTTGGTGCTTTGCCATATAAAACATGGGCCATAAAGCTATTGGGTGAATATTCGGCAATGCGGCGTAATTCCATAGCACTTCCGCAATAAACGAGATAATTTATCCCGCGTTGTTTAATAAGGTTTTGCGCGGTTTCATCATCGCTAAGATAGATATTAAATAAATAATCGCGCCCCATATCGCGGTGGAATGGCGTTGTAATCACGTCATGGTGGGTATTTATCAAAACATATGAACCAATGGCAATATTATTGGCAACCAAACCTTTGGGAAGGCTATTTAATGTGGCGTAGTTGGGTTTTGAATAACATTTACTACCGCCAAATGCCGCCACTTTGAAAACCGGAATAGATGAATGAAAAGGAACGTGCATCTCTCGCGCCAAATTCAATGCCCATTCGGGCACAAAGGGGTTAACAATGACGCATAACAATATTGCAGATTTTTTGGGAAGCCTATCCACGGCCTCCGACAAAATTGCGATGCTTATTATAGTTGCAAGACCTGCCGCCTGTAAATTAACACGGGCTTGGAACCAGAATGTCATCACAACACAGACCAAGAGCATTACGATAAGTAACAAAAAATTATAAAATTTCGTATCAGTATTTTTTGCCAAATGTGCCGCCTTGAAGGCGCCGGCAATTAGAACCAAAACCGAAAAGCCGCCCAAAATAATTTGTTTATTGATGCCCATTTTTAAAAGTGGGAAAGTTTCACCAATATCAATAAACCAATATTTATAAAGGGTTGGGCTTACTTGCCAATAAAGCGGTTTAAGAAGGATTGGGAATTGGGTGGCAATACCAATTACCGGCAAGGCAATAATAAAAAGTGCAACAAGGCGAATTTTTATTGTGCGTTGTGCCGCAACCCTTGCCACAATCGCCAATAATAATGCGCCAATTGCAATCGGTGCAGCTTGGGCAATACTTAGGCGTTCATTGGCGGATTGATAGATTTCATATGGCGCAACATTTATAAGCAATCCAACAATGATTGATATAAAAAGTGAAACCCCGAAATATTGGGTGGAAACCGCACGCTCTTTGCTATTTAATGCCCACATTAATACAAGCCATAAAACGCCTATTATTTCTAATAACAGCATTTCAAGCCCGATGGTAAGGCTTGCGGCAAGGGCAATGCCCGCAATTATCCCGCCTTTTTTATCATTAGACGTGATGCCATATAAAAATAATGCAAAGCTAATTAATTGTAGGCCGTGGTGATCGACACGCCCGGGGGCAAAATTAACACCCAAGGCCCGAAAAAATACAACAACAAACAATGCAATCAATAGATTGTATCGCCCATTATAAAGGGGCTTTGATGCAAGATACGCACAATAGGTAAAAACCAACCCCAATAATAATGGTGTGAAAAATACCCCGATAATTTCGGCTTGTTGCGCGCCAAAAAATGGCCGCAATATCAATTCTACTAATGCCAGTGGGGCATCAGAAAGCCTTGACCAATGTAACTCACCGCCAAATGGTGGATTTGAACGATGAAGCATGCGGTCATAAAACCCTTGCCCATCAAGCCACGCCCGAACTTCGAGTGTGCGGGTTATGTCATCACTATCGGTAAGTTGCCAATTTAAAATTCGCGCCCATTGTGGTGAAAGGGCATAAAAGCCATACCAAATCCCAAAAATCACCAATAAAGCCAAAAGGGCGGGGCGCGCATATTTTACCATTCCCCACCTTTAGCATAGGGGAAGCATTATTCAAGCGAAGTTATTTTTTTACCACAAACACATAAATATCTGAATTTGCTGGCTTGGGAACAGGTGTAAGATATGACGGAACATGACCAGTGCTTATTTGTGCCAGAAATGAATTGGGATAATATTTTTGAAAATTTGGCACTTCGGTATGGTAATTACAAAATGCAATATAATCGACCTTATCAGTCTTTAACAACTCACCGGCTTTTTCAGGGGTGCTAAGGAAGATACGGTATAATTCATTGCGACCAGTGTCACGGTGAAAATGTGTCGCCATAACATCGTGATGGGTTGATAATAATGTTTCAACCCCAAGGCTTATGTCGGTTGCCACCAAACCTTTTTTCAATTTTGCCAGATGCGCAAAATCAGGGGCCGCACGGCAATTTGCACTATCACCATATTTGTATTTTGCAGGTGTTTTAGGAACAAATGTATCAACCACCCAAACATGGAATGGCGTGGCGGTTGGGCCAAGAACGATTCCGGCCAAAAGCGCCCATATAATTCCGCGCTGGTTTAAAATTTTGCCTACAAAAGGTGTGAAGACAATTATCGCAATTGCAAAGGCGTGAACCATAACCCGCATTTGGAAAAAATATGTCATTGCAGTTAGGCAAATTAATATTAGCGATAAAAGCGTCCAATTTTCGAAATTATTTTTGGATTTAAATGCCAGATAGGTTTGCCAAATTCCAACGATATTTGACACAAGTAAAAAGCCAAGCACCGCAAATTGCAATGATAAAGGGAAGTTCTTTAAGGGAAAGGTTTCGCCCACATCGCCAAACCAAAGTTTTACAAACAACGGCGAAATTTGCCAATAAAGCGGCTTTCGCAAAATTGGAAATTGCAAGGCAACCAATATCACCAAAAGACCAACCAAAACCATGGCAATAAAGCGGATAATTAGGCTTTTTTGGCTTGTGAAATTGACTGCTATAAACAAGCCAAATGTGCCGGCCAAAATTGGCATAACTTGGGCAATGCTTAGGCTGTCATTATATTGTGTAAGAATTTTTGACGGTGCAATATCAATTAATAAACCGGCAATTATCCCTATGAATAAAGCAATACAAAACCCTTTCACTAGTTTTGCGCAATCGGGATTGATTAGCCATCTTATACCTAACCAAGCAACAATCAAAAACTCAATTGGTAAAAGCTCAAAACCAATTGTTAGGCTTGCCGCAAGCGCAACCCCCGCCACCAAGCCACCCTTGAAATCATTTTTAAATGCCCCAAGAATGATTGTTATTAAGGCAATACTTTGTAAATTGTGATGATCAACACGCCCAACGCCAAAATTAAAAATCAGCATTGAGCAATTCAGGAACAAAATAGTCACAATTAAAATTGAGTATTTGGACCAATAAAGCGTATCGGCAACTTTGGCGGCGATATATAAAAAAATCGCGCCCAATAATGGCGGTAACAAAAATACGGCAATTTTTTCAGTTAATGGTAGCGGAAAAAATGGACGTAATATGACTTCGATTAATGCCAGTGGCGCATCCGACAGGCGTGACCAATGCATTTCGCTGCCCCATGGTGGGTTGGCACGGTGATTTAAAAAATCATAAAAACCTTGCCCGCCAAGCCATGAGCGAACCTCGAGGACACGCATTGCGTCATCACTGTCGCTAAGCTTCCAATTATTGATATTGGCCCATGCATCGAAATAACCATAAGTAAAAAGCACGATTAAAAAGAAACACAATGTTAGTGTTGTTATTAGCTTCTTATTGGTCATAAAGACCCAATATCAAATATATATTGATATTAAATTAATTGGAAATTATCCGCGCCCGCGATAGGTTTGAACGCCCTGTTCGGGAATCCATGTTCCTTCGGGTGGGGTGCCGCTTTGCCAAAAGACATCAATTGGAATGCCGCCGCGCGGATACCAATAACCACCAATTCTAAACCAAACCGGATTTAGTAATTCAACCAGACGCTTGCCGATATAGATTGTACAATCCTCATGGAAGGCACCGTGGTTGCGAAAACTTGTAAGGAATATTTTCAAAGACTTTGATTCTACAAGAAATTCGCCTGGAATATAATCAATCACCAAATGGGCAAAATCTGGCTGTCCGGTAACAGGGCAAAGTGATGTAAATTCTGGCGCAGTAAAGCGCGCAACATAATTTGTGCCTTTATGTGGGTTGGGAACGCGTTCTAAAACTGCTTCTTCTGGGTTGTCATAACCCTTTACTTGTTGCCCCAACATTTCAAGGTTTGCGTAAATGGAATTGTTTTCAGTCATATTTTTGCCGTTTAAAAATCGCTAAATTTCATATGAATAATAACGAACTGTTTTGCCATTGCTTAGTGTTTTTTCACCAATCGCCTCAAAACCCATACCTTCATGGAAAGCAATTGAAATCTCATTTTCAGGATCAATATTCACTTCACAAAGCAATTTTGCCTTGCCTTCTTCGGCGGCCATTTCAATTAGGGTTTCATAGAAACCAGTGCCGATGCCCATGCCCTGATTTTGTTTATTGACCATAACGCGGTCGATATAAACAAAGTCTTTTTCAATTGATTTTAGATGTAGGAAATTCTCGCTGTCATAATCGGCATTTTCATCAAATGCGATTAACATTCCGATATCTGGTGTAATGGCCAATGCGCAAAAAGCATTTGCCGCCATTTTTTCAAGCTTTTCGGTTGTAAGCAATGAGGTTTCGGTTGCGAAAACATTGTTTAGCGCAGTAAGTTTTTTGAATTGGTGATTTGAGGCATCATTAACATCAATCAGATTTAATGGTGCAGAAGTTCGTTTTATTTTTGCCATTCCCTTCCCATAAAGCTTATGGAAGTTGCTGGCAAGTAATTATGCGCGTGAAGAGTTTCTTGACCCTAGTCATATGTCGAATTCATGTATTGTATAATTAGTGCATAAAAATACCCCATTTGTACAAAAATTATCCACTAATTGAATTGGATGCACAAATCTTATGCTTAAAGACAGTTGCGTAATTGAAATATGCAGTTTAGCGTGCTGTCCCTAAACTATAATATGACGCACTTTTGGAGGGAGCATCATGAATAATTGGCGTGTTAAGCCACTAGACGCGATTTTGGCGACTGCCGAGAAGAAATCGCTTCACCGTTCTTTGGGGGCATTCCAGCTAACTATGCTGGGTATTGGTGCCGTTATTGGAACCGGTATTTTCGTTTTAACCGCAGAAGCAGCACAAAAAGCAGGACCGGGCATGATCTGGTCCTTTGTTATTGCTGGTGTTGTATGTGCGGTTGCCGCCCTTTGTTATTCAGAGCTTGCGGCAATGGTTCCGGTTTCCGGTTCTGCCTATACTTATACTTATGCTGTTATGGGCGAAGTTTTGGCATGGATGGTTGGCTGGGCACTTGTTCTTGAATATGCGGTTGCTGCGGGTGCGGTATCTGTTGGATGGTCGGGCTATTTTGTTGGGCTTTTAGAACACCAATTGCATATAACGATACCACATGCACTTGCTGTTGGGCCAAATGATGGTGGTATTATCAACCTTCCTGCGATGATTATTGCACTCTTGATTACTGGGCTTTTGGTTCTTGGAACCACAGAAAGCGCAAGCGTGAACGCAATCTTGGTTGCGGTAAAAGTAACCGCACTTAGCTTGTTTATCTTCCTTGCATATAAAACCATTTTTGCAAATCCTACCGAGGCGGCAACGCATTTCCAGCCAATGTATCCATTGGGGATTGGCGGGGTTTCGGCGGCTGCGGCATCGATTTTCTTTGCTTATGTAGGCTTTGATGCGGTTTCAACGGCAGCAGAGGAAACCAAAAACCCACAAGTTAATATGCCGATTGGTTTGATTGGTTCACTCGCAATTTGTACGGTTTTCTACATGTTGGTTGCCGGCGGTGTTATTGGTACAGTTGGCGCGCAGCCAATGCTGAATGCCGATGGCTCTGGTATTGCACCGGGTTCAAAAGAACTTGCGGCGGCATGTAGTGCAATTGGTGATAATGCGGTTGTTTGTTCAAAAGAAGCCTTGGCTTGGACACTTCGTAAAGTAAATTTTGCAACTGCGGGTAATTTGGTTGGCCTTGCCGCCGGTATCGCTTTGCCATCAGTTATTTTGATGATGATGTTCGGTCAAACCCGTATCTTCTTCGTGATGAGCCGTGACGGTTTGTTACCTGAAGTATTCTCAAAAATTCACCCTAAATTCAAAACCCCATATGTGATAACAATCCTTACCGGTGTCTTTGTTGCATTCTTTGCGGCGTTCTTCCCGGTTGGTGCATTGGCGGATATTTCGAATGCGGGTACATTATTTGCGTTCGCGATGGTTTCAATTGCGGTGATGGTATTGCGCAAAAAAGATCCTGAAAGAAAACGCCCGTTCAAAACCCCTTGGGTTTATGTGGTTGCACCAATTTCGATTTTGGGATGCGTTTATTTGTTCTTTAAACTATCATTCTACACCTTGGCGTTGTTTGTAGTTTGGGCGACAATTGGTCTTGTGGTTTATTTCCTTTATTCCCGCAATCACTCGCATGTTGGTAAAGGTTTGGTTGAAGTGCATGAGGAAGATGCCGATGTGCCGCCACAACCGGTTCCACCTATTGATTAATAGGGATATGTGATATGAAATTTGGCGGGTGGCAACACCCGCCATTTTTGATTCTGCGCAATTTTTTGGAGATGGTGCGTATGTTAAAGAAAAATCTTGTCTTTATTATCCCTGTGGCAATTATTTTGGGCGCAGGGGCTTATTACGCTTATAATAACCTCTCTAAAGTTGATGATAGTAAAAATCAGGTTTCAGCCCTTGATACTAGTGCGGTAAATAATGTTGAACCACTTGTTACCAATGCTGTGAATGAAATTGCGCCACCGCCACTTGAACTTACCACAAGTGACGCGTTCAAAATGGCGTTCGGCCTAAATACACCTTCGCAAAATACAATGTTGAATGATATGAAATATAGCGTTGGTAAATTGGTTGATGTTGGCGATGAAAAGGTTTTGGTTTCAATTGGTTCTGGTGATTTACCACATGCCAATGGCGGTATTGTCCGCATGGATTATTTTAAACCCAATAATGACGTTTTTGAATATCAGCCCAAGCTAAATAAAACTGTGGAATCGGGTTCATTTGGGCAAATTGGTGATTGGGGCGTAAATTACAAACTTGGCACTAATCCAGTTGTATTTATCGAAGGCGGCGGCACATGGCAGGGGACAACCTGTTCATTCACAACATTGGTTGAACTTACACCAAACGGTGCCAATGAGGTTTTCAATGCCCTTACATCCTTTAGCAATGACGGTGCAGTTGAAAGCGGTGGCGATAATTTAGAGGGTAAGATTACCAATATCCAAAAAGGTAAGTCTTTCGATGTTGTTTATACCGGTACAAAAAATATTACCGTGCATTATGAAAAACATGGTGGAAAATACGAAACCGCAACCGATGTAGATAGCGTGATTGGTGGTTGTTAAAAAAGCCGCCCATTTTCACAGGCGGCTTTTTAAAAACTATTTAAATCAAATTATTGTCCGTCACAAACAATCATATATGTGCCTTGTGGGGTTTGAATAACCTGACCTGGTGCAGGCATAGGAACCGGCATTGGCATTGGTTGCGGTGCAGGCTGCATGATTACAGGCGGCGGAGTATATGGCGGTGCAGGAATATAGGTTGGGCCAGAATAAGTTTCTGAAACCACTACCGGTGCGCCATATGATTGGCTGCTATAAGATTGGTTTGAATAATAATAGCTGCCATTTTGTTGTTGCCCATAATAGCTATATTGTGATGGAACATACCAACCGTTATTATAGCCATATGCTTGTTGTGGTGGTGCAACTGGGCGACCATTGCCATACGCATAGCCACCGTCATAATAATCATTATGACCCAATGGATAAAGTTCATCAGGTGTGCCGTCACGGTCATAAACCGGACGAGAGCCATTAACCACATAGCCTTCACCATATGAACGACCACGTGGATCACCGTAATAATTGCCATTCGCATCATTATAACGGCGGTTGCCGCCGTCGCGATATTCAAGATCTCCACATTCAACTGTCGCCTTACCAACTTGTGAGCCGATAACAGCACCAACAACGGTTCCAAGAATCACCCCTTCAGGGCGAACTTTTGATGCCGCAAGCGCACGACCCGCAGCCGCACCAGCGCCAGCACCAAGGAAGCCGCCAACAACGCCGCCATTTCTTTGTTGTTGCTTACATTCACGAACTTTGTCGTTATACGAATTATAGTCATGCGCCATTGCCGAAGTTGCCGAAGACATAATCGCAAAAACGCTAACCAATCCAAACCCAAATATTGTTTTTTTCATTTTATTCTCCTGAAATTCTTTCAGTTTAATTTCCAATTATGATTAGCGCGGTGGCATCCAGCCCTGTGCGCATTTGCAAACCCATGCTTTCTGACCATAAGGATTGCTAATTGGGGCGCCATAACCACAAGCCTGACCATTGGCATAGCTAATCTGTGCTGGTGCGCCATAACGAATTACTTGGGTGCGGGTTGCAACCCATTGTTCGCCACGGCCGGCATATGCAGCCACAGGAACGCTTTGCGAATAGGCAGGTGCATTGTATGCGGCCGCATAATTAACTACACCATTTGATGATTGTCCGTAATTGTTATTTACATAACCAGTATTTGAACCATCGCTATAAGTACGAATCGTGCGGGTAACAGTTCTGGTGACAACTTTTTGAGAACCAGAATTGTTTTGGCTATAATTTGGCTTTTTTACAGGTTTAGCAGGGGCTTTATAAGAAACTTTATTTGCCCTAGCGTCGCGTAAACCGGCTTGATAGCCTGCTTTATAACAAGTCGCGCAAGATTTTGAAACTACCTTTTTAGGCGCAGGTTTTACAATTTTCTTTGCTTTAGTAACTTTTTTTGCTTTATGAACTCTGTTTTCAACGTAAACAACGCGTTCTTCAACTACTTCTGTTCGAACCTGTGGCTGTGGAGCAGGGGCAGTTGGGCAATAGATAAGATAGCATTTCGCTTCGGCTTTATCTGTAAGTAATGCAGACGCACCAAACGCGGCAATACCTGCTATTGCAACTAATGCACCGTTTCTAAACAGTCTATTCTTTAACATAATACTTCCGTTCTTGACTTGATAATAATAGATTTTCCTTATCACCTATAACCTATTTATTTGCAGAGTCATTGCGGTTTCTTCTATTTGGCGAATATTATGGCAACAATTACTGCATTTACAATTATTGAGATAAATATTTACTATGTTAGTTTACTATTGAAAAAGCCCCCGTTGTAAAACAGGGGCTTTTGTTTAAATTAGTTAATTAAATTAGCGACCTTGGATTACCCAAGTTCCACGTTCTTTGCACATGTAAACGTCTTGATGAGTTACACGGCCATTTGGAAGGCGGTAAGCCGCAGTTCCCCAACCACAACGGTCATTTTCAAAGCGATATGGTGGGTTATAGGTTATGTCGCGGCTGCGATAATCGCTGTATCCATTGCCATAATATGAAGAACGATTATAGTCATAATTACGGTTACGATCATAATATCCTTGGTTATAGCTTTGGTTATAATAACCATTTTGGCGGTGTTCATATTGGTAACGGTCGTCACAAGCGATACGGTTTTTACCAACTTGTGAACCAACTACTGCACCAACAACAGCGCCAAGTACTGAACCTTCGGTTTTGTTGCCGCGTCCTGCGATTTGTGAGCCGGCAATTGCGCCAACACCTGCACCGATTAGGCCGCCGCCAACAGTGTTGTCATTTACACGTTGTTGACATTGGGTGTCTTCATTATAACCACGATAACGGTAGTCATCAGCACTTGCAGCAGCAGGGATGACCAACATCGCAGTCAACGCAACTAAAATCATTTTGTTAGCCATTTTAAAATCTCCTTTGTGGTTGAGTTTTGTTTGGGGGCTGTCTCAACCTCATGACGCAAATATAAAACAACCAAGCTGAACGGAATATGAGTGTCAAATTTAATTTTGTTCAGGTTGCAGATAATTTGAATTTGGAAAAAATGGGCATAGATTTTTGTAAAAAGACTTATGTAATTATCAAAGCCAACGCTTAATTTTGATTTGTTTAAAACATATTATTGGTCGATAAATTTATCACAAGACAAAAATTATCCGCTTGCATTCACCAAAAATCTTGACTTTAGGCAATATTTGCCGCACTGCGAGCAAAATAATATAAATTGCCAATAATTATGGTATTAAGAGAGATATTTTGCACGATACGAACATAAATGAAAATGAAGACGTTGTTTCTATCGCCGAGGGCGGTGATAGTAAGGTTGAAAACAGCGCTAGTTTTGATGACTTGGGTTTAGGCGCTACTGTCCTTGCGGCGGTAAAAGAGGCTGGCTACACAAACCCAACCCCAATACAAGCAAATGCAATTCCGGAAATTCTAAAAGGCCGCGATGTTATGGGCATTGCCCAAACCGGAACCGGTAAAACTGCATCTTTTGTTTTGCCAATGCTTGAAATATTGTCACAAGGCCGTGCCAAGGCACGTATGCCGCGCACAATAATTCTTGAGCCAACCCGTGAGTTGGCGGCACAAGTGGCGGAAAATTTTGAGAAATATGGTAATAACCAAAAACTTTCCATGGCATTGCTAATTGGTGGGGTTTCTTTTGGTGACCAAGATGCGCTTTTGATGAAGGGTGTTGATGTTTTAATCGCTACACCTGGACGTCTTTTGGATCAGTTTGAACGTGGCAAAATCCTGATGAGCGGCGTGCAAATGTTGGTTATCGACGAGGCGGACCGTATGCTTGATATGGGTTTCATCCCTGATATTGAGCGAATTGTGAAAATGGTTCCTTTTACCCGTCAAACATTGTTCTTTAGTGCGACAATGGCAAAAGAAATCGAAGAGCTTGCAAACAAATTTTTGCACACTCCGGTGCGTATTGAGGTTGCAAGACCAAACCAAACCGCAAGCACAATCTCACAATATTTGGTTAAATCACCGCATAATGATGCCAAGCATAAGCGCACAATTTTGCGCAATCTGATTAATAATCAGGGCGATAAAATTCAAAATGCGATTGTGTTCTGTAATCGCAAACGTGACGTTGATATCGTCTCAAAATCTTTAAATAAATACGGCATCAACGCCGAGGCTATTCACGGTGATTTGCAACAATCGCAAAGAACTGCTGTGCTTGATGGTTTCCGTGCGGGTGCGATTAAAATCCTTGTAGCATCAGATGTTGCGGCGCGTGGTCTAGACGTGTCTGAAGTTTCGCATGTCTTTAACTATGATGTTCCATCTCATGCCGAAGATTACGTTCACCGTATTGGTCGTACGGGTCGGGCAGGGCGTGAAGGTCATACTTTTATGATTGCCACCCCATATGATGACAAGCAACTTGCCGCAGTTATTGAGCTGATTAAAAAACCAATTGAGGAAATTGATTTTGATGTCGGGCAAAATGATGAACCTGTTGCCAATCCTCGCCATACGCAAAATCGTTATGAAAAGGGTGCAAAGCCGCAAAAACCGCGTGAACGTGAACAACAGGATAAAAAACCTATTGCTTCTGAAAGACCGGCAAAGCCGCAGAAACCTGCACAACGCAATAATGATTCTTTTGAAGATAGGCCGGTTAAAGGCTTTGGTGACAATGCCCCATCATTCATGTTTACAGAGGTAACATATTCCACCAATCCAGAAGAGAAAACTGAGGCAAAGGCTGCGGCAAAAACAACCAAAAGAGCTAAAAAACCGGCTGCTAGTGCAAAAATAAAGGCCTAAAATAGCTTTTTTTAGCATGAAAATTGATTTGTTAACTCATTGGTCATTCAAACCTTATAATCATTGTGAGAATTATTATCATAGTTAGAGGTTGGAAGTGTCTGACACTTGGGATTCAGCAATAGAAGCAATTGAGTTAATGCGTCAGCATGAAATTTTGCCGCGTTATGGCAATTATGCTGTCTTTATCGAATATATAAATAAATCAAACATTGAATTGGTTAGCGAATTCAATGATTTCATAACAGCAAACAAACGCATGACGGATGAGTTTTGCTCCGATTTATATGACAAACATATCGATAGAACCTCTTCTGATAAAATTATAAATGCCGGCGATGATTTGGCAAAGGAAATGTCGCAAATCATTTCTGATATTAGCAATGTTGGCGAAAGCACCAAAACATTCAATAAAAAACTAACGCGCGCCAAAACCAAACTTAATAATGGTAAAGATATCAATGACCTGAAAGAAGTGGTCGATGATCTTTCTGATGCCACGGAAAAAATGGGCAATAACTCACGCGAGTTAGAGGTTAAATTAACCAAAACCACCAAAGAAATTGAGGCATTACGCCACGAATTAGAAATCGCTAAAAGTGAGGCCTATAAGGACGCTCTTACCGGGCTTTCAAATCGTAAAGCATTTAATAGCTTCTTAGATGCGCAGGTTACAATTGCCAATAAAGATGCAATGCCATTAACAATGATTATTAGTGACATTGATAATTTTAAACAAATTAACGACACTTGGGGGCATTTAACTGGTGACCAAGTAATTACCTTTGTTGCCAGTGTGATGCAGCGTGAAACCCCAAAAGATGCAATGGTTTGCCGTTATGGTGGCGAAGAATTCTGCATGTTGCTTCCGAATGTCAAAACCGATGAAGCACAGGAACTGGCTGAAAAAATCCGTAATCACGTGCAAAACAAAAAACTTATTAAACGTAATTCAGGCCAAGATTTGGGTCGGGTTACGGTTTCTTTAGGCGTTGCGAGATATCGCAACAAAGAAAGCACAAGCAGTTTTATCGAACGCTGTGATGCGGCACTTTATCAGTCTAAGAAGGGTGGGCGCAATATGACCACACTTGCCGCGCCTGCATCAAAGGTTAAAGCCGCATAGTATATTTTTCAAAAGTGATTAAAGATTTGCATTAATTCCTTGCGTACAACTCGGGAATAAATTATATGCGCGCATCATGACAAAACTTAAAAGACCAGAATTACTTTCCCCTGCGGGTACTTTGAAATCAATGCGCCATGCTTTTGCATACGGTGCGGACGCTGTTTATGCGGGTGTTCCACGCTATTCCTTGCGTGTGCGCAACAACACAATGTCAAAAGATGACAACCTTGCAAAAGGCATTGCCGAAGCACACTCTTTGGGTAAAAAGCTTTATGTTGCCGCAAATATCTTTCCCCACAATAATAAAATAAAATCCTTTATGGAAGATATGCAAGAAGTGATTGATGCCAAGCCTGATGCATTAATTATGGCGGACCCCGGCCTTATCATGCTGGTGCGCGAAAAGTGGCCGGAAATGCCAATCCATTTATCTGTACAGATGAACACAATGAATTATCAGGCAGTTAAATTCTGGCAATCAATCGGTGTGGAGCGTGTGATTTTGTCACGCGAATTGTCATTGGACGATGTTGAACGGATCCGCCAAGAATGCCCTGATATGGAACTTGAAGTTTTTGTTCACGGCGCATTATGTATTGCATATTCTGGCCGTTGTTTGCTTTCTGGCTATTTTAGCCACCGTGACGCCAACCAAGGTACATGCACCAATACTTGTCGCTGGAAATATAACACCCACGAGGCCGAAGAAACCGAAACTGGTGATATTTTGCCAATCAAGGCATTTGAACGCCCACAACTATTCTCAAACGCGGGTCATGAACGCCACCCAGAAGCCGACAAGGTTTACTTCCTCGAAGAAGAAAATCGCAAGGGTGAATTAATGCCGGTTTATGAGGATGAAAACGGCACATATATCATGAATTCAAAAGACCTTCGTGCGATTGAACACGTTGAACGCCTTGTGAAAATGGGTATCGATTGCTTGAAAATTGAAGGTCGTACTAAATCGCATTATTATGTTGCCCGCACAGCGCAAGCATATTCAAAAGCGATTGATTTGGCGGTTAACGGTCAAGAGTTTGATCCAAAACTTATTGGGGTTTTGGAAAACCTTGCCAACCGTGGTTATACCGATGGTTTCTATAAACGCCACGATACTTCTGAATATCAAAAATATATCGAAAATGCGTCACGCAGCCAAAAACAAATGTTTGTTGGTGAGGCAATTGGCCGTGATGGCGATGATTTAATTGTGCAGGTTAAAAACCGCTTTGAACAAGGTGATCGGGTTGAACTTGTGTTGCCAAATGGTCAAAACCGCGATTTGGTTATTGAAAATATGCGCAATGCCGAAACCGATGAACCGATGGAAGTTGCACTTGGAAGCCATTATCAGGTGAAAATCCCTGCTAAAGGTGTTGAAGGCGAATTTGTGCTTATTTCCAAATATCTTGAAAAAGAAGCGGCTGAATAAATCGATATTCGCAATTTTTATGGGGCAAAACGATGCATATTTCTGATATTTTTGTTTTGCTTATTGCAATACTCCATATTTATATTTTGGTGCTTGAAATGTTTCTTTGGGATAAACCAAAGGGGATGAAGGCATTTGGCCTAACCAAAGAATTTGCCAGCGCTAGCAAGAAATTGGCTGCTAATCAGGGGCTTTATAATGGCTTCTTAAGTGCCGGCTTGTTTTGGGGATTGTTATCAAAACAAAATGGGCATGATATTAAATTATTCTTTTTATCATGTATCATTGTTGCCGGTGTTTACGGTGCAATGACCGCGAATAAGAAAATTTTATTCATTCAGGCACTACCGGCACTTGTTGCGATCTTGCTTGTGATTTTTAATTTTTAGGCTTGGGTATCACCCAAACTACTCACAACAAATATGAATTGCGATAATCCCACGCTTTGCTAAGCTGCCCTTACAAAAGGGGCAATTAAATGGATTTTGATAAGTTCAAGGCAAATGGTAAAATAAACCTTGCAAAGACCGACACCAAATCAAACGGCACAGATAAAGAAGCCGCCAAGATTAAGACGGCGGAAAATATCGAAAAATTAAAGGTTTTGCAGGAGGCATTATACGCCGAACATACCCAAAGCCTTTTAATTGTGCTTCAGGCAATTGACGGTGGTGGCAAGGATGGAACGATTGAAAATGTCTTTGGCCCACTTAATTCCGCAGGTACACGCGTTGCGGCATTCAAGGTGCCAACCCCGATTGAGGCCGACCACGATTTCTTATGGCGCGTTCATGCCCAAGCCCCGGCAAAGGGCGAAATTGTTCTTTTTAACCGCAGCCATTATGAACAGGTTTTGGTCGTAAAAGTTCACGAACTAGAACCCAAAGAAGTCAATAAAACCCGCTATGACCAAATCAATGAGTTTGAAAAACTTCTAACCTCTAGCAATACCCATATTTTGAAATTCTTTTTGCATATTTCCAAAGAAGAACAATTAAAACGCTTTGGCGATCGCCTGAATGACCCAACAAAGCATTGGAAATTGTCGGCGGGCGATTATGCCGAACGCGCATTATGGGATAATTATATGGCTGCCTTCGAGGAATTGCTTGAAAAATGTAGCCACAACCACGCCCCATGGTTCATAATTCCCGCCGATAATAAATGGTACCGCGATTATGTTATCTCCGAAATCTTGGTCAAATATCTTGAAGATATGAAAATCGGCTTGCCAGTCTTAAAAGAAGACATCAATGAGATTAAGAGATTGTATGAGGAAGAGGTGGGGAAAGAGAAATAATGCCTTTACCCCTTGCCCTTAGGTCAACAAGACGCTAACGAAAAATCATGTTTATTATACAGTTTCCGGGGCAAGGCTCTCAGGCGGTTGGCATGGGTGCGGCTCTAGCGCAAGAATTCGATGTTGCAAAGCGTGTATTCCAAGAGGTTGATGACGCCCTTGGTCAAAAGCTTTCCGACCTTATGTTTAATGGTCCGATTGAAACCCTTACCCTAACCGAAAATGCCCAGCCGGCGATTATGGCGTCGTCCATCGCAATCGTAAAAGTGCTTGAGGCTGAGTTTGGTTTTGATGTTGCCACCGCAAAATATGTGGCGGGGCATTCATTGGGTGAATATACCGCATTAACCGCGGCAAAGGCGTTTTCAATTTCTGATGCGGCAAAACTTTTGAAACTTCGCGGGCAATCAATGCAGGCGGCGGTTCCGGCGGGGCAGGGGGCAATGGCATCCCTAATTGGTCCAAAGGTTGATATCGCACTAGCAGAGGCCGCAGCCGCAGAAGGCGCAAAGGCGGGCGTTTGCACCGTTGCCAACGATAATAATGCGGGCAACGTGGTTATTTCTGGCACCAAAGAGGGGGTTGATGCCGCAATTGCTGCTGCCAAGGAAATGGGCGCACGCGCAATCCCACTTAATGTTTCTGCACCGTTCCATTGCCCATTAATGCAACCTGCCGCAGAAGCAATGGCAAAGGCCTTGGCAGATGTACAAATGAACGCACCAATTACCCAACTTGTGCCAAATGTTTCATTGGTTCCAACCACCGACGTTGAAACCATCAAAAAACTATTGGTTGAACAAGTAACAGGTCGTGTAAGATGGCGTGAAACTTTGGGCTTCTTCTCTGCACAGGGAATTGATACATTGGTTGAAATCGGCTCTGGCAACGTGCTTACTGGCATGTCAAAACGCACAATTGCCGATGCAAATCATGTCACCGTTTCAACTGCCGATGATATTCGCGCATTCTCACAAAATTTTCCAAAATAAGGAATTAAAACATGTTTGATTTAACTGGAAAAAAAGCCCTTGTTACCGGTGCAACTGGTGGTCTTGGTTCAGCTATTGCCAAGGCATTGGCGGCCCAAGGGGCAATCGTTGCGATTTCTGGCACTCGTGAGGCGGTTTTGAACGAGCTTGCGGCACAAATTCCAAATAGCGTGCCACTTGTTGCCAATCTTTCTGGTGAAGGTGAGGCCGAAGGGCTTATCAAACGTGCCGAAGAAGCATTGGGCGGCCTTGATATTTTGGTTGCCAATGCGGGCGTAACCCGTGACGGTCTTTTGATGCGCATGAAAGATAGCGATTTTGACGATGTTCTTAAAATCAATCTTTATTCATATTTTGCAATGTGCAAGGCGGCAATGCGCGGCATGATGAAACAAAAATCAGGGCGAATCATTGGCATTGCATCAATCGTTGGCGTAACCGGAAATGCGGGTCAGGCCAATTATGCGGCATCTAAAGCGGGTATGATTGGTTTTACCAAATCAGTTGCACAAGAGGTTGCATCACGCGGCATCACCGCAAACTGTATCGCACCAGGGTTTATCGTATCACCAATGACCGAAATCTTGACCGATGCGCAAAAAGCCGCAACAATGGCGCAAATTCCTGCTGGTCGTATGGGTGAGGCGGATGAAATTGCCGCACTGGCTTGCTACTTGGCATCTGATGAGGCGGCATATATAACCGGACAGACCATTAATATTAATGGTGGGATGGCGATGATATAGGCTCTTTCACACCTCAAGGGGTGGAAATTGTTAAATATAAGTGTTATCGGGTCTTTTCATTTTGTGTTAAAAATGACAAAGAGTTTTTATACCTTTAGAATCCAATATTCTAAAGTTAGTTTGGAAGGTATATTCGCAAGAATATCATTTAATTAGGGAAAAAGGCACATGTCTGAAGTTTTGGAAAAAGTAAAAGCGATCGTTGTTGAACACTTGAACGCTGATCCTGAAAAAGTTGTAGAAAACGCAAATTTCATCGACGATCTTGGTGCAGACAGCCTTGATACCGTTGAATTGGTTATGGCTTTTGAAGAAGCATTCGGTATCGAAATTCCTGATGATGCTGCTGAAAAAATCCAAACAGTTGGTGATGCAGTAAAATTCATCTCTGAAAAACAATAAGGTAGTTCAATGCGTCGCGTAGTCGTGACCGGTGTCGGCCTCGTAACACCGCTTGGTGTCGGGGCTGATTTCGTCTTTAAGCAACTGATTGCTGGTAAATCTGGCTGTGGCACAATCACCCGTTTCGATGCGGGCGAACTTAATGTTCGCTATGCGTGCGAAGTTCCGCGCGTAAATGGAATCGGTGGCGGTGGTCCGGACGTTGAAGGTAGCTTTGACCCCGACCAAACCATGCCTGTCCGCGATCAAAAACGCGTGGATGATTTCATCCTTTATGGTGTTGCTGCTGCTGATGAGGCGATTAAAGATTCGGGTTGGGTCGCCGAAACTGATGAGCAAAAAGAACGTACCGGCGTATTGCTTGGTGCGGGTATTGGCGGTCTTGAGACTATTGCAAAAACCGCAATTCAGCTTGAAAACGAAGGCGCGCGCCGCATAAGCCCGTTTTTCGTTCCTTCGGCGCTTATCAACCTTATTTCTGGTCACGTTTCAATTCGTCACCAGTTTAAAGGGCCAAACCATTCTGTGGTTACGGCTTGTGCCACTGGTGCGCACGCAATTGGTGACGCAACACGCCTTATTAAATATGGCGATGCCGACGTAATGGTTGCCGGCGGTGCCGAGGCTGCGGTTTGTAAAATCGGTGTGGTTGGCTTTGCCGCTGCGCGTGCATTATCAACTGGCTATAATGACGACCCACTTTCTGCTTCTCGTCCTTATGACAAAGACCGTGATGGCTTTGTACTTGGCGAAGGTTCTGGGGTGGTTGTTCTTGAAGAATACGAACACGCAAAAGCACGTGGTGCAAAAATCTATGGCGAAGTTGTGGGCTATGGCCTTTCTGGCGATGCCTATCACATTACTGCCCCTGCCGAAAGCGGTGAGGGTGGTTATCGCGCGATGCGTGCGGCGCTAAAAGATGCCAATCTTGCGCCACAGGATATTCAATATGTCAATTCGCACGGCACTTCGACCCCATTGGGTGATGAGATTGAACTCCGCGCGATTGAGCGTTTGTTTGGCGAATATTGTGACGGTTTGACCGTTTCTTCGACCAAATCGGCAATTGGGCATTTGCTTGGTGCTGCGGGGGCAGTGGAGGCGATATTTACCTTGCTTGCGATGCAAAATTCTATTGCGCCGCCAACTTTGAACCTTGAAAATCCTAGTGTGGACACAAAGATTGATTTGGTTCCAAAAGTGGCAAAACCAATGGAAATAAAGGCTGCTATGTCGAACTCGTTCGGCTTTGGCGGCACAAACGCGGCTTTGGTATTCGCAAAAGTGTAAGATGGCAGACGCTGCGAAAGATTTTCGTAAAAAGCAAAAACAAAAAAAACAGAGCCTTGTAAAAGGTGCCGAGCGCGTGGGGATTTATGCCGCAATCGCGCTTGGCGTTTTGTCTGTTTTATTATTGATTTTCATATTCTTTGCCCCGGGGCCAAAGGCGCATGAGGGCAATAAAACCGTTTTCATTATCGATAGCGGTGAAGGGGCTGGCAAAATTGCCGACAACCTTGGCAAGGCGCATCTTGTGCGGGTTCCTTTTGTTTTCAAAACATTTGCGGTTTTAACCAATTCGGGCAAAAAATTTATCCCTGGTGAATTTGAAATTCCATCGGGTGCAACCCCATTAAAAGTATTGAATATTCTTGCCAATGGCGATGCTTTAAAACGCAAAATCACCATCCCAGAAGGCTGGACGGTGAATATGGCGTATAAACGAATTGCCGAAAATCAGGTTTTGACTGGTGATTTACCGATTATCCCAAAAGAGGGATATATGGCGCCCGATACATATCCGGTTAAACGTGGTGAAACCCGCGCCATGATTATTCAGCAAATGGTTGATCGCCAAAATAAAATTCTTGATGATTTATGGCTTGAACGTTCGGCTAATTTGCCAATCCGTTCAAAGGAAGAGGCTTTGGTCCTTGCGTCAATCGTTGAAAAAGAAACCGGCATCGCGAGTGAACGCCCACAGATTGCCGCCGTTTTCCTTAACCGCTTGCGCCAAGGGATGAAACTTCAATCCGATCCAACAATTATTTATGGTATTACCAAAGGGTTGCCTTTGGGGCGTAAAATCCTAAAGAGTGAGATTACGCAAAATACCCCTTGGAACACTTATGTTATCCAAGGTTTGCCGCCAACCCCGATTTGCAACCCCGGTAAAGACGCCATCAAGGCGGTTTTAAATCCACCGCAGTCAAAAAATCTGTTCTTTGTTGCCGATGGTTCTGGCGGGCATGTTTTTGCCGCAACCTATGAAGAGCATACAAAGAATGTTGAAAAATGGCGGCAAATTCGGGCGCAAAAAGAATCAATGGAAGCAATTGCCGACCCCAATCTTGCGGGCGGTAAATAAATGGAAAATGGGACAATGGTAAAAAGACGCGGATTAATGTTGGTGCTTTCTAGCCCTTCTGGCACTGGTAAAACCACGCTGTCGCGTCGCCTTGTGGCCGAGGATGATGATTTGTCGTTGTCGGTTTCATGCACCACTCGTAGCCCACGCGTGGGTGAGGGGGATGGTGAACATTACCATTTCATTTCCAAGGACGAATTCCGTGAAATCCGCGCCAAAGACGGCTTTTTAGAATGGGCCGAGGTGCACGATAATTATTACGGTTCACCCAAAGAGCCGATTATGAAGGCGCTTGAATCAGGTCGCGATATTATTTTTGATATTGATTGGCAGGGTGCGCAGCAATTGGAAAAAAATGCGCCAAAAGATGTGGTTTCTGTTTTCATTTTGCCGCCATCAATGAACGAACTTAGACGCCGTCTTACCGACCGTGCGCAAGACAGCCTTGAGACCATCAAAAAGCGTATGAACAACGCATATGGCGAAATTGCCCGTGCCGAGACTTATGATTATATCCTTGTGAATGATGATCTTGATGCAACTTATGAAAAGCTAAAAGATATTATCAAGGCCGAACGCCTATCCCGCTACCGCCAACCGTGGGTGCATAGCTTTGTGCAACAGCTTTTAAGTGAAGATACGTAAGCATAAGTCGCCTCGCTCGCTTCGCTCACTTGGCTACTTGGAATAATTGGGCGACTTAGAAAAAAATAGAAAATTAAAATCGAAAAACGCGGTTTTTAAATTTAATTGGCATTTATTAATCTTAAAACTTCCAATTGAAATTATTCAAATAAAGTATATGTTACCCATAGGTTTGGGCATATATTTTAAGAAAAATATTTGAGGAAGATTTATTTATTCTTTTTGGTATTTTTGATAATCCCGTCGCCGATATTGGCGCATCCGGGCGGTCTTGATGCGCATGGTTGCCATTTAAACCATAAAACCGGTGAATATCATTGCCACCGCCCACAAGGTCTATTTACTACTGGTAAACTCCGTAAAAAGGGTGAAAAAGGTCTAAATTATTATAAAGATTTCCAAAACGGTGATGGGTTAAGGTTTACGCCAAAAATTTCTGGTTCGGACGGTGAATGCTCATGTGTCAAAAAACGCGTTTGCATTGGTCCACGTGGCGGGCATTATTGCATTAATGGCAGTGGCAATAAACGCTATTTAAAACATTAAAAGTGGGTTATGCCCACTCCGTAAGCTTCGCTGCCACCTCCCCCGTTTCACAGGGGATGAGAAGCGCACTCTAATTCTTCTTAACCGCCTCACAAAGCGCATAGAACCCCTCTGGGCTTAGTTGTTCGGGGCGAAGGGTTGGTTTTACCCCTGCGGCTTCACAAAGCGCCTCGGCATCGCCCAATGGCGCCAATGATGACCGCAGCATTTTACGGCGCTGGGAAAAGGCGGCTTGGGTAACTTTGCCCAAGGTTTCCAAATCATCATAACGATTTTTCTTTTTGGGCGTAATAACCGCAACCGCGCTTTCGACCTTTGGCGGCGGGCTAAAGGCAAGGCGGGGGACGTGCATCCCAACATGTGCATGGCAAACCGCCTGTGTCAGGATTGCAAGGCGACCATAATGATTATCACCGGTTTGGGCGCAAATGCGTTTGGCAACTTCCATTTGGAACATTAATGCCATTTCCCAATCTTTTTCTTCGCCTGTTACCCAATTAAGGAATAATTGCGTGCCAACATTATATGGAAGATTGGCAATAATTTTCGCCGATTTGCATTCAATGCCATTGTCGCGCAAATATTGCGCAGGGAATATTTTTAGTGCGTCACCCGAAATCACCTCAAGCCGCCCCAAATCATCGCTAAAATAGGTTTTTAAATGCTCCACAAAGCGTTCGTCTTTTTCAATGGCAATGATTTTTTTTGCTTTGGTATTTAATAATGCTTGGGTAAGTCCACCGGGCCCAGGGCCAATTTCAAAAATCACGTCATCGTCATCAATTTGCAAAAGCCCCGCAATTTTTGACGTAAGATTAATATCCAATAGGAAATGTTGCCCCAAGGATTTTTTGGCGAATAATTCATTTTCGCGTATATATTCACCTAGTTTTGGGCGGCTCATGCAATTTGCTTTCTGTTGGTGGCGATTGCGTTCGCCATTTTTAACGCGTTTTCAAAGCTGTCGTAGCGCGCAATATTCTTTCCTGCAATCCCAAAGCCTGTGCCATGATCGGGCGAGGTGCGGATGATGGGTAAATTAAGGCTGGTATTTACGCCACCATGAAAATCAAGCGCTTTTACAGGTATCAAACCCTGATCATGATACATCGCCAGATAAATATCATATTGCGTACGGTTAAAATCGGCAAAGGCGGTATCGGCGGGCAGGGCATCGGTAATATCAACACCTTCGGCGCGCAATTGATTGGCGGCGGGGTTTATGATTTCAACTTCTTCGCGCCCAATTGCCCCATCTTCGCCCGCATGTGGGTTAAGGCCCAAAAGCGCGATCTTTGGTGCTTTAATCCCAAAATCATCCTTCATTGATTGGTTTAATGCGTGGGCGAGGGTGATGATTTTATCTTTGGTAATAAGTTCAGGAACTTTAAAAATTGGGTCATGAATTGTTACAAGTGCGACCCGCAAACCATCAACCGAAAGCATCATGATGGCTTCATGGTTTTTAATATAATGCTCGCTACATAAATGGGAAATATATTCGGTGTGACCAGGGAATTTAAACCCCTCCGCATATAAAACCGATTTGGCAATTGGCAAAGTTACAATGCCCGATACCTCACCAGAAATCGCCATTTCAGTGGCTTTTTTTATGGAGTTTATGATTATTTCGGCATTGTCTGAATTGGGTTTACCGGCGTCAAAATCAGAAACCACCCCATCAATATCCAAAATCGGCAGGGCGCGAGTAAAGGTTTCGTGTGCCTGATTGGGGTTTGAAATATTGGCAATATTTATCTCAAGCCCAAGTCTTTGTGCCGTTTGCACAAAAATTTCTTTTTTGCCAATAATGAAAAACGCTGGCAAATATTGCCGCCGTTCAAGCCATGCTTTTAGGGCGATTTCAATGCCAACCCCTGATGGGTCGCCCATTGAAACCGCAAAAAGCATTGTTTCAGGCATATGATTACCTTGTTACGATTGCCGCTTCACGGCGAAGGTCACGCAAATAACGGCGTGCAATCAGGCTTAATTCCTGATCAAACATAGAATCTTCTAGCTGTTGCGCGGTTGGAATATCTTCACCTGTAACTTCACGGTTACAAACTACAAGTGCCTCGGTGTTTGCGCCGCTTTGAATGCTATTTGAAACTTTACCTTCTGGAAGGTTCTCGACCAAGTTTTTATATTCATCGCTAAGGTCATTAAGTGCAACCTTGCCCAATTCATTTACGGTAACACCGTTTTTATCAGCAAGTTTTTTAAGGCTATCACAGCCTTTGAATTGATTTCTTACATCATCAATAGCTTTGGCGCCTTTTTTATTGTTTTCGGCAACCACGAGTTGGCGCAAATCAAGATTTAGGCTTACGTTACCGCCACTACGTTTGTTGCGAACCGCAACAATCATATAACCACCTTGAACCGGAATTGGATCAGAAACTTGACCAACTGGGATGGTATCAACAATTTTGGCAACTTCGGGACGAAGCTCACCTTGAACAACCCAACCCAAATCACCACCAGTAGCAGCAGAAGGGGAGAATGAGAATTGCTGTGCCACACGGCCAAAACTTGCACCATTACGGATTTGTTCAACCAATGTGTTGGAACCAAGGCGCGCGCGCTCATCCTCATCTGGGCTTGCAACTTCGATAAAGATTTCAGAAACCTGATATTGCGGCTTATATGCCGATGCTTGAATACGCGCCAATGCGTCATCAAGTTGTTCTTTAGTGATTTTTACACGTGAAGAATAACGACCAGAAACAATACGTTGCCACAAAACTTCGGCGCGGGTTTTATCGCGGTAGCTTTGGATTGAAATGCCAGCCTGTCTAAGTTCATTGAAGAATTGGTCAAGCGTTGCGCCATTTTGCTTTGCCTGATTGGTAAGGATACGATCAACCTCGGCATCAGACATTGTAAGTTTATATTTTTTTGCCTCTTGGATTTGCAATTTTTCATTTATCAAAGAGTTAAGCGCCTGCTGTGATGCGGCAATAATGGCATCCTGTGAAGGACTAGCAACACCAGCAGTAATAAGAATAAAACGTGTTCTTTGGCGCAAATCAAAACTTGTAATCGGTTCGTCATTGACGATTGCGGCAACACCTTCATTAAGGGTTACATCTTGGGCATAGGCGTTTTTAAAGGAAACATTTGCAAAGCCAGCAATCAGAATTGCGGCAAGTACACCTTTAAAAATGGTTTTGTTTAAATTCTGCTTCATTTTTTCTTCCAAATCCGCCTATTAATAGTGCGCAATTGCCTATGCTTCAACTAGCTTTAACTGGCAATTGCTGATTTTTAATTTAATCATTCAAATGGGTCGTCATCAATTACACCAAGTGTCTTGAACGCAATCTGAATTTTAAAGTTTTTAGATGGGGTCACAAAACGATTTGTTGTATTGATTTCTTCATAATAAATGCGGATATCAGTACATGCATCACCAAAAGAAACCCCAAAACGTGATTTCAGATTAGTGTCAGTTTTGAAATCGTGCCAATTATCGGCAAATAATGTATAATCACCCAATTTATATTGCGCGCTGGTTATAAGTTCGCGGTTTGCGGTAGTAGCCGAATATTTCTGCGGTAATTCGTGATAGCGGGTTTGCACACTTAGATTCTTATAATTTATATTCGCCGATACTTCGGTGCGAATTAATTCACCTGTGTCGCCATCAATGCGCACATTCCCGCTTAGGGTCAGGAATTTTTTGAAATCTATTTCAAGATTTGAAACATAATCCCCATTTTTTGAATCGAGATTGCTTAATGGGTTATATAATGGGTTATTTTTATTGCGATATTGTTTGCCAACAAACCAGTTGATTGAATTATTACTATTATCATAAACCGCAAGGTTCATGCCCAATGTGGCGCTTGCCCCACTGTCGTAAATATCATTAATTGCCGACACATCATTATAGAAATACGATGAATACGAATTTTCGTAATTATATGCGTCTTCAATAACTACTTGATCACTTTTATCGTTGGTGGTGGCAATTCTTAAGTTTAATTTTGGCTCAAGAATGATTTTGTAATTTTGGGTATAGCGTTGTAATGGGATGCTAAAATCAGTGGCAACATTAGCGTTAAAACGGCTGAAATTGCTGGTTCCGACATCGTTTCCTGATGCATCACGGAAGTGATTATAATAGAAATAGTCGCCTTTGATTTCTGCGCTTGGCTTTAATAAAAAGCCATTGCCAATAATTTTTTGCCCACGCCAATTTACTGACGAAGAGAAGCGACCACTATCTAGTTTATCATCATTGCGCGCTAGATAGACGCCACTAGTATTTGCGCCAATTGTTCCATTAAGGAAATCGGTTTGCCAGACTTTATGAAGTTCCATATCTGGCAGTACTTTGGGTGTATTTTTACGATATGCAAAACCTTGAAGATTTTGGAAGCCAATCCCCATAACGCGGGCATAGAAATCGCTTTCTTTACCTTCAAGATATAGCTGATTGATAAGGCTGTTACTTGTAATGCGAACTGGGCCGCGCACCGTCCCTTGGCCACGGATTGAATAGCGGGCAAGATATAAGTCATCTGATGCGTTTTCTACACCAAAACCCCAATCCCAAGTGTCATTAATATTGAATTTTCCATCGGCAAAAATATGACCGCGCCAATCGGTATTGCCAAATTTATAGCCTTCGCGCGCGAAGAATTTTTCATTAGTAACGGAACCAGCAATATGAAGGTCGCCAGAATAAAATTTACGGCGGTAATCACCAAATACGATTGGGTTAACATATTGCGATATTTGCGGAGAAATTGTTATATCCGAATAATCATCAATCACGTAAAGATATGGTTGTTCAATATTGTAACCAAGACGTGAAGAGCGACCAGGCTTTGATTGCAATAAACCTGATTGGCGCCCAGCGGTCGGGTCACCGTGCTTGAAATAGGGCGTGTAGAAAACCGGAACGCCTTTAACTTCAAACACCACGTCTTGATAAGAAATTTCTTTCTTTTGCGTGTCTTGAATTGCTTTACGTGCGCGAATATTCCAGGTTGGTTCAGGCTTTGCCGCACATACAGGGCAGGCGGTATATTTAACCCGTGACAATGAGTTCCGACCGCCATCTTCTTTAACTGCGGTTGTTGCCGCAACGACACCATTATTAGGGAAGCGGGCGGCAAAATTATTTACCAAACCACTATTTAGTTGATCGTCAACGGTTACTTCGTCTGCAAAGCTAACTGTTCCATCGGCTTCGATAATTGTCACGTTTCCAACTGCGGTAACTATGCCCGTATCGCGATTATAAACCAGTTTATCTGATAATAGACGTCTACCTTTGTTTCTTGCCTCAACATTGCCAATGGCGATAATTTCGTTTTGTGTATCGCCTGATACAACCTCATCGGCAACCAATAAAACCCTATCATCAAGGTTTGATGTCGTATTAGGTTGATTGGCATGGGTCGTTGCAATTGGCGTATTATTAGCTGGCTTTGGGCTTGTTTGTTGCGCGCTTTGTGAAAAGCTTATTCCGCCATTTTGCCCAACATCCTGATCCTGTATGAAAAAATGAATTCGATTACGAATTGCATCATTGGCATTATAATTTTCATATGCCCGTGCTTGTCCTGCGCTTGCTAGGACGGCAAACGAAGCAATAATAAATGCAGGCTGTGAATGATGATAATCAAATTTCATAACAGAATCGATTGACCGCCTATTTTTCTAAATAATGTTTTGGATTTTTTGTTCAATAATGTCAAAGCCTATTGTCGGAATATTAAAACTAGGAAACCTGACCATCTTCGCGATAAGATATCAGGGCAAGTGTTAGTGCCAAAGTAAATACCGGCGGGCATATTGCGGCAATTAATCCAGGAATATTGCCGGAACTTGCCATTAAACCCGCTACTTCATTAAAGAAATACATTGATATACCGATTGCAATTGCAATCATAACACTTCGGATTTTGCCGCCAGAACGATCTAGCCCAATACTCATAATTGCGGCAAATAAAACCATCGCCAACATATTAAAAGGCAACATTAACAAGCGGAAAAATCGCAACCAATATTTTTCTGGCGAGCCACCATTTTGTTTTGCAAGATGCGCCTCGGCAGGAAGTTCCCAAAGCGGAACAATTCTTGGTTCGCGTGTGCCTTCAATTGATGTAGTATTCGAAAGCCCCATTTGGATGGTTGGGCTAAATTCTGATTGTGAACCTGTATAAGTAGTGTAGGCATCACTAATAATTAGTTGTTTGTTTTTTCTAATTGCAAGCTTTGCGTCAATTGTTTTTTGTAAATTAAGCCCCGATTTGTCGTAAACATAAATTGTGGCATTGTTTATGGCAAAACTAGTTTGTGTAATTGCTTCTTTACTATCACCATAAATAATTAATTGCCCTTCGGTTGAGGGAAGTGTTACCCATAATGATTTTGTTGATTTTGACGCATCGGCAATTTGCACAATTGATGAAAGCCTGTCTTTTTCGGCCTCATATTGATCATTTAATTTGGCGGAAATTGGATCAATAAAAAATGTAACTGCAACACCGATAAAAACAGCAAGCCAACCAAGCGGCGCAAGAAAACGCCACGCAGAAACCCCCGCTGCCCGCATTGCCGTGATTTCTGAACGGCGTGACAGGCCAGTAAAGCTTAGCAATGTTCCAACTAATGCCGTGATTGGAATTGATTGTTCTGTAAGGCCGGGAAGGCGCATAAGAGTAAATTTTAATGCGGTAAAGAAATTGGCGTTTTGTATGCCGGCAACTGCGCGCGATTGTTCAACTAAATCAACCATTATCACACTTGCAGATACGCCAAGAAAGGCAATTACCATTCCCGAAAGCGATTTTAAGAAAATGTATTTGTTTAAACGGTGCAGCATGTAATCACACTAATTCCATCATTTCGGATGATTTTCGGCGTTTATTATTGCCGCCACCGGAAATTAATAGGTAATTCCAATTTTTAAACATTCCAAGTTTGAACATTATGAACAAAGATACCCCAATCGGTATAATATATTGGATAATATTTAATGTTGGTTGTTTCTCTATCACGCCTTCAAGACCTGATTGCGCCAAAAGCATTGCCAAAGCCGCCGCCGAGGTTTTGGCAATGTGAATGCTTTGACCACGGCGTGAAAAGCCGGTTCCAAAAATCGCAAAGAAACCCAATAATGCTGTGGCAATTGAATAGAATGGTGCAGAAAAACGGTGATTTGCTTCTACCAATAACTCACCCTTGTGGGATCTATCCCAATTGTGGGTCATATCTGGTGTGAACAAGTCGGGTGTAAATCGGTCAGATGGTTTATAAAACAAATCTTTCTCATCTGAATTAAAGCCATCAAGCGTAATTACATATTGCGAAAAACCATAAAGAATTGGTGCGCCATTTTCATCACGAGCATGGATTGAACCATCGTTTAATGACATCGCTGGGGTGCCGTTGATTTTAACAATCCCGCCAGAATTTGCCGAATAGGTGACGCTTTTATCTTTGTTTCGCGTGTCCGATATTAAAAGACCGCGCAAAGCCCCATTTTGGTCGATTTTTCTTGTATAAATGGTGACGCCTTTTACGCTCTCACGGAATTGCCCTTCTTTAACAAGCGTTGTGGCAATATCTGAACGGATTGCAAAAATCTTTTCACGCATAAGGCGGTATGTAAAGGGCTGAACAAATGTGCCAATCGTAAGCACAAATAATGCCACAACCGAAGCCAGCCTAACCAATGGTTCGGCAATTTTCCAAACGCTCATGCCGCTGGCAAAGGCAACCACAAGCTCGTTTTCTGAGTAAAGACGACCATATACCAAAATTGCGGATGCAAATAATGCAACCGGTGCAACTACCGCCATAAATTGCGGTGTTGAAAGAATGGATATTGAAAGAATCGTAAACGGGCTTTGGCCACGTTCAACAATCAAATCCAATTGCGTCAATGATTGGGTAATCAATGCCAATAGCGATAAGCCAATGGTTATCGCCAAAAATGGGCCTATAAGCAAACCTAATATATATTTTTGTATTTTTAGCATTCGCTTATAAATGACTCTCTAAAAACAAGCTCGTAAATTTCCTAATATGTGTGATTGAGGTGTAACGCAAGGGATAAGGTGGTGGCATATCAGACAAAAGAGGGTTAATGTGACCAAAAAACCATTGCTCTAAATTGTTGCTAACCAAATATGTTACTTTTAACGATTTAAAATTATTGGGTAATGTTCAAAAATACTGGAGAAAATCGTGAATATTAATTTTAAAAAGAATGACGATTGCAAATTAATTATCAAATTCGCCTTTAAAAATGATGCTATCTCGCCAATTCTTGCATTGCAGGGTTTTGATGGCTCTGCATCACAAACCGCCACCGAAACAATTGACGGGAAATTAAATATTGTTGTTGGCGTGGGCGAAAAGGACAAACTTACTCTTGAGGCATTTGAAAAAGCGGTTGCCACCGGTGTAAAGGCGGCTTCTTCACTTGGACAAGCAAGTGTGCAAATCCTTGTAAGTTCAATTGATGCTGATGCAAAATATTCGGCCCATGCGGGTCTTGCGGCGTTAATGGCATCTTATAAATTTGATACTTATAAAACCGCGCCAAAAACCAAAACTGAACTTTCAGAAATTTTTGTTGATGGCAATGGTGAAGCGGATTTCGCGGCATTGCAATCGCTTTATGACGGTATCGCATTCGGTCGCGATTTGATGAATGAGCCGCCAAATGTTCTAAACACCGCTGAATTTGCAAAACGCCTTGTCGAATTAAAAGAACTTGGTGTCGAAGTTACCGTGCTTGGCGAAAAAGAAATGGAAGCATTGGGAATGGGTTCATTCCTTGGTGTGGGGCAGGGGTCAACTTCTGAAAGCCGTGTTGTGGTTATGAACTATAAAGGCGGTGGCGACGAGGCACCACTCGCGTTGGTTGGCAAAGGTTTATGTTTTGATTCTGGCGGTATTTCTATCAAGCCATCTGGTGGCATGGAAGAAATGAAGGGCGATATGGGCGGTGCTGCCGCTGTATCAGGCGCCATGAAGGCAATCGCGGGACGCAAGGCAAAAGCGAATGTTGTCGGTCTTGTCGGTCTTGCTGAAAATATGCCTGATGGCAACGCACAGCGTCCGGGCGATATTGTTAAATCAATGTCTGGCAAAACCATCGAAGTTTTAAACACCGATGCCGAAGGGCGTTTGGTTTTATGTGATGTTTTAACCTATGCACAACAAACCTTTAAACCAAAATATGTTATTGATTTGGCAACATTGACGGGTGCAATTATCATTTCACTTGGTCATGATTATGCGGGTTTATTCTCAAATAGCGATGATTTATCCGGCAAAATCACTGCTGCGGGTGACAATTGTGGTGAAAAAGTATGGCGTCTTCCACTTGGTGCGTCTTATGACAAATTGCTTGATTCCAAAATTGCCGATGTGAAAAACGTAAATCGTTCTGGCCCTGGCTCTCCTGCGGGTTCAATTACTGCGGCACAATTCCTGCAAAGATTTATCGAAGAAGGAACACAGTGGGCGCATATTGATATTGCCGGAACCGCATGGAAAAATGGTAATGAAGACCCGCGCGAACCATCATGGGCAACCGGATATGGTGTTCGCCTTCTTGATACCTTGGTCAAGGAATCGTTTGAGAAATAATCCATGCAATATTGGTTTTATCATCTTGAAAAAACCTCAACAGTGGCGGCACTTGTGCCGCTGCTGGAGCGGTGTTTGAAAAACGATTGGACGTGCCTTATCCGCGCCCAAAACCCCGAAACGCTTGTGGCACTTGATAAAGAGCTTTGGACTTTTCAGGAGCGTTTATGGTTGCCCCATGCGATAGAGGGGGCGGAAGGCATTGAACCATCAGAGCAACCAATTCTTTTAACCACTTCGCAAGAGAATAATAATTTTGCCCAAGCCGTTTTTCTACTTGAAGATGCGCCAATTGGTGATATTGATGGGATTGAACGCGCCTTTTATTTGATTGATGGGCAGGATGATGAAAAAGTCGCCGCCGCCCGCAAAACTTATAAAGCAGCCAAAGAAGCCGGGTTTGAACTATCCTATTGGAAGCAAAATACCGCAGGAAAATGGGAGCAAGTTGCGTGATTATTGCACCCGCTAATATTGCTCATTTCATCTAAAGAAGCTAAATAGCCGCCATATTTAATTTGGAGTTTTCAAAATGGCTTTAGAGCGTACTTTTTCAATCATTAAACCAGATGCAACCAACCGTAACCTTACTGGTGCTGTAAACGCACTTATCGAAGCGGCGGGTCTTCGTATCGTTGCGCAAAAACGCATTAAAATGACCACCGAACAAGCAAAAACTTTCTATGCAGTTCACGCAGAACGTCCTTTCTTTGGTGAATTGGTTGAATTTATGACTTCTGCACCAGTTGTGGTTCAGGTTCTTGAAGGCGAAGACGCAGTTGCAAAATATCGTGAAGTTATGGGCGCAACCAACCCTGAAAATGCTGCCGAAGGCACAATCCGCAAAACTTTCGCACTTTCTATGGGTGAAAACTCTGCACACGGTTCAGACAGCGTTGAAAATGCTGCAATTGAAATCGCGCAATTCTTTGCTGGAAACGAAATCGTAGGCTAGTTAATAACTAGCATTAATAACAAAAAGCCCCCGAATTTCGGGGGCTTTTCTTTTTGTGATTTACATTTCAGTGTTACAGTAACCGGACGAAGTTTAATTTCAACGCGGCGGTTTTTGGTGCGACCAGTGATGAGGCAGGAAAAGTTGACAGACTTTTCCGTAAGCCGAAGAACCAGAAAAAACTGTTGCTCAGATTACGCAGTAACTGGACGAAGTTTAATTTCTACGCGACGGTTTTTGGCGCGACCTTCAGGCGTTGAATTATCGGCAATCGGGTTGCTTTCACCCATTCCGGTTACATAAAGCCTTTGTGATGCTACCCCATGTCCGCTAAGATAGTTTGCAGCAGAGTTTGCGCGGCGTTGCGATAAATCAAGATTATATGCATCCGAACCGGTTGAATCTGCATAACCAATAACGTCAACATAGGTTGATGGATAATCAGACAACACTTTTGAAACGTCGTTCAAAACTGAATAGAATTGTGGTTGCAATGTGTCTTGGTTATATTCAAATGTAATATCACCAGGCATGTTAAGAACAATTTCATCACCATTACGGGCAACGGTTACGCCGGTTCCTTCTAGTTTTTTGCGAAGTTCGGCCTGTTGTTTATCCATATAATCACCGATTGCATAACCACCCAATGCGCCAATGCCTGCACCGATGATTGCATTCTTACGGCCGACAGATGATTTGTCGTTTGACGCATAACCCGCAGCAGCACCAACCACAGCACCAATTATTGCACCAGTTTTCGAATTATCACGAACTTTTTCACCAGTGTTTGGATCAACGGTTGTACACGCGCCAAGCATAGAGACAAGAGCCATTGCGCCGATAGTCATTTTAATTTTGTTATTCATTTCCTGCTCCATATTAAATTTGGAAAAACCAAATAAATTCACTTTTTTAATTTATAATCTTAAACCTGAATAGCAGATGAAAATATTGTTATTCAATTTTCAAAAGATTGCAATAAATCAAAAAACCGTAAATTAGATTTTATGGCTTAGGAAAATGGCAATTTTACAGCCGGTTTTAATTATTGCCGATAATATTGGATAGAGGGGCGCATCCTCGGCACCATTTTCAATGGCATCGTCACGATGTTCTGATTCCTCTTGGCGGAATTTGGTAATTATCGGCTTTAGCGGATTGTTATCCGAAAGCTTCTCTTCTTGATCCAGATAGTGCTGCTCGATAACTTCTTCGACTGCGGCGGTGCAGGCATGGGCCGCCTTTTCACCCATGAATGCGGTGGTATAGCCAAGCAATTGCGCGGCAGGCTTCCATATTGGTTCAAGGATTGTTGGCCTTATCCCGCGCTCAATAAGGATTTCATCAAATGCTTTTTTATGGGCGATTTCTTCGGCTTCTTGTTTGGCAAGAATCATATCTATGCCAGAAAGATTATTGGTATTGGCAAAAACTTTCCGCTGGGCACGGTAAATTTCAACCGCAGCCATTTCACCGGCATGATCAACCCGCAACATTTGCGATATTTCATCCATTCTCTCGTCATCATTATAATCAGATGGCGGGGTAGGGCGCTTATTTTTGCTCATTTAAAAATGCCTATTCAAAATCGGAAGAACCGGTATCACCTTTGAATGCACATATTAATGAAAACGCCGCAAGACACAATGAAATAATAACATTCCAATTTGCCATTGAAAGGCCAAAGAGGCTCCAAGGTATTTTATCACAGCTTGGTGGGGCAACAGGTTTTGAAAGTGCGCCCAATAAATCACCAGAGATTTCTTTTGAACCACCGCCAACACATTCTGGCAAACCTTGCCACCAATGAAGTTCTACACCGGAATGAAAAAATGCAATTGCCGCACTGGCAAGGAATATTACACCCAAAACCGCATCAATCGCACGAACCAAGGAAGACGCTTTAATATAATGGGTTAGGGCAAAACCAATTAAACCAACAAATAATGCAACCCAATAAACCTCACGCTGATGTAGGCAAAGCGCACATGGTGCCATGCCACCAAAGGTTTCAAACGCATGCGCCGCGGCAAGCATTGATGCAGAAATTAATGCCGCCAAAAGCGCCCAATGTTTTTGTGCCTGCTTAATTGGATATTGAAACATATTTGCCTTTTCAAATTTTTGAGTATGTGTTTGTCTAACTCTATTCAGCGAATATTTAAAGGTGGCTTAATGACACATGAGATGTATTTGCTGTAATGTAATGACAAATCATGCACTTCGCAAAAAAATAATTCAAAACTTATAATTGAAACAGTGGCGACAAAAGCCACAATCAAAGTGATAAAAATAACTTAGGTGAAATATATAATGAAATGGTGCCTGGAGCCGGAATCGAACCAGCGACACGCGGATTTTCAATCCGCTGCTCTACCAACTGAGCTATCCAGGCACAATCCGCAAAATGCGTGTTGGTATTAAGAGGGGTGCTGAATAGACGATAGAATTAATTATGTAAACCCGCACTTTCAGCATTGAATGGAAAAACCTGCAATTTCTTCATAATCATCTTAGTTTTTGGGCTGTAAATTGTTGTTTATCATGTCAATCACTGCGTCTGGAACGGTGGTTTTATCTGGTTGCGGCGTTTCTTGTGGCTGATTTTGGCCTGCGATATAAGTTTGTGCAACCGCCGCTGCGGCAAGGGCCTCAATTTCATTTGCGGAAAATGCCTTTTGCGCGGTTTTATTGGCATCTTTTGAAAGTGAGATATTGTTTTCTTTTGCCTGACTTAGTTCTTGGTTATCAATATTTATTTCGGGGCGCATTGCATTTTCAAATTCGCTGGCACGTTTTTCAATTGGGTTTTTGCATGCTGTTGTAACGTTACTGGTTTTATCATTATCACATGCGTCTTTGCCTGTTGGCTGTTTAATAACAACATTATTGGGATCTTTGGGAAGTATTGCGGGGTTTGGCTCGACAAGTTTTTTTGAATTTGATTTGGAGACTTGCTTTGCAATTATTTCGTTTTGGGTTTCTTTTGGAACCGTAATAATTATAGGCTCGGCAGTTTTTGTGGCACTAAGCCCAGGTTGTTCAAAAATAACGTTATTGGTTGGTTTATTTCCGATTTGGTCAATGTCGGGGGTTTTTGTTTGCGCATTAGCATAAATAGGCATTGTGCAAACTATGCCTATTATAATTATGGATTTTTGTATTTGATAATTGCCCATTTTATAGCCTTTAGCTACCGTTTTGGATTATTGTTGCACTTGCGCCACCGGTTTGCTTAATGAATAAGTCTGGGTTTGCATCACCATTTTGTTGCCAATTAAGGCTATTGATGCCGCCGGCTTGTTCGGCGCTTATGGCATTGTGGTTGCCATCTTGGCTAAGGTTGGCCTGATTATCGTTTCCATCTTGTTTAAGGTCGATTTTATTGTCATCACCGCTTTGGCTTACGTTCGATAAATTATTATCACCATTTTGGGTGATTTTAGCGATATTGGGCATAATTACGCCTCCTGATTGATTAAGGTTTGCAACATTAAATTCGCCTTTTTGGGCAATTTCAGCAATATTGCTTAGGTCGTCATAATTTGCGCCGGTTTGCGAAACATTGGCGACATTATTGTTTCCAGCTTGTGTAATAATGCTTTTATTTTTTCCGCCAGACTGATTTATTATCGAGATATTTTTATTCCCTGATTGTTTTACATTTGCCAAGGATCCGTTTCCGCTTTGATTGATTATTGTTTTGTTGGAAACCTGCGGGATATAGGCAATGGATTGGGCTTGTATGCTCGTTGCAAGAAATGAACCCGTAAAAATGCAAAGCAATGAGATATACGAACACATTATTTTGATATTGTTTTTCATGATCTTTGCTTTCGTAAAAAAGAAATCATTCCCCGGCATTGGGGCATTTGGGGGCCGGGGAATGTAGTATGTGTGTATTTTATTGGTTGATGTTGGCAGTATGTCCAGAACCAGACTGATTTACCCAAGAATATGAATAGTCAGTGGTTTGTGTCACATTTGCTGTATTGCCGTTACCGCTTTGAATAACGCTGGAATATCCCATGTCTGCAAGCTGGCTTACATTGGCAACTTGGTTGCTTCCAGATTGGTCAACTTCAGAATCGTTACCATCGCCATCTTGGAACACATTTGCAAGTTGGTTAAAGCCACGTTGTTTTAGGCGGCTGTCATTGCGGTCACCGGTTTGGGTAACATGGGCAAATTGATCACCGTTCAATAGGCCAGAGCCATCTTGATCAATCAAAGATTCGTTGAAGTCACCCGATTGATTGACAGTTGCGACAATTGTTTTGCCAAGCACCGTTCCGCCAACCTGATTAACTTCACTGTAATTGTCATGACCAGATTGATCAACATAAGCATCTGGATAAGCACCGGTCAAATTGCTTGATTGGTGGACCACACTTGCGTTGAAAGTTCCGCTTTGGTTAACAATTGCACTTGCAAATTCGGCGGCCTGTGTAATGTCGCTTGAGTTGCTGTCACCAAGCTGGTTAACATGCGCTTCGTTATTGCCGCCAGCCTGCACAATTGAAGACAGGTTGAAATTACCCATCTGTGAGTTGGATGCAAGGTTATTGCCTCCTGGAGGGGCGAATATAGCAGGGGTTCCAGTATTTTGCATAATCACAGAACGGTTGCCGATGGTTGCAGTTCCGGCATCACCCTGATTGATTGATGCAGAGTTTCCGCCACTGTCGCCCGCACCGCCGCCTTGGCCAATTCTTGCTTCGTTGTTTTTAACATCAGCATTCCAAGGCATTGCGTTAGAGCGATTGTTGTTTTGGAAAATATTTGCGGTTTGTCCTGCTGCACTGCCTGATAATTGATCAATATAGGCAATGTTTTGAACGCCAGGGTTATAAGATGGGGTGTCGTCCTTTTGGCTAACATTTGCGGTGTTTTTCAAAGAGCCACCCTGATTAACGATTGCGGTGCCGCTGTTACCCAAAGCCTGATTGACATTGGTTAAATGGCCGCCAGTACCAGATTGGTTTACAACAGATGTGTTGTTTGCATTAACTGGTATATAGCCCGGTCTGCCAACTGCTGTTGGGGTAACGTTGCCATTGCCGCCATTATCATAGTTTCCGAAATTGTTTCCTGACAAATCATTATCATTTGTCATACCTTGTGCCATTGCAGCAGTAGAAATCGCCGAGATGGCAAGTGTTGCCAGTAATAATCTACGCATTGTCTTCTCCTTATTATTGTTATCGCCTGTGCTCATACCCGTCCGTATGATCCAAAGGCTTCACCATATCCCAGCCGCCTTATTTAACGGTGCGATGTATAGACTTAAGTATAGTAAAGTAAAAATAGCAATTGTGTTTTATTGCGTAGATTAAAAACTAGGTAAAATTGCGTAATATTGCTAATAATTATAGTATAGATACAAATATACGCGCCAATTATTACAATTATTGGCGTGGTATTAATTATGTTTATTGTAATTGTGCTGCCTTAGTATGTGGCAACATTTCTTTTTATTATAAGTTGGGGTGAATTGCTAACCCCAACTTTGGCAAGAATCTTGGCGCGGTGTACATCGACGGTACGGGGAGAAATATCCAAAACCCTTGCTATTTCCTTAGTTGACAGCCCGTTTGAAATTAATTCACAAACATCTTTCTCGCGTGCCGTCAGTCGGTCAAAAACATTTTCACGAATTTGCAGATTGATTTTATCTTGAAGGGCATCAAGCCCATCAACCAGATGTTTCTCGCTAAATGGTTTGAAGACATAATCAACCGCCCCACTTTTTAAACAACAGACTGCAAATCTTGCGTCGTCATAACGTGAAACTATAAGCGTATTGATAAACATATTTTTATTTACCAATGGGGTTATATTTGTTTGTGGTCGCCCACTAATTTCATTTGGATCGTAAATTATTCCTTTGAATGAGCTTACGGCTTTAGAGCTTATAAATTCCCCAACAGAAGAAAATTCTTCGAGATTAAAATAACATTGCGAATATCGTAAAATTAATTGCCTATCCTTATGATTGGCGTCAATTAAAGCTACTTTTGGTTTGTTTGAATTCGGCATATTTCATTATTCCATATTGGCAACCGTTGCGCTTAATTTAATTCTTTTTCTTCTGCGCATTTGCATTTGCTTTTTTACGGTCGTCTGCATTCATTTTTTCAAATTCCTCTGCGGTTATTTTACCATCTCTTTCTTGGGCGTATCGGTTGTAATAAGGCATTCCCGCATCTTTATCGGCAAAGCCCCAAAGATTCATTTCAATGCCTTCCATAATCAATCCATATACGCCTTTTTCGATTGCCTGTTGTAACGCTAGTTGGGCCGGCTCATTGGTTGTGTAGCCGGTTTCAATTTCCAACAAGTCTTTATATGCAACATATTTGAAAACACCGATGCTTTGCCCGCGGCTGGCAATGGTTTTTGTGGTTTCAACGCTCATTAAAACTTCACCGGTTCGAACCGATACGGCACGCAGGCTTACGGTAACTGTATCTTGGCGGTAGTCCATTTGACCACCAATCCCAAGATAACGTGCGCCAATGCCACCAGTTACGGTGTTGGTGTCATATCCAATAATTCCGCCTTCAATAATAACGCCCGCAAACAACATTGCTGGAAGGACGTTGGGGTCAACATCTTGTTCGCCCATATATCGTTGGCGCATTTCACGGATTATCGAGCGTTCATTCAAAAGATTTTTAAGACCTTCACGTTCGACAACCATGAACCATTTATGTTTTCCGGCATCTTGTAATGATTTAATTAAAATGGGTGTGGCACCTTGCGAAACCGCACGGGAAAGAGTTTGCCCAGTATCAGATGGCTTAAATTGCCCAGTTTGATCGGTGATTGAATAAACCGCAATGGGGATAGGGCGGGTTGGAATTGGTAAGTCACGTAGTGCCATTTCCGTGCTGGTAACTTTGCCGTATTGCGCGGGCGTTGCCATTGTTCCCGGTTCAATGGTTCTGGCGCAACTCGCCAAAAGCATTGCTATTGCTATCATGCTGACTTTTTTCATTTTAATTGCCCCCAAGGTTTAAGAAGGGGACGATTATTGTAGTCGAACTACCATCTGATGAGTCAAAGATTGTAACCGTAACATCCGATAGACCTCTAACCCATGAAATAGTCTGGCTTCCAAATTGGACTTTACCATTTTCTTGGGCATTGGGGCCAAATATGGCATCGGTTATTTGTGACGATAATGCCGAGAGTAAGCGTGACTGAAGCTGATTGGCAAATTGTTGCCCCTGTGTCAGGCTCGAGCTTGAATTTGGGTCTTTAAAATCATTTATCGCGCCGGCAATGCCCAATAAATGTGATGAGTTGAAAGGGTTTCCGCCAAAGCTAGGATTAACCGGGCGGTAAACTAATTGTTGTGCGCTTGCTTCTGTGTATTCAACACAGGAAATTAACGTCGCAGCAGCAAATACTGCTCCACGCAAAGTAAATACGATTCGTCCCATGATCATTTTTATTATCTGCCCTCGTGTATTTTTGCATTTTGTCTTTTCTATCTTTTGTCTGTATTTGTATATTCTGTTAAAATTTTAGCTTGCATTTGGGCTTCATATATCACCCTTTTAACGGGGTATCTATACAAAAATTTAATAATTATTAATTGGTTGAAAAATGGGCTAAGCGCCTTTTTGCATGTATTTGCATGTATGAACGCAAATTTTGCAAAGGCTTATAGTTTTATAAAGGCAAGTTAATACAATATGTTATTTCTGTTAATTCAATTATTGCTTGTAAGTTGCCGGCAAGTCATTTGCCATTATTCATTACCTACAATTATTAATTTATATAAGTAATTTAACTAAGTATTGTTATCTTGGTATTTGTCGCGAAAGTGGGATTAATCTTCGTCTAAAACGATATTTTCATCGTGAACATCGGTATTGTGAGAAATTTCGCCTTTTTCATCAATGGCATAGCTGCCGGTAAGCCAGCGGTGCAAATCAACATCCGAGCATCCTTTTGAGCAAAATGGACGATATTCAGGAACGGATTCTTTATTGCAAATAGGGCATGCCATTAGTAAATCTCATAATGTTCAATATTAGTTGGCGTCATGTTAAAGCGCCCACCGATTTTTTCTTCAAGATATTTTTTCCAGTCAAATTTCCAATTTTGCAGAAAGCCATAAGCAGAAATATTGATTTTTATCTCTAAAACCTGTCCCTTGGCGGTTTCGAGCCTTTTGGCAAGCGCATTAATCGTATTTATGGCGATTTGGGCAGGGGTATTGCAAATTTCATTAATTGAAACACCTTTACGCGCACGATTTATTTCGCAAATTCCAAATTTTGAGATTGGCAATATTTCGCATTTGATATTAGTTTTAAGCGCGTTTTGCAAAATTTCGACCAATTCTTTTGCGCTATCACCATATGGCGTACCAACAAAATCAACGACAATAATACCAGACAAATTATAAAGCCTGATGAGGCGGGCAATTTCGAACGCGGCTTCTTTGTTGAGTTTGTGATTGAAATTAATTTGGTTTGTACCGCCGGCAATACGCCCACTTGCGTCAATATCAATTGTGGTTAGGGCGCGGGTGCGCTCAATCGAAATATTGCCACCATTTTTAAGCGGGAAGACTTTTTGCCCCGCAAGTTCAATTATATTTTCTATTCTTTCGGCATGATCGGCATTTGCGTTTTGTGGTTCGCCCCAATCACCATATTCGGGAATGTCATTGATTAAAGACGGGCAGGGGACATTTGATTTTGCGTCACCAATATAGTTTACAATTGCCAGTTTTTCTTCAAAGGCCGCACGGGTTATATCAACCAAAATTGCCTTGCCTTCGATTAAATAGCTTGGGCGTTTGCCTTTGAATGGTAAGATTGCCTGTTCATCGCCCACATCGATAAAGGCGGCAGAAAGCCTTGGGTCAATTGTTTTAACGCGGGCGCAATATTGCTGCCCGATTCTAGTTTGGGAAATGTTTTGAATTGCGATACGGATTTCGGTAATTTTGCCATCTTCAAGCATGGCATAGATGTTTTCGCCAATCCGTGAATGTAGGATTATTTCTTTTTGTTTGCTTTCAGGCATTCTTATAACCCATACCTTCAAGCAGGCATTTGGTCTGGTATAATGGCAAGCCCATTACAGCCTCCCATGAGCCATTAAGGTTTATTACGAACGACCCCGCAAGCCCCTGTATGCCATATCCGCCCGCTTTGCCATGCCATTCATTTGAAGCAATATAGCTTTCAATTTCCATTTCGCTCAAAAATTTGAACTTTAGGCGGGTTGGGACGGTTTTTTGTGCGATTTTACCTTTATGGGCAAGCGCGACAGCCGTGGTTACAATATGATTACGCCCGCTAAGAAGCTTTAGGCATTCGCGTGCTTGCTCAATATTTTCGGCTTTTGGTAAAATCCTGCGCCCAACCGAAACAACTGTATCAGCACTAAGGACGAAATCATCGGGGTGCATTTCAGCAATTTTTAATGCCTTTTCAACCGCAACACGGCGCGCATAATTAAAAGGGGTCTCGTCTTTTAAAACCCCTTCATCAATATCAGCAGGAATGATTTTATCAGGAATAATGCCAATGCGTTTTAAAAGTTCGGAACGGCGCGGCGAAGCACTGGCAAGAATAAGCATTAAATTATCTGAAACGATAAGTAACACGCCCTTTGGTTAAATCATAAGGCGTCATTTCAACCAAAACTTTGTCACCCGCCAAAACGCGGATGCGGTTTTTACGTAATTTACCGGCAGTGTGGCCGATAATTTCGTGATCATTTTCCAATTTGATACGGAAGGTGGCATTAGGAAGCAATTCCACAACAGTGCCTTGGAATTCCAATAATTCTTCTTTTGACATATTTTCCCATTTAAAAATGCCGCATAATCCTATGCGGCGGAAGTTTGGCGGGCTTATAAACGATTTTCTTTAAAGAATCCAGTATCTCTTCACACTTTAATTAGGTGCGGTAAAATTGCTTGAAATATTGGAGAATAGCGCCTGTTTAAAGCCAATCGAAGTTGCTTGAAATACTGTGTTCGATAAAAATGCAAAAGACAATTTATTCTCAAAATCAATAAGCCAAATATGGCCATAAACGCCGCCCCAACAAACGCTATTACGCCCAAAATTTAAATTTGCTTTTTTGGGGTTTATAAGATTGGAAAATAAATAGCCAAAACCCCAGCCGGGTTCAAAGTAATTTGAGTTCTCTTTTATTATTGGATTTTTCGCAATTTTTCGGGTTTCCGGATTAATGAAATCACCAATTCTTATTGCTTCAAGAAGTTTTAGAAAGTCTGGCGCATTGCCACCCATTCCGGCACCACCTGAAGGGAAAGCATTTTTATTATAAATGCGGTTAGTATCAAAGCTTATGTCATCATCGGCATTTCTGACAATTGTTTCGCCATCCATAAGTTTAAGTTGATTATCCTTGCGGTAGAATACTGGATTAATGCTATTGGGATTGGCAACAAATGTCGGGCTTTTTAACCCAAGTGGCTGATTAATTAATTCATCAATTGCCGCCCCAAGGTTTTTGCCCATAATTTTTTCAATCGCGGCACCAAGGACGTCATTTGCAACCGAATATTGCCACGACGTTCCTGGTTGGAATGATAGTGGAGCATTGGCAATTCGTTTTAAATTCTCATCAAGGCTTATTTCACTTGAATCAAGGCCGCTTGAAACTCCTGCCTTGCAATAATCACTGTTATCATGTGGGTTAAAACAATAATTTAACCCCGCACTATGGGTTAATAAATGGCTTATGGTTATTGTTGGTGTTTTGCCATCTAATAGTTTTGGTGCAAAGTTTGGCAAAAAATCACGAATATTTTGTTCAAGCCGCAATTTGCCCATTTCAAAAAGCCGCAAGATTGCAGTATTTATAAATAGTTTTGATAAAGACGCATAACGAAAATTGTCATCATAATTTATTGGCGTGGTCTTTTCGGCATCTTTAAAGCCTTTTTGGGTTTGATAAATCAATTTACCATCACGCGCCACCAGCATAACAAGGCCAGCCATTGCACCATTTCTTATTATGCCATCAAGAAATTCATCAGTGCTTTGCGGTGCGTTTTTCATGCTGCATCCCATTAGACCGGTTGCAAGCGAAGATAAAATAAATCCACGTCTCTTTATTTCCATTATTATATGCAATTTTACTAATTTAAATAAAAAATCTTAATCTGTTTGTGATAATAGCATATTTTTTACAGATAAAAGCTTTAAGTGCGCCAAAACGTCCTATATGACGCAGTTAAATTTCAATGTATGGGCGCATAAGTTATATTAAATATGCAACAATAATATCAGGGCTACTATGTCTAAATATACCGAAGAAACTGTTTTATCCGTTAAACACTATACTGACCGTCTTTTTACCTTCTCTACGACCCGCAAACCATCTTTCCGCTTCCGCTCTGGCGAATTTGTGATGATTGGTCTTATGATTAATGATAAGCCTGTTATGCGCGCTTATTCAATTGCATCACCGGAATGGGATGAGAAGTTGGATTTTTATTCAATCAAAGTACCTGATGGCCCATTAACGCAGCATTTAGCAAATATCGAGGTTGGCGACAAAATCTTGGTTGGTCTAAAAGGGACGGGGACTTTGGTTCTTGATGCACTTTTACCTGGCAAGCGCCTTTATATGCTTGCAACTGGAACCGGTATTGCACCTTTCGCATCGTTAATCCGTGATCCTGTTACTTATGAACATTATGATCAAGTAATTCTGACCCAAACCTGCCGTGAAGTTGCCGAATTACAGTATGGCTATGATTTGGTAAAAGAATCGATGGATGACCCATTGGTTGGCGAATATCTTCAGGCTGGTAAACTTATTCATGATGCTGCCGCCACCCGCGAACCGCACACCCATACCCGCCGTTTGACCGAACGTGTTGCCGATGGCAGCTTCTTTAGCGATTATGGCCTGCCTGAATTCAACCCAGAAACCGACCGCGCAATGATTTGCGGCTCTTTGGCCATGAGTATTGATTTCAAAAAAATGTTCGAAGATCGCGGCTTTACTGAAGGTTCGGTTTCAAGCCCTGGACAATTTGTTTATGAGAAGTCGTTTGTAGGGTAACCAACTCAACTCGCCACCCTCGCGGCAATATTTAAAAATTTGCGTGGCAAATTTGCTCTTCGATTCTACGGAAAAGTCTGCAACTTTTCCTATCTCATCGCGCCGCTCACTCAGCGAGTTGGGAAAATCGGACAAAAATAATCGAAAAGCGTGGTTTTTGATTATTTTTGACATATCATTTTAAAAGGCTTGCCGTTGGCAAGCCTTTTGTTAATTGCAAGATTGGCTTTAAATTTAATGATTTCATATAAAAAGATAAAACTAAAATCATTTTATCAAGCTAAAATTAGTCAATCTATTGTTGAATGCAACTATGGATTGGTTACGCATAAAATTAAGACGGTTACATTGGTTTTGGGCAAAGTCGTCTAGCGAAAATTTTATCTGGAGGCATAAGCATCCTATCGCTAGCACAATTATCGATGTAATAGTTTGGTCGATAATTTTTCTAATTTTATTCGTGACATTTGATAATCGGCACAAGATAACGCAGGCTTTTAATGATACTTTTTCCCAAAGCAAACAGTTTGTTTCAGGTTTATATTCTAAAAAATATATAAAGCCATTCGTGCGTGAAATGAGGGATTATTATCCTGATTGTGATGCTGCACACCAAGATAATATTTATAATATACATACTTGGGAAAAAGCATATCGTTCTGAGTTAGACAGCGATAGTGACGGATTAGCGTGTGAGCCGTACCTTGGAAAAAAATTCTAAACTATTCCCACGACCTTAACCTCATTCCAACGCTTAATCGTTGAATTAACCTTGTCGATGCGGTTTTCGGTCTGCCCGCGTTTTGGATTGGGGCGCATAACCATATTGAAAATATCATCAAGCCCGAAAGGTGCTGCAATTGAAATACTGTCATCATCTTCAAGCCGTATTGCAACCGCGTGCGCAAAGCATAAATAACGTTCCAACCCTTCGTCGGTATGCGTAAGGGGCGCGTATTCACAGCCAAATTTATCCTTAAACCATAAATGCACGCGCGCTTGATTGCGAACTTCAACCAAATCACGTAAGTCCGCGGGCAGGGCGGCGGCAATTTTCTTAATCCAGACGTCTTCGGCATCGTATGATGTGTCGGGGTCAAAATAGGCAACGTCATAATCCTTTATACCGTAATCGGGGTCACGACCTGTTAAATGGTTGAAAACCGTGCCATAAACCGCACCCGAAACAATCCGCCATTGCGGCAATTTTGCCGCGCGGCAGGTTTCAAGGACGGTCATTAATTTTGGACTTTTGCGGACTATATCGATTAATTGTTTTTCGTAATTCATAAGGCTTGTTCAAACTTGGTAATTTTATGTATAGTCAGGCTATGCTAAACGATTCTCATCCTGACATCATCTATCAAAATCTGTTGCGTGACATTCTTGCAAACGGGCAAAAACGTGAAGACCGCACCGGCGTTGGTACAATTGGTGTGTTTGGGCGCCAGATGCGTTTTGATTTGTCAGAGGGCTTTCCGCTTTTGACCACCAAAAAGCTTCATACCAAAAGCATTTTTGTTGAATTGCTTTGGTTTTTGCGTGGGCTTACCAATGTAAAATGGCTGCAAGAACGTGGCTGTACGATTTGGGATGAATGGGCCGATGAAAATGGTGATTTGGGTCCGGTTTATGGGAAGCAATGGCGCTCTTGGGCTGCACCAAATGGTGAAACAATTGATCAGGTTAAAAAGCTGATTGATGGATTGAAAAACAATCCATTCTCACGCCGCCATATCATAAGTGCTTGGAACCCTGCGGATGTTGATGATATGGCCTTGCCGCCATGCCATTTATTGTTTCAGTTTTATGTTTCGGTTGATGGAAAATTATCGTGCCAATTATACCAACGTTCTGCCGATGTTTTCCTTGGCGTACCGTTTAATATAGCTTCATATGCGCTTTTGACCGCGATGGTGGCACAGGTGGTTGGGTTAAGACCGGGGGATTTCGTGCATACATTGGGCGATGCACATATCTACCTTAACCACCTTGATCAGGTTGATTTACAATTGTCGCGCACGCCATTTGCTTTGCCAACACTAGAATTGAATCCAGATATTAAAGAAATCGACGGGTTTGAACTCGAAGATATAAAAATAATCGGCTACGAATCGCATCCAACCATAAAAGCACCGATTGCAGTTTAATTAATCAACACTTTCATGTGGGGTGGCGAATTGCGAAGTTTTAACGGATTTGTCGTCATGGATTCGTATGCCGTCATAGGATGCGGTGATAAAGGCAGCAGCCGTTATCGCGCTTGCTAAAAGCATTCCTAAAAATAAGGCGACCCACCTTTTGCGCAATTAAAAATCCCCTAAACACACCGATTTAGAGGATTACTTACCCTCCACGGCATTGATAACAATCTGCGGTGTCAAAAGCTGCGGTAAAATCACAGGTTCTTTCTCCGAAGAATGATAAACAAGATACATAGGAACACCTGCGCGTCCATGTGACGAAAGCGCGCGCGCGATTATGTCGTCCTTTTTGGTCCAGTCGGCGACAAGAAATTCAACGTTTTTATCCTTAAATACCTGCTGTACTTTTTCGTTTTTAAGCGCGGTGGATTCATTCACTTTGCAGGTAATGCACCAATCGGCGGTGAAATCGACAAACACGATTTTACCTTCTGAAAGTGCGGTCTTAACTGCTTCTTCTGACCATGGTTTATAATCAGCTTTTTGTGCAACTTGGGCATTTGCTTTTGGGGTAAAATAATAACCAATGCCAACTGCCGCCAATAATGAAATCGCTACGAAGCCAAGTTTTTGAATATTTTGCTTTAGGGTAAAATGAAGAATCAATGCGCTAAAGATACCAAGAATGATGGCGGCGATAATGCCTATTACCCCAGTGGTCGCACTTAAAACCCAAATCAACCAACCAGCAGTTAGAAACATTGGAATCGCCAAAACCTTTTTAAATGCATCAAGCCAAGGGCCAGGTTTTGGTAATTTATTCAAAAGGCTAGGGGCGAATGTTAATACCATAAATGGCAATGCGAACCCAATACCCAATGCAATAAATACTAACAAGCCGATTATTGCCGGCTGTGTTGCGGCAAACCCCAATGCCACGCCCATAAAAGGTGCTGTACACGGGGATGCAACCAAAACCGCAAGTATGCCAGAAAACAAAGCGCCAGCACGGCCAGATTGGTTACCCAGGCCAGCGCCAACGCCTTGAAGGCTTGTACCAATTTCAAACATGCCCAATAAATTAAAGCCAACTGCAAATATAAGTGCGATTAGGAACATCAAGAAGACAGGGCTTTGTAATTGGAAGCCCCAACCAACGGCCGCCCCGAAGGCTTTTAGCGCGAATATAAGGCCGCCAAGAATGGTGAACGTAACCAAGACACCAACGAAGTAAAATACGCCATATTCTTTTGCGTGATTATGTTCTTTGTGGGCGATTTTGGTAAGCCCGAATATCTTCATAGCCAAAATTGGGAATACGCATGGCATAAGGTTTAAAATAATGCCGCCAAAAAAGGCGAAAAGCATTGATTGGAATAGGATGGCAAGGTTTAAGCTAGCGTGTGGTTTTTGTCCGAATGTCCCCACAAGTTTTTGCCCGTTATTTGCGGCGGTAATTTCATAAACTTTTTTGCCAGAATTAGTTTCAACCTCAATAAGGCCTTTTATTTCCGTCGGTAGTTGTGCGGGCAATGACATGGATGGGGTAAGGTAAATCCCCATTCCTTTATCGCCAACTGTTACTTCTTGTGCTGCGGCATGGTTGATTAATGCACCGCCAGAAATTTCATATGGAAAGAAATATGCGGTCTTAATTTTGGCAAGTTCAGGGTTTTCTATGCCAATAAATAAACGTTCGCCATCTTTAACAATGGTTGATTTGTAATTGGTCAATTGTTTTGGAAGTGCCGCTAGTGCCTTGTCGATAATAGCCTTGTCGGCGGCATCTTTGTGTGTGCCAACTTTTAGATTAAGATTTACAACACCATCGCCTGGTACACAGGTGTCTTTGCATTCAAGCCATGCAACATCACCTTTTAAAACTAAATCACCTTTGAAATCTTTGGGAACAGTCACTTTTACCGGTAAAATAACTTCACCATCATAACCATAATTGATAAACTCAGCATATGGTAGGCGTTTGGGAATTGCCCATTCAATTGCGCCGACTTCTACCCCATTTGGCGCGGTCCATTCAATTGTGGTAGGATCACCAACATCACCAAAGTTTCGCCAATAAGTATGCCATTCAGGCGCGATTTTTTGTTTTAATGCAATATAAAAACTTTCACCCGGTGCAACGGTTTCGGCGCTTGATAAAAGACTAATCTCAACATTCTGGCTTTTGGATTGTGCGAACCCAGAAAGTGGAAAAAATGCACAAATAAGCGACAAAATGACAAAAGCGATAGGTTTAATATAATTTTTATGCAACATTCGTTATAGATAAGCGATTTATTTACAAAAATCTATTTATAAGACTGGCAAAATTTTTTCTTTATCACTTGTTTATAAAAATAAAGAACTGGATGAGGTTAGATGGCAATTTTACCCCGAACTCCCGATTGGTATTTTGAAGACATCATTGTTGGCAGATCATATGATTTCGGCGCGGAAGAAATTACCGCTGATGATATCGCATTAATCCATGAAAAATTTGCCCCCGACCTTCCTAATAAGGCCAGTGAGAAGGGGCTTGAGCACCGTGGACCACGTGCAGCTGAATCCCATGTCTATGCCGTTTGGCGGAAAATGTTGTTTGATGAAACACGTTCTTGGCCAATTGTGAAAAGACTGGCGCAAGATAATTTGCGTTTTTATCGTTCTTGCTATGCGGGTGATAAACTTCATGTCAGATTAACCTTCTTGTCGCTTGAAGATAGAACCGGTGACGAGGGGGTTTTAGTTGCAAGTAATGAAGTTCTTGATGAAGACGAATTATTGGTTATGAGCGTTTTGACAAGGTCATTAATCGCTAAAAGACCTAAAAATCCATAATTTGCATAAGCCATTGCAAAAATTAGCATTTTTTTCTCGCGACAGGTTGACGCACCATGCCTTGGCTGTGAAATTAACCTGTATTTTTAATGCAAGATTGTCTGTGTTTTATAAATTTTTCTAATTCTACAAAAAACCTTTATTAGTAAGGGGTTTTCGTTTATTTGGGAATTGTTTTATAAAAATGTGCTACTCATTGGTAACAATATTTTAAAAGAATCTCTGCACTTTTTTTTTAAGTTAAATTTTTATATTTGGAAGCGCTCTTAATTTGGGGCTAAAATACAAGTTATTATATAAACATATTTTTAACTTTGTTGCCCCAGTTTGTAAAAAATATACAATTTTTCAATTGTTTAAGATTTCTTTTGTAATTTAATTGTACCAGGTTTTTTGTAGATGACGGCAATTGAGTGTGATTGTTATATGCTTGAAGCTCTTATGGCGATTGATGAGTTCGGGCTAATTTTATTAAATGAAGACTTGGAAATTCTAAAGTTTTCAGATGGTGCCGAAAAAATAATTGCACAACCAAAAGAGACCGTCATCGGCAGAAGTATAAGAGAATTTATCCCATTTGAATTTAAAGAGCAGCACGAAAAATATATTTCAGAATTTGTAAATAGTAATGAGGAAACGTTAAAAATAACGCGAAACCATTTTATTCCCTTGATGACATTGAATCATGAACTTACCAAGGCTGAATTTACAATTTCAAAACATAGGGTTTCTTCGGGACATTTTCTATATTCGGTTATAATCAAAGACATAAGCGACAAAATAAAACTTGAAGAAGATGTAGAGTTATCGGGAACGCGTTTAAGATCCGCTATTAATGCCGACGAGATGACAATTTTTGAAATTGATTATGAAACCCAGAAAATATCATATTTTGGCGTACTCGAAGAATTATTTAAAGATGCTGATACGCCTGCAAAATTCAAAGAATTAATTTTTCAAAAACTATCAAAAAATAGCGCCCAAGAATTATACAACGCATTTAGCGAACATCTTGAAAATAAAATTCCAATTTCACTAGAGATGGAATTGTTAATGGATGACGGTAACAGCAATTGGTTTAATGCCTATGCTGAAATGCTTTATGATGATTATGGTAAACGGCTTAAATTTATTGGTGCATTGAAAAACATCACTGAAAGTAAAATTCAGCAAATAAAAATCGAAGAAGAAATTAAAAAGGCACGCGAGGCTGGCGAAGCAAAAACCAAATTACTTGCGGCCGTAAGCCATGAAATGCGAACGCCTTTAAACGGCATTTTCGGTGGGCTGCAACAGCTTGAATTATTCAATTCTAATGCAAAAGAAAGTTCACATATTGGCATGATTGAAAAAAGTGCCAAGAGATTATTGAGTGTGGTTGATGAGATTCTCGGTTTAGAGAATGTCGAAGAAAACCATGAAGACATATTCGCAAAAGAAATTTCAATTGATGAATTTTGCGAAAAAATGATCCAACAATATGACTCATATTGCAAAACCAAAAAACTACGATTTAATGTTATAAATAATTGCGAACAATATAATATAAATCTTAATCAGCATCAGCTTTTGTTAATCGTTGAAAATTTGGTGCAAAATGCAATTAAATATACTCCACAAGGCAGTGTTAATGCCGTTTTTGATCGCAATGAAAACGGGCTTTTAATAGAAATTATTGATACCGGAATTGGCATAAGTGCCGAGAATTTAAAGGTAATAAATCAAACCCTTTTGAATGGCGATGACAGTTTGCCAGAAAACTTTGCGGGAAGTGGCATTGGCCTTATTGCGGCATATCGACTAATCTGTAGCATGGGTGGTAATCTTGAAATTATTAGTATTCCAAACGAGGGTACTAATATGCGAATTAACCTTCCTGCGAAATTTAGGGTAAATTCAGGGAATAAGGTCTGCCACATCCAACATAATGATGTGAACAACGATGATGATAGTGCAGTCTCTGTATTGATTGCCGAAGATAATGATACCAATCAGGCAGTCTTAAAAGCCTTTATGGATGCAATGAATATTAGAACTAATATTGTTGAAAACGGTCTAGAGGCATTAAATGCGTATATTGTTGGAAATTATGATTTTGTCCTTATGGATATAAAAATGCCAGAAATGGACGGCAAAGAGGCCACCCAAAGAATTAGGCATTATGAAAAAATCAATAAACTTCCACGTCGGCCAATCATTGCGGTAACGGCAAATGCTTTACCGCAACAGATGGAAGAATATCTTGCTAGTGGAATGGATGCTGTTGTTACAAAACCAATAAGCGCGCCACATCTTTATCAGGCAATCGATGACGCAATGGAAACGTGCGACGATTTAAATAGTCAAGCAGAACCATATGCAGCAATTGCATAGTTTTTGGTGGGCAAAAAGATAGCGGCGGTATTACCCGCCGCTATCCAATTGCAAAAGAGCGTGTTTTCGTTTTTACCTTTAGGGGTGGTTCAAACCAATTGCTCTAATGCGGGCAATGGAACTTGGTTATTCTTCACGCTCTAGCCACATCGCGTTTAGAACACCAAACATAAGTGCCATTGCAAGACCTAATATCCATGCGAAATACCACATGTTTTTTCCTTCCCTTATTAGTAAAGTTCATGCGAATTATCGCGGATGTATTTCTCATTGATGGCTTCACGCACAATCGCATAAGCCCATCCAGTATAAGAAAGCACAATTGGAACAAATATCACGGCAACGATTGTCATAACCCATAAGGTTAGCGGAGAGCTTGAGGCATCCCAAACAGTCAAAGAATGATTAGGGTTAAGCTTGCTTGTCATCAAGAATGGGAAAAGTGCAACACCCGCTGTGGTGATTGTCATTGCCACAGTAAGACCGCTAGTAACAAATGCGGTTACAGGACGTGATTTTGCCAATGCAATGGTGGCTAGTGCCGATACAATCCCCAATACCGGAACGGCAAAAAGAATTGGCATTGATAAATAATTTTTAAGCCACACACCTTTTACCAATGCAACTTGCTTAATGGTTGGGTTGGAAACCACATCAACCGCAGCAGCAGATGTAATGGTATAACCATTCAATTGGCTAACCCAATAGCCACCAATTACGAAAAGTAAAAGCCATATTCCATAGGCAATCGGGACAACTTTTTGCGCCTTTTCTTTAACCGGCCCCGTGGTTTTTGCATTAAGGAAAATTGCACCATGCGCCGCGTGCATTGCCACACTTACTAAACCACACAAAAGCGAGAAGGGGTTCAATAGATGTAAAAAGCCCATTAAGAAACCATCGCGGTAATGCGGTACTTTCATTACATCAAATTCAAACGGTGTGCCGACAAATAAATTGCCAAATGCAACCCCAAATACAAGCGGCGGCACAAGACCAGACATAAATAATGCCCAATCCCAGGCTTTGCGCGCGCCACCTTCAAATTTGTTGCGATATTCAAGTGATACGGGGCGTAAAATCAGGCTTACTAAAACCAAAAACATGGCAATATAAAAGCCCGAGAATGCGGTGGCATATACAAGTGGCCAGGCCGCAAAAATTGCACCGCCACCGGTAATAAGCCAAACTTGGTTTCCATCCCAAACCGGCGCGATAGTATTAATCATCACACGGTTTTCTTCGTCGGTTTTGCCTAAAAGCGGGTTTAAAAAAGCAACCCCCATATCAAAACCATCCATAACAGCGATACCGATAAGCAATACACCAAGCAAGGCCCACCAGATAATCCGCAATATCTCATAATCAACAGGAATTGGCATCATTGTTCAATCTCCTTAATTCTTAACTGTTTCATGTGGACCCAGTGCAGGGGGACCAAGGCGGGCATATTTGAACAATAATTTCAAATCCACGACCAAAAGTGTTGAATAGAAAAGCACAAATCCAGCAAGGCTTGTTAAAACAAGCGGGGAGGAGATGGCACTTGATGCAAGGCCGGTTGGTAAAACACCCTCAACCGCCCATGGTTGACGACCATATTCGGCAACAAACCAGCCAAGTTCAGCAGCAAGCCATGGCAATGGAATTGAATAAAGTGCCGCTTTATGAACCCAGTTTGGCGAATATTTGCGTTTTGCCGCCATTATGAAGGCACTGGCAAATAATATTATGAACCAGAAGCCAAGCCCAACCATTGCTCGGAATGACCAGAATAATGGTGCAACATTCGGAACAAGTTTTAATGATACCGCTTTGATTTGTTCTGGTGTTGCAGATGCAGGTTCAACACCATTTGCTTTTAACAAAAGACCATAGCCCAAATCTTTGCTGTAAAGTTTCATGGTTTCTAAAGCTGTTGCATTAGTTTTGTCGGTCTGAAGGGTTTCAAATGCGGCATAAGCCTTGATGCCGTTTTGAAATTTAACCTCGCTATCAGCAACAATTTGTTTAATACCGGGCATTTGCTTATCAAATGAGCGTGTTCCAATAAGACCAAGCACGGCAGGGATTTTTAATTCAAAATCATTCTTTTGTGCTGCTTGATTTGGAATGGCTATAAGGTTGAAGCCTGCGGGTGCTTTTTCTGTTTCCCACATGGATTCAATGACCGCCATTTTCATTTGCTGGTGTTCATTAAGGTTATAACCGCTTTCATCACCAAGCACGACAGCACTTAAAGAGCCGGCAAGGCCGAATGCAGCAGCAACAGCAAAACTTCTGCGCATAACGTCAAGATGTTTGCCTTTAATGATGAAATATGACGCAATCCCAAGCACGAAAAGGGATCCGGTTACATATCCAGCTGAAACCGTATGCACGAATTTTGCCTGTGCCACTGGGTTAAAGACCAATTGTGCAAAGCTGGTCATTTCCATGCGCACACTTTCGGGATTAAATTCCGCAGCAACTGGATTTTGCATCCAGCCATTGGCAATCAAAATCCATACCGCAGAAAGATTGGTTCCCAATGCCATAAAGAATGTCGCGCTAAGGTGTTGTAATTTCGACATTTTATTCCAGCCGAAAAGCACAAGGCCAACCATTGCGCTTTCGAGGAAGAATGCCATCAAACCTTCGATTGCCAATGGTGCACCAAAAATATCACCGACATAATGTGAATAATATGCCCAATTGGTTCCAAACTGGAATTCCATTGTGATACCGGTTGCCACACCCATTGCAAAATTGATGGCGAATAATTTGCCCCAAAACTTTGACGCTGTTTTCCAGACCTCTTTACCGGTCATGACATAAGTGGTTTCAAACACCACCAAAAGCCAGCACAATCCCAAAGTTAGCGGGACAAATAAGAAATGATAAAGCGCAGTCGCAGCAAATTGCAAACGCGAAAGCGTTACAGGATCAAGCATGTCCATAATTTAATTCCTTACCGCAATTAAAATTTTTGATTATTGGAAATCAAATCATGCGCCATACCCGAAGCGTCGATTTTGACCTTCTGATGGATTAATACAGAATGATAAAACACGGTTAGAAATGCAATTTTTACTAAAAACACGACAATTAATGCGCTTGCAAGTTTGTGCTTTAACACAATGCCCCCCGCAAAATTAATCGCCTTGCCAAGTATTTTTTTAACTGCCCAGCCCGAAATCTCATTCATATTTGTTTTCAGCAACATAAAGATTCCCTCTTCAACATTGCTTTCTTTCCCCTAATCAACGCGGATATGTGGCGATATTCGCGTCAAAGTCAGCTCGTTGGGAATTGTTTAGCATTTGCTATTGTGCATTATCTATTTGCCATTTTGTCCAACGACAGGTTGACGCACAAGCTGAGAAGTCTATTTGTTTGAAGGCTCGTTAAAAACTACATCTCATTTCATTTGTTCAATATTTCACCAATATTTAATCATAATCGGATAATATTCACGAAAATAAGAATAATTACCGGAGTTATGGTGTGAATAATACGATTTATCGCGCGCGTGCACCCTTAAGGTTAGGGCTTGCAGGTGGTGGAACTGATGTTTCCCCTTATTGTGATGAATATGGCGGTGCAATTATCAACGTAACAATTGATAGATATGCGTATGCGTCAATTCGCTTACGTGCCGACAATAAAGTAGTTTTTGTTTCTGTTGACCAAGACATCGAAGAAGTGTTTCCGATTGCAAGACTTGTTCCAGACGATTCCAGATTAAAACTTCACCGCGGTGTATTTAATCGTATTTTCCGCGATTATGGCTTTGGTCGTTCAAGCGGTTTTACGTTTACAACCCATGTTGATGCACCAATGGGTTCCGGGCTTGGTTCATCGTCTGCATTGGTTGTCGCTATGTTGGCGGCAATGCGGGAATATTTATATTTGCCGCTTGGCGAATATGAATTGGCGCGCCTTGCATTTGATATTGAACGCGTTGATTTATTGCTTCAGGGCGGGCGACAAGATCAGTATGCAGCAACTTTTGGCGGCTTTAACTTTATGGAATTTCAAGCCAATGAAAGGGTTATTGTAAACCCACTTAGGATGCGTCCGCGTATATTGAATGAAATTGAATCATCAATTCTTTTGACCTTTAGTGGGGCATCACGCGAAAGTGCCGCAATTATTGAAAACCAGTCAAAATCTGTACAAGCAGGCGGAAAATCATTGGAAGCCATGCACCAATTGAAGGAAGAAGCTGTCCAAATGAAAGAAGCTCTTTTGTTTGGCAATGTATCACGAATTGGCGAAATTCTTAGATCCGGTTGGGAAGCGAAGAAAAGAACTTCAGCAACGGTTTCAACACCACAGGTCGAACAATTATTTAATGTTGCCATGAATAATGGTGCAATTGCTGGTAAATTATCGGGTGCCGGTGGGGGCGGCTTTGCATTGTTTTTGGTTGACCCTGATGTCCGCCCAAGGCTTGAAAAAGCAATTAAAGAGCAAACGGATGCCAATCCAACTAATTGCAAATTAACCCATGATGGGGTTGATGCGTGGAGTTTTTAGGCAATTGCATCACAAAATTGTCTTAAATGATGGTATAATCAGCTTTTAAATTATATCAATTGATGGTTTTTCGGTGAAATTTTGAACAAAATGCATGATTAATTAAGTCATGACATAATTGGGCTTGTTTGAAGAATTTTGAGTGTCTATATAATTTCGCTAAGATTAGAGGGTGAAATATGAAAATTGCGGTTGCCGGTATTGGTTATGTTGGTTTGTCTAATGCCTTATTGTTGGCACAACATAATGAGGTGGTTGCAGTTGATGTTGTTCCAGAAAAAATTGATAAATTAAACAACAAAATATCGCCAATCATTGATGTAGAAATTGAAGATTTTTTAAAAAACCAAAAACTTAATTTCAAGGCAACTTTGGATAAACGGGAGGCTTATGAAGGGGCGGATTTCGTAATTATTTCAACCCCAACAAATTATGACCCTGAAACCAATTACTTTAATACGTCGTCAATTGAGGCGGTAATAAAGGATGTTTTGGCAATTAATCCAAATGCCACAATGGTAATTAAATCAACAATTCCGGTTGGTTATACAAAACGTATTTGTGCCGAATTCGGGGTTGATAATATTATTTTCTCGCCTGAATTTTTGCGCGAAGGCCGCGCATTATATGACAATCTTTATCCGTCACGTATTATTGTTGGTGAACAATCAGCGCGGGCTGAAACTTTTGCCGGGCTTCTGCAACAAGGGGCAAAAAAGCAAGATATTCCAGTTCTTTTTACCAATTCCGACGAAGCAGAAGCGGTAAAACTATTCGCAAACACTTATCTTGCAATGCGGGTTGCGTTTTTTAACGAACTTGATTCTTATGCCGAAGCGTTAGGTCTTGATAGCCGCCAAATTATTGACGGAGTTTCGTTGGATCCGCGTATTGGTAATCACTATAATAACCCAAGCTTTGGTTATGGTGGTTATTGTTTGCCAAAAGACACTAAACAACTATTGGCAAATTATAAATCTGTTCCGCAGGTTCTTATTCGTGCGATTGTTGACGCTAATACCACTCGTAAAGACTTTATTGCCGATACTATTATTGCTAAAAGGCCGAAGGTGGTTGGGGTTTATCGTCTTACCATGAAAGCGAATTCCGATAATTTCCGCGATTCATCAATTCAAGGCATTATGAAGCGCATCAAGGCAAAAGGAATTAAAGTAATTGTTTTTGAACCAACTTTAAAAGATGATGACTTCTTTAATTCACAAGTTATCAAGGATCTTTCTGAATTCAAAGAAATGTCTGATGTAATTATTGCCAATCGTCTTGAAACCTCAATTATGGACGTAAAAGACAAGGTCTATACACGAGATTTATTTGGCAAAGACTGATAAATTCGTAACCGATAAGCCATTTATTAAATAAATAATATTATAGGTCTCGTTGAGGACAAGACTTATATATGATTAAACAAGCAATTATTCTGGTTGGCGGCAAGGGAACACGCCTTGGCGATCTTACAAAGGCAACTCCAAAACCTCTTTTAGAAGTTGAAAGCGGGATTAAATTTCTTGATGTTGTTATCGAAAATTTTGCCCGTTTTGGCTTTAATGATATTATCCTTTTGGCAGGTTTTTGCGGCGAACAAATCGCAGAAGCCTATAAAGGCAAAAATATTCATGGTGCAAAAATCCGTGTAATCATTGAACCTGAACCACAGGGCACGGGTGGAGCGCTTTTGTTTGCTCGTGAGTTTCTTGATAATTGGTTTGTTGTTGCCAATGGTGACAGTATCTTTGATTTTAATCTTCGTGAGTTTGCAAAAGATCCGTCGGATGATTTCATCGCGCGTCTTGCTTTACGCCAAGTGCCAGACCCAGCAAGATATGGTGCGGTAACTATTGAAGGCGATAAAATTACCGCATTTCTTGAAAAAGACCCTAGTTTACAGGGACCAGCACTTATTAATGGTGGTATATATTTATTGTCTCGCAATGTGTTGGATTTAATTGATGGCCCATGTTCAATAGAAGCGAATATTTTTCCAAAACTAGTTGAAATGGAAAAAATTGAAGGCCAAGAATATAACGGATATTTTCTTGATATGGGGTTGCCAGATTCATATGCCCAGTCGCAACGTGAAATACCGGTTTGGCGTAAAAAGCCATGCCTGTTTCTTGACCGTGATGGCGTTATAAATGTTGATAAGGGTTATACTTACAAGCCTGAAGATTTGAGTTTTATAGATGGTATTGAAAATGGCATAATGGCCGCAAATGAAGCAGGTTATTATGTGATTGTTGTGACCAATCAGGCCGGTGTTGCACGTGGTTATTATACCTTAAAAGATACTGATACATTCCATGCGGAAATTCAAGAAAGGCTTGCCAGTATAGGGGCGCATATTGATGCCTTTTATTCGTGCCCTTATCATAAGGATGGCATTATTCCAGAATATACAATTGATAATCACCCCGACCGCAAACCAAATCAGGGAATGTTGCTAAAGGCATTTGATGATTGGTCAATTAATAAAGAAAATAGCTTTTTAATTGGCGATAAAGACCATGATATTACCGCGGCAGAACGGGCAGGAATAAAAGGTATATTATTTAAAGGTCAAAACCTTGAACAGCTTATAAAAGAGAACTTAAATGCAAAACCTTGAAGCAATCCAAAAGCTCGCAAAAGAATGGGTTTTTGAAATTCTTGCACCTTATTGGGCAACATATGGCGTGCATGATGACGGCATGTTTGCAGAAGAGATTACTCACGAAGGAAAGGTTGTTGATAACTACCGTCGTTTGATGGTGCAGGCACGTCAAATATTTGCCTTTTGTGAACTTGGTTCCCTTGGGTGGGATAGTAATTGGAAGGCATTGGTAGAAAATGCTGTCCAACATTTACTTGACAATGGTATTAATGAAAAAGGGCTTTTTATTCACACCTTTGCCCCAGATGGAACGGTTCTTGATGCCCGTCTTGATTTATATAATCAGGCGTTTGGTATGTTTGCACTTGGGTATGCAGCTAAGTATTTGGTCCGTGCTGATTTACATGATGTTGCCCTTAACGCACTGAACGCACTTGAAAATGAATGGGCGCGTATAGAGGGTGGTTTTTGGGAAGGTGAAATAACACCATGCCCACCATATCGCCAAAACCCACATATGCATATTTTTGAGGCCGCTCTTGCTAATTATCGCTTTAGTAATGATGAAAAATGGGGAGTTTTAAAAGAAAAAATAGCCCATTTATTTGTTTCAAAATTTCAACAACCTTGTGGTGCGGTTACTGAATATTTTGATAAATACTGGAAGCCGCTTGATGGAATTCAAGGGAAAATCGTTGAACCTGGCCACTGTTTTGAATGGGCGTGGTTATTTGACATTGGCTTTGACGAAAATGAAGGTGTTCAAACCGCCGACGCATTAAGTGGTTTTGCTAGGAAGTATGGAATATGCCCAAATCGCGGTGTCGCAATTAATGAAGTTTCGATTGATGGCGAAATAATTGATAGTAAAGCCCGCCTTTGGCCGCAAACGGAACGTTTAAAAGCGGCATGCGCCCGCTATAAACGCACCAAGGATGAAAGTGAAATCAAAGAAATTGCTGATGCTTGGAATGGTCTAGAAAAATATTTTGCGACCGATATAAAGGGACTTTGGCATGATAAAATGAATCCAGACGGTACCTTTATAATTGAAAATGTTAAAGCCAGCTCTTTCTACCATATTGTTTGTGCATTCGGCGAATTAATTAGGCTTTAATGTCTTAATTTTGTAATGTTCAGGTTAAATACACTCCTTAAGATTTAAATGTTTGCCAAGGTAATAGATAAACATTATGTACCATAAATTGATAATCAGGAGAGAAGTTTGATATATCCGGTAATTTTGTGCGGTGGTTCTGGAACGCGTCTTTGGCCTTTGTCTCGGCAATCATATCCAAAACAATTCACGAAGATCATTGGTGAGACGAGCCTCTTTCAGCAGTCCGCATTGCGTTGCGCCTCAGAAGAATTTGCGCCGCCCGTAATTGTAACAGGGGAACAATTCCGCTTTACGGTAGTTGAACAATTGGCTCAGGTTGAAATTTCTCCTTCGGCAATATTAATTGAGCCAGAAGGGAAAAACACCGCCCCCGCAGTATTTGCCGCGGCGCTTTATATTTATGAAAAAGACCCAGACGCACAAATACTTGTGATGCCATCTGACCACGTTATTCCCAACGCAAAAGCGTTTCAAAATGTTGTTGCACAGGCAAGCACTGTTGCAGGGCAGGGGAACATTATTACCTTTGGAATAAAGCCAACAGGTCCTGAAACAGGCTATGGTTATTTAAAACTAGCGGATGCCAATGCAGCGAATGTTAATATCCCAACCAAACTAGATAGCTTTGTTGAAAAACCTGACCTTGAAAAAGCCACGACAATGCTTAGTGCGGGTGGCTATTTATGGAATGCAGGGATATTTTTATTCAATGCGAGAACCATTATTGATGCTTTTGATAAATATGCAAAAGGCATAAAAGAAGTTGTTACCAAGGCATTGCATGGATTTTCAACTGATTTGGGCTTTACACGAATTGACGCGACAGAATGGGCAAAAGTTAAGGCTGATTCAATCGATTATGCTATTATGGAAAAGGCAGATAATATATATGCCATGCCATTTAATGACGGTTGGTCTGATCTTGGCGGATGGGCTGCTGTGTGGCAAGAGTCAAACCCTGATAGCGCAGGCAACGTAACATCGGAAAGTGCTACGGCAATTGATTGTAAAGATACACTTTTGCGTTCTGAAACGCCAGATTTAGAGCTTGTTGGCATTGGTCTTGACGATATTATTACCATAGCAATGCATGACGCGGTTGTGGTTGCCAAAAAGTCTGAGGCACATAGAGTTAAAGAAGCGGTTTCAACGCTTCAAGCCAAAGGTAAAAAGCAAGCAACACATTTCCCGAAAGAGAACCGCCCTTGGGGTTGGTATGAAACACTTGCATTAGGGAACAGATTTCAGGTTAAGCGTATTTGTGTGAAGCCGGGTGGCTCATTAAGCCTACAATCACATTTTCACCGTGCTGAACATTGGGTTGTTGTCGAAGGCACGGCAAAAATTACTCTTGAAGAAAAAGTCCATCTAATGAGCGAGAATCAATCAATCTATATCCCAATAGGTGCCAAACACCGTCTTGAAAACCCTGGCAAACTTCCGGTGCTATTAATCGAAGTGCAAACCGGAAGCTATTTGGGTGAAGATGACATCGTTCGTTATGGTGATGTTTATGGTCGGTAGGGGAAAGTATAATTAATTTTGTATTTTTTGAAGTTGCTTTTCCCACGCCAATGCATCACGGATGATTTTTTCAAGATCGTTTAAGTGTGGTTTCCAATTAAGTTTAGTTAGTGCTTTTTCATTATCGGCAACAACTTTTACGGCGTCACCGATTCTTCTTGGCGAAAATTCTACGTTGAAGTCTTTACCATAAACTTTCTTAACGGTTTCAATAACTTCAAGCACGCTATAACCCGTTCCATAGCCGCAATTGGCCACCAATGATCCGTTGTTTTGGTTTAGGTATTCAAGTGCGCAAATATGTGCATTAACCAAATCCCATACGTGGATATAATCACGAATACAGCTTCCATCAGGAGTAGGATAGTCAGTTCCGTAAACTTCTATCTTATCCCGCTTACCCGTTGCAGTTTCGCAAACAACTTTTATCAAATGAGTTGCCCCCTTGGTGGATTGTCCAGTGCGCCCCATAGGATCAGCGCCAGCAACATTGAAATAGCGTAATGCAACATAATTAAAATCATATGCCGCCGCACAATCGCGCAGCATATATTCGGTCATTAATTTTGAAGTTCCATAGGGAGATTCAGGTGATAATGGTTCGTCTTCGGTAACTTTTTTATCTGTTTTCGGGGTTCCATAAACTGCGGCTGTTGATGAAAAAATGAATTTATTAATTCCATTCTGAACCGCAAACTCAATAAGCTTCATGGTTTTGCAGGTATTGTTGGAATAATATTTAAGAGGTTCGACAACCGATTCAGGAACGATTACAGAGCCAGCAAAATTGATAATTGCTTTGATATCTTGTTCTTTATGAATTTGTGAAAGAATTGTCGCATCTGCAATATCGCCTTCATAAAATGTAGCACTCGGAGAAACTGCCCATTTAAAGCCCGTGGAAAGATTATCGAGTACTGCAACTTTATGGCCAGCATCAATTAATGCCCAAACCATATGTGAACCGATGAAACCTGCACCGCCAGTTACTAAAATAGTCATTTAAAGCCCTTTTTGTAAAACTATTAGTTTCTATGTGTTTTGTAAATCGTGTGAATTTGTTATTTCAGGCTGTACTTGCTTTTAGCGTGATTAACATATTGTGGTAACCAGGGGTCGTGTTTCAAATAATGGTGCCATTTTTCTTGAAATGCCTTGGTTTCTTTTGCCCTGCGAGAAATTTGATGCGCCGACATATCAGACTCTCTTGATTGGCTTTCATAATGAATGATTTCAGTGTCATTTATTATCATATTATAAAGCCCCAGTTCTCGCATTTTGAGGCATAAATCAACGTCGTTGTAAGTTATTGGAAAATTGTATTCATCAAACCCGCCACATTTTGAAAAATTTGCGGCACTAATTGCCAAAAGCGCACCTGTTACGGCGCTTCTTAAAGAATTATATTTTATTGCATCATTTATAAATTCATTATTTTCATTGGCGTGTACGTATAAATGTCCGCAACCTTGATTAATGCCAAGATAAATTCCGGCATGTTGTAAAGTTTTGTCAGGATATTTTAATTTAGCGCCAACAGCTCCAATATTAGGCTGTTCTATATAGTAAGAAATTTTATCGAGCCATAGAGAATCAATTATTTCAACATCATTGTTTAAAAATATTAAAATGTCGCCGCTGGCATGATTGCTTCCAGTATTGCAGAGTTTTGCGAAATTGAACTCGATAGGTGCATCAATTATTTTTATTTTCTCACTCTTATTTTCTTTGTATTTTTGGTATAATTCGTGAGTTGAAGCTTCTGTTGATCCGTTATCAACAATAATTATTTCGTAATTAGCGTCATTAGCCCTAGTAATGCTTAAGATACATTGTTGTAAAAGCGATGATTTGTCTTTTGATGGTATAATAATGCTAAATTTAGATTGCGAGTAGGGGTAGTGTATTGCTTTTGTGGTTAGGCGCTGGTCATCAAAAAAAATCTCAAATGGCATTTTTTTATATTTTGATTTTTCGATTTCCCAATTGTCTGTAATCTCGCCAGTTGGTATTTGTTTTAAGATTGGAATTTCTTCACCAATTGTTTCCATTAGTATGGGGTCAAACTCAGGAAAGTCGCTTGAATATTTGTCATAAAATTTGTCAAAAATGATATAAGAAGTATCTGGGTTTTTGTTTATCGCATCTTTGATTATTTCAAATGCATCAGCGGTTGCAGTATAATTAGTTTTTATATTAAGTTCATATTTTGCATTTTTAACTTCTAAATACTCATTGCCATTTTGATCTATAAGTCTAATGGCAATTGATGCACACTCTTTAGCAAAAGATTCAAGTGAAATATTGGCATCTTTATTTGCGGCTTTGTAAGAGAGTGCGCTTAAAGGACCGATAAAGTCGCTTTTATTATTTCCAATGGTAATAGATTGGGGGAGATTGTTTTTCCGATTCGCAATAAAACATGCAATTTTCTTTATTATTGCACTTGGATTCCCAATATTTGTTATGATTTTTTTTATGGCTAATATTAAAAAATGCAACTTACCAATGTTTTTTATTTTAATTTTATTTGTTATATCTTTAAGTTCATTATCATAAATGCGCGATATTGATTCTATTATAAGAGTGCAATTTTCCGCATTTATTATAGAGATTTGCTCTTCTTTGGGTGCGAGAGAAAAAGATATTATGTTTCCATTTTCTTCAATAATTTTAATAAAAATGGCTATATTGGATTGGTTGCAAAATATATTAGCGCCTTTTTTTATGGCTATTTTTATTGGCGGCGTGGTCTTCAATTTAAAAAATCCAGTATGGCTTTAATGCAACGGTTGTTACCATAAAACAGAATGACATAATATCAACAAATAATTATTTTAATAAAAAATATGTCCATAAATATTAAAAACTATAAGCAGGAATGTAAAATTAATGTCTATTTTTAAGTATCTAAATTTTATAAAAATTAACATTTTCCGCAAAAGCTGTAAGTGAATTAAACTTGCTTTTATATTTATAATAGTATACCTAGCCGCAAAATTTAAAAGATTTTGTTATTTCCAATATTACTTATAAAAGAACAAATATAAATGAATTATCAACGTGCTTTTAAAGATCTTAACACTGCCATTTCGATGTCACATGTTTGGATACATCAAGCCTATCACGAAGTCTCAGCTAAATATAAAAGAACTATTCTTGGGTCGCTTTGGATCTCTGGATCTATGGTTGCAACCGCATTGTCCATGGCGATTATCTTTGGGGGTATCTTTGGACAAAGTCTACAAGTATTCTTCCCGTTCGTTCTTTCTGGGTTAATTGCATTTTCCATGGCAATTTTTCCGTTTGCAGAGGGGCAAGAAACATTCATGTCCAATGCAAATATTATAAGAAACCATGCATACCCATTTATGTATTATGTTTTCGAAACGGTTAGTAAAAATGTGATTCTAGTTATGCACCATTTTGTGATATTTTTTATTGCAGTGGTCCTAAGTAATGCATTTAAAGTAACCCATTGGTCAATCATTTTGGCAATTCCGCTAGTAATTATTAATATGTGTGCTTGGACTACGGTAACTGCTATGGTTGCGGCACGTTTTCGTGATTTAAGGTTCTTATTACCATATGTTGCGCAATTATTCTCCGTATTGACACCAGTATTTTGGCAACCGAGCCAAATTTCAGGTTGGCGTATGTATATTGTCCATTTGAACCCAATATGGGGACTTCTTGAAATTATTCGGTCGCCATTATTAGGTAAAGCTGCACCGGAACAAGCATGGATACTTGCTATTTCAAGCTGTGTTGTAGGTATCGTTTTATGGCTTATTTTCTTCCCTCTTTCACGTCGTCGTATTCCGTTCTGGATTTAAGGTTTTAAGATGGCAGTTATTGAATTAAAAAATGTAGATTTGGCATACCCAATTTATTCGGTACGCGCACAATCGCTAAGAAATGCTATTGCCAACTTTGCAGTTGGCGGCAAACTACTAAAAAGCGGAAAAGATGTCGTTCATGTTAAAGCATTAGACAAAGTTAGCTTTAAACTAAATGAAGGCGACCGTATGGGGATTATCGGACATAACGGTGCCGGTAAGACAACTTTATTAAAAGTTCTAGCCGGTGTTTATGAACCAGATAAGGGCGCTATTAAAATTTCAGGAAGAATTTCTTCTATGATTGATATAAGTCTTGGCTTGGATACAGAGCTTACTGGCCGTGAAAATATCATAAATATGGGCCGTATGCGTGGTTATACAACCAAGCAAATCTTGCAAAAGATGGACAGCATTATCGAGTTTTCGGATTTAGGGCAGTTTATTGATATTCCGATTAAAACCTACTCAGCTGGTATGACTACACGTCTTGTGTTTGCTGTGGCTACATCATTAGAACCTGATATTCTTCTTATGGATGAATGGATTGGGGCAGGGGATGCCAGTTTCTTTGACAAAGCATTGAACCGTATTAATAACATACTTGAAAATTCAAGGGTTATGGTTCTTGCTACGCATAGTTTTCACCTAGTTAAAGAAACTTGTAATAAAGTTCTGGTTCTTGATAGAGGATCACAAGTTTATTTTGGCGATATTGCGGGATGGGATTTTGACAAGATGTGTGCCATAAGCTAGTAATATTTAAATAAATCCATGTCCAAATTAATAGCGTTTGCTGATGAAATATATAAAAATGGGGGCTATTATGACGTATCCCCCATTGGTGAATTGATTGATATTTCAGGGAAAACAGCTTTTCTTGAAAAGAAATTATTTGACTCAAGTGAAGTTAAACGTGCGAAGGCAAATTTATATTCACATGATGATAACTTCATAAACAATATTAATAATCTTTATGATGTAATAAATACTACTAACAGCAAATGTTCTGCGTCATATGCAATAAAGTTAAAAGATGTAATCATCCACGATAATATTTTGTATGTAAAATATGGTAATGAATACCGTGAATTTTATTATACTTCTCGTCCCAATGATGCCCCGCATGCAAGGCACCTTTCACAAGAAGAAATAAACAGTGCTGCAAAACGCACAATTAATTGCTCTGATAGTGAAATTATTTATTTTGGCGGGGTTGGCGGCTTTAATTATGGCCACTTCCTAATTGATGATTTGGCAAAGGTTAAATATATTCGGGAAAGTGATGTTCCTGTTACAATATTAATGCAATCTTATGGGAAAATTGATTGTGTTAAGGTTGATGCCATTTCAAACTTTACGCCAAATCATAATAACAGCTTTAAATTTATCTTGCCTGGTGAAGTAGTTTATTGCCCAGAGATAACATATATATGTCCTATAAGTTTTCATCCATACACAAAAAATCTTAATGCAATAAACTATGTAAAAGAGATGTGTAAGGATGAAATAGGCGATTCCCAAAAATGCAATCGCCGAATTTTTGTTGGTAGAAGCCAAAAGATGGGACGGAATATTGCAAATTTAAAGCAATTGCTTCCAATCATTAAAGAGTATGATTTTGAAATCATAGAGCCTGAAAAGCATTCATTTCGTGCGCAATTGAAAATGTTTCAAGAGGCCGAAATAGTTGTTGGAATAATGGGGGCTGCTATGTGCAACACCATATTTGCACCAACCAATTTAAAAACAATCTACCTTGCACCCAATGAGTGGGTTGAACCATTCTATTGGGATTTGGCGGCGTCTATGGGCCATGAATATAATGTTATATATGGTCAAAGACGCTATGATAATGAGCTTGCACACTTTGATAATTTCGAAATCGACCCATCCATTTTGCAATATGAAATTGAAAAAGCAATTTCATAATTATGGTATTGGCACCCTAGTTTCATCGGCAAGTGAGAAATCATCAGATGTTAAACTAAGGTTAGGGTTATAATAAGGATCCTTATCAAATAAGTGTCCCCATTTATCTTCCATGAATTTAACTTCTGATGCAAAACGCGCTTGTTTTTGAGGCGTATTTTCTGAGCCACGTGAAATTGATTCATGGTGATATAGTTCGGCATAGGGGGTAAAGATATTACGGTACCCTTTATCTGAAACTTTTAGGCATAAATCGACATCGTTAAAAGCAACTTGTAGCGTTTCTTCATACCCACCAACTAAATCAAATACTTCGCGCCGCATCATAAGGCACGCCGCAGTAACGGCTAAAAAAGCCTGATGGTGAATAGCGCGGCAAAAATACCCATTGTGACCTTTGGGAAGGTGTTTATGGGCATGCCCCGCAACGCCACCCATGCCAATTATTACACCGGCATGCTGTATGGTGTTATCGGGGTACCAAAGACGTGCACCAACGCAACCTATATCGTCTCTCTGCGCCCATGATAACATTTCTTCAAGCCAATCTGGACTTATGATTTCGATATCATTGTTAAGAAAGACTAATATTTCGCCTTTTGCTAATTTTACCGCATCATTATTTAGTTTAGAGAAGTTGAATGGAATAGGGGCGTCAATAATTTTTATTTTGTTTGATTTGATTGTTTCAAAATATTCAAACGTTTCAGGTTTTTCGCTATTATTGTTAATAATCAATATTTCATAATTCGCATATGTTGTAAGTTTAGTAAGCGAGGTTATGCAAATTTCTAATAATTCTTTGCAGTCTTTAGTAGGAATTATAATACTTATTAAAGGTGTAGACTTTAGATCATAACGAACACGGTAATGCCCAGTTTGTTTGTTGGCTATTGTAACACTTGCGGACTGATTAATTCTTTCAAGATGTTCGGCAACGGCTTTTAAACCGGCTTCTGAGGCATAGTTTTTTTCGTTTACATCGAGTGCCGTTGAACCTGCAATTGCACGCCAATGATAAAGAATGCGTGGAATATGATGAATCTTATCCGCACCACAAATTTCATAGATTCGTAAAGCTAAATCATGATCTTGTGAGCCTTCAAGCCCTTTTCTGAAACCATTTACTTTTCTGACTATACTATGACGATAAACGCCAAAATGTGAAATCATGTTTTGGGCAAGAAATAGTTCGTAATTAAACTCTGATTTAAAATAAGGGTCGAAAAGGGTTCCATCTTCACCAATTTTGTCTTCATCTGAATAGATAATGTCTAAATCAGGGTTGTTATTTATTGCATCTACAACAAAGTAAATTGCATCAGGGGTTAATTCATCATCATGGTCCAATAAGCCTATAAATTCACCTGTAGCAATTTCAATGGCTGAGTTGGAACATTCAGAGATGTGACCATTTTCTTTGCGGAAAACATATTTGATTCTGCTATCTTTTTCGGCATATTTCTCAATAATTTCACGAACCTTGGCATTCGGCGAGTTATCATCGGCAATGCAAAGCTCCCAATTATCGTAATATTGATTAATCACCGACAAGATTGCTTTTTCAAAATATTCCAAAGGTGGATTATAAACCGGCATTACCACAGAAATTTTTGGCTTGTGCGTAAAGCTTGCGATTTTATCAATTGCCCGGCGTGGACTAATCGTTAGTTTTTCAACATTATGCTCGCGCCACACTTCATAGTCTGCAAGTTTTTTTAAGCTTATATCTTGAGAGATTTTTATAAAACGTGCGGTACGGTTCTCTTCATTGCCATAGTTTTTATAGTGAAAAAAACCATCAAGGCCTGATGCGCGCACATCTGAATGGAATTCTTCATACCATTGATTATCAAAAAAGCGCCCTGCCTTACCTTTTCTATACCCATTCAATAAGAAATGTTCCAAAGGTGACATATTTTCAGGGGGGGGATCCAATAATTGATTGAGATAAAATTCATCATCAAACAATTCGGGTTTTTGACCAAATGTCTTTAGTAATTTTATGGCAGACCTATTATTGTGCAAACTACTAGAAGCACGATAATTCATACGTAAACGCATCAAAAAAGTTGAAATCTTGTTTGCGCTAAAGCGGATAAAAGAAACAGACAAAACCTATCCTTGATTATTTATTATTGCCGGATTAATGTAGAGTTATTGAAAATTGTAATAGATTAAAATAAATGTTTTTTCAACGCGCTAATAATGATATTTTACTTCAAAAAATAGTTGATAATAATCTTCTTAATATTGAATGGTATTCTTTAGAATATTCACTTGTTGGTGATAATGAATATTGCTTGAATCATTATCGTAAAATTGGGTTTAAAAATAATTATGACCCTGGTCCATATTTTAATCATAAATTTTATTTGGCAAAAAACCCCGATCTAAATAATTATAAAGGTTCATTGATTGAGCATTATGTGAATTATGGGATTAATGAAGGTCGTATCAGTTCTCAATATTCGCTCGATTTAAATGAGATTGCGATTAAACAAGAAATTATTGCATCTAGGATGTTTGATTTTGAATTTTATGCAAATAATTATTCAAATAAAATTCCACTAGGCGTGGATATTCTTGACCACTATATAAAATTTGGCGCATGCATGGGATATGCGCCATTTGCCGATTTTGATTATAATTTCTACTGGGGGCAAAATCCCAATCTATTTGCGCAATGTAGTGCAAATTCAGTAACAACATTTCTTGATTATATTCGAAATGGCCATGCAAAAGGGGCCTTAACAATCGCACCTTTTGGTTTTTATGAGATTATCAATGAAGCTATAAATGATTTAGTTGATATTGAACCAAGTCTAAGTTTTTTAGAGATTGAAAAAATAAAATATAATCAAAGAAGCGTCCAAGAAAAAGGGCTTCAATCGCTTAAAGAACTAATGCTAAATCTTCCGAAAAATATTAAAAAAATATATTTCGGAAATAGCGATATTAATTTTGATGGATATAAAATCGATATTGATAATATTAAAGATTTAACGCCGCAGCTTGTTCGCACTGTAATAGAAATTTCTTGCCCTAAAGAGGCTTTTATTGACCTTAATCCAATGAATATTGAATGTATCAAAAATTATGGACGTGGCCTTAAAAACATATCTAAAATCAATTTATTACATCAATATACTGCTAAAGACGAGATGATAAAAACCTATAATATTTGGTTCAAATATTCTGATTTATGCAACTTAATAATAATGGATAATGCGAATACCGCGTATGAAATTATTGAAAAATTTCTTCCCAAAAAACTCCAAAATAATAGAATAAGCATCAAAAAGCCCGGTGAGACATTATGAAAAAACTGTCTATAATTATTAATGCGCATAATGAGGGGTTGCTACTTGTGCCCTGCATTAAGTCGGCCATTGAAAGTGCAAATTATTCTAGGGTTGGGTATGAAATCATAATTGTTGCGGATAGGCCCAATGCGCAAACAATAGAGACCGCAGAGGCGTTTGCATCAGACAGAATAAACATTGATATTGTGGATTATGGGGATCTTGGCTATTCGCGAAACCATGGTATTGCCAATGCAAAAGGTGAATATATTGCATTCCTTGATGGCGATGACATGTTTGGGAAAACTTGGCTTAAAAAGGCTGTTGAACAAATAGAAGAAGAGGAGGGGGAGGTAATCCTTCATCCGCAATGGAATTTATATTTTGGAACAAATGATTTTGTCACAAGCCATATAGATTCAAAAAGCATGGAATTTGATACATTATCATTAGAACTTGCAAATTATTGGACCGCCTTGAGTTTTGGTAAGAAGAAAACCTACCAGAATTTTCCATATAAAAATAATGATATTATAAACGGCTTTGGTTATGAGGATTGGAATTTTAATAAAAGAACCGTCAATGCGGGCGTAATACACAAGGCCGTACCCCAAACGTATCATGCCATCAGAACAAAAGAGATTTCCATGTTAAGACAGCATGAAGCATCTGGTGTAATTGTTACGAGGTAGATGCTTTACTCGATTCAATTGCATAACATATGCAGAATAATGAAAATAAGGTAAAATTTTTGCTTTAATTTCTAAGTTGAAAATAAGCTTTGTAATGCGTTTGAAAAGGTTTTTTCTGAATGCCTATCAATTATTGTTTGTCTTGCCTGTTTGCCGATTTTAGATAAGTTGAATTTTCCAGATACAATTGATTTTAGTAATTCAATATAAATTTCTGCGTCGGCATCGTTGTTACCAGTACAAAATAATAGAAATCCATTGATTCCATTTTTTATAGTCTCTGGTAGGCCGCCAACGTCTGGAACAATTACGGGCATTCCGCATGACATAGCTTCAAGCACTACATTAGGTAAGCCATCATACGCAGAGGTGTAAATAAATGCATCATACTTTGAATAGTCTAATTCATAAAAGTCAGAATATTCACCTTTGTATTCCGCTGCTACTAAATTATCAAAAATGTTATTGCTATATTCAGGATCAAATTTGCCAAATGCATCAATTTTGATTTTTAAGTTCAATTTATTAATTTCGTTTTGAATTGCAAGCAAAAGTTCCGGCCTCTTTTCATGTGATACACGCGAAGCCCAAAGTAATCTAAAGTAATCATCTGGCTTGACTTTTGTTTCCTGTTCTTTTGGAATAAAACAATTATTATATATGGTAACATACTTACTACTATTAAATCCTAACTTTTTAGCGTCGGAATTGATTATTTCCTTATGATCTGAAATAAATAAATCAATGTTATCAAAGTTTTCTGATATTGTATTAAATACATATCCATTAAGCCACATTTCACCATCTGAAGTATTTATTGGGTCACTAAAACGATAATAAATTTTTTTATTATTTTCGAGCAAGCTTCCCCATTTTCTAATAATTCTGTGTGCAAATTCTGAGGTTTTTAAATGAATGCGCGCTTGCGGCCCGCATGCTTGTATTAAACGCAAAGTTATCAAGTCAATTGATTCAGCATCGCCATTAGTTATTTTGTAAAGGTCAATTAAATCTGAACCGATAGGCAATTTTTCTTGCCACAGATGAGTGTCAAACTTTTCACCACAAAGAAATAGAAAGTTATCACCTATTTCTAATTCCTTTAATTTGTTCAGAATGTTTAAGATATATTTCTCTCCACCACCGGTTGTAATGTATGGCAGAATAACTATATCTGAATAGCTATGACTGGAGATAAATTCTGAAGCATCCAAATAAAAGAGACTATTTTTTGCGTAATGATATAAATTTGAAAATGCATTTGACATTCGCCATTTTGCAAAATCGATTGAAGGGTCAATTTTGTTGGCTGCTAGAGTGCAAATTTTTATTACATCATTGTTAAAATACTCGTCTTTTATGTCATCTGCAGTGGGGCGTCTGGAGAAAGATTTTTTGATTAACATTTCATCCTTTTTACCAACTTTTCGATAGTTATAGGGATGAAGAAAATCACTGTAATCTGTTATTCTTTTTGAGTCACTATTAGCTTCTTTGAGAAGGCTTCCGGCACGTTGTCTGTAGTAAAGGACAGTATTTTTAGATACGATGAAATCTAATTCTTTGTGTTTCATTTCCATAGAATACCACCAATCCTCATATGCAAATCCTTTTTTATGGTTCATATCCTTGTATTTGTTAGCACGTGCATATTCGCCTTTAACAAAAATTCTTGATATATAGGGATGGTAGTCTACTAATGTTGATGATGGAACTTTTGTGTAATCTAATATTTTATAGAGGTGATAGTCATCGCCGAATGAGTATAAAAACTCAGGATATACTACACAGTCTTTGTCATGATTTTCTGCAGTTAAATAAAATTCGCTAAACATATTGAATGATATCAAATCATCCGCATCACAAGTGCATACGTATTTGCCAGTAGTGATTTTAATTCCAGAATTTCTTGATAATCCCAAAGAGCCATTACTTACAGTAATAATCTCAACGCTATCAAAACATCCAAATTGTTCATTATTTGACCAGCTGATTATTTGTTCATTGGGGTTATCAAGAACCACAACTAATTCAAAGGTAATACCATTGCATTCTTTTGCAAAGTTAACGGCCTCACAAATAGACTGAAGCGTTCTGTGAATATATAAATGCTCTCTGTGTACATTTAGAACAAGGCTAATATCAAATTTTGCGCTAGGATTGTCCATAAACTTGTGTTTCCATCATTCTCAGTTCATATCGTATCAAAATTAATTTATGGAACTAATCCATCTTCTTGCATCCAATGCAACGTAGTTTCCAAAAGATCTTTCCAATCCATTGAGAAATTTGATCGAGAGATTACTTCTCTATTCGAACCAGTATCTTTTACCTTAGATACATCAATGTAATGTGCTGGAATAATACCTTCGCGCCACTCATCCCAAACAACCAGTGGAGGTCTGTGAGGGCTAGAAACATCTAAAACGCTTGTGTTGGAAAATGCTACTCCTTTGAGATTTGATATCCATTTATAAATCGTCATCCCTGATCCAGAGGGTGCAATAAAATAGTCGCACGCGTTAGAAATAACAATCGAATCAATGAATTTTTGTCCAACGCTTTTCATGACTTCAATTCCATTGCCTTCGATGTCGGAAATTATTCTATTTGCAACCTTTAGCTCTTCCTCCAAGGACATCCAACCGGTTGTCCAGGCCATTGCTGAATCTGAACTTAGGCCATCAATAATAACAGCCATATTAGGGTATTTTTCTTTAAGCCCCAATATAGTTTTTCCCCAACCTTCAAGTTGTTCTTCCCAACATCTGTTGTCCAATCTAATTGTAATAAGTACTAGCGGAAAACATTTGGATTTAATTCGATTAATTTCATTGATTACTTCAGGAGACGCCTTAGAGTTTGCATGCTTTTTAATACGTTCAATTAATCCTTTGGCGATATATTCATCTTTAAGAAAGATTACATTTAAATTGTTTTCTAGAACTATATCAATAACTTGTTCGGCCCAGTCCAGCTTGATTATTTTTTCAACAGGGATTAAATCTGGGTAAAGCTCAGACAGTGTACCAAACATGCCTTGGTTGTTATATTCTAGGAAAGCGCTAATATTATTTATTTGTGGGTTGTCATTCAAAAAGTTGAACCAAGAAGAGTGCATATTCCATAAATTGTGTGCAATATGGGGGCAGCTAAAGCTACAAATTGCAGTTTTTTTATCCTCATTCAAGAGATATTTTAGAACTTTATCTCTTCTAGAAAAGCATGCAAGTATAGTTTTTGCAAAATCAGAAATATTATAGTCTAGTGAGAAGCCATTTGAAATGAAAATAATTAATTTTCTTTTGGGCATAACCCAGATTGTTTCCAATTCGACGAACCAGCTAACTTCAGATAATGTTGTGAAAAATATAGCTTCATCATCTTCAATTTTACTAAAATACCACTCACTACCTATTGTGAAACTTGTTTCTTTGAATTTTCCTGAGATAGGAGATAAGAAGCTTTTTTTGCCGCTTATCGCATCTATTTTTGCACTTTTAACGCGATTTGAGCCTATTGTTGGGCCTGCTTCTTCTGTTTTGCGTAATTTAAATGTATAGTCGCCGGCTTTCCTAAAGCCGCCATTTTGTAGCTTTACAAAATCCTCACTTAGTCCATATTTATGTGCTACCTCTGAGACATTTATGTCTGAATCTAATTGAACAATATCCCATTCATTTATTTCATTAATGGCATCATTAACATTGATATCATAAGATAAGTCAGTGCTGTGTATATTTGAAGAATTACCATTTTCAAACAAATCCAACAAAGTTTCTCTAAACATAAATTATTGCTCCAATGGTTATGGTTTCAGGCATTAATAAAATCAGCACTTATTACAATTTGTATTGTGTTACTATTAAATTTCCAAAAGAAAAGTGCGTTTGAGCAGCTATCTTATTGCATTTTGTTTTTTAAATATTCGAAAGCTAAGTAAAAGTATTGGTTTTATAGATGTGATAATGAATCCAAATCATTTATCTAATATAGTTTTCTTTTAAATTGAATGTAGCGATACATTTACACTATTTTATTTTGTTTAATTCAATTATTCTTTACGGGTTTTAGCTTTTGTAAATTAGAATTAAATGGTTGTTACAGTTGGTGTTTGTGAAGTTTTTTAATAATGTTTTATATTTTAATTTATTGATTTTAAAAATATTACCATATTAATATATGTTTTAAATACTTCTTTTGCGAACAATGTGAAACATTATCAAACTAAAGTTGCTTTTAAAAACCAAATCATATAATGGGCTGTTTTATATTTATGCGTATATAGGGGCAACCAATTATGAGATATCTGGTTACTGGCGCCGCAGGGTTTTTGGGCTATTATGTTGCAAAAAAACTGGCCGAAACAGAAGAAAATTATATTTATACTATAGATAACTTTTGTAGGGGGGCGAATGATAGCGACTTCAATAAACTTATATCTAAAAGCAATGTAGAGTTTATTGAATGCGATTTGACTAATCAATCAGAAGTAAAGAATAAGCTACCTGACGATATTGATTACATCATTCATTTAGCAGCTCTTAATGGAACGCAAAATTTCTATGAACGCCCTTTTGAAGTTGTAAGATGTTGTACTCTTCCAACAATTTTTCTTTTTGAAAAATATTCAAATAACACACAAATAAAAAGATTTGTATATGCAGGTACAAGCGAATCGTACGCTTCAACGGTTGAACTTTTTAATTGGAAAATTCCTACAAGTGAAGATGTCCCACTGAGTATTAACGATGTGTCAAATGCTAGATGGTCTTATGCTGGTTCGAAAATGCATGGTGAAATTGCAACCCTTATGGGAGGTAAAAATGCTAATATTGATGTTTCTATCATAAGGTTCCATAATGCATATGGCCCAAGAATGGGTGATAAACATGTAATACCTGATTTTCTTAATCGCGCTCGTGAAGGAAAGTTTGAGTTATACGGATATTCAAATACACGATCTTTTATTTATGTTGATGATGCTGTGAAGGCAACATTACTAGTTACGCATTCCGACAATTGTGTTAACCAAATTGTTAACATTGGTGGGGAGCAAGAAATTAGCATGCTAGATCTTGCAAATGAGATTATGAAGATTTCAAATTTAAAAGGTGAAATTCAATTATTTGATGCCCCAGAAGGTAGTGTTTCTCGACGCGCCCCAGATATAAGTAAATTAAAAAAGCTAGTTGGTTATGAACCTGATTTTGATTTGAATTCTGGCTTGATTCCAACTATTGATTTTTACTTAACACATTAATTATCTTATAATTATTTTAAAATTGCAGGAAAAAATGAAAGTCCCTTTTAACTCTAAAGATCGTGAAGTATGTATTATTGGTCTTGGATATGTTGGTCTGACCTTGGCTGTTGTGATGGCTGAAGCAGGTTTTAAAGTTACCGGCGTTGAACGAAATAATCATATTAATGATTTAGTAAATTCAGGAAAAGCACATTTCTTAGAAATCGGTTTAGATGCTCGTCTGGAGCAACAGGTTAAAAATGGAAATTTAAAATCTGTAATAAGCATAGATGAAGTTGAAAGTGCAAGCGTTTATATTATTACTGTTGGAACGCCACTTGTAAACAATTCTAAAACTACCAACTTGGAAGCTATTAAATTGGTTTCTGAAGGCGTTGCAAAGCGTCTAAAAGCAGACGATATTGTTATTCTACGCTCAACAGTTAAAATTGGTGTTTCAAGAAATGTTGTCAAGCCATTACTTGACGAAGCCGGCGTTGAGTATAAACTAGCGTTCTGTCCAGAGAGAACTCTTGAAGGAAAAGCGCTTGCTGAATTAGTTTCACTTCCACAAGTTGTTGGTGGGTTAGATGATGCTTCTACGATGCGTGCTAGTGATATATTTGGGTTTTTAACGCCAACTATAATTAGAGTTACTACGCTTGAAACTGCTGAAATTATTAAGTTAATAAACAATACTCAAAGAGATCTTATGTTCGCTTTTGCAAATGAAATTGCGGGCTATTGTGATGTTGTTGGAATATCTGCTCGCGAGGTAATAAATTCTGCTAATATTGGCTATCCTAGGTCAAGTTTAGCTTTGCCTGGCCCTGTTGGTGGACCGTGCCTTGAGAAGGATCCATATATTTTGTCGGAGGGAATTAAGGCTCTAAAAGGAAATCCGGCACTTGCTTTATTAGGGCGAACAGTCAATGAAGAGCTCCCTAAAGTTACAATTGAAAACATACAGTTGCTTTTAGATAAGAAGGTAACTAGTCAAGAGAAATTAAAATTCACCATTGCAGGACTGGCGTTTAAAGGGCGACCAGAAACATCTGATTTGCGCGGTACCTTAGCCATACCAATAATAGATGAAATAAAACGAATATTGCCGAATGTTGAGATTTTTGGTTATGACCCCGCTTGTTCAAATGAAGAAATTTCGTCGTTAGGAATTACTCCATGCGGAAATTTGGAGGATGTTTTTAAAGATTCATCTGTGTTGTTGTTTCAGAATAATAACCCAGCTTTTGAAAAGTTAAATTTGAATAGCTTGTCAAGACTTATGAGGCAAAATGGCATCATTTACGATTTATGGTCACAATTTGACGGTACGTCACTCGAGTTATCAAATGGTGTCAGATATGGCGGTCATGGCCTAATGTATTTGTATAATAAATGATTTATGACCTTGAATAGTTTATAATTAATGGGCGTGTTTTCGTTTCGCATGCCCATTTTTTTTAACTAGTTTTTCTTGTTTTTTCTAAAGCGAGAATCTTAAGAGAGTAGTGACTAATTATTAAGTGTGGGAATACTTTTTTGTGAATACGAATAATAGTCTATTATTTACAATGAGTAGGTGCTATCACTTTAATAATCTCAAATCGTTATTCTAAGCTTATTTTCTTAGTCAACCAAGTGTTTAAAATGAATCAAAAAGCGGAAATATATTCAAACAAAAATCTTGCTGTTATTATGAAACAATTGGCAAATGGTAATACTGCTTTTATGCCAAATCCAGGAAATATAGGCGATGCTGCTATTGCATTAGGGACTTATTGTTATTTTGATGAAATGGACCTTGGTTTTCCTGTCGTAAAATTTGACATGGTTTTAAAAAAGTATGGCTTTGATAATATTATATTTGGTGGTGGTGGTGGTTTAATTAACGGTGTTTACTACGAACAAATTACATCAGCTATCAATTTTTTAAAATCAGGTGGTAACATTACATTCTTACCATGCACTGCCGTTGATGTTGCAAATGAATTACTAGAATATCGCGATAATATAACCTTCTTTGCACGCGAAGAACGTACGTATAACGATTTTATTGATGCAGGTTTTGAAAAAAAAAAGGTATTTTTGTGTCACGATATGGCTTTTGCAATCGATGATTCATTTCTACAGCCATACAGAAAAAACGTTGGACGTGGACGTATTGCTGTATTGCGTGAAGACGAAGAAAGTGTGAATACAAATTTATACGATAGTGATGCTAATATTGATTTTCCTTCATTTATAAACGGTTCTTTCTGGCATGATAGAGAATTAACGGTTCGGGCCGTGGGCGGAATGTTAAAACAAATATCACAATATTCCGAGGTAATTACCAATAGACTTCATGTCGGAATTCTAAGTTCTTTAATTGGTAAAAGCGTTAGGCTTATGCCAAATGCATACAACAAAAACAGGTCAGTTTTCGAATTTTCTTTGTCGAATAACAAAAATGTAGTTTTCGGGGATCCTTGTATGAATGAGATAGATCAAAATGAAAATAATAAAGATATGCTTAATTCAAAAGGGTGGGACTCGCTGCGAAAAAAATTAATGCATTACGAAAAAATGCGTCGAGAATGGTGGGAGCCAGAAATAACAAGATTAAACAATGATATTTCTGAGCGCGAGAGAATCAAAAAAGAATGGTTTGAACCAGAGTTGGAGAGGTTAAATGTATCGAATGCAGACCTCTTAAATAGAGTTAGTGAAGTAGAGAATAAATATCAAAGTATTAAAAACAATCAAATTAGCAACCTTGATTTTCAATTGAATGAAGCACTTTCTAATAATGATCTGTTAGCGCCACAATTAATAAAATTGCTTGATGAAAAGAAAGTCAATGAGATTGCTCTTTTAAGAAAAGAGTTAGACCACCAGCTTGAGATTAATTCAAATACATTAACTATGCTGAACGATTGCGAACAAAAGTTTGATGAGCAGGCTCATCAACTAACAAAACTTGAAATTGCTCTTAAAGAAGAAAGAATGCGAACTATTCAGATTGCAAACAAATCTGCGTCTTTAAATAGTAAAGTCCAAGAGTATCGTGAACAGTTAAGGGACAAACAAGCTGAGATTGATGAGGCATGGAAAGTAAAGACTGAGTGGTTTGAACCGCAGATTGAATATAAAGATTTATTAATTAAAATTTTAAATAATAAATTGGCAATTGCATTAGGCCTCGATGAAAATATGGAAATGCACAACTTTGACGAAGATACTCTTATGAATATGGTAGTTGGGTTAAGAAATGAATTAGCTGCCTATAAATCTTCCAGAGTACTTAATTTATATAAGAAAATTATGAATATATTTAGATGAAGGCTAATTTAACTAGCAATTAATATGTCCTTTTGCTTTTCCTCATTATCTTATTATGGAGATACATATGACCGTTTCTGAATTACCATTTCCGCCACTTTTTTTATCATATGATGACAGGGAAAAAATGACGATTGGTTGCAAGGACTGCGAATCGCTGCCAAAAGTAGCTAATGCTGGAGAGGTAGAGGTCGTTGCAGGTGAAGAAATTCAGACTATGCATAATGGTATTAAAATTGTGGCTGGTGGATACGGTGGTGCCGTAATGACCAATATAATTAAAGGTCTGAGGGGGCATCATGAACCACAAGAGGAATTAGTTTTTCATTATGTTCTCCCGCTACTAGGAGAAAATCCTACTATGATTGAATTGGGAGCTAATTGGGGGTTTTATACCCAATGGTTCTTAAAAGAGGCGAAAGGTGCAGGTCGGGCATTCATGATTGAACCAGACCCATATAACATTAAAATAGGTATGAGAAATGCTGAGCTAAATAATACAAGCAATTCAATTGGATTCGTTCAAGGTTTTTGTGCTTCTGAAGACGCAGAAAAAGTGCCATTTCAAACTGAACATAGCGGAATAGTTGAAACTAGATCAATAAATGTAAATAGCTTTATAAATGAAAATAATATTGATGTATTAGATATACTTCATATGGATATTCAAGGTGCAGAACTAATAGTTCTTGAAACACTAGAAGATTTTCTAAAACAAAAGAAAGTTCGTTTTGCGTTTGTCTCGACCCACCATAGGTCTTTCTCTAGGGATCCTTTAATGCATCAAAGGTGTTTGCATTTTTTAAAAGAATGCGGTGCTCAAATATTGGTTGAACATGATGTTGAGGAATCTTTTAGTGCAGATGGTCTCATTCTTGCGTATTTCGGTAATGAACCAATTGAATGGCCGGATCTTAAAATGAGCAGAAATCGCCATTCTTCGACTTTATACCGTGCGCCTGCATATGAACTTAGTGATGCGTTTAAAAAAATCGATCATCTAACTTGGGAACTACAAAATGCTAAAATAAAAATAGAGCAGCTGGAAAAGAAAATAGCTGACAGTACAAATTAATATAATTGTACAATTATATTTTTACTAGGAACTATAAAAAACGACATTAGGATAATCTAATGTCGTTTTTTAATTAATTTCAGTGGGTATGATGGGTTTCATTATCATAATTATGACATTGCCAATATTTTTATAATAAGTAACTGTATTTTATCGAAATCTAAACATCTACCCAACTAGCCGTCTAAAGATTTTTGACAGGATATTATCGCCTCCATATAAAGATTTTTTAAGATGGTTTAGAGATTGAGTGCTTTTTTTAATTTTCTCAACAACCGCGAGGCCGGCGGTATCAATTTCTTTTTCGGTGTTCGTTATTTTATTGATTTTATTTCGTTTGGTTTTCCATACGGCGACAATGCCTACGGATTCTTTGATTAATGCGTATGAATAATCTGTATAATCATTTATCCAAATAATTGTTTTGTATACGTCACCCATCCATGTGAAGTCATTTTCTTGCCCAGCTTCTTTACGAAGGCGAAGGCACTCATTAATATCGGGAATAGCCGACAATTCATCACGCGGGATGCAATCATTAATCAGAATGATTCCATCATCATTTAAACGTTCCATTGCGTTGATAAAATCACGCTTTGATTGTTGATATGTGTGCATTCCATCAATGAATATGCAATCAAACTTTTCTTCAAAAACACCAAAATAAGTATCAGAAGTCATGGCATGACATTCGCCATGCAGTTTTTCTAATGGAACTTTAAAATCAGGATCGACACCAACTTTACGCAATATTTCGACTTTGTTTAGGGTTTCACCCCAGTCGACGCCGATTTCAAGATAGGACTTATAGCGTCCATTGGAGAGTGAATTTATGATTTTGTGTCTATGCAAAATAATTCTCTTTTTTGGGATAGAGTAATTAAATGGTTCTATAATTATTTCAATATGAATATATTATGTATAACGTACTTTAAATGATAAATGTTTCAATATAAATCAGATATTGAGGCGGATACTAAGAATGAAAATTTTTGTAACAGGTGGCGCAGGATTCATTGGTTCGGCGTTGGTTCGATATTTGGTTTCTGAAATTGGTGCAGATGTTCTTAACTACGACAAGCTTACATATGCTGGAAATCTGGCATCTTTGCGGTCAATTGATAATTCTCCAAACTATAGGTTTATAAAGGGCGACATTTGCGATTTTGATGTTTTGCAAAGCGCGATTAATGATTTTCAACCAGATTATGTGATGCATCTTGCCGCAGAATCACATGTTGATCGTTCAATTACTGGCGCACGTGAGTTTGTTGATACAAATATAATTGGTACATTTAATATGTTGGAGGCATCAAGAGCATATTGGAATGCATTGACTAATGAGAACAAGGCGAAATTCCGATTTTTACATATCTCAACAGATGAGGTTTATGGATCACTGGGTGAGGAGGGGCTTTTTGAAGAAACTACTCCATATGATCCATCTTCACCATATTCGGCATCAAAGGCTGCCTCTGATCATTTGGTAAAGGCATGGTACAGAACATATGGTTTTCCTGCATTGGTATCAAATTGTTCAAATAATTATGGCCCATATCATTTTCCAGAAAAACTTATACCACTAAACATCCTGAATGCCTTGGAGGGCAAGCCAATAACGGTTTACGGCAAGGGTGAAAATATTCGCGATTGGCTTTATGTTGAAGACCACGCACGTGCATTATTTACGATTGTTTCCAAAGGGCGCCTTGGTGAAACTTATAATGTTGGCGGTCGTAATGAGCGTACGAATATCGAAGTTATAAACACAATTTGTGCGATTATGGATGAAATGCGTCCGCAAAATGCCCCACATTCAAGGCTTATAACCTTTGTAAAAGATCGCCCTGGGCATGATTTACGTTATGCAATTGATGCCACCAAACTTGAAACCGAACTTGGCTGGAAAGCACAAGAAAACTTTGATAGCGGCATTGAAAAAACTGTTCGCTGGTATCTTGAAAATGAAGAATGGTGGCGCCCACTTCGTGGCGGCGTTTATTCTGGTGAGCGTTTAGGCGTTTTATAGGTGATTTAAATAAATGAATTTTGAAACATTTGAAATAAACGGTCCGGCATTAATTACGCCTAAGAAGTTTGGTGACGCACGTGGCTATTTCATGGAAACCTTTAAAGATGAATGGTTTCGTAAGAATATTGCGGATGTAACCTTTGTTCAAGATAACCAATCCTTATCAGTAGAGCAGGGCGTTATTCGTGGACTTCATTATCAAAAAGCACCGTTTGAGCAAGGTAAATTAGTTCGTTGTGTTCAAGGTGCAATTTGGGATGTTGCGGTGGATATTCGCCCGAAATCACCAAGCTTTGGACAATGGATTGGCGCAGAATTAAACGAGGAAAACGCCAAACAATTATGGGTTCCGTCTGGGTTTTTGCACGGTTTTGCAACTCTTACTGAAAACTGCTTGGTGCAATATAAGGTAACAAACCCATATTCAAAAGAATGTGACGCTGGGATCGCTTTTGATGATCCTGAAATTAATGTTGATTGGAAGATTGATATTACCAAAGCAATTCTTTCCGATAAGGATCGTAATCAACCAGCATTGGCAACGTTAAAATAATGCGAATATTAGTAACTGGAAAATCAGGACAAGTTAGCCAAAGTTTACAAAAATTGGCAACGGATGAAGAAGTTGAACTAATTGTAATTGGTCGCCCAGAAATTGATTTTGAGAGACCATACAATCTTGAGGCCGAAATAATTAAAATTGCTCCTGATGTGGTAATTTCTGCTGCGGCTTATACCATGGTTGATAAGGCTGAAACAGATGTTGAAATTGCCAAAAAGGTTAATTCTGAGGCCCCGGCAATAATAGCAACCGCTTGTAAATACCTTGATATTCCGCTTTTACATCTTTCAACCGATTATGTTTATTCAGGTGAAAAAATTGGCGCATATGTTGAACTCGATGCCGCTAATCCTAAAAGCGTATATGGCAAAACAAAGCTTGACGGCGAAAATGCAATTGCATCAATTTATCCAAATCATGTGATTTTGCGTACGGCATGGGTCTATTCACCATTTGGAAAAAACTTTGTCAAAACTATGCTTGCACTTGGTGAAAGCCGTGATGAAATTTCTGTTGTTGCTGATCAGTTTGGATGCCCGTCTTCGGCAATGGAAATTGCAAAGGCGCTTATAAAAATTGCCAAAAAGGTATGTTCTGAAAAAAATGATGATTTACGGGGCGTGTTTCACATTGCAGGGCGCGGAGAGACCAATTGGTCAGGCTTTGCAAAAGAAATTTTTGAATTATCTGGCATGAATGTTAAAGTTAATGAAATTCCAAGCGCCGCATATCCCACACCGGCGGTAAGACCAACTAATTCACGCCTTGATTGTGATAAGTTGTGGGATTTATACAAAATTGAATTGCCTTTGTGGCAGGATTCACTAAAAGAATGCCTGAAAATTTTAAAATATACTAGCTGAGGACTTAATATGAAGGGTATAATTCTAGCCGGAGGTTCCGGAACCCGACTTCATCCTATGACCATAAGCATTTCAAAGCAATTAATGCCAATTTATGATAAGCCGATGATTTATTATCCGCTTTCAACCCTTATGCTTGCGGGTATTAAGGAGGTCCTTATTATTTCCACGCCACATGATTTGCCACTTTTTAAAGGGCAATTGGGTGATGGTTCTCAATGGGGCATGTCGTTTACATATGCCGAACAACCAAGCCCAGATGGCCTTGCCCAGGCGTATATAATTGGTGCAGATTTTGTTGGTGATGATTCATCCTGCTTAATCCTTGGCGACAATATATTTTACGGCACTGGGCTTGAGGAAATATTATGCCGTGCTTCTAATATTAAAAATGGTGCAAATGTATTTGCGTATCATGTTTCAAGCCCTGAAAGTTATGGTGTTGTTGAATTTGATATCAATAAAAAGGCAATTTCTATCGAGGAAAAACCAATTGAACCTAAATCAAATTGGGCCGTAACTGGAATATATTTTTATGATAATCAGGTGATTGACATTGCCGCCAATTTAAAACCCTCTGCACGCGGTGAATTGGAAATTACTGATGTAAACCGTATCTATCTTGAGCGTGGGCAGCTAGAGGTCACAACATTATCACGCGGCTATGCATGGCTTGATACTGGAACGCCTGATAATTTGCTTGATGCCGCCAACTTTGTTCGGGTTCTTGAAAAAAGACAAGGTTTCAAAATCGGTTGCCCAGAGGAAATTGCATGGCGCAAAGGTTTTATTGATGATAATGATTTTGCATCATTAATAAATAAAATGAAGAAAAGTGCTTATGGTATTTATCTAAATACTTGCCTTACAAGGGGGCATGAATAAAATTCATGATTGAATTTGTCATTATCCAGTGAAGATATTTCTATAAGCCCGCTAAGAAGAATTTGGCGCCTTTTACCCATGACTTTGCGTCGGCGTATTGGGCACAAATTAGAAAATCAACGCCAAAAAAATATTGCGTTGAAATTACCACCTATTTCGAAATTTAAAAATACCAAAATAAAAAGCGTCGCCATTATCGGCTTGATAAGCGCACCCACTGGTCTTGGTAATGCTGCACAATTACTTGTGAATGAACTAAAACAAAATGGCATAAATATTGTTGAGGTTGATTGCGTAAAAATTTTTAAATTTCCAGATTATCTTAAACAGGTTCAAGAAAACGGTTTTAAAGACGTTGATGCCGTTATTATCGCAATTAATCCTGATATTGCAATAAATGTTCTTGGCAAAATTGGTATAAAAAATTTGGCAGGGAAAAAGGTAATAGGTTATTGGGTTTGGGAATTAGAAACGCCGCCAAAACAATGGGGATTGATGGCAAAGTTTGTTCATGAAATATGGACACCTTCCGAATTTTCAAGACAGGCATTAAAGAAAATTTTCAACCTAGATATAAAAGTGGTTCGACATCCTGTTGCACTTTTTGAACCACCGAAGGTCGAAGTTAATGTTCGAGATAAAGTTAGATCTAAATTGGGAATTAAAAAAGACGATTTTGTCGCCTTTCAAAGCATCGCATTTTCATCAAGTCTTGAGCGAAAAAATACCATAGAGGCAATAGAAATTTTTCTTGAGGCATTTAAAGATATTAATAATGCCTACTTTGTGGTTCGTTATTTTGGCGATGAACATTATCCAAAATCACTTGAAATTTTAAAGCGTGCTGCGCAAAAAGGAAACGGCAAAATAAAACTTGTCAAATCTTCTATGAACAAGATTGAACTTTTTGATTTTTATGCCGCCAGCGATTTATATATTTCACTGCATCGATCAGAGGGTTTTGGTTTAAATATTGCCGAAGCAATGTTGGTTGGTCTGCCGGTTATGGCAACAAATTGGTCCGGAAGCCTTGAATTATGTAAGGAAGATAATTGCCTTCTCATTGATTGTGCAATGATTGAAGTGCGCGATTGCGAGAAAATATATTATAAAACCAATGCATTATGGGCGAAGCCAGATAGGGAAATGGCAATCTCAAAATTATATGAATTTTATCACAATCGCGAATTAAAGAATAAAATAAGTGAACGTGCACAAAAATACATAATGGATAATTTTGGTGCTACCCAACTTTTTTAGGCTTCTAGTGTTTCTATCCTATCTCGTAATTCTTGAATTGCTTTGATTATTGGTGCAATTAGCTCATCATATCCAAGCGATAAAACCTCTGCGCCGCCATTTATCGTATGGTCTTGGTAGCCACCAAAATCAATTCCGTGCCTATCCATTGTTGCTTTAACTTCTTGGGCAATAAAGCCGTGGTGATATCGATTACGTTTTTTGCTTCCATCTTTTGGAAGTTGGACAAGGGTTTCATTTGGAATACCGTTAACATCCAAAGTGATTGATTTTTCAAAATAATCGTCGCGCATATCCCATTTAAAATCTACTGGCCTTAAATCACATATAAAGTCTAGGCCGATAATAGTATTGCGAATATCAGATTTATCACGACTATCTGAGCGGTTTTGAACTGTGCCATAAGTATAACAAGTCGTTCCAACGCCACCTAGTTGAACCTGATAAGATGCCGAGACACGGGCATCATAGCCAATACCTGCACACATTGAAAAATCTGTATTCGCGCTTCCGTCAATTTTATATTTTAAACAAGAGTGACCAATTGCGGTATTAACGCCACCTATTATGTTCGAACCAAGTGCAGATTCTCCAATGCCAACATTTGCATAGCCAGTCGTATTTTGCCCCAATGCAGAATAACCTAATCCAGTATTATTATTGCCTGTTGTGTTGAGAAGCATGCAATAAAACCCGAAAGCTGTATTATAATTTCCGACACTATTATTAAAAAGGGAAGAGTGCCCTATTGCAGTATTTTGTGTACCACTTGTAAGGCTATGCAATGATCGATTACCAATGCCCAAATTGTTACTTGCATCACTGCTTGAGGAAACATATGAAAGGCTTGCAGAGCCAGCATCAAAACCCAGAAACAGGTTTTCACCATTCGAATTGATTTTCTTTGGCGCCCAAAGATACCTATTATTTCCAGATTTTATAATTTCATTGTCACCGTCATTAATTGATGGCATGTTGATTCCAATGATATTAATGCGCCCGTTTGTATCAAATTTAAAAGGTGTTATCCAATTTGCACCGTCATTTGAAATTTTTATTGCGAAATTATCATCACTTAATAGCCCAAATTCGGCATGCCCCAACCAATTGTCCTGAAAAAGGATTGAAGAAGTTTTGTTGGTAGCTTCTTTATTCATCTTAAAGCGTATGTTCCCGTCACCATTTTCTGCTACATATCTTGCGGTAAATAAGGCGTTGTTTAGCTTTGCTGTAACTGGGTTTGAGGCATCGGGGTTAGTGCCAATGCCGATTTGTGTAAATGTACTTGCTGCATTTGCTTGCGATAATTTAATCCAATTTCCGTTATAAAAATATATTTGCCCATCATCAGAAACGGTTACTATAAAGCCATTTTTAGGTGTTATATATGTCCAGCCAAGATTTTGATAACAGGCAATTTTCCCAGATTTATTTTGCCATTCACCACTTGCATTTTCAGGAATAATATAGCGCTGTCCTTCGACGGGTGTGCTGGGTGGTGTATTAATGGATTTGCTAATTACCGAGAGCATCAAAAGTGCATCAATTTTATTTACAAACTCGTTAAATGTAACATGCTTTTGCGCTTGTGATGCAAGTAAATAGGGAAGGTCGAGGTTGGGGGATGAATCCGTCATAAAAACTCCTACATTGATAGCAAGAGTTTAGCTTGTGGGTTTATTGCGTTGATAAGTTCACCTTATTACCAAGTTTTGAGTAAAGAGCATAACAACAATGACATAGGTCTGAATAATAGCATTGCATTGTGTCGTTTATAGATATGAGTGTAACAACGACGCGCGCGATTAAGCAATCATCACAGCGGAGCATTTAGTTTAATAAGCTAGCTTGAGATATAAAGAAATGGTGCCTCTGGCCGGAGTCGAACCGGCACACCTCTCGGTACTCGATTTTGAGTCGAGCGCGTCTACCAATTCCACCACAGAGGCACACTATATTTCGTGTTAGCCAAAAATTTTGGCATTAATACGAGAATTGGAAACCGCTTGTTACAGATTTCTTTTGAATTTTACAATATGCGAATTCAGAGTTTCCGCAGAAATTTCTGCATCAAGGCACAACGCCGTAAATTTCCTTGGTTTTTTGGGCATCTAGCATTTTCTGCATCGCAGGGATTACTTCTGCCGCGGTGTCAACAACACAGAAAGAGCTTTCAAAGCCATCTGGAACAAAGTGATGCGCAAAGAATTGGTCAACCAAATCAACAAATGGTTGCCAGAATGCCTTGTCTACAAAAACGATTGGTTTTTGGTGAAGTTGTAATCTATGCCAAGAGAGGGTTTCAACAACCTCTTCTAATGTACCGATGCCGCCTGGTAAAACTGCAAAACCGTCAGATTCGGCAAACAGAAGCCATTTTCTTTCATGCATTGTATCGACCATAATGGTTTCGATTTCCGGATGCGGTAATTCCCATTTGGTTAGGAAGTGTGGCATGATGCCCAAAACACGTCCGCCATTTTCATATGCCGCACGCGATGATGCACCCATAAGGCCAACGTTACCGCCACCATAAACAAGGCGTTTGCCATTTTCGGCAATCAATGTTCCCAATTCGGTTGCAAGATCAATAAATTTCTTATCGGCTTTGTTTGAAGAGCCGCAATACACACAAATAGAATCTAATTTCATTTTTTATTTTTCCTCAAATATTATTTTTTTAGTTTTGGGGGAAACTATAATTAATATCACAAATTAATATTGCAATAAGATGAACAATAAATTGACATTGTGAAAGACCACATATTTTTACACTTTAAACGTATGATGTTGTTTGAATTCGTTTTTTACAAAGTGTCAATTCCTTGTTTGGTAATTGCTTTAAAGAGTATTTTAAACAAATTTATCGCGTCTTGATGATAGAATTCATTAATGGGCTGAACCAAATGTGCGTAATCTTCGTCAAAATAGATTTTGTTTGCTGTTATGACGGTTCCAATTCTTATGAATGAGCAATCGAAATCTCCATCTGTATTGCTTTCTTGCATTCTAATTACATTTCGTGGGCAATTCTCATTGGCTCTGTAAAAACGCGCTCTGTATTTGTTGTTCTCATCATTGAATTCGAAAATATCACTCCAACCATTTTCTGTGGCGGTTTCAAGCAGATTATCAACGATATCATGATTTATAATGGTGTTAAAATCTTCTAAAGTAACATGATTGCTGAAGCCATTTATTTGTTCATTCCACTCATTTTCTTCAATTTTTAGAATGACTTCACCCCAAGAAAACCATCGCTTTGCAATGCGATATGAATTCCAATGTATAAAGGGGACTTCTTCAAAATATGTGTGATAATTATAATCATCAAAATCTTTTATAAATTGTGATAGATAAATTTTGTTTGGCTCGTTTGATTTTATTGTATATTTGAAACGTGCATCGTAGCCGTCGTTATTGTCTTCATTTTTTTCTTCATACCCAATTTGTAGTGACTTTTCTTCATCGCTTTTTTCAAATCTAAAGTAATTATTATCAATTGATAATGATGCGCCTGAATCTTGGAAAAAGTTATTAGTTACATATTCAGAATCAAGAATTCTTTTTGTTTTTTCAACGGTTATGGCATTTTCAAATTGTGTCTTGTGCCAAATGCCGGCATCCGCGGATTTTAAAATTCCGAACCAAATTGCATTGAATTCTTCCATGCTTATGATTTTACAATCATCTTTCCATAGTTGTGTAACTGTATCGTGTGCACCATGAACAAGAACCGCAATCATGCCTTCGGGTTCTTTGTTGCCCAATAATTTTGCGACAAAGTTTGGCTTTGTGGCATTATAGGTAATAGACATTGCACCAACATCAGGAATTCTAATAACTATGTGCGGTAAAGCGTCTCGTCCCCATTCTTTCAAATAGGTTACATGCTTCCCAAGCACATAGAAATGAATGGATTTTTGTCCAGTTTGTGCCAATAAGTTTGTTAATTTTGTGAAATTTTCATGTTGCTGTTGCCAGTCATTCTTATTGCAAATTTTGCCATATTCAAAAATATGCTTTATTTCAGGCAAATAGAAATCATCAACTTCGGCAACTTCTAAAGATTGGTTTTCTTTTATTGCATTATAAAGTTTTGTGATATCGACTTGTTTTTGCCAACTATCTGGTGTTCCACCTAATTCTTTATAATCGCATAAAAGTTCTTTGGGCAGATAGAGCGCAAGTTCATCTTGGGGATATGGTTCATCCCAAATTGTTAGAGTGGATCTTTCGCCAAAAAGAATATCAAAATTATACCCATTTGTTGAATATAAATTATAGTCAGTTCTAAGTATGCCTAATCGTGCTTTTGTGCCACCTTCCGAACAAACTTCGCCATTTTTTGGTATATAGAAAAGCCCATCGACTTTTATATCTCCACCAATAAAATAATAATCTTTATCAACAATAAAATTCCCGGCATTAACATCACCAAGAACGATTATATCATGGCGATTATTGAAATAATTATAATCACTTACGAGTTTTGAATTAACGCTTCCTTTTATAAGGATAATTGCGCTTTGTGATTCTTCTTTAGGAATGATTTTGGCGGGATTGAATTCATCTTCATCAAAGTCGGTTTCGCATACATAGACATTCGAATTATAAAGCCACCAGTCCATTTCTTCCAATTTATGGTATTGTTGCTTAAGTAGCGCGAAATCAGGGATTTGAAGGTGGATGTCGCGAAATTTGTATGCATTAAACATGCGTATAACCTTGTGCAATATTATTACAAAAGCATTACGTTCCGTTTGAGGTGATTACAAATAAAGGATGCATGTATTTAGGCATTTATATACAGAATTGAGTGCTTCTTTTGTTATATATCATAATTATGGACATGCTGATTAAATAAATTAGTTGGTATTATTTGCCAAAATTATAATAAAAAACTATCGTGCTTAATATGTGCAAGCGTTTTTAAATTAATAGATAAGGGGGATAAGTGGTGCCGGCTGCAGGAATCGAACCCGCGACCATTCGATTACAAATCGAGTGCTCTACCTGCTGAGCTAAGCCGGCACAGATAAGAGAAGCGCTTATTGAATATTTTTTTATGGCTTTGCAAGTTTCAATAACAGCAAAATCTGAAAATTTTTTGAAAATAACAGAAAAATTCCATTTGAAACAGGATTTACGGGGGTTTTTTCTTGAAAAATCTTCAAAATTATTGTTGTGAGAACTTATGACAAAGCAAAGATTCCTTATCACCTCCGCACTTCCTTATATTAATGGCATCAAACATTTGGGCAATCTTGCCGGTTCGATGCTTCCGGCTGATGTGCATGCACGTTTCAGACGGCTTCAAGGGCATGAGGTTTTGTTCCTTTGCGCAACTGATGAACATGGAACCCCCGCGGAATTGGCGGCCGCAGAAGCGGGCCAAACCGTTGAGCAATATTGTCTTGAACAGCATGAAATCCAAAAAGCAGCCGGTGAGGGGTTCAACCTTTCATTTGATCACTTTGGGCGTTCTTCATCACTTGAAAACCGCGAACTAACCCAGCATTTCGCCGAACGGCTTGAAGAAAATGGCTTGTTAGAAGAGCGTGTAAGCAAGCAAATCTATTCAATTGATGATAAACGCTTTTTACCAGATAGATATGTTGAAGGCACATGCCCAAAATGCGGCTATGATAGTGCGCGTGGCGACCAGTGTGATTCTTGCGGTACATTGCTTGACCCCCTTGATTTGATTAATCCGCGTTCAAAAGTTTCTGGCTCAACCAATGTTGAACCGCGTGATACTGCACACCTTTTCTTGCGTCAGCCATTGATGGAAAATGAAATCCGCGCATGGGTTGATGCCGCAAAAGATTGGCCGCACCTTGCAAAATCTATTGCCTATAAATGGCTTGATGAAGGCTTGCAGGACCGGGCAATCACCCGTGACCTTAAATGGGGGGTTCCGGTTGCCAAAAATGGTGTTTCGCGCCCAGGGTTTGAAGACAAGGTCTTTTACGTATGGTTTGATGCGCCGATTGAATATATTGGTGCCGCGCAAGAATGGGCAAAGAAAAACGGCGAAAATTGGGAACGTTGGTGGCGCAAAGATAAAGGCGCCGATGACGTTATCTATGTTGAATTTATGGGTAAAGACAATGTGGCATTCCATACGGTTTCATTCCCTATTACTTTACTTGGCTCCAAAGAGCCTTGGAAACTTGTTGATCGCCTAAAAGCGTTTAACTGGGTTACTTGGTATGGCGGTAAATTCTCCACCAGCCAAAAGCGCGGTATCTTTATGGACAAGGCGCTTGAATTAATGGCGGGTGATTATTGGCGTTGGTATTTAATGGCGAATGCGCCCGAATCTTCGGATGCCGCATTCACCCTTGAAGGTTTCCAAGCCGCTGTGAATTCCGATTTGGCAAACGTGTTCGGCAACTTTGTGAATCGTATCACCAAATTTGCAAATTCAAAATTCGATGCAACCATTCCAGAAGGTGGTGCGCATGGCGAATTAGAGAGTGATTTGATTAAGGCGATTTCCGAAAAACTTGCCGAAATCACCAAATATCATGAAGAAATGGAATTCCGCAAGGCGGCCGCCGAAACCCGTGCATTATGGGTTCTTGGTAACGAATATCTGCAAACCAAGGCGCCGTGGACATTGTTTAAAACCGACCTTGAGGCATCTGCAACCGGTGTTCGTATCGGCCTAAACCTTGTGGCATTGTTTGCGATTGCCGCACTTCCATTTGTTCCGGCAACCGCGACCCGTGTTCTTGACGCGCTTGGTGTGCCAAGTGAAAAGCGGGTTTGGACCGATGGGGAAGGGTGGCTTGAAATCTTGCCAGCAGGTCACAAGTTTGAAGTGCCTGATTTATTATTCCAAAAAATCGAAGATGAACAAGTTGCCGAATGGGCGGCAATGTTTGGCGGCGCGGAATAGGATTAAAAATTAAAAATTAAAAATTAAAAATTTTGTCATACCGGAATTTTTCTACAAGAAAAATGTCCGGTATCTCTTTGAGTAAAGCCAAATAACTAACATTATGTAACCATTTTTTACCCATTTGTAACAATTATTTTTCCCAATAAAACCATTATTAATCAGTTGCATATGCCGATTATTGGCACACATTTTCCACCTCCTTAAAAATGTTGACATTTGTTGACATGCCCCAAATTTAACACCACCCAAAAACCCTGACAAATCCTGACATTTGGTATTTGGGCATCAAAATTTTGCTTTTTGTTAAAGACATTATAAGGGTAAAAAGCATGGGGGGTGATAGTGCTTTCACTGATCTATTTGCCTAATGCTTTGAGGGCGACTGTGCAGCCATGATTTGCTATGAAAATTAGATGTCCTGCGCGCGATTCAGCATGCAGAGATAAAATTGCATTAAGGTTGTCAGGGTTTGAGAATGCCAATTTGCTCGGAAGATTGGTTCAGATTATATTACGAAATTGGTTACGGCGATGTCGAGGTAAATGATGAACAAGTTTTCTCTCTATGATGTAGTTAAATTAGTGGATTCTAAATCAGAGACATCGGTGCCTATTAATTCTATTGGAACAATTGTGGATATAAATGATAATTATCCAAATTCGTATATGGTAGAATTTTTTAATGAAGATGATGATAGCTTGGGTGTTTTTGACGTAATATCAAGCCAAATTATTCAATCGGGAGCTTAATAACTATTAAATCCATTTCAAACAAAATGGAAACTACCACTAGAAGAACGAGCCGCATGTTTGATGGCCTGAACCGTAATGCGGGTATTGCGGCATTGTCGGGTGGTTATGTTGTGCGGGATATCTACAGACCTTATTGGGTGAATATAGCGTGATAGGTTTTGGTTTTATAATGATGGCAAACGAAGCAGGGGTTAAATGTGCCGTTTGGTAATGTTTAACAAAAAGCCCTTTGTTGCACAACTTTTTACAGTTGCGACACCTTGACCAATTGCAAAGATAATATATAGAGACCCTTCACAATTTGTTTTGGCGTTTTGCGCAACTGCTTGACCTGTTGATTCCAATCTTTGAAGATGGCGTAGGGTGATTTACAGTTGCGCTTTTTGGACATTCAAATTCCGAAATTGATTCGGGCGTTGAATTTACAATAAACACCAAATTGGTTTAAAACTGGAGAGTGTTAATGGCCCGTATAGCTGGCGTCAATATCCCAACTAACAAGCGCGTTGTGATCGCGCTTCAATATATTCACGGCATTGGCCCTGCGTTGGCGCAGGAAATCTGTGATAAAGTAGGTATCACCGCAGAACGTCGTGTTAATCAATTGACTGACGCTGAAGTATTGCAAATCCGCGAAACCATCGACCGCGACTATATCGTGGAAGGTGACCTTCGTCGTGAAACTGCGGTAAACGTAAAACGTCTTATGGATTTGGGCTGCTATCGTGGTCTTCGCCATCGTCGTGGTCTTCCGGTTCGCGGTCAGCGTACCCACACCAACGCGCGTACCCGTAAAGGTCCTGCAAAACCAATCGCGGGCAAAAAACAAGCAGCTCGTAAATAGATAGAGTTTGAGAAGACAAATGGCAAAAGATACTACTCGCCTTAAGCGTAAAGAACGTAAAAATATTTCATCTGGTGTTGTTCATGTTAACGCCAGTTTCAACAACACAATGGTGACTATTGCTGATGCGCAAGGAAATACAATTTCTTGGGCTTCTGCTGGTATGATGGGCTTTAAAGGTTCTCGTAAGTCAACCCCTTATGCGGCACAGGTTGCGGCAGAAGAAGCTGGTCGTAAGGCTGCTGAACACGGTCTTCGCACCGTTGAGGTAACCGTTTGTGGCCCGGGTGCAGGTCGTGAAAGCGCGCTTCGTGCGTTACAATCTGTTGGCTTTACAGTTACTTCAATCCGTGACGTAACCCCAATCCCACACAATGGTTGCCGCCCGCCAAAACGCCGCCGCGTCTAATAGTTGATTTTTCTATTGTTTCGCGCCATTTTGGCATTGTTTTAAATTAAAACAGAAATTGGTTTAAAAATGACTACTGAAGAAAATACGCCCCCAGTATTAGAGAAAAACTGGAAAGAGCTTATCCGCCCTGATAAGCCTGTGGTTGAACATGGTTTCGACCCAAAGCGTAAAGCAAAATTGATTGCAGAACCATTCGAACGTGGCTTTGGTATGACCATTGGTAACGCTCTTCGTCGTGTGTTGTTGTCTTCACTACGCGGTGCTGCGATTACTTCGGTTCAGATTGACGGCGTTTTGCATGAGTTCTCTTCACTTACTGGCGTACGTGAAGACGTAACGGACATGGTTTTGAACATCAAAGGCGTATCTCTTGTTATGCACTCTGATGGTCCAAAAAGAATGTTACTTCGAGCACTTGGCCCGGGTGAAGTTACCGCGGGTCAAATTGATTGTGGGTCAGACATTGAAATCTTGAACCCTGATCATGTTATCTGCACGCTTGATGATGGTGCTGAAATCCGTATGGAATTCACTGTTGAAGCTGGCAAAGGCTATGTTTCTGCGGCTGCTAACCGTCCTGAAGATGCGCAAATCGGTCTTATCGCGGTTGACGCACTTTATAGCCCGGTTAAACGCGTTGCATACAAAGTTGAAAATACACGTTCTGGTCAGGTTCTTGACTATGATCGTCTTATTCTTGAAGTTGAAACAAATGGCGCAATCAGCCCAGAAGATGCGGTTGCATATGCGGCGCGTATCATTCAAGATCAGCTTGAAGTATTCATCAATTTTGAAGAAGCAAAAAGCAAAAAACAAGAAGATACTCGTCCTGAACTTCCGTTCAACCCAGGTCTTCTTAAACGTGTTGAGGAATTGGAACTTTCTGTTCGTTCTGCAAACTGCTTGAAAAACGACAATATCATTTATATTGGCGACCTTATTCAACGCACCGAAGGTGAGATGCTTCGCACCCCTAACTTCGGTCGTAAGTCACTGAACGAAATCAAAGAAGTTTTGGCGCAAATGGGTCTGCACCTTGGTATGGACGCACCAAATTGGCCGCCTGAACATATTGATGAGCTTGCAAAGAAATTCGAAGATCAAATGTAATTAGACTGCTGTAAAGTCCTCTTGGAAACTTACAGCTTTAGGAGAGAAATATGCGTCACGCACATGGACATCGCAAACTTAACCGCACTCACGAGCACCGTGAGGCAATGTTTGCAAATATGGCTGCTTCATTGATTAAGCACGAACAAATCACCACCACCTTGCCAAAAGCAAAAGAACTTCGCCCTGTTGTAGAGCGTTTGGTTACTTTGGCTAAAAAAGGCGGTCTTGCTAACCGTCGTATCGTTATGTCTCGTATGGGCGATGAAACCCAAGCGAAAAAACTATTCGACGTAATCGCACCACGTTACAAAGAGCGCCAAGGCGGCTACCTTCGTATTATGAAGGCTGGCTTCCGTTATGGCGATAACGCACCTGTTGCTGTTATTGAATTTGTTGACCGTGATGTTGATGCAAAAGGTCAAGACTCTGGTCCAGTATTAGAAGACGCTGAATAATATTTGGCATCTTTAAAACAAAACCCCGCCAAACTGGCGGGGTTTTTTTATGCCTAGAATTTAAACCTTATGCCAAGCCTAAAACCATTTGATGATATTGGTTCGGCGATTGCATCATAAAGCTTTGCGGTTTTGCCGAATTTCCGTTCATAGGAATATTCAACATATGGCGCAAATTCACGCGTAAATTCATAACGCAGCATTAGTTTGGCTTCTGCATCAGATAACCCCGAGCCGATTTGATATTCTTCATCACTGCGTGAATTTATATTCAATGCCAATGATGGGCTAAGGACAAGGCGATTGGTGATTAAAATATCATTCTCCTGTTTAAGGTGAATGCTAAAAAGCCCATCATCGCGCAAAAGCCCGTATGCTTCGGTTTCAAAGAAAAATGGCGCAAGACCATTTATTCCAAATGCAACATAACTGCTTTCACGTTGGTGTGCTTGAATTTTGGGGTCATAACGAAGACCAATTTGTGCATCCCAAAAGGTTGCTATATTGCGGCTATATAATGCCCATAGATTTGCATCGCTAAGTTTGCCATTCTCTACATTGCCCTCGGATTTTACCCAAAGTTTCTGATAATCACCGCCGGCCCAGCCATCTAAATCCCAATTGGATTTGTCTTTGCCATAATCGGTTTCAAGGGTGAAAGAGTGATATGGGAATAAGTTACTTTCACCCAAATGATTATGATTATGAGCCGCTTCGGCGAATGCAAATGATGGCGCCAATAATGCCATAATGGCAATAATTTTAATGTTCATTATGTCCTCCATGGTTCATTTTTGGCATGTCCATCATGGGGATTGTTTCTTTTGGGGTGTCTGGTTGCGCCACGGAAATTTGCGTCATCATCCCACTTGCCATGTGAAAGAAGAGGTGACAGTGAAACGGCCAATCACCCGGATTATTGGCGGTTAATAATACCGACAAGGTCTGACCCGGTGGGACAATTACCGTGTGCTTACTTGGCATTTTATCCATATCCTGCCCATTTTCTAATTGCACAAACATCCCATGCAAGTGAATTGGGTGTGCCATCATGGTTTCATTAATATAGGTAAGGCGAACACGCTCATTGAAATCGACCTTGAAACCACGTTTGGGGTCGAATACATGCCCATCCATGGTCCAAATGTAACGCTCCATATTGCCACCAAGGCGAACCACAATATCCCTTGTTGGTTCACGTAAATCAGTTTGCGGATTTAGTGCGCGAAGGTCGGAATATTCCAAAATTCTTGTTCCTTCTGGCGCATTGGAATTGGCCCAACCACTTGGGGGTATGTTCGACATATCCATATTTGGGTCATCTTTCATCATCAATTCCATGTTCATATCAGACATGGTTAGGAGCGCGCGTGGGCGGGCAACAGGCTTTTCACCTACTTGCCCCAACGATGTTGCAAGGGTGCCGATGGCAAATCCGGTGCGGTCTATTGGTTCGGCGGTGATTGTATAGGGTTTATCGTCTTTCGGTTCGACAATTACGTCATAGGTTTCGGCATTACCAAAGCGGAATTCATCAACTTGGACTGGCTCAACATCTTGTCCATCGGCCTGAACAATGGTCATTTTAAGACCAGGTATGCGAACGTCATACATGCTCATGGCGGAGGCATTGATAAAGCGTAGGCGGATTTTTTCACCCTTTTTGTAAATTCCTGTCCAATTTTGGTTTGGTGTCATCCCATTTATCAAAAAATCATAACCTGTTACGTCCGATAAATCTGTTGGCAACATGCGCATTTTCCCCCACTCTAATGAGGTTTTGCTTGCCGCCCCAAAACCGCGTTCCTTGGCATCCTTTAAATAATCAACGATTGTCTTGCGGTGATATTGGTAATAATCAGATGATGATTTTAAATGTTGCAGGGTTTGCTTTGCACTTTCATGCTTATAGTCAGATAGCAAAATGACATATTCACGATCTGATTTTATTTGTTCTTCTTTGGGGTCGATAATTATTCCGGCATATAGGCCTTCTTGTTCTTGCCCCAAGGTGTGCGAATGATACCAATATGTGCCAGACTGCTTAATCGGGAATTTATAGGTAAAGGTTTCATTTGGTTTAATCGGCATTGTGCCATTAAAACCCGGCGCACCATCCATATTCCCTGGTACAATTAGGCCATGCCAATGAACCGATGTATCTTCATTCATATTATTGGTTACGTGAACTATTGCTTCATCGCCGTCTTTAAATCGTAAAACAGGGCCGGGAAGGGTATTATTAATGGTGATTTTGTTTGATGTGACACCGTTTATTGTCACATTTTGTCTGGCGATAACCAGATTGTATTCTTTGGTTTCTGCATGCGCAATCATTGGCAAGGCAAAACCAAATGCCAAAAGCAATTTGGCAAATTTCATGATTTTCATTGATTTGATTTCCTGAAAAAATTACAAAAAGCGCATATGTTGCGCAAACTTATAATCAGGAAAAGTTTTTCGGCGGTCGCTCTGGTGGTGTTTGCGGTTCAATAATTGCAAAAGCTATCGCTTCTGGGCTTTGGATGTTTCCCATGAATTGCGGGCTGATTTGAACGTTTGGCTCTGTGATTGCAATTGTTCCATTGCAATGTCCATATGAACACGTACAAGCGTTATCGCAGCATTTATTATGTTGCTTATCCCACTGTTGGTGGGCATCCATCTTCATTACATGGGGGCCTGTCATATCATGGCAAGGCATATCAGAAGTCATTGCCGTGGCATTATGATGCGATACTTTTTCAAGTTCACAAGAATGATAATTCCCATTACCAAGCATTAAAGCAAATGCCAGCAAGGGGATGAAAACCAAATTTTTGAACCATAATGCCATGCAATTATGCTACACGCATTGCTGCTATTAGTAAATAAAATAGTTATTTAGTAATCGTACGCTCTACTAATGCCTTCATGATTTTATATCCTTCGGCATTGGGGTGAACGCCGTCACCGCTAAGGGTGGTTGGAAGCCCGCCTTTTTCATTTACCATAGGGGTATAATAATCAATAACTTTAAGATTATTTGCCTTGGCATATTTCGCAATCTCAATATTCAATTGGGCAATTTGTGGTGCAGGCTTAATATCTGGTGACCAATAATAATGATCGGCCGGCAATAATTTACAAAGCACAACTTCGATTTTATTTGCCTTGGCGATTTCGGCCATTGATTTGATATTGCCCATAATGGTTTCAAGGCTAACTGGCCCTGTATTGCCGGCTATGTCGTTGGTTCCTGCAAGGATTACAACCTTTTGCGGCTTAAGCGCGACAACATCTTGGCGGAAGCGCAACAACATTTGCGAGGTGGTTTGCCCACTTATGCCGCGATTTATAAAATGTTGATTAGTGAAAATATTTTGTGCGCCAGTATCCCAAAATTGGGTAATAGAATCGCCCATAAATACAACGCGGGCTTTATCAGGTTTCGCGCTAATAAGTTGGGTGTTTTCGGCTTGGAAACGTGCAAGATTTGGAAAGTCTTTAATTTCCTCGGCTTGTGCCGCGCCAAAACATGCAAAGCTTAAAATGCCAAGGCTTATTATTGATGCACGTAGTTTCATTTTCTTCACCCTCTCTATTATATTTTTATCATTTCTAGCTTGCCATCATTGAGGCAAGCGCCATTAGTCAATATTATTTTTCCCGATGCCACAGCGTCAACACACAATGGATAAAGAATATGTTCCTTTATGATTACGCGGCTTGCCAGTTTATCGGCATCATCACCATCCATTATTTCAACTTCGGCCTGTCCAATAATGGCACCTTCATCAACGCCGGCATTTACAAAATGAACGGTGCAGCCGGCGGTTTTATCACCGGCATCAATTGCCCGTTGATGGGTGTGTAACCCTTTATATTTCGGCAAAAGAGAAGGGTGGATATTAATCATTTTCCCTTCCCATTTTTCAACAAATTCAGCTTGGAGAATGCGCATAAAGCCCGCGCAAACTACAAGCTCGGCATTGAAATCCAATAATGCTTGATTAAGTGCTGTTTCAAAATCTGTGCGGGTTGCGTAATCTTTGTGATTGACAAGTTTTGACGGGATATTTGCGGTTTTGGCGCGTTCAATCGCCTTTACTTCGGGTACATTGACAATAAGACCGACAATTTCAAAACTTGCGCCATTTTGTGCAAAATTTATAATTGACTGAAAATTAGAGCCAGACCCAGAAGCCAGAACCACAACACGCTTCTTAGCCATTATTTGCCACCAATTGACCAATTACCATTGGTTCTTCACCTGCGGCGAATAATGCGCCAAGCACAACATCCATATGCGAAGCATCCACACAAAGTACAAGCCCGATACCACAATTGAATGTGCGGTGCATTTCAGGAGTTGTAACATTACCAACTTCTTGTAACCATTTGAAAACAGGCGGGAATTCCCATGCTTCATAATCAAATTGTGGTGCCAAAGTTTCAGGTAACATGCGCGGCGTATTCTCGGTTAAGCCACCACCTGTTATGTGTGCCAAACCTTTTATCCAGCCATTTTTGATTAATGGCATGACGGATTTTACATAAATACGGGTTGGCTCAAGCAGGGCTTCTGCCAAGGTTTTACCTGTCGCAAATGGCGCCTCATCAGACCATTTAAGACCAGAACGTTCAACAATTTTGCGAACCAGTGAATAACCGTTTGAATGTGGGCCAGAAGAGGTAAGGCCGATTAATAAATCACCAGAGTGCATTTTGTCATGAAGCGGGATAAGTGCCTCACGCTCTGCGGCGGCAACACAAAAACCAGCAAGGTCATATTTTTTGTCTTCATACATGCCAGGCATTTCAGCGGTCTCTCCGCCAATTAACGCACAATCAGCAAGTTTACAGCCATCGGCAATGCCCGCAACCACAGAGGTTGCCACCTCAACATCAAGTTTTGAACATGCGAAATAATCAAGGAAGAACAAAGGCTGCGCGCCTTGTGCCAAAACATCATTAACGCACATCGCCACCAAATCTTGACCGATTGTGTCGTGTTTTCCTGTTTCAATTGCAATCTCAAGCTTGGTGCCAACGCCGTCTGTACCTGAAACCAAAACAGGGTCTTTAAAGCCCGCCGCTTTAAGGTCAAATAGGCCACCAAAACCGCCCAAAGATCCCATAACACCAGGGCGATTTGTTGCCTTGGCAAGAGGTGAAATGCGGCGCACCAATTCTTCGCCGGCATCAATGTCAACGCCCGCATCTTTGTAGGTAAGGCCTGTATTGTGATTATTGCTATTAGTGTTAATGTTATCTGGCATTTGAAAACTACATTTGTTAGTTAAACTAAGAACGCTATTAAAGATAATTTTGAAATTTTCCACATTTATTCATGCAAAAAGAAAACATACCACAGTTAGGCTTTGATTTTGGCGATACGCATTTGCCAAAATTAATTGATTTGGTGCATTCTCATTACCAATATCCAATCGAAAAATTTTCAAATCCCGAAAATTGGCTTGGCAATCTTGCATTTTTGGAAGTTGGCGACGAAGACTTCAAGATTGAATTAATTAATAGCATTAAAAACATCCCTGTAATCGACTTTGATGTTTTGAGCAATTCAGAAGCCTTGGAATATTTTTATAAATCAGAACGGGGTGAGGGGATATTCCTTTTTGTCGGTAAAATCAGAAATATTGAACAACCAGACCTAAAGTCCCGCTTTGATAATATTATTAAGTTTAATTTGCCGGATTTGAAGCAGGCGGAATTTGACAAAATCTGGAATAATTGGGCAAATCCGCGTGGAATAAAAACACCAAAAGATGCACAAAAACAATTTTACAAGCAGATAAATTTTAATCTGGTCACCATATTTAAATTTTTTGACTTTATAGATGAATATTGCAATTCTAAAAAAAGCCTAGCGGCTGATGATATTGAAAAAATCATTTCGGGCTTTGGCAATAAACATATTGAGCAAGATATATTCGATGACACTTGAAATTGTGGATGTAAAAGAAAAGTTCACTGCTCCTGAAGAGCGTTACATTAACCGTGAGATTTCATGGCTTGAATTCAATGCCCGCGTATTAGAAGAGGCAAACAATCCAAATCACCCGATTATGGAGCGCCTGAGATTTTTATCAATTTGCGGCAATAACCTTGATGAATTTTATATGGTTCGCGTGTCTGGTTTACGCGAATTGTTAAAAACCAAAAGTAAGGTTCTATCTGCGGACGGTCTTTTGCCCACCGAACAGCTTGAACGCATCAATCAGGTTGCTGGGCGCCTTATGCAACGCCAACAAACCTTATGGCGTGAATTGCAAATCGATCTTAAAAAAGTTGGTTTCAAAGTTTTAAGTTTAAAAGAAGCACTTGAATTCGATACCAATGATTTACGCAAGCATTTTATGGAAGAGATTTATCCAATCCTTACCCCGCTTGCGGTTGATCCGGCGCACCCATTCCCATTCATTCCAAATTTAGGTTTTGCAATTGCCTTTGCGCTTTCAAGAACCGATAATGGAAAGCAGATGAATGCACTTGTGCCAATTCCGCAAATGATTCCGCGCTTTATTGAGCTTAAGCGGGAACGCAATATGCGTTACTTTGTGGCATTGGAAACCGTTATTGAGCTTTTCCCTGATGCCTTGTTTCCGGGGTTTGAGGTGGTGGCATCCGGCGCATTCCGCATCATTCGTGATAGTGATATTGAACTTCAAGAAGAGGCAGAAGATCTTATTTTACAGGCACAGGCCGCATTAAGAGAGCGGCGACGTGGTGAGGTGGTGCGTCTGAAAATTGATGCCAATATGAGCGAAGATATGCGCGAATTCATCCGTGAAGAGATGAATGTGCATACGCGCGATTTGGTTGTGGTTGACGGTATTTTGGGGATTGCGCAATTATCGCAATTAATCCCTGAAGACAGACCGGATTTAAAATTCAAACCATTTGTCCCACGTTTCCCAGAACGTATCCGTGAGTTTGGTGATGATGCCTTTGCGGCAATCCGTGCCAAAGATATTTTGGTTCACCACCCATTTGAAACTTTTGACGTTGTGGTGCAATTCATTCGCCAAGCGGCAAAAGACCCCAATGTTGTTGCGATTAAACAAACGCTATACCGGACATCTGCAAATTCCCCGATTGTTGCCGCACTTATTGAAGCGGCCGAAAGTGGCAAGCTGGTTACTGCAATTGTTGAAATTAAGGCCCGCTTTGATGAAGAAGCAAACCTTAAATGGGCGCAAGATTTGGAGCGGGCAGGGGTTCACGTTGTTTTTGGCTTTGTGAATTTAAAAACCCACGCCAAGGTTTCTTTGGTTGTTCGTAAAGAGGGCAAGAAATTCCGGACCTATACCCACTTTGGAACCGGTAATTATCACCCAATAACCGCGAAAATTTATACTGACTTGTCACTATTTACCGCGGATGAAGCCTTGGGGCGTGATGCCGGACGATTATTTAATTATGTGACAGGCTATGCGATGCCGCAAGAGCTTGAAAAATTAAAAATGTCACCGCTTACGTTGAAAACAACCTTGTTGGCGCATCTTGATGATGAAATTAGAAATGCCAAGGCGGGCTTGCCTTCTGGGGTTTGGGCAAAGCTAAATGCCTTAATCGATCCTGAGGTTATTGATAAACTTTATGAGGCATCACAAGCGGGTGTTAAGATTGAACTTATTATACGCGGTGTCTGCGGCTTAAGACCGCAGGTTCGGGGTTTGTCTGAAAACATTAATGTTAAATCAGTGATTGGTCGTTTCCTTGAACATTCAAGGATTGTGTGCTTTGCCGCCGGAAAAGCATTGCCAAGTAAAGATGCCAAAGTGTTCATTTCATCGGCTGATTGGATGACAAGAAACCTTGAACGACGGGTTGAAACACTGGTTCCAATTTGTAATCCAACAGTTCATCGCCAAGTGCTAGAAGAAATAATGGTGACTTATTTGAATGATGTCGCCCAAAGTTGGATAATGAATTCAGATGGTTCATATCACAAACGTCACTGCGAAGACGGTAATGCTTTTTCTGCCCATGAGTATTTTATTTCAAATCCAAGCTTGTCAGGGCGCGGAAGTGCTATTAAAGCACTCAAAAAACCAAGGCAAAGACGCACTTCGTAATGAATCTTGTGTACGACACTAATAATTATACCGGCTATCGGCATGCAGTGATTGATATTGGTTCAAACTCTGTTCGTCTGGTAATTTATCTTATTGTTGGGAAAACCTTTATTCCAATACATAACGAAAAAGTGCTTGCTGCATTGGGGCGGGGCATAAGTGAGACTGGGAAATTATATGAACCCGGTGTTGCCTTGGCGCTAAATTCAATAAAGCGTTATAAGTTGTTGATTGATAACTTAAAAATTGAATCGGTTGATGCCATTGCAACCGCTGCTTCGCGCGATGCAAGCGATGGCGCCGAATTTATTGCCTATATTAAAAACGTTATTGGAATTCCCGTACGTTTGATCGATGGCTCTGAAGAAGGTTATTATTCATCAATTGGTGTGAAATCAGGCACAACTAATGCCACCGGGATTATGGGCGATTTGGGTGGTTCAAGCCTAGAATTAGTGGATTTAAAAAGCGCTTCATTCAAAGAATCACACAAGCTTGGCCCATTGGCAATTGGCGATATTGCATCAATTCGTGAAATTGGTGGCAATGTCGAACAAGTCCGCAAAGCCATACGTTCAGTTTTAGAAAAGTCACAGGCTTTGAAGCTTTGTAATGGTGATGAGTTTCATGCGGTTGGTGGTGCGTGGCGTAACCTTGCGCAGATGCATATGGACCATAAAAACTACCCATTAAAAGTATTGAATAATTATACGATTGATGGCCGCGAAATGCGGGAGTTTTGTAATTTCGTAATCCGCCTTAGCCGTAAAACCATTGAAAAGGTTAGGGGGATTTCGCAAAGGCGTGCTGATTCATTGCCTTATGCCGCCCTTTTGATGAGTGAGATTATCGAAATCGGAAAACCCAAAGAAATTGTTATTTCGTCATATGGTCTGCGCGAAGGGGTTTTGACTGATCATTTGGGATTTAATGAAAACCCACTTTCAGACGGAATACGTGCAATTTTACATCTTGATAAAGCGGCACTAAATTTTACCGATGAAGCGTATAAATGGCTTGTAGATTTTTTACCGCTTGATGTGGATGGTATTTCTGAAGTTCGTCAAAAAGAACTTTTGAATGCAAGTTGTGCATTGGTAAATATTGGCATGGGGCTTCACCCCGATCACCGTGGTCAACTTGCCTATGAATTGGTTTTGCGTGCCCCTTACCCTGCGGCAAGCCATAATGAACGGGTGTTTTTGGCGCATACTATTGCACGACGTTATGGTGAAAAACCAGAAGATATAGCCGAAAATGAATCGGCACGTCTTTTAAATTCTGAATATGCAAAAATTGCGGATTTCTTTGGCTCTGGCTTGCGCCTTGCCTCTAGTCTTGCAAGCAATAGTGGCGAGATATTAAAGCAGACAAGATTGGTTAGAATGGGAAACAATTTTCATATCGAATTACCAGAACGTCTGCGGGATTTAATTTCTGATAGTGTGATTAAACGCCTAAAACAATTGGAGCAACAGTATCAAAAACTAATCAATCACGACAATGATTGATGTTATTTTTGCCTTGCTGTGACAATCTTTACCCTTGTTATATCGCTAATAAATATTAGTCTCATACTGTAAATAATAATAAGGAGGATATGGTATGCAAGAAAATCATCTTGATAATGCCTTGGCAGAAGAGTTTGCAGGGAAAGGTGAAATTATTCACAAATTAAAAACAACAAACCCCTATTTCAAAGGCCTTATGGAAGAAAACCATAAACTTTGGGTCGAGATTAATAATATCCAGAATGAAGTTACGCCCGCCGATGACATGGTCCTTGAAGACCTTGAAAAGAAGCGGCTTGTCATTCTTGATGAAATTGGCAAACTAATTGCCGAAGGCTAAAAAACAAAACCCCCAAATTAAATTTGGGGGTTTATTTTTTGAGGATGTTGTTTTGAATTATCTGTACGCTATGCGCCATTCACCACGTCCAGCTTTGCACATATAGGTATCTTTGCTGATACGGTCGCCGTTTGCGAATTTAGTGATTTTAACACCCCAGCCACAGCCAGCACGGTTAACATAACGTGGCTCTTGTAGGCGAACTGCAACAATGCGACGATTGTCATAGCGATCATTGTGGTAACGATTATCGCGGAAGCCATCATGGTCACGGATTACAACATCTGCGCGGTGGTCGCGGTCTGGGCCATCAATGCGCACTGTGGTTGGATGTGGTGCATAATAGTCTTTTGCAGATGCAGCAACTGGAACTATTACAGTTAAACCGGTTAAGGCAAGTAATGCAATTTTGTTTCTCATAATTTTATTCCTTCTTCTTCGTGTCTTTCTTCTATGTGTCTTTGACGAAAGACGCTTGCTAGGGGGGGGAGGAGAAACCATAGGGGAGGAGGTTTTGTTTCGCGCCCTTCGTCATTGACAGGTACATATTCGCATACCCAATATGAACGAGATTTTTTTGATGAATTTATTTTCGGTTCAGATAAAATTTTAAAAATTATAAAATAACATGCAAAATCAAGGTGTTATCTATTTGCTGGTTTGTTGTAATAAATTTATCTGCATTAAATTTTGGAAAACTTGATTTATTTTGCATTTTAAAATATCTCACAGAAATATTTCGGGGCGAAAGAAAGATATAAATTGCCAACACTTATAAAATCAAAAACCATTAAAAGCTTGGAAGAGTTGGTAGCGCGCGGGCTGCTTGATGCAAATAATTCCGATAAGCTTGCAGAAGTGGCGGCGAAATATTCAATTGCAATCCCACAAAATATTGCCGGTATGCTATATAGTGATGCGATTGCAAAACAGTTCATCCCGTCAAAGGATGAGTTAGTTACCCTTGAGCGGGAGTTGGCGGACCCAATTGGTGATGATGCCCATTCACCTTTAAAAGGCCTTGTTCATCGTTACAAAAACCGCGTTTTGATAAAGCTTGTTGAAGTTTGCGGGGTTTATTGTCGTTTTTGTTTCAGGCGTGAAAATGTTGGCGACAATAAGGGGCAGGCATTAAAGGGCGATGAGCTTGAACAAATTTATGGTTACTTACATCAGCATAAAGAGATTGACGAAGTAATTCTTACCGGTGGTGACCCATTGGTGGCAAGTGTGCGCCGCCTTAAAGAAGTTGCCGAAAATATTGCAAAGATTTCCCATATAAAATTCTTTAGAATCCACACGCGGGCGGTTATTGCCAATCCTGAAATAATAAATGATGAATTGATTGCCGCATTAAAAGCATCGCAGAAATCCGTGAAAATGGTAATTCACACCAACCATGCCATAGAAATAAATGACGCGGTTAAAGTTGCAATCAATAAGCTTGTTGATGCAAAAATTCAGCTTTTTTCGCAAAGCGTTCTTTTGCGCAATGTAAATGATAAGCCAGAGGTTTTGGCCGAATTATTTAATACTCTTTTGCAAAACAACATAAATCCATATTATTTGCATCACCCCGATTTAGCAAAGGGAACGGGGCATTTCTATCTTAACCTTGAAGAAGGTGCAAAGATTTATCGTGAAACTACCAAATTAGTTTCTGGAATTGCCTTGCCAAAATACGTGATTGATATACCAGGTGGATACGGCAAAATCCCCGTAAACTCTGGGCAAGTTATCAAAACTTCGGATGGCTTTATTCTAATTGATAATAATGGCAAACGCCATAATTACCCTATTTTATAGCCGCGAAACCACGCTCTAAATCTGCAATCAAATCATCCTCATCCTCAAGGCCGATTGAATAGCGTATTAAGGCGGTTTTATTTGTCCATTTAGGGTCTTTACGGGTTGCCAATTGTGGCGCGCAATTTATCACAAGGCTCTCATAACCGCCCCATGAAAATCCCAAAGAGAATAATTCATAAGCATTAAGCATCTTATTAATTTGTGCGTCACTTAAATCTTTTAGGATAATAGAGAATAAACCACCCGCACCCGTAAAATCGCGTTTCCAGATTTCATAATCTGGTGACGTTGGCAGGGCAGGGTGTATAACTTCGGCAACAATATCTTGCTTCTCAAGCCAAGAGGCAATTTTACGTGCAACCTTGTCCTGATGATTCATTCTTAAAATCATGGTTTTAAGACCGCGAAGGCACAACCATGCTTCTTCAGCAGCGACACCAATGCCAAGATCGCGGTGGGTCTCTTTTAATTTTTTGAATAAATCATCTCGTTTAACGCTTACGGAACCAAGAAGGACATCCGAATGCCCACCTTGATATTTGGTAAGTGCTTGAATCGAAATATCAACCCCAACATTCAACGGTTTGAAATAAACCCCCGCACTCCAAGTATCGTCAATTGCGGTAAGAATATTGTGTTTTTGCGCGACATTTACAATCGCAGGAATATCTTGAATTTCTAGCGTTAAAGACCCTGGGCTTTCAAGGAAAATCAATTTTGTGTTTGGGCGAATAAGTTTTTCAATATCAGCGCCAATACGTGGATCATAATATTCTGCCTCAACCCCAAAACCTTTTAAAACGCTGCTACAAAAGCGGCGGGTTGGGCCATAAATACTATCGGTAATAAGAATATGATCACCACCTTTTATAAAGGCAAGCAATGTCGTTGTTATTGCCGAAAGACCAGATGGGCATAGTATTGTGCCATTGGCATCCATAATACCATTAAGGGCATCGGTTAGAAAATCATGGGTCGAAGTGCCTTCAAGACCATAAGATTTCTTGTCCGAATATAAATCCTCTGCACTATCAAGAATGACTGTGCTGCCGCGTTGCGATGGCGGGTTTACAAAGCCTTCATGTTGTTTTGGATTGCGCCCAAGGTGGGAAAGTCTAGTTGCTAGTTTTTTATCGTTATTCACTTTTCAGCCTTTATACCATATCGGCACAGACAATTGGTGCATCATCGCGCGCACCCCATTCAGCCCATGATCCGTCATAGACCGCAACCTTGTCTTTGCCAATTTTATCAAGTGCCAAAGCCAGAATACACGCCGTAACACCCGTGCCACAGCTTGCAATAATCGGCTTGTTTAAATCAATGCCAAGTGCCGCAATTTGTGCCTTTATTTCATCATTGCTTACCATTGTGCCGTCTGAATTAATCAATTGGGCATAATGCCAGTTTATTGAATTTGGAATGTGACCTGAATTAAGGTTTGGCCTCGGCTCTGGTTCGGTTCCAGAGAATCGTGCAGGTGAGCGCGCGTCAACGACTTGTGTTCCTTGATCTTCACAAATCGCCAATACTTGTGAAAAATCCCTGATTAAATCATTGCGGATACGGATTGTGAAATGTCTTTCCCAATGGCTAACTATTGCGTCATCTGTTGGGCGCCCTTCGGCAAGCCATTTTTTAAGGCCACCATCAAGCACCGCCACATCATCGTGCCCCATAAGGCGGAACATCCACCAAACGCGCGGCGCAGAAAAAATTCCATGAGAATCATAAATGATTATTTTTACACCATCACCAAGGCCAAGTTTGCGAACACGACTTGCAAATTTTTCAGGACTTGGAACCATGTGTGGATAGGGGCTGGTTAAATCTGCTATTTCATCAATATCAAAAAATACCGCGCCTTTGATGTGGCAAAATTCATATTCTTGTTTTGCGTTTCTGCCACTATTTGGCATGAACCAACTGGCATCAATCACATGTATATCAGGACTATCGATATGCTCTGCAAGCCATTCGGTACTTACTAGCGGACAATTCCCATCAGATACGGCAACCATTTCATTCTCCCCTAATGAAATTGTTTTGTGGAATAAGGATAAAAATCCTTAACATCTGTCTCTACCCATAAATTAATACCTTTGTCTATTGTTTTCGTTTGTATTAGCGGCATATTTTTACAATCAAGAAATTTTTTTATTTCTTCAAAACTTGAAAAGTTTGATAATAAAGACAAATTTGCCATTGTTGGGAAAAGAGCATTAATTACACCGGTTTCAATATTTTGGAGTGCCGTTGCCGGTTTTTGCCATAAAAAATCGGTTATTTCTTTTTTATCTGGAATAATTTCCGCATTTTGTGCAATCTCGGCCAAGTAAAACCATGTTAAATAACGTTTTTGCGCATATTCAGGCGGAACCCATATGGCAATGGGCGTTAATAAATCTAATGCCGGCTTAAAATCATTATCTTTCATGAAATTATTGAAATATATAGGCGTTTCTATGATTTTCTTTCGTTCAGGATGTTGGTTGAAATTATCGCCGATAAGGGTTTGATTTTTATCGCGTGCCAATAGATAGCCGGTTTCTTCAAAGGTTTCACGAATTGCCGCCATTTTTGCAATGTCATCAAGATTTGGGTTTTGCGGCAATAATTCACAATCATTAAGGTCGTGTTTGCCACCGGGAAACACATATGCGCCACCCGCAAATTTAATTTTTTCATGGCGTTTTACAAGCAAAACCTCGAGGGCTTCATTATTACGCCTTATCGGGATTATAGTTGATGCCCTGTTTAATTTCGCAAAAATACCAAGCGATGTGTCATCAATAATTTGTTTTTTGGGGTGTTGCATAAAATTAAACCGGAAAACATGTTTCCGGTTTAATTTGCAGATATTCTTATTTTTTGACAAGTGCCAAGCACTTATGTTTATGCGCTTAGGCGGATATTGTCTTGACCGCTATCATCATCTTTTTTGCGTGGTCGTTTGGCCATCATCAAAATTTTATCTAGTGCCGCAACCGCGCGGTCAGTAACGGTTTCAGTGATTTCAACATCCAAATATAGATGCCCCGGTTTACGATCGCGGGTTTGTGGCAAACCACGACCCTCAACCTTTAAGCGGGCGCCATCTGGTGTGTTTTCAGGTAGTTTGACTTTGTAACGGCCCGTTGGGGTGTCAATTTCAGCATAACCACCGCTCTTAGCCTGATTATTTGAAATTCTAAGAATGGATGAAATATCACCACCTTCGGCACGGAAACCATCTTCTTCACGAATGTTTATAACACAGGCAACAGTTTTGCCGCCAATTGAAGTAATAATGCGATCGCCTTTTCTTGCACCCGCTGGAACTTTGATATTTGCTTTTCCAAGTGGGCAAGAGCCTTTAACAATCCCGCCTTTTGCAGCAATATAAATTGAAACAGGAAGGTCAATTTCAATCATTCTGCTAGAACGCAAAGGGTGTTCAAGGTGTCTATCAGCGGTAGCCGCAGCACCAGTTAGAATGCGATACGCATTTTCCGCTGCCGCAAATCTTTCACGCGCTTCCGGTGAAGGATTAATGTCTGGGTGACAGGTTTTAACAATGGCACGGAATGCTCTCTTTGCAGAGGATGCATCTGAACCGGGGCTAATGCCAAGAATCTCATATGGTGAAGTCATACAACCTTTATCGCGAAACATGGTTATCAAGTGGTAAACAAGGAATTTAAAAATAGTTAAAATACATAATTTTATGATAAAATTTTTATGACTTTGAAATTGTCACTTTTGTTTTGGATATATAGTTATATAAAGAAGGCATGACTGATAAAGCGATACCACATTCACCAACTAATGATGACTATCAATTTAATGCACCGTCTGATGCAAACTTAATTGATGAAAACACTTTGCCTTTGGATATTTTTGCCCATTGGTTCGCGGAGGCCAAGGCAAAAGAAATAAATGATCCAAATGCATTTTGTTTATCGACCGTTGATGAAGATGGTATGCCAGATTCGCGTATGGTTTTATTAAAAGACTATGATGAAAACGGTTATGTTTTTTATACCAATTTCCATAGCTCAAAGGGGCAACAAATCCTTGCAAGCAAAAAGGCATCTATTTGTTTTCACTGGAAAAGCCTAAGACGCCAAGTTCGCATTCGTGGCATTGTTGAAGTAGTTAGTGATGAAGAGGCGGACGAATATTTTGCAACTCGTGCCCGTCAATCGCAAATCGGTGCATGGGCATCAAAACAGTCGGAAACCATGGATGGTTTAGGTGAATTGTTAAAAAATGTTGCCGAGTACGGTGTGAAATTTAACATTGGCAAAGTTGCGCGCCCACCATATTGGTCAGGTTTGAGAATTGTTCCGCTACGCATCGAATTTTGGCGTGACCGCGCATTCAGATTGCATGAGCGTGTTGAGTATTCACGCAAGAACCCAAGCGATAATTGGTCAGTGAGACGTCAATTTCCATAACATGAATTGTGATTCATGTATGGATTATAATCAAAAAGTCGTATATGCTTTTGCATACAAGTTAGTCTATTGTGCATGACGGACTAATTCTACTAAACAAAATAGAACTAAAAATGAAAAGGGGATAATATATGCTCGGGTTAATGCAGGAATGGCCTTTAACCGTTGATAAAATTTTCGATCATGCGAAAATTAACCATCCAAATCGTGAAATTATTACGCGCTCTGTTGAGGGGCCGATTGTTACCACAAATTATGGTCAATGTTACGATAGGGCAAAAAAGCTTTCAAATTGGTTGTTGCGTCAAGGTGTTACAATTGGTGACCGCGTCGCATCATTAGCGTGGAATACTGCAAATCACCTTGAATGTTGGTACGGCACCATGGGGATTGGTGCAATTTTGCACACGTTAAACCCACGTCTTTTTGCCGACCAATTAATCTATATCATTAACCACGCAGAAGACGAATTTATCTTCACTGATTTAACCTTTATCCCAGTTCTTGAGAGCCTTGCAAAGCACGTCCCAACGGTTCGTGGTTATGTCGTTCTTACCGACAAGGCAAATATGCCAAATACCACATTGCCAAATGTGTATTGCTATGAAGAAATCCTTGAAGAGCAGGACACAGATGTAAAATGGGGCGGCTTTGATGAGCGTACAGCCGCTGGCCTTTGCTATACTTCTGGTACAACTGGCAACCCAAAAGGTGTAATGTATTCACACCGTTCAAACATCCTTCACTCATTAATGTCGATGCAAAAAGATGTTTTGGGCTTTGGCTGTGATGACGTGGTGATGCCTGTGGTTCCAATGTTCCACGCCAATGCTTGGGGGCTTGCGCTTTCTTGCCCTGCGGCGGGCGCGAAAATGATTATGCCTGGTTCAAAAATGGACGGGCAGTCTATTTATGAAATGCTTGAAACTTATGGTGTTACAGTTACCGCTGCTGTGCCGACTGTTTGGTTGATGCTTCTGCAATTCCTTGAAGCAACTGATAGCAAGCTAACCTCATTGCGTAGTGTTGCGGTGGGTGGTGCTGCACTTCCGGAACGTATTTTGAAGGCGTTTGAAGATAAGTACGGCGTTGAAACCAAGCAAGTTTGGGGTATGACCGAAACTTCACCACTTGGTACGGCATGTTCATTAACCCCAGAGGTTCGCGCATTGCCACCAGAAGAGCAACGTAAAATCAAACTTAAAGCAGGTCGTACACCATTTGGTGTTGAGCTTAAGGTTCTTCGTGAAGGGCAAGAGGCACCACGCGATGGCAAAACATTTGGTAACCTTATGGTTCGTGGCTTTGCTGTATGCTCTGCTTATTATAAGGGTGAGGGCGGTGGCGTCCTTGATAAAGACGGATTCTTTGATACTGGTGACGTGGCAACCATTGACGAATATGGTTACATGCAAATTACTGACCGTTCTAAAGATGTTATCAAATCTGGTGGCGAATGGATTTCAACCATCGATATTGAAAATATTGCCGTGGGCGTTGACGGTGTTGCTGTTGCGGCTGTTATTGGTTCATACCACCCTAAATGGGATGAAAGACCGCTTTTGGTTATTGAAACTAAACCAGATGTGGAAGTTCTAAAAGAAGATGTTTATAAATATCTTGAAGGCAAAATCGCAAAATGGTGGACGCCGGATGATGTTGTATTTGTTGAAAAAATCCCACTTGGTGCAACTGGTAAATTAAACAAACTTGCACTTCGTGAAATGTTTAAAGATTATGTTTTGCCAACTGCGGTTGAAGTTAAAGCTTAATCAAACCAAATATTTTTAACCAAACCCAAATCAATCAGGCGCAGTAAATGCGCCTGAATGTTTTTTCGGGCAGCGGAATGAAGTGCAGGATTAAGTTCGGGATAGATTGCCAATAAAATCTCATCCAGCCCAACAAGACCATTTTCAATACATCTTATTATCTGTTCGTCACGTTCAAGGCGATGATTTATAAGCGCGTTTATATAATCATTTGGTTGGACAATTGGCGCGCCATGGGTTGGGTATAAAATATCAAACTTTAAATCGGCAATCTTTTGCAAATTTTTCATATAAAGCGTCATGTTACCATCGGGCGGTAAAACCACGGTTGATGACCAACCCATAATATGATCCCCACAAAACAGTGCATTCTGCGCGGCAAATTCAAAGCAGAAATGGCTCGCACTATGACCGGGGGTATATATTGCCTTTAGCTTGATTTCGTTGTTTTCGATTATGTCGCCATCATTAAGTTCGATATCGGCAATAAAACCGTGCATATCCTCGCCAATGTCGTCTAATGCATCGCTAAAATCGGGTTTATGCCCATATATTTTTGCATCACAATATTTTTGTAATTCATAAGACAATGGGTAATGGTCGGCATGTGAATGAGTTACTAAAATATGGGTTATAACCTTGCCTTTGGCAAATTTTAATAATGCCTCAAGATGGTTTTTATCTTTTGGGCCGGCGTCAATTATTATAATTTCTTTATTGCCAATCACATAAGTGCCCGTTCCCTTAAAAGTAATAGGTGAGGGATTGTTTGCAATTATACGCGTAATTTGGGGGGCAAGCTGATCAGGTTTGCCATATTCAAAATCAAGTGAATGATTAAAATTTAATTTTGTAGCCATACGTCTTGATAAAATTATTTTATTTCTTATTTCAAGAGAAAGTTTTGCAAAAACGATTTTAATATTATAATATTCAAATGAAAATTATGGGGTCGCAATTGGGCGGTAATTGGTATTTAGGCGATGAAGAAAACTCTGTTAACAACGGACAGAAGACGATTGCCGTTGCCACCAAGCCTGTTCCAAAAACCAAAAGACCCTCTAAATATAAGGTGCTTTTGCTGAATGATGACTACACACCTATGGAGTTTGTAGTTTATGTCCTTGAGCAGTTTTTTAACAAAAGCATCGAAGACGCCACACGAATTATGCTGATGGTACACCAAACCGGTGTAGGTGTCTGCGGTATTTATACATATGAAATAGCAGAGACAAAAGTTGCACAAGTTTTGGAACTTGCACAAAGAAATGAGCATCCATTACAGTGCATTATGGAAAAAGAATAGAAAACAACTTTTGTCTCACTTGAAACTTTCAAAATTTCTTCCTTAATTTATAGTTGACGGCTGTGCTGTGAAATACGATAGTTTCCAACATGTCGCCGATTCAAATCAATGGGTCACAGAAAGGGAAACAACATGCCAGCATTCTCCCAAAATCTTGAACAAACTCTTGAACGCGCGATTACACTTGCCAATGAGCGCAAGCACGAGTTTGCGACCCTTGAACATTTGTTACTTGCATTGCTTGATGATGACGATGCCAAAGAGGTTCTTAATGCTTGCGGTGCGGAATTTGAACGTCTGCGCTCCGACCTTGTAAGCTATATTGATCACCAATTAAAGGACATCATTACTGATAAGGGTATAAGTGCGCGTGCGACGGCTGGCTTCCAGCGGGTTATTCAACGTGCTGTTTCGCATGTTGATTCATCTGGTTCAAAAAAACGTGTAACAGGTGCAAATGTATTGGTTGCACTTTTCTCTGAGCGGGAATCAAACGCCGTTTATTTCCTTCAGGAGCAAGATATTACGCGCTATGATGTCGTAAATTATATTTCGCATGGCATTGCTAAAAAACCTGGTCTTTCAACCGAAAAACGTATCAGCGGTGCGAATGAAGATAATGAAGATGATTATTCAAAAGACGAAGAAACCGTAAAAGAGCGCCCGCAAACCGATGCTTTGGCTGCTTATTGCGTGGATTTGAATGAAAAGGCGATGGCCGGCGGGGTTGATCCGCTAATTGGCCGTGAGGCAGAGGTTGAGCGTGTTATTCAGGTCTTATGCCGTCGTTCAAAAAATAACCCGCTTTTGGTTGGCGACCCTGGGGTTGGTAAAACCGCAATTGCCGAAGGCTTGGCGCGTAAAATTGTTGAAGGTAATGTGCCGCAAGTATTGCTAGATGCCACTATATTCTCGCTTGATATGGGTGCGCTTTTGGCGGGAACACGTTATCGCGGTGATTTTGAAGAACGCCTGAAACAAGTTTTAAAAGAGCTTGGAACTGTTGAACATGCGGTTTTATTCATTGACGAAATTCACACAATAATTGGTGCGGGTGCAACATCTGGCGGGGCGATGGATGCCTCTAACCTTTTGAAACCGGCTTTGCAAAATGGTTCGCTTCGTTGCATGGGGTCAACCACATTCAAAGAATACAAACAGCATTTTGAAAAAGACCGTGCTTTGGCGCGACGCTTCCAAAAAATTGATGTTAATGAGCCATCTGTTGAAGACACTATCCGCATTCTTATGGGGCTTAAATCAGCATATGAAACACACCATAATTTACGCTATACTAGCGATGCGATTAAGGCAGCGGTTGAATTATCCAATCGTTATATTGGTGACCGTAAACTTCCAGATAAGGCGATTGACGTAATTGATGAGGCAGGGGCCGCACAACGCCTATTGCCAGAATCAAGACGTAAAAAACAAATTGGCGTAAAAGAAATTGAGGCGGTGGTTGCGAAAATTGCCCGCATCCCTGCCAAAGCGGTTTCTAAAGACGATTTAGAAGCTCTAAGAACTTTGAATTCCGATTTGAACCGTGCGGTTTTTGGGCAAGAAGATGCATTAGAGGCATTGTCATCGGCCGTGAAATTGGCACGTGCTGGACTGCGTGATTTGCGCAAGCCAATTGGATCATACTTATTTGCCGGCCCAACCGGCGTTGGTAAGACCGAGGCGGCAAAACAACTTGCGGCAACTTTGGGCGTTGAAATGATACGTTTTGACATGTCCGAATATATGGAGCGTCATACAGTATCACGTTTAATTGGCGCCCCGCCAGGATATGTTGGCTTTGACCAAGGTGGTCTTTTGACCGATGCGATTGACCAACACCCTCATTGCGTATTGTTGCTTGATGAGATTGAAAAGGCGCATCCAGATTTGTTCGCAATTTTGCTTCAGGTTATGGATAACGGTGCATTGACCGATTCAAACGGTAAAAAGGTCGATTTCTGTAATGTTATTATCATCATGACCACCAATGCAGGCTCTGCGGATGCGGCGCGTGAATCTATTGGTTTTGGTCGTGGCAAAAGAGAAGGTGAGGAGGATGAGGCAATTAAACGTATGTTTAGCCCTGAATTCCGTAACCGTCTTGATTCAGTAATTCACTTTAATCCGCTGAAACCTGAAATTGTTGGCAATATCGTTGATAAATTCATTGTACAAATGGAGGCACAACTTTCAGAGCGTCAGGTTGAAATCGAACTTACCGACAAGGCACGCGCATGGTTATCTGAGCGCGGCTATGACGAAGCAATGGGCGCAAGACCATTGGCAAGACTTATTCAAGAAAAGGTCAAAAAACCGCTTTCCGAAGAATTGCTATTTGGTCAATTGCGAAATGGCGGCTTGGTTCGTATCGATGTTGATGACAAAGATAAGGAACAATTGGCATTCTATTTCGAGCCTGTGTTACCCAAAGCCCCGCAGCGTGTTAAAAATGCCAAAGCATAATAAAAAAGCCCTTCGTAAGAAGGGCTTTTGTTTTATAAAGCAGCTTTAATTTTTTCAGCCAGTACTTTTAATTCATCTTTATCCGCCGGTTCAAATTGCCCGTGTCCTTTTAGCGGAACACCTTCTGAACGTGGAACAATATGGAAATGAAGGTGGAAAACCGATTGACCACCCGCAGCGCCAGAAAATTGGAACATTGAAATACCTTCTGGGGTCAGTGCTTTTTGAACCGCATTGGTAATTTTTTGAACCCGTTCCATTAAGGCGCCAAGTTGTTCAGTTGGATAATCAAGGAAGTTACGTGCCTTTGCTTTTGGGATTACCAAAACGTGACCCGGCGCTTGCGGGAAGGCGTCCATAATCGCAATTGCGATGTCATCTTCATAGACCTTAAAGCAAGGAATTTTGCCATCTATAATTTGTGCAAAAATATTATTGTCGTCATATTCACCAAATAAACCCATATCAACCATGCTGTTCCCCATTGAATTTATCCCTCTATAATATGAAAAAAATCTTTGTCATCTTTAAATGCGCATTAAAAGCGAATGTTTCCATTATTAGGTGCATATTTGACTTGCAAATAATAATATTTACAGATTTATAGCCTTTTGAGATTTATTGTTTAATAGTATAATAAAGCGCAATTTTTTAGAGCATCTGTATAATGAACTTTGATGATGATTCAGTCGAACCCAAAATAAAAAATAGACTTGGGTTAGGTATGGAGATTCCTGTAACAGATGGTGAAAATGTTCCTTCGCGCACCGGTGACAGCCTAACAGTCCCTGAAGAAAAACCGAAATCATACATATTTGATACTACCGAAGAAGAAGTTGCCGGAAAAAAAGTAAAACGCCGTCGTCGTAAAAAGCAAAACAGCAATATTATGCTTTATTCAATCGTGGTGGCGATTATCTGGATTATCGCGGCGGTTTTGGTAATTAATCAAACCAATCCTTCGATTACAAATTCTACTGAATTAGCGGCACTTATTGTAACTTTAATTGGCCCTGCGGCGTTTGCTGTGCTTGCTGGCTTGATGGGCGATATATTGGTGCGTTCAAATAATAATGCCCGTATGCTTGCCAATACCACACGCCGCCTGTTGCAGCCAGAAGAGGGTTTGGCAGGAAGCGCACGTTCGGCGATTCTTTCAATCCGAAGTGAGATTGAAAAACTAGACGATACTTTGGGTTCGGTTTCCAATCGTTTGGGCAGCCTTGAAAATTCAATAAGCGATAAAACTCAAAGCCTTAAACAAGTTTCTGAAGATGCAAAAACCGGTGCGTTTGCCCTTGTTGATACAATGGAAAATGAGCGTAAGCGCCTTAATAATTTGCTTGAAGGAATTGCAGAACTAACCCGTACGGCACAGGTAACAACCAAAAGCGCTGCCTTGGGGTTGGATGAAAAGGCGCAATTACTTGTTGAAGCCGCACAAGCACTTGCACGTAATTCTGATGAGGCAACCCAATCGGCACAAATTGCGGCCGATAAGCTTGATAATGCAGTTTCAAAGGCGATGGGGGCAATTTCAAACCTTGATGAGGCATCGCAACGCGGTGAGGAAGCGCTTAGTAAGGCACATGATTTGATGGTTATGGCGCGCCTTAAAACCGATGATGCGGTTGATGGTGTGTCTAGTGCTGCAAGCTCTCTTAATGACGCGGCGGAAAATATTTCAACGACTGCGTCAAAAGTTAATGATATTCTTGCTATTAATGCCAATACCGCCCGCGATTATAGCGTTTCAACAATTGATGAGGTGAGGGCAATTGCCGAAGAAACAGCGCGCAAAATCGCACTTGCCTTAAAGACAGAAGCGCAAAAAGCCCGCGAAGTTGCCGACCAAAGCATGGCTGCTTTGGAAAATACCACTGGTTCAATCCATTCACTTGCGGAACAGGCAAGCAAGGCAATTGCCGAACAGCTTGAAAATAATTCACGCCACGTTGAAAATCTTAAACAGCATAGTTTTGAGATGAATAAAGAGGCGGATCAATTTGTTGAAAACCGTCTGATAAATGCCAAAAGCCTAATTAATCAGTCGGCAAATATTTTAAATGAAACCGGCACACAAATTGAAGAACGTTTTAGTAATGTTGCCAAGGCATGTGCTGATCAGGCGCAATCAGTTGAAAACATAATTGATAATCTTAATCAAAAACTTGCAAAACTACCAGAGCAGGCAAAAGAGCGCGCCGATGCCGTTGAAAATGCATTATCGGATACACTCAATCGCCTTAATGAAACTGGCAGACGTGCCGCCGAAGAAACACAGGCACTCGATGCCGCCTTCCAAGAGCGCCTAAAACAATCTTATTCTGCATTGGGTGAGGTTGTGCAACGTCTTGGTGGTCTTTCAGGGGTAATTGCGCCACCAGATGTTGGGACATCGGTAGAAACTGCACCAATCCAGCAATTACCGCCTAAAAAAGAAACCGTTGAAAAGAAGCCAGAAGATACCAAGCCAAAATTTGGTCACATCTTGTCGCCACAAACGCCAATAAGATCAACGCCAGTTACACACTCTGCCGATGAAGTTAAGGTGCCCGCGGAGGAGACAAGCAAGTTAAACCTTCGGGGACGTGAATTTTTTGAAGATATTGATAATCAGCTTGGGGAAGAAAACCAAGTTGAAGCTAAAAAACCGCTAGTTTTAAAGGTTGATAGTAATCCATCTGAAAAAACTGTGAAGCGCGACAATCCATTTGAAGGTATCAATTTGCGTGATGGTGCAGATGCACCGAAATCAGATTGGAATTGGTCAGATATTTTTTCGGCGATTGACGATAAAAATGGTCATGCCCCAACTAATGTCGCTGACTTAATTGCCGATAAGACATTAAACAGAAATATTAATTATGCGGAAATAGAACAAATTTCCCAAATTTATTCGCGTGAACGCAGCAAAGCAATTATACAGGTCAAAGTATCTTTAAAAGAAAATGTTTCAATATTATCATCATACATTGGCGCGCAAAGTGAACTTCGTTCCAAAGTAATTAAATATGTTGAAGAAAACCGCGAAAAAGCAATGCGCGGAAGATTGAATAATAATGAAACCGCGTTCTTTTTGATTGCAGAAGCCGTTTTAAACTAGTCCGCGTTATTTTCACGAACCCATTTCATAACATCAACTGCAAGCATTTGCGTGGCTTGTTCAAGACCGTTTGCGGCCTGAATAGGCTTGCCCTTTATTGCGGGTGCAGTTGCACTAAATGTTTTTGCGGCAATTGGCGAACGAGTGCTTACATCAATAATTCTAACAGATGCATCAATTCGTGCGGTTCCGGCCTTGCCCCATTTTGGCATTGTAACTTCATAACGTGATACATCAATTGCAAGTTCATAATTTGCCCGCACCGTTGTATTGCCACGCGTTGTTGCCAAAAAGGCATTCGCTTTTTCAAATGTAGAAATGAAAATATTTTGAATTGCAACCGGCGTCGGTGATGCCAGTCTTAAACCTTCAATATAGGCATAAGAGCCATCATTCATTAAAACTACAACTGAGCTTCCAGAAAGTGCCGATGGCATTTCAGGCGTATCAACCGCCACAGAATAGGGCGCGGCTGTTTCAAATACTTCCCCTTTATAATCACCCAACATAGGGGCAACCATTGATGGCTTACCAGGCTTTGGTAATAATGAAATGCAACCGCCCAATGGCAAAAGCGCAAGGCCAATAATACCCAATCCAATTTTCTTGGTGATTTTATTGCGGTTGAAATATGAAATATTGAATATCATTATTTTTTCCATTTAACGCTATTGCTTGGTGCTTTTGATAAGAAACCATTCGGGCTATCACTAACTTCGTCCAAGGTGCGGTTTAGATTATCAGAAGCAGATTTTACTGATTGTGCCGCCGCATTCATGCTTGGTAGGGTATCATATGTGCCCATTGTAAAGAACTTATCAACTGAAATGGTGGCGGCGTTGAAGTTATTGACCGCCGCATCAAGATTTTCAGTTGATTTGTGAATATTCTTTGCGCTGGCATTGATTTCAACAAGTGCTGAATCTGCGCGCTGTATAGTTTTGTCGGTAGATTTTGATAGATTGTTTAAATTTACGACCAAATCATTGGAATTATTCAACAAGGTTCCGGTTTGAGTAGTAAGATTTTTTCCAAGCTCATTATAAGTATTTGCCATTTGCGGCACTGCCTGCATTGATTTTGCAAGCACCTTAACTTCTTGCCCTGCCTGATCAATTGAACGTGCCGCTTGGGTCGCGCTGTCAAGTAATTGACCATTACCTGCAAGGCGTGCGGTTGATGTATCAAGGTTTTTTAAAGTTTCTGAGAAGCTTTTTAAGTTCTTATCATTAAGCAGACGGTTAAGGCGAACAACTGTTTCAAGGGCATTATCCAGAACGCCTTCACCACCTTCTAAGAAACGATCAAGTTGCCCTGGTCGTGATGCGATTAATGGGCGCTCTTGCCCTTTTAGGCGTACAAGAGGGGGGGAGTTTTCACCACCTGCGAGAATTTGAATATATGAAAGACCAGTTATGCCTGATGGCTCTAATTGTGCCACTGAATCGGTTTTTACAGGTGTTTCAGAGGTTATACGAATGCGGGCAATAACATTACTTGGGTTGGTTTTATCAAGGCTTAGTTTTGAAACCTCACCAACTTTGATACCGTTAAAACGAACTTCAGAGCCGATTTCAAGCCCACGGACAGGGCCACGGAAGCTAACGTCATATTCGCCATATTGCTGATCAAAACCGGTATTGGCAATCCAAACGGTGAATATCGCAGCCAAAACTAACGATAAAATCGTAAACGCACCAATAAGAACAAAGTTTGCCTTCGTCTCCATAAAAAGACCTTTATAATTTAGCCCTTAAAGCCAATTTAAGCCAATGCAGCCCTGCCACGTGGTCCGGAGAAATATTCTTCTACCCAACCTTTGGCATTGCCGCGAACATAATCTAAAGTACCAATCGCGGAAACCTTTTTATCAGAAAGAACCGCGATTCTATCACAGGCATCACGTAATGTATCTAAATCATGTGTGATTAGGAATACAGTTAAATTTAAGGATGCCTGTAATTCATTCAATAATGAATCGAAATTGCCAGCAGTGATGGGGTCAAGCCCTGCTGTTGGCTCATCAAGAAATAATATTTCGGGGTCAAGCGCCAATGCGCGTGCCAATGCAGCGCGCTTTCGCATACCGCCAGAAAGTTCAGAAGGTAATTTTTCTGCCGAATCAAGGTTTAAACCAGCCATCATTATTTTTAATTCAGCCAGCTCAAGAATTAATTCTTCGGACAATTTAGTATGTTCACGTAATGGAATCATAACATTTTCAATGACCGTAAGGTTAGAAAATAGCGCGCCATCTTGAAACATTATGCCCCATTTTTGCGGTAATCTTTGCTTGGCATTTGCATCATTCCAAACATCAATGCCGGCAACCCGAACCATGCCTTCGGTGGGTTTGTTTAAGCCTATGATTGTGCGCAATAATACCGATTTGCCCGCACCAGATCCGCCGACAAGACCGATTGTTTCACCACGCATCACATCTAAATCAAGATTTTCGTGAATGCATTTCGTTCCGAAGCAATTTTTAATCCCCCTAAGGCAGATGACTTTCTGCTCATCGGGGATATCAAGAATTGGGGTAATGGCGTTATCGTACTTCATACATCAAGCTCATTATAAATCATGGCGAATATTGCATCGACAACAATTACCATAAATATGGCTTGTACAACCGCAGCAGTGGTGTTTTTGCCAAGTGAAATAACATCATTCTCAACCATCATGCCTTGGCGGCATCCAATAATTGCAATGATGAAGGCAAATACAGGCGCCTTAACCATGCCGACCCAAAAATGAGTAATTCCAACCTCTTGTAGGCGAGACATGAACATTGTCGGGCTTAGGCCAAGCGAGAAAATAGCAACCAATGCACCACCAGCAAGACCTGAAAAAATTGCGAATAAAACCAATATTGGCGTCATTACCAAAAGTGCAATAACACGCGGAATTACGAGCATTTCCATTGGGTTTATGCCCATCGTTTCCATCGCGTCAATTTCTTGTGTCATTTTCATTGAGCCAATCTGCGCCGTAAATGCCGAATCTGATCGCCCTGCAAGGATAATTGCGGTGATTAAAACTGCAAATTCGCGCAAGACGGAAACGCCGAGCAAATCAACGGTAAAAATTGTTGCCCCGAAATTATTAAGGGTCTGGGCACCCATAAAAGAAATCACTGCGCCAATGAAGAATGTAAGGACGCAAACAATAGGAATTGCGTTAAGACCGGCGCTTTCGGCAATTGCGAAAGTTGGTGTCCAACGAATATGCCCTGGGTTTAATACGGCCTTCCAAAAGCATAAAATTGTATGCCCCATAAAGTTTAGCGAGCTTATAAGTTCGTTATAAAACCGTTTCCATGTATCGTAAACTTTTTTGCCGAATAGGGCGATGCCAGTATAACGAACCGTATCAAAAGTATAATCCCAATGATAAGAGTTTATTTTATTGAACAAGTTCAACAAATCTTCGTTTTGGCATATTATTTTTGCTTCACGTTCATGGTTTTTTGCAGTTTCAAGGATTTTTGAAATCAAAAATGCGCCAGATGTATCGATGTTTCCACATTTGTTTAAATCAATAATAATCTTATCAACATTTGATGCGGCGATGATTTCTGATTCAAGTTGTGCAATTTCATCTTCAACATTTGCAATTGAATTCTTGTTCCAATCACCTTTAATAAGATAAATTATTGAGTTTTCGGCCTGTTTATATAGGATTTTGGGCAAATCATCGTTGCGTGCTTTATCTGATTGAATATCAGCCTCTATTTGCGCTTGTGCATCCGCATTCATACTAATTGCCTTATTACAACCTATTAGATGCCCAAAATATAAAATAAAAGCAATATACAACGGCATTTAATTTTTGTTACGTATAAATGCGTATAATAATTTATCAAATTAAAAAAGGATTGACTAATGCGTAAAGTTTTTGCTGGTTTATTGGTTTTAGCTTCTATCACACCGCTTTATGTGCAGGCGGGGCCATTTGGTAGAAATTTAGGAAATAGAGAATTTGGCAATCGCGTTTTTGGTGCAAGGGCTACTGATGCTGCACCAATTGAAAATATGCAACGAGGCTCAATTATAGTTGATGGGCAAACCCGTACTTATCAATATTATATTCCAACTGGCGGTGGAAAACTGCCTGTGGTTATCATGCTTCATGGTGGTGGTGGGAATTCCGACAATGCGATTAGAATGACGCATTTTAACCGACTTGCAGACAAAGAGAAATTCATTGCTGTTTTTCCTGATGGAAGTGGGCGCCAAGCCGATAAATTACTTACATGGAATGCAAGCCATTGTTGCGGATATGCCATGCAAAACAATGTTGATGATGTTAAATTTATTTCTAATTTGATTGATGTTTTTATTAACACCCAGAATGCGGATAGTAAGCGTATCTATGTTACTGGGATGTCAAATGGGGCAATGATGACCCATAAAATTGGAATGAATCTAAGCAATAAAGTTGCGGCTATTGCAACTGATGTCGGCACGGTCTTTGGTGACGAGCCAATGGCAAAGGGACCATTAGCAGTAATGATGATTAACGGTGGTCTTGATGAGAATGTTCCGCCAGCAGGTGGCGCACCGGGTGGTCCCGGTCGTCGGGCATGGAGTGTTGATACAATTCCAAATACCTATGCACAATCTGAATATTGGGCAAAAAACAATCATTGCACATCGCCTGTTAAATCATCTTATAATTCAATGGTTGATGTAACCAAATATTCTTGTCCTTCAAATTATGATGTTGTGCATTATTTGGTAAAAGATAATGGTCATGCGTGGCCGGGCGGGCGCAAAGGTTCGGGTGTTGGAAATGGTCCATCACAATCATTTGATGCCAGTGAAGAAATTTGGAAATTTTTTAAAGCGCACCCAAAACAATAGTTCGATATTCATTATAGAGGCTTGCAGGGTGGCATAATTTATGCTCAGACTTGATTTGCGGGGTAATTATGCAGCTTAATATAGTTGAGGATGTCTTTAAATTTAAACAAGTTTTCCGAATCGCCCATGGTGCAAGAACTGAGGCGCGAGTTGTTAAGGTAACGCTTTCACAAGACGGATTTATAGGTCAGGGTGAATGCGTTCCTTATCCGCGCTATGGTGAAAGCCCACAAAGTGTTATGGCACAAATAGAGGCGGTAAGGGGCCAAATAGAGGCGGGTGTATCAATTGATGGTGCCCAAAGTTTGTTACCGCATGGTGCGGCGCGTAATGCGCTTGATTGTGCGCTTTGGGATTTAAAGGCAAAGCAGGAAGGGGCACGCGTTTGGGAGTTAGCAGGCCTTCCAACACCGCAACCTGTTCTTAGTGCGATTACAATCGTGATTGATGAACTAGATAAAATGGTTGCATCGGCGCTTTCATATAAAGATTTCCCATTGCTGAAAATCAAAATTGGTAGCGAAGGGGATATTGCATCGGTTGTTGAAATTGCCAAAGTACGAAATGACGCCAGCCTTATTATCGATGCCAATGAGGCACTAGATATTAATGGTCTACACCGTCTTTTGAATGCATGTGATGGCTTGAATATTGCCCTTATTGAACAGCCATTAAAGGCGTCTGATGATGAAGAATTACGAAATATCAAAAGCCCATTTGTGATTTGCGCCGATGAGGCATTCCACACATCTGCCGATATTGAACGGCTTGCTTCCAAATACGATGCTGTAAACGTAAAAATTGATAAAACTGGTGGCTTTACCGAAGGCTTGAAATCAATAAAAATGGCCAAAGCCGCTGGATTAAAAACCATGATGGGGTGTATGGTTGGGACCAGTTTGGTTACTGCGCCTGCACAAATTTTGGCTAATATGACCGAATGGGTTGATTTGGACGGCCCGCTCTTACTTGCCGAAGATCGTGAGTTTCCACTTGAAAACAATGGTGCTTTTTTATCTCCACCTGATAGAAAACTTTGGGGTTAAGCATGGATATTGGAACGTTGTTTCTTGGCGATTATTTTGCAATGAGGCAGCATTTCATAAAGCTTGCAAACGACAATGGGTTTTTAATCGAAAGTTTTGAAAACCCGCACAAAGGACCCAATTATAAACCCGTATTCATGGATTTTGCATCGGCGGGAAGTGAAGATGCAAAAAGCCTATTGGTAATTATTTCAGGCACGCACGGGCCAGAGGGTTATTGTGGTTCGGCAATACAAAGTGGCTTGTTAAAATCGAGTAAGGCAAAACAGTGGGCGAATAAACATAAAATATTGTTTGTTCATGCACATAACCCGTTTGGCTTTGCATGGGATGTTAGGTTCAACGAAGATAATGTGGATTTAAACCGTAATTATCTAGATGACTTTACAAATTTACCGGAAAATTTGCTTTATGACGAGATTAAAGATTGGGCCGTGCCACAAGATTTGTCCGAAGATGGGTTAAATTATTCGATTAAAAACCTTATGAATTATGCCCGTTCAAATGGCTTTCAGAAATTACAAAGTGCGCTTACTGCTGGGCAATATAGCCATCCATCAGGTGTTTATTATGGTGGCAATTCGCCAACATGGTCACATTTGATACTTAAAAACCACATTGGTAAATACGCTGAATGTATTGATAATATTGTCTTTATTGATATCCACACCGGTCTCGGTGATTATGGAAAGTGTGAATTAATTTCATCATTGCCAAATGGCACCATTGGCTTTGAAAAACTACATAAAATATGGGGTGATGAGGTTAAGTCCAGTGCAACAGGGGACAGTGTTTCGGCAAAATTAAATGGTTGTCTCGATATAGCTATGATGAAGCATTTGGGCGAAAATAGGACATCATTCATAGCAGCAGAATTTGGTACTATTGACCCTATATCGGTTTTTCGTGCAACCCAAGCGGCAACATGGCTTTTGAACAATGATGGTTTAAATACCGAACTTGGTGAAATGGTGCGCGCACAAAATCGTGCTGCGTTTTATCCCAATGATTTGGAATGGTATAATTCTGTTTGGCATAAAGCCGAGGAAATTATTTCAAAAGCTGTGGATAATTTATAAATTTATCATAAAAATTTTGCGAAATGCACGAAATTAATTTGCCCACGCTTTTGGGCTGTTATAATGTTACATATTGAGTCCGATTAGGAGGCTGATTGGATTTTTATTGAAAGGTAAAAAATGAAACAAGTTTCTGCGTCATTAGCGATTATTGCTTTTGCACTTTTGAGTGCAACCTATGCCAAAGCTGACGAAGGTATGTGGACATTTGATAATTTCCCATCCGATAAAGTTGAAAAGGAATATGGATTTAAGCCTACAAAAGAATGGCTAAATAATATTCAAAATTCTGCTGTCCGTTTATCTTCTGGTTGTTCTGCAAGCTTCGTTTCTGAAAATGGCCTAATTCTTACAAATTGGCATTGCAGTGCTGAATGTACCGCTAACCTTACTACAAAGGAAAATGACTATTCAAAAGATGGTTTTTTTGCCTACAAGCGCGAAGATGAAAAACAATGCCCAGGTATGGAAGCACAAGTTCTTGAGCAGATTATTGACGTAACCCCAACAATTAAATCTGCTATTGCGGGATTGCCACAAGATAAAATCTCAAGCGCGCGCAATGCGGCGATTTCCAAAGCCGAGGAGGATGCTTGTAAAGGTCTGGATACGAATAAATACCATTGTGACCTTGTAACTCTTTACCGCGGTGGTGAATATAAAATATATAAATACCGAAACTATAATGACGTAAGACTAGTATTCGAACCAGAATATGCGGTTGGTTTCTTTGGTGGCGATCCAGATAATTTTAACTTCCCGCGCTATAACCTCGATTCATCATTCTTGCGCGCATATGAAAATGGCAAACCAGTTAAGTCTAAAAACTTCTTAAAATGGACCACTGATGTGCCAAAAGAAGGGGAGTTGGTTTTTGTTGCCGGCAACCCTGGTTCAACTCAGCGCCTTAAAACCGTGAAGCAACTTGAATTTAACCGTGATCAAGTTTTACCTGTGCAACAATTGGTTCGTTCTGAATTGCGTGGTCGTTTAACAGAATATGTAAATCAATCTGATGATAATCGCCGCGAAGCAGGAGATTTATTATTTGGCATTGAAAACTCATTCAAAGCACGTTTTGGCCAAATGCGGGCATTATCTGACCCTGAATTCTTTGCAATTAAAGTCAATGAGGAAAAAGACTTACGGGCAAAGGTTGATGCGGACCCTGCTTTGAAAGCAAAAATTGGTAACCCGTGGGCGGATATTGAGAAAGCAACCGCAAAACAACAAGATCTATATCAAACTTTTGATTTCTTAGAGGCTCGTCCAGGTTCAATCTCAAGCCTTTATAGTGCGGCACGTATGATTGTTCGCGCCGCGGATGAGGCACAAAAGCCTGCTGCCGAGCGTTTACCTGGCTATTCTGCGGCTGGTTTAAAAGCTATTGAACATAATTTAATGGCAAAAACTCCTGTTTATAAAGACCAAGAAATTATGGGCCTTGAAACATGGCTTTCAAAAACACGTGAATATTTAACGGTTGATGATGCGAATGTAAAAACACTTTTGGGCAAAGAAAGCCCAGAGGCATTGGCAAGACGCTTGATTAATAACACCAAACTTGAAGATTTGGATTATCGCAAAAAACTATTGGATGGTGGCAAGGCGGCGGTTTATGCCTCCGATGATCCATTAATCCAATTTGTGATTAAGACAGACCCACAAGCACGTGCAATCCGTGAAAAATATATGGCCGAAGTAGATGGCCCAATGAGTGCGGCGGCAGAAAAAATTGCGCAGGCACGTTTTGCTGTTTACGGAAATCAACTTTATCCAGACGCAACTTTTACCCTTCGTCTTTCTTATGGCAAAATCCAGGGTTGGACATATAATGGTGTAACCGTTCCGCCTTATACAAAAATGGGCGGTGCATATGAACGCGCGACTGGTTCATTCCCATTTGAAATGGCGCCAAAATGGCTCGCTAAAGAAGATAAAATCAATAAAGACGTTGTTTTCGATATGTCTTCGAACAATGATATTATTGGTGGTAACTCTGGCTCACCAATGATTGATAAACAAGGCCGCGTAGTTGGCGCTGTGTTTGACGGTAATATCCATTCATTAGGTGGTGATTTTGCCTTCGACCCACGATTGAATCGTGCGGTAACTGTTTCAACTGCGGCAATTACCGAAGCGTTAAAAAATATCTATGGCCTTGATTATCTTGTCAAAGAATTAGGCGCGAAATAAAACGCACAAAATTGATAAAAGCCCCCGAAAACGGGGGCTTTTTTTATAGGCCAATTTTAATTTTTCCCGATGGGGTTTCAATATATTTATAGATTAAATAGGCAATTGAAATAGTGCAGAATAGCCATACCATGCCGATATATAAGTCACCTTTTATGTTATACATCCAAAACCATGTCTTGGTTATAGTAAGCATAAATCCATGCGTCATAAACATTGAATAAGAAATTTTTCCGAAGAAATCGCCAATCGGATTATTTAATATCACGCTCTTAAATTTAATAAGGCCGGCAATCATAATCGGAAATCCGATATATGCTAGAATATATTCAAAGTACAAATTGTTGCGACGTATATTAAAATAGAATGCGGTTACAATTAATAATACAATCGCCAGTGTCTTAAGAAGATTGTCGTATTTTTCAGGAAGTTTTGCCATATATCTTGCGGCGATAATGCCTGCAAATAAACTTAATAATGCGCGCCCGCCACCAAAGAAAAAGGTTTTGTTATTCCATCCAATATTAAGGCTTGGGTGATGATAATTAATCCATGGATTAAAAATAATCGCGATGAAAAAGCCGAAGAACAAAATTGTATAAATTGTGAATGTTGATTTGGCGCCAAACTTTGCCCACGCAAGAAAGACCATGCCAATTATAAATTCCCAAAAAATGGTCCAAACCTGAAACGCAAAAGGGTAAATGGTTCCATTTTTAATCAATTCTTCGGCGCCCATATGCGGTAAAACAAGAATATTTAGAAAAAATGCCTGAACCCAAGTGACTATTTGCCGATCAAAAGAATCAAAAATGTATATTCGGTATAGGCCAATTATTGCACCAATAATTGTAACGGCAAAGAATACCGGATAAATCCGCCAAAAACGCTTGATGAAAAATGATTTGTATCTTGTCTTTGAAATCTGAACGGCGTCGAAACGCGCCATCATTAGAAATCCACTGACAATAAAGAAAATTTCAACTGCAAGATAACCATGCGGCAGCAATTGGTGCCGCCCAAACATTGCGAAACCATGATATATGGTGATTATAATTGCGCATAAACCTTTTAAGGTGTCGAGAGATCGATACCGCCCCATATTTATCCATCAAAATTATTATATCAGATTTCAATATATATTTTTAAATTCTTGAAACGACTTTAACCAGAGAGTTATAAAAATGTGAAGGGGAACATGTGACAATTTCTTTTTAAAAAGAGGCTTAAAAAGAATCTAAAGCGATATTTTTGATAATTAAAGGCACTGAAAGTTTCGAATTTGTTATAAATGGCAAGATTTTGCTAAATAAAAAGTCATTATACGCAAAATTAGTTCATTATTTTGGCAAAACAAAGTTAATGTTGTTTATGCTGTCGAAAAAATTGACGTTAGCGGTGCATAATGGTCAATATTGGTTCAAGTGATTTATTATCACAAAGCTATGGTGGCAATGAATTTTGTAGTTTGAAGGATTTTGTTAATCGGCATTTATGCTTCTCCTCCTCCCGCGTGATGCTGAATAATTAATTGATTTCAAAGCTATTTATTGCTGCCAAATTTTGAACCCTCAAATAACCGTGAAAACGGGCTCTGATTAAAAATCGGTTTTTTGCATTCTCCGATTTTTTTAATTTAGACATTGTAACCCTGAACTAGAAATGGTTCAGGGTTATTTTGTATTTGCGCCAACGCGTCTTAAAATTACCTCTAGCTTTTGCTCCATTAGAGGGTCTCTCGCGGATGGCGCTGTAATAATTGCGTTATCAAGCGCAAAATCATGCGGTGACGGGGTTCTTTGTGTGCCACTTACTGCTTCACATAGATTTTTTATAAGTTGCTTTGCCGCGGCACTATTGTGATGAAGTACTTTTATAACGCTAGTAACATCAACATTATCATGGTCTTCATTCCAGCAATCATAATCTGTTACCATTGCAACAGTAACGTATGGGATTTCTGCTTCACGCGCTAATTTTGCTTCTGGCATATTGGTCATGCCGATAACGTCGCATCCCCAATTGCGGTAAAGTTCTGATTCTGCACGGGTGGAAAATTGCGGCCCTTCCATAGCGAGGTATGTACCGCCTTTGTGAACTGTTACCCCGGTCTTTATGGCTGCATCATAAGCCATTTCAACTAGCCTATCGCAAACTGGATGCGCCATTGAAACATGGGCAACCAAGCCCGTATCAAAGAATGATTTTGGCCTTGCAATTGTTCTATCTATAAATTGGTCAACAATTACGAAATGCTCTGGTGCATAGCGATGTTTTAATGAGCCAACGGCAGAAAGTGAAACTATATCGGTAACACCAACCCTTTTTAATGCTTCAATATTGGCACGATAATTAATTGAACTTGGGGTGTATTTATGACCGCGGCCATGCCTTGGTAAAAAAACGACTTCTTGACCATTCAAATCGGCAATAAAGAGGTCGTCAGATGGTGACCCAAAATTAGTTTCAATGCCAACCCATTCGCCTTTAAGCCCATCGATTTCATAAAGGCCAGAGCCACCAATAATTCCTAATTTCCAGGTCATTTTTTTACACAACTTAAGCTAATTTTAATAAAATTACTTCAAAGTAAGTGGGTATATTTTTACCATGAAGCTAAAATGATGATTAATACCAATAAGCTAATACTTTGAAAAAAAGATATTGCCAATAAGGAGAGTGAATATGCATATGCCAAATAGTTTGAATACAGAAGAAATGACTAATGCATATGATACTAAATTGGCACAAGCAATTCATGATATTTCACAAATCAGCGGTCCTTTGGGGCTTGAATTAGTTTCTGTAAGCGGTGCAGTTGAAGAAGTTGTACGTTCGCACAACCATCAAACGGCAACATTGGTGAGTATTTCTTCTTCGACACAAGATGTATCCAAGCAAAATCTCATGATGAGTGAGAAGCTTAAAGATGCAGAACAGATTATTAGACACTCTGCTGTGGATACAGATAAACGTATTACGCATGCAACCGAAGCCATGAATACATGGGCGAATAGTGCGCAGCAATCTGCTGACAGGGTTAATGAGCTTGCGCGACTTCTTGATGATGTAAACCAAATTGCAAAATCAATCGAAGCCATTGCATCAAACATTAATCTACTTGCTTTGAATGCAAATATAGAAGCAGCAAGGGCAGGCGAGGCGGGGCGCGGCTTTGCGGTTGTTGCCGCAGAGGTTAAGATGCTTTCTAACCGTACACGTGAATCATCTGTGCACATTCAATCAACTGTTGGTTTGTTAACCTCAGAAATTTCTGGATTAAAGGCATCAAGTCAAGAAGATTTAATCTTGGCAAAGACAATGTCAGGCGAAATGGGGGATGCCGGTGAATCTTTGGAAGGTTTGCGGCAATCGTTCAACAATATTCAAAATATTGTATCAGAAATATCTGACACTGCGGCATATAATGCAGCTTCTACCGAAGGCGTAGTAAGTGAATTAAACAAACTTACAAGTGATGTTAAGGTCGTTGATAATCTTATGATTGACGCCGGAAAACGTTTAGAAGGCGTTTCAGACATTAGCGAAAAAATCATGCAAATTGTATCATCAGTTGGTGGCGCAAGTGTTGATAGTGAGTTTATTTCTTTTGCATCCGAGGCCGCAACCAAGCTCGCGGTAATTCTTGAAAATGCTGTAGCGAATGGCGAAATTTCTGCCACTGATGTCTTTGACACCAATTATATTGAAATTAAAGGCTCGGATCCACTTCAATATACAACCAAGTTTCTTCCATTGACTGATAAGTATTTTACCGAAATACAAGAAGAAATGCTTGAGCGTAACCAAAATATCGTATTCTGTGCGGCAATTGACAAGAATGGATATTTGCCAACCCATAATAAGAAGTTTTCGTTGCCACAAAAAGCTGGTGATCCTGCTTGGAATGCGGCAAATTGCAGAAATCGCAGAATTTTTAATGATAAAGTTGGTCTAAAATCTGGTCAAAATCAAGGTGAACCGCTTGTTCAAGCATATCGCCGCGACATGGGTAATGGCAATTATGTCATGATGAAAGATGTTTCGGCACCGATTTTTGTCGATGGTCGCCACTGGGGTGGTTTGCGCATAGGTATCAAGGCCTGAACTGTGCTTTAAAAAGCAAAATTTGATACTATATACAACAGGTGCGCAATAAATTGTGCATAGCACAAAATTAAATTAAATTAGATTTGCTTAAGTTGTATATTTATGCAATTAAGCGCTTGTAATTAATATATCGACCAACATTTCAGGAGGTTTGGTTGAAACAGTTTCTCTTTACTATTGCTGGCGTATTTGTCGGCTTGATTTTATTTTTTGTAATACTTCCGATTATTTTACTTGCTGGTGCGGCTGGCTCATCAAAACCTGTAACGCCTAGTAATTCAGTCCTAGTTCTTGATTTACGTAAACAAATTACTGACCAAAAACCCGCAAGCCCATTCGCGTCAATGGATGGCAGTATCGCGGTGGTTGACGTGGTCAATAAATTATATCTTGCGCAATCTGATAATAATGTAAAAGGTCTTTATATCCGTGCACCGGAAGCCGGTATTGCACCAGCACATGCAGAAGAAATTCGTCAGGCAATTATCGATTTTCAAAATTCTGGAAAATTTGTGGTTGCACATGCCCAAGGTTTTGAAATGCCAACGCTTTCAAACTATGCAACTGTTTCTAGCGCAAAAGAAATATGGATGCAGGAAGGCTCTGATTTTACTGCAACCGGCTTAGTTTCTGAAACTATGTTCTATGGCGGTTTGTTTGAAAAATTTGGGATTGTTCCTCAATTTGAGCAATTTTATGAATATAAAAATGCTGCCAACGTATATACGCAAAAAGACTATACCGAGGCTCACCGTGAAGCGACAACTTCATTATTAAGCAGCATTTATAATTCATTCCTTGCCGATATTGCGTTTGACAGAAAAGTTGAAATTGAAAAATTAAAGACTACTTTGGATGCTGCACCGCTTACACCTGAACAAGCATTGCAAGCAAAATTGATTACGCACATTGGTATGCCAGAAGAGGCACTTGATTTTGCAATTTCACAAGCAGGTGGAAAAGGCAAAGCGCAAGCGCTCGATTTTGCTGATTATTCGCCATCGCCAAAATCTGGCCCATCTATTGCCGTTATAAACGGGGAAGGGGCGATTATTACCGGCCCAGACCAACAATCATTATTTAGTAAAGAGCAAATCATGAATTCTGACGCAATTACTGCTGCAATTCGTGATGCGACCGATGATAATGATATTAAGGCGATTGTTTTCCGTGTTTCTTCACCTGGCGGGTCTGCAATCGGCTCGGAACAGATTTGGGCTGCTGTTGAGCGTGCCAAAGCCAAGAAAAAGCCTGTTGTGATTTCAATGGGGGCATATGCGGCATCTGGCGGATATTATGTCTCTGCTGGTGCTGATAAAATCGTTGCTATGCCGACAACTATTACCGGTTCAATCGGGGTTTTGGGCGGTAAAATGGCGGTTAATGGCGCATTGAATAAATATACCGGCATTAACGTAAGCTCTATTCAAATTGGTGGCCCATATGCAACTGCACTATCTGGTGCGGAGCCTTTCACCAACTCGCAACGCGAGGCCTTCCACAACGCTATGGCGCGCATTTATACGCAATTTACCGGCAAGGTTGCCGCTGGTCGTAAGCTGCCTATTGAAAAAGTGCAAGAAATAGCCAAAGGTCGCGTTTGGACAGGTCAACAAGCACAAGGTATTGGTTTGGTTGATAAAGTTGGTGGTTTAATGACCGCAATTGACGAAGCCAAAACACTTGCAGGTATTGATAAGAATAAAACCGTTACTCTTAAACAATATCCGGTTCCAGAAGATCCGTTCAAAGCACTTGCGTCTATGTTTGGCTCTAATACCCAAGCGGCGCGTGCAGCAGCGGTTTATGGCTTATTCCTCGGTGATGCCCGTCTTAATGAGGTTTTGACCGACATCAACGCTGCAAATGACAATAAGGTGCAGGCAAAGGAATATATGCGCGTTAAATAATTGGTTTTAATTGTTTTGAATAAGGCGGCGCATATGTGCCGCCTTTTTTATTGCGCCATACCCAATATTGGGGAGGGGGCGAATAACACTATCAAACGCTATCATTCGCTATCATTGGGTACGAAATGGATAGCATTTATAAAATGCGTTGAGTGGTTTAGATTTGGGTTTTATTGCCATCAACATGTCTGGCAATGCCTCCTTTAGGCGGCACTATAAACCCACATATCTGCGTGTGGATAATGATTAGCCTTTAGGGCAGAGGCAAACCAACCGGATATAATACCAACGGCATTCAGAGTTCTATATTCAGCAAAGCCTTAATTTATAAAAGCAAAGCATTCCGCATACAAATAACCGCACCCAAATAAAAACGGCGGGGAATTTTCCCCGCCGAAATTATAGTTTTTGATAATTCTATTAGAATTTAAGCTTGAAGCCCATGTAGTAAGCGCGGCCCAAAACGTCAAATGCGTTTGGATCAGTGTTACCATCTGGAGAGTTATCAAATACAGGTGGTTCTTTGTCGAATAGGTTATTAACACCAAAGATAAGATCTGTAGATGGTGTAACCGCCCAACGTGCTTGCGCATCTGTAACAGTATAAGCATCAGTACCAATGTAACCACCATCTTCAAATACAGGTAGGTTTCCTTGGTTTTCCATTTTATCGTAATAAGTGGTGTTAACGGTAAGTTTAACGTCACCGATGTTGTAACCTAGAGAAAGAGTTGCTTTGTATTCAGGCAATGTTGCAGAAATATTGTATGAACCAATAGTTCCAGCATATTCAATACCATCCAACTCATATGATTTTAGGTAGTTCATCAACAAGTTCACAGACATTTTGTCGTCAAAGATTTTGCTGTCTTTTACCAACCAACCTAGTGGAAGTTTGTAATCAACGCTTAAGTCAACACCTTGTGTTTGAAGCGCTGAAACGTTGCCCAATGAAGTTCTAACTTTAAGCTCACCAGTTGAGTCGCGATAAATCGCAGGTAGACCGATATCAGAATCGAAACATGCAGTTGAGTTCATGTCATTAGATGCGAAACATGCATTAACAACACCAGAAGCACCACCGAATTTAGTACCGATATAGTCTTCAACTTTGATGTCATAGTAATCAAGAGTTACGGCTAGGCCTGGTACATAAGAAGGACGATAAACCGCACCCAAAGTCAAAGTCTTGCTGGTTTCCGCATCAAGATGCTTGTTACCATAAGAGAATGATTCGATTTGTGAGTTAGGTTGTACGAAACCAACAGTTACAGGGTTTACACCAAGTTGAGCAGTACAGAACGCAATTGTTTGAGCAGAAAGTGTTCTTGATGCACCGTTGTTTACGTTTTTAGTTGAGCAAGGATCGGTGAATTGAGGGAAGCCTTGGTCACCAGATTGGAACAATTCAAACGCAGATGGTGCACGGCTTGCTTGCTGATACATTGCGCGAACCAACAAGTCATTAACAGGTTTCCATTGTAAACCTGCTTTGAATGCAGTGGTTTCACCAACTGATGAGTAGTTTGAGTAACGACCACCAACTTCAAGATCAAGTTTTTGAGCAAACGGAAGATCTGCAAGAAGAGGGAAGGTTGCCTCACCGAAGAATTCAGTAGCGTCATAACCACCAGAAACCGGACGTTCAGCGTTGAAGCCGAAGATGTCGCCAGAGCCGTGAGCAGCATCAGGTTCGAATGCGAAATCATCTTTACGATATTCTGCACCAACGTTGAAGCTTGCATAGCCTGCAGGAAGTTCAAACAGGTCACCACCAATGTTTGCGTTCAATACTGTACGTTCAAAGATTGTTGTATCGCTGAAGTTCAAACGAACGAAGTTAACTGCTGCTTCTGAAGCAGAGTTTGCACCAAACAAATCAAATGGTACGCAAGTTGGGAAGATTGCAAGAACCGCTGCGCCGCAAGAAGTTGTAGTTGCGCCTTGGCTAGTGCCGCGGGTAGCAGCAATCATTCTTGAACGAGAAACGTCGTTATATGTTGCGTCTCTGAATTCAGTTCTTCCGTAAGAAGCACTTACATCCCATTTAAAGCCAGTTGCAGTTGTGCCACCAATGCCAGAGAAGAATTGGAATTGTTTGTTGTTGTGGTCTTGAATACGTGCGCCAACTTGATCCATACGTTTACGGAAAACAAAGTTATCATTTGGATTTGCACGAGCAGCAAGAATTGATGCAAAGCTTGCGTCGATGAATGGGTTATCAGTTGCAACAGACAAACCAGTCATTGGAGTAGGTGCCAATTGGCTAGACTGACGGTTGTCAGTGTAGAACAATTCAAGACGACCAGTTACGTTATCAGTAAAGTTATATTTACCGAAAACAGCTGAAGAGATTCTTTCGCCAGGTGACATAAGGTTGTTTACTGGTGAGAAGTTGTAACGGTCATTAACCGCAGCGGTCATGTCGAAATCGTTACAATAACCTTGTGCAACGCCAGCTGCTGTAAATGAAATGTTAGTTGAAGAACCGTTTGATTGACAACCAGCGTTAGTAGCAGTTGATGCAAACGGGTTCAAAGGAACGTTATCAGCACGACCAGCAACACCAGTTGCAGAACCACCGGCATTTGAATATTTCGCCCAATCGCGTTCACCAGCAAGAACTACATCACGTTTATAGTAAGATGTATAAGCAGTAATGTTACCTTTGCCATCAGCAAAGTCAGTGCCTAAGATTGCTGAGATGTCATAAGACGCACCATCACCAACTTCTGTAATGCCTGATTGGCCAGAAATTTGAAGACCATTGAAGTGATCTTTCATGATGAAGTTAACAACACCAGCCATCGCGTCTGAACCATATGTAGCAGATGCGCCACCAGTAACAACTTCAACTCTTTCAATCAAACCAGCAGGAATTGCGTTAAGGTCGATTGCAGAAGAAGCTTTTGTAGCAGGGGTCATACGGTGACCGTTTACAAGAACTAGAGTTCTTGATGGGCCAAGACCACGAAGGTCAACAGTTGCAGTACCATCTGATGGGTTGTTTGATGCAGCAGTTAAACCAGGAACAACTTGTGGAAGGTTGTTAAGGATTTTTTCTGTTGTAAGCGAGCCAGTAGCTGCGATTTGAGCAGCGCCAAGTGAGGTAATCGGGCTTGCAGAAACGTAATCTTTTTTAGCAATACGAGAACCGGTAACAACAACAGTATCACCAGTTGTAGTATCTTGTGCCATTGCAGGCATAGCCATTGCTAGACCGGAAATAATGGTCCCTGCAAGCAATGCACCGCGCAGTTTATTAGAGTGTAAATTTATTTTCACTGTGGGTTTCTCCTAAAATTTTCCCCTGCTTTGAGACATACAGTCCCATTGCAAAGCGGAAAATTTGTTGAAAACGCCACTTAAGTCAACTTACTTATTACATTTAAGTAAGTGCATTCGCGTAACTTTGTCGCAAGTGTTGCGCAATTGTCGCAATTTGTTAAATCTTTATGTTTTTTATATCTATAATTGAAGATAATTTTCTCAAGATGTAGGAATTATAAGCAAGTTTCTTTCTTGTAAATAAAGCATAGTTCATTAAATTTAGTATATGCAGGTAAATATTATACAATAATTGCCTGTTTTTTGTACATGTTTTTAATGTTTTTGCACGCTTATTAGTTATTTATGCCAGTGAAAATGGCGGGCATTCATTATGCCCGCCAATCAATTATTTAAACTTAGTACTTGAATTTCATACCAATTCGGTAAGTTCTTCCAATTACACCCGCCGCAGAGAAGGCATAGTTGAAGTTTGATACACGTGAAGCATAACCAGTTGAACCATAAGAAGAGTTAGGGTCATAAGGTGCTTCGTTATTGAATATGTTACCAATATCAACATATCCAGTGTAGTTTTCATTTACTTTATACTCGAAGTGAGCGTCAGTATAAATGAAAGGCTTAACTTCACAAACAACAGGTGTTTTACCATCACGGTAGTAAGAGATTGTATGCAAGCCAGCAGCACATGGTTGATCCCATGTATCGCCTTGGTCCATTGCAATCCAGTTATAGCTACCAGTGTAATAAGTTGTGAAGGTAGTGCTGAAGTTGCCATATTCAAATGTATTCTGCCAGTTACCTTTCCACTTTGGAGTACCAGAACCAGAAGTAATATCGTTATTACCTAAGGTACCATCAAAGCGTTCTACGTTACCTGCCATATCTTTTTGTTTGTAATATGAAATATATGATGCTTGAAGCCCAGTATTCCATTTCACAGTGTTGAAAAGATTAAAGCGACCATTTGCAGCAAAGTCAAAACCAGAGTTGGTCATTTCAGCCAAGTTTTGGCGTGTGAAAATAACATATGCAACACGTGGAATTGCATTTGGATAAAGCGTATCAGCTTCATCGGCAACAATTTTATAACCATCCGGAACGGTCTGACCAGCAAGGAATGCCTCAACAGCAGCGGCCCAACCAGATGGAGTCATGATAACATCTTTTTTGGTGATTTTGTAATAATCAAGAGACAAATCAATGTTTTTCAATGGACGATAAACAACGCCAAGAGATGCACCAGTTGATTTTTCAGGTTTTAGGTCTTTTGCGGCAATTGTTGTTTTACCAATGCTGAATGCACTAGCATAAGTGTTGTTACCATGTGACGCCTTCCAAGCAGCGTTGCTAGACGTATAGCTAACAAAGCCTGTGGTTGGATCAGAGTTGGTTTCAGCAATTGAAGGGGCACGGAAACCTTTTGAGATGCTTCCACGGAATGCCAAGGTTGGCATTACTTCCCAGCGACCACTAAGTTTTGGTGAAAATGCTGATTGACCAGTTGAGTATTTGTCATAACGACCGCCAAGATTAAGATCTAGGCCTTTTAATACTGGCGCATTCAATTCAAAGAATGCCGCATGAACAGAACGTCCACCAACTGCACCAAATGGGTTAATCGCAGAAGTCCAACGCATAGTTGGATCGCCGCCAATTGGGTCTGGGTTCGCAGAGCGGTTTGAGATAGATTCCCAACGGGTATCAAGGCCCAAACCAATTGTTGACATACCGCCAGGCATAGAAATCAAATCTCTTGATGCGATACCTCTCAACTCGATTAGCTGTGAAACAGAGTTTTGAGTATTAACTGGTGCGATATAATCTCTTGTTGCCTGTGTGTTTGCAGACGGATTAACAAAGTTATACATACCGCTGTTAATGGCATTAACAAGATGGTTTAAATATAGAACGCCGTGACGCTCATAAGTAAGCCTGTTGTCAGATGCAGCGAGGTCAACACTATAATTCCATTTACCCGCACTTCCATCGATGCCAGTAGCAAAGCGGAATACTTGGTCAGTGGTTTCAGTGTAACGAGGAATATCTTCAAAGCGATAGAAGATTCTTGCAACATAACCTTGTGACGCAAATGGGTTGTTAGGGTTAAGTGTGCCATTAGCAGATGTACATGTAACTGTACCGATTGGGCATACATAAACTGGTAAGTATGCACCTAGAGAACCATATACACTGTTGGTTGCGTTCAAGCTAAATGTTGTACCAGCTTGACCAGCAGTTGCACCGCTTCTTAAAGGTTGCGGCGTGCCATCAAGGTGAGACTTATACTGATAGCCGCTAAACATGAAGTGAACTTGAAGGTTATCGCTTAGGTCTTTTACGCCATGCATAGCAAATGATGCACGAGTGTTTTCAGGATTCAAAACCGCGTATTTGTTTACGACATCCAACTGACAGAATGTTGGGTTAGATGCATAACCAGATGTTGCTGTCGCACCAGGAACCATTGCTGTTCCAACGGTTACAGATGTCATAGAACCACAGCCTGCAGAAGGGTTGATTAATTGGTAATCACCTTTTTGAGTAGTGCCTAAATATGGTCTAACAACTGCTACACCAGTACCAGCGGTGCTTGCGCCAGTAAATGTGCCGTCAAATTGCAAACCGTTTACAATACCATTTGTACGGCATGTTTGCTTGCCATCAACAACTGATGTTGCGCATAAACCGCTCATATTTGCTGTATTATAAGGATAGTCTAGATCATAAGCATGTAGCTCATCAGTGTGTTGATATTCTGCAGCAAAATAAAGGTTATAGCCATCATCAGCTAACTTTCCTTTGCCCCATAATATATTACCACCATAGTTTGCCTTACCGCCATCAAAACGGTTGCCACCGTATATTTTACCGCTTAAGCCTTTATATTCTTTGCGGCTGATAACGTTAATAACGCCTGCAATGGCATCCGCGCCATATGTTGAAGACGCACCTTCTTGAAGGACGTCCATTTGCGCTGTTACCATGTTAGGAATTGCGTTCAAGTCAACAAAGTTTCTTGTCGCATCATCGGCAAGTGGATAGTATGCCATGCGCATGCCATCAACAATTGTTAATGTTGAGTTTGATGTCATAGAGCGTAATGAAATAGCAGATGCACCTTGTGCAAAGTTTCCGCCTGCAGACCATTCGTTGGTCATTGCGCCACCACCGTTACCAGGAAGTGTTTGCGCAATTGCTTCAATTGTGGTTCCGCCACGTTTTTCCATTTGCACGGCACTGATTTCTGTAATCGGCGCATTTGCTTTTAGGTTCTTGTTGCGGATAATCGAGCCTGTTACAATAACTACGTTCTCATCGCTCTTTACGGCCGTTTTTTCTTGCGCCATTGCCGGTGATATAAATATCATTCCCGAAATAATGGTCCCAGCAAGCAAAGCACCGCGTAGTGTGTTTTGTCTGTTTTGTCTTTCCAATGTAGGTTTCTCCTAAAATATTCCCCCGCACTGAGGCAAAAAGCCCCACTGCAATAAAAAATTTGTTAGAAAATTACTACTTAGTCAATCCAAACATTACATTTTTGACATGATTTCTGCACATTTTTGCCATAATTAATGCATGATTTTGCCATTATTTAGAAAAATCATTATTAGATTGGCATTTTGGCAACCAATTCTATCTAAAAAAGGTGTGTATTGGTTGGCGTAAAATATGAAATACTAAATATTGAATTGTTGCTTATTGTTTTTTGTTTCAGTCTTTGTCTGATTCAATGTTTCTATATTTAATATTTGTACTCATGTTCAGGAATATAAAAAAGGCGGCCCTTTAAAGAGCCGCCTTTTATTTAAAATCAAATGATTAAAAACTAGAAGTTTTTACGGAAGCTTGCATAGAATGTGCGTCCATACAAATCATAAGGACCACCAGCAACAGAGTTGCCCAAGCGAGTGTACCAACCAGAAATCTGGTTCATAGAAACGTTTGGTGGAGTTTCATCAAACACATTGTTAACACCAGCAGTTACAGACCAATCATCAGATTTATAACGAACTGAGAAACCATGAGTAATAGTTGCTTCAGTGTAAGGTTTAACTCGAGTGGTTGTTTTCGAGTAGATAGAACCTACAAGGTCTGAGTTTTCTACGCCGTAGTTAGCAAGATATTGCTCATTATTGTAAGCATAGTTTGATGCTTTACCAATAAAGTCGATATCCCATGTATATGTCCAATCGCCACGATCAAAACGAACAGTTGCGTCACCAACGAAGCTTGGTTGATAAATCAAGCCAGCATAATCGTCTTTTTCACCCAAAAACTCTTCGCCAGATTCAAGCATCCAGCTACCAGATAGGTTAACTGTCAACTTACCTAATGAGAATTCTTTGCGGTAATCAGCTTCTAAATCGATACCACGGCTAGTTAGCTGTTCAATGTTAACGTAACCAGTTGTAATAGAAGTGATTTTACCAAATTCAGAAGAGGTTGGATTTGTATCGCGTGTAAATTTGCTGCACAGTTCAGTACGACCAGTATAGCACAAATATGGAATGTAATAAGCATTCAATTTTGTGATAGTGTCATTAACTGTAATGTCATAATAATCTACGCGCATACGAAGATTTGTAGATTTTGGTGTCCAAGTTAAGCCAATATCCCAGTTGTCAGCTTTTTCAGGTTTAAGAATACCTTGAGAGCCTTGAGTGATAATAAGGGCAGACGAATAAGCACCTTGGTATGCAGGGTCTAGACCAATAGCCGAACAAGCCGCTTTGATTTCAGTATCTGTTGAATCTCCCCATTCAATACAAGGGTCAACAGAAGTTTGACCTAAGAAACCAGTTTGGTTTGCAAGGAACAATTCATAAAGTGCTGGTGCACGGAAGTTTGTGCCTTGTGAAGCAGAGAAACGGAACTCTGGAGTAATTTGCCAATTTAAATTAGCTTTATATACGCCATTTGATCCGTAAGATTTATATTTAGATTGACGTCCAGAAAGGTTCAAATCAAGCTTTTCAACCAAAGGAAGTTTTGCAAGAACCGGAATATCCAATTCCAAGAAACCTTCTTTAACATTGTCTGTTCCTTTTGTACGGCCCGCACCAGTTGAGCCCCAAAGGTTTCCATCTTGAGTGATTGGACCTGGTTGGTCATCAATTGACTCTTCACGGTAATGTAAACCAGCTGCAAATTTCAAAGGACCTGCAGGAAGTTCAAATGCAGTACCGTTAATAGATGCTTCTACGATATTTTGTTCGTAATCAGTTTTACCAACATCATGCGCAAAGAAATATTTTGTTTGCGCCGCGTCCCAATCGCCAGTTGCAACACTGTTTGCGTTCAACCAGTTAAATGGAACACAACCTGCGCCTGATCCAGTAGGACAGCCAACGATTGCTTGTTGGAACTCATCATATTTAATTACGTCTTGACCGTATTTACCGTGTGATTTACCGGTTTGCGCGTAAATTTCCCATTCCCAATCATTTGCAAATGCAGGCAATAAATCGCCAAAGCCACCGCCAATAGAAGCATTGAAACGGTAAGTGTCAATTGATTGGTCGTTGTTGAAGTCAAATAATGCAACTGGGGCTGCATAACCACCAAATGGGTTATAAGATGCGCCCGGTGCAGTTAACCAAGAAGTTGTAACTGGAGATGCAAAAATTTGACGAAGTGAACGGAATTCTGATTCACGTTTGTTGTAGATTAAATCAGTTTTAACTTCCAAATCTTCACCAAATGGTAGTTGATAACGACCAGATGCGTATAGAGATGTAGTTTTAACAGGGTTTACTACAGTTGTTTCATCATTTTTAGATGATTTGAACGGGCGAAGCAAAATTTGTGCTGTCGGAGTTGCTGATGAACCACCAGTCGAAGTACCGATTTTTTTCCAACCCGGAATTGGGCCAGTTGAAGTAGAGTCAGGAACCCATTCACCAGCATTTGCACCGGAATAAACTCTTACAAGACCTTGAAGTTGGTTGTAGCATTTATATTGACCAGTTGCAGGATCAATTAGGTCGGCACGAGCGCCAGTTGTAGGGTTGAATGCATATTCTTGCTGACATTGTGCCCAATCACGATCTCCAGCTGTAAGTGCTTTACGTTCGTAATACTCGCCACCAATCATTACGTTGCCACGATCAAAGTTCCAGCCATATGAACCGTCAACGCCATAACGTTCGCCACCACCGTCTTGGGTGACATAGGCTTTTGCACCGATTTTGCCGCCTTTTTGGTTGGTGTTGGTAATGATGTTAACAACGCCGCCAACAGCTTCAGAACCATATACAGTTGATGCACCATCTTTTAGGAACTCAACACGGTTTTGCATAGAGAATGGAATGGTGTTCAAATCAACTGCGGCAACAGTACCACGAACACCAGCAGGAGGCATACGCTTACCGTTTACAAGAACAAGAGTCCTAGTAGCACCAAGTCCTCTCAAGCTTACTGTGTTAACGCCAGGGCCACCATCAACAACATAGCCATTCCATGTTGAGTTAACCTGTTGTGCGCCAGCTGCAGTAGTTGAGCCGTAAATTACGTCAGAAGTTTCTGCATCACCTTTTAGTACAGATTCTTCGTTAGTAATTACCTGAATTGGAGATGTTGAGTTGAATTCGTTGCGACGAATACGAGAACCAGTAACAACTACGACACTTTCGTCTTTCTTTACTGCTTCTTCTTTTTTCTCAACTTTACTGTCTTCTTTTTTCGTTTCTTGTGCAAAAGCACTAGTACCAAGCATAAGCATCATTGCAGCAAAGCTTGTACCTAAAAGACCAGCTTTTCTAAATTTCATGGTCAATTCAATTCTCCCGTCTAATATAAAGAGCCAAAACCACGTCACAGGATTGGTAATTTAAGATTAAAATTAAATCATAATACAGCAATGGAAACCTGCTTAATTGAAGAATTTACAAAAAAGCAATGTATATCGCCAAACTAACAAGTTCCGTGATTAAACTTTAGTAATGGTTGGTGCGCAAAATTTACAAGTATTAATCGCAGTTATATGAAATGTTTTTATACAAATGAGTAAATTTAAAAGTGATTTGTTACGAATTTGCAACAATTGTTATTGCTTTAAGCAATATTATTCGTTGTGTTTAGCATTTTTTGCCTTATTGCAAAATGGTATCAAGGTTTGATTGCAAATTTCATTTCACACAGGAATTTAGATTCGTATGTGACAAATCTCTATCATTTGTCATCATTAGCAATAACTATATTTCGGTTGAAATAAAAATTAATAAACTATAGATATACGTGCATTGGGCGTATTGAAACTTTTAAAGAAGTATGGTTTCAATTGCCTTAGATTAACATGTTTTTATCTTTACATTTTTTCATGTTTAATAATTAAATTTTTAAATGTTTTCAAATCCGAGAAATGGAATATATATTGGGCTAAATTATTTCTTAAAATGAAATAGCCTAATTTATTCTTATATTTTGGAACGAGCTTTCTGGAGTGGCTGATGCAAAAATTCAAGAAAAATTTTCTGATGACCTTAACTAGTTTGGCTACGGTTGGCCTTGTTTCTTATGGATTGCCAGCTATGGCAGAGCCTTGGAAACCTTCCACACCTGCATTGCCTGTTAGTAACATTGCTGATTTGCAAGTTATGAGTAGCGTAGTTATTTCACCTGATGGAAAACATGTTGCGGCTGTTACACTTGGCAGTAATAGACAAAATGTTGTGACCGTTTGGTCAACGGATGACATGACCAAGGCGCCGGTAACTATTGGCGCATCGTCAATGTCCATATATTCAGTACAATTCCTGAAAAATGATCGTATTATGATAACCGGTCTTACTCCTGTTACCATGGGAGCGAATTCAGAATGGTACGCCAAATATACTATTACAGACCTTGAAGGCAAAAAGTTTATTGAGCCATTTGGAAGTCAGGGCGAAATTTCAAACAAAGCTGGATTAGTTAGTCGACTTGGTAATGATAAGGAAAACGTATTATTTCAGGTTTTTAACGAAAAATCTTATACAGTAGATTTAGTGAAATATAATATTTATAAAGGAACCCAAGAAAGGCTTGCTCGTGGCGGTGACTACGAAGAATATGGCAGAGTCGATTCTAAAGGTGAACTAAGAACTAAATCTGAATTGAAACCTGAAGGCGGTAGTTGGATTAACCACATTTATTGGAAAAATCCTTCCGGCGATTGGATAGAACAACTTCCTCTTAAAGATGACATACATGAGAGACATACAATAAGTATTATCAAGCTTAATTATGATGCATCCAAGGCGTGGGTTATATCCAACCAGGAAGCAAATTATGCAGAAATAAAATTGTATGATTTCGCAACCCAAAAGTATGAAAAAACGCTTTTCAAAAATACTGAGTTTGATGCATCTGGCGTAGTATTCTGGCAACCATCTGAAGATGCTAATGAAGATGATCCAGTTTTGGGTGATATAGTGGCCGGTTATTGCTATGATGAGGCTGCAGAAGTTTGCGTTTATTCTGACCCAACTCTAAAAGGGTTACAGGCAAAATTAGAAAAATTATTCCCAAATACAAATGTATCTATTGTTGCAAGAAAAGGTGGTAAAGCTACTTTAGTGAAGGTCTCTGCGCCGCAATATCCAACGACTTGGTTCTTGCTTAAAGATGGCAAAAATCTAATTAAGATTGGTAGTGTTCTAAAAGATTTTGATATGAAAAATCTCGGAACAGCTCAATGGGTTGATATACCTGCGCGTGATGGAAATAAAATTCCATCCGTTGTTTACCTCCCACCTGGATACGATAAAACAAAAGATGGAACTATACCTTTGGTTGTTATGCCGCATGGTGGACCTTGGGCGCGCGATTATTGGGATTGGGATTTTTCTAATTGGGCACAAATGTTTGCAACACGCGGATTTGCGGTTATCCAACCGAATTATCGAGGTTCTGAGGGACTTGGCTTGCAACATTGGAAAAATGGCGACAAGCAATGGGGTCTTGGAATGCAAGATGACGTTGATGATTCCGCGAAATGGCTAGTTGCACAAGGTGTTGCTGACCCTAACCGTATGATGGTGTATGGTTACTCTTATGGTGGTTTCTCGGCATCTGCTGCTGCAGCTCGCTCTGGAGGCGCTTCTAAGGGCTTATGGCAATGCGCAATTTCAGGTGCGCCTGTAATTGATATTGATAAACTAAGGACTAATGAATGGGGTGAGGGGCGTATCCAACGTAAGGTACAAGGTTGGACCGTTGACGGATGGAACCCTCAAAAACATCTTGATGAAGTGGAAATTCCTTGGCTAATTTATCATGGTGAATATGATCGTCAGGCTGATACAATGTATTCACATGATGCAACTGCTAAAATGAAGGCTTTGAATAAACCTAACTTTAAATATGTTGAAATTCCGCGAATGTCGCACCCTTTGGTTAAACAATACCCTGTACAACGCGAGTATTATTTGAACTTGATGTTGGATTGGATGGCAAACGATTGCGGAAATATTTCAAAATATTTTGATGCACCAGATTCATCGTCCGCTGTAAAGAAAAAGCCGCCAAGCGGTCAGTAAATAATAAAAAGCCCCCAGAAATGGGGGCTTTTTCATTTTATGCATAGATATCTTGAGCGGTGGTAATCGTTTGGATTATCTGCCCAGCCTGTTATGTTTGGATTTACTAGGTTGCGACTTGAATCGAAGTAAATTGGAATAAATGCATTATCTTTAAGTGCAATTTTCTCTGCTTTTTCAATTAGTTCTTTGCGTTTGTTTGCATCTTTTTCAAAATCAGATTGTCGTAAATATGTATCAAAGTCTGGATTTGAATATTTGCCGTAATTCATTTCACCTGCTGATGTTTCAAAAGCATATAAAAAGTTGCGTGCGTCATTAAAATCAGCAACCCAACCGGCATCGCCAACCTCAAAATCGCCTCTTTGCATTTTGTCGTAATTAATTTGAACATCGTTGCCAACAATGTGAACATTTACCCAATCGCGGCCAATGTCGCGCCAGTTTTGTTGAACAACAGGCGCTATTCTTGGGTTATCGCGTGAATTACGATAGCTAAAGGTGAAATCCAATGGGTGTCCTGGGCCATAACCTGCTTCTTTCAGTAGTTTACGTGCCAGTTCTAATTTTTGCGCACGTGGCAAATCTTTCCAATCTTGGTGCACTTTTTCAAAATCATAATTAAAGATACCTTTGGGAACTAATGAATACGCAGGTCTTTGTCCACCTTTTAAAATTTCATTGGTAATAAATTCACGGTCAATGGCAAGTGATAATGCTTCGCGAACTTTCGGGTCGTTAAAAGGCTTCTTTTTGATATTGAAGATATAATAGGTTATTGAGTTGTAATCAGAAATCCTTGCATAACCTGGCATGGTTCTATCTATTTCTTCACGTCTGGAGCCGCCAAAGTTGGTATGTATGTCAAGTCTATCTGTTTTTACCTGACGCTCGGCAGCAATGTCATCTTGGGTGGGGTAAAAATAAACCCCATCAAGGCAAACATTTTTTGCATCATAATATTTAGGGTTTTTGGAAATGTAAATAAAGTCGTTTGGTGACCATTGTTCTAGTTTAAAAGCACCATTTACAACAATATGCTCTGGGTTTATCCAGCTATCACCGTATTTTTCGACAACATGTTTGGGAACTGGATAGCTAATTGGATGGGTTAAAAAGTCTAATAAATAGCTTGCAGGATGTTCGAGGGTAACTTGAACGGTTTTGGGGTCAATCGCTTTGATGCCAAGTGCATCTTTTGGTAATTTTCCGTCAAAAACCTGTTCTGCATTTTTTACTAAAAACAACATTGATGCATATTGTGTTGGTGGTTTCATTGTTAATAGGCGTTGCCAACCATAAACAAAATCATCCGCTGTTACAGGAACCCCGTCTGACCATTTTGCATCGCGTAACTTAAAGGTCCAGACCAAGCCGTCAGGGCTTGTAGTCCAAGAAGTTGCCATACCGCTGATTGTTTTTCCATCCGCAGTCGAAGTTGTTAAGCCTTCAAGCATATCAGAAATTATTTGATGTTCCCATGTCCCGGTTGCGACATAAGGATCAAGGCTTTTAGGTTCGCCGCTATTGCCAAAATGTATTATTTTGTCGCCACTTTGCTCATTTTTTTTGCTGCATGCGCCAAGCCCGCCACTTAAAAATAATGTCAAACAGGTTGCAGCAAGTAATTTATTATAAATCCGTCTGTTGGCGCTCATTATATCAATCTCGGTAATGCTAATAAATTAATTTGAATTTATTCATGATTAAGATATGAATCTCATGAACCACTATCAAGGCTAAAAAATTATGAATATAAAATTTACAAGATTGAAAAAAGCTGCATTTTTAGTTCTATTGGCAAATTTTGGTCTGCCAAATGCAGTATATGCGCAAAATGATGCTCAAACGCCTTTGCAACCACTTTATCAATGTGCCACGCAAAAAGACGATGCTATGCGCCTAAAATGCTATGATGATGTTGTTGCTGGGATAAAGGTTAAAGAAGAAAAAGCTGAATTAGTGGCAATTGATGCCCCAAAAATGCAGCAGTTGAAAAAAGAGGCATTTGGTTTTTCAATCCCGTCATTTTCAAAATTGAAAATCGTTAAGGAAAATGCCAAGAATGATGAGGGTGACAAGGTTGTAATGCTTGTTACCAAGTTTGATGACGGTGCAAAGCCCAAAGTATATTTCGATAATGGACAAATCTGGCAAGTTATCGATAGTGAAACAATTGATTATTTTAAATCGCTTCCAGCAAATGGTACAATACAACGCGCTAGTTTTGGTTCATATATTCTTAGCTTACAAGGCAGCAAAAAAGGCTATCGTGTAAAGCGCGTTGAATAATTACCGATCTTTAGGGTCGATTGCGTCACGAAGGCCATCGCCAATAAAGTTAAGGCAAAACAATGTAATCATCATTGTTACCGCAGGAAAAAATAGCAACCACGGTGCAATTTCCATTTCACGCGCACCGTTGGAAATCAAATTTCCCAAAGAGGTGAGGGGTTCTTGAACCCCAAGCCCTAAAAAGCTTAAGAAGCTTTCGGTTAGTATTACCGCAGGTATTGTAAGTGTTACATATACTACAACAGGTCCAAGTAGGTTTGGCACAATATGGCGTGTGATTATTTGATAAGTGCTAAGGCCGGCAGCTTGCGCAGCTTCAATAAATTCTTTTTTGCGTAAAGAAAGTGTTTGCCCGCGAACAATACGTGCCATTGTAAGCCATTCAACCGCACCAATTGCCACAAAAATTAAAATGATATTGCGACCAAAAACTACCATCAAAATTATCACGAAAAATATGAATGGTAATGCGTAAAGAATATCAACAATACGCATCATAATCTGATCAACTTTGCCACCAATATATCCGGCGGTTGCACCCCATAATACACCAATTGTTAGCGATACAAATGTTGCAACAACACCAACAGCCAGTGATACCCGAAGGCCATATAAAAGCCTTATGAATAAATCACGCCCTTGTGGATCGCCACCGAAAATAAACATGTTTTTAAGACTAGGCCCAACCAGAACCATGTCGTCAAAAATTTCATCATATTTATTGACCCAGAACAATGGACCAAAAAGCGCAAGTATTACCAATGCCCCCAAGACGTACATCGAAATCACAGCAGCCTTGTTTTTCATAAGTCTTGCAAGCGCATCGTCCCACAATGATCGACCTAAAATAGCCGATTTTTCAAGCAATTGCGCTTTTTCCTTTGGGGTTGCAATCATGCTCATTCGTAGGTCACTTTCGGGTCAAGCATGCCGTAAATAATATCGGCTATAAGGTTTAGGATAATTATTAGAGAGGCATAAAGAATAACAACTGCCATAACCACTGGATAGTCGCGCTGTAACGCGGATGTAACAAAGTTACGCCCAATGCCTGGAAGTTGGAATACATTTTCGATGACAACCGACCCTGTTATTAAACCAGCGCACGCAGGACCAAGATACGAGACCAAAGGTAATAAAGATGCGCGCAATGCATGTTTTACCAAAACAACAGAATCAGGAAGCCCTTTTGCACGTGCGGTTCGTATAAAGTTTGAACTTAATACTTCGATTGTGCTTGAACGTACAAGGCGTGAAATAATTGCAATCTGTGGCAATGATAGGGTAACAACAGGTAATAATAAGGTCTCAAAAGTCATTTCACCGAGATCAAGACCAGCAGTTGGCAGCCACCCAAGTTTAACACCAAAAAATAATGCCAATAGAGGGCCAGTAACAAATGTAGGGACACATATACCCGCCATTGCCACTGCCATTACCGAATAATCTTGAATCTTATTTTGGTTTAATGCGGCAATCAGGCCAAGAGGAACCCCAATAAATATTGCAAGGCTTAGGGCAAATATACCTATTGTAATAGAGACCGGAAAGCCATTGCCAATAATATCTGAAACATTTTGATTCTTATAAATAAGGCTTGGTCCTAGATCAAAAACGAAAAGCCCTTTTATATATTCGAAAAATTGTGCAAATAAGGGCTTGTCTAGGCCGTAATGCTGCATAACCAATTGACGAATTTCTGGCGACATTGCGCGCTCAGAATCAAATGGGCTGCCGGGTGCAAGACGCATTAAAAAGAAAGCCATAGCGATAATAATAAACATCGTTGGTATTGCGACCAACAATCGTTTAAGCGCGAATGACAGCATAGAAAAATCCCCCAAATGTGCCACTAGTGGAAGCCCATTTTTCATTTTTGCATACAATTTTATAAAATCATTGCTTAGTCAATTGAATTTGTGCAAGATTGTTAGATAAAGGTGTGTTTATTTGTAAATGCAGCTATCAAGCCCACTATCACGAACTGTATTTGCACCACGTGCAATCGCGTATGCACGCCTTTGAACATATGGCCCAGGGGAGTTAACGCGGTATTTTTGTGGGCTAGGCAGAATTGCTGCAATCCGTGCCGCTTCATATGGCGTAAGATCTTTTGCGTGTTTATTGAAATAATAAAGCGATGCAGCTTCTGCACCAAAAACACCATCGCCCATTTCGGCAACGTTCAGATACATTTCCATTATGCGTCTTTTGGTCCAAATGGTTTCGGTTAATACTGTAAATCCTGCTTCAAAACCTTTACGTATGTATGAACGTGACGGCCATAAAAAAAGGTTCTTAGAGGTTTGTTGCGATATTGTTGATGCACCACGAAGCTTCTTGCCTCTTTTATTGGCTTTGTATGCTTTTTGCATTGCATCTAACTCAAATCCATAGTGATGACAAAAACGGGCATCCTCTGAGGCAATTACCGAATCTACAAGATTTCGATTGATTTTTGACAGACTTATTGGATGGTAGCTTATTTTGTTACCTTCAATTGCCCTTTGTATCATTAGTGTAGTAAACGGGGCGGGAACAATCATATAAACTAATACCCACAAAACAGAGAATGCAACAAAGCCAATAATTAACTTACCAATCCACCCAAATAGTCCAGTCTTTCTTTTCTTGCGCTTTAAGGTTTCTAAAGGCGGTGTTGGTGTAAAATCAGGTTGGTTCATTTTTGTTTTTCTAATTGGTTTATTGCAAATTGGGCGGATGCCTTTATGCCGGCATTTTCTGAATTTAAATAGTTTTTTGCATATTTTAAAAGGGTTTTGTTTTCTGAATTACCTGCTGCAATTAACAGATTACGCAAATATTTATTAAATCCAATCCTCTTTATCGGGCTTTTACGGAATTTTTCGCGAAAGGCGGCATCATCTGGAACAAGCATGTCAGCAATTGACGAACTTTCAAAACCTTCGCGTGGCAAAAAGTTCTCATCACTTGTTGGGACGGCAAACTTATTCCATGGGCATACGGCAAGGCAATCATCGCAGCCATAAATACGGTTGCCCATTTTTGCCATTAATTCATCAGGAATTACCCCGTCATATTCAATTGTAAGATATGAAATACAAAGGCGCGCATCAATTTTGTAAGGGGCAATAATCGCCTTTGTTGGACAAATATCAACACATGAAGAACAATTACCGCAATGATTGCTTTCGTGTGTGTCATATTCAAGCTCTGTCGCAATTAATATCGAGCCAAGAAATAAGTATGAGCCAAATTCACGCGAAACAAGATTTGTATGCTTTCCTTGCCAACCAATCCCAGCACGCGCAGCAAGCGGTTTTTCCATCAATGGGGCAGTATCAACAAACACTTTAACTTCGGCACCTGATTTCTTGTGCAATATTCCTGCAAGAGCTTTAAGGCGCTTTTTGATTACGTCGTGATAATCATTGTTTTGTGCATATGATGAAATATTCGCATTTGCTTTTTGTGATAGCTTATCTAGTGGATTTGATGCAGGGGCATAATTAACCCCAAGCATTACAGCACTTATTGCGCCGTCCCACATCGCGTTTGGGTGACTTCGTCTTTCGAGTGTGGTTTCAAACCATTGCATAGTGCCATGGTAATTGTTTTCAACAAACTGTTTTAAATGTGCGCCGCTTTCCCACTCTTTTCTTGCGTCACAAATTCGCGCAACGTCAAAGCCATTTTCGATGGCAAGTTGTTTTATTGAATTCGCGCTAAGTGACATCAGAACCTTAAAAATCTAGTGAAGCATAATGTGAAGGCGGTGGGAACGATAACAGCCTTTCACCAAGAATGATAGCAAAACTAGGGCGTTGCTTAAAGTTTTGGTAGTAGTTTTTGGCATTTTCAAACCTACTCCAGTCAATTAAATCAAGATAATCCAATATCGATATTTGTGATGCCGCAATCAAATCAACAAGGGATAAACGCTCCCCGGCAAGCCATTGTGATTTTGCTGTATGGCTGTCGATTGCGCCAAGATAATCGCGAATTTTATCACGAATTTGCCGCAAAACACCCGTGTCTGGGTATGAATTACGATTTATGTATTTATCAACTTTTTCAGCCAACGCCAATTCAAGAATGGGTTTGAAATCAGAATTAAATTCTTGAGCCTTAACGCGAATCTTTGCCCTTTCTAGGGGGCCTGAAGGGAATAGGGGAGGAGTTGGGATTATGTCTTCTAAATACTCAAAGCCTGCCATAGCGTCTGGAATGATTGCGCCATTGCCCCACAAATCATCAATTAAAACAGGCGTTCTTCCACGTTTGTCCACCGCAAGTAATTCGGGAGATACCCCACCCAATGGAACTTCAATAGTATGAAAATTCACGTGTTTTTCACCCAATGCGATTTTCATCGCCCTTGATAAAGGATCAAATGTACGGGTGTGGAGAATTATCATAAAAGGTCTTTTGCCCAAAGTTGGTTAATATTTTATTTTATATCTATTACGTGCAAAATGGAAATCACATATGGTTTGATGTCGCGATAAAAAATACGCATAGCATAATCGTGAGGTATAAACCTAAGCGAAGCGCAAGCACGCCTTAGTGCCGCGCGGAGTCGCGCGCCCCACCGGAGGCATGAGGGAACAGCATTTGCGTTCAGCAAATGCCCTGAATTAGCCGTGAGGTATAAACTTAAGCGAAGCGCAAGCACGACTGAGTGCCGCGCGGAGTCGCGCGCCCCACCGGAGGCATGAGGGAACAGCATTTGCGTTCAGCAAATGCCCCGAATTAGCCGTGAGGTATATATTAATGCACAAATGTGTGCATAACCATTGAGATTTTGGTGTTTCGTATCTATTTAAGCAACAGTCTTTTTAAAAATTTAATTTTCATGAGGAAATAATGTCTCTTTTACCAGCAATAGCTACTATGAATGTTCTTGCACAAGCCGCACCTGCTGCGGGTCCGTCAGATATTTTAATGAATTTCTTGCCGATTATTGCGGTGATGGTTGTGTTTTATTTCCTTCTTATCCGTCCACAACAACAACGCATGAAGCAGCACCAAAAAATGCTTTCAGAGCTTAAAAAAGGCGATACCGTTGTTACTTCGGGCGGATTTATTGGCAAGGTAAAAGCTTTGGGCGATGTTGACGTTTCTGTGGAAATTGCACCAAATGTTGTGGTTAAAGTAGTGCGTGGAACTATTTCAGAAGTGCGCACTGAAACCCCTGCAAATGACGTGAAATAACAAAGGAAACAGTACGTTGATAAACTTACCTCCCTGGCGCATCTGGACGGTAGTCATTGTTACTATTCTTGGAATTATTTGGGCGTTTCCAAATACCCTAAGTGAGGATGCACGTAACAAATTACCAAAATTTCTGCCACATTCGGCAATTAACCTTGGTCTTGACCTGCAAGGCGGTTCGCACCTTTTGTTTGAGGTGGACAAGAACGCCATTTATAAACAGCGTATCGATGCCGTTTCGGATGATATGGTTGGTGTATTGCGGGGCAATGTTGAAGGTAGCAAAACCAAACTTCCTGCCCTTGCTTTTAGTGGTCGTGGCGTTTCGCCAGATGGATTAACAGCAAAAGTAACAATGACTAATCCGTCAGACGTTACAGAGGCGGTTCGTAGAATCACTACACTTGGGCAGCCTATTACTGATGCAAATGGGGTAAGTGCTTTAAAGGATTTGATTGTTACATCTAATGGTACAACAATCAGCGTTAATCTTTCACCAGAAGCAATGGTTTCGATGGAACGCCGTGCAGTTGCGCAATCAATCGAAGTTGTACGTCGTCGTATTGACGAAACCGGCACCAAAGAGCCTTCAATCACGCGCCAAGGTAATGATCGTATCGTTGTGCAGGCACCTGGTGAATCGGATCCAGAAAAATTAAAATCATTGATTGGTCAGACTGCAAAGCTTACTTTCCAAATGGTTGATGAAAGTGTTTCAATGCAAGAAGCAATGGCGGGTCGTATCCCACCGGGTTCTGTATTATTACCACAACCTAGCCGTCCTGAAGAGCCATATGTTCTTGTTAAAAGTCGTGCGACATTGGGCGGCGAAAACTTAACCGATGCGCGTCCAAACCAAGATCAAAACTCTGGTAATTGGGTGGTTTCATTCCGTCTTGATAGCGCGGGTTCAAAAATATTTGGTCGCGTTACAACCGATAATGTTGGCAAAAGATTTGCGATTGTTCTTGATAACAAAGTAATTTCTGCGCCAAATATTCAAGAGCCTATTCCAGGCGGTTCAGGTCAAATTACTGGTAACTTTACCCTTGAATCAGCTTCAGAACTATCAACCCTTTTGCGTGCAGGTGCATTGCCTGCGCCGTTGAAAATTCTTGAACAACGCTCTGTTGGTGCGGAATTGGGGCAAGATGCCGTTAATGCGGGCGCAAAAGCGGGTATTATTGCTTTGGCCTTTGTTGTTGTCTTTATGTTGCTTGCATATGGCTTCACTTTTGGTGGCTTCTCAATCATTGCGCTTGGTGTAAACGTAATATTGATTTTTGCAGGCATGGGTACTTTTGGCGCAACTTTAACATTACCAGGTATTGCCGGTTTGGTATTAACACTTGGTATGGCCGTGGATGCCAACGTTCTTATTTATGAACGTATGCGTGAAGAGTATGCAGCAGGACGTTCGGTTGCAATGGCACTTGATGCCGGTTTCAGCCGCGCGGTTATGACAATTATTGATGCGCACGTAACATCGTTATTGGCTGCAATTATTTTGTTCTATTTCGGTTCAGGCCCTGTCCGTGGTTTTGCATGGACATTGTCTTTGGGTATTTTAACTTCAGTATTTACTGCGGTTTTGGTTACGCAGGTTTTGATTGCCTTATGGTATCGCCGCACCAAACCAACCGTACTTCCTATTTAAGCGAGTGAATGATGAAAACATCATCTAAATGGCCTTTAATCCGACTGGTTCCAAAGCAAACGCATTTTGAGTTTGTGCATTTTGCGCGCCTTGCGGCAAGTATTTCAATTCTTTTGGTAATCTTGTCTTTTGTATCTTTTGCAACTGGTGGCTTTAGAAAAAATCCGGTTGAAACTTTTAATGCGGCACAGGGTAATTTTGGACAAAAAACTAGTGCAGTGTTTGCAGATGCTTTCAACCTTGGTATCGACTTTAAAGGTGGTATTCTGGTTGAGGCGGTTGCACCAAAAGCAATCGATATTGCAGATTTAAGAAGCGAACTACACCATTTGCCAATCCGTGACCCACAGGTTCAGGGCTTTGATAAACCAAATCAGGTCATGGTTCGTTACCTTGCTGATCACGAAGATATGGAGCGCACAACGAAAATTGTGCGTGACGCAATTTCGCAAAAATATCCTGGTACTACTTTCCCTCCGGCAAGTTTTGTGGGCTCAAAAGTTTCTGGCGAACTTTATCAAAACGGTATTATGGCTTTGGTTGCCGCCATTAGCTTTATGCTTGTGTTTATTTGGTTCCGCTTTGAGTTACAAATGGGTGTGGGTTCGGTTGCCGCACTTTTACACGACGTTATCCTAACCCTTGGATTTATGTCGGTAACAAGGCTGGAGTTCTCTTTGACATCAATTGCGGCAATTCTAACGATTATTGGTTATTCAATGAACGATACGGTCGTTGTCTATGACCGTTTGCGTGAAAATATGCGTAAGTTCAAAAAAATGCCAATGGCACAATTGATTGACCTTTCAACCAATGAAACACTTTCAAGAACCATTATCACTGGTATGACGACATTGCTTGCGCTTGTTGGTCTTACTGTGATTGGCGGTACCACAATTCAATCATTCACAATTGCAATGATTTTTGGTGTTATTATCGGTACTTATTCATCGATTTATGTTGCTGCGCCTTTCAGTCTTTTGATACCGCGCAACAAAATTGATAAGCCCGAAAAGATTGTGGACGACAGACCATAGTGAGGCATTCTTTATTGCAATATGCACAGGATAAAGATCCACGTCGTGGTTCTGCCTGTGCTTATTGTGATGAGAAATATCGCGAAGCTCTTTGCGCACTTGTTATTTTTGATACAGAAATTTGGTCAATCCACATGCGCTCTGGTGAAATGGCGCAATTTCGCTTGCAGTTTTGGGCGGATTTAATTTCACAATATCCCAATTCAAAACCTTTTGATGATGCGTCACAGGCATTGTTTGCTTTATTGAGTATATGCAATAAAGACACTTTGCTTTCCTATTTGGATGCGCACTATACATACCTTTCTGATAATGCCCTAGGGCGGTTACAGGTATGGCAAAACTATTTTACTCTATCGGCAAAAATTTGTGATCACTCTGGTGACTTTGCCAATCGTTGTGCACAAATGGTAATAAATGCCATCAATGGTGACTTTGCAAAAAATGATAATTTGCTTGCGTCAATTAATTCCGGAATTGCGGTGCTGCCACCGGAAGAGAGGGGCAAATATATCAATGATTTGCTATTCCTACGTTTGACCAAAAATAGTAAGTCATTCAACGATATTCATAATGAACCAGCGCGAAAACTTGGCCTCATTGCGCAGTTTAAGCTATTCACCGGTAGATTATTTTCCAAGCTTTAGTGTTTCAACACTTTTACAAAAAGCGGCTTGTGGTGGCTTTGCGGTAAGTTATCACCAATGTCGCATGATTGGATTTTGGCATTAAAACCAAAGGCGTGGTCTGTGGCAATATTCAATAAACCTTGGTTATAGGTTGTCCCCAAAATACCGCCACATCTTACACGCTTTGCACCAGAAGTTTTGGTGAAGTCTTTCATGGTTCTATCCCATGGCACAAGACCAAAATCACCAACAGTAAGAACCGCAGTCTCCTGATCACCCATACGGTTTGCGGCACGATTGATAATTGCATTTTCTTTTGGTGCACCAAGGCTTGGGTTAACGCCAATAACGGTTAGGCTGTTATCCATTGGGCGTGCCATTGTAGGTTCACCAGGAAGGGTAACAGCGCGCCAATTTTCTTTGGCAAGAACGGCCAAAGAAGTCGGGTCATTTGCAATCGGAACCTGAATAACTGTCCAATTTGGTATGTCGCCGGCAATAAGTTTATTTGCACCCGCAACAATCAAAAGGGTTGCGCCATTCTTTTCGCCTTGGGTTACGAAGCTTTGCAATGCCTTGGGTGAATTTTCAACATTTGCCCAACCAACAATATTGGTTTCACCAGTGCCACCAATTGGTGCGTCACCAAGGGTTGGAACAATGTTGACAACAAAGCCCAATAGGCAAAGCAAAGAAGCAATCGCCATTTGCCAATTACGAAGATATGCCCATATTGCGGCACCAATTAATGCAAAACCACTCCAGATAATGCCATATGAAGCAATATCAGAAAACGGCCTTCCAAGTGGGGCGGCAAGTGTTGAAATCAATAATAAAATTGCCATGCCGCTAAAGAAAACGCCGCCCATAAGCGCAATCTCATTTGCTATTTTAACCTTGCGGCGTTTCTTTCCTTTTGGCCTGCGTTTTTTTGGCTGTGGAGGAGGGACTAAAATTGGCTCATTGAATAATGCACTTGTCGCTTTAACCGCTGGTTCGGCTTCGGATTGGGCAGGTTGCGCACTGGTTTCTTCAACCTGATTATGCTCAATTTCTATTTCGTTTTCAGTGGTTTCTTCAATTGCATCAGTTTGAGTTAAAGTTTCAACTTCATCACTAATTGCAACGGGTTCGTCAGAAGATGCAGTTTCTTCTTTTAACTCTTCAGTTTCAGCTTCAGCGGTTTCGGGCGCAGTTACAACATCATCAGAGGTTTTTTCATCTGTTGTTTCATCAACAACCGGCTCTGAATTTTGCTCTTGAGTTTCCTCATTGTCGCTTTCAGTAACATTTACTGTTGTGTCATCTTCGGCGTCTTCTGCGGCGTCTTCTGTGGTGTTTTCAGGGGCGCTTTCGGGAATGCTTTCCAAAATACTTTCTGGTGCGTTCGCAATGATTTCTTCTTTTTTCTCTTCTAGCAATTCATCATCTGACAAACGCCAACGCTCAGAAAGATTGTTTTCTTCCTCTGCTTGGTCAATTGCCTCATTGGCGGCGCCATCCATCGTTTCAAACGGTGTGATTTCTGGATCAAGCTCAACATCATCTGATAAGATTTCTGATTGGGGTAATGCGGTTGTTTCCGCATCATCCTGATTTGTTTCAACAAATTCTTCTTCGGAAACTATTGCAGTTTCATCAGCTTCTGTGAAGATACCATTTTCTTCAGTTGGTTCTTGAAGATCAACAATTGCATCACTTTCTGGTTTTTCATCCAGAATGATTGCAATATCTTCGGCACTAAGTTGTGGAAGTTCTTCTTTGATTGGACTTTGATACGCAAAATCAAGTTCTGGGTCATCAAAAACCGAACTCTTAACATTGTCGTTATTGGGTGCTGTCGCCACGGGTGCGCTTGAATTCGGGTTGCGAACTTCACCAACACTTCGGCCAAGAATTGGATCATAATCCTCTGGCAGAGGGTGGGGAATGTTGAATTCAAGTAGTTTTTTACCCATGGTCAAAACGTCTGCACCTTTTCCTTATCTTACGGAAAAAGTGGTGCAGCCGTCAAGCCCGCATCTTCTGGAAGACCAAATACAACATTGAAGTTTTGAACTGCCTGTCCGCCTGAACCTTTGATTAAATTATCAATTACGGAAATGACGATTGCACGCCCCGGAATTCTGTCTTCAAAAACTTGAATTACGCAATTATTTGTCCCCTTAACCCAACGCGTATCAGGTGACGCGCCGGCTTTGGCAAGGCGAACAAATAGTTCATCCTTAAATTGTGTTTCAAATGCCTGACGCAGATCATTAATTGAAACGCCGTCTTTCATTTTAACATAGGTTGTTACTAACTCACCACGAGTCATTGGGATAAGGTGGGGCGTAAAGTTGACAATAACTTCTTTTCCCGCCGCAATACCTAATTCTTGCTCAATTTCTGGGGCGTGACGGTGCTTGCCAACGCCATATGCATACATGCTTTCGGCAATTTCACAGAATAGGTTTGATTGCTTTAACGAACGGCCCGCACCAGATACACCCGATTTGGCATCAATGATTAAATCATCGGCGTGAATTAAATTCTGTAATACTAATGGTTTTAATGCCAATAGGGTTGCGGTTGGATAACAACCAGGGCAGGCAACAATCGGCGGTGCTTTTTTCAATTCATCGCGCGCAAATTCGGTTAGACCATAAACCGCATTAATGGTTTTTTCTTTATGCAGATGTTCGCGCCCATAGGTTTTTGCATAAGTTTCAGGGCTTCTTAGGCGGAAATCAGCCGATAAATCAATCACTTTTACGTGTGCAGGAAGTTCAGATAATAATTCCTCACTTGCGCCATGTGGTAAGCAACCAAAGGCAACATCAACATCATCCCACTTAACATCTTCGGCCTTAAGTAGCGGGAAATCGGCATATTTATGCAAATGTGCATAAAGCTCACCAAAGCTTTTGCCAGCTTGTTGGTTCGCTGTCAAAGAGTGAAGTCGTAGATTAGGGTGACCATCAATAAGTCGGATAGTTTCTGCACCAGTATAACCAGACGCACCTAAAACCACCGCATTATAAATATTCTTTGTCATTTCAATAACCTAATCAATTATCTTGTCATAATTATAGTGAACAAGTATCCGCGCTTTTAAAGCAAAAAATCAAAAAGTCATCTAATTTTTCTTATAAAACCAAATGAAGCCAGCGAAAAATCATAATTATCCATCAATTATGCGTTTTGAACAATTTGTAACAATGTTTATTTTTGATAAAATGAATGTAAATCAATAGCTTAATCCTATTATTGGCGTTTATTTTAACAGCGCTCAAAATGTTGACATTTGTTGACATCGGGAAAGTGCAATTCGCCATTATGATAAAATGCGCATTCCCCAAAACCCTGACATTTCCTGATATTTAATATTCAAACATCGGGGTTTATAAAAACATTATAAGGGTAAAGTTTGCGGCGGTGATAGTTGTATTGTTTATCCCTTGCGGGGAAGCCCCCCGAAGGGGTGAAGGGGTTAGCTATGGTTAAATTGAAGGTGTAAAACATGAAAAATAACAATACACTATGACGTATTTAATTCACATCATGCCTCCGTTTAGTTGTTTGGTCTATTTTAACTTTAAGTTATTATTTTACATTACGCTATTTTATACCATTATCAAAGGATGTTGTCATAATGAAAGCATACATAAAAAAGACTTTGTTGTTGTTTCCTTTAACATTATTTATTTCTTCTTGTGAAAACCAAATAGATGAAAAAAAGTTCAATTCCCTTGACGGTATATGGGCTAAAGCCCCGAGCGAATGTAATGGTGATTTGTTATACACTATAAAAGGCATTTCCGTTACCGACCCGTGGACTCATAAACCGCAAAATATGGGTATTATTAGAGGAAACAATGAAAAGGGCAGCTTTATTTTAACTGGTAACGATGGTGATATTGTTGTTACTTATGAATATACAAAAAATGTAATCAAAATGACAAAATATAAAGAGAAGGGAATTGAAACTTCTGGTGAGGAAATGGAGAAAACTGGACAAGGGGATATTTGGAAACGTTGCAGCGAAAGATAAAAAAGACAACCATAGAAATAACAAATTAAGGGATATTCGTAACCTTAATTATTTAATCCATATCTTTTCCCTGTTTTAAACCATTGGTTTAATTTTTCTTAATATACCTACTGGATAGATTTTCAATCTAAAAATCACTTTAAGGATTCCTAACCTGATGTTCAAAAAACTAAGTATAATTATAATAATTGCTGCATCATATAGCTTGTCTTCATGCAACAAAAAGGCTGATTTTGGATATTTACAAGGGGTTTGGGCGATTAAATCTGAAGGCTGCACAGGGGATTACCTTTTGTATATTGAAGGGAATTCTGTAGTAATGAAAGATAAAAGTGGGAACGAAAAAAATCGCCTATTGCTAAAAAAAATAAATGGTAATGACACTGGCGGATACTTAAGCCTAACTTCTGGCGGTCCTGCAATTTTCACTATGACTTATACAAAAGACAATATCAGAATTAAGAAAGTAACAAATAATGGGGCAGAGCTACCCATTGATGCAAGCGCAAGCAGATTGTTTGACTGGGAACGATGTAAAAACATAAACAACGTTGTAGGTTTAAACAAAGAGACTATCGATTTACGTGGTAGGCAATAAATTTCTGAAGAGCCTTATTTAAATACTCATACCTTAACTTCTATATCAATGACAAATCCCTAGCTGCCGCATTCATCATGGTTTCTTCGATTGCATATAGGCCAGAATTTCCACCTTTTTGCGGTGTCTCAAGGCTTGAGTTAATAAACCATGCAAAGCCTTTTTGGCTTGTGGTATCAACCCATACACCCGCCAAAAGCCCGTATGCCTCACCGTAATGACCGTATAAAGTGGTTTTAAGACCTTGGATTGGGCATCTGTCATCTGGCTTTATATGCCCAACACCGGTTGCATAGTCGGTTATAAGTTCGGAATCTTTTTCGGCATTTGCGCCATCAAATTTCCAAACGTCTTTCAGGACATTTGTTCTTAAACCATCGTCAAAGAATGGGGTGGCACCCAATATAACCTGCCCAATGGTGGCAAGGTTTTCAATATTGGCACGTAGTCCACCCTGTGGACCAAGAATTAGACCATTGGTGCCAATTTTATAATCTTTTAGCTCAAGATTATCTTTTGTGTTTACAATTGGCCTTGGTTTTGAAATTGGGTCGCCATCGGTTTGCACGGTCCAGAAACTATCGTTACCAAGGCGACGGAATAGGGGGGATGAGTTTTTGACATCTTCATCAGACACCAATGACCAATTAAAACCGCAATCCATGCCCATTGGTTTAATGATATTATCATGGGCATATATATCAAAACGCTGCCCTGATATATTCTCAATACATTGCGCAATTAGACCTAGCCCAAGATTTGAATAACAAAAATAACCAATTGGCTTGTCGGAAAAATGGTTGCCATCAACCCAATTTGGGTTGTTTGGCGTAAAGAAGCTTTCGAGGGTTTCGCCGATTACGCCACGATAATTTTCACCATCGTCACGAATTGATGATGAATGCGATAAAATATGACGCGCACTTATAATCGCATCGGGAAAATGGGGGTTACGTAATTTAAAGCCCAGATATTTTGAAATATCGCCATCAAGATCAAAACGCTTTTCTGATGCCAGTTTCCATGCGCAGAATGCGGTCACAAGTTTTGAAATTGATGCAACCCGAACTTTGGTTTTTGTGGTAAGTTGGGCATCACCGCGCCCCGTTCCAAATGCGCCTTTAAAGACGATTTTATTACCTTCAAACAACGCATATGCGCCACCTTTTATTTCATTTGCGGCAAGTGCGGTTTCAAAGGCATTCGTTATTTCTATATTAGTGGTCACTTTTTTTTTAAGTAAATTATTGAAAAAATTCATGGACCGATTCCATGCAAGATTAGCCATTTTTTCATTGTAACGTGGCGTTGTGTCGTTATTAAACCCATGCACAGTATTGGGATAAACAAATGCAACATAGTCTTTATGATTTGCTTTTAGTGCTTTTTCATAATCCGGCCACATTGCATTAAAGCGTTCGTCATCTTGGGCAAAGTGCAATAATAATTTGCCTTTGATATTAGGAACTTTTTCTAGTGGTGGGGGTGCGCCATAAAATGCAATTGCGGCATTAACTTTATTACTATTGGCGGCAAGATAATTTGCCATACCACCACCCCAGCAGAAGCCAATCACGCCAACTTTGTCATTCCCATGTTCGGTAATATCGGCAAATTTAACAGCGGCCAAGAAATCTTCACGAATTTTATTTTGGTCAAGTTTTGCAAATAATTCGCGCGCCTTGTCTTCATTGCCGGGATAGCCGCCAAGAGCCGTAAGGGCGTCGGGCGCAATTGCAATATAGCCATTAAGGGCGATACGGCGTGTTATATCTTCGATATGTGGATTAAGACCACGATTTTCATGGCAAACAATAATGACAGGTAGTTTGTCAAAAATTGACAGGTTTTTAGGGCGCGCAAGATAGGCATTAATAACACCAGAACCTGATTTTGATGGGATTCTAATTCGTTCTATCCATAAATCAGGGTGATTTGGGGCAATTTTCTGTGCATTGGCAAAATCAGGAACAAGACTGGCTAAATAGCCGCTTGCAACACTTGCAGAAATCGCAAATTTGCCCGCACCTTCGATAAAACCACGGCGGTCAATGTCACCGTGAACAAATTTATCAAAAAGTGACAAAATCTCTTTCGGAAAATCGTGATGTGTTTTTTTCATAATGGCATCTTAACAATTGCCGCAATTTTGCCAAGTATTAAATATAGCCAAAATAAATAATTATCTTATTATGCCATTAAATTGTTTTCAGGGGGCAAAATGCGTTTAAATAATAATCGCCGCGAATTTGTTGGGCTTTTGGGCGTTACATTGATATCATCATGCGCGAAAATCAATCATGATATTGGTGTCGATAAAAACGAATATAAGGAATTGACCGATGCATTTGCCGCGCTTGAAAAATCAAGTGGTGGCCGGCTTGGCATTTGTATTCTTGATACCCAAAGCGGTAAATATATAGGGCATCGTATTGATGAACGATTTGCCATGTGCTCGACTTTTAAACTTCCGCTTGCGGCATTTGTATTTAATGAAATCAATGCAGGGCGCCTCGATAAAAATTTAATCGTTCCATTAGATCCAACGGGATTAAAAGTTTATTCCCCGATTGTGCAGGCCGCATTGAAAAACGGAAAAATAAATATTGTTGATGCCGCCAAAGCCGCACAAATTAGCTCTGATAATATTGCCGCCAATGCGATATTAAATCACTTTGGTGGGCCATCATTCTTCACGCAAAAAATTCGTAAAATTGGCGATGAAACCACAAGGCTTGATGCCATTGAGCCAATGATGAACGTTTTCAAACCAGGCGATATTGAAAATTCTACAACACCGGTCGCAATGGCGCATTCATTGGATAAAATCCTGACGAAAGAATATGTTGGCGATGAATATTATAATCTTTTGACAGGCTGGATGAAGGAAACACAAACCGGTCTAAAACGCTTGCGTGCTGGCTTGCCAGTTGATTGGGTGGTTGGTGATAAAACCGGAACCGGTATAAATGAAGGTTATGCCAACCGCTATAATGATGTTGCTTTGGCGTTCACACCCGAAGGGAAACGGGTGATTATCACCTCTTATTTTGAATCTGATAAATATTATGATGACATAAGAGATGAGGATCAAGACATATTAAAAAGGGCTGCCGAAATAGCAGCCCGATTTATCAAAAAGTAATTGAGTTATTATGCAACTTGCAAATTGACAGCAGAGGTTTTGCCGCGTCTGTCAGTTTCAAGTTCATAAGAAACTTTTTGATCTTTGTTCAAAGTGCGAAGACCAGCGCGCTCAACAGCAGAAATGTGAACAAATGCGTCATTGCCGCCACCTTCAGGTGCGATAAAGCCATAGCCTTTGTCAGTGTTGAAAAATTTAACTGTTCCAGTAATCATAGTATCATTCCTTATAAAAACATTACGCGAACCAAAAAAATAGCACGCATAAGAAATAAGAAATGCTAAGTATTGGAAGTCCTACCCACGAGGGGTAGTAGTAATATTGTTTCAACTAGCCGAAAATATTGTTTTTGCCAATCGCAAAAAATTGTTTTACACAGTTAAATTTGGGATAATAGCGTGAGGATGTTCTTTTGAAAAAAGAAATTCATTTTATCGATCGGGTTGGCTGGCTTCGTGCTGCGGTGCTTGGCGCAAATGATGGCATTATCTCTACGGCATCCCTTATTGCTGGCATTGCGGCAACAAATGCGACAAAGCCCGCGATTTTTTTTACCGGCATTGCGGCATTGGTTGCCGGCGCATTATCAATGGCGGCGGGCGAATATGTTTCCGTTAGTTCGCAATTAGATACGGAAAATGCTGATTTAGAGCGTGAGAAATATGAATTGGAAAATTTCCCTGATGCCGAAAAGAAAGAGCTTCAGGATATTTATATCAAACGCGGCCTAAGCCCTGAATTGGCGCTTTCGGTTGCCGAAGAATTGATGAAAAACAATGCACTAGAGGCACATTCGCGTGACGAACTTGGGATAAGTGAACATCTAAGCGCAAAGCCAGTACAGGCGGCGATTGCCTCGGCACTAACTTTTGCGGCGGGTGCTGTTTTGCCAATTTTGGTGATTTTGTTATCGCCGCGTGAATATTCGGTTTGGGCGGTTTCATTGTCATCAATTATCTTTTTGGCGCTCTTGGGGGTTGTTGGTGCGCGTGCCGGTGGCGCCAATATAATGAAATCCGTTATTAGGGTTACTTTTTGGGGCGCGCTTGCGCTTATTGTAACCGCAAGCATCGGTAAATTATTCGGAACAAATCTGTAAATCATAAATTTTAATGAATGTGGGGCAGGGCAATGCGATATTTTTGGCTCTTGATTATGGCGTTTTTCTTGCCGAACTTGGCAAAGGCAGATTGTTTAAAAGTTGCCGATGACCCACAAATTACAATGCGTTTCGATAGGCTAGAAGCATTAAAAGCAATCAATTTTGAACGAAAAGAAGTTTTTCAAGCACTTTGGGATACATCGCTTTATGAAACTATGGGGTGTTGGGCGACACCTGTGGGTAATTTTGATGCACAAACCCTTTCGGTTGGGGTTTTGCAATGGAATTATGGGCAAAACTCGTTGCAACAGCTTATGAACGGCTATAAGGCACAGTTTCCCGATGAGGCATCATTCAAAGCCGAAGTCGCACAATTAATGCCGAATTATGGCGCAGTTGCATTTGCCGATGATTGTTTAATTACACCAACGCCGCAAAGCTGTAAGGATAAAATTCTTGCGGCACATACCCCTGATAATAAGCTAAATCCGACAATTGCCGCAGAATATGAGGCGTTGTTCAACAGCCTTAAAATGCGACAAACCCAAGTTGACGTTTTTTCAGATTATTTAATCGAAATGACGCCAAAATTTAAGGCGCTATTTGGTGATGACATTACACCACTAAAAGTAAAATGGGGTATTGATGTTGCAATTCAACAAGGCTTTTTGAAATATAATGATCAGAATTATTTCCTTAAGCCCGATGATGTAACCGCAATAAATAAAATATATTCTTCCCAAAATGTGGAAAAGCGCAAAGCCGCACAATATAGCATTATTCGTTGGTATTCGGGGCTTTGTGGCGGTATTTATCAAGGCGTAAATGCGGCGCAATGTAATTATAACATTAAATCATGGTGTGCGGTCATTAAACATGGCCTTAGTGATGAGCAGGCGCAATTGCTAAACTTTACTTATGTGCGTTCAAGAATTGCCCAAGGGCAATCAGGTCGCTGGCAGGCGAATGCCTTTGCAAGGCGCACAAAAATCGCGTTAAATACTGGTTGGGTTGGTAAGGAAAAAGATGGCTTGCCCAAAGGCATTCATAATACATGGAAATGCAATAAATGGCTGGTTGAGGAATAACTTAATCCAAAAAACATAGGTCATTATGCGGGGGCATATTTTGAATAAGATATTCAAACAATATTCCATGATTGCTTTGGCGGCTTTGATAATTACAATTCCGGCCATCATAAACGGTTTTCCATTTGTGTTTATGGACACGATTGATTATCTTGGTGGCCATGTGCGGATTTTTTGTCCGCCGGCATATGGCGCATTTGCAAGCACATTACGTAAAATGGGTAATATATGGCTAATCCCTGCGATACAGGGGTTCGCAGTGGCATATGTATTATACTATTTAAATAAAGTGATGTGGGATAGGGTGCGGGTAGTTTGGTATATTGGCCAAATTGTAATGTTGACCTTGTTTTCAAGCCTACCATTTGTTTCATCACTAATAATCGCCGATATTTTTACGCCGATTTTATTTATTAGCTTTTTTATTCTGGCCTATTATCAAGATAAAATAGATTTGGTCACAAAAATCATTTTATTGGTAATATTTGCATTTTCTGCAATGGCGCATGTTTCAAATATTTATCTTGGCGCCGGGCTATTGATACTTATGATTATGGTTGAATTGGCGCGTGGCGAATTTCGTAGGCATTTATCTGGACTGGCATTCGTAATTGGCGGTCTTATGTCGGCGGTTGTGGTTTTGCTTGCTGTTAATGTGACCTATTTCAAAAGCCTTTCGCTTTCACCATCTGCACCAACCTATATGCTTGCCAATTTGGTGGCACAGGGGCCGGCAAAAAAATATTTGCAAGAAGTATGTCCGAATGCAAATTATAAAATTTGTAAATATTCCAATCAATTACCGTCCGAAGTTAATGATTTTATTTGGCGTAAAGATGGAATTGTTATGCGAATGGGTGGCTTTCAATCCCTAAATGAAGAAGCGGCGACCATTGTTAAGAAAGCGCTTGTTAAATACCCAAAAGAGGTTGCCAGCATCGCCATTGATTCATTTGTAAAATCATTTTTTGTTCACGAACCCGCCGCGGAGATTGATAATAGTATCACAAAGGAAAATTTCCCAATTGTGTTGGAGCATTATTTTGGGAATGGCGCAAAACAACAATTTCTCAAATCGGCACAGGCAAATGGCACGTTTCCGCATCATTTAATCCGTACAATTGACGACGTGGTATATCCTGCTTCATTGGGTTTGCTTATAATTGCCACAATTTGGTTGGTTCCAAGATATAGGGACAATAAATACTTGCTACCACTTTTTACGTTTGCCTTTATATGTGGTAATAACTTCTTATGTTCGGTTGGGTCAGGGCTTTTTGATCGTTACCAATCGCGGGTTTCATGGCTTATGGTGCTGGCTTTATTACAAGTTTTGGCAATGTTGATTATAAGTAAAACGCCATTAAAAGTGGCTAAAAGGTAATCTATTGTTCAAATTATTACAGTTTGGCAAAAAATTTGGCATGAAAATCGCATATTTCTCTTGATTTTGTCGTGAAAATGATAGAATAGGCGCAAAATTGTGCAGCGCCGCATTTTGCGATGTTGGGGGAGTAATGAATGAAGTCCGCTTTGGTGGATAATGCTTGGTTAATGAATAATTTTAAGCGCGCGCTATTAATGCTTTTGTGCGCAACAATTATGACCATGCCAGCCATTATTAATGGTTTCCCTTTTATCTTTCAGGATTCTGCGGATTATCTTGCGGCATTGCCAAGGTTTTACCGTCTGCCTGTCTATGGCTGGTTTGCCAAAATCGGCGCACTATTTGACAATATCTGGCTTATCGCTTTTGCCCAAGGGCTTATAATTTCCCATTTGCTTTATTATGTAACCAAAAGCATTTTTGGCAAAGTTAATTATGGTTTATTGGCACTTATGGTTTTGGTTTTAACCCTTATTACCAGCCTTCCATATTTTAGTGCCTTTATGATGGCGGATGTTTTTACGCCAATTTTGTTCCTTACCCTTTATTTATTGTTGTTTCATTCCGATACTTTACCGCGCTTTACCTATTATTATTTTTGGGTATTGGCGATTTTCGCGGCAATGGCACACATTACCAATATTTATTTGGGGGCAGGGCTTATAATATTCGCGGCATTCTTTAAATGGGCGCGCTCTGGCTTTGCTCTTTCGGCCCTAAAGCCTGTGGCATTGCCTTTAATATTGCTTTCGGTTTCTGCCGGATCAATTATGGCAATAAACCAATATTATTTTAAGACATTTAGCCTTTCGCCTGCTTCGCCTGTGTTCACGCTTGCCAATCTTGTGTCACAGGGGTCAGCAAAAGAATATATTTTGAATTCTTGCCCTGATGCTGATTTTAAAATTTGCCAATTTGCCAAGGCTCTGCCAACCGACGTTAATGAATTCATCTGGAGCAGAACGGGAATCGTTATGAAAATGCGCGGTTTTAGCGCTTATCGTAATGAGGCAAAAGAGATTGTTAAAAACACCATCGCAACCTACCCAAAAGAAGTTGCGCAACAGGCGTTAATGTCATTTGTGAAATCATTTGAAAAGCATACGCCGGCGGTAGAAATAAATTCATCTGTGATTTCCGATAATTTGCCGCATTATATTAAAAAGGTTTATGGCGAAAAAGTGCGCCGTGACTTTTTATATTCGGCACAGGCAAGTGACGGGCTTCCTTATGATGCCATTAAAAAGATTGATAATATTGTTTATCCATTATCGCTTTTGGCAACCATTCTTGCGGCAATAATATTCTTGCCACGTGTAAGGGATAATAAATATTTATTCCCATTATTCACAATTGTCTTTGTTATGGGCAATAATTTCATCTGTGCCGCTGCATCGGGTCTGTTTGACCGTTACCAAGCGCGTGTATCATGGCTTATGGTATTTGCTGTGATGTTGGTGATTGGGATTGTTTGGCAGGAATGGCGCGGGAAAAAGGCTTATAATTTCCTCAAACAAAATTAATTTGCAGATTGCAAATATTTATATGAAATAGTTTTATGAAGATTTTTTATAAAGTAGCTATTTCGTTTATATTTGCTTGCGCAAATATTAGTCCCGCATTTGCCGATGGTGTAAAAACCCTAAAACCAGATAAGGTTTTTGCGTATTATGACAAGTTCCTAAAGCTTCCACCTGATAAAAAGAATGCAATCAAGGTGGATTATTATCTGATAAATAATGGCGGCAATATAAAGGCCTTCAATCTAATCTATAAAAATCAGCGATTGAAAATTCCGTACGACAAGTCTGGGAAGATTTTATTTGCGCCGAACCTTGATCAAATGCAAAACGGATTAATTGAAATTGCCGCAGTAGGTAAGGGTGGCATCACGATCGATGCAAAGCCGAACCTTCCGCTAAATAGTCATTATGAAATTGCCCAAATTAATGACGCATTATCAGACTTAAATTCCACAATGTCATTGGCGGGGGCTTTGTCCTTGGCGCTTCCTAAACTTAACTCGGTTAAATTTGTTGGAACGTCATCGGGCGTTGCCATTTTACGCGATGGCAGACGTGTAACAATCAGTGAAAATAAAAATGGAATTATATTTAACCCAACCCTTTCTAAATATCGCGGTGCGGTGGCGGTTGAATTGAATAAGAATCCAATTGGTCTTGAATACGAAAAATAGAAGTTATAATAAGGTATTATAATACCGTAAAGCTAACCTATTGTTTTTATTGCAAAAACAGTAGGGGTGTTGACAAAAGAATCATAATCTTGTTTATGCGCCTCACACAAGCCGTCAAAAGTCATTTTGGCGGGCTTATTGTTTTAAACATAGGATAGTTTTTATGTACACAAAAAGTGCAAAAACCGCTGAAGCAGACCGCAAATGGATTGTGGTTGACGCTGATGGTGCGGTTGTTGGTCGCCTTGCTACTTTTATTGCAAAGCGTCTTCGCGGTAAACATCGCGCTGATTTCACCCCACATGCTGATGTTGGTGATTTTGTTGTTGTTATCAATGCCGACAAAGTTAAATTTACCGGCAAAAAAATGGAAAACAAACGTTATTACCGCCACACTGGTCACCCAGGCGGTATCAAAGAAACTTCACCTGCTAAAATCCTTGGCGGTCGTTTCCCAGAACGCGTTCTTGAACAAGCAGTTCTTCGTATGCTTCCTAAAGAATCTCCACTTGCACGCGATCAATTCAAAAAACTTCGCGTATATGCTGGTGCTGAACACCCGCACGAAGCGCAAAACCCAACCAACGTTGATTTCAAATCAATGAATAGCAAAAACGTAAGGGGCGCATAATGTCTGATACAGTTAATTCACTAGAAGATTTGGCAACCCTTGGCAAAGATGAGCAAGTGGTTGAAGTTATTGTTCGTGAACCAGAAATCGATTCTTTGGGTCGCGCATATTCAACTGGTAAACGTAAAAACGCGATTGCTCGTGTTTGGGTAAAACGCGGTACCGGTAAAATCACCATCAATGGCAAAGACCAAGAGCAATATTTTGCACGTCCGGTTCTTCGCATGGTTATCAACCAACCTATGCAAGTTACCAACCGCGCAACTGAATTTGACGTAATCGCAACTGTTAAAGGTGGCGGTCTTTCTGGTCAAGCTGGTGCGGTTCGTCACGGTATTTCAACTGCTCTTACCCGCTTTGAGCCTGCTCTTCGCGCTGTATTGAAACCTTATGGTTACCTTACTCGTGATAGCCGTGTTGTTGAACGTAAAAAATACGGTCGCGCAAAAGCACGTCGTTCTTTCCAGTTCTCAAAACGTTAATCTGGTTATTCAAATCAAATTCAAAACGCCCTCGAATATTCGGGGGCGTTTTATTTTGTGTTGCAGTTTAATCACTTCACCATTTAAGTAATTCATTATAAAGATAAAATGAATATTGGGGGTCGTGATGAATAAACAACAATATAGCTTGCGTGAAAAACTATCATACGCATTTGATAAAAGTATGGCTGCGGGGCCAATGGGGCTTATTGGCTGGTTAAGTCTTGTAATATTATTTATTGTTGTTGTTTCCGCTGCAATCATAACGATATTTGGCATATTCCCTGATGGCGGCGAAAAATTCACTTTGCCAGAGGCATTATGGGGCGCTTTGATGCGCGCTATGGACCCTGGCGTTATCGGTGGTGATACTGGCTGGATGTTCCGTCTAGTTTCATTTGTAATAACCATTGTCGGCGTTTTCATTTTTTCTGCGTTGATTGGAATTTTAGGCTCTGGCCTTGATGCAAAGCTAGAGGAAATGCGCAAAGGGCGGTCTCGTGTTCTTGAAAATGAACATACCATTATTCTTAATTGGTCGCCTTCGGTTTTTGATATTATCTCCGAACTTGTGATTGCGAACCAAAGTCGCACCAAGCCGGCCATCGTCATCCTTGCCGATAAAGACAAGGTTGAGATGGAAGATGAGATAAAAGATAAAATCGAAGATTTGGGTAATACACAAATTATCTGCCGCTCTGGTGATCCGACTGATTTGTTTGATTTGGGCATTGCCAATCCCGAAACATGCCGTTCCGTTATCGTGCTTTCGCCAGAGGTTGAAAACCCAGATTCAAACGTAATCAAATCTATACTTGCACTTGTCCACAATCCAAAGCGCCGCGAAGCAAAGTTTCAAATTGCCGCCGAAATTAGAAATAAGGAAAATGTTGATGTTGCCAAAACCGTTGGCGGTGAAGAGGTGCAGGTTATCCTTGCCGATGACTTTATTTCACGGATTATTGTGCAATCGTGCCGCCAAACCGGATTGTCCGCAGTCTATTCCGAATTATTAGATTTTGAAGGCTGTGAGATTTATTGTATTAAACAGCCTGATGCAATTGGAAAAACCTTTGCCGAAGCAATTGTTGGCTATGAAAAAAGCACGCCCATTGGGGTTAAGGTTGGTGGTAAACAAATTACCCTTAATGCCGATAAAGAATATAAAATTACCGCCGATGATGAATTGGTAATAATCGCCGATGACGATGCCGCAATTAAATTCACGACCAAAGAAATTGTGAAAAGCGATGCGATATTACCGGTTAAAAAGATTACCGCAAAGGCAGAAAAAACTTTGCTTATTGGTTGGAACCATCGTGGTGAGACCATTGTTAATGAGCTGGCGCTATTCGTAGCAAAGGGATCAGAATTGGTTATCGCAATTCCAGAAGATATGGTTGGCAATGTAAATGTGCCTGCGGGTGGTAAAAACCTAAAAATCAATGTGGTTGGGGTTGATACAACTAGCCAAAAAGCCCTTAGTGAGCTTGGGGTAGAAGCATTTGACCACGTATTAGTTTTGGGGCTATGCGATGATTTGCCTGCACAGGCTGCAGATACCAATACATTAATCACATTGCTTAATATCCGAAAAATTGCCGAAGCTGCGGGAAAGCATATTTCCGTTGTCAGTGAGATGATTGATATAAGAAACCGTGAACTTGCCGAAATTACGCGTGCCGATGATTTTGTTGTAAGCAATAAAATCGTTAGCTTGATGTTGGCCCAGGCATCAGAGAACCCGAATATGGAAGAAATCTTCAAGGATCTTCTGGATGAAGAAGGCTCAGAGATTTATGTTAAGCCAATCGGTGAATATGTAAAAACCGATACTTCGCTTGATTTCTATGCCCTTTCTCAAGCGGCTTTGGCGCGCGGTGAGGTCGCAATTGGTTATCGTAAAGCTGGTGTGGTTGACGATGCGCGCAATTTGGGCGGCGTGGTTATTAACCCTGATAAATCTGCCAAAGTTCAATTCAATGAGAATGACAAGTTAATCGTTCTATCCGAAGGGTAATTTATGCCATTTTTATTTTATGGCGATTTAAACGACTTTAATTCGCCATAATAATAATTCATCACGTGTTCATTGTGTTTTGGTAAAATGATTTATTAAAAATGGGTGGTGATATGACATTCAAAAAAATTATTCTTAACGGCGCGCTTCTTTCATTGGCAATGCTTGGTGTGGCTGCGTGCACCACAATTGCAAAAACTGAACCGGTGGCTGATATGGCGCATAATAGCAAGAATTCGCTTGATTGGGCGGGCGCGTACAAAGGTACAATGCCGTGTGCAGATTGCGAAGGCATTGATACCGTAATCACGCTTAAGCAAGATGGAACCTATACATCCCAGACCAAATATTTGGGCAAGGGCGACGACAAGGTCTTTACCGAAAATGGCAAATTTTCATGGTCCGAAGATGGAAGCACGATTATGGCCGATGGAATGCGCCTAAAGGTCGGTGAGAATCATATCACTTGGCTTGATGGGGACGGGAAGGTGATAACCGGCGATTTGGCGAAAATGTTTGTACTTCAAAAAATTGCTGACACACCACTTGCCGAAACATATTGGAAATTGGTTGAGATTAATGGGCAACCTGTAAAGCCAACAGCGTCTGAGCCATATATGATTTTAAAAGCCGATGGCAGCGTGAATGGATCGTCCGGCTGTAATCGTATGATGGGTTCGTATACTGCCAAAGACATGGGGCGGATTAGTTTCGGGCAAATGGCGGTAACAAAAATGTTTTGTATGAAAGACATGGAAACCGAACAACAATTCTATAATGTCTTGTCACAGGCCGATAATTACACAATCGTTGGCGATACGTTACAGCTTAACAAGGCACGCATGGCACCACTTGCCAAATTTGAGGCGGTTTATTTGAGGTAAATTGTCTCTTACATAGCAATGCTGTCGCAAACTTGCCCGAACTTAGTGAGGGACGGCAAGTTTAATCTAATTGATGCGGTGATTTGGTGGCTTCTTTCAAAACCTCAAGAATTGCGCCGGGGTTTGAAAGGACGTCTTTGTCCTTAAAGCGCAGAACGTCAAATCGGCAATATTCAAAATATTCGTTGCGTTCGGTGTCGTTTGCGCGTGTCTCAAGCTCTGGGCTATCAACCTCGACAATAAGGCCGCGTTCATAGCAAACGAAATCGGCAAAATAACCAATATCATTGCGGCTTTTTTGAATTTTTTCTTCTCGAAGGAATTTAACGCCCAATGCCTTGTCTTTTATCATCGACCACATTTTAAATTCGGCCTTGGTTGGCTGGTTGCGCATATTACGCCGACCGGAAACGTTAAATTCATCGTCAGATTTTTTCGGTGCTTTTCTCATGTGGGCGTGAATAGCGGATTTCTATGGGAAGGGGAAGGGGGGATTATTTGTAACCTAAATAACTATTTTCATTTATTCTTTATGATAGCTAAAGCACGAAGTTTCACCTTTTTTTGTTTTGCCTATGTTGAAACCAATTGTTTCAACTGTTGGGGCTACTGTAATAATAGGCTTTTTAAGGTATTCGCTTAGAAAGGCATCAACTTCATTTTTTATTTCTGGAGATTGTTCAACCGTAGTAAAACCCTTTAATTCAGTATCGTATAATACTGAAATATTACTATATCGAGAGACGCTTTGTGGTAATTTTCCTTCATCCGCGGCTTTTTGCATTTCTCTAAACGAATATGAAGTATCTAATTTTCCAATTAGATTAAATTCACCCTGTTTAACATGGAAATATTTTGTTCCACTATTGAAGCATGTTCCCCAAAGAAATCTGTAATGAAACATTGCAATTGCTGCATCGTTTTCTCTCATTTGTCCAATCCAATACCTTTTCCCATTCGATTTATCAACAATTTGAAATAAAGTTACTTCGTTTGGAGATCTAAATAGTAAGCTGACATCAGGAATTGTTTTAGTATTGCTATCATACTTCATAATTCTCAAACCTTGAAACATTAAAATCAATGGAGAATTAAATAAGTTTTTTTCATGTGCTGGACTGTTTTCATCAATAGCAATAACGACATATCCATAGCCTTCTTTCAATTTTTCAATTGAGCCAGCAATGCTTACAGATGGAATTAAAAGCGAAATTATGATTGTAAAAATAAGTTTTTTGAACATAGGTTTCTCGCTATAGATTTGAATGTGTGGTGAATAACTTAAAGGTTGTGATGTTTATTTATATCCATTATTATTGTCAAATAAATCTCCTACTGTTGTGTGTCATAAGCTCATTACATATCAAGGCTTGACAAACGAATCTCTCTTATATATAGCAGCCCAATCTTGCTTGAACTGGCTGTGAATTGCCGTCAAACAAAGACTTTTTGGTTTTTGCTGTTTGACAATTCAGACGCGTTCTCAAGAAATTAGGGTTGGTCATCGCCGATAATGATGCCAAAAGGTTTTAAACCTTCAAACTTATAAGAGACGCGTTTTAAACGCAATTGTCTGTTTGACCTATTTTCTTGAAATCGCTAAATCAGTTGGGCCGTGCTTTTCTTTGAAATGCGCGGTTTTTATTTTGGCTCAACTGATTGGGTCGGGATTTAAGTTTTAAGCAAATTTGTTTTTTCGTGCGACATGACCGCGGTGGTCAAAAGACCGCTTGCTTTAATGTCGTTTTAGTTGTTTGGGGCAAACCATAGGGGTTTGCAAAAAGAGGGTGAAAATGGCAACACAGACCATTCGCATCAAATTACGGGCATTTGATCACCGTGCACTTGATACAAGTGCCAAAGAGATCATCTCTACTGCAAAGCGTACCGGCGCCGAAGTTCGCGGTCCGATTCCTTTGCCGACTCGTATTGAGCGTTTTACCGTAAACCGTTCGCCGCACGTTGATAAAAAGTCACGCGAGCAATTTGAAATCCGCACACATAAACGTGTTCTAGACATCGTTGACCCAACACCGCAAACTGTTGATGCTCTTATGAAGCTTGACCTTGCGGCTGGTGTTGACGTTGAGATTAAGATCTAGGGGACAAACCAATGCGTACTGGTATTATTGCTAAGAAAATTGGTATGACAAGAGTGTTCGCAGCCGACGGCGCGCACGTTCCTGTTACTGTTCTTGCGCTTGAAGGCAACCAAGTTGTTGCTCAGCGTACTTTAGATAAAGATGGCTATGTTGCTTTGCAGATTGGTGCAGGCACTCGTAAAGCTAAAAACGTTGCTAAGCCGCAACGTGGACATTTCGCGAAAGCAAATGTTGAGCCTAAAGCCAAGCTTAAAGAATTCCGCGTAACCGAAGAAAACTTGGTTGATGTTGGTCTTGAAATCACTGCTGATCACTTTGTTGAAGGTCAGATGGTTGATGTTGCGGCTATCACAATCGGTCACGGCTTCTCTGGTGCGATGAAACGTTGGAACTTTGGTGGTCTTCGCGCTACTCACGGTGTATCTCTTTCTCACCGTTCACATGGTTCTACTGGTCAGCGCCAAGATCCAGGTAAAGTTTTCAAAGGTAAAAAAATGGCTGGTCATTACGGCGTAGAACGTGTGACTGTTCAAAACCTTGAAATCGTGCGCACTGATGTTGCTCGTGGTCTTATCCTTGTAAAAGGTGCAACTCCTGGTGCTGAAGGTACTTGGGTTGAGATTAAAGACGCAATCAAATCAGCTATTCCTGCTGATGCTCCTAAACCTGCGGCTACCCGTAAGTTTGGTGAAGTTGCTGCACCTGCTCAAGAAGCTCCAGTTGTTGAAACTCCTGCTGAAGAGGGTCAAGAATAATGAAACTCGACGTAGTTAAATTAGACGGCAAAAAAGCAGGCTCTATCGAGCTTGATGATGCTATTTTCGGTCTTGAGCCTCGTGCAGACGTGCTTTATCGCGTTGTTCGTTGGCAACAAGCTAACCGTCGCGCTGGTACTCATGACACACAAAACCGTGGTGAAGTATCTCGCTCTCACTCAAAATCAATCAAGCAAAAAGGTACTGGTGGCGCTCGTCACGGTGCTCGTAACGCTCCTATCTTCCGTGGTGGTGGTGTTGCACATGGTCCGCACCCGCGTTCACATGCGCATAGCTTGAACAAAAAATTCCGCGCTTTGGGCCTAAAAATGGCGCTTTCTGCAAAAGCAAAATCAGAATCTTTGGTTATCCTTGATACTGCTGCTTTGACTGCTCCTAAAACCAAAGAACTTAAAGCAAACTTTGCAACTCTTGGTCTTGAGAATGCGCTAATCATCGGCGGTGCTGTGGTTGATGCAAACTTCAAACTTGCTGCACGTAACATCATGAACATTGACGTTCTTGCAACTGCTGGTTTGAATGTTGAAAGCATTTTGAAACGCAAAACTCTTGTTCTTACCAAAGATGCACTAGAAGCTGTTAACGCACGCTTTGCTGTTGCTACTGCTGAAGAAGCACCGGCTAAAAAAGCTCCTGCGAAAAAAGCTGCTAAAAAAGAAGAAGGGGAGGCATAGGTTATGACTACTGATGCTCGTCACTATGACGCTATCCTTGCTCCGGTTATCACTGAAAAAGCAACTATGCTTACTGAAAACAACCAAGTTGTTTTCCAAGTTCCTTTGACTGCGACTAAACCGCAAATCAAAGAAGCTGTTGAAGCGCTTTTCAAAGTTAAAGTGAAAGCCGTGAACACAGTTCGCGTTGAAGGCAAAATCAAACGTTTCCGTGGTCAAATCGGCAAACGCTCTGACTTCAAAAAAGCAATTGTTACCTTAAACGAAGGTGACACAATCGACATTTCAACCGGTTTATAGGAGTTAGGGAATATGGCACTAAAGACCTTTAAACCTACTTCGGAAGGACGTCGCCAACTGGTGATCGTTGACCGTAAGGACCTTTATAAAGGTAAGCCTGTAAAGTCTTTGACTGAAGGTTTAACTAAATCAGGTGGTCGTAACAACTTGGGTCGTGTTACTGCGTTCCGCAAAGGTGGCGGTCACAAGCGTACTTACCGTATTATCGACTTTAAACGTCGTAAATGGGATGTTCCTGCGACTGTTGAGCGTTTGGAATATGACCCTAACCGTACTGCATTTATCGCTTTGCTTAAATATCAGGACGGTGAGCTTGCTTACATTATCGCTCCTCAACGTTTAAGCGTTGGTGATACTGTTGTAGCTGGTGAAAAAGTTGACGTTAAGCCAGGCAACGCAATGCCTCTTAAGTCAATTCCGGTTGGTACAATCATCCACAACATCGAAATGAAGCCTATGAAAGGCGCGCAAATCGCACGTTCTGCTGGTACTTATGTACAATTAGTTGGTCGTGATGCTGGTTATGCGCAAGTTCGTCTTTCTTCTGGTGAGCTTCGTTTGATCCCTGACAATTGCATGGCAACAGTTGGTGCGGTTTCTAACCCAGACAAAATGAACGAAAATAGCGGTAAAGCTGGTCGTTCACGCTGGTTGGGCATTCGTCCATCCGTTCGCGGTGTTGCAATGAACCCGGTTGACCACCCTCATGGTGGTGGTGAAGGTCGTACCTCTGGTGGCCGTCACCCTACTACTCCTTGGGGTAAGAAAACTCGTGGTCCTAAGACTCGTAATAACAAGTCGACCGATCGTCTAATCGTTCGTCGTCGCCATCAGAAGAAAGCCTAATTAAATGCCTCGTTCAGTATGGAAAGGTCCTTTTGTTGACGGCTACCTTCTTGCAAAGGCAGAGAAGGCGGCTGAAAATCCTCGTCGTGAGGCGGTCAAAACTTGGTCGCGTCGTTCTACAATCCTACCACAATTTGTTGGCCTAACTTTCCAGGTACATAACGGACAGAAATTCGTTCCTGTTTCAATTACCGAGGAAATGGTTGGACACAAACTAGGTGAATTCTCTCCAACCCGTACTTATTATGGTCACGGTGCGGATAAGAAAGCGAAGAGGAAATAAGGATGTCAAAAGCTAAAACTCCTCGTCCGGTTGGCGATGATTCTGCGATTGCAAAATCAAACAACCTTCGTGTAAGCCCACAAAAACTAAATCTTGTGGCACAATCTATTCGTGGTCTTAAAGTTGACAAAGCCTTGGCTGAGCTTCAATTCTCGCCAAAGCGTATCGCATTAGACGTTCGTAAGTGCTTGCAGTCTGCGATTGCTAACGCTGAAAATAACCACAATCTTGATATCGACGCTTTGGTTGTTGCCCAAGCATTCGTTGGTAAAGGTTTGGTTATGAAGCGTATGCATACTCGCGGTCGCGGTCGTTCTGCTCGTATTTTCAAGCCATTTTCGAACCTTACTATTATTGTTCGCCAAACTGAGGAGGCCGCATAATGGGTCAGAAGGTTAATCCTATTGGTTTGCGCCTAGGCATCAACCGTACTTGGGAAAGCCGTTGGTATGCACCAACTAACGAATATGCGCGTCTTCTCCACGAAGATATGGAAATTCGTGCTTTCCTTAAAAAGCAATTGAAACAAGCTGGTATCAGCCGTGTAATCATCGAACGTCCGCATAAAAAATGCCGCGTTACTGTTTATGCTGCTCGTCCTGGTGTTATCATTGGTAAAAAAGGCGAAGATATTTCAAAACTTCGTAACCAACTTGCTAAACGTGTGAATGGTGCAGAGGTTTTCTTAAACCTTGTTGAAGTTCGCAAGCCTGAAATCGATGCTACATTGATTGCAGAAAGCGTTGCACAACAGCTTGAGCGTCGTGTTGCTTTCCGTCGTGCTATGAAACGCGTTATGCAATCTGCAATGCGCCTTGGTGCATTGGGCATTCGTGTTAACGTTTCTGGTCGTCTTGGCGGTGCCGAGATTGCGCGTACTGAATGGTATCGTGAAGGTCGCGTTCCTTTGCATACTTTGCGCGGTGACGTTGATTACGGTGTTGCAGAAGCATTGACTGCTTATGGCATCATCGGTGTAAAAGTTTGGGTCTTCAAAGGCGAAGTTTTTGAACAAGATCCTCTTGCACAAGATAAACGTATCAATGAAGCAAATACTGACAGCCGCCCTGCGGGCCGCCGTGAGCGTGGTGAACGTTCTGATCGTGAAGACAGACCAAACCGTTCGCGTCGCCGTCAGGAATCAGAAGCTGTTTAGGGGGATTATGAACAATGTTATCACCTAAACGTACAAAATTCCGTAAGCAGTTTAAAGGTCGTATCCACGGCCTAGCCACTAAAGGCGCTACGCTTACATTTGGTTCTTTTGGTCTTAAAGCTATGGAACCTGAACGTATTACTGCCCGCCAAATCGAGGCTTGCCGTCGTGCGATTACCCGTCAAATGAAACGTCAAGGTAAAGTATGGATTCGCGTATTCCCTGACGTTCCTGTTTCTCAAAAACCTGCTGAAGTTCGTATGGGATCTGGTAAAGGTTCTCCTGAATATTGGGCAGCTAAAGTAAAACCTGGTCGTATCATTTTTGAAATCGACGGTGTTGCTGACGAGATCGCTGCTGAGGCACTTCGCCTTGGTGCTGCAAAACTTCCAATTCAGTGCAAAATTATTAAACGCTCTGATTATGGCGTGGCTTAAGGGATTATTAATACTATGAAAGCTAAAGACACACGCTTATTAAGCCAAGATCAATTGAATGATGAGTTGCTCAAACTTAAAAAAGAGCAATTCAACCTTCGTTTTCAACGTGCGACTGGTCAATTAGAAAAGACCCATCGCATTAATCAAGTTCGTAAAGACATCGCGTTGATTAAAACAATCCTCAACGAGAAGTCTGCGAAAGCAGAAGTGTAGGAGCTTAGAGTATGCCTAAACGTATTCTACAAGGTATTATCGTTAGCGATAAAGGTGAGAAAACTGTTGTTGTTAATGTTGAACGTACCTTTTTGCACCCGCTTTTGAAAAAAATCGTTCGTCGCACAAAGCGTTATCATGCTCATGATGAGAATAACTCTTTCAATGTTGGCGAAACGGTTTCTATCCAAGAATGCCCGCCTAAGTCAAAATTGAAAAGGTGGGAAGTGGTTGATCGCGTCAAAGCTTAATTGTTTTTGACATATTTGTTTTGATACGGATCGATAGAAGGAAATAAACGATGATTCAGATGCAATCAAATCTGGAAGTCGCAGATAACTCAGGCGCACGCCGCGTTATGTGTATTAAGGTTCTTGGTGGTTCCAAGCGCCGTTATGCAAGCGTGGGTGACATCATTGTAGTTTCTATTAAAGAAGCTATTCCACGCGGTCGCGTGAAAAAAGGTGATGTTCGTAAAGCTGTGGTTGTTCGCGTTTCCAAAGATATTAAACGTAAAGACGGTTCAGTAATTCGCTTTGACCAAAACGCTGCTGTTTTGGTTAACAACTCTGGCGAACCAATCGGAACCCGTATTTTTGGACCAGTTCCTCGTGAATTGCGCGCTAAAAACCATATGAAAATCATCTCATTGGCTCCGGAGGTGTTATAATATGGCTGCTAAGATTAAAAAAGGCGACAAAGTAGTCGTTCTTGCTGGTAAAGATAAAGGCAAGACCGGTGAAGTTACAAAAGTTCTTCCGCAAGAAGGTCGTTTGGTTGTTCAAGGTGTTAACATGGTTAAAAAACACCAAAAACAAACGCAAACCCAAGAAGCGGGCATCAAAACTTTTGAAGCTCCTCTCGCTGTTTCAAATGTTGCTTATGTTGGTAAAGACGGTAAAGCAACCAAAGTTGGTTTCAAACTTCTTGACGACGGCCGTAAGGTTCGCGTTGAGAAATCTACTGGTGAGGTAATCGGTGATGTCTAAAACTGAAACCTATATCCCTAGACTTAAAGCTGAATACGATGCACGTATTCGCCAAGTCATGAAAGAAAAGTTCGGTTATAAGAACGACATGCAAATCCCTGCGCTTGATAAAATTGTTATCAATATGGGCGTTGGTGAAGCAGTTGGCGACAGCAAAAAAATTCAATCTGCTGTTGCTGCATTGACTGCTATTGCCGGTCAAAAACCAGTAACTACAAAAGCGCGTAAATCAATTGCAGGCTTTAAAGTTCGTGAAGGCATGGCATTGGGTGCAAAAGTTACCCTTCGTCGTGAACGTATGTTCGAATTTTTGGATCGTCTTGTAACAATTGCACTTCCTCGCGTTCGTGACTTCCGTGGCCTTAACGGCAAATCATTTGACGGCAATGGCAACTATGCCATGGGTCTAAAAGAGCATTTGGTATTCCCTGAAATCAACTACGATCAAGTAGATGTATCTTGGGGTATGGATATCATTATTTGTACAACCGCTCAAACCAATGAAGAAGCAAAAGCTTTGTTGGCTGAGTTCAAACTACCATTCAGGAACTAAATCCAATGGCAAAAGCAGGATCAATAAACCGTAATGATCGCCGTAAGGCGTTGGTTAAAAAATTCGCTGCTAAGCGTGCTAAGCTTGCGGCGATTGCGAATGATGAAAATCTGCCTATGGATGAGCGTTTCGCAGCACGTCTTAAACTTGCTGCATTACCTCGCAACTCTGCGCCAATTCGTGTGCGTAACCGTTGTGAAGTAACTGGTCGTCCTCGCGGTTTCTATCGTAAACTTAAAATGTCTCGTATTGCGCTTCGTGAACTAGCTTCTGCTGGCGTAATTCCTGGCATGGTGAAATCAAGCTGGTAAGGGGAAAAGCATGAATATTAGTGATCCCATCGGCGATATGATTACACGCATCCGCAACGCACAAATGCGTGGCAAGGCTGTCGTAACTACGCCTGCTTCTAAATTGCGCGTTGGCGTATTAGAAGTGTTAATCAAAGAAGGCTACATCCGTAGCTTTTCTGAAGTTCAAGTTGGCAACCATACTGAACTAAGCATCGAGCTTAAGTATTCAGAAGGTACTCCTGTAATTGAAAAAATTACCCGCGTATCTAAACCTGGTCGCCGTGTTTATTCATCTGTCAAAGACCTGCCATTGGTTCGCAACGGCTTGGGCATTTCAATCCTTTCAACGCCAAAAGGCGTTATGAGCGATGCGACTGCCCGCGTTGAAAACGTTGGTGGCGAGATTCTTTGCCAAGTTTACTAAGAAAGGTAACGCAATATGTCACGTATTGGTAAAAAAGCGGTTCCTTTCAATGGTGCAACAGTTAATCTTGATGGTTCTACCCTTAAGGTTAAAGGCCCAAAAGGTGAGCTTAGCTTTGAAATTAATGAAGGTGTTGTTGTTTCCCTTGAAAATGGTGAAGCAAGTGTTGCACCTAAAGACGAAAACAACCGTTTGTGCCGTTCACTTTGGGGCATGACACGTTCAATGATCGCTAACATGGTTGAAGGTGTTACCAAAGGTTTCGAACGTGATTTGGAATTGGTTGGTGTTGGTTATCGTGCGGCAATGAAAGGTACTGACCTTGAATTGTCACTGGGTTATTCACACCCAATCGTATATCCTGCTCCAAAAGGTGTTACGTTCGCTACTCCAAAACCAACCGAGATTAAAATCGCTGGTATTGACAAACAACAATTAGGTCAAATTGCTGCAGAAATTCGCGCATTCCGTCCACCTGAACCATACAAAGGTAAAGGCGTTCGTTATCAAGGCGAGACTGTACGTCGTAAAGAAGGCAAGAAGAAATAATGAAAAAAATTCTCTCAGCCAATCAAAAACGCTCAATGCGCACCCGCGCTACTCTGAAAAGAGTTGGCAAAGGCAAATTGCGCTTGTCTGTTTTCCGTTCTTCAAAAAATATCTCTGCGCAGATTATCGACGATTCCAAAGGTATTACTTTGGCATCTGCTTCTTCTTTAGAAGCTGATATCCGTAGCAAAGATGGTGCGAAGTCTGAAATCGCTACCTTCGTTGGTGAAACTGTTGCTAAACGCGCTATTGAAAAAGGCGTTAAAGAAGTAATGTTTGACCGTGGTCCTTACCTATTTCACGGGCGCGTAAAAGCGCTTGCTGAAGCCGCGCGCGCCGCCGGTCTTCAATTCTAAGGGAGAAAAGATATGGCACGTCGCCCAGAGCGTGAGCAAAAAGACGAACGCGAATCTGAAATCGTTGACAAATTAGTTGCGATTAACCGCGTTGCAAAAGTAGTTAAGGGTGGTAAAAACTTCGGTTTTGCAGCTCTTGTAGTAGTAGGTGATGAAAAAGGTCGCGCTGGTTTCGGTCACGGTAAAGCCCGTGAAGTTCCAGAAGCAATTCGTAAAGCATCTGAAGAAGCTAAAAAGAATATGGTACGCGTTCCACTACGTGAAGGCCGTACACTTCACCATAACGGTTCAGGCCGTTGGGGTGCTGGTAAAGTTGTTCTTCGTTCGGCTCCTCCAGGTACTGGTTTGATTGCTGGTGGTCCAATGCGTGCGGTATTCGAAGTTCTTGGTATTCGTGACGTTGTTGCGAAATCACTTGGTTCTTCAAATCCATACAACATGGTTCGTGCAACTTTTGAAGCATTGAAAGAGCAAGTATCTCCACGTCAGATCGCTGCGAAGCGTTCTTTGAAAGTGGCTGATGTTCTTTCTCGTCGTAAAGATGGTGCTTCAAGCCTAGAAAGCGCGGAAGGATAATCTGAAATGGCTACAATCAAAGTTAAACAAATTGGTTCGCCAATTCGCCGCCAGTCTGTTCAGCGTGATACGCTTATCGGTCTTGGTCTAAATCGCATGAACAAAGTGCGTGAACTTGAAGATACACCTGCTGTTCGCGGCATGGTTCGTAAAGTTCAGCATTTGGTTCAAATTATTGAGGAGAACGCGTAAGCGTTAGACTGTAATGAATTTAAATGAACTAAATGACAACGAAGGTGCGGTTAAAGCGCGTATGCGCGTTGGTCGTGGCGTTGGTTCAGGCAAAGGCAAGACCTGTGGTCGTGGCGTAAAAGGTCAGAAATCCCGTCGTGGTGTTTCCATCAACGGTTTTGAAGGCGGTCAAATGCCAATCCACATGCGTATTCCTAAGCGTGGTTTTAACAAACTTAACGCAAAGACATACAATTGGGTTAACCTTTCTGATATCGAAAAAGCAGTTAAAGCTGGCAAACTAGATGTTAAAGCGGAAATCACCGAAGAAACATTGGTTGCAACTGGTGTTGTTCGCCGCGCAAAAGACGGCATCCGTCTTTTGGGTAAAGGTGAATTGACTGCAAAAGTAAATCTAGTGCTTTCAGGTGCTACTCAAACCGCTATTGCAGCGGTTGAAAAAGCTGGCGGTAGCGTAACAGTTACTAAAGCTGCTAAAACTGAAGAAGCATAGTTGATTTTTGTGATAAGACCCCGATATGGGGTCTTATTAACATTTTTTTCATAGAGGGCTTATGAATGGCATCTGCCGCAGAACAATTAGCCGCAAATTTAAATTTTAATTCATTTGCAAAAGCAAAAGATTTGCAAGCGCGTATCTGGTTCACACTGGGCGCGCTTTTGGTTTATCGTCTTGGTACATTCCTGCCTATGCCAGGGATTGATATCGGTGCGTTTGAACAAGCATTCAACACTGCTAAAGGCGGTATTTTGGGAATGTTTGACACATTCTCTGGTGGTGCGGTTCGCCGTCTTGCAATTTTTGCACTAAACGTAATGCCATATATTTCGGCATCGATCGTTATTCAGCTTTTATCATCTTTCCCTGGTCACCTAGAGCAGCTTAAAAAAGATGGTGAATCTGGTCGTGCGCAAATCAACCAATATACGCGCTATCTTGCGCTTGTTTTGGCGCTATTCCAATCATTTGGTATTGCCAAAGGTCTTGAAGGCTCACCTGGTGTAGTTCTTAACCCTGGCATTATTTTCGAAGTTTCTACCATGGTTACTTTGACTGGTGGTACTTTGTTCCTTATGTGGCTTGGTGAACAAATCACTTCACGTGGTATTGGTAATGGGGTTTCTTTAATTATCTTTGCCGGTATCGTTGCCGAAATTCCAAAAACAATTTATCGCGCTTTGAGCCTTTCTGAAGAAGGTTCACTTCCTGTAATTTGGATTTTTGCCATGGTTGCATTGTTGGTTGCGGCGGTATTCTTTATTGTTTTCATCGAACGTTCGCAAAGACGCATTGTAATTCAATATCCAAAGCGTCAGGTTGGCAATAAAATTTATCAAGGTGATACTTCGTTCTTGCCTTTGAAATTAAACACTTCTGGTGTTATTCCGCCAATTTTTGCATCTTCATTGCTATTGTTGCCGGCAACTATTCTTGGCTTCCTTGGTAATGGTCCAATTCCAGAGAATGCACCTGAATGGCTTAGAATTGGTAAAGAAAGCCTAAGTGCACTTGCTGCACAAATGGGGCATGGTAAGCCATTATTCTTGATTCTTTACGCGGCATTGATTGTTTTCTTCACGATTTTCTATACTTCAATCGTATTTAATACTGAAGAAACTGCTGATAATTTGCGTAAATATGGTGGCTTCCTTCCTGGTATCCGTCCTGGTGCAAAAACTGCGGAATATCTTGATAAGGTTTTGACACGTCTGACCGTAATCGGTGCCGTATATTTGGTGATAGTCTGTGTATTCCCTGAAATCATATTCTCGACTTCTGGGGCGCAATTCTATCTTGGTGGTACTTCAATTCTGATCGTTATTTCGGTTACAATTGATACCGTAAGCCAAATTAACTCGCATATGCTTGCACACCAATACGAAGGCTTAACTAAAAAGTCTAAGTTGAAGGGCAAACGTAAATAGTTTTAAACACCCAAATTCAGCAATTATTCTGAATTGGGGGAGGGGTTGTTATGAACTTAATTCTATTTGGACCGCCTGCAGCTGGTAAAGGCACGCAAGCAAAAAAACTTGTTGCCGAGCGTGGGTTTATTCAGCTTTCAACTGGCGACATGCTTCGTGCAGCGCGTGCATCTGGCTCAGAACTAGGTAAAACCGTTGCAGGTATTATGGATGCCGGTGGTTTGGTAACCGATGAGATTGTTATTTCATTGATTTCTGAACAACTAGAAGCAAACGAAGGGGCTAGCTTTATTTTTGATGGTTTCCCAAGAACTGTCGCACAAGCAGAGGCTTTGGATAAATTGCTTGCCGCAAAAGGTCAGCAAATTGATAAAGTAATCCGTTTGGTTGTTGACGATAAAGCATTGTTAGCACGCGTTACAATTCGCTTTGAAGAGCAGGGCAGGGCTGATGATAACCCTGAAACCTTCTCTAAGCGTTTGGATGCCTATAATTCGCAAACAGCGCCTTTGCTGCCTTATTATGGTGAAAAAGGCATTATCAGCGAAGTTGATGGCATGGCGTCAATTGATGCTGTTGCTGCGGCAATTGATGCGGCATTGGCATAATAGATTTTCAAAGTTATTTATTTTAAAGGGCTGGCGTGTATCACGTCAGCCCTTTTTAAATGGTAATTTATCATTTAATTCCGGTATTATGGCATCAATCTCTCTTGTTTCGTGTGCAAGAAAATCACCGACCGCATGCCTGAAAGACTCATTAACAATATAATGCCCGGAGTAGGTTTTATGTGGGCGATAGCCGCGACTTATTTTATGTTCGCCCTGTGTGCCGGCCTCAACCTTGCGGATATTGTTACGAATCGCGAAATCAATTGCCTGATAATAGCAAGTTTCAAAGTGTAAGAATGGCAAATCAATATTACAGCCCCATTGGCGACCATATAAAGTATCACCGGAATAGAAATTTATTGCGCCGGAAACATATTCATCATTAATTTTTCCAAAAATTAAAACCATTGTATCGGCCATGGTTTCCTTGATTCTTGAGAAAAACGCGCGTGTTAGATAGGGGATGCCACGGCCCCATTTGCGCTCATATGTGTCGGCAATAAATGTATAAAGCGTATCAAGGTGTGATTCTGTTATATCGTTCCCTTGTATTGTCTGAAATTGGACTTTATCGGCAACTTCACGCCGCTCGCGCTTCATTGTTTTACGCCTTGATGCAGTTGTTGTGGCAAGGAAATCATCAAAAGAATTAAAACCATCATTTAGCCACCAATATTGTAAATCTTGTCGCACCATGAAACCATTGTTTTTAATGAGTTCAATATCTTGGCTATTTGCAAAATTTATATGTGCGCTAGAAATATTATTGGTTTGGCATATTTGCCGTAGTGCGGTTAAAAGAGCTGCTTTAACATTTAAATTATGCGCCAAAAGGCGGCCCCCCACAACGGGCGTAAATGGCGATGCAGAAAGTAGTTTAGGGTAATAACGCCCGCCGGCATCCTCATATGCCTTGGCCCAGCCTTGATCAAACACATATTCGCCTTGGGAATGATATTTTAAATATAGGGGGACAAGGCCAATGATTTCACCATTTTCAGAAATTGATAAATGGGCAATTTGCCAACCGGTCTCAACACCAACGCATTTTGTGTCTTCTAATGCTGATAAATACTCAAATGATGTGAAAATGCTGTCACCATTGAGATTATTCCATACAGACCTGTCAATTTCATGAATTGAATTATGAATTTTGCTTGTAAAATCTGTCATATCAAATAAGAAACCGCGTATAATTTGTTGTAAAGATATTGGTCTTTTTATTTTAAAGTAAAGAGTGATAATTATGGGATTACACCACCACAGTCATGATAATGATAGTCATGCGCATGGCCATAGCCATTCACACCACAATCATGATGTAAAAGATATTGATTTTGGTAAGGCATTTGCGATTGGTGCGATTCTAAATATTGGTTTTGTGCTTGTTGAATTTATTGCCGGCGTAATGATTAAGTCGTTGGCATTGATTGCAGATGCCGGACATAATTTATCTGATGTAATTGGGTTGATTCTTGCTTGGCTTGCTTTTGTTGCGGCTAAAAAGAAGCCTGAAGGTCAGTTTACCTATGGCTATGGGCATTCAACTATTGTTGCATCATTTATAAATTCAATCTTCCTTTATATGGCAAGTGGAATCATTGCGTTTGAGGCAATTAAACGCCTTTTAAATCCGGAACCACAAGAAGGTATGATGATGATAATCGTCGCGTCAATTGGCGTGGTAATTAATCTAGTTACGGCATTTTTGTTTGCGGCGGGGCGAAAGCATGATTTGAATATTCGTGCAACATTTCTTCATATGGTTTATGACGGTCTAGTTTCATTGGGTGTGATAATAGGTGCTTTGATAATTATAATCACCGGATGGCAATGGGTTGACCCTATGCTTGGGCTATTGATTGTTGGCGTTATTATTTATGGATCATGGGATGTCTTGAAACAAAGTTTTAAATTATCGCTTGCCGCTGCACCTGATAATATTGAGATTACCAAAGTTGCGGAAACTATAAAGGCAATAAATGGTGTTGTTGATATTCATGATTTGCATGTTTGGGCGTTATCAACAACGCAAAATGCGCTTTCTGTTCATGTTATTGTTGATGACTTGGCAAAAGGACAAGACATTCTTGACGAAATTAATCATGAACTAGGGCATGATTTTGAATTGACGCACAATACCATTCAAATTGAAACTAATTATAATTGTGGGCTATCAACCCATATTTGAGAATGTTTCAATTTTAAAATCGCGAAGTTTTTCAACATATTCTTCTAGACTAATGAGCGCAACACAAGGCATTGCGCCGATTAAGTCTAATTTATTATCACATATTTTTTCGGCAAGGATGATTGCAGGAATAGTGGGGATTTGTGGGCCGTCACCATCTTTTGCAATAATTGCCCAATTTATAGTTCTGGTATTATCTGAATTATCTTTCCCGCGGATTTGCATAAACATTCCGCCATCGTCGGAACCAAGGAAATTGAAAAAGTCCGCCATCCAAAGCATTGGTTTTGCAAAATTATCAAGCTTTAGAGGTATCCCTAAACGCACCAACCAAGATAACGCCCAAAGCCCAAGGTGCAGAACACCAAGTTCAAGGCCCGCACCGAATGCGATTCGTTTAATGCCGTATTTAGGGGGCAATAAATCAAGGTCTGGAATGTCACAATTGGCCATCCACCTGAAACCGATTTCAGGGATTTTTTGCAAATAAATATCTTGCCAGCCATAAATCTCATCGCTTGAACCATAGGCAGGCTTTAATTTTTTACCGGCATAGCCAAGTATCCCTTTGGTAGTTGCAAGGCCGCGTTCCGCCTTTTGCCCTGGTGATATGCCGTATTTAACTTCGTCGATTTGTGAAAAATGACTTCTGAAATGCTCTAGAACAGCACTAGACAGCGCAGGAACCGTACTTGCGCCGGAAATTGCAATTGTCTTATGTTCTTTAGATATTTCATTAAGTGTATGAAATTGAACAACAAAATCACGCCCATCTGCAAGGTCTATATAATTAACATTATTCTCAATACAAATTTGTGCAATCTCGTAATTTTTGCTTTGAAATGGGCCAATCGTATTAATAAGGACCTTTGGAGTAAGTTTTTTTAGGTTTTCATCCAAAGAAACTTCGGCGTCAAAAATTGCGGCGTGAATATTTGCATTGGGAAAATCTGCAATAATTGCATTAATTATTGAATTTGCTTTGCTTTCAGAGCGCCCAGCTATAATTACTTCATAGCCATCTTTAACAAGAGTGCGTGCAATTCGTTTGCCAAAATTGCCATAGCCGCCAAGGATAAGAATGGTATTATTCAATATAAAAAGTTCCCGAATATGAGTAGGTTTTTCCAAATAAGAAGTGTTTTATTTCCATATACATTTCAAAATTATTATCATCTATTGCGCGTTCATATGCAAAACCACGTCCGGCAATTAATTCAATTGGGATGCGTATTGGTTTTCCAAATAATTTAATAAAGTAACCGCGATGCAACAAGGATACTTGATTGTCCTTGTATTTAAACTCACACCCCCAACCGATTCCACTTTTTGTCCATTCAATAATCATTTTATCGTCTACACGCTCCATTGTTGAATAGAATCGGCGTGTTTTATCGGGAAAAGCAAATTCCCGCTCAAAACGGAAATATTCATCGTTTTCACCGCTTTTAAATTTAACTAAGACATCAATGTTATCGCCTTTTTTGGCAATTAAAGTTTGGGTCAATGCCAAAAACGGGGCAATTGGTTGTAAAATTGGCGCGATATAAATGTTCATAACGCCTTTTGTATTTGTAATGTCATTAGAATACGGGCGATTCTGATAATGCTTTTTAAAAATGATTGGCATTTTATCCCAATCGTCGCCAAATACTTTTTCAAAGATAGGTTGGTTTGCGCCCATATTTCAAGAATCACTAAATAATTGTATCGAAAGAATAATGTATATTTTTAAATCAATAGCGCAAATGGATTACCTGACTTTAAAAACAATTCACGTTATAAGTTCTACGATATTGTTTGGAACCGGTATTGGCTCTGCATTCTATATGTTTATGGCAAACCGTAGAAGGCAAATTGCAGAAATGGCATTTGCGGTTAAATTTGTTGTTATTGCCGATTATATATTCACGACACCATCCGTGATTGTACAATTAATTACTGGTCTTTGGATGATGAATATAAATGGACTAGATTTTACACAAAGATGGCTTTGGTGGGGGTTGTTTCTATATTTCTTTGCAGGGATATGTTGGCTTCCGGTGGTTTTTATTCAAATTCAAATGGAAAAACTCTTGCAAAAAGCAACAAGGGAAGGGGTGCTTTCTGAAAAATATTGGAAATTAGATTTTTGGTGGATCTTGTTAGGAAGCCTTGCATTTCCCGCAATAATTGTTGTTTTTTGGCTTATGGTGAACAAGCCAGCATAAAAACAGTTGGTTTATCTGTAATTAATCAATTAGTTTTACACAAATAACCGCATTTGGGACTTGAAACTTAAATCAATGCCCTTTATTTGCACTGCTTCAAATCATTGGGGTGTCGCCAAGCGGTAAGGCACCGGTTTTTGGTACCGGCATTCGGAGGTTCGAATCCTCCCACCCCAGCCAATAAATGCCCGCCCTAGAGGCGGGTTTTTTATTGCCCGAATATATTTTGCGTTTTAATATGATTTTGCAATTATATAGTTCGAAACGCGGCGAAGTTTATAAATAAAACTAAATATAGATTCTTTTTTTATTTTAAAATAAATATTGATTTTATGCGAAATTGCATTGTTTTTTATGCAACATTCCTTTGCACGCATGATACACATAAATAAAAGAACAGGTTAGACTGCGTAATAATAAAAAAATAATAAAGAAAAATATGAACGCAAAAAACTTAATGTTTACAATGATGAATGTGATGTACGTCGTAAATATTGCTTGAAAATCAGGCGAATTAGAAGAGATGGCTCTATGAATGGTTCGTTCATAATCCGTTCAGTTTCTGTGCTATTGCTGCAACAATGCACTAAATATAGCTAAAATATGCCTCAAAATGATGTTAAACCACAATGGTATAACAAACAAAAAGGTTGACCATTTTATACTTTTCGCTATTGAGATAGATGAAACGTTTATAGCGTTTTTTTAAGCGACTTTCGCTATATTACTTAAAGAGGGAAATACCCATGAAAAATTTATTGCTTAGCGCGACTGCTTTAATGGCATTTGCTGCTCTACCGTCTGCGGCTTCAGCCCAAGGTTGGTATGCTGGTTTGACCGGTGCTTATTCACTAAACGGTGGTGTTGATTTTGATGCACCTGCTAACCCTACTGGCGCTGGCGCATCTCCATACATGATTGGTAATGGTGCTAAAGGTAATGGTGGCTGGGGTGGCGCAGCTTCTCTAGGCTATGCTTTCGGCAACGGTTTCCGCCTTGAAGGCGAATTGGCAAATGGTTTTGCTGATTTTGACGACAACGGCACTCACTCAACTTTGGGTTCTGCTCAAACTTGGACTGCTATGTTAAACGGTCTTTATGACTTCAACAAAGACGGCAAAGTTAATCCATTCGTTGGTGCTGGTGTTGGTGCTGCAAAAGTAAAAGCAAAAGCTTATTCTTATGACCGTACTTCTACTGGTAACGCTGCTCTTTCTAAAGCATCTGCTGTTTCTGTAAACGATGCAGACAACGCTTTTGCATGGCAATTGATTGCTGGTCTTGGTTTGAAACTTACTGACCAATTGTCAGCTGACATTTCTTATAAATGGTTGAACGTTCCTGATCTTTCATTTGAAGGTACTGGCCGTTACCGTACGAACGCTACTGGCGGTTCTGCAACTGTTCCTTTGAACGTTTCTGGTTCTGTTGGTGAATCTATGGGTTCTGGCGGCATCGTTGGTCTAGGTCTTCGTTATGCGTTCGCTGCTCCTGCTGCTCCTGCTGCTCCAGTAGTTGAACCACCACCTCCACCACCAGCTCCTCCAGTTGTTGAGCAACCTCCTGTGGTTACTCCTCCTCCAGTTGTTGTTTGTGATGGTAAATCATTCGTTGTTTACTTCGACTTCGACAAATACAACCTAACTCCTGAAGCTACTTCAGTAATCAGCAACGAAGTTTCTGACATCAAAGCTAAAGGCTGCAACTATAAATCAGCTCTTATCCAAGGTCACACAGATACTTCTGGTTCAGCACGTTACAACATTGCATTGTCACAAAAACGCGTAACTACCGTTCGTGACGCTCTTGTTGGTCAAGGCGTTCCTGCTGACATCATGACTGGTGAAGCATTCGGTGAATCTAAACCAGCTGTTGCAACTGGTGACGGCGTTAAAGAGCCTTTGAACCGTCGCGCAGAAGTAACTTTTGACTTCCAATAAGAAGTTCTAAGTTCTGAAAACAAGGACCCGGTGGCAACACCGGGTCTTTTTTTGTGTCAAGAAAAATCCCCGATTACTTGAACCGGGGATTTAACAATGAACTAGATTTATTTATTACTTTCTGTCAGCCGCGCTTTTATCGCGTGCTGCTTTGAATTCAGAATTTGGTTTCCATTCTGGCCATTTTGTTGAGTTTGCAAGGTCATATCCCATTTTGAAATAGATTTGCAAATCTTCGATGGCGCCATCAAGTTTCCAAGTCGGCGAGTACTCATCAGAAGGTTGGTGGTAATGTGCCTTTAGATATTCTTCATTGGCTGCTTTACCGGCCGCCACGCCGCCATTACGCATATCTACGCCAGAGCCAGCCGCAAGCATTGGAACGCCGCGTTTAACAAAAGGGAAGTGGTCTGAACGGAAGAAATGTCCTGCTTCTGGGGTATCTTCAGGTGAAATATAACGCCCCTGTTTTTTGGCATAAACTGCGAGGTCGTCTTCAAGGCTTGATTGACCGTAACCGGTAACTTCAATATTTTTTGTTTTTCCGGCGATGTTAATTCCATCAATGTTGAAGCCAGCAACAGTTTTTGCAAGCGGATAAATCGGGTGGCTTGCATAATATTCCGAACCCAAAAGCCCGCTTTCTTCCGCTGTCCAAGAGAACATGATAATTGACCTGTCCGGGCGTGGTGCTTTTTTATATGCACGGGCAATTTCCAATATTGATGCTACGCCCGATGCGTTATCTAGAGCGCCATTATAAATTTTATCGCCTTTTTTATCAGGCAAACCAATTCCGAGGTGATCCCAATGCGCAGAATATGCAACATATTCGTTAGGACGAGTTTTGCCTTTTAGAATGCCAATTACGTTATGGCTGGTAATTGTTTCGACATTGGTTCTAAAAGATGCAGATAAGGTAACGTTTTTAAGTTCTTGGGCGTGGAAATTTTTTGAACGTGCCGCAACTTTTAAGGCCTCTAAGTCAAGGCCTGCGCCTTTGAACATTTTTTGCGCTGTATCATATGTAATCCATGATTCCATGTCAGGGCCAGCAGGTGACGTTGGGTCACGCATAATATCTATTTTTTTGCCTGTATTTGAGTTTTTAACGGTTTCCCAGCCATAAGCAGCGGCATCACTTTCGTGAATGATTATGCAGCCCAATGCACCCTGACGCGCCGCTTCTTCATACTTATATGTCCAGCGGCCATAATATGTCATTGCCTTGCCGCCAAAAGTATTTAGCTCTGGCTGATAGAAATCAGGGTCATTTACCAAAACAACTATTATTTTGCCTTTTACATCGATTTTATTGCCATTTTCATCTTTAAAATCGTTCCAGCCACGTTCTGGGGCGGTAATTCCATAACCTGCAAATACCAATGGGACTTTATCAAAATTGACGTCCTTGGTGGCGTTACGGGTTGAAATAGTTATATCTTTGCCAACTTCTAGATTTGTGCCGTTATCGCCAAGGTTTAAAGATGCCTTGGAATCAGAAAGTGTGAAACGGCGCAATTGCACGTCTTGAAACCATGTTCCATTATCGCCACCAGGTGAAAATCCTGCTTCTGCAAGATTTTTTGCAATATAATCTATTGTTTTCTTTTCTGCTGGTGTGCCAACGCCACGACCTTCATATGCATCCGAGCCAAGTATTTTGATATCTTTTACCAGGTCAGCACTATTGAAAGTGGGGTTATATTCCTTTGCAAAAACCATTGATGGCTGTGCAATTATCAATGCCAACGCAGAGTAAAGCACAATAGATTTATAAGATTTCATTAGTCTATCCCGAATTTATAGTTTGTAAAATTTATGAAATAACGCCATTATGTAATAACAAATAATAGCACGAAAAAGATACATCATGTTTTCAAAAATCAAACATATTTTTACGTTGTCTGGGGTAATTATTATACCTGTTTTTGCGCTTACATCATGTGGGCCTGTTGACAATGTCAAAGGCCAAAACAGTGATAATGCAATTCCCCATAATGAAATGATTAAAAATTTCGATAATTATGCGATTGCTTGTTATTCACCGCAAAAGAATGGTGAAACAATATCTTGTCGCACAACATCAAGATACGCGCATTACACCATGAGTTTTATGGAATTAGACAAATTGGATGGTACACCTACCAAGGTTGTTTATAAACTTCGCTATGGCGATAAGAATGGTTATAGTTGTGTAGATCACACTACGGCGGACCCAGAAAAAATCACCGCGTATAACGCCAGTGATGATATTGCAGATGTCGCAGTTGAAATAGAGAAACGTGATAGTCCATCACTTACTGCCCTTAAAGATAAGATTGTTGCACGTGAAAAAGCGATCGGAGAGCTTTGTTATAAATATACTTTGATAACTACCGAAGACCCAATGATGACATATCAAATCAAATCTGAAGAGTTTAAAGACGCAAAACCAACCGGTAAAACTGAAATGCTTGCAATTTTTAGCAATGGCACAAAGGTTAGAATGGCTAAATAATTTTTGTTGTATTCTTTACAAAACAAAACCCCAGTCGATTGACTGGGGTTTTTTAAATTAGATTGTGTAATCTATTATTCGATTACAGAAGCAACAACGCCCGCGCCAACGGTACGG
>NZ_JAHWUS010000004.1 GCF_019455445.1 Pseudaquidulcibacter saccharophilus
CCCACCAATGGTTCCTTCGCTGACAATTTCGTCAGCACCAATTTTATCGCGGGGTGGAGCAGCCCGGTAGCTCGTCAGGCTCATAACCTGAAGGCCGCAGGTTCAAATCCTGCCCCCGCACCCAAAATCCTCAAATAAAACAATAAGTTAAAAAATAGCCCCATCATCAAATTGGGGCTTTTTTGCGTTAAAATCGCTAGCACATAATTAGCACACTTTTGACAATCCACAAAAACCTGATAGACTCTGTGCAATTTCAACTCCTTTAAGGGTTATGTGAAGGATTTTTGGCATGTCAAATCATGAAATTTTGGGTGGAAGGGTGCAGCTATTTCAGCGCCCAAATAGCAAATATTGGCAGTGCTCTTGTTCGGTAGGTGGGCAACAATATCGAATAAGCACTAAGGAAGAGCGTCTGGCGTCTGCCAAATCCTTTGCTGAGGATTGGTTTTTAGGACTACTTGGTGCTGAGCGCACTGGCGAACTTGTTAAGAAAGATGCACCGCGTGAAATTACATTCGCCGATGTCGCGGAGCAATTCATGCTTGAATATGAGACTATCACAGAAGGCGAAAGAAGTAGGAAATGGGTTGAAGGCTATGAGATTAGATTGCGGCTTCATTTATTGCCATATTTTGGTGATATGCCAATTTCGCAGATTACAGAAGGTCGTGTGCAAGATTATAGGGTATATCGTGCCACTCAAGCTGGGCGGCAGCCAAAGAATGCCCCCAAAGGCTATATTAAGCCACCGTCACGTTCAACAATACATGATGAGATAGTTGCCTTGCGCCAAGTGCTTAAAACGGCTGCAAGACATGGTTGGGTTAAACATGTTCCGAATTTAACGCCACCTTATAAATCACAAGGCAAGATAGTTCATCGGGCATGGTTTAGTCCTAATGAGTATAAAGAATTATATCGGGCAACCCGTGAGCATGCCAAAACCATTTCGCCACGTTATAAATGGAATGCCGAACAATTACATGATTTCGTACTATTTATGGGTAATACTGGTCTTCGTCCAGATGAAGTAAAATTATTGCAACACCGCGATGTTGCAATTGTTAAAGATGGTGCAACTGGGGAGCGCATCCTTGAAATAGAGGTACGTGGTAAACGTGGTGTTGGTTATTGCAAATCCATGCCTGGGGCGGTTCGCGTGTATGAGCGAATGTTGGCACGGCCAATGCCGCAGCCACAAGCTCGCTTACGAAAAGGAGAAGAGCCATCACCAGCAATTCTACCAAAGCGTACAGATTTATTATTCCCTGGTAGCAATCTCAAAATGTTCAATCAGGTCCTAGATAAGGCAGGGCTTAAATATGACCGTGATGGTCAACCACGCACATCATATAGTTTACGTCATACCTATATCTGCCTTCGTCTTATGGAAGGTGCAGATATTTATCAAATCGCCAAGAACTGTCGCACATCAGTTGAGATGATAGAGAAGTTTTACGCAGCCCACATCAAGAATACCCTTGATGCCAGAGCAATCAATGTCCGCAGGTCAGCCCAATCGCGTGATAAATATGAAAATCACGATGAAGATGATGAATACTAGGTTACAGAACTGAAACCATTCGGAAATCCCTATTTTGCAAGTCTAAAAGTTGAACCACTTTTATGCAAAATCCCAAGCAAATTGCCCGCCAATTTAGCGACCGCCTTTACGGCATAAATCTACCAATCAGCTAAGCCTAGCGGCACTTCGTTATTCGGCGGCTCTCTCTCTCTTAAGCATATACAAGCAATAATACCTGCCAGTAATCTCTCCAAGCCATTGTGGCTCTTCAATCAGAACGGATAGTTATTCATGGGAACTTGTTGCCTTGCAGCTCATTCAAGCATCTCGCGCGCTCAGCCTATAATGAATACCAGCCGCAAATTAATCTTATTGCCACTTTGAAATGTAGCGAGTGTATCGCTCGGGCGGGTTAAGGTGCCAAAGTTATTAGTGAATATTCGTCGTATCAATAAGCAATGAATGGGGGTAGCTTTTGCGTTCAAGCAAATAATCTTCCCAAACTTCTCCAATCTCAGCCATCGAATAAGCTAGCTGAATATGGCGACCTTCGCATCAGCCACTCACTAATGCCTTCAAGCATAAACTCTGCTCGCAAGCTCGTGCGTTGAAGGCGTGAGTTGCCGCTGCCCTTTGTCTTCATCAGTCGCGCAATCATGCGGGCTGAAGATAAGGAGACTTAAAATGGGACTAGATATGTATGCCGTTTCAATCGCAAAAGACGATAATCGTCCAGCAACTGATTTCAAATTAGACGAAGATAAATACAGTGACCTTCACTATTGGCGCAAACACCCAAATCTTCACGGCTGGATGCAAGACCTCTATTTCCAAAATGGCGGAGAAAACGAAGATTTCAATGTCGCGACGGTTTTACTTACCGAGCAAGACATTAATCGGCTTGAAGAAGATATTAAGGCAAAAGACCTTCCCGAAACTTCTGGTTTCTTCTTTGGTGAAACCACTGGCGAAGAGCTTGAAGACGACCTCGAATTTATCGCCAAAGCACGGGAAGCGCTCGCCCAAGGTCGGCAAGTCGCTTATTACGCTTGGTGGTGACACTTAACGATACGCGGCTTGGTTCAAATCAAGCCGCATTCTGTAAATCCTCATTATTTCGGAGAGCGTTATGAATAAGCCTTTTGAAAAATACGAAACTTATCCAATTATATGGCAAAATATCCAAATTGAAATTCGTTACTGCGATTATGTTGCCAAAGTCGATGAGCAAACTACAATTGTTCATTTAGAAATTATGAGCAAAACTCGCGAGCCATTGCCAATTACCGAAACTGGCTATAAATCTTATTTCACAGCAAAATGCCTTATTGAAGAATTCGGCGGACCGGTTGAATATGCCAAAATGTGGCTTGATGGTGAAGCCAAGGATAATATCGCTTGGCAAAATCATATTTCCAGATCGTGTCAATTGTCACTATTTTGAGGGGCAATTGGCCTAACAGAAATAACTTTATACTGGAATAGGAACAGGTAAGCTGATTTTTGCCTTAACGGGTGTATAAATATCAACATCATTTTCTGGCGTAGAAATTGAAACAATAAGCGAATATCTAGTTGAATTATTGTATTTTTTTAGATTGTGCCGCTCTCTCCACCAACCCACGACTGGGTAAACAGAAATTAGATTTGAACTCGCCAGCTCCGCTGCTGTTCCTCTCCATATATCGGAGTGAACCGAGCCCTTGTTTCTTTGTTGAGCACCAATAGTCCAATGACTACTTGCTGACGAACTTGTAACTTTTTCATCGTCGTCTTCGCGAGATTGCTTATTAATTCTTTTTAGAAATGTAGATTTATCCTCGCCAGGCGCACATACGTCAAATCGCAATGCATGTGATTGATAACGATACCTATCCTTCCAACCAATTTCACCTGGTGCAGGTTCAATAAAATAGCTGAGAGTTATTCGCATTTCAACATTTGCTTCACCAAGAGTTTCTAAAATTTCGGTTGGCCAAGGAAGATCGTAGAAATGCATTTCATTTGTTTTGTAAGTGCTACCATCCTTTTTGAAAGGAGTTATCTCGGCTTCGTTTACCAAAGTGAGACTGTTCGTTGCGCAATACGCCGCCATTTCAAAGTTTGGTACACCGTAACCGCAAACCCGAAGCAATTTACCAAATTCAGATTTATTATTGTTGGTGCCAATAATTTGGCTTTTAAGTGCATTGGGCCATTCCGCAGAATGTATTACTAATGCTCTAACAGTCTCTGGCCAGTATAATGGATAAGCACACATGATTTTTGCGGCAAAATTAGCAGCTAATGCAACTGATGCGCTCGTCATGCTGAAGTCGCTAAATTGTCGTGAATTGAAGTCAAAGTGTGTCGAAATTAATGATAAATCATCCATTGTCGTACAAAAATTTGTACTTTTTTCTATACCTGCATTCCCACCCTCAAACACGACTTCCGGTTTTATTGGCCATTTAGTCTCCCAAGTTAAAGACGTAGTAGTAAAAGGCGATATTTGTCCTTTGCCAGCTATCGGTGTGTATCCAGAATATGTTGAATCGGAAATATGGTCATATTCAGTATAAGAACCAACTGTGACAGCGTTCCACGATTGTGCTGGGTCATGTACAGAATCTGTAAGTAGTGAATCTGGGTAAGGAATGTAATTTTCCGATGAATCAAAATTGCCGGACGCAATAAAAACCAAGCGCTGGGAATTTTCGACTTCGCCAAAAGACATTTGGTCTATTGCAGCGCTCCAGGATGTCGGACGCCCTCTGTCTCTAGTATCAGAAGAAGTTGCAGGCAGACAAGTGATACGGTTTCTTTCAGGCGCGCTAATTTCGGCGATGTTTACCGCTTGTTGGGTTATGTATCCCCACAGTTCAGCAGGGTTGCTTCCCTTGGGCGGAAATATTTTGATAGATTCCAAAGCATGATTAACTGATAAATGGTCCAGCGTTTCAAGTTTTTCTTTTAAATCACCATAGGCTAAAAGCCCTGCCATAGAGGTCCCGTGACCATGCGGATGTCCATCCGAGGTTCCCCAACTAGTGGAAATTGTGTTGCAGTCGTTTATAGAAAGAACTTTTTGAAGTAATGGGTGTCCATTATTAACGCCATGATCCAACAAGCAGATGGAGACATTATTAGTGTTACTAAATGTTGTGCGAGTGAGTAAATCTTTCGCCCAGTCCGATTGATCAGATGGCTTCATAGACAGTATAAAGTCCGCTGTAGTCTTCGCTTTTCTATATTCCGCTATAAATGCAAAGTTTCTTGTTAATTCGCTAAGTTGCTCCCTATTAGCTTTTATTACTTTCACCGCTCGCTCAGGGAAATTTAAAATTCCTGCTTTTGCTTCAATTTTTTTTGATTGAATATAATGCTCAAATTCCCCAATTACTTCGACATTTTCTTTGCGCAGCCAAATTTCGCACCATTCTGCATCAGCTGCTGGGATAAGGCTTCTATCGTCTGTCCAAAATGAGTCTACGCTTAGAGCGTTTCGAAGTTCTTCTATACTTTCAATAAGAGGCTTATTTTTTGGCTTCTCGGCTTTAGTATTTTTGGTCAAATAATCGTTGATTTTTGACTCAAATACTTTTTCCATTCCGTTTGGAACGAAAACAGTGGCAAATTGTGTGCTATGGCGGGTTCCATCGTCTTTGACGATCCCTGCCTCCCTTACATTGCAAAGCCTTACACTATACCTGGCATCTTCCAGGCTTTTGACGACTAGGTTGAAATCAGTGCTACTTTCGAACTCGAGATATGTACCAGCGCGGGTTGAATGCACTGCAACCTTTTCTGTATTTGCAGTCGCCCATGCGTCTCGCAAATAATTTTGAATTCGTTCACCATGAGAAATTCGATTTCTTGACGGAATTTCAAACCCGCTTCCACCTGAGCTTACAGATGTGAAACCAAGTACTTCGGGATTAAATTCATTTTTAATATGCGGCAATTCTCGTTTCATAAGACGCTTTATTACCCTACGTGCTGATAATTACGATTTTCCACTTTAGAAATAAAATCAGCTGCAGTAATTTTTGACTTGTCTGTTAAGATTGCAGATTTAATTGCATCATTACACGACATAACTATTTCAGCTTGACTTAGCGATTTGCAGCAAGTTATCACTTTATTCCAATTGAACCTCGAGGGAATAAATAATTCTAACCTATTTCGAATTATTAGTTCAATCTCTTTTTCAGTTGGGTTCTTGTAATATAAAACGTCATCAAATCGTCTAAATAACGCAGAATCCAGAAGTTGAGGGTTGTTGGTTGCCGCAATAAGTAAACTATCTGAAGTGTCTTGTTCAATGAATTGTAAAAAAGTATTTAAGACACGCCGCATTTCGCCGACGTCATTTTCCATTGACCTATTTCCTCCAATAGCATCAAATTCATCAAAGAAATAAACACCCACATTTTCGTACATAAAATCGAAAATTTGCCTTAATTTAGCGCTTGTCTCTCCCATGAATTTTGTAACTAAGCGGTCCACTTGTATAGTGTTAAGTGGAACTCTAAGCTCGTGCGCGAGCACTTTAGCTGTCATGGTTTTTCCAGTGCCCGGTGGACCAATTAATAATATTTTACGTCTGTGCTGGAGTCCGTGAGATTTTAATTTTGCCCTTTGCCGGAATTCATGGATAATCTGGTCAATGCGAGCTTTTAATTCATCGCTCATAACAAGCACTTGCTTTGAAGTGTTGGGGTCTTCAGTTAGCACAAGTCCTTTCAGGTCTCGTGGAAACGAAATAATTCTTGGGCCAGCCTTTTTTCGTTCCATGTCCACTAAATTTCGAATGTCATGGGCGATTGCCGCATGGCCTTGTTTAGCTTCATGCGCAGCAATTTGAAGTGCAATAGTATGAAATCTTTCTGGTTCTTCAGAAAAATGAGAACGTATTAAAGATTTAATTTGTTCTGCCGTCGCCATTATGCACTCACAATTAATTTAGCTCGCTAAAAAGCAAAGCTCTGACTGATTCGAAAATTCATTAATATGATTTAAAAAAAAATGTATTAACGGCATTATACACCTAAATCGGACATATAGAAGCTGTATTGAGGAATTTTTGAAGCGGTTTTAATGTTAATACTTTGTGTCGTGTCCATGGTCTTTTGTTTGTTATGATTAGTTCTTAAATCTAATTTCGGCTTTTAAATAATGTAGAACCTCAAGCGAAAATTGCTCAATTGGAGCTGTAAATCTATTCTCTTTCCGAAATTTTTGCCGAATTAAACGCGGTTATGAATTTTGCGGCATCGCCGCCAATTGCGTCAATAATGTCCAGCAATTCAATAACATCTAGCCTGCGTTCACCAGTTTCGTATTTGGCAATATAGGATTGTGGCTTTCCAAGTTTCTCCGCAAGTTTGGCTTGTGTTAAGCCAGCATTTAGCCTTGCTTCCCTAATCATATCTTGAAAAATTAATTGTTTGGGATTGTTAAGGCTTTTCATATTTTCCGCTTGATATTTCAAGGGAAGGGGTATAATCCCAATTTAGAATAAACCCATTTTGGGATATTGTTTGAGGTTTAGATGGAAAATCGCGATATTTTTGCAAGTTTTGAATGTTCACTAAATCTCAATGGCGTGGAAATTTCTTTTCAATTACAACAGTTTGTAATTGATGCGCTTATAAAGCAAATGGTTTTACCAGATGGTAAATCGCAAATGTGCGAAACTGCCGATAAAATGGCCGATACATTGCCTTTGTGCCTTAGCCCAGAAAATCGACCAAGTTCCAAAGCCCAAATTGAATTGGCGCAGGCGATTGCCGAAGAATTGAAAATTGATGTTCCAATAGCCGATTTAGTGGTTAAAACTAAATGCGTAAAATTTATAGAGAAGCATTATTATGATTATTGCGACAAGGCTCGAACGGTAAAATTAGTTAGCCGCGCAATATAGCAAATTCCAACCATAATTATCAAACGTATCGAAAATTGACCGCCCGAGAAAAAGGCGTGTTTTGGTGTTTTTTTGGTTATAAGCATTTGGGGAGAATGTTTTGCCATTGAAATTCACAGACTATCAAATCAGCTTCATTTTGGTTTTATAATTTCTGTCGAGTTTGCAAAAGCCTGGGCGATTGGCTCCGATTATTGCTTGCCTCTAATTGCCTTGCTTCATCAATTTGAATAGCGATTGGGGATTGGCGATATATGTCATTTTATCACGATTTGTTGTTTCGAAGTTTTCATAATCATTGCTCGAAAGTTTGCTTGAATGTCCATTACAATTGACGTGTTTGGCAGGTTGGATTTGCTTGTCAACGGGCAAGCCGTTCCCCGATGGTGACAATCAAATTCTAAAAACCTGCCGCAAGTGCCCCGTCAAATGTACAATCAATCCTATCGGAGGCAGTTATGAAAAAAGACTTCTCAATCACACGCAAAATTTGGAATGGCATTAATATCGAAATCCGCTTTGATCGCTATTTTATCCAATTTGATGATGGAAATTGGCAAGCCCGTGTGGAAATCGAAAGCCTAAATCGCGCATCACTTCCAGATTGCAAATGCGGCTATAAAGAAATTATAACCATTGCCAATGAAGTTGATAATTTTGATAGTGTCGAAGAATTTGCCTTCGAATGGCTAAATAATCATTCCCGCCAAAGCCAATTCAAAGTTCAAAACCCATTTCCAAACCATCCCGTCCTTTTTTAAGGGGCGGCATAACATGATTTCATTTCGCTAAAATCTAAATGAAACATTGTAAGGACGCAGAATTTGATACAACACGTGGTGTTCGCAGCGCTCTTAAAGTCCCCCACTAAAAAAATACTTGAAGTGCCTTTTTATAGGAAATGGTGCGTTTTTGAATGCCTGAAATCTAAACTCGCCAAAAAAAGCCATCGCTCGACTATTCATATAATTAAGAAAATGGTCAAAATTTTAGAAGTAAACTTGCTTATTAAATAGTCGAAAATTTAAATTGACATTAAATATCAATAGCATTGTTTAAGCTTGACTTAGTAAAAAAGCTCACCAATCTTGAGTAATATTGTGTGGAGAAATTATTATGAGAATAGAAAAAGCGATCGCAAGCTTAGAACTTATTTCGAATGAAGCAAGAAATTCGGAAGTTATTGAAAGATTAAAATTGCTCGGAACCGTTCAATACATTTGTTCAAAATTGAGAGTCAAGGGAACAAGTTCTGATGGATCTGGGAATTCAGTTGAAAACGAGATAATTTTCAAAAATTTGAGACATTATGAATCTTCATTCGAAGCTATTTGTGAATTGTCGGATAGAAATGGCACAGATTTGGAAAAACACTTTTATTGGCTGAGCGTAGCAGTTTGCAATTTGCAGACGCAGTTAACTTTTGGAAATAGATTAGACGAAAGTGAATAGAAATTAATACTTTCGGAATTGAACAATGCTTATTCATTTTATTGGTAAAATCGAAGAAATTAGCGAAGGGAAGTTGGCTCGCAGAACCGCTTGCGAATGCGGTGACGAACGGACGCATTGGGTCATTTCAGAAGTTGAAAAGGTAAATTGCCCAAAATGCAAATCAACTAAAATTTATAAGCATGGTTTGTCACGATCTTTGGGTGAAATCCCAAAGACTTCTTCGGGTTTTGTAGAAGAATACGATAAAATAATTTTCCCAAATGACGAAGAAATATTAAGGCTGATTCATTATTCTAATTGGCAAAAAATCAAGTTCCTTTCAATGATTGAATTGTTTTTGGAAAGTGACACATTCTGGCTAGAGCAAAACTATGAGGCTTGGGTAAAAGCGGCTGAAAGTTTGCTTTCTGGCCATGTTGCAATAGCCAAACAGATATTAATTGAAATATGTAAAGATAAGCCAGAACCGCCAAGTTCTTTGTCAAAGGAGCGTGTGAATTCAGCCATACCAGCTGTAAATGAATTTAGAAAAAATAATTTCAGAATACCCGAATATGGCACTAACAGATTTATACCGTCAATTTCGGAATTTGATAAACTTAGAAACAAATACCCGAAAATTTCTACACTTGACGACGCCATTTCAGTCTTAGCTGAAATTGTAAATTTCAGCGCTGATGACTTCACATTACGAATTGAAACTGCAAAGTTTCTCGAATTAGCCACCGTGGTCGCCAAAGAATTAATTTTTGCAAAATACTATTGGCATCAAAAATGGCACATTGAAAATGCAATTGCACGTTGCGAATTACCATTTTCAGTTTCAGAAACATCGGTTTTGGTCGAAGCAATTGAATTAGCAAAAAAGCATCTGAAAGAAAACGATTCGCTTAAATTGGAACTGGATATTGATTATACAAAAAATGTCCTAAATGTATTGTTTCAGAGTTTTCCTTGGGCGGAACTTACCTTAATACCCTTATCAATAGAATTAGCGACTCTATCAAAAAGACTAGATGATATTACTTTGAAAATGCACAGAAATGGGCATTCTGTTTCATATCGAAGAAATCTTGGCAATCTGGCTTCCCGCTATCGCGATAAAAATGGGATGATAGTAAATTATTCTAATCAATTGCGAATATGTAAATTTAGAACAATTTATCTATTGTTGAATTCTGGCATCGATTTCCCTAGTTTAGTATTCGGTGCTAGCAATTCTTGTTTGGAATTCCAAGAGAGCCTCAATAGCAATACCGATACAATTGAACTAATGCAAAGCATTCAAAATCATATAATCCCCTCAATTTCCGATAATGTGGTAACTGAACTTCTCGGTGATGAATTTCGAGAAGATGTTTTACTTGGCTGTTTGATCAATTCTATACATGACGCAATAGAAGAAAGTTCCTTTTTACAAATCACTTACAAGGATTCACTGGAAGACAGAAGGATCCGCCCCTTAGCTCTACAACCAACAGGTGATGACTATTTTTTATTCGCGTGGTGTGAGCTTCGACAGAGCTTTAGGAAGTTTAGGATATCGGAGATTGGTAATTTAACTCCTTTGCATGAAAAGTTCGAAAGTGAAAATGGGAGAACATTGGACGATTTCCAGTTATAAAATTGGCTGAATGCGTCCCGTTTCTATTCATTAGGTTTGCATTTTGGATTAATCTTGGTGCGATTTTGATGTCCATTGGGGTCTGGTTGATGGCCGATTGGATCACTCCAAATCTTGGGGCAGGGGCGATTAAAATCGTTCCTTGCAGATTGATTTTTCACCTGAAACTATTGGTCAGTTTATTATTCGGTTTGCATTTCGTTTCCCCCGCATACATCACCCTTTAGCCGAATAGGGGACTAATTCCTCGTGCTTGCATTCATGGGTTTATAACCATCCTCGCGGGATTGGTTCAAGGCTGCACGTTTCCGCGCACATTTTCAATGACGCGCATTTTATCCGAAAACCACAAATGAGCGCGAAAAAGTTGAATACTTTTTCGATTACGCGAATGAATTCGCTACGCCACTTTTCGGAATGCGCTTGCTTGTGCAACTAAGCACGCCTGTTCGCTTCGCTCTGCCTTGAACCACCCGACTTAGCGGCTGGTCTTTTTATTCCCATGAAGCCCGATGGAATGGTCCCGACGGCTTCTTAAATGGAGATGAAAATGACTAAAGAAACTAAAACTACCAAACCTTCTCATCGTCTTTACACCGTTACCGGTGAAGGTGAAGCCGCAAGATGGAACGACATTGGCGTCGCTTGGCCTACCAAAGATGGCAAAGGCTACACACTAAGCCTCAACTCAATGCCGCTTAACGGACGCATCATCATGCGCACCGCAGAAGCCAAATCTTAAGCAAATTAGGGGGCGAAAGCCCCCGCCATTTTCCCAAAAAGGATAGTCGACATGACAACTTTATTTGCACAACCTTATGATTTCACAGCCAACGGCTTCTATTTCCACAACCTTGATGAATATGTCACCAAATCATTCAATCTCAATGGCCCACTTATTGAAGAATATGAAATCCAATTTATCGAGGGAGAAGGCATTGATTATAAGCTATTTGAAGCCCTCAATATCACTCAATGCAATATCGAAGCATATTTCAACGCAGCCCTAAATTGGGATGAAGGTCAAAAGCTCAAAGCCATTATCGCAGTCGGTGAATGCGCTTACAAATTCGACCTATCAAGTGACAATCCCGACGATTTTGACGTTGATATTTATCAATTCGATACAATGCGCGAACTTGCTGAACAATTCGTCGAAGACGGCCTATATGGAACAATTCCACAATCGCTTAAATACTATATCGATTACGACGCAATCGCACGCGACTTATCAATGGACTATTCTGAAATCACAATCGATGGAACCCGCTATATTTACCGATGCGCCTAGGCGCGTCGGTAATCTACCGTCATTTTGCCTTTTTTGCCTTTCGTTGCATACCTTGTTTGTTTGCAACTGCAATTATAAGATGATCTAAATCTGCTAAGTTGAAGTTAGAATTGCGCCAAGTGGTGCCTGCACAATAAATTCTTCATGTACGCCTAATTCATTCAGTGTAAGTCTATGCTTTTCTCTATCGTTTTCGCTAAAATATGACACCCGCCAAATTGCATCTTTAGAGGCACGTTTTCTTATTTCTTCAAGATAAGGCAGGTCAACACCTGACAGAGAATGCCCCAAAATTGAAACGTTGGCAATTTCGCGAGCTTTATCGAAAAAATTGATATTATTTTTGATATTGGTTTTCGCGTTTTTAAATGACAAGGCCCAGTACATGTCTATTTCGTCGTAAACCCATTCAGTGGACTGACTGAACTTATCATTCATATATTCATCCCACAGTTCACGTTTTCCATCCGTAAGATTTTCTGGTGCTGTTTCTAATATTGGTCTGGCTGATGTTGCAGAATGCGGCTTAACAGAGTGTCCGATTTGCAAAGCGGAATTTTCTCCAGCTTTTCCATGTATATAACATATTTGTGAAGCTAGAATTTGATAATAGCGCTCAAGAGTATTGGTATAATTGAAGCTCAAATATAAATCATCTTCATTTTGGGGGAGCGGCAATTTTATATTGTCTTTTAGGATTGGAAATTTAACTTCGTCTTTAATGAATTCATTAAGCGCTTCTGCCAACCCCTTCGAGATTTTTTCAATGTGTCTTTGCGCCTCCCAGCTTGCTTCACCCATTCTGTGAGGGTCTGAATCATCTAAGTATCCATTACATTCTTCGAACACATATTCATGATCAAAATTTGCTAAAGCTGACTCGAATTCACCCCATATTCTGTCAGTAGTATCACATGATAGAGGAAATGATTGACATATAAGCTCAAAAAGTTCTTTCTTATTTGCTTTAATATGTGCTGCAAATGAGTTGTAACTAGTATCAGGTTTGGAACCGTTCAGATGATATAAATCAAATCCGTTGCCAATTATAAAGAGTCTTCTTTTTGGTTTAATATTTGTGGTCATTTTTTTAGTTTGTGACATTGGTATCAAACGCCGAGGTCATACGTTCAATTTCTTTATTTGAAATTCCAAACTTTAATGCGTAGCTTTTCCAGTTCGAAACAATATTTTTCACTTCGCTTATTATATTTTTGGCTTCATCAAGTTTAAGCCCAAAATGCTTCGAAACTTCTAAAGCTATTTCTAAATTACCTTCGGTTTCAACCTCATTTATTGCGGTGCTTAGAACTCTTGGTTTGATATCAAGCGGCACAGGATTCAAGTCATAGGCAGGAGATAATCGCCAGCCATTTTTCTCATATAAAAAGCCATGATTGCGTAAATGGTCATCTGTATTGGCAATCATGATATTGAATACAATGCGCCGCCATAATTGCGCACAATCATCATCGGCCTTTGCGCCATATTGCCTCAATGCATCTGCAATTTCCATGTATGATCGGGTTTGATTGTCTTCCGCACCCAACATACTCATGGCCGATAAGAAAGGAATCCGTTTGCCGTTTTGACGGTCAAATCTTTGCAGGATCAAAACTGATTTTCCGTCTATATTCTCTATACGAAAATCAGGCGTTGGAATTTTTGCGTCACGCGCCATAGTCAGAGCTACAGCCTCCCATGCTGATATATTTATTTCATCATCAGGCTTTGGGAATTTGGCAATCGCAAGACTTCCATCTTTATCAATGATTGAAGCCTTTGGCCTAGCACCGCCCAATGAAGAGCCAGGGGCTAGTAATAACCGCAAATCTTCAGGTGTCTCTTCATCATTGGCAAAGCGGTTAGCTGCATTCAAAAGTTTTGGTATTTCAATTAATGGCGGAATAGGGTTTATACCATCAATCGCAAGATAGGGGCTTCCATTTTCTAGGCTAAATCGTAATGCACCTTGCCTTGCTCTGTCACCAACGCCAAGTAAATAATCAATCTCAAATATAGTTTTAGGCGGTCTATTTTCTTCGCGAGCAGTTCGCCGCTCCATTCTTTGAATAAGAACACGACCCCATCTATCGGGCGCTGAATCCCCAAATGCGCCAAATATGCTTTGATTATTTTGTGTGTGAAATGAACCGCGCCCAATTTGCAACGCTGGTTCAAGTGAAAACCGCTTAGGATTTTCTAACCACTCTTTTGAATATTCAAAAGAAGATGACTCGCGTCCGCGATTTTGCCGTGCCCATAATGTGCCAACAATATGGGTTTGGTCATCAAGATCAATTGAAACGCAAATTTTATGTTCCATTTATTGGTTTTCTCTTATTCGCTTGGGAAGTCGTGCCGAATCCAATTGTAAGCCAACTTCATCATTTTTTATATCGGCAAGTTCTGTCAGCCTGTCTGCGATGCCAAGTATGTATAAAAGTGTGGCATACGTTCCCATTGAGACTGTAGGGTCGCCATTCTCAGCTTTGCCTAAAGTCGTGCGCGTGATAAAGGCTCGTTCTGCCATAGTCGTGGTCGATATACGGCGACGAAGACGCGCATCTTTAATATCGCCCCCTAGCTTTAGAAGGGCACGCTTTACGGGTAACGGTAATGGTGGCGTGGTTCTCATATATACCTCTTTGTCTATTATAATATACACAAAATACTTTAATGTCTATTAAAAAGGGCAAAATATCCGCACTTGTGGGTTTTTAGTCCGCTTTTGCGGATAAATAGTTCATTGTCATGAATTGAAAACTATTATTGGAAATTCGTGCCTTAGTATCAGCAAAATTGATATTGACTAAAATCAGAACCTTGGTAGGTTTGTTATGGTTCGATTTTACCAAACCTGCTGCCTAGTTAAAAAAATCTATAATTTGTATTCGGCAAACAACCTAATTGTTCGTCGGTGAGTAATGGGCAGACCTGACGATTAAATAGGAGGTTTGCTATGAGCAAATTTGTTCTAATTGAAAAGAATATTGAAGATTTAAAATCAATTTTAAAGAAAGATTATCCGCAAGTTAAGTCATCTCATTTGACCGAAGCAATCGCGCGCGGATTAAAATTTGGTTCAAACGCAGCGTTACGAGATTTCCTATCAAATAAGACTACAATCTATAACCGCTTATTCGATTTTAATAAGGACTCATTCAAAAATTGGCTATTTGATAAATCTTACAAAGGAGATTTTGATGTTTCCGAGAGTGTTTTTGAACGCATATTTCTTCCACCCTGGGTTATTAGCAACAAATTAGAAGACCAAAACGCGCACTACTCTTTATGTAAAGATTTACAAATCCCATATATAGTTATTAAGCCCAAACGAAATAAATCTGATATTCATTGGGATTGTATCGGTTTTGACCATAAGCATGATGCGACCATACTTGATAGTAATTTATCTAAAAAAATACTTGAGCTGGGGAACTTATACGGAACAAAGAAAGCTCTTTCCCCGCCGAACTTATTTGTCGGAACGATTAAGTCAGTAGAAAATGATAATATAACATATCTTGCAGGTGAAATTTTCGCAAATATTTGTCTTGCTCTTGAGCAAAATATAGCAAATTAATTCATAAATTGCCGCAATGAAAAGCCTGAAATAAAAAATAAGGAAATAATTGCGGCAATTAATGCCAAATTTCTCGCGTTCTTGGCTTCATTTGCCGCCTTGTTTGCCTCAATAATTTGCGCGGCTAGCAGCCTTGAAGTGCTAGCAATGATTTCCTCTGCGGCTTTGTTTAAGTGCTTGGTCAAATATTCTGCGGCTTGGGTAATAACAATTTCAGCGCATCGGTTAGCTTCGCTTAAATGCAGCGCATTTGCTGAAGCTAGCTGGTCTAAGTGCTTTTCGAAAGCCTTATTAATTGCATTAGAATATTTCGCCAGAGCTTCTTCATTGAGGGTTTGGCCTAAAATTAGTGCATCGGTTTCGAATGCCTTTGGAGCAGTTTTTTTGTCTACATTCTCGACAATTTTCTGCATTTCAGTTTTCCTTTTCAATGCAATTTGTGACGCGAAAACAATGTCCAATTGCTCAAATAACTCCCGTTGAAATTCTTCAAATCTGCGACTTGAAACTTCAGAAAATTCCTCCGATTTAATCGCTTCAGAGAGGGTCATTTTCAGTGTATTTTTCTTAAGTAAATCTGCCTTGAAAAGGTCAGAATTTTGCTCTCGAATTCTGATAATCCCATGAATTTTATCCTTGTTATTTTCATATATTTTGAACCCCTCAAATGGCTTGCCAGCGACTTCAATCGGGCCAAAATTTTCATTCAACCACACCACTATTTTTACCTTAAAAGGTAATTTATTGCACAGCGTGACTAGGCCATTTATGGTGTCATCGAGCCTGTCGCCACCAGCGATGACGGTATGCACGATTATCTCAGTTGTGCTTTCAGCAATTAAATTATCGAACCCATTTTTAACAAAATGTTGCACTAACGGTTCGAAAATATCGCCTCCAGTATCTATGACTAAGTTATTATTATGTGAAATCGCTTCTGCCCAAAACTTGTCAAATGTTGTCGGGTTGAGGTGTCGGTTTGCGTCCAGTATTTCGATAGGCGCAACTTTCAATCCGTCAAATTTAAAAAATGAATTTTTGGATTTGTCCGCGTCAAAGGCGCGAAATTCGTGACCCATTGCCTGAAAATATTCAGCCAAGATTGATGCGATATAGGTTTTCCCTACGTCATTTTTAGCCTGCAAAATGAGGTTTATTGAGTTCATTTTCAACGCTCCTATCAATAGACTTCGTCACGATTTTGCAAAGTTGGGCTATGGAATAAACTTACTTCTTGTCGATTGGGAGTGGGTTCAGAAGTCGCTTCGACGGGCCTTGTTTCCGCAAATTTTTTCTGTGAATGAAGCGGGTTTATCAACTCCAATTCCTTCACATAATAGCAAAATTGGCGATACGAAATTTCGCCATTTGGGAAATATTTTTCGTGAATGTCTTTAAGAAATTCGCAGCCTTCAATCATCGATTTGATGTCAATAAGCCTTGAATAAAACGCTACTCGAGGGCGGATTTTCTGTGCCATTAAATACTCCCGAACTATCTGAATTTGAGTGATTTTCGCGTAATTTTAAATTCATTCAAAATTACGCAATAAACCACCAAATAACGCTGATTTCCGCAATTAACTGCCATAATCAGCAATTACGCAAATAGTTTCAATTATTTGGGGAATCTTGTCGAATTCTTGGGAATTTGTGGCAAATTGTAGGGCAAGATGTGTAATGTAAGCCTACAAATGAATTTGTAGCCTCATTACCGAAAAAGCCTCTTATTCGCATTCTGCTCAACGATTATCGTGCTTCGGAATGAAAGAATAGAAGAGGCAGTCACTCGACAAGAATTATTTAAATTCCTTGTGGAGGTTTATGATAGGCGGTGGTTGAATGAAATCAGGAACGGTTAATCGCGAGAAAAGTTTACGAGTTTATCTAAGTGATGAAGATAGGAAAATAATTGAAAGACGGGCAGATGAATGCAATTTATCTGTTAGTGCTTATTTGCGTAAATCTGGGCTTGGACAAAGAACTAGAAGTGCGCTTGATGGCGCGGTTGCAATGGATCTCCTCAAGATAAATGGTGAACTAGGACGATTAGGTGGATTTTTGAAATTATTGATTAGCGAGAAGAACAATGTGGAAGTTTCAGACATTCACTCTTTACTTGAAAAAATAGATAACACCATGGATGAAATCAGGCGGAAGGCAGGTTCGGTTTGATTGCTAAACGTGTCACAAAGAAAGTTAGCACTTCCAGCATTTCAGTCTTAGCTGGTTATATAGTTGGCTTGCCGGAAACCAGGCAGCCACAAGATTGGCCGCCATTGATAAATTACATCACTGATGCGGTAAGTGATGGTGCAAGGGTAGATTTTGTACGGGTTAGCAATTTACCAAGTGATGAATTGCGTGATGCGGTTCTGGCAATGATGATAACTCAAGATATGAATACCAGGTCAAAGACCGATAAAACTTACCATATGATATTTTCATTTCCCCCTGGTGAGAAGCCAAGTCGTGAAATATTGAATGATATTGAAGATAATTTAGTAGCATCTATTGGCCTAGGAGAACATCAAAGAATATCTGCGGCGCACGATGATAAGGATCACTATCATGTCCATATTGCCATCAATAAAGTTCACCCGAAAACTTATCGTAACGTTGAGCCATTTTATGATAAAAATGCGTTGATGCGAACTTGTGCGGAGTTAGAAAGAAAACATGGCTTGATGATTACTCATCATGGGGAATTGGCAGGGGCACAATCCAAAAGCCGGAGAACAAATTATGAAGTTCGTGATAATGGATTGAATTTTGAGAATGGCGAGAGTTTGCAATCATGGATAAAAAATAATGCTAAGGCGCAATTGTTAGAAGCATTTAAAGCATCAAATTCGTGGGATGAATTTCATGTTAAGTCAGCTGAAACAGGGCTTGAATTTAAGCTTCGTGGAGCGGGTATAGTTATTAAAACAATAGGGCAGGATGTGGCGGTTAAAGCCAGCTCGATTGACCGAGGGCTTACTTATAAAACATTGATTAGTAAATTAGGCGAGTTTAAGCCCGCACAAACTTCACCAAAACTTATACCGACAAAATCATATTCCAAGACACCGAAGATTAATAAAGAAATATCGGCGCCACTTTTTGCAAAATTCCAAAGTAACCGTTTGCAATCAATTGCCAACAGGCGCGAGGCTAAGGCAATATTGAATGAAAGAGGCGAACTTGCGGCGAGAGTTATAAAAGAAGCCTTTTTAAACAAAAAATCTTTAATTAAAAATAATCACTTACTTGGGCGTTTGAGTAAGAAATCCGAATATCAAAAACTAAAGCTTGAACAAGCAAAGATTTGGCAAGTTCATAAAAATTCTCTTGCTAATGAAAAAACGAAAATCGAAAAGGATATCCCTTTATATACTTGGCCGGAGTTTCTTCAAAATCAGGTTGCACAGGGTAATGAAAATGCGCTTGAAGTATTGCGCGCCCATGAAAAAAGCAAAGAGAAATTTATAGGCAATATTCTTAAATGCGATGATATTCATGAGGCTAGAAACATAATATTGAAGGATATGTCGCCAATTGTGCGGCGTAATGGTGATATTATTTATTTCATCAAAGATGGTGGAAAAGTGCTTGATACCGGTAAGGCGCTTAATGTTGAAACGGTAACAACAGGTTCAGCATTTCTTGCATTGTCATTGGCGCAAGAGAAGTTTGCGGGGAAGGGCTTGCGAGTTAATGGTAGTGATGCCTTCAAGCGTGAATTAATAATGGTTGCAGCATCAAAAGATTTTGTGGTTCGATTTGCTGATAAAGCATTGAATGATGCGGTTGCGATTTTGAAAGCAGAAAAATCCCAAAATAAGTTAATCCAACCCAAAATAGATACACACCAAACAATCAAGCCTAATATTAAACCTAGAAATAGGGGGCGATAAGAATATGGCACAATCATTGCGTGTCTTGCTATAATTTTCTTTCGTGAATTGGAATGAGACAATTATGTAAGTTGGAGTGCGCAAAGGATGGCAAATCATAATGAAAAGCCAAAGAGTTCATTTGGAGCTTTAATAGGTGTTCCTTTGCTAATTGCATATGTTTTGATTTGTAATTCTTTAGCTACCCAATATTTAGCAAAAATATTTTATCATCATAATGCTTTAGGTAAGCCTATATGGGAACAGCCTTATATGCCATTTAATTGGCTGGTTTGGGCTTTTAAGTTTGGAAACCAATTCCCAAAATTATTTACTATTGTTGAATTGTATCTGGCGCTGGCATTAGTTTCTGGCTTCGTGGTTTATGCACTTACAGTTGGGTTAGCTAGCCGCAAACCAAAGCAACATGATGGTATTCATGGAACCGCACACTGGGCAGATGAGCAAGAAGTTATGGCAACTGGCCTTTTGAGCTCGGATACTGGTTCTAATGCCGGTGTTTATGTTGGTGGTTGGACGGATAAAAAAGGCAATATACATTACCTTCGCCATAATGGCCCTGAACATGTTTTATTACTTGCCCCAACTCGTTCAGGTAAAGGTGTTAGCCTAATTGTCCCAACATTACTTAGTTGGGGTGAGAGCTGCGTAATTCTTGATAGTAAAGGTGAGCTTTATAATATGAGCGCTGGTTGGAGAGCGCAGCATGCAAATAATGTGGTAATAAAATTCGACCCAACTTCCGCAGAAGGTGGAGCGGGATATAACCCACTTGATTGCATTCGCTTTGAGACCAGCCATGAAATCGGTGATGTTCAAAACACCATGAACATTCTAGTTGATCCAGACGGTAAAGGTTTAAACGACCATTGGTCAAAGACTGCTCATGCATTTTTGGTTGGGGTAGTGATTCATGAATATTACAAATCAAAACTAAGTGGTCGAAATGTCAATTTATCCGATATCGCATTAGCGCTTTCAGATCCGACACGTTCAATAGATGACTATTATTCTGAAATGTTATTTAATCAACATTTGATTGGAAAAATAGCAAGGCCGCTAAAGGATATTGATAATAAAGTTGAATTACAATTATGGCAGGATGCTTATGGTGAAAATCTACATATAGGCGTAGCTGCAGCGGCACGTGATATGCTCAATCGCCATGAAGAAGAACGCGGTTCAGTATTATCAACCGCAATGTCCTACCTTGCTTTATACCGCGACCCATTAATAGCCGCGAATATAGGCCGAAGTGATTTTCAAATCGAAGACTTGATGGATGCAGATAAACCCCACAGTCTATATTTGGTAATACGTCAAGAAGATAAGGACCGCTTAAAGCCACTAATCCGTATGATATTGAACCAAATTGTACGTGTTTTATTGCGTCCTGAATTAACGTTCAAAAATGGCAAACCATTGCCGCCACATAAACATCGTCTTTTGTTAATGCTCGATGAGTTTCCTTCATATGGGCGCTTAGAAGTATTCCAAGAAGCTTTGGCTTTTATAGCTGGTTATGGAATAAAAGCCTATATTGTTTGCCAAGATATGGCGCAACTTAGAAGCCGAGAAACTGGTTATGGCAATGACGAGACCATAACCGCCAATTGCCATGTAAGGATTGCATTCGCACCCAACCGACTTGAAACCGCAGAATGGCTCAGCGGTATGAGCGGCACTATGACAGTAATTAAAGAAGACTTTACGACTTCAGGAGCAAGGTTTGGTGCGGTGCTTCAGAATGTTAATCGTTCCTATCATGAATTATCACGACCGCTTTTAACAATAGACGAAGCGTTAAGGCTGAAAGCCCCAAGAAAAGATTCGCGAGATCAAATTATTGAGGCGGGGGAGGTATTGGTTTTTGTGGCAGGACATGCACCAATTAAAGGAACTCAAACATTATATTTTCAAGACCCTGTCTTTTTGCGAAGAGCTAAAATCGAACCAATTAAAAAAGAACCAGACGTTAGTGCTCATAAATTTCAAAGCTCGCAATCAACAAAGCCGCTTGAGGCATTCAGGGTTAACTTTCAGAAGGGGAACTAAAATATGTTGGACGCTTTAATTGCGCAATGCGCATATAATACCCACCCCGACACGGTCAAAGCCATTATTCAGGTTGAAAGTGCAGGTAATCCATATGCTATCGGGGTGAATTATGGTGGTAGCAATAAACGTAAGCCCAATAATATTTCTGAAGCCTCACGTATAGCGCGCAGTCTTCTCGCTGAGGGTAAGAATATAGATATGGGCTTAATGCAAATAAATAGCGCAAATATGGCTAGATTTGGTCTTAGCCCAGAGACGATATTTGATCCATGTACCAATATTCGTGTCGGTACAAAAATTCTTTCTGCCAATTATGCCCAAGCTGTTGACATTTATGGTCCTGGCGAGACTGCTCTACGCGCAGCCCTGTCCGCATATAATACTGGAAGCATGGTGAAGGGGCTTCGTAATGGCTATGTTGCTAAATATTATAAAGGCAAGCCTACATTTGGTTTTTCAAATGTTTATGAGGCGGCAATCGCTTCAGCAAATGTTTCATTAAAAGGGCCTCCTCCTGATAATTTTAAAGAGATTTTAGTGGAAGAGCTTGATCCATATGGTTCTACAACGTCGGTTTATTCGAGGGAGTAGTAATATCTTGAGAACGAATTATTTAATATAAATATTTCCCAGCGTTAAAGGTCGCCCTTCTAACGTTTCGTCCCTCTAATAATTACGCTCTTTGCCCAATTTTCATTCGATTTGAGCTATGATTTTTATTTTAAGGCAATTGTTACCTGTGCTCAACAATACAATATATTGCCTCTTATGGTAAAATCATGTCATTAGGAGCGATATATTGCACTTAATATAATTTTATTGAATGTTGTGATAAAGTGTATTATATTACACATTAATTATAAAAATTAGCCTATAGGGTAATATATGACTTTTAGTGAGGATATGTTTTGTCTGGCAATGTTGAAATGCAAATAAAAGATATTGGGAAAAGAGTGTCAAAACTTAGGCTCGGTCATAATATGGCACAAGAAGACTTGGCAAAACTATCAGGTATATCTTTACGAACTTTGAAGCGATTGGAAGCTGGCGAAAATTCATCGCTTGAGACATTGCTTAAAGTTTTTAATTCTTTGAATCTAACAGAGCGATTATTTGCCATTTTTCCTGACACAGATGTTCGCCCCATCGAACGAGTAAAACTTAAAGGGCGTGAAAGGCAACGTGCTTCGGCAAAAGAAAAAATAGTCAAGGCATCTCAATGGGCTTGGGGAGATGACGAAGTATGACCGATGCAATAGTTAAGCTATGGGGTACGAATATTGGTGCAATCAGTTGGGTTGCAGAACGTAATATTGGCATTTTTCAATATGAGCCTGACTTTATAAAAAGCGGAATTGAACTTTCTCCAATTAAAATGCCGCTTCGTGATATGCCATATGAATTTCCTGAATTACCAAGAGAAGCATTCAAGGGCTTGCCAGGATTGTTGGCAGATTCATTGCCGGATAAATTTGGCAATGCAATAATAGATGCATGGCTTGCCAGACAGGGGCGTGAGGCAAGTTCGTTTAATCCAGTTGAACGACTTTGCTATATTGGCGAAAGAGGGATGGGTGCGCTTGAATTCCAACCAAACATCATCAACGTTTCAGATAAAGCACAAAAATTGGAAATTGAAGAATTGGTAAATCTTGCCAATGAAGTTTTGCAGAGCAGAGAAAGCCTATACGGAAAGCTAACAGGTAAAGATGATAGAAAAGAATTAGAGAATATAATCCGCGTTGGAACTTCAGCTGGTGGCGCACGTGCAAAAGCAATTTTAGCATGGAACCCACAAACAGGAGAGTTCCGATCCGGTCAGATTAAAGCTGATGACGGATTTACATATTGGCTTTTGAAGTTTGATGGCGTTTCCAATAACTTTGATAAAGAAACCGCCGATCCACAAGGTTTTGGCAAGATTGAGTATGCGTTCTATTTAATGGCGCTTGATGCACAAATTGATATGTCGGAATCAAGGTTATTTAAAGAGGGCGGACGCGCCCACTTCATGACTAAGCGCTTCGATAGAGATAAGAATGGCAAAAAGCTACATATGCAATCTCTTGCAGCTTTGCAGCATTATGATTTGAATATGGCAGGCGCATATTCATATGAGCAAGCTATAAACACAATCAGGGCTTTGAAGCTACCAAGGTACGATATAGAGCAACAATTTCGTCGTGCTGTACTTAATATTTTAATTCGCAATCAAGATGACCATGTAAAAAATATTGCATTTTTGATGAATAGGACTGGGGAATGGAGATTATCACCAGCTTTTGATGTTGCTTATGCTTATAATCCGAACGGGCAATGGACCAGCCAGCATCAAATGAGTTTGAATGGCAAGCGGGATAATTTCACACTTAATGACCTCATCGAATTTGCAAGATTTTGTGAGATTAAATCAGCAAAAGCCAAGTCTATTATCGGCGAAATCGAACAAGCCGTAGGCAAATGGTTTGAGTACGCAGAAGCCGCAGGGATATCAAGCACTGAGGCCAAAGCAATAGATAAATATCTTCGTAAAAGACTAGGCTAGGCTATTGTGAATGAATATTAGCGTATGGTGAAAATTGTTCTTGATAATGCGAGTTGTTTGCATTAATGGGGCGTATGCCTCATATTTGGATATACATTCTTATATTGCTCATTTCTGCGTGCTTCGTTTATGTGCTTGAGACGCGTTCAGTGCAGGGCGCGCGCTTCAACGCGATTGTAAACTACCCAAGTATCAATGTTTTTTGGTTTGGGCTTGTAACAATTGTAATTGGTATGTGCTTCTTGATAAGTGCCGATTTTTTTATTGCTGCTTTTTATGCGATTTTTGTTTCGGTGAGTATTTTGATTGTATTTAGGAAATATAATACATCAATTATTGCACCGCAGAATCTATATAAGCCAATTGTTATTATCAAAATTAAAAAGAAGTTATCGTTCAAGTATATTAGTATTTTTAATGTTCTACTCCGTGTCATAAATGTAGTTATTCTTTCAGCGGTGCTTGGGGCATTGGTAGGGATAATGTTCCATTCTGTGGTAAATATCGCAGAGGTAGATTTAGTTATTTATACAGCTTTTATCGCATCTCTTAGTTTTGCTGGCTTTATAACATACTTCGCTAGTACAAAACACAATATCCGCGCATTTTTATTTGGTTTAGTGATTGCCGTGATTTGCATGGGTATTATCGCATTAAGTGGGAAAGTGATGTTGAAATGAATTTGAAAATTTCAAAAAACACTATTTCAAAGTTAACTGATGGACATAAAATTCTTGGCCTAGCATTTAGCGCCGTTTTGTATTTAATATGTATGACAGGCACAATTGTTGTGTTTTTTGTAGAAATGGAACGCTGGGAACAACCAACTCTTCCAGAATATACGGCATACGATAATTCGGCTATAGCTAGGGCTGCGCTGGATACGCAAAAGGTTATGGTTGCCGACAAAAACCGTTCTCCTGTAGAAGAAGATATTTATATCGGCTTTCCAAGTGATAATTTACCAAGAATTGTGGCCGGCTATAGTGATGATGCGCGTGCATATGATAGTAAAGGTAATTATGTTGGCAGTGCTAATCATCCTAACGTCCATTTCGTAAGCGAGCTACACTATTATCTTCACCTGCCAGAGAGCTACGGAATGATTGTAGTGAGTGTTTTGGGTATTTTTATGCTGGCGCTTTTGATTGGTGGAGCGCTTTCGCACAAAAAAATATTTGCCGATGCATTTAAATTGCGTCCGCGAGCCGAGGGGCACTTGGGGCGCGCCGATACACACAATAGAATTGGTACTTGGACTTTGCCTTTTGCGCTTGTAGTGACTGCAACGGGATCATTTGTTGGCTTTTCGCAATTGATTGTTTTTCTTATTGCTACGGTATTTTATCAGGGCGATTTTAGCAAGGTTATGGATCCAATGTTGGGTTCACAACATGAAATAACCAAAATTACACAAAATGTCCCGCTTAAGGGTGAGGCTGCAATTGTTAGAGCAATTTCCGAACTAAAGAAAAATGAACCTGATGCAATACCTACTTATCTGGTTTTAAAGAATGCTGCGACATATACGCCATCGCTAGAAATTATAGCAAAAAAGGCAGATCGTTTGGCGTTTGGCGAGACTTATAGATTTGATGCAGACGGTAATTTAAAGACGCAAAATGGTTATCTTAATGGCGCTATTGGTAAGCAAATTTACGCAAGTCTCTTTCCTCTGCATTTTGGGAATTATGGCGGCTTACCAATTCAAATCGCGTATTTCGTTGTTGGCTTTGCGCTTTGCTTTATGATTAATGCGGGTATGGAAATTTGGTTTACCAAAAGCGCTGCCAAAGCAAAACCAAAACCATATTTGCATGCCATTTGGGTTAGTTTTGTATATTCTTCAATTAGTGCAATCGCGATTGCAATGACGTCAAATTTTTTTGATTTAAAGTCTGATGTAATTATTTATTGGGGCTCACTTATTTCGCTGATTATTATTGGCTTGGTGGCGTTTAACACGTTTGAGCAAAACGTTTTGTATTTAGGACGTTTGATGCGTGCTATATTTGCTCTTTCAATTTTGCTTTTGGTGATTGCGCATTTTATTAAGTTTAAAGTCGTTAATTTTGCCACCATGTCGGTGAGCGTTCCATTGATATTAATCGCCGTTTTTATATTGGTGCCAATTTTTAGGTCGCTAATTAATCTAAAACAAAAACAAATATTGGTCGAGCAAGATATTCAAGTTTGAAGTATTGGTTTTAACTATCATATGCAAATGCGTTGCAATTGCATTAAAGTGGAGTGGGAAATGAGAAGTAAAATATTAATAAGTGTCTGTGCCTTGGCGTTGGCAATACCGTTTGCATCGGCATATGCACAAGATGCAAATACAAAAGAAGTAATTATCGTAAAGGGCAAACGATTAAATCGTATTTCTAATGGTGCGACTGGACTTCCGATGGCAATAAAGGACACGCCGCAAACTATTAGCGTAATTAGCAAAGAGCAGATATCAGATTATGCGACAAGTGGTTCAAATGAAGCCTTGGCAATGGGAACTGGTCTTAATGTTGCCCAATATGAAACTAATCGTGCCGCATATAATGCGCGTGGCTTTGATGTACAGCTTACGCAAATAGATGGCATTGGCATGACCAATGATTGGGGTAGTGTCACTGGACAACAGGACACTTTCTTGTTCGAGAAAATTGAATTAATTCGTGGGGCAAACGGATTGTTAACTGGGGTTGGTAATGCGTCAGGCACCATAAATTATGTTCGTAAGCGTCCCAAAAACATTGCTGGTGGTGAATTCAACATTACAGCAGGCGATAATTCCTTAATTCGTGCAAATGTTGATTATAACAAAGTGCTAACCGCAGATGGTCGTTGGTCGGGGCGTATTGTTGCAGCAATTGAAGATAAAGATTCTTATTTGCGGGCGCTACATGATAAACGCCAAGTTGTTTATGGCGTAATAGATGGTCAGATTGGCGACAGTGGTGTTTTGACTATTGGTACAACTTATCAAAAAAACAACCAAGATTCACCTATGTGGGGCGCATTAGGTCTCATTAGGACTGATGGTACACAAGCAGATTTTGATGTTTCATCATCAACGTCCCAAGATTGGACGTTTTGGAACACAGATTCAATAACTGCCTTTGCGGAATATGCCTATAGATTAAGTGATAATTGGGAAGCAAAAGTATCATATAATTATCGTAAAGGTAATGAAGATGCAAAAATTCTCTATGCTTTTGGTGCATTGAATGCTGATAATACAGGTCTATTGGGTTGGCCTTATTATGGGATTACTGAAACTAAAAATCATTTGTTTGATGCGTCTGTAAACGGGAAATTTAGCCTGTTTAATCGGGAACATAGTTTGATCGCAGGTATAAGCCATTCTAGCCAAGAGTTCGAAACTGATCTGCTGCCATTTGATAGTTCGTATTTGTATTTGCCATTCCCTGCTTTTCCGTATGCTGGCAATGTTTATCCTGAACCAGTTTGGGGTGCCCGCACCCCAAGTTCAGGTGGTGAACAAAAACTTACTAGGGCATATTTTGCCACCCGCTTAGAACTGTCTGATAAAGTTAAGGTAATTATTGGTGCAAATGCTGTTAATTTAGAGCGTGAAGGCAGCTCAAGATATGGTAGTGCTGTTGATGTTATTAAATATCCTGCAACTAAGAAATTTAGCCCATATTTTGGTTTAACATATGACATCACAAATAATGTTTTGGCATATATTTCTTATTCAGATATTTTCCAAAACCAAGATCAATCTGACCAAAACAAACATTATTTAGACCCAACAAAAGGTGTAAACTATGAAGCTGGCTTGAAGGCGGAATGGCTTGATAAAAAACTGCTAACTACACTTGCGATATTTGAAGCGGAACAAGAAGGCCTTGCTACATACGGCGGCATCTCTGGTGATGGTACATATTGGTATTATGGCGCAGATGTAACTTCTAAAGGTTTTGAATTAGAGGCAACAGGTAGAGTTACTGATAATACAAGTATTACTGTTGGTTACACCAATCTTGACCTAATTGGGCCCGATGGCGGTAATATTTACACATGGATTCCACGCCAAACATTTAATTTAATGGTGAATACGCGACCAACATTCAATCCAAAGCTTAAACTTGGATTGAACGGAAAATGGTCATCAAAAGCGACTAACCCCGGTGTTGCATCACAAGATTCATATTTTGTCCTAAATGGTTTTGCATCTTATGATGTAAATGAACATGTTGTTTTAAAGTTGAATGTTAATAATATGTTTGATGAAAAATATCTGAAGACTGTTCAATATTCCGCTTACTATGCTGCCCCAAGGAATGTGAGTGTAACGTTTGGTTATAAATTTTAGCTATTTTTGGGCTGCTTTCGGGCAGCCCAAATTTTTATATTAAGGCAGAAATATATTGGTAAGCGCAAAACTTATCTTCCCGCAAAAAATGTATTTTATTATGACCATTTTAATTTTTTCAAATTACCAAATATCAAATAAGTAAATATTCCATGACAGTAAAATTATCAAACTCTGAAATAATAAATAAGTTATATACAAACAAAAGCAAAACAACTGTGTTGCCTAATTACGATATGCATATAAAAATTCTATTTACATTCTTATCAGCATATGTAGTTTTACTTTTTGTCGAAAATTTTGTCCCAAAGCTGCATAGCTTTTTGCTTTTAGTCCAAGTCGCATGTTTATTAATTATTATTCTAACAATGGCTGTAATAAATATTTATATTTATACTGATCTAATTAAGACGTATATTAATAACCCTGAAAAATTTGCAAATGAGATTGATGGGCCAGGCTTCATTGAAAAAGATTTTATTGATGATTTTTCAAACTGGGATGAATATGAATTAAATAAACGACTTGGCGATATTGCGTATGCAAAAAATATTATAAATAGTAAGACTAATATTGAAGCATTTTTGGGGCTGGCTATGAGTGGATTTGTTGCCTTGATTGGTCTTTTTTCTGCTGTGTCAATTATCAAGATAATGAATTATATAACAATTAGCTTGGGGCTTGGTTTCAGCATTGGTGTGTTAATATTGAGCCATTATAATATTAAAATTCTTAAGCTTGAGTATATATTTAAATCAGCACTATTGCTCAAGCAGGCGAAACCCATGTAAAAAATCTACTAAATCGACATGTGATTATATTAATTTAGGGTAAAAGGAACCAAGTAGTTTATTCAATTAACTACTGCTTAGATTTATTTAAAATAAACTAATAAATAACAAAATATATTTCCGTAGACGATTCAGTTACACTATTACCTAATAATAAAATCCTTAGTCACGCTAACATTAAACCTGTATCCAGGCCTGATTTGTAGCGTTGGTTGAATGCGAATATTGCGCCCTATAACTTGGCTTCCGGTTTGTCCTAATTGTTGCCCAATTGCACTGGCTATGGTTTGACCATTTGTGATGTTCTCGCCATTGGATGCTTGGGGTTGTGATACTTGAACACCGGCAGAGAATATTGACATTAATAATGCTGCCCCAAATGTCTTCCCATAATGATTATTAGTCTTATCATTGAAGCCAGCATAGCCACTTTGATCTGCTGCTGGCATCATATTTAAATCAAGTGAAGAAGCATCTGGAAATATAATTCTATTCCACGCAACTAATACTCGGTTTTGCCCAGTAGTTACTCCATTGTCATAGGTTCCAACTAAGCGAGAACCCTGTGGAATAAGCAGATGTTTGCCAGTTTTGGTGTCATAAACATTTTCAGAAACTTGGGCGATAATCTGCCCTGGTAAATCTGAATTGAGACCACCAATCATAATTGCCGGAATGATTGAACCTGCTTTAAGTTCATATGGTGATAATGCAGGCATTTTGCTTGAGCTAGAATAATTGCTTGCGTAATTCTTTTGTTGCAAGAAACCACGCTTAGCATCTTGTCCATTAAATTCAGCATCATTGTCGCCAGAACCAGAATGAGCGATGTTTGTAAATGAAGTGCTGTTAGTTGCGGTTGGTATATCACTACTACCTATTGAATAACTGCTGTTGCTGATACTGGCGTTATTGCCATTACTTTGATTTGAATTAATAGAGGTTGGGGCATTTAATGCCGCCATAAAAGCCGTTTCACGGCTTTGGTTAGCTGTGGTTTGTTTTTGTTTATAAATTGCCCATTGTTCTGCATATGGTGAAGGAGGTGGGCTATTATTAGAATAGTTGGAGTAATTATTCTGTGCAGCTTGGTTTTGGGTTTCACTAATCGATGGAACTTGGTTTTTCTCAACTTCGTTATTGGCGTCAATTTGATTTAATTGTGCATTGCCTTCCACACTGTTTGTTTCATCATTTTGCAAAACTTCTCTGGGTGGTGAAGCTGATTGGGTCGCTTTTAAAGAAGTATCGGCCTTTTTGTATTTTACATTGCCTCTAGCGACTGTTGCATACATCATTAAAGCAACGACAGAAGCACCGAGCCCAATGGCAATATATTTTGGAACATTATTTAATCTTCTAACACCAGCACCACGGGTGGGAATGCGACCTAAAAGAGATGGTGATGCCTCAGGGGCATCAATGTTTATGTTATCATTTTTCATGGGTCTGCCCTAATGGTTAATGGTGATGCCGGAATTATTGAATTACCTTCAGATTTGCTAAAAAACCGCGTTGCTTCAAAATCATCAGTTTTAATCCTAATTAGAATTTTATCATCTATTTCATATACGGAATAAGAAACTTTCAGACTTGGCAGGCTTTCATCATTGGTGACTATGATAGAATTTAGCTTTAGCCTTTTCTCAATTTCACTTCTTGCAACGTATGGTTCGCTAGTAAGTAATTTCACGTAGTTAAATTGCTTATCTTGTGTTTCTTCAATAACCCAATCGGTTATTGCTGCTGCGATATAGGTTGAGTAATCTTGCAAATCTGAAGCGTGAGGTTTGTTGGTTGATGGTGTATCTATTGTGGCGCAAGCGGAAGTCGCAATACACAATGCTATAATGGAAATAAGACGTTTTTTCATGTCCTAATCCTTCCTAGTAATAGTAACTTTGGTTTGTTTATTGCCCGTGCCGCCAATTAGCTCGGCCTTGTCAAATATTTTATCAACAACGTATCTCGTGCCAATTACGCGGTAATTGACTAATTGCTCTTGGTTGTCGCCTAACACTAATAAAGCTGGTGCTTCGGTGGTTTTAATAGCGTCAGGAAATTCAATATAAGTTTTGACATTATCATTATAAACGCGGATAGGCTTCCAACGAGGTTTCGCACCACTTATATTGTAATTGAAGTTCAAATTACCTTGCTCAGTTTGCGCGGTTTCTTGTGTTCCCATGCGAATTTTATAATTACGCCATTGGTCTTCCATATCTTCCGCATAGGTGAAGGAAATGCGTGCCATATAGTCAGTACGACGACTTACCAATTTTAAAACATAAGTTCGTCGGTTAGTGGTGATAATTGCATTGGTTTGTAATGCAGCATCAGTTGGTTTCACGATTATATGCGTGGTTACATTCATGCCAGAGCCACTTGTTGCTGGGCTTAGCTTCCAGCGTACCGCGTCACCAACATTAATATCATTTACGATTTCACCCTCTTGCAAAGTTATGTCGCATACTATCAATGGCGCACAGACTATTGATGGCATAGTTTCACCAAATGGGAAAACCACAACTCCTTCGGCACCTTTGACAGGCATTACTTGGTTATTTGAATAACTCTTTGCGATCGCCATTCCTGCTGTCTCGCGTTTAGTAAGGCTAGAGTTTTTGCCAGACATCAGGTTTGCAGGGGGCGGAGGAACTTTTCTGGTTTCAATAGCTACCGGTTCAGTAATTAAACTATCTGGAGACGGCATTATCGGTGTGTTAGATAAAACAGTGTCAGTATTTTGCCCATTTGAGCCAATAGCAGGAACTTTTGGGTTCTGTGTAGTCACAGGCTTTTTGTGTTTTATTTTAGAGTAACTATGATGTGACTTTGCCTGAGGTCTATGTGTGGTTTTAGCATGTGAATTGCCACTTATTAATAAGGCCAAAACGGAAAGTGATATTATAAATTTATTACGCATTTTAGCCTCCTAAATTCTTTGCGACCAACTAAGGGAATTAATGACAATGCCCATCGGATTAATTAAAGCTTTGCTTTCTTCTGTCGGCGGAACAATTGAAATCCCGACTTGCGCTTGCCAGTTGGTGTTGCTTATTAACTGGCCATCGCGTTGGAGAACCTCTTCACGCCACTCAATTCGATAAGAATCTTTCGTAATGGGGAGAACTGATTGAACGGAAATTGAAACGCTTTCGGTTTTAGCGCGTTCAAATGGCTGAAAATTAGTGTGGAAATCGGCCAAGGTGCTAAATGCAGGCGTGCTGTTTCCAACTAGAGCATAGGCTTCATTTACCGCTTTATTTTGCGCATCTTTATCAAAATATACGCTCCTTGCATTAGTAACCCATCTTGCCAATTGTGCCCGAATTATACGGCTATCAGGTATTGAGGCTTTGTCCGCAACACCGATCGCGACGGCTTCACCTAATTTATCAACTTCAACCACATAAGGTGTGATTTTGCTTTGTGCGCCAACCCATGCGAGACCACCACATGCAAGACCTGCTAAACAAAGCGAAGTAATTGCAATTATTTGCCAATTCCTAGTTTGCGAAATATAACTTCCATATCTTTCATTCCACTCTCTGCGTGCGGATAAATACACATTGGTTTGCTCTTTGGTGTTTGGTATTGCCGATTTAAAATCTTGGCGATGCGCTTTATTCAGAAACATGGTCATTACCTTTCGCTTTAGGTCGTTTTAATTAGTCAAAGTGGTTACTTTCATATGTTGGTCTATTCAGCCTCAATAGAATTTACTTCTTGAGGTTTTTCTTGGTCTTGGTTTTGTAATTGGTTCTGGATTGGGCCAGTTGCCCCACCATTTGCTGCTTGGTTGGCAATATTGCTTTGTTGCAATTGGTTGGTTTGGTTATCCATATCGGCAGACATTCGCCCACCCATCGTGCCATAACCCATATGTTGGCCACTTAGCCGCGCTCCAATGTCTGATATTGCGGCTTTAGCTAAGTTTCCTGTCGCCATTGCTGCCGTAGTCATAAATTGCGAGCCCATACCTTGTGGAGCAGTTTCAGAACTAGCAGAGGATTTTAATTGTTCGCTTGCTAATTTTCCGGCGCTATATGCTGCCATGCCGGTACCGGCAATTGCTTCGCCAGCTGAGCTAGCGGCTGCTGCTGCACTAGCTCCTGCTGCAGCAATTCCACCCATTGCACCAACTAATGCCCCGCCACCTGTGAAGGTAGCACCACTAATTACCGCTTGAACCATATCGGGAATTATTTTAACTAATGCCAGCATAACAACGGCAAAGCCAAGCATGATGAGTGCATCATTAATATCATCAATGCCGGCATTAGCTAAATCGGAGAATAAGGTTTGTCCTACCCCGACAATGATTTGCATGACAAAGAGTTTTGCACCCACTCCCATCACGCCCATAATAGCTTTATAAGCGACATCTTTTGTCCAGCGAGAGCCAGCAAACCCTAAGAATAATACCGACATTGTAGAAATGCCCCAAGCGGCAACCAATGTCATAATCATCATTGCAACAATTAGTGCAAACACTACCATTGTCACTATCGCCGTTATACCGATAATTATGCTGTCTGCTATTTCTGTGAGCGTCATTTTATCAAGCATTGCTTGACCAATACTCATGCCAGAGTTGAAAATATCTGCGGGACTTAAACCAGCACTTCCACCGACAGAGCTCGCTGCTCCGCCGCCTGCCTGAGAAAAGCTTTGTACAATTATGTTTCCGAGATTAGCGCCATTTTGAATGATAAATAGCCCAATGCCTATAAATAGAATTTGTTGAATAAGTGCTGCTGCTACGTCACCTAAATCACCACGTTTGAAGGCAATTGAAATCATTGCATAGCTAAATTCAATACCCGCCAAAATCATAAAGAGACTTCTTGCGTAACCAAGCAATACGCCTTGCATTCCTTGAAATCTTGCCTGAAATAAATCAGGCACTGCATTTAGAACTTCAGGTGATACGGTTGCTGAATGTGCAAAGTTTGGAATAAAGGCAAATGCAATGATATTGCCAATTATCAAATATGCGCTAATTGCCTTTATACCATGTTTCATTAATATCTCTTTCCACCAGTTATTTTGAAGTTACGAGATTTATGAAGACGACCGCTTGCTGCGGCTTTCACATCGGCTTGATCTTGCTGGCTTGCATACCAATTTGCTTGCATTTGAGTTTGTAGCATCATTAATTGGCGAAGTTTTTGGGTTTGCCTAACGCCTTGCGCCGCCATTTGATTGCCGACTTGTGCCGCTTGCATTCTGCCTTGCGCACTGTTACCCATGGCTTCCAATTGGCGCATCAAAGCATCTTCATCATTCATTTGACTATTTTGCATGCCAAGTGCCGCCAAAGTTGCTTGGATTGAGCTATTGGTTTCATCGCTCCATTGATTATATTTGCCGGTAATGGAATTAATGCCACTACCTGAATATGTACTATAACCTTGGTATCTTTGGCGGATTTGTTGTTCGATATTATTGCCTTGATAGGACAATGATTTAACATCATTCATCAATTGATTTACACGATTGATGTTTTGCATTGTCTGTCCCCAATATTGGGCAGGCAAAGTGGCAGAATTAACAACCATATCATTCAATTGTTGTTGAGCGATTTTTAATTGTTGAAGCTGACGGTTTAATTGTTCTATTAGTTTAGCAACTGCTGTCGGGTCATAAACCACAAGTGCATTTGCTGATTTTGGGATTATTGTGGACGTAAATGCAAACAAACTTATTACTGAGAGTGTGAGAAATGATCTCTTTGATAAATTTGTACTTTTCATAATTTCACATTCCTTTCCTTTAACCATTGATAGGGCCAATTATCGCCATATCTTGCAGCTAACTCACGTATGCGGGATAATTGTTCTTTGTCTGAAACCCCAACAAATGAGAGGGCTATCGGACCTAAATTCAGATCAAAAAGTCTGCGTCCTTCGGGGGAAACGAAATAATAATGTTTCTTCTTGGTGGCATTGCGAATAATCTCTATTTGGGCATCATTCATGCCGAAGATTTTATATAAATCGCGTGGCCCAACTATATTTTCTGTGCCGGATTTATCGGCCTCTTCATTGGGAAGTAGGATTTTAGTCGGGCAGGCTTCAAGTAATATATCTAATATGCCTGACTTGACCGCATCTGAAAGGGATTGGGTTGCAAGGACAACTACGCAATTGGCTTTGCGTAACACTTTAAGCCATTCGCGAATTTTCTCACGAAATGTCGGATGTCCTAACATTACCCATGCTTCGTCCAAGATTAGTATGGCAGGTGAACCATCAAGCGAACGTTCAAATCTTCTAAAAAGATATAGAAGGACAGGTATAAGGCTCTTCTCACCCATTCCCATTAATTCTTCGATTTCAAATACTGAAAATGTGCTATTAGCTAATTCATCCTTATCATTATCAAGTAAGCGTCCCATAGCTCCTTGAAGGGTATAGAAACTTAGTGCTGCACGAATTTCTTCATCTTGAACCGTTGCCAGAAAATCAGTCATAGTGTGGCCATATTGAGATGGGTTGCCATTCTCATCATGATTGGCCTGCATTAGTTTTATTGCGCGGTAGATTGCCTCTCTTTGATTGGGACTTGGTGGTCGATTGGTTTGCAATTCAAAAAGTGTGGCTAGCCAATCATTAGCCCATGCAATATCATTGTCGGTTTCAAGATATGCCAAGGGGCACATTCCAATTTGACTTTGGCTGCTTGAGTTTACGTCTGCCGCTATATCATAATGTTTTCCACCGGTTGCTAAGGCAAGTGGCATCATTGAGCGGCCTTTGTCAAAGGCGGTAATTCTGGCTTTGGGATAACGCCTGAATTGTGCAGCAATCAAACCAAGCAATGTTGATTTACCTGCACCGGTTGGACCAAAAATCAATGTGTGCCCCACATCACCAACATGAAGGTTGAGGCGGAATGGTGTTGTGCCACTTGTCGAGGCATGAAGTAATGGTGGTGAGTTCGTTGGATAAAATGGGCACGGATTGCTTTCACGTCCTGCCCAAACTGATGACAAAGGAATTAAATCGGTTAGTGATAATGTATGAAGGAATGGTCTTCTTATATTGGGGATTGGATGACCAGGTAATGAACCTAAGAATGCCTCCATGGCATTAATGGTTTCAATTCTGGCAGAAAAACCTTCACGTCTAATTTGTTTGGCAACTAACCTTGCATTTTCTAAAGCAAGTTCGGCAGATTTAGCATAAATAACAACAACTGGGGTATAATAGCCGTAAAGTACAACGCCACTGTTGGCATCGGCAATTGCACCTTCGGTAGAGCGTTGCATCATTAGGGCATCTTCATCGATAACCCCGCCTTCGGTACGGAACATTTGTGACCAAAACCCACGAACCTTTTGCTTCCATTGACGGCGGTATTTATTAAGCTCAATTACCGCTTCATATTGTTCAAGATAGATAAAACGTGATGACCAACGATATGTGATAGGAAGGTGATCTAATATGTCGAGAATGCCGACATAGGATTCTGCAGGGAAGCCGTCTATTGCAACACAGGCAACATAATTTTCACCAATTTTTGGCGTATCACCAACATAAGTTTCGACATTACCAACATAGGCATCCATATACATGGGAATGGGTGGAATATTGACGGGATTTAATTCACCTGTCAGGCAGAATTGCAGATAATTTACTAATTCATCTCGTAAATGTTTGCGCCCATTTATATCTTCGAATTCAAAGCTCTTCATCCGGCGCAATGATAGGTAATTACCTAATCTATCTTGCATTTCGTTGATAGCTTTTTTGAATTGTTCAAGAATTTTGGAGGCTGGTGATATTCCTTTTAGGTTTTTATCTTCATCATAGAGATAATCTTGAATTTTACTTTCGCGCCGAAGAGGTGGTGTGTACATCATTATTAGAACATATTCGCTCTCAAAGTGTTCACCTTCGGTCATAAAGTGTTGGCGACGTTCTTCTTCAATCAGTTTAGAAATTTTATCTGGAAAAGAAGAACGGTATTCGGCAGGATAGTCTTCAGCCGGTAATCTTATTGCGTCGTGCCAAGTTACCCAGCCAGACCCTAATTGGCACATGGCGGCATTTATTCGCGCAGAGATATAATTTTTCTCTTCAGGTGTCGCACTCGCTAAATCCGAGCCTCTATAATAAAAGCCAGCCATAAGTGAGCCGTCTTTGCCCAACACAATCCCATCATCTATAAGAGCCGCCCAATTTAATAAATCTGGCATACCTTTGGCAGTTTCTTGGAATTGTTTGATAGCTAACATTGTCGCCTCACTTTTTAAAATGGCTATTTATGAATTGTCTATTTTTGAAAGGGCTTGGGCCTCGCTGGGTAATATCCTTGGTATTTGATGCTTCGCAGATAGATCTCGCTCATTTGTGGATCGGCTTTTGCCATTTGTCTCAATGCCGTGATTGCGCCAAACCAAATTATGATGGCTGCAATTGCCGTGAACCAATTAAGGGCAGAGAAGATAAGTGCGAAACAAATAAGGGCAGCTAGTAGGACTAGCTTGCGCTCCCCGCCCGCAATTAAATTCGGACGGTTTAAGGCGCGCGATAATGGTGTTCTGCGTAGGCTCATTTTAGCTAGCAAAGATACTAATGATGCTATTTGCACCAACAATAACTGAGATTACCAACACGATGAAAACCATTGTTCTGGCAAAGCCGTTAATTTCGCCGCCCCAAATTAGAGTTGCGCCGGCCGCAACAATTGCAATGATTGAAATGCCCATTGCCACTGGACCTGAAATTGATTGGCGTACTTGTTGGAGGGGAGATTCCCAAGGAAGGGCATTTGCCGTGCTTGCGATGAATAGTGAAGCAATAAAAGCGATTAGAAAATTGAAGGCAAAATTCAATATTCGGTGTTGGTTAAGATATTTGGAAACTTGATTTACATAACTACTCACTCTTTTCATATTCGAAGCTCCTTCTCAAAAGTTCGATTAAATGGGTTCTATTTGGTATCCATTCGCGCCGAACCCTTTCACGCGAATAACCTCTTTAACTCGCCTACCATCATTAGTCTTGGCGATAGAAATTATGATATTAATTGCCTCTGCGATTACGCCTGGCATTGGTGTTGAAGAAACTTCTGCAACCAAGGCTTCAATTCTGGTTAGGCCAGATTTGGCATCATTGGCGTGTACTGTTGCAACGCCACCGGCATGGCCTGTGTTCCATGCCTTAAGAAGTGATAATGCTTCGCCGCCTCTAACTTCACCTACCAGAATGCGGTCAGGCCTTAAGCGCATTGTTGCTTTTAGTAAGCGCAACATATCGACGTTAGAAGTTGCTCTAAGAATTACTTTATTTGGAGACCTGCATTGAATTTCAGCAGTATCTTCAATTATAACCAATCTATCACTTGGAACAACTTCCGCCATATAATCAATTATGGCATTAGTAAGCGTGGTTTTACCGGTTCCGGTACCGCCAACAACTAAGATGTTTTGTTTATCAATGACCGCTTTCTTTATGAAGTCAGCTTGCCCAGCGCTCATAATGTTGGTTGCAACATAATCTTCTAAGGTAAATATACGAGTGGCTTTGCGACGGATTGTGAAGCATGGCGCCGATACCACTGGCGGTATCATGGCTTCAAAGCGGCTTCCGTCCAGGGGAAGCTCGCACTCAATAATAGGGTTTTCACGAGTAACGGTGGTTCTGTAATGCGCAGCTATAGTTCCGATTAAACCTTCGGCACGAGTTTGAGAGAAATTGCTCTCAACAAGTTCAATACCATCGCCCAATCTTTCAACCCAAAGACTGCCGTCAGGATTGAGCATGACTTCAATAACATGAGGCTCTTTTAAAAGGGCGCAGATTTTAGTTCCAAGTTCGCGGGCCAACTTCTCTTCAAGTCGAGACGCTTGCAAGCTCTGCAATGAAACCATCTGTTCAGCCATTCTTAAGCCTCCTTGATTGGAACCAATACTGGTAGCTTTATATGCGAAGTGAAAAGCTACTTGATATTGGTCTGGCAAGGATTGTGCCAAGAATGGCGCAAGGTGAGGCCAAATATTTAATTGAAACAACTTACTAATCGGTATGGATGCGCAGTATAAGGGTAAATAATGGTTAAGTTATTGTTTTAATGTAATAAATATATCTTATTGTTTGCGCAGTAAAAAACTCGAACGAGCTTATAGTTGAGTGTCATTTTCTCCGACTTATTCATAATTTTAACGACTCATTAACCATGATTTACAGAAATTGTGTCGATATGGAGGAGTGGTGTGTCATGGTGGGACTGTAAACCCGAGCACATTAAAATATCATATTTAAGCAATCGATTTGATTTCAATCAATTATCATTTTTAAGCACGTTATATTAGTTATATATATTAAAATTGGGGATATAACTTGGAAAACCGTAATAAATTTAAACAGTTTAGATTTGGTAATTTGAAAAATATAATAATCAGGAAGGGGTTCAACAAATTTTTAAATGCACCATATTTTTTAAAACAATATTTGTTGGACTTGTTAAGCTCAAGAATAAATCACCTTTACTCTAAATTGATTTTTAGGTTAAAGGCGTTAGAAAATAAAATTATAATATATAAGCCAACATTTTCAGAAAAGTTTCTGAAAATGACAATTCTTAATGGAAAAATTAGAATAAAGATTGGTACCGCAAATGATGTCAAAAATGCTGACGTAAAAATATCATGTGAAATAATTGATTTATTGAAACTTTCCGAAGGTGAAGTTGATGGCGATGCACTATTTTTTTCAAGAAACATTGTAATTGAAGGCAATGCCGAAATATTGGTGCTCCTAAGAAATGCCCTCGAAAATGAAGGGCTTGAATTTAGAAATATTATATCGCCTAAAAATGCAATATTTGCTGCCTCAATAAATAGAATAATCACAGAGATTGATACTAAACTCGGAAAAGTTGATCAGTTTTTTGATGAAAATTTTAATTTTAGAATAGATGATTTAGAAACGGAAATGAGTACTTTTTTTACTGATTTAGAACGTACAAACCTTCGGATAGAAAAACTAGAAGGGCGTATTGCCAGAGGTTGATATTATGGAAAAACTTGAAATAGTATGCCCTGCTGGCACATTGTCGGCGGCAATTGTTGCAATAGATGAGGGTGCAGATTGCATTTATTTCGGCTTTAATGATGAGACTAATGCAAGAAATTTTCCGGGGCTAAACTTTAGTCGTGAAGAAGCGGCAGAAGCCATTTTATACGCCCATTCTAAAAATTGCAAGGCTATGATTGCGATTAATACTTATATGAATGCGTCAAGTGAGAATAAATGGTTTCAAGCTGTTGATGATGCAATAATATTAGGTGCTGATGCCGTAATACTAGCCGATATTGGCTTATTAGCCTATGCAAGAGATAGGCATCCAAAGGCTAAATTGCACCTTTCCGTTCAAGCATCGGCGTCGACGATAAGCAATATTAATTTTTTTGTCGAGGAATTTGGTGTTCGTCGAGTTGTTTTACCGCGCGTTTTAACGCTTGGACAAATAAGGGATTTAAATAATAGTATTTCTGTTGAAACTGAAATTTTTGCCTTTGGAGGAATGTGTCCAATGGCGGAGGGAAGATGTTATCTTTCGTCTTATATTACTGGCAAATCACCAAATTCGCATGGGGTTTGTTCCCCCGCATCACATGTTAAATATCTATATGAAAAAGGTGAACTTGTATCCCGATTGGGTGATTTTACAATTAATAAATTTGATAAAAATGAACTCGCTGGTTATCCTACCCTTTGCAAAGGTAGGTTCAGAATTAACGATGATGTGGATTATTTTTTTGAAGATCCAGTAAGTTTAAATGTCTTAGAAAACTTAACTGAAGTTGTAAACTCTGGTGTCTCTGCGCTTAAAATTGAAGGGCGGCAACGTGGGAAAGCCTATGTAAAAGAAGTAGTTAGAACATTTAGAAAAGCAATTGATGATTTCTATAATAATCTACCACACCAGCATGCCAATCTTACACATTTGTGTGAGGGCGGGAAGGTTACGACAGGTGCATATTACAGGAAGTGGCGATAATATGACTATTACATTAGGTCCATTATTATTTAATTGGAGTGATGAAAAATTCTTAGATTTCTATTCTATGGTGGCTAATGAATTAGAAGTTTCTGACGTATATATTGGTGAAGTTGTATGTTCAAAAAGGTTACAGCTTTATTCAAAACACTTAGACGGTGTAATAGAAACATTAAAACGCTGTGGGAAAAATGTAATTTTTTCAAGCCTAAGCCTAATAAATTCTGAAGCTGAGAAAAAGCAACAATTAAAAATAATTTCGAACCACGATTTTGATGCTATCGAATTAAACGATTTATCTTTAATGCAATTTGTTAATAAAGAACATTGTCGAATTGGCCCATATATTAATATTTATAATCCATCGGCTTTGAATTTCTTTATTAATAAAGGCTTTAATGGCTTTACTTTGCCTATCGAATTAAGTGAAGCAACGATATTAGAGTTGTTGAGAGCAAAGAAAACAAATTTCGAAATTCAAGTATTTGGAAAAATGCCACTTGCAATATCTGCACGTTGCTATCATGCAAGGTCATATGGCCTTACAAAAGATAGCTGCGATTTCATTTGTATTAAAGATCGTGGAGGCCTGCTCTCTAAAACTTTGGATGGTGAAAAATATCTAATTATTAATGGCACGCAAACTATGTCTTCAACGTGCTTAAATATGATTCGTGAAATCGATATATTGTATAATCATGGCTTTTCAAGATTTAGGGTATCACCACAATCTGAAAATATATTGCAAGTAGTCAAAATATTTAATGAAGCTCAACAAAATAAATTTGATAAAAGTGAAGCGTATGAAAAATTAACGCGATTAATGCCAAATGAAAATTTTTCAAATGGTTTTTTTTATGGGCAGGAGGGGCATAAATATTTTTATACTTAGGTGCCATGAAATTCGCTACTTTATGAATGATTGAAATTACTCTCAAATAAATAGGAATTGGCATTATCACGGTTTAATATTTTGTCTCTAATAACTTCTGCTGCGATTGGGGAAAAAAGGAAACCATGCCGATACATGCCATTAATGTGAAAAGCATTGCCATTATAGGAAATCTTTGGTGTTTTATTTTTAAAGCTTGGACGTATTCCATTATTTAATTTCAACAAATGTGAACTCTCAAATCTATTTGAAAATGCATTAGCAACTTCAATAAGCAGTTTTAAGCCTATTATTCGGGCTTTTCGTGGGTTTGCGTCTTCTTCAATTCTTGAAGTCGCGCCAATAATGAAACGTCCCTTACCACATGGGACAATGTAATAAATATTATTTTCGTACCAAAATCTAACAGGCCTTGTTAGTTTAATATCATGATTTTCAATTAAGATTGTTTCACCTTTTATGCATAATAAGTCATTATAATCTGCTTCCCACCCCCTTGCATCGATAACCCAATCAAATTGATCTTTTATAGTTATAGGTGTTACCATTTCTCTTTTTAGTTTAGCACCACATTTTATTAAGTGTTGTATAATTATTTTTTGTGAATTTGGTGCGCTTAAATTTATGTCTTTGGGGAAAAATATTGCATCAGTAAATTTGGACGAAATGTCTGGCTCCAAATACTTTAATTGTTTTCTATCGAAAGTTTGAAATTCAATATCAGTAGATTTTAGAATATTTTGGAATTTATTTATTTTTGATTGCTGGAAGCTTTGCGATAATAATAAACTTCCCTTGGTTTGGAGCATACAATTATGCTTTTTAGAAAAATTATTCCAAAAAACAACGCTTTCAATCGAGCAATTAATAAAGGAATATGGTAAATCCAACAATTCGCCCCCGGGATTAATCATTCCCGAAGCAACATGGCTTGCACCCTTTCCAGGAAAGCCGCTTTTATCGAAGATCGTAATATCAAAGCCATCATACGATAGCTTATACGCACACATTAGGCCACTTATGCCAGCACCAATAATGCCTATTTTTATATTGTTGCAAAAACTCATTCTCTCTGATGCACTAAAATATTTATTTGTAACTTGATTTGGCTCAAGTGATGCCAATACTATTTATTCTATCCATTGTATTCAGTTTATGTAAATTTGAAAAATGCTTATATCAAGGGATTTAATGTATAGGTGGATATGGCAAAGCAATTTGAATATTATAGATTGGTGCTTATCTGGTTAGTTATTAGTTTATTATTTTGGTGGTTTAATCTAATATGTTGCAATTCGCCAATTAAAGATTTCGGCTTTTTACATAGGTTTGAGCTTATATATGCTTATTTTTCAGGCATTTTTACCATTTATGCATTTCATTGGACCTTATTGAAACGTGCAAATATCAAATTTAAACTGCCAATGATTCAAATTTGGTTTTTATTGTGGGGTGTTGCGCGATATATTTCATTTGTATTTCCAGCAAGTAATCTCTATTTTATTGTTAATTCACTTGCCCCCTTATTTGTTTTAGTATTGTTGCTTCATATTGTTTTTGATGAAGGTGCAATGCGCATAAAATTGATTTTGATACCTAATGTCGCGCTGATTTTTACTAACGTCATTTATTCAAATGGTGCCATTGAAACATCGTTAAGAATTCTGATTGTGCTGCCCACAATTCTTATAATGTTTTACGGTGGAAGAATTTTGGATAGTGAAATGCATAACTCACTTAATAAAATGCAAAACCATTTTATTAACCGCAGGTTAAGTTCATTATTAGAAGTATTTTTATTTTTATCATTATTTCTTTGGATATTAATGATTGTACAGCAATATAAATCTATCTTCGGTTTGATTTATATTTTACTATTTATAACTAGAATTTTGCTATGGGTCTTAATAATTAATTTTAAAAAGCCATATAATCTTTTAGTAATTATTCCATTTCTATGGATTTTCTTTGCAAGCCTTCGAGTCTTTTTTCTTGCGCAATTGGACGTTATAACGGTACATATACTTACTTTAGGCGTCCTTATGAGCATGACCTTTGTTTTTATTAATAGGTCAATGCAAAGGACCTGTAGCAATTACCTAACTGAAACATTTTTTAAAAAATATGTTTTTACACTTTTACAGTTATCACTAATTTTTAGGATGTTGGCGGATTGTTTTAAAAGCTATTCGATTATTTTTTACTCTGTTTCAATTTGTGTTTTAATTTTTTCTATAATTCTACAAATGCGTATTATAACAACAAATATAAAATATTGGGAGAATAGTTTACATGACTCATTGAAGTAGGATAGTCCCGCGTTTTTTTTAATACTAAAAAATTTATTAATATCTGGCGGGGGCTAGTGCTCAGTCAAATAAAATAAATAAACTCTTCATCCTAAGAAATTATCATCTTTCTATTGGCAGAATAAATATATATAGTAAATACAAATTAGATTTACTTGCCTGTTTATGAATGAAGCAATCATAACGTATGTGAAATTTTGCTTTATTTTGTCCAATTTTAAGACAAAATTATCCATTTCGCGAGATGTTATATATGTAAAAAATTTATATATTTAAATTGTTTTCTAATTTTATTTAGTGGATTTTTAAAACAAAGTAAAGAATTGAAAATTGAACATGACAAATAGTGTTGAAAGATTTTTTGGAGAAAACGAACTGATAGTTAGTAAGACTGATTTAAGAGGCCGCATTACTTATTGTAATGACGTTTTTATCAGAATATCTGGCTATTCTGAATCTGAATGCCTCGGGCAACAGCATAGTTTAATTCGGCACGCAGATATGCCAAGATGCGTATTCAAACTTCTTTGGGACACAATTCATGACGGACGTGAAATTTTCGCCTATGTTATTAATCGGTGCAAGAATGGCGATTATTACTGGGTCAATGCCCATGTCACCCCAAGTCGTGATGCGTCAGGTAATATTATTGGGTTTCATTCTAATCGTCGGGTTCCTGATCGTGAAATTTTAAACAACATTATCTCACCACTTTATAGGAATTTACTCGCAGAAGAAAATCGCCATGCAAATCGTAAGGATGGACTTATTGCGTCAAGTGAAATGCTTACAAATTTACTTGCGAGCAATAAGGTTGAATATGACGAATTTATAGCGACCTTGCGCCCCACTAAACAAGCTGCAGCCTAAACTAATGCACAATAGATAGAGTAAATACATGTTTTCAAATGACTATAAATCAGCCGTATTAAAAGCTATCGAAGTTTGCGAAGCAGTTTCAAACGGTGATTTCGAAGCGAGAATAAAAAATATCAATGAAAAAGGAGATGCCGGCAATCTTCTACATCTTATTAATCGCTTAATAGACAAATCAGACGCATATATTCGCGAATCTCGTGCTTCATTGGAATATATGGCCGCAAATAAATATTATAGACGTATATCAGAACGCGGCATGCCGGGGGCATTTGGCGAGGCAAGCCGAGCCGCCAATGCGGCCATGGATTCTATTGAAAAAAAAGTAGGCACTTTTTCAACTGTCGTCAAATCTTTTGAAAATAAAATGGAAGAAGTTGTTGATTCTGTTGCAACCTCGGCCTCTGAATTAGAAGCTTTGGCGGCGAATTTAAGGAATTCATCGTCCTCGGCCCAAGAACAAGCAACCAATGTTGCCGCGGCAGCAGAACAGTCTTCTGCAAATGTTAATTCAGTTGCCGCCGCTACCGAAGAAATGGCGAATTCAGTTGCAGAAATTAACCACCAAGTTACTCAATCTTCGATTATAACTAATAATGCAGTTATGGATGTGGAGCAGGCAACTTTAGATATTAATAAATTGTCGGAAAGCTCATCAAAAATTGGAAATATTCTTTCCATAATCGTTGATATTGCAAGTCAAACTAATCTTTTGGCTTTAAATGCGACCATCGAAGCTGCAAGAGCTGGTGAAGCAGGCAAGGGTTTTGCAGTTGTAGCATCAGAGGTAAAAGCACTTGCAAGCCAAACTGCAAAAGCAACTGATGAAATCACATTGCAAATTTCTGAAATCCAAAATTCTAGTAATCAAGCAGTTCAGTCAATTAAAACAATTGCCAATACAATTAATAATGTAAGTTCGATAGCAACCGCAATCGCTGCTGCTGTGGAGGAACAAAGTGCTGCGACAAGTGAAGTGGCGCGAAATATTGACCAAGCCTCAACTGGAACAATGGAAGTAAGCGCAAGCATTGGGTCAATTAGTCAAGTCATTTCAGAATATAGTGTTGCAACCTCACAAATCCTTGAAACCTCAACCGAATTGTCCCAGAAAAGTAATGCAATGCGAAATTCGGTATCAGAATTTTTAGTGAAAGTTAGAAAAGCGATTTAATTAATCAATATGATAAACCTAAATAAGTTTAATTTGCTTTAGAAATAACTGAACGGCGGCAATAATTACTAAAGCAGCAGTTGTCAGTGCCAAATTTTTTGATGTAAAGAATTTTATGGCAAATCTATTGCCAATTTGGCCCCCGATTAATACGAGTATCGGCAATAGATAAATCAATTTATTTTGCGTCTCAAAACCATGCTTTTGTAATTGACCAATTAATCCTGATATGGAATTTACCAAAATAAAAAGCGATGCTGTGGCGGCAATTTGTTTTGAATTTGCCGCCCGTATTTGATAAAGTATTGGCGATAAGAGTATTCCGCCACCTATCCCAGTGACACCCGCGATTAGCCCTAATATGCCACCAATAAGCATTAATAATGACGGATTTGTAGGTCTTGATTGAGGCTCATCATAATTTTTCTTAAATGCAGACCTTAAAAGTGAAACGCCTGATAGCAAAAGGGCGCAGATAAGAAGCCAAATAAATGTATTCTTACTGATTGGGACAAGTCCACCAATAAACGCCATAGGAACAGAAGCGATAGCAAGATACGTAAAGAGGGGAAAATCTATTGCTTTCGACCTTGCATAATTTATAGAATTCCCAGAAACTACAATTATATTGGATATTAATGAGATTGGCGCAATTGAATTATAAGCAACACCCATCAAAACCAACAAAGCGGTATATGATGAGCCGCCACCGAACCCCACGCTAGAATAGATTAGTGCGACACAAAAAAAGGCAATTGCTAGAATAAATATTTGCATTTTATATCAATCAGCAAACAATATATTATTCTCTAAATGAATATGCTCACAAAGTGCTAATTTAAAGTCCTTCACAAATTGATATAATAGCCGCCAAGTGCTACAGGCATCGCTTGGTGGCATGAAATTATTTGTTAAATCTGCAAGCCTTTTTATTTCTTCAATATGTAAAATGTGTTCTTGCTGCATTACAAATATGGGGCCGCCCGCCATGTTTTTTGAACCTTGTGCAATCATTGGGAACAAAATCATTTCTTCTTTATTCATGTGGCTTTCTAGTTCAAAAAGCATTTTTTCAAGCTGTGCTGCTAAGCCATGTGGGCATTCTTTGTGTTCAGAATGAACGGCTTCAACCTTGCTTGCCAGTTTGATAATTTCTGGCAATTGATTTCTATGACTTTCATGGAAATTCGCTATTAAGTGAGAAATCAATTTATTCGGTGCTTCTTCACGCCAGTCTTTTTGCGGCTTTTTGCCATGAATGTCGATATCATATTTGTGCACAATTTGATCTAAATCAGTGTTCAGAGTTGCAAATTCGCTTTTTATATCCTTAGCCCCATTTAGCAACAAATCGGCCCCGAGCGCGATTAGAATTGAAACACCATTCTCAATTCTGCAGGCAAAATCTACAAGAGAATTATTTTCATTTATCATATCAATTTTCCTTATTTATGACGGCTGCACCAACCATAATATTTTTCTCATTAATTTTTAGGGTTTTATGGATTGCTATTTTGCCACGTGAAACATCAAAGAACTTGGATAACGCACTATTTGCAATTTTCAGAACGTAACCATCGCTATCAACCCCAATGTCAATTTCTTCTTCGTTATTTTCGATTATTATCGCAAATCGCAAATAGATGCTTCCAATATCGATTTTTGTAGTCAAGATTTTCTTATTGAATAGCTTGTCAATTTCGTCATTGGTAACAAAATAAATTATTCTATCTTGGGCAATATGAATTTCCATCCTAATTCGTCTGGCGAATTGCCAGCTCCCATTCATTTGGAGTGTTGGTATTTGTTAGTGCGTTAATGTTTCTGTCAGAAAGCTCCAAAATTTGTGTATTAAATTTGGATAGAAAACTTTTGACGCTTTGCTTTGAGGAATTATCAATGAAATTTGATGAATTGAGTTTGGCCAAAAGCGCGGAAGATTTGTTGATTTTGAAGGGAAGTGGGTTAGATTTAAAACAAATCACATCACAATTATTATTATTGTTGATTAATTGATTTATCACATCAGAATTTAAAAGCGGTAAGTCGACAGGCAAAATCAAGAATGAATCATAATCGCCGTATATTTTTGAAATTACTGTGGCAATACCGACCAATGGCCCACCATTTTTAATAATATCGGGAATACATTCATATCCTTCGACACTGCCACTAATTATGATATTCTTGATACCAGACAAAATTAATTGGTTTGCAATGTGGTCAACAAGTCTTTTGCCATTATAGGGCAGCAATGCCTTATTTTTGCCCATTCTGCTTGAGTTTCCACCCGCCAATATGATTGCGACAATTTTCATTGTTTTTCAAGCTCATGCCCGAGCAACCACTCATCATCGCCGTCTATATAATGTTCTTTTTTCCATATTGGTGCGCGCTTTTTTAACTCTTCAATAATATAGCGGCAGGCAAGGAAAGATGCATCGCGATGTGGGCTTCCAACCGCAATTACAACACTTATTCCACCTATCTCCAATTTACCTTTGAAGTGTGAAACATAAATTCTTAAGCGGTGTTCAAATTCCTTTATCGCCTCAATGGCAATTTCATTAAGTATATTGATACATAAGGGATCAAATGCGTCATAGGAAACGCCTAATACTTCGCGGCCTAAATTATTGTTTCTAACTTTTCCAACGAATAAATTTGCGCAACCATTTGAACTTGCTTGTGCAAATTCAAGCGCTTCTTCAATGTTAAGTGCGGTTTGGCTTATCTTGGTTAGAAATTGCATTTTAGCCCCCGTTAACAGGAGGTAAAATCGCTAATTTGCCCGATTTACTTATAGTTTCATCCTTATTGTAAATTCGATAATCATCTGCGATTGCACTTGATATTATAAGGCCTTCAAGTTTGCCATCATCAAACTCCGAAAGTGCTTTAAAAAGTGTAGTTTTCAGATCTTGAATAGTTGAATTAACTGGCATTTTAAGGATTAATGGGGTTTCATCTTTAAACTTTGAAAAAGCGCCAAAATACTCAATTTCTATATTAATATTGTTGGTCATGAGCGTTCCTTAATTGAAAAATTTGAATTGAAGCATTTGGCTCAAAGCTATTTCGGTAACATCTTCATCTAAAATTACCCATGAATTTGCCTCACCAAATGGTTTAATTTTGAACGATTCCTGTCCATTCAAAATTTCCGTTTCGAAATATTTGCCTTGAAAAAGTGTTTTAGCTTTTAGGAATTGAGTGCCTTTAAATTTTTTTGCGAATTTTGAATTAGAAATTGACACGAAATCTTGTGTTGGTTCAATTGCCATCAAATTGCTTAGGGCCTGTTTCACGAAAAATTCAAAGCCGATTGCGCTAGAAATTGGGTTTCCAGGGAGGCCGAAAAATAAACTCCCATTTTTTAAAGTCGCAAATAATATTGGTTTTCCTGGGCGAATATTGACTTTGTGAAAATGCACTTTTGCGCCCACAAGTTTTAAGGCTTCTGGTACAAAATCCCAAAGCCCCGCCGATACTGCGCCACTTGAAATAATTATGGAATTATGGGTATTCCTATCTAAAAAGTCGGCGAATTTGGAAATGTCATCTTGGAAAATTCCTACAAATTCTGCATCCAAGCCAAGATGCTTTGCTTTAGATAATAAATATGGTGCGTTGGAATTATAAATTTTTCCATTTTCTAATTCGCCTGAATTATAAGGCTGTAACTCATTACCAGTTGCGATAATTTTTATTTTTGGCTTTTCAAATACCGCAATTTCATTGATGCCTTGTGATGCTAAAACCATAATATGCTCTGGCTTAATCATCGTTCCTTTATTTATAAGGATTTCGCCTATTTTAGAATCTTCACCAATTCTCCTTAGGTTTTCACTATGCTTTACAGGTTCGAAAAAGGAAACAAAGGTGTCATCAATTTTAGTTTTTTCAATTGGAACTACTGCTTCAACCCATGTTGGGCATTTTGCACCAGTCATTATGTGGCATGTTGCGTTTTCATCTTGAATTGGTTCAAAATCACCTGCTGCAATAATTTTCTTTTTTTCGATTTTAATGGGGGTTGAATGTGTAGCATTCGCAAGCCACGCAGTTTTCACACCATAGCCATCCATGGCAGAATTATCAAAAGAAGGAACATTGATTTTTGCTTTGATATTTTCGCTGCATATCATGCCCAAACTTTCCAAAATATCGCATTTTATTGTTTTAAGACTTTTGGATGCCCCATCAATTATTGATATAGCTTCTTTAAAGGAAATCATTTCTCTGCCCTCATAATTCTAATTAAGTGTGGCAATAAGTTTGGCAAAAGGGCGCTTAAGCCTTCGAGCACCGCTTTTGGGTTTCCAGGCAAAGTGATAACTAAACTATTGCCAATTATTCCACCAATAGCGCGGCTTGACCATGACAGTGGTGTATATTTTGAACCATCGAGGCGTAAGATTTCGCCAATGCCAGGGATTAATTTGTCAAACATTGGCAATAGTGCCTCGGGTGTAAAATCCCGTGGCGAAACTCCTGTGCCGCCTGTACAAATAATTAGGTGGGGCTCAAAATCATTAATTGTTTTAATGATGGCGCTTTTAATGTCTTCAATTTCGTCTGGAATAATTGCTTTTTGAACAATGTTTGCACCATTTTCGAGCATTATGTTCTTAATATTATCCCCTGAAATATCCTCATAAATTCCCGCAGATGCCCTATCGCTCATGGTTATTATTGCAACATTTCTGTCTTTGAGTGTTAGGGGCTTTTTCGGAATATATTCTTCCGCCCAAGCGGGAATTCCCTTAGGGTTTTTCCAAATTCCAGATTTTCCACCAAATTTCAAAAGCAATTGAACATCGCCTATTTTGAGGTCAGGATTTATCATTTTCGTCAAATCCCAAATTGTCAAAAGCGCGTTATTAACCCCAGCCAATACTTCCATTTCAATTCCAGTTTTGGCATGGGTTGATGCGATACAAAAACATTCAATTGAATGCTCTATTTCATTTAATTCAGTAATGATTTTCACCATGTCCAATCCCAGCGGATGGCATAATGTAAGCATTTGGTAAGCTAATTTTGCGCCATTAATTCCCGCAATCTCGGCTAATATTAATGCGTCACCTTTTGGCAAAGTTTTGGTCTTGATTAATTCAAAGGCATCTTTTCCAACGAAAATTTTACCATTGGCGATTGCAAGGCGATGGGTGATTTGTTTATTGCCAACATCAATCATTTTAAAATTATTATTCATCTTAGCCCCCAATTTGTGCAAGATGTTTAGTGGAGCCAGTGTAGCCACCCGCCAAATTATGCGTTGGCAATTTGAATTTCAGAGCTTTTAAAATTTGGAATTTTAATTCCTCTATTTGATTTTCACTTTGCAAATAAGGTCTTAGATCAAGGCCGCCATCACCAAAAAGGCAAAGTTTTAATTCTCCACGTGCGCTAATTCGTAACCGATTGCAGCTTGAACAAAAATCTTTTGAATAGGGGGCTATAATTCCTATTTTACCCTTGTAATCTTCATGTGCATATTCAGAGGCTGGCCCCGCGACTTTATCGCGTGAAATTCTCTCAAAGCCCATTTCTTCAATGTGCTTCAACATCAAATTGGTTGATACATGATGCTTTTCGAAATAATCTTGATTATCACCTGTTCGCATAAGCTCAATAAAACGCATGGTGATATTATTGTTTTGAATCACGCGAAGAATGTTGGGCAATTCGTCGTCATTTATTCCCTTTAGCAAAACACTATTAGTCTTAATTTTAATGTGCTTTGCCTTCGCAACTTCAAAAATGCCGTTTAAAATTGATTGCAATTTATCATGGCCAGTTATTATTTTGAATTTATCTGCATTCAAAGAATCAATTGATACATTGATTGCATTAAGCCCCGCATCAATTAGGTTTTTTGCCTGATGCTCTAATTTGTAGCCATTGGTTGTTAATGCAATGGTTTCAATAGTTTTTATTTCTCTTATCGCGCCAATTATTTCAACAAGATCATTTCTTATTGTCGGCTCCCCACCTGTTAGTCTGATTTTTTTTGTGCCAAGTTGGGCGAAGGCTTTTATCAAATTAATGATTTCATTCCGCCGCAGAAAATTCATGTCGCAGGGTTTTTGAAACCCATTCGGCAGGCAATATTGACATCGGAAATTACATGCCTCGGTTATTGAAAGGCGAAGATATGGGAAGACCCTACCAAATTGGTCCTTTAACTCTAACGGCTTTCCCATTTCATTTGCATCGAAATGGGGTGTTAGATTCTTTTGTATGTCGCGTTCCTTTTTCAAAAACCGCTTCACACTTTTGGGGAAACTCTCTGTCACAAATAATCCTTTCCAAACACGGGAGGCTAAAAAGTTTCCTTTCAGGCCCTTGCGATAATTCGCTGGCTTTAAGCCATGACCAAAATTGGTTTTAGGCTTTCAAGCTCGGATAATTTTATGTTAGGTGGGATTTTAAAAATTGTGCTTGACTTAAATCAAGTCTAGAATTGGCAATCAGAATTTTTGCACAAATTTGTGCCTTTTCGCATACATCTTGCAGAAAGTTCTACATCGCAAAAATCACATAATTTCAATGCATTGCGAAGATTTATAACATTTTGCTCAGAGTAAATACCTTGCTCCCTAAGCGCTTGAAGGGTGCGCGAAAATGTCTCAGGTTTCATGCCCAAATATCCTGCGATAAGAGACTTGTCATAAGGTAATTTCAAAGAAGAAGATTTTTCCCCTTCATCAAGATAAAGTTTCAGAAGGAACCAACCAACACGTTGAGTAACACTTTTTAAAGTTAATTGTTCAAATTGGCTAATCAATTCTTGGGAACGGCTTGCGATAGTTGCTAACATATTAATCGCTAGGAATTTGTTAGTTTGCATTTCTTCACGAATAAAAGCCGATGGAATTGACAATAAAGTGACATTCTCAACCGCTTGGGCACTTACTGGGAAAATGGCATCTTTAAGAAGGACACTTTCCAAAAGTGCTTCACCACGATGAACAACTTGCAAAATTGATTCATGACCTTCTATGTCGCCTTTAAATAATTTTACCCAGCCATCTATGACCATGTAAAATCTTGTTGCCTGTTCACCTTGCATAAAAATCAAATTTCCTTTTGAGTAATTTGAAATACGTGCGTGTTTTAACAAGGATTTTAATTCGGTATCGCTTATTCCAGAAAATAGTGGAAGTTTTGATATAAACTCGAAATTTTCAATAATTGATTTTTCTAATTTTATAGAAGCTTCGCCATTTGAAGTGTTTTTAGTCTTTTCAATATTGTTAAACAAAAGTTCATCCGCGACGCCAAGATGGAAAGCAATTGATTTACCGACTTCGTGAAGTAAGTCCATTTTGGCACTAAAAAGTGTAAACCATTCTTGTGCAGCAATTTCGCGGGCAATTTGGGAATGATTCCCCTTTGAAAGGCTTTCATTTATTAATTCAATCTTTTGAAAAATCTCGTTGTTTTTTTCAAGTTTTTCAATTGCTTTTCGGCAATGATCATCTGCTAGCGCCATAAACATTCGCTCATAGGCGTGTTGTTCTTCAATTATATAGCCTAAGCGATCTCTAAGTTCCGCGCCACTATTTGTGTCAAGGCTAACAAATTGCGTCCCTAGTGCGCGTTCAAGACCAACCCTCTCTTTCCATTGTAAGAAGTTAATTAAAGAAGAAATTCGAGCGGGCGAATTATTTTTGTCAAAAATTGCCAAATCTTGGATAATTTCTACGGCTGGTGCAATGATCTCACGTGTGTAAAATAAAAGCGTGTCTGATGGCGAAATCTGTCGTGAGACTATAAATTTTCGCTTGGTCGACAAATAGAGTAGAGCGTTTTTAAATGGCTCATAATGGTTGCTTTTAGACAATGGAATGCTTTTCATTCGATTAAGCATAATATCGACTTTTGTGAATTGTTGCTCCATTGATTCTGCAAATTCATTGCTGCTTGTACGCAAATACAATGATGCCAGCCCTCTTTCGAGCTGAACTTCATGGATTAAATCGCAAAGTATATTTATTGCCACAAGCATTGTTTTCGCTTCATTTTAAAATAATTATGTATTTAAAATACTACATAACCTCTTCGCTTGATGTAAATCAAGATAAGCTATCACAAGGCAGCGTTTAATTGTCGCAGAGGGAGCTTGAGATTTTGAAGGCTCTTCTTCGAAAAACAGCCTTTTTGAGGGGTGGCTAGGCTTCAAAACCTCAAGTTTAGTTTTTATCAGTTTTGTCGAGTAGTTTTGCCCACGGGAGAGTTTTAAACAACAATTCGACTTGCTTTTGATAGTTTAAGTATGATTGCAAAGAATTGATCGGCATCAATCCATTTAAACTTTTCAATCCTTTTTTCACGACACAATGTCACAGGTAGCGATTGACTTAGGTCAATTAGTATCTTGCAACCCTCATTATAAGTGCTCCATATTTGGAGGGCTAAATAATGGTGGACTTATCTAAAGTCAGTAAAATAAAGCAAACATTTGCTTTGTCTGCCACAACTATCGCATTCACCGTTTGCTTTGCGGTTTGGACAATTTTCGCAATTATTGGCGTGAAAATTAAAAAAGATTTGGGGCTTTCGGAAACTGAATTCAGCTTTTTAATTGGTTTGCCAGTTCTTACTGGTTCATTTGTGCGCCTTAATTTTGGGATTTGGGCGGATCAATATGGCGGAAGACCGGTTTTGGTTTTGGTTATGATTTCGTCAGCCATAGCAACTTGGTTACTATCCTATGCTGAAACCTATAATATGATGCTATTGGCAGCGCTTGGTCTTGGGATTTCAGGCGGCAGCTTTGTAGTTGGTATTTCATATTTATCAAAATGGTTCCCAAAAGAACAAGCAGGGACTGCGTTAGGCATTTTTGGTATGGGTAATATTGGTGCGGCGGTTACAAAATTTGGCGCACCTTTTGTTATGGTTGCTTATGGCTGGGAAATGGTTGCCAAGGTTTGGGCTGTTGCGCTTGTAGTTATGGCTATTATTTTCTGGTTTACCACTTCAGATGAGCCAGAATTAATAGAGCGAAGAATTACAGGTGAAAAGCCAAAAACTACTGCGATGGCAATGGAGCCATTAAAAGAGCTTAGGGTTTGGCGCTTTTCATTATATTATTTCTTTGTATTTGGCGCTTTTGTTGGCTTGGCTTTATGGCTGCCTCGTTACTATGTCGCTGTGTATAATTTGGATATTAAGCATGCCGGCATGTTGGCTGCTAGTTTCTCGGTCGCGGCGTCTGCATTTCGCGCAATTGGTGGCTATTTATCTGATAAATTCGGCGCCCGCGCAGTTATGTATTTAACCTTTATTGTGTGCATAATTTGTCTGTTTATACTTTCTTATCCATCAACTGACTTCATTGTGCATGGCATAAAGAGCGACATTAAAGTTCATCTTGGTTTGAATTTTACTTGGTTCACGATTGTAGTATTCGTTCTTGGTCTATTTATGTCATTTGGCAAAGCAGCGGTCTATAAGCATATACCTGTTTACTACCCGACAAATGTTGGATCTGTCGCAGGTATTGTTGGGCTTATAGGTGGTTTAGGCGGTTTCATTTTGCCTTTAGCGTTTGGCTATCTCAACACCATTACTAATATTTGGACAAGCTGCTTCATGCTTTTGTTCGTCCTTGTGAGCATAGCCCTAATTTGGATGCATATAACTGTTCGCATGATGGAACATCAATCTCACCCAGAACTCACCAAAGGCAAATTCTTACCTGAACTTGGTGACGCGTGAAATTAATTAAAATAACAAAGGAGGCCAAAAATGGCTAAAGATCTTGATATATGGGATCCAGAAGACGGTGGTTTCTGGGCGACAGAAGGTAAAAATATTGCAAATCGCAATTTGTGGATTTCAATTCCTGCTTTATTGTGTGGCTTTGCAGTATGGATGTATTGGTCCATCGTAACTGTGCAAATGCTTAATTTGGGTTTTCCATTCACAAAGCCTGAATTATTCACATTAGCAGCAATGGGTGGGCTTGCAGGTGCCACGCTTCGTATTCCGTCTTCATTCTTGATAAGGATTGCCGGCGGTCGCAATACTTTGTTCCTTACAACTATGCTATTGATGATTCCCGCGATAGGTACTGGCATCGCGCTGCAAGATAAAAACACCCCATTGATTGTTTATCAGGCACTTGCATTATTGTCTGGCTTGGGTGGCGGAAATTTTGCATCTTCTATGTCTAATATTTCCTTTTTCTTTCCGAAGAAAGAACAAGGTTTGGCATTAGGTTTAAATGCAGGCTTGGGCAATTTTGGCGTAACCACCATGCAGATTTTAATTCCATTGGTAATGACCATGTCATTGTTTGGCGGTCATTCTATGGTGCTTAAAAAAGCTTCTGGTTGGATTTTTGGTAAAATTCCTGCTGGTGCTGAAACTTATATTCATAATGCCGGCTTTGTTTGGTTGTTGTTATTATTGCCACTAACCAATTTGGCTTGGGTTGGCATGAATAATATCAAGGTCGAACACGTAACCCCAAATCTTGGTAATCCTTTTTCTGCTTTTGCAAAAATTCTTGTGATGCTTGGAATTGGTCTTGGCACTTCTGCTATTGGTTTCTGGTTGATGCAGCCATTAAAAGCAGGCGGAATGAATATCTCTAAATGGATTGTAGTTCCAGGGGTTACTATTGCAACACTTGCACTTTTGATGATTGTGCCAATGGGTGCGCAATATAAAGCAGCGTTAAAACGCCAATATGCAATTTTTAACAATAAGCATACTTGGGCGATGACTGTGATTTATACCATGACTTTTGGTTCATTCATTGGTTTCTCGGCGGCTCTCGCATTGTCAATCGAAGTTATTTTCGGTTTTAAACATGTGATGGTTAATGGGGTAATGACCCACACAATTGTAAACCCAAATAGTCCAAGTGCTTTATCATATGCATGGATGGCGCCATTTATTGGGGCATTAATTCGACCTGTTGGCGGTTATATTTCCGATAAAATTGGCGGTGCTTTGGTTACACAAATCATTAGCTTTGTGATGGTTGGCGCGGCATTTGGCTTGGCATATTATATGAAAGCTGCATATGCATCTGAAGCCCCTGAACAATATTTCGGCCCGTTCCTTGGTCTATTCCTTTTATTATTTGTGGCCGCTGGTCTTGGCAATGGTTCAACATTTAGAACAATTGCAATCGTATTTAATAAAGAACAAGCGGGCCCAGTTCTGGGTTGGACTTCGGCAATCGCGGCCTATGGCGCATTCCTCATTCCACAAATTTTTGGTGAGCAAATTAAAGCCGCAACACCTGAGAATGCGCTTTATGGTTTTGCAATTTTCTATGCGCTTTGCATCATTATTAATTGGTGGTTCTACCTTCGTAAGAACGCCTATGTCCAAAACCCATAACAATAATTTGATAATTAAAGGAAACTTGCTATGAGTTATTTTCTTGATAAACTGACTTTTTTCAAAAGAGAAAAAGAAGAATTCTCTAATGGCCACGGTGTTAAAACCGATGAAACTCGTGGTTGGGAAAAAGGTTATAGAAGCCGTTGGCAACATGATAAAGTTGTTCGCTCAACCCATGGTGTGAATTGCACTGGTTCGTGCTCTTGGAAAATTTATGTAAAAAATGGTTTAGTGACATGGGAGACCCAACAAACTGATTATCCGCGCACGCGAACCGATATGCCAAACCATGAACCGCGTGGTTGTGCGCGTGGTGCATCATATTCTTGGTATCTATATTCCGCTCAAAGGCTAAAATTTCCTTTAATTCGTTCAAGGCTTTTGAAAGCTTGGCGTGCCGCAAAAATTATCGCCAAAGACCCTGTAAATGCTTGGGCGGCAGTAGCTTCTAACCCTGAGACTGTCAAAGATTATCAGTCCTATCGCGGGCGCGGCGGTTTTGTTCGCGCGAATTGGGATGAAGTTAATGAAATCATTGCTGCGGCAAATATTTATACCGCAAAGAAATTCGGCCCCGATAGAATAATTGGCTTCTCGCCAATTCCTGCGATGTCTATGGTTTCATACGCGGCTGGCTCGCGCTATTTATCGCTAATTGGTGGAGTATGTCTGTCGTTTTATGATTGGTATTGCGACTTGCCACCGTCATCACCACAAACTTGGGGTGAGCAGACCGATGTTCCTGAATCTGCTGATTGGTATAATTCAAACTTCATTATTGCATGGGGCTCGAACGTTCCTCAAACAAGAACACCCGATGCGCATTTCTTTACAGAAGTTCGTTATAAAGGCGCAAAGACGGTTGCTGTTACGCCGGATTATTCCGAAGTGGCAAAATTATGTGATTTGTGGCTGCATCCAAAACAAGGGACTGACGCAGCACTTGCAATGGCAATGGGGCATGTAATTCTTAGTGAATGGCATGTGAAAAACAAATCCGACTATTTTGATGATTATTGTCGAACGTATACTGATATGCCGTTCTTAGTTCGCCTTGTAAAAAAAGGTGATCGATTGGTGCCCGAACGTATGATACGTGCGTCGGACTTTGCCGATGACTTAGGTGCAACCAATAACACCGATTGGAAGCCCGTTGTAATTGGTGCAAAAGATGAGGAAATCCACGCGCCAAATGGCACTATTGGCTCGCGTTGGGGTCAAAAAGGCAAGTGGAACCTTGAACTTAAAGATGAAGTAACTGGCGAAGAAATTTGGCCAATGCTTTCATTAAATGAGCATAGCAAACATGAAATTGCCTCAGTATCTTTTCCATATTTTGGCAACCAAGAGCATGAGCATGGGTATTTCGCGGCAACTTCGCACGAAAGCATTCTCGATAGAAATGTTCCAATTCTAAAACTAAATTTAAAAGAAGGCGAAACGCTTGTTGCCTCAGTTTATGATTTATTTCTTGCAAATTATGGCGTGGATCGCGGGTTTGGCGGCGGGAATGTTGCAAAATCATTTGATGATGATTTCCCATATACGCCCGCATGGCAGGAAAAAATCACAGGTGTAAAACGTGAGCATGTAATTAATGTTGCACGTCAATTTGCCGAAAATGCCCATAAAACGCATGGTAAAAGCATGGTAATCATTGGAGCAGCGATGAACCATTGGTATCACATGGACATGAATTATCGCGCAATTATCAATATGTTGGTAATGTGTGGTTGTATCGGTAAATCGGGTGGTGGTTGGAGCCATTATGTTGGTCAAGAAAAATTACGTCCGCAAACTGGCTGGGTTCCTTTAGCTTTTGCAACAGATTGGAATAGACCGCCGCGCCAACAAAACTCGACCTCATTCTTTTATGCCCATACTGATCAGTGGCGTTATGAAAAACTTAAAATGGAAGAAATTCTGTCTCCATTAGAAGATGATAAGGAATGGAAACAGCTTTCATTTATTGATTGTAACGCAAAATCCGAACGCCTCGGCTGGTTACCTTCTGCACCACAATTAGAAACTAATCCGCTTGAATTAGGCGCTAAAATCCATACTTCTGGCGCTAATGTTGGCGAAGCAATTGTTGGAGGTTTGAAATCTGGTGATCTTAAACTTTCATGCCACGACCCAGACAATCCTGTAAATTGGCCGCGAAATATGTTTGTCTGGCGCTCAAACATTCTTGGTTCATCAGGTAAGGGCCATGAGTATTTCCTTAAGCACCTTCTTGGAACTTCACATGGTGTGCAGGGTAAAGATTTAGGCCAAACAGGTGAGCAAAAACCACGCGATGTAGTTTGGCATGACGATGCGCCAGAAGGCAAATTAGATTTGTTGGTTACATTGGATTTTAGAATGTCCACTACTTGCATGTATTCAGATATCGTTTTGCCAACCGCAACTTGGTACGAAAAACATGATTTAAATACCTCTGATATGCACCCATTCATTCACCCTTTATCTGCGGCGGTTGACCCTGCGTGGGAAAGTAAATCGGATTGGGAAATTTATAAAGGCTTTGCTAAAAAATTCTCAGAACTTTGTGTGGGGCATTTAGGCGTCGAACATGATGTGGTTTTAAACCCCATTAAACACGATACTGCAAATGAAATTGCGCAGCCTTTTGAAGTTCAAGATTGGGTAAAAGGTGAGTGTGAGCCAGTCCCTGGCAAAACTATGCCTGCGGTTTTCTTAGTCGAAAGGGATTATCCCAACACCTATAAAAAATTCACTTCAATCGGGCCATTGCTTGGCAAATTGGGGAATGGCGGCAAGGGTATCGGTTGGAACACTGATGCCGAATTAAAAATGCTTGAGGAATTAAATCACATAGTTACCGAAGAAGGCGTTTCAAAAGGGCTTCCCAAACTTGACAGTGCAATTGATGCCGCTGAAATGATTTTGTCATTGGCACCAGAAACAAATGGACATGTTGCTTTCAAGGCATGGGAAGCATTGGGGCAAAATACAGGGCGCGACCACACCCATCTTGCCATTCCGCGTGAAGATGAAAAAATCCGCTTTAGGGATATTCAAGCGCAACCGCGTAAGATTATATCTTCACCAACTTGGTCGGGTATTGAATCAGAGCATGTAAGCTACAATGCTTGTTACACAAATGTGCATGAATTAATTCCTTGGCGAACTTTAACCGGGCGGCAGGAATTATACCAAGATCACAAATGGATGCGCGCATTCGGTGAGCAATTATGCGTCTATAAGCCACCTGTAGATATGAAAACTACTGCAGAGGTAGTAGATAAATTTGCCAAATCCAAATCTGGCAAAAACCATAAACAAGTGGTTTTAAACTTCATTACACCACACCAAAAATGGGGCATTCACTCAACTTATACTGATAATTTGTTGATGCAGACATTGTCGCGCGGTGGGCCAATTGTTTGGGTTTCAGAAATAGATGCAAAAAAAATCGGCATTATCGATAATGACTGGGTCGAAGCCTATAATGCCAATGGCGCGATTACTGCGCGTGCAGTGGTATCGCAAAGGGTAAATGAGGGCATGATTTTAATGTATCATGCGCAAGAGAAAATCCTAAATACTCCAGGATCTGAAATAACGGGTGCGCGTGGCGGTATTCACAATTCCGTCACCCGCGCAGTTCTTAAACCGACACATATGATTGGTGGTTACGCCCAGCTTGCCTATGATTTCAATTATTATGGCACAGTGGGATCTAATCGTGATGAATTTATCATTCTTCGTAAAATGGAAAAAGTCGATTTTATGAATGAAGAAAATTACGACACATCAAATCAATTTGTAACTTCTAAATAGGAAAAAGAGCATGAAAGTAAGAGCACAAATTGGAATGGTTCTTAATCTTGACAAGTGTATTGGATGCCATACTTGCTCCGTCACCTGTAAGAATGTTTGGACTTCACGTCGCGGTGTTGAATATGCTTGGTTCAACAATGTCGAAACAAAACCCGGTATTGGCTATCCTAAAGACTGGGAAAATCAAGATAAATGGAAAGGTGGTTGGCAGCGCGATGCAAGTGGTAAATTAACCCCAAAACAAGGCGGTAAATGGCGCATTTTGGCAAATCTATTTGCCAATCCTAATTTACCATCAATTGACGATTATTACGAGCCATTTACATTTGATTATGGCCATTTGCAAAAATCGCCTGAAACTAAAACTATGCCGACAGCACAACCAGTTTCAGTAATCACAGGCAAGAAAATGGATAAAATTGTCGGTGGGCCAAATTGGGAAGAAATCCTTGGTGGCGAGTTTGAGCATCGCTCAAAAGACTATAATTTTGAAAATGTTCAAAAGGATATTTACGGACAATTTGAAAATACATTTATGATGTATTTGCCACGTCTATGTGAGCATTGCCTTAATCCAGCCTGCGTTGCATCTTGCCCAAGCGGTGCGATTTATAAACGTGAAGAAGACGGCATTGTACTTATTGACCAAGATAAATGCCGTGGTTGGCGCATGTGCGTTTCTGGTTGCCCATACAAAAAAATCTACTTCAACTGGGAAAGCGGCAAGTCTGAAAAATGCACATTCTGCTATCCAAGAATTGAAAATGGTGAACCAACTGTTTGTTCGGAAACCTGCGTTGGTCGTATTCGCTACCTTGGTGTTCTACTTTATGATGCAGATAAGATTGAAGAAGCGGCAGCGACTAAAGACGACAAGGATTTGTATCAAGCGCAATTAGATATGTTCCTTAATCCAAATGACCCTGAGGTGATTAAAGCTGCATTAGCAGAGGGCATACCTCAATCATGGCTCGATGGCGCAAAAAATTCGCCAGTTTATAAAATGGCGATGGAATGGAAAGTGGCATTCCCACTTCATCCTGAATATCGCACCTTGCCAATGGTTTGGTATATTCCGCCATTGTCGCCAATTCAAAACGCAGCATCAACTGGCGATATTGGCATGAATGGAATAATACCTGATGTTAAATCGCTTCGTATTCCTGTGACATATTTAGCGAATTTGCTAACAGCTGGAAATGAAGAGCCAGTAACTCTTGGCCTTGAGCGTATGCTTGCAATGCGTGCCTTTATGCGTGGTCGCCATGTTGAAGGAGATGCAGATACAAAAATTCTTGAATCGGTCGGCCTAAATGTGCAGATGGTTGAAGATATGTATCGCTATATGGCAATCGCTAATTATGAAGATCGCTATGTAATTCCTACCTCTCATCGCGAATATGTCGAAGATACTTTTGATCTTCGTTCATGTGGCTTTAGCTTTGGCAATGGCTGCTCTGGCGGCAATTCGGATAGCAATCTGTTCGAAAAACCTAAACGCAAAAATCTATTTGGCGGGGCGCACGTACATGGAAAATAATCTAAATCTTAAAACCCGAAACAGCTTTAAAGCACTTGGAATTTTGCTTTGGTATCCAAATAATGAATGGCTTGAATGTAGTGATGAATTGTTAGCGCTCATGAAAAGTGAGAATTGCATTGAAGACAAAGATTTCAATGCAATCAAAGACTTTATTAATAGCATGAAATCAGGCGATTTATTTACCTTCCAAGAAAATTATGTGGACACTTTTGATAGAGTGCGCACAATGTCGCTACATTTGTTTGAGCATGTTCATGGTGATAGCCGCGAACGTGGGCAGGCAATGATTGACTTGTCCGACAGATATCTAGAGCAAGGACTTAAACTTGATTCAAGTGAGTTGCCAGATTATTTGCCAATGTTTTTGGAATATCTCGCAACTCTGCCTGTTGAAACTGCGTTAGAGGAGCTTGATGAAGTTGCACATATTTTAAAGGCGATTGGTACCAAGCTTAAAGAACGTGGAAATCAATATTTTTGTATTTTTCAGGCTCTCTTGAAAATGGTTGGTCAGGAAATCGGCGATGTGGTTGTTAAAGCTGATGAAGAAACTTCTTTCGACGAATTAGATAAGGAATGGGAAGAAAAGCAAATTGAATTCTTGGGTGCGCAGAATCCAGATAATGGCGTTGACACAAATTCCTGTGGCACATGCCCTTCAAGCGTAAAATCTAATTGCAGCCTTCAAACAAATATCCCGCAAGGAGTTACCCAATGATTGACTTCATTCACTCATTTTTATTCGGAATATACCCATATATTGCTTTAGTATCATTATTCCTTGGAACACTAATACGCTATGATCGCGAACAATATTCGTGGCAAGCTTCATCTAGCCAAATCTTGTCTGATAAAGGCTTGGCAATTGGAAATATTTTCTTTCATCTTGGCATAATTTTTATATTCATGGGGCATTTTGTAGGTCTTTTAACCCCGCATGCGCTTTATGAACATTTCATTAAAGCCGAGCAAAAGCAAATGTTAGCAATTGTTGCGGGTGGTATTGCAGGTGTTTTTGGCTTTATTGGACTTTCAATTCTTTTGTCCCGACGCCTTGGCAATGCCCGCATTCGTGCAACATCTTCGCCTTTGGATATATTAATTTTATTCCTGTTATGGTTACAAATGATGCTTGGATTAATTACGATTCCATTTTCATTATCGCATCATGACGCTACGCAAATGCTTAATTTATCGCAATGGGCACAGCATATTTTGACTTTTAGAAGCGGTGCTGCTGATTTTATTAAAGATGCCGATTGGATTTTTAAATGTCATTTGTTCTTGGGTTTAACAATCTTGCTTTTATTCCCATTCACCCGCTTAGTCCACATGCTAAGCATACCTGCAAAATACCTTCCTAGACCTTTGCAAATTGTGCGTTCGCGTCAAGCAAGGAGATAAGAATGCCAATATTTGTTGATGATTTTGAAATTGAGGACGAAGAAGTCTTTAACGAGATGCAATATCACCCTGCTGCTAATGTTGAAGAAGCAATGCTAAAAGCAGGACGTGCATTGGTGATAAGAAAGCTACTTTTGTCTCGCGCCAATGAATTGCAAATTTTACTACCTGACGAAAATGAAAGCCAGATTGTCAAAGAAGATTTTCTTATTTCACGCGTTTTGGAAGAAGATATTAAAACACCTGATGCCGATGAGGCTTCATGTTTACAATATTATAATTCTAATCAAGGTACGTTTAGGGATGCAGCAGGAAATTATGTAGCATTTGAGCATGTGAAGCCTACGATTGCGGCATTCCTCAAAGATGTTTCTTGGCAAACCGCTGTGTCGCAATATTTGCAAATATTGGTCGGTCAAAGCGAAATAAAAGGTATTGATTTAGAGGGCGCAACCAGCCCATTGGTTAGATAATCAATTTATCGCAAATTATAACCCCCGCCAGTTCCGCTGGCGGGGGTTGTTTTATTGTAAATCTGCTCGACAGAACTTAACTTTCCACTTTGAAATTACAATAGATAAATTCCTGAATTGAAACAGATGGTGTATGATGTTGCTCTATTGTCGATTCAATCAAAGTGAATTTGTTTCCAAGTTCTTGCGCAAGTGTCAGAGCGCTATATCCCACAATATCAAGCCCGCTACATTTTTTTGGCCCGTCAAGGCTGAAAGTTGCAATTATTACATTGCCATTTGGTGCAATCGAATTTGTTAATTGCGAAATATATTTTTGCCTTTGTTCTTTTTCCGTAAGGAAATGAAAAACTGCCCTATCATGCCATATCTTATAGTGGTTTTTTGGCAATTCTATTTTCGTAATATCACCAACTAGCCATTTATAACAATCAGCAAATTTAACTAGTCGTTTTTTTGTTATATTTAATGCGGTTTGCGAAATATCTAGAATTGAAACATTTGTAAATTCGCGCGCTTCAAGTTCATCAATTAATTTTGACGCACCAGAACCCACGTCAATAATATTATCGCTTTTTGATTTGGCAATTTTTCCGATTAAATCAAGCGAGATTCTAGGTGTTTCTTGAAACCAACTTACGCTATCGGATTGTTTGGTGTTATAAACGCCGTCCCAATGAATATGGTCGTCCATGCAAAGCCCTTTCGAAAATAAAATGCATAGCACTTATAACAAAAAAATGTCGTGGGAATATGCATAATCCCACGACATTTATATCTTTGATTAGAATTTCAAGCCAATATATGGCATTATTTTTGTGGTATTTGTGAATAGATTATCGGCTTCATATTTGCCAATTTTAATGCCAGCACTATAATTTTTGCCGAAATTTTGTTCTATTGTGGCATTCCATTCTGTGCCATATTTTAAACCGCCATTTTGAGCTTCAAAATCATGAAAAACTATCGAGAATTTTGTGCCATCTAACAATTTATTTGGCGATTTGGCCTTATAACTAACCCCAATATTGGCATCAACTAAGCCATTGGCGGGTGTAGTTAGGAATTTGTCAACCCAACCATCAAATGCATGATTTGTTCCAAGTGGGAATTGGAAGGCACGTGTTCCATTGCCTTCTTTGGCTTCATATTGGGCCTTTACTTGCCAATTTCCGAAACTTATTGAAGGCTCTAGCGAATAATAATTTAAGTCAACGTTTGCAGTATTATTGGCATAATCTTTTTGATTAGCAAATTCCGCGTTAAACCCAAGTTTGAAAGTTGGGTGTGCTTTGACAATTTCATAACGCGCACCAAATGTTTGCGTTGATAAGGCAGCAGCATTTGGTAAATCCAACAAATAGTCATAGACACTAATTTTACCAAAGGTTTTCGCGTCATAACTTAAGTTCAGCAAATGAATTGCTGTATCTTTCCACACACCTTGTGGTGATTTTGTGCCAAATACACGATTTACCTGTGTAGCATAGGCATAATAAATTTCAGTATTTGGAAGGCTGTTATTTTTGACTGAAAGCGCATCAAATGTTTGATCGTTTTGTCGCCATGCACCCGCACCAACATGGCGTTGATTATTTAGATTTATTGATTGGCGACCAAGTGTGATTGCGGTTTTAGGTAGTCCAACATAATCAACATAAAGGCGATTTACTAAAGTATCATCAGGGTCTGCAACCGTTGCATAAGTCGTTTTGCCATTGATGGTATTGTTAAAGTCATTGCCGAAAATATGGGTTACATTTTCAAATTCTACCAAGCCGCTAAAACCATTGAAACGCTTTGTTTGGTAATTAAGGCGGCTTCTTAGGGTTGTGGCATTTGCGTCATTGGCAATGCCGTCTTGCGATACAAATTCATAGCGCAAACGTGCATCAAAATGCGTTTGACCATTTGTAATTGCATCAATTAGATTGGTGGCATTATCTGCTGCCATTGCTGGCGCAGCAAAAATTAAACTAGCTACTGTCGCTAGCAAAGAAAGTTTAGTATTTTTCATTTCTTTTTCCCAGTTATACCGCAAATAAAGGCAATACGGACTTCCAATTCGTATTTTAATTCACCCATTGCGACAGGGTAAATATTCTAAAACTTGCATAAGGGTGGTTGATTTAGATCAAGGCAAAGGGGTAAATATCAGTATTTGAAATACATATTTGCAAAGTTTGCTTATTTGTAGAGATTGCTTGTTTAGAGATTATTTGGGACATGGAAAAAATATTTAAATCACCTTTATTTAGCGGCGGCTTTCGCCCATTTTTTCTATTGGCCGCGGTCTTTATGTTTATACTAATAAGCTATTTTGCATTGGGATTCGCAGGATATTTGCCAATAACAAATGTATCTTGGGATTTAATAAATTGGCACCGCCATGAAATGTTGTTTGGCTTCACTGCCGCAGTTATTGCCGGTTTTTTGCTTACCGCAGTGCCAAATTGGACAGGGCAACAAACCCCCAAAAATGAAATTTTAGCTGCTTTGGCTGGTTTTTGGCTTTTAGGTCGCCTTGCAATGATGTTTTCTTCATTTTTGCCTAAAATAATTGTCGCGCTAATTGACGTGCCATTTTATCTTTTGGTGGCGGCATCAATATTTCCTGCACTCACCAAAACGCAAAATAAACGCAACTATTTCTTTCTTGGGCTTTTAAGTATGCAAACTATTGCCAATGCACTTATGCACTTTGGTTTATACGATATTGGTATGCGCCTTGGTTTGAATATTATCGTTTTAATAATGCTGGTATTAGGTGGTCGAGTGATTCCATTTTTTACTGAAAATGCCAAAGCTATAAAAATAACGCGCAACCCAAATATTGAAAAATTTGCAATGATAAGTGCGATAATCGCGGCAATCCTTGATGTTTTGCGCTTTCTTCCGGCATTAAGTGCGTTTGCGCTTTTGGTTGCCGCAATTGCCAATCTATTACGGTTTTCACAATGGCAGAGTAAAAAAACTTTTGACAATCCATTATTATGGATTTTGCATATTGGCTATTTATGGTTGGTAGTTGGGCTATTTTTAAAAGCCATAGATTTATTTGGAATTTCGTTACCCAATGCAATTGCCAATCATGCGATAACAAGTGGTGCAATTGGTTCATTAACATTGGGGATGATGGCACGCGTAAGCCTTGGACATACTGGGCGACCTTTAGCAGCGGCACCAAAAATGATATTTGCTTTTTGGTTGGTGAATATGGCAGCATTTGCACGGGTATTTGGGGCATGGGCTTTGCCGAATTTTGCAATTGCGCTTTATTTAGTCTCTGCCTTGATGATGGCGATTGCATTTTTAATTTTTGTAATTCATTATTTTCCAATCCTAACCACTGAACGCTATGCGGCACGAAGATAATGGCAATATATGGATTATAAGATATACATTCGACTGATGCAGGGTGAAGAAATCGCCCTTGGTCCTGGCAAGGCCGATTTAATGAGCGCAATTATAGAATGTGGGTCACTTTCTAAAGCAGCAAAATCACTTTCTATAAGTTACAAACGTGCTTGGTCAATGGTTGATGCGATAAATCGTGGTTTTAAGACGCCTTTGATAATTTTGCAAAAAGGCGGTGCCTCTGGCGGTGGTGCGAAATTATCGCCAGAAGGGGTTTTTGTGCTGCAACAATATCGTGCCTGCCAAAGTGAAACAAATGCTATTGTAAGTAAGTTTTTTGAGCAAATACAACGTTTAACTGCTGAATAATTATTGCCGGCTTGACCTAAATCAATTTTCGTTATGTTTGATAGGATATAACGAAATTATGTCAAAAATGAAAATTAATATCATTCTATTTATTTCTAATATATTTTTAATTTGCTTGCCCCTAAATTCATGGGCGCAGGCTGCTAATGAAATCACTATTTTTGCGGCTTCCTCACTTACTGATGCAGTAAAAGAAATTGGCAATAATTATCAAAAAAAGACAGGTTATAAAATTGTCTATTCTTTTGCCTCTAGTGCATTGCTTGCAAAACAAATTGAGGCAGGTGCCAAAGCAGATATAATTATGACCGCCGATAGTGATTGGACGCAATATTTACAATCACGCAATTTAATAAAGCCGCAAAGTCGCTTTGATTTATTGGGTGGGCATTTGGTATTAATTGCCCCTAAAAACGCAAATGTAAATTTAAAAATTGCAAAAAATTTTCCAATCGCGCAATATTTAGGGGCGCAGGGCAAAATTGCGATTGCTGACCCTTCATATGTTCCTGCTGGAAAATATGCACAAACTGCTTTGGTTAAATTTGGGGTGTGGGACAGTTTGCAAAACCAAATAATTCGTACAGAAAATGTTAGAATGGCATTAAATTATGTCGCGCATGGCGAGGCAAATTTGGGAATAGTCTATAAATCCGATGCTTTTGTTGAGCCAGACATAAAAATAGTTTCTGAATTTCCTGATAATTCGCATAAAGCAATAATTTATCCCTTGTCTTTAACAATTAATGCCAGTTCACAAGCGCAAAGTTTTTATGATTATCTTAAATCGCCCTATGCTATGGGGGTATTTGGGCGCTATGGCTTTAATGCTGCCGCCGAAGTTTTGACCGAAGAGCGGAAAAAATGATCTTTGCTCCAGAAGAAATTTCCGCAATTATTCTAAGTATTTCAATTGCCCTTAAATCAACTATTATGGCAATAATGCCTGCCATTATTTTTGGATATTTGTTGGCAAGAAAAAAATTTTTTGGCAAAATTATTCTTGATGCAATGCTGAATTATTCTTTGGTGTTGCCGCCAGTCGTGATTGGTTTAATTTTGTTGCTGATTTTTGGCAATCATGGTCCTATTGGCAAATATCTTTCAAAATGGGGTATGCCATTGGTTTTTACCGCTAATGGGGCAGCATTTGCATCAGCATTTATGGTTTTTCCATTAATGCTGCGAATTATCAAGCAAGCCTTTGAAGCAATAAATAAGGATTGGGAGTTTATTGCCGCAAGCCTTGGGGCAAAGCCATTAGATGTGTTTTTTTCTATCACTTTGCCCAATGCGTATCGTGGTTTGATTGCGGCATTATTAGTGGGTTTTGCGGCATCATTGGGGGAGTTTGGCGCAGTAATTACCTTTGCGGCGAATATAGAAGGCAAGACACAAACCCTTGCCTTGGCGATATATTCGGCAATGCAAAGCCCCAATGGTGAAAGTAGTGCGATACGATTGTCACTTGTGGCTATTGCGATTTCTGTGGCGGCGTTGGTGGCGTCTGAATTATTGCAAAAATTAGGTCACGAGGTTCAAGATGCTTGAGCTGAAATTTACAAAGAATTTTAAAAACCTTAATTTGCAAATTGATGCAAAAATTCCTTCAATTGGAATTTGTACATTGCGTGGCTTTTCTGGTTCTGGGAAATCGACAATACTTAAATGTATAAGTGGAAAATTAAATCCTGACAGCGGTACAATCAAACTTGAAAACACAACTTCGTTTGACGCTGAAAAAGGGATTAATCATGCACCGTATTTGCGGAATTTCGGTTTTGTGCATCAAGATGGCTTATTATTCCCGAATTTAAATGTTTATGAAAATTTGCTGTTTGGTTACAAAAGGCGTGGTGGAAATAAATTCATTGAATTTGATGAAATTGTAGAAATTTTGGGTATTTTGCCGCTTCTCAATCGTAATATAAAAAATCTTTCTGGGGGTGAAAAACAAAGAATAGCCTTAGGGCGGGCATTATTATCAAACCCTAAATTTTTGCTTTTAGATGAACCGCTCGCGGCCTTAGATGAAGCCAATAAAGCGCAGATTCTTGAGCTGATTTTAAAAATCCGCGATAAAGTTAGGATACCTATGCTTTATGTAACCCACAACCAAAGCGAAGCAGATTTAATCGCCACATCGCAAATGGCGATTGTGAATGGTGCAATGATTGCAGTATAAACCATAACTAGAATTCCCTTGAAAATTAGTTTAAAGGGCATTGTATGATTTTTTTTTGCCGCATATGAATGTGATTCATGTTTTTAATCACTGAGGAAGTTTAGAATGTCTTCGAGTTATTGGTAATAATTTTATATTCCATGAATGTTTTCTATCGCGCGAGCGTTTATGTTTAACAACAAGGATTTTGCCGACTTTGGGATTTGGGGCGTTGGTTAACGTTACTACTTGAACAGCCAGCAAGATCACTTCATCCAATTCAAGGTTATTATAAATTGCGGTACTTTTGTGCGATCCCGACCTTTCATTAAGTAATTTTGCAAACGTGTTGTTTCATGCCAAATTACGTTTTGTTGGCCAATTTATTTATACTATCGCCTAAAACTACGCGGTTTAGATAATTTTTTACAATTTCATTTAGTTCAGCTTTAGTTGCGTGAGGATAGGCATTATTGACACTTGAGGCCGCATTTGCACGGGTATTTTGGGTATGGATTTTGTCAAATCAGTCCTCTTCTATCTATTTATTTGCCGCAACCTTATTAAGTTTCTCATTTATTTTAATGCTTCCAATTTATTTCCTAATTCTTACAAATGAGCGGTTTTCAAAAAAAGTTTAGAAATTTTATAGAAATTGATTTATGTCAATAATTATTTAGCGAATCACAATATATAGTGGTGATACTAAAACTAAACCCCATATATAGTGAGTTCACAATGTTAAAAAACCAAGCAATTGAATTTAAAACTAGCTCAAATTCAACCAAAATTGATTGTAACGAAGCGATTTCTGAATATATTTTTCGGTCAGATTGGCGTGTCAATGCCAATGCAAATTCAGATTATTCGAACGCTGGCCTCATAAATAATTGCGCAGGTAAAATAATTGCAAATTATTGGCTAGATAAAATTTATAATCAAAAAGAAGGTCAAGCACATAGGGAAGGCGATATTCATATCCATGACCTTGATTGCCTAACTGGTTATTGCGCAGGATGGAGTTTAAGAATTCTCCTAAATGAGGGGTTTAATGGCGTGCAGGGCAAGGTTGCAAGTTCACCGCCAAAACACTTTCGTGAAGCCTTGGGGCAAATCGCCAACTTTTTGGGGATTTTGCAATCAGAATGGGCGGGCGCGCAGGCGTTTAGCTCATTTGATACATATCTAGCGCCATATATATTCAAGGATAATTTGAGCTCTCGTGAAGTTAAGAAAGCGCTTCGGCAATTTATATATAATTTGAACGTTCCCGCTCGATGGGGACAAAGCCCATTTACTAATATTACTTTTGATATTGATGTTCCGCCAGATCTTGCCATTCAAGCACCCACAATAAATTATAATCATTTTTTCGGTGAAGACATTTCTGATGAGCTAAAAAATAGAATTAGGCAAAGAGGAATTAATAATCCTGAAGACCTAACTTACGCAGATTTCAAACCTGAAATGGAAATGTTGGTTATAGCATTTTATGAAATAATGACACAAGGTGATGCCAATGGCCAACCTTTTACTTTCCCAATTCCAACCGTTAATATAATGGAGAATTTCAATTGGGGTTCAAAAGTTACGAAGGCTATTTTTGATAATACAGCGAAAATCGGAAGTTCATATTTTCAAAATTTCATTGGCAGCCAATATTTATCTGATGAAAATGGCACAAGAATAAAAAATCCTAACGCATATGAACCCCATGCAGTTCGTTCCATGTGTTGTCGGTTGCAACTTGATTTACGAGAATTATTGAAGCGCGGAAATGGCCTGTTTGGCTCAGCAGAAATGACAGGTTCCATTGGAGTTGTAACCCTCAATCTTGCAAGGCTTGGTTATAAATTCAAAGGTGACATGAATGGTCTAAAAAACCAAATTATTGAATTAATGCAAATCGCTAAATCCACTTTGGAGAAGAAGCGCATTTTTATTCAAGAAATGTATGATCAAGGTCTCTATCCATATACAAGGCGATATTTACGAAATTTCAACAACCATTTTTCCACAATTGGGATTAATGGAATGAATGAATTATTACGCAATTTTAGCAACGATGAAATCAACGTATCAATGCCTGCAGGAATTAAAATTGCGCAAGACATTTTAGATTTAATGCGTGATGAACTTAGAAAGTTTCAGGAACAAACTGGGCATCTTTATAACCTTGAAGCAACCCCAGCAGAGGGGACAACATACAGGTTTGCAAAAGAAGACAAAAAGCGATTTCCCGACATTTTGCAAGCCGGTGAGGCGGCAAATATATATTATACTAATTCAAGCCAGCTTCCTGTAAATCATACAGAAGATCCGTTCGAAGCCTTGCAGTTGCAAGACAATTTGCAGACTAAATATACTGGTGGAACGGTATTGCATTTATATATGAGTGAGAAAATTTCTTCAGGTGAAGCATGTAAGCAGCTTGTTAAAACGGTCATCGAAAACTTTAAATTGCCCTACATTACAATAACCCCAGTGTTTTCAGTATGCCCAACCCATGGATACATTAAAGGAGAAAAAGCACATTGCCCAAAATGTGGCGAAGAGACAAAAGTTTGGACAAGAGTTATGGGGTATCACAGGCCAGTTTCAAGTTTTAATCTTGGCAAAAAAGGTGAGCATAATGAGCGTAAGCATTATGTCGAGCCAAATTCAAACTAGGGTTGAAAACTTTGGTGCAAAAGTCATTAAAATTACCAATAGCTAGCATTACGCCTATTACTTTTCAAGATTTTCCAGATCACATTGCGGCGATTATCTGGTTTATGGGTTGTAATATGCGTTGCTCTTACTGCCATAATCCTGATCTGGTTTTGGGAAAATATAGACCTCTTAGATTCGAAGATGTCGTCAGTTTCTTAAATTCACGTTCAAAATTGCTTCAAGGAATAGTTCTCTCAGGTGGTGAATGCACGCTTGCCAAAGATTTTATTGCCTTTGCTTCCTTGATTAAGGAACTTGGCTTTAAAGTGAAGATAGACACAAATGGGTCTAACCCTCAGGTTGTGAGAGAAGCCATTTCATTAAACTTGGTCGATTATGTCGCAATCGATTTTAAAGCACCCAATCACAAATTTGAGGCGGTCACCAAATTAAACTCTTTTGATAAGTTTGTCGAAAGTTTAGATATTTTGATTTCTTCGGATATTGACTTTGAAGTTCGAACAACTGTTGACCCAAATCAATTGCTTGTTTCTGACATCGTGGAAATGCAGAATTTCCTGAAAGATAGAGCTATTTTTAATCCTCTTATTTTACAAAATTTTATTGGCGGTAACACGCTAAGTGACGTTTTGGGCGGGAGGCGATAAAAGAAATAACCCAGATAAGCAATAATCTTATGTCTAAGTATCAGAATTTAATTTTTTATTCACCAAATCACATTGAAATTCTCCCAAGTTTGAACTGAATTAATAATGGCAATAATTCATTATTGAACTATGCTTAGGCGCACTTATGGGCTCACTAACTTTATAAATGAAACTATATCACAATAAAAACAAGTGGTTGCTTAAAGTATAATCCGTCTCATAACCTGAAGGCCGCAGGTTCAAATCCTGCCCCCGCACCCAAATATCCACATAATTACAATTACTTAACATAACGCCCCAAATATGGGCTTATTACGTGCGTAATACATAAATCTGAAATTATGCATTCTTTAATTATTTGCATTAAAAAATCTGTTTGTCCTAGGTCGTTTTCGTATGGTAACCCGATCCTTTTTGAATAATTTTTACAGTATCAGCTTAATTCTCACTCAGCTTTTTTGCGTCATACACAATTTTTCCATCAATAATAGTTAAGACCGACGATACTTTTGGTAATTCAGGTGGCGCAATGGTTAGTATGTCATCTGACAAAACTGCCAAATCAGCTAATTTACCAACGCTAAGCGTTCCTTTTACAGCTTCTTGATATTCTGCAAATGCAGATTGTTTTGTATATGCCAATAATGCTTGTTCACGACTTATGGCTTCTTCTGGATTATCAGGGTGAACGCTTGCCAATAATATTCCAATATATGGGTTAAGAGGGCCGTCAGAACCCAAGACTACGGGTATTCCTTTATCAATTAGCGATTTCAAAGGCTGTGCTTTGCTGTCTTGAATATTTTTTGCTATAATTGCCCCTTTTTCTGCCGATACCTCTGATATATCGAGGTGGGTTGCTTGTTGAGAGACTATAATGCCATTTGCCTTTATGCGGTCTAATAAATCTGGTGTGATACCATCACCATGTTCAAATCTAACCCTGCGACCTGCCCATATTTTTGGGCCACCAGTCTTGTCCATAGCATCCAAAACTGCAATCGCCCCAGGTCTGCCAAAAATGTGGAATTGGATTTGATAATTATTCTCTAGTGAATCTTGTAATAATTTCTCAATTTGCTTGCTATTAAATAATATTGGTAAATTGGTAACTGTATAGGGACCATCATCTTTACCAAATAGGGTTTTTGCATCTTCACGCGGTGTAAGACTGCCTTCAAATACTACGCCATCAATTATCCACTTTGTGCCATTTGTCCTGATTAAAGGGTTTTTGGATGATGGTGTTACTTGATCAGTATTTAAATCAAAACCATCTTTTGTTGTATGATTCATACGTGTTACACGAACCCTAATCGGCGTTTGTGACTTTTCTAATAATTCAATACTACGCGTCACGCTCATGTCGCTTGGCATATCCTGAATGGTTGTTATGCCAAACGATATTGCCTGATTAAGTTGTATTTTTAAGGCACGGACCGAATCGTCTTCTGATGTTACAGCCGCAAAATGTGTGTTTAATTCAGAAGTAACAGCATATTCACGTAATATTCCGTTTAATTTACCGTTGGCATCACGTTCAAACTTGCCACCAATTGGATCTGGCGTTTTTTCATCAAATCCTAATTTTGCCAGTGCGGCTGAATTTAAAATAGCGGAATGACCATCAAACATCAAAATAATCAAAGGGTGATTTGGTGCGATTTTATCAAGTGATTGACGATTAATGTTGGTATCATAAAAAATCTTGGGACCCATCGTGCCAAAAATAAAGGATACTTTATCTTTTAAGGCAGTAGCTTTATTTATTTCTTTCGCAACTTCTTCCCAAGATGGATCGAAAGTTGGCGTTTCAAGGAAGTATGTTGATTTAGGCCACACAGACAAATGCACATGGGCATCATTAATTCCAGGTATTACTAAGTGTCCTTTTAGGTCATAAGATTTCGTATTAGACGATGCAAATTTTTTAATATCATTATCAAGTCCAACCGCAGAAATTATATTGCCAGAGATGGCAATTGCAGTCGCATTTTTTACTTCATCACCGGTGAATATTTTGCCATTGAAGAGGATAATGTCCGGCGTAATTTCATCCGCTTTCGCATTATTACAAATAGCAATAAATGCCATAGTCATAAGGCCGGTAAATATAAAATTTCGAAAGTGCTTATTGCTAAGTTTTAGAGCCATAAAAATTCCCCGCAAGTTGGTGTTGTTTTATATTTAGGTTATATATTTTTTGAATTACAAGTGTTTTTTGATATCTGAAATAATTATTCATGGGGCGTATCTTACTACATATCTGTATGTTATCTATGGCCGCCTCATAATTGAAATTAGAATTCACCAGCTATACCAATTCGAGCGCCAGAATTTCCAGAACCTGCTGTTGAATAACCAAATGTAACGGCTAAATTAGTTGGCGCATTAATTCGGTGTGCAAATGATGCGGAAAATGCGCCTTCGCTTTTATAGCTTCCGAAATTTACGCTATAAGTTGTTTTACCAGGCGCAGAGGGCATTGGGGCGGGTGCCATTGCCATTGCCATTGCAATGCCTTGGCGCGCTTCATTGCGATTTTCACCCAATACTTTATTCAAATTTGATACATCAGTTTGTAAATTTGAAATTTGATTTGCATAACTTGCGCTTGCTACTTGCAAACTATTAATCTGGCTTGTGTGTGTTGCAATAGCTTGATTTTGAGTTACGTCCGAAGCCTGTAATGCTGTAATCTGATTTGTATGCGCCACAAGCGTTTGACTTTGTGTAACGTTAGATGATTGTAAAGCAGAAATTTGATTAGAATGATTAGTCAAAACCACATCTTGGGCGGCATCTTTTTCCTGAATGGTTGCTATTTGTGCACTATGTATATTTAGTTGATTGTTCTGATTTGTATCTGATGTTTGTAGTGTGTTTATTGCCGCGCTATTATCAGTACCTACGCCTCCTGAAGCATTTGACAATGAATCTATTTGCGTTTGTTGCGTTGTATTAACTGTTTCGAGTGATGCGATACGCGCTTCATGGCTATTTAAATTGCTAATCACCATGGCGTAATTGGCATTCAAAGCATCTATCTGTGGCTGATAATTAACGCCACCAAATGCACCAATCCCTGCAAGGGCGTTGTTTAATTGTCGTAGATTAACGGCATCAGTATCTTGAGTGCCGTCAGCAAGGCTAGTTAATTGACGTAAAAATGACCCTTCGCCTATGCCGTTACCACGCCCAATTGAAACCGCATATTGGCGATCAGTATATGAATTTGCACCCAACGCAATAGAATTAAAAGCCGAAGCTGCCGCATTATCACCGATTGCAATCGCTTTGTCGGAATTGGTATTGGCAGTAGATCCAATTGCAATAGACGAACTATTATTTGCCTTTGCGCCGGAACCCAATGCCAAAGAGTCAATGTATCCACGTGCATAAGCATTATTGCCAATTGCAATTCCTTGAATAGATGATGCTTCAGATTGAAAGCCATAAGCAGAGCTGTATTCACCACCAGCAAAACTACCCTGTCCTGTTGCAGTAGATCCAATGCCACTTGCAGAAGCCTGCATACCCAATGCCGTTGCGCCCCCTGCACTTGAATTTGATAAGTAACCTAATGAAATAGAGTTTTGCCCCGATGCATTGGCTTCTTCACCAAAGGCGCTTGCGCCATTCGCTAATGCATTCGCCTTAGTGCCAATCGCAGTGGTATTATCAAACAGGGTGGTTATGCCGTTTACAATATCAAATAAATAACCTGCATTAGCATAATTCCCTAATGCCACTGAATTAGTTCCTCCTGCATTTGTAAAGTAACCAATGGCATTATTATCTATACCATATGCGTGAACCGAAGAACCAATTGCCAAGGAATTGTCTAAATCTGCAACTGAAAATGAACCAATGGAGGTTGAATTTACGCCTAAAGCATTAGAGCTGTAACCAAGCGCCAAACTATAATTAAATTGGGCAGTGGCATTACTTCCGAAAACTGTAGCGCCAAGCCCAAATAACGTAGTCGTATTTGTTGGCGCGTCATAAACATAGCTACCTGCCTTTGCGCCAGATCCAATTGCAGTACTATTGTCATAATAGGCTTTAGCATCATTACCAAAAGATATTGCGCCTCTTGAATTTGATAAGGCATGGTTTCCAAACGCAATTGCATTTATTCCAATTGCGTTTGAAGCACCGATTGCGATTGTAAAATCACCATTCGCGGTTGTTCCGCTGCCAATAGCCAGTGCAGAATCGCCAGTTGCGTTTGAATAATTTCCAAAAACATTTGACCATGCACTATTGGCATTAGAGTTTGCGCCAAATACATTGGAATTATATCCAAATGCCTTAGAGCTTGCCCCAAATACACTTGCAAAATCAGCGTTTGCTATCGATTTATCGCCCATTGCGATTGATGAAGATCCCATTGCTGCTGAGTTTGTGCCAATGGAAGTTGAAAAACTTCCGTAGGCCCAAGAACCATAGCCAAGCGCAATTGAATCCGCACTCCTAGCTGAGGCCATGCCACCAATTGCAATTGAATTCATGCCTGATGCATCTGAAAACGTGCCAAAAGCACTAGAATTCTGGCCAGATGCACTAGAATTTTTACCGGCAGCTATTGAGTATGTGCCGTTTGCAGATGAAAACTGCCCTACCGCAGTCGAACCTTCGGCATACGCATGCGATTGTTGGCCAATTGCCGTAGATTTTTCACCTGTCGCTTCTGTACCATCACCGATGGCCGTTGAACTTAGACCGGTTGCATGTGCCGCAGACCCTAAAGCGGTTGAATTATCACCCGTAGCTTGTGAACCATTTCCGACAGCAGTATCTGAACCATGGGTTGCCGTACCACCTGCAATAGCGACTTGTGCATTTGCGGAATTAATATCTGCATTCATTGCAATTAATAATGCGGGAATGGAAATTTTTAATATATGAAACGCCGATTTTTTAGTCATTGCTTATGTCATCCTTTAAATTAATGGATGTTGCATAGTAAATGACAGAATCTTGTTCCATTGCCGATTGCGCAATGCTATTGCATATTTGTTATTGGGATAAACATGCAGAAATTAATCTTTTCTTCAGACGAATTACCAGCACACTTCAACCCCACAAAAAGGGCGATTGAATGGTCGAATGCCCTATTACACGGTGGCTATAATGGTGAAGCAATAATTCCTGATAAAGAAATAAGATTTAATGGTCTTGTTGAATTAAGCGCGCCTTCAGGAACAATGATTGCCACAAGCAGCGCCAATTCGCTTATACTTAAACGAAATCACGAACATATCGTCCGCGATATGGATGATAGGATAATGCTTTTCTTCAATACCGGTAAAAGCGATATGCGCGTTGTGCAATTGGGAAAGGAAACTTTCCTTGGGCCCAATGAAGGAATTTTGCTTACACAAGAATTTCCACAAATTCTTGATGGTTCAAAATCTGGTGAAGTTGTTTGCCTTATATTGCCCCGCGAGCCATATGATGAATGGATAGATTTTGTCGATGATTTCATCGGCACCAAGGGCAGTATAAATAATTCGCGTTTTCAGCTTTTAAAAAACTATTGTTGTATGCTTGTATGTGAAGCTAATAATTTTACAGATTGTGAAATCAACGCAATCACAAATCATATAAGCAAACTTGCTTCTTTTTGGCTTGGAGCAAAAATTATTAAAACTGAACGATCAGAACAAAGCGCTATATCGGCAAGGCGTCTTGCAATAAATCGGATAATTAGGCGCAATCTAAATAATGCTGAATTGGATGTTAAGTTTATTGCTCGTAAACTTCAATTATCGCCCCGAATGGTGCAGCATATTTTGACAAAATCTGGCACTAATTTTATTTCATTATTGCATTTAATTAGACAAAATAGGGCATTAAAAATGCTTTATGATCCTGCTTATGCCGATATGTCATTGGAAAAAATAAGCTTTTTTTGCGGGTATAATGATTATTCAAATTTTTACAAAAACTTCATCCAGTTCCACAAAACTAGCCCACAAGTATTGCGTGCCAATGAAGCGCTAAAAACTCTAAAATAAATAAAAGACGCCACCACTTTCAAGCATTCGTGACGTGATAGTTACTTTACGTCAAATGTTGAAGTCGGGCTTAAGGCGATGCTGGGATATAAACTTACTGGATTTATTTGCATAATATAGACAAAGAGAACCATAGTTAATATGCTTGCTCTTTATGGTAAATATATTCTACAATAAAATGCAATAATTGATGCTTGGCTTATAAGGCAGGGTCGCGAGGCGAGATCATTTAATCCAGTTGAACGACTTTGCTATATTGGTGAAAGAGGGATGGGGGCGCTTGAGTTCCAGCCAAACATTTTCAATGTTTATGATAAGGCACAAAATTGGAAATTGAAGAGTTGGTAAAACTTGCCAATGAAGTCTTGCATAGTCGCGAAAGCTTGTATTGAAATCTCACAGGGGAAGATGATAGAAAAGAATTAGAAAATATAATACGTGTTGTTACTTCGGCGGGCGGAGTCAGGGCAAAAGCAATTTTAGCGTGGAATCCACAAACAGGGTAGGTGAATGGAGATTATCACCGGCTTTTGATGTTGCCTATGCTTATAATCCATTAGGACAATGGACAAGCCGTGGCCAATTGGTTTGAATTTTCAGAAATCGCAGGTATTGCAACCACTGAAGCCAAAGCAATAGATAAATATCTTCGAAAACGGCTTAGCTAATTATAACGAGCTTGAATGTAACTATTTCCAAGCTTTGAAAGAGGGCGGCAATTAAGCCGCCCTAATTAATCATGCCTTTCGCAATGTTTTTGCAACAAATGTTGGTAAAACAATAAGTGTTAAAATCGTTGCGCTTATCAATCCACCAATTACAACGGTTGCGAGTGGTTTTTGCACTTCTGCCCCGGAACCATGCGCGACTGCCATTGGTATAAAGCCGACGATTGCCACCAATGCAGTGGTCAAAACTGCACGCAGCCGTGATGATACACCTTCAATCACTGCGGTTTGCGGTTCAAGGCCACTTTCAAGTTTTTGACGAATGGATTGCATTAAAACCAAGCCATTTAATGTCGCCACACCCGAAACCGCGATAAAACCAACCGCCGCAGAAATGGAAAACGGCATTCCGCGCAACAGTAATGTTAAGGCCCCACCAACCAATGCCAATGGAACGCAAGCAAATACCAGACCTGCCTCGGCAATTGATCCAAGTGCCATGAAAAGCAAAAGGAAAATTAACAACCCGACCACAGGAATTACGATGCGTAGTCTTGCTTCGGCACGTTGTAAGTTTTCAATCTGTCCTCCCCACTCAAGTCGAACGCCGGCGGGGAGTTGGACTTTTTCACTTACTTGTTTTTTGGCTTCGGTAACAAAACCGCCCAAATCGCGCCCTCTAATATTGGCTTGCACCACCATGCGGCGGCTCCCATTGTCACGGCTAATTTGGTTCGGGCTATCAATTAAATGTAACTTTGCAACAGAACCCAAATTTATACTTTGTCCGCTTGGTGTCGGCAATGGCATTGAGGAAAGAATTTCAGGATTGTTTCGTTCATTTTCACCCAAACGGATTGAAACATTAAAGCGTTTGTCACCCTCAAATATTTGCCCAACGGCGCGCCCCCCGATTGCAGTTGCAACACTTTCGGTAACTTCTCTTGCAGGAATACCATAAGCAGAAGCCGTCAATCTATCAACATTTACCACTAGGGTTTGTTGTCCTCCAATCTGTTCAATCCGAAGGTCAGATGCACCGTCAATTGAATTTATAACCTTTGAAATTTCATTTGCGGTTTTGGCAATAGTTGTAAAATCCTCACCATAAACTTTGATTGCCAAATCCGCACGAACACCTGATATAAGCTCATTAAACCGGAGTTCGATTGGTTGGCTGATTTCATAGTTCATGCCTAATTGTTTATTTGCAAGGGTTTCGATTTTTTCAATTAATTCCTCTTTTGATAAATTTGGATTTTGCCATTCTTTTTTAGGTTTTAAAATAATAACACCATCAGATAGATTTATAGGCATTGGATCGGTTGCCGCTTCTGCGGTACCGGTTTTTGCAAAATAACGGTCAACTTCTGAAAGTTTGCTAATTTCCTTTTCCAAATTTGCTTGCATTAAAACAGATTGTTCAAGCGAAATCGAAGGGAGCTTTAGGGCAACCATTGCCAAATCCCCTTCATCAAGTTTTGGAATAAATTCACGCCCGAGCATTGAGAATGAGCCATAACCAACAATCAATGCGCCAATTGCAACCAGAAAAATCTGGCGCGGACGTTTTATTGACCATGTAATTGCTGGATCAAGCACCAGACGCATTTTTTTAATAATAAAGGTCTCATGTTCTTTATCATGATTTTTATAGCCAATTTTCGGTTCGCGCACAAAAATTGCAATCATTGCCGGAATAAAGGTGAAGGAGAAAATAAATGCCCCCAAGAGCGCAAGCATAACAGTCGCTGCCATTGGTTGGAACATTTTTCCTTCAACGCCTTCAAGTGTTAATAAAGGTGCATAAACCAAAAGAATGATTAATTGTCCGAATAATGTAGGTTTTACCATTGATTTGGCACTATGACTTGCTGCCTCAATCCTTTCAGATATTGATAAAGCACGCCCAAGTATTTGTGCCTTTTGTGATAGCGCAAGCAATGTTCCTTCAATAACCACGACAGCACCATCGACCAGGAGCCCGAAATCCAAAGCTCCAAGGCTCATTAAATTGCCGCTTATTTTGAAATAGTGCATCCCAATCACTGCTGCTAAAAACGATAATGGTATCATTAATGCAGTGATAAGCGCCGCGCGAACATTGCCAAGCGCAAAGAATAAAACCGCAATTACCAATAATGCACCTTCAAGAAGGTTGCGTTCAACGGTTTTAATGGTCGAATTTACCAATATGCTTCGGTCCATAATTGGGGTCGCCGTGATATTTGGCGGTAGCGACTTTTCCAAGCTCTCAAGCTGCTTACGTGCATCATGTGCAACGGTCCGACTATTGGCCCCCGTTAGCATTAATGCGGTTCCAATAACAACTTCATGGCCATTTAATGTTGCGGCACCCATCCGTGGTGCTTGACCAATTGCGACATTGGCAATATCGCCAATTTTTAATATTAGTCCGTTATTAGATTTAATAGGTGTATCAGCAAGATCGTTAATTGACTGCGCCTTACCATCGGCACGGACAATAATTGCTTCGCCAGATTTTTGGATGTAGCCGGCACCAGCCTGTGTATTGGCGTTTTCAAGTGCGCTTGCCAAATCGGCGAACCCAATATTATATGCCTGCATCTTTGCAACATCTGGGGCTATGACATATTCTTTAACATAACCGCCGATGGTATCAACTCCCGCAACATCTTTTGTGGTGCGCATATGGGGTGCGACCAACCAATCTTGTAAAGTCCTAAGATAAGTTGCCTTTTGTACCGGTGTCGAAAGTAATTCTCCTTCGGGAGTTAAGTAATCATTCTGATTTTGCCATCCTGCTGTGCCTGATTTTATGTCATTGGCACTTTTTGGGGGGGCGAAATCAAGCGTCCACATAAAAATTTCACCCAATCCGGTTGTTATTGGGGCTAGTTTTGGCTCCGCATCGGGGGGCAAATTTTCTTTGGCTTGACTAATTCTTTCATTTATCTGATTTCGCGCAAAGTAAATGTCGGTATTTTCTTTGAACACCGCGATAACTTGCGAGAAACCGTTTCTAGAAAGCGATCTGGTGCTTTCAAGCCCGACAATACCCTGTAACGATGTTTCCAAAGGATATGTTACTTGCTTTTCAATTTGCTCCGGTGACAATGATGGCGCATTTGTGGTTATTCTTACTTGTTTATTTGTTATATCTGGCGTGGCATCAATAGGTAATTTGGATAATTGAAACAAGCCAAATCCAGCAATCGCTGCGACAAGTATTATTATAAAAGCGCGGAATTTAACCGAAAGGTCGATGATTTTATCAAACATGTTTTGCCCTTCCTATTCTTCTTCCAATTCGCTTTTTGCGAGTTGGGACTTTAATAAAAATGCGTTTTTAATTACGATGATTTCATCGCCTTTAAGACCACTTATGATTTCCGTTTGCCCACTGAAACTATTGCCAATAATCACAGAAACTGCGCGATAGCCTTTGTCTGTTTTAACAAAGACTTTCTTTGCGTCACCAATGGAATTAATTGCATCGTTTGGTACAATAGGGCGTAGGTTTTGAGCGCCATTTTGCAATATAATTTGTGCATTAATAACTGTACCAACCGCAAGGTTTGCGCCGTCAATTTTGGCACGAATTATTGCGCTGTTTGCGCCAGCTTCAGCACCCGGTGCGATTGCCTTTATTGTTGCGTTTAGCTGTTTTCCATCATTTGTTTCAATATTTACGCTTTGCCCAATTGCAACTTTCTCCAATAGGTTCGGGGCAATCTGAAACACTGCTTCGGTATTATCAACATTGGTAATTTCACCTGCTATTGTGCCTTGCGGCACAAATCCGCCAACTGAAATAGGCATGTTATTTACAATGCCTGTAATAGGCGTACGGATGATAATTGCGCCATTTGCACTTGGTGCGCCTGCAGCACCTATTTTTGCTCTTGCCGCGCTGGCATATGCTGATTGGGATGCAACATTTGCATTTGCACTAACTGAATTTGCAAGCGAATTTTCCAATTCGCGTCGTGAGATTACGCCTTTTGAATAAAGAAATTTATCAGAAGCATACGCAACTTTCGCTGCATTAGCGGCCGCACTTGCCATATTTACATTTGCGTTGGCAGCGTGAGCATCGGCAACAATTCCTGCCCCTTCGGCACTAATAATTTCAAAAAGTGGTGCCCCTTTGTTGACCAATGATCCCGCTGCAACATAGACACGCGAAACACGACCAGAAATTGGCGCACCAACCATTATTTTTGCTTCCGGTGCCGCCATAATTCGCCCCAAAATGCGGATTTCATTTCCGGTTCCGAAATTAACTTTTGCGGTTTCAATACCGGCTGCTTTTGCGTCATTGTCATTAATTTCAACAATGTCACTTGGTTCTTGTCTTTCTTCTGTTTTGTTGTTTTTTTCTGTTGCTGTCTCGGTTTTTGGGTTGCTTTTCGGAAGCATATAACCTGCTCCCAAAGCAGAAATGACGGCAATAATGCTTATAATATATGATTTATTTTTCATTTGACACCTCAAATGGAAGGCGGTTTTCAATATAAGAGAGCTCTATTTCGGCGCGGGAGCGTTCAAACTTCGCAAGGCGTAATTTATCTTTGGTGGCGAATAATTCGTTTCTTGCTGCTTGCACTTCTATAAGGCTGATTTTTCCCGCCTTAAGTCCGATTTTTGATAAATCGTAAACTTCCTGAAGCGGGGTTATGCTTACATTTAATTGAGCAATCTCACGGGTAGATGAATTTATTTTGGCGATAAGCGACAGTCTTTGTGCTTCGATATTCCTAGTAAAACTATCAATTGCTATATCATTGGCATTAGCTTGTGCTTTTCTTTGCGCTAAAATCGCTTGATTTTTATAGCCTAGCGGCAGGGTCATGCTTAAGCCGCCCACCATGCTAAAGGCGTCATTGGCTGCTAAATGTTTTGCCCCTAAGTACGCGCCAATATTTGGTTTGCTGTCTATCTTTGCAAGTTCAATTGCAGCCTTGCCACTCTTTTGTTTTGACAAAAGCAATTGATAATTAACGTTTTGGGAAATATCAAAAGTGCCAAAACTTGGCATTTTTTCCATGAATAATTTTTGCGATTTTATTGTGCCATTATATTGGGCGATTACCGCAAGGTTGTTTTTGGAATTATTGATTGAATTCTGGGTTTGTAATTTTGCAATTTCTGCTTTTTTCAGATCAGATTGCGCCTGCAATTGCCGAAGTTTTGGCTCGCGTCCACCATCAACTAAAAGAGTGATAAACATCAAATCATCTTTAGCGGCGTTAATTTTTTCATCATCAAGATTAGATTGATAATTTGCATTTTCAAATTCAAGCCATAAAAGTGCAAGGTCTTTTATATATTCTTGCTTTTTGACCGCTATTTCTTGCTTTGAGCTTTGGGCAAGTGATTTTGCATAATTTATATTTGCCTGTTTACGACCAAAAAGTTGCAAATCTTGTGAAATTTGCAATGTAGTTTCGGCGGCTTCAAAGCCTTTATAATTTGATGACCCAAAAATATTTTCAACTCCCAGTGAAATAACGGGAGTTGGGCGCATCCCGGCAATTCTTACATCTATTTCAATTGCTGTTGCGATAGCGTTTAATTGTGCATTGATTGGCAGGTTTTCAAAATTTTCTACCAACTCTTTGAAACCAATTGTATCTTGTGCATGCAATGGTTGTGGTTGCGAGATTGCAAATAGCAATAACGCACAGCTGCCAAAGGCAGCATAATAATTATTATTTGTCATGATTTATCCGTTAATTGTTTGGTTTAATTATAAAAAAACAAACAATTAAGCGCGCGGGGGACGGTTCAACCGCGATGACAAATTATATGATTGTGGCGCAATATAAATTGGCTTTATAGTTTCAATACGCAATTGTGGTTTTACATCAATTGAAACGGTTTCATAGAAACTATTGTTAATATGATGGCATGCAGAATGAAAACAAATAGCCCCAATATGGCCTGTTTTATAAGTAGGTTCATCAGCATGGGGAGTTTCAATTAATTGCACATGGTCAGGTGGTGCATTGAATAATTCTTCTGCATGCACATCAGCTGTCGAAAGAACCGAAAATAGCAACGACACTGCCATAAAAATGGCAGCCAAAATGTTCATACTATTCTTCGTTTTCATTGTCATCAATTTAGCCTATGTGCTCTATATTGCAATTTTGTTAATTACTAAAGCGCATTTTTTGAATTCTTACTGCATTAAAAATTGCGATTAATGCGACACCAACATCGGCAAAAACGGCTTCCCACATTGATGCCATACCGCCAGCGCCCAAAATAAGAACTATTATTTTTATGCCAAATGCAAAGGCGATATTTTGCCATACGACGTTTTTGGTTGCTTTTGAAATTGCAATTGCCGTGGCGATTTTTGACGGTTGATCGGTTTGTATTATTACATCGGCGGTTTCAATTGCGGCATCGGCACCAAGTCCGCCCATTGCAATGCCGACATCTGCAAGTGCAAGGGCGGGGGCGTCGTTTATTCCATCGCCAACAAACGCAATAATCCGCGATTTATCTTGTTTTAACTCTTCAATTTTTTTGACTTTATCTTCTGGCAATAAATCACCAAACGCATTATTGATTCCAATCCGTGTTGCGACTTCTTTGGTAATTGCGCTTTTATCGCCGCTTAGAACAAAAATATCTTTCAAGCCAAGCTTTGTTAAACTGGCAATTGCCGATTTTGCATCTTCCTTTGGTGCATCGGCAACAATTACATAACCTGCAAACTGGTTATCAATTGCCATCAAAACAATTGATTGCACAATTTCATCAATTTCTTTTGGGTATTCAACGCCGAATTTTTTAAGAAGTTTGCCATTGCCAACCAAAATTTCTTTGCCTTTAACTTGACCTTGCAAGCCATGCCCCGAAATTTCGTTAACTTTATTAACTTCAGATACGGTAACTTTCCCTTTTGCATAGTCTACGATTGCCTTGGCGATTGGGTGGGTTGATTTATGTTCAATGGTGCAAAGAATTGACAAAAACTCGGCTTCATTCATTTGGGTTTTTATTTCACGAACCGCAAAAACCCCTTCTGTAAGAGTGCCGGTTTTATCAAGCACAAGGGTATTTAGTTTGACCATTAAATCAAGATAATTACCACCTTTGAATAAAATTCCATTTTTTGAACCTGCGCCAATTCCGCCAAAATAACCTAATGGAATTGAAATTACCAAGGCGCACGGGCAAGAAATCACCAAAAACACCAATGCGCGGTAAAGCCAATCATTAAACACATAGTCGGCCATAAAAAATTTCGGCGAAATCACCAAAGCAAGCGCCAAAAAGAACACGATTGGCGTATAAATTTTTGCAAATTTACGAATAAATAATTCGGTTGGTGCTTTTCGCGTGGCTGCGTTTTCAACTAATTCAATTATTCGCGAAATTGAACTATCGGCAAATTTCTTCGTAACCTTAAGCTCGATTACATTATTAAGATTTATCATTCCTGCCAAAAGACTTTCGCCTTTTTTGATTTGTCGAGGCACAGATTCACCAGTTAAAGCGATTGAATTAAAACTTCCATTTTCGCTTAATAATTCGCCATCAAGTGGGACTTTTTCACCTGCTAAAACTTGAACAATATCATTAATTGCAACTTCATTTGGGTTTGTTTCTATCACGGCATTATCTTGCAAAACCCTTGCAATTTGTGGGCGCACATCAAGCAGCGATTTAATGTCACCCTTTGCTTTATTAATCGCAGCATTTTGGAATAATTCACCGATTGCATAAAAAAGCATTACTGCAACGCCTTCGGCATATTGCCCAAGTGCAAACGCGCCGATTGTGGCGACGCTCATTAAGGTGAATTCATTGAAAAAGTCACGCTTAAGTGCCGCTTCAAACCCTTCGCGCATAACTGGAAAGCCAACCGTAAGATAGGCAATGGAATACCAGATTAAAGAAATATTTTTATTGAAAATGGTAAACTTGAAAATATGTTCAAATATTATTCCTAGCAATAGTAGCAAAAAACTAATAGCCGCAAGGGTATAAGGGGTTTTCCCCTGTGAGCTATCATGATTGTGGTCGTCATTTATATGGTTTTCACCATCTTGTTTAACGTTACTTTTGCAAATTTCATCATCGCAACAGTTTGCCATTATAATTGCCTTTTAAGTTTTTTGGCTTTATAAACCCTGAAGTGAATATAGGGTCAATTAAGGATTTGCAGCATGAAAATTGGTGATATTGCATTGGAAACCGGCTTTAGTATTGAGACTATTCGGTTTTATGAAAAGCAAAGGTTGGTCAAAAATGTCGGACGGAATGCAAATAACTACCGCGATTACGGTGAAGAACAAATCGCGCAATTGGTTTTTATAAAACAATGTCGCAATATTGGACTTGGACTTGAAGAAGTAAAATCCCTTCAATCACATCTTGAAAATCCGCAAAGTGATTGTGGTGAGGTTAATAGATTGATTGGAAGTGCATTGAAAAAGGTGCGTGAACAATTGAAATTATTACATGAAACTGAGCAACAGCTAAAACATCTGAATAGTCTGTGTGACCATAGCGGTGCTTCGCATGAATGCGGGATAATGAATGAATTGAGGACTACTAGCAATTTTTAATGCGAGTGCCGATGGTGCAAATCGGGAAAATGCTTATGTGAATGAACTAGGCTTTTATGCCTATGGCGGTGGCTATGGGGTTCATTTGGTGAAATGTCGCCACTATGATCATGCTGATGATGTTCATCATGTATATGTGCGTGTGAGTGTTCGATTTCATCATGCATATGCTCGTGTGCATGATCTTCTATCAAATGTATAATCACCCCAATTGCCATTAAAACCCCTGCAATGATTAAAGCAATGCTTAGTTTTTCACCCATGAAAATTAGGGCATAGATAGCGCCAATAAAGGGTGCGGTTGAAAAATAAGCGCCACTTCGAGCCGCGCCTAAATGGCGCAATGATAATACAAAAAGCGCAATGCTTAGGCCATAGCCCAAAAAACCAATCACTGCCGTAATTAAAAACACATCGATTTTTGGCATATTAAATTGCGCTTGTGTTGCAAACAATAAATTAACACAACCGGCAATCGTGCATTTAATGGCGGCGATAAATATAGGATTTGAATAGGAAAGTTTGCGCGTAAGGTTATTATCAATTCCCCAAAATAGGCACGCAAGTGCAATAAATATTGCCCCTTTATCGAACATAAAATTGCCGCCCGACCAAGAAAGGCATAATGCGCCTAATAAAATGGCAATTGCGCCAATAAGTAATTTTGTATCAAGATGCTCTTTGTAAACTATCCATGCAATCAATAAGGTCGCCACTGATTCAAGGTTTAACAAAAGCGATGCATTAGCGGCACTTGTAAATTTAAGGCCATACATCATCAAGATAGGCGCCAAAATTCCACCAAAAATAGTAACTATCCCAAGCCAGAGCAAATCAGATTTTTCAAATTTTGGTATTTCTAATTTACCAAATATTCTTTGAATAAAAAGAATTAAGCAAAGCCCAAACCCCGCCCCAAAATACAAGACCCCCGCAATTAGCCATGGGCTTGTATTGCCAAGCATGGATTTTGCCAATGGCACACTAAGGCCAAATAATAACGCCGATAGTAAAGCCGCACCCGCGCCGCCGATTTGATTAAGAAATTTTGAAATCATGATAGATGCTTAATTTACATGATAAATAAAATCAAACTTTTTCAATAGCACGCCCTTCGGCCTTCCACTCTGGAAAACCGCCCGATAGGCGCATTGCCCGCAAGCCGTTTTCCGTCAATAGGCGCACCGCATCTAGTGCCAATACACAATATGGCCCACGGCAATAGGCGATTATTTCTTTGTCACCTTGCAAGTTTTGAATTTGGGCTTCAAGTTCGTTAAGTGGAATATTTATTGCGCCTGAAATATGCCCTGCCGCAAACTCTTGAGGTGGGCGCACATCAATTATTGTCACTAAATTGTCTTTTAACCTATCATTCAGTTCATCGCGGGAAATGGCCTGCATAGTCTCTCGATTTTGATAAAAACTGTTCAAAATATTACTTATTTCGGCATTATTATGCTCACCAACTTGTGAAAGTGCGGACAATAAATTTACAATCCTTTCGTCATTATTAAGGCTATAAAAAATACGCTTTCCCAAGCGATTAGCATCAATAATCCGTGCACGGCGCAAAATTTGTAAATGCCGTGACGTATTCGCGAAACTTAAACCGCAAAGCGAAACCAAATCCTCTACCGCCTTTGCACCTTGGGCAATATATTCAAGCAATTCAAGGCGGCTTGCGTGACCAATTGATTGGGCAATTTGCGCAAGGTTCTCATAAATTACTTGTTTCTCATTTTGCATTGACATTTTAAGACTCTTGCTCTAATCATTCAACGATATTATTGAATGATTGAATATTATCACACTTTACTGGAGAATAAAATGAAAAATCTGTTTATTTTAAATGCACAACCTTATGGAACCGAACATTCTTATAATGGGCTACGTCTTGCGGGGGCAATTGCCAAAGACACCACTCAAGAGGTAAAAGTCTTTTTGATGGGCGATGCTGCATCTTGCGCAAAATCTGGGCAAAAAGTCCCTGATGGTTTTTACAATATTGAATTAATGATAAAACGCCTTGCGCGTGTTAAAGACGGCTTGGTCGGTGTTTGCGGCACATGTATGGACGCACGCGGTATTAAAACCGAAGAATTAATCGAAGGCACTCATCGCGGCACACTTGACGAACTTGCAAACTGGTCAATTGAGGCGGACAAAGTGTTTGTATTTTGAGGTTGTTAAATTGAAAGTTGGTAAGTAACATGACCGCAGCTAATTCAATGAACAATTTGAATATAGCTTAAGTTTCTGAATATTATTATAAATTAATCTGCAATTGCATTGCTTAAAAAGAAAATATTGATATTCTTTTGCCGCGTTGGGCGGTTGCGCCTATTTTGATAAACGGTCGTCATCATTTGACGAAAATGCTATTTGTATAAAAGAAGCATTAAAAAATAGTCCAAAATATAATAGTTCAGACGCACTCGCAAAAGAGTAGATGCGCAATTCCTCTAGTATAAGCGCAAATTTATCTTCTGAGAGTTGCGATAAATAGCAGATAATGAATTATTTCTGATGATTTAAATTGAATTTGTTTAGATGAAGGCGAGAGCATAAGGCAGCAAGTGACATCTCAAATAATGTTAAAAACTCAGGCATTAGCGCGGCCACGAACAAATAAATTAATAAAGCGAACGCGATATTTGTGGCGAGCATATAGAAAATGGTCATTTCTCTGCCACCTTCATTTTATCGAGGTAAACCACCGCCGCACCCGTTAGAAAAAAGAATGCCGCGCATACAAACAAATAGACAAAAGCCATTTGCTCCTCCTGTTGGAAAAGAAGTTTAGAACTTTCGATGTCTATTAGTTGTTAATTTAATGCTGTTGCGCGTATGGTAAGCGTAAAGATTTGCATGGGAATCTAAAATGCCCATTTTATAGTAATAATTCCACGTAACCCGATTAGATATTGAAACTATATATCCTTTGACAATGCAATTTTCCAAAAATGGGTGCTTTTGCCTTCGACTCCAAAATCATTGTCATTCACAAGCAAAAGTGTGCATGGTGAGAGCATTATTACACCTTCTAAATCGGAATCAATTTGTGGAAAGTCATCAGTAGTAAATACAAGGGATTTAGGCAAAATTTGAATATTTGTGTCATCAATTCCATCAATGCTTAATTGCTCAAGTGTAGGGCGGGTATCAATTTGCAAATGCTTTTCGGCAATTTCAAATTTTTTGCTTAAATTTATTTTGTAAAATTTACTGGTAGCAGATCCGCGCTCTAAAACTAATAATTTATCACTTTCAATTGTAACTAATTCACTTATTTTAATATCTGACTTTTTAAATTCCGATATTGCATTATCCCTAACAAAACTTTCTGCGCTGTCTAAGGGGTAAAGGAATTGCGCAACCACTTTACCTGTTTTTAGTTTAAGTTTCCAAATCCTAATGTGTCTTGCCTTCATGTGGGCCGTTTCATTTGGATGTGCCAAGGGGCTTTGAAATGCCAAATATAGAAATTTTTCGTCTTTGGAAATTGCAATTGCTTCAAAACCACGATTAAACTGCCGTTTTGCAGCAATTTCAGGTAGGATTTCATTTATCGGGTAATTCGCGCCCTTAAATAAAATCCCAAGCCCTTTGGGTATCAATCTAACAATTATTTTGCCACTTTCATGCAAATGAAGTAGGGAAGGGCTATATTCATCAGCAATCCAAAATGTGCCGTCATTCATTGCGGCAATGCCTTCGCTATCCACACCAGTTGCACTGGATTCAAATTGATTCCCACTTAAATCCACAGCAGTTTCACCAGGATTAGCGGCACTTGGCAATCCAGAAATACTTTCCCCATTAATGTCTTTTATTGCGAACGTTCTTAGACAATTTATTGTATCGCCATCTAATTTAAGTTCAGAAATTGCGGGACCAATGTGTGGGGCGGGCATAATTTTAACCCCTTCGACTATTTTCAAATCTTCAAATTCTTTTATTCCAAGCCGTTCAATTGCAAATGATACTTTGAAGTTTGGCCCTCTATCACCAATTGCCCAAAAGTGGTTTTTGGGGTCGCCTTCGCGTTGAGTGAGACCAGACCCAAGGCCGCGCGTGATTTTCATTTCCCCGTTTGGAAGTCCAATTGAAGTCAATTCTTCGTCTTGGTAATTTATTTGGGTGACGCTGATTACGTTCGAATTAGATTTTTTCATGTTTTAACTAAGATGCAAATTTAAGTGTTTTTGGCTAACTGTTCGCAAATCTAAGCTATCAAACCTAATTTTACCATTTGAATTTTTGCCAATTCACCTTTGGAAGTTATTATTCCTGGCACAAATTTTTAGATAGTATTATCTATCAATTTAATAACTTAACAATTTGTTATCCAAATGTATAGAAAATATTCGTGATTGTATTTTGTAGCAAAAGTTAAAGTTTTTGCAGTTCTCGGCTCATCAAAACTTACATAAATATTTACACATAAAATCAAAAAATGAGAAAATATATATATTAAACAATTAATTATGCAAAATAAAATAACCTGAAGGCCGCAGGTTCAAATCCTGCCCCCGCACCCAAATCCTCCTTCATTTAATAGACTTTGATAATATGTCACAGCTAGCTATACTGGCTATATTAGCCTTCTCCAAATCTATAACCTATCCCAGGGATAGTTATGATGAGGCGTGGCGAAAGGGGGTTGTCGCCCAATTTCTCACGAAGATGCTGGGTATGCACGCGTAAATGATTGCCATGATCATCAAAATTTTTACCCCATACTTCTTTCAGCAATTGCGACCTTGTAATTAGTTTCCCAGAATTTTTCACGAGTATTGAAAGCAATTTGTATTCTATTGGCGTTAGACGAACTTCCTGGTTCTCAATGAAAACCCGACGGGATGCAAAATCTAATGTGAAGTATTCAAATTTAAATATGCTATCAGCTTGAGAGTTTAACTTTTTGCTATGCCGTAAAGCGACTTTTATTCTTGCAAATAGCTCACCAGTATTAAATGGTTTGGTTATGTAATCATCTGCACCATTTTCCAATGCTTTGATTTTTTCGACCTCGGCTTCGCGTGCAGACAATACTACAATTGGTGTGTGCGACCATTCCCTGATTTCTTTTATTAAGTCTTGCCCATCCAAATCAGGAAGGCCAAGATCCAATATAATAATATCTGGGTGGTTGGATATTATTTTTTGTATGGCTTCTTTTGCATTTTGTGCGCCGAAAAAAGTCATATTATTGGATGTTATTGCGGATTTAAGATACTTTATTATCTGCTTATCATCTTCCACTACTAATATTGATGTTGTCATTGCCCATTCTCCTTAACACCTGAAAGTGTGAATGAAAAACATGCGCCCTTGCCATCTGAAATATTACTTGCTTCAATTATACCGCCATGCGCTTCAATAATGCCTTTGCAGATAGCGAGACCAAGTCCGACACCGGAATTAAGTCGATCATTTTTATTTTGTGCGTTGGTTTTAAATTGCTCAAATAAGACTTCTTTTATTTCGTTGTTTATACCGTTTCCATCGTCAATTATTGAAACTTCAACATTATTTCCTTTACGACTTATGTTAACTTTAATGGTGCCATCTTCAGAAGTATGGTTTATCGCATTTTCTAAAAGATTATTTATAACTTGTTCTATTAGTCCACCGTCAACATATATTGGCGGGGTAATCCCTGATAATGCGGTCAGAATGCGCCGCTTTCCTTTTTGTTTTTCGATTTTTTTAATTGCCGCACCAACGATTTCTTCGATTGAATATTCTCTTTGATTTAATTTAATGTTTCCTGAAGTCAGTGATGCCATTCTTAATAAATCTGAAACGAATTTTTGCAGGCGCTCAATTTGTTGATATAAAGAAACAATCTCATTAACAGCTTCTCTAGGCATAGATTTTCTGTGTTTAAGTATATTGCTGGCTATTCCATTCATTATTGTAAGGGGTGTTCTTAAGTCATGTGAAAGCGAGGACAAAAGTATATTGCGCAATTTTTCATTTTCTGCATCTACTCTGGTAAGGGCTGCTTCATCGGATCGTTTTGCCCGCGCCAAAGAGCTTGCAACTAAGCTTGCATAAGTTTCAAAAGATTGAATATCTGTGATGGATATATTGTTTTGTGCTTCGTTTGGGTTAAAACCAATAACACCTATGATTTCTCCTTCTGTGGAAAGTGGAATATATAATGCAAATGCAGACGGGCTTGTATCGGTGCCAAGTCCTGCGCTCTGATTATTTTTTATGACCCAGTCTATGGTGCTTTGTTCTTTCAAATTTAGAGGAATGTTTGAGGTGCTTAAGAATTGAAGTTTTTCACCAGTCTTTATTGCTAATATGATTTTATATCTTGTGGCACTTTCAAGGTGGGCTTGAGTGAATTGTGCCATTGCCTGTATGCCGCGCGCAACAGAAAGCCCTTTAGTTAGGCCATAAAGTATTTGTGCTTCTTGTTCATCTTTTCTTGATAATTTAACTAGACGCGACAGCTTTGCCGTCATTGAACCAACAAAAAGCGATGTAATAAGCATTAGTAAAAAAGTATATCGAGATGATTGTTCATAGAAGTCCAAAGTATAATATGGATGACAAAAGAAAAAATTATACGCCCCAACTCCCACAACGCTTGAAAAAACAGAGGGACCAATCCCAAAGCGTGCCGCAATGACATAAATTCCGGCTATAAAAAGGACGGTAAAAACATTGGCATCAACAATATCGCGAAACGGCAAACCAATTAGTGTGCAGAATAATATTATGAGAATTGACCAAAAATAATCATATATTTTGTTTAAGCTATTATGCTCAATTTTGGTTTCTTTTTGTTTGGTAAATTTTTCATTGCTTTGGTTTACAACATTTATTTCTATTCCACTCGCATTCTCGACTAATTCAGATGCCAGGCTTGGCAAGAATTTTAAAAATCGACTGCGTTTTTTGTGCCCCACTATAATGCGTGTAAACCCATTTTTTTCAGCATATTCCAAAATATCCTTGGCTGCATTATTACCATTAATTCTTACGATTATTGCCCCCATTTTTTCGGCAAGACGTAATAATTTTTCGGTTCTAATTTTCGCTTTTTCATCAAGGTTTGCGCTTTTGTCAGTTCTAAGATTGAGTGCGTACCACGGTGCCTTGGATGAATTTGCCATGCGTTTTGTTTTTCGAATTAAGGTTTCGGAAACAGGATCAGGTCCAATTAGTACCAAATATTTTTGACCTAATTGATTTTCGTTTTTACCTAAGGCCGCATTTAATTCATCACTTTGTGCATCAACTCTTTCAGCAGTCCGGCGTAATGCAAGTTCACGTAACGCAATCAAATTTGATTTCTTGAAGAAGTTTTCAGCCGCACGTTTATTTGCGCCTTCTGCAATATATACTTTGCCTTCTGCAAGACGTTTTAACAATTCGTCGCTTGGAATATCTATGAGTGATATTTCATCGGCTGCATCAAATATTTTATCGGGAACAGTTTCACTAACCCAAACACCTGTGAATTTTGCAACCAGATCATTTACACTTTCAAGGTGTTGGACATTAAGTGTTGTATAAACATCAATTCCATTTTCAATTAATTCTTCAACATCTTGCCAACGTTTGGGATGCCTGGAGCCGGGCGCATTTGTGTGCGCAAATTCATCAATCAAAATTAAAGAAGGTTTACGTTTTAACGCGCCGTCAATATCGAATTCCTTGACAATTATCCCTCTGTGATTGGTCTCCAATAGCGGCAAAATCGGAATGCCTTCTATTAGGTCAAGTGTTTCTTTCCTGCCGTGATGTTCAACCACGCCAATTATAACATCTGTCCCCTCGTCTAAAAGGCGGCGCGCCTCATTCAACATGGCATAGGTTTTACCTACGCCTGCCGATGCACCGAAAAAAATCTTTAAATGACCGCGCGAACTAACGGCGCGGTCATTATTGATCATTTCAAGTAATTTATCGGGATTAGGTCTATTATCTTTCAATCGATTTTCCCATCAAGCCTTAGATTGACTTTTAGCACGTTTACACGACTTTCGCCCAATAAATTTAAGGTTCGCTTCTTCGTGCTTTTATCAATAATTGCTTTAACTGATGCCTCATCAATTCCTCGTGCTTTTGCAATTCTTGGGATTTGGTAATAAGCGGCCGACGGCGATATTTCAGGGTCAAGACCGGAACCAGATGCGGTAACTAAATCTACTGGAATTTTTGCACTTTCATCATTCTTATATTTTTTAAGGTTTTGAATTCTTGCTTTGGCATTTTCCAAAAGAACCGGATTATTTACCCCCAAATTTGATCCGCTTGATGCCGCAGCATCATATGGGGTTGATGTCGCGGAAAGTCGTCCCCAAAGATATTTTGGCTCCTCAAAATTTTGCCCAATTAAAGATGAACCTAAAATACTTCCATCCTTAGCCTTTATCAGGCTGCCTATGCTTTGGGGTTTTGCAAACCCTTCGAGAAGCAAGCTTGTAATCGTTGGATAAATACCGCCTAATATTGCGGTAAATATCAGCATAAGTCCAAAGGATTTAAGTGTAGTTTTTGCTATATTGTTCATAGTAATCCCCTATGCCAAGCCGACACTTGTCAATAAAATATCGATGATTTTGATACCGATAAAAGGCACGATTATTCCGCCAAGGCCATATATGAAGACATTACGTCTAAGCATATTGGATGCCGATTCTGCGCGGTATTTCACACCCTTTAGAGCCAATGGTACGAGCGCAATAATTATCAGGGCATTAAAGATAACGGCCGATAAAATTGCACTTTGTGGTGATGTTAAACCCATAATATTTAATGAGTTTAGTGCAGGATAGGTTGTAGCAAAGGCAGCAGGGATAATAGCAAAATATTTCGCCAAATCATTGGAAATTGAAAACGTAGTTAATGCACCACGCGTCATTAATAATTGTTTGCCAATTTCCACAATTTCAATCAGCTTCGTAGGGTCGGAATCCAAATCCACCATATTGCCAGCTTCTTTCGCTGCTTGTGTTCCAGAGTTCATTGCAACGGCAACATCTGATTGCGCAAGAGCGGGTGCATCATTGGTGCCATCACCAACCATCGCCACCAATTCGCCACCTTCTTGCATCTTGCGAATATATTTTAGTTTGGTTTCAGGGGTAGCCTCGGCGATGAAATCATCAACCCCTGCTTCTGACGCAATCGCCGCCGCAGTCAAAGGATTATCACCTGTAATCATAACGCTCTTGATGCCCATTTTACGCAAATCAGCAAGACGGGCTTTGATATCGGGTTTAACAATATCTTTGAGGTGCACAACGCCCAAAATTGCATCTTCTTCGGCAACGCATAATGGTGTTCCGCCTTGGCGTGCGATTTCTTCAATTTTTTTGGTAATCGCCTCGGGCACATTGCCTCCTTTTATGGTTACAACTTTTGCAATTGCATCACCCGCGCCCTTCATAATGTGACGGTCATTGATAACAATCCCACTGATACGCTGTTCCGCGCTGAATGGAATAAAAGTTGCATTGAGGCTTTTTACGTCAATTGGTGATAAATTAAATAGCTTTTGAGCGAGAACAACAATGGAGCGACCTTCAGGTGTTTCATCTGCTATACTCGCAAGCCTAGCGGCACTAGCAAGCATTTGATCAGAGACATTGGGTGCCGGGTAAAATGCTGCTGCTTGTCGATTGCCGAAAGTTATTGTGCCGGTTTTATCAAGCAAAAGTACGTTTACGTCACCTGCTGCCTCAACCGCGCGCCCAGAAGTTGCGATAACATTGGCTTTAATAAGCCGTTGCATTCCCGAAATGCCGATTGCCGATAATAGTCCACCGATAGTAGTCGGGATTAGGCAAACCATAAGGGCAACCAAAACCGTAATTGTAATTACCGAACCCGCCCCTGCTTTTTCGACACTGAAAAGACTAAACGGTAGTAAGGTAATACAAACCAGAAGAAAAACAATTGACAACATAGCCAATAAAATTGAAAGCGCGATTTCATTTGGTGTTTTTTGGCGTTTGGCACTTTCTACTAGTCCAATCATTTTATCAAGAAAGCTTTCACCGGGGTCAGATGTAACCTTCATTACCACCCAATCGGAAAGCACTCTTGTGCCGCCTGTTAATGCATCACGATCCCCACCAGATTCACGGATAACTGGTGCAGATTCACCTGTTACCGCGCTTTCATCAACAGATGCGATGCCTTGAATTACTTGTCCATCGGATGGAACAAAATCGCCGGCTTCGATTAAAACAAGATCACCTTTGCGAAGTGTATTGGCGGACACCATTGTGAAGTTTTCAAATTCATCCGGGTGATTAATTTTCTTCGCGCTAACGTCACGTCTTGCCGCCTTTAAAGAGCCAGCTTGCGCTTTGCCGCGTCCTTCGGCTATTGCTTCTGCAAAATTGGCAAATATAAGGGTGAACCAAAGCCAAAAAGTTACCGCGCCAACAAACCAAATTGGTTCACCGCCGCCAGCAATAGAGTTCTTATCCAATAACATTGCAATAAAAATCAATGTGGTAACAACAGAGCCAACAAAAACCAAAAACATAACAGGATTACGCAATTGATATTGTGGCGCGAGGCGTTTTAATGAAAGCATAATTGCTTCCTTTATGTCTGCCCCATCAAATAAAGAATTGGATTTTATGCCTTCATTCATGGCATTACTCCTTAATCATGTGAAGATGTTCAACAACAGGGCCAAGCGCTAGTGATGGCGCATAAGTTAATACGCCAACCAAAATAATGACCCCAATAAGAATGCCGACAAATAATGGTGTATGGGTCGGTAAAGTTCCTGCTGAAATTGGAATATGTTTTTTACCAGCCAATGAACCAGCTAAAGCAAGGGTTGGAATAATAATCCAATACCGCCCTGCCAACATGCAAACCCCAAGCAATGTGTTATAGAATGGACTGTTCGCGCCAAGACCGGCAAAAGCAGAGCCATTATTATTTGCCGCAGAGGTAAATGCATACAAAACCTCGCTAAAACCTTGTGCGCCATTATTGAAAATGCCTGCCTGTCCTGCTTTGGTCATGAGAGCGATGGACACACCGATAAGCACAAAAAGGCTTGGTACCAAAACCGCCAAAGATGCCATTTTCATCTCATAAGATTGAATCTTTTTACCAAGATATTCCGGTGTTCGACCTACCATAAGGCCTGCTATAAATACGGTCATAATGACGAAGTGTAACATTCCATAAAGACCAGATCCTACGCCACCGAATACAACTTCGCCGAACATCATCAACACCATAGGTACAAGCCCGCCAAGCGGTGTAAAGCTGTCGTGCATGGCATTTACCGAACCATTGGATGCGGCGGTGGTAGCACTTGCCCAAAGGGCAGAATTAACAATGCCAAAGCGTGTTTCTTTGCCTTCCATATTACCACCGGCTTGAAGCGAATTTACGCTTTGATCTATGTTCAACGTGGTAAGGACGTGGTTGCCAGCCTGTTCTTGAGTGACGCAAAAAATTAATAATGGCGCAAAAATCAAAACCATTGCGGCAATTATAGCAAGACCTTGCTTTTTATCATTAACCATCACGCCATATGTTTGGCAAAGGGCAACCGGAATAAGTAGAATTGAAACTACTTCAATAAAATTGCTTATTGGGGTTGGGTTTTCAAATGGGTGGGCGGAATTTACATTAAAGAAACCACCACCATTAGTGCCAAGCATTTTAATTGCTTCTTGAGATGCAACAGGGCCCATTGCAATAGTTTGCTTTGCACCTTCAAGGGTTGTTATTTCAAGATAATTTTGAAAGTTTTGAATGACGCCGCTTAGACCCAATAAGATTGCAACAATTAGGGAAAGTGGTAGTAAAATGTATAGGTTTGCACGCGTGACATCTGCCCAAAAATTTCCAATGTCACTGGTTTCAACACCTCTTAACCCGCGAATTAGTGCGATTAATACGCTTAAACCAACTGCCGCTGATACAAAGTTTTGGGTGCAAAGACCTGCCATTTGGGAAAAATAGCTTAAAGTGCTTTCGCCGCCATAAGATTGCCAGTTTGTATTGGTGATGAAGCTAACTGCGGTATTGAATGCCAGGTGTGGTGAAAGTCCAGCAAACTTTTGCGGATTAAATGGCAAAAGTCCTTGGAATAATAAGATTAAATATAAAAGCACGAAACCTGCAAATGAAAATGCTAAAAGTGTAATTGCATATTCACGCCAATTCATTCCTTTTTCAGGATTAATGCTCAATAAATTGTATATGGATTTTTCGATTGGCTTAAAAATAGGGCTTAAAACAGTGTTTTTCCCTGAAAAGACGTTCGCCATATAATTGCCAATTGGAATATAAAAAATTGCCAATATTAAAAAATATGCGACGAGTTGTAATAAGCCGTTCATCGTAAGAAGATGTGCCATCTTGATACCTCAATTCACGGGAAAGTTCATGGGAATAGTTCAGGCTTTAGCAAAGCCACGAACAGATAAATTAGTAATGCAGCTGCAATGATTGCGGCTATGGCATAAAATATGGTCATTTTTCTGTCGCCTTCATTCTGTCAAGATAAACCACTACTGCACCAGTTAATGCAAAGAAAAACGCGCAGATAAATAAATATACAAAAGCCATTTTGACCTCCTGTCATGAAGGGGTTTAATATTTTCGGTGTATATTGGTTGTTAATTTATTGCCGTGGCGCGTATGAAAAGCGTAAAGATTTATTGAAATCGGTTATTGGTTTTATTGGTGAAGACAAACTTGCGCGCAATGTAATGTACAAATTGGGGAATTTAGCACACTTTAAAGCCAGAATAGGGAATGGACTCGCGTTGTCTAGCACATAATTTAGCACATAAAAATATTTAGCAGATGAAAATACAAATTAAAACAATTAATTATGCAAAATAAAATCAGGCTCATAACCTGAAGGCCGCAGGTTCAAATCCTGCCCCCGCACCCAAAACACACAATAAGTCATTTATTACTCACAGCCGAGAAAAATATTCAGCGGCTTTAATAGGCTTAAATATTACAAATCTCACCTATCGGTGATGAAATTGCAATCAGCTTCTTTGGATGACTATCTCTCATTTGTAATCCTTGCCAGAACAAGAAAATTATATTCATAAGCTACCTGTTTTGATAGCATAGGCTTTTGTGTGAAATTACGTTTCAAATCTTTAAGAAATCAATTGTATATTTCAAGAAGGATTCAGCCTGTTCCCAGTGGGGGTAATGACCGCAATTTTCAATGATTGCAAGTTTTGAATTTTCAATTAATTCATGAGCAATGTTTGCCTGAAAAAGCGGAAAAACTTTATCTTGTTTCCCCCAGATTATTAGACAATCACATTTAATATTACGAGCACATTCACGGAAACTTTCAACATTCTTTACGCCAAAAGGTCCAATGCCACTTTTGACACATCGTATAAAGGCTCTTTGATAGCCTTTCATTGAAGAGTATTTAGTGATTGTTTCAAGTAATTCATGCGTCACGTTATTTTTATCTGCCATTGAAAGTGACATTGAAAATTTATTTGATGAATATGAAGGTGTTCCAAGTATGTAACCGATTAAAGGTAAAGAAGGTGCCCTCATAATAATATTACATTCACGACCAAAGCCACCAGGCGCCATAAGGATTATTTTATTCATCCTGTGTTGGTGCTTTTTACTAAGCCTTACTAAAGTGCTACCGCCAAGAGAGCTTCCAATTAGATGCGCATTTTCGATATTAAGGGTATCCATAAAAGCAATGATTTGTTCACCGAAAAATTCAGAATCATAATTTACATTAGGTTTATCTGCTTGACCAAAACCTGGAAAATCAAACGCCAATACACGGAATTTATCTTTTAACCCGTCAATAATTTTCCCCCATATTTCAATCGATAAAGCAAGACCATGTAATAAAATTACGGCTTCGCCATTCCCACCGCTGTCATAATAACGCGTAAAATAATTATTATTAAGTTTTATAATTTGGGTATTAAAATTAAACATGGCAGAGAATATTAATCTAAAACAACCTTATCTCAATATTAATATTTAAAGTTTATATATTTTATTAAGGGGCTGATGATTTCATGTTTTTTGATATATTAACTTCACAAAGGTTAAATCTATCTTTTTCACCATCTAAAGACATAAAAGTTCGAATAATTGAATGCCCAGGTGAGTGGTTGCCCGACAATGAACTTAAAGAACTAGCAAATGAATGTAAAACGATTGCTAGAGAATGCCTTAAGGGTGTTGTTTTGGATTATGGAATCTTTTCCGATGATCCGGAAAATTTAAAAAATACAATCATAACATTAATCAAAAATAATAAAGATGAACCGATCGCTTTTAATGCAATGCCACTAATTAAAGTGAATATTGGTGGTAGTCAGACGGAATTATTACATCTTGGCCTTGTTATGGTTCGCCCCGATGTAAGATCATCAGGGTTGTCATGGATACTTTATGGTTTAACATGCATATTATTATTTACAAGGCGGCAACTACGACCTTTATGGGTTAGCAGCGTAACCCAAGTTCCTGCTGTTGTTGGTATGGTTGCGCAAACATTTGACAATGTTTGGCCAGCACAAAAAGGTACAGAGCCAAGTTTTGCCCATCAGTATATTGCAAGACAAATTATGGGCTCATATCGCCATATTTTTGGCGTTGGCGACGATGCCGGCTATGAGATTGACAACAGTATAATAACTAACGCTTATACTGGTGGTTCTGATAATCTTAAAAAAACTTTTGCCGATGCACAGAAACACCGTGACGCTGTTTATAATGAATTTTGCTTGGAGCGCTTAAATTACGAACGAGGCGATGATGTTCTGCAAATCGGCCAGTTAAATATAAAAAGTGCCGGAGGCTTTATAAGAAAATCAACGCCAAAAAACGCAATTCCGCAAATTGTGGTGCAGATTTTACTATTAAGCATTCAGTCGATTGTTGCTCCAATAATTCAATGGATATGTTCTGACAAACAGCTTGGAAGATTAAGGCCGAACAAATGATGGATAATGCTTCAGAAATATTTTCCTATAAAACCATGATTACGCGTAATGCAGGTTTTATTAATGCTGATGAACAGGGTAAATTGCGTAATGCAAGAGTTTTTATTCCAGGCATAGGCGGAATGGGTGGCGCGGCGTTTATGGCAATGTTACGTGCAGGTATCGGAAATTTTATAATTGCAGATCTTGATGGTTTTGAAATTTCCAACCTTAATCGACAATTATTTTGCAATCTTGATACGGTAAATATTCACAAAGCAGTCGCAGCAAAAGCACAAGCGCTTAAAATAAACCCTGAAGTGAATATAGAAGTTTATCACGGTGACTGGACTGAGAATTTAGAAGAAATAGCTACAAAGTCTGATATTTTTGTAAATGGAATGGATGATGCCGCTGCTGGCGTCCATTTATATCGCATTGCCAAAAAGCATGGGTTAAAAGTCATTGATGCTTATGCTTCGCCATTGCCATCTGTAACAATGGTTTGCCCTGAAGACCCGCGCCCGGAGGAGCGCTTAAATTACCCGACAATAGGCATAGATTGGAAAAACATCACACGGGAAATGCGCAATGAATGTCTAATGCGGGAAATCGAATATGTATTGGTAAATTCAAATTCGCATAAATATGTTGATTTGGAAATTGCCGCGGAAGTAGCTGCGGGTAAGCGTTCGCGTTTTTCATTTTCAACCATGGTAACTATGGCAGGAACTATGATGGCTGAAGAAGCTATTCGACAAATTTTAGGGCGTGCAGGCGGTGCAGATTATCGTGGTTATTTCTTTAATACTCACACCACCAAAACCGAAAGACCGTTATCGCCATTATTAGCAAATATAAAGCTTTATTTCGTAAGAAAGTTTTTAAATAAGCTGATAGGTGAGTAATGCTCATAGCGGATGCAATTCTAAACTTTATAACACTGATTGGCGTGGTTGCCGCATTTCTGGCTGGTCTTAAACCAAATAAGTCAAGCTTAGACAATAAACTTAGTATTCTATACGGAAGTTTAGTTGTGTTTTTCCTCGCTCGGCAAATTTTTTATTTTCATTTGTTGCCCTTTTTGGTGAATATTATAATGGCATCAGGTGCAATCATGCCATTCTTAATATTATTGATTGCCGAAGAAGTTTTAAGACGACACGCAAAAAAATATATCAAACTTTTTGTATTAGTCGGCGCAGGAATTTTCTTCGCTGGCGCACTGTTTCTGGGAGCGGTATGGCCAGTTTTTTGGTTGACGCTTTTTGCGGCATATTGCGCACTAAGCCTTTTGATAATTACGTTATTTTTGATTAAAAACCGCAATAATCAAAATTCACTCTTTGAAACAAAAATGGTGGATAGTTTTACAATCGCAATTGCCGTTTGCTCATTACTTGTAGTTACTGAATTTAGGGGGTTGTGGCCGAATATACCGATAACTTTGGGGGCAATTGGCATACTAATTTTTGTAAATACCACATATGCATTGTCGTCGGAAAAAGGATCGCCACGAGAGCTTTTACAGGATTTGGCAATCATATCTCTAAGCGTGACATTATTAGATATTGCTATTTTAATATTGCGACCTGGTGTTGGCTTTAATTTGATGATGCAAGTTTGGGCTTTTGCCTTTGCGATAAATATTGTTCTTCTTGGTCTTTATCGAAACATTGAAAATTATCTTGATGCAAGATTCGGTAAAAACCTCCTCGAAAAAATTAGCGAGATTGGCGATAATTCAAGCCTTAATGAAATTATTTCAGCACATCCTTTAACTTCATCAGGGAAAATTCTGGGTTTAAAGGAATTGCAATTATACGATGACGAAACAATAAGTGATTTTTTACAAGAGCGTGTGATAAATCGCGAAACCTATACCAAAACTAAAACCGCAGAGGCATTATCAAATCTATTAGATGAAACAGGGGCTAATTATCTTCTGCGCCTCAATAGGTCTCCCGCAAAATTTTTGGCAATTGCTACTGGGCAAATTGGCTTTGATAAAAAATTGGACACAGAACTGAGAATATTTACCTTAATTGCCGAAAGGGCAGGTAATGATTAAATTAGTTGAAAATGACAAAGCGGCATTTTTTGAAACCACATTCAATATTTACGATGACACTGATAATTATGTTGCACCAATGAAATCGGATATATTCCGATTTCTGGATGCTGAAAAAAACCCGTTATTCAGTTGTGGTAACCCTTTTAAGTTTTGGGTGGTTTTTGAAGGCGGAAAACCTGTTGGCCGGATTATTGCCAATATTCACCGCCAATCTAATGAATTACACAGTATTAAACGTGCTCAATTTGGTTTTTTTGACTGCAAAAATGATGATAAAATTGCGAAAATTTTGCTTGATGTTGCCGCTGAATTTGCAAGTGAATATGGCATGACAGAGCTTGTCGGAAATTTTAACCTTACCGCAATGCAACAGGCGGGAATTGTTACCGAAGGATTTGGCGTTAAAACTTATACTGATATGGTTGTAAACCCGCCATATATTCCAAAGTTGCTTGAAAAAAATGGATTTATACGATTTTTTCCAATGTCTACGTTCACCCTTGATGTCGCCAATGCCACAATAAATGCCCCAGATTATGAGGAGTTTACCGCCCGTGGTTTTAGCTTTGCTCCAATCTTGCGTAAAGATTTTAAAAAAAGAATGGAAGAAGCTCGCATCGTCTTAAATGATGGCTTTAGTGAAAACCCAATGTTTGTTCCACTAACACCAGAGGAATTCACATTTCAGGCACAAGAAATGATGTCGATACTTGACCCCAGATTATCTGCAATAGTGCATCATGACGGGAAACCTGTTGGTACGATAATTTGTATCCCTGATTTGAATGGTTTTATGAAAGATTCCAAATCAAGATATAATTTTATGACCTTATTCAATTTCATAAAATATCGCTTTAACCGCAAACGGGCAGTTATAATTTTTTATTCAGTGGCAAAAGAATTTCATAAAATGGGAATTAACCCTGCAATGTTGGGGCATGTTATTAAAGCACTTAAAGTCGGCGGTTATGAAGAATTGGGGATTACCTGGATAGCCGACATAAATAAAGCCAGCCTTAGACAAATTGAAAAAATCGGCGCAAAAAAATTGCAAGGCCTGCATCTTTTTAAAAAGGAAATCTCATAATGTTGTTTACACGTGAACAGCAATTAAAACTTATTGCTGCGGTTGCAAACGCACCAAGCGTACATAATGTTCAACCAGCACGTTTTCATTTCACGGGTGATAATATTTACCTTTTAGAAGATTTAACTCGTCGTATTCCATGTGGTGACCCAATGGGGCGTGATACAGGTTTTAGCCTTGGAATTGCCGCCGAAGGATTAAGGATAGAGCTTGCAAATCAAGGCTACTCGCTTGTTGATAAGGGTGAGTTTGACAGTGATATTGGCTTTGGAAATAACATTAAAACGTGCAGGGCTTTTGAAATCACAAAAGGTGCAGGAAAACATCCGCTTGCAGAATTTGTAACTAAAAGATATTCACAACGTGGGAATTTTAATAAAGTGCTTCCCCGGGATACTGCCGCCGCAAAATCATTATCTGACGATAATATTATTTCTGTAACCGAAAAAGAAGATTTAAAAGAAATTGGTAAGATTTATGATGCCGCAAGCCTAAGATTTTTTCGGGATGATAATTTTCGCGAAGAATTATTATCGTGGATGCGCCTTTCCAAAAAACACCCCAAATGGTCTATTGATGGTCTAAATTATGATGCAATGGCAATGTCCGAATTTGAAGCGAAAGCAGCGGGCATTGTATTAAGCAAAAAAATATTTCCCTTGATTGATAAAATTGGGCTGGGGGGGCCAATAACAGCCGAAGCAGGCAAAGTTATTGGAAGTGCGGGCGTAATATTATTACACCGCCCAAAAACCGAAAGCCATTATGAAAGCGGAAGACATTTTTACCTAACCTGGCTTAAAATTGTTGCAAATGGCTTTCAAGCGGCGGTAATGGCTTCTTTGGCAGATGATATAGAATGTCAGAATCTTTTATGCAATAAATATAATATTGGCAACGAAAGACGAATTATTACCACATTTCGTATAGGTCGTTCCGATAATATGGCAATTCGCGCGCGGTTAAAGCCAGAGGATTTGTTATTATAGTAATTTAAGATATTCGATTAAAGACTTTTGGTCATCAGGTGTTAATTCTGACCCGTAATCATGCCCCGAATTTGACATTCCGGATTTTGTCGTTTCGTATATTTCAGGTTTTGACCACGGTTTATAGTTTGCGGGATAATTTCCGTTCTCATCAATCTTTATCCCAAGTTTGACGAAATCAAGGCTATGCCCACCAGTCATAAATTTTTTTGGTCTTTTTGACGGGTTTAATAACGCATCAATAGTGGGAACAGAACCATTATGAAGATATGGCGCACTTTGCCATATGCCTGATAATGGTGTTCCGACATATTCACCGGTATGTTTGGCGATCAAATCTTTTTTATAAATTGTAGAATTTACTGCATTTGCCGCATTTTGATTAAATACCTGCGCCCGTCTTTTATCGGTTCCGACATCACCAATCCAATTTGGGAATTGCACCAATTTTGGATTAGATAAATCATAATTATAATATCCGTGACAGGACGCACATTTTTCACCATAAATTCCTTCACCCTTTTTGGCTGCAACCATATTGATTTTTGCAGGGTATTTGGGCGCGTGATAATCTTTTAAAAATGCATAGACATCTTTGGCTTTGTTGTAATTTCTATGGGTTACATTTGGACTTACTCCCATGCTTGGTACAGAAAAGAAACTTGTAATTATTGCAAGTCTGTCGATGCTTTTTTGGTTTATGTCCTTATATTTCAAAGGAATTTGTCTTTTATCCTTGCTTGGTGCATAGGCCCCATCATAAAGCATTGAGCTTCGCCAAGCCCTGTCTCCAAGGTCGGGAATTGATGTGAAACCTGTTTCATTGTTGCCACCATCATCCATATCCAATTTCATCATAAGTTTAAGTGCGGCAACACCGTTTGTAACCCCAGGTGAACCGCTAGGAAATGGTAAAGCACGTCCACTTTTTGCAAGCATTTTCATACGATTTTCTATTTGCGGCAGAATGAAATATTTAATCATAAACATTTCGGTGGCGGTGGTTTCAGGATAAATTTGTTTTATGGTCTTCAGTAAGCGTTCTTTATCATTAAGGCTGATTATGTATGAATTATAAACCTCTTGTATATAGGCCTCTAAATTAAGTGAAGTATTGGGTGATCCGAGCCATATTTTATCTGTATTAGGTGTACCATCTTCATTATATAAAACGCCGCTATGACAAGATGAACAGCCAATATTTGCCATCTGAACCCCTAAAAGATTACCATAAACCATGCCATTGGGTAATTGCGATTTTATGGGTTTTGCACCTTTAGGAAAATTTGCAATTTCTTTGTATTTTAGAAAACCAAATTGTTGGAAAATATTATCAATTTCAGATTTATTTGTTTTGATATTGGGGTTAATATGCTGTTCATTAATGATAAGCGATGCAGTAGTTATTTTCCACGGAATAGCATGTGTCTTCAAAGCTCCTAAACTTAACCCGCCCCAAGCGTCGCCTGAAAAATAAAAAGCGCCACGCTCTTTGGGTGATAAATTTGGCAAATCTGAAGCGACTAAATCCGAATTTGCACCATTTTCAAATTTCTTGAAAATAAAAATACCAAACACAACAATAATAAAAATTATTACAAAAATTGATAAATTTCGTTTTTTCATTAATCATTCCTGTAAAACTGGTATAATTTTGTTGTTTTACAACAATTGACTAATCAAAATATTAACAACCTAAGTTTGCGTTGATTTAGCAGATTTGATATCTTAAAAGGAAAAATCAGAATTAAACACATGACATAAAATTCCAAAACTTCTTCACGATGTATGAAGCAATTTTATTGTATTATTTATTTCGCAATAATGAAAAGTTAATGTCAAATAATTGTTATAACGACTAACTAAACAGCCCCAATTATTACATTTTTTTTAGGGGCAAAAAATGAGTTATCGTTATTCTGCATTGTGTTTAAGTACTGCTTTAATTGCGCTTTTTGCAGCTTCACCTACTATTAGTTATGCTCAAAATGTTACTTCAGGTAATATTCAAGGGCGGGTAATAAATACTGCGACAGGCGAATATATTGCCAATGCAGAAGTTAGAATTGAAGGCACAAATATTTCTGCTTATTCTGGTGACGGCGGTGTTTTCTTTTTAAATGGTGTTCCTGCCGGTACGGCAAATCTTACTGTAAGATATGCAGGCTTGCAGGAATGGAAATCACCGGTTGAAGTTGGAATAAATCAGACCGCGACATTAAACATTGAATTAAAACCAATGTCATATACTTCATTGGGCAGCAGTGACCCCAACACCGTAATTGTTACCGCCGCACGTGGTGGACAAGCAAAAGCATTGATGGAGCGCCGCGCATCTTTAAATGCAAAAAGCGTGGTTGCCGCCGATAATTACGGAATTTTGACCATGGGCGATGTGGGCGAATTTATGAAAAATATGCCCGGTCTATCTCTTGATTATACAGAAGTTGATGCAACTTCGGTTCGTATTGGTGGCCTTGACCCGAAATATTCAACATTCACAACAGATGGCGCGCGCATGGCGACAGCTACATCAAATAATAATAGTGGGCGTCAGAACTCATTTGAGCAAATGTCGATTACAGGTATTGATTCAATTGAGTTAAATAACACTTTAACCGCCAGTATGGATGCCGACTCACCGGGGGGCAGCATCAATATGCGCAGCCAATATGCCTTCCAACGTAAAAGCCGTTTATTGCGTTTCCAAATTGGCGGTGTGGGAACATCTGATTCCCGCCGTAATCCAATTTATTTTCCTGATGATAAAAAACATTCAACCATTTATCCATCTGCACAATTTGGTTATGGTGATGTATTTCTTGATGGTCGTTTGGGTATTGCATTTAACGCAAGTTATAATGCAAACTATGTCCAACAAGACAGAATACAAACAGATTGGTCTTATCTTCCTGATGGTCGTGTTATGCCTTATCAGGTAATGTGGCGCCCGGGTCCGAAGCTAACCCATCGTAAAGCCGCTAACCTTGCCGTTGATTACAAGATTACAGACAAGCTCGCATTATCATTACGTGGCACATATTCTTTTTATGATGTGGAATATTTCAACCAATATACTTATTTAATTTTTGGTACGACAACGAAATCTTATGCAACGGCTGATTCAACGCCAACTCATATTGTCGTAAATGCAAATGGAACTAATACCCGCCTTCATACCCAATATTCACACCGTTATGCGGCAACTCCCGTGTATCTTTTTGCGCCAAAACTTGAATATAGAGGTGACACTATCGAAGCCGTTTTGCGCGGTAGTTATTCAACATCTCAATTCAACTTCCGCGATAATAGCAAGGGGTTTTTCCAACGTACTGATAGTTATCTAACAAATATCGGTTTTACACTTGACCGTGCATCAGAAGATTCAAACGCATGGACACTTAATCAAACCGCTGGCCGTCCTTGGGGTGATGCAACAAGCTTCAACCGTGACAGTGATATTGGTAATAATATCCGCACCTCAGAATCCGATGCAAAAGGCAAGATGTATGGTTTAAACCTTGATTTGAAGAAGAGGCTTAATGTCAATTCGGTTCAAGTAACAATGCTTGCCGGTCTCGGTGGGCGGACAAATGAATGGCAAACCAACGAAGGTTCTTATCAACAATTCCAATATGTTGGGCCAAATAATGATCTGACACAAAAAGACCCAGCGGCAATGATTCCTGCAACAAACTATTATGATTTTGTTATTAAAGGTTTCGATGCTGGTAATCTTAATTTACAAAATTGGCGTGCCGACAGCAATTATGCGATGTACGATATATATGCTGCACATCCTGAATATTTTGTTGCGGACACTGTGGGCAATTTAAAGCGTAAATTAGACAATAACAAAAAGATCGAAGAAGAAATTTATGCCGCTTATGGAGAGACGCAGGCAGAGATTGGCAAGGCACGATTTGACCTTGGTTTGCGATATGAAAAAACAAAAACAGCATCAAGAATAGCGGATATCCGCCCGGCAAAAGAGGTTACTGCTGCAGGATATTCATTAAGCACTGTAGAAGGGCTTTTGTATCAATATCATAATGGCACTTATTCCACGCGTCGTGGCGAGTATGATGATTGGTTTTTAAGTGGTGGGATGAAATATGATTTCAGCAAAAAGCTGGTCGGTCAAATTGCATTTAGCCAGTCTATCTTGCGCCCTGACTATGGAAACTTGGGTGGGGTTGTGTCCGTGAACGATGATACGATGATTGTTACGGTTCCCAACCCTGAACTTAAGCCAGAACATTCAACCAAATATTATGTAAGCTTACAATATTATCTTGAGCCATCTGGTATTATTGGGCTTTCTGCATATAAGCTTGACATGAAGGACATGCAGGTAACGGGTATTACCGTTAATCCAGAAGATGTTGGTTATAGTTCATCTGACTATCCAGGTTATATATTCCGTAGTGCGCAAAATCTTGCAGGGACCAGCACAAATAATGGAGTGGTCTTTGAATATGATCAACAAATGACCTTTCTTCCTGGATGGTTAAAAGGAATTGGGTTGCGCGGTTCTATTACACAGGTTGACCCCGATGGTGAACGTGTGAGTATGCCAAAAACCTCTACTAATTGGGGGCTGAAGTATAATCGCGGGCCATTTAACTTCCAGCTTACTGGCAATTGGCAGTCAAAATATCGTACAAGTTCGCTTAGTAATACGCCAACTACCGCAAATAACGGCATTTTATACCATGCCGACCGTGAATTATGGAACATAAGTGCCAGCTACAAATTCAAAAATAACTTTGAATTTATGGTCGCAGGTCGCAACATCTTTAATGCCCCTGATATTATTTATTCAAACATTCCAAGCCGTGTACAGCAATATAGCATATATGGATCTATGTGGAATGTTGGTATCAAAGGAACTTTTTAAAAAAGGAATTGCCATGATTACGAATATTGATCGTCGTAGTTTGATTTTGGGCGGAAGCATTGGGCTTATGTCGCTCTTACTTCCTGCTGGGCGAACGCTTGCGCAAGATTTACTTACTGCGAAAGGTTTTACGCATAATGTGGCAAGTGGTGAGCCATCTGAAGATTCGGTATTATTGTGGACACGCTATGTTTCCGCACAAAATGATATTGTCGAACTCGAAGTTGAGGTGGCTTCAGATAAGGATTTCACAAAAAAAATTGCTGGCGGCAGTATACAAACCGGTTCATGGCGTGATTGGACGGCAAAAATAACGATTGATGGGTTAAAACCAGGAAGTGTATATTGGTATCGTTTTATTGCTCCTGATGGCAGTAAATCGCCAATCGGCAGAACCAAAACGCTTCCGGTAGGCAATGTTAAGCGCTTTGGGTTGGCAGTGTTTTCATGTTCAAATTTTCCGGTAGGGTGGTTTAATGCTTACGCCCATGCGGCGGCGCGTGATGACCTTGACTTATGGATGCATGTTGGCGATTATTTTTATGAATATGGCAATTCGTCCAATCATGACAACATCGTTGCGGGAAGGGTGGTAGCACCCGATCATGAAATTATCGCACTTGCAGACTATCGTTTGCGTTACGCTTGTTATCGTGCAGATGCAGATTTGCAAGCTTTGCACCAAATGGCGCCTATGACCGCATTTTGGGATGACCATGAATCCGCCAATGACAGTTGGGAAGGTGGTGCGCAAAACCATCAACCTGACAAGGAAGGTGATTGGAGCATTCGCCGCGCTGCCGCGATGCAGGCCTATCGTGAATGGATGCCGGTTTCTGAAGAGCCATGGAAGGCATATCAAATCGGTAATTTGGCAACTTTATATCGCACCGAATCCCGTCTTTTGGGACGTACCAAACAGGCTGATATTGGTGCGGCATATCGTGCAACAAATATTGATGCCGCGCTTGATACATTTCGTGATGGAGAGTGGCAGAACCCATCGGCAACAATGCTTGGTTCAACTCAAGAAAGTTGGCTGTATCATGGGTTTAAAAACAATTCACGTTCAACAATTTGGCAATTAGTTGGTATGGGAACGATAATGGGGCGAACAATAATGCCCAATGATGCTATTGGTTGGCTAAAAGCTGATGCCAGTGAACGTAATATAGCTAATTTTAAAAATAATGTTCTTGCCGCCAAACACGGTCTTCCAATGTGGATGGACAGATGGGATGGTTATCCTGCGGCGCGTTCACGCCTATTAAAGGCGGCGCAAGATGCCGATGCAAACTTGGTAATGCTATCTGGCGATAGCCATAACGCTTGGGCGTATGAATTAGCTGAAGATAAACGTCCCGCAGGTGTAGAATTTGCCGGACATAGTGTAAGTTCAAACGGCATTGAGGGCAGCATGGGCGCAGATCCAAAAATTGTTGCAAATGGTTTTGTTACTACTAACCATGAGATGAAATGGGCAAATACCCATCAACGTGGTTATATGATGATTGAAATCACCCCACAAAATGTTACGGGAGAATGGCTGTTTATGCAGACAGTAAAAACTAAAACAACCACGCTTGCAGGTACGCATCGTATGAAGGTCGAGCGCGGTCGTAATATTTTTAGTGTATGATTTTGTTTAATTCCTCAATGCCTGTCGGGCTGAACGGCTGCTGATTATTTCCTGTCCAACGCATTAGAGTTAGGTCAGCAGTTTGTTGATCTTTACTGCCCGAATTTACCGCCAGATAAAATAATCCATTACCAACAGGTTGCATGCCGACATCGGCTTTTTGGTTCCAGCCCGAGGTGCCACTTTTAGGCTCATAAAGACCGTCTTTTGCAAGCGGTATTAAAAGTCCTTTTTCCCACTTTTTGCCATTTTTATCGGGAACACCGACTAGGTCAGAGATTAACGGTTGGCTTTTTGCGTCTATTGCAAATAATGTGTAATTTGGGAAATTTGGTTTCTTACCTTTATAGACGCCCATAAACCAACGTTTTGAATTATCATCATAAGCAAGGTTTTGCACACCATATGTGGTGTTTCCAGTATAGACAAAATATTTGCCATTGACCTTATTTGGCCCATTATGATGTGGCGCGGTCTCGATAAGTGGGCTTAGATATTTTTTCCAATCTTTTACATCGTACTGTAATAATACTTGGTGGTCATTATCGCTGCGACTAATATCGCTATATATGCCATAAGCAACTGTAAGATAATGTTTTCCGTCAATATGTCCCATTTTTGGGCCAAACGAAACGCCATCAATACCGGAACATCCATAATGATGATCTTTTGATTGCATTTGTCCATCTTTTAAGCCATCATCATTTGTACCGTTTATTCCGTCATGATTTAAATCAGCAATATAATCTTCCGCCACTTCTTTTAGATATACGGTGCGCAAAATTCCTGTTTCAGCGGCTTTTATGCCAACGGCATTGATTTTATCAACATCAATAACTGCAATATAAAAAGCATTATCTTTTTTATATTCAAGCGAGCCGTAAACCAAACCGTCATCTGGATTAAAATCCAAATCACCAAGATGCCCATTCCAGCCAGTTAATGTACCAATCAATTTTCCATCAAAATCATATTTTGCAAGAAGGTTGGTGAATGAATAATAAATATAGCCGCCCTTTGTATCGACGGCAATTCCCTGCACATGCCCAGAATCCCATGTGCCGCCATTTTGCTTAACCGGAAGATTATGGATGCTTTGTGCGTTTGCGATTTGTGTGGATATAGATAATGCAAAGAATAATATAAATAAGAAGCGGACCATTTTAATTTCAAATATATCATTTAATCAGTGAGATTAATGTAATTCAAAAATACAAAATATTGATGACAATTTTTTGGTTTGGACAAAATGATAAAGAAAACCAACGTTCTCTATAAATTTATATATTTATGTCGCGATTGGAAGCATAAATTATTTATTTCATTATAAGTTACATGAAAATCTATACATAAAACAAATGATTGAGAGAAAAGTAATCCGGCTCATAACCTGAAGGCCGCAGGTTCAAATCCTGCCCCCGCACCCAAAACACACAATATAATCAATTTATTACTCACAGTCTCAAGCAATACTTGGGGCTTTATAGAGGCTTAAATTATTAAATCTCACCTCTTGGAGATAAAGAAGAGCTTTCTCTTTCAATGATTGAATATGGCAGTACATGGCGTAGTTGAACGTCATCATTATCATTTTTATCACGCATGTTAGATAAGATGTTAATTGCGCGTCTTGCCATTTCCAAATATGGTTGCCGAACAGTTGTTAGTGGTGGCCAAATCGCAGTTGCAAGATATACGTCATCAAAGCCAACAATTGTAATATCTTCCGGTATTCTTAGACCTCTTTTGTGGGCCGCAGAGCATGTTGCGGCCGCTGTTTCATCATTACATGCAAAAATTGCCGTTGGTAAATCCTTTATTTTCAATAATTCTTCAGATACTTTTAGGCCAGTTTTGAATAAAAAATCGCCTTGCACAATATATTCATCGCGTGGACGTGGTAGATTGTGCATTTCAAAAGCTTCATAGAAGCCCTGGCGGCGTAATAATGATGCGGAGTGATCTGGGTGTCCTGAAATATGCGCAATCTTACGATGCCCCATATTTATTAAATACTCTGTAATTTCTCTTGCTGCCTGCCGCTCATCCATTGCAATAGATACAAAGTCACTATCAAGATTTGTAGGCGATATTAGGGCGCAATTTACATTATTTTCTCTTAAGAAATCTCTTAAAGGGCCAAAGTCACATTGTGTAGGAAGTAATATTATATTTGAAATATTTGAATTTTTTATATATCTTGAAAGGTGAGATTTCCAATCATCTTTGAGGTGGCTAAATAATTCGACTGATAAATAACAACCAGCTTCCATTGCGGCGTGAAGCATGGCGCTTTGAAATCTAGTTTGATAGCCGCTGTCAGGGTCTTCTAGCAATAAACCGATGCCTGATTTATTTCCCAGTCTTAATTGTCGCGCTTGTTGATTAGGCTTGAAATCCATCTCGCGCATAATTTCTAAAATTAACTCGCGGGTAGATAATTTTACTTTTGAATCGCCATTGATTACACGTGACACAGTCTTTGTAGAAACTTCAGCTCTTTTTGCTATATCATAAATCGTAGTCATGAATTTGATTTACCAGTATCTAATTAGATATTTAATAGCCACTACACGGCTAAAGTCATATGTCAAGGACATAAAAATGACATCGATAGACATTTCGCTTGACAAGATGTTTTTTATGTAACATATATGTTTTTAACAAATATAAAGAAAATGGGAGGAAACAAAGACCGGCATTCAGCAGTATGCTGAAACTGGCGAAGTTTCCATAATAAAAATTAATTGTCTATCGGACATTTTGTGTTCGGAGCGTTGTTTTTTTGTATTTGTACAACTGCGTTTGTGCGGTTCAAATATAAAGCAGGGGAGATAAATGAATAAATTATCTAAAAATAAAATCACAAACTTAAAGCTCTTTGCATTAATGGCTTCTGTGTCAACAATTGCTATTGCCGGTGTTGCATCCGCGCAAGAAGTGAGCGTTGGTGAGCAATCTGAAACTGTGGTAGTAAAGGGCGTACGTGGTTCGCAACTACGTTCAGTTTCTGCAAAAAAAATGGCGATTGCGCAAGTTGAAGCAATTTCTGCTGAAGATATTGGCAAACTTCCAGACGTTACTATTGCCGATTCTCTACAACGTGTACCGGGTGTTCAAATTCGTCGTGATGCCGGTGAGGGTTCCACCGTAAATTTACGCGGCTTGGCGCAAACTGTAACCTTATTTAATGGCGAGCAATATCTTTCTGCGGGAAGTATTGGTCAGGCACAGGCAAACTTCCTTGATGTTCCTTCGCAATTAATGAATGGCGTTTTGGTATATAAATCAACAGATCCTCGTACCCCTTTGGCAGGTATATCTGGAACAATCGATTTGAAAACGCGCAGACCGTTTCAATTTGCAGAAGGTTTTGTCTTAACTGGTGGTGCTGATGGTACTAAAGGTAAGTATTCGGACGGCAATGATTTTTCAGTGAATGGTCTTGCAAATTGGCGCAATGACAAAGTTGGCGTTATGTTATCTGGCGCATACAGTGATAACACCTTGGGCGACAATTATTCCGGTTATGGCGGTGGCGTTTATTCAGAAAATGACTGGGGCGCTGGTAAATCTACAAATTACATATCGCCGCACGGGTTTGAGGTTTACAATCGACAGATTCAACGTAAGCGCCTCGGTATCTCAGGTGCATTTGAGGCAAAGTTGGGGGAAGGTTTTACCCTAGTTGCTGAAGGCTTCTATACTAAATTAGAAGAGCATAATCGTGCGGTTGGATTAAACATTTCTAATCGTTGGGATGGTGCAGTATTTTCAAGTTGGCTAAACCCTACGGCATCAACACCAACTGGATTGTCGGATTCGGGTGGTACGCCTTGGGTAAATGTTTCTCAGTACGATATAAATGCTCAATGGCTGAACTCGTTTACAGTTAATCGCACAAATAATTCAGAAGCGAAAAATTTCAATTTAGAATTAAAATATGACAAAGGCGGAAATTTTACGGCAGAAACCCGCTTCATCAAAGCTAAGGCAAATCGCCTTAGTATGAATGGTCAGGTGCAGGGTGATTTGTCTAATTGGCAAATCGATCCAAACGATCCTAATCGATTTACATTGTTCCGCAATGCCGCCGATAGAACGCGCGGTCCGTTCTATCCTTCTTCTATCGCTGCAAATTTCGCAGGACAATATTCTAATTCGATTGTTGGCTCTCTTGGTGGTCGTTACATCAATCCAAATCCATTTGGTATGGGGTCTAATGCACAGCTTCATGTGGATTTTAGCGGAAGCTCTCCAGTATTTTCAGGGTGGGATAAAGTTCTAACCACGGCTGGCGGTCTGGGTGCAGGAAAGACTACTGCTGATTATATGGCCAACCTAGATTCTTATCGTGTTGCTGCTTTCTCATCTGAAGGTAATAATGATGCAAGCACTGATATGGATATTGCAAAAGCAGATGGCCATTATCATTTCGATAACCCATTATTTGGCTTTATCAAAAAAATAGATGGTGGTGTGCGTTATTCTAATCGTGACACTTCAATCGCCCAATTCCACTTATTTTCAAACTTTTATGCAGGCACTGGAATCCAAGTATCTGGCGATGCGGTTCCTGCTAATGGGTGTTTGGCGCAATGGAAGGCAATTGATGTAACCATGAACCAATCACAATGCTCCGCAGGTGAAATGGTTCCAGATCCAGTAACTGGCGCGCTTGTATTCCAAGGATATACAGTCAATCAGCCAACCCCATTGAACAAATATAATGATGTTAAATTCATTACAGGACTTGGCGGCGGTGTGGCGTCTGGAATTCCAGGATTCTGGGCCGTTGATCCAAAGAACTTTGACGATATTGTCGCTTTCCAAGAAAAAGTATTTGGTAAATCAACTCGTGTAATTATCCCTGGCCAGTCGTATGATGTACGTTTGTCTGAAAAATCTGCATACGCAGCAGCAGAGTTTGAAAAAGGAAATGTGAGCGGTAATTTCGGCGTTCATATAATTCAAACGACATTAACTGCGCGTCAGAATTTAACGGGTGCAACATTAGCATATGGTGACACAAACGCTGATATTGGTGATTATGTCGATTCAAATACTTACACAGATGTTTTACCGTCTTTAAACGTGAATATAGATTTACGTGATAATATGAAGCTTAGATTTGCTGCTAGCAAAACTATGCAGCCACTTGATCTAGGTAATTATGGCGGCGGCGTAACTATTAACACAGTTGATGATCCGTTGAATAATCGTCGTATTGTTTCGGGGGCTTCTGCTTCTGGCAACATTCACCTAGACCCATGGAGATCAAGTGATTTTGACGCTTCTTGGGAATGGTATCTTGGCAAAGCAACAATGGTTCATGCGGCCGCATTTTATATCGATATTGCGAGTTTTGTAACCGGTGGGCAGATATTGTCAGCGCCTGGGCAATTTAAAAACTCTGATGGAAGCCCGGCTGCCTCTGTTCCAATTTTCCTTCCGGTTCAAGGCGAAGGTGGTAAAGTTTCTGGTTTAGAGCTAGGTACTCGTATTGCTTTCAAGGATCTAAATGTTCCCAATTACTTGAGCAATTTCGGTATAGATACTAATTATACCTATTCGCCTTCATCGCAGCTTGATAGGGGTTTAGATGGCAAAAAATTGCCGTTTAACGATAACTCCAAGCATCAATATAACTTGGTTGGTTGGTATCAAACCGATAAAATACAATTGCGTTTAGCGTATAATTACCGTTCAGAACGATTAAACAATGTCGTAACAATGGTTGGTAACAGTCGTGTTCCAATCTATGCTGATGCTACAAACTTCGTAGATTTTAACGCAACATATAATGTGAATGATAAAGTATCGATTTATTTGAACGCATCTAACGTTACTGGTGAAATTGAAACTTATAATTATAAGTTCTCAAACTCTAGCAAACAATTTGCATTCCAAAATGAATTTGAGCGAAGATTGACACTCGGCGTTAGAGCTAAATGGTAAAAGGTTGAAATTGCCTGCAGCTTAAAAACTCTTCCCCAGTGAGTGATGTGGGCAATTTTTCTTAAGGGGTGGTGATGGTTTGTTCCCCATTGTCACCCCTTAAGGCATAATAAATTTATAGATAAAATGTAGCGATTAATATTCTAAACTGGAAATTCTTATGCCAAAAATAAAAAAAATCATCATTGTAGGTGGTGGGACGGCAGGGTTTATGACTGCAAGCAGTCTAATAAATTCTTACGGAAATTCTGGCATAAACATAACCTTGATTGAATCTAGCAAAATTAAAACAATTGGGGTCGGCGAAGCGACAATACCTACTATTAGGTCTTTTTATCACCAATTAGGAATTAGTGACCAAGAAGTCATTGCAAAAACAGGCGCAACAGCAAAGCTTGGCATTCAATTTAATGGATGGAAAAATAAAGATTCCAGCTTTGTGCATCCTTTTGGCGGTTTTGGCCATGATTTCAATAATATCGGGTTTTGGCATTATTTGAATGCTTATGAGCCAGAAATATTAGATGGAGGTCTAGACAATTTAGCGCTTGGATCAGCATTGGCAAAAGCAGGAAAATTTGCTCTTCCTGATCCAATAAAAGATACTACTCCAATCTATGCCAGATTTGATTGGGCATTACATATTGATGCAATGCTATTTGCAAATTTTCTGAAAGACTATTCTCTTGCCAAGGGCTTAAATTACATCGATGCCAAAATTGAGAAAGTTGAAATAAATGAGAATAATGGTTTCATAAAATCATTATTGCTTGATGACGGCAAAGTAGTTGAAGCAGACCTATTTATTGATTGCTCTGGCTTTGAAGCAATTTTGATAGGAAAGACACTTGGCAATAAATTTGAATCTTATGAAAAACATCTGCTGACAAATGCCGCCTGGGCGATGCCAAGCAAGCGGATTGAAAACCCAATCGCCTTAACTAAGGTTACCGCCCACTCAGCAGGTTGGCAATGGCAAATCCCTCTTAATCACCGGACTGGAAATGGACACGTTTTTGCCCGTGATTTTATGAACGATGAATTAGCTTTACAGATTTTAGAAACAAATCTTCCTAGTGAAAAGCGTGAAGATGCGCGTCTTATAAAATTCACACCTGGGCGAAGAAATCCGTGGGATAAGAATTGTATTGCAATTGGCCTGAGTAGCGGTTTTCTTGAGCCATTAGAATCGACTGCGATTGCGTTGATACAAAATGGTATTGAACGTATTAAAATGTTCTTCCCCTTTGATGGAATAGATGAAAAAGTTATCAAAGAACATAATCGTATTGCGCAAAAAGAATTTGAAAGAGTGCGTGATTTTATCATTCTCCATTATAAACTTAATCAGCGTGGTGATTCTGAGTTTTGGCGATATGTTGCGCAAATGGATATCCCAGATACTCTTAGTGAAAAAATAGAATTATATAAAAGACGTGGTCATTTTGTACGATATTCGTGGGAAATGTTTCATCACATTTCTTGGCTTGCAATGTATTCAGGCTTTGGGGTTTTACCACAAAACCACGAGTTAATGGTTGAAAATATGGGGCAAAGTAATTTTAGAAATGCGCTTAATCAGATTAATTTAGATATAGAAAGAATTGTGGCGCGTGCGCCATTACATTCACAATTTATCAATCATTGTAACAAGGTGGCGAGTTAGTTTTATGCAAAATAACGAAATAAAAAAAATTATCATCGCCGGTGGTGGTACTGCTGGATGGCTGGCCGCAGCATTATTTTCCACCCACATACCAAAAGAACGTCTTGAAATTGTCCTGATTGAATCAGATGAAATTGGTACGATTGGTGTCGGCGAATCTACTATTCCGCCATTTCTTGGTCTTTTAAGAAATCTTGGAATTAATGAACAAGATTTTATTAAAAAGTGTCATGCAAGTTTTAAGTTGGGCATCAAGTTTGATGATTGGCATAAAATTGGTGAAAGCTATTTCCACCCATTTGGGCAAATTGGTGCAAATATTGGAAATACTGATTTCTATAACGCATGGTTATATGCAACGCAAAACGGGCTTGATATTCCTCTTCAAGATTTTTCACCCTCGAGCGTCATGGCACGCGAAAATCGATTTATGTTACCGATTATGGCGCAAGGAAGCCCAATAAACAACGCTGCATTCGCGCTGCATCTTGATGCAAAATTGGCGGCAAAATATTTACGAACACACTCTGAATCACAAGGCGTGAAGCGAATAGAGGGTTTGATTGAACGCGTTGAAAAGCACGAAAACGGATTTATAAAATCTTTAACAACCAAGCGCGGCGAAGTATTGGATGCCGATTTTTTTGTAGATTGTACAGGGTTTCGTGCGCTTTTAATCGGAGATAGCTTGGGGGTCGGTTACATTTCATGGGAAAATGAATTGCTCTGTAACCGTGCGATTGCCGTACAGACTGAAAATACTGACATTCCTGATGCTTATACAACTTCAGCAGCGCAAGATTTTGGGTGGCGCTGGAGAATACCTCTACAATCACGTTCTGGTAATGGTTATGTTTTTTCATCTCAATTTATATCTGATGATGAAGCAACGGCAAAATTATTATCTCAGGTTCAAGGAAAACCAATAACTGATCCTATGGTGGTGCCGTTCCAGTCGGGAATGAGAAAAGAGATTTGGTCAAAGAATGTATTGTCTTTGGGGTTGGCGTCAGGATTTATTGAACCGCTTGAATCAACTGCAATACATTTAGTTTATCGCACTTTGGATTTTTTCTTCAGATATTTTCCAGACAAAAATTGCGATGCCGTTTTGGCGAACGATTTTAACCGACGTATTGCCAACGACTATATTGAAATTAAGGATTTCATTGTTGCACACTATTGTCTCACAGAGCGTGAAGACACGGAATTTTGGCGATGGTGCAAAAACCAACCCATTACACAAGACCTACGTAATAAAATCGAGGTTTTCAAGAAATCATCCGCACTAAGAGAGACTGGCCCAGAGGAGTTATTCCGCGCGCCATCTTGGTATTCGATATTTGAAGGCATGGGTGTAAGGCCAAAGCGTTATAATTTTTTAGCTGACGCTTTGGAATTAGAGGAATTAGTTCAATTTTTGGGGAAAATAAAACCTGAATTGGACAATTATGTTAGAAAATTGCCGACTTTAAAGCAGTTCATAAATGAAAACTGTAAGGCACAATAAAAGGGAGCGTAACTTGAAAAATTCATACCTAGGCAAGTCGCTAGCGGGATGCGCGGCGATGATTGTTGTTGCTGTTTCTAATCATGCAGTGGCTCAATCAATGAGTGAAAATTATGCAAATGATTTAGTAAAAAAAATGACGCGTGAAGAAAAACTTCAAATGTTGATGGGGTATTTTTCGACAACTGCTGCTTGGCTAAAAAGTACGGCACCAAAGAATGGAATGCCTAACTCTGCTGGTTATATTGAAGGCATATCTCGCCTTGGAATACCGGCACAATCACAAACAGATGCTGGTATTGGCGTTGCCACGCAAAGATCGCCTAATCCAAGGGAAAGAACGGCATTGCCATCTGGTATAGCGATTGCCGCAACTTTTAACGATGAAATCGCATATAAAGGTGGCGCAATGATTGGAAACGAAGCCTGGTTATCAGGCTTTAATGTCATGCTTGCTGGTGGCGCAAATTTATTACGCGAACCTCGAAATGGTCGTAACTTTGAATATACCGGAGAAGATCCACTTCTTTCAGGTGCTATTACAGGAAATACTATTAAAGGCATTCAGTCTAATCATATTATATCCACATTAAAACATTTTGCTTTTAATGATCAGGAAACTAACCGCTTCACAATTGACGTACAAATTGGTGAGCAGGCAGCACGTCAATCTGATTTATTGGCATTTGAAATTGCCAATGAAATTGGGAAGCCTGGTTCCGTAATGTGTGCATATAATCGTGTTAATGGTGATTATGCTTGTGAGAATGATTGGCTATTAAATAAAGTCTTGAAAAATGAATGGGGCTTTAAAGGATATGTTATGTCAGATTGGGGGGCAACCCATTCTACAATCCCGGCAGCTAATCGAGGTCTTGATCAACAATCAGGTTATCCTTTTGATAAATCGCCATATTTTGCAGGCGCCCTAGATGAGGCAGTTAACAATAATCACGTTAGTGAAGCGCGATTGGATGATATGGTAGGCCGCATATTGTTTGCTATGCATGAAAATGGCTTGTTTGAAAAACCATTAAATGGTGACCAATCGGCAAAGATAGATTTTGTTGCAAATGGAAAAATTACCCAAGAAGCAGCCGAAGAGTCTATTGTTCTTTTGAAAAATGATCGAAATATTTTGCCAATTTCTAAAACAGCCAAGAAAATTATTATAATTGGTGGACATGCTGACAAGGGTGTTCTGTCTGGCGGTGGTTCTTCCCAAGTTTATCCTGTTGGGGGAATGGCAATACCAAATGAAGGACCGGCTGAATTCCCTGGCCCAATGGTGTTTTATCCGTCTTCTCCATTAAAAGAACTACAAAAGCTTACCACCGCCGAAATAACTTATTATGACGGTGCAGATATTAACAAAGCCGCAGAACTTTCAAGTAAAGCTGATTTAGCAATTGTATTTGCAAACCAATGGACTGGTGAAAGTGTTGATGTCGTTAATTTAAATCTTCAAAACAATGCTGATGAACTAATAGGAAAAGTTGCTTCTGCAAACTCAAATACTGTCGTGGTTTTGCAAACTGGTGGGCCGGTGGTTATGCCTTGGCTTGATAAAGTTGGCGCAGTTATTGAGGCGTGGTACCCTGGAACATCAGGTGGAAAAGCAATTGCCCGGGTTCTCGTTGGTGAAGTAAATCCATCGGGTGCCCTTCCGGCAAGTTTTGTAACCTCAATAAATCAAATCCCAAGACCAAAGCTTGGGGGTGATGAGGTTGGCATTGCCGTAAATAATCCAAGTCAATTAAAGGGTCGGGTGAGCGTTGACTATAATATTGAAGGTGCGGCAGTCGGTTATAAATGGCTCGATAAAACCAATCAAACTCCGCTATTTCCATTTGGCTATGGATTGTCTTATTCAAATTTTGAAATGAAAAATTTTAAAGTTCGTGCAGATAAATCAAAAGTGACCGTTAATTTTTCAATTAAAAACAATTCAAAAGTTGATGGCAAGGCAATTGCCCAGATATATGCTATGCCAAGCAGCGATTTATGGGAAGCACCTAAACGTTTGGTGGGTTACAAAAAAATGCAATTAGCAAAAATGCAAGAGAAAAGCGGAACTATTGAAATAAACCCGAAAACACTCGCTGTTTATAATCCTGAAATAAAGAAATGGGTCATAAAAGGCGGTGATTATGATTTTACTTTATCGAAATCATCTGCTCAACATATTCAAAAGATTAAAGTCAAACTTGAAGAAACAATATTGGATTAAAATTATTGCCAATGAGTATTTTACGAATGAATGTATAATAGATGCAGAATTATCAAAAGCTTTCACTTATAATTCTGTATATTTATTATGCTATGTTGCTATCCTCGGCTGGCGCCGTTATTTCACAATCAATTTTATCATTTGGGTTGTTGAAGGATGCGGCGTCATATCTTGATGGGTACAAAGATATTCCAGCTGTAATTGTTAGCTTTTTTGCCGCTGGAATAGCATATCGTTTCGGCTATAAATTGGTGGTCATAGCATCGCTTGTACTAACTTCACTTGCGTGCATGTTGATGCCGATATTTCCATCGTTTACCACCGTTAAAATACTCTTCATTATTGTTGGTGTGTGCTTTGTTTTCATAAAAGTATCTGTGTATCCAATAATTGGTTTAATTACGAATGACAGTAAACAACATGCTTCCCTAACATCGACCGTAGAAGGCATGTTTATGGTTGGGGTATTGATTGGCGCATGGGTTTTTGCGTATTTTGTAGATGATATAGATCAGACATCACTTAAATGGTTGCGCGTTTATTGGCTTTTGGCTGTTATTGGCGGCATCTCAAGTTTGATTTGGATGCTAATCAGAATTCCTGAATATGAAAAACACGAAAAAACCGAAGCCGTAAATTTCTATACGGCTACAAAGGGATTGCTGGTTTATAGCTTCACAATTTTTTTTCTATTGGGTGCGTTTGTTTATGTTTTGATTGAACAAGGTTTATCAACTTGGCTGCCAACATTTAATCGTGAAATATTAAAAGCTGACCCTAGTCTTGCAATTGAAATTGGTTCTTTAATGGCGGGGGCATCTGCGTCTGGTCGTATTTTATATGGTATGATATTCAGGCGCATTAATTGGTTTTTACCATTAATTGTTTCAATATTTATGGCAATAGCTTTAATTATAACCTCTGTAATATGGTTGCCCAATGTTACAAACAGTATATCAAAATGGTCACAGGCGCCTGTGCAAATTTATATTTTACCATTAGTTGGTTTTTTCATTGCGCCAATATACCCGACGCTAAATTCAGTTATTCTATCGTCTTTACCAAAAAAGCAACATGCTTCAATGTCGGCATTGATTATCGTATTTTCTGCAATTGGAAGTACTACGGGAAGTATTATAGTGGGCAATGTGTTTCAATTGATTGGTGGTAAGTTTACATATTTAGTTTTGATTATACCGTTAACTTTGCTTGCCGCAATTTTAACAAAGCTGAAACAAGAATTGCAAAATCAATAAAAATTATAGGGGGATAAATATGACAAATATTTGCACAAATTCTAAAAGCGACAACGAACAGGAGGCATCATATATCAATGCTCCTGAGCTCCAGTTTTTTGTAATGGGCTTGTTTTTCATTTTTGGGGGAATAACCAGCTTAAACGATGTAATGATACCAAAATTGAAAGAGCTTTTCTCACTTAATTATGCTCAGGTCATGTTGGTGCAGTCCGCATTTTTTGCCGCATATTTTGTTATTTCAATTCCTGGGGCGCATTTGGTTAAACGCATCGGTTATATGCGCGGGGCTGTCGTTGGACTTTTAACAATGCTTGTTGGATGTCTATTATTTATACCTGCATCATACAGCGCTAAATTCATAATATTCCTGCTTGCACTATTCGTTTTGGCAAGTGGTGTTACAATTGTCCAAGTTGTAACAAACCCACTAATATCTTTGCTTGGCCCATCAAAAACTTCTCATAGCCGACTAACATTTGCGCAAGCCTTTAACTCGCTTGGCACAACAATTTTTCCGTATCTTGGTTCGTTAATTATTTTGGGTGGTTTGAATAAAATTGACCCCAAAACAATTGATGCAGCAGCACTAGCGGTTTACCGTGCCACAGAGACACAAGTAATAGTTAAAACATATCTATTCCTTGCGCTTGCAATTTTAATTATTGCCAGCGTAGTGTGGATGAACCGTAATCGTTTGGTTGGCGAAAAGCATGAAACAGGTTCATTCTTTAGAAGTTTCAATCTTCTAAAAGAAAAACGGTTTGGTTTAGGGGTGGCTTGTATATTTCTCTATGTTGGTGCGGAGGTTGCAATTGGCTCGCTTATTGTGAACTATCTAATGCAAAGCCATACATTAGGATTAACAGAGCAAGATGCAGGAAAACATATTCCACTATATTGGGGAGGGGCTTTAATTGGCCGCTTTATCGGATCCGCAGTTTTACGGATGTTTCGCCCTGGTCTAGTGCTGGCTGCTGTTGCTGCTGGTGCTATTACACTGATTTTGATTTCATCTAATTCAAGCGGAATAATTGCAGGATATTCTTTATTGGCAATTGGATTAATGAATTCGATAATGTTTCCAACCATTTTTAGCCTTGCTTCAGAAAACCTTGGAACACGGGCGGCAGATGGGTCTGGTATCATCTGTGTGGCAATTGTTGGCGGGGCAATAATCCCCCCTCTTACAGGTGTTGCCGCTGATATTACCCATAGTCTTGCCGCTTCTTTGACCATACCGGCGCTATGTTACTTAATGATTGCATCTTATGGATTTTATACAAGCAAAGCATCGAGTTAACATTTTCGAGATTGCCTCAAAATCTTTCTAAGATTCCACATGTGATTTAAATTTGACCCTGCCCTGCTTATTGGAAATGCGTTCAACTCAAATGAAAGTTATAACTTTTGAGCAGGGTGTTTTGTATAAGGTGTAAAGATACAAGCCTAAAAGCATTTTGTTCGCGCATACAGGCGAAAAGTTTAAATCTATGATTTAGCAATGCTGATGGTGACGGCAATCTATATAATCAATGAAAACAACACATTGCGTATCCGCAGGGTGATAAAATATTTTGTTTTGAATAATTACACAAAAGCTTCACATATAAATAGTACACGAACGTACCGTTTATAGCTGATGGGGGCTTTCGTGAAAAAACACCTTTTTTATAACATATCATTTCTTACAATAATTATGTCTTGTTGGGGCGTTTCAAGCGCAAGTGCCCAAGCCGTGGAAGCTGTTGCCAACAATTCGACCGATAATAATGAAATAATAATTGTTACAGCACAAAAACGTTCGCAAAAAATCACCGAAGTTCCAATGTCTCTAAGTGCTTATAATGGCGCTTTTCTAAACCGTATCGGCGCAACTGAATTAAATAAGGTTGCGCAAATTACACCAGGTTTGGTTATCGAATTACAAGATAGGCTTCTTCCTGGTATTTCTTTGCGTGGCATTACATCAGATGATATTTCACCGGCATTTGAACCACGGGTCGCGGTTTTTCAAGATGGTGTTCCAATTACACAAATCGCGTCTGCATATTCTGAGATTTTAGACGTTGATAGGATTGAAGTTGAAAAAGGGCCACAAAGCACATTACACGGTCGCTCGGCGCTTAATGGTGGTATTTCAACTTTTCAAAAAATGCCAAATAGCGAATTCGGTGCCGAGTACAAACTGGGTGTCGGCGATCATAATTATGGCTTGGTTCAGGGGGTTATTAACGCGCCGATATCTGATGATTTTGGTGTTCGTCTCGCGGCATTGATTCATAAGCAAGACGGCTATGTAAAAGATGCTGAAACTGGTGATACTTATAATAATGTCGATGCAAGAGCCTTTCGCCTTTCGGCGCAATATTTGCCAACAGATGCCCTTTCGTTTAAATTTACTGGAACCTATGATTTAGATGACACCAAAAGCGGTGGTGCATTCAAATCGGCAACATTCCTTCCAGTTAATCAGGCAACTGGCGCGGTTGAGGGTACAACAGATTTTTGGACTGCAACCCATATAGGCACATTTGGAACTTTGCCTGCACCATATACCAAGCGTAAAGTGCTTGGCCTAAGTGGAACAACTAATTATCGTATAAATGATAAAGCTGAACTTACTTCTATAAGTGGGTATCGTTGGTATAATGCATGCCAAGCAGGCGATATTGACGGCACAACGACAAATATTCTTGCTTATGAACAATGCAATGCTGGAAAACAATATTCCCAAGAATTACGCATGAATTTTAAGAATATTGGGAAGTTTGATGGCTTCGTTGGCGCAAGTTATTTCAAAGCTAATAATGATGCAAATACTGACCTTGCCGCCGATGAACGTGCCGTTGCTCTTTTAATGAAGGGCGTTTTACATAAATATGCACCAATCGGTCTTACAAATTCACAGATTAACTCAATGCTAGGTGCGGCGGCGGCTGTTTATAAACCGTCACATATCGACAGAAAGGCATTAACCGCAGATATTGAAACATATGATTTCTTTGCCGATGGCACGTATCACCTAACCAATAATTTTGAAATTTTTGCCGGTGGACGTGTTACGCATGATCAAAAAGACGTAACATTACAAGTGACAACGCCAAATGGGGTTTCAAAACTTACTGGTAAAGGTCTTTTGATGACAATGACGCCTAATGGCTCTGTGGTAAGTGGAAGCATTTCATCAAACCTTACAACGGGTCGTGTTGGTTTGCGCTATGTATTTAACCCTAGTGTCAATATTTATGCGGTTTATGGCATTGGTAAACGACCATCGATGCTAGAGCTTAATTCAAATGGCGGTGGCGATATTATTCCGGCAGAAGAATTAAAATCTGCTGAGACTGGTGTGAAATTTGCGCTTTTAAACGGCAACTTAATTGGTGATGCATCGGTTTATCATTATAATTATTCAAATTTCCAAACCAAGCAGCGCAACGAAGGCGTATTGGTAACTATTAATGCCGGTGATGCCTCTGCGACAGGGTTCGAAAGCCAATTAAGCTATAAAATCACTAAAGATTTTTCTGTATTTGGTTCGTATGCTTATAATCGTGCGCGTTTTGAATCTGGTGCATTTAAAGGGAACTTTTTCCGAAATAGTCCAGATAATAAATTTGCGCTTGGCATGAATTTATCAAAAAATCTGCAAAATGGTGTCATAAGTTTTGCGCCATTATATAGCTGGCAGTCAAAAATATTCTTCTCCGATGATAATGACAGGGCTGATTTGCAAGTTCGTTCACCAGCAGCATTTTCAGACACCAAAGTTGATGAATTCCAGAAAGAATTTGGGCTCTTAAGTGCTAAGGTTAATTATACACCATCTTCACAAAAATGGACGGCATCTTTGGTTGGCGACAACCTACTTGATGAAAAATATTTGGTTGATGCCGGCAATACAGGCGATTCATTTGGGATGCCAACTTTTGTGGCGGGTGCGCGTCGCACTGTTCGTTTGGAAATCAATATAAAACTGTAATTCTTGTGTGGCATATCATTCATTATTAAAAGTGAATTGGGGTTGACTATGAAAATAGATAGACGTGGGATTCTGGGCGCAGCAGGTGTTTTGGCGGGTGCAGTTGCAACAAATGCAAAGGCTGCTGAAAGCAAAAGAGTTAAATTTCTGCACGGTATTGCATCTGGTGATCCGTTGCAGGACCGCGTTATTCTATGGACACGTGTTACACCTGAAGCCAATGAAAATAACGACATTTGGGTTGATTGGGAAATTGCATCAGATGAAGGTTTCAAAAAGCTAATCAATCATGGAAAGATAAAAACCAACTCAAGTTATGATTATACCGTAAAAGTCGATGCAACCGAGCTAAAACCATATACGGATTATTATTACCGTTTTAAGTGTGGTGATATTGTATCGCCGATTGGTAAAACCCGCACTTTGCCAATTGGCAATGTTGAAGATTATGTGATTGTTGCGGCATCATGTGCATTATTCTCGTGTGGGTTTTATAATGCCTATAAAGAGATTGCGAATATGCAAAACCTTGATGTTGTTTTACATCTTGGCGATTATATTTATGAATATGGCAGCAATCCTGACCAACTTGGCATGACAATTGGTGAAAAAATTGGGCGTTATCCGATGCCGGCGCATGAAGCCGTAACACTCGAAGATTACCGCGAACGCTATGCTTGTTATCGTCTTGACCCTGATTTACAGGCGGCACATGCGCGCGCACCATGGATTTGTGTTTGGGATGATCATGAAACTGCCAATGATGATTGGGTTGGTGGTGCGCAAGATCACCAACCTAATGAGGGCGATTGGAAAGTTCGTGCCAAGGCATCTGTTCTTGCATATTATGAATGGATTCCTATCCGTGAGCCAGAAAAAGGCAAGCGTCCCGAAGCCATCAACCGTGTTTTTCAAATTGGTAATCTTGCAAGCATTATAATGATGGAAAACCGTCTCGTCGGGCGTAGTCGTCAAATAGATATACAAAACCCGTCTGATGTAAGGTGGACTGTAATTGATAATTCCGATAAAAATAACCCGATTGTTATTAGCGACCAAAACAAAACCAGAGAGATTTTAGGGCTGATTGCTGCTGGCAAAGAAATCCCAAATAATTATGAAATTAAGCCAGATTATGTTTCTTTACGGGCCTCAATAAATGCCCCAGAGCGAACAGTATTTGGTGCCGAGCAAGAAAAATGGCTTGAACAAGAAATCACAAAATCTGTGCAATCAGACAAGGCATGGCAAATTATTGGCAATCAGGTTGTCATGGCCAATTGTTTGGGAATTGATATCCCGAACTTTATGGGCAAAGATAGATGGGACAAAACACTATCACATATGTCACCAAAATTGCGACCATGGGTTAAACAATTAGAAAACCTACCAAAAGATCTTCCGTTTGGTTTCGATGGTTGGGATGCCTATCCTGCGGCACGCCAAAGGGTTGACGATATATTTGAAAAAACCAATTCACGCACAATTGTGCTTTCTGGCGATAGTCACGCTTTCTGGCTTAATGAACTAAATAATAAATCAGGAAAAATGATTGCCGCCGAAATTGGAACAACCTCTATAACCAGTTCAAGTCTTGGCGATATGCTAGGCGGTCTTGAGCTTGGCCCAGAATATAGCAACAAGTGCAAAGAAGTTTTATTCTGCAATCATTTAACACGCGGCTTCGCTGTCTTGACCTTAAATAAGGATGAGGCGAAAGTTGATTTAATAGGTGTTAGCACAGTGTTTAGCAAAGAATATAAGCCATTTTTGTTGAAATCATCGGTAATTAAACCAGCACAGAATGGTGGCCTAGAGCGGTTAAAGCTTATCTAGTGGTTTTTAATATATTTATTGCTTGATCTACAATAGTTTCGATTTGTGCTTTGCTGATATTAATTCGTCTAACAACTATGTGGTAAAAAAAACCACCGATTAGGGTATTCATGGCGAAATCAATTGTTTCGTTTGGGGCATCTGGCACTATTTTTTTGAATTGCTTCTCATAATAAGGGGTAATTGCATTAAGGTGCAGATTGAAAACTTCGGCAAGTTCTGGTGATTTGTGGGCAATGGTTGCAACGTTCAAAATTGCCCTGCCACGGTAATCTGCAAGATAATCAATACCGATCTGCACAAGATTGCATATCGCTTCACGTGGCGAAATATCATCATTTTCATCGGGACGCAGGGAATATAGTGTTTCACGCATAACCGATTGAACAAGTTTTGCCTTCGATGGATAACGACGATAAATCGTTGCACGATTGCTTCCAACTTCTTTGGCTACCGCCTCATATGTTAGGCCATCATAACCTTCTTGGGACAATATTTTCCAAGTTGCTTGTATGATTTTTTTGCTTTTATCTTCGTCAAAAGGTCGACCACGCGGCCCGTGCTTTTTAGCATTAGAATCAAGAATAACAGCAACGTCTTTTACCATAATATTCAGGCTATATCATAAATATTCAAATATAAACCCTTTATATGATTTAAACTTTAAATCTTTGCACGAATATTTATGGTTGGTGACACCAAAATTATATGATGTGATGAGTTGTTGTAATTTATACAATCAAGCCCACGACAATTCTATCAAGGCCTTTCATTATTACTGATACGTTTTGCAATTACCGGAATAATCTCTTTTAAATCGGCAACCGAATTAACAACATAATTAGCGCCTGCGTCAGCAAGGCTTTGGGCAGATTTTTTAACCAATTCGGTTTGTTCACTTTTTGATAGATTATTGAAATCTTGTTCCGAAAGGCCAATCCCATTGCCACTGGCGGCGACGCCAACTGTCCACATTCCGGCCTCACGGCCTTCTTGAATGCCTACTTCCGCATCATCAACTTTGATACAAGCACGTGCCGGCCAAACCCCAAGTTCAACCAGAATTTTCCACGCCATCAATGGAGATGGTCGTCCTTCTGTGGTTTCGCCGGCGCAAACCAATGTGTCAGGTTCATAGCCTTGATTGGCAGCATTGATAAGGATTGGTTGCATCATTTGACGGCTGTAACCAGTGCAAGAGCCAATTTTGACGTCATTATTTCGCAAAGACTCAACGATTTCTTTTGCGCCATCAATTAATTTTGAATATTTTGCTGCCGCTTCTTCCATATGTGGGGTTACATCATTGAAAAGATGATCAATATCCTGCTCTGTGAATGCTTGACCATGCACATCCGCCCATTTTTGGGAAACTTCGGGAAGCGAAAGAATTGATTTAATATGTTCACGCTTGGCCTTGCCCATAAAGGCACGGATTTGTGCGTCTTCAAGTTCAATGCCCGCACCTGAAAAAGTTTTATGCATGGCAACAACGGGTGCCAGACAACCAAAGTCAATCATAGTGCCCGCCCAGTCAAATATTACGGCTTTAATTGGATAATCAGACATTATAACAACTCCATATTTATAAGATTTTCTTCGGCTATCCCGAATGCGCTTGAGGCACCTGCACCACAAGTCACGATGATTAATTTTACATTTTCTTCTGGTGTATCATCTAGATAAAGACGGTTTGGCGCGGTGGCATATGTTCCAACCCATCTTTCACGAATTGGCGGTGGGGTGCCGATTACATGCGAATATTCATCAAGAATTAGATTGTCGATATAATCGTGGGAAAATGGTGTGTCTGGGTTATCGTAATCATGGCTATCACCAACAATTAAGGACCCATCTGCAGATTGCACGGCAATCAAATGAATTCCTTCTTTTAGGTGTTCTGATTGCTCTTTTTGTAGTTTTTTTCTTAATGCTTCGGCTTCAGGTAGTTCGCTATAACCCAAATAGCGTGTAAGGCCGAGGTCAGACATAATCGCGCCATTGAACTTAAAGCCAGGGTTTTCAAGGCGCAACATTTGCAATTTGCATTTTTTTATTCCTAGCGATGCAATTAATTCGGAATAAAGGCCGTTTAAATTATCGCCTGGGCAAACAACCGCGTTTTCATATTTAATTGCACCATTATTGGTATATGCCTTGCCATTGGTTACCGATAAAACAGGTGAATTGAAAAAGAATTTTACGCCCATTTCATACTTTAAAATATTTATCAGAAAGGGAAGGGCTTCACGCGATTCAATTCTTATTTCATGGGGCGAATGTAAGATTGCTTTTATTTTTGATGTGAATGGAATGTTTGTTTCCGATGGCTTTAAAATCTCACAATTCTCGCCCATTTCGGTTTTCAAAAATGCCTCCAAGACAGCCTCTGCTTCTGGGCGGCGCACCGCCATATAAAGCCCTTGGTGAAGAACATTAAGATTATGCTTTTGCGCAATATCGGCCCAAATATTTCGGGTGCGCATGCATAGTTTGTAAAAATGCCCGCGTTGTTGGCCTGTAACGGTTACAAAGCCAAAATTGCGAATTGATGCCATAATTGGTGCTGAATTGGCTTCAATAACCGCGACTTTAAGACCTGCTAGGCTTGCAAGATAGGCATGGGCAAGGCCAACAACCCCTGCGCCAACAATCACTAAATCATATTTTTCATTATCCAACATATTGCACATTTAAACCATGCCTGAATAAAGGGTTTTGTTTTCAGAATTTTTGAATTCAATCCACATCTCATTGGGGTTGATTTCCACAATCAGAAATCCAAGCTCTGATTTGCAGAATTTAGTGCCTGCTACGGCGTCAACTTTGCGTGCTTCAGAACCTGCGCCAGACGTTATTGCCGAAAACCCATCACGCACAATATATTGCAAATCATGGTCATGGCCATTGATATAGGCTTTTACATTATGCTTCTTCAAAATGGGTAAGACGCTGGCAATCATTTCTTTGCCATCACCGTGCACGCTGCCGCCTGAGAAAATCGTGTGGTGACCAATTACCAATTTCGTTTTGGCTTTTGACGCATTTAATTCTGTATCAAGCCAGTTTAGTTGTGTCTCAATGTCCTGATTAGAAATTTTGGCAATTTGTTCGGGCGATGGACTATTATTTTTCCAGACAATAGGTGTGGTATCAATGACAAAAATATCAATATCAGGCACATAGGCAGGGATTTTATAATAGCGCGACGGCATTTTCCAATGTTTTGAAATTTTGGTATATTCTACTTGCACCTGTGGATTGCCACCATAATCATGGTTCCCTAATGCGACATACCAATCTTTTTGCAAAGAAGGCGCTTGATAGACTTGCTCAAAAGATTTTTGCCAATGCGGGTCATCAATTGATGTTACGCCGGCATTATAAAAATTATCGCCAACAGAAATTATGAAATCACATGGTTTTTCATTTGCGGCATCGGCCATTGCCTGTGCAACTTTTTTTTGTTGCGGCGTGCCATAACGCCCCCAATCACCAATTACCAAGAAGCGTAAGCTTTTTGGGGTTTGTGCAAATGCCTGTGTTTCAAGCATTGTTGCGAGCGCTGAGCCAGCGAATAATTGTCTTAATAATGCCCGGCGGCCAATTTTTAAAATATCTTTTGTCATCTTATAAAACCATCTTGCCAATGCCTGGGTCGGTTTTGCTGGCCCTTCCAGTTTCCACATGTCCGGCATAGTGGCGCAACCATTCATTAGATTGATTGTGTGACAGTTTTAGGCTGTACCAGCCGGATGAATTGATAAGTGAATATGAAATATTTGTGGATTTTGTTGGGTTGATAATGATTTTTGTTGTTTGTTGCTCGTTGTTTGCAACCTTATAATCATCATCCATTGCCAATTCTATTTCGATATCTTTATCGGTTTTATTGCTAATGATTAATGTGATTGCGCCTGTTCTATAATCTTCATTGAAAATAACGTCTAATGGATCTTGGATTGGTTTGTCATGCGATACGGTTCTTCCCGCAAAATGGCGATAAAACCCATTTGGCCCATGTATGTGCAGGTCATATAAATGGCGCCCTTCATTATTCCAATCACCTGCTTTATAGCTTTGCCCCTTATCCAATGTATATCGCCATGGCCCTGCAATATCATATGCGGCATGGTCGTGAATTGTGAAAACTGCACCCGATGCGCCATTATTGGCAAGATTTACGAAGAAATTTTCATTTTCTGAAATTGCATCGGCTTTTAGGCGATATGGGGTAGGGCGCAAACCCATTTGACCAGCGACTTGACCGCCCGCCGATTGTAAATCAGGAATTTTTAAAGATGGTTGTTGCGCCGCGTGTGCAAGGCGTTGCTTGTAATCATCGGTATTTGGAAGTTTTAAATCCGCCAATTTGCTATTTGGTGTTTTAAAATCAAATGCGGAGGTTAAGTCACCGCAAATTGCTCTTCGCCAATCGCTAATGTTGGGTTCGAAGACGCCAAAACGCTTTTCTATAAATTTAATTGTTGAAGTATGGTCAAATACTTCTGAGCAAACATAACCGCCACGCGTCCACGGAGATATAATCATTGATGGAATGCGTATTCCAAGCCCCAATGGTTGTTTGCCTTTTACACCAGGTTGTGGATCGGCATCATAATCTTTAAATTCACCATTTATATCAACCCCGCTATAACCATCTGCCTTAGTAGCTGGTGGCATTGGTGGTAACATATGATCATAAAAACCACCGGCTTCATCATAATTTATAATGAAAGCGGTTTTGGCAAAAACTTTGGGGTTGGATAATAGTGCCTCAATAAGTTTTGCAGTTAAATTCTCGCCATCGGCGGGCGTCCATCTTGGGTGTTCCGATAATGCCGCCGCCGTAACAATCCATGAAACTTGTGGCAATTTATCGGCCATTACGTCTTGTTTAAAGGCTTCAACCAATTGCTGACCATCTGAACGGGTGCGGTCTGCCCCCTCTTTATGTTCAGAGACCCAAGCGCGACCGCGCTTATAAAGGTTAGAGTTTTTGTCACATGGGCGGAATGGTTTAAATACCGACAGGATATTATCGCCAAAATTGTCGTATTCTTGATAAACTTTCCACGACACTCCTGCTTTTTCTAAACGTTCGGCATAGGTGGTCCATTCATAGGCCTTTATTTGTTGATCTTCATCCATATTGGCGCTTGGGGTCTCGTCTTCGCCATAATTACTAAGAACGGGAATGCCGCCAACCTTTCCTGCACCGTTGCAGCCTGTCCATAAATGGAGGCGGTTGGGATAGGTTTGGGTAAGGGTTGAGCAATGATATGCGTCAAGAATTGTGAAATTCGCCGCCAAAGCATGGTAAAACGGCAAATCGGATGCTTTATAATATGCCATACGGTTGTGTAATTGCTTCGAAAGCCCCCATTGGTCATAATGACCATTGTTAACAATCAGGGTCGCGGCGTGATGTCCTTGATCTGCACCATCAACAACATAGGCATTTGCGGTTTTGCTATCGGCCCAATATGGCATTACATAACCGTCTTTATGTTGTTCTGACGGTTGGCGCCAAACACTATGCCCATTTCTTAAACGTAATGGTCTTGGGTCACCCTGTCCGCGTACCCCAGGGAAGTTTCCAAAATAATGGTCAAAACCGCGATTCTCTTGCATAAGGATTACTATATGCTCGACATCCTTTATCGTGCCAGTATGGTTATTGGCGGGGGTTGCCATCGCCTTTTCAATACTGTTTAGCATTGCGATGCTGATGCCGGCGCTTGCGGCAGTAATAATATTGCGGCGATTTGGATTGAATGGGTTGCTCATGGAATTCTCCAGCAAGTTGCAATTTTGACAAGGCGTCTGATGTTCATCGCATATTTATATTCAATATATTTATAAGAAATGTGTCAATATCATTATTTTATTATGTAAAAATGCATTCATAATACCACTATCATCCGTTTATAAATGTTTATTTTGGATGATTTCACTATTTCTACCAAAAGATTTTAGACGTTAATAATAAGGGAAATGGGCAAAAATGCCGCTTGTTTGGTAATTATATGCGATATTTTTATAAACAATAAAAAAGCGTTAAGAAACTTTCATATTAAAAAACTATAAGAAAGCTAGTTTCATTATTTGTTATTATATATAACAATTAAACGGGCTTGGAAAAATCGATAGATGAAATAACGATTGGGCACGGAATGAAACACTAATGCGTCACCAAAGCTGTTGGAACCCAGGAGTGTTAAAATGTTTAAAAAGTTAAAAAAACTTACGCGGATTGGATGCCGTGCAGCCCTTTTGGGCGGCGCATCTTTATTGGCAATGCCGGTAATGTCTGCTTATGCGCAAACCCAAGATGCTGATACGACCGCAAATGATAAGAATGTTATTCTTGTTGTTGGTCAGCGTCTTTCAAATGCCAATTCAATTAATCAGCAAAAAAATTCGGCAAATATCGTAAATGTTATTTCCGCCGATGATTTGGGTAAATTACCCGATGCAAACGTTGCCGATGCCTTGGCACGTGTTCCTGGTGTTACCGTTGTAGTAAACCAAGAAACCGGTGAAGGTGAATTCGTTTCGATTCGCGGTTTCGGTGGCACTTATAATGCCTATGCAATCAACGGCGTCCGGGTTGCGCTTACTGATACTGATAGCCGCAAAATGTCTATGACAGTTCTACCGCCAAATGGTTTGAAATCAATCGTTGTTTCAAAAACCCTTACCCCTGATATGGATGGTGACGCGATTGGTGGTACGGTGAATTTCATTACCCCAAATGCATTTGATTTCAAAAAAGACGTATTTCGTGCATTCGGCAGCGTTGGTTATAATGATCGTGCCGAGGCACAGGGTGAAAAATCAACAGCAAGCCAAATCCAACTTGATGCATCACACCTTTTTGATAATGGTAAATGGGGCGTATTTGGCTCTGTAAACTATGGTAAATCTTATTATCACAACGAAGAAACCGAAAATGATGGTGAGTGGGAGCCATACCACTTCCGCCTTAATTCAACTGAAGCAATTGACGAGCGTTCAATGTATTTGCCAGGCATCGACCTTGATTACCGTCGTGGCGAACAGGAAAGATATGGCGGTAACTTCTCAATTGATTATCACGATGACAACAATAAATTATATTTCCGCGGTCAATATGCGAAGCTAAACCGTACTGGTACAAATGATTATACCGATGAAAGAAGCCGTAAAACAAACCGCCTTAAACAAGTAAATGTTGATGATACAACATTGCTTCAACCAGAGCAGATGATAACCGGACACGATGCCGTAAAAGGAAATATTTACGGTTATACCACTTCGCAAATCGTTGATAAGGATAAAGACGGAATCATTACTGATGCCGATGTCCAAAGTTCATCTTATTGGTCATTATATGGTCGTTCGGGTGTATGGGATCCAAAGGCATTCCAATTTGCACGTTCATTTGAAACCCAAGACCAAGAATCAGATCTCGCAACCTTTAATACCGGCGGCACAAGCCAGTATGGTGATTGGACGTTTGATTATGACCTAAGCTATTCATATGGTAAAAAAGGTGACCCTGGTCATTATAGCATTGGCTTCAATTGCGATAAATGTTCAACCGACCCGATGTTTACTTCAACAGGGATTCTTTGGTCTTCATTCGACCCACGTTTCCCATTGGCGCAATTACCGGCGTATGCAAAGAATGTTGATCACCGCGATGATTTATTGCCATTCGATGGCGCCGGCTTTGATAAAAGCGAACAAACCGACAAACGTACGGCTTTGAAATTTGATGCCAAATACAAAATGAATAATTTCATTGATTATGTAAAACTTGGTTTCAAATATTACAAATCTGAACGTGATTATGACTATACACCAATTTGGGATGGCACAGTTGACGGAACAGCACTTGAAAATTCCACATTGGCTAGCTCGGGTCTGGTTGAGCGACAAGTTACGGGTATTGACCATAATACATATTATTATGGCTCAATCTTAGACCGTGCAAAAGTTATTGCCGCGATTAATGCCGCCAAGGCCGCAAATCCAACAACTTATTCTTATGAAGAATTAAATGCAGACGACAAAAAGGGTAGCGAAGCTGTAATCGCACTTTATGGCCTTGCGAATATGCACTTTGACGATTTGACAGTTATTTCTGGTCTTCGCGTTGAGCGCACCGATGTGAAAAATACCGCATGGGTCGATGACGGAAGTAATTCAGGTTTTGGAACAACCAAAAAAGACTATACTGTTGCCCTTCCATCTGTAACCGCAATTTGGCGCTTGGGACCAAAAGTGGTTTATCGTGGCGCACTATGGACTAGTTTCTCACGCCCTGAATATACAAATATTCTTCGTGGGGAATCAGTTGGCAGAAACTCTGCGCACGAGATCGTAACCATTTCACGTGGAAACCCTGATCTTAAGCCGGCATATTCAACCAATATCGACTTGTCTGCTGAATATTATCCAGACCGTATGAGCGTGGTTAGTGCGACATTGTTCCATAAAAATATTGACCATTTCATTTTTACCAACGGTCAAGCGGTTGACGCCGATACCCAAGACGGAACAATCACCATCACTCAGCCGCAAAATGGCAAGACTGCAAACATTACAGGTCTTGAGCTTAATTTAATTAAGTCATTTGACGGTATGATTGCGCCATTTGATGGTTTTGGGGTTGAGGTAAATGCAACCTTCCAAACTTCAGAGGCTGATACTGGAAAACCATATCGTGCAGGTAAAAAGACGCCGTTTATTCAATGCCCAGACAGACAATATAACGTCGCCCTAACATACCAGAAATATGGCATCGAAGGTAAATTGGCATATCAATATTCAGGTGAATATATCGAAGACTTCCGCGATAATGCGGTTGATAAATGGGTGCAGCCGAATAAGTCACTTGATCTACACTTACGTTACCATGTGAGCGAGCAAATGACCGTTGATTTTGATGCCCAAAACATTCTTGATGGACATCGTTATTACACCACAAAAGGCAAAAGCCCATCATATCAAAAAGACTATATGGAGCCAGGACGTAACTTTGTTTTACGTTTTGCATATAGCCACTAAAACAGTTTCATAATACCTTCCCTTCCACGAAAAATACCCCGAATTTAGCGATTCGGGGTATTTGCATTTTGTCCGGATTCTGCTTAGATAAATCTTATAATTTTTTAGTGTGGCAGGTTATGTCTGATTCAATTGATGGTTCTAATGGTAAGAATAGCGAACGCACCAAAGGACGACGTGAAGCCAATGGATTGTCTATTGGGGCATTACGGGCATTTGTAACCATTGTTGACCAGGGCAGCTTTTCCAAGGCAGCGCAGGAATTAGGGGTTTCACAACCCAATGTTTCAAATCAAATTATTGCCCTTGAACAAGCCTGCGGTGTGCGGCTTTTGCATCGCCGAACCCAAAATCAAACCCTTACCGAAGCGGGGCGCGAACTTTATACACGTGCACGTCTTGTTATAAACCGTATGGATGACTTTGAGTTTATTGCGCGCCAATTTATTGGCCTAAAACGTGGCCGTTTGATGGTGGGATATTCAATTCCATCGGTGGCGCTTAAGTTAATTGGCCATTTTATGCGAACTTATCCTGATATTGAAGTTTCGGCAAAGCACGGTAACACCAACGATTTATTAGGAAGTCTTGGCGATTGTCGTACTGATGTTGCACTCATTTCACTGCTTGAACCCGATGCTACATTGGCATGCCATTTAGTTGCCCCCCAAGGGTTAAATCTTTTAGTACCTGCTAGCCATCCTTTTGCCTCACGCGATGAAATTCATGTTGAGGATTTATCGGGGCTTGCATTAGTAACGCGTGAAGAAGGATCCGTTACGCGCGCCTTAACCATACTTGCACACAAACAAGTTGGTCTTGAATTCCGCCCCGTTTTCACGGTTGAAAGCCGCGAAGCAATCAAGGAGGCGGTGGTCAATGGTATGGGTTTCGGAACGATTCTTGATGGCGAAATTGGCGAAGATAAAAGATTAAAAGCCCTGCCGCTTTTGGGGCTTGAACAAAAAGCCGGTGTGTATCTAACCTGTCTTAAGGAAAATCTAGAAATTCCGGCTGTAAATGCCTTTATTCGCATGTCAAACGGTGGGCTTTGATTCTAAAAAGCTGACAAAAACCCTTTAAATATCGGTGATTTGGTCGTTGTGTTTCACGATTTGCATTGGTTCGTAAATAAATCGCTGCGTTTAATTCGCAGTGAATGTAAATAATTTTTAGATATATATATTAACTTCACATATGAATTTTATTATATTCAATATTGAAACGGAATATAAGAATCTAATAAATGTCGATACAAAATCTTGAAAAGCAATCATTCACTAAAATGCAAAACAGTCCGTCACAGTCGGAAAGCGATACCAATACTTCGCCCAATCGCCGCGATTGGCAGATGGCAAATATTGATGAAGATGGTTGGGATATTATAAATCGTGACGCTAATGCCTTTTTTCATCAATCGGTTTCATCGCCATGTCTTTCCGCACTTGTGGAAGCAAAAGGAAGTTGGCTGAAAGATACTGCTGGTAATCAATATCTCGACTTTCATGGTAATAATGTTCATTTATTGGGGCATGCTAATCCTGAAATAATTGCCGCTATAAATAAACAAATGCAGGATTTGGCATTTGTGCCGCGGCGCTTTACTTGTGAACGTACTGTTGAGCTTGCCGAAAAGCTGTGTGAGCAATTCAAAAAAAATACTGGCCATAATGGGCGGGTCTTGTTTGCACCAAGTGGTACTGATGCTATTGAGATTGCGTTAAAAATTGCGCGCGCCACAACTGGGCGTCACAAAACCCTTTCATTCTGGGATGCTTTTCATGGTGCGGGTTTTGGTGCAGCAAGCGTGGGTGGCGAATCGCTTTTCCGTTCGGGGCCAATTGGTCCGTTGATGGCGGGTGCAAACCATATTGCGCCATTTAATTGTTACCGCTGCCCATATGGTCATAAAGATAATGAAACTTGTGGTCTGGCATGTGCAAATATGGCGGCCTATGCCCTTGAGCGTGAAGCAGACATTGCCGCAGTAATCGCCGAGCCAACCCGCGTAGTCCCTTATATTCCACCAAAAGGATATTGGAAAAAGGTTCGTGAAGCATGTGATAGGCATAATAGCCTGCTGATATTTGACGAAATCCCAAGTGGTCTTGGACGCACTGGAAAATTCTTCTCATTCGCTCATGAAGATGTTTCACCTGATATGGTAGTTTTGGGTAAGTCCTTGGGCGGTGGTATTTTGCCTATGGCGGCGGTTATTGCGCGCGCCGATTTAGATGGCGGCAAAGATTGGGCCTTTGGCCATTATACACATGAAAAAAATCCGGTCATGGCGATGGCGGCATTAACCACCATAAAAATTGTTGAACGGGACAATCTTGCAAATCGTGCAGAAGAATTGGGAAATCGTGCAATTCAAAGACTTAGCAAGCTTGAAGAGGAATATGGCTTTATAACGAATGTTCGCGGCCGCGGTCTAATAATTGGGCTTGAAATCGTGAAAGATAAAGTTTCACAAGAGCCTGATTTAGAATTAGCGGATAAAATAATGTATCGTGCCCTTTCATTTGGGCTTTCGTTCAAGATTACAATGGGTAATGTCATCACCCTTACGCCACCACTAACTATAAGTGATGAGGAGTTTGATCTAGGTTTAACCAAACTTGAACAAGCATTTGCATGTGTTTAATGGCAATTGATAAATTAAATTGCCACAGCCCTTAAATCATTTAGCCAATATTCAATGTCATGAACTTTGCGTCCAGGTGTTTTTGCCAAATCATCGGCGACGCGAACTTTGATTAAATCGTCACGAAGCTCGTGCTGTTCAAATGCTTTGATTTCAGAATCACTCATAAGTCCGCCTTGGTCTTCAAACGAGGATCTGCTGGTTGGTGTAAGTTTGTCATAATATGTTTTATTGACACTTACTAAATAGCGTTTTGCGTTCGCATGTTGCGCAATTAATTCACGGATGCGAATCGGCATGACTTTTTCAAGCATTCTTGCGCCATATTGTTCGTGATCTCGAATATGGCATTGCTGGTGGGCGATATCGTGCAAAAGTCCCGCGATTTGCAACTCTTTATCTTCTGGTGACATTAATTCCAGCTCATATGCGGTTTGTAGACCGTGGTCGAGTTCTGAAAGCCCTTCAACCTCACAGACCATATTTTTCATAATCTGCAAATACGATTCTAATTCAGAAATATTCTCAAAGGTTTCAACATGGGGGAAATTGCTCATTTTGTTTCAATCCTTTGATTTTCATGATTGATTTTAAAAACGCGGAATTTGAAATATGCCACGGATAAAAGCGCGAATAGCGTGATTAATATTGCCGAATAGATGCAAGCATTCATAAAAAAGCTTAGCCAGCTAAGTTTTAAATTGCCGAAATTCTTAAACAGTAAAAGCCCAACCGAACCTGCATAACCACTAGAATCAGCAAGATACATAACAAACGAAGCGTTTCCGGGGCTATGAACCGCCGCGGTAAGGCGGTCCACGAGAACACTATTATAAGGAACATATCCGGTATAGATACCCGCACCCACAAGAATCATCCAACTTATCGGGCCAATTAAATGGGCCTGAAAGGCAAGTGTTGCCACAAGTGCCAATAGCGCGCCGCCAATAATCATTAAATGGTAAAATAAAACGGCATTAGTATTTTTCTTTATGATTGTCGTAAGTGAAAACATCACCATTACAAATAAGGCAACGGGTAGTTCCGTAAGTGATAGAATCGCTGGCTCATCTTTGAAACCAAGTGCGCCCCAGATCTCAACCGCAAAATTATCACGGAAATCACGGAGTGCAGTAAGAATCACATAGGTTAGAATCAGCATCAAAAGCCCGAAGCCAGTTTTCTTTACAAAGGCAACCCGTTGTTCATGGTACATGGGGGTTCTTTCCATGCGGGCTTCTATGTCTTCGATGGTTGGCGGTGGGGTTTGTGACAGGAAAAAAACCGATATCAGCATTATTGGGAAGAATATTGCACCAGTTAGTGCCGGCATCCATAATTCTGGAACGCCATATTCAACAACAAGACTTCTGCCAACCGATTTAACAACGCCTGATGAAACAATAAAGCTTACGGCAAGGCCCGCGCCCAAGACATCGCTGATACGGCGACCTTCAAGATATGAATAAACTAGCCCCCAAATCATGCCAAGTGGAAGACCGCTTCCAAATATTGCAACTATTTTCAAGGGGGCGGGAACGATTGCAAATGCCGCTAAGAATACTAATGAAATACTTATCATGCCAATAATCATATATGGGCGCATTTTGGGATTTGCCTCTGAATTCACCTTAATCCCAAGCATTTTAGATAATGCATATCCAAACACCTGGGCAATTACGATTGCAACTTTGAAATCAATGTCATATGCCCAACCTGAAATATGTTCATAGGTTCCAACCGCAAATGGTTTACGGAATGCATACATCGAAAAATATGTAATAAAAGCGGCACTAAGACCATATAGGCCGATCCAAAATGAACCCCCACGAGCCACAAATTTGGTTATTTTACTCATTGCAATCTTTCTTTATTATATGGTGCAATGTCTGAACTGGCGGGTGGTTTTAGTTGTATTAATTTATCTTGCGCATCAAACATAAAGTTAAGAATCGCAAAAATGCCCTATTTATAGGTTGTTTTAATCACCCCGACGTGGTCCAAACATAACTTAATTGTTATTTGTTGGATGCTTTTATAATTATTATTTATGATGGTTTGATTACAAGCATTTGCTTAAATGGGTAAAATGCAGGATGCGGTCATATATATGGGATATAAATTTCCCACGAATGTTTAAAACAACAATTATCGTGTATGTAATTTGGGTTTTTTATTAAAATAGCCAGTATCGGCTAATATGAAGTGCGGATATATAATTCTCTGCTTATTTGTATATCTTTAATTTAACTAATAAAATTAATGCCTTGAAATTAAATGCAAACTTTAAAACAGCATTGGCTGCAAGTGGCGGTTGACTCTAGCATTTGAAAAGAATACTTAGTGCGTCCTCAAGCAACGAGCGGCTAGAAACTGGCGGACATCAAAAATCCGACAGGTTTTTTGTTCTCTTTTGTTTGGGCTAAGTTCGGAAAATTTCAATTTTGATATCTACTGAACTTAATTCATTGTTGACTGCAGATGGTAGTTGACATGGTTGGTTGAAGCGACTAGTTAAGCCGACCTCAAGCAATGAGTGAAGACAATATGGCGGGATTTAGTGATAGGTCTCGACGGTAATTTTTGCGCTCATTTGC
>NZ_JAHWUS010000005.1 GCF_019455445.1 Pseudaquidulcibacter saccharophilus
TGCCAATCACCAATATGGTTGAGAAACCAAAACAAGAAGAAGCGCCAAGCAATTTGAAAATTACTGGTCGTTATATCCTTCAGCCAGAAATATTTGAAATTTTGGAAACCCAAGAGCGCGGTGCCGGCGGTGAAATTCAGCTTACCGATGCGATGCACACCCTTCACCAAACCCAACCATTCTATGGCTTTGAGTTTGAAGGAACTGATTTCGACTGCGGCTCACGCGCCGGTTATACCGAAGCCTTCTTGGCCTATGCTTTGCGTGATAAACAAATTGGCGGTGAAATCCGCGATACAGTAAAGAGACTTTTGGATGAGCAAAATTAACGTATTGGTTGCTGGCGGTGCGGGCTATATTGGCGCGCATACATGTAAATTATTGGCGCAAGCAGGGTTCAATCCTATAACCCTTGATAATTTATCAACCGGATATGAAAAAGCGGTTATTTATGGCCCGTTTGTAAAAGGTGATTTGCGTGACCGCGCTTTAATACTTGAAACCATTAAAAAGTATGACATCAAGGCGGCAATTCACTTTGCCGCATTTTCACTGGTTGGTGAAAGTGTGTCTAACCCAAAAAAATATTATGATAATAACGTTGGTGCGGCGTCTGAATTTGCCGATGCCTTGGTCGAAGGTGGCGTGAAGGCACTTGTCTTTTCGTCAACCGCTGCGGTTTATGGTAATCCTGTTACCGAATTAATAGCGGAAACCCATCAAAAAGAGCCAATAAACCCATATGGCGCAACCAAACTTGCCTTTGAAGGCGCTTTAAAATGGTTTGATAATGCCTATGGTTTGAAACATGTTGTATTGCGCTATTTCAATGCGGCGGGATCAGATTTTGATGTGGAAATTGGTGAAAGCCATAACCCAGAAACCCACCTTATTCCACTTATTTGCAAGGCAGCATTGGGCAAGTTTAAACCTTTGACGGTTTTTGGAACCGATTATGAAACCCCGGATGGCACGGCGGTTCGTGATTATATTCACGTTTATGATTTGGCAAATGCGCATATTGAGGCCGTAAAATACCTACTGTCGGGTGGTGAAAGCGACGTCTTTAATGTTGGCACCGGCAAAGGTATTTCGGTTAAAGAAGCGATTGAGGCGGCAAATGCACATTTTGAAAATGGCGTTCCGCATTCTTATGGTCCACGCCGTGCGGGGGATCCAAAAATCTTGGTTGCTGATCCTACAAAAATCCTAAGCAAATTTAATTGGAAGCCACAATATTCCGATATTGATACCATCATAAAATCGGCAAAAGCATGGCAAGATAACCCAAAATATTAATTCTATAATATGACAAATGCTTTGACAGATATCCAAATTGCCCGCCAAATTGCCAAGGAGGCGGGCAATATTCTTTTGTCTTTGCAAGCTGATAATAGCGTTGATAATAAGCAAAAAGGCAAAAATGGTGATTATGCCGCCAATCAGGCGATTATTAATTCCCTAAAAACCCTGCGCCCCGATGATGGAATTTTATCTGAAGAGGAAAAAGATAATTTTGATCGTCTTGAAAAAGAGCGCGTCTGGATTATCGACCCTCTCGATGGGACACGCGAATATTCAGAAAATCGAGATGATTGGGCGGTTCATATTGGCTTTTGCACCAATGGCATTCCAACAATGGGCGTTGTTGCGCTTCCGGGGCTTAAGAAAACCTATTCATCAAGCGATATTTGCGAATTAAAACCATTGGCGCGAAACCCAAAAATCCTAATCAGCCGCACCCGCCAGCCAAAATATGCCGCAGAATTAGCGGACTTTCTTGGTGCAGAGCTTTTACCAATGGGATCGGCAGGCGCAAAAGCAATGGCCGTAATTAATGGTGATGCCGATATTTATTATCATATTGGTGGTCAACACGAATGGGACAATTGCGCACCGGTTGCGGTTTGTTTGGCGCATGGGCTTCATTGTTCTCGCCTAGACGGTTCGCCAATAACATATAATCAAAAAGATACATTCGTGCCCGACCTCTTGATTTGCCGCAAAGAATACGCCGATAAAATCCTTCACTTTCTTAGGCCAGTACTTGCTGGCGAATAATTAAATTATTCACCAACTCTTACACGTGTATCACCAATAATAACATCATCCCAAAGAGGCTTTGCAAGCGTGTAGTCACCATTTTTAAGTTTTGCATATTCATCTTTGGATAATCTGTCACCATTCATGAAAAGCGGCGTCCAAACATTGTTTTTAAACACTAAAAGATAGGCTTGTTTGTTTTCAACAAATAGAATTTCATCAATATTATCGTGATTCAAATCTATTGTTTGGGCAAAGCATTTTTCATCATTTTGTTTTGCACTTTCTGGATTTCGCAGGCAATTAGGGACATTGTAAACATTGGTTTTGAATGCTTGTTTCCAGAAACTTTCCGGAAGCTGTTTTTTGCTTTTTGTGGTATCAATTAATTGTGGATTAGGCAGGTTTTGTACAATTTGCTCGTTGGATTTATTGCTAAACTTACTTTGATAAAACTCATCGCGATTAATGTTTTTAACCTCTGTTGCAATCGATGCAAACTTAGGATTTTTGGTAAGCTTATCAATTGCCGCAGCCCCGTATTTCCCACTTTTTAGCTTTAGATATTCCCAATCAAATTTATCGATTGTGGTTTTACCCGAAACAAGTCTTGAAATTTGTGAATTAACCCCAAGTCTGTCTGGTGCCGCAAGTGGCGTCATGAGGGCAACAAAAATCAAGCATTCAAAAATTGAAAGATATATATTTGCCATGGCAATTTTCGGCATAAAGCCATTTTTGCCAAAATTTGCAAAAGTGTATGAAACCCCAAAGGCAAGGGCAATTAATACGCCAACGACCGCAAAAACCCTATCCGAAGTTAGACCATATTGATTAATCCGTAAATAAATCCCGTATGCCGCAATTGATGAAAGTATAAGAGTTAGAACCGATGCAATGCGAATTGAAATCTTAAGGGCTTTGTTAATAGATTTACCATCTTCTCCATCAATTTCGCCTTGCCCATATGCGGCATTGGTCAATAAAACCAAAAATACGCATGCTGCCAGCAGTGAGGCAGTTGCCGATTTTGTATCCCAAAGGGGTTTTAGACCGCTAAAGAACAGGCTTGAAACAAATATCACCCCAACTGCGGTAATTAAAATCAAAAGCCACGATAATATATTCAAAACCAAATTGCGCACATTCGCGAGTAATTTGGGTTGCACATCACCCAAATGAACCGCAATCCCCATCGCAATCCCGCTTAGCGGTAGGTTGAACCATTTTTTATGGGTTAATTTATCAAGCCAATCAAAACCAATGACTTTTAATAATTCCGCACCCAGAAAAATAATAATCCACATTAATCCAGTGAATAATAGTGCAAGCCCAAGCTGCACCCCACGTTTCCAGGTTTCATCAAAATAAGTTTGGTATGGCGCAATTGGTTTATGTGCGATATCGGCGCACATAATTAATTCATTCATTATGAAAACAAGCGGGAAAAGCCAAAATATCTTATCAATATAATAGCTGTTGGGGGCCAAATAGATATTGAAATTATGCCAAGCAATAATCCCAATTAAAATAAATGCTACGGCAAACCAAATGCCAAGGCTTATGGTGCGCATTGTTCCTGCTGCTGCCCAGATGATAAAGGCAGAAAAGAAAAGCCCAATATAGACAACATTATTCCATATATATGGCAAAAAGCTTTTATCTTCAGAATAAGCTGAGGGTTGTTTTAAGAATGATAAGATAAGACCAAATACAAGACCAACTAAAACCCGAAGAATAAAGACCTGACGATTTGACAATGCATTATTTTGCATAAACCATTCCCCTCAAATGTATTGCATTTTAATTATTACGATTAATTAATGGTGAATTAGGGCGTAATGATGTCAAACATCGCATCTTCATTGGGGCGTGATGCAATACGGATTTCCTGAAAGCCTGCGGCAATAATTGGCTGGGCCGCCGCTTCTGAGATGCAGATTGCGCACCAATTTTGCAAATTATGTTCCGTAACTGCCGCGTTAAATCTTTCGGCCCCTTTGGGCGAATGAAACATAATATACCCGCTATTTTCCTGCATTGTTGGGTTTATTTTTGCAATGAATTCAGGGTTTGCGACGGTTGCATAGCAAACCGCATTTAAAACCTCAAAACCACAGGCACGCAAAAGACCGCCGACATCCCCCGCAACATCATCGCCGCGTAAATGCATTAATTTGCCATCTTCAGGGTTTAGGCGATCGGCAATCAAAACCGCAAGCGCGCTTGCATCACCGCCGGCAGAAATCACTTGTGTAAAGCCGCGTGTGATACATGCTTCCATGGTTGCATCACCTACGGCATAAATTGGAATTGATAATAAATGCTCATCAAAATTTGCAAGTTGTGGGGCATTTGAAGATGTTACTAATAATGCTTGCACCCCTTCGATATCGACATCAAAATCTTTGGCGATAACTTCTGCGGCGGGTATGATAATGGGGATTAGCCCCATTTTTTCGGCGCGCAAAGCCGTCTTGACCGCCCCTGGTTTTGTGCGGGTTATAATTATGTGTTTTGGCGTCTCATTAATGCTCAAAACTATTTTCCACCAACTTCCAACAGAATAGATTGCGCACAATCATAACCCAATTGTCCTGCTTTTTCCATATTAGGTTTTGCAAGACTTGTAACTTTTCTTATAGCTGTGCCGTCATCTTTAAAATATTCGCCAACAAAGTGCATCACATCGCCTTCAAAATAGCAATAAGCGGCAATTGGTGTGCGACAAGAGCCATCAAGCGCACGTAAAAACGCGCGTTCTGCATGGACCTCCAGGCTAGTATTTTGGCATTCAATAAGTTTGAACGCGTTTATAATGGCATTGTCACCAGTGCGTGCGGTAATTGCCAATGCGCCTTGTCCAATTGCAGGCGGCATTTTCATAGGGTCAATCAATGTGTGTTTCACATCTGCCTTGCCCAGACGCTTCAAGCCAGCAATTGCCAAAATGGTTGCATCAAAACTACCGTCTTCAATTTTACCGAGACGAGTTCCAACATTTCCGCGCAAAAGCCCAATTTTCAAATCAGGGCGCTGTCCAAGAAATTGTGATGAACGGCGCAATGAAGCCGTCCCTAAGCTCGCGCCATTTGGCAAAGCGTCAAATTCAATACCGTCTTTGGTAATCAGTGCGTCACGGCGATCTTCACGTGGCGGGCTTCCCAATAATGTAATGCCTTCAGGTAGTATAGTTGGCACGTCTTTCATCGAATGGATGGCGCAATCAACACGATTATCAAGCAATGCATCATCAAGCTCACGGGTGAAAAGCCCTTTGCCACCAGCCTCTAAAAGTGCGCGGTCTTGGATTTTGTCGCCTTGGGTAGTGATTGGGATTATTGGCAGTTTTTCCTCAATATCCGCATCATTTATACCAAGCTTTTTGGCAAGTTCACCGCGCAACCATTTGGTTTGGGCAATAGATAATGGGGAGCCACGCGCACCAATACGAAGTGGTAATTTAAGATCTTGTAATGCAATATTTTCCATAGCCCTAATCAGCCCATAAATGCCAAAAAATCAAGTTATTGAAACATCAGATATAGAATAGATTCCTGTATTTGCGTATAGTTTATTTATGGCGGGGTGATATGCCGCATGTTATAGGTTGATTATATTGCGATGCAGTCGGCATTCTTCATATGTCCGAAATTGTCATTAGATGATGTTATGGGGTCTTGGGGCTTAATATGAGAATTTTACACACATCTGATTGGCATTTGGGGCGTTCATTGATTGGCCGCCGCCGTTATGAGGAATTTGACGCATTTTTATCATGGCTAACAGAAACAATTGCGGTCGAAAAAATCGACATTTTAATCGTTGCAGGCGATATTTTTGATTCAAGCCTTCCAAGCAATCGTGCGCAAGAACAATATTATAATTTCCTCACCAATCTTGCTACAAATGGTGTGTGCAAAAATATTATTCTTGTTGGCGGCAACCACGATTCCCCGAGTTTTTTAAAGGCGCCATCAGCACTTTTAAAAGCATTGAATATTTTTATGGTTGGTTCAATTTCGGAAAACATGGGTGATGATGTTATCGTTTTGAAGAATGGTGAAAAGCCACTGGCAATAATTTGCGCCGTACCATATTTGCGCGATCGTGATATTAGGCAGGTTGAAACCGGCGAAAGTTTTGAACAAAAAGACGCCAAACTAATTGACGGCATCCGCCGTCATTATGCAGAAATTTGCAATATTGCCAAACAAAAGCGTGACGAATTGGGTGGCAATATACCGATTGTTACCACTGGTCACTTGTTTGCATCTGGTGGGCAGACTATTGATGGAGATGGCGTAAGAGAACTTTATATCGGCTCACTTGCCGGAATTGGCGCAGATATATTTCCAGAATTTGTGGATTATGTGGCCTTGGGGCATTTACACGTTCCACAAAAGGTCGGTGGGTTTGATAAAATCCGTTATTCAGGCAGCCCGCTTGCAATGGGTTTTGGTGAAGCCGGACAACAGAAACAGGTAATAATCATTGATTTTGAAGCGGGTGATAATGGTATAAAAACCCAAATCCGTGAAATTAATATCCCGCAGTTTCAGGCACTAAAAAGCATCAAGGGTGATATTAAAAAAATCACTGATGAGATTAATGAACTAATCAAGCAAAAGAAAAACATTTGGCTTGAAATTGAATATATTGGCGATGAAATTTTCAATGATTTAAACCAAATCATTGGGGATCTTGTTGCCGAAACAGAATTGGAAATTTTGCGCATTAAAAATCAGCGGGCGTTCAATAATATTATTACCCAATATGATTTTTCGGCCAATCTTGATGAGCTTAATGAATTAGAGGTTTTTGATAAATTCCTCGAAATAAATAATATTGCGGCGGCCGATAATGAAACGCTAAAGACAGCATATCAACAAATCCTTCACAATTTAAAAGAAACAGATTTGAACGAGCAATAAATGAAAATAATATCTCTCCGTTTTAAAAATCTGAACTCGCTTTATGGTGAATGGGCGATCGATTTTACGTCTGATGAATTTGTTGCAAATGGAATTTTTGCAATTACTGGGCAAACTGGTGCAGGTAAATCGACAATTTTGGACGCGCTTTGTTTGGCACTTTATGGCGAGACCCCACGATTGGGCAAAATTGCCGGCGATGTTAATAACCTCATGTCACGTCATACAAGTGAATGCTCGTCTGAGGTGGTTTTTGAAACCGCAAAAGGGCAATTCATTGCCACTTGGTCACAACGCCGCGCCCGTAATAGTATTGATGGAAAATTACAAGATTATAAGCACGAAGTCGCCTATTTGCATGGCGAATTGATTGAAAATAAACGTTCGTTGGTGATTGATAAAATAATTGAAATTACCGGCATGGATTTCGCCCGTTTTACACAATCAATGTTATTGGCACAGGGCGGGTTTGATAAATTCTTAAAAGCGCCAACCGAAGAAAAATCAGAAATCCTTGAACAAATTACTGGCACAGATATTTATTCTAAGATTTCAAAACAGGTTTTTGAAACAGCAAAATTTGAAAATCAAAAACTTGATAAGTTAAATTCTGAAATTCAAGGGATTGATACTTTACAGCCTGATGAAGAAGATACCCTTCGCAAACAAATCAATGAATTTGAAATACAAAAACAAGCAATTGATACAGAGATTAAGGCACAGCGCGAAATAAAAAATTGGTTTGCGCGAATTGCCATTCTGCAAAACGATAAAATAAATGCCGAACTTGAATTGGAAAATATTGCGCAAAAAAAACAAGAATTTGCGCCAAAGATGGAATTACTAAGGCAAGCAAATTTGGCGCAAGAATTTGAAGGGGAGTTTGTTGGTTTAAATACTATGCGCATTAAATTTGCCGAAATTAATACGCAATTATCGGATTTGAACGCAAAAATTGCCAACCTTGCCAAAACGGAATTAAATTTGCGTGCCGAAGCCGCTAATGCACAAGAAAATTTTGAAAAAACAGAACAATATCAAGCGACCATTGCCCCCAAAATCCACAAAACTATTGAAATTGATGCCACAATTTTACACCAAGAAGAAAGTTTGCAACAATTACAAAGCAATTTGTCGTCAATTGAAAGCGATAGAGACGCTAATATAATTAATAAAAAAAATCTTGAAGACGCAATTAAAGAACAAAACAAAAAATATGAGGAATTAAGCCTATATTTAAAAACCCATGATGCAGACGCAAAAATTGGTGAAAAACTCGTTGTGTTAGAGGGCAAGGGTACGAGCATAAAAACCGCTCGTAATAAAATAGATGAACAACAAAAGGCGTTAGCGGGTCTGCAAGTTACGGTTTTAAACGAAAAAAATAACCTTGATGATTTAAAGCAAAATCACACCAAGCATGTTGATGATGAAACTGAAGTTAATAACAAAATTGCGCATTATTCAGGAAAAATATTTGTATTGCTTGATGGTAGAACGCGTAAAGAAATAGAACTTGAAAAAGAACTTGTCACCGAAAAGAAAACCAATGCCCAAATCATAGCGACATTGGAACAACACCGTGCAAAACTTGAAGATGGCAAGCCATGTGTGCTGTGTGGTGCAACCGACCATCCATATGCCAATGGAAACATCCCAAAAACTGATGGGCTTGATGATGAAATAAAATTTTTATCAACCTTGCTTGAGAAGATTAACGAAGCTGAGGGCGAATTAAAGAAGCTAAATGATACAAAAACTTCTTTAACCATTGCCTTGCAAAAACTTGATTCCGAAATATTGTTGAAAACATCAATAATTTCTGGATTTGAGAAATCCATTACACAATTAATTCATGAAATCGATTTGGAACAATCAAGTTTGCAGAAACTTGAAAGCGAGTTTTCGGAAATCATTGCCGGATTTAAATTAGGTGTTTCTGAAAATGTTGTTGAACAACTACGAGAGCGGTTTAATGTTTTTGAGGCAACACAACAAAAATTTAAAGATTGTCAAATTGATTTGAACTCTATGCAAATTAGGTTTGAAACCTTGGTCAATGAATTTGAAAAGCAAAATCAAGCTTTTGAAAATGAAAAAACCAAACTTGTTGAATTTGTTAAAAACTTAGATGAAATCAAGCGGCAACGTAAAGAACTTTTTGGCGATAAAAATCCAATAATAGAAAGCCAAAATATAAATAAATCACTTGAAGGAGCCCGCGAAAAAAATACAAAATCAATTGCACAGCTTAACGAAACCTTGCAAGCAATCACACATTATGAAGACGAAAACAAACGTCTAAAAGTCATTTTGATTGATCAAGAAGAACAATTGAAACAGACAGAAAGCGGCTTTGTCCTCGCCCTTGAAACCAAAGGCTTTGGCAGTGAAGAAGAATATAAAAATGCCGTTTTGGATAAATCAAAACGAACTGAACTTGCAAAATATTCTCGTGAACTTGAAGCGATAGAAATCAAAACCCAATCATTATTGCAAGATGCACTAAAAAAACTTGAAAAAGAAATCGCTCTTTCACTATGTGATGGAACCCAAGTTGAAGTGGAACATAAGCTTGCCATGCTTGATGCCAATTTCATGGAAATTGCCGAAAAAATAATAACGATAAGAACAAGGCTTGAAGCCAATGAAAAATCCAAACTTGCTTTAAAAGATAAATATACGGCAATCGAAAAACAAAAAAATGAATGCGCAAAATGGCAAATGCTAAATAATTTAATTGGTTCGGCGGATGGTAAAAAATTCCGTAATTTTGCCCAAGGTTTAACTTTTGACATAATGGTTGCCCATGCCAACCAAGAATTAATGAAAATGAACGAACGCTATTTGTTGGCACGTGATGTAAATGACAAAAGCAAACCGCTTGAACTAAATGTGATTGATAATTTTCAAGCGGGGCAGTTGCGGCCGGTTAAAAACCTTTCGGGTGGCGAAAGCTTCCTTATTAGTCTTGCTTTGGCGCTTGGCTTATCAAAAATGGCAAGTTCAAAAGTGCGGGTTGATTCTTTATTCCTTGACGAAGGGTTTGGCACATTGGATGAAGAAACTTTGGAAACCGCGCTTGAAACCCTGTCACGCCTGCATCAAAACGGTAAATTAATCGGGGTTATTTCCCACGTTTCCGCTTTGAAAGAAAAAATCACGACTCAAATAAAAGTCACCCCAATTTCTGGCGGCAAAAGTAAATTAAGTGGCGCCGGGGTAAGTGCGATATAAATCAGGGAAAATAATGGCTTCAGATATTAAATATTTTATCGGAATTGATGGCGGTGGCACAAAATGCCATGCCGCAATTTTTGATGACAATAATATTATTTTGGGTGAAGGAATTGGCGGCGAAGCGAATGTCCGCCTTGGACTTGATTTGGTTGTCAAAAGCATCAATTCCGCAATTGATATTGCCTTTGAAAATGCGGGGCTAAACAAACAAATCGCAAAATCCTGCGCTTTGGGCATTGGTCTTGCGGGGCTTGCAAACCAAAATGATGCGGACGCAATTATCAATATATTTTCGGACTTTGGTTTTGTTAATGTGGCATCTGACGCGCATATCGCCTGTCTAGGGGCATATGACGGAAAAGATGGCGCGATTTTAATTAGTGGCACTGGCAGTATTGGATATGCCATTGTTGGTGGCAAAAGCCACAAAATCGGCGGCTGGGGTTTTGAAATTAGTGACGATGGTTCAGGCGCAATAATCGGGCGCGAAGCATTACATGAGACCTTATTATGTTATGATGGCATCCGTCCACACACTGCCCTTAGTAAAGAAATCCTTGCAAAATTTGACGGTAACCCACGAAATATTGTGAAATTTGTAACCGGCGCAAAGCCAAAAGATTTTGGTACATTTGCGCCGCTTGTGACCCAATTTGCGCAATACGGCGATATTATTGCCACCGAGATTATGCAAAAGGCGGCGCATACAATCGGGCTTTATATATTGCGTCTTAATGAAATTGGTGCGCCAAAAATTTGTATGTTGGGTGGTATGGCGGCGGCATTGCGCCCTTGGTTACCTGATGATGTTAGGCAATTTATTGCTGAACCCATCAAAGATGCCATCGGTGGTGCTTTATTGCTGGCACGCGGGGCAAATAATGGTTTTGCTTTATAATGATTGATTAATGGCATCAAGTTCTTTGAATGCGGCAAGGGTTTCTCTTGCCTCATCCTCATCAATTAAATCCATCGCAAAACCTAGGTGAATTAATACCCATTGCCCTATTAATTTATCAAGATTATCATCGGCCACACAGGTCAAATCAATTTCCCGTAATTCACCCGAAAATTCGACAATGGCAATTGATTTGGCATGGTCCTTTATTGATTTTATTTGCCCGGGAATGCCAACACACATTTAAACAACCTCAAGATTTTTTATTCTTAATGCATCGCCTCCATTTACCATTATTCGGCCGCTTCCGCATTTGGGGCATAGTGATAATCTATCATTAGTTTCAAAATTTTCCGAACATTCAAAACAAGTGGCACTCCCGCATTGATCCATTATCTCAAGCGTTGCGCCTTCGGCAGTTGTGCCATTGCTTATGGCATCAAAACAAAAATGCAGGGCGTCGTTTTCGACGCCCGCAAAACAGCCGATTTCAAGAATTACTTTTTTTACCTTGGTGGCATTTTCACGTTTGCAAATCGCCTCGATATGCTCAAGAACAGATTCGCATATCGACATTTCATGCATATTACGATGCCAACATCAACAATCCGGCAACCCCCATAAAGCCACCAAAATATGGTGCAGCATCACGAAGTGCTTTGAACTTCAAGCCAGCAAAGCCGCCAATTGCATGCATAAAAATGGTTGAAATCATAAAGCCTGCAACATATGAAACCGCAATATTGCTTGCCTCGGCACCGTGGGCAAAACCGTGGAATGTGCCGGCAATTAGTGCAAGTGATGCGGCGGCATAAACCGGAACTTTGTCTTTAAATGCCAATGCCAAACCAATTATAATCACACTTAGGGCAATGATATTTTCAACCATTGGCAGGGCAATACCAGTAAAAGCAAAAGTAACCCCAAGCAACATGCCGCTTACAAACCCAACTGGAAGCAATAGCCCCTTAAGGTCCTTATAAAATGATGCCCAAAGACCAATGCCGACCATTGCCAAAATATGATCAAGACCTGCGGCTGGGTGTTCCAAACCTTCGGAAAAGGTAAAGATTGCACCATGCCCAGGGTGCGCCATTGCCGCAGTGCCGATTAAAGAAGCAAGCAATGCGATTGATATTGATTTTTTCATAATACTTCCTCTTCTGTTGGCTTAGCTTGCGCCTTTTCTCGCCAATTATCAACATTAGAATTCGCTAAAATGGTGTGTAAAAATGTCCATGCTGCTTCTAAATTTTTTGTGCCAATTTCGCTTATGTCTTCACCCAAGCCAAAGGATTTTCCCTTTACGCATAATATGAATGATGGCGGCGGTGCCTTCCCATTAATTTTAACAAAGACATCAAGCACGGTTTGCGGCGACAAGGCATGGCTTGTATGGCTTAATTCCCCTGTCGGTTCGATTTCATAAAATGCGAATGGTGCAGGTGTATCAATTCCGGCATCAATGAATAATGCCAAATCTTGTTCGTTTAAATCGAGTGCATGATCGATTTGTAACTGAAAATCTTCAATGCAGGTGATATTGGCATGGTTCTCTTCATCAATTCGGCCCAATAAAAATGGCCCAATTGCATCATCGCCGCGCGAAGGGTTGCCATATCCGAATACCACCACATTCATTGACTACATACCATTCATGTTTTTAAAGCGTGTATCAATTACTTTGCCGTTTAGGTCGGTCAAACTAACTTCAAGCGGCATTTTACCAATCGCATGTGTTGCACAAGACAAGCACGGGTCATAGGCACGTATCGCCACTTCAAGATGGTTCATAAGCCCTTCGGTAACTTCCCGACCATTTAAAAACCGTGTTGCCACAGAGCGGATTGCCTCATTCATTGCCTGATTATTGTTTGTGGTTGAAACAATAAGGTTACAGAATGTAACAACATCATCCTCATTAACGCGGTAATGGTGGAATAATGTGCCGCGTGGCGCCTCGATAACGCCAACCGCTTCTTCTTTCCTTGCGCCCTTATCGGCAATTAAATCAGTGCCGAGAATATCAGGGTCATTCAATAAATCTCGAATAACCTCAACCCCGTGAAGTGCCTCAATCATCCTTGCCCAATGGAACAACAATGCACCGTGACTAGGGCGGCCATTGCCAATTGCCAATAAGTCTTGGCGCTCTTTTTCGGCAAGTGGGGTCGGAATAAAGTCACAAACTTGTACACGCGCCAATGGACCAACTTTGTACCAGCCATTTTCAGGACCAAGCGAGCGAATGAACGGAAACTTCATATATGACCAAGGCTTCACTTCTTCGTCAAAAACGCTTTCATAATTTGCATAATCGACATGGTCAAAAATGTTTTTGCCATTCGCATCATTGGCGCGCAAGCCGCCATGATATAAATCAAGCGCACCATCACCGCGCACCATGCCCATCATGTTTGAATCAAACTCCCCGAATTTATTATAAAAATCAGGGTCGCTTTCATGCAACTTCTTAAGCATATGGATTGCGGCGGTTGACCATGCAATCATATCATCAACCTTGGCCAACATGGCATCACGTTCAGCGATTGTAAGCGCCTTGTTCATACCGCCCGGGATTGCGCCTGTGCCGTGTACTTTTTTACCCGCAACATGTTGAATAACTTCTTGACCAAATTTACGAAGTAAAACGCCTTGGGTTGCGATTTCTGGGTGTGCGGCAACAACACCAATAATATTGCGCTTTGCAACATCGCTTTCAAAACCCAATAATAAATCAGGTGATGCGAGGTGGAAGAAATGCACGGCATGTGATTGCACAATTTGCCCATAATGCATAAGGCGGCGCAGTTTTTCTGCGGTTGGGGTAATTGCGCCATATCCAGCAATGATATCCATTGCCTTCACTGCAGCCAATTGGTGGCTTACGGGGCAAATACCGCAAAGTCTTTGCACCGAAACCGGCACTTCCCAATAAGGGCGACCTTCAATAAATTTTTCAAACCCACGAAATTCAACAATGTGCAAACGCACTTGATGAATTTTATTATCGTCATCCAAAAGGATAGTAACTTTTCCATGCCCTTCAACACGGCTAACAGGATCGATGACGAGGCGGCGAAGTTTTTCCGGACTTTCGGCGGTTTCCAAATAGGACATCTTATTGTTTCCTCTCAATCGAATTTTAGTAATGGATGCTCAAGACGTGGCATATGTCCGGCAATTAAATCTGTAACGAATTTCCAGATTGTGTCGCCAGATGGTGGGCAACCGGGAATGAAATAGTCAACCCGTACCACCTCATTAATCGGATGCACTTTGTCGAGTAACAATGGCAATTCGCGGTCATTTGGGATTTGTTTGCCAAGGCCAGTACGGTCGCAATAAACTTCACGCAATGCATCACCAATATCAAGGTGGTTACGTTGCGCCGGTAAACCACCGGCCACCGCGCATGCGCCAAAGGCAATCAGCACGTTGCAATTATCGCGAAATTCACGAAGCACGTGAACATTTTCGGAATTGCAAACACTGCCTTCAATCAGGCCAATATCACATGGGCCGCAATGTTTAATGTCGGTAATTGGGGAACGGTCAAATTCAACAACTTCGATTAATTGTAAAATCCGCTCATCAATATCAAGCAATGACATATGGCAACCAAAGCAACCGCTTAAAGAAGTTGTCGCCACGCGGATTTTGCGTTTTGCAACTTTTTGTGGTTGGGAAGAAACCTGTGTATCCATGATTATAATCCCCCCTCTGCATCCGCTGCGATTTGTTCACGGATGGTTTGTTCATCATATTTACGTTCACCAATTGGTTTCGCGTAACCGACACGTTTTTCCAAAATTGCACCAACGGGGCAAACATGTGCCGCTTTATCGGTTAATGCGAAATCGGTATCGCCCAATTTGCCAGATGGCGAATTAATAACGAGGTGTGATTTCATCCCCCGTCCCGCCAAAGCAAAGATATTTTTGCCATCGACATCGCGGCTTGTTTGCACGCATTGTTCGCAAAGGATGCAGCGGTTGAAATCAATCATTACATCAGGGTGCGAGGCATCAATCGGACGCTCTGGAAAGAAATGCGGGAAGTGTGGGTTTAGCATTTCAAGGTCGTATGCGACCGCCTGTAATTTACAATTTCCGCTTTTTTCGCATCCGGGGCAGAAGTGGTTGCCTTCGACAAAAATCATTTGCAATTGCAATCTGCGTCTGCCGTCTAATTCTGGTGTGCTGCTTTGTACTTCTTGGCCGGGCATTGCCTTTATGGTGCAGGCAGAGCCAGAACGACCATTAACAATGACGGTGCATAATTTACAGCTACCATGTGGTTTTAACTCAGGATTAAAACAAAGGTGTGGGATATAAAGACCGGCATCAAGTGCGGCCTCTAAAATTGTTTGCCCTGGCGTAAATTGAACAATCTGACCGTCAAGGGTGAATGTATTTGCAATCTCGCTCATTATTTTGCTCCAAGATGTGCATCGGCATCGTCACGGTGCGTTACCTCGCGGGAACGGGCAAGTGATAATTCCAAATCAAAGGCTGGTAAGAAATCGCGGCTAGAAAGATGTTTATCAAATGCCGGACGGAATTTAGTAATACAGTCGCAAATGGCATTGCCCGCCGTTTGCCCCAGACCGCAATGGGCGAAATTCTTCATTTGATCGCGTAGGCGCTGAATTTCGTTGATTTCGTATTTTGTTCCACGTCCTACGGCAATTTTTTGCATCATGTCTTTGACCAATGAAGTGCCAATCCGACATGGTGAACAGAAACCGCAACTTTCATGGGCAAAAAACTCGGCAAAATTTAGTGCCACTTCAAACATATCGCGGTCTTTGCCAAATATCATGAATGAGCCAGCGGTTGGCACATCTTCAAAGGCAATGCGGCGGTGGAATTCGTGGGGTGCTAGGCATACACCCGCCGCACCACTTATCTGCACCGCAATAACATCTTTTGCGCCGCATTCTTCAAGGACGTCGGAAATTCTAACCCCAAATGGGAATTCATAAATTCCCGGACGGGCGCAATCACCAGAAACCGACAATAGTTTTGTACCGGTTGATTGGCGTGTGCCGCGACCCTCATACCACGCACCGCCACGTCTTGCGATTTCTGTAACTTTACAAAGGGTTTCAACGTTATTGACCACGGTTGGTTTGTTTTTATAACCACAAGTCACGGGGAATGGTGGGCGAATTCTTGGGCGCCCTGCTTTCCCCTCCAAGGATTCAATAAGTGCGGTTTCTTCGCCGCATACATATGCGCCGGCGCCAAGGTGGATTTCAATGTCAAAATCAAAACCATCTATTCCAAGAATGTTCTGCCCCAAAAACCCTGCTGCGCGCATATTTTCTAGGAATATTTGCAAAGATTTTACAAGATATTTGTATTCGGCGCGCAAATAAACAAACCCTTGTTTTGCACCTGTGGTAAATCCGGCAATTGTCATGCCTTCAAACACGTGACCCGCAAATGATTGTAGCAATACACGGTCTTTAAATGTGCCAGGTTCACCTTCATCGGCGTTGCAAACAATAAATCGTTCATCACTTTGTGAATTACGGCATAATTCCCATTTGACACCTGTTGTGAAACCTGCACCACCGCGACCACGAAGGTTTGAACGCTTCATTTCATCAAGCATTCCTTGTGCGCCTTTGGCAACTGCGGCCTTGATGGCATCGCCCATATTATATGCGGTTGCCAATAATTCATCGGCACGGCGAATATTATTATCGACTTTGAAATAATGTGATGGCCAGTTTGAAACAGGAAGTCCGCTTTTTACAAGGTCACATATTTCGTCAATACGGCGCGGTGTAAGATGGGTAATCGGCATATTGTTAATCAAAAGCGCGGGGCCTTGATCGCACATACCGGTGCATGATGTCATACCAACACTTACAAGGCCATCTTCAGAAACTGTATCTGGCTCAAGGTGGAGGCGGTTAAGCATATGGTCAAACAAGTCCTTATTGCCCAGCATGCGGTCGGTAATATTATCGGAAAATAGAATGCGGAATTTTCCATTCGGCTTTGCATGGAAAAATGAATAAAATTCAACAACACTTTGGACCCTGGTTATTGGAATTTCTAATTTATTCGCAAGATATTCCATGGTTTCAGGTGAAATATAGTCTAATTCATCCTGTATATCGTGCAATATTTGTAATAATCTTGTCGGGTCATTGTGGTGACGGTCAAGAATCGGGGTAGCAATTTCAACAAGCGACAATGTGAGGTGCGTCAAGACTTCCTCCTAATATAGAGGGCATCTTTTGGCCCCCTTAAATTTTGCGCGATTATGCAAAGAAAGATTTGTTTAGCAAACGCTATGCACATTGATTTTCTTTTATAATAATATTAGAAAAAACTTATGCATAATCAAGAATTTAGCCGTGCTGAATTCGCATAACTCATTGAATGCAATGCGAAATATTTGACAATTTCCATTATTTTTATATGGAAATTTTTCGTTTTAAATTTTTCCAATTTCTTATCTGCGACTATCGGTCTCAGCTGTCTTGTCCCGAGATTGAGATTGAAAAACTGTTGATTTTATAAAAATAAATGCTAGCGTTTAGCAATAACAATTAAATTTTGAATTTTGCCTAGCAAAAAAGCTGATTGCCACCAAAAGAATCATTATTTTAAAACCATGTAAAAATTACATATTTTTCGTATGCAGCAATATTTACTTGCGCATTTTTTGAATCCATGACAGAAAACTAACATTATAATTAATTTGTTGATTATTTTGCTTTTGCGTTTCGTGGAAGGTGTGAAATGCGTATTTCTGCTAGTTTAATAAGTATGGCAATAGTGCTTTCTTGTGGCTCTTTTGCAATGGCGCAAAACGCGACATCAATTGTAAATGCAAGCATTGTTGATGGCACGGGCGCAAAAGCGCGGGTTGGCAATGTGCGCATTGATAATGGTCATATTATCTGCGTTGGCAAATGCACCCCGAACAAAGATGATATTATAATTAATGGCAAGGGCTTAACACTTGCCCCTGGCTTTATAGATACTCATAGCCACCACGATCGACACGTTGATAAACGACCTGATGCGCTTGCCGCAATTAATCAGGGTGTAACAACCGTTGTGGTTGGTGAAGATGGCGATAGCGCGCTTCCTTTAAGTACATTTTTTGATGCCCGCAAAACCAATCCCTCAACTATCAATTTTGCAAGTTATGTTGGGCATGGCACTGTGCGCGGTGCTGTTATGGGTGCTGATTATAAACGTGCGGCAACCCCAGAAGAGATTACAAAGATGGAAGCGCTTGTCGAAGGCGCAATGAAAGAAGGGGCATTGGGGATTTCAACTGGTCTTGAATATGATCCCGGAATTTATTCCACCCATGAAGAGGTTATCGCATTGGCAAAAGTTGCCGCCAAATATGGTGGTCGTTACATAAGCCACATGCGCAGTGAAGATGTCGAGCTTGACGCAGCAATTGACGAAGTAATTGAAATTGGTCGTCAGGCAAAATTACCCGTGCAAATTTCCCACCTAAAGATTGCTATGGTCGATAAATGGGGACAGGCCGATAAAGTTATCGCTAAATTAAACAAGGCGCGTGCCGAAGGCATTGATATAACCGCCGATGTTTACCCATATACTTATTGGCAATCTAGCCTTGATGTATTGTTGCCACAGCGCGACTTTACAGATCGCAAGGCCGCAGAATTTGCATTAACTCACCTTGCTAAACCAGACGGTTTAATCATCACCAATTTCCCACCAGACCAATCCTATATCGGTAAATCTGTTGCCGATATTGCTAAATTGCGTGGCAAAGATGATGTTACAACTTTCCTTGATTTGAATATTGAGGCGGCTGCAATGGGCAAAGGCTCTGGCGTAATGGGGCGCGCCATGAGTGATGATGACGTGGCAAAACTTATTGGTTGGAAATATTCAAATATTTGTTCCGACGGTCGTATTGTTGATATGCACCCACGTGGTTCAGGGTCTTTTGCGCGCGTAATTGCATGGCTCGTAAGAGATAGAAAGCAAATGAGCCTAGAGACAGCAGTGTATAAAATGACTGGTCTTGCGGCGGCTCATATGGGTTTTACAGATAGGGGTAAAATCGCAAAAGGTATGGTCGCTGATTTAGTTTTATTTGATGCAAAGAAAATTAAAGACAACGCAACCTTTCAAAATCCTGCGGCAATTGCCGATGGTGTGAATGAGGTTTGGGTTTACGGCACACCCGTTTTCAAAGACGGCAAACCAACAGGCGAAAGACCGGGGCAAATTATTCGTCGTGTTGGAACAAAATAATTTAAATACTAAATAAATCGGGGGATTTTATGGAAGCACCATATATTTTATTTTTAGGTGATGCACCTGATATAAGCTGGGCGAAAACTGCATCTGGGCTTGCTGAATGGCGCGCAAAAGATTGCGCCGGTCAATACCGCCTTGAAAATTGCGGCGTTGATTTAGGACTACCAAATCTTGGCTTTGATGAGGCGGTGGCAAAAGGAATTAAAACTATGGTTATTGGCATTGCCAATGATGGTGGTTTTATCGCCGAAAAATGGATACCCCATATTATTGCGGCTTTAAAAGCTGGTTTAAATGTTGCTGCTGGTCTGCACGAACGTCTTGCCGATAATGAAGAAATCGCAGGCCAAGCAAAATTAAGCGGCGTAACGCTTTATGATTTGCGTCGCCCTAATATCAAATTCAGCCCTGGTACAGGCGTTAAACGAAGCGGTAAACGCCTGCTTACTGTCGGAACTGATTGTGCGGTCGGTAAAAAATACACTGCTCTAAGCATTGAAAAAGAAATGACTGCACGTGGCTTGAACGCCACATTCTGCCCAACGGGACAAACCGGTATTATGATAACGGGACGGGGTATAGCAATCGATTCAGTGGTCGCGGACTTTATCTCAGGTGCAGCCGAGTGGTTGTCACCGGCGGCAAGTGATGACCATTGGCACATAATCGAGGGGCAGGGTGCATTGCTGCACCCTGCCTATGCTGGCGTAACTTTGGGCTTGGTTCATGGCTCACAGCCAGATGCAATCGTAGTTTGTCATGAAGAGGGTCGCAAAGAATTGGTGGGTTATGAGGGGGATTTTGCATGCCCATCATTGACCGATGCCTTAGCAGTGCATGTTAATGCGGCGCGTCTTACCAATCCTGCAGCGCGCGGCGTTGGCGTAAGTTTGAATACTTCATTGCTTGATGAAAATGCGGCTCGTGATGCACTAAAACGTGCCGAAGATGAGGCTGGGCTTCCGGCATGCGATCCCCTACGCTTTGGCGCGGGGGCGATTGTGGACTATCTCGAAAAATATCTGTAAATTAACCGCATATTTCTTTTATAAGGGAATTAAATATGGTTGATTTATTAAAGCGATTAGAAGAAGAATTAGACGAATACACGCATTCCGAACGGCAAATTGCTTTATTTTTGCTAAATAATCGCGAAATGATACCATTTGAAACCGCCACCTCTATCGCGGCACGTTTGGATGTAAGTTCGGTTACGGTTGGTCGTTTTTGCCGAATGCTTGGATTTAGGCATTTTCGCGATTTAAAAGAACATTTACGTGGTTCGGCAAATTTACCATGGTTGGCGGGCGATGATTTTCAAGAATTTCTCAAAGGTTTTACCGATAGTGATAAACGTCGTAAAACCCTTGAACGCGAAATTGAATTACTTGTAAGCGTTTATGAACGTTCGCAAAATGCGGTTTGGCGTGATGCAATCGCACAGATCGCATCAAGTAAAAGGGTGCAAATTATTGGTTTTCAAACCGAACGCGGTATTGCGACCTTGCTTGCCCATCAATTACAATATGTGCGCCCTGGTGTAGAATTGGTTGAGGGGGCATCAGGCAATTACGTTGATATATTGCTTGAAGATACTGAAAATCGCTGCCTTATAATTATTGATATTCGCCGTTATTCACGCAAATCACAAGCCCTAGCAAAAAAGGCAAAACAGGCCGGTTTGCCGTTAATTATTATCACTGACACATTATGCGATTGGGCGTCACATTATACAAAACACGTTCTAACCGCAGACGCCGATGGTTATTTATTCTGGCACTCTGCTGTGCCGATGGTTGGCTTGGTTAATTTGTTGGTGAATGACGTTGTTGGCCATAGCGGTGGACGTGATGTTGAAAAACGCCTCGAAGATGTTAGCCAACTTTATGAAGAATTCACGGGTTTCGTGCGTACGCCGCGCAATAAAAACGGCGAATAAAGGGAGAAGGTATGAACGGTTCAATAAAAGTAAAAGCTTATGCCGAACGCTATTTGCTAGAAGAACCGTTTCGAATTTCCCGCCATTGTTTTACCCATAGCCAAATGATGGTGGTTGAATTGTCATCTGATGGTTTTGTTGGACGCGGTGAATCAGAACCCCATGAATATGATGAAGGTGAATTAAACAAGGCGGTTGAATATGCCCAAAGCCTTGCACCGCATTTCACCAATGGCATGACACGTGTCGAATTAAATAAATTATTGCCATCAGGCCCAATTCGTAATGCTTTTGATTGCGCACTGTGGGATTTGCTCGCAAAAAAGGCCGGTAAAAGGGTGTGGGAAATTGCGGGGCTTGCGACACCAAAACCACTACCGACAGTTTTTACCCTAAGCATAGAAACACCCGAATATATGGCGCAAAAAGCGACGCGCCTAAATGACTGGTCACGCTTTAAAATTAAATTGGGCGGTATCGAGGCCGACCTTGATATTGAACGAGTTCGCGCAATTCGCGCTGCGCGCCCTGATGCTGAATTGATTGTGGATGCCAATGGCGGTTGGGATTTGGAATTGCTTCGGAAAATGACCGATAAATTATCTGAACTTGATGTAATGCTTATTGAGCAACCGTTGTTATTTGGCGCGGATAAGGAATTATTGGGTTTCAAAAGTCCGGTTCCATTATGTGCCGATGAAACCTGTCTTGATTGTTCGTCATTGGAATATGTTTTGGGGCGCTATCAATATATAAACATCAAACTTGATAAAACCGGCGGCCTTACCGAAGCATTGGCGCTTGTTAATGCCGCAAAGGATGCCGGGCTTGGGATTATGGTTGGCTGTATGGCGGCAACCTCACTTGCGATGGCGCCGGCCCATTTAATTGCGCAATATGCCCGCTTTGTCGATCTTGATGGGCCAATGCTTCTGGCAAAGGATAGAGATTTTGGCATGGTTTATAAAGATGGAATGGTATATCCACCAATTGCCGAATTATGGGGATAAAATTAATTAAAAATCTTTTGATATGCTAAGCGAAATTGCCAAAACGCATTTTGCGGTATTGCCGCTTGGGGTTTTGCTTGAAAATTTTGCGCACTCTTATGGCAGGTATGACATTTCTGAATGTTCGTCAGTTGTGTCTCTAAACCGCAATATAAATTATATTTTGATATAGATTTTCTTTTTATCAAGCCAATATGCGATAAACCAACACAATTGCATGAACATCAGCGAAAACAGTAGCGATGCAATTTTAATCGGCGCAACTTTGGCAAATATATCATTATAAATAACCATCATTAATTCTGTGCCATTGATTTGAATTGTCCATAAGATGGACATCAAAATTTCGGCGAAAATATAAATGAATAAAGTATTTTTTCCAAATACTTCGAAATAATATGTTCCTTTTTTTAGGTCGCATATATCAATAAAATATACCAAAAGCCCCAATACCAAACAATCAATCCCAATGGTTAAGCAAACATAGGATGATGTCCATAGCTTTTTAGATATTGGGAAAAATTGTGCCCATATATTACCAATTATAATTAAAAATATTCCCAAAGTAATTATTTTGAAATTGGCATTTTTTTTGTCACTGGCGTTGCGCAGGAAATTAACCACCAAATAGCCCGATAATAGATTTGCCAATGACGGGATTATTCCCAAAAGTCCTTCTGGATCAAATGGGATGCCTTCACCCTTATAAAGATGGCTTGCGCCAAAGATTGCCAAATCTAATTTTAATGCCGCATTATGTTCAAGGCTGTAATCGCCAAATTGCGATATCAAAAACCAATAAACTGGTAGCGATAATATCGAATAAATCAACGCGCCCTTTTTGCCCGTAAAATGAATGATTAAAGTGGCAAGGGCAAAACAAATACCAATTCTTTGCAAAACCCCAAGAAAACGCAAATTGTCAAAACTTTGGAGTATAATTTCACCATTTTTCAAATGAAAAAATGGAAAATTGGAAACAATAAAACCGAACAGAAAAATTAAAAATGCCCGCTTAATTGTTTTTATAAAAAGCTCATTCCCGTTGCCATTTTCGTAGCGTGGCATAGTAAATGCCATTGATGAGCCAACAACAAATAAAAAAGTCGGAAAGATTGCATCGGTTAATGTAAAGCCAAACCATGTGGCGTGAAGAAGTTGTGAATATGACAATTGGCTTGAAATCGACATATTGACCACAATCATCAATGCCACAGTCATGCCACGCATAACATCAATCGCCAAATAGCGATTTTGTAATTGGTTTTTGCTCATAATTTACCTGTTATCTATTGTACTGGTTCGGCTTTTTCTGCCGATTTTATTGAATGCACATACATTAATTATGGCACGATCGGTAATTGGGCCTTTTACAATCTGGCTATTGATTGTTGGCTCGGTGCCATCGGTAGTATAGCGCAATTCAAAACCCGGTAATTGGTAGTTTACCGATACAATATTGTTTTCGGCCATAAGACCCGGTGGGGCAATGCGGTAATAAAAATCCGGTAATTGCGCGTCAATTTGTGGTAAAATGTTTTTACCCAATTGATTTGCGAAGACTGACCATTTTTTAGCATCACTATTGTCGTGTCTTGCCCATGCGTTTTGCGACAATGCAAATATGCGCGGCGCCATCATATAATCAATCCGTGCAGGGTCGCGCATGGTTTCAGAAAACATCATAGCCTCGATACCGACAATGTTTGCTTTGGCATTATCGTTTAATTTGACTTTGTTTTCTTTGTCAGTTCCCTGAAGGGCATAGGGGTTAAAGGCATATGCCTTTTCTAAATCAATATAGCCGCCCCAATTATGCCCCGGCTCTAGGACGTCTTCATTATAGGCCATGTCAAAATAGAAATTGCTTACTGGTCCCAAAACTATTTTATATCCAGCATTTGCAAGACGGTATGCAAGATCTTCGGATCCTTCAAGATTATTCCATACATATAGGGTTGGTTTACGCTCTAAAAATTTGGGGTTTATTGGATATGTATTTTCGCGTTTAACCCCTAATTCTTCCCATGCCCCAATTTTGAAACCATTTTTGATAAGTGATTTCGTTACCTTGTCATAAAAATAGTCCCATAATTCATTGGTTGAATTAAGTTTTAATTCCTTCATTTTATTGATGGCAATTGGTGATTTTTCCCATGCGCCACCCGCAAGTTCGTCGGCCCCAATATGAAGAATATTCTGTTTTACACCCGCTTTTTTATAAAGCCCCGCAATCTCGCTAATCACCGTATCTATAAAGACATATGTTGAATCAAGCCCAGGGTTCATCACGTCATCGGTATAGTTTTGGGCGGTATGATATTGTGATTTGTCGTCTGGATCGCTCAATAAAAACTTAGAAGCATCTTTTGATTTTTTTTGCTTAAGTAAAAAGGCGCGTGCTTCCATTGATTTAACGGCGGCACGTGAATGCCCCGGCATTTCAATTTCGGGAATGATTTCAACGTGATTTTTTGCCCCATATTGCAAGATTTCAATAAAATCTTTTTGGGTGTAAAAACCGCTGCCATGTGGGTCGTTGATATCGGGGCCAGAGCCATAAGCAGACGGCAGGTTTTTATACCACAAACCTTCGCCACGTTTTGCACCAATTTGGGTTAATTCCGGGATTTGTTTTATTTCGAGGCGCCAACCTTCGTCATCAACAAGATGTAGGTGCAACTTGTTTAGTTTTAGGCGCGCCATAATATCAATGGTTCGCAGAATTTGTTCTTTGGGTTGAAAATTGCGTGCCACATCAACCAAAAGCCCGCGATATTCAAAATCTGGCGCATCAATAATTTTTAGCGCAGGGAGGGTATATTGGGCGGTTTGGCTATTTGGCAATAGTTGGCGTAGTGACTGTAAGCCGTAATAAACCCCGCTTGGGCTGTTACCAATTATTTTAATTCCACTTTTGGGATCGATATCCAATTCATAAGCATCGGGTGAATTTTGGTTGGCTAGTTTTGCAATCTCAAGCTTGATGAATTGTGTCTTCTCATCCTTATTAAATGAAGATTTGAGAATTTTTGACGCAAACGCCGCCTCAGTCTTTAATTTTGGGGATGCAATAATTGTGGGTGCGCCATTAAGCCTTAACTCACCGTCATATGTTTCACTTTCCTTTGGCGATGGAAAGATTGCTGGTAATTCTGATTTGGGAATATCGATGATATTTTGGTTTTTTATGTAAATATCTTGCGGTGTAAAAATGGTTGATGTGCCAATTGCTGCACCTTCAATTTGTTTGGTGCGCACTATGGGGGCGGTTTTATAATCGTGAATTTTAATCCCATTATTGGGCGCATTATCAAAAACAATATAGGGCGCAACGGGTGCTTTTTCGATTTTGGTAACTGTTTCTGTATGCTCAAACCGCATGGTCTGCGATGCGCCCACGGGGATTTGCATTGAAGAATTTACAAAGCGGGCGCAATATAATGGGCCGGCAACGGGTTCAATAATTATATCCGAATTCGCGAGGGTTTTCGCGCCGATAATTGATGAAAAGCAAAGTTTCCAATCATTCGTATTAATCGGGAGTTTGCCCTTATTGGTAATTATAAAGGCCGCCTCTGTGTAATGGTGATTATTTTCGGTTACGTATTTTTGCGCCTGCCATTCGACACCAATGTTAATATCTTGTGCCAATGACATTGTAGGGATTATGGCAAGCGGCGAAATTATCGCGGTTGTGATTAATAAACGTCTTACCATTGCCATTCCCTTCTGTTTTATAATTATATTAACGCCTGCCATGAAAGACAGGCGTTAATTATATAGTTTAAAGCAGCTAGAATTTATAGCTTACGCCCAACAAATATTGACGTCCAAATTTATGATACTCTTTTAATGCCTCAACGCCTTCAGCAGTTTGTGAAGTAACATAAGCGGCATCTGTAAGGTTATTGATTTGGAATAGGATATTCAAATCCTGAAGTGGACCACTTTGGAATGTATATCCGGCTTGTAATTCAACAAGATTTTCAGGGCGAATAGTATCAATTACGGCATGGAATGAATTGCGACGTGTTGCCGAGAATTCTGAACGATACCTGTCACTAACGCGGAATTGCCAACCATTGTTTTCGTAATAAACACTCAAAGAGGCAACTTGACCAGACAAACCATCAAGTGGTTGATTGGTTGGTTTACCATCAATATCCGTACCCGGAACATTTGATTTTGTATTTGAGAAGCTTCCAAGAACGCCAAAGCCGTCAAATGCCTTATCGATTATGCTAAGTTCCATTGCACCACTAAATTCAACACCTTGAATATAGCCACCTTTCACATTTGCTGGTGCGGTCAAAAGCCCGATATTGCTGATTGGCGTAATGGAGGTTGGGTTGTTAAAGCCGCTGAAATCAAATTCAATAGTGTTTTCCAAGACAGCAGTTGTTAGGTCTTTTCTAAAGCCTGCAATTGCCAAATATGTTCCTTTGGTGAAATATTTTTCCAATGAAATGTCATAGGCATTTGCGCGCCATGGCTCCAAAGTTGGGTTGCCACCAGAACCGCTCCACTTTTTAGTGGTATTATCAACACCAGCAGAGAAGTTGGCACGCATCATTTCCAATTGCGGTCTGGCTTGAACTTTTGCTGCCGCAAGTTTTAGATAAAGACCATTACCCAAATCACCTGTTAGGTTAAGGCTTGGAAGATAATTGGTATAATCTGTCTTAACGCTTACTAGTGATTTTGTGCCATCGCCATTGTCATTGGTTCCAATTGAACTTTGCTCTGTATGAATTGCTTGAAGGCCAATGTTTCCAGTGAATGGAATTACAGCATCAAATTCAAGGCCAAATTTTACAAAGGCGGTGGTGATTTTTTCGTTGATATTATAGTTCCAGTACGGGTTTTTATTTTGTTCCGTACTCGCAATAAATTCAGAACCGCTTAAGGCATCAGATGCATCGAAGCTTATTAGATTTGGAATGCCAGAGAAACCAAGGTTAACCGGCGACTGAACTATGCTTGCAGGAATTGCCATACAACCATCAGAGCTTCCACCATAATAATGGATACAACCATCTTGGGTTGGGTTTGTTAGCAACATCGTAGTGCCAACATAATCAACCTTCTTTGTTCTGTCGGAATAAATTATGCCGCCTTCGAAATCTTTGAAAATGCCATAGTGGAAATCATGCTTTGCAGAAAATCTGGCATTTTTCATTTCGTCATTAATAAGGGCGTCTTGAATATATCCGCCGCCGCCGCCCCACCAATATGAGGCATAATTATAATTTGCGATATTACCGAAATCAAAGCTAGAAGAAAGTTGACCAAAACCATCAAAACCAGAATTAATATCCGCAGTCATAGTTATTGGATCTTTGGTTGCCGCATATACTTCATAGGTTTTTTGTTTGCGTGTTGCTTTTGAATACGCTAAATCACCCTGCAATTTCCAACCGCCAACATAATATTCATTGGTCCAGCTAATGGCATCTAAATCATCTTTGCGATGATCTTCACGCATTGTAACCGCTGCGGCAACGTTTTGAACGGTAAGGCCAGCTGCACCATTGTTTTGCGTGACGCTAGTGGGAACATTACCAAGACCCCAATCACCCAAAACGCCCGCTAATTCACGGCCATTCATATCCTGTTTGAATTGTGAATGGAAAATATTTAGCTTGCTTTTGAAATTGTCGGTTGGTTTAAATTCAAAAACCCCCATCATGCTATCACGAACGCCATCCCATGCCATGACGCCGGTTTCAAAACCATCATAAACCAATTGATCTTCTGGAACACCAACCACAGGCCACCATCCAGCAGGACCAAAATCCCATGGGTTAAAATATTTCTTTAAGGTTGGCGAATCTAGGCGTGTGTAACCAAGTGCAACGCCAAATGTGCCGTCTTCATTCTTATCAATATATGATGCAGAAAAACGTGAACCAGTGTTCTTTGTGCCAGGGATAAGTTTATCATATGAGTTAAGCTCGGCACGTGCGCTTACGTTAAATTTCTTGCCACTTGTCAAAAGCGGGTCAATCGTTGAAATATCAACTGTTCCGGCAAGACCTTGTGTGCCTAATGCGGCATCTGGGGTTTTATACACCGTTAATTGAGTTGTTAATTCGCCTGGGAATTGGTCATATTCAAATGAGCGGTCATCACCCGTTGATACCATTTCCATGCCGTTCAATAGGGTAACACCAAATGTTGGCCCCATACCACGGATTGAAATTGATTGTGAGCGCCCATCAACACGCTGAACGGCAACGCCAGGAAGTCGTGAAAGGGTTTCTGCAATTGAAATGCCGGGAAGTTTGCCGATGTCTTCAGCGGTGGCAACTTCAACAACTGAAAGGTTAGCGCGTTTTAAAGAAATTGCTTTTCTAAGGCTTTTACGAATACCAACGACAACGACTGTATCGTCTTTTGTGGTATCGCCTTTTACGGCTTCGGTTTTTGTGTCTTTGGTTGCATCTTGTGCAAGTGCCAGATTTGGTGCGCCAACTAATGCCGCAGAAAGCGACAATGCGAGAATTGAGGTTGCGTTAATTAAAGCATTTGATCTGCTTTGTTTGTTTGTGATTAGATTATACTTTCTCATCTTCTTTCCCCCGACGACATAGCGAATAAGACCATTCAACTCGTCATTCTTTGAATTTATAAAGAATGATTGATGCTAACATGATAAAACCAAAATCGTCAAGATTTAAAACCATTACAATACCAATTTTTTTTGCATTTTTTCGAAATATTCAACAATATTGAAATAGTTTGACAGGCAGTAATTTTAAAAATGTTAATAAAAACAAAGCCTTTACCTACTTCACCATTTGGATAAAATGATAAATTCACGATTGCCTAAAAATTAATTGGTATTGCCACTTTTTTATGCCAAACATCCGCCCCGATTTCTCCAAAATCAATCAATGGTGGTAATGGGAATATAATACCAATTTATAGCATTTTTCGAACTGCGCAGATTTGACGTTGCAATAAAATTAACACTCTAAAAATCAGTGCCTTTAATTCTCAAATTTAACCAGTGTAGTGATTTGATATAAGCACCCAGATGCACCAATAATTTATTGTTTTATAACAATATTTATAAATGGAAACGTGAGGACACTATAAATACCATCACAAAACCCAAAGAATTAATATGGTTTTGCACTTAACCATACTATCGCAGACACTATAAAATCGACAAATTTTGCAATAATACCAATCGCTGGAACTTTAATCGATTTTCAAATTTACAACGATTGGGAAATGGTCAGACGGGTATAGCCCATTAAAGTTTTTGGTAATTATTTTAAAACCATTTTCCTGCGCATCAAAATTTGTGAAAATATGATCTATTGCAAACCCTTTTTTGGCATCTTTACCAAATCCGTTAAAGGTGTAATCGTCTGGTGCATAATTTGTAATCGGGTGCAAGGTGCTGGAAAGGGTTAAATATGCATCAGAGCCGGCAACATCATTCAAATCACCCATTAAGATTATTGGTTCTGGCGCGCGAATTTTTGCTTGTTCAATAATTATTTTTGCGCCTTCAACTCTGGCAATTTTACCTTCATTATCAAGGTGGGCATCAAATACCCAAAATGTCGTTTTTGTTTTTATATCTTGGAACTCAATCATGGTTAGTGTGCGAACCCAATCCGCATCCCACCCAAGTTTAAATTTATCGCCATTTGGGTTTAACCAAATAGTTTGGGTCTTTAATGCCGTGAAGCGTTTGGGGTTCCATAATATTGCATTTCTTTCCCCCTTTTCGCCCTCTTCACGTCCAATGCCATAATGTGAAAAATTGGCAAATTTTGCCATATCTTCCGCTTGGTAGTCTTCGGCTTCTTGGGTTGCAATAATATCTGGTTTTTCTTCATCAAGAATTTTGGCAACCAAAAACTTGCGCTTTGACCAGTTATTGGGGTCGTTTGCGTCCTCACATACCCCGCATCTGATATTAAACGACATAATTTTTATATATTCTTTAGGGCTTGGCACGCTAGCGCAACCACAAGCAAAGGCTAATAATACCAATGAAAATGCACTATGAATTGGTTTAATAGCCATGCCACAAATCCTAATAATTTATATCGTTTCGGTAACTTTCTTTAGGCTTACTGGTCGATCGGGATCATAACCACGGGCAATAGAAAGTGAATTAATCATTTTATAAAGTGATTGAATTTGCAAAATTGGTGTAATCAGTGGCGATGATTTAATTGAAGGCAAAGTATGCGTGCCTTCGATTTCTGTACCAATGACAAAGATTTTTTTGCTATATTTTGCAAGTTCAATAATGCTTTCTTTAACGCTTGGCGCGCTTTCATCATCTTGGTAGAAAACAATAACTGGAAAGTCTTCTTTCACCAAAGCCATTGGACCGTGACGCACTTCTGCAGAGCTGTACGCCTGCGCATGTAGGCCACATGTTTCTTGGAATTTTAATGCCGCCTCATTGGCAATCCCTAATGCTGGCCCCCTACCAATTGTATAAAGACCCTCGGCATCTTTTAAGGCTTCTAATAAAGGCGTCCAATCGCATTCAAAACTTTGCTTTAATAATGCAGGTATTGATGCGATGTCAGTGTCTTTAAACGCATCTGGGTTCAATGCCTGACCAATTTCCAAAACCCCGGTAAGTGATGCGATAAAGCTTTTGGTCGCAGCAACGCTTTTTTCAGGGCCGGCACAAAGCGGGAATGTATCGTCACAAAGGCTTGCAAGTGGGGAGGTAGTATCATTAACCAGCGCCAGCGTTGCCAACCCCTGCTCTTTCGATGAATTCATAACCGATAATAAATCAGGGCTTTTGCCAGATTGCGATATTGCAATGCAAAGCGCGTTTTTAATGCTTAGCTCTTTTTTATAAATTGATGAAACTGATGGCGCTAATGAAGATGTCAAAATCCCCAATCTGGTTTCAAAAACATATTTACCAAATGTTGCCGCATGATCAGAACTGCCGCGCGCACATGTAACAATTAATTCAGGCAAATTATTTGAATATTTTTGCGCAATTTGTTTTACAATTTCTTTGTTGTTGGCAATTTGGTGCGCAACAGCTTGGTTTGCCTCTTCGGCCTCTTTAAACATTAATGTTGTGTTTGGATTGATTGTTTTTTTATGCATTTAGTTCCGCCACAAAGTCATAGGAATCACCACGATACCAGCTTTTTGAGATTTCAATCGTTGAGCCATTGGAATCATAGCCATGACGCTCAACGAAAAGACCTGCTGCGCCTGGTTCGGTTTCCAAAAGCTCGGCTTGGTCTTTGTTTAAATGTAATGCGCGCAGTCTTTGTAACGCGCGCACGGGGCGATGCCCGCTTGCTTCAAGTGCCTTATAAAGTGAATCGACAACGTCAAGTTCGCTTTGTAATGCGTCCGCAGAAATAAGCGAATGTTCAATTGACATTGGGCTACCATCAGCAAGGCGCAACCTATTGAAACGATAAACTTGCGCACCAAGGCGAAGCCCCATCAAAAGCGCTTCATCTGGTGTAACTGGGCCTTTGGTTTTTAATAGCCACTTGCTGTCGGCAACAAGGCCGCGCCCTGCCATATCTTCGGTAAATGAGGAAAGAAGGGCAAATTGCTTTTCCACTCGGCTCGATACAAAGGTTCCATTACCCTGTTTGCGCGCTAAAAGGCCATCTTTTACAAGGCCGCTTATGGCATTGCGAACAGTAATACGAGAAATACCAAGCTCTTCGGCAAGGTCGCGCTCCGGAGGAAGAGCTTCACGTGGCAAAAGGGTCTTGTCATTAATTGCCGTCCTAATGGCTTCTTGTAATTGCAAATATAATGGCGCTTTGCCTTTAATTATTTGCTTGCCAATGGTTTGTGAGAAATTCATTTTGCTTGCCATTGTTAATCCGTTACTATCGTGATTTGCATACTATAACCAATAAATAACCAATTTCAAGTGCATGGCGGTTAATTATTTTCTGTGCAGCACATATAGCACCGATATTCATACATAATAACATTCTTATTGATTATGTTTTAAAAATATTTTCCCTAAAACTGTATTTAATTAAATCAAAATGGTATTGCAATGGTATGAAATTATGTTTATAGTTTTATAACATACATTAAAGTGTATCTCGTTAAACAATCCGGCTCGATAAAAAATATAAGGAATAGTGATTTGATAATTAAATCGCCATTTAAAGGGTGGGTAAGGCCATTAAGTGAAACTTCGGATGCCGCCTTTGCGCAAGAATTAATGGGCAAAGGTGTCGCTATTGAGCCGCTAGACAATGAATTATACGCGCCGTGTGATGGTGTGATTACAAATGTCGCGCCAACAGGTCATTCAATAATTTTAAAAACCCAAACCGGCGATGAAATATTAATTCACATCGGGATTGATACTGTTGGGTTAAAAGGTGCTGGGTTCAATACCCATGTGGCAATTGGCGATAATGTTAAAACTGGCGAAAAACTAATTACCTTTGATATGGATTTTGTTGGCGAAAATGCGCCTAGCCTTATTACGCCAATAATCGTTATGGATCCGCAGGCAAAACTAAAAAACATAAAAACAAATTGCCAAATTGCGGCAGGTGACGCCTTGTTTGAGTTTGAAGATTCAACAAGTGAAAATACCACCGGCGAAAAGATATTAAATCAAGATAATGCCGTAAGCGAGAAGGTGGTTCTGTCTTTGCCGCATGGTATTCATGCACGACCAGCGGGCACAATCGCGCAATTGGCGCGCCAGTTTAAATCTGAAATCACAATTCAAGCTAACCAAAAAGCGGCACGCGCCAATAGTATTGTTGCACTTATCTCATTGAATGCAAAAAATGGTGACGAGATTGAAATTATTGCCAATGGCGCGGATTCCCCAAAAGCCCTCTCGGCAATGATTGAACTAATTAAACATGGCATCACAGAAGATAGCGAAGAAATACAACACGCATCACGTCAAGAAAAACCCGAAAATCAAAACCCTAATTTTTTATATGGCGTAAGCGCTGCAAGCGGCTATGCAATTGGTGAGGCGTTTGTTTTTGGCGAAGCCGAAAATGTATTTGATGAAAATGGTAAAGGTTATCAGACTGAGCGTGATAATTTAACTAGCGCAATTAATACGGTTATTAATCAACTTGAAGCCAATGTAAAATCATACAAAGGGCCGGCGAAAACAATCGCTTTGGCGCATATTGAAATTCTTCAAGATCCAGAACTTAATGAAACTGCCGATAAATATTTAAATAATGGTTTGAGTGCGCCTGAGGCATGGCGCAAATCATCACGCCTACAAGAAGATGCCTTCAAAGCATCAGAATCGCAAAAAGTGCGTGAACGGGCATCAGACTTACGAGATTTGGAACATCAAATCATTCATGCACTTTGTGGCGAAACCACAAAAGCTGCAAAAATCCCTGATGACAAAGAAATTATCCTGATTGCCGATGATTTATTGCCATCACAATTCTTGGGCTTAAACCATAAAAATATCAAAGCAATTTGCACTAAATTCGGCGGCCCAACCGCCCATGTTGGAATTTTATCAGCCTCATTCGGCATTCCAATGCTGGTGGCAATTGGCGATAAATTATCCAATATCGCTAATTCGCAATTGATTATTGTTAATACAGATGAAGGTTTTTTAAACCCAAGCCCAACAAAAGATGAAATCAAATCTGCCCGCAAAATAATTGCTGAATTAGAAGCAAATGCCGAACTAGAGGCAAAGAACGCGAAAATTGATTGCGTAATGGCAGACGGCACAAGGATTGAAGTTTTTGCCAATCTTGCGTCAACTGAAGAAGCCACCAAAGCAGTTGAAAATGGCGCGGAAGGCTGCGGGCTATTGCGTACCGAATTTCTATTCATGGAACGCGATACCGCACCAAATGAATCCGAACAAATGGCGGCATTATCGGCAATTGCAAAATCATTGGATAATCGCCCATTAATCGTACGCACTCTTGATATTGGTGGCGATAAGCCAATTCCATATTTGCCATTCCCAATTGAGGAAAACCCAGCATTAGGAATGCGCGGAATTCGCTATCAGCTTGAAAATGTCGAATTATTCAAAACCCAAATTCGCGCCATCATTAAATCTGTACCTTCCACACAATGTCGTATCATGTTGCCAATGATTATTGATGTTTTTGAATTCCGTGCCGCGCGAAAAATTATTGACGAAGTGGCATTGGAATGCGGCATTCAATCAAAAATATCGGTTGGCATTATGGTTGAAACCCCATCCGCTGCGGTTATGGCGTCAAATTTGGCAATAGAAGCTGATTTCTTATCGGTCGGGAGTAATGATCTTACGCAATATACATTGGCGATTGATAGGGGAAATCCACAATTGGCATCGCGTGCGGATAGCCTTCATCCGGCGGTATTAAATCTAATTGCGCTTGCCGCACAGGGGGCAAAAGCAAATAATAAATGGATTGGGGTTTGCGGCGGCGTGGCATCCATACCTTTGGCAATTCCCATATTGATTGGGCTTGGTATAACTGAATTATCAGTGCCAATTTCAATGATAAGACAAATAAAGAAGCGGGTAAGAGAGTTGAAGATGCCTGAATGCGTTGCAATCGCACAAAGGGCATTAAAAGCAACCACCGCAGACGAGGTTAGACAAGTTTTGGCAAAAGGAAATTTAGGTGAGGTAAATCATGAAAATATTTAGTAATTTACTCGCCAATTTCCAATCAATTGGTCGCGCACTTATGCTTCCGATTGCAGTTTTGCCAGTGGCAGGTCTATTGTTACGCCTTGGACAGGCTGATTTATTAAATATCCCATTCATTGCCGCCGCAGGCAATGCGATTTTTAGTCATTTGGGGTTATTGTTCGCGATTGGGGTCGGGGTTGGAATTGCCAAGGAAAATAACGGTGCAGCAGGTCTTGCAGGTGCGGTTGCTTTTGTTGTGCTTACCGAGGGGGCAAAAACCCTTCTGTCAGCACCAGCAGATGTTACCAAACTTGCAACCAGTCCCGATATATCCAAGGCATTAATAGAGGCGTGGAAAAATAAAGAGATTGCAAAACTCTCTGTTCCCGCCGGTATTTTATCAGGCTTAACAGCCGGATTTTTATATAATCGTTATTATAATATCAAAGTTCCTGAATATCTGGCATTCTTTGGTGGCAGAAGGTTTGTCCCGATTGCGGCAGGTTTTGCCGGAATTTTGGGTGCGATGCTATTTGGCTTTGGCTTTGAATATCTTGAAAAATTCATTGATGCTTTAAGCGAGTGGGTCGTAAAAGCGGGGCCAGTTGGTCTTTTTGCCTATGGTGTTTTAAATCGCCTACTTATTGTTACGGGATTACACCATGTTTTAAATAATTTGGCATGGTTTATTATTGGCGACTATAATGGCGTTACCGGTGATTTGAACCGCTTTTTTGCCGGTGATCCGACCGCCGGAAAATTCATGTCAGGCTTTTTCCCGGTTATGATGTTTGGTCTGCCCGCGGCGTGCCTTGCCATGTATCGTGCGGCATTGCCAGAAAAAAGGCGCGGTCTTGCGGGTATGTTTATATCACTTGCGCTAACCTCATTTTTAACTGGTGTTACTGAACCAATTGAATTTACCTTTATGTTTTTGGCGCCGGCATTATATGCTGTTCACGCGGGGCTTACTGGTATTTCAATGGCGATAATGGATATATTGGGGGTTCGCCTTGGCTTTGGCTTTTCGGCGGGGCTATTTGATTATGTCCTAAACTTTAAACTAGCAACCAAGCCATTGATGCTAATTCCAATCGGTTTGGCTTATTCGGTAATTTATTATTTCAGTTTCAGTTTCTTTATTAGAAAATTCAATCTTATGACCCCAGGGCGCGAGATTGACAGTAATGATGGTGAAAATACACAAGTAAAATCGCATGATGATTCATCTATCGCCGAGAGCTATGTTGCGGCTTTGGGCGGTGCAAAGAACCTTGTAACAGTTGACGCCTGCACAACGCGCCTACGGCTAAAAGTAAATGATAATGCCGATGTAAACGACAAAGCGTTAAAAGAAATCGGTGCGATTGCGGTTATGCGGCTTGATAAAAATACGGTTCAAGTTGTTATTGGCCCAAAAGCGGATGCAATTGCGGGTGAAATTCGCGCATCTTTGCAAGGTAAATTGGGGCAATTAAATGCGCCGGCAACCTCAAAAGAAGTTGAGCCAAATAAAAACCAGTTCAAAATAGATGACGCCATACTTGCGGCATTCGGTGGCAAACAAAACCTTGCACCAATAATTTATCGCGAAGGCCGTATTATTTTACAACCAATCGACAATGGATTGGTAAAAACTGCGGATATTGATAAGGTTGCAAAGAATAAGTGGGTGGTTTCTCAAAACGGTAAATATCATTTGCTAATTGATAAAGCCTAATAATCCCAATTTAAAAAGAAGATATGAATTATGAATGAGACAATATTAAATTTTACCAATGGCAAAATATTAGTTGGCGATACGTTTACAAATTCGGCATCGTTCAAAATTCAAAATGGGGTTTTTACCGCAATTGAAACCAATATAGCAGATAATACAAATTCGATTGACCTTATGGGTGGTTATTTAATTCCTGGTCTTATTGATACACAGGTTAATGGCGGCGGCGGTGTTTTATTTAATGATGACATTAGCATTGACGCGCTTAACAAGATTGCCAAGGCCCATTTGCAATATGGCACAACTTCACTATTGCCAACCCTTATTAGTTCTGATGTGCCTGTAATTGAAAAAGCAATCGCGGTAGTTGATGATGCGATTGCCAATAAAACAAATGGTATTATTGGCATTCATATCGAAGGTCCGTTCATCTCGAAAACCAAAAAAGGCATTCATGATGAAAGCGTGTTCCAATCAATCAATAATGCTGCCAAGGCAGTTTTAAAGTCGTTTAAAAATGGCAAAATGCTTTTGACACTTGCGCCCGAAGAAAATCAAATTGCCGACATTTCTGAATTGGACGCTGCGGGCATAATCATAAGTGCGGGTCATTCAAATGCCAATTATGAGCAGGCAAAGGCTGGGTTTAATGCCGGCATAAAGGGTGTAACCCACCTCTATAATGCCATGTCACCATTAATGCACCGTGACCCCGGTCTGGTTGGGGCGGCACTGGAAAATAAAGATATTTATATCGGTATTATTTTAGATGGGCATCATGTCCATGAAACTGCGGCGAAAATTGCAATACGCGCCCATGGTACAGAAAATTTCATGCTTGTTACCGATGCAATGCCAAGTGTTGGGTCGGCGAATAAGGAATTTGAACTTTGTGGCAAACATATAAAGGTCGTAAACGGCGTTTGCATGGATGATAATGGTACGCTTGCTGGTTCTGATCTTGATATGGCGGCGGGATTAAAGTTTGCGATTAAGACCCTTGGGGTTGATGAAATAGAGGCCGTTAAAATGGCAACTTATTACCCCGCAAGATTCCTTGGTCTTGAAAATGAAATTGGGCAATTAAAATTAAATAGCAAAGCCGATTTTATTATCATGAGTGATGATTTTGATGTTGCTGCGGCCTATATCGCGGGCGAAAAAGCTTATAGCAAAACATAACCAACTGTTTTTAAATTATAATTTAATCATATAAAACAAATACCAGTCTTTTAAAAGGCGGGTATTTTAATATTAAGCATTGCGTCATTTTTGGTATTGTTCGCGCATGCATCATGCAAAAAACGTATCGAGTTTGCGTTCAAATAGTATTGGAAGCTATAAAAATACCAACGTATAAATTTTTCAACGCAAACAAAAAACAAAACTTCAAAAATTTAAAACAAGGGTTTCGGTGAATAATTCATCGAATTACAAGCGGAGAGAAATATGGCTGTGCTTAATCGCATGGACTGGTATGATTTAGCCAGATCCACAAACTGGACACCGAATTACGTTACCGAAGATGAACTATTCCCGCCGGATTTGTCAGGTGGTTTTGGTTTACCACAAGAGGCATGGGAAAATTATGATGAGCCTTATAAACAGACCTATCCCGAATATGTAAAGGTTCAGCGTGAAAAGGATGCGGGTGCATATTCTGTCAAAGCAGCGCTAGAGCGTAGCCGGATTTTCGAAAATGCCGATCCGGGTTGGAAGTCAGTTATGAAGGCGCATTACGGTGCAATTGCCCGCGGTGAATATGCCGCCGCAAGTGCCGAAGCGCGCATGATGCGCTTTTCCAAAGCCCCAGGTATGCGCAATATGTCAACACTTGGCTGTATGGATGAAATCCGCCACGGACAGATGCAATTATATTTCCCACATGAGCACGTTTCAAAAGACCGCCAAATGGATTGGGCTTTCAAGGCTTATGACACGAATGAATGGGCAATGATTGCGGCACGTCACTTCTTTGACGATATTATGATGACGCGCGATGCGATTTCGGTTTCGATCATGCTTACCTTTAGCTTTGAAACTGGCTTTACCAATATGCAATTTTTGGGGCTTGCCGCCGATGCCGCAGAAGCAGGGGATCACACCTTTGCCAACCTTATTTCAAGCATTCAAACCGATGAATCGCGCCATGCACAAATTGGTGGTCCGGCATTAAAAGTTCTTATTGAAAATGGGAAAAAGGAAGAGGCACAGAAGCGGGTTGATGTTGCGCTTTGGGGTGCATGGAAACTATTCTCGGTGCTTACTGGTCCGATTATGGATTATTACACCCCACTTGAGCACCGCAAACAATCATTCAAAGAATTTATGGAAGAATGGATTGTGGCACAGTTTGAACGTGCACTTACCGATATGGGGCTTGATTTGCCTTGGTATTGGGACATTTTCCTAGAAGATTTAAAAGATACGCATCATGGTATGCACCTTGGTTCTTATTATTGGCGCCCAACCGTATGGTGGAACCCTGCGGCAGGGATAACTCCAGAAGAACGTGACTGGTTAGAAGAAAAATATCCGGGTTGGAACGATACATGGGGTCAATGTTGGGACGTTTTCATCGACAATGTCGTTGATGGCAAAATGGAACTTGCATATCCTGAAACCTTGCCAATGGTTTGCAATATGTGCCAACTTCCGATTTTGGGCGTGCCGGGTAAAAAGTGGAATGTAAAAGACTACCCGCTTGAATATAATGGTCGCCTTTATCACTTTGGTTCAGAAGTTGACCGTTGGTGCTTTGAACAAGATCCAGAGCGCTACGCCGGACACCTAAGCATTGTTGATCGTTTCCTTGCAGGGATGATACAACCAATGAACCTAGAAGGTGCGCTAAAATATATGAATATTGCACCTGGCTAATGTGGTGATGATGCCCATAATTACGCATGGGCAGAGGTTTATCGCGCCCTAAGAGCAAACAAAAAAGCAGGTTAGTAAATTGCGGCATAAGTGCCGCAAGCCTTCCTTTAAATTTTTCAAAAAACGAGAATTAAAATGGCTTTATTTCCTTTAGGTTCAAATTTTGAGGGCGATTTTGTTTTGCAACTAATCGCAATCGACACAGAAAATACAATGGATGAAGTTGCCGCCGCTGCCGCAATTCATTCAGTTAACCGCCGCGTAAGACCGCGCCCCGACTGCATTATGCGCGTAAGAAAACAGGGCGCAACCGAGTTTTTTCCACGCGATATGAAGGTTGCGGATTCTGGGCTTATGCCAACTGAAACCATTGAAATAATATGGGAAAAAACCACGTAAATTAAAAAAGATTTGCAACAATTTGCAACAAGTTGCCATGAATAGGAGAACAGAATGGCATTCCAAAAAGTATGTACGCTAGATGATGTTTGGGAAGGCGAAATGGAGGCATTTACCGTTGATGGGCATGAAATATTGCTGGTATGTGCCGATGGCGGCGCAGTCAAGGCGTTTCAAGGCGTATGTCCACACCAAGATATTCCATTAGTCGAAGGTAAATTCGATGGCGAAAAAGTAATTTGCCGTGCCCATTCGTGGCAATTTGATGCCTGCACAGGAAAAGGAATAAATCCCGATGATTGTGCCTTGGCCGAATATCCGGTGAAGGTAGATGGCGAAGATATCTATGTCGATACTGCAGGCGTTGTACCGCTTTTCGCACATAGCTAAGCGCAAAAATATATTAAACAAGGAGAGCGAAATGAACGCAGTAAATTCAGGGCAGGCATATCATAACAATATGGTTGGGCCCGTTATGCGTTCGGGTGATTTGGCACTTGCCATCATCGAAGCGGCACGAATTGATAATCCAGAAAAAGAAGTTTTTGTCGATGACAAGCGTGCCTATATTCGAATTCACACTGAACACGAAATGATACTAAACCGCGAAACTATCGAGGCGGAATTAGGTCGTCCATTTAAAATGAATGACCTTGAAGTCGATCTAAGTTCATTTGCGGGACAAATTGAGACCCGTAACGATTCAATCCGTTTTTATTTCAAAACCAAAGTTTAAAATAGCGCCACAAAGAGCCGCAAACAAAGGGAGACTTTAATGTCCGAAACACAAGTTTTACAGCCACAAAAAACATGGACGCACCTTGCGGCGCGCCGTCGTCGGCCAAGTGAATATGAAATTGTAAGCGTGAATTTGCATTACAATAATCGTGATGCCAACGCGCCTTACGAATTGTCACCAAATATGTTCATGAATGAATGGTACAAAAAGAATACTTTTGGCACCGAATTAAAGCATCCCGATTGGAACGCTTTCCGCGATCCTGATGAAGTGGTTTACCGCACATACAACCTTATGCAAGATGGGCAAGAAACCTATGTTTATAGTCTGCTCGACCAATTTAATGAGCGCGAACACGACAAAGCATTGGATGCGCGTTGGGCGGGAACATTGGCACGCTTTTATGCACCTTTGCGCTATTTATTCCATACGCTTCAAATGGCGGGCGCATATATCGGGCAAGTTTCCCCAGCAAGTACGATTACCAATTGCAATTATTTCCAAATGGCGGATTCGATGCGTTGGCTAAGCCATACCGCATATCGCACAAAAGAACTGTCACTAACGTTCCCTGACAAAGGTTTTGGTACAGATGAACGCGAATATTGGGAACAAGATGCCATTTGGCAGGGTTATCGCGAATTAATGGAAAAGGCCTTAACCGTTTGGGATTGGGGCGAAGCAATGGTTGTCGTCAACCTCATTGCCAAACCTGCAATTGACGAAGTTGTTATGCGCAAATTGGGTGAAGCGGCACGTCACAATGGTGATACTCTGCTTGGGTTATTAACGGATGCCCAATTGATTGATGTTTCGCGTCATCGTCGTTGGCAGGCGGCATGGGTAAAAATGGCATTGGAAACCGAAGGCAATCTTGAACTTATCAAAAAATGGATTGCGAAATGGGAACCACTTGCTGATAAAGCAATTGATGATTACGCATCAAAATTGCCGGACGTTCCTGATGCGGCAGCCAAGGCAAAACAAGCAACGCGCGATTTCCGTGCTTCGCTTGGTTTGTAATTAAACTCACAATTTGTATATAATCTTCCTGTCCGTAAGGCATTGAATATTGCGGACAGGACTTATAGGGCATGTTAAAGACATGGGTGAAATTCTCGTTCACAAACTACAAGATGGAAGAACCATCATCGATACTGCGGCTGTAATTCACAATCTGAAAGATGGTGGTGAGTGCGTTCAAAATGACGAAGATACAATTCTTCGTGCTGCTTTACGATCTGGTATTGGATATTCATATGAATGCAATTCCGGCGGATGTGGCGGCTGCAAATTCGAACTTGTGGAAGGCGAAATTGAGAACCTTTGGGAAGATGCGCCCGGCCTAACCGCACGTGACCGTGCGCGTGGCCGGCACCTTGCCTGCCAATGTCGGGCGCGCGGCGATATAAAAATAAAAGCGACAACAAGCCCTGAATATAAGCCCATAATTCCGCCAATTCGCCAGAAAGCCCGCCTTATTGGTGTAAAAGATATTACCAAAGATATTCGCGAATTTCGCTTTAAGTCAGAGGGCAGCGCAAATTTCCTTCCTGGGCAGTTTGCCATGCTTGAACTTCCGGGGGTTGGCTCATCGCGTGCATATTCAATGTCCAACATTGGTAATGATGAAAATGAATGGCACTTCCAGATACGTTATGTCGAAAATGGGCGTGGGACATCATACCTTTTCAATACGCTTAAAATTGGTGGTGAGATTGAAATTGATGGCCCGTATGGTTTGGCATGGCTACGAGAAGATACACAACGCGATATTATTTGCATTGCCGGAGGTTCAGGCCTTGCACCAATGGTTTCAATTGCGCGTGGTGCGGCAAATTCCGGTATTTTGAAAAACCGTAAACTATATTTCTTTTATGGTGCGCGCACCCCAGACGATGTGTGCGGTGAAGAATTATTACGTGAATTGGAAATGGGTGACGCGATAAAATATATTCCGATTGTTTCTGTCCCCGGTGTTGGTGATTGGGATGGTGAAACTGGTTTTGCCCATGACGCGGTTCGAAAACTTATCGAAGATGATTTTAAAAATTATGATTTCTATTTTGCTGGCCCAACATTAATGTTGCAGGCAATTCAGGAATTATTGATGATTGAAAAACGTGTTCCGTATAATCAGGTTCATTACGACAGGTTCTTTTAATCTATTTTTTTGCCGCCAGCCCAACTTCTTGACGGAAATTATCAAGTGTCCCCAAAAACACTTTTAAAATTGGGGATCTGTCATCTTTTAGATACATACAACTAATGTCAATTGTAATTGGCGGAGAGCCTTTTAACGCAACATATTTTACATCAGATGCCGCATAGCGGGTTGCTGATTCCGGCGCAAAACAAATCCCAAAACCCGATGAAACCAGCGCAATTGCGGTTGCCGCATCGCCGACAACTTGTGCAACATTGGGGTTAAGCCCGAATTGATGAAAAAGCCCGGTAATAAAATCCGCAAAATTCGGGCGTGCTGCATCGGGGAATAAAATCACTGGCTCTGTAACCAAATCCTGAAACGTAAGGACATTACGCCTTGATAATGGGTTAGAAGTATGAAGTCCAACCACCACCCTTTCGGTCGCAACAGTTTTGGTAAGGATGTCATTATGTTGCGGTATAAGGCGGTTAAAACCAATGCTAATACGTTTTTGGCGTAATGCTTCGATTTGTTCGCTTTTATTCATGGTGTGCAGGATAATTTGCACATTAGGGAAAGCAAAACGAAATCTTTGCAACATTCGGGGTGCAACTTCAAAAATGCCAGAGCCAAATATTCCGATATCAAGGCGACCGACAATTCCTTCTGCCGCACTTTTGGCACGCGCGGTTGCATCTTCTGCTAAGGATAGGATTTTTACCGCATCGGCATACAATGATTTACCGGCATCGGTTAATTCAACCCCTTTGGCAGTTCTTTTAAAAAGCTGCAGCCCGAGGTCTTGTTCAAGTTGTTGCATTTGACGGGTCAATGGCGGCTGCGAGATGTTCAATATCTGTGCGGCCCGCCCGATATTTCCTTCATCTGCAATTGTAACAAAATGTTTTAGTTGTTTTATTTCCATTTCCTACCCCAAATCAAAACCTATCAGGCAATTTGGAATTAGTAAATAAACCATCGAAAAATAAACGGAATAATCGGGTATAAGCATGAAAGATTTGGATAAATTTTATTGTGCAATCTCGTGCAATAATGCCTAATAAAGTGAATTTACTAGGGCGTTTGCGCGATAATTTTTATAAATCACTTTTATTATACCAATATTTTTATTATTCTTTGGGAATGGGAAAATATCGCGCGCAAATTGGCAATGAAACATATGGTTTTTCATCACTTAAACAGGTGTTGGCGTATGCGTCACCACTTCGTTCTGGTGACCAGCTTTCGGGCGTTGCCGCACCCAATGCCGCACATAGAGTTGCCGCGCGTTATGCCTTGGCTGATATAGAATTAAAAGATTTTCTAAGCGAAGATTTTGCCCCATATGAAACCGATGAAGTTACACGGCTTATTTTTGATAGCCATGATAAAGATGCGTTTAAACCTATTTCATCCTTTACAATTGGTGAGTTTCGGGAATGGCTGCTTGATTGGGAAACTGATGGTGCAATGATTAGTGCGGCAGCACCGGGAATTACGCCCGAAATGGCGGCGGCAGTTTCAAAAATATGTAGCAATGGCGATTTAATTCAAATCGCATCAAAAATTCGGGTTGTTACAAAATTTCGCACAACAATTGGGCTTGCGGGGCGGCTTTCGGCACGTTTACAACCCAACCACCCAACCGATGACCCAAAGGCAATCGCGGCGGCAACATTGGATGGTTTGTTATATGGTATTGGTGATGCGGTAATTGGAATTAATCCTGCTACCGATAATGTTGATGCCTGTATAACGCTTTTGACCATGCTTGATGCTTTGCGTGAAAAATTCGCAATCCCAACGCAATCATGCGTATTATCCCATGTAACAACATCAATTGAGGCTATAAATCGTGGTGCACCACTCGATTTAGTATTTCAATCAATTGCGGGAACGCAAAAGGCCAATGATGGCTTTGGGGTTTCATTATCCGTATTGAAAGAAGCACAAGAAGCTGCACTCACACTGAAACGTGGCACAATTGGGCAAAATGTGATGTATTTTGAAACTGGACAGGGTGCAGCACTTTCATCTGATGGGCATCACGATATGGATTTGCAAACGGTTGAGGCGCGCGCCTATGCGGTTGCCCGTGCGTTTGATCCCTTGTTGGTAAACACGGTTGTTGGTTTTATTGGCCCTGAATATCTATATGATTCAAAGGAAATTATACGCGCCGGTTTAGAAGACCACTTTTGTGGCAAGCTGCTTGGGCTGCCGATGGGGTGCGATGTCTGTTATACAAATCATGCCGAGGCGGATCAGGATGATATGGACAACCTTGGCATTCTTCTTTGTGCCGCCGGCGTTAACTTCATGATTGCGGTTCCGGGTGCGGACGACATCATGCTTCATTACCAAAGCCTTTCAAACCACGACATATTACGGATGCGGCATTTATTGGGATTACGTGCCGCACCAGAGTTTGAGGAGTGGTTGATTAAAATGCGCCTCGCCGATGAAAAGGGTAAGGTTCCACCACTACAATTCAATAATTATGCCGTAAAACAGCTATTATCAGAGGGGTGATTATGGAAAAAACAGACCCCTTCACTACCCTTCGCAATAATACGCGCGCGCGGGTTGCACTTGGGCGGGTTGGTGATGCCATTCCAACCAAGGCTATGTTGGAATTGCAAATGGCGCACGCAATGGCAAAAGATGCCGTGCATGGGCGCGTTAATTTTAATGATGTTGCCAATGACTTGATTGATATAGATGCAATTGAATTAAAAAGTGCCGCCATTGATCGGGGTGTTTATCTTCGGCGACCAGATTTGGGAAGGCGTCTTTCCGAAGGCGAAGCAAACAAGCTAGAATTTGGTGAATATGACGTTGCATTTGTGATTGCCGATGGGCTTTCAGCCTTTGCAGTGCAGAAGTATTCGGCCAATGTTGTTAATGAAACTATCCCTCTTTTAAATGGGCTAAAGATTGCGCCTGTGGTTTTGGTTAATCAGGGGCGGGTGGCGATTGGTGACGAGATTGCACAAGGCCTTGGCGCAAAAATTGTAATTATTTTGATTGGTGAAAGACCTGGGCTTTCATCGGCGGAATCACTTGGCGCCTATATTACTTATGGTGCATCGGTGGGAACACCGGATTCGGCACGCAATTGCATTTCCAACATTCATAATCACGGCTTGTTACCAATAGATGCGGCAAAGAAAATTGCTTGGATTGTTAATGAGGCATTGAAAATCGGTCTCACAGGTATTGGCCTTAAAGAGGCATATCCAACAAATTATATTGATAGTGATGCAGACACAATCCAAATAAAATAAACGCCGCAATTTTCATGCGGCGTCTTTTTTATGTTTTGCTTTAAAATTTAATCTAATGCGACATGAATTGCATGTTCTGCCTCTGCGATGGCTTTTGCGCGCGCCTCAATATCTGCGCCAACTGGTGGCCCTTGGAAGCGTTTACGTTCAATACCAAACCAAACAGCAATTGTTACGGCAATGATTACCGCCATGAACAATAAAGCCTTGTCATTTGGTGGTTGTACGCCAATGAAGAAAATAACCGCCGCAATCGCAATACAAAACATTGCAACAATCGGGAATTTTGCACCAATGTTCCATGGCCCAAAGGTTTTCCAGCTTTTGTTAAATGCCAACATACCAGCCGCAATAGGCATGCAATAAGACAAATAAAGCGTGATTGATGTTACCGCAACCGCAACCGAATATGCATCCGCCCACGCCACGAATATAACCGCAAGGCCAGCACCAACCCAGGTTGCCGCAACCGGCGTGCGCCATTTTGGGCTAACTTTTGATAATATTTCAGAGAATGGCAAACCTTTGTCACGCGCAAATGCAAATATCATGCGTGAAATAGAGGTGACGGTTGCCAAGCCGCAAATGTATTGCGCAACAAAAATCAAACCATAAATAAAGAATTTCAAGCCCGCTGGAACTTGTGCATCCATAACGTAAAAGAAGACATTCCAACCTTGCTTTGCGGCCTCATCCATATTTGGAATGGCAACAACAAACGAACAAGAGAATATGAATGCAAACAAGCTTGCCCAAAATACAGAATGAACAATCCCGCGTGGAACGCGTCTTGCGGCATCCACTGTTTCTTCTGACGTATGTGCCGATGCGTCATAGCCAGTTAAGGTGTAAATCGGCAACAAAAGTCCAAGACCAAATACCATCAAAATGCTTTTGCTTTCAGGCCAAACATCGCCACCCACAGCACCAGAATAGTTTTTAAAAGTCCAAAGGCGTGAAAAATCACGAACTTCACCAGGATCATTTCCGGCAAACCAAAACAACGTTCCCGCCAATAATACTGCGCCACCCAAAATTAAATATCCCGATAAATCAGTTAATTTGGTGGTTAGTTTAATACCAAGGTGATTGATAAGGGCGTGGGTTGCCGTCATTATTGCCACGAACCAAAACTGTGGTGTTTCAAAAAATAATGCACCATCTTTGGGAGTAGGAATGTGAAGCATCGCACCAAAGGCACCATTAAAGAAGCCAAATGTGCCGACGTTTATCGCAGCAAGAACCGTAATTAGACCGATAAGATTGAACCATGCGGTTGCCCAACCCCAACCACGTCCACCAAGAATTGATGACCAGTGATAAAGGCCGCCTGCCGTAGGAAATGCGGACGCGATTTGTGCCATGCCCATAGAAAATAATAATGCGCACGCGCCGCCAACGATCCAACCAATTGATAATGCCGCACCACCGACACCGGATGTCCCTTGTGCCAATGAGTTGATACCACCTGATAAAATACAAATAATTGAAAATGAAATGGCAAAGTTTGAAAATTGCCCCATTGTTCTTGCAAGTTCTTGTGCATACCCCATTGAATGCAGGGTTTTCACATCATCATTTATTTCTGCCTCAGCCATAATGCCCCCGATTGGTTTAAATTGGGCATGGGTAAAAAATTTTCACCACCCAATTCTTTGAGGCTATATTCAATGCTATGGCGGTCAAATAAAATTTAAATGTTATAACGAAAAATTCGCTTTCAAATAAAAATTAACCAATTCAACAAGTAGTATGATTAAATTGTTTGCAAAAATATATGACAAATATGTTACAAAGCTTGAGACTGAGGATGAAATATGGGGGCTATTGCGGGTAAACTTTGAACCAATCCCTTGTAAGCAATGCAAACAATAAAGAAAAATTGCAAAAATGCTCCGTCGAAACGCAAAGGCAAATTGCATGGCATTCGTCCGCCTACGCCTTTGGCTTTGGCGCGACAGCCTTCAATTTATATATTAATCGTGTAGGGTAATATTTAGTTTGTGCCTTTGTGGCTTGCCGAGCCGTAGCCCGTAGGGCGAAGGCTGGTGGGCGCAGCAGGGATTGAACCTGCGACCCCTACAATGTCAATGTAGTGGTTAAGTTGTTTTTCCTTATATTTCAAACACTTAACTTGTTTCGCATTGTTTCGCTAAAGTTACTGTTTTTAATACGTTTTTAGCGGTTTTTGTTTCTTTTTGCTTTACTTTGTTTCTGTTTTGTGGTGTCTATTTAGTGTCGGAGATTTTAGCGTCCGACACCATATAGACACCTAATAGGGCAAAAATGATTACTACCACCGCGAAAATCACAAAGAAGAATGTTGACGCTTTGATTTGCCCAAATGGTGAAAATGAAGCACGGATTTTTGACACCGAACTAAAGGGCTTTTGCGTGCGTGCATATCCCACAGGACGAAAGGTCTATATTGTAAGATACAAATTCGGAAAAACCCAAAGAACGTTTACCATAGGCGCGCATGGCACTTTCACACCCGAAACAGCAAGGGAAGCCGCAAAGGAAATATTATCCAAGGCAACCCTAGGCACAGACACCGCACTTGAAAAGCACAAAATAAAAACCGCAATCACTATTCAAGATTTGGCAGACCAATATTTCACACAAGGCAGAATTACACAAAAGAACAAACGTGAAAGCACTTGGATAGGTGATGAAAGACGCATTGCCGTGCATATCTTGCCCCAAATCGGCAGAATGCGAATTGATGATATTACAAAGGTTCTTGCGCACAAAACAATCAATGCAATCACGGAGGGGAAAACCAAAAGACGCGAAGCAGGGCAAAAACCGCGCGGGCTTTCAATCGTAACGGGGGGCGAAGGCACGGCACGCAGAACACTTGCAACGGTGAACGCAATGTTTAATTGGGGCAAGGAATATTTGGACGTAAAAGCAAACCCGTTCACTTCAATTAAATTTACTGAAAAACAATCCAAGGAACGCTTTTTAAGCCCCACAGAGGCAAATCAGCTTGTCGAGGCAATCAACACGCTTGAGAACCAAAAAATGCTTTCAAGCCCCTTTGCAGACGCTTTTAGAATCCTTTTGCTAACGGGGGCGCGCAAAAGTGAAATCGCAAACTTGCAATGGCATGAAGTGGACTTTGAAAACCGCATTCTAAGACTACCACCCGAACGCAGCAAATCGGGAAATAAAACGGGGGAAAGAAACATTGTCCTAATGCCAGCCGCATTAGAGATTTTAAGCAAGCGTTTCGATGACCACCGCGAAGCAAAATTAAAAGCCCCCGAAACCTCAAACTATGTTTTCAAAAGCACGCGCACAGGACAGGCAATAATCGGGCTAAGGAAGGCATTTAACCGCGTTCTTGAACAAGCGGGGATCGATGGCTTGCGCATTCACGATTTACGCCACAGTTTCGCAAGTTTCGCCATTGCAGACGGTGCAAGCCTTTTCCTTGTGTCAAAACTATTGGGGCATTCAAACACCCGCGTAACAGAACGCTATGCACACCTATCAAACGACCCCTTGCAAAGTGCCGTTGAGAAAATCGGCAAACGATTTGCGGTAACAAATGGTAAGGTTGAAGGCGGTGAGAAAGTAGTTAAGCTGACTTGAGAGAATATTGAATAATGGGGATATTAACAAAAATTGATGAATATGAAGTTGAATTGTTTTTCGATGAAGCAGATAAATTGTTCTACGGATTTTTATATTGGGAGGAATATCCCAAAGGCATTTGCTTTTATGGCTCAAACTTTTCAGAATTAGCTAATTGCTTTTCTAAAGGCGTTGAACTTTATGAAAAGTGGTTAAGAGAAAGTGGGAGAGAGAAGCGGTTTAGGCACTGCGCGCCTTTCGGACTTTCATACAATGTGTTTCTCGAAAGACTGGAAGAACAATCAAGAAACTTTTACGAACAATCGAACAGAATTATACGCGGCTATGGTTTCCCTTTATCTGGTGAACTTTACCGACTTATGCTGAAAAACCGCAAGCGATATAAATCGCAATCATTCGGTGCGGGCGCTATTGATATTATTTTGAAACGACGCCTTACTCAAATTTGCTCATTAAGTGAATCTATCCAGAAAATTAAAGACGACAACATAGAATACTTAGCTTATTTATTAAGAGAATTTGTTAATAACTACGAGAGAATTGGTTTTGGAATTGACCCGCTTTGGCTCGTAAATACAAGTTCTGAACAATTCGATAAGTTCAACGAATTGAATATATCTTATACTGAATTGCTCGAAGATTTTATTTACGATTGGACTTTTGACGCTAGTCGAGCTTATCGAAGCCAATCGAATATTTCAGATGCGCGACAAAATTTTATTCCATTGTGGGAGCAATCAATAGGGCTAGAGTTTCAAAAGTTTTGTAATGAAAACCCTAACCTGAGCAACGAAGAACTTTGCGACGAATTGGAAAGTCGTTTAAACATTTGGAACAACTGCTTCAATCAAAAACGCAAAACAAAACTACAGTTTCCAAAGACATTTGAAGCTCTTTTATATAACATTAGAAAATGGCGACAAATGGGATTGATACCGATTAAGCCAAACGGTAGACCAAAAACATATAAACAAACCTAGTTTACATTTTTTCACGTTTTTTATCGCATTATCTAGTTTTCCAAGGCGCAGTTAAGCACCGAATCGTTCGGGCTTGTGTCTTTGGAGAACTGCAAACATGGCAGAAATTGAAAAACTACTTACGGGGCGAGAAGCCGCCGAAATCTTGAAACTAAGCGAGCAAACTTTACGCATTCAACGCATAAAAGGCAGTGGGGCAAAATATGTTAAGGTGGGGCGTTTAGTGCGTTACCGTCAATCAGACCTTGAAGCCTATCTTGACGCGCGCACTTTTGAAAACACTTCACAAATGGGGGCGTAAATGGAACGCAATTTAACGCCCCAGAATGAAAACGCCCCCCGTTGCAGCGAGGGGCAGACTTCAAAAGCCACCGCCTATAAATCACGTCCTTATGTAATTATCAAGCGAAAAGATGAAAGCCTAAAGACAATTTATGACCGCCCCGCCCAAACCTTAACATTTCTTAACAAGGTTGGCGCACGCGGCGCGACCCGCCTTGAATTTACACGCGCAGGGTGGGCGCGCAGCGTCCCTAGTTATATTCATGACCTAAGACGCATGGGGCTTAATATAAGCAGCCCCCTAGAGCCTACAAACGATGGGGCGCACGTTTCAAGATACAGACTAGAAGAACCCATTGAAATCATTGAAACCAATATCGGGGGCATAAAATGACTGGTTCTATTTTAATCGGCGAAACGTCAAAAAATGCCCGCGAAATATACAGGTTTCAATTAACTGAATATCAGGGGCATAGGCTCTTTGATTTGCGCATTTATGCCAAGAATAAAAATGGCGAATATGTTGCAACACCAAAGGGCATATCGATCCAAGCGGATAGAATTGAACTGGTTGGCGAATTAATCTTGCAGGGTAAAAAATTATTACCCCTTGAAAATTGATTGATGTTCGGGGGTTTAAAGCCCCCGAATATACCCGTCAAAAACTGTTCATTTCCGTGCATTTTTTTTGCTAACTTTTCCTAACATTTTAAGGGCGCGTGAAAAACGCGAATGATGACCCATGTCTAAGAAAAAGATATATAAAAACGGACGTAACAAGGACTTTAAAGGCACTTTTACAATGTTGCGTCACGACATTACAAAGTCAGAAGCATGGCTTGCATTAAGAGCCACCGAAAAAGCAATTCTAATTCAAATTTGGCTTAGGCTTAACATTGATGAAAGTAACAATGGAAAGATATTGGCAAGCCATAGAGAACTTGCCAAAGAATGCCATATAAGCCGCCCCACAGTCTCAAAAACAATAGAAAGACTTGAACAAATCGGATTTATCGAAGTCATAAGCAAAGGCACGTTTAATTGTAAACAACGCCTTGCCTCTGAATTTAGGCTTACATTTTTCAAATGCCATGCAACGGGTAAATTACCAACAAACGATTGGCGACTTTATGACCCCAAAAAGGTTTTTGATGATGATTTAAACCAATATCAAGACGAATAATAAACCTTACCTATATGGTAATATATAATAGTGGTATCTATTCTTTACCCGTGACCTTCCATAATTGGCGTTTACGGGTATCTATTTTTTACCCGTGACCCCATATTTTGCCATTTTTAAATTTGCACTGGTTCTATTTTTTACCCGTTGTGGCATTTACGGGTATCTATTCTTTACCCGTGAAATAAATTTTGCGGTGGAAATGTTGTCATTTGTTGTCTTTTTAGGGACTCGCAAAACGCAAGGTTTTTCACTCGCATTTTGTTATAAATTCCATCTTTTTCCATCATACGCGAAACAAGAAACCTTTAGCTTGTTTATTGTTCAGGGAATAATAAACCACAGCTTAAAGCGAATAACTTTATTACACACGCGCGCGTATTGTTCGGTTTTTGAGTAACAACATTTAACAACTGGAGGCTATTCACGCGCGCATGTTAGGTGACCTTGACGTCACTTGACAACCGTGAGGCGTTATTAAACGCGCACGCGCGCATGTTAGGTGACCTTATCGTTACTTATCAAGCGTGAGGCGTTATTAAACGCGCACGCGCGCACGTTAAGGGCTTTTATAATTAAGAAAACTGTTTTCAATGCACGGCAAAATACAAAATTAATTTGACTCTTTTTTAATAATGTTCTTGTTATGTTCTATTGGGGCTGCAATGGGTGAAACATGAATAATTATGACTATTGTGTGCTATGGGGCTTGATAAAATCAATTGAACGCATGGGGGCTTTGGAAACAGCCCGCATTTACCAGAATGAACTTGAGCAACATCAAAGCGGGTTCATGCCCCGTCCAATATCGCTTTTCCGAATAGAATTATATTCAATCCGTCATGAAATGTTAAACAGCCATGAAACCCGCCTTGCAAGTTGAACATGAGCGGTTTCGATGTAATCTGGTTCAAATTTGCGGTGGATTCAAAGAGGCAGTGGAAAATAATTCAGATGTCGCGCTAAAATTTTTCTACCCTAATGAACTTTTTGCGACACAGAACATTGAAATCCTTGTTGGTAAAATTGACAAAAACTCAAGGTTTAAACTTGCTGAATTAGGGTGGATGGTTTTCCCTAATTACATGACATGGCAAATCTACAACTTGTTAAACTTAATCCTAAAACAAAGCCCAGATTAGGCTCTAATTTTAATCTCAAGGTGTCTATTTGGTGTCGGAAATTATTTGAAGTTTTTGCAGCTAAATGCAAACACACCATAATTACTTGTTTTTATTGAGGAAAAATGGTGGGCGCAGCAGGGATTGAACCTGCGACCCCTACAATGTCAATGTAGTGCTCTCCCGCTGAGCTATGCGCCCGTTCAGCGTGGAATGCGTTTATTGAATTATATTTGACATTGCAAGCATTCAAAACATAGAATAATGAAATCAAATGCTTTCACTTTCGCTTTTCCAAATTTCAATTATTGTCGATGATTATGACAAGGCCATTGCCTTTTATCGTGATGTTATGGGCTTTACGCTGCTTGAAGATACAATGATTAGCGATACAAAGCGTTGGGTTGCGTTAAGACCCGGCGAAATTGGCGCTCAGATTATTCTCGCAAAAGCATCTGATGAAATGCAAAAAGCAGCAATTGGCAATCAATTCGGCGGGCGGGTTGGATTATTCCTTAAAACCGATGATTTTGATGCCACATATCAAAAACTTTTGTCTGGCAATGTAAAATTTCACGAAGCTCCAAGAAATGAAAAATATGGCAAGGTAGTGGTATTCGAGGATATTTACGGCAATAAATGGGACTTGATTGAACCAAAATGACTAATTTCATCATAAGAGATGCCAATATTGGCGACATTGCACAAATCCATGCAATTTATTCCCAATCGGTTATCGAAGATACCGCAAGCTGGGAATATGATCCGCCGACATTGCAAGAAATGCAAAGACGTTATGACGCTTTATTATCAGAAAATTTTCCATATCTTGTCGCGGTAAAGGGTGACGAGGTTTTAGGCTATGCCTATGCTGGGCATTATCGCCCGCGCATTGGGTACAGATTCTGCGTTGAGAATAGCATATATGTCAGCAAAACAAATCAAGGCATTGGGGTTGGCAAAGCACTTTTGAAATCATTAGTCAATGAATGTGAAACCCGCGGCTTTACCGAGATTATTGCGGTTATTGGTGACAGCGCAAATACGGCATCAATTGCGCTTCATAAATCTTGTGGTTTTTACCATGTTGGCCTTTTGCCCAAGGTAGGTTTCAAGTTTAACAAATGGCTAGATAGCGTGTTAATGCAATGCAGCATTGCAAAAGCGAATAAATAAAACCGCTCATTTTTGTTGCGGCGCACAATGAATATCTATATGAGACTTTAGTATAAATAAGAATCTCAGGTAAAAATTGTCTCAAGTGAAAAAATTTTCCGCGCGACAAAGTCTTTAGGGTTTAAAATGACGTACAAAACCAGTCTTTCACGCAAGAGCATTGTTGCAGCCGCATTTTTCACATTTTTGATGGCAATTGTCGCCTTTAGCGCCAGTATTCATTAATTTTATTCATTAATTTCGGCATACAATAAGTTTCTGATTTTAAAGCTTTACGCCGCCTCGCCTTATGGTTCGGCGGCTTTTATCTATTTGGGCATTCCCGCACCTTGCCACGCGGTAATACCGCCGGCAACATTATAAACATCTTTAAAGCCCAATTGTTTGAACGCATCCATTGATAAACCACTTCTGTGCCCCGTGCGGCAATAAACAATATATGGTTTCTCTTTTGGCAAGCGTTTCAGATTTTGGGCAAACTCCGGCGATTTAAAATCAATATTTACCGCATTCGGAACATGCCCACCCGCAAACTCTTCGGGGGTTCTTACATCAATGATCGTAACTTTTGCATTATTGGCAATAAGCGTATTTGCGCTTGCGGCATCAATTGTTTTTATGCTTTGTGCTTGCACCATTTCTTGCGGCGCGCATGACGACAACAAAGGCGCACCAATCAGCGCAGCGGCAATAAAAAGATTTTTGATTTGCATAAATGCCTCTCTAACACATTCAATAATTAGAAAATACTAATTATCAATATCACTTAGCGCAAGCAGAGTTTGTGAGATTAAGCAGCCATAACCTTTTCAACTTCGTTTACAAGATCACGAAGGTGGAATGGTTTTGATAAAACTTTTGCTTGTTGCGGTGCCTGATTAGCAGGGTTTAATGCAACGGCCGCAAAACCGGTAATGAACACGATTTTGATATTATTATTTATCTCATTGGCCTTGCGTGCAAGCTCGACACCATCAATACCTGGCATTACAATATCCGTTAGCAATAAATCATAATTTACCGCTTGAAGCGCATCAAACGCCTGATCGCCATCGGGATAGTCGCTAACATCATGCCCAGCTTTTACCAAAGCATTTGCAAGAAAGGTGCGAAGGCTGTCATCATCTTCTGCCAATAATATTTTTGCCACTTATATCCCCTGAAATAAAACCTAGTGCGCGCTATATAGCACGGCTAAAGTTGACAAATTCTAAAAAACCAATTTCAAAAACAATTAAAGCAAGAGCAAATTACATTATAAACATGAACACAAGTGAATATTTAGATAGTCAACCGCCGTTTTTGTGCCATTTTCCGGCACAATTAACGATGCCGCTTTTGCTTTCAAGCCCGCATTCGGGTCATTTTTATCCACGAGAATTTACAGAACAATCGCAATATGACACTGAAATATTGCAGAATTTTGAAGATCCATTCGTTGATGAAATATATTCATTTGCAGATAAAACTGGAATTTCATACATAAATGCAAACTATGCGCGGGCATATGTTGATTTAAACCGCGCACCCGATTCTTTTGATAATTTGTTGTTCAAAGATAATTTAAACCTTAACCCATGCTTGAACACTAAAAACGGTTATGGTGTTATTCCGCGCCTTATTGCCGCCGACATGCCAATTTATAAGGAAAAACTACACATTGCCGAAGCGCGCAATAGAATCAATTCTGTTTACAAGCCTTATCACGAGGCAATATCTAATGAATTGGCGCGAATAAAAGCAAAATTTGGCAAGGCAATTCTTATCGATTGCCATTCAATGCCACAAAAAGCCTTGGGCAAAGATGATATTGATATAATTATCGGTGATTGCTTTGGCGCATCCATAAGCCCACTTTTAAGTGACACTCTTGTACGTCATTTTACCAAACAAGGGCTAAAAGTTCGCAAAAATCATATTTATTCTGGCGGCTACATTACCAAAACCTATGGAAAGCCAAAAGACAATATTCAGGCCGTGCAAATTGAGATTAATCGCAAATTATACATGCTGCCTGATAAATATGCGAAATCGCCCCAATTTGATAGCGTTTCTGCCCTTATAGCCAAGGCAATAATTTCATTCATGCAAGAAATTTAAGCAAAAAAAGCCCCGCATGATAGCGGGGCAAATAAAGTTACAAGGGAGGAAACGCCCGAAAAGGGCTAAAGACGCCGAAGCGTCATGACCTATATATACTTCGCAGGCGCAAAATAAGCAAATGATTTTTTGCAAGTGCAGCATCCAAAAACGCAATACAAGGCTGTTTTTAATCTATTTGCACAATACAGACCCCTAAATGACGAATTTTTGTGCAAATATACATCGATATTTGGAAATATTATCCTTTTTGGCTATTTTTTGTGACTGCAATTTACTGCAATTAAAATATATCTGCACTCGTTTTTATTACATTTTAAGGGTATCAGATGGCTTCTATCTATAAAACTCGGGGAAAAACATGCCAAAACTTGCATTAATTCGTCATGGACAATCACAATGGAATCTTGAAAACCGCTTCACAGGTTGGGTTGATGTCAACCTTACTGAAGAAGGTGAAAAACAAGCAACTAAATCAGGCGAACTTTTGAAAGCAACTGGCATAGAATTTTCACAAGCCTTTACATCATTCCAAACCCGCGCAATTCGCACACTTTGGCTTGCATTAACGGCAATGGGCAGATGCTATTTACCGGAAACCAAATCTTGGCGCCTTAATGAGCGTCACTATGGTGGTCTTACTGGCCTTGATAAAACCGAAACCGCAAAAAAACATGGCGATGAACAGGTTCGCATTTGGCGCCGCTCATATGATATTGCGCCGCCACCGCTTGCAAAAGATGATCCAAACCACCCATCACAAGACTTACGTTATAAAGATGTTCCTGCAAATGAGCTTCCAGATACCGAAAGCCTTAAAACAACATTGGAACGTGTAACCCCGTTTTGGGAATCAGATATCGCACCGGCGCTTAAAGGAGGTAACGTTGTAATTGCGGCGCATGGCAACAGCCTGCGGGCAATTGTTAAAAACCTTTTTGGTCTTGATGAAGAAGAAATCATGAAGGTGGAAATTCCAACCGGCAACCCGCTTTTGATTGATTTGGACGATAATTTAAAACCAATCAGCGCGAAATATCTTGATGAAGCGCGTGCAAACCCATTACCAGCAATTAAATAGGTGAAAAATGGCGCATATAATGGATGAATTTTATATGCGTCTCGCCCTTGGGGTTGCCAAAGACGGCGCTGGGCTAACTGGCCCCAACCCCAATGTTGGTTGCGTGATTGTTTTAGACGGCAAAATTATTGCCTGCGAAAGAACCGCAGACAGCGGGCGACCACATGCGGAATATAAGGCGGTCGAAACCGCATTTGAAAGCTTTGATGGTATCGAAGGGTGTGATGTCTATGTCACGCTTGAACCCTGCGCCCATATTTCCGAACGTGGTCCAAATTGTTCGGATGTAATGCTTGATATCAAACCCGCGCGTGTAATCATTGCCATGCAAGACCCCGACCCCCGCACCGCCGGCAATGGCATCAAAAAAATGCAAGATGCGGGTATTATTGTCGAAGTTGGTCTTTTGGGCAATGAGGCCGCAGAACTAATCAAAGACTTTACCGCCCGCTTTGACAAAGCCTAATATTTCCACCTAATTGTTGCGCCGTACATTCTTGGCTCTGCTGGGAAACCATCAATTTGCGATGTAATCGCCCGCACCGTGCCGCTTTTTGACATTAACGGGCTTGCACCTTGCAATGGGCCATCAAAATATATTTGCGCGTAATGCTCATCAGATAGATTATTACCCCAAAGCATCAAATCCAACCCACTGCGAAGCGTTAAAGTTATACTCGCATTATATAAATCAAGTTCACGAGTTACTTTGCGACCATCAAGGTTTGAACCACCATTGAATGAAGACGTGTGGCGATGATTGAAATTGATGCGGTAATCATGCCCTGCAATCACATTTTCATAGGTAACATTATTTGTCGCCGTCCATTTTGGTGAAGCTGTCAATTGCTGCCCGGCAATCAAATAAAGATTGAGGTTTTGCCCAAGAAAAGTCGAGAAATCAGCAGGGTTCCCTAAATTATCCATATATTTGGTGTCATAATAGGCAAGCCCGCCATCATAACGCAAACCCTTGATTGGGGTTTTATAGCCGATTTCAAACTCCGCACCCTTTGAATAAACCTTTGGTACAGAGGCAACAATTTGCGAAATACCGTTATAGGTATTTAATTGGAAGTCGGAATAATCGGCCTTGAAAATCGCCAAGGCGGTTTTTAAATTGCCGCCAAGCCAATTATTTTTCATGCCAATTTCATAATTATCAACCACTTCGGCAGGGAATGAAGTATCAGGCGCGCGAATTGTCTGCGCACCCACCGCCCCCGAAACAATCGATCCCTTATTATCAGACATCACACGATCAAGGTTAAAGCCACCGGCCTTGTGACCATGGGCATAGGTGGCATAGACAAAAACCTTTTCATTCGGGCGGTAATCAATACTAAGAACGCCTGAAAACTGGTCATCATTGAATTTTTGTTTATGATCTAAGCCATCAAGTGCTGAACGCGCCCACGGCACACAAACAGTCCCAACCACACCCGCAAGATTTGCCGGCGCAATTGCCGATGGGTCAAAACCGTAAACTTGTTCGATTGCCTTACATCCCGCCGACCCCGTGGTTTCATATTTGGCGGAAAAATCTTTTTCAAGGTGATTATAACGCAAACCAAGGGTTAGGTTAACTTCATCATTAATTGCATAGATATTATGGCTATAAAGCGCAAGCGCATCGGCATTTTGTTCAAAATAATCCGACCAACCGCCGCCCAATGTCATGGCTTGGGAATTGGCATTAAACACACCACCCGTTGCCGAAGATATAATATTACGAAGGTTTTGCGCAAAGCCAGAAACCGGATTAGTTAAAGCACCCGCCCCCGAAAACAATGCGCCAATATAGGTTTCATAATCCTTGCCATAACGGAAAACATTGTGCGAATTGGTTTGTTCATGGCTATAAAACGCGCCAACTTTCCAATTTAATTTGCCATTTTCGCCATCAAGAGAAACTTCTTGGGTAAATTCTTTTATTTTATTGCCAGGGCGTTCTGACAAATCACGATACAAAATATCCGCCCCCGACCATTCACCATCTTGGGCATAGGCAAATTGGAAATAGCGATATGATGAAACGGATTTAAGGTGCTTGCCGGCAAAATTATAATCAATATCAAGGCTTATACCACGGTCATGCACAATCTGGTCAAAATAGCGATCCGCACTGGCGCTATATTCATTTTGCGTATTATTTGGTGATAAGGCATTGGCCGCAATTCGGTTTAGAATGGTGGTTGTGTTAACCGGTGCCCGACTATCGGGGACGTAAACAAAGGCATTACAACATGCCTCATTACGTTCAGATATATCGAAAATAAGGCGTGCTTTCAAAGCATCATTTGGTTTGTAAACCGCCTGCGAACGCAAAAGCCAATAATTAACATCATTATCCTTGCGTTCATTGAGTTGCCCCGCATTTACCGTGAAATATCCATCGCGGTTACGCACCACACCAAACAAACTCGCGGCAATATTTTCGCTTATGCCGCCCGAAATGCCCGCTTGAAGCCCAGTGGCATTATAATTACCCTTTGTAAACTCACCCCAAGTTTCTGTGGTCTGGGTTGGTTCTTTGGTTTTTATGGCAATAAGACCCGTTGTGGTATTGCGTCCGGTAATCGTGCTTTGTGGACCACGCAGGATTTCGACCCGTTCTAATTCGCCCAAATCACCAAACGCCACCGAAGTGCGCGCACGCGATACATTGTCAATCATAACGCCTACGCTTGGCTCTAGGCCAACATTCGTCCCCTGTGTGCCGATACCACGTATGCGGGCGGTTACTGATGACGCCGATTCAGATTGCGGTAATTGCAAAAACGGTGTGATTTGTACCAATTCTGAAAGATGATGTATGCTATTATCTTCAAGTTTTTGTTGATTATAGACCGAAACGGCAAGTGGCATTTTTTCGGATTTGCCTTTGCCTATAACAATGATTTGCTCATCAACATTTAAAACATCATCGGCATATGCGTGGCTCGCAACCGCAAACACCGCCAAAGCAATAGTGCATGATAAAAAATTGCGATAATTTGGATGATGTTTTTTCATTTTTATCCCCGATTTTAGTTTTATCAGAATTCGCGCTTTAAAACCATGATACCTTCGTTACAATAGAATAATTTTCTTAAATCGCTATATTTTGCTATTTTTTACAAAAATATTGACAATTATCTGGTATTTTGGCAGCTAGGTTCGTATGATAAACTCAGATGGTACAAATGTTAGGCGTCGTGCAAGGGTTGATTATAACCAATGTGGCATTGGCCTTGCCGCAGAAATTTTGGGCGATAAATGGATATTGCTTATCTTGCGTGAAGCGCTTTTTAACGTCATCCGCTTTGAAGATTTGCGTCAAGATTTACAAATCCCCAAATCCGTACTTTCAAAACGTCTCACACTTTTAGTTGATAATAATATAATGGAAAAACGCCCATATCGTGAATTAAACACGCGGGTACGATATTCATACCACCTAACAAAAAAGGGGCGCGGCCTATTCAAGGCATTTTTGGCATTGATGGAATGGGGCAATGAATTTATGTTGGACAAGCAGGCAAAATATATATTTATTGATAAGCATACAAATCTTCCGATTAAACTCGGCCTTATCGATACATCTGGGCAACAAGTTCCACAAAAAGCGGTAAGCATGATTATGACCAAAAGGATTTAAGCATAATGGCAAAAATTAGCGTTTTTGAATTTGAAAACAAAAAATATGTTGGCGTTATTGATGGCGACAATGTCAAAATAACAAGCGAATATATTGATTTTTCATCAATTGAATATGCCGCAAAAGCAAAAGAATTCACGAAAACCCTTGCCATTGCGGACGTTAAAATCCTTGCCCCCATTCCCAACCCACCACGTGTATTTGGTATGGGAAAAAATTATGCCGAGCATGCCAAAGAAATGGCTTCGGACGTGCCAACCACCCAGATCTGGTTTGCCAAACAACCAACATCTATCAATTCACCATATGGCAATGTTAATAAGCCAGTGGTTTCGGACATGCTGGATTATGAGGTTGAGTTGGTGGTTATTATCGGCAAAACCTGTAAACATGTTCCAAAAGAGCGGGCGCAGGAGGTTGTGTTTGGCTATATGGTTGGCTGTGACTTTTCGGTGCGCGATTGGCAAAAGGCTTCGCAAACGTGGAATATGGGCAAAGGTTTTGATACCCATGCACCAATTGGCCCATATGTTTTAACCCCAGATGAAGTAAATGATTTGGACGCGCTTGGGCTACGTTGTTTTGTAAATGGTCAAAAGATGCAGGATGGCAAAATCAAAGATATGGTCTTTAAAATCCCTGATATGATTGAACATTTAACCAAGGCAATGACCTTGTTGCCAGGGGATTTATTATTCACTGGCACACCATCGGGCGTGGGAATGGGGCGTAACCCGCCGTTTTACCTAAAAGCAGGCGATGTTGTTCGCTGCGAAATTGATGAAATGGGCTTTATTGAAAATGAAATCGTGCCCGAAGTGGTCGAGACGGTGATTAAATAGCGGATTTTTCGCGCTAATAAATATTATGCAAGCAGCCCCCTTCCGTACGCTTCGCGTCCCTTCCCCAATATTGGGGAAGGAGATGGGCGCAATGCTTGCGGTCTTATCCCCGCGTTAATAAACGGCATTAATATTCATGACGTTTTTGGTGAGTGCGGCTTTGTGATGTCAGGAAATGTCAGGTTTTTTGGCGGCTGTTCATTTGATTTCAGCATGTCAACAAATGTCAACATTTTTTGGATTCTTACAAAAAGCACCATAAAAAAATGCACAAGCAATTGATTTATAATTGTTTTATAGCCCAAACCAATTGTTACAAATTGCAAAAACATTGACAAATATTATCTAAATGGGAACAAAAACAGCATGAAAGACAAACCACTTCACAGCCTTGCAAGAATATTCTAAAAGCCAAATCATGAAAATTGCGTTTTTAGGTTCACCCGATTTTGCCATTCCCGCGCTCAAGGCATTAATTGCATCAGAGCATGAAGTGGTTTGTGTCTATTCCCAGCCGCCGCGCCCAAAGGGACGCGGGCAAAAGCTACAACCGACCCTTGTCCATGCTTTGGCAGAAGAAAATGGCATTGAGGTGCGCACACCCAAAAGCCTCAAAAGCGAAGAAGAACAACAAAAATTCCGTGATCTAAACCTCGATATTGCTATTGTGGTTGCATATGGTCTTTTATTACCAAAAGAAATCCTTGTGGCGCCAAAATATGGTTGTTTGAACATTCACCCTTCACTTTTGCCACGTTGGCGTGGGGCCGCCCCGTTGCAGCGCACGATTGAGGCGGGCGACAAGGTAACAAGCGTGCAAATTATGGCGATGGATGAAGGGCTTGATACCGGCGCAATCTATATGCGCCAGGATTTTGAAATCCCAGACACCGAAACCTATGGCAGCTTATCTGAAAAATGTTCGCAAATCGGTGCGGAATTGGTTTTAAAAACGCTTGTAGAAATTCCAAACGGCTTACAGCCAATTGCGCAACCGGAAGACGGCGTAACCTATGCCAAAAAGATTACCAAGGAAGAAGCACAAATTGATTGGTCAAAACCCGCCCATGAAATTGATTGTAAAATCCGTGGTTTCAGCCCCCTTCCCGCAGCATGGACAATGGTGGACGGGGTGCGCTTTAAAATTCTTGACAGTGAAGTTGCCACTGGTAACGGCAATGCCGGCGAGGTTTTGGATGACAATTTAACCATTGCCTGTGGCGATGGTGCAATAAAAATCAAACGCCTGCAACGCGAAGGCAAACCCGCACAATCCGCCACGGATTTCCAAAAAAGCCAAGCTATAAACAGGGGCACACGCTTTGACTAAGTGGAAATTAACCCTTGAATATAATGGTGGCGGTTTTTGCGGCTGGCAATCGCAGCCCGAAAAATGCGGGGTGCAGGATGCACTTGAAACCGCAATTTTCAAAATTGATGGGGTTGAAACCCGCGTTTCCGTTGCCGGTCGCACCGATGCGGGGGTTCATGCACTTGGACAAGTTGCATCGTTCAATGCCCAAAAAGATTGGGTTGATTTTAGGCTGCTTGAGGCATTAAACGCGCACCTTCGGAATTTGGGCGCGGTATCCGTTACCAAAGCCGAAACTATGCCCGATGATTTTGACGCACGGTTTAGCGCAAAATCACGCGAATATATTTATATAATCCAAAATCGCCGTGCATTTTTGACGGTTAATAAGGGGTTGGCATGGCGCGTTCCAATGCCGCTTGATGTTGAAAAAATGCACAAAGGCGCGCAATTGCTTGTTGGCAATCATGATTTCAGCACTTTTCGGGATGCCGAATGTCAGGCCAAAAGCCCGATTAAAACCCTTGATATTTTTGACATCAAACGTGTGAAAACCCCATATGGTGAGCAAATCCATTGTTATCTCAAGGCACAAAGCTTCTTGCACCGCCAAGTACGTTCAATGGTTGGCACATTGGTTGAGGTTGGGCGCGGCGCATGGACATTGGATGATTTGGTGGCGGCATTAGATGCAAAAGACCGCACAAAATGCGGACAAGTCTCCCCACCCGATGGCTTGTATTTGAGTGCGGTGAATTATTAATTCGCACCCCTCCCCCATGAAACAGTTAAGGCTTGGGTTTCCCCAAGCCTTTTAAAATTATCTGCAAAATAAAATCGGAAACCACGCTTTCCGATTTTATTTTTCCTTATTCCCAAAATCCTGAGTGAGGCACGAAGTGCCGAGGGTGGGATTTTGATTAAGCATCAATATCCGCCTCCAGCGCAAATTCCTGAATAAACTCACGGCGCGGTTCAACCAATTCACCCATAAGGCGGGTAAACATGGAATCGGCGGCATCGTGATGTTCCACACGAACCTGAAGCAATGAGCGGGCATTTTTATCCAATGTGGTTTCCCACAATTGTTCCGCATTCATTTCGCCCAAGCCCTTATAACGCTGGATAGAGATACCTTTACGACCCTGCGAACGAATCGCTTCAAGAAGATCACTTGGGCCATAAATTTGGGCGATGAAATCACGGCGTTTAAATTCACCGACATTGTCAAAAGTGTTTTCAAACGCTTTGGCACGTTCAGAAAGACGTTTAGCATCAATGGACGCAAGAAGAGCATTATCAAGCAAAATAGCCTCGGTAACGCCGCGAACTTCACGTAGGAATTTAAGGCCGCCTTCGGTAATTTCGGCATGCCAATTATCTTCCCATTCATGGGCAAGACTATTTAGGCGTTTTGCCGCATTATCGGCAATCTCTTGGGTGATATCAATTGTCAAAGCGCCCGCAAGTGCCGCTTGTTCAATAGCAAATGCCGGCACACGTGCAGTTAAACGTGCAAGATTGGCCTCAAAATGTTCGGCCTCTTTTACAACGCCAAGCAAGTCTGCACCAAGGCGAACTTCACCGCCACCAGTTTTGAATGAAGCTTCGTTCGTTCCCTCACTGATAAGGTATTCTTCAAGTGCAGATTGATCTTTCAAATAAGTTTCAGAACGACCTTTTGCAGCCTTATAAAGCGGCGGTTGGGCAATATAGATATGACCATTATCAATCAATTCGTGCATATGCCTAAAGAAGAAGGTCAAAAGAAGGGTGCGGATGTGCGCACCGTCCACGTCCGCATCGGTCATGATAATGATTTTATGATAACGGAGTTTATCGATATTAAAGCCGCCATTTTCCGGTGTATCACGCCCGATACCGGTACCAAGAGCGGTGATTAATGTGCCAACCTCTTGGGAGGATAACATTTTGTCAAAGCGCGCACGTTCAACGTTCAAAATTTTACCACGAAGTGGCAATACCGCCTGATTGGCGCGGTCGCGCCCCTGTTTTGCAGAACCACCCGCGGAATCCCCTTCCACTATGAATAGTTCTGATTTTGCGGGGTCACGTTCTTGGCAATCGGCAAGTTTGCCAGGAAGTGATGAAATATCCATCGCATTTTTGCGAACCAAAGAACGTGCCTTGCGCGCCGCTTCACGTGCTGCTGCGGCCTGAATGATTTTGGTCATGATGGAGCGCGCGCCATCAGGGTTTTCTTCAAACCAATCACCAAGTATTTGCCCAACCACACCCTCAACAACAGGGCGAACTTCGGATGAAACTAGTTTATCCTTGGTTTGTGATGAGAATTTTGGATCAGGCACTTTTACAGAAAGCACACAAGTCAAACCTTCGCGTGCATCATCGCCAACAATACCGACTTTTTCTTTTTTGGAGATGCCGGATTTTTCAAAATAAGTATTGATTACGCGGGTTAATGCCGCACGGAAGCCCGCCAAATGCGTGCCGCCATCACGTTGCGGAATATTGTTGGTGAAACAACCAACATTTTCGTAATAGCCATCGTTCCATTGCAGTGCTACTTCAACGCCGATACCATCACGCTCGCCTGAAACATAAATCGGCTCACCACCCAAAAGGCTTTGTTTATCGCGGTCGATATAACGAACAAATTCTTTTAAACCGCCATCGTAATAGAATAATTGCTCAAATGGTTCTGGCCCACGCAAGTCATGAAAAATAACTTTTACGCCAGAGTTCAAGAATGCGAGTTCACGCAAACGCGCCAATAATGTATCGCGGGAAAATTCGGTCTTTGTGAAAATTGTTGGGCTTGGCAAAAAGCGAACACGGGTTCCGCGTTTTCCCGGCGCGTCACCCACAACTTTTAACGGGGCTGCAGTTTCAGATTCTTCAAAACGGATAAAATGCTCTTTATCATCGCGCCAAATAGTCAAATCAAGCCAGTTTGATAGTGCGTTAACAACCGAAATACCCACGCCGTGCAAACCACCAGAAACCTTGTATGAGTTTTGGTCAAACTTACCACCCGCATGAAGCTGGGTCATGATAACCTCAGCCGCAGAAACACCCTCTTCTTTGTGGATGTCGGTTGGAATACCACGCCCGTCATCCTCAACCTGTGCCGAACCATCGGCAAACAATGTAACGATACAATGGGTTGCATGACCCGCCAATGTTTCGTCAATTGCGTTATCCACCGCCTCATAAAGCATGTGATGCAAACCCGAACCGTCATCAGTGTCACCGATATACATACCAGGGCGTTTTCTTACCGCATCAAGGCCTTTTAAAACCTTGATTGAATCCGCACCATATTCGTTTGTGACTTCAGTTGTTTCAGTCTGATTTTCACTCATTATTTTTCCAATTTTCTTCTTATTTTTAAATGTTTATTTGTTCAGCTCTTGATGGTGAAATAGAATAATATTCGCCACTTTTGTCAAATGCTTCAAAGAGATATTTATCCGTTCCGGTTAGCCAAATTTGCCCATTAAGAGCAAGTGTTTCACGCGCCAAGGCTTCGCGCCGTTTAGAATCAAAATGCGCCTGTGCTTCATCCAGAAGGAGTATCACGTTAGGGCGCTTAAAACAAGCATTTTCACTATTATTTAGACCCAATGATACCAGTCGAGCTTGCGCGAGAATAAGCCCGATTATCAAGGCTTTTTGTTCGCCAGTTGAACAATTTTGCGCTTCCATTTGGGTCGGGATGTGAATTGCCGAAAATTCGGATTTATGAACCCCAAAAACTGCACGTTTTGCACCCGAATCAATTGCGCGATTTGCATGTAATTTTTCTGCAATGGCGCTTTCGATTTTGATGTGGCTTTCACCTTGTGAAACCTGCTCTTCAATATCGCCACGCAGAATTAATTGCGATTTTGGAAACTCCCCATCTGGTCGGTTTAGAATTTCATTTTGTAATGCCGCAAGGGTTTCAATCCGTGCCGCCGCAATCGCAATTGCCGCCGATGCCGCCTGCTCTTCAAGGGTTTTTAGCCAAACCTTATCGCGAACATTTTCTTCTAATAATTTTTGTCTTTCACGCATTAGTTTTTCATATGCACCAAGCTGCGCCGAGACTTCTGGCATGAAGGAAACCACAATACGATCGAGGAATTTACGCTTTTCGCTTTGGGTGGCGGCAAAAAGCCTATCCATTTGCGGTGTAAGCCATATCATACGCAATATATCAAGCGTTTGCTTCGCGGGAATTTCACGACCATCAAGGCGCGTTATTTTGCGATTGCTTTCACTTTCATGGCCCACACCAAGGCGATGTTCATCGCCACCGTCACCCAGAAGACCGGAAACCGCAAACGCGCCGCCATCATCGCCCATACGCGACATTTCAGATAAATCCGCGCCGCGCATACCCTTATTAGGGCCAAGCGTTGAAATTGCCTCTAAAATATTGGTTTTACCAGTTCCATTCGGACCGATAAGGGCAATAGCACTTGCTTTTGGACTTATTTCAAGACGGGCGTGATTGCGGAATTGTGTAAGTATTAGCCGTTTAAGACCATAAAAATCCGCCGCACTCAAAACTACACCCGTAAAGGCATAAGCACGTAAAGTGAGTTTGGATCCGTTGCGTCTTTGACCAAGGTTGGCGAAGCAGAATCACGGAAATAGAACAATGCCTGATTGCTAACCTGTCCTGCAATATCAAGAAGATATTTCGCATTAAAACCGATTTCGATTTCAGGTGCATCGTATTGCACCTCAACCTCTTCACGGGCTTCACCAGCCTCTGGGTTAGAGAATGTTAGTGTTAAATTATCGTGCGATAACGCAAGTTTGATTGGGCGCAAACGCTCAACCGCCATGGTCGCTACACGGTCAACCGCGCGCGCAAATTCAGAATTATCAACAGTCATCACATGCGGATTTTCTTTTGGGATAACCCGTTCATAATCAGGGAAAGTACCATCAATAACTTTTGAGGTTAAGGTAGCCCGACCAAGCGAGAAGCGAATTTTTGATTCCGAAGTTGCAATTTCAACCACTTCTTCTTCGCTTTCAAGGAGGCGACGAAGCTCAAGGATAGTTTTACGCGGGATAATAATGCCCGCCATATCATTTGCACCCTCTGGCATTGGGTAATCAGACTGCGCCAAACGGTGACCATCGGTTGCCACGGCACGCAAACAAGGACCAGAATCACCAGTCGCACCATGAAAATAAATACCGTTCAAATAATAACGAGTTTCTTCGGTTGAAATCGCAAACTTTGTCTTATCGATTAAACGTGACAAGGCAGGCAGTTCAATTTCAAATGTTTTATCAAAATCGCCAACGCCAAGCGATGGGAAATCAGATGCCGGTAACACTGGAAGATAGTATTTTGAACGACCAGATGTAATTGAAATACGGCCACTATCATTGGCAAGTTCAAGCTTTACTTGTGATCCCTCTGGAAGTTTACGCACGATGTCATAAAGAGTGTGCGCAGGAACTGTTAAAGAACCCACTTGTTCAACATCGGCATTTGCACCGTCTATAACCTCGATATCAAGGTCGGTGGCAGCAAAAGTTGCAACCCCATCACGCGCCTCGATTAAAACATTTGATAAAATCGGAACCGTTGTCCGTCTTTCAACCACATTTGTGACATGACCCAATGCGTTAAGTAATGCACCGCGTTCAATAGTAAGACGCATAAATATCTCCGCCCCGCGCACCTGCGCGTTGTTTAAAATTAATCTTTGATTAATAGACCCAATTTTGTCACAAGTTCAATATTCTTTGGCTCAAATGCTGCAAAATATCGGGGAAAACTATGTTTTTATTTCACTACTTCTGGGCTTCCGGCAAAGGTGCGATAAATACCGATTGCAGTGTCAGAATATTTTGCCTGTGAAGCAAGTCTTTGCTGACGCGCACTTGAATAATCCCGCTCGGCATCGATACGCTCTTTCATCGAAATAAGACCAACTTCATAAGATTTTTCGGCCGCGCGTAGGCGAACCATTGCCGCCTGCTCATTATCCATACTAGCGGCCAGTCGAACTGAACCTTCATTATAATTCAACAAGGCTTGCTGTCCCTCGGCAAGGGCATTTAGGACAGTAAGTTTATAGGTAAGCATTGATTGGCGGAATTGTTGCCCAGCAACTTTAACAGACGCCCACCTTTGACCAAAGTCAAACAGAGGAAGGCTTACTGATGGAAAATAAGAATTTGTAGTAACATCAACTGGCATCGGATTACCAACCGCAGATGACGCAATCGAAATTGCACCGCCAAGCGTTACGCGCGGATACAAATCAGCCTGATTAATTCCAACATTAGCGGCCTGCAAAATCGCCTGTTGCTCTGCCTGACGAACGTCAAGACGACGGCGTACAAAATCAGCCGGCACACTTACAACATTTGGAACATTTGATTTAAACAAAAACCCGTCACCGTCCTTTAGTGCCAAGAAGCTATCAAGTTCACCAGGATTAAGGCCACGCAAAATTGTTATACGATCAAGCGCGGCACGAAGTCGAATTTTGGCATCAGGAATTTGGGATGCAATAGACGCATATTGCGATTGCGTCAGCGCCAAATCAGTTTTTGAAATCAACCCGACACGATAGCGCTCCGTAGAAATATCAAGCAGGGTCTTGGCGCGCGCTGCATCATCTTCAAGATACGACAATGCAATTTGTGAGGCACGTAAATCAAAATATGCGGCAGCAATATCAGAGACCATTGCAATCTTTGCCGCCTCCAATCCAAGTTCGGCATTAACACGGTTTGCCTTTGCACCAGCCATCGAATTTTTCAATCGACCAAATAATGGTAACTCCCAAGACGCGCCAAGGCTAGCAGTATTAATTGCTGTATTGGTTTTATCAGCACTACCCTTTACATCTTTTGAGCCAGTAACCTTATCAGACAAAGTAATCTGTGGCGCATAGCCGGCAACGGTTGCAACGCCTTGCGAACGCGCCTGTTTAAGGCGGGACTCAGCAATTTGTACCGAAATGCTCTCACCACGTGCGTCTTGCACAAGTTTATCAAGCGTTGCATCAGAAAACTTTTGCCACCATTCAACAGTGGAATCGGAAGGTACCGTCAAATCTTCGCGGAATTCGGCAATATGAACGCCTTTATCTTTTATACCCTTACTAACAACCTTATTTGCCTTTATCGTATCGGTCGTGCATGCGCCAAGAGATAAAATGCCCATTAATGATGCGGTTAACGCAAACTTATGCCTAAAAGACGAAAACATCATATACACCGTTAAACAATAAGCCTTATTATATGACTTGTGATTTATTTTTAAATTACCCAAATTGTTGCAAAAACTTAATGTGATTTTATCAGTTCGCGGTGTTAATTACCATGAAAGTGACAAAATTCAGACATTTTGTTTTTTTCCTCTTGACCAATCCTTCCAATATTAATATTCCGCCTATTAATAAGAGAACGAACGTTCGCTTTTTTAATAGAGGTGATTTTGCGCACAGTCAACCCACAAAGAGTAGAAAACAGAAGACGGCAAATTCTTGATGCCGCCCGCTTTTGTTTTGAGCAAAAAGGTTTTCATGCTACATCGATGGCAGAAATTTGCGCGCGTGCAGAAATGTCGCCTGGCGCATTGTATCGTTATTTCTCTTCTAAAGAAGAAATCATCGTCGCCATGAGCGAAGAAACCAATTTCCAAGCAATTGATTCATTACGCACCAAAACCGAAGACGTTAAAAATGGAAGCAATTTTTTGGATGCAATTCACGGCCTATTGACTGAAATTGCGGCAACTAACTTTTCAAAAGATCAAGGCGCATTATGCGCTGAATCAATTTCCGAGGCTATGCGCAATATTCAATTCGCCAATGCGGCCTCGATTGCATATATCGAATATCAAGAATTGTTCGCACAATTGCTCGAGCTTGGCAAAAACCAAGGCGCAATTGATGAAGATCAAGACACTCTTGAGCTTGCAGCAATATTAATGGCCATTGTCGATGGTATGGTGCTTAGGATGGCTTTTGATAGTGATTTTAAATCAGAAACAGCTGTTAAATGGATTGGCAATTTATTCTGCCGCTATTTGACTTCTGAAGCTAAAGATTACGTCTCAAATAATTTTGGGAAACCAATTTGCATAGTAGATTTTAAAAATACCCGTTTTCCGGGGGGGCAGTTTGATGAATAAGAAATATTTAAAGGTCGCCGCGTCAGTTATGATTGCACTTAGCATGGTGGGTGTTGCATCATGTTCAAAGAACAAGAAAAATGAACCCGAGAAAAAAGGGCCAGGCCGCGCGAACCAATCCGTTAACATTTCGCCGGTAACGCAAATCGACCTTAGCCCAAAAGTGGTAATTGCGGGACAAGTACAAGCCCAAAACGAGGCACGTATTTACCCAACTTCTTCTGGCGCAAGGGTTATTCAACTTCTTGCTGATGCCGGACAATATGTTTCTGCTGGGCAACCCTTGGCACGCCTCGACGGCCGCCAAGTAGCCGCGGATTCCGAATTATTAGCAGCACAGGTTCGTCGCGCAAAAACGGCGCTAGCAGAGGCAGAAGTTTCACTTTCCAATGCAAATGAAACTATGAACCGCACAATCAACGGGCCAAAAGAAACCAATCTATCTTTTGAGCAAGCGCAAATCTCGTTTAATGAGGCAAAATCACAATATGACCGCGCGCTTGCAGTTCAAAAAGTTGGATCTTTATCACAAGAAGAAATTGATCGCCGCAAAGCTGCTTATGAACAAGCAAAAACCCGCCTCGATAACCAACGTGGTGACGTAACCGCCATTTTAGAAGCACGACGTCAAACCGTTAAACAAGCACAAGCCCGTGTAAGCTCTGCTAAATCCGACCTTGAAGTTGCTGTTGCACAAAAAGCAAAATCGGATTCAATGCAAAATAACGGTATTATTTCATCACCAGTTGCGGGTCTTGTAACCGCGCGCAATGTCCAAGTTGGTGACATTGCCGGAAGCTCTGCCAACCCCATGTTTACTGTCGTTGCAAATGGCGCGTTAGAGGTTTGGGCCGAAATCGCGGAAAGCGAAATTGGCGGGCTTGCTGCTGGCATGGCTGCGCAATTCAAAGCGCCTGATGGCTCGTCTGTTTTTGGCACATTGCGTCAAATGCCGGCACAAATTGACCCAACTAAACGCACAGGTATCGCAAAATTCACGCTTGAAACATCACCAAGCGTGCGTGCCGGAATGTTTTTAACTGGTGAAGCCAGCGCACAAAGTAAAATGGTGAATGCAATCCCATCATCAGCAATTTTGTACGATAGCGAAGGCTCATCAGTATTTGTTATGCGCCCAGACGGAAGTGTAACTAAACAAAAAGTTGTTCTTGGTGCACGTCAAGGCGATTTGGTTGAACTAATCACCGGTCCACCAACTGGAAGCTGGGTTGTAACATCTGGTGCATCTTTCCTTGCGGAAAATGAGAAAATCAACCCAATTAAAACTGATATCAAGGGCAACAAGCTTGCCCCTCCTGCCGCAACTAAACCACAACAAAAGCCGCAGCCTGCCCATTAATAAGGAATTGAAAGATGCGCAATATTTCATCATGGGCAATTAAAAATCCGATTGTGCCAATAGTGTTGTTTTTTATCTTCACTATTCTTGGCATGGGCGCGTTTTTCAAATTACCGATTAACTCTAACCCTGATATTGATTATCCTGCTTTTAGTGTGGACATTTCAATGCCAGGTGCAGCACCTTCGGAAATTGAAAACCAAATTACACAAAAGGTTGAAGGTGCTTTAACCGGCATAGAGGGCGTTAAAAAAATGACCTCTACCGCACAAACAAGCCATTCAAGCACCTTTGTGGAATTACAAATTGGAACCGATATTTCAAAAGCGGTTGATGATGCGCGCGCTGCGGTGGCGCAAATTCGTTCTGATTTACCTGCCGATATCTATGAGCCTACCGTATCACGCGTAGATTTTAACAGCCAAGACCCGGTTGGTATCTTCGCATTGCGTGCACCAACAATGGCGGATGAAGATATTTCATGGTTTATCGACAATGAAATTTCACGCCAATTATTAAGTGTTAAAGGCGTTGGTCAGGTAAACCGTTTCGGTGGCGCAACCCGCCAAATCACAGTGGACATTGACCCCAATAAACTTAATGCATTTGGTGGCTCTGTATCTGATGTTTCACGTGCCTTGCGTTCGCAGAACATAGATAGCCCAGGGGGCGTTGCGGAAACTGGTGCGGGACAACAATCAATCCGTACACTTGGTTCTGCTGGCTCGGTTGAGGAATTACGCAAAACACCAATAACCCTAAGCAATGGCCGTGTTTTACGCCTCGATGATATTGCCGATGTTCGTGATGGGGCATCAGATATTACTGGTATTGCGCGTTATAATGACTCACCGGTTATTATGTTCCAAGTATTGCGTGCCAAATCTGCATCTGGTCTAAAAACCTATCATGCGGTGATGGATAAAATTGCGGAAATTGAAAAAGCGCACCCAGACATTAAAATTTCAACGGCCTATACGCCTGCTGAATACATTCAATCTGATTATGATTCATCACTACAATCATTGTTAGAGGGTGCATTATTAGCGACGCTTGTGGTTTCGGTATTCCTTGGTGGGTGGAGGGTAATTATATCCTTTACCGTTATCACTGGGGCAATATTATTTACCCTGTCTTTCGCACTTGATAAGCTATTCCATATTCATGTTGGTGAAGTAGCAGTATTAGCACTATTAACGCTTTTGATTGCTATATTCGCATTATTGCGAAAAGAAGGGCGGGCAACATTCCTTGCCGCAATGGCAATTCCATTATCAACCATTCCGACATTTTATGTCATGCAGCTAATGGGCTTCACACTAAACGGTATTACCCTTTTAGCACTTGGCCTAGTTGCTGGTATCCTAGTTGACGATGCGATTGTGGAAATTGAAAACATTGAACGCCACATTGATATGGGTAAACGCCCTTACCCTGCAGCACTAGAAGCAGCAGATGAAATTGGCCTTGCTGTGGTTGCGACCACCTCAACAATCGTTGCTGTTTTCGTTCCAGTTAGCTTCATGACAGGTATTGTTGGGCAATTCTTCAAAAGCTTTGGTATTACCGTTGCGGTTGCCGTTTTATGTTCCCTTGCCGTGGCACGTTTGATTACGCCATTGATGGCGGCATATCTTATGGTTCCACAGGAAAAGGAACATAAAGAAAGCAAGGTTGGCACATGGTATCTCAACACTCTGAAATGGGCGCTGGCGAACCGTTGGAAAACTTTTGGTATCGGCATGGCAATCATGCTTGTATCACTTGTTTCTGCGGCAATGACACCTAAAACCTTTATGCCAGATCTTGATGACGGACTGACACAAATTTCAATTGACTTGCCACCCGGCCTAACTCCGATGGAGGCTGATAAAAAGGCACGTGAAGTTTCGGCAATCATCCTTGATCAAGAAGGCACAAAACACGTTGTTCAATCAACGCGTGGCGACCTAACTGGAAGTCGTTTCTTCGTCACAATGACTGATCGTAAAGATCGCTCTGTAACAAAGAAACAATACGAAGCAGCATTGCGCTCAAAAATTTCACAAATCCCAGGAATTCGTAGTCAGTTTGGCGGCGGCTTTGGCGGCGGCGGTGTTTCAATCAGCCTCGTTTCAAACGACCCCAAAGCACTTGAGGCGGCCTCAAAACGCATCATGGGTGAAATGCGCAAATTTAAATGGGCAGTGGATTTGAAATCATCTGCTGACCTTACCAAACCTGAACTTCATATCATTCCACGCCGTGAAGAGGCGGCACGCCTTGGGGTAAATGTTGCGACAATTGCCTCCGCCATTAGGCTTGCCACAGATGGTGACGTGCAGACTAATTTGCCAAAATTCAATGCTGGTGACCGTCAAATTCCAATTCTTGTTCGTCTTGCACGTGAAAACCGTGCCGACATTGAATCCATCAAATCATTACGTGTTGCCACAGGAACTGGTGCATCCGTACCATTAAGCGCGGTTGCAGATGTTGAATATGGCGGCGGGCAAGCACGCGTTGAACGTGAAAACCGTCAACGGGTTGTAACAATCTCCGCTGGTCTTGGTACCGATGAAAACGGCGCCCAAATGCAGCTTGGCCCTGCGTTTGAAAAAATCAAAAAGCAGGACTGGTATAAAAATCCAGGCCCAGGTGTAAGCATTAAAGATAGTGGCGATGCCGAAGATTTGGCGGATATGATGTCACAATTCCTTGGCGCAATTCTACTCGGCGTATTCTTGGTATATTGTGTGTTGGTGCTGTTGTTCAAAGACTTCTTGCAACCAATTACCATTGTATCGGTTATCTTGCTTGCTCCTGCGGGTGCATTCTTGGGGCTGTTCTTGGTACAAGCACCATTATCAATCACATCCTTTATTGGCCTATTGATGCTTATTGGTATTGCGACCAAGAACTCTATTCTATTGGTGGATTTTGCGGTTGAATCAATAAACAAGGGTATGCCACGCTATGAAGCATTGATTGATGCCGCATTAAAACGTTCGCGTCCAATTATTATGACTTCGATTGCAATGATTGCAGGCATGATGCCAAACGCGCTCACATCTGCGGGGCCAGGTGCTTTCCGCCAAGGTATGGCGATTGCGGTTATTGGTGGCTTAACGCTTTCAACAGCGCTTAGTTTGATTTTCGTGCCGGCGGTTTATACCATAGTCGATGATTTTGACCACTGGATTAGAAAGTTCTTTAAGGGTATTTCAACCGTTACAGAAGAGGATAAAGTGCAAGGTTTACGCGAAGAAGCCGAGCGGAAGCATCATATCATCGCGGAATAATCGCACATAGCCTAAAATAGGGCTTGCATTATCAAAATTTTGTCCTAAAGCCTCTTTTCGCAAACGCACAATAAGCACCGGCAGGTTTTTGCCCGCCGCAGACTATCAGGTAAAAGGAAATACAATGGATATCAGTAAAATTCCGGTCGGCAGAGATGTCCCGAATGATGTAAACGTCATTATCGAAGTTCCAATGGGTGGTGAACCTATTAAATATGAAATTGACAAAGATTCTGGTGCGATGTTTGTTGATCGCTTCCTTTATACTCCAATGCGCTATCCAACTAATTATGGTTTCATTCCGCACACTTTATCAGGTGACGGTGACCCAGTTGACATGCTTTGCGTTGGCCGTCGCCCGCTAATCCCTGGTTGCGTATTGCGCGTTCGTCCAATCGGCGTTCTTTTGATGGAAGACCAAGCAGGTATCGACGAGAAGATTCTTGGCGTTCCAGTTCCAGATCTTACCGCATTCCACGACAAAACACAGAACTATACCGATGTTCCACCAATTCTTTTGTCACAAATCGAACACTTCTTTGCGCATTATAAAGATCTTGAGCCAGGCAAATGGACCAAAATCCAAGGTTGGAAAGACCGTGATTTTGCAAAGAACCTTATCTTGGAAGGTGTTGAACGCTACCAAGACTACATTTCAAAAAACAAATAATTCAAAGCCCCCTTTTAGGGGGCTTTTTTATTATTCAACAATTAATGAGACAATTTTTCTAACTATTGGCAAAATTACTAAAAGCACGGGGAATGCAATTACCCAAGAAAGCATCCATGCAGAACACCAATAGTCAAATACATTTTGGTTAAAGCCATTTGCACGTAAAAGACTAATCATACTAACAACGCATGTCATAAGGCATGACAAGATTAATGGCATGATTAATGGCGCATATTTTGATGGTAGTTTTTTCATTTTTACTCCGTAAGAAATTAGTTACAGGTCAAACCAATGCATAGCCCGCAACATACAGGTTATGCGTTGATTAACGTAAACGCTTACGGAAACCCAATATATGATTGAATGGGTTACGTTATTTTAATATCGCAAACAATAAAACTTTGCAAGCCCATTAAAACCCGATTGGCTTTCCAATTGGGCAAGTCGATGAAATTGTTTTTTGGTTGCCCCATTTAAGGCCACCTTGTTCAAGGCAATAATTTTCGGCCTTGATGCCCAATGATTTGCCGTAATCATAATAGCCACCATGTTTTTGAATAATCTTAGTGCAGTTTTCGTCCATCTCGATATTAGATAGCGTAATCGCCGGCTGATAACGATTTGAATATTCGCGAAGGTTTGCCGAAGCATGCTTCAATAATTCATCGCGCGACAATTTTGGATTGCGGCATTGATATTTCCATAATTCAATAACTGATGATTGCTCAACGGCGCACATTGCCTTTACAGCAGCAGTTTTTGCGGGGTTATTTTCGGCATAATATGTCGGACGCTCACAACAGCCACCAACGATCACCAATATTCCAATCGCGCCCAAGCATTTTAACATATCGCACCCAATCGTTTCCGCCTTTATAGCTTATAAAAACGCTAATTAAAGGGTGCTTTTGGTCGCGGTTTATTCGGTAATTACTTCCAATAGCTTTTTAACATTTGGCAAAATCACCAAAAGCGCAGGAAATGCAACAATCCACGACGTCATCCATGCGGTAATCCATTTACCCATAAACTCATCACCAAAGCCATAGCTTTTTAAAATCGAAACCGCGCTTACGATACAAGTCATAAAGAAGGTAACGATAAACGGCATAAGCAAGAAATTATATTTTGCAGGTAATTTTCTCATGGTACTTTCCAAATTTGATTACCACAAAAAGATATAGCATAAAATTACGTATGCAATGATTGAAATTTTATACAATCCATACAAAATTGAATATTAATATTCGAAATTTTTCTGTTTCAGTGTACCGCATACACCATCTAATCCAGGAAACAATGCCCCATAAGAAACACCTATTTTTTCTAAATCTCTAAGAATTTCTCTGTATTGCGACTTTGGAAGATCAATCGCCTCAATAAAATCTATACCAAAATTAGTATTTTGGTATAGCAAATACTCTTCTATATCAACCATATTACAAAGGCTTAAGACAGACTGCTGTGCCAAAAATCTAGGATTATTAAAAGATTGTAGTTGAGTAATCGAAAAATGCGGATTTCTTATTTTTAAATCTGAAAATTGAGGCAATTCATTTTGCCATTCTTGAATATTAAAAATAAAAATCCTTATGCTACTTTCTTTATTATCTTGTTCTCGAAAATCTTCTTCTTGGATATTACAAAATGCAAAATATGCCGCGATAAATGGAGATAATGTCCAATCTAATAGTGGAGTTGGGTAACCATGATGTTGCGCTGTACTTAAAATGGCAGCTAAATGTGTTGAGTTAGTTACTTCATATAAAAAATTAGTGTTAGAACTAAAATGTATTGCTAACTGTGGAATATCTTTTACCATATATTTCCATAAGTCAGTGCGATTTGTTCTGTGAAAAGAAGTTTTTAGTTTCCAATCCGATGATTGTCCTCGAAATATCTTTCCATCAGCTTCTCTTGAAAACGCATATTGTTTAAATTCATCCCAATTTTTAATATCATCTCTGCTTTTTATATTTGATTTATTAAGTCCTAAAGGTTTCCTCTTAATAACAAATTCAACCTTATTATCAGCTTGCAAATAAGAAAACATCAGTGTTTGAATACTATCATTCTCATTTAGAAAAATTAATGTCCCTTCAAGCTCGTCTGGCAAATAGGCATCAGGATACAATAGTTTAGCGTCTGAATTGGAATTAAATGGCAACCCCGTGTTTGGATTAAGGACAATGGGCCTTAGTGAAAATTTTTGATGAATATTTTTTTCATTTTTGATATTTTTTAGCTCAGAAACAAATGTTGGCAATCCATTTGCGGCTTGGAACATATATCCATAACCTTCAAGTGTGCCATTAACTAAATCCAACTCCAGCATATATCTATCTTCATTTAAATTAAAAGATGATATCCACTGACCTGCAAAGGAATTTTCGACCACTTAACACCTCTATTGGTTAGAAGATATTATGAGTCGGTATTATTAAAAGCATTTAGTATATGAATTAGCCCTCTTTACGATAATCGTAAAGTTCGCCTTTAATCGCCGCCCATGCCGCCATTGTTGGTGAGCAAAGGTGGGTCATTGACCCCCTGCCCTGACGACCTTCAAAATTACGGTTTGAGGTTGACGCACAACGTTCGCCAGCTTTCAATTTATCGGGGTTCATGCCAAGGCACATTGAACAACCAGGTTCACGCCATTCAAACCCTGCGGCGGTAAAGATTTCGTCCAAGCCTTCTTCTTCTGCCTGATATTTCACCAGACCAGAACCCGGAACAACCATTGCCCGCACGCCATCCGAAACTTTACGACCCTTTGCAATTGCCGCAGCCTCGCGCAAATCTTCGATACGCGAATTAGTACAAGAGCCGATAAATACGCGGTCAATCTTCACACCTTCGATTTTTTGCCCGCGTTCAAGTTTTACATATTCAATTGCGCGATCAAATGTTTCTTTGGCACCCTCGGAAAGATTTTCACCAGTAGGGACAATTTCATCAATCGCAATCGCCTGCTCTGGGTTTGTACCCCATGTAACCATTGGCTTAATTTTGCTGCCATCAAGTTCAACAATAATATCAAAATGCGCGCCCTCATCGGAATGCATGTTTTTCCAATGATTAACCGCCAAATCCCATTGTCCAGCTTTTGGTGAAGATGGTCTGCCGCGAAGATATTCAAAAGTCTTTTCATCCGCCGCAACAAGGCCGGCACGTGCGCCCGCCTCAATCGCCATATTGCAAAGCGTCATGCGGCCTTCCATTGAAAGGCTTGTAATCGCATCGCCCATAAATTCAACGACCGAACCCGTACCGCCAGCAGTGCCGATTTTGGCAATAATCGCGAGTGCAACATCTTTGGCAGTTACACCTTTTTGCAATTCGCCGGTTACGCGGATTGCCATATTTTTCATTTTGCGCGCCCGAAGGGTCTGGGTCGCAAGAACATGCTCAACCTCAGAAGTGCCAATACCATGCGCCAATGCCGCAAATGCACCGTGGGTTGAGGTATGGCTATCACCACAAACAATAGTCATACCCGGTTGTGTGCGCCCCTGTTCAGGGCCAACAACGTGAACTATGCCGTTATTAATATCGCCCATCGGGAAATATTCAATGCCATATTCGGCAACGTTTTTGGTAAGGGTTTCAAGCTGCAATTTAGCTTCAGGGTCGGTAACACCTTCAATACCCGCTTCTTGATTTTCTGTTGGGGTATTGTGATCTGCTGTTGCCAATGTCAATTCAGGGTGCGCAACCGGGCGATTATTTGCACGCAAGCCAGCAAACGCCTGTGGGGTTGTCACTTCATGAATCAGGTGAAGATCAATGAATAGCAATGCGTCACCGTTTTCGGTCGCAGAAACAAAGTGATTATCCCAGATTTTATCGTAAAGTGTTTTTGGCGTTGAATTTGTCATGTGTTTTTCCTGTATGCCTAATAACTAAATGTTGCTATTAATTCAATATTGGAAATGGCAAGATACATAATTATAGGCCAAAACAACGGTAAAACGATGAAACTAAACCTTAAAACAAAAGGTTTCATGCCAAAATATTCCAGACCCTTGTTATTTTTAGGGCTATCGTTGCTGTGTCTTATGTTTTTCGGGGAAAAATCAACGATTTTAAAAGTTGACAATGATTTACAGCACAAACAAGCAGTAGATGATTTATTCGCCCAAATGCGCGCCGCAGACAATGCCACAAATGCCGAGGCTGCTGAAATGCAGCTTTTTGCCGAAATCACTAAATCTGGTTCACCATCAATTGATTTATTGATGGTTGAGGCCATGACAGATAATCAAAATGGTGATTTACAGACCGCTTATGAAACCCTGCAAACAATAACGCAAAGCGCGCCAATGTTCGCCGAAGGCTTTAACCAAAAAGCCAATGTTGAATATCAACTTGAATTAAAAGATGATGCTTTTGTTGATTTACAAAAAACAGTTGCGCTTGAACCACGACACTTTGCGGCATGGGCGGGATTAGGTGCAATTTATGAAGAACGTGGTGATTATAAAAACGCCTTAAACGCATATAAAAATTCGGCATATTATAACCCGAACTATGATGAGGCCACGCGCGGCATCTTTCGCATTGAAACGCTTACCAAAGGTGTAATAATGTAAATTATCTGTTGCCAAAGCTTGCAAGCCGGCAAGAAAATGTGCAATTCGCACAGATATTATTTTAGGAGAATTCCAGCATGAGTTTTGAAGAAAGCGATATTGTCGCCCCACAATCTCTTGATATGTCATCAAAAGAGAAATTGAAACTTTATGTTTCTAAAATCGAAAATCTTGAGGCGGAAAAAAGCGAAATCGCAGAACAACTCAAAGAAGTTTATGCCGATGCTAAGGCACTTGGTTTTGACACCAAGGCATTGCGCAAAGTAATCGCACGTCGCAAAAAAGACGCCAAAGCGGTTGCCGAAGAAGAAATGATGCTTGATTTATATCTTCACGCACTTGGTGAAATATAATAAATTGCATTATTTTCACCCCGTATCATTACGGGGTGAAATTATATTTATCCTAAATATATTGTGGTGTTTGCCTATATTCCAATAATAATTTTATTCGCTAAACTATTACTATGGAAGACGGGCTTTATAAAAAAGACGAAAAACTTATTAAACGTGCGCGGTCTTACATTAACCGCGTAAAGAAACAGTCTGCCTCCAATAATATCGAGCTTACGGAATGGGAGGGGGAATTTTTATCATCCATTGATGAGCGCCTAGAAAAATACGGCAAAGCATTCAATGATCCTGATTTGGGTGCAATGAATGCACCATTATCATTACGCCAAGGCTTGAAATTAAAACAAATCCGCAAAAAATCTTTAGGCGAAGAAGATGCCCCACCCTTTAAAAAAGCAAAATCAACATTAAATAAAAAACCTAAAACTATTAAAGCCAAATCGGCATTAAAGGCCAAAACGACTTTAAAAAGAAAATCCCCATTGCGAACCAAAATAAAAACGCCAACAAAAATACGAGGGTAAAATGCTATTTAACAAAACATCATTGCCAGAACCCGGACAGGCACTTGCCGGACGCTCAAACCCATTATCAGTTGAACCAACCCATTTTGTAAATGGAAAATCAATTTTTGCGCCATTTCCAGAAGGCCTAGAAACCATATATCTTGGCATGGGATGCTTTTGGGGTGCAGAGCGCAAACTATGGCAACAAGACGGGGTTTATGTAACCGCCGTTGGTTACGGTGCGGGCCTTACCCCTAACCCAACCTATGAAGAAGTTTGCACAGGCGGCACAGCACATGCCGAACTTGTGATGGTTGTATATAATCCGAAAATAGTTTCATTAAATGAATTATTGAAGGTATTTTTTGAAAACCATGACCCCACACAAGGCATGCGCCAAGGTGGTGACATTGGCACACAATACAGAAGCGGCATTTACCCAACCACAGACGGGCAAAAAATCATCGCACAAAAAGCACTTGAAGAATATCAGGTTGCATTAACCCGTCATGGTCTTGGCCAGATTACAACAGAAATCAAAGAAGACATCACATTCTATTATGCCGAAACATATCACCAACAATATCTGGCAAAAAATCCAGATGGTTATTGCGGGCTTGGTGGTACTGGCGTTTCATGCCCTATTGGACTTGGAATCTAGAACACGAAATATTTATTCCTTTTTTATTTTTTAGGTTAAGCACCATATAGAAGCCATATCCTATTGATAATAACTTCTCACTAGGGACGAAAACCATAAAACCTAAACTTTGCCACTAAAAATTTGCAATAAAAAATTTGAAAGTGGCAAAACAGTTTGAAAGGAATTCGATATGTTTAGCGAAAGAATTAAAAGACAGGCTTCATTAGGTGGCGCGATTGCGTTGACTGTTGTCACGATTGCCACGGCCTTTGCGCCACAAACCGCGGCTGCACGTTCTTATGATGGTTATTGCTATCAAAAAAATTCAAATACGCGCACAAAAGGCACTGTAATTGGTGCGGTTGCTGGTGCTGTAATTGGCTCTAATGTAGCGGGGCATGGTAACAAAACTGAAGGCTCAATATTAGGTGCCGTTGTTGGCGGTGTTGTTGGCTCCCAAGTCGGGGCACAGGTAAAAGAAACCAATCGTGCCAATTGCATGTCAAACCGTTATTATATTTATAATAGCGGATATTATGCGCCGCCTCCGCCACCAAAAGGCTACCGTGTTGCATATTTTTATGACCGTCCACAGGGCATGTATTATGTAAAGCATAAACATGGACATGGTAACCACAGACATTAAACATAAGTGAATGAATGCCAAAATACGACATTATTCTGAACATTGCTTCGGGAACCGCACAAAATTTGGGTGCTGAAAATCTTAAAGTAATGATAGAAAATTCCGGCCTTGAATATGGGGAATTAATCCTCTGTGAAGGAACGGATATGGATAAAAACCTCGAAAAACTTATCCCATCCCCCTTACCATTATTAATTGGTGGTGGGGATGGGACCATTCGTTATAGTGCGGCAAAATTATTGCCGCGTAAGAAAGCTTTTGGGATTATTCCATTTGGAACGATGAATCTTTTGGCACGTGACCTTGGGATACCAACCCAATTAGAAGAAACATTGGCCTCATATAAACAAGGTTATGATGAGGCAATTGTTGATGCATCTTTTGTAAATAATGAATTATATCTTTGTGCGGCAAGTATTGGAACAATGCCATCAGCATCACAAGTTCGTGAGGAAAATCGCGAAATTCCAAATATAATTATGTTTCCACAATTATTCTTGCACACATTAAGCGAATTCCAACGACTAAGTAGAAAACGAATTTATCTAAATGTTGATGGCCGAAAATATAAATTTCGCTCCCCCGCAATCGTAATTTCTAATAATAAATTTACCGAAACCGAAGGTGCAAGCTTTGATAATTTTAAACGCGGCTCTTTGAACGATGGCTTATTAGCAATTTATGCCACAAAAACCCAGAATATTTGGGATCATCTACGCTTTTTGGGAAAATTATTATTGGGAAACTGGTTAAAGGATGAAGGCCTTAAAAAATGGGAAGGCAAACAAATTATCCTAAACACCAAATCAAGGCGTGAAATGGTTTCAATTGATGGTGACTTGATTGAACTTCCAACGCCAATCAAGTTCACCATTCAAAAAGGTGCGCTAACTTTATTGCAACCGCACCAAGCTGTGGCTAGCGCCTAATATAGACCATATTGGTTGGGCGGGTTTTGTAATAAACAATTTTATAGCCATCCGGTGCAGGTTTCGCATACATAGATGTCGATAAAATATAATATTTATCTTCCAAACATTTGGTTTTGCTTTTCTTTACCACGCCACCAATTTGGCTTCCGGCAACACCACCCACCGCAGCACCAATTAGCGTGCCGCCGGTTTTATTACCTTTTTTAGAAACTGCATTACCCAATGCCGCGCCGGCAACTGCTCCAATAATCGTGCCTTTAGTTTTTGTATTGTCACTAGGATTTACAGGTTGATAGCAGTAACCGTCATAGGTCTTTGCATACGCAAATGAAGCGGTCAATAACAGTGCAACTGCACCGCCAAAAGAAACCTTTATGCCAGTTTTTGAATTTAACATCATACACCCCTTTTTGGCTATAATTTACTAAATCCGTCCCATGTCTTGATTATACGCCGCTTCGTAAAAATTGACATAATTTTTTATGTCTTTAGAAAATTAATTTGATTTAATCACAATTGTTTTTTTGAGCTTGTTCATAAGTTTCATTAAAATCAGAAAACCTTTTATTTTTACCAGGTTCATCCTTGATTCTGAAAAGTGTCTTAAAATCCCCTTCATTCATTCCAAGTTTTACCATCCCGATTTTATATTTGTCGTTTCGCAACAAACCTACACCAACGCTATCCTGCATTGATAAATGATAATCGGCAAATTTTTCAAATTTCGTTCTTGTCTCAAAATCACCTAATTTTGCCAATTTGCAAAAGGCATAGCCAACATTCTCCAAAACCGAATTATGAGAATCAACTAAATACTTATTTTTCGGATCCTCGGCAAATATTGCAATATCCTCAAGAATATAGAAAATCATTTCTTTTCCGTCATCGCCGAAATCACCAATGTTTTGCATAGAATAATCCAAGCTTTTGCGTAATTCCCGATTTTTTATAATCTTCTTATAATCGGCAACATGGTTTTTAATAACATTGGGCGGAAGATTATGAATTATACTATCGAGTGCATCAAATTGCTTACGTTCATCATCGCTCATTTTATTAATACGAAAATCACGGTCATAATAGTTTTCTAATCTTGTGAAAATTGCATCTCCGATAGCCTGTAAAGTTTCCGAACTTAGATCCTTTTTTCCCTTCATAATCGTATATGCATCTAGAGGAATAAGGTAATTCATATCAGATAGAGATTTTATTAATAATTTCACGCGCAAATTCTGAAACTCCGCATTTTTTAGCTTGTCTTTGCGAAAAGATGTCGAAAAATAATCATTAATTAATTGCTGCGCGAGTGCGTTTTCGACCTTACCTTCAATTACCTTTTTTATACTTGCATCAAGTAAATCGTCTATATCAGCAGTATCTAATTCAAGATTAAGCCCAAGTTTTTTCGCCAATAGATCTTTGAATTCAACCCTTAAATCATCCTGCGCAATTGAGCCTATTTTTGTACGAATTTTCCATAGTTCGGTTGACGCACTTGTCATACCGCTAATATCTGGAACAAAGCCAAAGACAGGACCATATCTTGAATAAGAAAGCTTTGTTGATAAATTTTTTCTAATTTGCCAGCACTTTGCGTAAATGCCGAGACACGCCTTATTTCTTTTCGATCTATGGTACTGCTATCAAGTTTTTCAATTACGAAATCAGCTTCTCGCAAATTTGTTTCATATGAAATTATGCAGTTCCCCGCCGCAGCCTGTGCCAATGCATATGTGCCAGCATACCTATCATCATAGTCTATGCTATAATTAATTGCTGGGCAGTTTTGACGTTTTTCAAAATAATAACCTATGGCATCCGCATTTGCATCTTCAAGACTTGGCGCGATAATATATTTTTCAACCTGATGATTTAATAAAGCGCGAATACAATTTCCGTCACAACTTTCATCCTTTTTACTAATTCGGCTATTGTAACTAACAACGGCAATGTTTTTAATTTTTACACCTTTTTCAATTAGGTTCATGTCGCTTTTGGTTGAAATTTTCGCATCCCAATCAATTTTTATATTCAAAACCAGCGACAAAGTAACTAATAGCCCAAAAGTCATTAAAGCCCCAGCGAACACTTTTTCATCTTCACTGAATCTGTCAGGCAGTATGTATGACGCCAACACGCCGCCCAAGAGTATAGAAAAAAGAAACGGAATTGCTATTAATAACGGGTTTACAAATATTCCGATTAGAACATAATATAAGGCGATATAAATTATCGGCTGACTTAGCAAAAATGCCGAAGCAGCACCTAGTAAAAACAATAAGATAAAATATTTACGCCGCATCAAAATACCACAAACAGCTAAACCCTATGCCGTATGTGTTTAATTTGCATAAATAAAACATCAAAGATTGTAATTTGTTGTGAATTTAAAACAAAAAGCCCTGCTTATTTGCAGGGCTTTTTAAAAGCAACAATTGTTTATACTTTGAAAATTATCAGAAAAATGCCTGTAAGCCTGTTTGTGCACGTCCCAAAATAAGGGTGTGAACATCATAAGCACCTTCGTAAGTGTTTACGGTTTCAAGGTTTACCATGTGACGCATAACTGGGAATTCATCAGAGATGCCGTTTCCGCCATGCATATCACGTGCCATGCGGGCGATATTTAACGCCTTTCCACAATTGTTGCGCTTGATAAGTGAAATCATTTCTGGCGCCATATTATGTTCATCAAATAAACGACCAACACGCAAACATGCCTGAAGACCCAAGGTAATTTCAGTCATCATCTCAGTTAGTTTTGCTTGATAAAGCTGGTTATTTGCCAATGGGCGATTAAATTGCTTGCGATCTAGGCCGTATTGACGCGCCGCGTGCCAACAAGCTTCAGCAGCACCCATTACACCCCATGCAATGCCATAACGCGCACGGTTAAGGCAGCCAAATGGCCCTGATAGACCTTCTGCATTTGGCAAAAGCGCATCTTCAGGTACTTCAACATTATCCATTACGATTTCACCGGTAATAGATGCACGAAGTGATAATTTACCTTCAATTTTTGGTGCGCTTAAACCCTTCATACCTTTTTCAAGGATAAAACCACGAATTTTGCCATCATGGGCATCAGATTTTGCCCAAACCACAAAAACATCGGCGATAGGTGAATTTGAAATCCACATTTTAGCGCCATTAATCACGTAACCGCCATCAACCTTGGTCGCCTTGGTTTTCATACCACCTGGGTCAGAACCTGCATCTGGTTCAGTTAAACCAAAGCATCCGATATATTCACCAGTTGCAAGTTTTGGCAGATATTTCTTACGCTGCTCTTCAGAGCCATAAGCATAAATCGGATACATAACCAATGAAGATTGCACCGACATCATAGAGCGATAGCCAGAATCCACACGCTCTACTTCACGTGCAACCAAGCCATAAGAAACATAAGAAGCGCCAACACCGCCGTATTCTTCGGGAACAGTTACGCCAAGCAAGCCTAGCTCACCCATTTCAGTAAAAATTGCCGGATCGGTATATTCTTTACGAAAAGCATCACGAACACGCGGTTGCAAAGCCGATTGGCAATATGCATTCGCACTGTCGCGTATCATTTTTTCTTCATCAGTTAATTGTTGTTCAAATAGAAATGGGTCTTCCCAGTTAAATTTATTCTTATCAGCCATTTTGCTCCGCCCAAAAGATGTAAAATAAACAAGTTTTTTTGTTATAACAACCCACCCGCCCCTATTTAAAGACAGTATCTTTACGACTTTTTTATTTTTTGCCATGCGCGCGGTATTTTATACTTAGTTCAGACACTCTAAGTTTTGAATATAACAAAAATAAGGAGTTATGTGATGTTCTCAACCGCAACCGAACTTGCCGCAAAAGGCACAGCCGCCTTAGCAAAACACGACATTGAAAAAGGCGCAAAAAGACTTAGAAGCAAAGTCAAAAAAGCTATCGATGACGCAGAAGAAAAAGTTACTGATGATAATAATGTCGTGACTGATCTTGCTGATGGCGCAAATAAACTGGGCGAACAAATGCGTGCATGGTTCGACAATGCATCTGTTCAAGCAAAAGATAATGCAAAAAAAGTTGAAAGCCAAATTAAAGCCAAACCCGTTGAATCTTCATTGATTGCTCTAGGTGTTGGCGTAGTAATTGGCGCATTATTAACCCGCAAACCAAATTAAACTTTAACATAAACCTCTGGAACAGAATATGTTTAAACTAGCACAAATCATTGAATTGCTTTTAAATAATGGACGATTGTCACAATCGTCGCCATATTTGAAAAATATTGTCGGTAACCTTGCTAAAATTATTCTGTTCGGGATGTTTGCAATCTTGATGTTCATTGGATTGATGGGCTTTGGCTTTAGTTATATTTACCTAACCCTAATCCACAATGGTGCGCCGGTTTATGTGGCGATATCAGCGATAATTATACCAGTAATCTTAATGATGGTGATTGCCGTGCTTTTAATGCGAAATATTTGGCTTGAAACATCAAACAATATTGCGCATATCTTTAACTTTCAGGTTCCTATTGGCGATCAAATTCAAAATGTTGCCCATAGTTTCCTTCGCGGGTTATTATCGCCCAATCAAGCGTCTTCTAAATAGGTGTTAAAATGAAAAAACTTGTAATCTTTATCGCTTTTCCTGCCCTAATGCTTTGCTCTGCATGTAATACCGTGAAAGGTGTTGGCAAAGATGTGACGGCCGTAGGAAATGCAGTTACCCACGCCGCGGACGAAGCAAAACCAAAAAAATAAACGAATAAATTAAAGTTTATGGTGTAATTGAACCTAAAAGTTCAATTACACCAATTTTATTAGATAAGGTAAAAATGGGAAAACCATTAAAAGTCGTGAAATATAACAGTCAAAGCAGGGTTTATTACCAATTGCTGATGATTACTGTGCTTTTCATGTCTTTCTTTGGGTTTTCGCTTTTTTTATCTGGCGCCTTTAACAAGGTCAAAAGCGCAGACGATAAACTGGTAAAAGAATACGAGCTTACTCGTGCATATCGCCGCCTTTATGTTGACCTATTAAATATGGAAACTGGGGTTCGCGGTTTTCAAATTACAGGCTCACAAGCATTACTAGAGCCATATACAACGGCAAATGCAAAACTTACAAACGACCTTGATCTTGCGAAACAAAAAGCAAAAGAAATTCCTGGCGAATATCAACAAATTGAACATTGGGAAGATTCAATAATCAATTACGCCAGCCTACTCGATGCACAGGTTAAAAATAAAAACAATTATCGTGATGCCATTCCATCTGCAGCTGATTTAATTCAACAAAAACAATCAATGGATATGCTTCGTGATCAGATAGGCAACCGAATAAATAACAAATTATCCGAGATTGAAAAAACTTATATTGAAAATAACAAACTGTCACGCAACTATTCAATCGCCATTATTTTTGGGAACATTATGTTCTTTGGCCTTTGCGTTGGGGCCTTTATGTTTATTTTACGCCGAGAACGGGCATTAATGCATGCGGAAGAGCGAATTAAGAAAAGTGAAAACTTATATCGCACAGTTCTTGATGCGGTAAATGATGGCGTATTTGAATATGATATTGACACTAGGAATATCTTTCTTTCACAAGCCCATCAAAATGCATTGGGATATGATTTTCATGCAAGTGGTGTAGATGCCGAACAATATTCACACCATATTCACCCTGACGATATGCCAAAATTTGCCGAACAAATAACTGCGATGATTGCCGGTGAAAGAAATTCTTACCAAACAGAATTACGACTTATGCGCGCCAATGGCGAATATGTTTGGCATATGTCGCGCACATTCTCATTAAGAGATGCAAGCGACCGCGTTACAAAAATTGTTGGCATTAATGTAAATATAGATGAGCAAAAGAAACGTGAAATAGAGCTTGAACATCTTAATGCCGAACTTGAAACCTTTACCTATGTTACATCTCATGATTTGCGCTCACCACTTGTTAATCTCAAAGGCTTTTCAAAAGAATTACAATTCTCGATAAAAGATCTTGATAAAGAGATAGAAAAAATCACAGACAAGATTGATAAAAATCACCAACAGCAAATCAATGAAATCATCCATAAAGACATTGGTGAGAGCGTTAATTTCATTATCTCATCAGTTGATAGAATGGATAACCTTACCAAGGCATTATTGGATTTGGCGCGTATTGGTCGCTATGAAATTAAGTTAGAAAAAATTGATGTAAAGCAACTTGTTGAAACCTGTGTTGATAGTTTGGGTTTTGAAATCAAAGAAAACAACATTGAATTAAGTGTCCATGATTTGCCAATAGTAGTTTCTGATAAAGTTGCACTTACCCAGATATTTGGCAATTTAATCGAAAATGCAATTAAATATCGTCGCGATGATATTACATCAAAAATTGAAATATCATGCACCACTGGCCCTTCCGAATATCGTTTTTCAATAAAAGACAATGGACGCGGTATTGACGATGCCGACAAGGGCAAAATTTTTGAACTTTTCCGCCGCGCAAGAAACGTTGGCCAAGTGCGTGGTGAAGGCCTTGGCATGGCATATGTCCGTGCAACAATCCGTCGCCTTGGAGGTGACATTGATTTCACCTCCAAAGTTGGTGAAGGCACAAATTTTATTTTCACAATTCCAAAGAAACTCATTACTTCTTCAAGCGATACAACGCCTGAAGCAATTGAGACTTAAATAATATAGAGGCGAAAATGTTAAGCAGTACTGCAACCGCATTTGAAATTATTATGATTGAAGATGATATGGGGCATGCCCACCTTATCAAAAAGAATCTAGCACGCGCAGGGATTTGCAATAAAATCCAGCATTTTGACAATGGGCAAAAAGCGCTTGATTTCTTCTTTAATGAAGATAGCAATATGGATGCCGATAAATTACTCGTGCTTTTGGATTTGAACCTGCCTGAGGTTGACGGTTACGAAATCTTAAAACGGCTAAAATCAGACACCAGAACAGATAAAATTCCGGTTGTAATTCTCACCACCACGGACAACCCGCGCGAAGTAGATAAATGTTATGAGCTTGGTTGTAATGCTTATGTAACCAAGCCAGTTGAATATGATAATTTCTCAGAAGCAATTCAAAAACTTGGTTTGTTATTGGCAATTGTTAAACTACCAAACATAAAGCACGATTAAAAGTTAATGCCTAATTCACCATTAAAATCAATTCTTTATATTGAAGATGATGAGGGCCTCGCCCGCCTTTTACAAAAGCGACTTGCCCGTAATAATCTTGAAGTAACCATTGCAGAAAGCGCAGAAGCGGCAAAAGCGATAATTTGTGAAAATGAGTTTGATTTGATCTTGGTTGATTATCATTTACCAGGTCAAGATGGTCTTGATTTTATCCGTGAATTTTTGGAGAATGGCAACCAAATCCCCGTAATCCTTCTCACCGCTGGTGGCGATGAAAGGCTTGCCATTGAGGCATTGCAAATTGGTGCGGCCGATTATGCTGTAAAGGACGTGTCGCAAATTTATCTTGAACTATTGCCACAAATCATGTCTTCGGCATTTACTAAATACCGTCTGCAAAAAGAAAATGAAAGACAGCGCGGCGAACTTGAAAAAGCTATGATTGCTGCAGAAGCGGCCAATCAAGCAAAAACAGTTTTTTTGGCAAGTATTAGCCACGAAATACGTACCCCTCTAAATGTTATCAGCGGTCTTACCTATGCTTTGATTAAAAAACTTGATGACCCTGAAATACAACGTATTCTAAAAACTATTGAAAATAATTCACAGGCATTGCGGCGTCTAATTGATGACCTCCTCGATATAACTAAAATTGAGGATAAAAAAATCGAGCTTGAAGAGGTTCTATTTCAATTTACGGAAATTTTCGATAATATTGAGAACTCTTTTGGCGCACAGATAAGTGGCAAGGGCCTTGATTTAATACTTGAAAATAAACTGGGAACCCAAACATTCTGTGGCGACAAGTTTCGTATAATGCAGATTGTTAACAACATGGTTTCGAATGCCATAAAATTCACTGAAAATGGGTTTATAAAAATTATCGGCTTGCCATCAGAAGAGGGCATCACTCTTAAATTCCAAGATAGCGGTAGCGGCATAGAACCTGAAAATCTTGAGAAAATTTTTGACAAATTCACCCAAGCCAATGCCTCAATCACAAGACGCTATGGCGGCACTGGGCTTGGTCTTACAATTTCAAGGTCATTGGCGCAATTTATGGGTGGCGATTTAAATGTTGAAAGCAAGCTGGGAAAAGGCACGATTTTCACCCTCACACTACCGCTTGAAATAGATAAAAATAAAGCGAATATTGAATCCATAAATGATGATGCAGATAATCACACAAATGATAAAGGCACAGTCTTAATTGTTGAGGATTATCTTCCCAATGTAATGGTTGCCGAAATGCTTTTGGCAGAATTTGGCTATTCAACCCAAGCAGTGAATTCCGGCGAAGATGCAATCGATGTGGTGGCCAACAGCTCAAAGCCCTTTCATGCCATATTAATGGATATTGAAATGGACGGCATTGATGGCTTTGAAGCTACAAAAAAAATTCGCGCTATTGAAGCACAAAAAGGCTTCAAAAATTTAATTTACGGGGTAACTGCCCATGGTCTTGCTGGTGACCGTGATAATTGTTTAATTTGCGGTATGGATGATTTTATTGCAAAGCCAATTGATCCTGAAACCCTTCGCATAAAACTTGGAAAGCAATAAAATGTCCGATAATAATGATTTAACACGGCGAATGTTTTCATCATTTTCGCACGATTTAAAAACACCTTTGGCATCGATTATTGGTTCTTTAGAAGTGCTTAGCATGATGCACACCAAATTATCGGAAGAAAAACGTAATATTTTAATCGAAACTTCATTAAAAGAAAGCCACCGCTTAGATCGGTATGTTTCAAATATACTTGAATTATCGAAACTTGAACTAGGGCTGGTTACTAAACGTATTGAACAGATATATGTAAAAGAAGCCATCGAAGACGCATTATTGCTTGCTGGGCGTCTCAAACACAAAGCATCAATCAATCTTTTGAATATTGATAATGATACAATTATCAATTCTGATTTGAAACTTTTGGCGCGAATGATTGATATAATTATAGAAAATGCCGTAATCCACTCTGCAGACGGCAATGATGGCGAAAATGTAAAAATTGATATTTGGTATGAAAATAAAGATGGAAAATCAATTCTTGTAATTCGTGATTATGGTGTTGGTATTCCGCTTGAAAGTTTCGGCGAAATATTTGAAAAATATTCCCGCATTAAGCAAGCAGATAAAAAAAATACTGGCACGGGACTTGGGCTTTCAATTGCACGCGAAATTGGTAAATTGCTTGATATTGAAATATCGGCATCAAACCACCCTAAAGGTGGAGCCATTTTTGAAATGCTATTCAAATAACAAAAAGCACGGAAAATTCCGTGCTTTTTATTTTAGATTTTATCATTATGAAATTGTTAGAGCGGTGCCCCAGAACTTTTACCTGTAATCATTCGGTAAACCAGTGATACCACAAACAGCACTACAAAAACCGCTGTTAGAAATTTGGCAACTGCGGCGAACGAACCAGCAAGACCACCAAACCCGAAAAATCCGGCAACAATCGCAAGAATGAAAAATGTTATAATCCAGTTTAGCATCTTAAACTCCTAATATTTGATAGGAGAATATTTTTTTTTAGATTTAATTACGATTATTTAAAACTCGTAATAAAATTAAAAATGGATAAAAATTAATCGTTCAATACTTCCATGCGATAGCCAATACCTGATTCTGATACTATTAGTTCTGATACATCGCCATAAGCACCAAGTTTGTTACGCAATTGCCCAATATAAACGCGTAAATACTGAACGTTATCAGTATGCGCAGAGCCCCAAACATCTTTCAAAATATTTCGGTGAGTAAGCATTTTGCCGCGATTAGTAATAAATAATCGTAATAAATCATATTCTTTTGGGGTTAGCGAAACAAGATTATCACCATAGAAAACTTCATGTCGAACCAAATCAATTTTTATCGGACCATTTTTAATTTCACTATCGCCAACTTCTTTGATGGCTGCTTTACGCAACGCCGCGCGCACACGCGCGAGCAAAACCTCAACATTGAAAGGCTTGGTAACATAGTCATCGGCACCGGCGTCAAGCAATTCAACGGCTTCTTCCTCTTCCGGTCGTGCAGTAACTACAATAACCGGTGCATTGGTCCATTGGCGGAAGGTTTCCAATGCCTCTTTACCCTCAATGTCTGGCAAACCAAGATCAAGTAAAATTAAATCTGGTTTTATTGACGCCGTCATACGTACCGCTTGTTTTCCGGTTTCGCACTCAATAACTTTGAACCCACTTTCTGTAAGGAACAAGTCCAACATTTTGCGGATTTGTGGTTCATCATCGACAATCAATATAGTATTGCGTTTTTCTTTCATTTCACGGCCCATTAATTCAACAGTGACCAACTATTAACCTTTAGGTCAAACTAATCAACTACTCAAAGATGCGTCTTTATGGATTTTTTATTTTTATTCTTACAAGACAAACATATAACTTATGTGCCACACCAAATTTAAATGTTATAATCGCTGGCAAAGGGTAATTAATGCGAATAATTCATCTATCAGATATACATTTTGGTGCGGCAAACGAGAATACTTTAGAGATATTACGCGACAAAATTATCAAATCTGCACCTGATTTATTAATCATTAGCGGTGACATCACACAAAATGGCTACCAAAATGAATTTATTGCCGCCGAAAAATATTTCGCATCAATTCCAATTAAGAAATTCTTTGTACCCGGCAATCATGACATGCCCCAATGGGAAGTTTTCAGGCGCATAACACAGCCGTACAAACTATATAAGCGGCACATCAACCAAGATTTAGAGCCAATTTTAATTGATAATGATGTGGTTATTATCGGGCTTAATACGGCGCGCGTCATACTGCCGGATAATAATTGGGCAAATGGTGCAATTTCGAAATCGCAGATTAATAAGATACTACAAATTCGTAAAACGCATGCAAAATCAAAAATTATCCTTGTTGCCCATCATCCAATTAATAGGGTTTTAGATGCGCCAATCAAATACAAGGTTTTTGGTGCAAAGGCTGCACTTCTCGCAATCAGGCAGGCAAAAATAGATCTCGTTCTAAGCGGGCATTTACATAAACCTGCGGCACAAAAAATTCATGACACATTGTTTATCACCGCCCCATCGGCAGCATCATACCGCGCACGTGGATGCAAAAATGGTTTTATGGAATTTGAAATTACGCCCAAAGCAATAAAAATCAACGAAGTTGATTTTTAACCGAAAAAGTCGCGTAATAATTCGCAAAACTCTTTGGTTTTCTCAATTTGCGTCCAATGCCCGCAACGCCCAAAAACATGCAATTGCGATTTATCAATTAATTGATTCAAACGTATTGAGTTTTCAAGCGGAATAACCAAATCATCACGCCCATGTATTACCAATGTTTCGTGCGGGATGTGTTTTATCTTTTCATCATCAAACGCTAGTGCATCAACCCATCTTTGACGAGGTGCCGGAAACATTGATGAAAAGCTTTCTTGGAAACCTGGGCGAATTGATGCCTCATAGCGAAGGCGTGCTAATTCATCGTTTACCAAGCCACGGTCATACGCAAAAATATCAAGCAATTTACGCATATTTTCTATTGATGGCTCGTAACCCCAGACATCATCAAGACCTTTTGAAATTGGAAATGAAACCCCAACGCTTCCCATAAGCACGATTTTACCAACGCGCTCTGGATGTTCTATTGCCATCGCTAACGCCATTGCGCCGCCAAATGAGTTGCCGACAAAATGTGCTTTTTCGACACACATTTCATCCATTATTTCGACAAGTTGGTTAGTCCAATTTTCACGATTATAAACTTCACCCGCTTTACGCTCTGTAAAACCAAAGCCAGCCATATCAGGGGCAATAATTCTATATTTATCTTTTAATTCAGGAATCACAAGCCGCCAATTCGCCCATGCAGAAACCCCTGGGCCAGAACCATGAATAAAAATCACATTTTCGCCAGCACCAAAATCCAAGACATTATTTTTATGGGACTTGGTAATAATTTCACGACCAATTTCAGGTGACTTTTCCATTAATATGCCCCTTCGGTAAATTCATTATCAGGATTTTTAAATTCGCTAACAAGCTTGCGTGCGGCATTGGAAAGCAAAAGCGTATCAACACCAATTGCCGCAAAATTTGCCCCTGACGCAATATATTCTTTTGAAACAAAATTATCAGCAGAGAGGAAGCCCGCAAATTTACCAATATTTTTAACCGACTTTATGCCGTTTAAAATCGCATTTTTTACGTCAGGATGATTTGGTTGCCCCAAAAGCCCCATGGATGCTGATAAATCAACTGCACCAAAGAAAATACCATCAACGCCTTCTGTTGCGGCAATTTCTTCAAGGTTTTCAAGCCCTTTTACGGTTTCAATTTGTAATATGAGGCAGATATTATCATTTGCCTGCATTAAATATTGTGGGTCACTTCCCCATCTTGCAGCGCGCGCAATACCGGCACCAACACCACGAATACCTTGTGGTGGATAACGTGTAGCAGCAACAATATTTCGTGCTTGTTCAGGTGTATCAACCATTGGAATCAAAAGATTTGTTACACCAATATCAAGCAATTGTTTGATTAAGACCGCATCATCCTTTGGTGGGCGCACAATTGGCGCAATATCATAGGCGGCAATTGCCTGTAATTGTCCTAAAATAGTCCGCAAATCTATTGGCGAATGTTCACCATCAAGCAAGAGAAAGTCAAACCCCGCACCAGCAGATATTTCCGCACTATATTGATCGGCCAACGCCAGCCATAAGCCATATTGAATATTGGAACGAATTGCGGATTTGAATTTGTTTTGCATGATAATGCCCTATTGAAATTTGACGGGGTAAAATAACCCCGCCATATTCATTGTAAATTACTTTAAAAGTATGTTTGCTTTACTTTTTAGGCATCCAAAGAGGTTTGATGACGGTAAGCCAGAAGCGCTTGTCATCACCGCCATAGTTCTTTTCAGATACTGTTTGGGTATATTTTGCTTGAACCTTAAAGGCACCAAAATCATAGCCAACCAATGGACCAATTGCTGTCTGGCTTTGTTTAAAGCCTGCCGCATTGTTTAAATCTTGTGACATGAAACCAACTGCACCCAATTCCCATTTTCCAAATGCCTTGGTCGCAGTTAAATCAAGGTTCATCCAATCTGGTGCACCTGCACTGTCTTTACCTGTACCATAAACCAAAGTTGCAGATAGGTCATAACCTTGTCCAAGATATGAAATCGCACCAATCCCTTGGAATGATGACCAGTCACGACCAACATCAGAAGAACTTGGCAAATATGCACCAGCTTGGAAACCGCCAAACCAGCCATCGCCTAAATTCCATTTTACTTGTGCATCAAGAAACGTATTGGCCCAGCCAGATGCAACACCATTGCCATTAACACTGGCATTGACATAAGGGGTAACGGTATCGAGAACCAATGTACCGCCCGCAACTTTCCAAGGAGTTGACCATATAATCCAAGGCGCAGCTGCATTAACTTTTAAATCAACGCCACCACCCAAGTCACGGGTTCCTGTTGTACCGATACCAACGCCCCAAACGCCTTCTGGCAACGGCGCACCCAATGGGATACCGGTTGAAATCCCTGGGAATAATTCTGAGCCAGCCTGTGCTGTTCCTGCAAAGCTCATTGCCGCAAGCAACGCTACCGCTGCTATCTTTATCTTTTTCATTCTCTTTCCTCCTCTAAGTAATCCGCTATTCTTGTTTTTTAGCGAATTTAAATTCGCCACCAATGGCGAAATGATTGGCGGGAGTTTCATTGATAATGATACGAACCGCCTCTTTTGGTGCGCCAATGCTTTCGTGAACAGCATCAGTGATCGCACTTACAAGTTTTTGCTTTTGATCTTGGGTTCTACCCTCGACTAGCATAATATTAATAATTGGCATTTATTCCCCCACTACAAATTCAACCTGCCCCATTTTTTCAAATGTTGCGCGAATATGCTCACCGACACTAAGGGCGTGGGCCGCGGTTGCACCACCCGCAAGAATAATATCACCAGCCTCTAGGCGCTCACCAGAGCGGGAAACCATGTCAGCAGCCATAACAAGCGAACGAATAGGGTTACCCAAAATCGCGGCAGTAGAGCCAATTTGCACTGCGCGGCCATTTACTTCTAACAATATTCCAAGATTTGAAACATCGGTGGCTTTTGAATGCCAATTGCCAATATAGAAGCCAGATGATGATGAATTATCGGCAATTACATCTGGTAAGGCAAATTTGAAATTTGCATAACGGCTGTCAATAATTTCGATTGCTGGTGCAACCGCCTCAACGGCATCTAGTGCCTCAAGCGCTGAAACCTTGCCTTCAAGAGGGCGCTTTAAAAGATACGCGACCTCTGGCTCTGCGCGCGGGTGAACGTATTTTTTCTTTGATAAAACCGCGCCTTCTACTTCACGCATTTGGTTGGTTAATCTACCCCAAATCGGCTCATCAACACCGACCTGCACCATTTTTGCACGCGAAGTAAGACCCATTTTATATCCGGCACGAGTTTCACCACGCGCACGACGTTGGGCAATTGACAATGCCTGAATCGCATAGGCATCATCCATAGTAATATTAGGGTTTGAATCAGTTAATTGCGGAATTGCGGTCGCAGTTCGCGCGGCATTATCAACAAATAATGCTAAATCAGTAATCAGGCTCATGCGTCCACTCCACGTTGTTTCAGAATATCCAATGCGACGTCAATAATCATATCTTCTTGACCGCCAACCATTTTTCTCTTGCCAAGCTCTGCAAGGATGGTGCGTGTATCAACATTATAGGTTTTTGACGCATTTTCTGCGTGACGAAGGAATGATGAATAAACCCCAGCATAACCAAGAGATAAAGATTCACGATCAACCCTTACTGGTCTATCTTGTAATGGGCGCACCAAATCATCGGCAGCATCCATAAGTTTGAAAAGATCGCACCCCGTATCAATTCCCATTTTATCAAGGACAGCAATCAATGCCTCGAGTGGGGCATTACCTGCACCTGCACCAAGACCAGATAATGAAGCATCAACACGAACCGCGCCGGCTTCAATACCTGCAACGGCATTGGCAACACCCATTGTTAAATTGTGGTGGGTATGAACGCCGATTTCGGTTTCAGGTTTAAGCGCTTCGCGAACCGCCTTTACACGTTCAAAATAATCTTTCGGCAACATTGCACCCGCGGAATCAGTGACATAAACACACTCTGCACCATAAGATTCCATCAATTTCGCTTGTTCGATTTGTTTTGGAATATCGATCATATGGCTCATCATCAAGAAGCCGACGGTATCCATACCGATATTTCGTGCCGCCTCGATATGTTGTTTTGAAACATCTGCCTCGGTGCAATGGGTTGCAATACGAACACTTTTTGCGCCTGCTGCATGTGCTTCTTTTAGGTCATGTACGGTTGCAATACCTGGCAAAAGCAAAATTGCTGGCTGGGCATGGCTGCAAACTTCGGCAACTGCGGCAATCCATTCCACATCGTCGTGTGAACCAAAGCCATAGTTAAATGTCGATCCCGTGATACCATCACCATGGCTAATTTCGATTGAATCGACCTTGGCATCATCCAATGCTTTGGCGATTGCTTTAACATTTTCGATTGAAAATTGATGGCGCAATGAATGCATCCCATCACGCAAAGTCACGTCTTGGATATATAATTTATTTGGATTAGGTCTAGCCATTACGCCACCTCTTTTGAAAGTTGTTTTGCTGCCCAATGATCAGCGGATGTAAGTGCCGCCGAGGTCATAATATCAAGGTTGCCGGCATATGCAGGGAGATAGTGTGCCGCGCCCTCGACCTCTAACATGATTGTGGTTTTAAGACCTGTTGAATAACCGATTTTTGGAATACGAACTGGGTTATTGTCGCCGATAACTTCAAACTGAACTTTTTGTTTCAAGCGATAGCCAGGGACATATTTCTGCACGTCTTTGACCATCTCAAGCACGGATTTTTCAATATCCTCTTGGCTTGCACCTTGTGACAATACGAAAATTGTATCGCGCATAATAAGTGGTGGTTCAGCAGGGTTAAGAATAATTACCGCTTTACCACGCTCTGCACCGCCCAATTTTTCAATTGCCAATGACGTGGTTTCGGTAAATTCGTCAATATTTGCACGCGTGCCAGGACCCGCAGATTTCGATGAAATAGATGCCACAATTTCCGCATATGGTACACGCTTTGAAACGCGCTTAACGGCATAAACCATCGGTATTGTTGCCTGACCACCGCAAGTAACCATATTCACATTTGGCGCATCAATATGTTCATCACCATTGATTGCTGGAATTGTGAATGGGCCAACCGCAGCCGGCGTAAGGTCAATCACCTTTTTGCCGTCTTTTTGCAAAAGGTCATTATTGTAAATATGTGCCTTTGCAGATGTTGCATCAAATACCACGCCAATTTCATCATAGTTTGGCATTTTACGTAGGCCATCAATACCTTCGTGTGTGATAGGAACCCCAAGACGTGCTGCACGTGCAAGACCATCTGAATTTGGGTCAATCCCAACCATTGCGCCCATTTCCAGATTTTGGGAATTGCGCATTACTTTTATCATCAAGTCAGTTCCTATATTCCCCGAACCGATAATCGCACATTTTATTTTTTTGCTCATGATACAATCCTTTATTCAGAGAAGAATGCCGACACGCGACCTAAACCGTTAATTTTAACGTCAAAAACATCACCCGGTTTAACCGCAACCATTGGCCCCAAGGCACCAGATAAAATTGTGTCACCTGCCCGCATTGGATAACCAACTTTTGCCATCACTTGCGCCAACCACAATGTCGCATTCAATGGTGAACCAAGACATGCAGCACCCGCACCAACCGATACCGGCTCACCCTTATTTTCCATCACCATTCCGCAAAGACGTGGATCAAAATCAGATAGTTTCTTAGGGCTTGAACCTAGAACATAAAGACCGCTTGAAGCATTATCGGCAATTGTATCGGTAATTTTAATATCCCAATTTTTCACACGCGAACCAACGATTTCAATCGCCGCAACAGCATAATCAATCGCCTGAAAAACCTCTGCCATTGTGGCATTGGGATTGTCTAAATCCTTACCTAATACAAATGCAATTTCTGCTTCGACCTTTGGCTGAAGAATGTCGGAGAGCTTGACTTCTTCAGCCTCAGTACGCGCCATATCGGCGAATAACATGCCGTAATCAGGCTGACCAACGCCAAGTTGGTTCTGCACCGCTTTGGAGGTTAGTCCAATTTTACGACCGACCAAACGACGACCGGCATCAAGACCGCGCTTGGTATTAATTTCCTGAATTTTATAGGCGGCATCGAGGTCGCCTTCATCAATCAGGGTACGGATAGGATCGCATGCCTGTCCTGATGTGGATGCTGCATAGAGGAGATCCGCAGCTTTTTTGATATTTTCTTCTTTGCTCATGTTATATCCTATAATTTTAGGCAGATATTTGTAATTTCAGTATAGAATTCGAGTGAGTGGACACCGCCTTCACGACCAATGCCCGATGCCTTTGCGCCACCAAATGCGGTGCGTAAATCACGCAAGAACCATGAATTTACCCAACAGATGCCAACATCCATTTTGCTTGCTACACGGTGCGCACGTGATGAATTTTCTGTCCAAACCGCTGCGGCAAGGCCATAATCTGTTGAATTGGCAAGTTTGATTGCCTCTTCTTCGGTATCGAATGGGCGGATATGGCAACAAGGCCCAAAGATTTCTTGTTGAACACAAGCAGCATCGTCAGCAAGACCAGTCCAGATTGTTGGTTCAACCCATGCGCCATCATTCATGTCACCCATATCAGGAACACCGCCGCCAGTTATAACATTTGCCCCTTCATCAACCGCCTTTTTGTAATAAGAAAGAACTTTTTGTTTGTGCTCTTGCGAAATCAACGGTCCAAGATTTGTTGTAGGGTCATCTGGGCGACCAAGTTTAAGGTTTTCAGCACCAGCTTTTAGACGTTTTACAAATTCATCAAAAATTGGACGCTCAACATATACACGTTCTGTACCCAAGCAAACTTGACCACAATTTGCAAAAACAGAACGCATTGTGCCTTCGATGGCTTTTTCCATGTCACAATCAGCAAAAACAAGTGCCGGATTTTTTCCACCCAACTCCATTGAAACCGGGCGGATGCCACCAGCAGCAGCGCGCATAATTGCTTCACCAGTACGGGTTTCACCTGTGAAGGTAATGCCGTTTACGCCTTTATGTTCGGTAAGAAATGCCCCAGCTGAATCCGGGCCAAAGCCATGAACCACATTATAAACACCCTTTGGAACACCAACTTTTTGCATTACTTCACCAAGTAGTGTTGCAGTTAATGGGGTTTCTTCTGATGGTTTAACCACGACAGTATTACCAAGCGCCAATGCAGGGCCAACTTTCCAAGTCATAAGCAATAATGGCAAATTCCACGGGCTAATGACCGCAATCACGCCGCGCGGACGACGAAGGCCATAATTTAAAGCACCGGTGCCATCTGGTGTTGGCGTTGTAAAACATTCGGTTGCGACGGTTTTGGCAACATCCGTAAACATCTTGAAATTTGCTGCACCACGTGGAATATCAATATGTGACGCCATTGACATTGGCTTGCCTGTATCAAGGCATTCGGCTTCTAAAAAATCATTGAAGCGGCGGTTAATTTCGTCGGCAACCTCGGCAAGCAAATTTGTACGCTCAACAACCGACATTTGCCCCCATGGTCCGTCCAAAGCCTCACGCGCCGCTTTTACCGCGGCATCAATTTCCGCACGACCACCTTCTGGGACTTGCCCAATAACGCTATTATCCATTGGGCAATAATTCGTCCATGACTTGCCCGTCGTTCCTTGTGTGAATTCACCATTGATGAAATGCGCCGCATCCCGTCTTGCCTTATCAATGCTTAGGCTTTCAAAGGGTTTGGATTGGTGGACAGTCATTTTTTTCTCCTGTTTATTTCAGATATTGGTTTCACACAAATTTAGTTTAGTTTTTCGAGCGCTTTTTGCGCACATTCACGGTCTTGGTCTTCAGAGCCACCGGAAACCCCGATACCTCCAATGACTTCGCCGTTTAAAATTATTGGATAACCGCCGCCAAACATTATGGTATTTGGTCGGCGTGAAATCCCATCAAGTGCCGTAGGGCTTGATTTCAAAGCGTTGCATAAATCATCTGTTGAAAGACCAAATGTTGCGCCAGTTATGGCCTTGTCTGTTGCAATCGAAACCGATGCCGCAAAAGCATTGTCATCACGCTTTAGGGCCACCAAATGCCCGCCGGTATCGACAACGGCAACCACCATTTTAGCACCGATTTCGCGGGCGTGTTCGATTGCTGCCGTGGCAAGTAAATTTGCCGTATCAAGCGTGATATTATTTCGTACAAAAGACAAAGCCATATTGATTTCCTTTAGGTTACAACACTCAAGAACGCCTCATTTAACTGACGCTCATAATAGAAGATTGCCTTGCCAACATCGCGCTCATCCCATGCACGGGTTGGTAGGTCTGGATAATAAGTATAGCCGCCGGCAAATACCTCGTTACGGTTGCCAGATGGGTCAAAGAAATAAATTGTTTGACCATAAGTAATGCCGTGACGGGTTGGGCCAATATCAATTGAGATGTTGAAATTAGTAATGATATCAGCAGCACGACCAACATCATTCCAGTTTTCAAGCTCGAACGAAACGTGATGGAACTTGCCTGGTTCAGGATGTTTTACGAATGCGATATCATGCGCCTTCATGCCACAAGTTAGCCAGATGCCAAGCAAACCGTCCGGCATTTGAACCTTCTCGGCCAATTTGAAATCAAGAACTTTGGTAAAAAAGTCCAAAACCCCATCAATATCTGGGCCATAGAATAAAGCATGGTCAAAACGGCGTGCGCGCATACCGTGTGGCTCGACCGACCAAATATGAGAATTGAAAATACCTGGTTTTGGATCAGATTGATCGCAATTTGAGTAAAGCTCGATGCGATGACCTGAGGTAATTACAAAGCTGATGCGACGGCCAATACCTGGCTGTTCGCCGGCACGAACTTCGTCAACTTCGATGCCATAATCTTCGATGCGCTTTTTGAAGCCGTCCAAAGTCTCTTCGTCCAAGACTTTGAATGCCATCAAATCACAACCCGCATCATCGGCCTTGCGAAGCACAATAGAGTGATGGTCAAATTCATCAGCAGCTTTAAGATATACGCGACCGTCATCACCTTCCATCACTTGATGAAGGCCAATTCTTTTGATGTAATGTTCTTTTGCAGCTTCCATATCCATCACGCGAATTTGAATGAATCCGGGTCTTAAAACACCTGTCATTGCCATTTGGTTTTCCTCTCATATTCTTATTTTATTTGATAAATTTATATTTTGGGGGAGTACGCGGTCAGCCTCAACGGGCAGGTCATTGCTGACTGCGCGGTTAGTGAATTATGTAACTACGGACAAGAAAGCGTCATTAAGCTGGCGCTCATAATAGAAAATTCCGCGTCCGATTTCTTTTTCATCCCAAGTACGGGTTGGGTGATCTGGATAATAAGTGTAACCACCTGCAAACACTTCACAGCGGTTGCCAGATGGGTCAAAGAAATAAATTGTTTGACCACGTGTGATACCGTGACGGGTTGGGCCAATATCAATAGAAATATTGTAGCGGGTGATAATATCTGCCGCATTGCCAACGTCTTTCCAGTCTTCAAGTTCAAATGCCACGTGGTGGAATTTGCCTGGTTCTGGATGGTTCACAAATGCGATGTCATGCGCCTTCATGCCCGCGGTCAACCAAATTGCCAAAAGGCCATCTGGCATATCAACGCGTTCAGCACATTCAAAATCAAGAACTTTTACAAAGAAATTCAAAACTTTTTCGATATTTGGACCATAAAGCAATGCGTGATCCATACGGCGCGCACGCATACCATGCGGCTCAACCGACCAAACATCAGGGTTATGGATAAGTGGTTTTGGCTCAGACATTTCAGCCTGTGCATAAAGCTCAATACGGTGACCAGATTCGATTACAAAACTGATACGGCGGCCTATACCAGGCTGTTCACCTGCGCGCACATCATCAACTTCAATGCCATAATCTTCGATGCGTTTTTTAAAGCTATCAAGGTCTTCATCTTTACGAACTTTGAACGCATATAAATCAAGACCAGCAGTATCGGCCTGACGCAAAACCAATGAGTGATGATCAAATTCATCCGCCGCTTTTAAATATACGCGACCATCTTCACCCTTTGTCACAACATGAAAGCCAATACGTTTTGTATAATATTCAACAGATGCCGCCATATCCAGCACTCGAAGCTGAATAAATCCCGGTCTTAATACCCCAGTTAAAGCCATTTTTTCCTCCTTTAAATTTCTAAAGACTGGCTATTCGCTTCCACGTTTTTTACGCACTTGGGTTCAAGGCGCACTTTTAAGTCTGAAAGCGGATAGATTGCGCACAAAAGAACAAGACCTTCTTTCTCATCCTCTAGTGTCACATACTCCCTGCTCATGGGGTCGCGCTTATAATTGCCCTCCAAAATGCGGGCGCGACATATTCCGCATCCACCCCGCCGACAACCGACAGGAAGACGTTTTGGAAGGTTTTTTAATTTACCAAACCCCTGGGCGCGCTCTAAAGAAACTAGAACTCGCTCATCGGCATAACCGGTTGAAGAGCCGCAAAATTCAGCATTGATATTTTCAACATCTATATTGAATCTTTGCTCACTCATTTTAAATCCTTTTGAACAATGGTGATTTTGATTGCGCGGCATCATTTTGAGTTAAGAATTTCTCGGTGAAGATGTCGCGCTCAAAAAGGCGACCACGCATTAATGCGGTGATGCAGGCATCTATCATTGGTGGCGGACCACAAAGGTAGGCGGTTTGTCCCGCAAACAAATCATTAAAGTGTGCCTTCGCCGCATCATGGACAAAGCCCTTTGCACCATTCCAACTTTCATCACCTTCCGCATCTGAAAGCGCAGGGATATAAGTAAAATTTGGATGCTTTGACGCAAGCTCGCTGAATTCTTCAA
>NZ_JAHWUS010000006.1 GCF_019455445.1 Pseudaquidulcibacter saccharophilus
CATGGGTTAGATTAGTGATTGCGGTGACTTCACAATCAAAGTCTTTCACCGCAATCCTTCTTGCATCATCATCCTCGTCAATGTCCGCTTCAATCGTTACATCCGATTGTAGGCGGCATTCACAAGCAAGTGTCTTACCCTCATCCCTTTCAAAATCCATCAAAGCAAAAGGTGAAGCAGCACCATGGTCAACTTCCCCATCGAGAACATCAACCTTGCAGGTTCCACACAATCCATGGCCGCATGCATGCGGTAAATATATTCCCGCACGCAATGCCGCATCCAACACTGTCTGGCCTTCTTCTACTTCTATCTCTTCGCCCAATGGCTCTATCGTCAAGGTATAGGTCATGATTATCTCTTATGAATAAGTGCCTTTGTAGCCATTTAGTCCTGGTGTCCAAAAACGAACTAGGCTTTTGTGTTTCATGCCATTTTCGGCAAGAGATTTATCAAAGTCTGGAGTAACTTTTTTGCCGTCAATCATCCATTCAACTTTTGACCAATCAATTTTGGCAGCATCTGGATGCGCCGCATAATGCGGTGCAATTACTTCTGAAACTAATGCACCAAATGGCATGGCAGGCGGCAGTGGGAACGCAATGGCAGAGCAGAACATGTTATGCTCTTCCCAATGAACGTAAGTTAGCTGATTACCGTGAAAATTATTAACGTTGTCACGAAATTCAACTTTTTTTGCATAATCTTTATCAAGTGCAATAACAGGCATTTTAACCTCTTTAATTCTGTAAAAATGGTAGGGTGTGCCTTTTGAAAGGGGAATGGACACACCCACCAAAAGTTATTCCGCAGCCTCAGCAGGGGCTTTACCCTTCCAAGAATTCCAAACTTGCTCATCAGGTGAGCCGACATAATCCATATTGTCGGCACCAACATTTAAACGATACCAATTCAAAACATCTGGAACGGTTGGACCGCCACAATTGCCTTGGAAAATTTGGTGAACTGGCAGCCAGCTTTGAGCATATTTTTCAGGCTCATCATCAAATATGTCTTTGCAGCCATCAGAGCAGAAGTGATACATTTCACCATTCCATTCAGTACAACGGAATGCGATTTGGGTTGGATCGCCTGGCTCTGTATATGCCATTGGAATTTGGCAAGTTTGGCAAAGTTGCGGTAGTGCCATATTATAGAAACGCTTGCCTTCTTCATCCATTTTTGCCCACATTTCCCAACGAGGACGATAATATTTATCGAAAGTATTTGGATATTTTTCACTCAACCAATCCAAATGCTCTTTATCCGGTGTCCATGTGTGGAATGCTGCCGCATGGGTATATTGATAGAATACAGCCCAGTTTTGGTGTGAGATATGCTCCGCCATTTCAGTCGCAACATCAGCATATTTTGGAACTTTAAGGCCATAACGCTCAAGGTCTGTGAATAATGAACCACCAGCTTCAGTGAAATAGATTTCCCACGCTTCTTTCCAAGACATAACTTTTTTCGGAAGCATGTAATCCATCATCATAGCAACAAGGCCAAGAACTTTGAAACCACGCCAGAACCATTTATCAACCCATTTTTGAACAATCGGAAGGTTATCTGGATGCTGTTCAAGCAAGAATTTGATAACTTCGATGCCTAATGTCATGTGGCGACTTTCATCTGATTGCGCAGAGAAGCCAAAGGTTACAGTTGACATATCGCCGTTATATGCGGCACCCGACATGAACGGAACGAAAAGAAGGTTGGTCAAAACATATTCAAACGCAAAACCAATCGCAATCATAAATTCAAATGGACCGGCAGCGCGCGCATCATCAAAGAATGATTTTGGAACTGATAGATACCATACACGGTCATGCATGTGTTGGAATTCCGCAATACCGTCAAAGAATTTATTATAGTGCGAAATTGTATGCGCTTGGGTCTGGAAGTGACGAAGCTCGTCTAATGATTGCATCTGTGCAGCGATGCGTGGGCCCACACCACGCATATGACGACCAGTGAAGGCAAAACCACGGTGCGCTTGATATTCAAGCGGTGAAACGCCGGTTAAAAACAGTTTCAATACGTTGATATAGCGCGCATCAGAAACATTTAATTGCCCGTTATTTTGTGCGAACGCATCAATAACCGCATAAAGTTTACGTTCTTTTTCGGCCTGGAATTTCCAATATGCATCCATTGTCAAACGGAATGGATCTTCCCATTTTGACCAATCAGTAATTTTTATGCCTTCGAATTGATCATACGGAAACACATCATCCATCTTCTGATAGCTGGTTTCCCAATCAAGACCGCGTGTAAGGTGGGCATATTTTTGTTTTAGCCCCATTTTTTTTACAGCCATTGTTTTATCCCTTGTATTTATGTTTTAGTGTTTCCAAGAAAGTGTGATGCGGTCATCATCTTCATCAAGATTGCCCGCCATCGAAATCAAAACCATGTGGATTTGTTGCGGGTCCCATTCAGAACCCAATTTTTCCTCCACGGTCGCACGATTGATAACCAATTCATCATCAACGTCGATTTTAACTGCACCCGGCATATTCAATACGCGAGCCGTCGGATTGTCTTGCAAAATAGCCTCCATCACTGGGCGGGCTTCATCATTCTGGTACAAGGTTATTGATGCTATTTGTGCCATCTGATTATATCTCCAATCCAAGTTTTTTGGCTTTGTCGCGAACTTTATCGGCTTGTGCTTTTGCGGCATCTGCGCCAGCAAATGGGGTAAGGGCATCTTGAGCCGCAGCAATCCATTTTTTTGCCCATTCAGATACGGTCGCTTTGTTTCCTGCACTTTCGGCGGCAACTACTTTGATAACATTATCAGACCATTTGACTTCGTCTTTTGACCAGTCTGATACAAATTCGGTTAGCATTGAAATAGGAAGTGACGCCGCACCAAATGCATCGTCTTGACCATTATAAATATAATCAAAGACAATGGCGTTCACGCCAAGTGTTTGCGCCACAAAAAGCTCAAACCAGTCTTTAAGAACCAACGTGTCTTCGATAAGTTTGCGGATGCCTTGCCAAGATGCATCATTCATCCATGCGGTTTTTGCAGTTTCAAGTCCATCACCGGTTTGGCCATCAAGCTCAAGACCGATACGACCGATAATTTGCGCCATACCCAAATGATCACCCGCCGAAAAGATGCACGGCGAAGTTACAGCAGTGCCGTAACCACGTTGGCAAATCTCGCTCATATTCATGTTCGCACCCCAATGCAGATGGCGAACCGGAATAAGGCGGTTAATCAAAACATCTTTGGTTTCTTGTGGAAGTTTTTCCAAAAGCCCTTTATCTTCAACAAAAGTAAAGTTTCTTTCATTGGATTGGTTCATGTTTGCGCGCGAAATATTATATGTCGCGTAATAGAATTGACGTGGATCTAATGGCTTGTACCAATCTTCCATAACCACTTTGGTTTTACCTTCGTCATATTGCCAGAATTCAGGTTCCCATAATGGTTTATAGTGAAAGTTAGCCGTTGCCTGAACATCAAGAACCGCTTCTTGATATCTTGTTGCTGGCTTCCCCTCGCCTATCCGACGTGCAACATGTCCGAATGTTTGTCGCTTCGGTTCAAAATCTATTGTCTTTATCTCTACCGTCATTCTGTTTCCTCCCCAGATTCGGTGTTAAAGCTAGTTACTCAGTGGCGATTTACCCTTTTCAAAAGTCCAGGATTTTTTAAGCGCCACAAAATCTCTTCGGCATTAGTGTCGTTGGTATTTGTGATAATGCTGGCATTTTGAGCGATACAAAATTCCTCAAAAGCGCGGATTGGAAGAACTAATTCAACAGTCAAATCTTCATCATTAAGGCAATATTCAAATTCGATGAAACGGCCCAAACGCTCCCCGATAACGCGAACGAATGCGTTGCCAAGTGCGTTTTTGTTACCATTGGTATTCTTTTGAAACCTGCCATTGACGGACTGACGTGTCATTACTTCTTCCCTTTTGCCTTGGCATTATATTTTTTAAGTTTGCCAATTTGCGTTGCACTCTTTGGTGCATGAAGAATTGATATTGTAAAAATTTCAGAGTGTCAACAAAAATTTCGAGATTTTTTATTATTTGTGAAAATAATTTTTTTATGTTATATTTTCAATATATTAGGAAAATCTTGCAGCAAAGATACCGTAAAGTCACCCACGGGCAATTGTATTTTCGTGCAAAACATTGCTTAATATTAATTGGGCAAGGAAACTGATGAATAATTCTTTATTAAATTTAACCGAAGCAAAGAATGCGCGCTCTATGGTAGAGGCGGCATATGGTCTTATTCGCGCAGATATTTTAAATGGCGTTTTGGCACCAGGTGAACGATTGCGGGTTGAGGTTTTAAAGGATCGCTATGAAGTTGGCGCAAGCACATTACGTGAAGCCTTAACACGCCTTGTTGGTGATGCTCTAGTAACTTCTGAAGAGCAACGCGGCTTTAGAGTTGCCGGAATTTCTTTACAAGATTTTGCAGATTTAACACGGACGCGTAAACTTATCGAAGCCGAGGCATTAGTACAATCTATCATTCATGGGGACGAGGAATGGGAAGCAAATCTGGTCGCTGCCTTCCATCGCCTTTCCAAAGTTGAACAAGCACGAACCCCTGAAAACATTGCACTATATACCGATGAATTTGAGGTAAGAAACCGCGAATTCCACCGCGCATTAATTGGTGCCTGCCCATCACGCTGGTTGATGCAATTTCAAGGAATTTTGTTCGGGCAGTCGGAACGTTATCGCCGCATATCATTGAATAGTCGTGGCATGCCGCGTGATGTTCATTCAGAACATAAAGCAATCGTTGAGGCGGCACTTGCACGTGATGCTGACCGTGCCCGCAAATTAGAAGAAGAACACATTGAAAAAACTTTAGAGGTATTGAGCCACCTAGTAGTAACGCTTGCCGAAGTTCAGGATTGAATTTTTTAATAGCATTCTGTCAAAGTTTATATGAAAAATAAATAATTCATCAGAATCATAATAATATTGCAAAAAATACATTGCATTGGCGACCAAATGTTATAACCCTGACGTATAAATAATAAATCAGGCTTGAGTAACAATTAGTGTTGGCTATGAAAAGAAAAATCATTTCGTGCCTTTTGGCATCTTTTGCGGTTTTGTCCGCGTGTAAATCAGACAATAAAAATGCAAAAGGTGATGGCCCACCAAAAACGCCTGAAGTAGGCTTTATTCAAGTTACCCAACAACCATCGACCATTAAGTCCGAATTATCTGGGCGCGTCGTTGCCACATTAACCTCAGAGGTTCGCCCACAGGCTTCGGGGCTTATAAAAGCAATGCTGTTTACAGAAGGATCATATGTAAAAGCAGGGCAGCCGCTATATCAAATTGATTCGTCAACTTATTCAGCAAGCCTAGAACAGCGCCAAGCAAGCCTGTTGAGCGCGCAGGCAAATCTTGACGCGGCACATATCAAAGCAAATCGTTACCGCTCCATTTCAGATACAGACGCCATAAGCCTACAAGATCGTGACGATGCTTTTGCAACAGAACGCGCGGCTGCGGCGGCGGTAAAGCTTGCGCAAGCGAATTTACGTTCAAGCCAAATCGATTTGCGTTATACAACTGTTCGCGCACCAATCAGTGGCTATATTAGTGCATCAAACTTTACGGTCGGCGCATTGGTAACTGCTTCACAAGCAGCGCCACTTGCAACAATTCGTGCGCTTGACCCGATTTATGTTGATGTCCAACAATCTGCCGCAGATATTTTAAAAATGCGCAAAGCGATGGCATCACAAGGAAAAGTAATTACTACCGCACCGGTTACAATTATTACCGAAGATGGCTCCACGCATCCGCATCAAGGTATATTACAATTCTCGGATCGCATGGTAGATGCAGCAACTGGTGCAGTAACTTTACGAGCCAAAGTACCAAACCCTGAAGGCTATTTATTACCGGGCATGTTTGTAAAAGTTCAAGTTCCGCAATATGAAATACCTGATGCCTTATTAATTCCACAACAAGGCCTTGCTATCGGAAGCGGAAACAAGGGTTCTGTATATGTAATTAATGCACAGAACAAAGCCGAAAAACGTGATGTCACAATTGGGCAGGCAATTGGCAATCAATGGCTTATTACTTCAGGCCTAAAAGCTGGTGAAAAAATCATTGTTGAAGGCCGTGACAAAGTAAAACCAGGTGGTGATGTAAAACCCGTTGCGGTTACTATACCAACATCTAATGACCTTTCACAAAGCGCAAACGGTAATTAGCCATGAGCAAATTTTTCATTGGTCGTCCGATATTTGCATGGGTTATCGCTATTGGTGTTATGTTAATGGGTGTATTGGCAATTAAATCATTACCAATTGCACAATACCCAGACATAGCGCCGCCCAATGTCAGTATTTCGGCATCATATCCTGGTGCAACCGCTGAAACTATTCAAAATAGCGTTACGCAGGTTTTGGAGCAGCAGCTAACGGGGATTGATGGGCTTTTATATTTCTCATCATCATCAAATGACCGCGGGCAAGCAAATATCAGTGCGACTTTTGAAAAAGGTACAAACCCTGATACCGCACAGGTACAGGTACAGAACCAAATTCAGCAAGCGATTTCCCGCCTTCCACAATCTGTACAAGACCAAGGTGTAAAAGTTCAAAAAGCGAATAACGATTTTTTGATGATTGTGGCAATTTATGATGAAAGCGGACGTTCAAATCGTACTGAGATTTCTGATTATTTAGCAAGAAATATCCAAGACCCTTTATCACGGATTGATGGGGTTGGTTCATCACGTGTGTTTGGTTCGGGCTATGCGATGCGTATCTGGCTTGACCCTAATAAACTGACTACTTTTAATCTAATGCCGTCTGATGTTGCCAATGCCATAAAGGCACAAAATGTTGAAGTTTCGGCTGGATCCTTGGGGGATTTACCATCTGTTGAAGGACAGAGACTTTTTGCAACAGTAAAAGCAAAATCAAAGCTTTCCACGGTTGATGATTTTAAAAATATTATCGTATCATCAAACTCTGGTGGCGCGATTGTAAAATTATCAGACGTGGCGCGCGTTGAATTAGGGCAAGAAAACTATGGCACATCGGCTCTTTTAAACGGCAATCCTGCAAGTGGTATTGCATTACAACTTGCCCCTGGTGCAGACGCCCTAAAAACTGGTGAGCGGGTAAAGGCAAAAGTCGCTGAATTGCAAAAATCAATGCCAGCAGGTTATAAGGTCGCCTTCCCACGCGATTCAACAACATTTATTAAAATTTCGGTTGAAGAAGTTGTAAAAACCCTTATCGAGGCAATCGCACTCGTGGTTTTGGTGATGTTCGTGTTTTTACAAAACTGGCGTGCAACACTTATTCCCGCACTTGCAGTTCCCGTTGTGTTGCTTGGCACATTTGGTTGTCTTGCGGTCTTGGGATATTCAATCAATACCTTGACCATGTTTGCCATGGTGCTTGCAATCGGCCTTTTGGTGGATGACGCAATTGTTGTGGTTGAAAACGTTGACCGCGTTATGGAAGAAGAAAACCTTCCGCCTAAAGAAGCAACCATCAAATCCATGTCTGAAATCAGCGGCGCATTGGTTGGCATCGCCGTTGTATTGTCGGCGGTTTTATTGCCAATGGCATTTATGGGTGGTTCAACCGGCGTAATTTACCGCCAGTTTTCGGTAACCATCGTTTCGGCAATGTTATTGTCGGTTTTGGTAGCTTTGATATTTACCCCTGCACTATGCGCAACGCTTTTACATAATCCACACGAAATGGACGGAAAGCCAAAAGGATGGGGCGCAAAAACATTTGATAAATTTAATGACTTTTTCAATCGCACCACACGTAAATATGTAAATGCCGCATCGAAAGTTATTGGACGCCGCAAAGTATTCTTTTTAGTTTATTTTGCAATTGTTGGTGTTCTTGGGCTGCTGTTTGTGCGCATCCCTACAAGCTTCTTACCAAATGAAGACCAAGGTCAGGTTATGATTGGGTATTCATTGCCGGCAGGTGCAACCGTTGAAAGAACCGAAGTTGTACGCCAAGAATTGGTCAAATACCTTTTGGCAAAAGAACCTGATGTTGATAAATTCTTTGCCATTATTGGCTTTTCATTCATGGGTCAGGGGCAAAACACCGGGCAATCATTTGCCGCCTTAAAACCGTGGGATGAACGCCACGGCAAGGCACATTCTGCGCAGGCAATTACCGGACGTATTACCAAGGCAATGTCAAAAATGCGTGATGCCAAAATTATTGCCATGACGCCACCAACCATCCAAGGCCTTGGCCAAAGTAATGGTTTTACATTTGAACTTTTGAACGGTGCGGGCATATCTGACGAAGAGTTTTCAAGAATTAAAGATCAAATTGTCGATGAGGCATCAAAAGATAAAGAGCTTAATAACGTTCGTGGTTCAACACTTCCTGATTCACCAAAGTTAAAAATCAATATTGATGATGAAAAACTTGCCGCCCTTGGTCTATCCGAAGCCAATGTAAACAACACATTGTCTTATGCTTGGGGTGGTTCTTATGTTAATGACTTTGTTAATAAAGGACGGGTGCAAAGGGTTTATATTCAGGCAGATGCACCATTCCGCTCTGGCCCAGATGATTTATATCAATGGCATGTCAGAAACAATGATGGAACCATGACGCCATTTTCATCTTTCTCAAACTTTGAATGGACCAAAGCACCATCAAACCTTTCACGCTTTAACGGTATTTCATCATATGAAATTCAAGGGGAACCTGCTGCGGGTGTAAGCTCTGGCGAAGCCATGAAGCGTATGGTCGAAATTCAACAAAAAATCGCCCCTAATCTTTCTTATGCCTGGAGCGGAATTTCATACCAAGAGAACCTTTCAGGTGGGCAAGCGCCAATCCTTTATCTTATGTCAATATTGGTGGTATTCCTTGCCTTGGCGGCACTTTATGAAAGTTGGTCTATCCCATTGGCGGTCCTAATGGTTATTCCGCTTGGCGTGATTGGCGCAGTTTTGGCGGTTACTTTCCGCGGGCTTGAAAATAACGTTTATTTCCAAGTTGGCCTTTTAACAACCATTGGTCTATCAGCGAAAAATGCGATTTTGATTGTTGAATTCGCGGAAAGCGCTTTAAAATCTGGCAAAGGTCTTGTGGCGGCGGCATTAGAAGCAGCACGTTTAAGGCTGCGTCCAATTATTATGACCAGCTTTGCATTCATCATGGGTGTACTTCCGCTTGCGATTGCAACAGGCGCAGGCGCTAATAGCAGGATTGCAATCGGTACGGCAGTTTTGGGCGGTACATTAACCGCGACATTCCTTGCAATATTCTTTGTACCAATGTTCTATGTTGTGATTGCCGCCCTTTTCAAACATGGCAAAATCGACCTTGCTGAACTCAAACAGGGGCAAACATCATGAAAAATAAAATGATTATTTTACCTTGTTTGGCGGCGCTTGTTTTCGGTGGTTGTTCAACCATTGATGAAATCAAAAAACCAAAACAATATAATCCATCGGCCAAACAGGCGGCGGTTATTCCTGCTCAATTTCCATCTGGCGGGGCATATGCACCATTGCCACAAATTGCCCAAAGCGGTCTAAAATGGGATAAATTAATAACAGATCCAAAATTATCGGAAATTATTGTTAAGGCGCAATCCAATAACCGCGATTTGCGGGCGTCAATTGCCAATGTAGAAATGGCAAGAAACCTTTATTTGGCACAAAAATCGAATCAAATGCCAACAATTAACGGCGGGGTTTCGGCGGCAAACATTTCTGGTTCTGAAAATAAAGACGGAACAAATTATTCCGCAAGTCTTGGTTTTAGCGCTTATGAACTTGATTTATTTGGGCGTGTAAAATCGCTTACAAATGCGCAATATGAAAATTATGTCGCAAGTCGTTATGACTGGCAGTCATTTCGTATCAGTTTAATTGCCGAAATTGCCAATGCCTACATCACATTGGCAGGCGATATTGATACTTTAAACCTTGCAAAAAAGACTGAGGCTGCAAATATCCGTACCCTCGAATTAACCCAAGCAAAATTTAAGGCTGGTCTTATCAGCCGCGTTGATGTGCGGCAGGCGGAAACAACTCTTGCGTCAACCAGATCTGATATTGCGGCAAGTTTAACAGCGATTGAGCAAGATAAAAATGCGCTGGCACTTTTGATTGGTGCGCCATATCAAGAAGCATGGAATCCAATTTCACTTGATGAACTTTCTAAAAATATTGGTAAAGTTCCGGTAGGTCTTTCGTCAGAAATTCTCCTTGCAAGACCAGATGTTATTTCTGCTGAACATGATTTATTGGCGTCTGAAGCCAATATTGATGCTGCACGCGCGGCAATGTTTCCTAAAATAACGCTTAATTCTGCACTTGGTTTGGCAAGTGATGCATTGGATGCACTTTTAAAAAGCAATGCCTTTGCTTTTAGCAATACATTGTCATTAACCCAAAATATTTACGGTGGCGCGAATAAATATAATCTTGCCTATTCCGAAGCACAGCGTGAAAAGCTTTTGGCAACTTATGAAAAAGCCGTGCAGACTGCTTTCAGAGAGGTGGCAGATGCCTTGGCGCGCTTTGCAACGATTGATGATCAATTAAAGGCACAAAATGATTTGGTGTCCGCAGCAGCAGAATCATTAAGGCTTAATAATATTCGTTATAAATCAGGCTTAACATCTTTCCTTTCTGTGCTTGACGCTGAACGGACGAATTATAACGCAGAAAAAACCCGTATCACGACGAAAAAAGCCCGCCTCAGCAATCAGATTGCGCTTTACCGCGCGATTGGTGCTGATGGATTGAATGAAAAAAATTAATTTCTTTCCTCTTTACTGTGCCTCCCTCCCATGTATATTGTTATAACAAATGGGAGATAAAAATGCGCATAGTCGGCAACTTTATTGATGGCAAAGAAATCAAAAGCAATTCAACCCGCCACGGCGATATTTATAACCCAAACACCGGTGAAATACAGGGCAAAGTATCCCTTTCAAGCGCCGACGAACTAGAGGAAATAGTCCAAAGTGCAATCAAAGCCCAAAAAGAGTGGGAACACGTAAACCCACAACGCCGCGCGCGCATTATGTTTGAATTCAAGTCTAAAATTGAAGCCAATATGGATGAATTGGCATTAATGCTTTCGAATGAGCATGGCAAAACTATTGCTGATAGTCGGGGTGATATAACACGCGGTCTTGAGGTAGTAGAATTTGTATGTGGCATTCCCCATAATCAAAAGGGGGAGCATACATTTGGCGCCGGACAAGGCATTGATGTTTATTCAGTTCGTGCGCCATTGGGTGTGGTAGCAGGGATTACCCCGTTTAACTTTCCCGCAATGATACCACTTTGGATGTGCGCCCCCGCCTTGGCAACGGGTAATGCCTTCATCCTTAAACCTTCTGAAAAAGATCCATCCGTTCCAATTCGCCTTGCCGAGTTATTTATTGAAGCCGGCGGACCAAAAGGGCTTTTCAATATCATAAATGGCGATAAAGAAATTGTTGACGCCTTGCTTGAACACAAGGACATCAAGGCCATAAGCTTTGTCGGTTCGTCTGACATTGCCCATTATGTTTATGCTGGTGCTGCAAAATATGGGAAACGCGCGCAATGTATGGGCGGCGCAAAAAATCACGGCATTATTTTGCCAGATGCAAATATGGACACGGCAGCAAAGGATATTTTGGGCGCGGCATATGGCTCTGCAGGTGAACGCTGCATGGCATTGCCAGTTGTGGTCTGCGTTGGTGAAGGAACAGCAGAAAGATTTATCGAAAAAATCACGCCAATGATAGAAAACCTAAAGGTTGGCATTTCAACTGATAAAGACGCCGATTACGGCCCTTTGGTAACCGCCGTCCACAAGGCAAAAGTTTCATCAATGATTGATAAAGCAATTGAAGAAGGTGCGAAATTATTAATTGATGGTCGTGGTTTGAAGCTTTCTGGTTATGAGAATGGCTTCTTCCTTGGTCCAACTTTATTGGACAATGTTACCCCTGAAATGACTACTTATCATGAAGAAATATTTGGCCCTGTGCTTCAAATTATGCGGGTTAACAACCTTGAAGATGCAATAAAACTGCCATCATCACACCAATATGGTAATGGCACGGCAATCTTTACTGCCAATGGACGGGCAGCACGCGAATTTGCGGCAAGAGTAGAAGTTGGAATGGTTGGCATAAATGTTCCAATCCCGGTCCCCGTTGCATATCATACCTTTGGTGGCTGGAAACGATCTGCTTTTGGAGATATAAATCAATATGGTATGGAAGGCGTGCGCTTTTACACCCGCACAAAAACCATCACGCAACGATGGTATGAAGATGATGAAAATCATGGTGGAAATGCCTTTGTAATCCCTACTTTTTAGAGATTTTAATGTCAGAAATTTTAAGTGAAGTCCGCGGGCAAATCGGAATTATTACCATTAATCGCCCCCAAGCCTTAAACGCGCTTAACACGCCAATGTGCGAGGCAATAACTGATGCGTTAATTAAATGGCGACATGATAACAATATAAAAGCGGTTATAATAAAATCCGATGAAACAGGTCGTGCATTTTGCGCTGGTGGCGATGTTATAATGATGTCGGAAAGCGGTAAGGCTGGTGACAAGCGTGCCGAAACTTTTTGGCGCACTGAATACGCACTTAATGAATTAATCAAAACCTATCAAAAACCATATATTGCACTGATTGACGGTATTACAATGGGTGGAGGCGTTGGGCTTTCTGTGCATGGAAAATATCGCATTGCCGGTGATAAAACCTTGTTTGCTATGCCTGAAACCGGAATTGGCTATTTCCCCGATGTTGGCGGAACTTATTTTTTGCCACGCTTGGGGACAGCAATTGGCAACTGGATGGGCCTATGTGGTGCACGTCTTGATGGGGCGATGGCATTAAAAATTGGTGTTGCAACCCATTTTGTCAAAAGCGAAAATTATGCTATTTTACTTGATGCGCTTGTTGAAAATCCGGGCGATATCGAAAACACAATATTACAATTTGCCACTATTCCAACCTGTGATGATTTGCCAGTTGAAATAAATCTATTTGCCCAAGAAAGCCTTGAAAAAATATTTAACGCACTTGAAAATAGCAAAAGTGATTGGGCAAAGACACAATTAAAAATATTGAAAACGAAATCTCTTTTTGCCCTTAATTTTACTTTTGCGGCAATGAAAATTGGTATGATTTCCGATTTTAAAACTGCAATGAATAATGAATTAAATTGGTCATTATCTTTCTTGTCCACTCCTGATTTTCACGAAGGGATTAGGGCACAATTAATTGATAAAGATCGCAATCCACAATGGATGAAAAATTTTACCCAAGACGATGTAACTAGAATAATTGAAAAGACCGACAAGGTTTTAGAATTTATAAAATAATATGCTTGCCAAAATAGCCGCAAAATTTTTATTAAAACATAATATCCATTATGCATGGGCCATAATGGCGGTTACTTTTATAACTCTTATTTCAACATCTTTTTCAATGGCCGCACCAGGTGTTTTGATGAAGGCCATAGCGGGTGAATTTAGCTGGAAGATGGTGGCGATTTCATCATCATTCGCAGTTACACTTTTGCTTTTTGGGCTGGTTGCACCATTCGCGGCAAGCATGATGATAAGGTTTGGCGTAAAAAACATAATCCGAACCGCAATCTTTATGATTGCTTGTGGTTTAACATTATCATTATTTGCCAAACAAATTTGGCAGTTTGTTTTATTTTGGGGCGTTATTGTTGGCTGTGGGGCCGGTCTTACCGCAATGGTATTGGCATCAACCATAACCAATCGCTGGTTTTCTGAAAAACGTGGTCTTGTGATGGGCATATTGGCGGCAAGTAACGCCGCCGGGCAATTGGCGTTTTTACCATTATTAGCAAGTTTGATGCAAAATTATGGTTGGCGAAGCGCATTATTGCTAGTTTGCGCCTTGTTGTTTGTGGCGTTTATAATTGTAAATCTATTCCTTGTTGAACAGCCATCTGATGTCAATCAAAGCCCATACGGGCAAGATGGTATCATTAAAAAAACACCACCACGCAAAAAGACAATCAATCCACTTTTTGTCCTTTTTGATGCAGTTAAAGTTCCAACTTTTTGGGTGTTATTTTTCACCTTTTTTGTTTGTGGTGCATCAACCAATGGCCTTGTGCAAACTCATTTTGTTTCATTCTGTGGCGATTTTGGCATGACCGCAGTTGCATCTGCATCCGTTTTGGCGATGATGGGTATATTCAACCTATTTGGAACCATCGGCTCTGGCTGGCTAACTGATAGATTTGATGCAAGATATTTATTATTTGCCTATTATTTTTTTCGTGGAATAAGCCTTCTTTTCCTTCCCCATGCCGATTTTTCAACAACAGGCCTAATGCCATTTGCGGTGTTCTATGGCCTTGATTGGATTGCGACCGTCCCACCAACAGTTAGACTTGCGAACCAACAATTTGGTCTTGAAAAGGGGCCTGTGGTTTATGGCTGGGTGTTTGCAGGGCACCAAATCGGTGCTGCAACAATCGCATTTTTCGCCGGATGGGTAAGAACCGCGTATGAAACATATCTTTATGCTTTTTTGATTGCCGGAATATTGTGCCTTATAGCAGCAGTTTTGGCACTATTTGCATGTCGCAATCAAAAAACCATTTTTGTTTAAACCAAAACCATAATATTTAATTTTACAGCCTATGACAATTTACACTATTGCAATTAATTCTCATTTGCATTATTGTAAATCTTGTTTATGGCAATACCCCGTAAACAGGAAGTTCAGCATTCCACTTAACCGGACTGTTTGCTCCATCGCTTTGTAAACAGTCCGGCTTTTTTGAATTTCAACTATTAACCCCCCTAATAGACGGGCAAGGTGCATCGCACCTTGTCTTGTTTATTGTATTTTTGGGGTGAGACATGTTGAAACATTGCATTGATTTGCAACCCACATTATCGGGAGCAAAAATTAAAACTACAATAGTTTAATTTTGCTTTCATTTTTCTGACACTTTACTCACCTAATAAGGCGGCATTCATGCAGCATATAGGTTTGAAAGGCTAGAACCAGCAGATTAAACCATAAGCAAGGGTAAAGTGAACTTTTAAAATGTCTGAGGCTATTGAAAAAATATTGGATAATCATGATATTTGGGAAGATTTTGTAAATGCACAAAATCCCCATCTGAATGATTTTATTTCAATCGATGAATTGCTTAATGATTCTATGTCTGCACAGATAATGGAATCCTATCAGGTATCCAAAAACTCATTGAAAGAAATCATCACTAGATTGCGCAGCAAAAGAATAACAAAATAATATTTTGTTATTTTAATGCGCGGCGCAATACTTTACCAACATCTGATTTAGGCAAATCATCACGGAATTCCACGTGGCGCGGTACCTTATAACCGGTTAGTTCTTCGCGGCAGTGTTGAATGATATCTTTTTCGGTAAGTTCTGGTTTGTTTTTAACCACAAAAACCTTTACCGCTTCACCTGAACGTTCGTCAGGAACACCAACCGCGGCAACCATTACCACACCAGGAATGCGCGAAACAGCTTCTTCGATTTCATTTGGGTAAACGTTAAATCCGGATACGATAATTGTATCTTTTTTACGATCAACCAGATAAACAAATCCGTCCTTGTCCATAAAACCAACGTCGCCAGTTCGCAAGAAACCATCTTTAAACATAACTTGTTCGGTTTCTTGTGGGCGTTGCCAATACCCCTTCATTACCTGCGGGCCACGAACACAGATTTCCCCACTTTGACCAATTGGCATGTCATTGCCGGCATCATCACGAATTGCAATTTCAGTTGAAGAAATAGGCAGGCCAATCGAACCATTAAATTCTTTCATAGTGAATGGGTTAATGGTTGCAGCGGGTGAGGTTTCTGTAAGTCCATATGCTTGAATAAGCGTTGTTCCGGTTACTTCTTTCCAATTTTCAGCAACCACTGACTGCACAGCCATACCACCGCCTAATGAAATACGTAGTTTCGAAAAATCCATTGCTTTGAATTTTTCATTGTGCAAAAGCGCATTAAATAGCGTATTAACACCAGTCATAGAAGTAACTGGGTATTTCGCCCAATCTTTAACAAGACCTTCGATATCACGCGGGTTTGCAATCAATAAATTCGGCGAACCAAGCATCATATTAAGCATGCAATTGGCGGTTAATGCGAAAATATGGTAAAGTGGCAATGCAGTTAAACCAAAATTATCACAATCCTTGGCAAGCGGTTTAACCCATTCATGTGCCTGCATCGCGTTGGCAATGATGTTTTTATGGGTAAGCATTGCTCCCTTTGAAACGCCTGTCGTGCCGCCGGTGTATTGCAAAAATGCAATATCTTCGTGGGTTAAGTCGTCAGCTAATTTAAAGCCGCGTTTCTTACCAATTGCGAGCGCGGTTTTTAAATCAATTGCCCCATTTATCGACCATGCAGGAACCATTTTTTTGATATTTCTAACCACAAAATTGGTAAGCAGTCCTTTGATACCGCCCAAAACCTCACCGATAGAGGTTACAATAACATGCTTAACTTTGGTGTTATCAATTACTTCTGCCAATGTATGGGCAAAATTCTCAAGTACGATGATAGCATCAGCTTCGGAATCATTTAATTGATGCAGAAGTTCACGCGGTGTATAAAGCGGATTACAATTTACGACCACACAACCAGCGCGCAGAACACCCGCAATAGCAATTGGATATTGCAAGATATTTGGCATCATAATCGCCACCCTTGCACCTTTTTTAAGACCTAGACTTTGCAACCAACCGCCAAAATGATTACTTAAAACTTCAAGCTCATTAAAGCTAATCGCCTTATCCATACTTATGAATGCAGTACGAGAGGAATATTTATTGAATATGTCCGCAAACAAATGAGGTAAAGACGGATATTTTGATATGTCTATGTCTGCTGCAACCCCTTCGGGGTAATTTTTAACCCATATTCTTTCCATTTCATCTCCCCTTTTGTAATCGCATAGTCTTCAATCATTCTGTTTTATTTATGCTTTAATATTGTTTATATTGCGCAATATCTTTCCGCCTTGCTTATTGATAATCTATATCAAATTTGTGGCTTTTTTTAGATTTTGCTTGTTTTTGTGAAATTCTTTATTCGCAATATAAATTTCCCTCTCCACTATTGCATAAACGCTTCCGCTTTTGTCTTTTAGTTCAACTAAATAGTTTCTCTTAATTTCACCATTTTGCACAACCTCTGCACGAATACTAGATATTTCATCTTTTGAAATAGTAAATTCTGCATATAAATCGCAAAACCCCGGCTTTAAAAAACGTATTTTTGCCGACCTATCCCAAATTATATATTCACGACCCAATTTAAGACTTAGCATTGCCATATGAACGCCATCGGTAATTGCAAATAACGAACCACCAAATAATGAGCCAACCATATTTTTGGTTCGCCAATTTAACGGCAGGCGCATCCTAATTTGTGACAAATCTTCTGACACATAATCAACATGACCTCCTGCCCCCAAAAACGCTGGATGAAAATTAAAACCCAACTTTACGGCAAAAGTTCGTAAAGATGGCGGAATTTTCCTAAGCCAGCGCGGCCTTACATCTGCTGCAAGCACATTTTCATCACAGATATTTGCCTTAGAGACGCTCAATGATACCCGCTGCCCCCATGCCTGTGCCGATACACATGGTTACCATGCCGTATTTGCCGCCAGTACGCTTCAAGTTATGAACAACGGTTGCCGCACGAATTGCACCAGTTGCACCAAGTGGGTGACCAAGTGCAATTGCGCCACCAAGTGGGTTCACTTTGGTTGGGTCAAGGTCAAGTTCACGCATAACCGCAAGTGACTGCGCGGCAAATGCCTCATTAAGCTCAATCCAATCCAAATCTTCTTTTTTGATACCTGCACGGTCCAAAGCTTTTGGAATTGCCGCAATAGGACCAATACCCATAATTTCTGGTGGCACACCAGCCACCGCAAAACTAACAAAACGTGCCATAGGTGTAAGGTTATATTGTTTCAAAATCTTTTCTGAAACCAATACAACTGCCGCCGCGCCATCAGACATTTGCGATGAATTGCCCGCAGTAACAGAGCCACGAACATTAAATACTGGTCGAAGTTTTGCCAAACCTTCTATTGAAGAATTGGCGCGTGGACCTTCATCATTTTCGGCAAGACGATCGACAATTTTTACCTGTCCAGTTTTTAAATCAGGGTGATGCTCTTGATATGCAAACGGTGAAATTTCGGCTTTAAAATGACCCGCAGCAATTGCAGCAATTGCCTTTTGGTGTGAAGCCAATGCAAATGCGTCTTGGTCTTCGCGGCTTACGTTCCATTTTTTCGCAACTTCTTCGGCTGTTAAACCCATACCGTAAGCGATTGCGTAATTTTCTTCTTTTTCAAAAACCGCCGGGTTCATAGCAATTTTATTACCCATCATTTGCGGCATTATGGTCATAGATTCTGTGCCTGCGCCAATCATAACATCGGCATTGCCAAGCATGATTTGGTTGGCTGCATCAGCGACCGCATTGATACCAGAAGAGCAGAAACGATTGATTGTAATCCCTGGCACAGTGTCTGGAAGACCGGCAAGCAAAAGACCGATACGTGAAACGTTCATCCCTTGCTCTGCTTCTGGCATTGCGCAACCAGTTACAACATCGCCAATTAAATGCGGATCGATGTCGCCCGCTTGTTCCCATGCCTTTTTAATAGCAAATGCCAACATATCATCTGGACGAACGTGTTTAAACATTCCGCCTTTTTTCGCCACCGGAAGACGCGTAGCAGAAACAATATATGCATCCTGAATTTGTTTTGTCATTTATATCTCCTGCCCTTAGTTTCTTAGTGGTTTTCCAGTTTCAAGCGTGTGTTTAATGCGCGCTTGGGTCAACGGGTTTTTAAGTAGTTCAACGAAAAGTGTGCGTTCTTGAATAAGTAGCCATTCTTCATCAACCAAAGAGCCGCCTTCAATATCGCCACCGCAAAGGGCAATTGCCGCGTATTTGGCAACACGGTAATCATGTTCGGAAATCATACCGCCTTTTAGCATGTTCATAAGAATCATTTCCAAAGATGCCACGCCGCCACGACCAGCAACAACAATTCCACGTGCTTTTAATGGCGGTATATAGTTCGCATCGGCAATTGCACGCGCTTCTTTGATGGCGACATGCAATGTTTCATGTGCGTTAAACAAAATTGTATCGGTATCTTTTGCAAAGCCCATCTCAATTGCCTCTAGTGCAGAGGTTGAAACTTTTGCCATCGCAATATTGGTAAATACTGGCTGGATGAAATTCATCAACTCACCCGGGGTTGCCGATTTTGCCGCCCAATCCGCTGCGCGAATTGCAAATTCCTTACAACCGCCACCGGCAGGAATAAGGCCAACACCAGCCTCCACAAGACCAATATAGCTTTCAAGGGCAATAACGCGTTTTGTGGCATGCATAACAAATTCACAACCGCCGCCCAATGCCATACCTTGTACCGCAGTAACCACAGGCACTTGAGAATATTTTAAAGCCTGTGATGCACGTTGGAATTTTTCAACCATTGCGGCAAGAATATCAAAACGGTTTTGTTCAATCGCTTCAGTAACTTTTTTAAGGTTTGCACCGACCGCAAATGGCGCTTCGTGCCACATTACTACGCCGTCAAGATTAGCTTCAGCAAATTTGACCGCCTCGATAACACCGTCAAGAACTTCATCACCAATTGCGTGCATTTTAGTTTTAATGGAAATGATGCCAATGCCATTATCGACTTCTGGCAATCTCCAAAGGCGCACACCTTCATTTTCATAAAGGGTTTCGCCGCTTGCCTCTGGGGTTTTTGCATTTTCACCCAATAAAGGCTCTTTGAAAATTTGACGTTTATAAACATCCAATGAAGAACGTGGGACATAACTATTAGAATGTGCCGACCATGACCCCTCTGGCGTATGAACACCGTCACGTCCATCATTTACCCATGCTGGCAAAGGTGTATCTGACAAGGTTTTACCGGTAGCAATATCTTCGCTAATAGCCTGCGCAATTGCCTTCCATCCCGCAGATTGCCAAATTTCAAATGGACCTTGCACCCAACCAAAACCCCAACGAATTGCGAAATCAAGATCACGTGCATTATCAGCAATGTTTTCAAGCTGAACCGCTGCATAATGGAACACATCGCGGAAAATAGCCCATAGGAATTGCGCGTGCGGATGATTGGAGGCACGTAGTGCGGCAAACTTTTCAGATGGATTTTTAATTTTTAAAATTGCCGCAACTTCATCGGCAACCACCGCATTTGAAGGACGATAATCTTGGGCTTTAAGATCAAGCACCATGATATCTTTGCCAACTTTTTTGAAAATGCCAACTTTGGTTTTTTGTCCCAAAGCGCCCATTTCAATTAGTTTTTCAATCCAAACAGGCGGGTTAAAATGCTTGTGCCAAGGGTCATTTGGCAAGGTGTCACGCATGGTTTTTGTGGCATGCGCCATAACGTCAAGACCAACAATATCGGCCGTACGATAAGTCGCACTTTTTGGGCGACCAATACTTGGACCAGTCAAGGCATCAACCACGTCAAAACCTAAATCAAAAGCTTGTGTGTGGTGCATAACCGCAAGCATTGAGAAAACCCCAATACGGTTGGCAACAAAATTTGGTGTATCAAATGCGCGAACAACACCTTTGCCAAGACGGCTTACAAGCCATGATTCAAGTGCATCAACTACTTTTGTGCTCGTGGTTTTGGTTGGAATGATTTCCACCAAATTCATATAACGTGGCGGGTTGAAAAAGTGTATGCCGCAGAAATTATGGCGTATATTTTCCGGCAAGGCATGTGACAATTCATTAATTGAAAGGCCAGAAGTGTTAGACGCCACAACCGCATTTTCGTTCAAAAATGGACTAATTTTCGCATATAAGTCGCTTTTCCAATCCATACGCTCGGCGATTGCTTCAATAATTAAATCACAATCTTTTAACGCCTCTAAATCGTCATCGTAATTTGCAGCATCAATATATTTCATTACCGACTTTGATGCGAATGGCGCCGGTTGCAATTTTTTCATGCCATCAAGCGCTTTTTGAACAATTGCGTTCTTTGGGCCTTCTTTGGCAGGTAAATCAAACAATAAAACGGGAATATTTGCATTGGCTAGATGCGCCGCAATTTGCGCGCCCATCACGCCAGCGCCCAATACGGCGGCTTTTTTAATCGATAGTTTTGTCAAAAAACACTCCCTCAAGCTTAATTAATTTCTGAACTATACGTCCATTTTAAACGACCGTTTTAATATATGGTCAAACACTGGCTCGTCAAGCCCTAAATTTATAAAATATACTAATGGCGAAAATAAGGTGATTAGATAAAACTTTGACCAAATGAATACTCCTTTCCCCTTATGGGGAAAGGAAAATCAGTCATTTAGCCAATGCTATAATTTAATGGTCCGCCCGTGAATGGCGCAAACCCAGTTCCAAAAATAACACCGGCATCTGCAAGGTCGGCATCGCCAACAATACCCTCGTCAACCAGCTTTTGTGTTCGCTGAAGCAATGGCGCAATCAGGCGCTCGGCAAGACCAGCAGGTATTTCGCCAGCTTTGCCTTTTTGCGCCTTACCATCAACCCAATTATAAAAACCACTTCCGGTTTTTTTGCCCAAATTGCCTTTTTCGATTTTTTCAAGCAAACATTTTGGCGCCTCATCAGCATCGGCAATTTGGCTGCCTGCGGCCATGGCAATATCAAGACCAACGGTGTCAACAAGTTCAATTGGGCCGATAGGCATACCAAAAGCAAGCATAGCCTCGTCAACAGTTTCAGGACTAATCCCCTCGTCAACAGCACGCATTGCCTCAAGCATATAGGGTGTAAGCACTGCATTGACCAAAAACCCAGGGGCAGACTTTACCGGAAGCGGTAATTTATCGATTTGTTTAACAAATGACAAAGCCTTTTTGACGGTTTTTTCATCGCTAATTTCGGCGTTGATAACCTCTACAAGTGGCATCTGTGCGACTGGATTAAAGAAATGGATCCCAACAAGACGTGCTGGATTTTTCAAAACAATAGCTAAATCTTCTAGTTTCAGGCTAGAGGTATTGGTGGCTAGAATTGCACTGGCTTTCATTTTCTTTTCTAAAGATGAAAGCAAGCTATGTTTGGCATCAAGATTTTCAAAAATTGCCTCAATGACAACATCGGCATCCTTTACGCCGTCACCCGCAACATCGGGAACGAGGCGATCAAACGCATCGCGTGCCAAAAGCGGGTCTTTTATACGGCGATCAAACAATTTTTTAGCGCGCCCAATTGCCGGTGCAATCCTATCGACAGATGTATCCTGTAAAGTGACTTTTAAACCGCGTAATGCACACCATGCCGCAATATCGCCACCCATAATGCCAGCACCAACAACGTGAACATGGCTAGCCTTAAAGTCGCTTTGTGAGCCAAACTTTTTCAATCTTTCCTGAAGGAAAAATACCCGCACCAAATTACGAGCAGTTTTTGAATTTATGATATTATCAATTAAATTAGGGTCAGCTAGTGCATTACCATCATGTTTTTCCCAAATATCAAGAATTGCATATGGTGCGGGGTAATGTTCGGGACGCGCCTTTTTGACAAGTTCTTCACGTGCCTTTTTGGCGGTTACTGTCTTTAACGGACCACTTAGCACCTGTGAAACTAAACCAAGTTTTTTATGATGATCACCAGAAAGCACCAATTGCTTGGCGGCCATTTCCATAACACGAGGTGGCACACAATCATCAGCAAGACCAAGTTTTTTTGCCTTTTTGGCATCAATAGTTTTACCAGAAAGCATCATATCAAGCGCTTGCGGTGCGCCAATTCTTTCAGGGAGACGTTTCATACCACCCCAACCAGGGAAAATACCAAGCATTACTTCGGGCAAGCCCATTTTGGTTGACGGTTCATCTACCACAAGCAAGTATTTACATGCCAATGCAAGCTCTAGCCCGCCACCCAAACAATGCCCGCGTACCAATGCTAATGTTGGATATTTCACATCACCAAGGCGATTAAATAAATTCCAACCACGGGAAATTATTTCAATTCCTTTTTCTTTGCTATCGAGTTTTGTAAACTCATTAATATCAGCACCGGCAATAAAGCCAGCTGATTTTCCAGAACGGAAAATAACGGCTTTGGGTTGGGTTTTGTCGAATTCATCAAGCAATATTGCCAATTCATCCATGATTTCTTTGGATAATGTGTTGGCATTTTCGCCAGCTTTGTCCAAGATTGCGGTTATGATCCCTTGTTCATCATTTTCTAACCGCCAGTTTTTGAGATTTAATTCAGTCATTTTTATTCTCTTTAAATAGTTTCAACCAGCATCGAACCGCCAAGACCGCCACCAATACAAATTGTGGCAATCCCTTTCTTGCCGCCTGTACGGCGCAAAATCTGTAAAACATGAAGCACGATACGCGCGCCAGACGCCCCAACTGGATGACCAAGAGCCACCGCGCCACCATCAATATTAAGCTTTTCTTCGTCAATCTTGCCGAACGCACTAGAAAGACCAAGCTGGCCTTTGCAATATTCGTCAGATTCCCAAGCGCGTAGGCAACCAATTACTTGTGCTGCAAATGCTTCGTTTAATTCCCAAGCATCAATATCTTCAATCTTAAGATTATTGCGCTGCATCAATGGTGTTGTGGCATGAACTGGCCCAAGACCCATAATAGCAGGATCAAGCCCAGCCCATTCACTATCTGAAATTACGCCAATTGGCTTTAATTTATGTTTTTTAACCGCTTCTTCTGATGCCAATATAAGCCATGCCGCACCATCAGTAATTTGTGATGAATTGGCGGCGGTAATATTGCCGTATTTTTTGTCAAAGAATGGTTTTAATTTTGCCATGCCCGCCATTGAGGCATCAGGCCTGACCCCATCGTCAGCGGCATAAACCTTACCATCGCCATCAATGATTGGAACTATTTCCTCGAAATGCCCGCTTTGCTGTGCCGCCAAAACCCTTTGGTGGCTACGCACCGAATATTCATCCATTTCTTTGCGGCTAATATTAAATTTCCAAGCCAGATTTTCTGCGGTTTGCCCCATCAATAAACCAACCACAGGATCAGTTAAACCCTTCATAAGGCCAATCACAGGATTCAAAACCTCTGGAACCTTTAATTTTGCGAAGACCGCTGCCTTTTCCATTGGGGTTTTTGCGCCCATAAGAGATGCAAACCAACCAACCATCTTGTCGTTATACATAAGTGGTGCGCGCGACAAAGCATCAACCCCACCCGCCATAACCAAATCCGAACGACCAGTAAGAATATTAGCGATTGCAGAATCAAGCGCCTGCATACCCGATGCACAATTGCGCATCACGGTCCAACCTGGAACTTTTTCGCCACACCCCATGCGTAATGCAACCATACGCCCAATATTGGTTTCATCAGCTGATGCACCCGCACATCCAAGAATAACTTCATCTAAATCTGTTGGTGCAAACTTTTGGCGGAGCAATAAGGCACGACCCGCTTGGGTTGCCATATCGGACGCAGAAAATGGCCCTGGGCCTTTTTGCGCCTTTAAAAATGGTGAACGAGCACCATCAACAATATATATTTTCTTGTCAAATCCCATTGTAACCTCAATCTATTTGGGTAACCTTAATCTGTTGAGTAATTTTAGTAGATACTATCGTGTGCGCCTTGTGACGCATTTCCCGATTGCGGGAATATCGGCAATTGTGGAAGCGGCGCACGAAGACCGCCCAATAAAAACGACATTAGACGTGGCAATAATAAATCTGGGCGCTCATCTTTATCAGATGGTGAAAGCTGCCAATCCGTGACACCAGTAAGAGCGTCAGCGCCAGTAATCGCGTAAGATGTTGCGCCCAGCATAAAATGAAAACGCCAAATAATTTCAGACTTTGGCACATCAGGCAGCGCCTTGAACAAGGCATTTTTAAACCTATCCATCACATAAGCATGCTCACGTGCCAAGAAAGTATTGATGAATTTTGAAGGGTCGGTCAATGTACGCCCCAAAAGCCTTACAAAAGTGCTTCCACCGACGCTTTCATCATTTGCCATTCGCAAAAGCGTGCCAAACATTGCGTCAACAATTTGCGAAGGTTTTAATGGACCACCATTTACCTCGGCCTCCATTTCATCAAGCACCCGCAAACGTTCATCATTCAACCAATCCAAGCGACGACGAAATACTTCTTGAATAAGCGCCTCTTTCGAACCGAAATGATAATTAACTGCGGCAAGATTAACCTCTGCCTCACTAGTAATATGGCGCATAGAGGTGGCATCATAACCGAACTCCATGAACAAACGTTCTGCCGCGTTTAAAATTTTCTCGCGGGTTTCGTTAGCACGGGATTCATTTGCCTTGCCATCAACTGATTTTGCATCATTTGATTTGACCTCAAAATTTGTTTCACTCACCCCGATGTCAGACATTATTATTTTTCCTCTTGACAATTCATACGTTCGTTTTAAACATATCAAACAATAGCTAAATGGCAAAATATAAATCGCAGCCGCAAACAATATATCCGACTATAACAAGATAAGTAAGTTTTAATTCGGACAATAAATAAAAATATGTCGATTAATCGACAAAAGAGGAAACGGTCTAGAAAAGGGAGGAAGCAAATAGACAGATAAAGTAATAATCTGTCGCACTATACAACAGACAGGTAACGTCATCATTTCATTGACGAACGCGTAAACCTGTGCAATATCCAATTTATATAAACAAACACTGATAGCAACAATATCAGTATTTTAAATACAATTATTTTACTTTTGAGGGAGTGAATATATGTTGGCATTTCTTGCCGCCACCGCAATGGCTGGCGCTTTTACCGCTGATACAGCAATTGGCGAATGGCGTTCACCGACTAAAAACGCAATTGTGCGAATTTCCGCTTGTGGCAATTCATTATGCGGCACATTATTATCATCTGATGACATCGCCAAAGACCCTGGCAAAAAAGATGAAAAAAACAAAAAGCCTGAATTACGAAACCGCCCACTAAAAGGCATTACAATGATTTGGGGTTTTAAGCAAAAAGGCAATCAATGGGTTGATGGTTGGGTATATAAGGCCGACGAAGGCAATACATATTCAGGTTCAATAACAATCGTTGATAAAGATCATATCAAACTAACAGGGTGCGTTGTTGCACCTTTGTGCAAAACTCAAACATGGACCCGCGTAAAATAACGCCTTGGTCAATTTCCATATTAAATAGTTTTTTAGAGGGGAACACAAATGAAATTTAATTCAAACAAAACGAAACGTCTTGTTACAACAAGCATTCTTGCAGTTACAGCTGGTCTGTTTTTTGCTGCTGAAGCCAATGCAGGCGCATTTTATCTTCAAGAACAATCAGTAAAAGCAAACGGTCGCGCGTGGTCTGGTGAAGTTTCAGAGGCTGGTATCGAACAAGCATGGTGGAACCCTGCTTCTATCGGTGGTATCTCTGGTACAGAAGCATTCATGGGCGCTACTTTGATTGCACCAACTGCAAAAGTTAACAATATTAACACTCGTATTATTCGCCCTACCCTACTTGTTGGCACTACAGTTATTCCAACTACTAACTTACCAGTTGGCGGCGTTCAAAGTCATAATAACCCAGTAGAACAGGGCGTACTTCCAACTGGTGGTATTGCAAAAAAATTGAATGATAAAGTTGCTATTGGTCTACTTTTGTCATCACCTTTCAGCATGACCAGCGATTACGATCCAACCAGCTGGACACGTTATAGTGCAGACGAAACTTATCTTCGCACCTTTGACATCCAGCCAATGGTTGCCTTAAATCCAGTTGCAAATCTTAGCCTTGGTTTAGGTTTAAACGTTGAATATGTTGAAGCAACTTTAAGCAACTATATTCCTTCTGCGCTTCCAACTGGTACTGATGGTCACCAAGAGCTTCGTGGAGATGGCTGGAATGTTGGTTATTCATTGGGCGCACAATACCACAATGAAAAATTTGACCTTGGCCTAAGCTACAAATCTGCGGTCAAGCATAAATTAGACGGTAGTGTTACAATCGCAGGCCTAACCGATCCTATCGCAGTAGCATACGGCCTTAACAAAACAGTTGATGGTGCAAAAGCAACATTCTCAACACCATGGCAAATCAATGTTGGCGGTCGTTATCATGCAACCGATAAATTGACCGTTAATTTGCAATACACACGCTTTGGCTGGAGTGAGTTTGACACAATCGAATTAACTAATATGGGATCAACAGGCAACCAGAGCCTTCCATTTGGTTACAAAGATTCAACTGCTGTTGGTGTTGGTCTTGATTATAAATTCAACGACAAGCTTACATTACGTGGTGGCTTGCAATCAGACAGCAGCCCAATTGCAGATGGTCACCGTGACCCACGCGTTCCTGACAGCGACCGTATAACTGTTGCTGCTGGTGCAACATATCAACTTAAAGACAATCTTTCTATCAATACTGCGCTTTCTTTAACTAGCTTTGACAAAGTTAATATTGATAAGAAGACTGCCGCTTATGCGGGTACACCACTACAAACAGTTATTACTACTAGTGGCGTATTGGACAATGCAAAAGCAGTAACCTTTGGCGTAAGCGCACGTATGACATTTTAATAATTTGAATATCATATAACAAATTAATGGCGGTGGTAATATCCACCGCCATTTTTATTTATAATGCAACATTTTCTTAGAAATGTGCGTCTATATCAACCACGTCAATAAGTTTATGGTTCACAAATTCTTTTAGACCAAGACCCAAAAGTTCACGTCCGTAACCTGAACGACGTACGCCGCCAAACGGCAAATCAGCCTCAACCTTAGTTGGATGATTTACAAAGACCATGCCAGTTGAAATTTTGGCGGCAACTTCTGCACCGTGTTTAGTGTCTTGTGTAAAGACTGAACCACCCAAACCAAATGGTGAATCATTCGCAATGCGGATTGCATCTTCCTCATCTTTGGCACGGAAGAGCATTGAAACAGGTCCAAAAAACTCCCAATAACGCGCAGGATTATCCTCACCAACTTCGGTTAAAATTGTTGGCTGCACAAATGCACCTTTAGTTGGGACAGGTGGCCCAACTTCTTCAGCTTTTGCACCATGTTCAATGGCTTTAGCAATATTTGCTTTAATATCGGCTGCAGCAGATTGTGACGATAATGGCGCAAGTGTTGTTTTGACATCAAATGGATCACCTGCAACAAGTTCGGCTACGCCTTTACGATATAATTCAAGAAATTTATCATAAACTTCATCAACAATAATCATTCGTTTGGATGAAACACAAACTTGTCCACCATTCCAATGCCGTCCAAAAACTGCCCATTTTACTGTTTTCTCCAAATCAGCATCTTTTAGAACGACAAAGGCATCCGCACCGCCCAATTCCATAGTTGACTTTTTCAATGCGCTTCCTGCCTGTGCCGCAACAATTGCACCAGCAGCCTCAGAACCTGTTAACGCCACCCCATGAACACGCTGGTCGTTAATAATCATTTCCACCTGTTCACGGGTCGCATAAAGATTGGTGAAGCAGCCTTTTGGTAAGCCCGCATCAAGCATAAGTTTCTCAAACGCAGCGGCAGATTGCGGAACATTAGATGCATGTTTCAAAATCAAAACATTACCCGCAGATAATTGCGGCGCCAAAATCCGTGCAATTTGATAATAAGGAAAGTTCCAAGGTTCAATCGCCAAAATAATTCCTAATGGTTCACAAACCAAAATTGCGTTACCTTCAGCAGGATCCAAAACCGGAAGCTTCTCAGGTTTTAACAATTCTTCGGCATTACGGACATAATATTCAAGAATTTTCGCGGAAAGCTCTACCTCGGCCTTTGCTTCAGTAAATAATTTTCCCATTTCAAGGGTAAGTAATTTTGCATATTCATCAGAATTCTTGCGCAATAAATCAGCCGCCTTTTGAAGAATTTTACCTCGAACTTCAAAATTTGTTTCACGCCATGCAAGAAATGCATCATTAGCAGTATCAAGCGCCGCCTTAACCTCTTCATTTGTTGCATTTGGGAAGGTTTTTATTGTTTCATTTGTGAAGGGGTTAGTAGTTGCATAAGCCATCTCTCGGGCTCCTTTCGATAAAAATAAATCAATATAAACAATGCATTATAATATATGATATCGTATTGATTTATAATTTGTAATATAAGATTTGAAAGGCTTATTCTCAAGTATTCAAACATTAACATTTGACCATAATTCCTAACATTGAGACATTTAAGAAGAGAAAATTATGCAGATATGTTAATAGCAATTTTATTATTTATTTGACGTTAACGTAAACCATGAGTATCATCCAATCAATAAAACAAAACAATAAAGAGAGGAAATAATGACTGCCGATTATATAATTATTGGCGCGGGTCCTGCTGGCTGCGCGCTGGCATCGCGGCTTGTTAATTCATCAAAATCGCCGAAAGTAATTTTAATAGAAGCTGGCCGCCCGAAACCATCAATCTTAAATATTATGCCTGCCGGCCTTGCACTATTGGTACGCGCCAAAGGGGCTTATAATTACGGATTTCAAACCACACCCCAAGTGGAACTTAATAACCGCATTGGCTTTGTGCCACGTGGCCGCGGCGTTGGTGGTTCAAGCTTGATTAATGCGATGATTTACATTCGTGGACAAAGAGAAGACTATGACGAATGGAAAAGTACGGGATGCACCGGTTGGGGTTGGGATGAAGTTCTACCATTATTCAAACGTTCTGAAAACAATGCTGTATTTCACGACAACATTCATGGCAATGATGGCCCATTAAAAGTCTCTAATCTTGCAAGTCCAAATCCTGCTAGTTACGATTTTATAAAAGCCGCAAACGAATGCCAATATCCAATAAATCAAGACTTTAACGGCATTTCACAAGAAGGTGTTGGACTTTATCAAGTTTTTCAACACGAAGGTCGCCGCTATGATGCCGGAACAGCATATCTTGGTAATCTTAAAAACCATCCCAATTTAAAAATAATTTCCAATGCCACAGCCACAAAAATTTTGATTGAAAATAAAAAAGCAACTGGCGTTATTATAAAAACCAAAGCAAGCGAAACCACGCTATTTGCAAATAAAGAAATTGTGATTTCTGCGGGGGCGATCAATACCCCGCAATTACTTATGCTTTCTGGAATAGGCCCAGCAGTGCATCTAAACGAAATGGGCATTGAAGTTGTTCATGATGCAAAACAAGTTGGGCAAAATTTACAAGATCACCTCGATTATACCGCCAATATGCGCGTTAAAGCGGATGGGTTAATTGATTTTGGTCTTGGCGGCCTGAAAGCAGCAATGAAAGGGATAATTCCATTTCTCACCAAAGGCAAAGGCCCACTTACCACCAATGCCGCCGAAGCTGGTGGTTTTATAAAATCTTCACCGGAAGTTGAACGACCAGATTTACAATTGCACTTCTGTGTTTCTAATGTCGACGATCATGCCCGCAAAATGCACTTTTTGCCTGGCATTGCTTTGCATGTATGCGTTTTAAGGCCGCAAAGTCGTGGCGAATTAAAACTGGCTTCTAATAACCCACTTAATGCGCCAATTATCGACCCTAATTATTTGAAATCTGACTATGACAAACAAACCCTTCTGAAGGGGGCAAGAATTGTTCATAAAATCTTATCCGCCCCAGCGTTCAAACGCTATGATGGCAAGATGATTTATGGTAGCATTGATGCAAGCGATGATGAATTAAAACAATTAATTGCCGCCCACGCCGATACCATATATCACCCTGTCGGGACATGCCGTATGGGTTCAGATGACGCTTCAGTAGTTGATCCACAATTACGGGTTCGCGGTATTGATGGCCTAAGAGTTGCTGACGCTTCTATTATGCCGACCCTCATAAGTGGCAATACACAAGCCCCCTCGGCAATGATTGGCGAAAAAGCATCCGACCTTATTTTAGAGGATTTATGATGACAAATTCAGATGACATAATGCAAAACATATTTGAAGCGCAATTTTTGGCATCGCGTAATCAGGTCGCACCAGATTTAGCAACTAGGCTTAGCTTACTTGAAAAACTTAAAAATATGGTTTTGGATAATGCCGAGGCAATTGCAAAGGCAATTTCCGATGACTTTGGTGGGCGCGCACGTGCTGAAACCGAATTATTAGAAATTCTGCCATCTATTCATGGCATCAAATACACAATGGGCAAACTAAAAAACTGGATGAAGCCACAAAGGCGTGCAGTTGATTTAATGTTTCAGCCGGCGTCATCGCAAATTCGTTACGAACCATTGGGCGTAATCGGCATTATTTCACCGTGGAATTATCCGTTATTTCTTTTAGTTGGCCCATTAACCGATGCTTTGGCTGCGGGAAATCGTGCCATGATAAAACCTTCGGAACAAACCCCAGTATTTTCTGAACTTTTTGCAAAATTAATTGATAAGACGTTTGACCCGCTTGAAGTATCCGTAATTAATGGTGGTGTCGATGTAGCACGCGCATTCTCAGAATTACCGTTTGATCATATAATATTTACCGGCTCAACCAATGTTGGAAGAGAAGTTATGAAGGCGGCGGCAAATAACCTTACGCCAGTTACTCTTGAGCTAGGTGGAAAATCACCGGTTATTATTGATGATGATTACGAAATTGAAAAGGCAGCAAATTCTGTCGCCTTTGGCAAGTTCCTAAATGCTGGTCAAACATGTATTGCACCCGACTATGTTCTTGTCCCCGCTGCTAAGGCAGAAGAATTTTGCAAAAAAGTTATAAAACGCGCCAATCAGTCATATAAAAAACCCACAAGCAATGAACAATATTCTGCAATATGCGGCGAAAGACACCGTACCCGCCTTTGGGGCGCCATCGAAGAAGCACGGGCAGCAGGGGCAAAAGTTTACAACCACAAAGCAGAAACCACAGAGGGCGCAAAAATAACCCCAACCGTAATCCTTGGTGCGCCTAATAATTGCCTAATTATGCGTGAAGAAATTTTTGGGCCAATTTTGCCCGTTGTTCCCTATACAATTATCGAGGATGCATTGGCATTCGTTCGTGAACGCCCTCGCCCACTGGCGCTTTATATATTCTCAAATAGTAATGATTTTCAGGAGACAATTTTGAAAGGCGCAATTTCTGGCGGTGTTACAATCAACGGCACATTAATGCATGTTGCCCAAAGCGCCTTACCTTTTGGTGGCATTGGCCCGAGTGGAACCGGTGCATATCATGGCTTCGAAGGTTTTAAGCGTTTTAGTCATGCACGTTCAATCCATAAAATTGGTTTTATTAATGCGTTTGAAATGCTTGGTCCTCCGTGGGGCGCCTTAAGCAAACTTGCAGGAAAATTGTTTGCAGGGATAAAATAAAAACTTGGGCAATTTGTCTAAGTGATGAAAGTCACCCAAGGCGTTTATATTTGCCGCATGAGAGATGCCGAACAACCACAAAAAATTCTGATTGTTGATGACGACACGCCGTTTGCAACTACGCTTGCCAATTCATTCCGCAAACGTGGGTTTTTATCATTTATGTCAAACAGTGAAGATAATGCTATTCAACTTGCGCAAAAAGAAATGCCTGAATTGGCGGTTGTTGATTTAAAGCTATGGCATTCAAACGGCCTTAAAATTGTTGAAAAACTTAAAGAGATAAATAACGACATAAGAATTGTTGTTTTAACTGGTTACGGCTCTATATCGACAGCAGTTTCTGCAATTCGTCTCGGCGCATGCCATTATTTATTAAAACCGTCTGGCACTATTGATATTATAACCGCATTTGACCGTACCAAGGGAAATTTTGAAGTTGATATTGGCGACAAGCAAAATGCAAAATTAAAAATTGACAAATGGGAATTGATAAATAGTGCCCTTTCACAAAATGATTTCAACATTTCTGAAACCGCACGCCAATTGGGAATGCACAGGCGAACACTTGCCCGCATCCTAAATCGTGGACGAAAACAGACTTCTTGAATGAAATATCTTGTATAATTTTGTGCAAAGAATTATAAACATTTATACAAAATATATCTCCCCCTAACTAAAGTATAGATAAGTCTTTATTTATTTTAATTTTTTTGCTAACCAATAGAAAAAAATCTTTTGCTTAGGGTTTATCAATGAACAAGACTTCAAGAATAAAGATGTCTGATGTCGCACGTCTTTCAGGCGTTTCGGTTTCAACAGTTTCGCGTGCCCTTTCAGATTCTTCATTGATACCAGAACAACTAAAGCAAAAAATTCGTGAAATTGCAGAAGAAAATGGCTACGTCGTCAATGCTGCTGCCCGTAATTTACGCCTGCAAACCACAAAAACAATTGGCCTAGTTTTGCCATTAGGCCACGAAGAAAACCAAAAAATCACCGACCCTTTCTTACTTGAGATGATTGGTTGCCTTGCCGATGAAGTCTTTAACAAAGGGTATGACCTACTTCTATCAAAAAACCCACACCCAAAAGAAGGTTGGTTAAAACGGCTAATTGCTTCGCAAAGGTTTGACGGGCTTCTAGTCATCGGTCAATCTGATCAACACGATGCACTAAACCAGATTGCAACCTCATATGCCCCAATGGTGGTTTGGGGTGAAAATATGAAAGGGCAACATTATTGCACGGTTGGCGTTGATAATTTCATTGGCGGTCAATTAGCAACCGAGCATTTATTATCACGTGGCCGAAGCAAAATATTATTCCTTGGCCCCCCTAATGTTCCGGAGGCTGAAAGTCGTTATAATGGCTATTCATCTGCGATGAAAAAAGCGGGCAAGAAACCAATGCGTATTGATTCACATTTTGGGTTTAATGATGCGCGTGAAGCCGTACAAAACCTTATAAAGTCAAAACAAAAATTCGATGCAATTTTCTGCGCTTCAGACGTTATTGCCCAAGGCGCCATGTCGGTTTTAACTGAAGATAACATTGCAATACCTGATAAAGTTGCGGTTTGCGGTTATGATGATGTTTCAATTGCCAAAAGCCTTAATCCGCCTCTTACCACGATACATCAGGATTTATCACTGGGCGCAAAATTTATGGTGGATTTGCTTTTCCAACGGCTTAATGGCGATCAAACTTCATCGGCGATTATGCCAGCACGATTAATTACGCGGCAAAGCACATAAAGTTAATTTATAAGTTATGAGGCAGGCCCCGGTTTCCGCGCCGTTAATTAGCCCTGAACCTGCCCCAATTCGTTGTCAACCTCGCTTAAACGGTTGTCGGATGCGTTGAACAAATGGTTCAACAACAAGGCTACAAACAAAATAATGGCAAAAACTGTTGCAACATAAAATCCAAACTTGGCATCACCAAAATGATCGGAAACTATGCCCATCAAAAGTGGAGCGATGACCGCACTAAGGCAAGTAAAGAATAGAATTATTCCGCCAATTGTACCGTGTTGCGATTTTTGAAACCCACTTATACCTTTTGAATTTAGGGTTGGATATATAACTGACATAAACAGGCCCGATAACGGTAATAATAAAACGGCAACCCCTTGCCCACCAATTACCGCCCCAATAAAGCACAATGCAATTAACGCCGAACAAAGGCTAAGCACGACTGTCCATTTCAAATGTGACATAAGCCATGATCCTAAGAAGCGCCCAGCAGCTCGCAAAACAAAAAATATCGGCAAAGCATAAATTGCAAAAAACTGTAAGTCACCTTTATAAGTTTTCAAAAAGCTTGGCATCCAAACGAAAATCGCATTTTCTGCACCGACATAAAGCATAATCAATGCACTAAAACTCAGGAGGTGCTTATCTTTTAATAATGGAATCACATCGGTAAAATTTATTTTTTCGACGCTATCTGCCTTGATAGATTTTGGATATGCCACACGAGATGCCGCAAGAACCAAAATCACACAAATAAAGGCGGCAAACATATATAGCCACTTCCATGACGCGCCATTTAGCAATAATTGTGTTACAAGCCACGGGCCAATAATTGCACCTATTGCAAAAAAACCTTCAACCATATTCATGATTTTGGTGTGTTGTTGGCTCGAATTTGTAAGGTCGCCAATAAGTGCAATTGCTGCGGTTTTAAAAACCCCAATTGCAGCACCAGATATGAACAATAAAATCAGAAAAAAGACAAAGTGATTAACAATCGCAAAGGCAAGACATGCAACCGCATATGCTATAAGCCCAACAACGATTGACCATTTACGTCCTAATTTATCTGCCAAGGAACCAAGAAATAAACCAGAAAGTGCAATTCCAGACATTGTCGAATAATGAAATGCACCAGCTTGGGCCATTGAAAGCTTAAACTCTTCAATGATTTTTGGGATGATAACACCCACCGCATCCGTAGTCATGGCAAACATTAAAAACATTAAATAGGTCAAAAATAATACAAGACCCATATTATGTTTATTTTCGCTTTTCATCCCTTGATTTGGCATTCCCATTTCCTCTTTAAAAAGGTGTGGCATCGGCTTGTTACACTATTATATAGCCCATAACTGGGGAGAAATAGGGCTATTAACAGGTAAAAAGCCGATGCCAAGTAAAACTTCTGAATCTTTACGAGGGCATCAGAAGCTGTATTTCAGAGAAAGTGTGGTTGTGCGTCCATTAATGGCACGGGCGCGAACATAATTTGTTGCATTTGCAGTGATTGAACCTTCTTCGGCTTCTGTAACGCCAAATGTATCAAACGCATTGTTTACATTCAAAGATACCAATAATTTTTCTGTAAACTGATAGTTTGCGAAAAGGTTAGTTTGAATATAGCCAGGCATAACCAAAAGATTATCATCACTAGTATAAGATTTTGTAGTGCCAATAAAGTTTGCACCAAATTCAAATTTATCCATTTTATATGATGGCGTCATTTGGAACACCCATTTCGCTTGGCGACGTGGTGTGTTGCCTACTTGTGTTGGGTTTAATGCATCTTTGGTAATTTCAGCATTGGTATAAGTTGCCCCGCCATTAATTTTGAAGTTACCAACACGGTAAGCACCTTCAAATTCAACGCCTTTTGCTTCATAAACACGATCTATAAAACGCTGTGTAGTTGCTTCATAGTTTTGCTCTTCTGTGGTGGCAAAGAATGCAGTTGCATATAATTTAACGCCGCCTTGAGAGTATTTCACACCAGCTTCATGTTGTTTAACAAAATCAACGGCATCTTGTTTTGCAACTGAACCATCTGCCTTAACCTTTCCGAATAACAAACGATCGGCGTTGGCGCGGCCACCTTTTGAAGTACGTGCAAAAAGTGAAACATTATCAGACAAACGGTAGTTTGCGCCCAATGAATATGACGTATAATTCCAATCATAATTCACTAATTGTGGGTTTGCATAATCAATTACGGATACACTAACTTCTGTTGGCTGGATAATTCCATCACCATTAACGTCAAAGTTTGGCTTTTGCACAGAACCGGCATAATTCCCACGTGCTTTACCGCCATCATGGCGAATTGACGCCTCTAATGATAATTTATCAATGCTATAAGTCGCAACCAAATATGGGGCAACAATATCATATTGGGTATCATAATGACGGGTACAGCAATTACCCCATGCCGGAACACCATAAGCAGCCAATCCATTTTGAGTTAAAAGAGTTGTGCCATTATACGCATTTAGCAAACGGGCATTATCGCCTTTTACTTCCATCAAATAGCTGTTCCAAACCCAGTCCATATTGATATTTTGATGGGAGTTATAAAGACCAAAAGTGACATCAAGTTTTGAATTATCAAGATTGAAGGTTTTTGATAATTTTAAATCATTTGCCATATTATCAAGATTATTTAGCAAAACATTGAAGGTATGAACACGCATCGCAAGACCGGCATAGGCACTACCAGCACCTGGGCCATTAGCGATTGTCAGGCTTGTACCGCCAAGCTTTGCCGCAATTTCAGACGCTGTCCCTACGCTCTCTGGGAAAAGTGAAACAAAATCACCACTATTTTGAGCATAACGGAATTTGTTATCAAGATTCCAACCGCCACCAACGTCAAATTTTGCTTCTGCATTGAACGCTTTTACAACAGGGTGCATACCATCACGCACATCCGAAACATGGTTTTGATTATTAGAGCCAAGACCTGCATCTGAAAGGAAATATGCCGAATGGATTGTATCTGATTGCGCATCAAGCCCAGGTACTGAACCCCATTTAGGATCAGCATTTGTACCGGAAACCGCCATTGGCATCGGCAGATAGCCAATCGTGCGGTCATTAAGATATTTAAAGCCGACACGAACAAAGCCATTGTCAAAGTGACGAGTTAAATTACCTTCAAATTGTCCGCCATTATTTGCATCATATCCGGCTTTTCTAGGGCCTTCACCTTTGCGATAAAAACCACCAATATGGAAATTTGTATTATCAGAAAAAGCACCGCCATAATCAAACTCAACACGGCTTTGGTCAAAATCGAGACCTTGAGTAATCTGAACCGCACCACCTTCAGCAGAACCATCTTTTGAAATAATGTTTAAAATCCCACCCGGAGAGTTAGACGCCAATGTTGAAGCCGTACCACCACGCACAGCCTCGATACGACCAACACTTAAATCTGTACGAAGGAAAATATCGGCATTACCAAATGCAATGTCACCAAATTCAAGAATTGGAAGGCCATCTTCTTGGATCTGTAAGAATTTTGCGCCACCAGCAGCAACCGGCAAACCACGTACAGCAATATTGGCATTACCCTCTCCGCCAGTTGATTCAGAACGGAAACCAGGAATATTTCGGAAAATCTCCGCCGCAGAACGCGGTGCCGCCTTGGCAATTTCTGCATTACCAAGAGAAGAAATTGAAATAGAAGTATCAAGACGATTTTGCCCCTTGGCAACACCTGTAACAACTACGACCTCTTCTTTAGCATTGTCTGATTTATTGGCATCTTGTGCATTCGCCACAGTAGAAATCGCGAATAGTGAGCATCCGGCCATAAGCCATGCAGTGGCTTTTACGTAATTCTTCATATTTTCCTCCCGGCTCTTGTTTAAGCCAAATATTTTTCCGCGTCTTTATGGCGCGTGTGTTTTTTTATTAATATAATATGCAATCGTTTGCAAGTCTTTTTTTACATATTTGTTATTTTTATTAATCGCACCAATCAACTAATACTATTGAAGCCCTGCAAAATAAGGCTTTTGCAACATAGCACAATTATCGCACGGCAAGCATGTTTTTAATTTCGCAATTATATCTTGCAATCGTTTGCATTGTGCTGTATTGGAGAATTAATAAAATATGAGGCCGCCAAAGCACTCATAAAGACAATAATAATATTTACAGGGGAATTCGATTTGACCTTACAAGATGCGCCTAACAGCGTTATTGATTCTCTCGCTGCCTCAAAAACGCATACCCAAAGCAAGTATTGGCGAGATGCCATGACGGCACTTGAAGAATTATATGGCAAAGATGATATTGAATGGCTTGCGCCACAAATTTCTAAAATTTTGGCTAAAAACATTTTATCGCGTAAAATCGAACTAAAATTGCTCGATGAAAAGCGTTCACAAACTCCATTATGGTATGCGCAAAAAGGGCGCCCCGCTTATTGCTGTTATATTGATAAATTCGGCCAAGATTTTGATGGAGCATTACAACATCTTGATTACCTAGAAAATTTGAACGTTGGTTTATTGCACACACTTCCACTTTTGAAGCCACGCGAAGGCGATAGTGATGGCGGCTTTGCCATTGCCGACTTCTTTGATACAGACCCCAAGCTTGGCAATATTATAAAGTTTGAGAACCTTGCCAATGAACTTCATAAGCGTGATATTGGCCTTATAATTGATATTGTTTGCAACCATACTGCAATGGAAAATGAATGGGCACAAAGATGGTTAAAGGGGGATCCTGAATTTGCAGACTTTTACTACGCTTTTGATAAATCTGAGGTCGACGCATACGAAGCTGGATTAATAGATGTATTCCCAGACACCGCCCCAGGTAGCTTTAGCTATAATGAAGAAATTGGAAAATATATTTGGACGACATTCTATCCATTCCAATGGGACTTAAACTATAAAAACCCCAAAGTTTTTATAAAAATGCTCGAGGCATTGTTATTCCTGACCAACAAAGGTGTGGACGGTTTCAGGTTAGATTCAGCACCTTTTCTTTGGAAAACCAAGGGCACTCTCTGTCGTAATCATAAAAACACCCACAAAATAATTATAGCTTGGCGAAATTTATTGAAAATATTATCGCCTTCGAGTTTTCTACTGGCTGAAGCCATTGAAAGCATTTCCGAAGTTATCCCATTTTTTGGTTCAAAAGATGCCCCTGAATGTGACCTTGCCTATAATAATGTTCTTATGACCGCACTGTGGGCTGGTATTGCCGATGGAAACGGACAAATTGTCGAAAAAGCATTATCAAAAGCTAGTTTAAAGCCAGCCAATGCCAAGTGGCTTAATTATATACGTTGTCATGATGATATTATCTGGATCGCCCTAAAAGATATTGCAACAAATGAAGACATGCAAAGATGGGCAGATTTTTACAATAATTCCCAAGGCTTCGCGACCGCAATGGCATTTCAAGCCCCTGAAAACATGCCAAAGTCAAGCTGCGGAATGGCATCGGGATTATGCGGCATTGGTAAAGATGATTATGGCCTTGAACGTTTAAAATTGCTAAATGCAATCATATATGTGACCGAAGGCGTTCCTATGATTTATATGGGCGATGAAATTGGCCTTGGTAATGATTATAGCTTCTTGGAAAATGATGAAACCAAGGCAGAAATACGCTGGCTTCATCGCCCTAAAATGGATTGGGACCTTGCGGCGGATCATAATAAAATTATTGTTTTTTTCCAACAATTTGGGAAATTAGTAAAAGAAAATATTCCATCCCATAATGCCGATTATATAAAAGCCGAAACCATTGAAGACGGCAAGGCGTTAAAAATCACACAAGGCTTTGGCAAGGGTGAAATTGTATTAATTGCAAATTTCACTTGCGAAGAAATCAATTTGCCACAAACTACAAACCTGACCCAGCTTTATGGTGATAAAGAAAAATTATCGGCCTATGGGGTTAATTTATATCGGGGGACAATTGCATGATTATTGGCATTGAACTTGGTGGTACAAAAATAAACATTGCATGTGGCAACAATCCTGAAAACCTTGGTGAAACTATTCGTATTGAAACCACCACCCCACTTGAAACAATGGAAAACATCAATGTTGCCGTTAAGCAACTCGTTGCAAAACACCCGAATATACAAGGAATTGGTATCGCAAGCTTTGGTCCGGTTGAACTAAACCCAAAATCCATAAATTATGGAAAAATACTTGATACGCCAAAACCTGGATGGTCAAACACTTCGCTTATCAATGATTTGATGGCGAACTTCCCAGATTTACCAATACGAATTGATAGCGATGTTAACGCGGCCGCACTATCTGAAAAATATTGGGGCAATGGTATTGGTAATGGTAATATTGCCTACATTACGATTGGAACTGGAATTGGTGTTGGCTTAATCGTTAATGATGCCTGCGTTCACGGGACAATGCACCCAGAAGCCGGCCATATAATCGTTCGTCGTCATCCCAATGATGATTATAAAGGGTTTTGTGTTTTTCACGGCGATTGCCTTGAAGGTTTGGCATGTGGGCCATCAATCATGGCGCGTTATGGTAAGTCAGCCAGTAATTTTGACCAAGATCATGAGATTTGGGATTTTGTTGGTTATTATATTGGGCAATTATGCAATACATTAATCCTTACCAATGCCGTTGAAAAAATTATAATTGGCGGCGGGGTTGGCCTTAACCCAAATCTTTTGCCCAAAGTGCACGAACATTGCCATGATTTATTGGCAAATTATTTGCCACATTATCGCAATATAGACGGTATTCGCGATTTAATCAGCAATCCAGCACTCGGTGACAAGGCGGGGGTATTGGGGGCAATCGCGCTATTCAACGACTGATTGACGGGCCTTTAATGCAAAAAAAGCAATAAATCCATATGCCAATAATGGCACTATAAACGCACTATTAAGGACAAAATTATCTGCAATAAGCCCCACCATTAACGGTAATGCAGCGCCAAATGAAATCGCCAGAACTAAAAGCCCAGAAGTAGCCGCATGGCTTGCCTTGCTACGCTCTAATGTAAGGGTGAAAATAGTTGGAAATTGTATTGAATTGAAAAAGCCAACCAAAAGTGCGGCATAGCCAATTATTGCCCCACTCCCCAAAACGACAAGCAAACAAAGCGCAGCGGCACAAATTGCGGCAATTACCAATAAATTATACGCCTTGATAAATCGCAAGGCATAAGTACCAATAAATCGTCCCAAAAGCGCCCCACCCCAATAAAAATTACCAAGCAGGAAGCCTGCGGTTTTTAAATCAAGACCAAGAACCCTTTCATTATGAAGGAAATTTATCATCAAAGATCCGATGGCAACCTCTGAACCAACATAAAGTGCAAGTGCCGTCGCACCAAAGAGCGCCCAGCGGGATTTAAATGCCCCTGCAATTTCAGCATTATGATTTTGACTTGTAATATGTTTCGCAAATGGCTTTAAAAATGCCAAAACCGCCAACAATAAAACCACAATTATTAGGGCAATATAAATATAGGCTTGCCCAACCAATTCAACAGTTTGTAAAGCTGGTAACGATGCTATATCACGCCGTGATAACAACATCTCTGAGCCAAAATGAACGCCAATAACCACACCGAGAGAGTTCAAGGTTTGCGCCAAGGTAAGGCGAAAATGGCTTTTGTCTGGTGTGCCCATTCCGGCAACCAATGGACTTGCTGCTACCTGAAGACTATTCACCCCAGACGACATAATAAATACCGCAAATAAAACTATAAAATAATTCTGCCAGACCCTAAGCAATTGCATGACAAAACACGCGGCAATCATTGTCAATAAAGCTAAGAAAATTACCCGCCCCGAACCATATTTACTTACGAAAATTGCTGCTGGGATTGAAATCACGCCACATGCGATAAAGCTTGTAATTTGGGTGGCGATTGCCGCACTCCAGCTAAGGTGAAAGGCGGCCTTTAGGGTTGTTAAAAGTGGGTCATTATTGGAATTGACAAAACCCCAGCCAAAAAACAAAAGTATAAGCACAATAAAGGCAATTTTACTTTGATTATCTGGCTGGGGTTTAGAATTCATGCCAAGTTTAAACCTGTTAATGTGATCCGGCTACATCTTCCTCAATTTTATGAACTGGCGCATTACGTGCCGCAAGTGAGAACCACATAATATAAAGATAGCAAATCATTGGGATGATAAACGCCAATGAATAAGAACCAGTCATATCACGAACGCTTGCAAACAATAGCGGAATAAACGCACCACCAACAATTGCCACACACAAAAGACCAGATGTTGCCGACGCAGGCGCCGATGAACGTTCTAATGTAGTGGTGAAAATAGTTGGGAACATGATAGAGTTGAACAAGCCAACAAAAATCGCCGCCATTGCCAATTTTGTGCCGTTTACAACCGGAACCTCAACATTAACAATTGGCATTACAAATGACGATGTCGCAACCGATGGGGTAACACCATTATTAAGCACAATAAAGGCACATAATAAAACCGTACCCACAGTCGCAACCGTTAGCAAAGTGTAGCCTTTCACGAATTTCAAGAGCGCACTACCACCAAAACGGCCAATCATGGCAAAAATCATGTAATAAGTTGCCAATTGCCCTGCTGATTGAGCGTTAATTCCAAGAATTTGTTTTTGCTCAATAAACAAAATTAAATTCGCGCCAATTGCTACTTCGGCACCAACGTAAAAGAAAATTGCCAAAGCACCAAGATTTGCCCACTTTGCTTGAAGCGCAGTTAACGGTGATACTGCGCCGGTAGTTTCTGGCGCATTATCAGCAATAATTTTACGCACCATAAAAATCAAACCGATAAATATCGCCAAAGCAATGCCGATTTTTAAATATACTGCACCAACTTCACCAAATGCTTGTGCTTTAAGAGCATCAGTCAAAACCGCGTCCGGTTTAAATGCTTCACCTTTTAGAAGGAAAGATGAGCCAAAATAAACGCCGCATGCCGCCCCCAAAGAGTTAAAAGCTTGTGATAAATTTAGACGGAATGCAGAATCTTTTGGGTCGCCCATTGCCGCAATTAACGGGTTTGCTGCAACCTGCAACAAAGTAATACCAGATGCCATAGTGAACAATGCCACCAAGAAGACCGGATAAATATGAACCATAGTCGCGCCAAGCGCAATCAAACAGCCTAAAACAATACCGCCAAGCCCGACAATTACCGATTTAACATAGCCATTTTTTGACAAAAAGCTAGCTGCCGGCATCGACATAACGCCATAAGCAATAAAAAACGCAAAGCCAGTCAAATTCGCTTCGACTGCATTCAGGGTAAAAATCGTCTTCATTGCCTTTAACAATGGGTCAAGTAGATTGGTAATAAGCGCCCAAATAAAGAACAATATTGTTACATAAGTAATCGCTAGCCCCAGACTTGAGGAACCAGATTTTGTATTTTTAACGGCATCAGTCAAATGCGCCTCCCAATTATTTAAATATGATTGTTATTGCAGAAAACGGTAATAATTCAGCATTGTAGTATTTACTAGCAATTTGCGCTGAAAACGCTTGCTTTGAATCAGTCTTATTAAGAACCAACAAGGCAATCGAACCATCAGGGTTTTGAAAGGCCACATTTTTTAGCCCTGCAATATCCTGTGTTGAACCAATTCTAACTGCACCAGGCATAACAAATTTCGATAAATGGCCGAATGAATAATATTCGGAATCGCGAGTAATTTCTTTGGTCTTGCTATTGATACTTATGACACCAAAACAATTACCACAGCCACCTAGATGTGGGCCATAATTTTCATCCAAGGCCAAATTCCACATAAGAACACCTTTGGCCCAGGCGTTGGTTGAACCGATAATTAAATTATCCATTTGCCAGACAAAACTATCGGAAAAGCTCTTATTCCATTCTCCGCCCGAACATTCGGTGAAATAAGTTTCCATTTCAGGATGGGCATTGTGGATTTCATTTTGCGTGGCAACATTACCTGCATAGCAATGCCACGCTACACCGGTAAGATATTTACGCGCACCATCATCATTTAAGACGGCAAGAGGTTGTTCTGGCTTATCCCAATTATGATCCCATTCAAGAATTTTTGGGGTATCTTTTCGCGTTCCCATTTTGGGCCCAAGATGGTTTTTAAGAAAGTCAGCACGGTCTTGGGGTGAAAGCTTCATACCCGGATAATCAGGTGGGCTAAAATCAGGCTCATTTTGAATAGTAAGCATTGAAACTTTAACGCCCGCCTTGCCCATTTCATCGGTATAACGCAAAAGATAATCCGCAAAATCATCATAATTTTCACGACGCAACGTTCCGCCAATCATGGAATCAGTAGTTTTCATCCATGATGGTGCACTCCATGGTGTCGCCATTATCGTTAAAGCGGGATTTATCCTCTTTGCCTCTTTGGCAATTGGGATAATTGTATCCTTTATTGTAGAAAGCGAAAACTCACCTTTTTTATCAGAGAAGCTATAATGCCTATCCGAAAAATCCGAGCCGCCAATTGTAAGACGGGTAAATGAAAAACCCAAACCGCCGCGTGAGAATAGTTCGTTTAGAACTCTTTCTTTGCTTGGGGCGTCAAGCCGATTTAAATTTATCGCTGTGGCATCGGTAATTGCCGCACCCGCACCAATAAACTTTTGATAGCGAACACGTTTATCGATTTTTATAACAGCCCCACGTGCGGAAGTTTCAGCACTTATTGGCGCCTGCTTTGCAAGTAAAAACTGCTTATTGCCAGTCGTGATATAATTATCCGCAGGTTGGTTTATTTGAACAGAAGTAGCGCAACCGTTTACGCACAGCAACAAAGCATAACCAGCAATTCCAAAAAAGAATTTATTATTCATCTGGACCCTTGTTTCCTTGCAAATATTATTTTGCACTATTTAACTGGGCAATTTCCAGTTTTAACGACAAGACGCCCAACAGTTTTTTTGTCCCCGTAGCTTAAACCATAGCCATATTTAAATAAAGGCTTATAATTTCCCTGCTCTACATTTTGCGATGGGGGGCAGGGGTCGGACGGCCATGCAAATGAAAGCCTTCCCCGAAAGTCTTTTTGCGCATTCTTATTACGCAATATGACATCACTTATACCCCCCGCTTCAGTACCCGGTAACCACGCTGATACTACCGAATCTGAAAAGTTTAGAACATCATTTATATAAAGTGGGCGACCGCTATATAGAATTGTAACGACCGGAACGCCTTTACCGGCAACAGCCTTTAAAGCATCTTTGTCTGCTTTCATGCGATCATCACTTGTAAGTGGTTGCGGTAAAAGAATATCGCCTTTCATTTCCGCATATGGAGTTTCACCGACCACCGCGATAATTGCCGCAAAATCCTTTGGATTAACACCTTTACCATCGGCAGAATAAACTAATTTATCGCCATATTGTGATTTCAAAGATGCAAGTAAGGTTTCACCATTCGGGAAGTCAGAATTATCAACTTCATCACCCTGCCAAGTTTTTGACCAGCCGCCAGATTGGTTAGGCATAGAATCCGCACTTTTACCTACCACCAATACTTTTTTATCAGTTGCAAGCGGTAGTGTTTGTTTATTGTTTTTTAGCAAAACCAAGGATTCGCTTACTGCACGGCGCGCTAATGCCTTGTTTGAAATGGCATCAACATCGCCAGCATATTTATTATGCGCAGGATTTTCGTTAAATAAACCAGAGCGCATTTTAACACGCAAAATACGGGCTACTGCGTCATCAATGCGCGACATAGGAATGCGCCCTTCTTCGACATCATTTACTGTATTGTCGATAAAGGCTTTCCAATCATTTGGCACCATAAATAAATCTGTACCCGCATTAACAGCCTGCGCACAATGATCTTTTGTGCAACCTGGTATTTGGCCAATTGCATCATAATCAGACACCACCAAACCATCAAATCCCAATTTACCTTTTAGAACATCGGTAATAAGATATTGGTTTCCGTGGATTTTTCCTTTTGGGCTATTTTGATGCTTTAAGGCATCGTCATTATTCCATTCGCTATAAGTAATCATAACGGTCTGCATACCAGCAGATAGCGCGCCATAATAACCTTGAGCAAATGTATTGATAAGCTCTTGCTCAGATGAATAATTCTTACCCTGATCGACACCATTAAAAGTGCCGCCATCGCCAAGGAAGTGTTTCACCGAACCAACTACATTTGCAGGGTCTTTCAAATCACCCTGAAGTCCTTCGGTATATGCTTTTGCATAAATGCGAACTAATTGCGGGTTTGAAGAATAGGATTCATAGGTGCGTCCCCAACGCGGATTCTGTACAACCGCAACGGTTGGTGCGAATGCCCAATTAATGCCACCAGCACGAACCGCCTTTGCAGTTGCCGCAGCAATTTCTTTTACCAATTCAGGGTCGCGTGCGGCACCCAAACCGATATTATGCGGATAAAGGGTTGCACCATGAATATTATTATTTCCGTGAACCGCATCAATACCCCAAATTAATGGAATTGGTGTTTTTAAATCAGTTGCAAGTGATGCTTTAAAATAGTCATCAGACAGTTTCACCCAATCCGCTAGAGCGGCTTTTTGGTTCATTTGTGGCCAAGAGCCGCCGCCATTTAGTACGGAACCAAGATAATATTTAGTCACATCTTCTGGTTTGGCGCTTTTAATTTCAGCTTGCGTCATTTGCCCAACTTTTTGACGCAAAGTCATAGAGCCAAGAATTTCTTTTATTTTTGCTTCTGTTACAGCATCTTGTTTAATTGAGCTTGTTACATGCTCCCAATCTTTATTAACATCTTGTGCAAAAGCGGGCGCGCCAATTGCAGCACTAAAAATCCCAAGGCAAATCCCATAAACATAGTTTTTGCGACGTGCAGATTGTCTTAGTTTTTTTAATCCTGAATACATAAAATAATCCTGACTATAGGGGAAATTTTGGGCAAGCCCATTTCATCGAGGGGCAACAAAGCCCCGGGAGTGTTGCCTCTTGGGAAATCGCACAAAAAAACATACCTCGTTGAATGTCTTTTTGAAGCACTGGGGATATCCCCCAAGAGGCAACGGGAGGAATGCTCTATGCGCCGCATACCGGAATATTCGGCGCATAAACCACATTAGAATTTATATGAAACACCTAGCAAATATTTTGCGCCATAGGTTTCATAGGTTTCTGGAAGCAAGGTTGTCTTCTGCAATAGGTTGCCGCCAGAAGTTACATATGGTTCATCGGTAATGTTATAACCCTGTAAAGTTACAGTCATATTTTTGAAAGGACCGTCTTGGAACTCATAGCCGATTTGTGCATCGACATGTGTGTTGTCAAGAATTGTGGTATATGCACGGGTTCCAAAGTTACCTGCGACATCTGAATACGCAGGGTCACGATAAGAATATGATACGCGTGCCTGCCAGCCATGTTTTTCATAATATGCAGCAAAGTTATAAGTTACGCCAGAGAAACCAGGAATTGTAGTATCGCCACCTTTATTAGACTTAATATCAGTCCAATTTTTGGTGTAGTTACCATTTATGCCGAAACCATCTAGCATGCTTATGTAATCACCGAAATCAAGGTTGGCCTGTAATTCGATGCCTTTGATATAACCGCCGTTGCCGTTAACCGGTGTATTTAAGTTACCAACCCAGCTGATAACATTATAGTTCATTGGGTTTGCCAAACCGGTAAAGTCAAAGTCTATATCATCGGAATAGATATAAGTTTTCACATCCTTATAATATCCGGCAATTGCAAACATTGATTTGCGACCAAAGTAATTCTCATATGAAATATCATATGCATTTGCACGCCACGGCTTCAGTTTCGGGTTACCGCCACTACCGCCTGGCATGTAATAAATTTTTGTCGGATCAGGAGGTGTAACGCCTGATGGGAATACTTGAACTTGTGAGAAGTAAGCACCAACATTCGCACGCATATCATCCGTTCTTGGTCGCGCCATTTGTTTAGCAATACCAACACGTAAATATTGTTTTGGTGTTAATTGATAATTAAGATTCAAACTAGGAAGAACATCAGAATATTTATTCTCTACGGTCATAAGAGTTGGCGCTCTAGTGCTTTCACCAGTTACGATATAATTACCAGTAGATTCGGTATTCGTCATTACATACTGAACACCCAAATTACCTTTTAGAGGGCGACTTAATACCTCTGTATCAATGTTTAATTTGGTGAAAATATTAAACACATCTTCACTTAACGACCAGTTCTTCGCATAATGGTTGTCATCTACATATGGTACAACTCTGTACGAACCAGCAACAGCTGAAGGGATGTCAAATGCATATAAATAACCCCAACCTGCCCATGTTAAGTCTGTAAGACCAACACCATAAGGTGTTTCAGGCGCAGCCGGGCGGTTATCAAATGTTGTCTTATTTTCTGGACGAACTTTTAAGAATAAATCATTTTCATCAATGGATTTGTCCTTAGAATGGCTCCAACCACCAAGACCAACTTGCAGGCTATCAAAAACATTTCCAACAAAAGTATCTTTAAGGTCGGTTTTTCCACTTACATTAAATGTTGCATAAGAATCTTTAACATGAGGGAACCGTATATGACCATCGGCACCCCATCCGCCGCCAGGCGCTGAATCACCAAGGTTCATTTGGGTAGCATTTGAATAATCCAACCCAGGAGTGATTGTCATAAATCCTTCTGAAGGGATACTGAAATTAATTGTGTCAAATGTACGTGCGCCAGTACCATAACCAGCAAATATTTCAGTCTGAGATTGCTTGCCTTCTGATTTTGAATAAGACGCATCAAAGGTTAAATCCCAAATACCAGCACGCATTTCGTGATTTAAACCAACTGAAAGCACGTCATCTTTACGTGTGTTAAGTTGGTTATTTTGTATTGGTGTCATTCCAGTATAAGTGCCTGCAACGATAGTTGGAATTCCATTAAATTCACCAAGCACTGCACCAGCCATTGGAAGCCCTGCATAACCGACATCGTTGGTCCAGAATGTGTTGGTTTCGATGTCGCGAATGACCTCTTTTTGGTCCATTTTCGAATAATAAAGATCAAGAGTTGTGTGCCAATTATCGGTTGGTTTAAATTCAAAAACCGCAACCGCACCATCACGAACCTTATTCACGCTTCCGGCACGAAGCTCAAAACCTGATAGATAGTTTGCATCAGCCATTGCACCAGTTGCACCAGGTAAATAAGCTTGATAAGCACCATCATAAATATTCCATGGAGTATTATTGGTCATCCAACCCCAGATTTTTTGGTGTTGAACTTGTGACGTAGTGTCCATGTGAGCATAGCCCAAGGCTACGCCAAGCTTGCCATCCATAAATTGGTCAATATACGAAACCGAGCCGCGCCAGCCTTCTTTACCAAAATCAGGGTTTAGCTGTTTGCCAGTTGAAGTTTCGCCACGAAGGTTAACTGCAATTACTCTCTTATCAAGTGAAAGTGGGCGACGTGTGCGCAAATCAACAGTACCAGAAAGCCCCATCCCCATGATTGCAGCATCAGGGGTTTTATACACAACTGCAGATTCAATCAATTCCGATGGATATTGGTCAACTTCTACACCGCGTGCATCGCCAAGAGAACCCTGCATACGGCCATTAAGTGTAGTAACTGTGAAATCAGGTGAAGTACCACGAATGTTAAGAACCTGAACATCGCCATTAACGCGCTGACCAGCAACACCAGGCAGGCGTGACAATGATTCCGCAATTGAAGAATCAGGCAATTTACCAATTTCTTCTGCAGAAACGACTTCAACAATCGAAGTTGAAGCACGTTTAATCTTGATTGATTTTTGCAAAGATCCGCGAAGACCTTTTACAACAACAACCTCACTCGTATCTGGTTTTGCAGCCTCTTGTGCAAAAGCCACACAAGGCGCAGCAACCATCAAGGCTGCGATTGAAATCGCTTCCAACCCGAAGCGTTTTTTTGAAATTTTAGATGCACTAATGCTTGTCTTGCGACTAAGTAACATATCTTCCCCCCTATAACCGTTTGCGGTTAGCTAAAAATGCTTAGCACCTCCCCCTCAATTGGAAGCGCTTCCAGTAAATTTTATTTAATTTTTTCAGTTTGTCAACACAATTATCAAACTTCTATAACACTTGCGGTAGATTGTCTCACCATAATGTCGAAATCTATTATCATATTTTTTGGTGTAGAATCGGAGTTTCCATTTTGCAAAATCGATACTAATCGCTCTACTGCACGAGCGGCAATTTTCTTTAGCGGTTGATGCACAGTCGTTAATGGCGGCCATACAATTTCCGACACTGGTGTATCATCAAATCCAGCTATTACAATTTCTTCGGGAACCCTGATGTTCAAGCGATGTGCGCTGAATAAAGCACCGGCCGCAGTATCATCATTCGCACAAATTAAAGCACTCGGACGGTGCGGGTTTTCAAATATTTTTAGTGAGTTTTCAATACCAGACTTGAATGTAAAATTACCACGAAACACAAAGTTTTCATCAAGTTTTATATCATTATCTGCTAGGGCTTTTTTAAACCCCTCATAGCGCAGTTCGGCAGACATATGGTTCTCCAAACCTTTGATAAAGGCAAACCCCTTGTGACCATTTTTGATTAGTAACTCAGTGAGACGATAACCAGCCAATTCATCGTCCATACCAACCGAATCAATAAAGTTCCTTGCCTTATTTCCAGATGAAATACCCACCGCGTGAATATTCTTTTCACGTAAGATATTTATCAAGGAAATATCATCGGAAAATGGCGGAGTAAGAATTATTCCATGATAATTATTTATTTCGCAAAGCTCAATAATACGGTTGCGATATGAGGGTGAGTTTTGATTGACTATGTGTGAGAACGCTTGAAAACCAAGCTCCGCACATTTTCGCAACGCCCCAATTTCAATTGCCGAAGTATAGTATGAGTTTGGCTCTGAATCAAAGTCAGACGCATTAAACAAAGCAATCTGCCGACTTTTACCACTTGCCAAAGAACGCGCCTGAACATTTACACGATAATTAAGCTGCTTGACAGCATCCATAACGCGTTTGCGAACGGCATCACGAACATTTGGCCCATTGTTTAAGACACGTGAAACCGTTGTTCGCCCAACTTTTGATAAAGCCGCGACATCATCAATGGTCGGATTTTTATTTGCCCCGTTGCCTATACTTTTTCCCAAACTTGCCACCCGTCGATTTGCTATTATTGGGCGAAATTTATCAAAATTACAAGCATAGTTTCATTTACAAATATATTTTCGCCATATCGTGTTTATTTGCAATGCCTATATTTTAACAATAATCTTGTTTTTGTATAATAAATATCCAAAACCCCAGCAAAACAATGCAAATATAATCGCAAAGCCAATACTTCCAACCCCGCCAATAAAACCTATATTTACAAAAAAGTCGGTTATATATTTAAAAACGCTTATGTCTTTGCTTGGTTTTATATTACTCAGAACCATGGGCATTAATTCGGAAAATATATAAATCATAAGCGGATTAATCCCAATGATTTCAAAAAATATACCGCCATGATTTTGCTTTTTTATCTCTATCAGCCAAACCAAGGCGGACATGACCAATAAATCAATGCCGATGCAAAGAATGGCAAAACTAGATGTCCATAGTTTTTTGGCAATTGGAAAAACAACGCCCCATAGGTTTCCAAATAATATCAAAGCAATGCCGATAATCGCAATTTTTTTAACAAGCGGTTTTAAATCATTTGCTTCCTTAAGCGTTGCACCCAATAAAAAACCAGCAAGCACATTAACAACCGCAGGAAATGTTCCTAAAATACCTTCTGGCTCAAACCCCTCGTCCCATTCATAAAGGTGGTTTTTAGGTATTATAAGATTATCCACCATTGAACCAAAATTGTGGAATTTATCATATTGCAATCCATTTGGCGCGCCGAAATATAAAATCAACCAATAGCCAACCAATATGATTGCGGAAATAATCAAAATCTTGGCTTTATCAAAATATCGAATTAAAATACCGGCAAGCAAATAACAAAGTGCAATTCGCTGTAAAACGCCCAAAACCCTTGCATGACTTAAATCAAAAATTTTCAAAACACCATTTTCATCATAATGATAGAATGGAAACAAGAATAACAAAACGCCAATTATATATAAAACCAGCGTGCGTTTGATAAGTTTGGTAAAATATTGCCCATCATTCAATTTATTGGCATTAGTAAGCGCAAAAGATGTTCCCATCGCAAACAAGAATGAAGGGAAAACGATATCGGCAAAAGTAAAACCAAACCAAGGCGCATGATCAAAGATACTAAAGGCTTTTGCCGATGCACCTAAATCATTTATATTATTGACAATAATCATTAGAAATATTGTCATTCCACGAAAAACATCAAGCGATTTAAGACGCATTTACCGCCCTCTAAAAAATTGTCAAAATTTGTTTTAATTCAGCAATATCCAGACCTGATTTTTGCATTTGAATCATTGGCGGGTTATCAATCCATTCATGATCCCACTTATTGATTGCGGCCTTGAATTTTTCCTGGTCAAACTCTGAACCTGTTTCAATATCTTGCTTTAATTGGGCAAATAGTTTTTGCCACCTTGGCAAGTAATAATCCTTGATTAACCCGCGCCATGCTTTTGAAGCATAATCATCAAGCACATTATCACCGCCCCAAACTGTAACCTGGGTAATTGCGCTTTTTTCATAATAATCTTTTTCAGATTTTGTATCACCAAAGTCGCGCGCCTCTTTACGCCAATTATCAAGGCTTTGCCCGACATAGGCGGAAATATCGTCAAGGCGAATTGCCATTTCATTTATTTTCAAAAGCGAAGTATCAATTTGCGTAATATTTTTATCTTTGCCGGCTTTGGTCGCTTTGATTAATTCATAATCAATATTCAAAAGCCCCCAATGACGAACACTATTCACGACATCATTTATGAATAATTTTGAATGTTTGTATTTTTCAAACACATTCAGAAAAGCTTCTAGCGCATATTTAATTTTATTAACATCATATTGCGGCCCATCATAATCCCACAAATCGGCACGCGGCTTTTTCATGAATAAATAGGTACCAAAACCACCGCGCCACCATGCACGTTTCCAATTCCGTGTTTGGTAGCATGCACCAATCAAAGTTTTCCATGCCGCCTCAAGGGCATCATCCGTCTTTGAATAGCGGGCACGGAAATGTTTTGATAAAAAACTATCACGTGTTTCAGATGGCTGTTTCCAAGCCATTTCAAACATATAATCATATGCGATTGAATTGGTATTTAGCCCCTCAGGAAAAACGCCAAAACCCGCAAGATTTCCTTTGGTCGGATCATTTTCAAGGCCACCTAAATCTTTTTCATAAAGATCAAAATCGCCAAATAATGCATTATTGCCGCCAAAATTATGGATATAACCAAATATCCACTTTTTACCGTAAAAGGCTTTGTCATTGCGCCACGTATCGCGCGTATAGTCATTGCCAATATCAAGAACCATAACCTTGTTATCTGGAACCGCTTCCAAATATGCGCGAACAGAATCAGGCGTCCAATAGTCAGGCTCAAACTCGAATAGCCACCCCTGCATAACCCAGGTTGCATTTGGCTTTGCATTGCTAATGGCATCATATAGTTTTTTACCATAGGCCTTAAGAACCGTATTCTTATCCTCGCCCGCTTTCACAGGCGGGCGCATTTCATTGAATGAATCTGCAAGATAATATTCACCGTCCCCAAAGGTTTTTGTATAAAGTTCAATAAATCTTTTTGAAAGTCTGGCAAAATTTTCATCATTGGGGTTAAGCCACCAAGTTTCATGAAAGCCTCCCCACGGCACCATTTGCATCGCATCCGCAGATTTATATTTTTGCGCCCAAGCTTTTGGAACATAGCCCGCAAATGCAGGCAAAATTGGCGACATCCCCAAATCACGCATACGTTTTAGAATTTTCTTTTGAATATCACGCTTTTTTATTTGATAAGAACGCGGGGCTTTCCCATAATAACTTTCGATATTCCCCATCCGCGCCCAAGGCAAAAATGGCGGGCCACAAAAATATGAATCAAGCTCGTTATCGCTTAGCCCTTCTTCTCGCCAAAGTAGGCGCCAAACATATTCCTGCCCTTCCATCGCAAGCGGCATATTAATTCCACGCGACGCCATATAATCGATTTCTTTTTCCCAACGTGCCCAATCCCAATAAGGCATTGTATAGCCATAAGCACAAACATTCAGATAGGCACGATTTATAAATGGAGTTGGCACTTTTCCGCTTTGATAATCGGGTAAATTTACGGGTAGGTTTTTATTATCCCCTTCCCAACTTGTATGTAAAATGCCATTATCCGATAAATATTTATAAGCACCTTTACAAAGGGCCACATTATCACTGGCAACAATATTTGCATTGCCGCCGCTAACACTAACTTCATAAAAAGGTTGGCTTGATGATTTTATTTTAAATGAAAATGATTTTGCCAGATTGCCAATCTGCCGGCTCAAAAAATCTTGCGCAGGCATTAAAGATGCCGCAAAAGCGGGAGAATATAATGCACCACCTGCAAAAGCAGCCGAGGTTTTGATAAGGCTTCGCCGCGTAATTTTGTGCATGTCCCACTCCGTTTTTGCACAAAATAACTTATATTTTTTCTTTTAAGTCAAATGGTTTTACAGCTTTTTATTTTTTACATACCAGTTTGAAAGGTCATGCTTTAAAATAAATATGCCTTTTGCGGCAAAATTCCCACGCGGTCACCAACCTTTAAAGAATGATCAAAATTACGCTCAGGTATAATGATTTCAAGATGATGCCCACCATTATCAATTGCTTCAAAACGCAAGAATCCAGTGCTTGCAAAAATCCCTGTTAATTGCGCCTTTATGCCCTTTTCTTCATTCGATATAAGTGCATCATAATTACGGAATTTAACCTTTTGACGCCCCGAAAAATTCGTCAAATTAACCACGGGAAATTCGCAACCATTTATGCTTGCTATTTCGCCTTTTATGTCGGCATCTGCCGCATTACCCGAGCCAACAAAGTCAAAAACAAATTCGCTTTTTGGATGGTTTATAATTTTATCAGCGGTATCATATTGTGCTATTTTTCCGCCTTCTAATAAAACAATCCTATCAGCAAGATCCAATGCCTCTTCTTGGTCATGGGTTACAAAAATTGTTGTTAAACCTGTTTCATCATGAATATGGCGCAGCCAGCGACGTAACTCTTTCCGTACCATGGCATCTAGTGCACCAAATGGCTCATCAAGCAATAACAAACTTGGGTTAATGGCAAGCGCGCGCGCCAATGCTACACGCTGCCTTTGCCCGCCGGAAAGTTGTGCGGGATAGCGTTTTTCAAAACCTTCAAGCTGTACCAATTTCAAAAGGCGTGTGATGGTTTCATTTATCTCTTCACGTTTGGGTTTATTTTTACCCCGCATCTCAAGACCAAAGGCAATATTCTTGGCCACTGTCATATGCCTAAACAAGGCGTATGATTGAAAAACCATCCCGATTTTACGTTCTTTTACCGGCAGCGATAAATAATTTTGCCCCTTGAAATCAATTGTGCCTTTATCAGGGTAATCAAGACCCGCTAACATTCGCAAAAGCGTGGTTTTACCCGAACCAGACGGCCCCAAAAGTGCGATAAACTCACCCTCTTTTACAGAAAAGCTAATATCATTAAGGGCGGCAAAACCGGCAAATTGTTTGCTAAGATTATTGATTGTTAAAGCCATATTTCTCTCTGATATTTGCCTTTTAATGCCTATGTTGTGCCGATAATTCGTCCGCATAACGCCATTCAAGAATTGTTTTAATCGCCAATGTCACAAAGGCAAGACCAACCAAAATCGTTGCCGCGCCAAAGGCACCAATTGTATTATATTCATTATATGCAACTTCGATATGAAGCGGCAAAGTGTTGGTAAGGCCGCGAATATGCCCAGAAACCACAGAGACCGCGCCAAACTCGCCCATTGCACGTGCCATACAAAGCAATACACCATACAAAAGCGCCCATTTTATGTTTGGTAATGTGATGCGAAAGAAAACATCCCAACCAGAAGCACCAAGCGTTACCGCAGCAACCTCTTCATCGGTGCCATTATCATCCATAAGCGGAATTAATTCGCGCGCAACAAACGGCAATGTTACCAAAAGCGTTGCCAAAACAATTCCGGGTAAAGCATAAATAACGTCGATGTCATGCGCCTGCAAGAATTCACCAAACCATCCTTGTGCGCCAAACATCAAAACCCAAACCAGACCAGAAATTACTGGTGATAATGAAAATGGTAAATCAATTATGCTTAAAAGTATGGTTTTACCGACAAATTCAAACCGCGTAATCGCCCATGCAGACGCAATACCAAAAACAATATTCAAAGGTAAAACAATCGCCGTAACCAATAAGGTTAGTTTAAGAGCATCCATTGCATCTGGATCCGCAAAGGTTTCAAGATATTTTGAAACACCACCCTTGAATGCATTAAATAACACACTGGCAAGAGGTAAGAAAATTATCAACGCCATCCAAAAAAACGCAAACAATATAAGCGTATAATCGGCAATATTTTGCGGGCTTTTTGCAGATTTTCTACGCATCACAGCCCCTTTTTCGCAAAATAGCGTTGTGTAAGATTAAGTGCAAAAAGAATGGCAAAAGAAATCATCAACATTCCAATCCCAACGCTTGCCGCACCAGCATAATCATATTCTTCAAGTTTTACGACAATAAGCAAAGGCGCAATCTCTGAAACATATGGAATGTTGCCGGCAATGAAAATAACACTACCATATTCACCCATACCGCGCGCAAATGCCAATGAAAAACCGCTAAGAAGTGCCGGCATTATTGCAGGTAAAATCACATGATTAAAAGTTTGGAGTGGGCTTGCACCCAAGGTCTCTGCCGCTTCTTCAACTTCGGCCTCTAACTCTGAAAGCACTGGTTGCACGGAACGAACAATGAATGGCAAGCCAATAAAAACAAGCGCAATGAAAATACCAATAGGTGAATAAGCAATCTTGATTCCAAAATCATCAAAAAACCCACCTATCCAACCATTTGGGGCATAAATTGCTGAAAGAGCAATGCCAGATACCGCCGTCGGTAAAGCAAAAGGCATGTCAATAAAGGCATCAACCAACTTTTTGCCTGGAAAGTCATAGCGCACCAAAACCCAAGCAATCAAAACGCCGACAAATAAATTGACCAATGCCGCCAATAGCGAACATAAAAAACTTATTTTAAGGGCAGCAAAAACGCGTTTATCAAAAAGTGTATCAATAAAGCCTGAAAATCCATTTTCCCATGGCCGCATCAAAAGCGCTAATAATGGTATAATTACAATCACAGAAACGAAGAATATTGTAATGCCAAGGCTCATTGTAAAACCGGGTATAACCCGCGTTCTACGAAACGCCTTTGGGGCAATAAAACCATCTTGACTGCTAATCTCAGCTGGCACCAAAAATATCCCTTTAATCCATTGCCGTACACAAAGGCGGCAATTAGAAGATTCGCAACAGTTTGACACATGCCGTTGCTTTATACAATTACCGCCATATTATCTTAATAATCATACTGTTTACAATGTTGCCCACCTTATAAACATTCGCTTATTTTATAAAAACCGGCAAATACATTGACAAATTGCTATTTCACACAACATTTTTAGAATAATTTATTCTATGTTGGAAATATGACCAATTAAATTACTAATAAATTTTCTTGACCTTAAGGGCAAAGATAAATTTAGTAGATTTTATTTAATGTTACGCGGGGAATACATGGCAACCGATATAGAGATTGCCCACAAAGCAAAAATAAATCTTATTTCAAAAATTGCAGAAAATGTTGGAATTGATGAAGCTGCGGTATCGCCACACGGCAAATATATCGCAAAAATTGGGCTTGATTACCTTAATTGCCTGCCCGATAACCCCAATGCAAAACTTGTATTGGTGACGGCAATTAATCCAACACCTGCGGGTGAAGGTAAAACCACAACAACAATCGGCCTTGGTGATGGTTTATCTCTTTTGGGCAAAAAAACCATGCTCGCATTAAGAGAGCCATCACTAGGACCATGCTTTGGCACAAAAGGTGGGGCAACGGGTGGTGGCTATGCGCAAATAATGCCGATGGAGGATATCAATCTTCATTTTACTGGTGATTTTCATGCCATAAGCTCTGCCCATAATCTTTTGGCGGCAATGATTGACAATCACATTCATTGGGGGAATGAATTGGGGATTGATATACGCCGCATTTATTGGCGGCGTGTAGTTGATATGAACGACCGCGCCTTGCGCAATATTGTTTCCTCCTTGGGCGGGGTTAATAATGGTTTCCCGCGTGAAGATGGTTTTGATATTACAGTGGCGTCTGAAATCATGGCTATCTTTTGCCTTGCCAAAGATATTGAAGACTTAACCGAAAGAATTGGCAACATAATTATTGGCTATCGCCGCGATAAAACGCCAGTTTACGCCCGCGATTTAAATGCCCAAGGGGCAATGGCGGTTTTATTGAGAAACGCACTTTCCCCCAATTTAGTGCAAACATTAGAAGGAACGCCGGCACTGGTGCATGGCGGCCCATTCGCCAATATTGCCCACGGCTGCAATTCCGTAATTGCGACACGTTCGGCCATGAAGCTTGCTGATTATGTTGTTACCGAAGCAGGTTTTGGTGCTGATTTGGGTGCGGAAAAATTCTTTGACATTAAATGCCGCAAATCAGGACTAAAACCCGATGCAGTTGTATTGGTTGCCACAATTCGCGCCCTTAAAATGCATGGCGGGGTTGATAAAAAATTATTAGGACAAGAAAACATTGCCGCACTTCAAACCGGTGCAAAAAATCTTGAACGCCACATTCAAAACATTCGCAAATTTGGCATAGAACCAATAATTGCGATAAACCATTTTATTACCGACACCCAAGGTGAAATTGATGCATTGCATAAAATTTGCCGTGAGCAATTTGGGCTTGACGCAATTTTCTGCGATCATTGGCGCCACGGTGGGAAAGGTGCAATCGAGCTTGCAAACCGTGTTATTGAAAGTGCCGAAAGTGGAAATAATAAATTCCACACTCTTTACAACGATAACCAAAGCATTGAAGAAAAACTCGAAACTATTGCACGCGAAATTTATCATGCCGATGGTTTAAAGTATGATGCCAAAATAAAGGCACGATTTCAAGAAATCGAAGATCTTGGCTTTGGCAAACTTCCGGTTTGTGTTGCCAAAACCCAATATTCATTTTCAAGCGACCCTAAAAAACTTGGGGCGCCGATTGGACACTCGCTAGAGGTGCGCGAACTTCGCCTTTCCGCAGGTGCAGGGTTTATCGTCGCAATCTGCGGGGACATAATGACTATGCCAGGATTACCAAGACATCCCGCCGCAGAATTAATCGGAATTGACGAAAAGGGTGAGGTTTTCGGCTTGTTTTAATTTATTCTTCAGCCAAAACCATCGGGTTGGGTTTTGGCTTGCCAACCTGCTTTAAAAAATTCTCATCATGGTGACGAAAAAGCTCTTTTTGTCCCTGTACTCGTAGCATGGTATCAGAAACATAAGACCACGTACCATCATCGTGGAACGTAATTTCAATTTCGTAAGATTCAGTTCTGAATGCTTTTTCAAGGAAAGTTGTGGCGCAAATTCCATATTCGGTTTCGCCACGAACCGCCTTTAATTTAAGGGTTTTATCATTAGGTTTCGCATGACCAGATGCAATTGCCACCAAACCACGGGGAATTGCTATTGTTTGCAAAATCAATCCTGTTGCAGGCTCCCACAACCAATAACCAACTTGATCGTGGAACGCTATTGTTTCTTCATCAGTGTTGACTTTGACGTGGTATCTTAAACCATAAAAAAGCTGTGGCCCGTTCGCTTGTGGGTCAATTGCCTGAAACTCAATGCGTTCTTTATATTTTCGGGTTTCAGGGCCATCTTCCTTTGGACTTGTATCAGAACCTTTCACGCCCTCCCATATACCAGCAAGACGACTGAGCGGCCCCAAATTATCCAAAGTGTTTGGATCCACATCCTCGGGTTCTGTATAAATATCGTCAAATTCCTTGGCCATTTTATCGTCCTATTTAAAAATATTCTGATAATTTATACCAATAAATTATATGGCAAAGCTATTTTTTCATAATATTGTCGAAGATGCCGCCATCGGCAAAATGCTGTGCCTGCACCTTCGCCCAACCACCAAGCGCATTGATGTTAAAGGTTTTAACATTGGGGAATTGTTTGGAATATTGGGCAAAAACTTTTGGCAAAATTGGGCGATAATAATTTTTTGCAGCAATATTTTGTGCTTCTTCGCTATAAAGCATTTTTAAATAGATATTGGCAATTTGTTCATTGCCTTTCTTCTTTGCGTTGCGTGTAACAACGGCAACCGGCGGTTCGGCAAGAATTGAGATTGACGGCGTAATAATTTCAAACTTATTTGGCTCAAGTTCTTTTAAAGCCAGTAGTGCCTCATTTTCCCATGCAAGCAAAACGTCACCAATCCCACGCTCAACAAATGTATTGGTTGCACCCCGTGCGCCAGTATCAAGCACCGGAACATTTTTATAAAGTGCATGTAGATATTCAACCGCCTTTTGTGGATTGCCATAAGCTTTTAGCGCCCATCCATATGCCGCAAGATAATTCCATCTTGCGCCACCCGATGTCTTCGGGTTTGGCGTAATTACTTGAACACCTGGGCGCACTAAATCACCCCAGTCACGGATTTTCTTTGGGTTACCCTTACGAACCAAAAATACAATCGTTGAAACATACGGCGATGAATTATGTGGCAATAATGATTGCCAATTTTCTGGCAATCGTTTTGACCGTTTTGCGATTTCATCAATGTCCGCCGCTAGGGCCAACGTAACCACGTCGGCGGGAAGGCCATCAATAACCGCGCGAGCCTGCTTACCAGAACCGCCATGTGACTGCCGAATTATAACATTCTGTCCCGTTTTACTTTGCCAGAATGCCGCGAAAAATTTGTTATAAGCAGTGTAAAATTCACGGGTTGGATCATATGAAACATTCAATAGCTCAAATGTTTTTGCCGCGAATGCCGGTTTAACAAATGCTGAACCGCAGAATAAAGATGCCGCACCAATTTTAACAATCTCGCGTCTGTTCATAACAATCTCCAAAAATGGAATAATTATTTCAATAATATTATCTTTGAAAGACCAATCAATAGATTGTAGTTCTTTTTAATTTGCAAGTTATAGAACTTTAATCCCGCAATTACTATTTGCAGGCTTTTAAATTAAACAGCAAAATTAAAATAATTATTCCGTTGCCTCAATCATATCCTTTATGGTTTGGAACAATTGATCGACTTGGGATTTATCAATGATTAATGGCGGGGATAAGGCAATCGTATCGCCAGTAACACGTATAAGCACACCTTTTTCATAGCATTTGGTGAAAACTTCATAGCCACGCGCGCCAATTTTGCCATCGCGCGGTGCAAGCTCAATACCTGCAATAAGGCCAGCATTACGAATATCAACCACGTTTTTAACACCCTTTAAAGAGTGGGCCGCAGATTGCCAATATTCATCTAATTCGCCCGCGCGCTCATAGAGGCCCTCTTTTTGCATTATATCAACGGTTGCCAACCCTGCCGCACATGCCGCCGGGTGCCCAGAACATGTATAGCCATGAAATAATTCTATTAATTCCTCTGGCCCATTCATAAAGGCATTATGGATTTTATCATGGGCAAAAACGGCACCCATTGGCAAATAGCCATTATTTATCCCTTTGGCAGACGTAAAAATATCGGGCATAACATTATAATATTGGCTGGCAAAGGGTTTCCCCATACGACCATAGCCGGTGATAACTTCGTCAAAAATCAACAAGCACCCAATGCGGTCACAGGCGGCGCGGATTTCTTCAAGATACCCTTTTGGTGGAATAATAACCCCTGCCGAACCGGAAACAGGCTCAATAATAACCGCCGCAATAGTTTCAGGACCATGCAAAGCGGCGATGCGCTCCACATCTTTGGCAAGCAGCAAGCCACCATTTTCCGGCTGCCCCATGGTAAATGTATTTTCAGGCAATAATGTATGTGGCAAGTGGCTTACATATGGCAATGTCGGGAAAATTCGGCGGTTGTTTACAAGACCGCCAACTGAAATCCCACCAAAATTCACCCCATGATATGCTTTTTCACGACCGATAAGGCGAACCCGTTTACTATCACCCTTGGCTTGATGATATGCAAGGGCGATTTTTAATGCTGTCTCAACACTTTCAGAGCCTGAATTTGTAAAGAAAACATGACCGAATCCATTGGGTGCAATTGTGCTTAGCTTTTCGGCAAATTCAAATGCAACAGGATGTCCCATTTGAAAACTTGGCGCATAATCAAGCTGTGACATCTGTTTAGAGACGGCATCAACAATTTCTTTGCGCCCATGCCCGGCATTAACAGTCCAAAGACCGGCTGTACCATCCAAAACTTTACGATCATCATGTGAAGTGTAATACATCCCACTTGCGGAAACCAATAAGCGTGGATTGTTTTTAAATTGACGATTGGCGGTAAATGGCATCCAATAGGATTTTAAATCGGGTGAGTTTGTCATATTTATCCCTGAATCAAAATTGTTATAACAAATTTAATGCAGATTACGACAAATTTCCATAAAGGCAATGGCCTTGGAAAATTCTTTTTTATAAATCACACTCTATTCACGTATATCGTCAAGGTTTAATGATACAATATTTATTTGTGCATCAATGGCACGAATTAACGTCCCCTTTTTCCTGCGCAATGCATAAGCACGCATTGTAAATAATGGTGAAAACTCCAAATCCTTAATCGGCGAATGACCGACAATAACTGGCGTATTGAAATAGACATTATTTTCATCATCAAGGAATAAATGCCATTTTCCACCATGCAATGTTCTTATATTCTCACCAAGGAAACGAGCAAAAGTGATGCTAATTTTCGAAATCTCATCTTTGGATTTACCTTGCACCATTAAATCAAAAAGGGATTCCAACTTCTCATAACAAGGTTCTGATAGATTTAAATTGAAATTATATTTTGTCGCTTCTGCAAAAAGCCAATCCAACTGCTCATCCATTTCAATTAAGAAATTTTCAAAATCAGCTTTTTCTTTTGTAAATTCTTTTTTATATTTCATTTATAATATCTATTTTTACATAATTAGTAATTATTCAAAATAATTTGTATCACTATATTTGGGAAAAATATATGTCTATTGGAATTACTGTTGGGGCCATCACCGATGAAATCGGAAACGGCGACTTTATTCATGCTTTTTTCTCATCAATTTGTGCATTATGCGAACCGAACGGTTGGGGCAGCAAGTACCCACTTTTAATGAATGAGTTATATCAAGGAAGTCTTGCTTGGAATAACGCAAAGCAAGCGTTATTAGAGCTAAAGGATGCCAGATTATGCCTTGAAAAATTTCCGCCAGCAGCGGTCGTTTGGGACATAAATGAACCCGATTCCCGCCCACCATGGGGTGACAAAATTGCAGGCACAATTACCAATATGGGCAATTATTTTGTTTCAAGTTCTGGCAGAGATTTATTTGATTTACTCGAAGAAGCATTAGAAGCATCATATACATCAAAAAAAGATGCAATTATTGAACATTTTTAGAAGCACCCTCCAATTAAAATAGAATAAAATTCTAAATACTCACCTTTTCCCCTAACTTAAAAACAAGACTCCGTACAATCTCCTGAAATATGGCAAAAACGCAAACAGAATCTCATTCTTTATTTGTTGGTGTTTATAGGTTGATAATCCATGGTTCAAAATTGAAGCAATAAATCGGCAATGTTAAATGTGCGCCAATTATTAAAAATAATACGCACCAAATTGTTGATAAGGGCATTCATTTGACCACGAAATTAAAATTACCTGCAATTCTTTTGGCACACGATTTAAGAAGCGGCAAAGTGCTTTATTGGCACGAATCTGGCTGGTTGGAAGAATTAAAATCACCGATTATTGCTAATGACGATGGCACAGTTGCACAACTAATTGAAACCATAAAAATTGAAACCGCAAAAAATATTGTCGTCGATGCCAGTATCGAAGAAATTATAATTAATGAAAATAATCAAATTACCTTTCGTCATTTTCGTGAACGCATAAAACAAAATGGGCCAACCATTAAATATGGGGTGGTAAATGTATAGATATGATGAATTTGACGCCAAATATGTGCAAGAGCGTACTGAACAATTTAAAAGCCAAATTGCACGTCGTCTTGATGGTTCTTTAACTGAAGAAGAATTTCGCCCGCTTCGTTTGCGTAATGGCGTGTATTTACAGCTTCATGCCTATATGCTGCGAATTGCTATACCATATGGCACGTTAAGCAGTGCACAAATGAGGGTTTTGGGCGACATAGCCAATAAATATGATCGTGGTTATGGGCATTTTACAACACGCCAAAACATCCAGTTCAATTGGATCAAACTAGAAGATGTTGGTGATATTCTTGATGATTTAGCAAAGGTGCAAATGCACGCCTTGCAAACCTCCGGCAATTGTATCCGTAACGTTACCGCAGACCACCTTGCTGGTGTTGCAAAAGATGAAATCGCCGACCCGCGACCAATTGCCGAATTAATCCGTCAATGGTCAACCAATCATCCCGAATTTTTATATCTACCGCGTAAGTTTAAAATTGCGGTTACGGGTGCAGCAAGTGACCGTGCGGCAATTCGTGCGCATGATATCGGACTTGAGATTGTTAAAAAAGATGGGTTTTTGGGTGCGAAAGTAATTGCCGGTGGCGGCCTTGGCCGTACGCCAATTATTGGTAAAGTAATTCGTGATTTTGTGCCGATTGAAAATCTGCTTGGTTATCTTGAGGCGGTTTTGCGTGTATATAATGCTGAGGGGCGGCGTGATAATAAATATAAGGCGCGTATAAAAATCCTGCTCAATGAAACCGGCAAAGATGAATTGATTGCCAAGATTAATGCCGAATATGATAGATCTAATCATTCAGCGATTGATGTCCCACCGCAAGAAATCGCACGCATAAATGAATATTTCAAAGCGCCTATTTTGCCTAAAATTGAAAATGCAAATGCAGTATTACAAGATGCAATTAAATCATCAAAGGAACTCGCGGCATTTGTTGAAAACAATACTTTTGCCCATAAAAATGATGACTATCTTGCGGTTTTGGTTTCGTTAAAGCCAATCGGCGGCATTCCGGGTGACGCGACCGCCGAACAACTTTATGCCATTGCCGATATTGCTGATGAATTTTCATTTAGTGAGCTGCGCATAACACATACGCAAAACATAGTTTTGCCAAATGTTGCCAAAGATAGAATTGCGGCACTGTTCACAAAACTAAAAGAACATGGCCTTGCCACCGCAAACATTGGCTTAATAAGTGATATTATCGCCTGCCCTGGGCTTGATTATTGCGCGCTTGCTACCGCACGTGCCATTCCAATTGCACAGGCGATTTCTGAACACTTTGCCGATAGTGATTTACAAAAAGATATTGGCGCATTGGGAATAAAAATTTCTGGCTGCATCAATGCCTGTGGTCATCACCACATTGGAAATATTGGCATTTTGGGTCTCGAAAAAGCAGGGCGTGAGAATTACCAAATCACCATTGGCGGCGATGCAAGTGAAAACATGGCAATTGGTGAGCGCCTTGGCCCAGGGATTGATGCCGAAGAAGTTCCGGCAGCCGTCGAAAGGATTGTCAACACCTATAAAAACCTTCGCCATAAAGGTGAGACCTTTATCGAAACATATCGACGTGTAGGCATTAATGATTTCCGCCTCGCCTATGAAATGCGGGAGGTTGTGTAATGCCAATAATTTCCAAAGAAGGCCAAATAAAAAATGGCAATGATGAAATTGTTATTATCGCCAACACCGATAATCCCGAAAACATTTTTGCACTTTACCATAATACAGAAATTTTGGGCATTGAGTTTCCGTCATATTCGGATGGGCGCGGTTTTACACTTGCTAAACGTCTAAGGAATTTGGGTTTTGCGGGGCGCTTGCGCGCAATTGGGCCTTTAATTCCCGACCAATTTGCCGAAAGCATTGATGTTGGTTTTGATGAGGTTGAAATCAGCCAAGAACAACTAAACCGTCAACCCAAAGAACAATGGTTTGCGGCATTAAAAACCTTTTCCAAAGCCTATCAACAAGACGGGCACAAACAATCAATTATTGCCGCAAGATGGGCGAATAAATCATGAATTATATTGAATTAAAACTTGCAGAGCGTCTAAAAGCCATTCGCGAAAATATTGATGGTCGAATTATATTCACTACATCACTGGGAATTGAGGATCAGCTTTTAACCCACCATATAGCAAGTCAAAAACTTGATATTGAAATTGTCACCCTTGATACAGGTCGCCTTTTCAATCAAAGCCATGCCCTATGGCAAGAAACCGAAGATAAATACGGTATTACAATAAAAGGTTTTTACCCAGACCCAGAAGCAATTTCCAAATGGGTTCGCGCCAATGGTACAAATGGCTTTTATAATTCGGTTGACGCACGCAAAAACTGCTGTGCAATTCGTAAAATTGAGCCTTTAAATCGTGCACTTTCTGGTGCCGATGCGTGGTTAACCGGTTTGCGCGCCGACCAATCGCAATCACGTGCCACGGTTCAAATTATCGAACAGGACGAGGCCCGTAAAATTTTCAAAATAAACCCGTTGATTGATTATAGCCGCGACGAAGTGGTTAAAGAAATTCACAAATTAGGCATTCCATATAACCCGCTTCATGATGAAGGCTTTGTTTCAATTGGTTGCGCCCCGTGCACACGCGCGATTGAAGCTGGCGAGGATGAACGCGCCGGACGTTGGTGGTGGGAAGATAGTCTATCAGGCAAAAAAGAATGCGGGCTTCATGTTGAAGACGGAAAAATAAGCAAAATTAAACAAATACAAGAAGCATAAAATGAACAAGCAATTATCCCATCTTGATCGTCTCGAAGCCGAATCCATAATGATTATGCGTGAGGTTGTGGCAGCAACCGACAATCCCGTCATGTTATATTCAATCGGCAAAGATTCTGCGGTGATGCTTCACCTTGCTATGAAGGCATTCTATCCATCATTGCCCCCATTCCCGCTTTTACATGTTGATACAGGTTGGAAATTTCGGGAAATGATTGAATTTCGCGATGAAACTGCAAAACGTCTTGGACTTGAATTAATCGTACATATGAACCAAGAGGGTGTGGCACAAGGCATTAATCCATTTACGCACGGTTCACGAATTCATACTGATGTTATGAAGACCCAAGGGTTAAAGCAAGCACTTGATAAATATGGGTTTGATGCCGCATTTGGTGGAGCGCGCCGCGATGAAGAAAAATCACGCGCCAAAGAACGTGTCTTTTCATTCCGCGCAGCCGGCCATAGGTGGGATCCCAAAAATCAACGCCCTGAACCGTGGCGTCTTTTCAATACGCGCAAACGCAAGGGCGAAGGCTTTCGGGTGTTTCCTTTATCCAATTGGACTGAATTTGATGTTTGGTCATATATTCAGCGTGAAAACATTCCTGTTGTTCCGCTTTATTTTGCCAAAGAACGCCCAATTGTTGAACGTGATGGCGCGCTAATCATGCGCGATGATGACCGCATGGAATTGCAAAATGGCGAAAAAATTGAAAGCCGCCTTGTGCGTTTCCGCACCCTTGGCTGTTACCCCCTAACTGGCGCAGTTGAATCAAACGCCACGACAATAAGTGAAATCGTTGAAGAAATGCGAAATTCCCGTGTTTCGGAACGTCAAGGGCGAATTATTGACCATGATGGCAATGCCTCGATGGAACAGAAAAAAGCCGAAGGTTATTTCTAAACATGACAAAATTAGATACTAAATCCGAAATTATCGCAAATGCAGAGCCTCTAAACCAAAACCAAATTGGGCTTTTGCGTTTTATAACCTGTGGCTCTGTGGATGATGGAAAGTCAACCCTTATCGGGCGGATGCTTTATGACGCCGGACAGGTCTTTGATGACCAAATTGAGGCTTTGGATGAGGCCAGCAAAAAATTCGGCACAATTGGGCAAGAACGTGACTATGCACTTTTAGTTGATGGCCTTGCCGCAGAGCGTGAACAAGGCATCACGATCGATGTCGCCTATCGCTACTTTCGTACCGCTAAACGAGCCTTTATTGTTGCCGACACCCCTGGGCATGAGCAATATACACGCAATATGGCAAATGGCGCATCAAATGCAGAACTTGCAATCATTTTAATAGACGCCCGCAAAGGCGTTTTAGCGCAAACCCGCCGCCATGCTCTTATCACCTCTTTGATGGGGGTTAAAAAAGTAATTTTGGCGATTAATAAAATGGATTTAGTCGATTATTCGCAACAAAAATTTGATGAAATCAAAGCGGATTTCCTGTCGCATTCATCGGTTTTTGGCTTTGATGAGGTTTATGCAATCCCACTGGCGGCAAAAAATGGTGAAAACATCCTTTTAAAAAGTGATAATATGGCTTGGTATCACGGGCAAAGCCTAATTAATTATCTTGAAACCATAGAGATTAAATCCACAGAAAGCCCGCATTTTCACTTTCCCGTGCAATGGGTAAATCGCCCGAATCTTGATTTCAGGGGGTTCTCTGGATTTGTAACGGGCGGTGACATTAAGATTGGTGATAAAATCAGGGTTTCATCAAGTGGTCAAACCGCCAATGTTGCCAGAATTGTTACCTATGACGGCGACATTCAAAAAGCACAAAAGGGGCAGTCGGTAACGCTTACCCTAGATGACGAAATTGACGTTTCACGCGGTGATATCATCTCATCAGCAAAAACTGAGTTACGCCCAAAAACCGGATTTACAGCTGATGTTTTATGGTGCTCTGCAACCCCATTATCACTTAACAAAGAATATCTTATCAAAAATGCCACAAGTGAAATAAACGCCTATGTGGTTTCTTTGGGTAAAGGTTTTGATTTCGATAATCTAAAAAATAAAGAGATTGAACGTCTTGCAATGAATGGTGTTGCCGAAGTTGAAGTCAGGCTTTCAAAACCTTTGTTGGTTGATACTTATAAAAACAACCGTGATTTAGGCGCATTTATTCTAATTGATAAATTCACCAATGAAACCATCGCCCTTGGTATGGTGAAAACTGCCAAGATAGCAAAAACCGGAACCTATGAGGCAATTGAACAATTTATCCAACGTCTTCTTCCCGATAATGCCGATAAATCAGAAGTCCTTAATTACGTAAAATCATGGTATCCGTTTTCGGCAGTGGCGACATTCTTTATCGTGTTGTTAGTAACGCACCGGATAGATGTTTCAATGCTTTCGGCTTTGCTAGAACTTCTTCTCAAGCCATTCGTACAATTATTGCATTTCAGCGCTTATGAAAAAAGCAAAAATCTAGTTCATGCAGATGATGAGAATAATATTGATGGGTATGGAATATGACACAAATCCGCATCCCCAAACCTATATCCCACCAAAAAATGCAAGATTTGGCAAATCTGCCACTTTTTCATAAATTACAAAATCGCCGCATTATTGTTGCAGGGCATGAAGTCGGGGCGATGTGGAAAGCGGAATTACTTGCTGCTACTGGTGCGCATATCGACCTATTTCTTGGTGTAGACATTAATCAAGAACACAAAAGGGTTTTTGATAAAATTGAAAATGTAATCCTACATGAAAGAAAATGGGTGGATGGTGATTTTCAAAATCGCGCACTAGCGGTTTGCCAATCTGTATCAAACGATGATGCCGTTGCATTTGTGGCTGCGGCACGTAAAAATTCTGTCCTTGTAAATATTATTGATAAACCAGAATTTTGTGATTTTACTTTTGGTGCGATTGTTAACCGTTCACCACTTGTTATCGGAATTTCGACCGATGGCGCGTCACCTGCATTGGGGCAAGAATTACGCGGGCGATTGGAAACAATGCTGCCACAGAAAATTGCAAATTGGCTTAAAACCGCCGCCGATTGGCGACCAACAATTAAAAAATCAAATCTTGATAGCAAGCAAAAACGTGATTTTTGGCATAGGTTTGCGAAAAAAGCACTTGATGCCAAAGGGCAAGAGCCAGATGATGGCTTGCTTGAAACACTAATTAGCCAAACCCCAAAGAGCGAAGGTAATGTTTGCTTGGTTGGTGCGGGCCCTGGAAATCCAGAATTACTAACCATCGGTGCGTTACGCGCCTTACAATCGGCAGATGTGGTTTTAGTTGATGACCTTGTTTCACAAGATATAATTGATTTTGTTCGCCGCGAAGCAGATATTATATCTGTTGGAAAGCGTGGTCATAAACCATCAAACACCCAAGCATCAATAATTCAAACCATGATTGACCATGCCAAGGCCGGTAAAAATGTGGTGCGTTTAAAAGGCGGTGACGTTTTGGTTTTTGGACGCGCGACCGAGGAAATAAAGGCATGCGAAGCAGAAGGTATTCCAATTAAATTAATTCCCGGCATCACCACAGCTCAAGGGGTTGCCGCAAGCCTTGGCATATCCATGACCGACCGTGAATATTCGCACAAGGTGCAATATATAACTGGTTCAGGTAAAAATGGCACATTGCCAGATGGCATCAATTTTGACGCAATTGCCGACAAACACACAACGACATTTGTTTATATGCCGCGTCATACAATCAATCAATTTGTTCAAAAAGTAATTCAAAGCGGGCTTTTGCCCGAAACCCCCGCGGCAATTATAATTGATGCCACAAGACAGGGACAACGTAATATAATAACAAATATTGCGAAAATCCCACAAGCTTTTTCCGATATTGAATATGACAGACCAGAAATCTTGATAATTGGTGATGTTTTAAAAAATTCGAATGCTTTTCAAGAAGCCGTAACAGGTTTTGAGGATTCAACAAAAATGCCCGCGTATGAAATGTAGTTATTTTGCAACCGACAAAGTAACTTCTTTATTTTTCTCCAAATCCTCTAAGCGAGATAATAAAGCGGCCTTTATTTTATCATAGGCATCAGTACCAAGCGCCAAGCGTTTTGGCATTTGCGCACTATCGGCACAATCAATCATTGCTTGCGCAATTTTATCTGGATCATTAGGTCGTGGCATATTACCGCTTTTACGCCGCTCGCGCATTGCACCAACTGGCGTATTTTCGTATTCTTCCATGGCCTTTGCATGTTGCATTGAGGCATTACCGAATGAGGTTTCAGCGGCACCCGGTTCGATAAGACATGCTTGGATATTGAAATTTTCCACCTCGGCGATAAGGCTTTCGATTAAACATTCCATCGCCCATTTTGTCGCTTGATAATATCCCATTCCGGCAAAGGCAACATGCCCACCCATTGATGATAATTGCAAAATCTTGCCACCACCAGTTTCACGGAAGTGTGGTAAAAAAGCACGGATTGTAAATAATGAACCCATAATATTGGTTTGAAACTGTGCTGAAATCTGCTCTGCGGTTGCTTCTTCAATTGCACCACTTAGGGCATATCCCGCATTGGCAATCACAACATCAATTTTACCAAAATCTTTGATAACTTGCGCCGTAACATCATTGGTTGGCGCCTCATTATTTACATCAAGGGCATAGGTTTTTAATTGTTGCGGATATTGTCGCAACAAATCATCAAGTGCATCTTTCTTACGCAAAGTCGCGGCGACAATGTCACCGCGTACAAGTAATTTTTCGGTAATCAGTCTGCCAAAGCCGGATGATGTTCCGGTAATAAACCAAGTTTTTGTCATTTCGCTATATTATCAGATTCTTTTGAACAATGGTGATTTTGATTGCGCGGCATCATTTTGAGTTAAGAATTTCTCGGTGAAGATATCGCGCTCAAAAAGGCGACCGCGCATTAATGCAGTGATGCAAGCGTCTATCATTGGTGGCGGACCACAAAGGTAGGCGGTTTGTCCCGCAAACAAATCATTAAAATGTGCCTTCGCCGCATCATGGACAAAGCCCTTTGCACCATTCCAACTTTCATCACCTTCCGCATCTGAAAGCGCAGGGATATAAGTAAAATTTGGATGCTTTGACGCAAGCTCGCTGAATTCTTCAA
>NZ_JAHWUS010000007.1 GCF_019455445.1 Pseudaquidulcibacter saccharophilus
CATAAGCCATTGCTTTTGCACCACCAGCTTTCGCCAATGTCATGGTGATAGCAGCAGTCAATGTTGTCTTACCGTGGTCAACGTGTCCAATAGTACCAATGTTACAATGCGGCTTGGTACGCTCAAACTTTTCCTTAGCCATTTTAAAAACCCTTTATTAGTAAAAGTGCAATATGTTTCATCGCTCGCTGTATGACAGACTCCGCCATTCACAAAAGCGTGCCGCTCTTTAGGTGAAAAATTATTTTGTTGCAAGTGCGGTTGACATAAATATTATTCTAATCGGCATGGGATGCGTCATTATGCAAATTTTTGTTCCAAAATCCCCACAATATCGCCCATAATTTCGGTGATTTTGAAGTCTTTTGGAGTGTAAATTTTTCTGACACCAAATTGCAACAATGCCTGCTCATCTTCTGGCGGAATGATTCCCCCAACAACAACAGGAATATCTTGAAGCCCTGCTTCACGCATGCGGCCAACCACATCACGCACCAAATCAAGGTGAGAGCCAGACAAAATCGACAATCCAACAATATGAACTTTATTAGCCTTGGCGAGGTTTACAATTTCTTCGGGTGTTGAACGAATGCCTTCATAGGTGGTTTCAAAACCCACCGCACGGGCACGGGTTGCAATTTGCTCAGAGCCATTGGAATGACCATCAAGTCCAGGTTTCCCAACCAGCATAGCAAGCTTTTCACCAATTTTATCAGATAACTTTTCAACACGGGTTTTTACTGCGGCGATGTCTTCATCATCAATCTGAACAATTAACGAAACACCAGTTGGTCCACGATATTCGCCCAAAACTTCACGTAATGCCTGCCCCCATTCGCCTGTGGTGACGCCTGCTTTGGCACATTCGATTGATGGTTCCATAATATTTATGCCATTTTGAACAGCATCTTTTAATGCCGCGAGGCTTTGGGCAACCCGCGCTTCATCACGGTTTTTGCGCCATTCATTTAGACGGGCAACCTGGTCCTGCTCGGCCATTGGGTCGGCGGTTTGAATTGCCTTTGTGCCAGCGCCAAGCGGGGATTCTTCGGATTCGGTCCATTTATTGACACCAACAACGATTTGCTCTGTGCCCTCTATGCCTAAAAGACGGTCGCGATTGGCGTTTACCAATTGCTCTTTCATGTATGAAACCGCCTTTATTGCACCGCCCATTGCCTCAATTTTGGCAAGTTCAGCTTTGGCGCCATCAATCAACTCTTTAGTCTTTGCCTCAATAACTGTCGAGCCATTGAAAATATCTTCAAATTCCAAAAGATCTGTTTCATATGCCAAAATCTGCTGCATCCGAAGTGACCATTGTTGGTCAAACGGCCGTGGCAAGCCTAATGCCTCATTCCATGCCGGTAATTGTACGGCGCGCGCGCGCGCATCTTTCGACATTGTAACCGCCAATGCCTCAAGTAAAATACGATAAACGTTATTTTCTGGCTGGGGTTCGGTTAAACCCAAAGAGTTCACCTGTACACCGTATCTAAAACGGCGATCCTCAGGGTTTTTAACGCCATAGCGGGTTTCACACAATTCATCCCATAATTTTGTAAAGGCGCGCATTTTGCAGGTTTCAGTAATAAAACGCATGCCCGCATTAACAAAAAAGGAAATACGGCGAACAATTTTATCAAAATCATCTGAATTGAGATTTCTTGATTTAACCTCATCAAGGATTGCAATAGCGGTCGCAAGGGCGAATGCCAATTCTTGTTCCGGTGTAGCACCCGCCTCTTGCAAGTGATACGAACAAACATTCATAGCGTTAAATTTTGGCGAATTTGCAAGACACCATTCAATCGTATCAACGGTTAATTTCAACGATGGTTCGGGTGGAAAAACATAGGTTCCGCGTGAAAGATATTCTTTAATAATATCGTTTTGTGTTGTGCCTTGTAATTTATCGCGTGGCACGCCCTGTTCATCGGCCAAGGCAACATAAAGTGACAATAACCATGCCGCAGGGGCATTAATGGTCATAGATGTGTTCATTACGCCCAAATCAATGCCATCAAAAAGGGTGCGCATATCGCCAATATGGCAAATGGGAACCCCAACCTTGCCGACTTCGCCTTTTGAAAGGACGTGATCGGAATCAAGCGCAGTTTGCGTTGGCAAATCAAAGGCAACAGAAAGACCAGTTTGACCACGTGCGAGATTGGCACGATATAGCTCATTAGATTTTTTTGCGGTCGAATGCCCAGCATAGGTTCTAAAAATCCATGGGCGGTCTTTTGCGTGTTGATATTCCATTCTCACTCCCCCAGACACCATCATTGCGACGGTATTTTTTCAAACAAGGTTTTAAACCACATATTTTTTTATTTTATGGCTTGACACTTTCAATTTGCAATGCACCATATATTTTGTGCGGCGCAAAGTAAATAAAATTTTTTTGCACCGTTTTGGCAATTGCACTTTGGTATTAGTTGCCAAATCATCGTTTAAAAACTATTGTAAGATAAAGAAACTTGAGAAGTTACACAAATCGGGAGCGTGAAATGAATACTAATGCTGCAACTGCGAAAGAAGAATTGTTGGATTTGTATCCAATGGGTCAAATTCCACCAAAATTCCATGTCCCTGAAAAGATGTGGGCATGGGCAATTCGCCGTGACCGACAAGGTCGCCCCAATCAGGCTATGCAGCTTGAAGTAGTCCCAACCCCAACAATTGATAATGACGAAGTTCTGGTTTTGGTAATGGCCGCCGGCGTTAATTACAATGGCATTTGGGCCGGCCTTGGTGAACCAATGAGCGTGTTTGACGTTCATAAACAAGATTATCACATTGCTGGCTCTGATGCGGCTGGTATTGTTTGGGCGGTTGGTAAGAATGTTAAACGCTTTAAACCCGGTGATGAAGTTGTCGTACACTGTAACCAAGATGATGGTGACGATGAAGAATGCAATGGCGGCGACCCAATGTTTTCAACATCACAACGTATTTGGGGCTATGAAACGCCAGATGGTGCATTCGCCCAATATTGCCGTGTTCAAGCGCGCCAATTAATGCCGCGTCCAAAACACTTAACTTGGGAAGAATCTGGCTGTTATGTTCTTACATTGGCGACTGCTTATCGCATGCTATTCGGTCACCGCCCACATGTTTTAAAACCGGCTGATAATGTTCTTATTTGGGGTGCATCTGGTGGTCTTGGTGTATTTGGTGTGCAACTTTGTGCGGCAGCAGGTGCAAATGCCATCGGGGTAATTTCCGATGAATCTAAACGTGATTTCGTTATGAGCATGGGCGCAAAAGCCGTCCTAAACCGTAAAGATTTCAACTGCTGGGGACAGCTTCCAAAAGTAAATGGACCTGAGTTTAACGACTATATGAAAGAAAGCCGTAAATTTGGTAAAGCCATTTGGGATATAACCGGCAAAAAAGACGTTGATATGGTTTTCGAACATCCCGGTGAATCGACATTCCCCGTTTCTGTTTTTGTTGTTAAACGCGGCGGCATGGTGGTTATTTGTGCCGGCACGACTGGCTTCAACTTAACTATGGATGCGCGCTTCCTTTGGATGCGCCAAAAACGTGTCCAAGGTTCTCACTTTGCCAATTTAAAACAAGCATCAGCGGCAAACGAACTTGTTATTCAACGCCGCATCGACCCATGTATGTCAGAGGTTTTCTCTTGGGAAGATATTCCATTGGCGCACGAAAAAATGCTTGATAATAAACACTTACCGGGCAATATGGCGGTTCTTGTAAATTCACCTCGCCCTGGGCTTAGAACTTATGAAGACGTTTTAGAGGCTTGTGGGCAAATATAATTTATTCAGACTCTCACCTTCATACATTTTTTAAAGGCTTGGCGATGCCAAGCCTTTTTATTTTTGCAAACATTGATTATAAAGATATTACCTTTATTTTGCGGTAAGTATGAAATTTAACCTTAGCCTATCTAAAATCTCTCCACCCGGTCTATTTGCGCGGTCTTTATTGATTATCGTACTGCCAATTATGATTATGCAGGTTGTGGTAACCTATTTGTTTTTTGATATTCATTGGTCCCGCGTAAGTCGTTCATTATCTGAATTCACTGCAAGCGATATTTCATACATTACCAACCAATATATTGCGAACCCAAGTGCCGCAAATTTTGAACATTTAAAAAGCGATGCATCAAAACACTTCCGCCTTTCAGTTGCATTGAGACAAGGCGAAAAACTTCCGCAATCGGTGCGTAAAGCAAAAATCGCCGCGTATGACCGCACATTAAACCGCGCATTGTCGCAACAGCTTTCTTATGATTATTGGTTCGACACCACACGTTACCCAGATTATGTTGATATTAGGGTGCAAGTTCCAGAAGGGGTTTTGCGCTATCTTGCATACCGCGATCGGGTATTTGCGTCATCTGGTGGGCTATTTATCACCTGGCTATTGGGTGCGACCCTTATACTCGCAACAATTTCCGTATTATTCATACGTAATCAAATTAAACCAATGGAGCGACTTGCCGAAGCTGCGGAAGAATTTGGCAAGGGTAAAAGCGTTAATTTACGACCGCATGGCTCAAGGGAGGTTCGAAACGCCACCCGTGCCTTCCTTGAAATGCGTAACCGCATCCAAAGACATATTGAGCAAAGAACCCACATTCTTGCAGGTGTTTCGCATGATTTACGAACCCCCATCACGCGCCTTAAGCTAGAACTTGCAATGATGCCACAAGATGAAAATATAAAGGCCGCGCAATCTGATTTAAAGCAAATGGAAGAAATGCTCGAGGAATATCTTGATTTTGCGAAGGGTGAGTGGGCAAACACCAATGAATATATTGATATTTATAAACTTGCGGCGGCGGCATATCACGATGCCCGTAGGATTAATGAAAACATCACCATTGAAACCGATGAAAATGAGGCCATTGTAACAGGTAAGGCAACTTCGATTAAACGTTGCTTTGACAATTTGATTTCAAACGCATTGCAATACGGAAATAATGTCAAAATTGGCATTAGATGCGAGGGGAATTTCGTTTTTTTCACAGTTGAAGATGATGGCCCGGGCCTTAAACCCGAAGAGTATGACAAGGCATTAAACCCATTTTCCCGCCTTGACGAAGCGCGAAACCAAAACAAAAAAGGAGTTGGGCTTGGGCTTGCGATTGTACGCGATGTCGCGCGCTCACATGGCGGTGAACTGCAACTCGCACCTAGCGATATGGGTGGTCTAAAGGCAGTTATTAGATTGCCAAAATCCTAGTTCTTACCAAGTTCTTTGGAACGGTGTGCCGCGGCACGAATGGCATTACGCATTAATTCGAACAATGCCGCATTATTGGTCAAAACATCTAGTGCCGCCGCGGTCGTGCCATTTGGCGAAGTAACCGCTTTTCGTAATTCTTGTGCGGATTGACCAGATTCTTTCAATAATTTTGCCGAACCCAATATGGTTTCAATCACCAATTTTTCACTGGTTTCTCTATCAAGACCTTCGTTTTGGGATGCCGCAATCATTGCCTCGGCCATTAAGAATATATATGCAGGGCCAGAGCCAGAAACCGCAGTGACTGCATCAATATCGTGTTCTGCACTTACTTTTACAACTTCACCAAGCGGCGATAATAATTTTTCTACACATTCAAAGTCTTGGGAAACACAACTATTATTGCCAATATATGCGGTTATGCCAGACCCAATTTGCCCGGGGGTGTTTGGCATAGCACGAACAACACGCCCGCACCCCGAAGCCGATTGCAATGTAGCAAGATTTATTCCTGCCATAATCGAAACCACCAAGGTTTCTTCGCCGCAAAGTTTCTTTAAATTTTCACCAATCGTAGGGAAAATCTGTGGTTTTACAGCACAAATCACAATGTCGAAAAAACCTTCAGTCGGGTTAATTTTCCAATTGTTTGTTGAAAGGAATTTCTGAAACTCCTCATTTACAACAGGGTCAAAAAGTGAAAATTCAAAGTCGAGACCAGCCTTAATCCAGCCGTAAATCATCGCCTGCCCCATTCTTCCACCGCCGATAATAGCGACTTTTTGGGTCATGCAATTCTCCTATTTCCTGTTTGTTATAATTATGCCTCGCCGGCAGTTTCGAAAAGTGCTGCCTCGGCTGCTTCACGTGGGGTTTTTCCGGCCCAAAGTAAAAAGTTAAATGCCGGATAAAAACGCTCACAAGCCTCGATACCTGCCGCCATTATTGCCGCAAATTCCTGTGGTTCAGGATCTGGACGACCAATAAGCGACAAGGTGTGGCGCCAAATAATATTGTCTTCAGTCGAATTGATTTCAAAATGACCTAGCCACATTGATTCATTCAAAAGACCAATTAATTGTAAAACTTCAATAAATTTTGCCTTTGGAACTTTTTGCTCAAAGACATAGGCAACGCCAACCGATGATTTATCTTCACGCATAGCAATGTGACCATGCATTTCGGTGTAAGAAATTGAAGTTGCAAAATGAAGCTCATTATTAAGTCGTTCATATGGACGACTATCAGAGCATAGTACCGCCTCGGCACTATCTAATACTTCACCGAGTTCGTATGTATCTTCTTCTAAATTCATCATATAGCCCAAACACCCAAATTCTTTGTTCTAACTGAACCGGTCCGTCCCAGAATGGGTAAAAATTCCAGAGATTCTCTTCAAATGCAAAGAGACTGCCACATCAATGTGTGCTTATTAAATTGATTCCAATTATTTGACGGTCTTTTTTGCCACTGTCTTTGCAGTGCTTGCCTTCTTGACCTCTGGCTTATCGGAAAGCTTTGCCTCAAGTGCTGCAAGTTTTTCTTCAACAGCCTTTAAACGATCAAGCGCATTTTCATATTCATCGCGACGAACCAAATCAAGGTCTAGCAATGTTTGTTCGATTTTTGATTGCCAAAAAGTCTTCGCCTCCTCACCCATTGTTTGGGCGAAGCCTAAAGCACCATTCGCAATCTTGGAAATATCGTCAAAAATAGGATTTTTTGTTTGCATTGGCTTCTTATATCACAACATTGTCAAAAAATCCACAAATTTAAACCGCGAATTAATGCGATAAAATTAACTTCTGCGAAACCTAATTTCAGGTTTTGACAAATCACATCACGATATATAGAGATTGATACATGATTTTGCTTGCTATACCATTCCCCGAAATTAGCCCCTTTGCTTTTCAAATCCCACCATTTGATTTATTTGGATTTCATATTGGGCCATTGGGTATAAGATGGTATGCCCTTGGCTATATTACAGGCATTATAATTGCTTGGAATATACTTTTAAAACTTGCAAAAACCCCTGATTTATGGCGCGATAATAAACCACCTTTCACAGGTCCAAATATCGACGATTTTGTTTTTTATGCCACTTTGGGCATATTGATTGGTGGCCGCCTAGGGTATGTTTTATTTTATCAACCGGTAATGCTACTTGATCCTTTAAGCATTTTACGAACCTGGGAAGGCGGAATGTCTTTTCATGGTGGTATAAGTGGGGTTATTCTTGCTGTGCTTTATGTATCATGGCGTAACAAAATTAATCTTATAAATTTTGCCGATGCTGTTGCGCTTGCATCACCTTTGGGAATCGGGATTGTTCGGGTTGCCAATTTTATCAATCAGGAATTATGGGGCAGGCCAACCGACCTTCCATGGGCATTCATTTTTGACACTGACCCACTTCGTTTACCGCGTCACCCAAGCCAATTATACGAGGCAATGTTAGAAGGTTTTTTACTATTTGCGATTCTTTGCTTTGCGGTATGCAAGTTAAAAAGTTTAAAAAACAAGGGGTTAACGGCAGGAATTTTCTTGACAGGTTACGGTTTATCAAGAATTATACTTGAGAATGTAAGACAACCTGATGGATTCATGCCGGATTTCCCATTTGGCTTAACAATGGGAATGATGCTTTCGATGCCAATATTGGCACTAGGAGTGGTGTTTTTAACCATTGGGATAAAAAACCGCAACCAAGATAGAGTTAATGAGTAATTCAACATCAGGCGACAATAAAGTCGAAAAACAAATCCGCGAAATAATAGGCCTTCAAGGACCTATTGGTATTGATGTATTTACCCAATATTGCCTTTATGACCCTAAGCACGGTTATTACATCAATCAAAACCCAATTGGTGCAGAAGGTGATTTTATTACCGCGCCAGAAATAAGCCAGATGTTTGGTGAAATGATTGCGAAATGGGTTATTTCGTGCTGGGTCAATCTTGGTTCGCCTGCCAAATTTAATTTGATTGAAATGGGTGCTGGACGCGGAACATTGTTAAAAGACATCATTCGAACTTTGTGCAAATTCCCAGAAATTACCAATGCCATAAAAATCAATATTGTAGAGAGTAATAATAATCTCGCAAAAATACAAAAAGAAAAAATCGAAAACTCCATTACTTCTGAAAAGAGTTTAGGGGTGTTTTGGTATCAAGATTTGAACAAATTATTCAAAGATAATGATGATTGTCCATTTATAATGATTGGCAATGAATTTCTTGATTGTCTGCCAATAAAACAATTTATAAAAACCCCAAAGGGCTGGTGTGAGAAACTTGTCGGAATTGGCAAAGATGACAAACTTACCTTTGGGCTTTCTGCACCAATGAATATAAGTTTTGAAAAGAAAATCAAAAATGATGATATTGGCGCAATCGTTGAAATTTCGCGCCCACTGGAGGCATTCATTGAAAATGTCTGCCTATATTTAAAAGATAAAAAAGGTTATGCGCTTTTCATTGATTATGGTTATGATGATTATGAAAATGGCGATACTTTCCAATCGCTTTATAAACATGAAAAGAATTCACCGCTTAAAAATATTGGACTAGCGGACTTGACCGCCCATGTTGATTTTATGGAACTGGCACGAATTGCATATAAACACGAAATTGAATACGAAGGCCCGATTACGCAAGCAGAGTTTTTAACAAGTCTTGGCATCAAAGAACGGGCACAAAAACTTGCATCGCTAAACCCAGATAAAACAAAATCAATTCTTTCAGATCTTCACCGATTGATTGGTGAAGCACAAATGGGTACATTGTTCAAAGCATTTGCATTCAAAGTTATTTAATATGGATAATAAAGTGACCCCATTCAAATCCGCAAAGCTTGATAAAATCTCAAATATTGCGCACGGCTTTTATGGTCGTGAAGGCGGTGTCTCAAGCGGTATTTATACAAGCCTTAATTGTGGTTTTGGCTCTAATGACAGTATCGAGAATGTAGCAAAAAACCGTGAATTGGTTGCAACCAACCTCTCTGGTAAACCTAACAAACTTAACAATCCATACCAAATTCATTCGAATGTTTGCGTGTATATTGACAAGGATTTACCTGAAAACACACCCCGTGCCGATGCGATTGTTACCGATAAAAAAGATGTGATTCTTGCTATTCTAACCGCTGACTGCACACCGATTTTATTTTGTGATGCCGAAAATGGGGTGATTGGTGCGGCACATGCTGGTTGGAAAGGTGCAATTGGTGGAATTATTCAAGCGACCGTAAATCAAATGGTTTCCCACGGTGCAAATATTGAAAATATATCCTGTGCGATTGGTCCATGTATTGAACAAAAATCATATGAGGTTGGTGAGGAGTTTTTTGATGAATTCACTAAACAAGCACCAGAAAATTCACAATTTTTCAAATCTGGTAAGCCACAAAAATATCATTTTGATTTAAAGGGTTATTGTGCATCAGTGCTTGCAAGTACAGGCATTAAAAATATTGATATTTTGCCAAATGATACGTGTGCAGAAGAAGATGCTTTCTTTTCTAATCGCCGCCGCAATCATTTAGGTGAACATGATTATGGGCGCAATGTTTCGGTAATTATGCTTAAATAGCTTTTCAAAACCTACTTGCCAAAACTTATTTTTCATCCTAAGAACAAATAATGAACAAAGACTTTTTAAAACTATGCCCTAAAATGGCGGCTTTGCATGAACGCTTTGGTGATTGCCCAATCCCGAATGAGCGTGGTTATTCAATTTATGAATCGCTTTTTCGTGCCATTGTATTCCAACAATTATCAGGCAAAGCGGCAAGCACGATTCTTGGTCGGGTTTTAAAGTTGTTTGATTTAGAAATTTTAGGAGATATCGTCACATTTCCAAGCCCTCATGCCGTTTTGCTTATGGATGAAGACGCACTACGTGGGGCAGGTTTATCGTGGAATAAAATCCGCGCCATAAAAGACTTATCTCAAAAGAAAATTGACGGTGTTGTTCCTGATAATGATGTTGCGCATGGTTTATCTGATGATGAACTGGTTGAGCGCCTGATAAGTGTTCGTGGTATTGGCCGTTGGACGGTTGAAATGTGTCTTATTTTCACATTGGGTCGCGAAGATGTTTGGCCTGCCGATGATTTGGGCGTACGCAAAGGCTTTGCCCATGTATATGGCCACAAAGAAATGCCGACACCAAAGGAAATCATGGGAATGGCCGATCATTTGAGGCCATTCCGCTCTTATGCCGCTTGGTATTGTTGGCGCGTCTGCGATGAGTTGAAGCCGCAAAAACCCGCCAAAGGATCACCTAAGGCAAAAGGTGAGAAGTAACTACATCCGTTCGGGAACGTTAATTCCCAATAATTCCAACCCCTTTTCAAGCTGCTTCAGGGTCGCAACAGCAAGTGCTAGACGGCTTTGCATTACAAGCGCATCATCAGCACCTAAAATCGGGCAATTGGCATAGAATGATGAGAAGGCACCCGCCAAAGCATAGACATGGTCCGCCAAAATATGCGGTGCACGTTTTTCATATGCGCCCAAAAGCGCATTCTCAAAACCATCGAGCGCAAAAACAAGGGCGCGTTCTTGTGGTTCTTTGATATGAATTTCGCCAGCTTTAATGTCTTTTTCCGCCGCTTTGCGCAAAATCGCTTTGATACGAACGCAAGCATAAAGCAAATAAGGGCCTGTTTTACCCTCAAAAGACAGAAATTTATCAAGGTCAAAAACATATGATGTGCCACGGAAATTCTGCAAATCAGCAAATTTCAAGGCTGCCATACCAACATAATCAGCAATTTGTGTACGCTCATCTTCTGGTAAATCTGCGGCAACACCGGCCTCATTAAGTTTGGCAGTCGCCTTTTCACGCACCATTTGGATTAAATCATGTAGTTTTAACACACCACCTTCACGGGTTTTAAATGGTTTGCCATCTTTGCCATTCATTGTGCCAAAGCCGATATGTTCCAATTGATCGCGGCGCAAATATCCTGCCTTATCAGAGGCACGGAAAACCGATTCAAAATGTTCTGATTGTCTTTGGTCAACACAATATAAAACCAATTCAGCATTAAATTTTTGCTTGCGGTCCAAAATGGTTGCTAAATCAGTTGTGCCATACATGGCAGAGCCTTCAGAACTTACAACCAATAAAGGCGGGACATTAGGACGTTCGCCACCATCGCGTGCCGGAACCATTTTATCATGCACAAAAATTACACGTGCGCCCTGATCCTCAACCAATAATCCCTTTTGCTCAAGGTCTTTAATCATATCAGGGATTAATGGATCGGCATCAGATTCGCCAAGCCATAAATCAAACTCAACGCCCAATGCACCAAATTCACGTTTTAATGCTTCGCGTGATACATTTACAAAATGCTGCCACAAAGCGCGGTAACCCGCCCGCCCCACCTGCAACTCTGCGGTCGCGCGGCGTGCAAGATTGCGGTAATCCTCATCGGTCTTGGCACGTGCCGCAGCAGATGGATAAATACGCTCTAGATCGGCAAGCGTAACCGGACTTTGGGTTGGATATTCGCCTGAAAAATTTTCATCAAAATACGGTAAATCGGGCATTTCTTCAGAAAGAGTTGAGATCAAAAGCCCCATTTGGAAGCCCCAATCACCAAAGTGTGCATCGCCCAAAACATCATCACCACGGAAACGGAATAGACGCTTTAAAGAATCACCAATTATGGTTGCGCGCAAATGCCCAACGTGCATCGATTTGGCAACATTCGGCCCCGCATAATCAACAATAACTTTACGAGGGTGTTCAACAATTTCTGCACCACCCCGCTCATCAGCGAGTATTTCAGACGCACGAACATCAAGCGCATCATCTTTTAGGAAAATATTCAAAAAGCCAGGGCCGGCAATCTCGACCTTGCTTATTATTTCGTTACTTGCAACAAGTGCCGCAATCTCGGTTGCAATTTCACGCGGATTCTTACCCAGTTTTTTTGCACCAGCCATTGCGCCATTACATTGGAAATCGCCAAATTCAGATTTAGTTGCAGGCACAACCTGCCCTAATTCTGCTGGCAACCCCGCAGTTTCAAATGCCTGTGATAAAATCGCGCTAAGTTTTTTTGTGAGATTCATAGCCATTGCCTGTAACGTATTATGTTACAGGCAAATAGCCAAAACAGCCATAAAAAGCAAATTTAAAGATGTTATTTATTTCGCGCCGGAATTAATACGGAATCTTTTGCCATCGCGGTTAAATTCAAGTTCTTTTGGCGTAAGGTCATAGCCAACAATAACTTCAAAATTTGTTCCAGAAATACCGGAATTAACGCGTGGTATAGTAATTGATACCGGCGGCATCAAAAGTCTTTGACGATCTTCGCCAGGCTTGAAATAAACACGGTTGGTAAATTCTTGTTTTGAAATTGGGGCGATATCAGTACGAACAACGCTAACCCAATATTTCACATCCTTATAATCGCCAACTGCCTTTGGACCTTTACCAAGCGCCATATCGATTTGAAGATCAATTGTAATTGGTTCATTGCCATAATAGCGACAGCTTGAAGTAATGTTTTGGATTTCACCGGTATAACCAACATTTTCAAATTTCTCTGCACCATCAATTTCAACAAAACGTGACGCCTCATACAATGTGCGTACCGCAGGGCAAGGACCAGCATTAGCCACCCCAGAATCACCATTTAGTTTTTTCGAAAGGTTGGTAAAAAAGCCTTTTTTCTGTTGCGGGGCCTGTGTTGGGTCAACTTTATCCACACCATCATTAGCCTGTGGCGCAGGTGCAGGCGCACTTATATCTTCCGGCGGCATTTCCGGTTTTGGTTTATGGGCGCACGATGCCAGTGCAATTGATGATACGGCAACAAATAATAAAGCAATTGAGCGCATTTAACTTCCAATTCAATCCGCAATACGGCATTATGCTTCTAATGCTCGAAATTTTAGAAATATAGTCTATTAAGCAGAAAAACCAATAACGTGAACCAATGCAATGAGCAAGTGCGGCTTGCAACGGGGAGATTAAATCTTGGCAAGAAATGCTCTTGAAATACTTTTGGCGTCACCTCGTGGCTTTTGTGCCGGTGTTGACCGCGCAATTCAAATCGTTGAACAATCCATTGAAAAATGGGGGGCGCCGATTTATGTTCGCCATGAAATCGTCCATAACAAACATGTTGTTCAAAGATTATCTGATTTGGGTGCGGTTTTTGTTGAAGAACTTGACGAATGCCCGGATGATCGCCCTGTGATTTTTTCGGCGCATGGGGTTCCTAAATCTGTTCCGAAAGAAGCGGCAAAGCGCAATATGATTTATGTTGATGCAACTTGCCCACTTGTATCAAAAGTGCATGTTGGTGCCGAGCGGCATTATTCCGAAGGGCGTGAAATCATACTGATTGGTCACGAAGGTCACCCCGAAGTTATTGGCACAATGGGACAATTGCCGGATGGCGTTATCTCATTGGTACAAGATGCAGACGATGCACGAAATTTCATGCCAAAATCCGATAAAGGTCTGGCCTATGTAACGCAAACCACACTATCGGTTGATGATACTGTTGAAATCGTATCAATTCTTGAGGCTCGCTTTCCAGATATCGCCAAACCACACAAAGAAGATATTTGTTACGCCACAACCAACCGCCAAGAAGCCGTAAAAATCCTTAGCCAACGTGCCGATTTACTTTTGGTTATTGGCTCAAAAACCTCATCAAATTCGTTGCGTCTAAAAGAAGTTGGATTGCGCGAAGGCATAAAAGCTGCGCACTTAATCGATGATTATAGCGACATTGATTGGAATTGGTTTGATGGGGTTAAAACCCTTGCCTTGACTGCAGGTGCGAGTGCGCCCGAAGATTTGGTAAAAGGTGTTATTACTGCCTGCAATGAAAAATTTGAAGTCACACTGACTGAAGTAAATATTCGTAACGAAGATGTGGTTTTCAAATTACCACGGGCATTGGAACAATAATTTTATTAAAAATTAGTCTTTATTAACTATAAAATAAAAACAACTTAAGCTGCACCAAATTATAATATGAAAAAAATACTTTCTGCTCTTTTTATTATTGGTTTTACCGCATTACCATTTATGGCAAATGCGCAGCCATTACTTAGCGGGATAGGGAAAGAAGCGGTTGAACGTAATCGTAATCGCCTAGATTTTTATCTTGAGGATCAGGGCGGTGGCCTTGGAAACCCAGTATTTTTGCGAAGCTTTATTGATTCCGAAAAACTAGAACTTTGGCAAATTGGCAAGAATGGCAAATTTAAACATATTCGCACATATAAATTATGCAATGATGCCAATAATTTAAAGATACGGCCATCAACTGGCGTTTATAATATTAATACCGCTAACTTTACCAGCTATTTGCCAAATGGTCCGGTATTATTGACCAATTATCCCAATTCCTATGACCGCAACAATAAACCTATAAAGGCATCACTAAATATTGCGCCGTCATGCAGAACTACTTTTGGTCTTGGTCTTACCGATACCGAAATGGGCGAATTATTCACTATTCTCTATTTTTCAGTAAAAAACGGGCAAAATAATATCCAACTTCATGTTTTTCCATTTGAAATGAATTGGATTGCCATGGTTGGTGCAAAGTTTGACAAAAACTATAAAAAATACCAACAACTTGCACCAATATATAATTATTTCGAGGGGCATAAAACCGTTCCCAAAGTTTCAATTTCCAAAAACGGTTACAGAATAATAAAATAGGCAAAATAAAAGGGCTGTAATCACAGCCCCTTATTTTTAATCAAGTAATTTGATATTTATTGCCTTTGGCCCTTTGCCAAATTTATCAGGTAGCAATTGGAAACTTACCTTCTGATTTGGTTCAAGTTTCTCAATACCAGCGCGTTGCAATGCAGAAATGTGGATAAACACATCTTCGCCACCGCCTTGTGGTGAAACAAAGCCAAAACCGCGTTCACCATTATAGAATTTAACAACACCCTCGATAATTGGTAAATCTTCACGTGGTGCGTCATTTCTAGGTGGTCTGTCACCAAAGTCACGGCGTGGCGGTCTATCACCAAAATCACGACGTGGTGGACGATCACCAAAGTCTTGGCGAGGAGGTCTGTCACCGAAATCACGACGTGGCGGTCTATCACCAAAATCACGACGTGGTGGGCGATCACCAAAATCTTGACGTGGCGGTCTATCGCCAAAGTCACGGCGCGGAGGTCTGTCGCCGAAATCTGTACGAGGTGGTCTGTCACCAAAGCTTCTGTCGCCGAAATCGCGACGTGGTGGCCTGTCACCAAAACTCTTGTCACCAAAATCTCTTTTTGGGCTTTCAAAACCTTGACCGAAACTTACTTCAGGAAACTCATCACGCTTGCCGCGTTCATGGGTCTTTTTTTTCTTTTTAGATGAACGAAAATCGTCATCATCTTCGTCGTCGAAACGCATTCACTACCTCTAAAGCCGCTCAAAAGCGGGTATTTACTCCAAAAAAGCCTGTGTGGCGGTCAAAGCCAAAAAATTTCACCTATCCCTCAACTGTTCGACGACCCAGCAGACAAGTACTTATTACAAACAAATCATGCAAAAGCAACTGTCTAAACAGTTTTTACAAGGTTTTTAGTTCAAAATTTGTATATTCATCAAACTTTAGCGCTTTTTTTAGAGTTAAAAGTGCCGGTTTAATCATCTGCTCTATATTATATGGTGGGTTAATAATACTTATACCCATCTTTGTAAGGCCACTTTTGCCTTTTGAATCACGTAGTGTAAACTCAAGGTAAAGTACTTCTTTTTGGAATTCCCGTAATTTATTTAGATAATGACCAAGTTGCTTTTCATCTTTTATCGCAAGCCATACCGCAAAGACACCGCTTGAAAAGCGTTTCAAACCTTCTGCCAAGCCATCAATGATAAGGTCATATTCATTAGGTTTCTCAAATGGGGGATCAATAAATACCAAGCCTCGCTTTTCTGTTGGCGGCAATTTGGATTTTAAAGTTTGATAGCCATCACTATTTTCAAATTGCCATTTACGGCAACTGCAACCACGACGAAATTCAATTATATTTTCTTTTAGAGTTGGGAAATCTTCGGGATGAAGCTCATTGAAAACGGCTCTATCCTGTTCACGTAGGGTTTTGGCAATTATAAAGGGTGAACCAGGATAATACCTTTGGTTATTATCACTTATTTGTGCCAGAAGGTTTAGAAAATCACTGGTTAATTCATCAAGCTGATTATTTTTGGCATAATCCCAAAGCTTCACAATTCCATCAAGATATTCAGGGCTTCGACCTGCAAAAGTCGAATGCAAATCATAAACGCCAATCCCAGAGAAACAATCAAGCGCAAGAAAGCCCTTATCTTTGCGTTGCATCGATTTTATTAATGCCAATAGCACAATATGTTTCACCACGTCAGCGAAGTTTGCGGCGTGATAGGCGTGGCGATAATTCATTTATTTGTGCCTTTTGACTTTTTTGCTTTTAAAAATATGTATCCGCCACCAATCATGATTAAGATACCAATTATAATTGTTGGTGTCCGGTTTGGGTAATCACCCAAAAGGCGGGCTTTAAACGGCTCACCTAAATGCCATGCGACCTTGCCGTCTTTAGGTATTTTAGATTTCTCATCGTAAATACTTTTGCCATTCACCTTGAATGTGCCATCACTAGACGTGAATTTATAAATGCCAATCAATCGCTTAGGGCCAGAATTTCTATATTGTTGGGTTTCAACCAAGGTTGCGTTGGCACTATTACCGTTTAGTTGCCATATTAAATCGCGCATAGGGTCAAACGCACCAGCAATCAATATCGCAAGCCCAATCAAGAACAATGCAATACCCTGTTCAATGCGCGATTCCGGCATTGGGAATTTATTTCTTAGGCCAGTTGATATTTTTATTTGCGAATACATAAAATGCTAATTAATCTCTTCAATGCAATAAGTGAAGTGGTTTGACATGAAATTAAATAAATCAATCATTATCGGTGTTGGCGCAATGGCAATTGCGGGTATTGGTGCATATAATTACCAACATCCGCAAAAAATTAAATCAATCACATCCAACGCACCACAACAAGATGATTTCAAACCGGCCGACAATAGTAAATCATTTGATTTCTATGTTTTATCACTTTCGTGGTCACCGACCTATTGCATGTTGAATGACGGTGATAAATCCATACAATGTAAAGACAAACATAATTTTGTTGTGCATGGGCTATGGCCCCAATATGAACATGGCTATCCACGCGAATGCCCGAGTAATGTTAAACACCTTGATTATAAAACCGTTCAATCGATGCTTGATATTATGCCATCTGAACGATTGGTAAATATTGAATGGGATAGGCACGGGACATGCAGCAGCTTAAGCCCTGATAAATATTTTAAAACTGTGCGCGCGGCCTATAATTCGGTTAAAATTCCAAATCTTGCAAATGAAAATCGTTTTAAAGCAGGCGACATTGAGTCTGAGTTTATCAAGATTAACCAAGGGCTTACTAACAGCATGGTTGCAGTAACCACAAAAGAAGGCAAACTTAATGAAGTGCGCATTTGCATGACGCAGAATCTTGAATTCCGCACCTGCCCAGAAGTTGACAAAAATGCCGCACGCGAAAATTATCGTCTATTCGTCCCTGCGCCATGATTTTGCTTTAAATAAACAAAAATTAATGTTATTATCCCACCAATTATGAGGGGGGGGGTGACATGAAAATACGCTCCATTAAATCGCGTTGGCTTTATATTTCTGCATCCGCAATTGCGGCAATCGCATTAATTGGTGGCGCAAGTTTCGCACAAAGCAAAAAGACAACCAATCAACAAGTCGTGCCCGCCCCTGTTCACTATTGGGCAGATATTTCAAACGGTGGTTCTTTAATGGGCTTTGGCATGCCAAGCCTTCCATTTGGGATGGGCAAATCAAATAACAATAACTGGAGTGATGCCTATCACGGTATGCCAGGTAAACATGCTGATTTAACCATAAACCACAATTCATTCCCCAATCAGATAAAAGCAAGCCAAGCGGTTCCAAGTAACGCAGGTTTGGGCAAGGCAATAAACTTATTGCCAACAACACCAACCAAAAGCACAACGCAACCACCTGAAGAAGTGCAAAACCCAATTGATCGCTACAAACTTGAAAAAAAGGATTTTAAAATTAGCTTTTACTGGGGGTGTGGGGCAACCGCAAAAGCTGGACAGCCGAAATTTATCCAAATCAAGGATGGCAAAATTATAAATAATGGCTTTAATATGCAACACCGTGGCGATACACCTTGGCCACAAAATAATGAGGCATATTCACGTTGGCCAAATGCAAAAGACAATCGCGGGTTTGGTGGTAATGCGTCATTGTCCGGTAATCATAAGATTTCTGGTGCAAACATTCCTGCAAGCCTGTCCTTTAATATCGCTGCCGCACAAGATTTCATGGATGATTTAAAAATTTCATCTACGGGCGATAAAAGTGGAATAATTTCACTAAGTTGGAACAATGATCAGGTCGCAAAAGCATATTTCTTTAGTGCATTTGGCATGAGCGGAAATAAGAATGAACTTGTTATATGGACATCTGCCGATGTGCCCGATGATGGCAGTGGGCTTTTCAATTATTTAAGTGCCGATAAGATTAACCAATACCTAAAAGAAAAGGCATTGTTGCCGGCAAGCCAAAATAAATGCGATGTCCCAAAAGGAATTTTTGCAAATTCAGATATGGTTATGGTTCGTGGAATTGCCTATGGCCCAGATACGTATCTTGTTTACCCTGAAAGGCCCAAAGACCCTGCGGTCACATGGGTGCAGGAATGGACAGCGCAAATACGAAACAAATCCCTTGGCATGCATATGGTTGGTATGAGTGGCATGATGATGGGCGGCGCATCAACAGCAGGCATGACAGAGGAACAAAAACGCCAAGCAAAATGTGATGCCGCAAAAAATAAATCTGGCAATGTTGGTTCTGCTATTGGCTCTGCATTAGGTGGCGGGGTCGGCGGATTAATTGGCGGTGCCGTTGGCAAGAAAAAAGCAACTGAAAACCCTGATTGCAACTAAATCTATGCTTAAAGCAAATAAAGGCACGCCACGGCGTGCCTTTGTTTTGAATAATTATTTCTTTTGCGCTAATAAATCACGTATTTCGCCCAATAATACTTCGGTTGCAGGTGGTGCAGCAGGCTCTTCGGCCACCTCCGCAGGCTTTTTCAAATTATTGATAACCTTAATCATCATAAACACGCCTGCCGCGATAGTTATAAAAGAAATGATAGAATTCACAAACATGCCGTAACCAATTGCGACCTCTGGCGTTTTTGCCATTTCATCAGCAGCCTTCAAAACCAGCTTCATTTGTGAAAAATCTATACCACCAGTCAACATACCGGCAACTGGCATAATAATATTTGTGACAAAGCTATCAACAATTTTGCCAAATGCACCACCGATAACAACGCCGACAGCCATATCAATAACATTACCACGCGAAATAAAGGTTTTAAATTCAGATATAATGCTCATAATATTCCCCGATTTAATATTTAATCCAAATCAATATATATTAAAGGACTATCGATAACATCTTTATCATTATTTGGGCAAAACAATTAAGCACTAATATTAGATCAATAAATACAAAATTAGCCAGTGCCCGCCGGCAACTGGCCATCGTCTTTGTACTTTTAAAAAGAAAAAACGTCTATTCGCCGAAATCAACGCCACCATTAAGGCGGGCACGTAACTCTTTCCCGGCTTTAAAGAATGGGGCACGTTTGCCTTCAACTTTAACTTTTTCACCGGTACGTGGATTACGACCAAGTCTTTCGCCGCGCTCACGCGCAGAGAATGCGCCAAAACCACGCAATTCAACTCTGTCACCACGTTCAAGCGCAGCAGAGATTTCTTCTAAGACAGTATCAACAACACGCTCTACTTCCCCGAATGATAAATCTGGGTTTTCGGCAGCTAGCTTAGCAACTAATTCTGAACGCAACAATATTCGCTCTCCATTGATGAGCTTTTAATTAAAACTTCTGTGTAATTCACCAAAATACATCCTTAACTATAATATAATAATTATTCAACAATTATGTCTTTTAGCAATTACGAGAGATTATCCCCCACCCTCTTCATCGTCAAATTAAGAGAATTGCCTACTATTAATGGCAAATATTAATCAATTATCAAGAGTTAATTCAGCAGAAATTCCATAATATAGGCGTTTTACTTGGATTATTACAAAAAAATGAGCCAGACTCAAAAGTCTGGCTCATAATTTCTATAATAAATTAATGCAGTTAATTAAGCATCATTTTCTTTTTTCTTCAAAGCGGCACCCAAAATGTCACCCAAAGACGCGCCAGAATCGGTTGAACCGAATTGTGCAATTGCGTCTTTTTCTTCTGCAACTTCAAGAGCTTTGATAGAAAGTGAAACTTTGCGGCTTGCTTTATCAATCGCAGTTACGACAGCGTCAACACGGTCGCCAACAGCAAAACGCTCAGGGCGTTGTTCAGCGCGATCACGTGACAAGTCTGACTTACGGATGAATGAACGCATAACGTTATCCGCACCGAAGGTTACTTCGATACCACCAGATGCAACCTCAACCACAGTACAAGTAACTGATTGGCCTTTTTTGATTGCAACTTCAGATTCCATAGGATCTTGAGATACTTGTTTAATGCCCAAAGAAATACGTTCTTTTTCAACATCAACATCAAGAACTTTGGCTTCAACTTCGTCGCCTTTTTTGAATTTCTTGATTGCATCTTCGCCTTGAACAGCCCAATCGATGTCAGACATGTGAACCATGCCGTCCAAATCATCAGCAACGCCAATGAATAGACCGAATTCGGTGATGTTTTTAACTTCGCCTTTGATTACAGAACCAATTGCGTGTTCATCAACAAATTTCTGCCAAGGATTTTCTTGTGCTTGTTTCATGCCCAAAGAAATACGGCGTTTGTCGGTATCAACATCGATAACGATTACGTCAACATCTTGGTCTTGTGAAACGATTTTAGAAGGATGAACGTTTTTCTTAGTCCAAGACATTTCAGAAACGTGAACCAAACCTTCAACGCCGTCTTCAAGCTCAACGAATGCACCGTAATCAGTGATGTTGGTGATTTTGCCAGAAAGTTTAGCGCCAAGCGGATATTTGCTTGCAGCAGCTTCCCAAGGATCGTTGTTAAGTTGTTTCATGCCCAAAGAAATACGTTGTGTATCTGGGTTGATTTTAACGATCTGAACTTTAACCACGTCACCAACGTTAAGAACTTGGTTCGGATGTGTGATACGTTTCCAAGAAATATCGGTAACGTGAAGAAGACCATCAACGCCACCAAGATCAACGAATGCACCGTAATCAGTGATGTTTTTAACAACACCTTCTTTGATTTCACCTTCTGCAAGGCCGGCAACAACTTCACCGCGTTGGTCGTTACGTTCATTTTCAAGAATTGAGCGACGAGAAACAACGATATTGCCACGTTGGCGGTCCATTTTAAGGATTACGAATGGTTGTTCAACATTAATCATTGAACCGACATCGCGTACCGGACGAACGTCAACTTGTGAACCAGGAAGGAACGCAATCGCGCCACCAAGGTCAACGTTAAAGCCGCCTTTAACACGGCCAGTGATAACACCATTAACTTGAACGCCATCAGCGAATTGTTTTTCAAGGCGTGCCCAAGCTTCTTCACGGCGTGCTTTTTCACGAGAAATAACCGCTTCGCCAAGTGCGTTTTCGATACGGTCAAGATAAACTTCAACAGTTTGACCAGCTTTAAGGTCTTTTGCTTCTGTGCCAAATTCACGAAGCGGAACGCGGCCTTCTGTTTTCAAACCAACATCCAAAACAACAAAGTCGTTTTCAACGCTGATGATAGTAGCGGCCATTACTTTACCTTCTTCAAGGCGGCCAGAACCGAAAGATTCTTCAAATAGTGCCGCAAAATCGTCACGGCTAGGATTCATATTAGTCATGTGTACTCCAAACTAAATCCTCTGAAAGAAAACAAAAATATCCGCCGCAAGCGCACGCCCACGTCGGTTAAAAATTAAATTATTTTAGTTTGCAAATTTCAAAGGCTTAAAAACAACTATGGGTTTGGAATTTACCTATTGGCATGACCCACAGCCTTTTCAATGCGCGGGTCTATACATGAAAAAAATGCGATTGCAAGTCATTTTGAATGATATTTAACTTTAAAAGACTATTTCAAACACTATATGTGGGGTAAATAAGAGGCATAATGCAAACCATCGGCGCAACCCAGCTTAATTTTTTCTATTTTATCAAAAGCACAATGCTGGATGGCAAGATTTCCAATCGCGTTGCTTCATGGATTTTTTGGAAAATTCTAATCCTAGTTTATTATACTGCGGTTGTTTTTGCCTTCAAACAAACCGCCATTTTTCATAATAAAGCACTACATTATTTCATATATGTTGTTACGCTTTTCATAAACCAAATTTTCCTAGTTACAGCAGTTGAACTTATAATTAGGTCACAGAAAATCTACCTTTACTTACCACAAAGCCGAAAAGTATTTTTCAACTCGATAATAATAAATTGTGTAGTGGTTTTATTGGCCAATATTGTAATATGCTTCATGCTGCCACTACATTTTAATATCAGCGTTCACGAGGTAATTCTTTTATCTTTTATACAATTATTTCTATCATTGCCCGCCGCATTAATAAGCGTGATGTTATGTGGAATATTATTGGCATTCTTAAAGAAATCGAACAATGCAAGCTCGAAAAGATCATCGCTTATATTGGGTAATAATCAATCACCAGCCAACAACTTATTGGCCACCAAATTTCTTGTATGGCGCAGAAAATGGATTGATTTTAGCGTAATATTTTCACTTTCGTTTATTTTTATTGCAGGCATTATCGCGAATATATATTTTAAAAGCCCACAATTTATTGTAATTGCGTTGGCGATAGATTTTCTCTTGCTGCAATCATATGTCTATCAATTAAGCATTAGTGATTTAACCGAAAAACTCGCGCTTAAAACACCCCCTTTTAGAACTATATTATTTGACTTTATAAGACTTTCTATATGGCAAGTCGCGCTTGTCATTGCTGCAACAATTATTGCATTTCTTAAGGGTTGGGAATTTTTTCCGACAACAATTATATTTATCATTACAAGTGCTTATTTATTGTTTGCCGCAATGCTATATCACAACCGATTTGGAAAAAATTTAAGTATGGTTGCAATGACAGGCGAAGTTTTAGTGCTAGGCTTTACTGCCGTGGCACTTTTGCCATTGATGCCATTATTTGCGGCATTCTTTATGTATCAAAATTTCAAAAACCAACCAAAGGGCTTTTATGGACTATCTTAAGGTTAGCAACCTATCGGCATTTTATGGCAAGCGCCAAGTTTTGTTTGATGTTGGTTTGGAAATTAAAGCCGGCGAATGGGTTTCAATTGTGGGGGCGAACGGCTCTGGCAAGACCACATTTTTGAAATGCCTCGCAGGTTGGGATATTAAAAACCATGGTGAATATTCAGATGGCACAAAAAAAATTGCGCTAGTTCAAAGGCGAAACGCCATAAGCTTTGTTCCAACCCCATCCGATTTACCAGAATATTTAAAAGGTCGCGAATTAATCGACATTATTGTGCGTGAAAAACAAGGAAAAATAAATCCTAAATGGGATGAAATTTGCCAAACGCTTGATGGCGATATTTGGCTTAATAATGAAATATCGTCATTATCATGGGGCACAAAAAAGAAATTATGCCTTGGAATTGGTTTATGCGTAAAGCCGGACTTTTTATTTCTTGATGAAAGTTTTGATGGACTTGATGCCGCGGCATCATTCCGTACAAGGCAAATGCTTTTGCAATTATGCCATGAGGATAAAATTGGCCTTCTTTCGGCATCGCATTCATGGGAAAGCGTATTTGCCTATTCCGATGAGATTTATTTCCTACAAGAAGGGCGCATCGTAAGACACCTTGGTAAAGGCGAATTCGACGAAACCAAACAACAAGCAAAAGATATGGAAAAAATTATTGTGGCGGCGTTTGGGCCATCAGGACACGAAGTCTTGTAAGCATTATTTTAGTCGCAAGCAAACCGCAACAACCACAAATAAATAACGCCACGATGGTTCTAGGAAAATTTATATGTGCAATTGCCCCGCCAAAATAATCAAATTTTTGCATATTGGTTACGAAATAAACCTGAAGCAATGCTTGGGGCAAAAATGCCAAAACAAAACCACCAATATAAGCAAGCCTTGAAAAATAAGGCTTGTTATATAATTTTCTAATAATAATCCCATATATTATTATGATTGGCGCGACATAAATTATGCCAATAATCATTGTTACCAACAAGGCAAATGGCAAAAATGATGTAAGACCAAAGCCACCATAAAAATTACCATTATCAAAAATTACATTCATTAATAATAGCAATAATATCGCGCTGAACGCTGCCGCTTGCCCCGAAACCAATGCAGGGACAATTAGGTCTGCAATTGTTGGTGTTTGTTTCGCGGTTAAAGTTTCCGCCATCTTCTTACTTATTTGTTCCATCAATAATCCCCACCGCTTTTTGAATCACTTCATCAATTCCCATATCCGAAGTATCAAGAATGATTGAGGTTTCGGTTGGCTTTAGTGGTGCATCGGCGCGGTTGGCATCGCGGTAATCGCGTTCTTCAATCTGCTTGGTTAATTCTTCTAGCGTTATATTATCGCCCGCCGCATGAAGTTCTTTTAAGCGTCTCTCGGCACGAATTTCAGGTCTCGCGGTAATAAAAAATTTAAAATCGGCATCTGGGCAAATAACCGTGCCAATATCGCGCCCATCCAAAACCGCACCTTTTGGATTTGCTGCAAATTTACGCTGAAAATCAAATAGTGCCTTGCGAACTTCGGGCATTGCCGCAACAACTGACGCCCCCGCCCCCACCTCTGCAGTGCGCAAATCGGCATCAATAATGCCATTTATATTGAGATGTCGCGCTATATCAGCCGCCGCCGCAGTATTATTAAACTTGTAGCCTTCGCGCATCATATTATGCGCCACCGCCCTATATAATGACCCTGTATCAAGATGAGGCAAGCTAAAATGCGCCGCCAATGCGCGTGCTAAAGTTCCTTTTCCCGATGCCAATGGTCCGTCAATTGCGATAATCATGCCTCTATCAATATATGAAACAAAAATTCTTTCCATAAAAAAAACATATATTACGGCATCTAATATTAAAAATGGGACTGACAGCAAAATAATATTAATTACAGAACCATAGCCAACCGCAATAAAAAACATAAAAAATGCAATTAATATTGAATTTAGTAATAACGCCATAGACGCAATATAAAATCTTTTATGCTTATTTACTTTTATTATTATCGCCCTAAGCATTACAAGTTTAATAATTGCAGATAAAATAGCTGCACACGCCGCGATTGGAAAGACTGCCAAGATATACATAATAGCAATTCGAAAATCTGCCTCTCCATCACCAGAAAACAGAATAAAAGGCACAATGCACACTGGTAAAAACTGAATTGCCGAGCTTAAGATAACTAGTAAAAGCCACAATAAAACCTTTGCAAATGTATAATCGTGGATTATTTCAGATTTTTCATTCAAATAAATCACTCCAACGATATAATACCGAAACTTCAACCATTATCAGTTATAAATAATATTTTTAAAATCAATCACCCAAAAGGGGTAATTATTTTTCCCGAAACTTATCCAGTGTTGCTACAAAAACAAATGCACTTATCGCGCCAAATATTCCGCAAAATAGAATCCCTATTTCCATTTAATCTTCCCAATCAGCTGTACCGGCAGCGAGCCAATTATAAATTATTAGCCCCAATATAACCCCCACTATGAAGCCAACGATTAAAAAAATTAATTTTCGGGTTTTTGTATCGGCATTTTTGCATAATATATGAAGCGGATAACCCAATATTAAATTCAACAACCCACCAACTAAAACACCCCAAACAATTCCTAAAAAGAAAAAACTTGCGGTGTTTGCCAATAAACTGATTATTAGCCCGTCCAATGTTCCAACTATCCCCCCCCCGGCAATGCTAGCCAAAAAGAAGTGCACGAACTTTAGAGGTTTTAAACCTAAATCCGGAGAATCGTTTGAAACATTCATCGTCATAATAATTTATTGAAATATATAAATTTTTTAGTTGCAGGAGGACTTTATTCAATTAGTATTCATATTACAACTCTAACCTGTTGTTTATTTCATAAAGATTATATCCATAAATAGGTTTGAGTAATCTAATTTATAATTGAAGCGCTTGTCATCATCTTGATTCTGCGTGTATAATCACATCATGGATAAGTTCAGTGCCGCAATAAAATATGAAGTGCAGGATTTAATTGATGCACAAAATTTATTTTCCGAACGCTATTTCAATGGATATAAAATGTTCCGCACTGGCCTTATGGTTTTGGTTGCGGTTTTCATGGTTTGCAGCCTAATTGAATTAATGAGCCGTTCCATGGAAAAAAGCGCGGCATTTTACGTTATTATAAATATTTGCATTGGCGTTTTGGCCACGGTGGCATTTTATTTCAGCACTATGTTAGTGGTTTATACCAACATCCCACAAAAACAAAAACGCGCCTTTGAACAAATCAAAGATTATGAAGATGAGATTACCTTTACCATCGAGGGTGAAGAGCTAAATATACGCACAAACGTAATGTATGGAAGTATCGAATTTGCCAATCTCTTCAAATGGCTTGAAAATGATAAAACCATCATCGTCATGCAGCGCGAAGATATTATGAATTTCTTCCCCAAGGCAAAAATCACCCCGGAATTTTTAGGCGCACTTCATGCCGCTCTTGCGCGCAATAAAATTCCTAAGGCAGATTTTAAAAACAGCTAGGGTCAGGACCCTAAAACTGTATCAAGGTACCCATCACAATTGTTCGCGATACATAATAACGGTTTTTATAATCGGAATAATCGGAATTAAACTGCACCCCGGCCTGATTTTTTGTATTGAACAAATTATTGACGTTCAAATAAAAAATCGGATCGGTTTTAAGGCTTCTTACCTTGAAGGATTTTATATAGCTGAAATCAAGGCTGTTATAATCTTTTAGCTGATATTGGTTTTTAAGCCCATAAATCGGCCCATTTATTTCATCAAACGAAACGGGTTTTGAATAATATGCCCCGCTCATGCCGGTATAAATCAGATTGATATTTTGAAACCCCGCAAGCGAATATTTTGCCTTTAGCTTTATAAGGTAATCAACCTTTTCATTGCCATTTTGTTTTTCGCCGCCAATCATTTGATAAGGCAATGACCGCGCAAAAACACCATCAAGTTCAAGCTTGTTAAAGCTGGCGGTAATTGTGGCATCAACACCGTTTATTTTTGTGGTTTCACCAGCAATTGTATCATTCTTGTGATAGACGCCAATGGTGAATTTGTTGTCGCCCATAGTTAATTTATAATCAAGTGAAACTTGGTCACTGCGCACTGTATCAATAGTTTCCTGCGCCGAACGAATTGGTAAAACCACCGCACCATATCGCCCAAAAGCAAGTATAATATTTTGCCGTGAGTTTGGAATATTGAACGACAAGTTTAAATGAGCCGAATTTGAAATATGCAAATCATTTTGCAAATAATCGCGATACCCCGCGCCAAGCGTGAATTTTGAATTTGGGTTCCATGTCATAAAGCCATAATAAGAAAGATAATCGGCATTTCTTTTTATGCTTTGGACGCCGTTGCCACTTTCAAGGTCAAAGTTTTCATACCCAAGCCCAATGCGGTAAGATAATTTTTTATCCTGCAACCGACCGGCAAGGTTTAAATCTAGATAGTCATATTGGTTTTGATTGCGATAATTATTCCCGCCAATATAGATTTTTTCATCGGTGAAAGTTTTGGCGACATCAAGTTTTACACGCGCACTACCCAATGATTGCTCGAATGAAAATAAATTATAATTGCGTGACTTTTTGTCAGATAATTTATTGCTATCATCATAAAGATCATAAGGGTGGCGGGAATTTTCGGTATCGCCAATTACATAAAGCCGAAATTCAGTGCCATCCTTTGGGCGGAATAATGTATTTACCCCAATTGAAACCCCTTGTGACTTTTCAACCAATGACTTTAAGTCTGGATTAACGACCAAAAGCGGTGCCAAATTTGAATAGTCTATATAAGTTTGGATAAAGCCCTTTGAGCTGTCCTTAAAAGGCCTTGAATAGACAAAGGTTGATTTGGCAAAATTAGCCTGAAGGCTGGTTTCCTTTACTCCACTATCATCCGGCAAAATGCGCACTGCACCACCGGCATTATTGTTGAAATAAGCAGGGGCGGCGGTTGCATAGGTTTCAACATCGCGCACTGTTGAGGTATTGAAAATTGAAAATGAGCGCGTGGTTTGTAAAACCGATGTCCCACGCACCGCTTCATAAATTGGGATATCGTTGAAATAGATACGTGTAAGACGGGGGGAGCCGCCACGTAATGAAATATCAGCATCATTATTGTTATTGGTGGAAAATTGTAAATCACTAACCGCCAAAAGTGCGTCCGCCTTTGCCGCCGGATTAGTATAAATATCAAGGCGGTTCATTTTAACCTGGGCGAATGGGCGGGATATGATTTTCGCTTTTACGATGACCACATCACCGTCCACTTTTGTGACAGGCTTTGGTTTCTCTTCTTTTTTTTGGGTTACAACAATTTCTGTCGCAGGGGTAATTTGCGGGACCACATCAATTGCATCATATAATAAAGCAAACATTTCGCGCCCTATTCAATTGTAATTTTGGTAACGGTTGCGCCATTTACATCAATTGCGGCATCATCGAATTTTGGTGGCCCGAAATTGCCTTTTGCATTATTGCTTGCGGCCCATGGCTCTTTAGGAATACCCATTGCATTGGTATCAAGTTTCATGTTGCCGTTTAAATCGTGAAAAATTCTTATTGCATATTTGCCCTTGGCAATGTTTTCGATGGTGAATTGATTATTTTTTAAATCTTCTACCTTTACTGCCGCACGGTAATCGCAGCCAAATTTATCGTAATTTTCTTGCCTACTTACACAGGCCATTATCATTCCATCTTCGCTTTCAAGGCCATTTAATTGCACAGTAAGTGGAAAAGTTGCCTCCTGCGCAAATGCCGAAGTTGCAAACGTAGTGAGAGCCAAAATAGAAATTTTTATGATATTTTTCATTTTCAATTCCTTTCAATAAATCGAATGAAATTGTCTTATGAAAAATTTTTATGCGCTGCATCACGCTTTACGTGAGAGAAATGTTTCTATTCGTCAAATGCCTGCAATTGCATTTCACGAAGCGCGAATTTCATTTATACCCATATTTTTTAAGCCAAAGAAGTGCGTTTTCTTCAGTTGGGTCAATCTCCAAAGCTTTTTTGAACAGGCTGATTGCCTTTTTGGTATTCTTTTCCTTGGTTTTATTTTCGGTATAAACTGCGGCTAAATTAGAACATCCGATAGCCGCACCAAGGTCACAGGATTTTTCAAATAGCCGTTTACCCGCAATATAGTCGTTAATATTTTTACCATTGAAATACTTATCGGCACCAATATTATTACAGCCAAGACCAGAGCCATAATTGCACGCCATTTCATAATATTTAACGGCATACTTCATGTCTTTTTTAACGCCGTGTGCCTCTTCATAAATTAACCCAATTTCAGAACAAGAATCACCATCTTCTAATGCGCAGCCTTGTTCGAAATATTCGGCGGCCTTGATGAAATCAGTGCGATTATATTGCGGATCAGAAAACATTACGCCCAGATTTTTACAACCAACCCCAATTTCGTGATTACAAGCATCTTTGAAATACTTCATTGCCGTATCGGTGCTTTTTCCAATGCCACGCCCATATTGATACATATAGCCAAGGCCAGAGCATGATTCATAATCACCCAAATCACACGCCATTTTATAGTATTTAACGGCCATGACATCATCTTGGGCGACACCATCACCTTTGAAATAATTGACCGCCACATTAGTGCAGCCAGTTTCATCATTTAGGACACATGCTTTTTGATAAAATTCGCTGGCACGCTTTATGTCTTTTGCAAAATATTTGCCTTTATCGTACATAAAGCCAACATTAACACACCCACCGCCATCACCATTATCACAAGCATTTTGATATAATTCAAAAGCCTTTTTTAAATCCACGGGATAACCATTGCCATCTTCGTGCATCAATCCAAGATAGGTGCAGGATGTGTAATCATTGTTGTTGCATGCAAATTCCAACAAGTCCTTGGCTTTGTCATAATCCTTATAATAAAGATAAACTGCACCACGTTCAGCGGCGGATTTTACCTCTTCTTGGGATTCTGGCTCACCAGCTTGTGAAAGGCAGGGGGCAAAAACCAACCCTACCGCCATAATAATCAGCAATTTTATAGATTTGTGAATTTGCATTTTTATCGACACCAAAACCAATTATTTTTTACCGAATTTGGCAGTCCATTTTTTTGCAAGCTCATTATCGCTATCAATATCATTTGCTTGTTGAATATAGGATTTTGCGGTTTCCAAATCTTTTTTGGTATAGGTGTCATCACTATAAACCCATGCCAATTTTGCACACGCCTCATCAGAATATAAGCCACAGGCATAATCCAACATATCGATACCAGTTTGAACTTTTTCTTTATCTTGTAAGTATAATTCGCCGGCATTCAGGCATGAATTAATATCATCTTTTTCACATGCAACACCAAAATAGTCGGCCGATAGGCCTGGCTTTTTATCCATGCCATAAAGACCATCGCGGTACGCCTCGCCTAATACCACACATGCTTCGGTATAGCCCTTTATACAACCGGTATGGAACGCAGCTTCCCTATCTTCAACTTTGGCATTTTCATCATCATTAAGGACAAGACCATAATTATAGCAGCCTGTGCTATCTTCATTCTCACACGCCAATTTATAAAAAGAGGTTGCCTTTTTAATATCTTTTTCGACGCCAAAACCATTATCATAAAGATAACCAAGCCCACTACATGCGGCATAATATTTCATATCACATGATTTCTGGAAATATGTATTTGCCTTTGCATAATCTTTTGTGGTTCCAACGCCGTCCTGATAAACAGAAGCAAGATTGTTACAGGACAATGCAGAATTTATCGAACAACCTTTTTGGTAAAGTTGGAAAATGGTCGTGTCGCTGCCTTTTAACTCTTCATAATTTTCATACAAAAAACCAAGATTGGCACAGCCATTACCGTCTTTTAAATCACAGGATTTTGAATAAAGATCTTTTGCTTTGTGAACATCTTTGTCTGTCCCCTCACCGTCTTCATACATTAATGCGGCTTGTTCACATGCCTCACCATCATTTTTTGAACACTCGGCTTCAAATAATTTTAGCGCCTTGTCAAAATTGGAATTATCATATTCTTCATATGCTTTATCAAGCGCAGGGCTTGTTGTGGCAGATGATGCCAACCCCGGAATTGCAAAAAACGCAGCAATAAAAAAGGCGCGAAAAATTCTCATTCTATTCCCCCCATATTGGCAATAGTAATAAGCTAATATTTGGCAAATTAAAGGCAAAAAAACCGTTTGTTAAAATATTTATTTTGCGGCACCCTAGTGGCACAATAATTCAAATTGCCAACACACTTGCCTATGATCGAAAGCTTTTCCACTGGTGATCAATTTGCCCTTCATAGGGTGGCGGCAGCACAACTTCACCAATGAATTTTGCGCCAATACGCTCTGCAAGTTTTGAAGATGCCGGATTTTCAGGCGAGATTGAATGCACATATTCATCAAATGGCAAATTATCAAAACACCATTTTAATGCCGCCTTTGCAGCTTCTTGAGCATAGCCTTTACCATCGGCACTTTCTATTAATGCCCAGCCAAATTCCTGACCGACCCAATCGAACATATTTACCGGACCAATATTACCAATCCAGTCGCCGGTTGATTTTTCAATCACGCTAAACATACCAAAGCCATACATTTGCCATGCACCGACCCAGGTCATAAATTTTGTCCATGCACCTGCGGGGTCAAGCCCGCCACCCGCATATTTTGAACGTTCAAAATTGCCGCGCATCTTGGTGAACGCATCTAAATCCTCTAAAATAGGCGGACGAAGTATCAAGCGCTCGGTTTCAATCATTTAACTTTCGTTTCCAAAGCCAAGGCATGCAATGCGCCGCCCATATTCCCCTTTAATGCGGCATAAACCATTTGATGTTGCGCCACACGGCTTTTGCCAACAAATGCAGAAGTTGCCACAATCGCTTTGAAATGATCACCATCACCTGCAAGGTCGATAATTTCAATATCGGCATCGGGAAAGGCTTCTTTAATCATATCGTGGATTTCATCTGGGTGCATTGGCATTTTGGTGTCTCTCTTTTTATTTGTAACTATCTATATAGATTATGCCCCCTTAAATTCAACCTTTTTACAAAGTCATAAAAATATCATTTGACACCATCCTTATATATCTATATTTCTCGATATATGGATATTATCAAAGCAACCAATGCCTTTTCTGCCCTAAGCCTTGAAACCCGTCTTCAGGCAATGCGTCTATTGATAAAGGCTGGCAAAGATGGAATGCCCGCCGGCGCAATTAGTGATGCCTTGGGGGTAAAACAAAACACCATGTCATCACATCTATCAGTATTGCAAAATGCTGGTTTAATTTATTCGGAACGTGATGGGCGCGTAATCCGTTATTTCATGGATATGAATGAGTTTAAATCACTTTTGACCTATTTATTAGAGGATTGTTGCGGCGGTGAAGGTGCGGTCTGTCGTCCACTTATAAATATGGTTGTTAATACTTGTAATGAGGAGAATTGCGTATGAGTAATAGAAAATTCAATATACTCTTTCTTTGCACCGGCAATTCAGCAAGATCTATTCTTGCCGAAGCTATCGTAAATCATTTTTTTGGCGACAAATTTGTGGCTTATTCGGCAGGTTCACACCCAACAGGCGCAGTTAATCCAAATTCAATCGCGCTTTTGGAAAATTTGAATATTGACACCAAATTTGCACGTTCAAAAGATTGGAATGAATTTGCCACCGCAGATTCACCTAAATTAGATTTTGTCATTACGGTTTGTGATAATGCCGCCGGTGAAACCTGCCCCGTCTGGATTGGGCAGCCTATGAACGCACATTGGGGCGTTGCAGACCCCGCCAATGTTGAGGGAAGCAAACCAGAAATCGCCACCGCATTTAACGAAGCATACCGTATGCTTAAAAACCGTATTACAGCTTTTGCAAGCCTACCAATCACAAGTCTTGATAAAATGTCATTGCAAACAAAAATGAATGAAATTGGCAAATCAAAATAATAGAAAGTAATAAAATGGGTCTGTTTGAGAAAAATTTGTCAATCTGGGTTGGTTTATCGATTGCTTTGGGTGTAATTCTTGGCAACCTTTATCCGCCACTATTTCAAACTATTGCCGCGTTTGAATATGCACATGTAAATTTGGTGGTGGCAGTTTTAATCTGGGTAATGATTTACCCAATGATGGTGAATGTTGATTTTTCGACCATTACCAATGTTGGCAAAAATCCCAAAGGCTTAATTGTTACCTTTATCGTTAATTGGCTTATCAAACCTTTTAGCATGGCATTATTGGGCATAATATTTTTGCAATTTGCCTTTGCCGCCTTCATTCCCAAAGAGCAGGCAAAAGAATATATTGCGGGGCTTATATTGCTTGGAACTGCACCATGTACGGCAATGGTTTTCGTCTGGTCGCGACTTGTGAAGGGTGATGCGAATTACACCCTTGTGCAAGTGTCATTGAACGATTTGGTGATGATTGTTGCCTATGCCCCAATTGTTGCATTATTGCTTGGCATTGCGAATGTGACAGTACCTTGGGACACGCTTATATTATCTGTGGTTTTATACGTAATCATACCGATTGTGGCGGGTTATTTTACGCGCAAAAACCTTGGATCCGAAAAATTAGAACGCCTTTTAAATCACCTAAAGCCCTATTCAATAATTGGGTTATTGGCGACAGTGGTTTTATTATTCGGCTTTCAGGCAAAAACATTAATTGCAAAGCCTTTGGTCATTGCAATGGTTGCTATTCCAATTTTTATCCAAAGCGTTTTAATGTTCTTCCTTACCTTTAATTGGCTATGTAAAATCAAAGTGCCGCATAATATCTCTGCCCCTGCGGCATTGATTGGTGGGTCAAACTTTTTTGAATTGGCGGTGGCAGTTGCCATAAGTCTATTTGGACTAAATTCAGGGGCCTCATTGGCAACAGTTGTCGGGGTTTTAGTTGAGGTTCCGGTGATGCTGTGGCTTGTAAATATCGCAAATAAGAGGGTCTATTAAATGACAATAAAAATCTATCACAACCCCGAATGTGGCACTTCGCGCAATGTGTTGGCAGTTATTGAGGCCGCAGGTTATAAGCCCGAAATTATCGAATATATCAAAACCGGCTGGCAAGAAGAACAATTACGCCATTTGTTAAAAGCCTGCGGCTTGACACCAAAACAAGCGCTTCGCACCACAAAATCCCCCGCCAAAGAATTGGGATTAATGGAAGATGATGTTTCTGATGAAACCATATTTGCGGCAATGCTTGAATATCCAATTTTGGTAAATCGCCCGATAGTCGTTACCGAAAAAGGTTCAAAATTATGCCGCCCTTCAGAAACTGTTTTGGACATTTTAGAAAAATGGCCACCTGCCCCATTCTATAAAGAAGATGGTACATTTATGATTGATGTGGATGGAAACCGTGTTTAACAAATTAGTGCAAAAACAACCCATTGTATTTTTGACCTTATCATTTGCAATTTGGTTTGGAATTTACAAAAGCCTGATTGCATTTTCGCATTGGGTAGTAAGTCTATTGCCAATTGATCCGAAATCACATTTGGGTGGGGCAGTTCAATTCTTTTTCTATGACACGCCAAAAGTTTTAATGCTTCTGACAGGCATTGTTTTTGTTATGGGGATGATAAATTCATATTTCACACCTGAACGGACACGGGCAATATTGGCTGGAAAAACTGAAGGTGTGGCGAATGTTGCCGCCGCAAGTTTGGGTGTGGTAACGCCATTTTGTTCATGCTCTGCGGTTCCTTTATTCATTGGCTTTGTGCAAGCTGGTGTTCCACTTGGTGTAACTTTTTCATTCTTAATCGCTGCACCAATGATTAATGAAGTCGCACTAACCTTGTTATTCTCATTGTTTGGTTGGAAAATTGCGGCTTTATATCTTGGGCTTGGTTTAAGCGTGGCAATTGTTTCTGGCTTTATACTTGGCCGCTTGAAAATGGAAAACTATCTTGAAGATTGGGTGCAACAAATGCCCAAATATGACGCAGATAAAGTAACCGACACAATGACCCTGTCTGAGCGTATCGAAAGCGGCTTTCAATCTGTTAAAGAAATCGTTGGCAAAGTTTGGCCCTATATATTGGGTGGGATTGCCGTGGGTGCACTAATTCACGGCTATGTACCAGAGAATTTCATGGCAAAATTAATGGGCAAAGATGTTTGGTGGTCTGTTCCATTGGCAATTTTAATTGGCATTCCAATGTACACCAATGCAGCTGGTGTTATTCCAATAGTTCAAGCACTGCTTGCCAAGGGTGCAGCTTTGGGAACGGTTTTGGCGTTTATGATGTCGGTTATTGCCCTTTCATTGCCCGAGATGATTATTCTTCGCAAAGTTTTGAAACTACGATTAATTATAACTTTTATAGGCGTGGTCGCAGGTGGAATATTGCTTGTGGGCTATGTGTTTAACGCTGTGTTGTAAAGGAAAACAGAATGAAAAATGTGAAAATTCTTGGCACGGGTTGCGCCAATTGCAAAAATACCGCCAAACTGGTTCAAGATATTGCGGCCGCAAAAGGTGTCGAAATCGAACTTGAAAAGGTCGAAGACATTCAAAAAATCATGAGCTATAAATTAATGTCCACCCCCGGCGTGGTGATTGATGGTGAAATCGTCCACGCGGGTGGTGTTCCGTCAAAGGCAAAAGTCGAAAGCTGGTTTTAAACTATTCGCCAAATACTCTTTTGAACGATACATCAACATTTTTAAGGTGGCGGCTATCGTCGAACAAGCCTTCTAATTCTTCATCGCTAAGGCGTGAGTTTACGTCTGGATCTTTTTTCAGGCGGCTAATAAGCGCATCCGCAGGACGACCACCGCGAAGATTCCAAACCTCCATCGCATTACGTTGCACTATACGATAAGCATCTTCGCGCATCACACCTTTTTGTGTAAGCGCAAGCAATACGTTTTGCGAATTGTGAAGGCCGCCAAGCAAATCAAGATTTGCCTTCATATTTTCAGGATATACAAGCAAATTCTCAACCACACCGGCCAAGCGATTAAGCGCAAAATCAAGGGTGATAGTTGCATCTGGACCAATGCCACGTTCAACAGAACTATGCGAAATATCGCGCTCATGCCACAAGGCAACGTTTTCCAATGCAGGCACAGCAGCAGAACGAACAAGGCGCGCAAGACCGGTAAGGTTTTCAGTCAAAACTGGATTACGTTTATGCGGCATTGCGGAAGAACCTTTTTGACCTTTTGAGAAAAACTCTTCGGCCTCTAAAACTTCGGTACGCTGCATATGGCGGATTTCAATCGCAAGGTTTTCAATTGACGAAGCAACAACGGCCAAAGCGCAGAAGAATGCGGCATGGCGGTCACGCGGGATTACTTGGGTTGAAATTGGTTCAGGCTGCAAGCCCAATTTTTCGGCAACATGTTCTTCAACTAATGGGTTGATTTGTGCAAATGTGCCGACAGCACCGGAAATTGCACAGGTCGCAATTTCTTTTTGCGCGACAATCAAGCGCTCTTTTGCACGGGTAAATTCGGCATAAAAACGGGCAAGTGTTAAACCAAACGTGGTTGGTTCGGCATGAATACCATGAGAGCGCCCAATACGAACCGTATATTTATGCTCGAGAGCACGTTTTTTTAGCGCCGCCAAAACACGGTCAACATCTTTAATTAATAAATCCGCCGCACGATTTAATTGCACCGCAAGACAAGTATCAAGAACGTCAGAAGAAGTTAGGCCTTGATGCACAAAACGGCTATCATCACCAATAAATTCAGCAAGGTGGGTCAAGAATGCGATTACGTCATGCTTTACTTCGGCTTCGATGGCGTCAATTTTCGCAACATCAAATACGGCTTTTGAACCCTTTTCCCAAACGTTTTTGGCGGCTTCAAGTGGCACAACACCTAATTCAGCAAGTTTTTCAGTGGCGTATGCCTCAATCTCGAACCAAATACGGAATTTTGATTCTTGGGACCAAATATCAACCATTTCTTTGCGGGCATAACGTGGGATCATGATAAAACCTTCCTATATGCCACGCGCTTTAGACTACATAGAAAAGATTCTCAAGGCATAAGCCAAGAAATTTATTAATGAAATTGAGCAATATTTGACAAGTAATACCGAAATTATAATGTTACCCCATTGGCATGAGCATTATGATAAACACCAAAGAAATAATCGCAAAAAGATTTCGACAAATTGTCGAAGAAATTTGTGCATCCCCAGAACACGACTATAAAATTGACAGGCTTGCAAAAAACGCCGGGATTTCAAAATATCATTTCCATCGGCTGTTTTCCCTATTTTACGGGGTAAATATTTATGAATATGTTATCCTAAAACGGTTGGGAATTGCGTCGGTAAAATTAAAGAATAGCGATGAAAGCATCACCGAAATCGCATTTTCATCTGGTTATTCTTCATCCCAAAGCTTTGCAAAAGCATTCAAGAACTATTTCGCCCAAAGCCCGTCTGAATTTCGCAAAGCACCAAATTTGCAAAAATATCTAATGCTAAATCAAAAAACTAATTTAGTGGAGAATTTATCAATGAGCGATGCCAAAATTCCAAATATTGAAATTATAGAGTTTAAAGGAATTAATATTGCGGGCCTTCGCCATAGGGGCAGCCCAAATGCACTTTATGAAACAATTGAAAAATTTATTGCGTGGCGCATTAAAAACCATTTGCCACCACAAAAGTATGCAACATTCAATATATTCCATAACCCGCTTGAACAAAGCGAATATGATTTTGAAGTTGGCTGTGAATATAATGAAAATACAAAATTTGATGAAGGTTTTAAAGAAACAACTATACCCGCACTAAAATGTGCATCGCTGAATTATATTGGCGACCCCGATGATATTGGAATACCCGCCACACAATTATACAAGTGGGTTATCGATAATGGTTATGAGCCAAACGATTACCCACTATTTTGCAGACGAGTGTCATTTCCGCCATTCGTAAATCCAAACGAAGCGGAAGCTATTTTATACCTACCAATTAAATAATTATTCGGCTTCTTTTATCTCGGCACCTGGGCCATTTTTCTTGATTGATTCAATGGCGTTCTTTGCCGCTGCTTTTGATGAGTATCCTTCGGTCCAAAAGATACTTTCATTATTATATTTGAAATAAACCACAAATTCTTCTTTTTTGTTTTTTTTGATTTCAAAATAATGTGCCATATATAAATCTCCTCTTTAGGAAATCTAAAGGTGAGCCTAAAATATAATAAGTCAAATTAATCAAATTTAATTATTCAATTATTGTGAGGCATATATTTTTTACTTAGTTTTTCAGTAATCACAAACAATGCGGGGTTAAGAAGTATTGATATAATTGCACCGGCAACCAAATAGTCCTTTGCTTCAATTGGAACAATTTGTAATCCAATTCCAAGTGTGATTAGGATAAATGAAAACTCACCAATTTGGGCAAGACTTATGGAAACTGTTGATGCTGTATCATGGTTATATTTAAATAGACGAACCAATCCATAAGCAACCACGGATTTGCCAACCATTATAACCAATAATGTCGCCAATACTTTTAATGGTGCCGTAATGAATACCATCGGGTTAAGCATCATGCCAACCGATACAAAAAACAACACCGCAAATGCATCGCGAAGCGGAAGAATTTCTTTTGCTGCCTTCGAACTTAAATCCGATTCTGCAAGCACAATGCCGGCAAAGAATGCACCTAAGGCAAAACTTACACCAAAGAATTTAGTTGCTGCATACGCGACCCCAAGTGCAATCGCCAAAACCCCAAGACGGAATAATTCAGGTGAGTCTCCGTTATCAAGGCGCGTCAAAATTGCGGGTATAAGTTTTTGCCCCAAGATTAACATCAAGGCAACAAAGGCAATCACCTTGCCAATTGTCAAAATCACCGATGAGACAATCGGGTTTAAACCCAATATAGTCACAGGCTCTATGGCATGCGATAAATCCGTTTGTCCACCTAAAACGGTTGCGAGTGGTGGAATTAGTACAAGCGATAATACCATTATCAAATCTTCGACCACAAGCCAGCCAATCGCAATCTGCCCCTTTTCAGTTGCAAGGTAGTTTTTGTCTTGTAATGCCCGCAATAAAACCACGGTTGAAGCAACAGAAAGCGCAAGACCAAAAACGATTCCTGCACCCAATCCCCAGCCAAATAGGGTTGCAATGCCAATACCCATCAATGTCGCGAAAAATATCTGAATTATCGCACCAATAACCGCGATATTGCCAACCTTTAAAAGGTCATTGATTGAAAAGTGAAGCCCAACCCCAAACATTAGGAATATTACCCCAATTTCTGCAAGTTGTGATGCAAGGTGTGCATCAGCGGTATAACCGGGTGTAAAAGGTCCAACCACAATACCCGCCACAAGATATCCGATAACAATTGGAAGACGTAAACGCTGGGCAAAAGCGCCAAAGATAAACGCGACCACTATACCAATTGCAATTGTAGAAATTAACGGAACATCATGCGGCAATATAAATTCACTCCCCTTATTTATAAAACATTATGGGAAGTAAGAGAGGGTTTTCAACCGCCAGCTTAAAATAACTTATAAAAATTCCATAAGGATTAGCATAATCCAATGGCTTTCATGGAAACCGATCCTTCAAAACCAACAATGATATGATCAATAACCTTAACCTCAATTTGTTCGAGCGCGGTGATTATCTTCTTGGTCATCACGATGTCTTGCGGTGACGGTTTCGCATCGCCCGAGGGGTGGTTATGTACCAAAACCACAGAAGAAGACGAAAGTTCCAAAGCGCGGCGGGCGATTTCACGTGGATAAACGGGGGCATGGTCAATTGTGCCATCACCCATCATCTCATCTTTTATAAGGCGCAGCTTTTTATCAAGGAAAAGCACACGAAATTGTTCACGCTTTTCGTGTTCCAAATCAAGTTTAAGGTAATTTAAAAGGCTTGCCCACGAACTTAATACAGGCTGTTTAGTGATATTTTCTTTTTCGCCACGCAATAAAATCGCATGAACCGCCTTTAGGTGGATGGCAATAGATTCCCCCACGCCATCTACGTTTGTAAGTTCTGGAATCGATGCAGCAACAACCGCATTCAAATTGCCAAATCGCGACAAAAGCGCCTTGGCAATTGGCTTCACGTCACGCCGTAAAACCACCCCCATAAGCAAAAGTTCCAATAATTCATGGTCGGCAAAAGCATCATGGCCGCTTTTTAAAAAGCGGGTACGCAAACGTTCACGATGACCAGAATTATCCATCCCCTCTCCTTATAATTTGCCACCTAAAAACGGTTCTAATTCCGAATTATGTGGGGTGTAAAGCCCTTTAGGGCTTAGGGTAAAGATTTCGATGCCATCTTCTGTCACGCCAATCGCATGTTCAAATTGCGCCGACAAAGAACGATCCTTGGTCACAGCGGTCCAACCATCAGGCAAAATTGTGGTTTGCCATTTGCCAAGATTTATCATCGGCTCGACAGTAAAGAACATACCCGGAAGAATTTCAGGGCCAGAACCCGGTGTGCCATAGTGTAAAACATTTGGTTCATCGTGGAAAACGCGACCAAGACCATGACCACAAAAATCACGAACCACAGAGCAATGTTGGCTTTCGGCATATTCTTGGATTGCTGCACCAATATCGCCAAAATGTCCACCCGGCTTAATTGCCTTTAGGCCACGTTGCAAACTTTCCCATGTAATGTCCATAAGGCGCATTGCCTTGCGGTTGGTTTCCCCAGCCACATACATTCTTGAAGTATCGCCAAACCAGCCATCAACAATCACAGTAACGTCAATATTCATAATATCGCCGTTCTTGATAACTTTATTACCAGGGATGCCATGGCAAACCACGTGATTTATTGAAATACAGGTTGCGTGTTGATAACCACGATAGCCAATCGTTGCCGAAACCCAACCTTTTTCATTGATATATTCGCGAACAATATCGTCAAGATATGCCGTGGTTACACCGGGTTTTACATGATCTACAAGCATATCAAGAATTTCTGCCGCCGCTTGTCCGGCAACGCGCATTCCTTGGAAATCTTCGGGGGTGTGGATTTTGATTTTTTTATTCATTGTTTATTATTGTCTCAGGTTTTGGTGTCTCAGATTATCATTTGCTAAAGCTTATTGTCTCTTTGTGCAAAGCAAAATATTAGTTTGTGACTATATAGAAATATTTTGTGGTGTTAGCAATGGTTGAGGCAGAAATTACGGCGGCAATTCTGGTAATTGGTGATGAAATCCTTTCAGGCCGCACGCAGGATTCAAATTCAAATACAATCGCGAAATTCTTACAACCTTTTGGCATTGCCCTAAAGGAAATTAGGGTTGTTGGCGATGAAGAGCCAGAAATTATCACAAGCCTTAATGCCCTTAGAACCCGTTATGATTATGTTTTCACCACCGGTGGCATTGGCCCAACCCATGATGACATTACCGCCGATGCAATTGCCAAAGCATTTGGTGTAAATATTGATATTCGCGATGATGCAGTTGAAATGATGCTTAACCGTTATGCGCGTGATGAACTTACTGAAGCACGCCTTCGCATGGCACGCATTCCAGATGGTGCAAGCCTTGTTAAAAATCCAGTTTCTTTTGCCCCCGGTTTTCAAATGGAAAATGTTTTCGTTATGGCGGGTGTTCCAAATATTATGCGCGCCATGCTTGATGATATTGCACCACGCCTAAAAACCGGAAAAGTTATAATCGCAAAAACAATCAAAGCCGACAATTTGCGTGAAGGTGATATTGCAAAACCGCTTGGTGAAATTGCAAAGAAATATCCAACACTCTCATTTGGCTCATACCCATGGTTTCGCGGCGATGGCTATGGCACACAATTGGTTGTACGCAGCAATGATGAACAATTGCTTGAAAGCGGAATTAAAGAAGTATTGGAAATGTTAAAAACACTTGGGCTTTCACCGAATATTGAATGATTTAATGCAATTCCTGCAACAAGATATGCCATTAACCGCAATTTTTGGCATTTGCACACTAGACTAGAAAATTAACCTAAACTATAAGCCGTCTTCCAATGTGCGGATGTGGCGGAATCGGTAGACGCCACGGACTTAAAATCCGTTGGGCTGTAAGGCCCGTGCCGGTTCGAGTCCGGCCATCCGCACCATTTTCATTCAAGTTTCCACCCTCGGCACTACGTGCCTCAATCAGAAACTTGTTTTCAACATGAGAAAAATTATAGAAAAGCGTGGTTTCCTATAATTTTCCACAGATTTCCTCTAAACTCGTTTCACTCGTTTTTAATTTTGACAGCGTTCAATCGTGCTTCTCGCTACGCTTTACAATGCCTCAATCTTACAAGTTCTATTATAAACAATCGCTAATGGCTGCAACCACAAACATGGTCGGCATCGCCATGATTATGGCATGCAAATTCTGGCACGATTTGCCCATTCTTTAAAAATTCTTCAATCGCGGTTTTAATATCGGTGCTATTTACAAGGCTTGCAGTAATGCCGCGTCGTGCCATTTTGTTCATAAATCCCATTCCAAATGATGCAGACAACAATGCATCAACGCCATCAAGCGGATGCTCATTACCTTGGAAATTATGAAATGCCATTTCTTGTGGTAAATCTAAACGAGTTAATTCCTCAAAACTGCCATCCTTATTCACATTAAAAATAATGAAGCGGCGTGCCTTGCCGGCATGATTTGTGATGGTTTTAAAATTCTGGGAGGTAACAACAATTTTCATTTTTCAATGCCTTATTTTACTTGTGACGATTTAATTCCCAACGTTTTCATGGGGTTCAAACCCTTTAACACCCAAAGCATAAAGCGTATCAAGCGTTATAAAAATGAAATGCGCCATTAGAATACATATGATATTTCTTGTGCAAACATCTTCCAAAAAATTCTTTTTCGGTTAGGCTTTTGTTTATGAGAAAAATTTTTAAATCCCTTTTGCTTTCGACAGTTATTTTAACCCCTGCCTTTGCAATGGCGCAAACCAATCAAACCTTGACGATTGACCGCGTATTTTCTGACCCGCCAATCTCTGGGCCATCGGCACTTATGGGGCGTTTATCACCCGATGGTAAAATGCTTACCTATCTCAAACCCAAAAGCGATAACGCAATGGTGCAAGATTTGTGGGGCGTTATGGCAAGCGGTGGCGCACCGTTTTTATTGATGGATGCCAACAAATTATCAGATTCTGGCAAAGAATTATCACTTGAAGAAATCGCGCGCCGCGAAAGAATGCGAATTTCTGTGCGCGGTGTCGTAAGCTATGATTGGGATAAAACCGGTAAATTCATCCTTGTACCGCTTGACGGTGATATTTATGCAATTGATGCCGCAACCCGTGCCATCACCCGCCTTACCAATACCCCCGATGATGAAATTGATGCCCGCCTAAGCAAAAATGGTAAATTATTGGGCTTTGTGCGCGATGGGCAATTATTCGTAAAAAACCTTGATAGCAATAGTGAAACCGCCATGTCGCCAAAAGCTGGGGGTGATGTTTCATACGGCACATCTGAATTCATTGCCCAAGAAGAATTAAAACGGTTTGAGGGTTATTGGTTTTCGCCCGATTCACAAATGATTGCCTACCAAAAAACCGATGAAACCCGGGTTGAAACAGTTGAGCGCACCATTATCGGCGCAGAGGGGACCAAAGTTGTCAAACAAAAATACCCCTATGCCGGCAAAGCCAATGCGATTGTTGAACTATATATCAAGCCAATAAATGGTGCGGCTATAAAATTGGATTTGGGTAAAAATGATGACTTTTATGTTGCCCGTGTTGATTGGTCACTCGATTCCAAAGCACTTTTTGTCCAAAAGCTAAGCCGCGATCAAAAAACGCTGGAATTAATTAAATTTGATCCAGCAACTGGTATAGGTAAAACCATTATATCCGAAAAATCCGATAGTTGGGTTGAGGTTAATGACGACTTTAGCCTTTTAAAAGGCGGGGATTTCATATGGTCATCCGAACGTGATGGAAACAATCATTTATATCTTTTCGACAAGAATGGAAAATTAATCCGCCAAATTACATCAGGTAATTATGCGGTAAAAAATATTTCCGCAGTCGATGAAAACAAGGATTTGGTTTATTTTGAAGCCGGCATAGAAACCCCAATTGAAAATAATCTTTATTCCGAAAAAATTCATGGCAAAGGCAAACCAATAACCATAACTAAAACTGGTGGCTGGTGGTCTGTCAGCATGGCAAAATCTGGCACAAGCTTTATTGGCAATTATTCCGACCCACAAACCCCACCAAATGCGGCATTATACGACGCAAATGGCAAAAAACTTTTGGCAATCGAGGATAATAAGCTTGATGCCAACCATCCATACTACCCATATAAAGATACATATTCTGCGCCTGAATTTGGTTCAATCAAGTCCAAAGATGGTGAGGATTTATATTATTCAATCTTAAAACCACGCAACTTTGATCCCAATAAAAAATATCCGGTTTTGGTTTCAATTTATGGCGGCCCCGCGAATAGTGTGGTTAAAAAAACTTGGGTTGCACCACAAAATCGCTTGCTTCAGGAAAAAGGCTTTATTGTCTTTTCAATTGATAATCGCGGAACCCCAAACCGTAGTGTGAAATTCACGCGCGCAATTTATCGCCAATTTGGCGGCCCAGATATTGATGACCAAATTGCCGGCGCAAAATTCCTACAAAATCTGCCCTATGTTGATAAGGATAATATCGGCATTTTTGGTTGGTCACAGGGTGGGTTTGTAACGCTTATGTCGCTATCGGTTAAAAACAGCCCATTCAAAGCCGGTGTCGCGGGCGCACCACCAACCGATTGGCGCCTTTATGACACCGCCTATACAGAGCGTTATATGGACACGCCGCAAAACAACAAAGACGGCTATGCCGCATCCGATGTTTTAAATCGAATTGGAAATATTAAACCCAATTCGCTTTTGATTGCCCACGGCATGGCGGATGATAATGTTTTACTTATCAATACCACACGCGTTGCCGCCGAATTACAAAAACGTGGCGTACCATTTGAAATGATGCTTTATCCAGGTGAGCATCACGGCCTTAAAGGCTATGCAAAACGTAAATTCCAATGGAATTTAATGACCGATTTTTTTGAGCGGAAATTAAAACCGGCTCAATAAAATCCTGCGCAACGTTCAAATGCCGCCAAGTGCCGATATTGTGAGGCATCACGAAGGTTTTGGAAAACCATTGTGATGTCATCATAGCCTTTTACCATTGGAAAAAGCTGCTGGTCATATAGTGCGGCATTGGCAATTTCCGCATCCCTTCCCGCCTCACAAGCAGCCTTAACCGATTGTGGGGCATTTGGGCGGTAATTTGCGGTCAAATATTTATTGGCAGGTGCAGTAATATTATATTTTTCAAGCAAATATTTAACTGCGTCTATGTGCCGTGCTTCTGCTTCCTTAATATTGCTAAATGGGCGAATTTCGCCAAATTTATCAATAATAACTTGATAGGTTGCATATGCCTTATATTCGTCATCAAGCGCGCGCAAAAGTGCATTTGAAACATTGTTATTATTTGCCTCTACCGGTACGGTGGCAAATAATGATGATACGATAATTATTGCATTTATTAAGAATGATTTTTTCATTTTAAATCCCTCCTGTAATTAGAACGGCAAAAAAACAAAAATCTGTTTGGGACAAATTGTCATACCCAAAAAAAACCTTAGGTTTTCGTCCTAAAATTCATTATTTTTAACGAATTAATAAGGCAAATTGATGTAGTGCTAATAGCAATGGCTTAAATTTGCCCTTTTGGCTGTCTTACAAAGGCTTTGCGTTAAGAAATGAAAAAATATCTCAAGCTAGGAAACATTAAAGTTGGCGTGAAATTACTTGCAATTATTGTAATGGCAATTTCTGCTATGACCGTTGGGACTTTGTTTGCATTGGTTAATACAAGGCTTAATCTAATAGAAGAACGCCGCAATATGACCGTGCATTCTGTGGAAATTGCACAAAGCCTGACCCAAATGATTATGAATAAAAAGACCTCGGGTCAACTTAGCGAAGAGCAGGCCAAAAATTCCGCGCTAGAAGCACTAAACGCAATGCGTTACGGCACCAATAATTATTATTTCATTTTGGACAAAAATGGCAAAATGATTTCCGACCCTGGGAAGCCTGATTTAAACGGCACAAATGTACTAACTATAAAAGATAATAAAGGGCATACTTATTATCAAAAAATGGTTGATGTTGTGTCCCAAAAAGGCGAAGGCATTATCGAATATTCTGTACCAAAAAACCTAACCTCACCAAATAAATCATATCCGGTTATAACTTTTGTCAAAGAGTTTAAGGACTTGGGATGGATTGTTGGCACAACAACCTATGTTGATGATGTAAACCGTGCCTTTTTTGGCGATATAGCAAAATTTGGCGCATTACTGTTCCTTGCGGCGATAATGTATTTTGCAATTGGTATCTTTATCGGCAAGGATATTGAAAACTCGCTTAAACATATCTCTGAAGGCATAAAAACATTGGCCGATGCAAAAGACTTAAAACTTGCAGAAACCGACCGTCTTGATGAAGCTGGCGAAATGGCGCGCGGCCTTGTAGAGCTTGACCAAAAACTTCGCGATGCACGCGAATTAGAGGATCTTCAATTAGAAGCCGCCCAACAAAAAATTGAAGAACAGCAAAAACTTGAAATCGAGATTCACGAATTCGAGGCGCACATCAGAACCATTTTGCAATCTGTTGGCGGTGCAACCAAAGAATTATTTGGTGCTTCTGAACGTATGAATTCAATTGTTACCGATGTTAGCAAACGCGCGCAAGAAGTTGCTTCTGCCTCGTCTGAAACCTCTGAAAACGTGCAAACTGTTGCATCGGCCGCAGAAGAAATGTCGGCATCGGTTAATGAAATTTCTGAACAAACAGATTATTTCAATGCCGCAATTTCTGATGCAGTTGTGCAAATGGAAAATGCCGACCGTACATCAGTGCTTTTGGATCAAGCAACTAAAAGAATTGATGAAATCACCGATGTTATTCAATCAATTGCCGGACAGATTAACATGTTGGCCTTGAACGCAACCATTGAATCTGCACGTGCCGGTGAGGCCGGTCGTGGCTTTGCTGTTGTTGCCAATGAAGTTAAACAACTTGCGGGACAAACCGAAAAAGCAACGCAAGAAATTTCACAAAACATTACCAATATCAAAGAAGTGGCAAATGCGGTTATTTCTGCGCTTGCGGCGATTAAAGAGGCAATCGAAAGCATTACCGGCATTTCACGTAATATCCATGAAAACGTCGAAATGCAAACTGCGGCAACCCGTGATATTGCCCGCAATATGGCACAAGCATCAACCGGTACAAGCATGATTGATCACAGCATTAATGAAGTTAGTGACTTCTCTCTTGCGGCAAGTAGCTCAGCGGGAGAGACCATGCAATTGTCAAAAACTTTAAGTGAACAGACCGAAATTCTTTCACAAGAAATCACTACATTCTTAAAAAATGTGCGTGCTGCATAAAATAAAATGATTTGACAAAGCATTTTATATCACTATGTATGCGCCCTGAGTTTATATACTACCTCAACTATTGTTGACTTTTTAATTTTGCCTATGGCTAATTCTTTTGAAATTTCCAATGGGCAGCGCGTCGTTTTCTATAAGAGTTTTTCTCTCCTATTTGGTTTGTGTCGTTTTATTGAGTTTAACTAAGTAACCAAGTTTAAGCTCATGTAAAATAGCAAATTTAAAAAGGAAAAATTATTATGGCAAACGGTACCGTTAAATGGTTTAACGCCACAAAAGGCTATGGCTTTATTGAACAAGCTGAAGGTGGCGCCGACGTTTTCGTTCACATTTCAGCTGTTGAAAGAGCGGGCCTTAGAGGTCTTCTTGACGGCCAAAAAGTGAGCTATGACGTTGTAAGTGCAAAAGGCAAATCTTCGGCTGAGAACATCAAAATCGAAGGCTAATCTTTTATAGCACGTGCGAAACTGCCTGAAAAATAAGCCGTATGGTTTATTCATTTCAAAGGACGAGTGTGTAATTAATTTAAGCACTTATTTGCGGATTTCGCAAAAAATATGGCTAAAAATGGGAATGCGTTTGGAATATTCCGAACGCAATTCTTTTCCCAATTATAAATTAATTACAACGCTTTCGCGTTAAGCGAAAGACAGGACTTAAAATGAACGACTTTACCGCATTCGGCTTACAGCCGGTGATTATGCAGGCTTTGACTAAAATTGAATTCACCACCCCAACCCCAATCCAAGCAGAGGCAATTCCGGTTGCACTTTTGGGAAAAGATATTTTAGGGACGGCTGGAACCGGAACTGGAAAAACTGGTGCCTTTGGTATTCCGGCGATTTCTCACCTTATCAATAATCCACATGATTCAGTGCTTATCATGACACCTACCCGCGAATTGGCGGTTCAGGTTATGGATATGCTTAGAAAATTGCTAGGCAATGAAACTAGCATCAAAACCGCCCTATTAATTGGCGGACAAGATATCAAACGTCAGCTTACACAATTAAAAGCCAGACCACGCCTTATTGTTGGCACGCCAGGTCGTATCAATGACCATATCCAAAGACGTAAAATCGATATGGTAAGTGTTCGTTATGTCGTGCTTGATGAAACTGATCGTATGCTTGATATGGGATTTGGGATTCAGATTGACAAAATTTTGGCAAAAATGCCAAAGAAACGTCAAACTCTATTATTCTCGGCAACATTGCCTGATAATATCCTTAAACTAACTTCAAAATATTTGATTGATCCAGTTCGCATCACTGTTGGTTCAGTTAGTGAGCCAACCGAAAATGTGAAACAAGAGACAATTCACCTTGCAGAAGCCGAAAGATATAGCGAGCTTGTTAATCAGCTTGAAAAACGTGATGGTTCAGTAATCGTATTTGTGAAAACTAAAATGGATGCCGACAAAATCTCTAAAAGATTGCGTGACCACAGCCATAAATCAGCGGCAATTCATGGTGACTTGAAACATTCTCAACGTTCAAAAGTTATTCTTGGCTTTAGAAATCGTGAAAATCGTGTTCTTGTGGCAACTGACATTGCGGCACGCGGTCTTGATATTCCACATATTGAACACGTTATTAATTACGACCTTCCACACTGCCCAGAGGATTACATCCACCGCATCGGCCGTACTGGTCGCGCAGGTGCAGAAGGTGAAGCTGTAAATCTTGTTACCCCACAAGATCGCAGAAGATGGCGCGCAATTTGCAATCTCATTAACCCTGAAGAAGCGGCAAAAATGGGTTCTGATCGTAAAGATTCACGCAAAGATTCACGTCGTCCAAAACCAAAGTTTCGGGTTAGAAAACCAATAAGCGGTGACGCAACCCCAACCAGAAAGCCAAAACGTAAGCCTTTCAAACACGCTGCATAATAATACTAAAGGACCACCTCTCGGGGTGGTCTTTTTGTTTTGCCCCTATTGCGCCCTATAAATTTTTACTATATCTGAACCCCTGCATCTGGTTGCCTTAACGGGCATTAAAAGGGAAGGCAGTTTAAAAAAGCTGACGCTGTTCCCGCAACTGTGATTGGATAGTTTTATTTCCTGTGCCACTGTTTTTAACGGGAAGGCGAAATAAAACGCGGGGTTAATGCCCCAATTCCAAAAGCCAGGAGACCTGCCGGAAGCAGTCGTATTCAGCCGTACGGGATATGCGGATGAGCGGGGAAGCCCCTGTTAAAGCGACAATTTCGGGTCGCGGTTTTGGGGAATGGTTCCTTGAATATGTCATATTGGCGCGTGACCCATTATTGAATGGGGACATTTATGCGTAAAACAAATCTATTATTAGCAACCGTTTCTTTGGTAAGTCTGTCAATTTTTGCGACACCCGCATTTGCAGATGAAGATGGTGACGTTGTTGTCGTTACTGCTGGTCGCAAATCACAAGATGCCGACAAGGTCGGACAATCTGTATCCATAATTGACGAAGCACAAATCAAAAACCTACAACAAATTCAATTGCCAGAGCTTTTGAAGGTCATACCAGGCGTCACGGTTACAAGAAATGGCGGCGCAGGCAATGCGGTTTCAGTAAAAATTCGTGGTGCAGCATCATATCAAACAGTGGCAATGGTTGATGGTGTGAAGCTATCTGATCCATCTGCATTACAGTGTGACTTTAACCTAGGCACAATTTTGGTTGGCAATATTGAACGTATCGAAGTTGTACGTGGTTCGCAATCAGTTCTATGGGGCTCTCAGGCAATGGGCGGGGTAATTAACATGATTACCAAAAAACCAACCGCCACCCCTGAAACCACCATTCAAGGCGAATTTGGCTCATATAATACACAAAACTATGTTGCCAATACGTCTGGAAAAATCGGTGGATTATCTGCAAGTCTTGGCGTGAATTATTTTGATACCGATGGTTTTTCCGCATTCAATAAAAATCGCGGCGGCATTGAAAAAGATGGCAACCATAATTTTGGTGCAAACACCAAATTAAATTATGAATTTAATGATGCCTTTTCAATTGATGCAATGGGCTTTTATACCAAAGGTAAAGGCGATTTTGACGACACAGGCAAAGACGCACTTAATACACAATCAGCGGAAATTAAAATCGGATATTTGGGTGCAAATTATAACGCCTTTGACGGCAAGTTTAAAAATACAATTGGCTATTCAAAAACCCAAACCGAACGCGAATATTATTACCCAGCATGGGCATCAACCTATAATTATAAAGGCGATATCGACCGCTATAATTACCAAGGAACTTTGAACCTGCGCGATGATTTTGGCCTTGTATTTGGTGCCGAACGTGAAGAGATGGACTACACTATCGATAGTGGTTATTCGATTGCCCGCGCCAACCAAAAGACCGATGCACTTTTCATTCAGGCGGATGCAAAACCAACCGAAAACCTTGCGGTTTCAGCAGGATTGCGAAATGAACACCATAACCTTTATGGTGATCATTTAGTATTTGACATCAACGGCTCTTATTCATTCAACAATGGCAATAGCATTATTCGTGCAAGCTATGGCGAAGGGTACCGTGCGCCATCACTTTATGAATTATATGATGCGTGGTCAGGTAATAAAAACCTTGTACCAGAAGAATCCCAATCAAAAGATATCGGCTATTCGCAAAAATTGCTTGGTGGAAAAATGATATTGGGGGCAACCTATTTCATTATTGAAAGCAAAAACCTTATCAATTGGTCAGGTGTTTATAAAAACGTAAAATCTGCCGAACAAAAAGGGGTTGAATTAGAGGCAAAATACCAGCCAACCCAAAATCTATCTTTCAACGCTAATTACACTGATTATAGCACCGAAGATAAAACCACGGGCAAAGAATTGGCGCGTCGCCCTGATAATACCGCCTATGCAGGTGTTGATTATTTATGGGCGATTGGTCTTAAAACCGGTCTTGGTATTACCCACGTTGGTGATAGCTATGATAATGATAGCAACACCATCCGCACCAAAGGCTACACAATCGGTGACTTACGCCTAAGCTATAAATTAAATGACAAGGTTGAATTATTTGGTCGTGTTGAAAATATCACCGACAAAAAATATGAAACTGTCTATACTTATGGCACACCCGGCAGAAGCTATTATGGCGGCGTTCGCCTAAGCTTCTAGGCCTTGAAAGGGAAATATGAACAAAGCACATATCTTCCTTTTTGCACTTATTACGCCCGTCATTTTTGGCGGGTGTAATAAGCCGCATGTGGAAAGCAGTGGCGGCATTACCGCCCTTCCCTATCGCCCAAGAAATATTGTTTCAATAAACCCATGTGCCGATGCAATATTGATGGAAGTGGCGGATAAATCGCAAATAAAGGCAATAAGCCATTATTCACACGAAAAAACTGCAAGCTCGATTGATTTAAATCTGGCAAAACAGTTTCCCGCAACTTTTGACACCGCAGAAGAAGTTATAAATTTCAAACCCGATTTAGTTATTGCCGGTTCACATGTTGCGCCGCCCACAGTTGCGGCATTAGAACGTTTAAAAATCCCGGTTCTAAATCTTGGCGTCCCGCAAAGCATTGAAGAAAGCAAGGCGCAAATAACATTGGTCGCCAATATCACGCATAATGCAAATAATGGGGTATTGCTTAATAAAAAAATTGATGCGGCGGTTAAAAATGCCAAAAGCGATAAACAAATTCCCGCACTTATTTGGCAGGCCAATGGCCTGTCTCCCGGCGAAGGCACTTTGGCAGATGAGCTTTTAAAAATAGCCGGTTTTAAAAATAAAAGTAGTGAATATGGTGTCGGTATGTGGGGTATAGTTTCACTAGAGCCATTAATTGCCAACCCGCCGAAATACTTAATGACCAAAATGGATGCCGATGGATCTGATACAATACTGACCCATCCGGTTTTAAAAAAACTATCAGGCAAAAGCAAAATCGTTGATTTCCGCCCGCGCTATTTAACCTGCGCAGGACCAGTAATGATTGATGCCTTGGGGCGCCTAAAACAAATAAGGGACGAGAATGAAAAATAATGTTCCAATCAATATCATGCTATTCATCTTGCTATTGTTAATAATGGCGGGTTCTTTGTTTATTGGCAAAGTTAATGTCCCATTTTCCGAATGGCTTTCAGGTGATTTAAACTCATTAATCATTACCGAACTTCGTGCACCGCGCACAATTATTGGTGCAATTATTGGTGCGGGGCTTGGCATGTCTGGGGCCGCCATGCAGGGATATTTGCGAAACCCACTTGCCGACCCAGGCATTTTCGGGGTTTCATCGAGTGCGGCACTAGGTGCAGTGGCATCATTATTTTTTGGATACACCGCATCAGTTTATATATTACCCTTCTTCGCACTTGGTGGGGCGGCAATTGGAATGGCATTACTTGCGATGCTTGCCGGACGCCAAGGCAGTTTAATTATGTTCACCCTTGCGGGTATTATTATTTCAAGCCTAACCGGTGCCTTGACCTCATTGCTTATTAGCCTTGCGCCAAATCCATTTGTTTCGGGGGAAATTGTTAAGTGGCTTATGGGGGCTTTGACAGATCGCTCTTGGGACGATGTGAAAATCGCATTACCGCTCGTAATGATTGGGATGGGCGTTTTGACTTTTAGTGGCAAAAGCCTTGATGCCCTTACCTTGGGTGAAAATACCGCAAAATCTATGGGCGTAAATATGGTGCAATTGCAATGGATATTAATCATTGGGGTTGGTTTATGTGTCGGCGCATCGGTCGCTGTTGCGGGGATAATTGGTTTTGTGGGGTTAGTAGTTCCACATTTAATGCGCCCCTTTGTCGGGCATAAACCATCTTCTGTCTTGCTACCATCTGCACTTGCGGGGGCAATATTAGTGGTTTCCGCCGATTGCCTTGTTCGTAGCCTACCTTCAATCACTGAATTACGCCTTGGAATTGCTATGTCGCTTTTGGGTGCGCCATTCTTTTTGATGCTTTTGTTCAAAATGCGTCGCAACATAATATGATAGGGAATAAAATGATTGAATTTAAAAACCTGTCCTTAAAAATTGGCGAAAGCAATATTTTAAACCATCTTTGCGGTGAAATCCCCAAAGGGAAAATTACGGTAATTCTGGGGGCGAATGGTGCAGGAAAATCAAGCCTGTTGAAATGTATTGCCTCGATAATAAAACCAAATATTGGCGAGATTTATATTGATAAAACCCCAATCTTTGAAATAAAACCCAATGAACGAGCACGCAAAATTGGCTTTTTAGAGCAAAATGGCGACATACATTGGGACGTTAATGTTTCAACCTTGGTTGAAATGGGATGCCTTGTTAATGACAACCACACCCAAAGCAATTCCGAAGCAATTTATGACGCCTTGACCATAACCGACACTTTGCACCTTAAAGACAAGGTCGCATCTAAATTATCCGGTGGCGAAAAATCGCGCGTTTTATTGGCACGGGTTTTGGCCGGTAAACCTGAATATATCCTTGCGGATGAACCATTGGCAGCACTTGATCCTGCACACCAACTTGATACGCTTGCAAACTTTCGTGATATTGCAGCACGCGGTGTCGGGATTGCGATTGTCTTACATGACTTAACCTATGCCGCGCGTATTGCCGATGAAGTTATTATGATGAAAAATGGGATAATTATTCAAAAAGGCAAAGCAAATGATGTTCTCACGCCGCAAATAATTGAAGAAACTTATGGCGTAAAAGTAAAAATCACTGAAAGCGATAATGGCTTTAAAATTATAACCCCGTTTTCGCGAATATAGCTTATAAATCAATGAATAATAAGGATGGCGCATTAACCTTACATTTAATGCGTCAATTTTTCACAATATCCCCCCTCGACCTGATTGGTAAAGTTGTATATACCATGCCACAATATAGCAATTTATAATATTCATCGGAGTGGAAATGCACATTACCCAATATACTAATTATGCCCTGCGGGTTTTGATGTATCTTGATTGTAATCGTGGGCCGGCACGCATTATTGATATTGCTGAACGCCATCAAATTTCCCGCAATCATTTAATCAAAATCGTGCAACAATTGGGAAAGCATGGTTATGTCAATACCACACGTGGTAAAGGCGGCGGTGTTGCTCTTGCCCGCCCCGCAAGCGAGATTAATGTTGGGGAAATTGTTCGCCTTACCGAGGATAGTTTAAATCTGCTTGAATGTTTTGGTGATGTAGATTCCAAATGTAAATTGAAAAATGTATGCCGTCTGCAAACGCTTTTTGCCAAAGCATTAAAGGGGTTCTTTGATGTTTTAGATGAGGCAACCATTGCCGACATTTCGGCCAATCGCAAAGAAATTCTTGCGGCCCTTGGTATGGCGGCATAGTTACGAATCTGCATAAAAGAGTGAATGAAGTTTATTGAACCACGCTCGGGCGCAGGTGCGGCAATTGTTGACGGCGCCAAAATCCTTCTTATCAAACGGGTAAAAGAACCCGAGGCATCGCATTGGGGTTTGCCAGGCGGTAAAATTGATTTATTCGAGACCGCAGAAGCAGCAATCATTCGTGAAGTGAAAGAAGAAATTGGTATTGATTTAAAAGAACCATTTTTGCTTTGCATCTCCGACTTGATTGATGAGGAAATTGGTTATCATTGGCTTTCACCAATATATCTTTTTACGGAATATTCGGGTACGCCAATGATTATGGAACCTGAAAAGCATCTTGGTTTGGGGTGGTTTGATATTGATGCACTTCCAACACCTGTTACCAAAGCGGTTGTTGATGCAATCACCGCATTAAAGGAAAAATAATGGCATTTGGGAAAAACGTTGAAATCTATATTGACGAACCAATAATCATTGAAGATGCGATTGCCGCCATCAAAAAACTTGCCGAGGCCTCGTTAAAAGAAGAAAATTGTCTATTTTTCCAATTTTCCCAAGATAGGGATGATCCACGCCACATTTTTTTATGGGAAGTTTTTAAAGATTTGGCAGCCTTTCAAGAACATCACAAACAGCAACATACAATTAACTTTATTGGGCAAAAATTATTCCGTAAAATCGCATCAATAAATCTTGATGTTGATTTTTGATCAATAATAAAAATGGCCATAACAAAACAATAAAGGCACAAAATGATACAGGCACAAACAATTTTTCTTTTGTTACTTTCAAATATTTTTATGACCTTTGCGTGGTATGGTCATTTGAAATTTAAGACCGCGCCAATTGTAATCGTTGTTTTGGTTTCGTGGTTGATTGCATTTTTTGAATATTGCCTGCAAGTTCCGGCCAACCGCCTTGGCTCTAATGTTATGAGTGCGGCGCAGTTAAAAGCCATTCAAGAAGTTCTTACGCTTACAGTCTTTGTTATTTTTTCGGTCTATTATCTTAAACAGCCAATAAGTTGGAATATTTTGGCGGGGTTTATCCTTATCGGTGCAGGGGCAATGTTAATATTCAAACCATGGGGCTAAATTCAATTGGGTTAAATTTAAAAAGGGCGCCAAACGCGCCCTTTTCACTAGAATTTATATTTTATACCAAACCGTAGCTGTCGCGGCTCTGAAATATGATAAACAATATCATCAACCCCGTCGGTTGGCTCACCCTGCAAACGTGTGGTGTAATAATAGTCAATGTCGTGGCCTTTTGAATCAAAGGCATTTAGCAATTCCAACACAAATTCCATTTTTGAATGTGTTGCATAGGATGCCCGGAAATTGACCATGGTTGATGATTTTCCAAAAACGCTTTTGTCTTCTGACAAATTACGTTTACCAAGATAACGAACGCGTGCGCCGAAATTATAATGGTCAAACATGGTGGTAACACCAAATTCAGCAGAGGATTTTATCGCCCCCGGTATCCCATCTTCTGCGGCGGGAACATCTTTTAATTTGCCGTCATTGGTCGCATAAACACCATCAATTGCCAACCATTGTTTTGGACGCCAAAACCCTGTTACTTCGACACCGTGTCGCTTGCCACCATTGGTTGGCACAACTTCACCGGCATCTGCGGCATAAACAAGCTCGGAATCTATTTCGCTTTGCCATATATCAGCGGTTAGGATTAATCCGCGCCGCTCATAACGTGCGCCAATTTCCTGCATATGCCCTTTTACAAGACCAGGTGCAGGATCGGTTGGGTTGGTAACACCGCGTGCATCGTTGGAATGGAAACCTTCGCCCCAATTAGCATAAAGGGCAATTTGCTGATTAAGGCGATATTTAAGCCCGAATTTGGGTGAAACAATCTGGTCATCAATTTTGTTTGACCATGAATTGCCTTCTTTGCCATGGCTTTCAAAACTATAAAAATCGCCGCGTAAGCCCAATAACATCTCTAGCTTATCTGTGATTTTTAAATTTGCCTCACTATAAATCCCTAATGAGCCTTCTTTGACTGCAAACCGTGCCTTATTATAATCAACAATTCCATTAATCGCATGATCAAGCCCTATGTCAGATATATCATCATACCGCCCCTCAAGACCCGTGGTTAATGTCAATCTATCATTAATTGTGAAGGTCTTTTCGGCACGCCCACCAATGGCATTAAGCGATTCAAATTGGCGAATTTCATCGCCATCAACCGGATTATCAAGATAGAATGTGAAGTTTGATAATAAGTGCCAATTATAATGTTGCAACCATGCCGTTACTTTCCAATCGGCACCATAAAGACCACCTGTTAAAACCTGTCGCGAAGTGCGTCCAAACAAGTTCTTATCAAGGCTATCATATGGTGAAGTTAGAATTGTTCCAACCGCGCGCGATGGGATTTGGTCGGTTGGATACCAACTTGCATCATAGGTATTAATCGCGATTTTAAACTTACCAAAGCTGGTGGGATGGGTATATTTTATTAAGCCAGAAAAACCATTAAAATCTTCTGGCACTGTCCATGGGCCATCTTGGTGTTTATATTGCCCCAATACAAGTAAATCGCCATCACCGATTTTAAAGGAACTTCCACCAACAATACGATTATAATCATATGTGCCATATTCAGCGGTCACAAATGGGTCCAAAATATCAAGTGTGGTAATTGCCGCCCGACCAGTAAAATTAAAATCCCCGGCATCAGCACGATATGGCCCTTTACGATATTCAACATAGCCAACCGATTCAGGTATTAGGCCATTAACATCAAGATAACCCTGACCATGTCCATGAGTTAGAAAATTCACGGGGAAATCATCGATAGTGGTCGCAAAATCAGTTCCGTGATCAAGGTTGAAACCACGAAGGAAATATTGGTTCGCCTTGCCCCCGCCTGAGTGTTGGGTTGCAATGAGCCCTGGGACTGCCTCCAAAATTTCGCCAGGTCTTAGAATGGGGCGCGCCCGTAATTCCGAACCACTTACCCGCCCTTCTGATGCGGAAACAGCGGTTTCTATGCGCCGCTCTGCCCGTCCGAAAACAATCACTACTTCGGGATTATGGGAATGGTTTTGTGGGTTTAATTCTTCTTTTTTATCTTCTGACGCATATGCAAATCCAGCAACCAAAAGCGCAGAAGTTGATATTGTCGATGCTAGCATGATTGCAGCACCTTTTTTAAAAGATGGTATATTTTTAAACATGGTAAATCCTATAACAAATATCGCCTTAAGAGGCTAAAAAACAATGAAATTTGTTATAGTGTTTGTGGCGGCCCTGTTTGCGGGGGTGGTGGCGATGCAATATTTTGTATTAGATACAGGCAATTACAATAGCTATATGCCGGCGCATTAAAAATTGCGGGTATAAAAATCACAAAGCCAACATAATCACGCGCAATAAAGGCAATTTTTACAAGATTATTTGCTGGCTCTAATTTATTGGTTGTCTTTTTCTCGCTAGTTTTATGTAATGCGCCAAAACTGTGGTCAAAAACAACAATTGAGTAAAGTTTCAAAAACTCCTCAAAACCACCGCGTCCATCACTTTTGCTAAAGGTGGCCATTGGCTGCGGATTATTGGCATAACCAATGTCAAAGCCTTGGGGGACGATAAGGCGAACCAATATCGCAAGGGCAAGAAACAATTTTACCGCCCGACACCGTAAACCAAGTGATTTCACCGACAATTCAACCATAGTCTTTTATAGAACAATCCCTATAAAAACACAATTATAGCGGGGATTATGCCGCACCTATCATTTAAAAAACTGCTTGCGGTTTTCACGCCACTCATCGCGATTTTGCCCCCACGCATCAACATCAAGATGGGCATATGGCGCAGGTAATTGGGTTTTACCCAAATTGGTTGAACCAAGGCGCTTGGCAATATTCTGTGATGGAATATTTTCTGGCGCTATGCAATGGATTAATTTTTCCCAACCTAAAACGTCAAAAGCATAGTCCATTGTTGCGACCGCCGCCTCACGCGCATAGCCTTTGCCTTGTGCGGCTTTGTTCAGCCCCCAGCCAACTTCATATTCTGGCCAGCCATAAGGATGTATTGGGCCAATACGGCCAAGCCATTCGCCAGTTTCTTTTTCAACAAGGCAAAACATGGAAAAACCCCACATATGCCACGAACCCGCAAGTGCATTAAAAGTTCGCCACGCGACCGCTTTGGGTTGAACGCCGCCAAGAAATTTCATCACATCTTCATCGGCATGCATTTCAGCAAATGCATCAAAATCTTCTTTTACAGGCGGACGCAAATAAAGGCGTTCGGTTTCCAAGGTTGGCCCTAAGGTAGATGTTTTAATTATTGTCATATTTTAAATACCAAATTTCTACGTCTGTTTCTTTTAATTCTTCTGGAACTTTATTGGTTCCAATATTCTTTGCACCTAATTTTTCGGCTAGTTTTACCGAAGATAAATTTCTTGGCGATATGCAAAAATAAAAATCGTCAAAACCAAATCTATTGTTGCACCATTCAAGAACCGCTTTTGCCGCTTCTATTGCAAAGCCTTTGCCCTGAAATTTTGGCAAAAAGCCCCAACCAAATTCAACAAATTCATTCGTTGCACGGGTTGTCACACCAATCTGCCCCATCCATTCGCCATTATCAGCCCAAAAGGCCGAAAAGAAACCATAACCATGCTTTTGAAAATATTCGACCTCTTTTACAAATTTATCGGTAGCGGCCTCTATGGTTTGCACCCCACCAGTATAAAGCTTGAAAATTTCATCTTGTTGTGATGCAACAAATGGAACCAAATCACCATCGACAATAGGCTTCATTACAAGTCGTTCGGATTTGACTATGTTATTCATGGTTCACAATACTTGCGCCTAATTCGGTCATTAATTCTGTGAAATTAGGGAATGAGGTTTTAATCATTTCCGCCTCATCAACCTGCACCGCCTCTTTTGCCGCCGTTCCAAACACCAAGAAAGACATGGCAATACGGTGGTCGCCATGTGTGGTGATTGACACGCCACCATTCGGCTTGTTACCCGCGCCCTTGCCATTTACAACAAGTTTTTCTGGCCCCTCTTCAACATCGACACCGCATGCAGTTAAACCATCCGCCATTAATTTTATGCGGTCGCTTTCTTTTACGCGCAACTCACCAATGCCATCCATAATGGTTTGACCATCTGCAAATGCCGCCGCAACCGAAAGGATTGGATATTCATCAATCATTGATGGCGCGCGTTCTTTGGGAACTGTTATACCTTTTAATTCAGAATAAATGGCACGAATATCGGCAATTCTTTCGCCGGCAATAAGTCGCTCATTATAGATTTCAAGATTTGCACCCATTTCTTTTAGGCATTCAAAAATACCAGCACGCAATGGATTAATCATAACATTTTCAATGGTAACGTCCGAACCTTCGGTAATTAATGCCGTAACCACCAAAAATGCCGCCGAAGATGGATCCCCAGGAACCATAACTTCCGTTCCTTGCAAAACTGCCTTGCCTTTAACAGAGGCGCAAAGCCCCTGTGGATGGTCTTCAATAGTTACATCAACCCCAAAAGCACGCAGCATGTTTTCGGTATGGTCGCGCGAAGGCTTTTTCTCAATGACAGATGTCACACCATCGGCACGAAGCCCGCATAAAAGAATCGCACTTTTCACCTGTGCAGAGCCTTTGGTGGAAAAATACTCAATCGGCTTTACTTCATTTGTGCCAATAACCACACATGGCAAAAGACCATTTTCACGCATCTGGTATTTTACGCCCATTTGCGCAAGTGGATCCAGAATCCTTGCCATTGGGCGCGAACGCAATGAGTTATCGCCGGTAAAAAACGAATTTATCGGATATGAGCCGGCAACGCCCATAGTAAGGCGAACCCCAGTTCCAGCATTACCGAAATCAATGAAATCATTAGGCTCTTGGAAGCCCTTTTCGCCCAAACCACCAACTTCCCAATGGCCATCACCCAATTGGCGCACGTCCGCACCAAATGCTTTCATCGCTTTTGCGGTTGATAGGATATCGGCACCTTCCAATAGTCCAGAGATTTTTGTTACGCCTTCTGCCATTGCGCCCAAAATAAGCGAACGGTGTGAAATTGACTTATCGCCCGGGGCATTAACTGTTCCAATTAAGCGGTTGGTCGGGCTAGCAATTAGGTAAGACAAGAGTTTTTCCTTCAATTTTTAATGTTAACTGCAAAAAATACAGTAAAAATAGCATAGTGGTTTTGACTTATCATATTAAGCATGGCAAGCGACTTTTCATAAAAATTGGAGCAAATACCAGTGCCAAAGCTTGATTTAGGTCAAAAACAGATGTGCCCGTCATGTGGGGCGAAATTTTATGACTTGGGCAAACGCCCTGCAAAATGTCCGAAATGTGGAAATGCATTCGACCCTGATGATGAATTGGTTGTTGCAACCCGTCAGGCTGCACGCATGTCTTCACTTGATGTTGAAGAAACAAGTGTTGAGGATGATGAAGATGAGGATGCGGTTGTAAAAGTAAAAGCAGTCGATCCTGATGCTGAAGAAGAAATGGACGTTGAAGAAGTCACCAAAGAAATCGACATTGAGGCAATGGACGATGGTGACCTTATTATGGGTTCTGATGGCGATGACGACGAAGATGTTGTCGGCGGCAGTGATTCTATCCCTGAAGGCTTCTCTGAACAAGATTTGGATGAAGACGAAGAATTGGTTGACGAAGAAATTCCATTCATCGAAGGCGAAGACGAACTTCTTGATGAAGAATTGGGCGATCTTGATCTTGACGATCTTGACGAAGGTAAAGAGCCTTAATTCTTTCAAACACTAATAAAAACGGCGGCCCAAGTGGTCGCCTTTTTTGTGCAAAAAATATGACACTTAAAGCCTTTAGCGCTTGATAAGACGTATTTTGCTATTTATACGAAATTCATCCTTTTTGGGGCCTTAGCTCAGTTGGTAGAGCGCTTGCATGGCATGCAAGAGGTCAGGGGTTCGACTCCCCTAGGCTCCACCAGCCTTCGCCCTACGGGCTACGGCTCGGCAAGCCATAGAGGCATGCAACAAAAGCATATACTACAAATAAATTGATGACTGTCGCACCAAAGCCAAAGGCGGGCATATCTTTGTATTTTTTGAATCTAAAATTTGCCGTAAAAACACTTCACAAAGCTATATTAATCCATAATATTTGCTTAAAAACAAATATGGTAAATATTATATTATGGCATTAGTGCAGTTTTTCACTACAAGAAAAATTTAATTGACACATTTGTAATATAGGTTCTATGCATTTGCTACACCGTTTCAGGGGGCAATAAAATTATAATTATCTGAAAACATATTCTAGGACATAATAATGCATAAAAAGATTCGTAAGGCGATATTGCCAGTGGCGGGATTTGGGACAAGAGTATTGCCGGCGACCAAGAGCTTACCAAAAGAAATGCTTCCGGTATTTGATAGACCTGCGGTTCACTGGGTTGTTGATG
>NZ_JAHWUS010000008.1 GCF_019455445.1 Pseudaquidulcibacter saccharophilus
ATGGTTCCTTCGCTGACTACACCAGTCAGCACATCTTTATCGCGGGGTGGAGCAGCCCTCAACCGAATGAACCCATATTGGGTGAATTCGGCAAACCAAACGAACCGGGCCCTGCCAAGCCCACCAACGGTTCACTCACTGACTACACCAGTCAGCACATCTTTATCGCGGGGTGGAGCAGCCCTCAACCGAATGAACCCATATTGGGTGAATTCGGCAAACCAAACGAACCGGGCCCTGCCAAGCCCACCAATGGTTCCTTCGCTGACAATTTCGTCAGCACCAATTTTATCGCGGGGTGGAGCAGCCCGGTAGCTCGTCAGGCTCATAACCTGAAGGCCGCAGGTTCAAATCCTGCCCCCGCACCCAAAACACACAATAAGTCATTTATTACTCACAGCCGAGAAAAATATTCAGCGGCTTCTCTATTTTCAGAAAAATTCTTTCGTTTAATTGCATTATTTAAAAATCCAATAACTTCTTCCGTGCGTATAAAGACTATTAACGTATAGTTTGAAGAATAAAAATGGATATTATAAACAAGATTATTGAAGCTCAATTTATAAAACTACTAAATCAAAAATTGTGCATTGGTGAGCTTAATATTACGCTACCTAATGGAGCTTCGCATCTTGTTGGTAATTATGTTGATTACTTGCCCATAGGAAATATTGTTATTTATAACTATCGCTTTTTATGGCGTTTATACCTATCGGGTGACATTGGCTTTTTTGAAAGTTATGCAAAGGGTGAATGGGATTCACCTAATTTATTTGCGCTTATGCAAGTTTTGAGTGCGAATTTAGATAATTTTGCAAATATACAAAATGACAGTATTTTAAAGAAAACTATTCATGGCATTACACATGTTTTACGTCCAAATAGTAAAAGCGGGTCAAAAAAAAATATATATGCACATTACGATTTAGGGAATGATTTTTATTCACAATGGCTTGACGAAAGTATGACGTATTCAGCGGCTATTTTCGATAATGATTTAGACTTAAACACGGCCCAAAACCGAAAGTATAAAGAAATTGCAAAATCAGTAAATCTTCAAGCCGGCCAATCGGTTTTGGAAATTGGCTGCGGATGGGGCGGCTTTGCAATTTATGCAGCGGAAGTTATCGGTGCAAATGTAACCTGCGTAACTATAAGTAATGCACAATATGAATTTGCCAAAAAGAGAATTAACGATAGGGGATTGGAAGGTAAGGTTAATCTTTTGCTTTGCGATTACCGTGATATAAAGGGGCAATTTGATGCAATTGTTTCTATCGAGATGTTTGAAGCTGTTGGCTATAAATATTGGTCAGACTTTTTTAGGAAAATTAAAGAGGTTCTAAAGCCGAATGGTATGGCTGGGTTACAAATTATAACCATTCATGATGATTTATTTGACAAATATATAAAGAGTGTTGATTTCATCCAAACATATGTTTTTCCGGGCGGCTTCTTGCCTTCGATTAAGAAGCTAAAAAACTACACAATAGAAAAAGGCTTTGAAACCAATGTAGTTCGCAAATTTGGCCACGATTATGCGCGAACACTTCAAGAATGGCATAGAAGATTTAATAGTGCTTGGTCTAATGGGCGTATTAAGGGCTATGATGAGAAGTTTAAAAAATTGTGGAATTTCTATCTTGCATATTGTAACGCAGGCTTTTTATCTGATCGCACGGATGTAATTCATTTAACTCTTAAACGTGGATCTTAAACAATCTACGCAGTGTGTAAATTGTTATCATGCAAGACAAGGTTGCAGCAAACACGCCCCATAGAATATCGCCAATAGCAAGTTTAATTGAGAAACCCTGTATAACTGATAGTGCGGTAAGGTCGTATGTTGAAAATGCAACTAAGCCAAATAAAGAAGCACGCCAAATCGTTTGTTTATATGGCTTTTCTTTGAAGCTTGGCTGAACAACGAATGTTTGTAAGCCTATTGCATAAATAATATAAAAAATGCCGCCTGCCCATAGATTTGGTGAAGGATTTAGAAGCTCCCCCATAAGTGGTCTATAAAAACTATCAAGACTTGCTATGAACCAAACTGCATCAAGGCAAATTAGCGTTATAATTAAAATGATGACACTTGTTATTATTTGAACTAATCTCATTATAAACCTATATTCTTGCAAATGGTTTTAACAATTTGCCCAAAAATGTTTTGGGAAGAATTGGACCATCTTGATAGACAAGGCATAGACAATCTTCATCACCTAAAACTTCGGGCGCATGGATAGTATGGCCATCTTCATAGATAATATCACCTGCATGATAGCTATTTTCCCCATCCTTGAAGCCGCCTTCAAGTATAAGTGTGATCTCATTATTTGTATGGCTATGCGGAAGCATTTGCATGCCTGCTTTGACCCATAGGAAATATGCTTGATTAGGTGCAGGGATGCCATTGTCAACTATGGGTGCAATCCAAACATTTGGCCCTAAAAAATGACGTGGTTTAGTTTTTATGCCTTTAAGGTTATCAGGCAGACTATGCCCATAAATTTCATTTTGCAATTGTGGTAATGGCATAGTTTTCGTTTTGATTTCAGTGCGTGCCAATGCAATGTCTATGGAGTGTTTAGACATTGGGACTTCTTCAGAATTTTCTAATAATTCCCCGCACGCATCTTCAAAGAGAGACGCGTTTAATTCGCACTCTTTGCATAAGTGAAGATGGGTCGCAATTATTATACGTTCGCCATAATCACGACCGCCACGCACATAATCCCATAAATCCAAATCATCTATGTGGCCATTGATGCCATTCGCCATAATCATAATTTTTCCCCGCTATCAGACCGAAGACTTTTTAATTTTTCCAATGCTAGCCTAAGACGTGATTTAACCGTTCCAAGTGGAAGACCTAATGCATCCGCAATTTGTGTGTGTGATAAGTCTTCATAAAAAGATAAACGTACCACCCTTAATTGATCATCTGGAAGTTCTTCAATTGCTTCGCGGACAATTTTTGCGGATTGGCTTTGGACTATTTTCTCATTTTGCAAGGCTGCAATATTTGGTTCTTCGACATATTCGTTCTTAAGGCGTGAAATGCGATTTTGTTTGCGCAAATAATCAGTTCGTAAATTTCGCACTATTGTATAGAGCCATGTTGATGCCTTTGCTTTTGTAGGATTAAATTGGTTTGCATTTTGCCATACTTTTAACATTGCATCTTGTGCAATGTCTTCGGCTTCTGTGTTTGTGCATCCTCGCCCAATTAAGAACCCCTTAATTTTAGGTGCAAAGCGTCCAAATAATTCGCGATAGGCATCACGGTCTTGGGACGCAGCAATAGATATAATTAATTCTTCATCGCTTATGAAAGGACGCGAAGCGTCACTTGCATTATCATCTATTGATGCCATGAATGGCATTTGACCATAAATTTTATATTCAAGCAAAGCTAAATCCTTTGTTTTGCTGCTTTTTACGTCCGTGATAATGTTTTGGTTCACAATGAAATTAATCCAAATACAGTTTGTGGGCGTATCAAATACAAAGGAATTAAAATGCTTAAAATCCATGATTCATTTGATAATTTACAAAATACAGTAAACCACAGAAAAAAGGTCGCAGTAATTGGAAGCGGTATTTCTGGATTAGCTGCCGCGTGGCATTTGCAACATGATTGTGATGTTGAAATATTTGAAAGCGAAGAACAGATAGGCGGCCATAGCCACACGGTAAAACATATGGATGAATATGGCGACCATTGGATAGATATGGGGTTTATCGTGTTTAATAGGCCGTGCTATCCAAATTTAGTGGCACTGTTTGAAGCTTTGGATGTAAAGCATGAACTGGCAGATATGTCATTTGGTGTTTCTGCAAGAGGCGGTAATTACGAATATTCAAGTCTTGGGGTTGATGGAATTATTGCCCAAAAATCAAATTTATTAAGCCCGCGTTTTTATGGAATGATATTTGATATTATTCGCTTTAATAAAAATGCATTATCGGATTTTGCAAAGGGTAAAAACTTAGATCTCAGTTTAGGAGAATACCTCATAAAGGGTAAATATGGAAAAACTTTTATAGAAGATCATTTATTGCCCCAAGCAGCGGCTATTTGGTCATGCACAGCGGAAAAAATTTCTGAATATCCGTTTGAATCCTTTGTACGATTTTTCTCTAATCATGGTCTTTTGCAATTAAAAGATAGGGTTTTATGGCGAAGTGTTGTCGGCGGTGCACAAGCATATCTAAAAAAAATTATAACCAATTTTAATGGGGAAATTCATGTTTCATGTCCCATTAAAAATGTGGTCAGACATGATAATAAAGTTGAACTATTTGGCACAGATAAAAGCCTTGGCCTTTATGATGATGTTGTCTTTGCAACTCATACAGATGTAACGGCAAAAATATTCAATGATGCCGCAACGTCATTGGAAAAAGAGATAATTGGCACGATAAAATATAGCAAAAATCGTGTTATTCTACACAAGGATGTCAAGCTAATGCCAAAACGCCGTAAGGCATGGGCAGCATGGAATTATATTTCAAACACAAAAGGGCTTTGTGTTTCTTATTGGATGAATATTTTACAACGCCTGGAAACGAAACAGGATTATTTTGTAACACTTAATCCACCTATTGAAATTGCACCAGAAAAAATAATCTCCGAGCGAATATTTGACCATCCGATTTTTGATGCCAACGCGCTAAACGCACAAAAGCGGGTCGGGGAGATTCAAGGCGTAAGAAACTTTTGGTATTGTGGCGCATGGCAGGGGTATGGTTTCCATGAAGACGGTTTACAATCTGGGCTAGCTGTTGCTGAAGCAATATCAGGAAGGAAGCGCCCATGGGATTTTGATAATTCTCAAAGTCGGCTTGCATATCAAATGCCACAAATGGTGCAAAATGCGTAAAGGGTGTATTTATTCCGGTGAAATCATACACAGACGGCTTTTGCCGCGTGCGCATTTTTTATCATATTCTGGATTTATGCTGTTTTTGGACGTTTCTAAGTTGGATGACCTTAGTGGACTAAAGTTTATATCCGTAAACCGCTTTAATCTATTCAGTTTTTATGAGAGTGATTATGGCGTATTGCCTAGCAACAATGGCAAAAATATATATCAGCGCATAAAAAATATGCTGTCAGATTTAGGTATCGCATCCGATGGGCGAGATATTTTCATTCTTACTATGCCGCGAGTATTGGGGTTTGTTTTTAACCCAATAAGCATTTATTATATTATGAATGGCGATAGGGTTGAGTATGTTATCTATGAAGTTAACAATACGTTTGGTGATAGACACTCTTATGTATTGGAAAGCAATAATGACCAAATAATATTACAAGAGACCCAAAAACGGCTTCATGTTTCGCCATTTATGGCGACCAATGGTATGAAGTATAAATTCAAATTGGCTTTACCATCAGATGATATTTTAGTTAATATAAAGCTTTTGGATAATAAGAACCAAAAATATCTTTTTGCTTCCTTCAAAGGGCATGCCGACAAATTGAATGATGCAAATTTGTGGAAAATATTTTTGAAATTACCGTTTTTTACCCTAAAAGTTGTTTTTGGCATTCATTATGAAGCCTTAAAGCTAATTTTCAAAGGTCTTTGGCTGAAACCAAAACCAAAGACCCCAAAGTCAGGTATTAGTTTAAATAATAATCCAACTATTAGTTAATTGGGCGCATTAAATAATGGCTGATTGACCATTCTTTACCATCATCAAAACCAAATAATCCAGAAGTAGACAAGAAGAAAAGTCGCCATCTGCGCATCCAAATTTGATAGTCTTTTCCATATGTAACACGGAAAATATTCGCGATTTTTTCGCGATTTTCATCGAAATTTCTTAGCCATAAATCAGCGGTTTTCTTATAATGTGTACCATTCCAATTCCAGACTTTTTCAATCGTAAAAATATTTCCCATTTGTGCCATAAGATTATGTGATGGCATAATGCCACCTGAAAAGAAATATCGCCCAATCCAATCCGCCGGGTTATTTAAATCAAAGCGATATGAATGTGATTTATGTGTGAAAATATGAATAAAGATAAATCCATCAGGCTTTAACCATGTGCGCGCCCGTTCCAGCAAACTTTTCCAATTCGACATGTGTTCAAACATCTCAACCGATACGATACGATCAAATTTTTTATCCACGTTGAAGTCGTTCATATCAGCAGTAATAACTCTTAGATTTTTTACGCCACGAACTAATGCTTGATTTTCAATATATTCACGTTGGGAATTAGAATTAGAAACAGAAGTTATTTTTGAATTTGGATATTTTTGCGCCATATAAAGCGACAATGATCCCCACCCGCAGCCTAATTCCAACACCTCTTGGCCATCTTCAAGATTGGCACGTTTGCAAGTTTCTGAAAGTGCATTTTCTTCTGCTTGAATTAGGGTTGTGGTATCTGCTTCAAAGAAGCAACAAGAGTATTTTCTGTGTGGTCCTAAAACAATCGCAAAGAACTCGGACGGGATTTCATAATGTTGTTCATTTGCTTCTTGTGTATTGGCAGCAATTGGAAAATTTATCATTTCATTTGCAAATTGTTCGTCCGAGTATTTTGTCTTGATCAAGCGTTTTTTCTGCGTGCCAACTAGATAATTTATACCTTGTGAGTAAAGAAAATCTGGTAATGGGGCGGTTTCTGCAAAGCCTATAATGCGTTCTAGATTAATCATCTTTTGCTCTCTTTTGGTGGTAGTGGAAAAAACGGACTTGTGGTTTGTTGATATTCTGCGAATACTTCACCGCGCGTTTGCAGCATGTACGCTTCTAATGGCGGGATGCCAGATGCATAGCGCAATAATAAATACATCATTATTGGTGCGGCAAATGCCAAAATTGAGATAGGACTACCTTCATTTAAATTTATTGCTGATAGGGCAATTCCACACCAAAACAAGAATTCAAAGAAATAATTGGGATGGCGTGAATATTTCCATAGCCCATTGTTACAAACGCCGTTTCTGATTCCCATATTGCGGAAATCATTTAATTGCTTATCGGCCAATGCTTCACCCATCAGGGCGATTATTATAATTATTGCCGCCAATATGTCTAAAAAATCGATTGTGTGTTTTTGTGCCGAAAGCAATAACGAACAGCTTAAAATAATTGCGCAAAACGCCTGGATTTGAAGAAATATGAATAATTGCAAAGATGCATTTTTACCCCATTGGGTTTTTAATGCTTCATATCGCGGGTCATCTTTAATGCTGCCGCGCTTCCATAAATATGAAGAAAGGCGAAAACTCCAAAAGCTGATTATTAAAGCCAAAATGGTGGAACGAAATGTTGCGCCAACATAAAAAATTGCAATCAGCGACAATAAACCAACGTTTATGGCCCAAACAGCATCTATATAACCACTGCGACTGGTTTTGCGCTCTAAAAACCAAGCAATCGACATAATAAAAAATGCGGTTGCCGTCAAAAACATAAAAAATTGAATAGTCATAACAATGATACGTTATGAGTTTGCGTCTGGTTCAGTTTTACTAATCCAATTACCTGCCCAAGACGTACAAGATTTATGACCAAAAAAATATTTAACCTAATTTTATTCGTTTTTATCACGTTTCCTGTTTCTGCATTTTCAATGCAGCATACGCCGTATGGTAATTGGGCGCGTGGCGATAATATAGCCAAGGTTAATATCTATCAGTGCGGTGCAAATTTATGCGTTAAAAACATTTGGATTAGGCCAGGCACAAAATCAGAAAAAGTTGGCGATTATTTGGTTATTCAAATTCATTCTCATAAAAACGGTCAAATTACTGGTATTGCCGGCGATCCGCAGCGAAATTTAAAATATAAAATATCAATGCAATATGCTTCTGAAAAAATGGTTTCAAAAGGATGTATATTAGGTGGTCTTGTATGCAAAACCGCACATTGGAAAAAGATTGATTAGTATATTTAAAAATTATATTTTTAAATTGGTTTATTTATTATTTGCTTTTTTCCATTCATCATATGCCTTCATCACATTTGAATATGATGTGTTATACCATGAATAGCCATTGCGCCTTTCAAGACTTAGGTCATATACGTTATCGTGGATGGTTTTATCCCTATCGCCAAACAATGGCTGGTTGCTTGTGATATCATAATACCTTGCTAATAAAGGTTTTGCGCCGATTGCATCAATTAATTCTTTATTGCCTGTTTGGTTGCTTTTTTCCCACTTCTTGTTTTCAATTTTGTTGGCATCAAAATATTCTATGCCAGAAATAATTGCGTCTTTAATATCCTTTGAAGGGTTTTGTATCTTCATAAGGTAAAGCAATATATTGGCGCTTTCACCGCTTGCAAGGGACGTCATTTCAAAATTTCTTGCTGAACATGGCAGAAGAGTAAGCGGGTCATATTGCTGCGCCCATATTGTTTTTTTGCCATTCACCTTGACTTGCAGTGAAACTAATAAAGATAGCGCTTTTTGTTGCGCAGTTTTTGCCTGTTCACGAGTTTTGGTGGAAATTTGTGCAAAACCATCTTTGCCATCTGCAATATCACCAAGTATCTTAATGGTATTAAGCATTGCATCATCATTAAGAGTAACAGCATCGTGATACCAACCACGAAGTGGATACATTTGCGGATAGCCGCCATTGGGATATTGCGATTTGATAAGGAACTTTGCGCCATTTTCCAGTGCGTTTATAATTTGTGGTTTGTACTCATCCGGTGCGTTAGAATAGGCATGCGAAAGAAATTTTAGTTCTTCATAGGTTGCATCGTTGTCTATGGTTGCTTCATAACTTCCTTCTGGTGAATAGGCATACCCATTTTGGCGGATAATATTGCGCGGTAATGCCTTGTACCAACCACCAGATGGCATTTGAAAGCTAAGGATTGATAATAGTTTGGTGTTTTCGGTTGCCGTTGATGAGGATAAATTTGCTATTGGTAACAGTTTGTTTTGCCCAGAAAGAATTTGTTTGTCGAATATGGCTTTGTCCTGCTCTCTTTGGGCATCGCTTTGGGCTATATATTCATGCCATTCTTTCTCGTTTATCGGATGGGACGATGAAACCAGGGCATCACTAAGCGGGACTGCAGGGATAAATTTTCCAACAATTTCTGCATTTGCAATCCCGAAAGATAGAAAATAAAAAATGGCTGAGTTCGCAAATAATTTTGAAACAGAATTTTTCATTTCTATCCCTCGGTTTTACATTCTTATGGATGTTTTATAATTTAATGCTCTTGCGATGAATGCGAAAATAAGCTTTGCCAACCTGCCTTTGGTGACATGTCATCAAGATTCCAGTCACTTTCGACAAAGGCCTTGGTGGTTGGCGCATATTTTGGATAACCAATGTAATTTTGGCTTTGGCTGTCAATAATTCCGCCGCGCCCCTCAACCACATCTGATAAGATTTTGAAATCAACTGGGTCTCTTGCCCATGGTCGCGCACCCACTGAAAGATAAATTTCTCTTTCGAGTAATGAAGCCGGAATGGTTTTTACATCGGGGGTTATATATGGCGTTTTTGCTGGGATAATTTCTGCACGTCCTGTGGTGTAACGACCGGTTTGTGCCACTGGTTTACCTTCAAAATCTTGGGCAATATTGTCTTTAAGGTATAATTCAACATCACCATCTCCACCAACGCTAAATAATGGGGTGTCTGGGCGGGTATTTGGCCCTTGGCGATAGACATTGCCAATAAGGGTTACTTTTCCAGTTTGGTACGGCACATTTTCCCATTCGTGCGCTACAAGGTTATAATGGATTGCTTTTTGCCCTGGGTTGTAAATTAAATTATTGATTTCAGCCCCATGCGAACCACCTTTCCATAGAGCATTTCTTTCCATGTTTGAGGCATAAACATTGCCATAAAGCAAAATACCGGTGGTGTTATCATGCATAAGGCCGCCTTTTGAATGTTCACCTTTGGGATGGTTGGCGTTGGCAAGGCCTTCAAAGATTAAATTGTTTGAATAGGTGATATTGTGCGAAGTATTTTGCCGCCATTCATTCACATTCGCACCCTTAAAGCGTTTGCCAGATGCCGACAGGTTTTCATCGGTTCCCCATGAAAAAGAACAATGATCAATGATCACATTATATGCCCCAACAGTTGAAAAGGCATCGTCATCACCGCCAGACATTTTTGCCTTTCCTATATCTCCTGGGCGAAACATAACGTGCTGTATAATTACATCATGGGTTCCGGTTGCATTGGTTTCACCGCGAATAACGGTTATTCCTGGGTTTGGTGCGGTTTGTCCTGCAATTGTGATATATGGGTTTCGGATTGAAAGGTTTTTATCGCCAAGATCAATCACCCCACCAACTTCAAAAACAACGATGCGCGGGCCTTCTGCATCTATGGCTTCACGCAAGGATCCAGGACCAGAGCTATTAAGGTTTGTAACCTTTATAATTCGGCCACCTTTGCCGCCTTTGGTATCTTTTGCCCACGCTGTAAAGTCATAGGTAGAGCGGTTTAATTTATAGGTTTGTGGGGCCTCTTTGGCAAATGCCGTTGAACTAACTGGAAGTGACCCCAATAGGCAAATTGCGGCTATATATTTTTTAAAAGGCTTCAATGTTTCCTCCATTTTCTGCTTTTATAATTTTATTATATTGTTGTTTTACTTCGTTGATAAAGGTTTGGTTTTTTTCCAAATCAGCATCAAAAATCATTTCTAATGATAAGAAGCCGTCAATATCATTTGCTTTATCTTTTGCTTTTTTCGCAATTTCCATAAGGATTTTTGCCATTGGGTCGGTAATTTCCTTACCCTGCCTTGTCATCCTTATAATAAAGCGACACCATGCGGCAATCCCAAGTGACAAATATGAAATGTTGGCATTATCTTTCAGATTTTGTCTGATTGATGGCAATAAGCGAAAGCCAATTTTCTGTGATCCGTCCCATGCAATCTGCGCGAGTTTATGTTGCACCACTGGATTTTTGAAGCGGGCAATAATGTCATTTGCATAAGTTGTGACATCAATATTCCCGACATTTTTTAAAGACGGTATGATGTTTTTGAAAATTAAATCATGCACCAATTTTTCAAGCATTGGGTTTGCCATTGCCTGCGCAACAGTTTCAAAGCCAAGGCACCAACCCAAATAGGCAAGTGTTGAATGAGCGCCATTTAATATTCTTAGCTTTACTTGTTCAAACGCTGCAACATTATCAGTTAGAATTACGCCAACCTTTTCCCAAGGCACATTCTTATGTCCGTCATAGGTTTCAATGACCCATTGCGTAAATTCTTCGCGCCAAACCGCAGCATTATCTTTGTATCCATATTCATCTTCAATCTGGCTAAATAGAGCATTGTCAGATTTTGGGGTAATGCTATCAACCATGGTGGATGGTGCTACAAGATTGTCCATTATATATTTTGCAAAATCAGTATCAATTTTTTGTGCAAAATCGCAAAGGGCATTTTTAACCTTTTTTCCATTTTCGCTAAGGTTATCGCAAGGGATAATCACGAATGGTGGCGTCGCGTTTTTATAGCGTCTCAACAGGCCATTTATAACATAACCAATATAGGTTCTGGGGTTATCAAGGTTTTCTAAATCGTGTTTTATTCCTTCATTGTCCCAATCAAGTTTACCATCATTTTTAATGCAATAACCTTTTTCTGTTATGGTGGAGGTTATGATTTTGATTTCAGGGTTTTGAAGCAAATCAAAAATCTTGCTTTTATTAGGTGGTGCATAAATCGCATCTTTTATCGATGCGATAATGTGGTTTTTGCTATTTTCGCCAAGTTCTTTGATGGTGAATAGATTATCTTGATTTTCAAGGCTTTTGATAGTGTCTTCTGAATTTAGAGCAATTTCAACAATGCCGAAATCAGGCGTAATAGCGTTCAATAAATCAATATAATAACATTGATGCGCGCGGTGAAATGCCCCCGGGCCAAAATGCACAATTGATGCCTTTAAATTGTTTCGGTTAAAGGCTGGTGTTTTGATATGGCTTTGGGATAAAATACTCATAATGTTACCCCATTTTTCCAGATTGCGATTTCACGCTCATCATTGATTTCATTTTTGCTTGGTTTGCCATTGGCGGTTTGAATTATTAAATCCATCAATTCATCAGCAAGGGAATTAAAATCACCACTTTGCACAATTTTCCCGGCATCAAAATCAATCCAATTTGGCTTGCGCTCCGCAAGTGCAGTATTTGAAGCGATTTTCAAAGTTGGAACCGGAAAACCCATTGGCGTGCCGCGTCCGGTCGTAAATAGGATTATATGTGCACCCGCCGCCGCAAATGCAGTTGATGAAATGCCGTCATTTCCCGGTGTGTAAACAACATTCAAGCCAGCTTTATTAGTGCGTCCACCATAATTTATTAAATCAGTAATCGTTGCTTTTCCGGCCTTCTGAACAGCACCTAACGACTTTTCTTCAAGTGTAGTTATACCGCCATCTTTATTTCCCGGTGATGGGTTTTCATAAACTGCAATTTGATTTTTTGTAAAATATTCTTTGAAGTTTCCGATTGTTTCTAAAAATTTGGCTTGCGTTTCTTTGGTTGCGCATCGTTGTAATAAGACTTGTTCTGCACCAAAAATTTCGGGGATTTCACCCATTATTATTGTGCCGTCGGCATCATATATTCTCTCGCTAATATGACCGACAAGTGGGTTAGCGCTTAGTCCAGACATTCCGTCTGAACCACCGCATTTAACGGCAATTTTCAATGACGACAATGGTGCAGGGGTTCTTTGCAGCTGCGCCATTTCATGTTTCCATTTGGTGATATGGTTTAATGCGACCTCAAGTTCATCTGCCACTTCTTGTGCTTTAAAGAATAGTGTTTTTTCTTGTGCGAACTTTGGCAGGGCTTCTATTATTTTGCTGCCCTGATTATTCTCGCATCCAAGCCCAACTAATAAAATGCGGTAGGCGTTGGGGTGGCAAATTAAAGATGTAAGCAAATTTTTGATATTACCTAAATCATCGGATAATTGCGAACAGCCAAATTGATGCGCAAAAACATGGATCTTTCCGTCTAATTCAGGATGGCTTTTTGTTGCCTGAAGCCCAATTTTTTTACAAATATTGGCAACGCAGCCAACCGTTGGGATAATCCAAATTTCGTTACGTATGCCAAAACTGCCATCATCTCGTTGATAGCCCATAAAACTAATTTGTGGGCTGTTATTTGATGGCGTTCTATTATCTATTTTTGGAATTATAGAGGCAATACTTCCGTCAAGATTAGATCGACAATTATGGACATGAACATGTTCGCCCGGCATTATGTTTTGTGTCGCAACCCCAATTGGGTAGCCATATTTTATAATTGCATCACCAGCATTTATTTCACAAATTGCAACCTTATGACCACGACTAATTGGTGAGCTTAAATCAAGATGAAAATTATCGCATGATAATTGTCCCGCTTTGATGTCTTCAAGCGCAACAACAACATTATCAGTGGCGTTTATTTTCATTATTTTACGCAATTTAGCAATTTTCCTCTTTATTAAGACACCGGTGTCATATAATAGTGAATGAATGATTGCAAGTTAAATTTATTTTGCTAATAAAAATATATAAACCAAAGAAATGCTAAGATGTGCGCTGAATCTGTTAATTCTCAGGATATTATAACTGCTGACATTGTCAAAAAAATTGACAGATTATTATCTTCTAAAAAGAAGGTAACAATTAACGATGTTGCTGACGTTGCCGACGTATCTAAGAAAACGGTGTCACGAATTATCAATGATTCCCAAAATGTGAAGGATGAAACCCGAAAACTTGTAAAAGAAGTAATTAGGCTTTTGCATTATACACCAGATCCGCAGGCGCGCGCGCTTGCATCGCGCAAATCATTTTTGGTGGGCTTGGTTTATGATAACCCCAATGCGCAATATGTCGTTAATATGCAAATGGGGATTTTAGACTATTTGCGCTCTAATGGGCGCGAACTTGTGGTTCACCCGTGTGACAGAAATAACGAAAATTTAGTCGATGAAATTCGTGACTTTGTAGAACGCCAAAAACTTAGTGGGGTAATATTATTACCACCTCTTGCGGAAGATAAGCGCCTCATAAATCTTATGATAGAGCTTGATGTGCCGTATGTTCGCATTACCGCGCGTCGTGGCAATCTTACCGAGCCGCCACTTATCGGGGCGCAAGTAATTTCAATTGACCGTGTTGGTTGCGAGGCCGCTGGAAACCATCTTGCGAGGGCCGGACATAAAAATATTGGTTATATTGGCGGTAATCTTTTATATCCATCAGCGCATGAAAGGCGGGCGGGTTTTGAGGCCGGTCTTTTGTCAGAAGGGGTGAAAATCAACCCGCAGTTTGATGAACCGGGTGATTATTCGTTCGAAACCGGATATCTTGCGGCGCTTAAAATATTAAAGCAGCATAATCGCCCAACTGCAATAATTGCCTGTAATGATGAAATGGCTGCGGGTGTTTATAAGGCTGCATATGAGTTAAATATTGCAATTCCTAATGAATTAAGTGTGGTGGGGTTTGACGATGCTCCGCTTTCAGCGCGCTTAACGCCACCTTTGACAACAGTGCGATTGCCAACCCGTGATATGGGGCGCAATGCGGCGCAAATGCTTGTTGAAATTGATAATAAAGGCTTGGTGGAGATGGTGTTCCCGTCTGATTTGATAGTTCGTGGTTCAACCAAGGGATTTTGATAATTTGCATTGAATGCATGCAATTGTCTCTTGTTTTTTAGGTTGTGCATTTAAGTAATTCACTGAAATGAAACGATTTTTAAAAATTTCTGCGATTTAATGAAAAAAGTAAATGACACCGGTGTCTTTTTATTGTAATGCTGGTAAAAATAAATAAGGGAGTTGGTTTTAATGTCGTTGCAATCTGCAAAGCTCATACATAATTCAGATAGGTTATTTCCGTCTGATGTTGGTGTGCGGGCAATTGCGCGTGAATTATTTACCCTTGTTGAAAAGCTACCTATTATTTCGCCGCATGGTCACACTGACCCATCTTGGTTTTCTTTGAATGAAAACTTTGCCAATGCCACAGAATTATTTATATCGCCCGATCATTATGTTTACCGTATGTTATATTCACAAGGTATTGGCCTTGATGAATTGTGCGTTCCAAAGCATGGGGTTTATCCAAAAACTGATAGGCGCGCTGCGTGGCGCATTTTCGCGGAAAATTTTTATACATTACGCGGTACACCATCATATATGTGGTTAAATCATGTATTTTCAGAAGTATTTGGATTTGATATTCTTTTAAATAAACAAAGTGCGGATTTGTACTATGATAAGATAAATGATGCGCTTGCAACGGATGAATTTAAACCGCGTGCGTTGTTTGAACGCTTTAATATCGAGGTTCTTGCAACAACTGAATCGCCAATTGATACGCTTGAATATCATAAAGCCATTCGTGAAAGTGATTGGTCTGGAAATGTTATTACCGCATATCGCCCTGATAATGTAATCGATCCAGAGTTTGAAGGATTTCAAAAAAATCTGGAAATTATGTCGTCATTAAGTGGTGAAGACTGCTTTAGCTATAAGGGTTATATTAAGGCGCATCAGAAACGACGTGCTTTTTTTAAATCTATGGGTGCAACCTCAACCGATCATGGTCACCCAGCTGCCAAGACTGTAAAACTAAGTAGTTCGCGTGCCGAAGCTTTGTTTGAAAAAATTATTTCGTGTCATTTTGATGCGGTTGATGCCGAAGTTTTCCGTGGGCATATGTTGTGTGAAATGGCGCGTATGTCATTAGAAGATGGTTTGGTGATGCAAATTCATCCGGGCGCATACCGCAATCATAATAAAAAGATATTTGATAAATATGGCCGTGATAAAGGGGCGGATGTTCCATCTGTTACAGAATATGTTCAAAATCTAAAACCACTTTTAGATTTGTATGGCAATGAAAAAGATTTAACCATAATTTTGTTTACCCTTGATGAGACGAACTATGCCCGTGAAATCGCACCACTTGCGGGGCATTATCCAGCATTGAAAATCGGCCCCGCGTGGTGGTTCAATGATAGCCCAGAGGGGATGCAGCGTTTCCGCGAAACTATTACACCAATAGCGGGCTTCTATAATACCATTGGATTTAATGACGATACAAGGGCGTTTTTATCAATACCGGCACGTCATGATATGGCGCGCCGCATGGATGCAAGCTTCCTTGCCAATCTTGTCGCGCAACATCGCCTAACAATTGATGAAGCATCCGAAATTGTTGTGGATCTTGCGTATAAATTACCGAAATTAGCTTATAAATTATAGGACAATAAAATGTGCAATAACTCAATATATAATAAGACTTATCACGCAACTCATCCTGACATGATGCAAAATGCCGATAATCAGGATTTACGTGATAAATACTTGTTGGAAAAAATGTTTGAGGATGAAAAAGTCGTCCTAAATTATACCCATTTTGAAAGATTTGTGATTGGTGGTGCCTCACCGGTATCACAAGAAGTGCTTCTTCCCCGCCAAACCGAGCCTGCATCAGCCGCAGGGAAATCATTCCTTGAGCGCCGTGAACTTGGCGTAATTAATGTTGGTGCAGGCAATGGTAAGGTGAAGGTTGACGGTGTTGAATATGTTTTGACACCGAAAGACGGTCTTTATATTCCAATGGGCGTTGAAGAAGTTATTTTTACGTCTGATGACGCAAATAATCCTGCGAAATATTATCTTGCATCTACCCCTGCACATCATGCCTATGAGGTGAAGCACATTTCAATTGCCCAGGCCGTTCCATTGCAACGTGGCGCGCTTGAAACCTCTAATGAACGGACGATTTACCAATATATTGTTCCATCAACTGTAAAATCATGCCAGCTTTTGTTGGGCCTAACCATGCTTAATACCGGTAGTGTTTGGAACACCATGCCACCGCATCTGCATGATCGCCGTTCAGAAGTATATTTCTATTTTAATCTTGGCGAAAATGATCGGGTTTTCCATTTTATGGGGGAGCCAGATAATTGCCGTCACATCGTAATGAAAAATAATCAGGCGGTGGTGTCGCCACCTTGGTCAATTCATATGGGATCTGGAACTTCAAATTACTCATTCATTTGGGCGATGGGTGGTGAAAACCTTGACTATACGGATATGAACCAACTCGACATTTGCCAGCTTGCCTAACAGGGGGACGAAATGAATTTATTTGATTTAAGTGGAAAGACGGCACTAGTAACTGGTGCAAATACTGGCCTTGGGCAGGGTATGGCGTTGGCATTGGCCTCTGCGGGGGCAGATATTGTTTCTGCTGGCGTATCTCCTGCGGATGATACGGGCGAAAAAGTAAAGGCATTGGGACGTAAATTTATTGATGTCTCTGCTGATTTATCAAGCCTTGAGCCAGTGGAAAAAATTGTTGAAGCTGCCAAATCTGAATTTGGTAAAATTGATATTTTGATTAATAACGCCGGACTTATTCGCCGCGAAGATTCCGTTAATTTCAGTGAGAAAGACTGGGATGACGTAATGAATGTTAATATCAAAGGTGCTTTCTTTTTATCACAGCGTGTTGGTCGCGAAATGATTGCTCAAGGTTATGGTAAGATTATCAATGTTGCCTCAATGCTTAGCTTTCAAGGTGGTATTCGTGTTCCTTCATATACCGCTTCTAAATCTGCGATTGCGGGTATTACCCGACTTTTGGCGAACGAATGGGCATCAAAAGGCATAAATATAAATGCAATTGCCCCTGGATATATGGCAACCGACAATACAGCTCAATTGCGTGATGATGAAAAACGTTCTTCTGAAATATTATCACGAATTCCTGCGGGGCGATGGGGCTTGCCATCTGATTTAGGTGGCGCAGTTATATTCCTTGCCTCGTCTGCTTCAGATTATGTGAATGGTGCAATTATTCCTGTTGACGGTGGATGGCTGGCGCGATGAATAAATCACCTTCTGAAATTGCCGGAATCTTGGTGCAAGAACGTATGAACGCCGGAAGTTTTAACGAATATCCGGCACAAATTCCTGCATCTCTTGATGTTTCTTACCAAATTCAGGATGCGGCAATTGCGCTTTGGAATAGTGATATAATCGGCTGGAAAATTGGGCGCCTTGCCCCCGATTTACACGAAGTTCATAATAGTGAACGCCTTGCTGGTCCGATTTTTAGAAATGCCCTTAAACACTCAAAAAGCGAAGCTGTTGAAATACCTATTTATGAAAATGGGTTTGCTGCAGTTGAGGCAGAATTTGTGTTTGAGATTGCATACGATGCCGACATAAACAAAACTGATTATACCGACGACAGCGCGGCGGATTTAATCTCTTGTGTTTATGGCGGTGTCGAAATGGCGGGATCGCCAATCAAGGACATAAATTCTTATGGTCCTTGTGTTGTTGCATCTGATTTTGGTAATAATTTTGGGCTTATTTTGGGTGGGAAATTGGCTGATATTAATTCAGCTGCTGACTTATCACCCGATAATTGTCGTAAATATACCGCTGCTACAAACTTTGGAAAGCAAACCATGGGGGTAGGGGGATTATTCTCAATGCCGGGTGGGCCATTAAAAGCAATCGCATGGCTTGCGGGGCATCTCGCAAAACGAGGATTACCTCTTAAAAAAGGGCAATTAATTTCTTCCGGCGCAAGTACAGGGATTCACGACATTGGAATCAATAAAAGCGCCAAGGTCGTATTTGGGGTTGATGCAAAGGATATTGTTTCTATTGATATTAATACAAGGCCGCTTTTGGTGGGGGATGAATTCCTGCCGTAAAAAGCGGGGAAATAGTTTGAAATAAGTGAAATAAAAAATTTGACACCGCTGTCATTTTGCTTGATTTTTAGTTTTACTTATTTTAAAAAAGTGCTAAGTGAAAATATAATTATATGACACCGGTGTCAGATTTGGCGCCGAGAAGTCATAAAAAGTTACAATTGGGATATTTTACAGGGTAATTATTTTACCGGGAGGAAGATGTGAAATACACATATAACAAGAAAGCCACACATGGAATCCGTGGCGGATTGGTTTTAAGCTCATCAATTTTGGCATTGGCGGTTTCGGGCGTATCTATTGCACCTGCTTTTGCACAAGACGCAGAAACCGCTAAAAAAGATGAGAGTGTGGTGGTGGTTACTGGCTTCCGCTCATCGGTAAGAAGTGCGATTGCGGCAAAAAAGCTTGAAAACGATATTGTTGACGTAATCAAGGCCGAAGATATTGGCAAGTTTCCTGATTCAAACCTTGCAGAATCTTTGCAACGCATTCCAGGGGTCGCAATTGATAAAGAAGGCGGCGAGGGGAAAACCATTACAGTTCGTGGTCTTGGCCCAGATTTTACGCGCGTTCGTTTAAATGGACTTGAGGCAATTGCAACAACCGGTGGACGCGACGCAATCGGCGGTGCGAACCGTGGTCGTGGTTTTGACTTTAACGTATTTGCGTCTGAATTATTCAATTCTCTAACCGTAAGAAAGTCGCTTTCTGCCGAAGTTGAAGAAGGTTCGCTTGGTGCAACGGTTGATTTGCGCACTGCACGCCCATTTGATTATAAAGGCTTTACAATGGCTGGCTCATTGCAGGGCGGATATAATGATCTTTCTGATAAAACAAGTGAACGCGGAACCTTTATGGTTTCAAATCGCTGGCTTGATGGCCGTTTGGGTGGGTTACTTTCTGTTGCGTATTCGACAAAGGATATTTATCAAGAGGGCCCAAATTCAGGTCGTTGGCAAAATGCTTATTCAGCCGGTAATGCCGGTCGTTTCCAATCATATTCAACTGATGGCGGCAATACTTTTAACGCAATTGCGCCATGTACATCAAATGCAACCACAAAAGTTTGTAATACTACAGAAGCTTCAAATCCAGTTGTAACTGGCGAGGGGCTGAAACTTTCACAGGCATTATTCCCACGCTTTCTTCGTAATTCGCAATTCATTACAAATTCAGAGCGTTTGGGTATTACCGGTTCATTGCAGTTTAAGCTGAATGACCGCAACACCTTAACATTGGATGTTTTGCATTCAGTTTATAATGCCGACCGTACAGAATATAACCTTGAACCCATTTCATTCTCAAGAAACGGTACAGGCCTTCCGCAAACCGATATTTATAATTACACAATTGATGCAGCGCGCAATGTAATTACAAAAGCATCTTTTAACGATGTTGATATTCGTTCGGAAATGCGCTTTGACAAGTTGCAAACAACGTTTGATCAAATAAACTTCCAATATGATGCACAGATTACCGATAAACTATCTGGTTCTTTGTTAATCGGTTCATCTAAATCCTTCTTGGATAACCCTGAACAGACCACATTCACTTATGAATCATATAACGTTAAAGGCTATTCATATGATTTAACTGATATGAGTAACCCAGTTGTGAATTGGGGTACAAGCTCAACTGGATGTCGCATTGATCAGGCTTGTTACTGGACCTATGCGGCGGCATCTTCATCAACTGCTTCAACTAATGCTTCGGGTGATGCATCATTAATTCGTTTACGCCCGCTAACCGTTGAAAACACCTATGATACAGGTTCATTAAATTTCAAATATGATTTTAATGATACTTTCAGATTTAAGTTTGGTGGTTCTTATAAACAATTTGCATTTAACACTACTGAAATGCGCCGCTATACAACCACGCCACTAACTTCAAACGAAGCGGCGGCACCGGGTTCAGCAATAGTTACGGAAATAAATGGCAACCTTGCCAATTACTCCAAGTCTGTAACTTATGGCGGTATTACTTATCTGGTTCCAGATTTGGATAAAATTCGCGATAAGTTCAACTATAATTGTAACTGCACAAATTCATGGGGGCAGTTCACAGTAAATGATTTGAACAGCAATGCGCGCCCTAACAACAATTCTGCTGAAGAGGCTGATACTGCACTATATTTGCAAACCGATTATAAAACTCATTTGTTGAATATACCGGTTCGTGGAAATGTTGGCGTCCGTTGGGTTGATACTACACAATCGACTACTGGCTATTTGGCCAAAGGAAGCAATATTGGAACAATAACAATCAAGCGCTCTTATGATGATGTTCTTCCCGCTTTCAATATGACGTTAGAACCAATTGATAATCTGTTGGTTCGTGTTGCCGCAGCAAAAGTTATGTCTCGTCCAACGCTTTCTAGCTTGGCGCCAGGTGGTTCAATTTCAACTGGTGGTCAGACGCTTTCAATTGGTAACCCATATCTTGATCCAATTCGTGCCAAAACTTATGACCTAAGCGTTGAATATTATCCAAACAAAGACACAATGATTGCGGTCAGCGTATTCCATAAGAAAATCGATACATGGATTCAAAGTCTTGTTCGCACAATTCCTTACTCAGAAACTGGATATGATTTGTCATTATTGGATGGAACTGGGCAAACTGGTGATACGGTTTATACGGTTACCCAACCTGTTAACACTCCGGGCGGTAATTTGACTGGTTACGAAGTTGCCATCAACCAACCATTCACATTCTTACCAGGAGTTTTGAATAAAACTGGTGTGCTTTTGAATTACACACACGTTGATTCAAAAATAAATTATGCCTTCTCTTCATCGGCATCAACAACTGTTTATCGTGAATATAACTTACTTGGTATGTCGCCAAATTCTTATAATGCTACTTTGTATTATGAAGGTAACAAACTTTCTGGTCGCGTCTCATATTCGCACCGCGATGGTTATATTTCGGTTCTTAACCCAGGTTCTTCTGCGGACTTCTGGAGCAAAAATGACACTGATTCAATTGATGCCCAGATTTCTTATAAATATGGCCCAAGACTTACCTTTGTTCTTGAGGGGCAGAACTTAACTGATGAGCCAGTAGCATCAACTATCACTTACAATACTGCACAGAACAATGTTGCGAGCGATTTGTTATTTGATAATGCCTACGCAGGTCGTCAAATCTTTTTTGGTTTCAGGTTTAAATTTTAAGCTCTGACCAAGACGAAATTGCAAAACTTCCCCAGTACTTTGCAATTAAACGAAAGGGTGTCATAATATATGACACCCTTTTAAAATTTAACGAGAGAAACGGGTTTTATTATGCTTGATTTGGTTTGTTTTGGTGAATTACTTATAAGAATGACCGCAATTGATGGCTATGTGATTTCTGATCTAAAGAAATTTCAACCGTTTCTAGGAGGGGCAGAGGCCAATGTTGCAACTGGTGTTGCCAAGCTTGGTAATAAGGTTCAAATGGCGGGTGTGTTGCCAAATAACTCGTTTGGTGATGCCGCCATTGCCGAATTAAGAAAACACAATGTAAACACCGATAAAATTGCCAGAGCTGAAGGTCGGATGGGATTATATTTCCTAAGCCCTGGGGCAATTCATCGCCCATCGGAAATTTTGTATGATCGTAAAAATTCTGCTTTTGCGGATTATGATTTTACCAAAATAAATTGGGATGAGGTTTTAAAAGGTGCAAAATGGTTTCACATTTCTGGGGTTACGGCTGCACTTAATCAAAAATGCTATGAGATAACCCTTCATTTGATGAAACGTGCACGGGCGCTTGGTGTAAAGGTTTCATATGATGCCAATTTTAGACCAAAATTATGGGCGGAATGGTCATCTGGCTATGAAGATAAAATCGTAAAATTAATGAATAATGCCGATTTAATTTTTGCCGGACATCGTGACTTCGAAATGATTTTTAATACAAAATATCAAAGTAAGGTTGCCGAAGAAGTGCAATCAATGGCGGCAAATGCGGCATTTGATGTATTTGAAAACTTAACATATCTCGCCAATACCACCCGCAAACAAATAAGTGCGGGATATAATCAATTAAACGGTAATTTATTTATGCGCAAAAAAAATTATCATACAGAAACGTTTGAAATTGATGGAATTGTTGACCGTATTGGCGGTGGTGATGCATTCTGTGCTGGGCTTTTGCATGGCATGATAAACCATTATGAGCCACAAAAGTCACTTGATTGGGCGATTGCCTCGGCGTGTCTTAAACATGCGCAAAATGGTGATTTATGTCTCAATACTACAAAAATGATTGAAGATTTTCTGACGGGTAATTTTGACGTCCAGAGATAATGCTACAACGCCCTGAATTTAAAATCGCGAAAAATTACTTTGCCTTTGCCGCATGAATAAAGTGCTGGCTTTAGCATCATAAAGCCGCCGCGTACATTATGATTATAACCTGAAACTTCCATGCCGCGGTCAAATTTTGACCAATTCAAGCCGTCTTTTGAATAAAAGTAGGAAATAATATTTTCACGGTTTCGCATTTTTAATTTCATGCGATTACCATTTTTATGTGAAGGTTTTCCGCGTTCCATTCCATATTGGTGGGTTATGAAATTTGTGGAATTAAACCCTAGTCCGGCATAAAGAGATTTATCATAATAAATTAAAATTCCACCCCAGCTATTATCGTCAATTTCAACATCAACCTCAATTTCATAGGAATGGTCACCAACAATTATCCCAAGTGGTGGGGAGTTTGATGGCGCATCACCCTTCGCCAATAAAGAAAGTTCACCATTGCCAATCTTAATTCGGGTGGCTTCTGTTGGCGTTGGTTGGATGAAGTTCCAAACCAAACCAAATCTATTGCTTGTAAAATCATCGCTTAAAGCAATCCCGTGAATACCGTTTGATAGCAGAGCAGGTTTTTTTATGGGCTTTTCAATCTCATCACCAAAATCAAACCATCCATTTTTATATGAGATCGGAACCAAAAGCGTTTGCCGACCCAATGTCATGAAATCACGCTCATAGCCATGATATACCGCCCATAATTTGCCATCAGGTGCCGTAAAAATTGTGGCATGACCACGCGACCACCAAAGTTCTGACGCAGATTTTGTGCGTACTAATGGATTATTGGGGCAGTTTTCCCACGGGCCATCAAGTGATTTTGCGCGGGCAGAAATAACCATATGACCAGTAGGTGGCCCTGCGGTTCCGCCAATTGCGGTTATGATATAATAAAAGCCGCCATATTTGAAAATCTTTGGGCCTTCTGGAGAAAATCCCTCTACTTCCCAGTCATCTGGGTATTTCCAGGGGGTATAGATATGTGTGACATCGCTTGTGGTTTTTAAGCCGTCTTTTGACAGTGATACCCTATCGCCACCAGATAGAAATAAAAACCTATTTCCGTTTTCATCAACAGCATGACCAGGATCAATATTTTTATGAAGACCAAGGTCAATAGGTCTTGACCATGGACCCTTGATATCATCTGAAGTAACCACATAAATCGTATTTTGAATGGGATGTTTAACTGCAAAATAGATATAATATTTACCCTTATGTTTGATTAATTCCGGTGCCCAAACCGAGCCAACATAATCAGAAAGCGCAAAGGCAATAGGGGTCCAATTTACTAAATCACGTGAATGCCAGATATGAAGCCCTGGGTAGGCTTCAAATGATGAGAATGTGATATAAACATCATCACCATCAACCAAAACTGATGGGTCGGGTCTGTCTCCTGATATGATTGGGTTTAAATAATAGCCATTGCCTAAATCCGCTTTGCGTTGGTTTTCTATGCCACGCGCCCAAATCGGTGATGGCTTGCAATCGCCGGCAAATGATTGCTGAGCAATCATTAAAGCTCCGCCACCAATTGATTGTGATAAAAAAGCGCGCCTCTGCATCATATTCCACCTATGGAACTAGTGAACCAGATAAATCTGGTTCAACTTTTGCCAGTTCTTCAGTGATGATTTTTGCAAAGATTTTAGCGCCTTCATCGCCAATATGGGTGTAATCAAAATACATATTGACCTTACCGCTTGGGATGTTGGTTGGTTTAATTTCTGCCTGACAATTGCTTGTGCTTGGTGCGGTTGTGCACAGGAGTTGTGCGGGGTTATTTGGTTTTGCAATATTGATGGTATTACCATTTTTCGCGGCAACAATAACATTTTGCGGCGCTGGTAATTGCGCCAGTTTTAGCGATTCTGATGCCCCCATTTTTTGAACGGCTTCATAAGATTTTGCATTAAGATCAATTAGTGCAACATCTTGCTCTTTTGCGACTTGTCTGGTGGCTTCTGCCCATGGGGCAAGGTCGTTTTCCAAAACCCCATCTTTGAATGTGCGGCGCGTTAGGGGGGTGACAAGAATTGGAATTGCACCCATCTTTTTTGTGTCAATTACATATTGGGTTATAAATTTAGGGAATTCTGTTTTTAAATCAGTGCTTCTTCCTGGTTTTCCTGGCATATCATTGTGCCCAAATTGTATAAGGACATAGATATTTTTATAGCCCTTGGTTTGCATTTCGCTAAGGGCAATTTCCCACGATTTTTCTGCCCTGTAAGAAAAGGATGAGCGCCCGCCACGGCCAAGGTTTATACATGAAACATTTGATGTAAGATGATGGGCGCAAAACTCACCGCCCCAGCCAGACATGTTTTGCGTAGTAGAATCGCCAACAAGGATGACTTTCTGCGCAATGATTGGCTTATGGGCGGCGCGTGCCGTAATATCTTCATTAGTCAAACTTTGCGCCATTATTGCACTTGGTATAAATAATGACGCAAAGATTGAACGATGAAAATTTTTCATTTTGCCGCCTATATTGTTACGCGCTCAAGTCGTGGCGAAAGCAAATGAACCAGCAAAAGTGCAAGCAAATATACAGAGCCAGCAATGATAAACAAAATATGATAAGAGCCAGTAAGTTGTAAAATGTGGCCAACGGTTTTGGCAAATACCATGCCGCCAATCGCCCCAACCATTCCACCAATTCCAATCACGGATGCAACTGCTGATTTTGGAAATATATCTGATGGCAAAGTATAAACATTTGCAGAAAATGCCTGATGCGCCGCTGTTGCAATGCCAATAATCAAAACAGCAATCCACATATTACCAACTTGTGTTACGGCAAAAATTGGCAATACACACAATGCAAAAAGTAGCATTGAAACTTTGCGGGCTTTGTTGGCGCTTAAACCCCTTTTGATTAGGGTTGAAGAAACCCAGCCACCAACAACAGAACCAATATCAGAAATCAAATAAATTACGACCAACGGCAAACCAACGGCAAACCACGCAACCGATGATGATTTAAGGTCAAAGTGATAAGTTTTTGACAGAAAATCAGGTAGCCAAAATAGGTAAAACCACCAAATAGGGTCGATTAAAAATTTTGCGAGCGCATAAGCCCAAGTTTCTTTTACCAATAATAATTTAACCCATGGAACTTTGGTTGTTTCATCGGTTTTGTCCGAATTAATATATTCAAGTTCATCAGGTGCAACTTTTTCATGGTCGGCAGGTGATTTATAAACCAATAGCCAAACTACAAGCCATAAAAAGCTTGCGAGACCGGTTACCCAAAATGCCGATTGCCAACCAAAACTAAGGGTAAGTAGTGGAACTACAAGTGGGGCAACGATTGCCCCAATATTGGTGCCGGCATTGAAAATACCTGCTGCCAAGGCACGCTCTTTTTGCGGAAACCATTCAGCAACTGTTTTTAAACTTGCGGGAAAAGATCCAGATTCACCAAGACCAAGCGCAACCCTTGTGATGATGAATTGCGTAATATTGGTGGCAAAGCCTGTAAATGTATGCGCCAGCACCCAAATAGTGAAGGCAATTGAATAGCCAATTTTTGCACCAACACGGTCAATAATTCGACCAAAGCTTACGTAACCAACCGCATATGCCGCTTGAAACCAAAATACCACATTGGCATAGCCATTTTCATCCCAGTGAAAAACATTCTGCAAGTCGTTTTTCAAAAGGCCTAAGGTTTGACGATGAATATAGTTGATTGCCATTGCCGCCAACAACAGGCCGCAAATTACCCAACGATAATTTGAAGACAGCTTTATCTTTTGGGGTTCAAAATCTGGCATATTTCCTCCGTTATTGTTATTTTTTATAACCTTAACGCAAAATGACACCGGTGTCTATATTAAAAGAGCAGACTAAAATTAAATTTTTTAAACACAGACAAATCCAGAATTAAAAAACAAGCTAGGCAATTAAACAAAAAAGGCCCCGAATTAATCGGGGCCATAGGCTTGCTGAGGTTTCTTTGAAGCTTTACTTTTTAGGCATCCAAAGAGGTTTGATGACGGTAAGCCAGAAGCGCTTGTCATCACCGCCATAGTTCTTTTCAGATACTGTTTGGGTATATTTTGCTTGAACCTTAAAGGCCCCAAAATCATAGCCAACCAATGGACCAATTGCTGTCTGGCTTTGTTTAAAACCTGCCGCATTGTTCAAATCTTGTGACATGAAACCAACTGCACCCAATTCCCATTTTCCAAATGCCTTGGTCGCAGTTAAATCAAGGTTCATCCAATCTGGTGCACCTGCGCTGTCTTTACCTGTACCATAAACCAAAGTTGCAGATAGGTCATAACCTTGTCCAAGATATGAAACCGCACCAATCCCTTGGAATGATGACCAGTCACGGCCAACATCAGAAGAACTTGGCAAATATGCACCGGCTTGGAAACCGCCAAACCAGCCATCGCCTAAATTCCATTTTACTTGTGCATCAAGAAACGTATTGGCCCAGCCAGATGCAACGCCATTGCCATTAACACTGGCATTGACATAAGGGGTAACGGTGTCGAGAACCAATGTACCGCCTGCAACTTTCCAAGGAGTTGACCATATAATCCAAGGTGCAGCTGCATTAACTTTTAAATCAACGCCACCACCCAAGTCACGGGTTCCTGTTGTACCGATACCAACGCCCCAAACGCCTTCTGGCAACGGCGCACCTAATGGGATACCGGTTGAAATCCCTGGGAATAATTCTGAGCCAGCCTGTGCTGTTCCTGCAAAACTCATTGCCGCAAGCAACGCTACCGCTGCTATCTTTATCTTTTTCATTCTCTTTCCTCCTCTTGTTTTAAAATTACCATTTAGGCAGGTAACAAACCCCTCTCTTTAGCCATTGTAAGGGTTGTGTCGTAAATCATATCTTCTTGCCCGCCGATCATTTTTTTGCGGCCAAGTTCGACCAAAATATCACGTGCCGGAATGCCGTATTTTTCACCAGCACGCTTGGCATGAAGCAGGAATGTTGAGTAAACACCCGCAAAGCCAAGGGTTAATGAAGCGCGGTCAACGCGCACCATGTGATCCATGAATGGCAGTATGACATCTTCGGCAATATCCATAAGTTTGAATAGGTCGCATCCGGTTTCAATTCCCATTCGATCACAAACAGCGACAAAAACTTCGGTTGGGGTGTTACCTGCGCCTGCGCCAAGACCAGCAACAGAGGCGTCAATACGGCTTGCGCCTGCTTCGATTGCGGCAATTGAATTGGCAATGCCCATGCCCATATTATGGTGCCCATGGAAGCCGATTTCAGTTTCAGGATTAAGGATATCGCGCAATGCAGATACGCGCGCTTTAACGTCATCAGGAAGCATATAGCCAGCGGAATCCGTCACATAGACGGTCTGCGCGCCATAATCTTCCATTAATTTACCCTGTTTGGCGATGCCTTCAGGGGTGTTTAGATGTGCCATCATTAGGAAGCCAGATGCATCCATCCCAAGTTTACGGGCATATGCAATGTGTTGTTGTGCGGTATCGGCCTCTGTACAATGGGTCGCGGCATGAACAGAACGTGCGCCACAATCATATGCAGATTTCAATTCAGGCATGGTTCCCAGACCAGGGATAAGCAGAACCGAAACTTTTGCCTGTTTCATTTTTGATGAAACAGCAGAAATATATTCCTCATTTTTGTGCGGGGCAAAGCCGTGCTGGATTGAATTGCCACCAACGCCTGCGCCATGCGTTACCTGTATCATTGGCACGCCTGCATCATCTAGAAGGGTTGCAATTTCAACCATTTTATCAACAGAAATTTGTTCCCGTTTGGCATGCATACCGTCACGCAATGACATGTCGTGTATAATAATTTTACGACCTTTTAGGTTTGACATTATGCATTCTCCTCAAGTGCTTTTGGCGCCAAAGTTGGTTTAAGGGTAATTTTGCCGTTTAAAATTTCTTCGGCAAACATTTCTGCGGTGCGTGCCGCTGCCGCAGTCATAATATCAAGATTGCCTGCATATTTTGGCAAATAATCGCCAAGACCGGCAACCTCTAAGAAGACGGCAACGCGATTTTCTTCAAAAATTGGCCCGTTCACCAATTTATATCCAGGGACATATTTTTGAACTTCGGCAATCATTTCCATTACAGATTTGGTGATTGCTGCCTCATCTGGGTTTTCTTCTGTGATGCAATAAACGGTGTTCCGCATAATCATTGGGGGATCAGCAGGATTGATAATTGCAAGTGCTTTGCCTTTTTTTGCGCCGCCAACTTTAACCAGTGCCGATGAAGTTGTGAAAGTAAATTCATCAAGGTTAGCACGCGTGCCTGGGCCAATTGATTTGGAGCTTAAAGAAGCAATAATTTCGGCATAATCAACTCCTTGAATACGTGAAACCGCGTAAACCATTGGAATCGTTGCCTGACCTGCGCACGAAATCATATTGACGTTCATTTCAAGCTTATCTGCATGTTCACGCAAATTAACGGGAGGAACGCATAATGGGCCAATTGCTGCCGGCGTAAGATCAACCATCAAAACGCCCAATTCATTTAATTTGCGGCTGTTTTCTGCATGTACATATGCAGAAGTGGCATCAAAAGCGATTTGAATATTGTCTTCTTTGACATGTGGTAAAAGACCATCAACGCCTTCATGTGTGGTTTTTAAACCCATTGAAGCGGCACGTTTTAGGCCATCTGATTCTGGGTCAATTCCGACCATCCAAACAGGTTCAAGAAATTCAGAACGTTGTAATTTGTAAATTAAATCCGTGCCAATATTGCCCGACCCGATAAGGGCGCATTTTATCTTTGCCATGTTACAAGGTTTCCCCGCTTTTATTAAATTACTTGCAAGCGAAGATATTAAGCAAAATTAAAACCGTCCAATACCGTTTTTTAGGGGTAACAATACCTATTAGGTATCGTTCATGCTGCTATTAATACGAAAGTCGTTAGTGGTTTTTAGGAAGGCCTCAAGAATTGGTGATTTGTCATCCTTCATATACATACATGAAATATCCACTTTAACGTCTGCAGATTCTTTTAATGGAATATATTTAACGCCAGTTGCACCAAATGACATTGCCGATTCAGGCACAAAACATACCCCAAACCCTGAAGCAACAAGTGCAATCCCCGTTGCCGCATCGCCTACAACCTGTGCAACATTAGGAGTGATATCGTACTTATAAAATTGGCTTAGGATAAAGTCAGCAAAGTTTGGACGGCCGATGTTGGGGAATAAAACAATTGGCTCGCTTGCAAGTTCGGAAAAAGAAATAACCTCTTTTTTACTTAGTGGGTTGGATTTATGCACGCCAACTACAATGGATTCAACCGCAATGGTTTTAACGCCAATATCCGGCAAATCAGGTATAAGACGGTTAAATCCAATTTTAATACGTCTTTGTCGCAATGCCTCAATCTGTTCGGTTTTATTCATCGTGTGTAAGACAATTTGCACGTCGGGAAAAGATTCGCGAAAGCGTAATAATAGGCGCGGTGCAATTTCAAAAACACCAGAGCCAAAAATCGCAACGTCAAGCCGTCCGATGATTCCTTCTGCAGCGCGTTTAGTTCGCGAAATTGCAACATCGACTAAAGATAATATGTTGATTGCTTCGTCATAAAGCGTTTTTCCGGCATCCGTTAACTCAACACCTTTTACAGAGCGTTTAAAAAGTTGGACGCCTAATTGATCTTCAAGTTGCTTAATTTGGCGTGTCAATGGTGGTTGCGAAATATGAAGAATGCTTGATGCACGGCCTATATTGCCTTCTTTTGCAACGGCAACAAAATATTTCAAATGGCGTAATTCCATTCTTCCACCCTCCTAAATGTCTTAAAGACAAATGTAATTTTGTTAAGGTTACTAAAGAAAATTATATAGTAAACCATTGTAGCAATACTTTTTAGGTATGGCTGTGGCTCGAAAAAAGTATTTCCCCAGCGCAAAATTTTATTTCATAAATATCAAAATACAAAAAGCCAAAGAAACAAGGGCTAAAGATGGAAACGCAAAAAGGGAACACAACTTCGGTTATGACTGAAGAAGCATATGAATATGTAAAAATCACCATCGCCGAAACTGGGGAATCTTTTGATTGTTCCACGAATGAAAGCGTTCTCGAAGGGATGCGCCGGCTTGGTAAGCGCGGCATTCCAGTCGGGTGTCGTTCAGGGGGATGTTCAGTTTGCAAGTGTCAGGTTGTTAAGGGTGAATATCACCAACACCGCCCCATGAGCACTGAATATATCAGTAAACAAGAATTGGAAGAAAACTGTGTTTTGACCTGCTGCATCAAACCAAAAGATAATCTTGAGGTGAAAGTCATCGGGAAAATGCACAAGAATGTCTGTGAAAAATAAACTTATTTCTGGAGGAAATTTACAATGGCAATTACAGGTGTTTTAAGACCAGGGCACGCACAAATCCGCGTTCTTGATCTCGAAGAAGGCGTAAAGTTTTATCGCGATGTTTTGGGTCTCGTGGACATGGGCCGCGATTCACAAGGTCGCCACTATTTCAAAGCATGGGATGAGCGCGACCATCACAGCGTTCTTATTCGTCAAGCGGATAAAACTGGCATTGATTTATTTGGCTTTAAAGTTGATTCAGAAGCAACTTTAGAAAAATTTGAAAAAGATCTTCAGGCTTATGGCGTTACAACAAAACGTATTCCTGCGGGCGAAATGATGAATACAGGCGAACGTGTTCAATTTACATTGAATAATGGTCACGCAATCGAACTTTATGCCGATAAAAAAGATGTTGGCAATGGACTTGGTTATCACAATCCAAAACCTTGGGGTCCAGATGCGGAGCGTGGTATTGCGCCAACTCGTCTTGATCATGCCCTGCTTGCGGGTGGCGATTTGGATCAAGCTCTTGATATTTTTGTAAATGTTCTTGGCTTCTATTTGGTTGAAGAAGTTGTTGCACCAGATGGCATGAAAATCGCGGTTTGGCTATCTTGCTCTAATAAAACCCACGATATCGCTTTCTTGCGTCACGCCGAAGATGGCAAATTGCACCACGTTTCATTCTGGCTTGAAACCTGGGAAAAAGTTCTTCGCGCCGCAGACATTATGTCAATGAATGACGTTCCTGTTGATATCGGCCCTACACGTCACGGTATCACACGCGGCGCAACCATTTACGCATGGGATAGATCTGGCAATCGCTTTGAAACATTCTCTGGCGGTTATCCTGCATATCCTGATCATGCAGTTATCACTTGGCCGGTTGAGCACCTTCCAGAAGGTCTCGACTACGCCCAACGCAAACTTCACGAAACATTCTTGACTGTATTCTCGTAAACTACGGGCAAGTGTTTCATTCTATCGATGCAGGCATATCGTGCCTGCATCACCCCTCTCTAATTGTGTGAGAAATGACAATGAAAAAAGTCCAAAACTTTATAAATAACGAATACAAAGACGGCTCAGACGCCAAAACTTTCCCAAAACTATCCCCCCTAAACAATGCGCAAATCGCCGAGGTTTGTGAGGCATCAAAATCAGATGTCGATGCCGCCGTATCATCGGCAAAAAAGGCATTAAAGGGACCTTGGGGAAAAATGACGACCGAAGAGCGTGTCGCAATTCTTTATAAAGTTGCGGACGAAATTACGCGCCGTTTTGAAGATTTTGTTGCCGCCGAGGTTGCCGATACCGGTATGCCACAACATACATCACAATTTATGTGCGTTCGCGGTGCACAGAATTTTAAAATTTTTGCCGATGTAATTAAGAATGTGCCAACTGAATTTTTTGAAATGGCAACGCCTGATGGCAAAGGCGCAATGAATTACGCAATTCGTAGACCCGTTGGCGTTGTTGGGGTCGTTTGCCCTTGGAATGCGCCATTATTGCTTATGACATGGAAAGTTGGTCCGGCACTTGCTTGCGGTAATACGGTTGTGGTTAAGCCATCAGAAGAAACTCCACAAACCGCTGCGTTATTGGGCGAAGTAATGCGCGATGTTGGCGTTCCTGAAGGTGTTTATAATGTTGTTCATGGGTTTGGCCCGAATTCGACTGGTGAATTTTTAACAACGCACCAAGATGTTGATGCAATAACCTTTACTGGTGAAACCCGAACTGGTGCAGCGATTATGAAGGCTGCCGCCGATGGTGCGCGTCCCGTGTCGCTTGAAATGGGCGGCAAAAATGCGGCAATTGTCTTTGCCGATGCCGATTTGGACGTCGCAACAGAAGCCTTGATGCGCTCTTGCTTCATGAATACTGGGCAGGTTTGTTTAGGGACAGAACGTGTATTTGTTGAACGTCCTTTATTTGATACCTTGGTCAACGCTTTGAAAGAAAAAGTGGCGGCGTTGAAAATTGGTATCCCATCTGATCACTCGTCAAATATGGGGCCACTTATTTCCAAAGAGCACCAAGCAAAAGTGTTATCTTATTATAAGAAGGCAGTTGAAGAAGGCGCAAACGTTGTTATTGGCGGCGGCGTTCCCAAAATGGAGGGCGACCTTGCCAATGGTTCATGGGTTGAACCAACAATTTGGACAGGTCTTAATGACGATGCAACAATTGCCGTTGATGAAATTTTCGGGCCATGCACGCACATATTCCCATTCGATACCGAAGATGAGGTTATTGAACGCGCAAATAATACAAAATATGGTCTTTCAAGTGCAATATTCACAAGTAATCTACAACGTGCCCACCGTGTTGCGGCGCAAATTGAGGCTGGCGTTGTTTGGGTTAATTCGTGGTTCTTGCGTGATTTGCGCACTGCTTTTGGTGGCGCAAAAAATTCTGGCATCGGGCGCGAAGGTGGCGTGCATTCATTAGAATTCTATACGGAGCTTAAAAATGTCTGCATCAAACTCTAATATTATAAACGCATTGGGTGATGAGTTGCACGCGGCATTAATGGCATGTACGCCTGTTGCGCCATTAACTTCGCGTGGTCACGACTTAACCATTGAGGATGCCTATAAGATACAAGAACGCATGTTAAGCCATCGTTATAATGGTGGCGCGCGCCTTGTTGGCAAAAAGGTTGGGGCAACTTCGGCTGCTGTGCAAAATCTTTTAAAAGTTAATCAGCCTGATTTTGGCATGTTATTATCTGACATGATTTATAATGAGGGTGAAGAAATTCCAATTTCACGCTTAATCCAACCACGTGCCGAAGGTGAAATTGCATTTATTCTTAAACGCGATCTTATGGGGCCTGGTCTTACTATTGCTGAGGTTTTGTCGGCAACCGAATGCGTTATGCCATGCTTTGAAATTGTTGATAGCCGTATCGAAAATTGGCAGATTAAAATTCAAGATACCGTGGCGGATAATGCCTCTTGTGGCGTGTTTGTGCTGGGTGGCGCGGCGAAACCACCTAAAGAAGTCGATTTAGAGCTTTGCGGTATGTATCTCGAAAAAAATGGAGCTTTGCAGGTTACGGGGTCTGGCTCTGCGGCGCTTGGTCATCCGGCAAATGCGATTGCATGGCTGGGCAATACGTTGGGAAGGCTTGGCATCGGTTTAAAAGCTGGTGAAATTATACTTTCAGGGGCCTTGGCGGGGCTTGTTCCAATTACCAAGGGTGATGCTTTAACAATGACAATTGGCGGATTGGGTTCTGCCTCGGTGAAATTCGGGTAGGATAAAATGGCACTTTCAAAAGAAATTCTCGAAGAACTAGCAACTATTGTCGAAAATGCCGAGCTAGAAGCAAAAGCAATCGCACAATTATCAATTAAATATCCTGAAATTGATGAGCAGGATGGTTATGATATTCAACATATTGTCCGTGATAGGAAAATTGCCCGTGGTCATAAAATTGTTGGCATCAAGGCTGGTTTAACCTCACGTGCAAAGATGATCCAAGTCGGTGTTGATAAGCCGTCATATGGATATTTGGCAGACTATTTTGCTGTTGGTGATGGTGAAACAATTGATATCACAAAACTTATCCATCCACGGGTTGAGCCAGAGATTGCATTTGTTCTTAATAAGGATTTGGAAGGCGCTGGGTGTCATGTTGGTGCAGTTTTAGCGGCAACAGATTTTGTAATGCCTGCATTAGAAATTATCGACAGCCGCTATGAAAATTTCAAATTCGATTTGCCAAGTGTGGTTGCCGATAATTCGTCCTCAAGCCGTTTTGTTCTTGGTGGGCGCGCACGTGCGGCATCGGATTTGGATTTGAAATCACTTGGCATTGTTATGACGCATAACGGTAAGCCATTTTCATTTGGTGCGGGTGCTGCGGTTCTTGGGCATCCTGCGATGGCGGTGGCAATGGTTGTCAACCTTCTGGCGCGCCGTGGCGAAGGGATAAAAGCAGGTTCAGTAATCTTGACCGGAGGCATCACCGAGGCCGTGGCAGTAAAAGCTGGTGATAACGTGCAATTACGTGCGCAGGGTCTTGGCTCTGTGAATGTTAACTTTGCCTAAAATCGAAAGAGGGGCTGATGGATAAATTAGCGGTCATTGCGGGGGCAAGTGGTGAATTTGGTCGTGAAATCACCAAAAAACTTGTGGCACGCGGCTTAAAAATTGTTGCCGTTGGGCGCAATTTAGAGGAATTGCAAAAACTTGGTGCCGAAATTGGCAATATAATTCCTTGCAAGGCTGATTTATCAAAAGATAGTTCAATCGAGATTATCAAGTCCGCATGTAACGCCCCGGTTAAAATTATTGTTAATTCAGCAGGGGTTCCGGTTGCGGGTGGCGTTATGGATGCTGATATTGCCGCCATGAGTGAGGCCGTAAATATAAAAGTTGGCGGTTTTTTACGCATGGTGCGTGCGGTTGATAGCCGTCTTGAAAAACATTCACGCCTCGTGGCAATTGGTGGTCATTATGGTCTTGAACCAACTGCCTATGCCGCAACCGCAGGGGTTGGCAATGCCGCACTTATTAATGTTTCGCGTCAATTATCGCTTGCTTATGGTGCGCGTGGGATCACAAGTCACATAATTGCACCCGGTCCCGCAGATACGCCACGCCTTAGAAATGTTGCTAAAGCCCGTGCCGAGCGTGATGGACAAACATTAGAAGAAGTTTTGGAAATTATGGCGTCAGAATCATCGCTTGGTGCATTTACAACGCCTTCACAAGTTGCATGGGCGGTTTCGTTATTACTTGATGAAGAAGCCGACGCCATGACAGGTTCAACAATTATGCTTGATAGCGGTCGCCGTAAAGGTTTACCGTAAAAGGAGATTGCAATGCCAACGGCAATAATAAATATATTAAAAGGGCATGATCGCCAAAAATTAAAACAAATTATCCGTGAAACTACGGACGCTATGCATAAGGTGCTTTCGGCACCAAAAGAGCGTCTTATGATTTGGATAAATGAAATTGATCAAGATTTATGGGGGCTTGCTGGCAACCCTGCATCGGATATCAGCGATTTTGAAACCCGTAAATCACTTGAAATTCCATTTGTGCAGATGACCCTTATGAAGGGAAGGCCATTAGAGCAATTCCATAAAATTATGGACGAAATATCTGAAATAATTGCCCGCAATTTAGAAATTAATAAATCACAAGTTCGTGTTCATATTGCCAATGCAGAACCTGAATTATGGGCAATTGGTGGTGTGCCTGCGTCCATTCTGCGCGCCAAGGAATTAGAGGCACGCAAGACGGAAATGGCAAAATAATATTAATACCCAAAAGGTATTACATAGACAGAAAAAAAGTATTTTATTGTATAAAGATTTTAATACATAAATTTCCATATAAAAAATAAGTGTTAAAAATCACAAGTCAGGAAACGAACGGGTAATCCCAAAACACAGGTTAAGCCTGAGGTTTAACGAACGCATAATTGCGGGCGATGGGGGTATTTTGCCCGAGAAAAGGGAGAAAAAATGGCCGATAGAGCCCCTTTGAAAAAACTGCTGGGCAAAGGGTTTGTAAAAATCCTTGGGACGCGCCTTGGCAAATATATCGAATTTGAATTTTCCCTCAATGATAGTGACCTTGCGGTGGAATTAATCCTTCCGCCTGACGCGTTTAAAGCATTTTGCGAAGCAAATGACGTTGTAATGCTTTCCCCTGATCCCGAACCATCAAGAGAGGTGGCCGGGCTTTTAGGAAAGTTTATGCCTGATGAATTTGAATAAATAAAATAAATACAAATAGTTACTTGGAGTTTGAAATGACCGTTGAAATTAAAACTATGGATTTTGAACCGAAACGTCACACTTTCGGTCATGTCGCCCGCCGTATAGGTGGTGACAAACCCGCATCGCGCTATCAAGAGGCAACTCTTGATGTGCAAGCAACAGAAAACTTTCATTATCGACCATTATGGGAACCTGAATTCTGGCACTATGATACCGGCAAAACCAAGGTGGTTATGGAAGATTGGTATAAACCCCTTGACCCACGCCAATATTATTATGCGACATATAATATTGCCCGCGCGAATATGAACCAGTCTGTTGAGCGTAATTTTACCTTTGTTGAAGACAAAAACCTTTTGGGCAAACTTTCCGATGAACTTAAGCAAAAATTGATTATAGGTCTTATCCCTGCGCGCCATGTGCATTGGGGCAGTAATATGAATACCTCTGAAATGTGCCAGCGCGGATACGGCACGGCGTTTACTGCACCTTGCATGTTCTCTGCTGGTGATCATTTAGGAATGGCGCAAATTGTATCACGTATCGGCCTTGAGCTTGATGGTCAAACTGGCAACGGTTTGGACAAGGCAAAAGACGCATGGATGAACGATAAAGCATGGCAAGGTATTCGCAAATTGGTTGAAAATACACTCGTGCAACGCGATTTCTTTGAACTATTTGTGGCACAAGTGTTGGGCATAAACGGCGTAATCCTTGAGGCAATTTATAACGGTTTGGATGATGCTTGGGGTGAGGCCTCTTTGCCAATTTCTATGCTTAGTGAATTTATGAATGACTGGCAAAAAGAAGAGGCGCGTTGGTCACACTCAACCATAAAAATCGTTGCCGCCGAAAGCGCAGAAAACAAAGCAATTGTTTCGGCGTGGGCGAGTGATTGGATTAATCGTGCCGAAGACGCATTGCGTACATATACGGCTGCAATTGCGGGTGATGAAAATATTGCCAAAACCTATGCCGATAAAGAGCGGGTAACCGCAAAATCACTTGGATTGGAGATATAATCAGATGGCACAAATAGCATCAATAACCTTGTACCAGAATGATGAAGCCCGCCCAGTGATGGAGGCTATTTTGCAAGACAATCCGACGGCTCGCGTATTGAATATGCCGGGTGCGGTTAAAATCGACGTTGATGATGAATTGGTTATCAATCGTGCGACTGTGGAGGAAAAATTGGGTTCTGAATGGGACCCGCAACAAATCCACATGGTTTTGATTTCGATGGCGGGCAACCTCGATGAAGATGATGACCAAATAAAATTAAGCTGGAAACATTAAGGAAGGGAAGAAAATGGCACCTACAAAGAAAATGGGCATCAAGCAAAAATACGCCCACCTTACACGCGGTCTTGATTGGGAAACAACCTATGAAAAAATGGATGATGTTTTCCCATATGATAAATTCGAAGGCATCAAAATTACTGATTGGTCAAAATGGGAAGATCCATTCCGTTTGACAATGGATTCATATTGGAAATTCCAAGCCGAAAAAGAACGTAAACTTTATGCGGTTATCGATGCGTTCGCACAAAATAATGGGCAAACGAATATTTCTGATGCACGCTATGTAAATGTGTTGAAATTATTTCTTACTGGTATTTCGCCTGAGGAATATCAAGCGCATCGTGGTTTTGCCTTCACGGGCCGCCACCTTCGTGGCGTTGGCCCACGTGTCGCATGCCAACAACAATCGCTTGATGAATTGCGCCACTTCCAAACGCAATGTCATACAATATCGCATTTCAACAAGTTTTTTAACGGTCTATCAGAATTTAGAACTATGCATGATCGTGTGTTCTATCTTTCTGTGCCTAAATCATTCTTTGATGATGCACGTACTGCTGGCCCATTTGAATTTATGATTGCGATTGGTTTTGCGTTTGAATATGTTTTGACCAACCTTCTTTTCGTTCCATTCATGTCTGGTGCCGCATATAACGGCGATATGTCAACTGTAACCTTTGGCTTCTCTGCGCAATCAGATGAAAGCCGCCACATGACACTGGGCATCGAGGTTATCAAATTCTTGCTTGAACAGCATCCAGATAATTTACCAATCGTGCAGGAATGGGTTGATAAATGGTTCTGGCGTGGGTTCCGCTTGCTTGGTTTGGTGTCAATGATGATGGACTACATGCTTCCGAAAAAAGTTATGTCTTGGAAAGAAGCGTGGGAAATCTATTTTGTTGAAGCTGGTGGTTCATTGTTCAAGGATTTGGAGCGCTATGGTCTTAAGATGCCAAAATATCACGAACAAGCAACTGAGGCTTGTGAGCATATTTCACATCAGCTTTATGGCCTATTATATCAATTAAGCCATGTAACAGGTCTTCATGCATGGATGCCTGATGATGAGCATATGGATTGGCTAAGCGAGAAATATCCAAATACTTTCGATAAATATTATCGCCCGCGTTTCGAGCTTTGGAAGCAGCAAGAGGCAGAAGGAAAGCGTTTTTACTACAATGGTCTTTTGCAATTATGCCATACCTGCCAATTGCCAATGACTTTCACAGAACCTGATGACCCAACTACAACTTGCTTCCGTGAAAGCGAATATGAAGGTCAGCATTATCACTTCTGTTCCGATGGTTGTAAGGATATTTTTGACCGTGAGCCTGAAAAATATATTTCTTCTTGGCTTCCAATTCAGCAAATCTTCCAAGGTAATTGTGGTGGCCCAACTATTCCTGATGTTTTGGCATATTATATGTTCGGGCCAAATGATGGAGGCGAATATGTCGGTTCCGAAGATAATAAACTTTGGGAATCTTGGAAAAATGCCACCACCAAAGAAGCCGCAGAATAGGGGAGGGTGATATGCCAGTAAAAGCAATTGTTGATAATTATAAAGACTTTAACCCAAACCGTGACTTGCCTGAACAATATCACGGTAATCTGATGGTTTATCTATATTGGAATAAACATATGTCATTCGTGGCGGCAATGGCGGCACCATTGCCCCCGCCAACCCCTTTTGGTGCGTTGCCAGAAGTCGCAAAGTCAGTTTATGGCACACACCCTGATTTTGAAAAAATCGACTGGTCTAAGGTTGAGTGGACATTAGATGGTAATCCTATAACCCCTGATTTTGCCAAATCAATTGGTGAACAAGGTGTGCGCCATAAGTCATTGATACGTTTTACAACGCCTGGGTTGGACGGCTTTGAGGGGAAATACGTTTAATGACCTATACCTTGACGATAGAGCCATTGGGCGAAGAGATAGAAGTAGAAGAAGGCCAGACAGTGTTGGATGCGGCATTGCGTGCGGGAATATATTTACCGCATGCGTGCGGCCATGGATTGTGTGGAACCTGCAAGGTTGATGTTCTCGATGGGGAAGTTGACCATGGTGCTGCTTCACCTTTTGCTTTGATGGATTTTGAAAGGGATGAGGGTAAGACATTAGCTTGTGAATGCCGCCTACAATCGGATGTAACGATTGAAGCGGACATTGACGAGGATGATGATGCAAGAAGGATTGCGGTGAAAGACTTTGATTGTGAAGTCACCGCAATCACTAATCTAACCCATG
>NZ_JAHWUS010000009.1:0-2500 GCF_019455445.1 Pseudaquidulcibacter saccharophilus
TTGGTGGGCTTGGCAGGGCCCGGTTCGTTTGGTTTGCCGAATTCACCCAATATGGGTTCATTCGGTTGAGGGCTGCTCCACCCCGCGATAAAGATGTGCTGACTGGTGTAGTCAGCGAAGGAACCATTGGTGGGCTTGGCAGGGCCCGGTCCGAATAGGTTTAGTTTACCAGAAACTAAAAAAGCCGCCAATGGCGGCTTTAATTAAAATCATAAAGAGGGTTGTTAAAACTTGTTAGAACGAATGTGCTTCGCAGACCCGGCGATGACCTACTCTCCCGCCGCTTAAGCGGCAGTACCATCGGCCCAAGAGGGCTTAACGACCGAGTTCGGGACGGGATCGGGTGTGGAACCTCTGGAATAACCACCAGGTCGGCGAAACACATTCGTTATAAAGTGACATAGTCTATTAGAAAAACACGGTTTAAGATGTTTATGGCTAGTTGATGATATCCAAAGTCTATTTGGCGATACATAACTAAAGTTACATTCATTGGTGTGTCCAATGCGATTTCCATCGCATATAAATCCGCTTAGATTAAGCGATCGAGTTATTAGTAGCAGTCAGCTTCACGCGTCACCGCGCTTCCACATCTGCCCTATCAACGTGATGGTCTATCACGACTCTAAATGAAACCTGGTTTTGAGGTTAGTTTCACGCTTAGATGCTTTCAGCGTTTATCTATTCCATACTTAGCTACCCAGCTATGCCCTTGGCAGGACAACTGGTCCACCAGAGGTATGTTCATCCCGGTCCTCTCGTACTAGGGACAAATCCTCTCAAGTTTCGACACCCATGGTAGATAGGGACCAAACTGTCTCACGACGTTCTGAACCCAGCTCACGTACCTCTTTAAATGGCGAACAGCCATACCCTTGGGACCTTCTCCAGCCCCAGGATGAGATGAGCCGACATCGAGGTGCCAAACGACCCCGTCGATATGGACTCTTGGGGGTCATCAGCCTGTTATCCCCGGAGTACCTTTTATCCGTTGAGCGATGATCCTACCACGCAGAATCACCGGATCACTATGGCCGACTTTCGTCTCTGCTCGACTCGTCAGTCTCGCAGTCAGGCGGGCTTATGCCATTGCACTCAACAGCCGATTTCCGACCGGCTTGAGCCCACCATCGCGCGCCTCCGTTACACTTTAGGAGGCGACCGCCCCAGTCAAACTGCCCGTCATGTAGGGTCCCGGATCCCGATAAGGGACCGCGGTTAGATGCCACCGAGATCAAGGGTCGTATTTCAAGGGTGACTCCACAAAGGCTGGCGCCAATGCTTCAAAGTCTCCGACCTATCCTACACATGATATCGATAGCACCACTACAAAACTGCAGTAAAGGTTCACAGGGTCTTTCCGTCTAGCCACGGGAACTCCGCATCTTCACGGAGATTTCAATTTCGCTGAGTCTATGCTGGAGACAGTGGGGAAGTCGTTACGCCATTCGTGCAGGTCGGAACTTACCCGACAAGGAATTTCGCTACCTTAGGACCGTTATAGTTACGGCCGCCGTTCACCTGGGCTTCAATTCAGTGCTTGCACACCTCCTCTTAACCTTCAGGCACCGGGCAGGCGTCAGACCCTATACGTCGTCTTGCGACTTCGCAGAGCCCTGTGTTTTTGATAAACAGTCGCCACCCCCTAGTCTGTGCCACTTCTTGCTGGTTGCCCAACAAAAAGTCTCCCTTCTTCCGAAGTTACGGGAGCAATTTGCCGAGTTCCTTCAGCATAGTTCTCTCAAGCGCCTTGGTATGCTCTACCTGACCACCTGTGTCGGTTTCGGGTACGGTTTATACGGTGGGGCTATTTCCTGGAACTTCTAGGCTACCAGTTCAATCCAATAAGAACTAATAACTTCCGACGTTCGTCACCACCACCAAGTGCAGGAATATTAACCTGCTTCCCATCGGCTACGCATTTCTGCCTCACCTTAGGGGCCGACTAACCCTACGCAGATTAACTTTACGTAGGAAACCTTGGTCTTTCGGCGAGAGTGTCTCTCACACTCTTTGTCGCTACTCATGCCAGCATTCTCACTTCTGATACCTCCACAACACATCACCATGCTGCTTCAACGGCTTACAGAACGCTCCGCTACCACTCACATAAATGTGAATCCGCAGTTTCGGCGAATGGCTTAATCCCCGTTACATTTTCGGCGCAGGATCGCTTGACTAGTGAGCTGTTACGCTTTCTTTAAATGATGGCTGCTTCTAAGCCAACATCCTAGTTGTCTATGCAATCCCACATCCTTTCCAACTTAGCCATTACTTGGGGGCCTTAACTGGCGGTTAGGGTTGTTTCCCTCTTGACGACGGACGTTAGCACCCGCCGTCTGTCTGCCGCGCTCTACTTCCAGGTATTCGGAGTTTGGTTAGGTTTGGTAATCCGGTGAGGACCCCTAGCCCATCCAGTGCTCTACCCCCTGGAGTAATACGCGACGCACTACCTAAATAGTTTTCGCGGAGAACCAGCTATCACGTGTTTTGATTGGCC